>NZ_BDBZ01000015.1 GCF_001613245.1 Nocardia speluncae NBRC 108251 | reverse complement strand
CGGGGTGCGCGGGCCGGGCCGCGGACCGGGAGCCGCTGGTTTGGCGCCGGTCGCGGGACCGGGGCGGGCCGACGACGGTTTGCTGCCGTTCGGCCTGTCGGATTTCGCCGCGAACGATTCGCGCAGCCGACGCGCGACGGGTGCCTCCACCGTCGACGATGCCGACTTCACGAACTCGCCTTGCTCCTTGAGCTTCGCGAGTAGTTCTTTACTCGTGACACCGAGTTCTTTTGCCAACTCGTGCACGCGGGCCTTGCCTGCCACTGCTCTCCTCACTGAGAGGTCGAGCAGCGCCGCCCACCTGCTGGCGGGGCCCCGCACGACCTCGGGTTAACTCCGATGGACGTTCATCGTTGGTACTTCACGGTGTGCTCATGAGTGCTCGTGCCTGTTCTCGAGGTGTTTCTCCAGGGCTGAGATATCCAGATTTCCGGACACTCGTAGTGCTCTGCCGATCGCTCGGCGCCGGACCGCGGTGCGCAGACAAGACGAAAAGGGGTGCAGCCAGGCACCCCGTCCGGGAAGTCTGCACTGCGGGTCGGGAACGATCACGACAGGCTCCACACCGTTGCCGGTGCCCAGCCCACGCGCCACGATCCGCAGCAGTTCGGCAGCCGGTTCGCGTTTCCGGCATCCGACGCACGTACGTACCGGAAATTCCGAGCGCCGGAGCGCCGCGGATTCACCACGTTCGTGGGCGGGAACCGAAGACTCGGACCGAACCTGGCACCACTCTACCGCTGACCGGTCGGCACTCTCCAACCCCGCCCCCGGCGACGTCGTCGCGGGCAGGTCGGCACGGCTTGTCCACCGGTCGGGTGAACCGGTGGGCGCGGGGCGCGCCGGGCGCGGGGTGACGGTCAACGGCGCTGGGCCTCCGTCCGCACCGAACCACCGGAATCCGGTGCGGCATCACTGCGAATATCGATACGCCACCCGGTGAGCCGGGCGGCGAGCCGGGCATTCTGGCCTTCCTTGCCGATGGCCAGCGACAGCTGGAAATCGGGCACGATCACCCGCGCCGCGCGAGCATCGGGATCGACAACTGTGACCGAAACCACTTTCGACGGCGACAGCGCATTACCTACGAAGGTCGCCGGATCGTCGGCGTAGTCGATGATGTCGATCTTCTCCCCGGCCAGCTCACTCATCACATTGCGCACCCGCTGCCCCATCGGGCCGATACAGGCGCCCTTGGCGTTCACTCCGGCCACCGTGGACCGCACCGCGATCTTGGACCGGTGCCCGGCCTCGCGGGCGACCGCCACGATCTCCACCGACCCGTCCGCGATCTCGGGGACCTCGAGCGCGAACAGGCGCCGCACCAGATTGGGATGGGTTCGAGAGAGGGTGATCTGCGGACCGCGCGGCCCCCGGGAAACGCCGACCACATAGCATTTGATCCGATCACCGTGGTCGTAGGTCTCACCCGGCACCTGCTCCGCCGACGGGATCAGCCCCTCGGTGCCGTGCAGCTCGCTACCGATCCGAACCACCACGGTGCCGCGGGCATTGGCGCGCGCATCGCGCTGCACCACACCACCGACGATATCGCCCTCATGGGTCGAGAATTCGCCGAAGGATTTCTCGTTCTCCGCATCGCGTAACCGCTGCAGTACGACCTGCCGGGCGGTGGTCGCGGCGATACGGCCGAAACCTTCGGGGGTGTCGTCCCATTCGGAGATCACCTGCCCGTCGGCGTCGAGTTCGGTGGCCAGCACTCGAACCAGGCCGGTGCGCTGATCGATCTCGACCCGGGCGTTGGGCTGATGCCCCTCGGTGTGCTTATAGGCGGTCAGCAACGCGGATTCGATCGCGGAGATCACGGTTTCGATCGAGATCCCCTTGTCCGCGACGATGGCGCGCAGGGCTTCGATTTCGATATTCATTCCATGATCCCTTCGGTCGAATCGGACGCGTCGACGGTGGTGGCGGTGTGCTCCGCGGCGTCCGCTCCCGCGGGTGGGCGACCGGAGGCGACACCTCCGGTGAGTTCCAGTTCACGTGCGTTGGGCGAGGCGAACTCGACCTCCACCACAGCGCGTTCGATATCCCCCAGTCCGACGGTGACCAGGTGTGGTGCGCGTTTACCCCCCAGCACCAGCGCAATGCGGTCACCATCGAGGGCACCTGCTCTGGCTTCGAACGACGTCGGCAGCCCGGGCTCCGGTGGTGTCACACCCGGCCGTAGCCGGACCCGGACCTTACGCCCCCGAGCCCGGCGCCAGTGCCGGTCGGCAGTGAGCGGGCGGTCCACACCCGGAGTCGTCACCTCGAGCAGGTACCGGACGCCACCGAATTCGTCGTCCGCTTCGTCCAGCCGCGCCGAGACCTCGGAGCTGAGTTCGGCGATACTGTCCAGATCCGCGGTTTCATCGCTGTCCACGATCACCCGCACCCGGGTCTGTCCCGCCGCGGTGGAAACCTCGACTCCCTCGAGATCGAATCCTCGACCGGCGACGAGTCCGGCGACGAGCCGGCTCACCCCTTCCTCGGTCGGCATCGGCATATGGGCAGCTCCTGGTTCAGTTGTTACGCGGACGGAAAGTTCTGTGCCGGTGACCTAGCGTAACGCGCGGCAAGAAGGTAAAGGACCAGCGGTCGGCGGTAAGTCCGCCGCGCGACAACTACCCACGCCGTCCGCACCACAGCAGCGGGACAGAGCACGCAAGCGCCCACCGGCCCGGATACCTCACCCGGAATGCAATTGCACACATACGCAGGCAGGAACAGACCCGGCGACAACACCATGCTCCAGCCGGACGACCGGCACCAAGGCGAACGTTTGCGCACCTGCGGACGCCAGGCGATGACCGACGGCACAACATCCTGCGCGCCGCGCCCTCGACCGGGTCGCGACGGCAGCGAAGCACTACCGGGCGACTCCCTCACCACAGGGGCGCGACCGGACCGACCCGCGAAGATCACCTGGCCGCCGACGAGCACCATCGCACGACCGGATGAGCGCATTCGGAGGCCGGGGACGAATCTGGCACGATGGTCCGGTGACCGAGCGTGTGACCGACCGGCCCGCGGCCGGGTTTCCTCGCGGACCTGCGAATACCGGAAGCTTCAGCGCATCCCGCCGTTTCAATCGCCGGGCCGCGCTGCGGGTTGCCGGTGGTGGCACGGCCGGCCTGCTGATCGCGCCTGCACTCGTCTCATGCGCCGAGGAGCCGATCACCGAACCGGATATCCTTGTATCCCAAGAGTTCTCGGCCCGCACCGACGCGGCCTCCGCGACCGCCGCCATCGCGATCGACCCCGCGCGCTCGGCCGCGCTGACCACAATTGCGAATGAGCGCACCGCCCACGCCGATGCCCTGCGCACCGAGATCGACCGGGCCATCGGTGTGTACGGCGACGGCACCACACCGGCCGTGCAGACCCCGTCTCCGACGACCACGCCGGCCCCCGCGGCACCGCCGAGTATCGATGGGTTGCGCGACCAGCTCGGCGCCTCTCAGCGCGCGGCCGCCGACCTGGCGGTCACCCAGTCCGGGTATCGCGCGGGGCTGCTGGCCTCGATCAGCGCCGCGTGCGCTGTGCAGGTGGGGGTTCTGCTGGGATGAGCGGCACCGAACAGCAGGCGCTGGCCGATGCGCTCAGCGCCGAGTACGCCACGATCTACGCTTACGGATTGGTCGCGTCCCACGCGGGCGCCGATCAGCGCGGGACGGTCGCGCAGTTCACCGCCGCGCACCGCGCCCGCAGGGACGCGACAGTCGATATCCTGTCGGGCCGGCGCGGCACTGTGCCGGCACCCGACGCGGCGTACACGATGCCGCTCGCGGTATCCGATCCGGACACCGCGGCGCAGCTGGCCATCGCCGTCGAAACCGATACCGCGGTGGCCTGGCGCACGGTGGTCGAGCGAGCCGAGACCGATAACACCCGCCGGATCGCGATCGAGGCGCTCACCGAGACCGCCGGGCGGCGCGCGGTGTGGCAATCCCTCCGCGGCGCGGATCCGGCCACCACCGCCTTTCCCGGCCGCCCCTGAGCGACCGCCGCGCCATCCCGTACCGGGTTCGGCCGCCCACCCGGTCAGCGCGGGCGGCCGGGCGGGTGCTCGTCGGGCCGAGCCCGAGGGAAGGCGGTTCCACCACCACGTCCCCGACCCCAGGGAGGATTGCCCCGCGGTGGCCTTTCCTGCGGCGTCAGCGAACCCGGAAGACCGCCGGGAAGGCTTGGCATATGTGGTGGTGGTGCAGAGTTGGCCCCGGTGTTCCATGGCGTCGCCCCGGGCACTTGGTCCCGGCCCGGTGTGGCGCCGCTGCCGGGATCATCGGGCGTCCACGGCGTCTGTCCCGGCACCGCGGCGGGCGAGCCCCTATCGGAGGTCGCGGACCGGCCGGTGGTCTGCGCCGAATCCGCGGCCGGAGCAGCCTCGGTTGTTGCGGAGCCCACCTTGTCCGAAGCAGGGTGCCTGCCGCCCGTCTCGGACTGAGTTCTCCCTGCTCCCTCGGAACCCGGAACACCGGTCGTACCGGACTCGGGCGTCCCCGCTTCCCGTTCGCGGGCACTGCCCGACCGTGCGGATTCCGGTCCGGCGTCCGCGACTCCGGCCGGTTCGGTAGCGGCGGCAACGGCCTGCCCGAGCCCTGTGGGGCCCGACGCCTCGGACTCATCGTCTCCGGTCGCATGCCGGTCCGGCGGATTGCCCTGGGGCTCTGCGAAGCCGTCCGGCACAGGACCGATGTCGGCGCCACCGGCGATATGTCCGGGCGCACCCGGAAGCTGCACCGAGAGCTCTCGGGCACCAGCGGAATCGGCCTGAACCAGCAGCGCGGCCGATTCCGCCCCACCGGCCGCGGTTCGGACATCACGTCGCATCACCTCGCCGGCGGATTCCCCCACCGCGCCGAGTCGGCTGGCCAGCAACCCGGTGACCGAATCGACGGTCGCGTCGCCGGGACCGTGACCGCCGTCCTCGGTCATCGGTTCCCCTCCAGCGTTCGTCCTGGCGGGCCTCCGCAGACCGATACGAGTCCGTCGGCAGACACAACTCGGCCGCCGGCGCCGTCCGGCCCGCCGTGGTATCCGGACGCCACCCATCACCGTGGCACGCTACCGCCGGTGCGAGCCGTACCAGTATTGCCGCAGATGGGAATATCACGTGTGGGACGCCACACCGACCGGTCCGGTACCCAGGCACAGCGTCAGGCCAGGAGTCCGGCTCTGCAGCAGTAGCGCCGACCCCTGACCGACAATGCGTGCGTACACGGTGTGGATTCCCGCCCGCACCGGGACTTCGACCTTCTTACCGGTTTCGAAACCCACCGTGATCGTTGCGTCCCGGTCGGCGGCGTAGTTGAGCTGGACAGTCCACTTGTGGGCGATCATGGGGCCGTCCAGCGGCACCCGGACGGGCACACGATCGTCGACGCGGTGACCGCAACCGGGTACCGGGCCAGGAACGACGGCGCGGTTCCACCAGACTCGCGCGTCGGCGAACGCACCGGTGTCGGTGATCATACGTAGGTGTTCGGTGGCGTCGGCGAAGGCACCCGGTGGGGCGATCGGCGCCAGCACCCGGCTCGCCTCGTTCTGCGGATACGCGGTCGGGTTCAGCACGTTCCAGGGGACCTCCTGCTCCAGCAGCGGTATCCCGTCCCAGTGGGCGAATTCCGATTTCGCGGTCGTCACATAGCTTTTCGTCGACCCCTCCGACCAGCTCCGGGTGAACGTGTACGTCGACCACAAGCTACTCACCGCGAACAGGACGACCACCACTGTCGCGGGGATCGGCCCACGCCACCGGGCGCTGTGCCGGTCGCCCTTCGCCGCGACGGTCCGTTGCGGGCGGCGGGCGAAGGCTCGCAGCAGCAGTGCGCCGGCGATCGTGAGAACCACGGCGGCGTCGGCCAGATAGCGCAGTGACATCATGAGTTCGTCGACGGTATTGGGTCCGGCCCGCATCAGCACGACCGGTATCTGCACCGCCAGGAGATACACCACCCCCGCCACCCAGACCGGCCAGACCACCGGCCGGACGCGGATCGTCGCAATCACCGCCACCGCCAGTAGACCTCCTGCCGCCCAGACCGCCCAGTCGGGCGCTACCGCCCAGGGCGCGGACGGAATCCAGCGCTCCCAGCCCCAGGGCCCGCCGAGCAGAGCGGTCACCACCCCGGCCCATGCCGCCCGGGGCAGCATCTGGGCCATATCGGCGGATCCGGCCTCACCGGGCGATAACCCCGCCACCGCGAAGTAGACAAGACCCCAGATCAGCAGGACTGTCCCGGCACCGGCCCACAGGGCCCCACCCCGGCGCAGGACCGCACGGAAGGCGAAACCCCGGCCGTCTACATATCGGCGCAGGACCGCCACCGCGAAGGCGACGAACGGGACCACGACCGCTTTCTCGAAGAACAGCAGCGCAACGGCCGCCACCACCACCCCGGATATCGCGTACCGGCGCCGCCCCGTGCGGTCCAGCAGGACCGCGTCTGCGGCGACCCAGGCGAGCGCGAACTGTAACGGCAGAGCATTGAGCGCGGCGGACCACCAGGCGAACGCGGGCAGGGTGAGCGGGCCGAAAAGATAGAAGACCAAGGGGATCAGCAGTGCCGGGCGCCGACCGAGCAATACCAGCAGCAGCCGCAGCACAGCCCCCGCGGCGGCCACTTGCAGCAGCAGCGATATCGCTGCGGCGGCCGTCCAGTTCAGCGGTGCCAGTACGGTCACCAGCCACGAAACGGCGAAGGCCAGCGGCATGAAATGGCCGTCGTGGTCGTGTAGCAGCAGTTCGGCCGACCACAGCGGGTAGCTGCCCGCCCGGCCGGTGAGGATGAGATCGTCCCAGTAGAAGTAACTGCTCGCGAGGACCCCGCTACGGACGATGAGCTGAAGTGCGATCAGGCAGATTGCCGCACCGAGCACCACCCGCCCGGGCGAAGAAATCCACCGCCGTAATGCCCGCAGCCGACCGAATCGCACGGATCCCGGGGCAAGGGGGCGCTGCGGTACGACGGCGGCCGGAGCGCTTCCCATGGGCCCCCACCCTACAAGTGGACCGCCCCGCGGGCGGGCCGGTCCACCGGGCTACCGGTCGGTGCCGGTGTCCTCGGCAGTTTCCACCCCGAGGTCTTCCACATCGATATCGTATTCGCTCAGGTCGACTGCATCGGTGCGTTCGTCACCGATATCGAGCAACTGTGCGACGGCGTCGGAATCACCGTGCGCGGCACGCTCCCGCAGTTCGGTCAGGTTCGGCTCACGCGGGCCGGACCTGTCGGGCTCATACATTCAGCGCAACCTTCCTGGTGTCGGGACGAGCCACCGGCTCGCCCGCTCAGGTTTCCGAGCTTAGGCGCGTAGGCGGATCGTCGCCGAATCCGGCGGCCGGGCTGCACCATGCCGAGCGGGCGCGCGAGACAGGGGCCAGTGCACATCAGCAGGTCAACGACAGCTCGGATACTCGGTTCGGCTGCCCCGACGGCAGGTATGGCGTTGACCACCCGACCCACTCCGGCCAGGATCGCGGCGTAGTTGTGATCACCCCGGCGGCTCGACGGACCGATGTCGACGGTTCTCCGGTGATCTCGGTACGGGATCACACCCGAGAACCGGTCGCCACGACCGGACCGGCGAACGGTCGGGTGAACGTCGGCGCTATCTGCCCGTCTTCAACCGGCCGCTGCGCGACGGGGTGCCGCGACGATGCGGGGCTGCTCGGCCGCTCGGTATGCGGCGGTACGCCGTGCCGGATGCCGTTGGCGAGATGAATCCCGAGAGCGAAATCCCTCAACGCACGCGCCACCGTCAATACTGCTCGTCTCATAACCTACCTCCACTACACAGATCTGTGAAGTTCCTACACGGGCTAGACTAGGTTCACAGACCTGTGAATGCAAGGGATCCGGAGATATGTCCACACCCGCGCACAATGCGAACTCGCCACTGACACCGGCGGCGCAACGGATACTCGACACCGCCGCCGAGCTCTTCTACACACGCGGTATCCACGCGGTCGGGGTAGACACCATCGCGGCCGAATCCGGCGTCACCAAACGAACCCTCTACGACCGTTTCGGATCGAAGGACGGGCTCCTGCTCACCTACCTCCAACAGCGCGACGGCCGCTGGCGCACCCTGATCGAGGCCCGCCTGGCCGACCGGACCGACCCGGTCGAGCGCGTCCTGACACCGTTCGACGTCATGCCCGAATGGCTCCCGGACAACTCCAGGGGCTGTAGTTTCATCAACGCCTTCGCCGAGCTCCCCGACCCCGACCATCCGGGCCGGCAGGTGATAGTCGCCGAGAAGACATGGCTGTACGAGTTGTTCGATCAGCTGCTCGCCGAGGCCGGTATCGCCGACCCTGCGACCACGGCGGTGCAGTTACTGAGCCTGCACGAGGGCGCGATCATCAGTTATTCCATCACCGAGCTGCACACCGCCGCGGCGGCCGTCCGCACCGCCGCCGAAATGCTGGTCAAAGCGGCGGTCGGGCACGAAAGCGGCTGAGAATGCCGCCAACCCGCAGGCCCGGCCGCCGGCCACCGGCGTGTAGCACCGGCCTCGGATCAGCCCCGGATACGGTCGAGAACAGCCGAAACCGCGGAATCTGCCGGGATATCGGAAGTTTCACCGGTGAACCGGTCGCGCAGTTCCACCTTGCCCTCGGCCCAGCCCCGGCCGATGACCAGGACGTAAGGCATACCGAGTAGTTCTGCGTCCTTGAACTTCACACCGGGTGAAGCGGTGCGATCATCGAAGAGAACGTCCACCCCCTGGGTGTTCAGTTCGGCCACAACCTGTTCGGCACCCGCACGGGCGGCATCGTCCTTGTTCGCGATCACCACGTGCACGTCGTAGGGCGCGACCTCGCTCGGCCAGCGCAGCCCCTTGTCGTCGTGCTGCTGTTCGGCGATAACCGCCACCAGCCGAGAGACTCCTACACCGTAGGACCCCATGACGAGGCGTACCGGTTTGCCGTTCTCGCCGAGGACGTCGACCTCGAAGGTGTCGGTGTATTTGTAGCCGAGCTGGAAGATATGGCCGATCTCGATACCGCGGGCGGAGACCAGGGTGCCGCGGCCGTCGGGCGAGGGGTCGCCGTCGCGTACCTGCGCCGCCTCGATGGTGCCGTCGGGGGTGAAATCACGGCCTGCGACCAGGCCGACCACATGCTTGCCGGGAGCGTCTGCACCGGTGATCCAGGATGTACCGGTGACCACTCGCGGATCGACCAGGTAGCGGATGCCGTTGGCCTGCAGCCCCTTCGGACCGATATACCCCTTGACCAGGAACGGGTTGGCGGCGAAATCGGCGTCGGTGAGCAGTTCGACCTCGGCGGGCTCGACCGAGGCGCCGAGGCGTTTGTCGTCGACCTCACGGTCGCCCGGAACTCCGATACCGACGATCTCGGTTTTACCGTCCGGATGCCGCAGTTTCACCATCACGTTCTTGAGCGTGTCGGCAGCAGTGACCGGCCGGCCGAGGCGCTCACCGATACCGGCCGCATCCGCCCAGTCGACGAGAGTGGCGATGGTGGGAGTATCCGGGGTGTCGTGGACGACCGCCTCCGGTTGCCCCTCGAGCGACAGCGGCTCGGGCGCCGGGGTGACCACGGCCTCGACATTCGCGGCATAACCCGATTCCCGGCAGACGACGTAGGTGTCCTCGCCGACCGGACTGTCGGCCAAGAATTCCTCGGAAGCGCTACCGCCCATCGCCCCCGCGGTCGCGGCGACAATTACATACTGCACTCCGAGACGTTCGAAAATGCGCTGGTATGCCTCGCGATGAGCGTTGTAGCTCGCCTTCAGGCCGGCCTCGTCGAGGTCGAACGAGTAGGAGTCCTTCATGATGAATTCGCGACCGCGCAGAATACCGGCGCGAGGACGTTCCTCGTCGCGGTACTTGGCCTGGATCTGGTACAGAGTGACGGGCAGGTCCTTGTACGAGTTGTACTCACCTTTAACGGTGAGCGTGAACAGCTCCTCATGGGTGGGGCCGAGCAGATAATCTGCGCCCTTGCGGTCCTGCAGCCGGAACAGGGTGTCGCCGTACTCTGTCCAGCGGTTGGTGGCCTCGTAGGGGTCACGCGGCAGCAGCGCGGGTAGCGAGATCTCCTGCCCACCGATGGCGTTCATCTCCTCGCGCACCACCTCCTCGACCTTGTGCAGTACCCGCAGGCCCAGCGGCAGCCACGAGTACACACCCGGTGCGATCCGGCGCACATAGCCGGCGCGCACCAACAGCTTGTGGCTGGGCACCTCGGCGTCGGCGGGGTCGTCGCGCAACGTACGGAGGAAGAGGCGGGAGAGGCGGGTGATCACGGTTGCCCAGCGTAGCCCCTGCCCGATCCCGGCCGACACCCTATTCCCCACTGCTCGGCCGGTGGCACGCTGGATCGGGTCCACGCCGGTCACGGCCGGTTTCCGAACAACCCGGACCCGGATTGCAAATTACATTTGAAACACGTTTGGATAACTTTGTGATATACATATTTTGAACTTTTCTTTGCAGCTTCATTGCGGCGCCGAGAGTCGGAACCGGACGCCGCTAGGGTTCGTTTCACCGGGATTTCGGTTGAACGTCCCGCACAAACTGAAAATGGTCGCTGACCTGTACGACTCGCATACCGATGCCGGAGAGCCTGCGTCAGCGCCCCGTGGAAAGGTCGGCCGTGATGGGAACCAAGAAATCAAGGGCGCGCGCAATCGCACTCGTCGCGGGGGCGGTGCTGACGGCGGCGACGCTGTCGGGGTGCACGAAGACCGATACGACGGCCGGTGGTGACCTCCTGCAGTCCTTGAAGGACAAGGGCACCGTCACCGTCGGGTTCGCCGGCGAGGCACCGTATTCGTTCCAGCAGAACGGCGAGCTCAGTGGGGCGACGGTGGCGCTGCACCGCGAGATCTTCCGCAATCTCGGAGTCGAGACGGTCGACGGCGTGCAAACCGATTTCGGCGCCTTGATCCCGGGGTTGCAGGCGCAGCGTTTCGATGCGGTCAGCGCGGGGATGTCGATCCTGCCGGAACGTTGCGAACAGGCCGCTTTCAGTGAGCCCGAGTTCATGTACACCACGGCACTGATGGTGAAGCAGGGCAACCCGCTCGGGCTCACCGATATGCAGTCGATCAAGGACAAAGGCGCCAAGGTCGCCGTGATGACGGGCGCCATCGAATCCGATTACGCCGCCTCGCTCGGCATCGACGCCACCCAGGTCGGTAGCCCGCAGGACGGTATGGACGCGGTGACCTCGGGCCGCTCGGACGTTTTCGCGCTCACCGCGATCTCGCTGAACTGGCTGGCCGACCACAATCCGGACGCGCCGGTCGAGGTCACCGAATCGTTCGTCGCCGAAATCGACGGGAAACCGCAGATCGGCGCGGGCGGTACCGTCTTCCGGACCGACAACCCGGATCTGCTCGAGGCCTACAACACGGAACTGCGCAAGATCACCTCGGACAAGGACAAGTACCTGTCGATCGTCGGTGAATTCGGTTTCACCGAAGCCGAATTGCCCGACCCCGAACTGACCACCGCCAAGCTGTGCGCGGGCGATATCTGATCGTGCCGGTCGACAACTACACAGCGGCGCGTCTCGCCTCCGGCCCGCCGGGCCAGGAAGGGAGATGTGTCCGGTGAACAATCTCGACGCCCTCACCCAGGCGCTGCCGCGCATCGGTGACGGAATCCTGATCACCCTCGAACTGACGGTGGGCGGGGCGGCGCTCGCCCTCGTCCTCGCGCTCACCCTCGGCACGACGGCCCGGGCAGGTAATCTCGCGATCCGCGGACCGGCCCGGGTCTTGATCGAATTCTTCCGGGGGACCTCGCTGCTGGTGCAGATCTTCTGGCTGTTCTATGTATTACCGCTGCTGGGCTACCAGCTCGCCCCTGTGTTCTGTGGGATCCTCGCGCTCGGCCTGAACTACGGCGCATACGGCGCGGAAGTGGTTCGCGGCGCAGTGAACTCGGTACCGAAGGCGCAGACGGAAGCGGCCGTCGCGCTCGGCTTCAGCCCATGGCAGCGACTCCGCCGCATCCTGTTCCCACAGGCGTGGGCGCTGATGATCCCGCCGCTGGCCAACCTGCTGGTGCACTTGTTGAAGGGCACCGCGGTGGCCTCCTATATCACCCTGCAGGATCTGACCTTCGAGATCGAGAACCTGCGGGACAGCACCGGCGATACGTTGTTCGCCTTCGGAATCGGACTGCTCATCTACTTCGTGATCGCCTATCTGCTCAGCCTCGGGATGAACCTGCTGGAAGCACGCGCCAAACACAAGCTGGGCCGCGGCCCCTCGCTGCGTGAGGTCCTGCGCCTGGCACCCGATACCTCGTTGGACGCGGTCGCCGGGTCCGCACGGCAGAAGGTGGCGCCATGAGTGTGGAATGGAGCTGGGAACGCGCCGCCGACGCGCTACCCGTGCTGTGGGACGGGTTCCGGATCACCCTGCTGGCGACGGTCCTCGGATTCGTGATCGCCGGGGCGCTCGGGCTGCTCATCGCGATCATCCGGCGTTCACTGCCCCGCTGGATTGCCTGGCCGGTGCACGCGGCGAGCGAATTCATCCGGTTCACTCCGCTGGTGGTACAGCTGCTGTTCGCCTACACCCTGCTACCGCAGTTCTCGGCCCTGCAGATCGGGATCGTAGTGCTCGGTATCCACTACGCCGGGTATTTGGCGGAGGTGTATCGGGCGGGAATCGAATCGGTTCCGCCGGGCCAGTGGGAGGCGGCGCGGGCACTGTCGCTGCCACCGGTGCGCACCTGGCGGGCCGTGATCCTGCCGCAGGCGATCCGGGCCAGTGTGCCCGCCCTCGGCACCAACGCGGTGTCGATGTTCAAGGACACCCCGTTCCTGTTTGCGATCACCGTCGTCGAACTGGTGACAGCCGCACAGCAGTTCGGGGCCCGTCACTACGCATACCTCGAGGCGATGACCCTGGCCGGCGTGTTCTTCCTGGTGGCCAGTTATCCGACCTCGGTGCTGATCAGACGACTGGAGAAGCGACTTGCCTACTACTGAACCGGTCGCCGGTACGCCGGCCGGCGGCGCGGCCGAAGCACAGCCGATGATCGAATTCGATGGCGTGGTCAAACGCTTCGGCGATCTGGTGGTGCTCGACCAGCTCGATTTCACCGTCCGGCGCGGGGAGAAGGTCACGCTGGTCGGGCCTTCGGGCTCCGGGAAGACCACTATCCTGCGCCTGCTCATGACGCTGGAGGCGGTGAGCAGCGGAACCATCCGGGTCGACGGGGAGATGCTGTCCCACGAACAGCGCGGCGGCAAACTGGTGCCCGCCCGGGAGAAACATCTCCGGGAGGTGCGCAAAAAGGTCGGGATGGTGTTCCAGCAGTTCAACCTGTTCCCCAATATGAATGTTCTGGAGAACATCACCGAGGCGCCGATCCACGTGCTGGGCAGGTCCCGGGACGAGGCGCGCAAACGTGCCCTCGATCTGCTCGAGCTGGTCGGGCTGTCCGACAAGGCGACCGCGCACCCGTCCCAGCTGTCCGGCGGACAGCAGCAGCGGGTGGCGATCGCACGCTGCTGCGCGATGGACCCGAAGGTCATGCTGCTGGACGAGGTGACCTCCGCGCTCGACCCCGAACTGGTCGGCGGGGTCCTCGATGTGCTGCGCGAACTCGCGGAGAGCACCGATATCACCATGCTCATCGTCACCCACGAGATGGGTTTCGCCCGCGATGTCTCCGATCGGGTGCTGATGTTCGACCACGGCAGGATCATCGAAGAGGGGACGCCCGAGCAGATCTTCAACGCACCCGAGAACGAACGCACCCGGGAGTTCCTCAAAGCGGTGCGCTGAGGCCGCCGGGCCGGACGCGCACGGCAAACACCGGCGGCAAGTCCGGGGTTCGCCCGCACGACCGGTACCGTAACGGCTCGTGCTGGTGCTGTTACCTCCTTCCGAGACGAAATCCGACGGCGGTACCGGTGGACCGCTCGACCTGAGCGCGCTGGCCTTCGACACGTTGACCGAGGTCCGCGACGGATTGATCGACGACCTCACGAAACTTGCCGGTGATCCGGAGGCCGCACGGGCAGCGCTGGGGCTGGGTAAGAACACCGACGTGGAACTCGCCCGCAATGCCGCGCTGCGCAGCTCCCCCACCCGGCCGGCGCTGGAGCGCTACACCGGCGTGCTGTACGACGCCCTGGACGCCGGGGCATTCACCCGGGCGCAGCGCGCCAAGGCCTACGCGCGGCTCGCGATCGGTTCGGCCCTGTTCGGCGCGGTCCGCGCGGGCG
Source organism: Nocardia speluncae NBRC 108251 (assembly GCF_001613245.1). Lineage (GTDB taxonomy): Bacteria > Actinomycetota > Actinomycetes > Mycobacteriales > Mycobacteriaceae > Nocardia > Nocardia speluncae. The sequence goes on along the minus strand of NZ_BDBZ01000015.1, from coordinate 75,914 downwards.
ACCGGATCCCGGCCTACCGACTGTCCGGCGGATCCAAACTGCCCGGCCGCCCCACACTGTCGGCGGTCTGGCGCGACCATCTCGGACCGGCACTGCGCGATGCTACGGGCGAGCTGGTGGTCGACCTCCGGTCCGGCACCTACCAGCAACTCGGCCGGGTCCCGGGAGCCGTCACGGCCACGGTCCTCACCGAGCACGAGGACGGGTCACGCACAGTCGTCAGCCATTTCAACAAACACCACAAGGGGCTGCTGGCCCGCTCGCTGGTCCTGACCCGCGCCGAGCCGACCGATGTCCAGGGACTGGCCCGGGTCGCCCGGAAGGCCGGCCTGCGTATCGAGGTCGCCTCGGAAGCCGAGTTGGTGGTCCTCACCTGAGCCCCGTGGGTCCGGCGGGTGGCTGCGTCGGGCCGAATACCCGGAAGTAGGCTCGCACCTTGTGCCGAATACGTCAGCCGATACCGACCACCTTGCCTCCGGGGATTCGAACTACCTGGTGGGGCTCGATCTGAGCGGACGGCGGGTTGTCGTCGTCGGCGGCGGCACCGTGGCACAGCGCCGGCTGGGACTGCTCATCGCCTCGGGCGCGGCCGTGGAAGTGATCTCCCGGGTAGCCACGCCCGCGGTGGAGGGTATGGCGGCCGGTGGCCAGATCACGCTCACCCTGCGCGATTACGCCGACGGTGACCTCGACGGCGCCTGGTACGCGATCGCCTGCACCGACGAACCGGAGACCAATGCCGCGGTTGTCGCGGAGGCGGTACGGCGGCGGATCTTCTGTGTGCGCGCCGATCACGCCCCATCCGGTACGGCGGTCACCCCCGCCACCGCCCGCTACGACGGGATGACGCTGGGTGTTCTCGCCGGTGGCCGGCACCGGCGCTCGGCCGCAGTGCGCACCGCGCTGCTGGAGGCTTTGCAATCCGGTGTGGTGACCGACGATGCGACTCCGATGACGCCCGGGGTCGCGCTGGTCGGCGGCGGACCCGGTGATCCGGACCTGATCACGGTTCGCGGCCGGCGCCTGCTGGCCCGCGCCGATCTCGTGGTCGCCGATCGGCTCGCACCGCCCGAACTGCTCGCCGAACTCGGGCCGGACGTCGAGGTCGTGGACGCCGCCAAGATCCCGTACGGACGGGCGATGGCGCAGGATGCGATCAACACGGCGCTCGTGGAAGGCGCGCGGGCGGGCAAGTTCGTGGTCCGGCTCAAGGGTGGCGACCCCTACGTATTCGGACGCGGCTACGAAGAACTCGAGGCCTGTGTCGACGCCGGGGTACCGGTGACGGTGGTCCCCGGCGTGACCAGTCCCATCTCGGTCCCGGCGGCGGCCGGTATCCCGGTCACCCACCGGGGCGTGACACACGAGTTCGTGGTGGTGAGCGGTCATATCCCGCCGGACCACCCCGATTCCCTGGTGGACTGGCCGGCACTGGCCCGGCTGCGCGGCACGCTCGTGCTGATGATGGCGGTGGAACGGATCGAACAGTTCGCCGCGGCCCTGCGCGACGGCGGCCGCCCGGCCGATACCCCCGCCACCGTGATCCAGGAGGGCACGCTGCGGGGTCAGCGGGTGCTGCGCGCGACGCTCGCGAATGTGGCCGAACGGGTTCGGTCGGAGGGGATCCGGCCGCCGGCGATCATTGTGATCGGGCCCACTGCCGGGTTCACCGCCGCCCCGATCGCCGACGCTACCGGTCGGTTACAGTGACCCACTGTGCTCGATAACCCCCCAGCCGCGAAGTATCCGGTGACGAAGCGAGCCTTCGGTCTCGCCATCCTCGTCCTGAGCGGTTTGCAGCTGATGGTGGTGCTGGACGGCACGGTCGTGATTCTGGCCCTGCCGCGGCTCCAGGAGGAGATGGGCCTGTCCAGTTCGGGCAGTGCCTGGACCATCACCGCCTACGGCCTGCCGTTCGCGGGCCTGATGCTTCTCGGTGGCCGGATCGGCGATTCGTTCGGACGCCGGCGCATGTTCGTTCTCGGGGTCGGATTGTTCACGCTGGCCTCGCTGCTGTGCGGACTGGCGCAGGGCGAACAGATGCTCGTCGCTGCACGGGCCTTCCAGGGCACGGGCGCCGCACTGGCCGCCCCCACCGCATTCGCACTGGTGGCCAGTACCTTCGCCCCTGGCAAGGTCCGTAATCAGGCCTTTGCCATCTTCGGATCGATGGTCGCGCTGGGCTCGGTCGGCGGGCTGGTCATCGGAGGGGCACTTACCGAGGCCAGCTGGCGGTGGATCTTCCTGATCAATGTGCCTATCGGCGTGCTCATCGTGGTCGGCGCGCTGTTTTCACTCCGCGACACCGATCATCAGCGGCTCACTCTCGACGTGCGCGGCGCGTTCCTCGGAACCCTGGCGTGTGCCCTGATCGTCTGGGGCGCCACCGAGGGGCCGGAACTCGGCTGGAGCAGCCCGCTGGTCTACGGCACGTTGATCGCGGGCGCGGTTCTGCTGCCGATTTTCGTTTTCTCCGAACGCTATGTCGACAACCCGCTGCTGCCGTGGTCGCTATTCGACAGCCGCGACCGCGTGGCCACCTTCGTGGTGATCCTGCTCGCCAGTGGGGTTCTGGGCGCCACCACCTATTTCGCGGGCCTGTTCGTGCAGAATGTGGTGGGCTACAGTCCGCTGATCGCGGGAATATCGTTCATTCCCTTCACCGTCGGCGTCGGTGTGGGCAGCGCGATAACCACCCGGCTGGCCCTGCATATCGCACCGCGGGGACTACTGGTTGCCGCCGCCGTGGTGCTGGTGGCCGGGCTGGGCTACGGCTCGACACTCGACGGCGGCGTCGGCTACTGGACCACTCTGCTGCCGCTGTTCCTGGTGATCGGTTTCGGGATCGGTATCGCGATGGTGCTGATTCCGCTGTGTGTCCTGGTGGGAGTGCCGCCGGACGAGATCGGGCCGCTTTCGGCAATCGGCCAGATGTTCCTGAACCTCGGCACTCCCATCGCCATCGGTGTCCTCACCCCGCTCGCCGCATCCCGGACCCTCTCTCAGGGCGGAACCACCGGCAAACCCGCCCAGATGACGCCCGCGGAGATCACCGCGCTCGGCGACGGGTACACCCTGGCCATGTTCGTGGCCGCCTGCGGTGCGCTGCTCGTCGGCCTGATCGCGCTGACCCTGCGCTATACCGCCGCGGAAGTGGCCCGCGCCCAGCACGCCCAGGACGAAGCCCAGACCGTCTGAGCGGGCGCACGCGTCTGGAGCCTGTGGGCGTTGCTGCCGTCGGACCGATCCGCTGTACCCGGCCGGGCGAATCGGGATCGGCGCAAGCCCGCCGGAATTCCGTCCTACAAGCGTCCGGTGATCTTGTTCGGCGTGATGCGGACGACCACCCGCGGGCCGTCGTTCACGGCATCAGGGTTGAAATCGGCATAGTCCTTGCCGGTGTATTTCCGGGAGATCCGGTTCCCGATAGTCAGTTCGGGGTCAGGAGTCAGCGAGGCGGTGCCTTTGACCTCGGCGTAGAGATACGGGTTGTCCGGCGCGGTGATCAGCACCGAAATCCGCGGATCGCGGGCGAGGTTCTTGCCCTGTACGCGGTCGGTGGTAGTGGAGTAGAGCAGGTCGTCGCCGTCGCGGTCCAGCCAGGTGACGGTGAGATGGGGATGCCCGTCCCGGCCTACGGTGGCCACGGTGACGAACAACCGGTTCTCGTCGATATGTTTCTTGAGGGTGTCCGACAACGACAGTGTGCTCATGGCCAGGAGTAACCCGTTTCGGCGCAAGATCATTCCGGATCAGCCGGGTGCGGCCACCAACTGCGTCAGCAGCAGGGCCATCAGACCGGACTCCTGGGTCTGACCGGTGATCATCTCCCGGGCAATCTGTTTCACCACACCACCGGTGAGCATCGCGTCGGCGACCCGGGCCATGACGATACCGCCCTCGTGGTGGGCCTGCATGAGCTGGAGGAACAACACCGACGCCGCGCGCCCACGCGCCGCGGACAGGGTGTCGAGCTGCTCCTGGGTCGCCATACCGGGCATGGCTACCGCGGATCGGCTGTGCCCGGCATGCCCGCTGTGTGCTCCCTCGGGCATCCAGTCCATCGGATCGGAGTTGACAGCCGGTGCGCCGGCCAGGCGCAACCAGCCCAGCAGCATGCCGATTTCGGCTCGCTGGGTGTCGTCGATCTGCTGGGCCAGGCCCCGGACGGCGGGGTCGGCGCCGGGCTCGAGCCGCTGCACCATGATCAGCGCCTGATGGTGATGCGCGGCCATATCCTGCACGAACCCCAGTTCGACGGCCGACAGAATTGGCGGAGGTGGGGGATCGTCGGTGAACAGTGGCCGTATCGCCGCACCGAGTACCAGCAGTAGCGCGGCCGCAACGCCATAGGCGACAGCCTCGCGCAGGCGTTTCACCACCGGCGCTCGCTGGGCCGGCCGGCACCCGAGGGCTCGTCGCCCGGCGCTGCCGGATATCCGCGACGGGTCGGCTCGGCCATTCTCCACCTCCTGCGCGGACCCGGCCGGCGAGTTTTCGGGGCCGTGCGGCGATTATCGTCGGCGCTTGCTGCGCGCGTGGCGATACCGGCGATCCGGTCGCTCGGTGATCGACACGAATCCCCTCCGCGCCGGACTGAAACGCGTTACAGTCTGCGACACGCGGGCGGCCGGAATCCCCGATGCCACCAGCGCTCGAGTGACGATCCGAGCCGGCCCGCGCACCGTGGACGATGGCGTCAGGAGGACGATGATGCCCGATGAGATAGACCCCACCGAGCATCTGCAGCTCACCACCAGCGAACGCGATCTGGACACCCTCGCCGCCCAGCTCACCGGCTGGTTACAGGCGCGGGTGGCCGCCGACGAACCGCCGGTGATCGAATCGCTGCACCGGCCCCTGTCCGGTGGGCTGTCCAGCGCGTCGGTGTTGTTCGACGCCCGGTGGAAATCAGCCGGGGCACCACAGGAGGGGTCCTACGTCGCGCGGATGGTGCCGGAAGCGGGAGCGTTCCCGGTGTTCCGGGACTACGATCTGCCGCTGCAGTACCGGATCATCGGCGAGGTCGCCGCCCGCACCGATGTACCGGTACCACCACTGCGCTGGCTGGAAACCGACGACACCGTGTGCGGTGCCCCGTTCTTCGTCATGGATCGGGTCGAAGGCCGCATACCCGGCGACAACCCGCCGTACGTGTTCGCAGGCTGGTTGTACGACGCGGCACCTGCCGAGCGGGCCGAGCTGACCCACAACACCCTCGATGTACTCGCCCGGATCCACGCGATCACCGAACCGGCCCGGCGATTCCCGGAGTTGGACGGGCCCGGCCCGGCGCTGCGCCGCCACCTCGCCGCCCAGCGGGACTGGTACCGCTGGGCGCTGGTGGACGACGGTTTCGAGATCCCGTTGATCGAGCGGGCCTTCGACTGGCTGGAACACAATTTCCCGGACGATCCCGGCCCCGATGTCCTGAGCTGGGGCGACGCCCGCCCCGGAAACATCATCTACGACGGTTGCACGCCGGCCGCGATACTGGACTGGGAAATGGCGGCACTGGGCCCGCGGGAACTGGACCTGGCCTGGATGATCTTCCTGCACAGGTTCTTCCAGGACATCGCTACCGGCTTCGATATGCCCGGGCTGCCCGATTTCCTGCGCCGCGACGAGGTGGTCGCGCAGTACGAGGAGCTGACCGGCCACACCGTACGCGACCTGGATTTCCACCTCACCTACGCCGCGCTACGGCACGCGATCGTGATGGCCCGCATCAAACGCCGGATGATCCATATGGGTGAGGACACCGCTCCCGCCGACCGCGACGACTACATCATGCATCGGGCCACCCTGGAGGCCATGCTCGACGGCACCTACGGATGGGATTGAGATGAGCGAGAAGACCGCACGCACACCCGCTTCGACCCCGGGCCCTCTCGACGAATACCCGATCCACCAAACCCCGCTGCCGATCGCGCGCGCCGCCACCAGCGACCGCAACTTCTACGACCGCAGCTATTTCAACGCGCACAACCGGGACGGCGCGACCATGCTGGTCACCGGCTTCGGCGTATACCCCAACCTGGGCGTCGTCGACGCCTACGCGGCACTGCGCCGCGGTGACGAGATCACCTCGGTGCGCTTCTCCGACGCCCGCAGCGACCGCAGCCTGGACCTGACGGTGGGCGGGTACCGGATCGAAGTGGTCGAACCGCTGCACAAGATCCGGGTGCTCTGCGACCACGACGAACTCGGCCTGGATCTCACCTGGACGGGCTCGTTCCCCGCCGTCCAGGAACAACCCCATGTGATGCTCGCCGGGAACCGTCCGACACTGGACGCCTCCCGCTTCGCGCAGGTCGGGTCGTGGGCAGGCACGATCTCGCTCCGCGGCGAAGATATCGCGGTCGATCCGGACCTGTGGATGGGCACCCGCGACCGGTCGTGGGGTATCCGTCCGGTCGGCGAGGCCGAACCCCCGGGCCGCGCCGCCACCGAGGGCACCGGCGGATTCTGGTGGCTCTACGTCCCGCTGCGGTTCGACGATTTCGCGGTGGTGGTGATTCTGCAGGAGAACCCGGATGGCTACCGCACCCTGAACGACGCGGTCCGGGTGTTCCCGGACGGTTCGGTCGAACAGTTGGGCTGGCCACACATCACCATCGACTACCGATCCGGCACCCGCCACCCGGAGGCCGCGACCCTGGAACTGCGGACCTCCGACGGGAAACCGCTGACCATCGATATCCGCACGGTCACCGGCATCCCCCTGCACATCGGGTGCGGTTACGGCGGCGATCCGGACTGGCTACACGGCCAGTGGAAGGGGCGCGACTGGTCATGGGCGAACCGCTACGACCTCACCGACCCGGCGATCGCCGGCCGGATCCCATGGGGCGTCACCGACCACATCGCGCACGCCCGCTGCGGTGACGCCGAAGGGTGGGGTCTGTTCGAACACGCCAGCGTCGGCCGCCACGACCCCACCGGTTTCGCGGATCTGCTGTCGGTCGCCCATTGAGGCATGCAGTTGAGCACGGTGCACCTACGTACACCCTGCATCACTGATTCACTTACTACGAATCAGTGATGTAGCCTTGCACTATGCGAACTACAATTCGCCTCGACAGTGACGTGCTCGCCGCCGCGGAGCGCCTCCGGCGGGAACGGGGTATCGGCCTCGGTGAGGCAGTCAACGAACTGGTCCGAGCCGGGATCCACCACCGGCCGAGTGTGCCCCCGCGCTCGTTCCGGCAGCGGACCCGCGCGCTGGGCGCCCGAGTCGACCTGTCCCGTAACTCGGAAGTGCTCGATATGCTCGACGATCCCTACCCTGGGCAACCGTGATCATCGACGTCAACGTACTGCTGTATGCGGTGGACGAGAGCAGTCCCCACCATCAGATTGCGCATACGTGGTTCGAGGAGGCGATGAACGGTGATGTCCGAGTCGGATTCCCGTGGCACAGCCTCGTCGGTTTTATCCGAATCGCCACTCACCCGAAGATCTTTACCGCGCCGATGACCGGCCGGGAAGCATGGGGCTACGTAGACGAATGGCTGGATCACGATATGGCCTGGATCCCGCTGCCGACCGACCGGCATCGCCGGGTCCTCGGTCGGCTCGTCGACGATCACTATGCGACGGGGAACCTGGTGCCCGATGCACACCTCGCAGCTCTGGCGATCGAACACGGTGTGGCTGTGTGCTCGTTCGATACCGACTTCGCACGGTTCCCCGAGGTGGAGTGGATCAACCCACTACACCGGTGATCTCCTCCGCGCCGCGAGTGGCGGCCGCAGCGATCACCACACCCGATACCACTCGCCGCGGTACCAGTAGTGGGCCGGAGCCGGCCAGCAGCGCTGCGGCCTCGGCGACGCCGGGAATGCCGAATACTTCCATCACTCTGCTGGATGAGTTGGGTACTTGGACGTTCGCGAGCTGGGCGGCGTCGAAACCGAGTAGCGGCACCCCCAGCCGCTCGGCGGCCCGGCACAATCCCGGTTCGCCGGCGCGCCGGTCGATAGTCGCAAGGCAGGCGATCCGCCCGACGGGAAATGCGGCGTCCAGCACCGCCAGGATGTGCTCGGCGGGCCGGCCGGGGCGCAGCCCCAGGCCGACAGCGAGGCCGGGTGCCGGTGTGGTGGTAGCCGGGGAGGTCACGGGCTGGTCGCGGCGGCAACCGCACGCTGGTGAACGCGTGCGGCGGAAACGAAGCGGTGCACAGCGACCGGGTTCCCTGCGGGGTGGGTGTGCAGATAGGAGGCATGCACCTGGTGCACGAGGGCCCCTTCTCTGATCTGCTCACGACCCGCGCGCCAGGCCCAGGCGGCACTCGGGGTACTGGTGGCGACCAGGCGGGTCCGGTGGAATTCGTGGCCGAGCACTCGTTCACCCGCCCGCCACAGCGGGGAATCGGCCAGGGCGACGGCCTCTCGGTAGCCGAGGGTCAGGCGCGGACCGAATTCGGCGACCGAATCGAGGACACCCGCCATCGGGTGACCGTCCAACGATGCAGCGAGGTAGAGCAGACCCGCGCATTCGGCATGGACCGGCAACCCACTCCGCACCTGTTCGGCCACCGCGGCCCGGAGCACAGCATTGCCGGCGAGCGCCTCCGCATGTTCCTCCGGAAAGCCGCCCGGCAGAACCAGACCGGCGGCAGCGGCTGGCAGCGGATCGTGCAGCGGATCGAACACCGCGACCTCCGCTCCGGCGGCGGCGAGCAGCTCCCGGTGCTCGGCGTAGCCGAACGTGAACGCCGAACCACCCGCCATGGCGATCACCGGACCCGTCCCGGCAGAAGTCGCTACTGTGCTCGCTTGCACCGGATCCCACACTGTCCCCGGGCCCGGGGCAACAGCGAGGGCAGCGACAGCGGCCAGGTCGATATGGCGGGCAACCAGGTCCGTCATCGCAGCGACCGCACGTAGCGCCGCGCTGCCGTGTTCGACCGCCGGGATCAGGCCCAGATGCCGGGACGGGACCTCGAGTTCGGCCAACCTGGGCAAGGCGCCGAGCACTGGCAGCCCGACCCGATCGCAGGCCGCACGCAGAACCTGTTCATGCCGCTCGCTGCCGACCCGATTAAGGATCACCCCGCCCAGCCGCACCCCGGAATCGAAGGTCGCGAACCCGTGCAGCAGCGCGGCCAGGCTCTGGCTGTGCCCGCGCGCGTCCACGACGAGGATCACCGGAAGGCCCAGCAGGCTCGCGACCTGTGCCGTGGACCCCTCGGCGACAGGATCCGCGGACCGGTCGTCGATCCGGCCGTCGAACAGTCCCATCACCCCCTCTACGACGGCGAGATCGCAGCCGCGTGAGCCGTAGCGGTACAGGGGGGCGATCCGGTCCCGGCCGACCAGCACCGGATCGAGGTTGCGGCCGGGTCTGCCGGCCGCCAAGCCGTGGTAGCCGGGGTCGATATAGTCCGGCCCCACCTTGAACGGCGCGACCTGATGCCCTGCCCGGCGCAGCGCGCCGATCAGTCCGGTCGCGACGGTGGTCTTGCCGCTACCGGATGCCGGCGCGGCGAGGACGATCCCGGCGGCGGTGATCACCGCGGTAGGCCCGCGTGCAAGGGCACCGGCCGGCCGCCGGGTCGGCTCACCATTCGATACCTCGCTGCCCCTTCCGCCCCGCGTCCATCGGATGGCGCACCTTCGTCATCTCGGTAACCAGGTCCGCGGCCTCGATCAAGGCCGCGGGGGCGTCCCGCCCGGTCACCACCACATGCTGGTGGCCGGACCGCTGCTGCAGGGTGTCGACGACCTCGTCCACGTCGACCCACCCCCATTTCAGTGGGTAGGTGAATTCGTCCAGTACGTAGAAGCGGTGTTCCTCGGCCTGTAACCGGCGGGCGATCTCACGCCAGCCGGCCAGCGCGGCGGCGGCGTGATCGGTTTCGGTCCCGGCCTTACGACTCCACGACCAGCCCTCACCCATCTTGTGCCACTGCACCGGTGCACCGGCACCGGTCTCCTCGTGCAACCGGCCCAGCTCACGGAAGACCGCCTCTTCCCCGACCTTCCATTTGGCGCTTTTCACGAACTGGAAGACCGCGAGATCGAAGCCCTGGTTCCAGGCCCGCAACGCCATGCCGAACGCCGCTGTGGATTTCCCCTTACCCGGGCCTGTGTGGACGGCGAGCACCGGCTGATTACGCCGCTGGCGTGTGGTCAGCCCGTCGTCGGGCACACTTTCCGGCACCCCTTTGGGCATGTGATCTCCTCGGTCTCAATGTATTTCGCAGTGGGCGGCGGTATCGGTTACGCCGCGCGCGCACCGGTGCCGGACGCACCCGTACGGACGGTGTCGGCGACTGCCGATCCGGTCAGCTCGGTCAACCGGACTACGGTGCCGCGCAATGCCGCCGCCAGTTCGGCCGCCAAACCGAGCCGCACCATGCCGCGTTCGCAGTCGATGACGATCGAGGCGATACCGTCGCGCGCCAGCCCGGCCGCGCTCGCCCGGGCCCGCGGCACCGGGTCGGTTCCGCCGGTGGCCCGGCCGTCGGTGAGCAGCACCAGCATCGGCCGGCGGCGCGGGTCGCGCACCCGTTCCCGGCGCACCACCTCATGGGCTTTCCGCAGTCCCGTGGCGAGCGGGGTTTTTCCACCGGTGCGCAGGCCGGCAAGGCGGCGCACCGCGATATCGGTCGACGAGGTCGGGGGCAGGACGAGTTCGGCAACGCTACCCCGCACCGCGATCACCGCGACCTTGTCGCGCCGCTGGTAGGCATCGCGCAGCAGGGTGACGACCGCCCCGGTCACCGCCGACAGCCGGTCGCGGGCGGCCATGGAACCGGAGGTGTCCACCACGAACACCACCAGGTTGCCTTCCCGCCCTTCCCGGTAGGCGCCGCGCAGGTCCGGCGCGGCCAGCCGCAACGGCCCGGTCCGGCGACCGCGGACCCACTGCTGCGGTGCTGCGGCCTGTAGCGTGCCGAGCAGATGCAGGCCGCCGGTGAGATCGGGAGTCGCATTGACGACGCGGCCCTGCCGGGTTCGGGCGCGGGAGCGACGTCCGGGGGCGCCCTCCCCCAGCCCGGGAACTTCCCAGCGCGGTGGCCGCACCGGCGCCGCGGCCGGGGTCGAGGCTTGTCCGGAACCCGCCGGGCCACCCGATTTCGCCGAATCCTCCCCGGATCCGGCGGCCGGCTGTCCGCCGCCTGGGCCGTCGGGATCGTCCTCCGGCTGCCCCGCACCGCCACCGGGACCGGCCGGGTCGTTGTCGGGCCGGTCGCCGCCGCCGGGGCCGTCTTCCGGCGACCCGGCATCCGATTCACCGCACGGTTCTTCCGTGGATTCGGGCCGGTCGGCCTGGTCCGCGGCCTCGCGCATCGCCTCGTCCAGCTGTTCGGGCGTGATCCCCGGTTCGTCGAACGGGTCCCGGCGGCGCCGATGCGGTAGGGCCAGTTCGGCCGCGATTCGCACATCGTCGGCGGTGACGGTGTCGCGACCGCACCAGGCGGCGTGGGCAGTGGCGGTGCGGGCGACCACCAGATCGCCGCGCATCCCATCCACGTCGAAAGCTGCGCATACGGACGCGATCCGGCGCAGTTCCACATCGTCGAGCGCGATACCGGGTAGCCGGTCGCGCGCGGTGAGGATCCGGTCGGCGATCTCGGCGTCCGCGGGAGCACAGGCTGCCGCGAAACCGGCCGGGTCGGCCTCGTAGTCCAGGCGCCGCCGCACCACGGCCATTCGCACGTCCACGTCACGGGAGGCGGTCACGTCCACGGTGAGGCCGAAGCGATCCAGCAGCTGCGGACGCAGCTCGCCCTCCTCCGGGTTCATGGTGCCCACCAGCACGAAACGGGCCGGATGCGAATGGGAGACCCCGTCGCGTTCTATATGCACCCGGCCCATCGCCGCCGCATCGAGCAGCACGTCGACCAGGTGATCGTGCAGCAGGTTGACCTCGTCCACATACAGCACGCCGTGATGGGCCGCGGCCAGCAGACCGGGCCGGAACGCCTGTTCGCCGTCGCGTAGCACCCGCTCCAGATCGAGCGATCCGACCACTCGGTCCTCGGTCGCGCCCACCGGAAGTTCCACCAGCCGCGCGGGGCGTGCCCCCGATTCGTCCACCACCGGTGGCAGCAGCCGTGCCAGCGCCCGCACCGCCGTCGATTTCGCGGTCCCTTTCTCGCCGCGCACCAGCACACCGCCGATGCCCGGGTGCACCGCGCACAAGATCAGCGCGAGCTGCAACTGTTCCTGACCGATCACCGCCGAGAACGGGAATCCGGCCTCACCCTCCCCCGCGGCAGTTGGCAGAGTGCGAGGTGCGGGCCGGGCGATTTCGATAGAGGACACGGCCCCACTCTAAATCGTGCCGGATAACGCACCCGGCCTCCCCTGCTCGGACTCCGCGAGCGTCGACGGGCCGGCGCTACCCTCGGCGCATCGGTACGTGCGCCACACCGTCCTCGATGAACTCCTCACCCGCGACCTCGAAACCGTGCTTGGTGTACAGGTCGATCAGGTAGGTCTGCGCGTTCAACCGGACCGTATGCGGACCGGTCTCGGCGAGCGCGGCCTGCAGCAACCGGGTGGTGTACCCGTGCCCGCGAGCTTCCACGGCCGTGCACAGACGTCCGATCCGGAAGGATTTCACTCCGTCGTCGTGCTCCTCGAGCAACCTCAGGGTCGCGATGACCTCGCCCTCGTCGTCCAGCCACAGATGCCGGGTCTCCCGCAGCAGATCCTGACCGTCCAGTTCCGGGTACGCGCATTTCTGCTCGACGACGAACACTTCGACACGAAGCTTCAGCAGCTCGTAGAGGGTGGCGGTATCGAGATCCAGCGCCCAGGACCGTCGGAGTGCAACCGTAGACATCATCGCGCCTTGCTATCACACCTCGGCGCGAGATGCACGCGAATGTCTCCTGCCGGACGAATCCGGCACCCAGCTCACCGCGAACGGCCCACAGGATCGGGTCCCGCAGGCCGGCGAACACCCGTGTGGACCCGGTCAGGCTCCGGCAGGCAGCACCGCGTGCGCTCCGCTTCCGGTGAGTTGCAGGGCCTTACCGGTCCAGTCCCAGACCTCGCCGAACAGCGCCTGATTCTCCGAGAGCTTGATGCCGAGCGAGGGAACCATTTCCTTCAGCTTGGGCGTCCAGGACGCGTACTCGGTCGGGAAACACCGCTCGAGCACGTCGAGCATCGCGGTCACACAGGTCGAGGCACCCGGCGAGGCGCCCAGCAGGCCCGCGATGGAACCGTCCTGCGCGGTGATCACGGCGGTCCCGAGTTCGAGCACACCGCCGGCGCCCTTACGCCGGATGGTCTGCACCCGTTGCCCGGCGGTGATGAGTTCCCAATCGCGGCCCTCGGCGCGCGGGATGAACTCCTCCATCGTGTACACCCGGCCGGCCTGCGATTTCATCAGCTCGGTGACCAGGTATTTCACCAGGCCCAGCTCGGTGACACCGACGCCCAGCATCGGGGCCAGGTTGCCCGGTTTGATCGATTTGAACAGGTCGGCGTTGCTACCGTCCTTGAGGAATTTCGGGGTCCAACCGGCGTACGGACCGAACAGCAGGCCGAGTTTGCCGTTGATGATCCGCGTGTCCAGGTGTGGAACCGACATCGGCGGTGCGCCGACGGCGGCCTTGCCGTACACCTTGGCCTCGTGTTTCCCGACCAGTTCGGGATTGGTACAGCGCAAGAACTGGCCCGACACCGGGAATCCGGCGAACCCGCCGATTTCCTTGATCCCCGATTTCTGCAGGAGGGGCAACGCACCGCCACCGGCGCCGACGAAAACGAACTTGCTGACCAGGGTGCGGCGGCGACCGGTACGGGTATTGCGCACCGTCACCTTCCAGCTGCCGTCGCGCTGCTTGCTCAGATTCCGGACCTCGTTACCGAACGCGATCTCCCCACCGGTGGCCCCGATATGAGCCAACAGCTCCTTGGTCAGCGAACCGAAGTTGATATCGGTGCCGCCGTCGGTCCAGTTGAGGGCGATCGGATCGGAGAAATCGCGTCCCCGGGCCATCAGCGGCAGGCGGCGGGCGAACTCGTCGGGACTGTCGATGTACTCCATCCCCGCGAACAGCGGATGCCGAGACAGCGCCTCGTAACGTTTGCGCAGGTATTCGACATCGGCGGCGCCGTGGACGAAACTCACGTGCGGGATGGGGTTGATGAACCGGGACGGATCGCCGAGGATCCCGTTCTCGACCGCGTAAGCCCAGAACTGCCGCGAGACCTGGAACCGCTCGTTGATATCGACTGCCTTGCCGATATCGACCGAGCCGTCCGGTTTCTGCGGGCTGTAATTCAGTTCGCACAGCGCGGAATGCCCGGTACCGGCGTTGTTCCACGGGTCGCTGCTCTCGGCCGCGGCGGCATCCAGCCGTTCGAACACGGTGATCGACCAGTCCGGCTGCAGCTGGCGCAGCAGCGCGCCGAGCGTGGCACTCATGATGCCGGCACCGATGAGGACTACATCGGTCGTTTCAGTCTGGGCAGCGTTCGGCACGGGTGTTCGACTTCCTTGTCCTGGTGCGCGGGGCACACATTCCGACTGGGATGTGGTCCGCTGGGGCACGGGCACATATGCAGTTGTTCACGGACAGCGACGAGCCTCTTCGGGCGCGGCCGAATGTAGGTTACCCGCCGTTCACTATTGCTAATTGTGCACCTCGACACGCACGGAATCCGCAGCCAGGGCGGCGATTGTGACCTAGATTCCTCTCCTCCGACGCTCCGAGCGGCGCCGTCACCGAAAGCCGGTGGCGCAAATAACACCGCCGGCCACGTCGTCCGGCGCCACGCACGGCCGGAAACGAACGCCGAGGCGCCGGGCGCCGCGCGGACCCGATGGCGCCGTATCGACGGGCACAGTCGCGGCGAACCCCGGAACCGGGCCCATGCCGTAGCGCAGACCGAACACCGGTATCCGGCGCGCCCGGATCACCGCCTCTCGGCACGCACAGCCCGGTGCAGCGCGAGGATGCGCCTAGATTGGAGGCGTGACGAACGAACCCCTGGCCCGCAGCAGCACGCTGGGAGCGGCCGATACCTGGCAGCCGGATGTACTCGGTGACGGGTACGAGTACCGCACACTGGACCTGGGGACCGACCCTGATGGCGAG
This sequence comes from Nocardia speluncae NBRC 108251, assembly GCF_001613245.1. Classification (GTDB taxonomy): domain Bacteria; phylum Actinomycetota; class Actinomycetes; order Mycobacteriales; family Mycobacteriaceae; genus Nocardia; species Nocardia speluncae. The sequence continues at coordinate 60,844 of NZ_BDBZ01000015.1, read as the reverse complement.
GGCGAGATCGTCGCCACTCTGGTACGTCACCTTCCGGATACCGGTATCTCCGGAGATACCGGTTCAGGCGCCCCGGGCACGACCGGTTCCGGCGCCACCGGCCCGGCCGTAGCCGTCCTGTACCTGCACGGGTTCACCGACTACTTCTTCCAGCGGCATGTGGCCGAGCACCTGACCGCGCGTGGCCACCGGTTCTACGCGCTGGATCTGCGTAAATGCGGCCGCTCGCTGCGCGCGAACCAGACCCCGCACTTCATCGGCGATCTGGCTCTCTACGACCGGGAGCTGAACGAATCACTCCGCCTGATCACCGAGGAAACGCAGGGCGAGGTCCTGGTCATGGGACATTCGACCGGCGGCCTGGTGGCATCGCTGTGGCTGGATCGGCTGCAGCGCGCCGGTGGCACAGCGGCGGCCGGGGTCAGCGGGCTTGTTCTGAACAGCCCATGGTTCGATCTGCAGGGGCCGACATATGTGCGCACTGTGGGCACGCAAGTGATCAACACGGTGGGCCGGTTCCGGGCCAAGTCGGCGCTGCCGCTGAGTAAATCCAGTGCCTACGGCGACAGCCTGCACCACAGCCTGGCCGGCGAATGGGACTACGACCTGGACTGGAAGCCGCGGCAGGGTTTCCCGGTGCGGGCAGGCTGGCTCCGTGCGATCCGCCTGGGTCAGGCACGGTTGCACCGGGGGCTGGATATCGGTGTGCCCGCCCTGCTGTTGCGATCGAAGCTCACCCAGTTCGCCCGCGAATACGGACCCGCCGTCGACGTGGCCGACGCGGTTCTGGACGTGGCCCAGATCCAGCGCTGGGCCGGCTGCCTGGGTGATCGCACCAGCATCGTCCCGATCGACGGGGCCCGGCACGATGTATTCCTGTCCGCGGACGAGCCCCGGTCGGCGGCGTTCCGGGAACTGGACAGCTGGCTGGACTGGCTCGCGACCTATCTCTCGGGCGAGCGCACGTAGCGACCGTTTGCCTGGGCGGCGAAGGCAGCCACATCGTGCAGTCGAAACCGCTCTCCTGGGCCGCCATGGGAATCCACGGGTCGATATCGGTGCGGCCCGGCGGCTCATCGGAGAGGCCGGCGCCCGCCCGCGGCTCACCACATACTGGTGCGCAGCACGATCTCGGTGGCGAATTGCTGGTCCGCTTCGGCGGCCACATTGTCGACATCGAGGTCCACTACGCGGAACTCGCCGTACACGTGGCGCCCGGAGCTGTCGGCCACCGACCGCGGTAGCCCTTTTGTCACCAGGACGGTGGTCGGCAGTTCGACCGCGGGGCACTCCTGCTCCAGTACCGTGCCGGATCCGTCCGGCACGGCGGGATGCCCGCGATCGGCAACGATCAGGCTCACGAACCGCCCGAAACCTTTCGCACAGACCTGCCACGCCACACTGGCGCCCACCCCGCGTCCTGCGACATTTGCCCACGGCACCCCGAGATCGTCCAGAACCGCATATACACCGGTGAGGTCCAGTCCGGTGACATTTTCGAACACGATGGTCCGCAGATCGGAACTGTGCAGCCGGGCACACACCCGGTCATAGACCTCCGGCGGATCGCCGGAGTCGGGGAACAGCAGCACACTGTGCTGGGTCACCGGACCGTCGACCCGCACCGTCCAGTCCCGGTCACCGACCGCGATGCGCCGAGATTCCATGACGCTTGACGCTACACCGCCGGCCGGCGCCGTTGGAGTGCTCCCCATAAAGAGCACGACGATCGTGATGCGTAATCTCACAGAGATCTCAGGCCGTACACCGCAGGGGATCAGCCCATTGGCGAGAGCGCGCCCACCGCGGATTCGACAACCGGCAGACCGGCCGGCACCCCCTCCGCCAGGAGCCGCTCCAACCGGGAGATATCAAGGTTTTCGGCGACCAGGTCGGCGAGGAGATCGAGCTGCGCCGCGCGCACCGCGGCCACCCGCGTCCCGGGCGCGACAAGAAAACCGGTCCGTCCGGCCGCCCGCGCGACCCGGGTCAGCCAGGCCCGGCGGAATTCGTCGGATTCGAGGAGACCGTGCAGATGGGTGCCCCATACCGCGCCGCGCACGACACCCTCGGCCGACGGCTCGCCGGCGAGTTCACTGCCCGCGCCGCCGGGCACATCGCCCGGGGAGGTCCGGCCGGTGACGTGCAGCCACGGAGTCTCGGCGGTACGCCGGATACGGCCGTGGTGGATTTCATAACCGGTCGCAGCAACCCCCGTCGTACCCACCGGTTCCGCGCCCCGCGGCATCGGCGCACCCACTGCGGCGGTCCGGCACAGTACCTTCTCGGGCGCGAACTCGATGTCCATATCCAGCAGGCCCAGCCCGGCGACCGTACCGGCCCCGGATTCCACCGGATCGATGATGCGGTTCCCGAGCATCTGATAGCCGCCGCAGATTCCGAGTACCGGGCGGCCGGCGGCCGCACGCCGCCGCAGTTCCTCGGCAATCCCGGTGCGCCGCAACCAGTCCAGATCATCGACGGTGGCTTTGCTCCCGGGCACGACCACAAGATCGGCCGCCACGAGCTGGGACACTTCGGTCACCCAGCGGACCGCGACCCCCGGTTCGCAGGCCAGCGCTTCCACATCGGTCGAGTTGGAGATCCGGGGCAGCCGGACCGCGGCCACGCTGAGCCATTCACCACCGACAGCCGGCCCGGGACGACCGATCTGCGCCCCGGATACGCTGCCCAGCGAATCCTCGGCATCGAGCCAGAGATCCTCCCGGTACGGCAGCACGCCGAGCGTGGGCCGGCCCGTCAGGGCATCCAGCTGTTCCAGACCGGGGCGTAGCAGATCCACGTCGCCGCGGAACTTGTTGATCACGAAACCGGCGATCAGCCGCTGATCCTCGGGTTCGAGGACGGCCAGGGTGCCGAACAGATGTGCCAGCACACCGCCGCGGTCGATATCGCCGACTACCAGCACGGGCAGCCCGGCCGCCCGCGCCAGACCCATATTCGCCAGATCGGTGGCCCGCAGATTGATCTCGGCCGGCGATCCCGCTCCTTCGCAGATCACCACATCGAATTCCGCCCGCAGCGCCGCGAGTTCGGTGGCCACCACCGCGCGCAGCCGGGTGCGATGAGCAATGTAATCGGCGGCACTCACGGTATCGGTGACCTGTCCGCGCACCACCAGTTGCGACCGCCGGTCGCTTCCGGGTTTCAGCAGGACCGGATTGAATCGCACGCTCGGTTCGAGCCCGCAGGCCTGCGCCTGCAACGCCTGGGCCCGGCCGATCTCGCCGCCGTCCAGGGTGACGACGGAATTGTTCGACATGTTCTGGGCCTTGAACGGCGCCACCCGCACCCCACGGCGTCGCAGCATCCGGCAGATCCCGGCGACCAGCACGCTCTTACCGGCGTCGGAGGTGGTCCCGGCGACCAGCAGCGCCCCGCCGGGGACGCTCACGGCAGCGTCAGGATTTCGGCTCCGGTGTCGGTGACGACCAGGGTGTGCTCGAACTGCGCCGTCCACTTACGGTCTTTGGTGACGACGGTCCAGCCGTCGTCCCAGATCTCGTACTCGATACCGCCCAGGTTGATCATCGGTTCGATGGTGAAGGTCATCCCGGGTTCGATGACGGAGTCCACGGCGGGCTGGTCGTAGTGCAGGATCACCAGGCCGCTGTGGAAGGTGGGCCCGACCCCGTGCCCGGTGAAATCGCGGACCACGCCGTAGCCGAAGCGGTTGGCATAGGACTCGATCACCCGGCCGATCACATTGAGCGCCCGGCCCGGACGCACCGCCTTGATCGCCCGCCTGGTGGCTTCTTCGGTGCGCTCCACCAGGAGTTTCACCTCCTCGTCCACCTCACCGGCGAGGAAGGTCGCATTGGTATCGCCGTGCACCCCGTGGATATAGGCGGTGACATCGATATTGACGATGTCACCGTCCTCGACCACAGTGCTGTCGGGGATTCCGTGGCAGATCACCTCGTTGAGCGAGGTACAGCACGACTTGGGGAACGCCTTGTAACCGAGCGTGGAGGGATAGGCCCCATGGTCGCACATGTACTCGTGCGCGATCCGGTCCAGCTCATCCGTGGTGACCCCCGGCGCGACCGCTTTACCCGCCTCGGCCAGAGCCTGGGCCGCGATCTTGCCGGCAATACGCATCTTCTCGATGGTCTCGGGCGTCTGCACCCACGGTTCGGAGCCTTCGCGGGCGGTTTCCTTCCACACATACTCCGGGCGTTCGATGGCGCGGGGAACCTCACGAATCGGGGTGGGGGTTCCAGGGAGCAGCGGCTGACGGGTACGCACGGACATGGTTCAAGAGTAGTAGGCGCCGGCCGAGAGGTCGCCGGGAACGTTCCCGGCCGTACACCGCAACAGCCGCGAGAGCCTCCGCTCAGCGACCCCGGCCACCCGTACGGACCTCGAAGGCGACCCGGTCACCGCGGTAGAGCGCGGCCACCCGTTCGATGGGCCGGCCCTGCGTGTCGATACCGCGCCGGACCACCCGGAACAACGGCACCGCCGGACGGCACCGGAGCAACCCGGCCTCCCTGGGCGCGGCGAGGACGGTTTCGATCCGCTCGGTGGCACCCGCGTATTCCACGCCCGAATCGCCGATGGTCGTGGCGAGCGAACCCAGCGGGTCGAATGCCGCGCGCAACCAGCCGAACCTGTCCAGCGACAGGTCGATACGTTCCAGCGCGATCGGGTCGCCGTCGGCGAAAAGCAGACGTTCGAGGGTCATGATGGGGGTTCGCGGCGGCAGGTCGAGATCACGCGCGACCTCGGCGTCGGCGATGCCGTCCTCCCAGGACAACAACCGGCGCACCACCCCGGCGGCTTCTTCGCCGGCGGATTCGGGGGCCAGTGGCCGGACGACCTTCGGCCGGGCCAGCACCGTGCCGCGGCCCTGTCTGCGGATACGGCCTTCGACGGCGAGGTCGCGAAGGGCATGCCGGACGGTTTCGCGCGCGACGCCGAACCGTCCCGCCAGTTCGCGTTCGGCGGGCACCCGGTCGCCGGGGCGTAGCTCGTCGAGCATCGTGTCGATTTCGGCGCGTACCCGATAGACCTTCGACAGCGCCACGCCGACCGGCGCCCGCACCTCGGTACGGAGGTCTTCCGGCGCCGATACGGTTGCGACGCCATTCGTGTGAATCATGGCAGAACCTACCTCCAATTGACCTACACCACCCGGTTAACCGAGTATTCGCCACCGACTCACCGCTGGGTCTAGGCCATTCGACATTTCGCGGCGGTTCCCGGACCCACCGCGAGGGATTTCGCGTTCATCGGACTGGACAGCCGGGAGATCCGCGGCGCCCTGCTACTGCACCGGTAACCGGCGGCGGCCACCGGCCACCTCGGCGATCAAATCCGTGTACCCGTCAACGAGTTCCGCCAGGTGGTACCAGTGCCGGTGGGTGCGGTCACTGCGCACGCCGTCGGCTTCGATGGCCTGATTCGCCGCGACCCAGCTGTGCGCCATGCGATCGATCACCGCGCCCAGACTTTCGGTGTGCAGCGAGGCTCCGTGGCGATGCTGCGGCATCTTGCGGATGATCCAGTCGTTGATATCGTTCACGAGTTCGCTTCGGCGGCCGTCGATTTCGGCAATCTCGGCCAGATCCCGGACATGTGCCCGACGCTTGTGCAGTTCGACGAGCGCATGTGCGAAACGTAGCAGCACCCGGTCCTGGGCCCGCCGTCCTTGAAAAGCGCACAGCAACTGTGGCGCTGTCGGCAGGGTCCCAAGTGTGGGCGCACTCATCTGCACCCCTCGGACTCACCCGGCACCATCACACTCTGTACCAACATGATCGACTCTCGATTCGGTAATCCCGGACATCGGATCGTTGTTCACAACAAGGCTAGCTGGATCATGCTCTTACAGATGCAAGAACACAAGACTTCGGTATGCAATGTTGCGAACAGCGTTGTGCGCAAGCCTAACGATCCCCTTCACGGAGCCTCACCGCGGTCCCACCGAAAACGCTTACCCGCCAAGCTCGTTCCCGCCGGCGGCCCGAATTCCCGGCGCGCCGAACAATAGCCGCCGGCCCCGCGATCACCGCCGGGACAACGCGTTACGCGACCACATCGCAACCGTGCCGAGATCTATCCGCACCACACTCCGGCGCCGTACCTACCCCTATGGTGCCCGTATGCAGGCCCCCGACGGTGGCAACCGGTACCGAGGGCCCCCCGAACCACGCCCGTCGCCACGACGTTTCACGCATACACAGTCCGGCGTTACGGATTCGCGCAGAGACTCTCCCGCACACACGTGAAAGATTGCCATATATTTGCCATATTCACCATAAGTTGTCCGCTCTCGACGGATTACAGCCTCGCCTACCGACCGGACGAACTACCCTTACCGACCGTCGATCGGAACCGGTCCTGGCGGAGAACCACATTCCGGAGCCGCCGGTGCAGCGGTCGACCCGGTAGCAATGCCGCAGGCCTCGGCCACGACCGCGGATCGCGAACGACCGAAGTGCCACGCCGGCAACTCTCCACCGAACCGCGGCCCCGCCACCGGCAGCCGGTTCCGCGCCGGATGCGCGATCACTCACGCGGCACCGGCGGGCTCGGAACTTCGCCCGGCACCCCCCATACGACACTGCCGATCACATCGGTTCCGGTCGCTCGTTATGGTGGCACCACAGGGCGTGCGGCCGCCGCGAACCAGGGGGGCACCGCCCATCGCATGTAGCGCTGGCCGAAAGGGATGACATGGCAGGCAAACGCACCGTCCTCACGGCGGGGTTGCGCCGGCTCTCGGTGTTGTTGCTGGAGATGCGCGAGGACGCCGAGCTCAGCAAAGAGGAGGTCAGCGCCCGCACCGGAATCAACGTGACCACCCTGTACCGGATCGAAACCGCCCAGGCACGTCCGCAGCGCCGCACGCTGATGACGATGCTGGACCTCTACGGTATCGACGCGGAGCGGCGCCAGGACGCACTGGAACTACTGTCCGACGCACAGAAGCCGGGAATGTCGCGGCCTTACGAGGCCAGCCTCTCCGAGGTCTATGCCGCGTACATCAATTTCGAATCGGTGGCGCTCTCGGCCCGGCACTACCAGACCTCGTTCATGCCGGGACTGCTGCAAACCGAGCAGTACGCCATGGCGGTGATCGACACCTACATGCCGAAACTGGAGGCCTCCGACCTGGAACGCCGAGCGCGGGCCAGAATGGACCGGGCGGCGGTGCTCGCCAAGGACGAACCACTCGAACTGTGGGTCGTGCTGGACGAAGCCGCCATCCGCCGCGTCGTCGGCGGTCCAGAGGTCATGAGCGGCCAGTTGCGACGACTGGGCGAGGCGATCAAACGCAAGAACGTGATCCTGCAGATCCTGCCGTTCGATGCGGGAGCCCACCCGGGTATGGCCGGTTCCTTCACGATTCTGGACTTCCCGGACCCCACCGACCCTGAATTGGTCTATGTCGAGGGCATTTCCGGTGATGCATTGATCGAAGGCCATTCCGAGATCCGCCGCTTCGGTGTCATGTTCGACCAGCTGCGCGCCATGGCACTGAGCCCCCGGGACTCTGCGGTGATGATCGCCGAGGCCGCCGAATCCATGAGCTGAACCGTATTTCGCACGAATCGGCGCAGTACGGGCATTGCGGACCTGGTGAACGGGTATACAAGGCGCATCTGTCCGATCACCGGCGCATACCGGTCACTGCGGGAGCGAGACGACCTTGGCAGACGTCACCGCCCGGACCGGTCCGGAGCAGCAGCCCGAACTGAAGCGTGTCATCGGCCCCTGGCTGCTGTTGCTGTTCATCGTGGGCGATATTCTCGGCACCGGCATCTACGCCCTGACCGGCCGCGTCGCCGGCGAGGTCGGCGGCGCGGTCTGGGTACCGTTCCTGGTCGCCTTCGGGGTCGCCATGATCACCGGATTCAGCTACCTGGAACTGGTCACCAAATACCCGCAGGCCGCGGGTGCCGCCCTGTATACGCACAAGGCGTTCGGCATCCATTTCCTGACCTTCATGGTGACTTTCGCCGTGATGAGCTCCGGGATCACCTCGGCCGCCACTGCCGCCAAGGCGTTCGCGGCGAATTTCGCCGAGGCCTTCGAATTCGACAGTGCGAACGGTCTGGTCCTCACCCTCATCGCGCTCGCCTTCATCGCCCTGGTCGCGGCCGTCAACCTGCGCGGGGTCAGCGAGAGCGTGAAGGCGAATGTCCTACTCACCTGTGTGGAGCTCTCGGGTCTGCTGATCGTGATCTGTATCGGACTGTGGGCGCTGGGTTTCGGCAACGGCGACTTCGGGCGGATCGTCGAATTCGACACCGGCGACCGTTCCGTGTTCGGTGGGGTGATCGCCGCAACCACCCTGGCCTTCTTCGCCATGGTCGGCTTCGAGGATTCGGTGAACATGGCCGAGGAGACCGAGGAACCGAGCCGGATCTTCCCGAAGATCCTGCTCACCGGCCTGTTGATCACCGGCGCCATCTACGTACTGGTGTCGATCACGGCGGTGGCCCTGGTGCCGCCGGACGAACTCGTCGAGGGCGATACGCCGCTTTTGAAAGTGGTGGAGATCGGTGCTCCCGGATTCCCCACCCAGATCTTCGCCTTCATCACCATGTTCGCGGTCGCCAATTCGGCGCTGATCAACATGCTGATGGCCAGCCGCCTGCTCTACGGTATGGCCAAGCACAAGGTCGTACCCCGTTCGCTCGGCCGGGTGCATCCGACCCGCCGCACCCCGCATATCGCGATCATCTTCACCACCCTGGTGGCGCTCGGACTGCTGCTGCTGGTCGGCGAGGTCCCCGAGCTCGGCGGCACCACAGCCCTGCTGCTGCTCATGGTCTTCACCATCGTCAATGTCGCAGTCCTGGTGTTGCGGCGCGACCGGGTCGGCCACGGGCACTTCCGTACCCCGACACCACTTCCGGTACTCGGCGCGGTGTGCTGCGCCTATCTGGCCACACCGTTCACCGATCGCAATCCACAGCAGTATGTGATCGCCGGGATTCTGCTCGCGGTGGGGGTTGTGCTGTGGGCGCTGACGGCGTTGTGGAACAAACCGCACAACGTGAAACCCCTGGGGCCCGAGGTCGATATCCGGTAACCTCGGTCGGCCGGCGGCGCAGCACGGGCCGGAAATCGCTGAAGTGACGAGCGCGCGCGCGATCGGTAACGTATTCGCCGATGACAAGCATGGACGCCAGATTCGGCGATGCGGCTGGGTCGGTGCCCCTCCCCAGCCCGTGGGATCTCAACACCTACCTCGCCGAAGTGGCCGCATATCGCAAGCGGCCGATCTCGTTGCAGCCGGCACATCGCTCGGCACTGGGCGAACTGGGGTGCAGCGGCAACGGACTGTGGATCGCGCGTAAGCACGACGACATCATCGTCTACGACGCCTCGGCATCCGGCCGGAACGCCGACCACATCGTGCTGCACGCCATCGGCCATATGCTGCTCGGCCACGGCGGTCCGGGCTCCGAGGACGCCGATATCACCCGGATCTCGATCGGCGCCCTCAACCCGGCACTGCTGGACGCGCTGGCGACCATCGCCCCGGGGTCGATCACCCAGATTCTGGGTCGCGACGATTTCGGTGACGACCGAGAGCGGGAAGCGGGTGTTTTCGCCGAGATGACCATGGTCTACGCGGCGCTGCCGAGGCGCCGCACCCGCTCGTTCTGGCCCTTCGGCCGCCGCAAGAACAAGTAACATCCACCGGAAACCTCCCGGGCGGCACGCTGAGGAGCCGATCGGATGTATCCGATCGGCCGCTGAGGGGCTATTCTTGTGCGCCGTGGCCGAACCGCAAACACCTTCCGCCCCGCATCCCGCTATCGCGCCGCTGGCCGGCCTCCTCGGGACCTGGCGCGGCGCCGGGCGGGGCGACTATCCCACCATCGAGCCGTTCGGTTATCTGGAGGAGATCACCTTCGGCCATCTCGGCCGCCCTTTCCTGACCTACCGGCAGCGCACCCGGCATGCCGACGACAACCGTCCCCTGCATGTAGAGACCGGTTACCTGCGCTGCCCGGGGCCGGACCGGGTGGAACTCATCCTGTCCCACCCCACCGGTATCACCGAGATCTCCGAGGGCAAACTCACCCTTGCCGACGCGGAGATCCGCCTGGAGCTCGAGTCCACCGCGATCGGCCTGAGCAGTACCGCCAAAACGGTGACCGCGCTCAGCCGGACCATTCATATGCACGGCGACGTCATCGACTACACATTGCAGATGGGCGCCGTGGGTCTCCCCCTACAGGATCATCTCGCCGCGAGTTTGCAGAAGACCTGAACTGAGCGTTACGAAAACGTCACGAATATCCAGGCGCGGGTCACGATTTGCCCATCGCCGATTTTCCGCAGCTTTCCATCTTGTCTCGATGCGGCATTCCGGCTTAGGTTGACCTGAGCAGCAAACCTTCAGAAAACTCTTATGCGGAGCTGGGTCGCCCACGTGCGACCCGAGCTCGACAGCTGTCGAACCTCTGAATCGGAGGGAGCCCGATATGAAGCGTTCCACCGTTGCTCTCGTCACCGCCGGACTGATTCTCGGCGGCACCGGGGTGGTCGAAATCCTCGGCACCGATACCGCCGCGTCGGCCCCCGTCTCCGACCGGGCCGTTTCGGTTGTCGCGCCCGCACGGGTCAGCGATCCGGTGGATACCGATACCGGTCACCGATATGCGACCGTCACCGGAGACGTCGCCACCGGCCCGTGATCGGATCACAGCGCATGCGGCCGGGTGTAACCTACCCGGCCACGGCATCAGTAGCCATCGGGGAGAGCCGCCAGCATATCGCGGGTCGCCGCGACGGCGTTATCGGAACTACCGCCCTTGACCAGCAGCGTCGCAAATGCGAGATCACCTCGGTAGCCGACGAACCAGGAATGTGAACCGCCGGCCACCTCCGCCTCGCCGGTCTTGCCGAATACCGCCCCCTGGTCGGCGATCCGGTCGGCAGTTCCGGTCAGCACGACCTCACGCATCATCGCCCGAAGCCCGCGCACGACCGCCGGATCCGGTACCGGCCGCGGCCCGTCGACCACGGTCTCGCGGCCGGCGATCAGATACGGTGTCGGCGCGCTGCCGTGCGCGATCGCCGCGGCCAGCAATGCCATGCCGAAGGGACTGACCACAACCCGGCCCTGCCCGATTCCGTCCTCGGTTCGCTGTATGCGATCTTCGGAAACGGGTACGGAACCGGAGAAGGTCGGTAAACCGGGAATCACATAATCCGGGCCGATCCCGAAAGCCGCCGCCGCTTCTGAAAGCGCGGTGGCCGGCAATTCACTGGCCAATTTCGCGAACGATGTATTACACGAGCGCGCATAGGCGGTCGACAATGCGACATTCCCGACCGTGAAACCGTTGTAGTTGGGAATCAGGCGCTCACCGATGGTGATTGCGCTCGGGCACGCCACAACGGTGTCCGGCGTGGCCGAGCCGCCGGCGATCGCGGCCGCGGCGGTCACCGTTTTGAACACCGATCCGGGCGGATACTGACCGATGGTGGCCACCGGGCCGTCACGGTCGGCGGCGGCGTTCTGCGCGACCGCGAGAATGCCCCCCGTAGACGGTTCGATCACCACCATCATGGACTGTTCCCGGCGCCCGTCGACCGCCCGCTGGGCGGCGTCCTGTACCCACCGGTCCACGCTCAACGTGAACGACGGCGCAGGCTGCGCCGCCACCTCGTGCAGCACGCCGGTTTCCGCGCCACCTTCGTTCCGGGCGACCACGCGCCAGCCGGCCCGGCCGTGCACATCGTCGATCACGGCCTGGCGAACCTGGGCCATCAGATCAGGAGCGAACTTACGATCCGCCGGGATCAGATCCCATTCCTGCGTGACCCGGACCCCGGGCAGGCCGATGAGCTGCGGTCCGGCGCGGCCGAACTCGGTTTCGTTCAGCACGATCACCGTGTAGCTGCCGTCGGCGGCGCGGGCGGAATCCAGGATGCGCTGCGGGGTCAGCCGCTCGTCGATACCGATCAGCGCCCGCGAGACCGTCGCCGCCACTTGCTGCGGTTCCGCGCTTTCGGCAGCGTCGAAGGTCACCCGCGAGACCGTGCCGGGTATCAGTACATCACTACCGGACTGCTCGTTCACCCGGGCACCCGGCGCCTGGCGCACCGACAATGCCATGGTCTGGGTGTCACCGAGCCGGGGATGCAAAGCAGAACCGCTCCACCGCACCGTCCAGCCTCCACCGCTGCGCACCAGCGGCAACTGCCCGGTATAGGACCAGTCGCGCCCACCGGCCAGCCGCCATTCATAGGTGTAGTCGACGGTAGCGGTGTCACCGGAGATCCGGGCCGCACCGGAGTGGGCACGCAACTCCTCGGCGCCCAGTTCGGACCAGACGGAGACGAGTGCGAGCCCGGCCTTCTCGGGACGGGTCGTGCGGGCGGCGGCTCGGTCGAGGTCGTGGGCCGCGAAGGCCTCCAGGAAACCATCGGCCGCGGTGATGGGTCCCGAGGACCCCCCGAGGCAGGCAGTCGTGGCGAAAGCGAGCACCGTGACCGCGAATACGAGTACCAGACGGATCGTCATCGAGCCCGATCGTAGCGATCGGGGCCCGGTGTTCACTTGCGGCGCACCGGATCCTGCCCGGGCTCGGCCGGCAGGATCGGCCCGGCTCAGTCCAGCAGCACCGTGGCGAAGGTCGCGATCTGCCGGAACCCGACCGCACGGTAGGCCCGACGGGCGATCTCGTTGTAGTCGTTGACGTACAGACTCGCCGTCCGGCCGGTCGCGACCACCGCATCGGCAACCGCCGCCGTTCCCGCGGTGCCCAGCCCCTGCCCTCGGTACTCCGGATGGACCCATACCCCCTGAATCTGCCCGGTACGCCGGGACATCGACCCCACCTCGGCCTTGTAGGCGACCTCGCCGTCGACGAACCGGGCCCAGGCCCGGCCGGCCCCGATCAATCCGGCGACCCGGCGCCGGTAGCCGCGACCACCGTCACCGGCCCGCGGATCCACCCCCACCTCTTCGATGAACATGGCGATAGCGGCCGCCAGATAACGGTCCAGTTCATCGGGGCGTACCTGACGGACCTCCGGGTCGGCGGCCGCGAGCGCGGGACCGGTGAGCGCCAGTAGCGGCTGGTCTGCACGCAGCTCCCGCGCCGTGCCCCAGTGATCGGCGAGCATCTCCCACAGCGGTAGCGCAAGCTCCCGGCGGCCCACCACCGATGAACACATCCGGGGCCAGCGCAGGGCGCGGTCGGCGAAGGCGCGGATGGCCGCTCGGTCACCACGCAACGGCATCAGATTGACGCCGGAGAAGCACAACGACTCGGCCGGTCCACCGTGGCTCCACAACTCGCCCTGGCCGTACCGGTTGTCCAGACCGTATTCCTGTAGCCGGGCGGCGACCATACAGGCCGCCACCGGGTCCTCGTCGAGCACCCTGAGCACCTGTCCCAGGTCCCGCTCGGCGAGCTGGCGCGCGGGAACGTACTTCGCGCGCCGGGCCGGCTCCAGCAGACTCCGCACCTAGTACAGCCTGCCATGAAGTGCGACCATACGATACGGATATCCCGAAAGCGTGTACCGCGGCGGTGTCACCGAGGCAGCGCCGCTCGGCTCGCGGGAACCGCGAGCCGAGAGCGCACGCCGATCAGCCCACGCTGACGACCGGTTCACCGCTGCCCGCGTCCGCACCCATCTCCTCGGCGATCCGCATGGCTTCCTCGATGAGGGTTTCCACGATCTGTGCCTCGGGCACCGTCTTGACGACCTCGCCCTTGACGAAGATCTGCCCCTTGCCGTTGCCGGAAGCAACACCCAGATCGGCCTCCCGAGCCTCGCCGGGACCGTTGACCACGCAGCCCATGACCGCGACCCGCAACGGCACCTCGAGGCCGTCGAGTCCGGCGGTTACCTCGTTGGCCAGGGTGTACACGTCGACCTGCGCGCGCCCGCACGACGGACAGGACACGATCTCCAGTTTTCGGGGGCGCAGATTCAGCGATTGCAGGATCTGCCCGCCGACCTTGACCTCCTCGGCCGGTGGCGCGGACAGCGAGACCCGGATGGTGTCGCCGATCCCCTCGCTCAGCAGGGCGCCGAACGCGACCGCGGATTTCACGGTGCCCTGGAAGGCCGGGCCCGCCTCGGTAACACCGAGGTGCAGCGGATAGTCGCTCTGCGCGGCCAGCTGCCGGTAGGCCTCGACCATCACCACGGGATCGTTGTGCTTGACCGAGATCTTGATATCGCCGAACCCGTATTCCTCGAACAGGCCGGCTTCCCACAGCGCCGACTCCACGAGTGCTTCCGGGGTGGCCTTACCGTATTTGTCCATCATCCGCTTATCGAGGGATCCGGCATTCACACCGATCCGGATCGGAATACCGGCGTCCCCGGCCGCCTTGGCGACCTCTTTCACGCGCCCGTCGAACTCCTTGATGTTTCCCGGGTTCACTCGCACCGCCGCGCAACCGGCATCGATGGCAGCGAAGATATAGCGCGGTTGGAAATGGATATCGGCGATCACCGGGATCTGGGATTTCTTCGCGATGATGGGCAGTGCGTCGGCATCTTCCTGCCGCGGGCACGCCACCCGCACGATATCGCAGCCCGACGCCGTGAGTTCGGCGATCTGCTGCAGGGTCGCGTTCACATCGTGCGTTTTGGTCGTCGTCATCGACTGCACGGAGATCGGGTGGTCACTGCCCACACCGACACCACCCACCATGAGCTGACGGGTCTTGCGCCGCGGTGCGAGCACCGCTATCGGTGCGGTCGGCATCCCCAATCCGACTGTGCTGGTCACTTTCGGCTGCCTACTTTCGTCCTGGTCCGGCCGGTCGGTGCCGAGTCTAGTACCGCCGCGGGGGCATGCCGCCGAGACATGGACTACATCGGCAACCGACACCGCGGCGTCACCCCGAGGACACCCGGCATGGTCGGCACCATAGGCGAAACCGCAGTTCAGCGCGGTTTGCGGCGATAGATCACGTCGTAGATGAGGATTCCGGCCAGGGCGGCCGCGAATCCGATCAGGTACAGGTTCTCGACCTGACCCGAGTGATTGCCGATCAGCATGCCGAGCAGCGCGATGATCACGACCACCGCGGCCACCCGGAAGGTCTTGCGCGATTCGCCGCTCCAACCAAATGCCGCCGACGGAACCTCAGCTGGGTCCACCGTGGTGACGTGCTGGTCAGTGGCGGGTTCGACGTCCGTGGCGGCCACGATCGCTCCTCCTCGAGAGAACGGATACTGCCCGTTATCGTGGCATACGACTGCCCGTCGTAGCCAGTAGGGGCACGGTCGGTGACAATGGGCGGGTGTCAGATCCCCGCAGAGTTCTCTTGCTCGGTAGCACCGGTTCCATAGGCACCCAGGCGCTCGAGGTGATCGCAGCCAACCCCGGACGGTTCGAAATCGTCGGCCTTGCTGCGGGCGGCGCGAACACCGAACTGCTGGCCGCGCAGATGGCCGCCACCGGCACCACCAACGTGGCCGTCGCCGACCCGGCCGTCGCAGCCCGGCTGGGAGTACCGTTCGCGGGCGCGAACGCGGCAACTGAACTCGTCCGCAATACCGAGGCCGATGTCGTGCTCAATGCGCTCGTCGGTTCACTGGGCCTGGAACCGACCCTGGCGGCGCTGGAATCGGGCGCCACGCTGGCGCTGGCGAACAAGGAATCGCTGGTGGCCGGCGGCTCGCTGGTCACCCGGGTAGCTCGACCCGGCCAGATCGTGCCGGTCGATTCGGAACATTCGGCGCTGGCCCAGTGCCTGCGCGGCGGTCGCGCCGAGGAAGTCGCCAAGCTGGTCCTCACCGCCTCCGGCGGCCCGTTCCGGGGCTGGACCGCCGAAATGCTGGACGGCGTGAATCCCGCCGAGGCGAAAACTCACCCCACCTGGTCCATGGGGCCGATGAACACGTTGAACTCGGCCTCGCTGGTGAACAAGGGCTTGGAGTTGATCGAAACGCATCTGCTGTTCGGGATTCCCTACGACAGCATCGAGGTCACGGTGCACCCGCAGTCGATTGTGCATTCCATGGTCACCTTCACCGACGGGTCCACGCTGGCACAGGCCAGTCCGCCGGATATGAAATTGCCGATCGCGCTGGCGCTGGGCTGGCCGGAGCGGGTCCCCGGCGCGGCCACAGCCTGCGATTTCGGTACGCCCGCCACCTGGACATTCGAGCCCGTCGACGATGCGGTGTTCCCGGCCGTGGAACTGGCCCGGGAAGCCGGGACCGCGGGCGGTTGCGTCACCGCGGTGTACAACGCGGCAAACGAGGTCGCGGTACAGGCATTTCTCGACGGCCGGATCCGCTTCCCGGAAATCGTGCGCACCGTCGCCCGGGTGGTCCGTGACGCCGGCCAGTGGCGTACCGAACCGGGCGAACTCGCCGAGGTCCTGGCGGCCGACGAATGGGCTCGTGACCGCGCCCGCGCACTGGCACACGGGTAATCCATGTCCCAGATGGTCGAGGCCCGGCACGCGGGCGGTTACTGTGGACACGTGCTCGCGGCCGCTCCGGTCTCCGTGCGGGCCGGGAGAAATGATCTGCGCACCGCAGGAGGGCTGTAGACCACATGCTGTTCGTGTTGGGGTTCGTGCTGTTCGCGCTCGGCATCACGATTTCGATCGCATTGCACGAATGCGGGCATATGTGGACCGCGCAGGCGACCGGAATGAAGGTCCGCCGGTTTTACATCGGTTTCGGGCCGAAAATTTTCTCCTTCCGGCGCGGGGAAACCGAGTACGGGGTCAAATGGCTACCGCTCGGCGGCTTCTGTGACATCGCCGGAATGACCGCGCTCGACGAACTCGAACCAGAGGAAGTCGAGCGCGCCATGTACCGGCAGGCGGCCTGGAAACGCCTTGTCGTGATGTCCGGCGGAATCGCGATGAACTTCCTACTCGGATTCATCCTCATCATGGTGCTGGCGGTCGGCTGGGGGCTCCCCAACCTGAACCAGCCCCCGGAAACCGCCCTCGGCGATATGAGCTGCGTCGCGCCGCAGAATCCCGACGGAACCGTCGGCACCTGCACCGGCGAGGGCCCCGCCCAGCGCGCCGGCCTGCAACGGGGCGACGTGGTGACCGCGGTCGACGGCGAGCCCGTGGACACGTGGAAAGACTTCCAGACCCTCACCCAGCAGCAGGACGGCCCGTTCACCTACACCCTCGAACGCGGCGGGCAGACGATGGATGTCGAGGTCGTGCCCGAGCAGACGATGCGCTACCCCAGCGAGGGTGGTCCGGGCCGGGAAGTCGGCGTGGTCGGGGTCGGCCAGGAATTCTATGAACCGGTCCAGTACGACGTTCTCGGTGCAATTCCCGCGTCGGCGGCGTTCACCGGGGATATGTTCATCCGCACCTTCCAATCGCTGGCCCAGATGCCGGCGAAGGTGGTCTCGCTGTGGGACGCGGTGACCGGCGGAGAACGCGATGCGGATACCCCGGTCAGCGTGTACGGCGCCAGCAAGATCGGCGGTGAAACCGCCGAACGCGGCTACTGGAATATGTTCATACTCGTCCTGGCGAGCCTGAACTTCTTCCTCGGTGCGTTCAATATCCTGCCCCTGCTGCCACTCGACGGCGGCCATATCGCCGTGGTGCTGTACGAGAAGATCCGCAACACCTTCCGCGGCCGGAAGGGCCTCGCGCCCGGCGCACCCGTCGATTATCTGAAGCTGCTGCCGCTCACCTATGTCGCGGTCGTCATCGGCGGGGCGTACATGCTGCTCACTTTGGCCGCAGACATCGTCAACCCGATCAATCTCTTCCCCTGACCGCCGGTTCGGCCGATATCGCCGCATGCGGCGAATGTCGGTCCCGGGCGAAGAGCCCGGAGGAAGCACACAATCGCCTCCTTGCCGGTAAGCGCCCGCCCTTGGGCGAGCGCATGCCGCCGCAGCGCGCCTCAGCCTTTTCCGTCGATCACATCGACGACATATTGGGCGATCGCGAGCGATGACGTCGCCGCGGGGGACGGCGCATTACGGACGGCAGTGACCGCGCCCAGGCGGTCGATCCGGAAATCGTCGACCAAAGTGCCGTCGGTGTCGAGGGCTTGGGCGCGGACCCCCGCTCCCCCGCGGAACACGTCTGCCGCCCCGATCGCGGGAATGTAGCGCTGCGCCTTACGCATATACGCGGCGATCGACATCGAACCGTACATTTCCCCGAGCCCGGTGCGCCAATGCCGGCGCGCCATGCGCCGGAAACCCGGCCAAGCCAGGGTTTTCACCATATCCCCGGGTACGAATCGGGTACGTCGATACCCTTCCCGCGCGAAGGCCAGAACCGCATTGGGCCCGACCTCGACCGTTCCCGATACTCGCCGCGTGAAATGAACACCCAGGAAGGGGTAGCGCGGATCCGGAACCGGATAGACGAGCCCGCGCACCAGATCACTCTTCTCCGGCACCACATTCATGTACTCGCCGCGGAAAGGGATGATCCGCGGCGAGGGGTCGCCGCCCGCGAGACCGGCCACGGTATCTGCCTGTAATCCGGCGCAGATGACGACCCGTTCCGCGTGCAGAACCTGCTCTCCCACACCGATTTCGATACCCGAGGTCGTCCGGGCAATCCGGTCCACCGCGCACGAGGTCCTGACCTCGCCGCCGGCGGCCACCACATCCGCCGCGAAAGCCTCGGCCACGCGACGGAAATCGGTGATCGCGGTATGCGGTGAATACAGCGCCGCAACCCCCTCGGCGAACGGTTCGATATCGCGAATACCGGCGGAATCGACTCGACGCAATCCGGGCACCGCATTGCTCACCGCCCGTGCCTGGACTGCGTCCAGGCGAGCTGTTTCTTCGGCGTCCACGGCGATGACGAGCTTGCCGCATTCCTCGTACGGCAAATCCCGCTCGGCGCAGTAGGCGCGCAGCATATCGCGGCCCCGCGCGCACAATACTGCCTTCAAAGTCCCCGGCTGGTAGTAGATCCCGGCATGCACCACTCCCGAGTTGTGACCGGTCTGGTGCACCGCAACCCGGTCTTCCTTCTCCAGCACCACCACTCGGTCCCCCGGCCGGCGGCGACCGATCTCCCTGGCCACCGCGAGGCCTACGATTCCCGCACCGACGACGACCACTCGGTCGGCCATACCTGTCGCTCCTGTTTCACGTGTACTCGTCAGCGTATCGGCGGACAGGCCACGTGGTGTTGCCTTCTGGGCGAAGCGACGCCGGGCCTGCTCAGCCCTCGGCGGCCAACTGCCCGCAGGCGGCGGCAATTTCCTGGCCGCGAGTATCCCGGACCGTGCACGGAACACCCTGCGCTTCGACCCGGCGCACGAACTCGCGTTCGACCGGTTTCGGGCTGGCGTCCCATTTACTGCCCGGTGTCGGGTTCAGCGGGATGACGTTCACGTGCACGCGCGACCCGAGCGCCTTGTGCAGTTTCGCGCCGAGCATCTCCGCGCGCCAGGGATGGTCGTTGATATCGCGGATCAGCGCGTATTCCACCGAGATGCGCCGACCTGTCTTGTCGGCGTAGTAACGGGCGGCGTCGAGGACCTCCGCCACCGGCCAGCGGTTGTTCACCGGGACGAGGGTGTCGCGGAGTTCGTCGTCAGGGGTGTGGAGGGAGACGGCCAGCGTCACCGACAGGCCCTCGTCGGCAAGTTTGCGGATCGCCGGGGCCAATCCCACGGTCGACACCACGACGTTGCGCTGCGAAATCCCGAGACCGTCCGGAGCGGGCGAGACGATCCGGCGGACGGCGTTCACCACCCGCTTGTAGTTCGCCAGGGGCTCCCCCATACCCATGAACACGATATTGGACAGGCGTCCGGCCCCACCCGGCACCGCGCCGTCGCGCAAGTCGGCCGCCGCGGCGCGCACCTGGTCGACGATCTCTGCCGTGGACAAGTTGCGGTTCAATCCGCCCTGACCCGTGGCACAGAACGGACAGGCCATACCGCAACCGGCCTGGCTGGAAATACACAGGGTGGCGCGGTCCGGGTAGCGCATCAGCACGCTTTCCAGCAGGGTGCCGTCGCCGGCGCGCCACAGCGTCTTGCGAGTCTCGCCGGAATCGCAGGCGATATGCCGCACCGGGGTCAGCAGCGGCGGGAACAGCGCACCGGCGATCGTGTCCCGCACCGCGGCGGGTAGATCGGTCATTGCGGCGGGGTCGGCTTGGAGCCGGCCGTAGTACTGGCGGGCGATCTGGTCGGCCCGGAACTTCGGCAGGCCCAGCTCCACCATGGCGGCGCGGCGCCCGTCGGCGTCGAGATCGGCGAGGTGGCGGGGCGGCATCCCACGGCGGGGTGCATCGAAAACCAAGGGCAAGGGGGCGGTCATAGTCCTACCAGTGTGGCATCTCGCTCGATGTGACCAGCGACAAGCCGCCGGCTGGACAGCGGCACGATCGACGGGCGGTGCGGAAATCCCCGCGGGGGCGATAGCTGTCGGCAATCATCGACGTATGGCGACCTCTGATGACCGAATTCCCGAAACCGGTGCGCTGCCCGGCGCACGGCCACCGGGTGAACCTGTGCGGGGAAAGCCGGCACCCGCCCCCACCGGCCGAAAGGCAACCGACAAGGCCGGTCGGCGCAAAAATGCGGGCAGTTCCCGCGTAGGAAATGCCTGGATCGCCCTGATCATCGCGGCCATCCTCGGCATCATCCTGCTGATTTTCATCATCCAGAACTCGGAAAGCGCGAATGTCGAAATGCTCTTCTGGAACTTCTCGCTGCCCCTGGGCGTGACGATTCTGCTATCGGTGATCGCGGGTGCCCTGGTCATGGCGCTGGTGGGCGGCGTCCGCATCATGCAATTGCGCCGAGCAGTACACAAGGAATGACCGGCAGACGCGGCCTCAGACCAGGGTGGTGAGTACCAGCCAGGATACGAAGGCCGACGGCAGCATGGAATCGAGCCGGTCCATGATGCCGCCGTGCCCGGGCAACATCGTGCCCATATCCTTGATACCCAGTTCGCGCTTGATCTGCGATTCGATCAGATCGCCGAGGGTCGCGACGACCACGAGGCCCACACCGAGCACCACCCCGACCATCGAGTTGGCTTCCAGCAGCAGCGTCACGGTGAGCAGACCGCCGATGATCGCGAACACCAGCGACCCGCAGAATCCCTCCCAGGATTTCTTGGGACTGATCGACGGCACCATGGGGTGGCGGCCGAACAACACGCCCGCCACGTAACCGCCCACATCGGAACACACCACCAGGATCATGAACGTCAGGACCCGCAGGTTGCCGTCAGGATCCTCCAGGAGCAGCAGGACCGCGAACGAGGCCAGCAACGGAATCCACGCCAGCGTGAACACCGTGATAGCGGTATCACGCAAGAAATTGCGCGGCGCCGTGTTCAGGCCGTGGTCGAACAGGCGCCAGACCATACAGATCAGAACCGTCGCCGCGAAGGCGCCGACCACTCCACTCGCACCGAACGGCCAGCCCAGCCAGAACACCGCTTGACCACCGGCAATCAGCGGCGCGCGCGGTACCAGCACATCCGCTTCGCGGAGTCGTTTGGCCACCTCCCAGGTCGCGATACCGACCGCGACGCCGGCGACGCCGATGAACACCTTGGGGACGAACAACAGGACCGCGATACACGAGATCCCGAGCGTCAGGCCGACGGCAAGCGCCGCCGGCAGGTTGCGTCCGGCACGGGACCGCCGCGGCGCCGGAGCCGCAGGGGCATTACTCGCGCCTCCTGCACCGCCGGAAGGTGCCCCGGCCGGCGTATCGGGAGGCACAGCCGCCGTCGTCATCTCGATGGGCACGGCACCAGAGGGCGCGCCGGCCTCCGGGACGCCTGCGGACGCACCGGCAGACGCCGGTGTCGATTCGGATATGCCCTCGGCCGGCGGCTGCGGTCGGGCCGCACCGGTCGCGGCGGCTTTCTCGGCCACGATTGTCCCGTCGCTCAACTCGTCGTCGTTCCGTTCGTTCCCACCCGAAGCAGGCGTCGCCGCTCCGCTGTTCTCATTGTGCGTCAATCCCCGGGCCGCCGGCCCGCCGTTGCAGCGCCGATACGGCCCCGTTTCCGCACGGCACCCACCGCTCTGCCGACTACGGACAGTACGCGGCCCACGTCACCCGATACGCCTGCGCAAACTACACCACCGCCGCGGCGGCGGATACATCGGAGAACGCCGGGTCACACCTCGAGCAGTTCGGATTCCTTGTGTTTCACCAGCTCGTCGATCTGACCGACATATCTGGCCGTGGTCTTGTCCAGTTCCTTCTCGGCCCGGCCGACCTCGTCCTCACCGGCCTCACCGTCCTTCTGGATCCGGCCCAGCTCCTCCATCGCCTTGCGCCGCACATTGCGGATCGAGACCTTGGCGTCCTCGCCCTTCTGCTTGGCCTGCTTGACCAATTCGCGGCGCCGCTCCTCGGTGAGCTGCGGGATCGATATCCGCAGGATATCGCCGTTGTTGGTCGGGTTCACCCCGAGATCGGAATTGCGGATCGCAGTTTCGATCGGCCCCAGCTGTGCCTGCTCGTACGGCTTCACCACCACCATCCGCGGCTCCGGGACCGAGATACTCGACAACTGGGTGATCGGGGTCGGCGATCCGTAATAGTCGACCACGACCCGGGAGAACATCCCCGGGTTCGCACGCCCGGTCCGGATGCCACCCAGATCGTCCTTCGCCACCGAGACAGCCTTCTCCATCTTCTCCTCGGCGTCGAAGAGCGCTTCTTCAATCACGACCGTTCCTCCACTGCGTCGTCATCGTCATGACCCGCGGGCCCGCGGTATCAGGATCGAACCAATGTGCCGATCTTCTCACCGGCCACCGCCCTGGCAATATTGCCCTTGGTCAACAAATTGAACACCAGCATCGGCATCTGGTTGTCCATGCACAAACTGAACGCCGTCGAATCGGCAACCTTCAGGTCGCGTTCGATGGCTTCCTTGTGCGTGATCTCGTGGAACATGCTGGCGTCCGGATCCAGCCGCGGATCGGCGTCGAACACTCCGTCGACCGCCTTGGCCATCAACACCACCTCTGCGCCGATCTCCAGCGCCCGCTGGGCTGCGGTGGTGTCGGTCGAGAAGTAGGGCATCCCCATCCCCGCGCCGAAGATCACCACGCGCCCCTTCTCCAGATGCCGCTTGGCACGCAACGGCAGGTAGGGCTCCGCGACCTGCCCCATCGTGATGGCGGTCTGCACCCTGGTGTCCACGCCCTGCTTCTGCAGGAAATCCTGTAGCGCAAGACTGTTCATGACCGTGCCGAGCATGCCCATGTAATCCGACCGCGCACGTTCGAGACCGCGCTCCTCGAGTTCGGCGCCGCGGAAAAAGTTCCCGCCACCGATCACCACCGCCACCTGTACCCCGGTGGAAACGACCTCGGCGATCTGCTCCGCGACGGTCTGCACCATATCGGGATCCAGCCCCACCGTGCCGCCGCCGAACATCTCACCACCCAGTTTCAGCAGTACCCGGCGAAATCCTGGGCGGTGGGTCCCGGGGTGCGTCATCGGCTGGCGTCTCCTTCGGCGATCGGCGGTACTCGGTAGATAGTGTTCATGGTGCGGGGCCGCCGGGGAACCGGTGCCGCCCGCTTCCGAATGGCCCGGGCGCGGCGCGCGGCTACGTAGCATAGGCCACTACAGGGCGGCTTCTATCCTGCCCTACGTCGCTCGGCGCCCGTACGACGGGGCGGGCGAGGCCGGAAAGTGCCCGCTCAGCAGCAAACCCCCGCCGCAGCGTATGCGACGGGGGTTCGTGCGAAACGGATCAGGCCTGGCCGACCTCGAACCGGGCGAACCGGGTAACGGTGACACCGGCCTCGTCCAGCAGGGCTTTCACGGTCTTCTTGTTATCGGTGACCGACGGCTGCTCGAGCAGCACGGTGTCCTTGAAGAAGCCGTTCACGCGCCCCTCGGTGATCTTGGGCAGCGCAGCCTCGGGCTTACCTTCTTCGCGGGCGGTCTGCTCCGCGATCCGGCGCTCGTTCTCGACGAGATCGGCGGGGACCTCGTCGCGGGTGACGTACTTGGCCTTGAGCGCAGCGACCTGCATGGCGGCGCCGCGGGCGGCCTCCGCAGCGGCGTCACCGGAACCGGTGTACTCGACCAGCACGCCAACGGCCGGCGGCAGATCCGAGGCCCGCTTGTGCAGGTAGGTGGCCACCGGGCCGTCCAGGGAGACGACGCGGCGCAGTTCCAGCTTCTCGCCGATCTTGGCCGCCAACGCCTGCAGCGCCTCGTCGACCGTCGAGCCGTCGAGGGCCACGGCCGCGAGGGCATCCACATCGGCCGGTTTGGCAGCCGCGGCAGCAGTGACAATCTTGTCCGCCAGCTCCTGGAACTCCGCATTCTTGGCGACGAAGTCGGTTTCGGAGTTGATCTCGACCATCACGCCGTCCTTGGCGATGACCAGGCCCTCGGCGGTGGTGCGCTCGGCCCGTTTGCCGACATCCTTGGCGCCCTTGATGCGCAGCAATTCCACGGCCTGGTCGAAATCACCGTCGGTCTCTACCAGCGCGTTCTTGCAGTCCATCATTCCGGAGCCGGTGAGCTCCCGCAGCCGCTTCACGTCAGCGGCGGTGTAGTTCGCCATCGGGGGCGAGCCTCCTTCGAGAAAGTCAGGTACCGGTCAGCGGTGGCCGCGGCTCGTACAGCCGTGGCCACCGCTGTGGGAAATTCGAGTTCGGCGGCGCTCACCTCGGCAGCAGCCGGTGAGCGCCGGCCGAACACAGGGTGACGACTCAGGCTTCGGCCGGAGTCTCCGCGGGCGCCTCGGCCGGGGTCGCGGGGGCCTCGGCGGGGGCCGCGGGGGCCTCGGCCGGGGTCTCTGCGCCGGGCGCGGCCTGCGCCAGCAACTCCTGCTCCCACTCCGGCAGCGGTTCCGCACCGGCCTCGGGCTTGTCGTCGCCGCTGGAGCGGCCGGCCCGGGCCTGCACGCCCTCGGCCACCGCGGAGGCGACCACCTTGGTGAGCAGCGCGGCGGAACGGATCGCGTCGTCGTTACCCGGGATGGGGTAATCGACGAGGTCGGGATCGCAGTTGGTATCCAGGATCGCGATAACCGGGATGTTCAGCTTGCGAGCCTCGCCGACTGCGATGTGCTCCTTGTTGGTGTCGACGACCCAGATGGCCGAGGGCACCTTCTGCATATCGCGGATACCGCCGAGGGTGCGGTCCAGTTTGTTCATCTCACGCGTGAGCATGAGGATTTCCTTCTTGGTGCGACCCTCGAAACCGCCGGTCTGCTCCATGGCCTCGAGTTCCTTGAGACGCTGCAGACGCTTGTGCACGGTGGAGAAGTTGGTGAGCATGCCGCCCAGCCAGCGCTGGTTCACATACGGCATACCGACCCGCGTGGCCTCGGCCGCAATGGACTCCTGGGCCTGCTTCTTGGTGCCGACGAACAGGACGGTGCCGCCGTGGGCGACGGTCTCCTTGACGAATTCGTAGGCCTTGTCGATGTAGGTCAGCGTCTGCTGCAGGTCGATGATGTAGATGCCGTTGCGGTCGGTGAAGATGAACCGCTTCATCTTCGGGTTCCAGCGACGGGTCTGGTGCCCGAAATGCGCGCCGCTGTCGAGCAGCTGCTTCATTGTTACGACAGCCATTGCTCTCGTATCTCTCTTTCGTTGCCGGTTGTCACAGCAAGCCGGCGGCCTGCTGCCCTGGCACCACAGAACACTCGGACCCGATCATGGATCGGGACCAGCCGAGATGTCCCCTGTTCCGGAATCGGGCCGCCGGCCGTCGGCTCCCGGGGAGCGCGGGGCGGGCAGCGCCGTGATGAACAAGCACGGTGGTGCGCGAAGTCGGTCGGTGCCACACAGAAACCCGCGAACACAGACCGCTCGGCCAGTTTACGGCGTGCGCTGCGAGAATCGGAAATCGGCCGGTCGCGCGACGCCTCCGGCGAGATACGGGCAAGCATTTCGAAACACGTCTTGTTCACAGACGGCGGGTTATCCACAGGCGCCGGAATTGCGGGTTCCGGCCGGAATCAGCCACGGGCACGCTGAGCCTATGAGCCGTCACGACACCGCCGACCACACCCCTACCGCACCGGCAGGGCTCCCATCCGCGCCGCGCAACTGGCCCCATATCGCACCACGCGACCGGCCGGTCTCCGCCCGTGCCGCACTCCGCGGCGAACCGTTGCCACCATGGCCGCGAAGATCGCCCGAACCACCGGCGGCGTGTCCTCGACGGCGCGGGGTGCTGCGGCGCCATACCGGCATGCCCGGCCCCTCCGCACGCACCGGGCACGGCCGCGGCACGCGATTCGCACGCCACCTGTGGTGTGCCGACAGCCGCCGGAGGACGGACGCCGCCCGGCCCGTCGCCGCACCCGCCGATACAACCGGAAGCGCCCCGGAGCGGCAGAGCTGCGAGACCGAGTGGAGTACCTCTGCACGCTCTGCGGTTCGCCGCTCCCTCCCGGTCCGCGCTCGTGCACACCACCAGGACATACCCGCAACATCATCAGCTCGTGCCGGTAGCGAAACGATGTCCGGCCGGCGTCGCTCGGTCCGGACCGCGGTCCCAGCGGGCGCCGCAGCCGGTATGTCCGCCGTGTCTCAGGTGATCGGGCCCGGAAGTTCGGAGCCGGCCGCTGCGGGGCCCGGCGATATCGAACGGCGCGCCCGGCGATACGAACGCCGGATGGCCCACACTGCCGGCCGTCCCACAGACCGCGAGTGTGTCCCCGTTCTACTGGGCGCGCTCGAATCGCAGCGTGCAGCCCCGGAGCGCCGGTCTCCCGCCGTGCCACCCGATGGGTCACCGCTGCCCTCGGGGACGCCGTCACGGCTCGCACCCGGTCGGCGATTCCGCCGCTCACCGGTCCGGAACCCGGTCCGGCGTGCTGTCCCGGAAGACCACACCGGCACCCCGAGCCGATCGTCGCGGTACCGAGGCGTGGCGATAGCCGGCAGGTCGCCGCGCTCCACGGCGTTGACGCTCCGCCCTACGGGCGACGGAACTGCACAGATCCACGCATCGCGGAAGGTCGGCGATACGCGGTTCCCCTCGGCAGCACCTCGGATACCGAAAGGACGAGGCCGCGTGGCCGATCTACCTGCTCCGAGCGCGCGAGCGAGCGGCGGCGAGCAAAACCCCGCGACCCGGGTGATGACCGCGGCCGGCCACCAACTGGTCACCCGTTCGGTCTCCGTCCGAGCTCGGCACCGTCGCTCGGTGGCGAGGCATCGGCGGTGGGAGGTGCTACTCGGTGCCGCATTCACCACGGTGCTCGTCGCGTTCCCGTTGGGCCCGGGAGCCACGGCCGCCGCCTATTCCGGTGGGTCGGTGGTGCTCGCACAGTCCTTCACCGGCGATAACGCGGCCGGCCGCCGGGCGGTGGGGACGCCGGGGGCGAATTCCCTGCCTCCGGGCCTTTCTTCCGATGGTGGGCGGGCACGGACAACGCCGATCTCCGCACCTGCCTATGACGAGGCACAACACGTCGTATTGGGTGCGACAACCCGAGATTTGCCCGTCTCCCACCGGGAGGCGGTGCTGGAGGGGCCTACCGTTCCCCCCGCTCTCGACCTGACGGGGCACGGCCCGAATTCGGCGGCCGTCTCCGGCGAAGGCCCGACCACACCGGCTGCAGTCGCTGCATGCGGCGGGTCGGGATCGGCTTCCGGGTCCGGGTCGGCCTGCACGGTCGTTCCGGCGCTGGGTGAGCTGCTACGTACGTTGATCCGGCTCGCGCCGAAGATCGCTCCGCCCTGTCCGTGCCCGCATGGCCGGAAATAGGAGCGCCGCCGGGCCGGGCGTATGGAGGGGGTACGCCCGGCCCGGCACGGGCTCTTTTATCGGGCTTCTGGTTCTGCTGATGGCACTGGCCTCCACCGATACGGCCGCAGCCCGCCCGGACAAGCCATTCACCTGGCCGTTGCGGCCACGCCCGGCCGTCGAACGAATCTTCGACCCACCGGAACAGGACTGGCTGCCCGGGCATCGCGGTGTCGATCTCGCCGGAACGCCGGGGCAGCCGGTTTACGCAGCCGGCCCGGGAGTGGTGGTCTTCGCCGGCGAAGTGGCCGGCAGGCCGGTCGTATCGATACGCCACGAAGGAGACCTGCGGACTACATATGAACCGGTGGTGGCCGAGGTCACGGTAGGTAGACGAGTCACCCACCACACCGCAATCGGTGTCCTCGAGGCGGGGCACGCAGAATGCGCGGCGGCTTGTCTGCACTGGGGGGTGCGGCGGGAACAGAGCGGCCGGGCGAGGCGGGAGTATCTGGACCCACTCGGCTTGCTGCGGCTGTCCTCTATCCGTCTGAAACCAGTGCACCCTGGCCGGTAACCAGATCCGACAAGTACACAGGCACGATCATCGCCGCGTCAGCGCCCCGATTCCGGTACTCCGGCATCGCGGTCACCGAAGTCGATGACCTCGTTGCCGACGGTAACCAGGTCATGGCCGAAAACCATGCGGTGCGGTTCCGCACCCGTTCCACGAATTCACCAGCCGGCGACCGGCGTGAACAGCGTGAACCCGACCGTGACGGCCACAACTACGGCCAACGCCACGGTGGTCCACCGGATGGTCGTGGCGCCGGAGCCGCCCGCACCTCGGTGCAGCCGAAGATTTCGGCGGTACCCCAGACCAGCGACGACGAGCAGGACCAGACCGGCGATACCGGGCGCCAGCGCGGCCGGATCCCAGCCGGCCTGCAGCACCGCGCGGAGCAGCAGCAGCGCGACGGCCACCGTGCCCAGGCATGTTCGTCGCCACGACAGCGCGGTTCGTTCCGCAGCCAATCGGATTTCGGTGGAATCAGGCACGGCACACCTCAATGCAGCAGTACTGCCACGCAGGCGAGTACTGCCACGACTGCGGTACCCGCGGAAAGTACGGGAACGAGCACCGTGCCGGGCAGTGGCCGACCCTCGTCCATGGCCGACCGGATGCGCCGCCAGTGCAGGAAGGCACCGACCGCGACCACCAGCGACAGCAGCAAACAACTCACCGCCAGCACAGAACGGAGATCCGATGGCCACTGCTCCACCACCACGGTGTGCACGGCGACACCACCGGCGAGCAACCCGAGTGCGGTGCGAATCCAGGACAGGAAGGTCCGCTCATTGGCAAGGGTGAACCGGTAATCGATCGGAGCCACTACCGGTTCCCGTGTCTCATCGGCGCCCGGTTCCCCGGCTGCCTCCGGTACCGGGCTCATCGGGTATTCGCACTGGTAGCGGTCTGCACGCTCGCCTCCCGATCCGCCTTCGGAAACTGCTGAACGGATCCGCTGGACAGCGTAAACGCCGCGCCGTACACGAGTCCACGTCCACGCGCTGATTCGGTATGTCGGGCCGAGCGAATACCGCGGAAAGCGCGTTCACCGGACTTTGCCCCGGTTTCGTGCCGGCGGGGATACGGATCGGCGACTGGGCAAAGATCAGGCAGCCCCCTCGTTTCCGCACATCGAAATCATCTCCCAGGTCGATCTCGATCGGTCTGTGAGATCGGGTTCCGCAGGCTGCGCCGGAACTCTGCGCGCAGGCCGTAGGCGGACCCGCTCCGTCCGGTCGATCACCGCCGTCACAGAACCTGTTCGCGACGATCGGTCGCCCCTCTCTCACGCCCGTGGGTGCGCCTGGTCGTGCACTGTGCGGAGGCGTTCGATGGATACGTGCGTGTAGAGCTGGGTGGTGGCCAGGCTGGCGTGGCCGAGTAGTTCCTGCACGACCCGCAGATCGGCGCCGCCTTCGAGGAGATGCGTGGCCGCCGTATGACGCAGCCCGTGCGGACCCATATCGGCGGCTCCCGGCACTGCGGAAATGGCCGAGTGCACGACGGTCCGGGCTTGGCGCTGGTCGAGGCGCCGGCCGCGCCGGCCCAGTAACAGGGCGCGACCGGAATCCGGGACGGCCAGCATCGACCGGCCGTGATTCAGCCAGTTGTGTACCGCCTGGTCGGCCGGCAGCCCGAACGGTGCGGCCCGTTCCTTGCGTCCTTTGCCGAGTACGCGCACGACTCGGCGTTCCCGGTCCACATCATCGATGTCGAGGCCGCACAGCTCGCTGACCCGGATACCGGTGGCATAGAGCAGTTCGATGATCAGCCTGTCTCGTAATGCCATCGGGTCGTGCTGGGCCGCACCCGATTCCACCGCAGACATGATCCGGGCGGCCTGTTCCTGACCCAATACTGCGGGCAGGCTGCGGTGCGCTTTGGGCGCGGCCAGCCGCAAACCGGGATCACGGTCGAGCCGGCCGGTATGGGTGAGCCATGCGGTGAAGGCCCGGGCCGCGGAGGCACGCCGCGCCATACTCGTGCGTGCGGCCCCCTGGTCCGCGTGCACCGCCAGCCATGATCGCAACGTGGTCAGATCGAGTTCGCGCAGCGAAGCATCGGCAGACTGGCCGAGCAGATGCCGCAGCAGCGATCGGATGTCGCCGAGGTATGCGCGCACGGTATGCGCCGACCGGTTACGGCCGAGTTCCAGGTATCGCCCGTATTCGGTCAGCAATGCTTCGAGGTCCTCGGGTAGTTCCACCACCACACCGTTGCTCGCGGCCCGCGGCTCCGCAACCCCACGCGCCGGGACCGACCACCAGCGCTCGCCCGCTGCCGGACTACGAGTCCGGTAGGGCGGTGCACAGCGCTCGTCGTCGGGTGGGCGTTCGGCCGCGCGGCTCCTGGGCCAGTCGGATCAACTGCGCCGGCACACAGCCGGCGCGGCGTCGTGGCCCGGATCGGGTTCGCGCATCCTGGTCGGGACAGCGATCGCGGCCCGACTGATGGAGACGAACCCACCCGCACGTCCGCGACGAATCGCCCGGCCTCCCCACAAAAACCCGGGAACGGTGCAGCTCAGCCGCCGACGAAGCTGGTCCTCACCTTCGAAGATTCCCCCGACCGGCGGTGCCGGTATGGATCAGCATCCTTTGCTCATGCTGCTCGAATCACTGTGCAACGTGAGCCCCGGTACGACACCGCTGTCCGCCGGCCGGTCCGCCGGAGTGCGCTTTCCGTTGTGTAGCCGGAACCAGCCCGACCCGGCGCTCTCGGCCAATCCGGCCATATCCAGGGCCGCAAGCGCGGCACGGACCTCGGCGACGGTCAGCCCGGTGGTGGCGCACAATTCGTGTGGCCAGCGTCCGCCGGTATCGGGCAGAGCCGCGCACACCGACGACTGTGCTGCTGTGAGCTGTTGTGCGGCAGGTGGTTCCGAGTCGCCGGCCGATGGTAGGTGCAGCGGTGCGGCGACGGCCAGTACCTCGTCCACGCTGCCGACCAGGACCGCTTCCCCCTCGCTGATCATCCGATGGCATCCGGCGGACGCCGCGGAATCCACCGACCCGGGGACCGCCATGGCAGGACGACCGATACGGCGAGCCCATTTCACGGTATTGCGCGCCCCGCTGCGCACCCCTGCTTCGACCACCAGCACACCATCGGACAGGGCCGCGATAAGCCGGTTCCGTGCCAGGAAATGATGTTTGCGTGCGGTAACGCCCGGCGGATATTCGCTGACCACCAGACCTGTTTCGGCGATCTGGTCGATCAGGCGATCGTGCTGGGCAGGATAGGGCCGGTCCACTCCGCAGGCCAGCACGGCGATGGTGGCGCCGCCGACAGCGAGTGCCGCACGGTGAGCCATACCGTCGATACCGAAGGCAGCACCGGAGACGATGGTCCAGCCGCGGGCCCCGAGCTCTCCGGCCAGCGCGCCGGCGGCCCGATCACCGTATCCGGTACTGCAGCGGGCTCCGACCACTGCCAGCGAGCGTTCGGTCAGCTCTGTCAGATCGCGGGTGCCGCGTACCCAGAACACCAGCGGAACCGCGCCGTCGGGATCACGTCCCGGCGGTAGCTGCGATAGGCCGAGCATCCGCCAGGCAGGCCATTCCGGATCGTCGGGTGTGACCAGCCGGCCGCCCAGCCCGCCAACGGTCTCCAGGTCCCGGGCCGCCTGGTCTTCCGCGCGGCGCGATGCTGTCGCGGCGTGCAGAACCTGCGGCAGTTCCCGTTCCCGGACGGCTCGTGCCGCCTCTACTACGCCGACGGATTCGATCAATGCGGTGAGCGCCGGGCACGGCCCCAGGACCACCCGGGACAGATAGGCCCACGCGAGCTGTCTGCGGCCGGGATCGTCGGCGGCCCCCTGCGCAGCCGACGCTCCGGGCCGCCCGGCTGTCACTGCGTTCCCCGCTGCCGGAAGTTGAGCGCCTGCATCACGTCGTGTGCGGTGGGCACATCGCCGCCGCGCAGATCACATACCGTCCAGGCGACCCGGAGCGCGCGGTCGGCTCCCCGTGCCGAGATCCGCCCCAGCCGCAGCGCGGCTTCTACCGGTGCCGTGGACTCGGCGGGTAGCGGTAACTGCCGCCGCAGGACGTGGCCCGGTACTTCGCTGTTGGTCAGCCAGCCGAATTCGCGCCAGCGAGCCGCAGCGGCCGAGCGGGCGGTTGTGACCCTTGTCCGTACCGTCGCGCTGTCCTCGGCTTCCGCGGCCGCCAGACCGGCGGACGACATGGGATGCATCTGCATCCAGATATCGATCCGGTCGATCAGCGGACCGGACAGTTTGCCGAGGTACCGGCGCCGGGCCAGCGGTGCGCAGATGCAGTCCACGTCGCGGGCAGGGGCGCAGGGGCAGGGGTTCGCGGCCAGGATGAGCTGGAACCGGGCCGGGAACCGGGCGACCCCGTCGCGCCGGGCGATCCGGACTTCGCCCTCCTCCAGCGGGGTGCGCATCGCCTCCAGCACCTTGGCACCGATTTCGGCGCATTCGTCCAGGAACAGCACACCCCGGTGGGCGCGGCTGACCGCGCCGGGCCGGGCCGAACCCGACCCACCGCCGACCATGGCACTCACCGAAGTCGAGTGGTGGGGTGCGACGAACGGTGGGGTGGTGATCAGCGGTTGTTCCTCGGAGAGGGTGCCGGCCACCGAATGGATCGCGGTGACCTCCAGCGCCTCGTTCTCCGACAGCGACGGCAGCACGCCCGGCAACCGTTGCGCGAGCATGGTCTTGCCGATACCGGGTGAACCGGTCAACAGCAGATGGTGCCCGCCGGCCGCGGCGACCTCCAGCGCCCACCGTGCCTCGTGCTGTCCCGCGACATCGCGCAGATCGCCCACCGGCGACGCCTGATGCGCCGGCAGGCCGCGTGATTCCGCAAGCTCTCGCTCTCCACGTAACCAATCGAGGGTGGCGCGCAATGTGGGTGCCCCCAGGACCCGGATCCCCGCGACCAGCCCCGCCTCGCACAACGCTTCCTCGGGGACGATCACGGTTTTCCGGCCCGCCTGCCGCGCCGCCAGCACAGCGGGCAGGACCCCACGGACCCGCCGCAGCCGGCCGTCGAGCGCAAGTTCGCCGAGCAGGACCGTACCGGCGAGTTTGGCGGAAGGCACGATATCGGCCGCGTCCAGCACGGCGACGGCCAGCGCCAGGTCGTATGTCGAGCCGACTTTCGGAAGCGTCGCGGGGGACAACGCCAGGATGACGCGCCCATCGGGCCATTTCTCACCGGTGTTGGCCACGGCGGCCCGCACTCGATCACGTGATTCCTGCAGCGAGGTGTCCGGCAGGCCGACAAGGTGCACAGAAGGAAGCCCCTGTCCGATGTCGGCTTCGATCTCCACGACCTGTCCATCGATCCCGCGGACGGCGATCGAGCAGGCCCGGCCGAGCGGCATCAGAACACCGCCTCGAGGTGCTCGATCACGGGTTCGGTGGTTTTCGCCAGCAGGACCGAGACCACATCGAACCGAATGCGTTGCCACGGCCCGTCCTGCTCGGTGAGCCAGAGCAGCGCGAGCCGGCGGATCCGCCGCTGTTTCTCGTAGGTGACGGCTTCGGCCGGTGTGCCGTACCCGAGACCAGACCTCGTCTTCACCTCGACGAATGCGGTGATCCCGGCATCGCGGACGATCAGGTCCAGTTCGCCGTACCGGCAGCGCCAGTTGCGGCAGATGATTTCCATTCCGGCGGCCTGAAGATATTGCGCCGCCAGTTCCTCCCCTTGTGCGCCGAGCGCCGTGTTGTGTGCCACCCGCTCAGCATCGCGGGCGTTCGCCGCGGTGCGGGTCGGCGACCTGGGAAGACACCGAACCTGTGGACAACCAGATCCTGTGGACAAGTATCGGCAAGCGCAGGCGGGAAGGACTGCACCGAATCCGGAATCGTGCCGCCCCGGTTCTTTCCCGGAATACCGGGCTCACGAGCACTGCCGGGACCACGATGACAGCACCACGTGCGTTCGCCATCGGACGGGCCCGGCCACCGGCGCCGATGCACGCCGCGATCGGGGCCGGCGCCGGACCGGAATCAACGGTCAGGGCCGGGGTCGATCACTCCGGCAGCCGCAGGTCCGGCTTCTCCAGCTCCTCGATATTGACGTCCTTGAAGGTGATCACCCGGACGTGTTTTACGAACCGAGCCGGCCGGTACATATCCCACACCCAGGCATCGCTCATCCGGACTTCGAAGTACACCTCGCCGTCGGCGTTCTGCGGCCGCAGTTCCACGGAGTTGGCCAGATAGAAACGGCGCTCGGTTTCCACCACGTACGAGAACTGACCGACGATGTCCTTGTACTCCCGGTACAGCGAGAGTTCCATCTCGGTTTCGTATTTCTCGAGGTCCTCGGCACTCATCGGGTGGAACGTCCTCCTTCTCGCCGCCATGCGTATGTTGTCATCATCGCTCATGCCGCCTGCGCATGTCACCGTGGGCCGGTCGACCACCCCTCGGCTCCGGGCGTAACCTGCCGCAACCACAGGTGGCCAGACCCGCCGTGTGGCACGTCAGGCGGCTCCACCGGCCCCGGTGGTGACCTCCACCAGTATGTCGCCGGCCGGGGACAGCGCGACCTCACTGTCCCGCACATTGCGCCATGACCTGCGATGTTCCGGGCACGGTCCGAGCCGTTGCAGCGCTTCCGTATGCCGGGTGGTGTTGTACCCCTTGTGTTCGGCGAACCCGTATCCGGGCAGGCGCTGATCGAGTTCGACCATCATCCGGTCGCGGGTGACCTTTGCCAGCACACTGGCCGCGGCGATACACGCCGCGGTGCCGTCCCCGCCGATCACCGGTAGTGACGGCACCGGTAGTCCCGGTACCCGGAACCCGTCGGTGAGCACATAGCCGGGGCTTCGCCCGAGACCGGCGACGGCCCGGCGCATCCCCTGGATATTCGCCACGTGGATACCGATGGCGTCGATTTCGGCCGCCGGGATCACCACGACCGACCAGGCCGCAGCGAGCCGGGTGATCACCGGATACAGGGCCTCACGGGTCGCCTCGCTGAGCTTTTTGGAATCGTCCAGCCCGGCCAGCGCGTCGTGCGCGCGGGGCCCGAGGACACACGCGGACACCACGAGTGGCCCTGCGCTCGGGCCGCGCCCCGCCTCGTCGACTCCGGCGACCGGCCCCAGCCCGCAGCGATGCAGTGCCGATTCCAGGGTCCGCAATCCACCCGCCCGGCGCATCACAGCCCGCGGCGGCCAGCTTTGGTCTCGTACTGTTTTCATACGCGTATTCGTCGCCAACTCGATCCGCCCCGGCTCAATTCTCCTGCGGATTCGTTCCATCGATGAGCCCGATCCGGCCCGGGGGCCAGATCTTGAACACCGCCTTGCCGCGGACGTTGTCGATGGGCACGGTGCCCTGGAGTTCGTCACCGATATGCGCCCGGGAATCCGCGGATTCGTTGCGGTTGTCGCCCATCACCCACAGATTGCCCTCGGGCACGGTCACCGGCCCGAAAACGCGGCCCACCGGGTAGGAGGCGTTCGCCTGACCGGGCATCCACGGGTAATCGTCCTCGACGTAGGGCTCGACGAGCGGCTGCCCGTCGACCATGACCCGGCCCTGGTCGTCACAGCATTCCACGGTCTGCCCGCCGACCGCGATAACGCGTTTGACGAGGTCGTTCTCATCCGGCGGTACCAGACCGAAGAACGAGAAGAAGTTCTGCACACCGCGGACGGCCGTATTGTCCGAGCGGATGGAACGGTAGTGCCCGTTCCAGGAGGGCGGCCCGACGAAGACCACGACGTCACCCGGCTTCGGGTCGCTCCAGTAGTAGCTCACCTTCTGCACATAGATCCGGTCGCCGGTGCAACCGGCGCAGCCGTGCAGGGTCGGTTCCATGGATTGGGAAGGGATGACGTAGGGACGGCCGACGAAAGTCACCATCAGAGCGGCGATCACCGCCGCGATCA
The DNA here is from genome assembly GCF_001613245.1 of Nocardia speluncae NBRC 108251. Classification (GTDB taxonomy): domain Bacteria; phylum Actinomycetota; class Actinomycetes; order Mycobacteriales; family Mycobacteriaceae; genus Nocardia; species Nocardia speluncae. The sequence goes on along the minus strand of NZ_BDBZ01000015.1, from coordinate 24,729 downwards.
CCAGCAGGATGGGAAGCTCCTGCCAGAACGGCCGTTGTTTCTTCGCTTTGACGGCCCGCCGCGACCGGCGCCTGCGGGGCTGCCCGTCCGCGGGATCCGACCCCGATCTCGACCAACTCTCGTCTGCCACGCGAACAGCGTAGCCCGGCACCGCGATGGTTACGCGGTACCGGGCTACTTATGCCGTTCGCCGAGGTCACCGGCACGCATGAGGGCGCGCGGGTGTCGGCGATCAAGGGCAGGTCAGCGCTTCTCTTTGATCTTGGCGGCCTTACCGCGCAGCTCGCGCAGGTAGTACAGCTTGGCCCGGCGGACATCGCCGCGGGTCACCACATCGATGTGATCGATGGTGGGGCTGTGCACGGGGAAGGTGCGCTCCACGCCGACACCGAACGACACCTTGCGCACGGTGAAGGTCTCGCGGATACCGCCGCCCTGGCGCCGGATGACGGCGCCCTTGAAAACCTGGATACGCTCCTTGGAGCCCTCGATGACCTTCACATGCACATTGAGGGTGTCGCCCGGACGGAAGTCGGGGACATCGCTGCGCAGCGAGCTCTCGTCGACGAAATCAAGGGTGTTCATGATCATCCTTCTGATGGTCGCGCGAACAGAGGAACCTGGCGGCGCGGGCGCTCGACCGGTTCGTGCTCCGAATGTGGGATGCGCCGGGCCGAATGCGACCAGGGCAACCCGTGCATTGTGCCAGATCAGGGATCGCTTCCGGAAATGGGCCCCGGTGCGGCCTGCGGGTCGACGGAGTCCTCGGCAGTTTCTGCCGTGCCGCCGTGCGCCCACCGGTTCAGATCGTGCAGCAGCGGGTGATCCCGGTGTGGCGCGGGTGGCGCGGCAACCACCCGGCGGGCCAGTTCTTCCTCCGCCGCCGACCGGACATGCTCGGCATCCGGTTTCCCGGCGATCAGATCCTGGACGAAGATCTTGGCCCGGATCACCGGGCGGCGGTAGCGCCGTTCCCGCACGATCGCCCGGTACATCAGCCGCCGCCGGTTGTTACCGTAGCGCCAGCGCGCCCAGGGGGCCCCGGGCCGGCTCAGCCGCAGGGCTCCCACCACCAGCAACGGCAGGAAGAACATCCCGAACAGACCGGTCCAGATCTTGCCCTTGGCGATCACCACGGCGGCCAACGCCAGATTCCCCAGCGCGAACGCGACGACTGCCCCCCGCACCCACGCGCCCGGGTAATCGCGCAGGCCGTTGATCTCGAGCAGCCACAGCGGGTGGAAACCGAGCAGCAGCAGGCCGGTCACGGCGAGCGCGACGAAAACCGCATCCACCGAGGTGCGGCCCTGTTTCTCCCAGTAGACGTCGCGTAGGTAGTAGAGCAGCGCGAACTCGTCGAGGACCAGCGCCGCACCGACACCGAACGATGCAGCCAACCCTGCTGCGACGGCCGGACCACCACCTGCGTCGGCGGTGGCGATCATCCCGATCCCCGAGATCAGGACCAGCACCACCCCGAACACCATGTGGTGGATGTGCACACCACCGGGTTTCAGATTGCCGGGCCACCAGCGCACCTGAGCCCGGATCAGCCGGACGCTGACCCGGATCACCAGGAATCCGATGATGAATCCGAACAGGAAGCACAGGAGCGGGAGCCTGCCCGCGGCAATGACGTCCTCGGACCACCACTGCCGCATACCGGCTCTCCTTCACTCCGAAGGCGCTACTTTCCGAAACCCGCCCGCCGCAGCGCATCGGCCATGGCGCCGTTCGCAGGTGCATTATCCCGCCGATTCCCACGCCCTTGGCCTCGATTGCGACCCGGATCGCCCGCGCGGCCACCGGCGCCGCCCTGACCACCGGCGCGACCGGCAGCATTACCTTGGCCCCCACGGTTCTTCGCGGCCCGGCCCTGACCACCGCGATCCCCTCCGCCGGCACGGCCCGCATCGTCGCGTCCACCGGAACTGCGGCCGCGGTCACCACCCGGCCCCTGGCCGCGTTCCGGTTTACCGGCGCCGGGCTCGTCGTCGAGCCGCAACGACAGCCCGATCCGCTGGCGCGGTATATCGACCTCGAGGACCTTCACCTTGACCACGTCACCGGATTTGACGACCTCCCGCGGATCGCGGACGAAATTCTTCGACATCGCCGACACGTGGACGAGCCCGTCCTGGTGCACGCCCACATCGACGAACGCACCGAACGCGGCGACATTGGTGACCACGCCCTCGAGCACCATTCCGGGTTGCAGATCGGCGACCTTCTCGATACCGGCGGCGAATTCGGCGGTTTTGAATTCCGGCCGCGGATCGCGACCGGGTTTCTCCAGTTCGCCGATGATATCGGTGACGGTCGGTACGCCGAAGGTCTCGTCGGTGAATTCGGCGGGAAGCAGGCCACGCAGCACGGATCCGTTGCCGATGATCTCGGCGATTCCGCTGCCGGTGGAGTCGAGGATGCGGTGCACCACCGGATAGGCCTCCGGGTGCACAGCCGAGGTATCGAGCGGGTTGACGCCGTCGCGGATCCGCAGGAAGCCGGCGCACTGTTCGAACGCCTTGGGGCCCAACCGCGGAACGTCCAGCAGCGCGGTCCGGCTCGGGAAAGGACCGTTGTGGTCGCGGTGGGCGACGATACTTTCCGCAACCGAACCGGTGATGCCCGAAACCCGCGACAGCAGCGGAACCGAGGCGGTGTTCACATCGACACCGACCGCGTTCACCGCGTCCTCGACCACCGCGCCCAGGGAGCGAGCCAGCAAGGTTTCGGAGATATCGTGCTGATACTGCCCCACCCCGATGGATTTCGGTTCGATCTTGACGAGTTCGGCCAGCGGATCCTGCAATCGGCGGGCGATGGAGACCGCGCCGCGCAGCGAGACATCCATTTCGGGAAGCTCCTGCGAGGCATAGGCGGAGGCCGAATACACCGAGGCGCCTGCCTCGGACACCACGATCTTGGTCGGTTTGTTCTCCGGAATCCGTTCGATCAACTGCGCGGCCAGCGCATCGGTTTCCCGCGAGGCGGTGCCGTTCCCGATGGCGATCAACTCGACCCCGAACCGCTCCACCAGGGCGGCGAGGGCCGCCAGCGATTTCTCGGTCTGGTTCTGCGGTTTGTGCGGATAGATGACCTCGGTCGCCACGGCCTTGCCGGTACCGTCGACCACCGCAACCTTCACGCCGGTGCGGTAGCCCGGATCCAGGCCCATGGTGGCGCGAGTACCGGCCGGTGCGGCCAGCAGCAGATCTCGCAGATTGGCGGCGAACACCTCGACCGCATCGCGTTCGGCGGCCTGCCGCAAGCGCATCCTGGTATCGATACCGAGGCTGACCTGCAGTTTGGTCCGCCAGGCCCAGCGCACCGTATCCAGCAGCCAGGAATCTGCGGGGCGGCCCCGAGCGGCCAGGGAGAACCGCTGCGCGATCCGCGCCTCGTAGACGCTGCGCTCACCGGGCTCGAGTTCGGAATCCGCGGGTTCGGGATCGAGGTGCACGGAGAGCACCTCCTCTTTCTCACCGCGCAACAGCGCCAGGATCCGGTGTGAGGGCAGGCCGGTGAATTCCTCGGCGAAATCGAAATAATCGGCGAATTTCGCGCCGGCCTCTTCCTTTCCGGCGCGCACAGTCGCGGTAACCCGGCCCCGGCTCCACATCATCTCCCGGAGTTCGCCGACGAGATCGGCGTCCTCGGCGAACCGTTCGACCAGAATGGCCCGCGCCCCGTCGAGCTGTTCGGCGGTGTAACCGGCCGGATCGGTGGCCGGATCGCCGAGCAGGGCATCCGCGACGGGTTCGTGACCGGCCTCGCGGGCGATCTGAGCCTTGGTGCGGCGCTTGGGTTTATAGGGCAGGTAGATATCTTCGAGGCGGGCTTTGGTCTCGGCCAGCAGCAGCTGCCGGTGCAGGGCATCGTCGAGTTTGCCCTGGCTGCGGATGGATTCGATAACAGTGGCCCGGCGTTCGTCCAGTTCCCGGAGGTAGTGCAGGCGTTCTTCCAGAGTGCGCAGCTGGGCGTCGTCCAGGCCGCCGGTGACCTCTTTGCGGTAGCGCGCGATGAACGGCACCGTGGATCCACCGTCGAGTAGTTCGACGGCGGCCGCGACCTGGTTCTCGCGCACCGCCAGTTCGTCGGCGATGCGCCGGGTCACGGTGCCGGAAACGGCCGGGCCGGTACCGGTGGTGGCAGTCGAGTCTGTCTGGATCGTGTCGGGACCCGAGGTCTCTGGCGCTGTCGTCACGACCCGCACACTACCTGCGCCTGGTGACAGGCGAACCCGGCCCGGTCTTGCACTACCGGCCCGGCACCGCTACCGCTGACCGGCCGCGGTACGTCCCTGATCCCGGAGCAGGAAACGCTGGATCTTGCCGCTGGGCGTCTTGGGCAGATCCCTGACGAAATGCACGCGCCGTGGATAGGCGTGTGCGGCGAATTTCTTCTTGACCAGGGTCTGCAGCTCTTCGGCCAGTGTGTCGGTGCCCGTAACCCCCTCGCGCAGAACCACGAACGCTTCCAGCACCTCGCCGCGGAGCTCGTCCGGCAGACCGACGACCGCAGCTTCGGCGACACCGGAGTGCAGAACCAGCACACTTTCCACTTCGAAGGGGCCGATCCGGTAGCCGGCCATGATGATCACGTCGTCGTCGCGGGCCGAGAAGTGGAAAAATCCGTCGCTGTCGCGGGAGCCGGCGTCACCGGTGAGGTACCAGCGGCCGTCGGACGTGTAACGCTGCGCTGAGCGTTCGGGGTCGCCCAGATAGCCGACGAACCACAGCAGGGCGCTGTGCCGGGTGTCGATGGCGATCCGGCCGAGCTGTCCGGGCGGGGCCTCGATATCGGCCTCGTCGGCGAGCACGGTACAGGCCCAGCCCGGTAGAGAACGGCCCATCGACCCTGCGGGTGCGATGGCGTTCAGTTCGTCGTGCCAGGCGTTGCAGATGACCATGCCGTGTTCGGTTTGGCCGTAGTGATCACGGACCGCGACACCGAGCGCCTCGGCCGACCAGGCAACCACATCAGGCGTCAACGGCTCGCCCGCCGACGACGCGCGGCGCAATCGGGCCGAATGCCCCTCGGATCCGCCCCGCAGCGCCCGATAGACCGTCGGCGCGGCCGCGAAGTTGGTGACCCCGAACCGGTCCAGCACCTGCCAGGTCAGTTCCGGAGAGAAGCCGGCGTGCAGCAGCAGACTCCGGGTGCCCGATACCAGAGGTCCGAGGATGGCGTAGTAGAGACCGTAGGCCCAGCCGGGGTCCGCGGCGTTCCAGAAGACATCGTCGGGACGCACGTCGAGCGCGAATTCCTGATAGGCGTGGAAGGACGCCAGCGCACGCACCGGAATCGGCACGCCCTTCGGGGTGCCGGTGGTACCGCTGGTGAACAACTGGACCAGCAGACCGTCCCCGCCCACCGTCACCGCTGGTGCGCCGGTGTCCGACGCCGGGAGATCGGCCAGCCGCACGGCGCCCGCGATATCGTCCTGGCCGGTGACGACAGTGCGCCACGGCGGATCCGCGGGCATATCCCCGCCCGGTGCCAGCTTTCCGGCCTGATCCGGGTCGGCGATCACGACGGCGGTATCCGCGGCGCGCAACCGGAAAGCGATGGCCGGTGGGGCGAAGGCGGTGAACAACGGGACATGGACCGCGCCGCGGCGCCAGACCGCCAGCAGCACGGCCACCAGATCCGCGGATTTCGCCATCAACGTCGCGACCCGATCGCCTGGGCCGATCCCGAGACCGGCCAGCGCAGCCGCGTACCGTTCGGAGCGTTCACGCAGCTCACCGTAGGTCAGGTCGACCGACGAGAGGTCGCTCTCGACAACCGTGAACGCGACGGCCTCGGCCGGGTGCCGGTCGCAGAGCAACTCGGCTGCGCACGCATCGCCGCGGTCGTAGGTGTCCAGCAGTTCACGCACCCGCGTATTCGGGTCGGCACCCATCTCGCATCTCCTCGGTTCATCGATCCGGTGTTGCAATAGGATGTAGGTCACAGTTCGTCGGCACTACCCCCGAAAAGGGGTGAAACTTCATGACCGCAGATCCCGCGCTGCTCCGCCCCCGTGACAGTGACGCGCTGCGCGCCGAAATCCGCCGGCTGGCGGGCGCTACCGGGGTTCCGGTGTTCTTCGGTGGCGAAGTTCAGACCGATACGCTGCTGCTCAGCGAGTTCTGCGGGATCCGCACCAATGGGCTGCGCGGGTTGTCGGTCCGGCGCGCGTCCGGTCTGGGCGGCCAGGTCCTCGATTCGCGGCGGCCCGCGGCGGTGACCGACTATCGCAGCGCACTGTCGATCACCCATCACTACGACGGCCCCGTGCTCGGTGAGGGAATCCGTTCGGTTCTGGCGGTGCCCGTGGTCGTGGAAGACCGGTCGCGCGCTGTGCTGTACGCGGCAATGCGCGGCCCGGACCCGATCGGCGGCCGCACCGCCGAGGCACTGCTACAGGCAGGTCGCCGACTGGCGTCGGAGATCATGATCCGAGACGAGGTCGATCGGCGGCTGCGGTTGCTGGACGCAGCAGCCCCGTCGCCCGCGGCCGGCGGGGCGCTGGCCGAGGAAATCCGCGCCGTCCAGGCGGAGCTCCATACTCTCGCGGACGGCTACGCCGATACACAGCTGAGCACAGCCCTGCGAGGGATCGGCGACAAACTGGCCAGGGCCCTGTCGGGTCCTGCTGCCCCGGAGGCGCCCCGGCTCGCTCGCCGGGAAATCGATGTGCTGGTACAGGTCGCGCTGGGGTGCTCGAATCAGGAGACCGCACAACGTCTTTCCTTGGGCCCCGAAACGGTCAAGAGCTATCTCCGCAGCGCCATGCACAAACTCGACGCCCGGTCCCGGCACGAAGCCGTGGTCGCCGCGCGCCGCTTCGGTCTCATCCCGTGATGTGTGATGCAATACCGCCGACAAATTCCTGGACGGAATCAGCACGGTTATCCGGCGTGGACCTATAGCTCTTCCAGAAAGTCTCGCCACCAATCGACGTCGTGATATCCCGACCCGAGTGGCTCGGTCTCCCCGTTGTGATTCCGATAGCGTTCTTGCAGATCCTGCAGGCCGAATGTCTGGACCGGGTCCGCCGAAACCCCCAATTGCTGGAGTCGATCCGTGCGGTCGGCGAAGGTCTGGCTGCCCGCGCGAACTGCGTCCGTCCATTGATCGGTCGAGGAGAGAATATCCTTGTTGAAATCCGGCAGTACGCTGGGCGACAGCCCGTTGTGCTCCAATGACCAGTTCATCAGGAGTCGCGACGTGCGACCGTTGTAGTCCCCGTACGGGTGGATGGATACGAACCGCTGCTGGAGTTCGGCAGCAAGCCGATAGGGATCGGTTCCTGGCGCGCTGCGCGCCGTGTTGTACCAGTCACACAGGGAATCGAGTTCGTTGCGTATTACGACTGGATCCTTGAGCTTGTAGAAAACTGCGCCGATATTGGGTTTCAGAGGCACGGTTCCGTCGGGGATCCGTGCCAGCAAGGGATTCGCCTCCACGTTCGCTATCTCTTCGGGAGTGACGGGCCTCCCGCAGATGAACCATCGCTCGCGCACAGCGATGACGCCGCCACCGGGTCCCTCGAAACGCGCAACCCGTTGATGGAGTTCGGTGATGAACGGCATGGATAATTCCCGGTCGCCGTTACGGCGGCTGAATGCGCGGGCGTCCAGATAGCCCGCCCATGCTTTCTCACCGAACATCAGATCCGGTCGCGGATGACCTGAAATCAGGGCCGCGTGATGGACCGGCTCGTCGATGAACAAACTCGACTCCATCGCACGCTGCGACGGGGTGTTCAGCCCCAGCGCGGCCGACCGGTTCTCGATTACATCCGACGGTGTTTCGTCGTCCGGCGGCTGCCGGGACACAGTGCGCTGCGGTGCCGGTACGCCCGGTTCTCGCAGCGAACCACCGATAGCGTCGGTTCGACTTCCAAGAATCTGCCTCGCGCCCGCCCGGTCGGCGGTTTCCGCCCTGTGCGCGGCCGTTCTCGCCTCGGTCCCGATCCTGCGCACGACCCTCGCATCGAGTTCGGCGACCTCACCCGCCCGACGAATTCCCGGCACTATTCGATCACGAAATATGTCGGCAATGGCCCTGCTGATCCGCATCCCAGATCCTGCTCACCCTAGCGGCGTTTCGTCGATCTTCCACGAAGCGTGCAGGGTTCCGCTATTCGGCCCCAGGTGCGGCTCGTCGCCGCCGTATCGAAGCGACCCACGGCAAAGCTCGTCCGGTCGTTGCGCCACCTCTCACCAGCAGTGCCCTGACGTCGCAGATCGACCCGAGATCCGGTCAGTCGTCTCCGGGCAGGAGGTCCGGGCGACGTTCCCGTGTGCGGATCAGCGCTTGTTCCCGGCGCCAGGCCGCCACCTTGGCATGGTCACCGGACAGCAGGATCGGCGGGACCTCGAGTCCCCGCCACGATACCGGGCGGGTGTAGCTGGGGCCTTCCAGCAGCCCGTCGGAGAACGAATCCTGTTCGTGGGACTGCTGATTGCCGAGCACCCCGGGAATCAACCGCACCATCGCCTCGGTCATCACGAGGACCGCGGCTTCGCCGCCGATCAGTACGTAGTCGCCGATACTGACCTCTTCGACACGCACCCGGCGGGCCGCATCGTCGAATACTCGCTGGTCGATCCCCTCGTACCGGCCGCAGGCGAAGACCAGATGCTGCTCACCGGACCAGCGGGCGGCCGTGTCCTGGGTAAAGGGCACCCCGGCCGGTGTCGGTACGACGAGCAGGGCATCGTCCGGACACACGTCGTCGAGTGCAGCACCCCAGACTGTGGGTTTCATCACCATGCCGGGGCCGCCGCCGTACGGCGAATCGTCGACGGATTTGTGCACATCGCGAGTCCATCGGCGCAAATCGTGGACATCGACCGAGAGCAGGTCGTTGTCGATGGCCTTGCCCAGCAGAGCGGTGCGCAGCGGTTCCAGATATTCGGGGAAAATGGTGATCACGTCGAGCTTCACGACGACCGCCTCATTCCGGATCCAGCAGGCCTTCGGGCGGGTCGATCACGATCAGCCCGTCGGCGATCGACACCGTCGGCACGATAGCGGTCACGAACGGGATCAGGATTTCGCGGTCGTCGCCGGCGGCACGGACCGACAGCAGTTCACCCGCCGCGGAGTGCAGTACGTCGGTAACGGTGCCGACTGCGGAACCGTCGGTGAGTTCAACGCGCAGACCCTCGAGTTCGTGATCGTAGAACTCGTCCGGGTCCGCCGCCGAGCCCAGATCCGCGCTGTCCACCAGGAACAAGGTGCCGCGCAGGGCGTCCGCGGCCCCACGATCGGTGACACCGGCGAGTTGCACGAGAAGCCGGCCCGAATGCTCCCGGGCCGACTCCACGGTGAAATTCCGCACATCTTTCGACCGTGCCGCCCGGCCCCGCAGGGTCGAGCCGGGCGCGAAACGCGCCTCGGGTTCGTCGGTACGGACCTCGACGACCAGTTCGCCGCGCACGCCGTGCGATCTGGCGACCCGGCCGACTACGAGTTCCATCTACTGATCGGTGTCGACCACGTCGACCCGGATACCGCGGCCGCCGATACCGGCGACGAGCGTGCGCAACGCAGTCGCGGTGCGACCGCCCCGGCCGATGACTTTGCCCAAGTCATCGGGGTGGACGTGCACCTCGACCGTGCGCCCGCGGCGGCCGGTGATCAGCTCGACGCGCACATCATCGGGATTGGCGACGATGCCGCGGACCAGATGTTCCACGGCATCGGCGACGACGACGCTCATTACTCGGCAGCCTCGGCGGATTCGGTCGCCTCGGCGGCGCCCTCTTCCTTGTCTTTCTTGGCCTTCTTCTTCGGGGTCACGGCCTCGGCGACCGGCTCGTTGTCGGCGGCAGCCAGTGCGGCGTTGAACAGGTCCAGTTTGGACGCCTTGGCCGCGGCGACCTTGAGGGTGCCCTCGGTGCCCGGCAGGCCCTTGAACTTCTGCCAGTCGCCGGTGATCTCCAGCAGCCGCTGCACGGGCTCGGTCGGCTGCGCGCCGACACCCAGCCAGTACTGGGCGCGCTCGGAATCGATCTCGATCAGCGAGGGCTCTTCCTTCGGGTGGTACTTGCCGATGGACTCGATGGCCCGGCCGTCACGGCGGGTACGGGCGTCCGCGACGACGACGCGGTACTGCGGGTTGCGGATCTTGCCCAAACGGGTGAGTTTGATGCGAACAGCCATCTGCTGATCTGCCTTTCGTTGTGGTCACGGCGCAATTCAGCGGCTCACGCGGTTCGCGAGCCCGGTTTTGCGAAAGGAGTGTGTGACCGCCGCGCGGTACGTAACCGGAGACGGGCTGACACTGTCCGGAAGGACGATCGACCATTCTGCCAGATGCAGGTCCGAGCCCGAAATCGCGCCCGCCCCGTCCTGCTTCCGGCGCCCGGCTCACCGATCGAGGACGCCCGAATGCTGAACAACCATCTCGCGGGGTGGCGGGCCGTGACGCGCGTGCGTAATGTCCGCTGGGTCGCGCTGTCCGCGCGGCGGGAACGATCGAGAGTACGGACAGCGTGTTGTTTCTGAACAGAGTCCTGGCAACGGCGGCCGCGGCGGTAATCGCCTCGGTGCCTGTCGCCATGCCCGCACTCGCGCAGCAGTCGCCACAGGCCAGGACCGAATACGCCCCGACAATGCTGGTACTGGACGCGTCGGGGTCGATGCTGGCGGCCGACCCCAGCGGTGGCACGAAGATGGACGCGGCCAAGAACGCCGTCCGCAATTTCGTCACCGCGGCACCCGGCAACGCGAAGGTCGGGCTCTCTGCCTACGGCACCGGCACCGGCAACTCTGATGCCGAAAAGGCCGCGGGCTGTCAGGACGTGCAGATCCTGCATCCGGCCGAAACCATCGACAAGCCGGGGCTGACCGCGGCCACGGACCAGATCGTCCCGCGCGGCTACACCCCGATCGGGGCATCGCTGCGCGCTGCCGCTGCCGCACTGCCGCAGGAGGGACCGCGCTCGATCGTGCTGGTTTCCGACGGCCTGGACACCTGCGCTCCACCGGACCCCTGCGATGTCGCCCGCGAACTCAGCGCCCAGGGCAACGAAATCGTGATGCACGCCATCGGTTTCGGGGTCGACGATGCCTCACGCGCACAGTTGACCTGTATCGCCCAGAGCACCGGCGGCACCTACACCGATGCCGCCGACGGCGCGGCACTCGAGCAGGTGCTACCCCGTGTCAGTGCCGTCGCCTTGCGCAGCTACGCCCCGGTCGGGCTCCCGATCACGGGCGCATCGGGCTACCGCGAGGCGCCGGTGGCCGAACCAGGGCAATATTTGGACGTGATCGGGCAGAAGAAACCGCAGTACTACGCGGTGGACGTACCCGACGGCGCGAACGCGTACTTCAGCGGTACCGTGTCGTTCCCGCGCGGTGACCGCACCAACGCGTCCACCTCGAACAACCGGCTCGATCTGCAGGTCTACGGCGCCGAGGGCCAAGATTGCCACAGCCGCGAAAGCGAGTTGGCGACCCGTTCCGTCGACGGGGTGGCGCTGACGGTGAGCAGTGCCTGGCGGGGTGCCGCCGAAGCCGATTCCGGTAACACGGGTACGGACAATTGCCGGGGTGGCGGCCACTACTATTTCGCGCTCGAATGGGCACATGTTTCCGACGGTGCACCAGGGCAGTTGCCGATCGAGCTGAATATCGGTGTGGAACCGGCGGTCACCGACCCCGGTCCCGCGGCGGACCCGCAGCCGGTGGAGTTCAGCGCTCCCACAACGCCTGTCGTCCCGGTTGTCGGCGGCGGTTCGTTCAATGTTGCAACGGATCTCCCGGGCGCGGGCCGCTACACCGATACCGTGCAGCGGGGCGAGTTCGTCTTCTACCGGGTGAAGGTGGACTGGGGCCAGGGGCTGGCCTACCGGGTGCGGTTCGGCAGCAGCGCCGAGGAAGGCAGCGAATACACCTCGAATATCGCGACCACGCTCTACAATCCGTACCGCGCGGAACTCGAGTCCGATACCACCTCCTACGCCGGTACCGAACGCGTCCTGCCGGCCAATGATGCGGCGCTGGCGACCGTCCCGATCCGCTACCTCAATCGAGAAGAACGCGGCAAAGTCGCCGATCAGGCGGTGGCGGGCTGGCACTACATCGCGGTGAAACTGAGCCCGACGATCCACAGCACCCGTACGGTCGCGCCGGTACCGATCGAGCTGGAGGTCGCCGTCACCGGAGCGCCGGAACCCGGTCCGCAGTACGCGCAAGGCGATGCCGCGGGCGAGGGAACATTCGGCGAGAAAGCGAAGCAGGTGGCCGCCGGCGATTCGGCCGAGCAGGCCGGGGAAACCTCCGACAGCGGAATATCGCCGCTGGTGTGGGTCGCGGTTGCGGGCGCAGTGGTGGTAGCAGTGGCGGCGTTCGCCGGCGCACTGCTCCTGGCCCGCCGGCGCAGGCACTGAGCCGGCCGGACCCCTGAGCAGGCGAAATCGCTCGGGGGCCCGGCCGTTGGCTGCACCGCAACCACGTTCCTGAATACAACGATGCTGCGCCGCCCCTTTGCGGAAAAGGGGCGGCGCAGCATCAACGGTTTACAGCGGGGCTACTACTTATCCGGGAACTTGAACTTGGAGAGATCGAAACTTGTGGATCATCTCCAAACATACACTGCCGACATTTGACCACTTCGCAGCGGCGGTGCACACGGCCTACCGAGTCCACGGGGCGCATTCCGACTGCCTTACCTCGGTCACAAGCATTCGAGGTAGATCCTCCGGATCAATCACTTACTCTCGGTTCCCCTAGTGAGGGATGTACGCGAGTACCGCAGACCGCGGCCGCGTCGACGACATCAGCCCCATGCGGCATGGCCTCATACGCGTTCAGAGTCAGCTGAGGGTGGTGGGCAGCGGTGGGTTAAGACCCAAAAACCCTGTGCGCCACGCTATCCGACCGCCGCTAATCGATGTGATGGTCGCCACAATTTCAGTGGTTACTCGCCGGTTTTTGACATGCGTCCAGTTCAGATCGTGGCAGGTAGAAATTTTGTCACCCAAAGCCGATATTGTTCGGCGTGATCTCGATCACAAACCACAACATGTAGTAGAAGATTGACCTTCTAGACACAAGGTTTAGTGTTTCTCACTGTCGGCTCAATCCCGAGCCGGGGTGAGCCCGGGCCAGCTCATCACACCGCAAATCTCCCGGTGATCTTTCCTCTAACGAAGGACAGCCCTTATGCCACAAGCACTATCCACAGCCCCAGTAACCATACGGGGCCCAGCGCAAAGGCAAGCACAGCATGAACACTCCGCATCCTACATCCACGGGTTCCCCTGAGCCTACAGACGATGATCCGCGCCCAGCCCAAAAGTGGGCGGTGGTGGGCAAATACATGACCACCACCGGCCGAATCATTCGCACCGCAGCACCGGCACTGCCGCTGCTTGATGTCGTCCCGCCCTTCCCCTTCATCATTTCAGTACTCGGGGCTGGGCTGACCTTCGCTGGCCGCTGGCTCAGCAAGAGGAGGTGATAACGAACCTTCATGGACCCGTTCGGTGTTGCAGCACCGGACGGGTCCGGCTCGTTAGTCGAGCCTAACCCAAAGTGGCCCGAACGGGCCGCCTTGGGGAACATGTCACAGACGCCGGGGACCTTGCTACGCATAATCAACCGGTAAACACCGGCCTCACTAACCACTGTGACCTGCTATTTTCCACCAGGGGTGACGATTTCTGTCACCCCCTTGTGCTGTGCAGGTACGAAGTCGCGCACGGCACGTGCCCCGTTGGCGGCCGTAGCAGAGACTAGGCCGAATCTCGAGCGGGAACGTACTCCAAGAGGTCGGCCGACATCTGATCGAGCACACCGGACTTCACAAGCTGCTGCTTATTCATCTTCCGCACCCCGGGGTCGGTTCCGGGGTCGGTGAGTTTCCGCAGCTGGACAACCGCGAGCGGGGTCAGCGACTGCCGGGCGGTCCACTGTATCCCGGCGATCTGCTCGGTAAGATCAGCGATCGCTTTAGCGAACTGCGGGAGCACTCCCGGCGAAGCTTCGCTCATCCTCGCGACGAGTTCTTGTTTCAACGCATTGAGCTGGTCAAGGGCATTATCGTGGTTTTCCATGGTTCCTTTCCGGGGTCGGGATGCCTGAGCCGACCCCCTCCCCCCCTTCGTAAATAAATTGACCTGTATGGCCGAGGTGGGGCCGTACCAGAAGGGAGGGGGAACCTCCCCCTACCCCCATACGTGCAGGTCAGAGCTTCGATAAGAGGGCCTGGAATTCCTGCACCTATACCCAGACCCTCAGAATCTACGAACGCCCGTCTACGGGCGATTCCGGTACTACCGCAGGACGATTGAATCGTCTTCAGAGTCCACCAAGAACTGCTGCATACCGCCCATAGCGCCACGCACAATCTTGTTCTCGGACATCGGCCGGTCGTAGCTCCGATACTCACGGACCGAACCGATGGGATTCACTTCGATCCCTGCCTTGATGAGGGCACCGAACCTTCCGGTTCGGCCCTTAGAATCCCAAGCATCCCAGAGCTTCCGGCGGTCGGCGCCGGTTCCCGTGGTCGGGCACACCAAGCCCACCAGCGAATCATTCTTGGTCAGCACCCGCCCCTCAAGAGCAGCAGCGGCACGAAACGCGTTGAACCCTGCTTCGATATCCGCTACTACCTCAGCCGCCTGCAACCACGCTTGCTGCTGTTCCATCGGGATACCGACCAGCTTGGCCGGATCAGTGTCCGGATCGACCTGTTCAGCCAAGGCACGGAACTGTTGGATATTGAGGCCGAGATGAGCACCAACGGCTTTAAAGTTGTCGGCACTGGTCTTGTTGTACTCCTGGACCAGCGCAGCAGTAACCCGCTCCCGAACATGGGTATTTATCATCGCTTCAGCGGTACCCCCTACCTGCCCGGTGTAGGTACCGTTCTGGCTTCCGATTGCGGCAGCCATAGCAAGCGCGTGCATCTGATTCAATTCCGATTCGGGTTTACCTTCGATAACCGCTTGGGCGAGGTCGTGAGCCCACGAAGCCTGACGGTACCGGTAGGCGTCATAGTTGTTATCGATCTCGTGCCAGCGCTTGGACAATGTACCGCCGTGAGCGGCAACCAGACGAGCGTTACTGGTGTGAAGGTCGTAGGCGTTTTCGTTGAACATAGTTTTTCCTATCGTTAGTAGATGTCAGCGATATTGTTGTAAGTGTGGTTGTGCTCTCGGAAATCATGATTAAGAGCACCGGGACCGGCGGGACTCCAACCGAGGTCCACCGGGCCTCGGATTTCCTGTGTATTCTGTGCTTCACCCTCACGCTGAAGCTCGTCGGCGAGATCGTTCAATCGCTGGGCTTCAGGGTCAACTGAAGCCCGGTATTCGGCAAGCATCGCCTCATGCTTTACTCGCTCACGTTTAATAGATTCACCTAGCCGATTGTCCATCGCGGTTAAAGGGTCAACCGCCGGTGGCGTCCAGTTTCGGACATCCATACCGGCAGCATGCATACGCCCTAGAAGTTCATCTTTAAGGCTATCCCTGCCCGACAGCTTTTCTTGGATAGCTTCGCCCAGAGCTTCGGCTTCAGGGTCATACACAGGCTTCGCAGGGGTGTGTAGATAACCCGACAGCATCTCCTTCAGTTCGTCACGTGACACTGAGTCATTGGTGCCGTTCAGGGCGTTTTGCAGATGTTTTGCAAATTCACTCATGGCTTTTACTTTCTGTTTTCTGTATCTGGGACTGCTCCCACAGATCCCATTTCTCTTCGGCGTCATCAAGAAATCTGCGGAAGGTCTCGGGATGCATCGACATCCCGATTCGGTTCTCCGGATCGAATAATTTGAACCGTGGCGCACGCCGACGGTTACCGGCTGTATCCACCAACACAAACACCTTGCGGGAATTCACCGTAGAATCCTCCGAAGGTGCTTACCGCGGCAGTACACACTCCACAGCGAACCTGACGTAGCCGCCATAGAGGCGACTGTGAGGACGACCCAAATCATTCGGCTTCCTTTTTCTGGAACGGGTACCAGGCATCGACATCCGGCGGGGCGGGTTGGGTGAACCGGCGCATGAACAGTTCCCGCCGTCCTTCGACCGAGGTGAACCACGGAGTACCGCCGCGTTCGCGGACGGCATCGAAATACGGTTCAGTTTTGAGCAGTATTCTTGGAACGCCGACTCGCGGTCGGCTTCATCGGTAATCAATCGTGTCCTCCGGACATAGAAAAGGCCCGGAACGGAATGCCCGGGCCAGATAATCGTTCTGCGCTATGTAGCGCCACTACATACAGCGCTGAATCGGTGTATTAGGTATTGAACGGGTCCGATGCGTGCACCACGCACGCGGTATTACGCGAGGATCCGAAACAGATGCACCTAGGTCCGAGCTTGTACCGCTCGGTTCCTTTCGAGGAAATTCCATCAAAGCGAAGGACGCCTTCGCGTACGAGCGATTCGATAATACCGGGGATTTCCCCGGCGGATACAGCTAGCCACGTGGCTAGCTTATCGTCACGACGGTACACGGTTCCGTCGATACACTTACGACGAAGCCCAGCTTCGTGAAATCCAATAGTCGACACGGTCGACATCTCCTCTTGTTTATCACTGCGTGGCTAACCACGCTACGGATTAAAACTATTCGGGACCCGTGGTCCCCCTATGTCGGCACGGCCGACTGATTTTCTGTATTCATCCTGCGGGGTACCCCGCATAGGGATTAAAAAGAATCGGGGCCCGTGGGCCCCTACTTCCCCGCTGCGCGGGGGATGATCCTTATGCGCTGGACGTCCAGCGCTTATCTAAGAGTGGGGGTGGTGTGAGGTACGAACACCTATAGGGGGATACCACTACTACCACTCACTCTGACCTGCGACGATACAATCAGGCACTACCACCCTGACTACCACCTGAGACTGCTACCCAACGGGTCGAATCACCCTCTCCGGTCCTACGGAGCATCTTGGACAACGCACCTTGGAGTAGCTGATATCGCCACGTGCTGGCTTTCTTCTCCGGGAACTTCTCGGTGAGTTGATCCTGAAGTTTGTTCACGCCGACACCCTGCCCGTTGTTTACGATCCATTCCACGACCTCGGCGTTGCGGTCCAAGACCTGCACATTGCGATCCTGCTTCGGCGCCTTCTCCTCGTTGTCCGTGGACGTCCATGGACCCCGGTTCACCCGTCGATAAGCAGGGCCGGTCAGTGGTTCGGCAACGAGCTGTTGCGGTTGGTCCAGAGCGTTGGACTGAATCACCATCGCCGTGTTGCCGCCGCGTAGGCCGCGACGGTTAGTCTGCCGGACCTGAATCCATGTTCTGGACTTCTGGACGGCCGTAGACGTCCCCATCGGGGATGCCCCAGGGACCACCCTCCCTTTCTCCGATTCGTGGTGTAGGACGACCACCGGGACACCCCGGTTCGTGAGCTTGGTCAGCCCGTCGAACACCGTTGTAACGGTGCCTGCTTCGTTCGTGTCGCCGGTGACCCCTTGCAGGTTGTCGACGACAACGAAGTTGAACCCTTCGGATACCAGGTGATCGGCCAGCGCTGCCCACTCTGCAACCTGCGTGGTCCGACCGGTATGGAATATCCCTAGTTCTGCTTCCTCAGGAAGCTCGGGATAGATCCGCTCGGCGTACTCTTCGTCGGAACCGGGATCGGTCCACAAGATGGCCGGCCGCCACACCTTCGTACGGTTCGTCGGCTGCATCCCCAGGAACTCCCGGTCGTCCACCATCAGCGACAGCAGCATGGATGAAACCAGGTACGCCTTACCGACGTTGCTCCGTCCGTAGATCATGGTCACGGACGAACAGACCGTATCCGGGAATACCCACTTCTCGGACTGCTGGGAACGTATCCATGCCTCCTTGAGGCTGGTTCGCGGGAACCGGGTCGCGATGTCGATCATTCAGCGCTCGCGATCTGGATAGCTTCAAGCTTGTCGTGAGGGAGTCGCATAGTCCGATCCGGATCACCGAATCGCCGCGAACGGGGCTTGTATTTGAACTCGTAGAAACCCTCGTGAACAACGAACGTCCCGGGGGTGATGTCGTACCACCATTGGCCGACCATGGCTCGTTCTGCGTAGGGCGCTTCGGTGGGGGTTACTGCCTTGGTCATCTCATTCTCTTTCATCCAGGCATAAAAACGAGCCTCCTAACGGGGCGTCAGGGGCTCAGGTAGGTATCGGTATTCGGTTGTGGTGTTCGTGGCCCTACGGGACTTCCAGGGCCTGGAAATCCTCAGGGTCCGGCTCTCGCCGGTTCCTCAGCGCTGTGATGATCCGTAGCGCAGCACGAGACTGTTTCTGCCTACGGGCAGTGTCCGCCCTACGGCATTCCCGGCAGTAGCCAGTGGTGTCCCGATCCTGTTGCGTTGATCCGATCAGGTGCCCTTTGGGGCACCGCTTGTCCATATCCATTTCACCTCCTGTGGACATCAGGTATTCAGCCCAGAAAAAAGGACCGCCCGTAGGCGGCCCTCTCCTCACCCTCTACCCTTATCGTAATAAGTGCCCGAACAGAGGTAGAGCTTATTTGTTTCCAAACCTCTTTACGTACGCGTCGTTTACCTCGGCCTTGACGCCTTGCCGAACCGATGGCAAGCCATGCTCCGCGCGGTCGCCGTCTCGGACGTATCGGTCCCAGCGCCGGCGTTCGGCCATCCGCTTCCGGGCTCGGTCAGAGTCCAGTTCCCGATAGTGCCGCCGCTTTGCCTCCCTGCACTCCGCGCAGAGAGCAGGCCAGCGGCCTATCCGGGTCTCACCCCAGTTGTGCGCGGACACGTTCCGGCGGGTGGTCACTGGCGACCCACAATCCTTGCACCGACCGCAGTACACCCGGAAACCCCAGAACTGTGACACCGTGCCGTACTTAGCTGGCCACTGCCGTAAGGCGTTAGGGTGCTCCCGTCTCCACTGGTCGGCACGGGTGGCGTAAGGCTTTCTCATTCATCTCTCCTGTAGTGTGCCCACTGCCCCCGGGCGGGTAGGTTCCGCCCGGGGGTTTGTAGTAATTAATCCACGGTCCAGATTGTCATAATCCGAACCTGGTCAAACCGATTTACGTACTCGTGACGAAGCTGACAAGCAACGCTGTTGCCGTAATGACTTTCAGCATATCGACGGTGAATGTCGTCGATGTCAAGAGATTCGACAGACACGATTGTCAGGGTGCCGTCTGATTCGACATCTGTAACCAGCGGGAATCCTTCGAAGAAGGTGACATCCGGAGATGTCAGCTCCCGGGATCGTTTTGTACGAATCGGTGTCAGAGTCTTACCCCTCCGCTTCTGCTGGTAATGCGTCGTACACAATCCGACAGACGATTTCGGTCGGATACATCCGTCGAACTCGCATTCAGCGATATTCATCGTCATTGTCATGTCAGACACCCTTGAAAGTCGAGGACACAATTTCATCCACTACAATCTTTACCAATGCTTTCTCGGCGTTATCCCGAGACTTAAACCCGCGCCGGATCAGTAGAGGGGACTCCGGGGTAGGACAGTACGACATCCACCACCGCCCGTTCTTATCCCCGATGTATCCGACGAACCGGCCCATAGCGTCATGAATGAGGTAGCGGACAGTTCCGCCAGGTGCCAGCGGGCTACCGGTGTCTTCGGTGAAATTCACTTCTCGTTCTCTTCCTGTGTCTGGTCAATAATGGCGTACTGGTACCTACCGCCGAGTTCGTCGAGAGCGCAGGCTAGTTCGTCTTCTCCGTCTGCGAATACTTCGAGTCGATAAGTGCTCATCCCCCCACCCCGTTGGGATGACCGAACTCCATGATCGTGTCGTGGTCAGACATCAGCAGGTCTTGAAGATCCTGCTCACTGGTTTGCCAGTTATCCACACCGATCGGTATCTGAATGTGGGTTTTCTGGAGTTTCTCCACCCACCCGATGAACTGGTCAAGCTGATCCGTTGACATCCCTTCGACGCCTTTGATGACGATTTCCCCACCACGCGACTCCCACAGCCGAATTCCATGCATGGTACACAGTCCGAGCTTCCACCCGTTGAACCACATACCACCCTGCTGTTCGCCGTACTCGACTTCCGACGCCTCAGGGGCGGCGCGGAGAGCTGCGATATCCAAAATGTCTCCAGCTTTCTCGTTGTTCGTGTTCGCCATAACCGCGTCGCGGTTGGCCTTGTTCTGGAAGTGCTCGAAAATCTGTTCGTCGTTCATCTGGATTCCTATCTGGTTGGTGTTGTTACCGCTGCCGGAGCAGCGCCAGTACATTCCTGACGGCGGTGTCGCCGGTCGGATCGGCGTAGCCGCCTTTGCCTTTGCGGGCAACCCGGGTCGCCGGGTTTATCCACTGCTTGGCGACCTCGCGCCGCTTGCGGTTTGAGAGCTTGACGCCGTGCTCGGCGGCTACCGAAGCGACAAACTCATTGGCCTCAATGAAGGTCATCGGAATCTCCTGGGATCCGGGGCCGCCCATGAAGCGGACTTGTGGGTTTCGATCCGACCCCCTCCGGCCGGCGGCCTTCATGGTTCGAACTGACATCAGAATGCGGGGAACCAACACGTTTGTCAATCCCAACATGTTGGGTGACCTGATACGCTGCGCATATGGGTCGATTCGTCTTCCAAGAAATTGGGCCGTGGGTAGTCGAGATGCAGTGGCACGAAGGCAACTTCCAAGGCGGGCCAGCTACGGTGTTCATCCGGCCGATAGAAGAGGAATCTCCCCCAGCCGGGGGCATCTCCAGCACAGTCCTGCGAGAGATCGACTTTCGGGGGGCCTCAGCGAAGCTGCACGAAGATGTCGGAAAGAACCCAGTCGGGTTCATGGAGCAGATGAAACAGCGCTGGCGGGATCGAACCGAGCCGATGAAAAAGCTACGAGCCGAACTGGCCAACGGCATCACGGCCGAGTACCTAGCCCTGCTGTCGAAGGAGTACGTCTACCGAGTCAGCGACGGGCAATCCAAGCCGGTTGAGAAGATCGCGGAAGAATTGGGCAAGTCGACTCAAACCGTGCGCGGCCATCTGTGGCAGGCACGCAAACGAAACCTGCTCACTGGCTCCATAGGGCGGAAGGGTGGGGAACTGACCATAGAGGCATTGACGGTCCTTCAGCGGATGGAGCCACCCGACCCTCGTCGCGTCGACAGGTAGGCGGGTGAGCGCCTCACCGAAGCGGCTCGAAATATTCTGGAGCGCTGACCGTTCGGGGGTATCTCACCCCTTATCGAACTCGATACCGAACTCTCTAGGCGCTGCCCCACAGGCAGCGATCATCTCCCGGGCTACCCGGGGGACATCCTCCGCACGTACATAGCGCCCTACACCGAACGCCGGGGCGTAGACGTACCAGCCCCCTTCGGGGGTCGGTCTGCACTGAACCTGAAAAGTAGTCATGTACCGAGTATGAAGCTATCACTTCTGGTTGTCATCGATTCAGATACAGATAGTTACCAGCTTTGATGACATCGTGGCATGTGCGTGTCAAGAACCTGAGCATGTACCTATGGCCGAGGGAGAGCTACAACGCGTCGTCGGTACCAACCTGCTCCGGATACGCCGTGAGATGAAGCTGAGCCAAGAACGGTTGGCGAACGATGTCCTTGGGCTCTCTACCCGGTACGTGGCAGGCATCGAGGCCGGGCGCCACAACATGACGTTGAGATCTGTAGAGCGGCTGGCCGAAGCTCTGGGGGTTGATCCGATCGAGCTACTGAAGTAGGGGGAGCCGTGTCCGAGCAAGACCAGCTCAAGCACTGGCAAGGGCTCAAGCAGCAAGCGATCAATGGCGATATGACCCTGGAACCGGACATGGGTCAAGCTCTGGCGAATGAGTGTGAAACGCTTCTGACGAATCTCCGGAACCGGAAACTGGATGCCGAAGCTCTGGGGTTCCTGTCCGGGTACGGCGGACTACCGTCCGCGCTGGACATGAAAAAGAAGTTCGAGACCATAGCGGCCGTGGAGGCTGTAGACCGTCTGAATGGCCTGATAGAGATTGCCGAGCTGATGCGTGACACCTACCTTGCCGCAATCGGCAAGCTCACCGAGACGGACCAGCAGACGTCACAAGCGCTCGGAAACACGGGTCTGGCTTAGGCCGGTAGTGCTGGCTCCAGATCGGTCAGGTACTGCACGGCCAGTCCGCACAGGTCCGGTTTGGCACCTGTTTCGAACCACGCCGTGGACACGATGAACGATCCTTGCTCGGCGCCGAACGCTGCACGGCACCGGGTATCGGCGGTGTTCGTCTCCTTGAACGTGAGTCCTTGACGTCCAGCTATTTCGACCTCGGTGAGGTCGGTGAGGTTCTCGTTCTTCCGAGTCTCGTCCATGGTGTGACTGGTGCTGTACACCTCTACCCGGTACGTCGCCGGGGGCTGGGTGGGCTCCCATGCGCACACGATCCACGACGTAGGCCCGGAGGGTGCGTTGGTGACGGTCGATTTCGTAGCTGGGTTCAGGCCAGTCGTCGCGAGGGCAGCATCAGGCAAGTCCTCGCATACGTTGAAGGGGTCAGGCGGAGGTGCCGCCGCAGTGGTCGGCGTACCCGTCTCGGTGGTTCCGCACCCAGCAGCCAGCAGTAGCGCACCAGCGCCCAACACGGCGGTTCGTACCCGCACGGCTCCCCCTTCGGTTCGGTTGCTGCCCACGGTATCCGATCATCCTCGGTCCGAGATCTACACATCGGGGGTATCTGGGGAGCGATACAGGGGCTCCATCCGGCGACCAACGCCGGGGCAGGGGGACCCACAACTGTTCGGGGGTATTTCTACCTTGGGAAGCGACGAAACCCCTGGGTCAGAAACCCAGGGGCTGTCGCTTATTTGTCTATACCGAGTCCTTTGCGAAGCTCTGCGGCCTCGGCCTCTCGTCGCTTGAAGTGCTCTTCGGTTGATCCGGCGTCCATCCGTTCGAGTAGGTCACCCGGTATGCGGATATTGAACTCGTGTGCACCGCCGCTGCCGCGAGTACGAGCGTATACACGAGCGGTAGCGGATATCCCAGACTTCAGCAACAGTGTGCGCCGTTGCCGTTGATCCCCGCGTGCCCATACCTCGGCGTAGGTCTCCCCCGTACCGTGGTACTCGTAATGGCCTTCGGACCCCGGCTCGTTCTCTAGCTCGGTTATCCGCTTATCGATGGCTGCTATCTGCTTCGTCAGCCGTTCTCGTGCAGTGTGAGACCCAATAGACGGTAACAACGTGAGAAGTTCGTCCAACGTCTCTTGCGCTTGCCGTAGTTCCTGCTGGTTGCTGCTGGCAGGTACCCAGACCCGCTCGGTTACCTCGTACGAACCGAGTTCGTCCAAAAACGTTTCTTCGAGCCAGCTTTCCAACTCTGCCGCTCGGATGTTCTGCCCGCACCGGTCGCGGCAGTAGTAGTACCTCCGGGTGTTCCCGTTCCGTTTGTCGTACTGCTGTTGGTAGATCAGGTTCTTTCCACACACCGCACAGACGACAACGCCGAGCAAAGGGGACGTATCCACACGCGGGTTAGCCCGACCGATGGCTCGTTTGTCCAAAGCTTGCTGTAGCCGCTGGAATGTGTCGAGGTTGATCAAAGGTGGTCCGGCAAGTATCGGACTACCGTCGTCGTTCCGTACGGTAGCCCCGTTGTGCGTGACCTCACCCAGCAGTGACCGAGATTTGAGCATCTGAAGCAGCGTGGTCGGGTTCCAGGGCGTACCCCTAAGCGGCTTCCCTTGGCGCTTCCGGTAGCTGTCAGAGGGCGATAACACCCCCTGCGTGTTCAACTCCCGGACCACCGCCGCTGCGGGCACACCGCCGATAGTGTCAGCGATAATCTGCCGCAGCACAGGAAGTGTTTCCGGGTCGTGTTCCAGCGTCCACCCGTCTCCGGACTGAACCGCGCGGTACCCGTACTGGGGTCTGCCTCCGAACCAGCGGCCGGAGGTGACCAGTTTCCTTCGCGCAGCCCCGGTGCGCTCTTTGATGGCTTCTAGTTCGCCTTGCGCGAGTCCAGCCATGATTCCCGCGAGCATCTGACCTTGCCAGGTAGCAAAGTCCAGATTCTCATTGCAGGACACGATGGTCTTATCGTGCTTCTCAGCCCAGCCGATCAGCCCGTTCAGTTGGAGGATGTTCCGGCCCAGCCGATCGAGCTTCCACGCTACGAGCGTGTCCCACTCGTGTACCCGGTGGTTCAACCAATGCCCGAGCGACGGGGTATCAAACGGGTCCACGGACCCGGATACGTCCAAGTCTTCGGCCCAGCCGACTATGACAGCGTCATGTGTGTTCGCCCATTGCTGGATAATCTCGCGTTGGCGTTCGGGTGACGTGGTTTCGTCGGTGGCCCGGCTGAGCCGGATACGCCCTAGTACCCGGCGTGTGATGCTGGTGGTCACGTGGCTACCTCCTGGGTAGCCCGTAAGCTACCCGTCTACTGGAGATCCTTCCGAAATTTCGACAGATCGAAGTTCTCCAGCCCGGGCGGCAGCTGATCGAGTCCGGGCGGCATATTCGACAGGTCCGGCATGCCGCCGCCGCCCGCGGGCATACCGGGCATTCCCGGGAAGCCGCCGCGCATCTTCGGCTGAGTCGGCCCGCGACCGCCCTTCTTGCCCTTCTTCCCCTTTTTGTTCTTGGTGCGCCGGTTACCGCCCGGCATCCCCATCTGCCGGCCCATCGCGGTCATCATCTTGCGGGCTTCGAAGAACCGGTCGACCAGCTGGTTGACATCGGAGACCTGCACTCCGGACCCGTTGGCGATCCGCAGCCGCCGGGACGCGTTGATGATCTTCGGGTTGTCCCGTTCCGC
>NZ_BDBZ01000014.1 GCF_001613245.1 Nocardia speluncae NBRC 108251 | reverse complement strand
CGACCTGGGCGAGGGCATCCTTCATCTGCCCGGCGCCCGGCAGCATCCCGAGCAGGTTTCCGATGGGCCCCAGTTTCCGGATGGCCAGCATCTGATCGAGGAAATCCTCAAGGGTGAGTTCACCGCTGCCGATCTTGCGCGCGGCCTCCTCGGCCTGCTGCGCGTCGTAGACCTGCTCGGCCTGCTCGATGAGGGTGAGCACATCGCCCATCCCGAGGATGCGGCTGGCCATCCGGTCGGGGTGGAAGACGTCGAAATCCTCGAGCTTCTCACCGGTGGAAGCGAACATGATCGGCTCACCGGTCACGTTGCGCACGCTCAGCGCCGCGCCACCGCGGGCGTCGCCGTCGAGTTTGGTGAGTACCACGCCGGTGAAGCCGACACCGTCACGGAATGCTTCGGCGGTGGAGACGGCGTCCTGACCGATCATGGCGTCGAGGACGAACAGGGTTTCGTCGGGTTTCACCGCATCGCGGATACCGGCGGCCTGCGCCATCAGCTCGGCATCGATACCGAGCCGGCCGGCGGTATCGACGATCACCACGTCGTACTGTTTGGCGCGCGCCTCGGTGATCCCGGCTTCGGCGACCGCGATCGGATCGGCCGCGGTGACCCCGAGCGCGTTCTCACCGCCACCGATGGAGGTGCCCGGATGGGGTGCGAACACCGGGACACCGGCGCGTTCACCCACCACCTGCAACTGGGTGACGGCGCCGGGGCGCTGCAGGTCGCAGGCCACCAGCAGCGGCTGATGGCCCTGATCGCGCAGCCATTTGGCGAGCTTTCCGGCCAGGGTGGTCTTACCGGCGCCCTGCAGGCCGGCGAGCATGATCACCGTCGGCGGCGTCTTGGCCAGTGTCAAGCGCCGGGTCTCGCCGCCGAGGATGGCGACGAGTTCCTCGTTGACGATTTTGACGACCTGCTGGGCCGGGTTCAGCGCAGCCGAAACCTCGGAACCTTTCGCGCGTTCCTTGATCCGGGCGATGAACCCGCGGACCACCGGCAACGCGACATCGGCCTCCAGCAGTGCCAGCCGGATCTCCCGGCAGGTGGCGTCGATATCGGCCGGCGACAGGCGGCCCTTACCGCGAAGGTCCTTCAGGGCACCGGTCAACCGGTCGGATAAAGATTCGAACACCTGGCGCGCTCCTGATCTCGAGTGACGTCACTGAGTCCCAGGGTAATGGGGGTCTCAGACTAGCGGGCGTCGCGGCGTGACTCCGCTCGCACCGTACTCGAGAATGTGGCGCTGGTGCGCTCAGCTCGCGGGGGTGGAGAAACCACGCTGGTAGTCGTGTTGTTCCACGGCGACCAGGTAGGCCGCTTCCCGGCCGGTGAGGCCGAGCCCGCGGGCCAGGGAATCCAGTTGCGACCAGTCGTCGTCCGGCGGGATGCCGGTGGTCGCGACGGCGGCGGCCACGGTCATCGCGGCCATCGCCTGGGGTTCGGTGAGCGTCCGCCCGGGGAGCCAGGTCACCACCCAATAGGCGTCGCCCACGCATCGGGCGATATGCGAGGTCCTATCGCTGGTCATGATCGACGAGGTCACCACTTGGATTGCCACCGACCTGCTCCCCTCATGAGCGCGACAGCTGACTCCCGAATGGTAGGGGCCGGATCCCGCATGGCTCAGGATCTGTTGGCAACTGGAGGGCAATCGACGCGCAACGGTGACCTTGGACACAGGACCTGCCGGTCCCGGCCGGGCGGCCACACCGGTTGCGGGCGCCCGGCCGCGACCTCAGGTTCGTTCCTGCTCGGAGGTTTTGCGCGGCGCCGGCTGCGGAACCTCCGCCAAGATCGCGGTCTCGATGGCCGACCGCCGCTGCGGGCCCGCGTCGGCGCCCAACGCCACGCAGAAAACATCGACCACGAACGATCCCATGGTCACCACCTTGGCCCAGCGCACATCGGCGCCAACACCCGACAGCACGGCGGACAACCGGCACAACAGGCCGATTCGGTCCTCCGCTCTCAGCTGCAGGATGAACTGGCCCGCAACCGGGGTCGGTGTCCACGACAACCACGGCTCGGCTCGGGCGTAGCGGGCCGCGGCGGGCGTATCCCGTTCCCGCGCGGTCAGAACGGCGCGCACATCGAGGTCACCGGCGATCGCTCGGTTGAGTTCCTGGCGTAGCAGCCCGGCGTCCGGCGGCGACCCGAAGGCCGGTGTCACGACGAAGGTATTGATCGCCGACTCCCCTGCCCCGCTGATCGATGCCGACAACACCCGCAGTGAATGCAGTGCCAGTACCCCGGCGGTATCGGCCAGCAAACCGGGAGTATCCGGGGCGATAACCGTGGCGAGATAGGTGTATTTACCGTCGCCCTGGGATAATTCGACATGTACTCCACCGGCGGCGGCGCGGACGAGCAGCTCCTGCGGTACAGGTTCGGGCTCGGGCAGTTCCTCGCCCGCCATCACGACGCGGCAGCGCCGGACCAATTCGCCGATCAGCGTCGCTTTCCAGTCACCCCAGACACCCGGTCCGGTGGCCAGCGAATCCGCCTCCGCCAGTGCATGCAGCAGTTCCAGCCGCTGCGGATCGTATTCGAGCGCATCCGCTACGTACTGCACCGTGGCCGGGTCGTCGATATCGCGGTGGGTGGCCACATCGGGAAGCAGCAGATGGTGGCGCACGAGGGCGCTGAGGATATCGACGTCCGACGGCCACAAGCCCATCCGGCGGCCGATCTGCGTAGCGAGTTCGGCACCGACCACACAGTGGTCCTCGGTGCGACCCTTGCCGATATCGTGCAACAGCGCGCCGAGAGCCAGCAGGTCGGGCCGGGCGACGCGAGTACTCGAGACACTCGCGTAGGCGACGGTCTCCACCGAATGCCGGTCCACAGTCCAGACGTGCAGGGCGTCGCGGGGCGGCAGATCGCGCACCGCACCCCATTCCGGAAGCAGCCGGCCCCACAGGCCGGTACGGTCGAGCGCCTCCACTGCGTCGATCACCCCGCGGCCGGAACCGAGCAGCACGAGCAGATCGTTGAGGGCGTCTTTCGGCCACGGTTCCCGCAGTTCCGGGGCGTCCTCGGCCAGCCGGTTGAGGGTGGTCGCCGACATCGGCAGACCGGATTGCGCGGACGCCGCCGCCACTCGCAGGATAAGACCGGGGTCGCGTTGCGGCCGGGCATCCCGGGCGAGTACCACTTCGCCCGCGTGTTCGACCACCCCCTCGTCCAGGGGCCGCCGCACCGGCATCCGCCGGAGCCGTGCCAGCCCGCGCCGCGGTAACGCATTCCCGGCGGTACGCAACCCGACGTCCACCGAATAGCCGACGGTGCGGGCCGCGTCGCTGAGTGTGCGGGCCAGATCGAACCGGTCACCGATATGCAGTGCCGCACCGATCTCGTCGGCATCCTGGGCGCGCAACTGATCACGGGCCCGGCCCGCCACCCGGTGCAGTTCGGTGCGGACATCCAGGAGCCGACGGTGTGCCTGGGCCAGTCCACCACCCGGCGTCTCCGGCCCGAGGCCCGGCATGGCGTCGGTGAGCTGTGCGATGGCCAGCGCATCCAAGAGCTGGATATCGCGCAACCCGCCGCGGCCGTTCTTCAGATCGGGTTCGGTGCGGTGGGCGATCTGCCCGCTGCGCTCCCAGCGGGCGCGAACCCCGGTGAGCAGTTCTTCGTAGCGGCCGCGGATACCGTGGCGCCAATCCCGGCGGATACCGGCGATGACCCGGTCGCTGAGTTCGGGGTTACCCACGATATGACGAGCGTCCAGCATCCCGAGCGCGGCGACCAGATCATCGGCGGCCACCGTCAATGCCTGCGGCACCGTACGCACGCTGTGGTCGAGTTTGATGTGGGCGTCCCACAGCGGATACCACAACCGATCGGCGATCTCGGCGACCCGCTTCGGGTCCATATTCTCGTGCAGCAGCACCAGGTCAAGATCGGAGTAAGGCAGCATCTCGCGCCGGCCGAGCCCGCCCACGGCCATGATCGCCAGGCCGCTGTCCGGAGTTATCCCGACCTCGGTGCCCTTGCCCGTGAGCCACAGCTCGTACAGGTCGACGAGCGCCGCCCGCAGTGACTCGGCATCCAGGCGCGGATGCCGGGGTTGCCCGCCGCCGAGCAGCTGATCGCGGGCACGGACCAGATCGGCGGCGCCGTTCGACAGTTCCACGGCTTTCCCCGACGGCCCGGCGGCGACCCGCGCGCGCTCCCGTTTCTGCCGGTCCTGACCCAAACCAACCACCACCCGTCATACGGGCGGCCCCGCCCCGACCGGAAAATCGGTGGGAGCGGGGCCGCTGTCGTTGTTCTACACATACTCCGCGCGCAGGTTGCGTTATCGCCCGCTGTCGACGCGGCAGGTTCTATAGAGCGTCGGTGCCGCGTTCGCCGGTACGCACCCGGACGATCGTCTCGACCGGGCTGACCCAGACCTTGCCGTCGCCGATCTTGCCGGTGCGCGAGGCGTCGACGATGAGATCGACGACCCGGTCCACCGATGCGTCGTCCACCACGACCTCGACCCGTACTTTCGGGACGAAATCCACCGAGTATTCGGCGCCGCGGTACACCTCGGTATGGCCCTTCTGCCGGCCGTAGCCCTGGACCTCGCTCACGGTCATACCGAATACGCCCGCCTGTTCCAGACCGGTTTTGACGTCTTCGAGCGTGAACGGTTTGACGATTGCGGTGATCAGTTTCATGGGGTTCATGCCTCCTTGCCGGCCGAACGAGCGGTTCCACCCAGTGCAGCGAAATCGTATGCGGTCTCCGCGTGTTCGGAGTCGTCCATCCCGCCCGACTCCGCCTCGGCGTCCGCACGCAGACCGATCGTGAACTTGATCGCGTACGCGATCACCAAGGCGACCACGAAGGAATATGCGAGCACGGCAACCGCACCGAGCGTCTGCCGGCCCAGCAGCTCGAGATCACCGCCGTAGAACAGGCCCTCGGCGCCCGCGGGCGCTTCGGGTGCGGCGAACAAGCCGATCAGTACCGTGCCGAGGATACCGCCGACCATGTGGATACCCACGACATCGAGCGAATCGTCGTAACCGAACTTGAACTTCAGGCTCACCGCCAGCGCGCAGACCGCGCCGGCGATCACCCCGATGGCCAGCGCGCCCAGCACGTTGACCGATGTGCAGGACGGGGTGATGGCGACCAGACCGGCGACGATACCGGAGGCGGCGCCCAGCGAGGTGGGCTTGCCGTCGCGGATCTTCTCGACCACCAGCCAGCCGATCATCGCGGCAGCGGTGGCAACCAGCGTGGTGATGAAGGCAGCACCGGCGACACCGTCGGCGGCCGCCGCGGAACCGGCGTTGAATCCGAACCAGCCGAACCACAGCAGCGCGGCACCCAGCATGACGAACGGCAGATTATGTGGCCGGAAGGGCGTCTTGGGCCAGCCGGCGCGTTTACCGACCACGATCGCCAGGGCGAGCGCGGCGGCACCGGAGTTGATGTGCACGGCGGTGCCACCGGCGAAGTCGATGGCCTCGACCTTCTCCATGATCCAGCCGCCACCCCAGACCCAGTGCGCGACCGGGAAGTACACCACGGTGACCCAGATGGCGCTGAACGTCAGCCACGCACCGAACTTCAGCCGGTCGGCGACCGCACCGGAGATCAGCGCGACGGTGATGATCGCGAACATCGCCTGGAAAGCGACGAACACCGTCGCCGGAATGGTCCCGAAGAGCGGAACACCCGCTGATTCGTCACCGAATCCGGCGATCAGCGTTTTCAGGCCGAAGAACTGGCCCGGGTCACCGATCAACCCGCCCTTGTCGGTCCCGAACGCCATCGAGAAGCCGAACAGCACCCAGAGCACTGCGACGACAGCCATCGCGCTGACGCTCATCATGATCATGTTGAGCACGTTCTTGCCTCGGACCATGCCGCCGTAGAAGAACGCCAGGCCGGGTGTCATCAGCAGAACGAGCGCGGCGCTCGTCAATATCCACGCGGTATCGCCGGCATTGGGCGCCCCGATCACGGTTTCCACCAGTTACCTCCCTCATCTTCCGGCCCGTCGCCTGCGCGACATCGGGCCCGCTAATGAAGGGTGCTCATTCGGTGTTTCCTCCGTGACGCTCCGGTGTTTCACCTACGTGAAGGGATCACGCCGTCATGTTTCCAGTGTGTTGCCGCAGCCGTACTTGCTGGTCACCGCAGGTTGTGAGGTCGCCCCTCGGCGGTGACCGAACCTCTGCCCGACCATCTGTCAGGCATGCTGGACGCCACCGGGCAACCGGGATCAACCGAGCAGCGCGTCCACGAACGCTGCCGGTTCGAACGGAGCCAGATCGTCGGAGCCCTCGCCGAGACCGACGAGTTTGACCGGTACCCCGAGTTCGTGCTGGATCTGGAAGACGATCCCGCCCTTCGCGGTGCCGTCCAGCTTCGTCAGAACCACACCGCTGATATCGACCACCTCGGCGAAGATCCGGGCCTGCATGAGCCCGTTCTGGCCAACGGTCGCATCCAGCACCAGCAGCACCTCGTCCACCGAGGCCTTCTTCTCCACTACCCGTTTCACCTTGCCGAGCTCGTCCATCAACCCGGTCTTGGTGTGCAGGCGGCCGGCGGTATCGATGAGCACCACGTCCACACCGGCGTCGATACCGGAGGCCACGGCATCGAAGGCCACCGCGGCGGGATCGGCGCCCTCCTTGCCGCGAACCGTATCCGCACCGACCCGTTCACCCCAGGTCTGCAACTGGTCGGCCGCGGCGGCCCGGAAGGTATCGGCCGCACCCAGCAGCACTCGCCGGCCGTCGGCGACGAGCACGCGGGCGAGTTTGCCGGTGGTCGTGGTCTTACCCGTACCGTTGACCCCGACGACGAGCAGGATCGATGGGTGATCGGGGTGCGGTAGGGCACGCACGGAACGATCCAGTTCGGGCCGCAGCGATTCGATCAGCACATCACGCAGCACTGCCCGCGCCTCGTCGGCGGTACGGACGGTATGCGCGGCCATTTCCTCCCGCAGTCGCTCCACGACGACGGCGGTGACGGCGGTGCCGATATCGGCCAGGATCAGCGTGTCCTCGACCTCTTCCCACGATTCCTCGTCGAGGTCGCCACCACCGAGCAGACCCAGCAGGCTCTTGCCGACCGCATTCTGCGACCGTGACAACCGGCCGCGCAGCCGGGTCAACCGGCCGGAGGTGGGTTCGATCTCCTCTACTTCGGGGACGAGATGTGCGCCGGCCGCGGTATCGGGCGCCACCACCGGAGCTTCGCCGGTGGTGGGTTCCGCCGGAGGTGCGGTGGCAGGCGGTGCGGTCTCGGTGTCGGGTGCGGTGGTGCTCGCCGCGGCAACCGCTCCACCAGCCTCCGGCGTGGTTGTCTCGGGCTCGGCAGGCGCGGGTTTCCCTGCCTCGGGCGGCGCGGTCGGGTCGGCCGACGGTGCCTTGGACGTCTTGTCCGACGGCGGCGCGAACTCCGCACCCGCGGGCGGCACGGACTTCTCATCCGTCGGCGGTGCGGACGACGTTTCGGCTACCGGCGGCGCGGGGGTCCCGGTCGCCGGCGGCACGGAGGTCGCCGATTCTGCGGGCGCGGCGCCGGACGCCGCGGTTCCGGTGTCGCCGGGCGCGGTAGCCCCGGCAGCGGAAGTCCCCGGTTGTCCGGCCCGGGGTGCCGCCGCGGTTCCGGTTTCCGGCGGCAGGGTCGTCTCGGACTCGGGCGGCGCCGTGGGAGCCGCGGCACCGCCGCCGGGCGCTTCCGGCGCGGTGGTGGTCGCTGTGTCGGCGGCATCCGGCAGGGGCACATCGGTGATCCCGCGGCGGGGCGCATCGCGCGGTATCGCGGCATCGTCACCGATATGGGGCTGGCCCTCGGTATCCGTCCGCTCAGCGGGACTCGGACGCGCGGGTGCCGCGGTGGCTCCCTGCCCACCCTGGCTGAAACTGAAGCCACCGGCCGCCTGGTACCCACCGGATCGGTCGGCCAGCTCCCCTTTCTCGGCCGGCGGGGTCAGCGAGACCCGGCCGCGTTTGTACCGGATGAAGCCGGCCACGAGCGCGACCAGCAGTACGGCGGCGATCGCTGCGATCAGAATCCAGGCTTGCGCACTCACACCGCCCATCCTTGCAGAGGCGGTGCGGGCGCCCGCCGACCCCGCCGGGCCCGCGCGGCGGCCGGACCCCGGCGCGCTCTGTCCCCCCTGCACATTCCCTGCTCAGCCCGGCAAACATGATCGGTGAGATTTCTTGTCCTGCGGAAGTTCTCGCGGGAGGCCAATAGGATCGGCGATGTGACCGATCGAAACGTGCTTGGGGGTCCGCTACAAGAGTGCGGCACCGATCCTCTGACCGGGTTCTACCGGGACGGCTGCTGCAGCACCGGCCCGGATGATCTGGGCAGCCACACCGTGTGCACGGTCGTCACAGCCGAGTTCCTGGAGCACCAGGCATCCATCGGCAACGATCTGAGCACACCACGTCCGGAGAACAATTTTCCCGGCCTGCAGCCGGGCGACCGATGGTGTGTGGTGGCGGTGCGCTGGTTGCACGCGCACGAGGACGGTGTCGCGGCGCCGGTAATACTGGCGGCGACCCATGAGAATGCCCTGGAAGTGATATCGATGGAGATCCTGCGAAAATACGCGGTCGACGTACCCGACGACGTCAGCGATCTGCTCTGATGTAGCAGCCGGCCGCGGACCGGGCTGATCACCGGTGAGACTACGGCGACCCGTGGGAGTCGGTAGTGCCTCGTCGCCGTCGTTCTCGGGATATGGATACCGGCCCTGAATCCGAAACCGCTGAACCGTCCCGACGCGTCGCACGGGCGGACGCCGTCCCAACTGGCACGCCGAGCCGCAATATCACGTCGCTGCACCGGCGGGTGCGACGTTCTGCCCGCGCAGCCGCTGCGAGATCACCTGGGTGATTCCGTCGCCGCGCATGCTGACGCCGTAGAGGGCGTCGGCGATCTCCATGGTCGGCTTCTGGTGGGAGATGACGATCAGCTGGCTCTTCTCGCGCAACTGTTCGAACAACCCGATGAGGCGGCGTAGGTTGGTGTCGTCGAGCGCGGCCTCCACCTCGTCCATCACATAGAACGGTGAGGGTCGCGCACGGAAGATGGCCACCAGCAACGCCACTGCGGTCAGCGATTTCTCGCCGCCGGACAGCAGTGACAACCGCTTCACCTTCTTCCCGGGTGGCCTCGCCTCCACCTCGATACCGGTGGTCAGCATATCGCCGGGGTCGGTGAGCAGTAGCCGGCCTTCGCCGCCCGGGAAAAGTGACGAGAAGACCTGGACGAATTCCCGTTCCACATCGGCGTAGGCGTCGGTGAAGACCTGCAGGATGCGGTCGTCCACCTCGGCCACCACGTCCAGCAGGTCCTGGCGGGCTTTTTTCACGTCCTCGAGCTGGGTCGCCAGGAAGTTGTAGCGCTCCTCGAGGGCGGCGAATTCCTCGAGTGCCAGCGGATTCACCTTGCCGAGCGTCGCCAGATCCTTCTCGGCGCGTTTGGCGCGACGCTCCTGCGAGGCCCGGTCGAACGGCATCGGTGCCGGTGCGCTGACCTGCTCCCCGCGCTCCTTGGCCTGCTCGTATTCGTACAGCTCCAGCTCGCTGGGCGGTAGCGCGATATCGGGGCCGTATTCGGCGATGAGATCGTCGAGCGCGATACCGAACTGTTCGCCGATATTCGCCTCGATCTGTTCGATCCGGAGCGCGGCCTGCGCCTTGGCGACCTCGTCGCGGTGCACCGCGTCGGTGAGCTGCCCGAGCTGGGTGCTCAACGCCCGCGCCCGCTCCTTGATCCGGTCGACTGCGGTCGCGCATTCGGTGCGCCGGCGCACCAGATCGTCACGCCGAGCGGCGGCGGCTGCCACCACCCGTTCCAATTCGGCAGCCAGTTCCGCACCGGATCCGGCGACAGCCGTCGCCACCTGGGCGGCGCGCCGCCGGGCGGCCCGGGCGTGTTCGGCCCGGGCGCGGGCGTCGCGTTCGGCCCGGGCGGAGCGGCGTAGCGAATCCGCCTTACCGCGCACCGATTCGGCGCGTTCCTCGGCGGTCCGCACCGCCAGCCGCGCCTCGACCTCCAGAGTCCGGGCCTCGGCGAGCGCGGCGGCGGCCTCTTCGCGAGCCAGCGCGGCGGCTTCGGTACCGGCGGCGCCGGCTGCATCGCCGTCGGTACCGGCCTGTTCCAGTTCGGCGCGGCGGAGCCGGTCCTCCAGGTCGGCGAGCGCGGTGACAGCCTCTTCTCTCGAAGTCTCGGAGGCGGTCCGCTGCTCGATGAGGCGTTCGGATTCGGTGTTCGCCGTACGTGCGGCCGCGCCGAGCCGGCCGAGCCGTTCGTAGATGCTGTTGAGCGCCTGATCCGATTCGTGCAGCGCCAGCAGCGCCTGGTCCACCGCGTCCTTGCGGTCGGCCTGTTCCTCCAGCGCCCCGGACAGGCTCGCTTCCAGTTCCTCGGCATGCCGCTGCGCGGCGCGCAGTTCGGCTTCGGCGGTATCGATTTCGGCCTGGATCTCGAGGCGGCTCGGGGCACGATCGGATCCGCCGACCAGCCAGCCGGTTCCGGCCAGATCGCCCTCCCGCGTCACGACCCGCAGCTCCGGACGTGCGGCGAGTACCTCCGCGGCACAATCCAGATCGTCGGCCACCACGACCCGGCTCGTCAGCGCGACCACCGCCGCGCGCAGCGATTCGGGGTAATTTATCACTTCGAGCAGGCGGCGCGCCCCTCCGGGTAGTTCGGTGTCGTCGTCGCTCCCGGTATCCGCGATGCCGTCCTCGTACACGAGCGCGGCCCGGCCGGCATCGGCCTTCCCGAGCGCTCGGACGGCGCTGATCGCCGTACCACCGGTATCCGCGACCACCGCCTCCGCCACCGGCCCCAGCACCGCGGCGACCGCGGCCTCGTACCCGGGGTGCACGCCCAGCAGTTCGGACAGCGGGCCCAGCAACCCGGCCGGCTGGTTCTCGCTCAGCCAGGCAGCACCGTCGCGGCTGGCCAGGTTCATGCCGAGCGCTTCGATCCGCGCGGTCAGCGAGGCGACACGCCGCCCGGCGTCGCGGTCCTCGGCGCGCAGTTCGGTGACTCGGTGATCGGCGAGGTCCAGCGCTTCGACACCGTGTTCGTGCTGGGCGTCGAGACCGGCTTCCCCGGCGTCGAGTTCGGCCAGTTCGTCCTGCACACCGTCGTATTCACGCTGCGCTTGCTCACCTCGGGTTCGCGCCTGGGTGAGGGCGGTGGTCAAGCGGACGATCTCGGTGTCGATGGAGTGCGCTTTGGTGCGCAGGTTCTCGACCTGCCCCGACAACCGGACCAGCCCTTCGCGGCGGTCGGCTATGGCCCGGACGGCGGCCAGATGTGCCTGTTCGGCCGCCTTGGCCTCGTGTTCCCGTTCGGCGAGACCGTCCCGGGCGGCTTCGAGGGTCTCCGCGGCCATCTCGACGGTTTCACGGAGTTCGGCTTCCTCGGCTTCTACCCGGTCGGCTTCGGCTTCGAGCTGGTCGGGGTCGCGGCCGGTATCGGCCGCGGGCGCGGTATCGAGATGGCGGGCGCGGTCGTTCGCGATCCGGGTGGTGGCGTTGACGCGTTCGGCCAATGCGGACAGCTGGAACCACAACTGGCCCGCCGCTTCGGCGCCCGGAGTGAGCCGGGAGAGTTCGAATTCCTGCTGGGCCAGGGCCGCATCGGCCGCATCGAGTTCGCTCTGCACGGTGATCTGCTGTTCCCGCGCATAGGCTTCTTTGCTTTGCCGGCTTTGCAACTCGGTCCGCCGGGCGACCAGATCGTCGGCAGCCAATCGCAGCCGGGCGTCCCGCAGATCGGCCTGTACGGTCTGCGCGCGGCGCGCGACCTCGGCTTGGCGGCCCAGCGGTTTGAGCTGGCGGCGCAGTTCGGTGGTGAGATCGGAGAGTCGAGCCAGATTGGCCTGCATGGCGTCCAGTTTGCGGACGGCTTTTTCTTTGCGCTTGCGGTGTTTGAGAACGCCCGCTGCTTCTTCGATGAAGGCGCGCCGGTCCTCGGGTCGCGATTCCAGGATGGCCGAGAGCTGCCCCTGGCCGACGATCACATGCATTTCGCGGCCGATACCGGAATCGCTGAGTAGTTCCTGCACATCCATCAGCCGGCACGAGTTGCCGTTGATCTCGTATTCGCCCGCGCCGTCGCGGAACATCCGGCGGGTGATGGAGACTTCGGCGTAATCGATCGGCAGCGCTCCGTCGGAGTTGTCGATGGTGAGCGTGACCTCGGCCCGCCCCAGCGCCGCCCGGCCGGTGGTGCCGGCGAAGATGACATCCTGCATCTTGCCGCCGCGTAATGCTTTGGCCCCCTGTTCGCCCATCACCCAGGTGAGTGCGTCGACGACATTGGATTTACCGGATCCGTTCGGACCCACCACACAGGTGATACCGGGTTCGAACCGCAGGGTCGTCGCGGACGCGAAGGATTTGAACCCCTTCAACGTCAAGCTCTTCAGATGCAACGCCGACGACCCTTTCCGCCTCCACGTACTGTCCGCCTCGCTCAGGCCGATCAGCCATGCTATAGGGCCGTAGCGAGATAACCCCATCCGGCGCACCGGAGGTGACCGATCGGCCGCGGGTGGTGGCGGCACGGTTGCCGAGGGCGGCTCGCACCATACCCCGATGGTTCCGCCGACCGGATACCACCGAGGCTACCGGGCGTTATGTCTTGCGGCGATGGCAGCGGCCGCCCTCGAATCCGGTTGCCGCACGCAATGCCAGCACGGCGCCCCACGGGCCGATGACCCATATGGGCCAGAAGTAGGTGAACGCTCCCACACCCAGCGAGATCGCCGTCCAGATCACCAGCACCAGCACACTGACACCGAGCCAGGCGCCGCCCTCGATTCGCTGCCAGATCGGGAACCGCGAGCGCGATCGCGGCGCGGCCGAGTCAGGACCGGGAGCCGGCTTCAGCTCGGGCAGGTCGGCGAGCACGCCCTGCAGTTCCTCGCGGGTCGCGCTCCGGTACACCTGCGCTACCCGCTCGTCGTATTCGGCGAGGTCGAGCCTGCCGTCCCCGAGATGGCGGCCCAGCTCCCGCACGAATCGATCACGTTCGGCATCCGAGGCGCGGATGCCCGTCGAGATCTCCATAGCGCTCCCCTTACACGTCGGACCACACTCCACTGTGGAATAAATATCAGCGTGCTACTCCCACTGTGGAATGTCAAGTGCTTCCGGAACTCGTATTCGCCGCACCCGCTACCCCGGGACGCCCCGAACAGACCCCGGCCACGGACAGCAGCGGCGTGAGATATCCGGCACCGTGATGATCGAGGTAGGCGAGGTCGGCGGGCATGGGTAACTCATATACGCTGCCGTCCGGCCGGTGGTCGCTGGACAGCGGTGCCAGACCTACGCCTGCCGCGAGCGCGGTGTCCGGCAGCAGCGCCGACGACTCACCCACCTGGCGGCAGGTCGGCCCGGACGGCGCTGCCTCGCGGGGCAGCCGGATGCCCCTATCGCTCCACGAAACCCTGTAGCCCGCCCCGGGCCGGCTCCCAGTTCTCGACCACCAGATCCACCCGGCCGGGAGCCGCGGGAGAACGCAGCAGCGCCAGCAGCTCGGCCGCCGCACGCCGCGGCCCCTCGGCCACCACATGCACGCGACCGTCGGCCGCATTGGTGGCATGCCCGGTGAGCCCGAGTTCCAATGCCCGCGACCGGGTCCACCAGCGGAAACCCACGCCCTGCACGTATCCGTGCACCCAGGCGCTCAGCCGTACCGGATCGGTCGCCGATTGCGCCCCCGTATCGCCCGCCATGATCAGTCGACGGTATCGATCTCGAAGGACAGCGTCACCTTGCTACCTGCCTTCAAGGTCCGGCCCACGGTGCACACCTTGTCGATCGCGCGCTGCACCGTCACCAGCAGCCGCTCGCGGGCGGCTTCGTCGAGTTCACTGAGATCGAGTTCGAATACCTCGTCCAGCTGCGGATACACCTCGTTCTCGCGATCCGCGGCACCGGAAACCCGGATGGTTGCGTCGTAGTCGTCGCCGAGCCGGCGCGACAGCGGGAAATCCGAGCTCATCCCCGAGCATGCGGCCAGCGCGATCTTCAGGAGCTCACCGGGGGTGAACACACCGGGAACGCTTTCGGACCCGATCAGAACCTCCGCGCCGCGTGAACTACGCCCGGTATAACGCCTGGTCCCCGCGCGCTCCACCCACAGCGTGGTCGAGCCCGGGGGTGCGCCGGCCGGCGCCGCGGCGGCCACAGTGGTGGTGTCATCAGCCATGGTGGCGATCCTGCCATCCACCGCACAGGCCCGGCGCACCCGTCCGCGACCGGCGCGGATCAGCCCCGGCGCACCCGTCCGCAGCCGGCACGGATCAGCCCCGGCGCGATCGCCGCGCAGCCACCCGGACCGGCCGCCGCTCCAGCGCGACCGCGAGAATCCGCAGCAGCAGTAGACCGGCGATGAATCCGGCGATCAACGTCGGTGTCACCAGGGACATGACAGTCCTTCCGTTCCGCGTCGCGCGGCCGCCACCGACCGCGTACCCGCTGGTGAGGCCGGTACCTCCGGCCGCACTCACCGGCGGTGCGCTGAAAAACTACCCCTCCGGACAGCCCGGAAACCGGTTGCTTGCGCTATCTTTACGCATGAAATCCGGTGGCTGATCCATGCGAGGAACCGCACTCCCGATCACCGATACGGGTGGCATCGCGAGGGGTCGGCAAGCTCCGCACACGGGAGATTCCCGTACCGGCGGATCACATCCTGGCCGCCGTCCCTCAGCAGGAAACGCACGAAGCTCGCACCGATCGATCCGGGGGCGAAATCGCCGTACGAGTAGGCGTACTCCACACCCCAGAGCGGGTAGCTCTGTTCCCCGGCCGTCTCTCGCGTTGCGGCCCGGCCACCGATCGTCAACGGCACCACACCCGCGGTAGCCGCGGCATCCGCGGCTTCGCTGTACCCGACGGCACCCGGTATCCCGGCGACCTCGCCGAGGAGATCCCCGGTGGTCAGGGTCTGACAGCGCCCGGGTTCGCCGCCGCGCGCGAGCTGGTTGCAGGTGATGCCGGGTTCGGGTGGCTGCCCGGTTTCCAGCAACCGGGTCTCGAAATTCCAGCGTGTCCCGGATCCGGCGTAGCGGTTGACCACCCGCACCGGCAGATCGGCGCCACCTACCGCCCGCCAGTTGGTGATCCTGCCGAGGAACAGATCCCTGATCTGCTCGACCGT
Source organism: Nocardia speluncae NBRC 108251 (assembly GCF_001613245.1). Classification (GTDB taxonomy): domain Bacteria; phylum Actinomycetota; class Actinomycetes; order Mycobacteriales; family Mycobacteriaceae; genus Nocardia; species Nocardia speluncae. The sequence goes on along the minus strand of NZ_BDBZ01000014.1, from coordinate 132,493 downwards.
GAGGTCGATTACCCCGGTTTCCGGGTGCACGACCACGGTGAACAACGACAGCGCCAGCGGCCGCTGTACCAGATCGGGGAAGTCCGCGCCCTTGGGCGCGTCACCTATTGCCAGCAGCGCGCCGTCGGCACCCCGCGCGTCGTCCACCCGCGCCATACCACGTTCACTGCCCTCGAATTCGTAGTCGATATCCGTACCAGGGCACGTCCGTTCGTAGAGTCCGCCCGCCTCCTCGACCACCTGCGCGAACGCGGTCGAACCCACCACGGTGAGCCGGCCGGTGGCACAACCGCTCGGCGCAGCATCGGATTCGACGATATCGAGCACCGCCATCGCCGCGATAACGGTGACCAGGAACCCGATCAGCACGAGCATGAGCAGCGACGCCCCCGAGCGCCCCTGGGTCTTGGTGATTCCGCCGCCGGTGACCACGCCCTGCATTGCGGGCTCGGGATAGCCTCCCGTTCCAGCGGTCCGTTCCAGCGTCGCCAGGATCTTGTAGTGGTCCGAACGGTTCAGCGGCACCTTCGGCAAATCGATGACACCGATGTCCTGGCCCGGCAGTTCGCGGTGCCCGAAACCCGAATCCGGTTCGAAACAGACCGCCAGCCCGGGATTACTCAGTTCGGTGACCGCCATCCCGATCACCCGCCGCTGCGGAAAATGCAGATGCAGCCCGGCCTGGCCGTTCTGCCCGGCTACGTAATCGGTGGCATCGATGGTGGTGGCACCGTGGTTCTCGATCCGGACCAGCACGACCGACAGATCCTGCAGATTACGTTCGGTCCCGTCGGCCGTCTGCCGCAACTGCCGCAACGCTCCGGCATGCCCGGATTCCGCTTCTCCGGTAACCGGCGTATCCATCTGCACCCGCCAGCCGAGCCGTTTACGGCCGACGAAAACGAACTCCCAGACGAAGGCGCCCACCGGGATCGCGATACCGGCGATCGGGAGCACGAAACCGAACAGAAGTTCACCCACCAGCAGTCACCCCCAATACCTCTGTCGGTCACCCTCTTCGGCCAACCGTACGGCGAAACCCACTCGGCCCGGCGAGTGTTCGCACACCATTCACCACAGTGTCATCGACCGCGTAGATGCGCTCGCGCTCTCGGCGTCGATTCGCCGCTCACCTCCCGCGCGGGGTCGCCGGCGATCTCACCTGCCCACCACGACGATGTCGCCGGCACCACCGTCGGAAACGAATGCCAGCAGCCGCCGGGCCTCCTCCTCGACGAGCGTCCACTGGCCTGCCGCGAACCCATACCAGGGCTCGATGCGCAGTGTCGCGTCCTGCAGTGACCACCTGCCGTGCACGAAACCGTCCACCAGATACACCGGGACCCCGGCCGACGCCTCACGGGAGGTCCGCCGGCGGTCCTCCTCGGCGATGATCCGGCGCCGGTCCCGGTAACCGAGCAGCGCATTGTCGAAAGCGGGCAGAAACCGCACCGGCACAGGCAGTTCCGGATCGGCAAGCGGCGCGTCGGGCAGATCGAACAATTCGGCGCCTTCCGCACTCCGCAGCACCCGCAGCCGCGGACGCAACGTGGTGACGACCTCGCCGAGCCTGGTGAGGCCCGACCATGCCTGAATATCGGCGACGCTCGCCGGGCCGAACGCCGCAAGGTAGCGCCGGACCAGCGTGGACGGGTCGGCCTGCCCCAGCGGCGCACCGATCCACTCCTCGGCCGGGCCGACGGTGACGTATCTGTTCCGCCAACGCCCCCATTCCCCGGTTTCGGCCCCATGCGCCATCGGCACCAGCACCTCGACCGCCTCCGCCAGCCGGCGCGCATGGCGCTGCGGAAAACGCTCGGCCAGAGACTTTCCGAGATCGCCGCGCGACATCCACCGGCCCGCCAGCACTTCCCGCCCTGCGGCGGCCAATTCCGACAACTCGATACCGTCGATCTCGTCGCGGTAGTAGGCGGTATTGAGCGCCCCCGCGATATACGCCTGAACTGTAGGGCGCAGCCAGCGGAAATCCTCCGCCGTACTCAGATGCACGGTGCGCCGGATCGTGGTGGACCGGACAAGTTTCCGATCGTGCATCAGGGCGGCAAGTTCGGGATGATCGAACCGCCCCAACCGCGACCACACCCCGATATAGGGCCAATTCGGTTCCTGCCCCTGCACTGCGACCAGATGCCGGATCAGCTCGTAGGGCGACAGGTCTGTCCGGGCCGCCAAATGCTGACGTACCAGCAAGGTCCGGTTCAAGGTGCGCAGTGACAAGTCCCGCATACCGGGCATTATCGCGACCGACACCGACAGGTCACCGTCGGCCGGGGCCGCGGCGGCAAGCAAGAGCACCATGAGCACGACCGTTCCGCCCGCCGGCAACGGCACCGAATCACAGCGGGAACACCAGCATCACCGCCCACCGTGCCGGATTGATCCCGAGTGGCTCGGACGCAGTGCCGACATCCGGTCGGCCCCCGGTTCGCCTGCGGCTCAGCCGCCGACCGACCGCGTCCATTCCAGAAGCTCATCCACCGAACGAGTGTTGATGACCCGGTCGGGCGCTACCTCACAGGCGACGGCCCGGACACAGCCATACCCCTGCCAGTCCAGCTGACCCGGCGCATGCGCATCGGTATCGACCGCGAACTCGCACCCCATCTCGAGCGCGAGCCGGATCAGCCGCTCCGGCGGATCCTGGCGCTCCGGGCGGCTGTTGATCTCGACCGCCGTACCGTAGCGGCGGCAGGCCTCGAATACGATCTCGGCGTCGAAATCCGATTCGGGCCGCGTCCCCCGTCCGCCCTCGACCAGCCGTCCGGTGCAGTGTCCGAGGATGTCCACATTGGGGTTCGCCACCGCGTACACCATGCGCCGCGTCATGGTGTCGCGGTCGTCGCGTAGCCGTGAATGCACGCTGGCGACGACGATATCGAGTTCGGCGAGCAGATCGGCGTCCTGGTCCAGGCTGCCGTCGCCGAGAATATCGACCTCGATCCCGGTGAGCACCCGGAACGGCGCCAGCTCGGCATTCACTTCGGCGACCACGTCGAGCTGACGGCGCAACCGCTGCGCGGAAAGACCGTTCGCGACGGTGAGCCGCGGTGAATGATCGGTCAGCGCGCAGTACTCGTGCCCCAGGGCGGCCGCGCAACCCATCATCTCCGCGATCGGGCTCCCACCGTCGGACCAGTCCGAATGGGTGTGCAGATCACCGCGCAACCGGGTGCGCAGCTCGATACCCGCGGCCCCGATCGGCCGCGCCGCGGCCCGCAGCTCGGTGAGATAGCGCGGCACGACTCCTTCGCAGGCCGCCTCGATCACTGCCGCGGTCTTGGGGCCGATCCCTGCCAGCTCCTGCCAGCTCCCGGCTGCCCGGCGCCGCCGTATCTCCTCGTCGCCGAGACCGGCGACAATATCGGCGGCCCGCCGGTACGCCTTGACCCGATGTGTTTTCTCGCGAGCCCGTTCGAGCCAGAAGCCGATTTCGCGTAGCGCCGCCACCGGCCCCGGCGCGGGCCGTCCGGTGGTTTCCGGCGCCTCGCCGGACACGGCTCAGCGAGCCCTTCGGTACTTGACGAAGGCGACACCGTCGTCGAAGACCTGACTGGTGATAACACGGAATTCCAGGGGTTCGGGCAGTCGCGGGCCGCTGCCGAACAGCGCCCGGCCCCGCCCCAGCACGATCGGATGCAGTTTGAGGAAGATCTGGTCTATCTCGGGCAACAGGTCCTGGGCCAGATGGCCGCCGCCGCAGAGCCAGATCCCGGGTCCCTGCTCGCGTTTGAGTTCACGCACCCGGGCGAGCGGGTCGGCGCCGATGAGTTCGACGGCCGGATCGGGCGCCGCGGTGAGCGTCGTCGACACCACGAATTGCCGCAGATGTGCGTATGGGCTGGCCGTGCCGGTGCGCACGCCGAAATCGTAGGTTTTCCGGCCCATGATCACGGTGTCGAAGTTGGCATTGCGGGCGTCGATACCGAGCGCGCGGCGCACTTCGGACGGCACAGTCTCCGGATACTGTGCGGTGATCGTGGGGCCGTGATCGCCACCGACCGGGAAGAAATCGACCGCGCCGCCCTCGGTGGCGATGAACCCGTCCATCGTGGCGGCGACGAAGTAGGTGAGCTTGCGCATGGCGTCCTTCCCGGGCCGACCGGATCGACGATCTCGGCCGAGAAAACCGTAACCCGCCGCGGGGTGCCGCCGCGAGAGGTCTACGACGCGGTTCGGCGGGGCCGTGCCGGAGGTTGACACCGCGGGCACGAGAAGGACGACCGGTTCATGAACTTCTCCCGGATGATCACCGCACCGCAGCGCGGGCAGGCCCGGTCACCGCGCCCGTACACAGCCAGGGCGCGCTCGAAGTAGCCGGATTCGCCGTTGACATTCACATACAGTGCGTCGAACGAGGTACCCCCCGCAGCCAATGCATCGTTCATCACCGCCGCGGCCTCGGCCAACAGCCGCCGCAACACTGGACGGGTGAGTCCCGCGGCCGTCCGGCCACCGTGGACCTGCGCCCGCCACAATGCCTCGTCGGCGTAGATATTGCCGATACCGGAGACCACTGCCTGATCCAGCAGCACCCGTTTGATCTCGGTCTGCTTGGTCCGCAGCACAGCGACCACCCGCTCGGCGTCGAAGCGGGGATCGAGCGGGTCGCGGGCGATATGGGCGAGCAGATCGGGGAGCAGGTCACCGTCCACCTCTTTCAGTGGTGCCAGCACCCAGCCGCCGAATGTGCGCTGATCGACGAACCGCAACTCCCGGCCGTCGTCGAGGGTCGCCCGGATATGCGCATGCTTCTCGACCGGCGCGCCCGCCGGCTGCACCAACATCTGCCCGCTCATCCCCAGATGGACGACCAGCGCGGTATCCGCGGGGTCGCCGGTGGGTTCATCGAAGGTGAGCCACAGATATTTCCCGCGGCGCCGGGCAGCGGCCACCGTCAGACCGGTCAGCCGGGCCGCCATATCGGCGGCACCGGCCAGATGCCGGCGCACGGAACGCGGATGCGTGACGGTGACCGATGCCACGGTCCGGCCGCCCAGATGCTCGGCCAGGCCGCGGCGAACGACCTCTACTTCGGGAAGCTCGGGCACCTCAGGTTTCGCCGGTCAACGCACGGTAGGCCGCGCCCGCCGCCTTCTGCTCCGCTTCCTTCTTCGACCGTCCGACACCCTGCCCGTAGGCGTCGCCGGCGATCACGGTGGTCGCGGTGAACTCTTTGTCGTGGTCGGGCCCGGTGGAGGTGATCTCGTAGCTGGGCACGCCCAGACCGCGTTCGGCGGTCAGTTCCTGCAGGCTGGTCTTGAAATCCAGCCCGGCACCCATCCGTGGACCGCGTTCGAGCAGTTCGGCGAACAACCGCAACACGACCTCACGCGCCACGTCGATACCGTGCTCGAGATGCACGGCACCGAGCAGCGACTCCATACCGTCGGCCAGGATGCTGGGTTTGTCCCGGCCTCCGGTGAGTTCCTCACCTTTACCGAGCAGCAGATGCTCGCCCAGACCGCTCTCGCCCAGCTTCCGGGCCACTTCGGCGAGAGCGTGCATATTCACCACACTCGCGCGCAGCTTTGCCAGTTCGCCCTCGGATTTTTCCGGATGCTCGTGATAGAGCCGTTCGGTGATACTCAGTCCGAGGACCGAATCGCCGAGGAATTCGAGCCGCTCATTGGTCGGCAGCCCACCGTTTTCGTACGCGTACGAGCGATGAGTCAAGGCGAGACGAAGCAGCTCGGGCTCTATCTCGACACCCAGGGCGGCGAGCAAACTCGCTTGATCCGGCCGCTCGCCGGGTTCGTCTTTGCCCGCGGTCAATGGTCGACCGGGGATCAGACGGCCGGGGCGACCTGGCGGCCCTTGTAGGTACCGCAGGAGGGGCACGCGATATGCGGCGGGGTCTTCTGACCGCAGGCCCGGTTCGGGCAGGTGATCAGCGTAGGCGCGACGGCCTTCCACTGGCTGCGCCGAGACCGGGTATTGGAACGGGACATCCGGCGCTTGGGAACGGCCACGACTACTTCTCCTCTGTGCTGTTACGTGCAATGTCTACGGAATGATCTCCGGTGGCCGCACCCTCGGGGCTGCCGCTGCCAGGCGATCCGGAGGCGAATTTCGCCAGCCCGGCCCAGCGGGGATCCAGTATCTCATGCCCATGATCGGATCCTGCAATCGCCATCCGAACCCCGCATTCCGGGCACAGCCCGGCGCAGTCGGGCGTGCACAGCGGCTGCAGCGGCAATTCGATGCCGAGCTGGTCGACGACCAGGGGTTCGAGGTCGATGAGGTCGTCGTCCATCCGGTAGATCTCGTCGTCGGACGCGGTCTTATCCGTGGCGCTGTCCGGGTAGGCGAACAGTTCGGTCAGCGAGACGTCGACCGAATCGGTGAACTGTTCCAGGCAGCGCGAGCATTCACCGGCCACCGGCGCGGTGACGGTTCCGGTGACGAGCACTCCCTCCGAAACCGACTGCAAGCGCAGATCCAGCTCGACCTCGGAACCGGCCGGTACGGCGATCAGGTCCAGGCCGAGCTGTTCGGAGGTGGTGACGGTTCGCCGCAGTTTGCGCATGGATCCCGGGGCGCGACCGAGACTGCGGATATCCAGCACGAAACCCGCGTCGTGCGCACGGCGTGCACCGGAACGCGAGCGCGCGGTTGTATCGGCAGGCATCGAAGAACACTCCACTGGGTCGTTCGGGGTATCAGGGTATGGGCCGGATTCGGCGAGCAACCACACCACAGTACGCGAAACGGGCGGTTACCTGCAAAATTGTCCGGTGGCTAGCGGCGGAACTCCCCCGCATAGTCCGGCACTCCCGATCCGTTGCGCAACTGCTGACGACCGCGGCCCACGGTGCGCAGGGCGCCGCCGAGGGTCTCTTCGAATTCGGCGAGCTTGCTGTCGACGTAGTGGTCGCAGTCGGCCCGCATCCGGTCGGCGTCGGCCTGCGCGGTATCGATCAACCGGGCCGATTCCGCGTGCGCGGACCGCACGACCTCGGTCTCCTCCACCAGGCGCCGCTGTTCGGCCTGACCGTCGGCCACCGACCGGTCGTAGGAGGCCCGGCCGGCTTCGCCCATCCGGTCGGCTTCGGCGCGGGCCCGGCCGGTGACCGATTCGTATTCGGCCTTGGCGTCGGCGACCAGGCGCTGTGCTTCGTTCGTGGCGGTATCGACCATCCGGTCGGCATGCGCGGTGGCCTCGGCGACCATGCGGTCGGCATGCGCCTTCGCCTCGGCGAGGATCCTGTCGGCTTCGGCGCGGGCGTCGGCCACGGCGGTGGTGGCCTGTTCGTCGGCGGTACGGACAGTTTCCTCGGCCAGACCGCGGGCGTCGTCGACGATCTTGTCACGATGGTCGAGCACATCCTGGGCATCGTCGATCTCGGCCGGCAGTGCGTCACGCACATCGTCGAGCAGATCGAGCGTTTCCGGACGCGGGACGATGCAGTTACGCGTCGCGGGTATCCCGCGTGCCTCCTCGACTATGGCGACCAGTTCGTCGAGCGCCTCGAATACCCGGTACATGCTCAGTGCCCTCCTGCTGACGATCGGCGAAATATCACGCCGTTCCCAGTGTGCCCCGGCCCGTCGGCTGAGCCGAGCCAACTTTCGGTGTGTCGCTACTTCCGGCGGATATCCACAGACTTCCGGGGGATCAACTGGAGACGACTTCTCCGCTTGATGTTAAATTCGTAGGAGTCGTATCGCACCGCGATCGACCGCCTGACCCTTGCCCGATCGGAACCGCCCATGACCATCCTGCAACTGCCCTCCTCCAGGGCAGTGTCCGCCGGGGATCTGGATATCGATTGGCCGGAACACATCGACCCGGTGGCCTGGCAGCAGCGCCTGCTCCGGTATCTGCGCGGCGACCGGGCATTTCCACAGTTGATCCGGTTCGCACTGGTGGGCGGCCTGAGCAATATCTCCTACGTCCTGCTCTTCCTCAGCCTGGCCGGCGCAGGCACCCTGCTGGCCAATGTCGCAGGTTCGGTGGTGAGCACGGTCCTGGCCAACGAACTGCACCGCCGCCTCACCTTCCACGCGGCCGAGCGGGTGGGCTGGTTCACCGCGCAGTGGGAGGGCGGCGGCCTGGCGCTGCTCGGCCTGGGAATCAGTACGGCGGCCCTCGCCGCACTGGAAGTTCTCGCCCCCACGATGGCCCAACCGGTGCAGGCCGCAGGCGTGCTGGCGATCAGCGCCGCCGTGGGCGGGCTACGCTTCCTGGCGCTGCGCGGCCTGGTGTTCCGGCCGCTGCGGCGGGCCCGGGAAGTGAGCGCCGCCCGTGAGTGATCAGCCGGCGCGCTCGGCGAGCCGGTCCAGTAGACGCTTGTGCACCAGCGGCGGCAGCATATCGCTGACATCGCCGCCGAACGCCGCCACTTCCTTGACCAGTGAGCTGGACAGATAGCTGAACGCCGGGTTGGTGGCAATGAAGAAGGTGTCCACCCCGGCGAGCTTCTTGTTCATCTGCGCCATCTGCAGTTCGTAGCCGAAATCCCCGGCATCGCGCAGACCCTTGACGATCGCGGAGATCCCCTGCTCCCGGGCGAAGTCGACGGTCAGGCCGGCCCAGGACGCGACCCGCACATTCGGCAGATCGGCGGTGGCATCGCGCAACATCTCCATGCGCTCTTCGATGCTGAACATGCCTTGTTTCTTCTTGTTCACATTCACCGTGACGACGACCTCGTCGAACTGGGCCGCCACCCGGCGGAATACATCGAGGTGGCCGTTGGTCACCGGATCGAACGAGCCCGGGCACAATGCTCCTGCCATGACTCAGACGCTAGCAGGTGCAGCGGAATCCACCGCGCCGGCGCCGACGTATACGGCGGACTCGATCCGGGTTTCCCCGTAGCGTTTCGGCGCACGCCCGGCGAACCCCGCCGGCCACGCAATCTCCGCCGAACGGGCGGATCGTTCGACGAGCATCAGCGCATCCTCGGCCAGCCAGCCGTAGGCGGCCAGCGCGCCGATATCCCTCTCGACGGCCGCGGTAGGCAGATCGTAGGGCGGATCGGCGAAGACCAGGTCGAAATCGCCCGAACCGGCCTGCGCCAGCACCTGCGCCACCGCACCGACCCGCACCTGCGCGGCCCTCAGCCCAAGATCCGAGATATTGCCGCGCAGCACCGCCGCCGCCCGCCGATCCGATTCGACCAGCAACGCGGCCCCGGCGCCACGGGACAACGCCTCGAGCCCCAGCGCACCCGACCCCGCGTACAGATCGAGTACGCGGACGCCGTCCAGATCCATCCGGGCCTCGATCGAGGAGAACAGCGCCTCCCGCACCCGGTCCGAGGTGGGCCGGGTCCCGGCGGGCGGTACCCGCAGGCGCCGCCCGCCGGCCGTTCCGGCGACGATCCGGGTCATTCGGATTCGCGTCCGCCCAGTTCGATCAGCAGGTCACCGCCCTCGACCTGCTGCACCTGGGTGATGGCAACCCGGCCCACCACTCCCCCGCGCGGCGCGGTGATGGCCGCCTCCATCTTCATGGCCTCGATAGTCGCGATCGTATCGCCGGCGGCGACTCGATCACCCTCGGCGACGGTCAGGGTGACGACACCGGCGAAGGGCGCGGCGATATGGTGCGGATTGTTCTTATCGGCCTTCTCCGCAGCCGGGATCTCACTGGCAATGGAGCGATCCCGCACCGAGACCGGGCGCAGCTGCCCGTTGAGAATGCACATCACCGTGCGCATACCGCGTTCGTCCGGTTCGGCAATGGCTTCCAGCCCGATCAGCAGGATGACGCCCTTCTCCAGCTGGACGCGGTGCTCCTCGCCGTGCCGTAGACCGTAGAAGAACTGATTCGCCGACAGCCCGGTGGTATCGCCGTACTTCTCACGGTGGGCGAGGAATTCGGCGGTGGGCGCCGGGAACAGCAGCCGGTTGAGGGTCGCGCGGCGCTCCTGGGAAGTGCCCGCCAACCCGGCCTCGTCCGCGGCCGTCAACGGCGTCTCCGGTTTGGCGGCGCTGCGCCCGGCGAGCGCCTTCTCCCGGAACGGTTCGGGCCAGCCACCGGCGGGAGTACCGAGTTCGCCGCGCAGGAAACCGATCACCGAATCGGGGATGTCGTAGCGACCCGGATCGGCGGCGAAGTCCTCGATCTCGATACCGGAGCCGACCAGCGACAACGCGAGATCGCCGACCACCTTCGACGACGGGGTCACCTTGATCAACCGGCCCAACAGCCGGTCGGCCGCGGCGTATTTCGCCTCCACTTCCTCGAAGCGGTCGCCCAAGCCCAGTGCGATGGCCTGCTGGCGCAGATTGGACAGCTGGCCGCCGGGGATCTCATGGGTGTAGACACGTCCAGTCGGAGCGGGCAGCCCGGACTCGAACGGCGCATACACCTTGCGCAGCGCCTCCCAGTAGGGCTCCAGATCGCAGACATTGCCCAGATTCAGGCCGGTGTCGTGCTCGCTGTGCGCGGCGGCCGCGACGATCGCAGAAAGCGCGGGCTGGCTGGTGGTGCCGGCCATCGCCGCGGACGCACCGTCCACCGCGTCGGCCCCGGCCTGCCACGCCGCCAGATAGGTCGCGAGCTGACCGCCCGGGGTGTCATGGGTGTGCACATGGACGGGCAGATCGAAATTGCTGCGCAGCGCCGTCACCAGTTTCGCCGCCGCCGGGGCCCGCAGCAGACCGGCCATATCTTTGATCGCGAGCACATGCGCGCCGGCATCGACGATCTGCTCGGCCAATTTCAGGTAGTAGTCCAGCGTGTAGAGCTTCTCGTCGGGATCGGCGAGATCCCCCGTGTAGCTCAACGCCACCTCGGCCACCGCCGTACGCGTTTCGCGGACCGCGTCGATCGCCGGACGCATCTGGTCGACATTGTTGAGCGCGTCGAAGATCCGGAAGATATCGATCCCGGTTTCGGTGGCCTCGGCGACGAACGCCCTGGTCACCCGTTCCGGATACGGGGTGTAGCCGACGGTGTTGCGGCCGCGCAGCAGCATCTGCAAGCAGATATTCGGCATCGCCTCACGCAGTGCGGCCAGCCGCTCCCACGGATCCTCGTACAGGAACCGCAGCGCCACATCGTAGGTCGCGCCGCCCCAGCATTCGACCGAGAGCAGCTCAGGGGTGAGCCGGGCGACGTGCCCGGCGACATCGAGCAGGCCGTTGGTGCGCACCCGGGTCGCCAGCAGCGACTGGTGGGCGTCCCGGAACGTGGTGTCGGTGACCCCCACGGCTTTCTGTTCGCGCAGGGCCCGCGCGAACCCTTCCGGGCCCAGGGTCAGCAGCTTCTGCCGGGAACCGTCCGGCGGCGGCACCGACAGGTCGATCGCCGGCAGTTTGTCGTGCGGGTACACCGCTGTCGGCCGCGCCCCGTGCGGTTTGTTGACGGTGACGTCGGCCAGATAGTTCAGGATCTTGGTGCCGCGGTCGGCCGGTTCGCGCAAGGACAGCAGCTGGGGGCGCTCGTCGATGAACGAGGTGGTAACCCGCCCGGCTCGGAAATCGGGGTCGTCGAGCACTGCCAGCAGGAACTGGATATTCGTGGTGACACCGCGGATCCGGAACTCCATCAGCGCCCGGCGCGCCCGTGCCACCGCCGCCGGGAAATCCCGGCCCCGGCAGGTGAGCTTCACCAGCATCGAATCGAAGTAGGCACCGATCTCGGCGCCGAGGTTCGCGCCGCCGTCGAGCCGGATACCGGCGCCGCCGGGCGTGCGGTAAGCGGTGATCCGGCCGGTATCGGGGCGGAACCCGTTGGCCGGGTCCTCGGTGGTGATCCGGCACTGCAGCGCGGCGCCACGAATGGTCACCTTGTCCTGGCTCAAGCCCAGATCGTCCAGGCTCTCCCCTGCTGCGATCCGCAGCTGCGACTGCACCAGATCGACATCGGTGATCTCCTCGGTCACCGTGTGCTCGACCTGGATACGGGGATTCATCTCGATGAAGACATGGTTCCCGCGCTCGTCGAGCAGGAATTCGACGGTTCCCGCGCAGCTGTAACCGATCTGCCGGGCGAACGCCACCGCGTCGGCGCAGATCCGGTCCCGCAGTGCGGGATCCAGGTTCGGGGCGGGCGCCAGCTCGATCACCTTCTGGTGCCGCCGTTGCAGCGAACAGTCCCGCTCGAACAGGTGCATCACATTGCCGTGGGTATCGGCCAGGATCTGCACCTCGATATGGCGCGGGTTGACCACCGCCTGTTCCAGGAAGACCGTGGCATCGCCGAACGCCGATTCGGCTTCCCGCGAGGCCGCCTCGATCGCCTCCCGTAGCTGTTCGCGCGCCTGCACCCGGCGCATACCGCGGCCACCGCCACCGGCGACCGCCTTCACGAACACCGGGAACTCCATGGATTCGGCCGCCGCGAGCAGTTCACCGACGTCCGCGGAAGGTGCGCTGGAATTCAGGACCGGCAGCCCGGCCGCCTTCGCCGCCGCGATCGCACGCGCCTTGTTACCGGCGAGTTCCAGGACCTCGGCCGACGGCCCGATGAAGGTGATTCCCTCCTGTGCACAGGCGGCAGCCAGATCCGGATTCTCGGACAGGAACCCGTATCCCGGATAGATCGCGTCGGCGCCGGCGGTCTTGGCCGCCTCGATGATCGCCTCGACCGAGAGATAGGCCCGGACGGGATGACCTTCCTCACCGATCTCGTATGCCTCGTCCGCCTTCAGGCGGTGGACCGAATTGCGATCCTCATGCGGGAAGACGGCAACCGTTCCGATACCGAGCTCGTACGCCGCACGGAAGGCTCGGATGGCGATCTCGCCGCGGTTGGCAACCAAGACTTTCGAGAACATTGACCCAACGTACCCGGCGCCACATCCAGGATCGACACCGAAGTCCACTTCGCAGAAACTTCACAACCGGGCATTGCACGGTTGCGAAACCTTGGTCACCCTGCCGTCACATCTCACCGGCGACCACGGGCGATCGTGCGGCCACCCGGAGCGGGCCAACTCCCGGCAATCTTCGCAGCACGGCCACACCGGGCCGGGGCAATGCGGTCGGGCTGCGCTCGGCAGCACGGTCGCACGGACCCCGCAGCACACTCACATTCCGCTGCGCGGCCCGGCCACACCGCACACGGTCACGCTGCGCCCCGTAACTGTCACACTGCGCTCGTCGGTCGCACTCTGCTTGTCGGCGCGATTGCACGGCCGGCCGTGCGGCCGCTATGTCGGGCAGCCGATCATGTCGGTGGCGGTGGCCCGATAGGCGGGATCGCGGTACCGGCAGCGCTCGATGCGATGCGGCACAGTTCGGCGACGCGATCCGCACCAGCGGCACGGGGCGGGCGGTCGTGTCGGCTCGGCACGCCGGCCGGGTTATGGTGGATGACGCAGCTGGTTCGCCGGCCGGTCGACCCGGAGCCCCGGACGATCGCCCCGGCGTCGAAACCCGCAACGAGCGGGTGAGAGGGAATCCGGTGGAAATCCGGAACTGTCCCGCAGCGGTGAGCGAGAACGAACGCTGTCATAAGCACTGGGCGCCGGCCTGGGAAGCGACAGCCAGTAGGTCGGCCGACCGGCCGGAGCCCGCGAGTCCGAAGACCTGCCGGTTGTACCGGGTACGCCGTATCCGGTGGCCACCGCCTCGAGGATTGGGCGCCGCGGTCCACCAGTGCTGAAGCACCTCACCGTCACGCGAGGCGGTCCGGGTTCTCAGTGGTGTCCGTGCACCCGCGTAAGGCGATGGCCGGTCGAACGTCAGCACTGGAGAACACCGTGACTGCTATTTCGCACAATCCGTTCACCGCAACAGTTCTCGGCCTGCCCCGGGTGGGGCCGCGCCGCGAGCTCAAACGCGCGACCGAATCCTATTGGGCCGGCCGTATCGATGCCGGCCGTCTGCACGAGACCGGGCGGTCCCTGCGCCGCGATCAGTACGCCGAGCTCCAGGCCGCCGGCCTGGATTCGATTCCCGTCGGCACCTTCTCCTACTACGACCAGATGCTCGATACGGCCGCACTGCTGGGTGCCCTGCCGCCCCGGGTCGCCGATATCGCCGACCCGCTGGACCGCTATTTCGCCGCTGCCCGCGGTACGGATTCGGTGGAACCGCTGGAGATGACCAAATGGTTCGACACCAACTATCACTACCTGGTCCCCGAGATCGATCCGCAGACTTCCTTCGCGCTGCATCCCGGCGAATTGCTGGCGCAATTGCGCGAGGCGCTCGAACTCGGTGTTCCGGCGCGTCCGGTCGTCATCGGCCCGATCACCTTCCTGAAACTCTCGAAGTCCGCGGGCACCGCCGCGCTGGAACGCATCGGTGAGCTGATCCCGCTCTACCAGGACCTGCTCGGGCTGCTCGCCGCGGCGGGCGCGAGCTGGGTCCAGCTCGACGAACCCGCGCTGGTCACCGACCTCACCACGGAGGAACTCGCGGTGGTCGGGCAGGTCTACACCGAGCTGACGGAACCGGCCGATCGACCGGCAGTCCTGGTCGCCACATACTTCGGCAGCCCCGGTCCCGCGCTGGGAGCCCTCGCTGGAACCGATGTGGAAGGACTCGCAATCGATCTGGTCGCCGGAGGGACGGTCGACGATGTGGCGGCCGTCCCGGCGTCGGCAGGTAAGACGCTGGTCGCCGGTGTCGTCGACGGGCGTAATGTCTGGCGCACCGACCTGGACCATGCCCTGTCCACCCTGGCCACACTGCTCGGCAGCGCGAAATCGGTCGCGGTCTCGACCTCCTGCTCCCTGCTGCACGTGCCCTACACCCTTGCCGCGGAAACACACCTCGACGAAGCTCTGCGCTCCTGGCTCGCCTTCGGCGCCGAGAAGGTCGCCGAAGTCCGGGTGCTGGCCGAGGGCCTGAACACCGGAACCGAGGCCGTCGCGGGAGAGCTCGCACAGGCCCGCGCCGCGATCGCGAACCGCCGGGCCGATCCGCGGATCGCCGACTCCCGAGTTCGGGCCCGCCTGGCCGCGCTGGGCCCGGACGCCACCGAACGTGGCCCCGCGGCGCAGCGACGGACCCTGCAACAGGACCGGCTGCAGCTGCCGCCCCTACCAACCACCACGATCGGCTCCTATCCGCAGACCACCGCGATCCGGCTGGCCCGGGCGGAGCTCCGCAAGGGCGAGATCGACCGGGCCGAATACGAGCGCCGGATGCGGGCGGAGATCGCCGAGGTCATCGCGCTACAGGAGCAGCTGGGCCTCGACGTGCTGGTCCACGGCGAACCCGAACGCAACGATATGGTGCAGTACTTCGCCGAACGGCTCGACGGTTTCGCGGCCACCGAACTGGGCTGGGTCCAGTCCTACGGCACCCGTTGCGTACGTCCGCCGATCCTGTTCGGCGACGTCTCCCGGCCCGCACCCATGACGGTCGACTGGATCGGGTACGCCCAATCGCTCACCGGCAAACCGGTGAAGGGCATGCTCACCGGACCCGTCACCATCCTGGCCTGGTCATTCGTCCGTGACGATCAGCCACTCGGGGAATCCGCCCGCCAGGTGGCGCTGGCCATCCGGGACGAAACCCTCGACCTGCAGAACGCAGGCATCCGAATCATCCAGGTGGACGAACCGGCATTGCGCGAACTGCTGCCGCTGCGCACGGCCGACCAGCAGGACTACCTGGAATGGTCGGTGGGCGCGTTCCGGTTGGCGACCTCCGGGGTCGCCGATTCGATCCAGATCCACACCCATCTGTGCTACTCGGAATTCGGTGAGGTGATCGATGCGATCGCCGGCCTGGACGCGGATGTGACCTCGATCGAGGCAGCACGCTCGCATATGGAGGTTCTCGACGATCTGAACGCCGCCGGCTTCGCTGCGGGGGTAGGCCCCGGTATCTACGATATCCATTCGCCCCGGGTGCCGAGCACCGAGGAGCTCACCAGCGCACTCCAAGCAGCACTGAAAGCCGTTCCTGCCGAACGTCTCTGGGTGAATCCGGATTGTGGGCTGAAGACCCGCGGCACCGCCGAGGTCGAAGCGTCACTACGCAATATGGTTGCCGCCGCGCAGCGGGTGCGCTGACCGGACGCCGCCGGGCCCGGGCAGCGCCCGAAAGGTAGTCGCCCCGGGCGGCAGCGGCGGCCGGCACGGTCAACGTCCTCCGGGCCGCCACCCACGGGAATCACCCAGGAGGGGCGTCGTCGCACAGTACGGTCGCCGAGCCGGCCGTACTGTGCGCTGATCACCACCGGGCTTGCACCGGGCCGGGCCACCGGCCAGGGTATTCGGTCCGGCCGGGTCAGCCCTCCAGCTCCCCCGCCCCGGACTGGCGACGCTTCATCCGCTCGGTCGTAGCACATTCCGGGCAATGCCGCGTAATCCGCAACACCGGACGAACCCCACGCTGCGGAACCGGCGACCGCCGCCGGACCGCACGGCACCCTTGCTCTGGTCTCATACCGCCCAACCCTTTCCCTCGCCGTTGCTCTGTGCCAAATTTGACGCGGCCGGACACACGCCGGTTCCCTCTTGCCACAACAAATTTCACCACCTACCCGGCACTCCCGCGCCCAGGGCCTACCGCATCAGCTTCGATACACCGAAGCCAGACCAGGCTGCGCAACGTGGCAATTTCAAGACCGGCACAGGCAGGACTGTTCGACCTGCCCTCCAGATGTGTTGCACGCGTGCGGATCCGATGGACCGCAGGTGGCGCACAAGATCTACCCGCTACCGATCTGCGGTGGCCATCGGCGACAATCCTGCCCCGGTCACCGCCCCCACACGCTCAGGACTTCGCCAGGTACTCCAGCCGTTCCGTATCGACGGCGGCGTGCATCATCGCCGCCAGACCCGGGTGCCGGGTGAGGCCGGGATCGTCGGCGACCAAGGCCCGCGCGAGTTCCTGGGCGGTGGTGATGACCTCCAGGTCGTCGAGCAGCGACAGCAGGCGCAGCGAGCGCGCGGTTCCGGACTGCGCGGAGCCCAGCACATCGCCCTCGCGGCGCTGCCGCAGGTCGAGCACCGAGAGCTCGAAACCATCGGTGGTCGCGGCCACTGCTTCCAGCCTGGTCATTGCGGGCCCACCGGGTGCCGCGTCGGTGATCAGCAGGCACAGCCCGGGGTGTCGGCCACGACCGATCCGGCCACGCAACTGGTGCAGCTGGCTCACCCCGAACCGGTCGGCGTCCATGATCACCATCACCGTCGCGTTCGGCACATCCACCCCGACCTCGACGACGGTCGTACAGACCAGTACATCGATATCGCCGGCATTGAAATCACGCATCACCTGGTCTTTTTCATCGGACGGCAGCCGTCCGTGCAACAATCCGATCCGCAGGTGCGCCAACGGCCCGGTGCGCAGCCGATCGAAGACGTCCAGCACGGACTGGGTAGTCGGCGGTTCCTTCCCGGAATCCGCGGCACGTCCTTTTCCGCTCTTCCCGCGGGAACCGCCGCCGTCCTCGTCGTCGCCGATGCGCGAGCACACGACATACGCCTGCCTACCGGCCGCCACCTCCTCGGTGATGCGCTCCCAGGCCCGATCCACCCAGTTGGGGTGTACACGGCGCGGCACCACTTTCGAGGCGATCGGGGAGCGGCCGCGTGGCAGCTGAGTGAGGGTGGAAGTCTCCAGATCTCCGAGAGTGGTCATGGCGATCGTGCGCGGAATCGGGGTTGCGGTCATCACCAGCAGGTGCGGCGAGATGCCGTTTTTCGCCTTGGCGCGCAACGCATCCCGTTGCTCCACCCCGAAACGATGCTGTTCGTCGACCACCACCATGCCCAGATCGAAGAACTCCACCGAATCCTGGATCAGGGCATGCGTGCCGATGATGATCCCGGCCTCGCCGGTAACCGCTTCGAGCAACGCCGCCCGTTTGGTGGCCGTCGACATCGATCCGGTGACGAGCGTGATCCGCGTCGCCGCCTCGGCTGCACCGAGTTCACCGGCCTGCCCGAGATCGCCCAGCATCGCGCACAGCGACCGATAGTGCTGGGCGGCGAGAACCTCGGTGGGCGCGAGCAACGCGCATTGCTGACCCGCGTCGACGACCTGCAGCATCGCGTGCAGGGCGACGATGGTCTTGCCCGACCCCACCTCACCTTGTAGCAGCCGGTGCATCGGCTGCTCACGGGAAAGGTCGGTGGAGATCTCCGTGATCACCTGCCGCTGCCCCTCGGTCAGTTCGAACGGTAACCGCTCGTCGAAGGCCGCGGCGATACCATCCGGCCGCGGTGGGCAGGCGCGAGCCGTCCGGCCGGCCACCTCGTGCCGCCGTTCGGCGAGTACCAGCTGCAATGCCAGCGCCTCGTCGAATCGCAGCCGTTCCCGGGCCCGCTCGATATCGGCCTGCTGTTCCGGCAGATGGATCAGCTTCAGCGCATCGCTCACCGGCATCAGCGCCCGCTCGTCGCGAACATCGGCCGGCAACGGATCCTCGACCGGGTCGAGCTGGTCCAGCACCTGCCGGACACAGGCCAGGATCTCCCAGCTCTGCACCTTCGCGGTGGCCGGGTAGACCGGGATGAATTCGCGCTCGAAGAACGACATATCCACCCCGCCCGCACCCTTCGCGCTCTGCGCGATCCCGCGCAACTCCCCGCCGCCGCGCACGGTGGTCAGCGTCGGCTCGTCACCGTCGGATTCCGGCAGGATCAGATAGCCGGGGTGGTTGAGGTTCCATTGGCCGGGCCGCCAGTAATTCACGGTGCCCGACATCATCGCCCGAGCTCCCTCGCGCACCGCGTATTTCACTTTGTCGCCGTTGAAGAAGGTGACATCGACCCCGCGACCGGAACCGGTATCGAGGACCACCTTCAACAGCGAGCCGCGCCGCTGCCGCATCGGCCGCAGTTCGGCCTTGGTGATCCGCCCGATCACCGTGATGTGCGCGCCGTCCTCGGGCGCTTCCTCGGTGAGCGGCTGGCCCTGAGTGGCATACCGCAGGGGGTAGTGCCGCAGCAGATCCTCCACGGTGCGCATATCGAACGCATCCGACAGCGACCCGGCGGCTTTCGCCCCCAGCACGTGGTCGAGCCGATCGCTCAAAGTAGCCATTTCACTCCGCTCACTGCCGCCCTCCACTCCGTCCCGGCTCGGCTCGCGCAGCCCGCAGCCACGTTCAGGAGCCGATCCGGCCGCGTCACCCCGCTCGACGCCGCGCTGGTGATCCTCCGGCCGCCACCGGCCAGGGGTGGGCGCCCGTTCATTCCACACCGATCTGTATCAGATCCCCGCGCTGCCCCCCGGAATACACCGAGACCTCTACACCGGGGAATACGGTTCCGATATGCCGCGCAAGGTCGGTGGCCAGCCCGTCCGGGGCTCCGGCGCCGACCAGCAGGGTCACCAGTTCACCGCCCAGTCCCAGCATCCGGTCCAGCAGTGTGCGTCCCGCGGCATGGGTATCCCGGTCGATCACCACTACATCGTGGCCGACCAGCCCCAGTCCGTCGCCGGGCGCGCAGGTTCCGACCATGGTCAGTGCGCGTTCCCCGGCCCGGCGCAGTGCACCCCAACGGGTGCCCGCGGCGGCTTCGGACATGGCGAAGGCATCGTCGACGGCTATCCGTGCCCGGTCGTGTACCGCCATCGCCGCCAGCCCTTGCACCATGCTGGCGCTGGGCAGCAGCAGGACATCGCGGTGCGCGTCGCGGGCCGCGACCCCGATTGCGACCAGTTCGTGGGCCGGCAACGCCCCATTCGGCAGCACCAGTACCTCTCTGTGCGGCATCGTGCGGATCGCCGCGAGCAGCGCCGCGGATTCCGGCGCCGGCTCCGCATCGAGCACTACCGCACCGGCCTCCTCGAACAGACCGGTCGCGCCCGCCCCGGCCGCCACCGCCAGGACACCGCGATCGACCACGCCCGGCTCGGCCGCATACATCGGCACATCGCGATCGTCCGCGACCGTTGTGGGCTCGGACGCAGAGCGTCGCACCGAGTCGACGGCGAGGTTCATGCCCCCGGCCGCACATCGGCTCACAAAACCGGCAGTGACCCGACCCGCCCGTTCCGCGACGGCAGGATCGGCAGGGGCCCGCGGCTCGGCAAGGTATTCGATCCGGATATCCCGGAGGGTGCCCGTGGCCGATCCCGCTTCGACAGCGGCACCGGCGTCCGCGCAGTGGACATGGGCCGTCCATCCTCCGGCACCGTCGGCCGCCACGACCACGGAATCTCCCAGTTGCGCCAGCCGCGAACGCAATTCGGCAGCGCGGCCCTCGCCGGCCTCGGTGATTGCGTACATCACCTCGTAGCGTGCTTGCTCCGGGGCGACCTCCTCGCGGCCGGAACGGAGCGTATGGGCGGCCGGTGGGTATTCGCGTCGAGTGGGGGCGTCCCCGGTCACCACGGCGACCATCGTGTCCAGCAAGACCAGCAGCCCGCGCGCGCCCGCGTCCACCACCCCGGCCGCGCGCAGCGCCGCCAACTGATCACGAGTCTGTTCCAGCGCTCGCGCCGCGCCCTCGGCGGCGGCGCGAGCAACCTCGGCCAGGCCACTCCGGGGGCATTCGTGCGCCGCCTCGCTCGCCCGGTCGAGCACGGTGAGAATGGTTCCTTCCACCGGCTCACTCAAACTGCCACGGACCAGCGCCGCCGCCCGCGCGAGTCCGTTCCGGTAGGTCTCACCGGTCAGCCCCTGGTCCACGGTGGACTCGGCGATCCCGTGCAATACCTGCGAGAGCAGGATTCCCGAATTCCCCCGCGCACCCGTGGTCGCTCCCCGTGCCATCGCCACGGCGTAACGATGAACCTGCTGTGCCGGCCCGTCGACGTCGCGCGAGGCAGCGATACGCGCCTGCTCGCCGACAGCACCGTCGGCAGCCCCCACCACCTCCCCGGCAGCGGCCTCCGCTGCCAGCACTGCGGCGCGAACGGTCGCCAGCAGGTTCCGCCCGGTATCGGAGTCCGGGACCGGAAACACATTCAGCCCGTCGATCTCCGCACGCGCCCGCTCCAGGGCTGCAACACAGGCGCGACCCCACCGCAAGAATTCCGCACCGCCCAGACCGGCGTCGAAAGCCCCGGAATCCGGTATTCGCGCATCCCGTTCACTCGCAACCGGTGCGCCGTCGAGCTCCGGGCACAAACTCTCCGGAGCACAGTTCACCTGCCGAGTTTCGGGCACCGCCACCTCGTTCCTGGTCGTCGGGTTCGTCGCCCGCCAGGTTAGCGGGGGTGCCCGACATCGCGAATCGGTGCACGCCGGCAGGACAAAGCGACAGTGGCTCGACCCATGGGGTCGCAGCGCCGGCGTAGCCTCGAAGCAACGGGCCCCGCCGGCCGGCGGCTGCCGGGTGTGCAGGCCGCGGCCGCACGGGCGGCGTCCACCCCCGGTTTTGTGGATCATTGCGGGTCGGGCTACTCTTGCGGGGTTGCCTGGCGCGATCGGATCGGTCTGCGCTTCCGGGGGATGCCCGGCAGGCAGGAAGACATTGATCTCGGATCGGCCGCTGTACCGGTGGCAGATCCCTCTGAAGACATGAAGGAGTTCGCGACTATGGCTGCCGTCTGCGACGTCTGCGCCAAGGGCCCCGGCTTCGGGAAGTCGGTCTCGCATTCGCACCGGCGCACCAACCGTCGCTGGAACCCGAATATCCAGACCGTGCGTGCACAGGTCGCCCCGGGTAACACTCGCCGGATGAACGTGTGCACCTCCTGCCTGAAGGCGGGCAAGGTCGTCCGCGGCTGAGTCGCGTCGATCGCCTGTGGTCCGAGCTGCGGCGGTTGCGCGGCGCAAGCTGCTCGCTGCCGCATCGGTACACATAATCTGAACATGGTCTCGCCCCGGCTGCCTCATGGCAGCCGGGGCGAGTTCGTACGGGCGTCCGATGATCGGAGGGTCCCCATCGATCCGAACAGTGCGGAGCAGGCGGGTTCCGGACCGCGGTGGCGAATAGTTCCCCTCGATCCGAGGCATGCCCATGCGCTGGCTGTCTGCCATATCGCCTGCTGGCGCGAGGCTTATCAGGGACTGGTACCCGAGCATGTACTGGCGGCCCTGGATCCGGATCGCCGCGCCGCCACCGTCGAACGGATCGCTCGATCCCCCACAGGAACCACCGCGGTTGCGGAATCCGGAACCGAGGTCATCGGGTTCGTCCACTACGGTCCGCCGAGTGAATATCCCGCGGCTGCGGAGCGGGAACTGGGTGCGCTGTACGTCCGGGCACCGTGGTACGGCAGCGGGCTCGCACAGGCCTTGCTGGACGCCGTACTGGAGCCGGACAAGTCCTGCTCGCTGTGGGTTTTCGAACAGAACCTGCGGGCCCGCGCCTTCTACAGCAAGTACGGTTTCTCGGCCGATGGCACCGCCCGGGCCGAACGGTTCGCCACCACGACCGAGATCAGGTTGGTGCGCCCGGCAGTAGAGTGCCGATCATGAGCACCGAAAGCGAATACATCCGGATCGAGGACGGGGTACTGGAGATCACCCTGTCCACCGCGGCCCGAGGAACCTCCCTCGACTTCACGGGAGTCACCGCGGGCACCGCCGCCTTGGCCGCGGCAGGCAAGGATGTGGGCGCTGTATTGCTCACCGGTTCCGGTCCCAATTTCTGTGCCGGCGGTGACGTCCGGGGCTTCGCCGCTGTCGAGGATCGTTCCGCGCACCTGTACCAGCTCGCCGATACGTTGCACGTTTTCGTCCGCGCGCTGGAAGCCGCACCGATTCCGGTGGTCGCGGCGGTGCACGGGTGGGCGGCCGGTGCCGGTATGAGCCTGGTATGTGCGGCCGATATCGCGGTCGGTGGCCCGGGCACCCGGTTGCGCCCCGCGTATCCGGGGGTGGGATTGAGCCCGGACGGCGGTATGTCGTGGACGCTACCGCGGCTGGTGGGCTTCGCGAAGGCCCGCGAGATCATGCTCACCGACACCGCGCTGGACGCCGCGGAAGCACACCGCCTCGGTATCCTGGCGCGGCTCACCGACAGCGACGACGCCGTCCAGGACGCCGCCCGCGATCTCGCCCGCACTCTGGCCCGCGGTCCGCGCGCCAGTTACACCTCGATTCGTACGCTGCTCAGCAGCTCCGCCACCGCGACCCTGAGCGAACAGCTGGACGCCGAGCGCGACGCCATGGGCAAGGCCGCCGGTAGCCCCACCGGACGCGAAGGCGTGGACGCCTTCCTGGCCAAACGCGCCCCCGATTATTCCGGTCTCAGCTGATCCGGACCGCCCGACCACGCAGAACCGATCCGGTCCGCGACCTCATCGGTCGCGGACCGGCTACACCTACCGATCGTGACACAACTTCCGGGGAACACCCGAAGTCCTCCCGGCACCGAGCCGACGCAACCGACGTCGCGGTGGCCGACGCAATCCGTAACGGCCGCACTTCCCACACCTGACGCAACCGGCAGCGATGCCACGTTCAGTGCGGGCCTCGAACTGCTCGGCCGGTCCACGTGCGCAGACAATGCTCCGCAGGCCCGAGTACCGCGGACAGAGGGCCCCTACGCGCCGAAAGCACAGTGCCGTCACGCAGGGTGCGCATGCGCCGGCGGCGGTGGCTGCGCCGGGATTCGGAATCCTGGCGATCAGATGTGCCGGGCGCGGAGCACGAATTCGGTGACCGCCTCGGTGAAGGCGTCGTTGTCGTCACCGGCGGCGGTGTGGGCGGCATTGCCGATTTCGGCGATTTCCGCATGCGGTACCAGCGCCTGGAATTCGGCGGCGCCTTCGGCGCTGACGACATCGGATTTCAGACCACGTACCAGGAGAACCGGGATCGTCAGTGCCCGAGCTACGCCTTCCAGGTCGCGCGCCATCTCATCGGGGTCGTGACCTTTGTCACCGAGAATGCCCGGGTCCCAGTGCCAGTACCAGCGCCCGTCGCGCTGCCGGA
Organism: Nocardia speluncae NBRC 108251; assembly: GCF_001613245.1. GTDB lineage: Bacteria > Actinomycetota > Actinomycetes > Mycobacteriales > Mycobacteriaceae > Nocardia > Nocardia speluncae. The sequence goes on along the minus strand of NZ_BDBZ01000014.1, from coordinate 108,771 downwards.
GGTTGCGTAGCAGACCCGCGCTGGATTTGGGCCGGGGCCGGTGCGGCATATATTCGGCGACCGCATCGGCGGCTTCCTCCACCGTGGCGAAACCCTCGGGGTTCTTGTTGAGGAAGGTGACGACCCGGTCGACTCCCTCGGGTTCGGGCCGGGTGACGATATCGACCAGGACCAGCGCAGAGATCGCGTCCCCGCCCGGAGCTGCGGTGGAGAGCAGCCCGGTGATCCCGCCCATACTGGCACCGACCAGCACCGCCGGGCCGCCGCCCAGTTGCTCCAGTACCGCGAATACATCGCCGACCATGGCCGCATAGCGGTAATCGCGATCCAGTGCCCATTCGCTGTCACCGTGTCCGCGCGCGTCCAGTGTGACCGCACGGATTCCTGCGGCGCCGAGTTGCGCGCCCGTCTGCTTCCAGGAGTGCCGGGTCTGCCCGCCGCCGTGCAGGAAAAGCGCCGTGGGGCCGTCCGCCGGCCCGTATCGGTCCGCAACGAGCTCGATCCCGCCCGCGCCACGGAGACGCAGCTGGACGGGATCGAGCAGATTGTTCGCATTAGTCACGATTCGCAGCATCGCAAATATGCCGGCGTTACGCCGTACGAACGAACAAAATCAGCAGTCCAGGTCCATGGCGCTGAGGGTCCGCTGGAACAGGCATGCGCCCTTGGCGTTCACCGACGCGGAGATCGTGGACGAACCGGACGAGGTGAAATCCTCGGCGACCGGTGCGGGTTCGGTGACCGGCTGGGCCGGTTGCAGGGTCAGCGGGGCCGCTCCGGCCGTCGCCCCGGCGGCGCCGGACAGGGCGGCGGCGCCCAGCGCGAGCGTGGCGGTGATGCCGCGCATATTCATGGTGTGCTCCTCACTTGTTTTTCTTCGACGCCTTGTCAGGGCAGGCGCCAGTCCACCGGTTCCGCGCCGAGTCCGTCCAGGAGTTCGTTGACCCGGGAGAACGGACGCGAACCGAAGAATCCTCGCGACGCCGACAGCGGTGACGGATGCGCAGATTCGATACAAGGCACCTCGGCCTGGGTCAGCGCCGGTTTCAACGAGCCGGCATCGCGACCCCACAGGACCGCCACCAGCGGTTCGTTCCGGCCCACCAGGGCACGGATGGCCTGTTCGGTGACCGCTTCCCAGCCCTTGCCGCGATGCGAGGCGGGTGTACCCGGCGAAACCGTCAGCACGCGGTTCAGCAACAGCACACCTTGATCGGACCACGGGCTCAGATCCCCGTTCGTGGGTGTGGGGTGGCCGAGATCCTTGCTGTACTCGGCGAAGATATTGGCCAGGCTGCGCGGGACCGGCGAAACGTCCGGCGCCACCGAGAAGCTCAATCCCATGGGGTGCCCCGGGGTGGGATAGGGGTCCTGGCCGACGATCAGCACTCGCACATCTTCGAAGGGGTGCTGGAAGGCGCGCAGCACATTTTCCCCGACAGGTAGATATCCGCGCCCTGCAGCGTTCTCGGTACGCAGGAATTCACCCATCGCCGCGATCCGGTCGGCCACCGGGTCCAATGCTTTCGCCCAGCCGGGATCGATGATTTCCGCGAGTGGTTTCGTGCCCATGACCGCACAACCTATCGTGAGTGGTCCTATTTCGCCGAGTCCGAGCCGGAGAAGGCCTCCCAACCCCCCGCGCCCCGATAAAGCGCACCATCCACGGCGACGCCTCGACCGGCCTCGATACGCCCGATGAGGGTCCATCCGGGCGGCGGCGCCTCCCCCGGCGCCCATACCCCGGCGAATACGTGATCCTCACCGCCGGTCAGAATCCATTGCCGCGCATCCGCTTCCAGTTCCGCCGCGCACAGCTGCAGGTCCGGATCACGCAAGGCGGCGGAGTCCACCGCCACCGCGACCCCTGAGGCGGCGGCCAGATGCCCGAGATCGGCGAGCAACCCGTCGGAGATATCGGTGAGGGCTTCCGGCGGGGTAGCGGTGCCCATCGCCGCGCGAACCAGGTCATAGGCCGGGCGCGGTGCACGGTGGGCCGCGGCCGCGGCCACCACCACCGCGGCCGTCGAATCCGCGTGTCGGCGCATGACACCCTGGTGGGCCTGTGACAGCAGTGCGAAACCGGCCGCGGACCATCCCGGCCGGCCCGCGATCGCCACCGTGCCGCCGACCCGTGCACCGGACCGGGTGACCGGCCGATCGCCCAGCGGATCCCCGAAGGCTGTTACCGAGATCACCAATTGGGCGCTGTGCACGATATCCCCGCCTGCGACAGAACCCCCTGCCCGCTCCGCTTCGGCCCAGAATCCGTCCGCGAGCCGGCTGACGAAATCCACCGGAGTGTCCCCGGGCAGCCCCAGGCCGATCACGTAACCCACGGGTTCGGCGCCCATAGCGTAGATATCGGCCGCGTTCTGCGCGATCGCCTTACGCCCGATCTCGTCCGGGTTCGACCAGTCCAACCGGAAATGCCGGTCCTCGATCAACATATCCGTGCTCACCACGTAGTTCCCGCGCGCCGCGGTCAGTACCGCGGCATCGTCACCGGGGCCCAGCCGGACTGCGGGGCCCTGTGCCCGGCCCGCGTTGATCCGGTCGATCAGGGCGAATTCGCCCAGGTCGCGCACTGTCGGTGGGATGCTGATCGCCAGGACCTTTCTCATTCGCCGCCACTGCCGATCGGGCGGTGGATTCGCTGACTCCGCCGGCCAGGAGGCCCGGCCGAACGGATTCGGGTCCGGCGGACCGGAGCCGGGGCCGGGCCGACAGCCGGTCGTCCAGCGCTTTCCGCACTGACGGTACCCTGTGCCCGGTGGCCGGGCTCGGCGGCTGCCGCCATCGACCGCGCCACGGCCGGATCGCGGAGCACACGCCGGACGGCCCGATCGGATGCCGTGCGAGGGGCGGTCGGACCACGCCGTACTCGGTACACCAGCTCGTTGCCGACCATTGGTCGGGACGCGGCTCATCCGATACCCGAATACCGAAGAAAGGATCGTCGAGGATGCCGGGGACATCGCCCGAAAGGAACACGGAGACCCCGGACACCGAGGCACAAGACGCAGCGACCCCGGACAACGCGACCCCGGACAACGCGACCCTCGAGAACACCACTCCGGACGATGCGACTCCCGAACGCACGCCCTACCCTCCCGCGCTCATCGCGACTGCGGTCGCATTGCCTGTCGCACTACTGGTCGGCGTCCTGGTCGCGGCCGTGATCGTTTTGCGCGGCCCGGCCGAACGCGAACCGCTGGCGCTAGGCCCGGTTCCGGCGCCCGCGGCCGACGGCCCGGCCTGTACCGCACTACTGCCCGCGTTACCCGCCGACGTCGGTGAGTTCACCCGCTCGACACTGATCGAACCCGCCCCACCCGCGACGGCGGCCTGGCAGCGGCCGGACGGCGGTGACGCGGTGGTGCTGCGTTGCGGTCTGGATCGCCCGCTGGAATTCAACCGGGCTTCCCCGCTGCAGGTCGTCAACGGCGTCCAATGGTTCGAGGTCCGCGACGAGACCGCGGCCACCGCCACTTGGTTCGCTGTCGACCGCGAAACCTATATCGCGCTCACCGTTCCCGACGGTTCCGGCCCGACGCCGCTGCAGGCGGTCTCGGACACTCTCACCGCGCACCTGCCGGCGCAGCCGCTCGATCCCGGCGAACTGCCCAACTAGTTCATCAGTGGCTCGTCCACCCGGTGCTGATTCGGCTCGACCGGGTCGGCTCAGCGCAGGCCGGTTCCGCGGGCCAGCGCGGTGTCGACAAGGTTGGTGAGCAGTTCCGCGTAGCCGATCCCGGTTTCCTGCCACATCCGCGGGTACATGGAGATCGGCGTGAATCCGGGCATCGTGTTGATCTCGTTGATCACGGGCCCGTCCTCGGTGACGAAGAAATCGACCCGCGCCAGCCCCTGACATTCCAGTGCCCGGAAGGCGCGTACCGCCATCGCCCGGACCTCCTCGGCGATATCGTCGTCCAGTTTCGCCGGGACGTCGAATTCGCAGACGTCATCGAGGTATTTGGTGTCGAAATCGTAGAAGGCCGGCCCGGCGGGTTCCTCACCGGCATCGGCGTCGGCGAGGTCCTGGGGCATCCTGATTTCCGCGAGCACACTGGCTTCCACCTGGGCGTCCGGGAATTCCAGCACACCGCATTCGACCTCCCGGCCGACGATGGCGGCTTCCACGATCACCTTCGGATCGTGTTCGCGCGCGGTGGCCACCGCGGCATCGAGATCGGCCCAGTCGGTGACCTTGGTGATCCCGATGGACGAACCGCCGCGGGCGGGTTTGACGAACACCGGCAACCCGAGCCGCTGCCGGTCCGCCGGCGCGACGGTCGCGGTGCCGGGCCGCAGTACCACCTGCACGCCCACCGGCAGACCTTCGGCGGCCAGCAGTTTCTTGGTGAACTCTTTGTCCATCCCGGCCGCGCTGGCCAGGACACCGGGGCCCACGTACGGGAGGCCCGCCAATTCCAGCATTCCTTGAATGGTGCCGTCTTCGCCGAACGGGCCGTGCAGCACCGGGAACACCACATCGACGGTTTCGAGAACGGTCCGCGGATCATCGAGCGGTACCAGCGTTCCGGCACGGCTCGGATCGGCGGCCAGCACCAACTCGGTACCGTCGCCGGTGACCGACGGCAGGGTCCGGTCGTGGCGGGCGAGTGCGTCGATATCGATATCGGCGAGCAGCCAGGTTCCGGCCCGGGTGATACCGATCGGCACCGCTTCGTAACGCTCCGGATCGAGGTTGCGCAGGACGGCACCGGCCGATATGCACGAGACCGTGTGCTCGTTACTGCGCCCGCCGAAGACGACGGCAACTCTGATCCGGGTCATGCCCGAACGGTACCCTCTCGCGGCACCGGATAATCCCCGCGCACCGGACCCGTGCTCATTCGGGTTTGATCCGGCGCCCCAGCAGTTTCTCCAGTGCCGACTGCACGGCCAATCCTTCGTGACACACCTGATGGACGGCTTCGGTGAGCGGCATCTCCACCCCATGCGCGTCTGCCAGCGCGCGGACCGAACTACAGGATTTCACGCCTTCGGCGATCTGGCCGTGGGTGGCCTCCTGCGCGACCTGCATCGAGCCACCGGAGCCGAGCGCCACACCGAAGGATCTGTTGCGTGACAGCGGCGAGGTGCAGGTCGCGATCAGATCCCCGACCCCCGCCAGCCCGGCCAGAGTCGCAGGTTCGGCGCCGAGTGCCACGCCGAGCCGGATGATCTCGGCCAGGCCCCGGGTCATCAGCGCGGCGATGGAGTTGTCGCCGAACCCCATGCCGGAGGCGATCCCGCAGGCCAGCGCGATCACATTCTTACAGGCACCGCCGATTTCGCAGCCGGTCACATCGGTGTTGGTGTAGGGCCGGAAGTAGCTGGTGACACACGCCTGCTGTACTGCCGCTGCCCGCTGCGCGTCGATACAGCCGATTACCGTCGCGGCAGGCTGCCCGGCGGCAAGCTCCCCGGCGAGGTTCGGTCCCGACAGCACCGCGATCCGCGCCGGATCCGCCCCGCTGACCTCCGCGATCACCTCGCTCATCCGCAGCAGGGTGCCGTTCTCGATCCCCTTTGCCACACTCAGCAGCGTGGCGTCGCCGCCGATATCCGGTGCCCAGGCCGACAGGTTCGCGCGCAGGGATTGCGAGGGCACTGCGAGCACCACGATATCGGCGCCGGCCAAGGCGCGTTCGTGATCGTTGGTGGCGGCGATCGGCGGTAGCTGCACTCCGGGCATGTAGTACGGGTTGCGGTGATCGGTGGCCAGGGCCTCGGCAACCTCGGGCCGGCGAGCCCACACCGTGACCTCGGTCCCCGCGTCGGCCAACACCTTCGCCAGTGTCGTACCCCACGATCCCGCACCCATTACCGCCGCCCTCGTCATCAGCCCAGAATGCCATGACAGGATGGGGGAATGTGCCCGCACTCCGTGCACGCCGTGATCGCGGTGAAATCCCTGGACAGCGCCAAGAGCCGGCTCGCCGGTGTGCTCGCGCCGGCGCACCGGTCCCGGCTGGTGCTGGCCATGCTCACCGATACCGTGCGCGCGGCCGCGGAGGTGCCCGCCATCGCGGCGATCACGATCGTCACCCCGGACCCGGTGGTAGCCGAGGCAACCCGCGCGCTCGGCGCCGAGGTGCATCCCGAACCTGCTCGTGCCCGTACCGACCCGGACGGGCTCAATATCGCGCTCGCCGATGCCGCGGCGGCCCTGCGGGGCCGGCACGGAGCCGTCGACCTGCTGGCGTTGCAAGCCGATTTGCCCGCATTGTGCCCGAGTGAGTTGGCAGCCGTCCTGGCCGCTGCTTCCGGCGAACTGCGGGCACTGGTGACCGACCATGCGGGCACGGGCACCGCAGCCTTGTTCGCGCCGTCCGGCGTGCCGCTGCGACCCCGGTTCGGCCGTGATTCGGCTCACCACCACCGCGCCGACGGCGCCCGCGAACTGGCCGGTGATTGGCCCGGTCTGCGCCAGGATGTCGATACCGCCGCGGATCTGGCCGCCGTGCGGGCGCTGGGCACGGGTGTCGAGACCGCTGCCCTCCTGCGTGAACTGGGTCTGCCCGCTGGTGTTCGCGAACCGGTCACCCAGGTGTGCGGGCCGGTCGCCACCCCGTGAACTAGAGATAACAGTCACCGCCGGTATCTGCACACCACCCGGTTCGTAGGGGATGATCGTAGGCGTGAGCGATACGGAAACCGTCAAGCAGCAGCAGGTGCTACCCACCCCGCCTCCGGCCGCCACTCAGATCCCTGCCGACGAGCGATCTCCTCGTTTGCCGGCCGATCGCTATCTCAACCGGGAATTGAGCTGGCTCGACTTCAATGCCCGTGTCCTGGCCCTGGCCGAGGACAGTTCGCTGCCGCTGCTGGAACGCGCGAAATTCCTGGCGATCTTCGCCTCGAATCTCGACGAGTTCTATATGGTCCGTGTCGCCGGCCTCAAACGCCGCGCCGAAACCGGGCTTTCCGTGCGCTCGGCCGACGGCCGCTCGCCCAGTGAACAGCTCGAGCTGATCGCGGCCCGAACCCAGGATCTCGCCGTCCGCCACGCCGAGGTGTTTCTCGCCGAGGTGCTGCCCGCGCTCACCGCGGAGGGTATCGAGATCATCGACTGGGATGATCTGCAGGAGCCCGAGCGCGAACGGTTGTCCGCACATTTCCAGGATCAGGTGTTCCCGGTGCTCACACCCCTGGCCGTGGATCCCGCTCACCCGTTCCCTTATATCAGCGGGCTCAGCTTGAATCTCGCGGTCACCGTCCAGGACCAATCCACCGGTGGTGAACATTTCGCCCGCGTGAAAGTCCCCGACAATGTGGACCGGTTCGTGCGGGTGCGCCGGCCCGGTTCCGGTAACGGCGCCTCGATCGCGGCGTTCCTGCCGATGGAAGCGCTGATCGCGGCGCATCTCGATCAGCTGTTCCCAGGGATGACGGTGGTCGAGCACCATTCGTTCCGGATCACCCGCAACGCCGATTTCGAGGTCGACGAGGATCGTGACGAGGATCTGCTGCAGGCGCTGGAACGCGAACTCGCCCGGCGCCGCTTCGGTTCACCGGTGCGGCTCGAGGTGTCCGACGATATGACCGAGCACATGCTCGAACTGCTCCTTCGCGAACTGGAGGTCGACCCGGGGGACGTGATCCAGGTTCCCGGGCTGCTGGACCTGTCCTGCCTGTGGCAGGTGTACGGGGTGGACCGCCCGAATCTCAAGGACGCCCCCTACGTTCCCGCGACCCCGCCGGCATTCGGGGAACGGGAAACCCCGCGCAATGTTTTCGCTGCTTTGCGTGAAGGTGATGTCCTCGTGCACCACCCGTACGATTCGTTCTCCACCAGCGTGCAGCGTTTCATCGAACAGGCCGCCGCCGACCCGCAGGTCCTGGCGATCAAGCAAACCCTGTACCGCACCTCCGGCGATTCCCCCATCGTGAACGCACTCATCGACGCCGCCGAAGCCGGCAAACAGGTAGTGGCGCTGGTGGAGATCAAGGCACGGTTCGACGAGCAGGCCAACATCAAGTGGGCGCGCACGCTGGAACAGGCCGGGGTGCATGTCGTCTACGGCCTGGTCGGGTTGAAAACGCACTGCAAGACCTGCCTGGTGGTGCGCCGCGAGGGCTCGACCATCCGCCGCTATTGCCATATCGGCACCGGTAACTACAACCCCAAGACCGCACGCCTGTACGAGGATGTGGGTCTACTCACTGCGGCACCCGAGATCGGCGCCGATCTCACCGATCTGTTCAATTCGCTCACCGGCTATTCCAGAAAGGCCGATTACCGCAACATCCTGGTTGCCCCGCACGGTATCCGCGCCGGAATCATCTCCCGGATCGAACGTGAGATCGAATTGGCCCGTGACGGCGCGGCGGCACGGATTCGGCTGAAAGCCAACGCCCTTGTCGACGAACAGGTCATCGACGCGCTCTACCGAGCCTCGCAGGCGGGAGTTCCGGTGCAGATCGTGGTCCGCAGTATTTGTGGGTTACGCCCGGGTGTTCCGGGAATGAGCGACAACATCGAAGTGCGGTCGATCCTGGGCCGAGTGCTGGAGCATTCGCGAATTCTCAACTTCGCGGCGCAGGACGAGTTCTGGATCGGCAGCGCCGATATGATGCACCGGAATCTGGACCGCCGAGTAGAGGTCATGGCACAGGTGAAGGACCCGAAACTACGGGAACGACTGGATGGGATCTTCGAATCGGCCTTGCACCCGATGACGCGCTGCTGGGTACTGGATCCCGACGGCAATTGGCAATCCAGCCCCGATCGGGCCGATACCGGACCGGGCGGTGACGCGCTCGAAGTCCGCGACCATCAAGTGGCGCTGATGCGGCTGCGCCGCCCGGATCAGCAGTGAACGCAGTGGACACCACGCATACACCGCCGTCCTATCCGGATCCTCGGACCACAGCCAATATTCATGCCGCCGGCACCGTGCTGTGGCGCCATGCGCCCGATTCGGCCGGCCGGGTGGAGATCGCCGTGATTCGCCGGCCGAAATACGACGACTGGTCGTTGCCGAAGGGGAAACTCGATCCCGGGGAGACCCCTGTCCTGGCCGCAGTCCGCGAAACCGAGGAGGAGACGGGACTGCGGCCCCGGCTGGGCCGCTATCTGGGCAAGGTCACGTATCCGATTCCGGGGCATCGCAGGCTGAAAAGGGTCGATTATTGGACGGCCGAGGTGACCGGCGGAGCGTTCACGGCGAACAACGAAGTCGACGAACTCACCTGGTGCCCGCTGGAGACGGTGATGTCGGCGCTGTCGTATCCGATGGATCGCCAGATCGTCCGGGCGTTCACCCGGCTACCGGCCGATACTCGAACCGCGCTGGTGGTCCGGCACGCCAAGGCCGGTCGCCGCGACCGGTTCCGCGGCCCGGACGAGCACCGTCCGCTCGAATTGGCCGGACATCAGCAGGCGCTCGCCCTGGTGCCCAATCTGCTCGCATTCGGGGCCGGGGAAATCTATTCCGCCGAACCGCTGCGCTGCGTGCAGACCGTGGCGCCGCTGGCCGAAGAACTGGGGGTCGAGGTGGCGGTGGATCCGCTGCTCGGTGATATCGGATACGCCGCGAATGCAGAGAAAGCGCGGGAGCATATCCGGTCGCTGGCCCTGTCCGCCCGGACGGTGCCCGTACTGTGCAGTCAAGGCGACACCGTTCCGGATCTTGTCCGGTGGTGGGCGGAGCGGGACGGAATGCGATTGTCACCCGCCCGAACCCGGAAGGGTTCGGTGTGGGTGTTGTCTTTCGTGGGCGACCGATTGATCGCCGCCGATCACCTGGACCGATCGCTATCGGTCGATACTGCGCCGGCGACCGGGTAGAGCCGAACACTCAACGGCCGTGGAAACGGTCACGCCCCCGGGGATCGCCCGGGGGCTGGTCCGTCCGGCGTTTCGGTTGTGAAGGTCGCGAGCACGCGAGCCGAGATGCGGCACGCGGTCCTCGTCGAGCACCGTTCGCGGGTCGGAAAGCCGTCGGGGATTTCCGCGGCATCCGCGGCAGGGCGAATCAGCGCTTCTTCGCAGCTTTCTTCGCCGTGGTCCGCTTCGCGGTGGTCGCCTTCTTCGTTGCCGGGGTCTTCTTGGCGGTCGCCTTGGCCGTGGTCTTCTTGGCCGTGGCTTTGGCGGGGCTCTTCTTGGCGACGGTCTTCCGGGCCGTCGTCTTGGCGGCTGCCTTCTTGACGGCTGCCTTCTTGGCGGCGGTGCTCTTGGCCGGCGCCTTGGTGGCGGTCTTGCGTGCCGTAGTTTTGGCGGGCGCCTTGGTGGCGGACTTCTTGGCGGTGGTTTTCTTCGCCGTGGTCTTCTTGGCCGTGGATTTCTTGGCCGCCACAGGAGCATTGACACCGCGTTTGACCGCCGGGCCGGTGGCCGCGAGCTTCTGTTTACCCGCGATTACCGCCTTGAACTGGGCACCGGGCCGGAAGGCCGGGACCGAAGTGGGTTTCACCTTGACGGTTTCCCCGGTGCGCGGATTACGTGCGACGCGCGCCGCGCGCTTCCGCTGTTCGAACACACCGAATCCGGTGATGGTGACGCTCTGTCCTTTGTGTACCGCACGCACGATGGTGTCGACCACATGCTCGACTGCCGCGGTGGCCGTGCGCCTGTCAGTACCCAACTTTTCGGTCAGAACGTCGATCAGTTCCGCCTTGTTCATTGAATCCTCCGCAGACTAATGGCCCGTCGTCGGACCGACTAGGTACCACGGTAAACCCACAATGGGCAAGAGTCTATGTGCCACGCCAAAATTCATGTGGCCTAGCACACGCACAGCTACCGCTTCATCCGAGCCCCACTAAGAGGCCGAGAACATTACGCCTGCGAAATAGGTTCGGGAAGGGTCTTTGGTTTCCAACCCGGCCTTGCCTTTTCGAACTCCGCGATCACATCGCCGCGCCGCAGCGTCAGGCCGATGTCGTCCAATCCTTCCAACAGGCGCCACCTCGTGTAGTCGTCAATTTCGAACGGCAACACGACGGTTCCAGCGGTCACCGTGCGCGTCCGGAGGTCGACAACCAATTCCAGTCCGGGCTGTTCCTCGAGCAACTTCCAGAGCATTTCGACATCATTCTGTGACATTCGTGCGGCCACTAGACCGCCCTTGCCTGCATTACCGCGGAAGATGTCGGCGAAACGCGAAGAGATAACTACCCGAAAGCCATAGTCCATGAGCGCCCAGACTGCGTGCTCACGCGACGATCCGGTGCCGAAATCCGGTCCGGCCACGAGTACGGAGCCGCGTGAGTACGGTTCGGTGTTCAGAATGAAGTCCTCGTCGCCCCGCCATGCGGCGAACAGACCGTCTTCGAATCCTGTTCGAGTCACGCGCTTCAGATAGACGGCCGGGATGATCTGATCGGTGTCCACATTGGACCGGCGCAGCGGAACGCCGATCCCCTTGTGCACGGTGAAGGCTTCCATCGTATTTCTCCTGTTTCAGGCTGGTCGTGGGATTCGGAATGCGGCGTGGCGGCTCAGTTCAGATCGGCGGGCGCCGACAACCGGCCGCGCACCGCGGTGGCCGCCGCGACCAATGGCGACACCAGATGGGTGCGACCACCTTTGCCCTGCCGCCCCTCGAAATTCCGGTTGGACGTGGAAGCGCACCGCTGGCCGGGTTCGAGCTGATCGGGGTTCATCCCCAGGCACATCGAGCATCCGGCCTGCCGCCATTCGGCCCCGGCGGCGGTGAATACCTCCCCGAGCCCTTCGGCCTCGGCCTGTTCACGCACCCGCATCGACCCCGGCACCACCAGCATCCGCACCCCGTCGGCGACCTTGCGGCCCTTCAGGACCCCGGCCACGGCCCGCAGGTCCTCGATCCGGCCGTTGGTGCAGGATCCGACGAACACGGTGTCCACCGCGACCTCTCGCAGCGGCATACCCGGGGTCAAATCCATGTATCGCAGCGCCTTCTCCGCCGAGTCGCGGGCGCCTTCATCGGCGATCTGCGCCGGATCCGGCACATTCGCGCCGAGCGGCGAACCTTGCCCCGGGTTGGTGCCCCAGGTGACGAACGGGGTCAGTGTACTTGCGTCGATATGCACTTCCCGGTCGAAAACGGCGTCCTCATCGGTCTTCAGCGCTTCCCATGCCTGCACCGCGGCATCCCAGTCGGCGCCCTGCGGCGCATGCGGCCGGCCTTTCAGGAACTCGTAGGTCGTTTCGTCCGGGGCGATCATCCCGGCTCGCGCCCCGGCCTCGATGGACATATTGCAGATCGTCATCCGCGCTTCCATCGACATTTTCCGAATAGCCTCACCGCGGTACTCGAGCACATATCCCTGCCCGCCGCCGGTACCGATTTCGGCGATCACCGCCAGAATGAGGTCTTTACTGGTGACGTCCGGTGGCAGTTCTCCGTCGACGGTGATCGCCATCGTCTTGAACGGCCGCAGCGACAGCGTCTGAGTGGCCAGTACGTGTTCGACCTCACTTGTCCCGATTCCCATGGCAAGCGCGCCGAAGGCGCCGTGGGTGGAGGTGTGACTGTCCCCGCACACCACGGTTGTTCCGGGCTGGGTCAGGCCCAGTTGCGGGCCGACCACATGCACAATCCCTTGTTCGCGATCGCCCATCGGGTGCAGCCGGATGCCGAATTCGGCGCAGTTACGCCGCAGCGTCTCCACCTGGAGACGCGAAATAGGATCGGCAATCGGTTTGTCGATATCGACGGTGGGGACGTTGTGATCTTCGGTGGCGATGGTGAGATCGGGCCGGCTCACCGGCCGCCCCGCCGCCCGCAGACCGTCGAACGCCTGCGGACTGGTGACCTCGTGCACCAGATGCAGGTCGATGTAGATCAGGTCGGGTTCGCGAGCCTCGCCATCCCCTTCCCCGCGGGCGACGACATGCTCTTCCCATACTTTTTCGGCCAGCGTACGTGGCATTGTTGCGATCACCTTTCAGGCCGGGCATCCGTCCCGGTGAACCGCGGCGGATACGCGCTAGCTGGAATATCGCGACCTCATCCCGTGACCCACCTGGGCTGTTCGTGATGGCATCTCAGAATGCAGGACGCTAATATCGTTGTATGAGACAGCATAGCGGTATCGGCGTTCTGGACAAAGCAGTGGCAGTGCTGTATGCGGTCGCCGAACAGCCCTGCGGCCTCAACGAGTTGTGCGAACGCACCGGCCTGCCTCGCGCCACCGCACACCGCCTCGCGGTAGGGCTGGAAACCCATCGCCTGCTGGCTCGTAACGGCGACGGCGCCTGGCGCCCCGGGCCCGCCCTCGGCGAACTCGCCGCCGGCGCCGCCGATCCGCTGCTCGAGGCCGCGAGCTCTATTCTGCCCCGGCTCCGCGAGATCACCGGCGAAAGTGTGCAGCTGTACTGCCGCGACGGCAGCCAGCGCGTCTGCGTCGCCGCCCTGGAACCACCCGCCGGATTACGCGATACCGTGCCCATCGGTTCCCGGCTGCCGCTCACCGCAGGATCGGCCGCAAAGGTCCTGGTCGCGTGGGCAGATCCCGAATTGCAGCGCAGCATGCTCACCGAGGCCGTATACAACGAACGCACTCTCGCCGATGTCCGCAAACGGGGTTGGGCGCAGAGCGCCGGCGAACGCGCGGCCGGGGTCGCGAGCATCTCGGCACCCGTGCGGGACCAGCAGGGTGCCGTGGTCGCCGCCATATCCGTCTCCGGCCCGATCGACCGGATGGGCCGCCGCCCCGGGGCCCGCTGGGCCGCGGATCTGGTCGCGGCCGCGGATGCCCTGCACCGCCGACTCTGAGCGGTGGGCGTCCGCCGTCACTTATGGTGACCCAATGGGAGTGAACCAACGGTCACAGATCGTCATGACCGACGCCGAGATCACCGATTTCCTCACCCGCAGCCGTGTGGCCACCCTGGCCACCCTGGGTGGTGACGGAAAACCGCACCTCACCGCCATGTGGTACGCGCTGATCGCCGATCCCGGCCGTCCCGATGCCGTCCCCGAACTGTGGTTCGAAACCAAAGGCAAATCCCAGAAAGCCGTCAACCTGCGCCGTAACCCCACCATCACCTGCATGGTCGAGGCAGGCCAGACCTACGACACCCTGCGCGGCGTCTCCATCGAGGGCCGCGCCGAAGTGATCGACGACCCCGAGAAGCTGTTCGCCGTCGGCGTCAGCGTCTGGGAGCGCTACACCGGCCCCTACACCGACGATATGCGCCAGTATGTCGAAGGGATGCTGAACAAGCGCGTCGCAGTCCGCGTGGTTCCCGAACGCATTCGCAGCTGGGACCACCGCAAACTGGGCCTACCCGAAATGCCCCTCGGCGGCTCCACCGCGGGCGCCCTCGACGACTGAGCCCGGAGTGCCCGGGTAGTTCCGATCACCCGGGCAAGCCGCACAATCTCCGGCGAGGTGCGGTGCGCTGGACAACCACCACCGCCCGGTCACCATGGACTGATGAAGACGGACTCCGGCTGTGCGGGCGAGACCGCTCCGGGCCGGACAGTCTTCCTCAACTGCGTCTCGAGCTCGGGAAATCCAACATCGCGCACATACTCCTGACCGACCTTTTCCACATGAGCGTCGACATGTCAGGCGCCGTGTATTCGGAATCCCGGACCTACGAACTCGATCCGAGCCATCTCACCGAAGTCCGCTGCCGGGCCCACGCCGGATTCCACCGCGCTGTCGCCGGTATGGCCCGGACGGGCAACGACATCATCATGGGCCACGTCCTGAGCGGACCGTGGCGCTTATCCGCCCCGTGGGCCGTGATGACCGGTACCGACGTCGTTTTCGGCGGCGTCCACTGCCCACCCGCCGAACTCCGGCGCCGCGAATGCCGCCGCGCAGACCAGTCCCAGGCACAGCGGCACAGCAACCGGATTCGGTCCACGCCCACGGAATCTACGACCTCGTAGTCGATACGGGGCCGCCTCCACCGGTGAGTACTCCGCTGAGATCACGGCATTCCTCGACCGGCTCCGTCGAATCGCACCTCCGACCGACTCCGCGCCGCAACCGGCCGCTGACCTACACACCCAGTCCTTGCCACGGCCGGGTCGACCCACAAGAGGCCCAATTGCGACACCGGCAGCCACGAGAAATAGCCGATGCCGACTGTGTTTTTTATCACTCAGCATGGCCAGGACCTGGCACCCACCGTGTTCGTAGACAACCCGCCGCGAGCCCCCGCACAACCGGCGACGGTTCTGTAGCCGGTCCCGGTTGGCAGGTGGCCCGTTTCGCGCCGCCCACCGGCACCGAAGGCCCACCCGAACGCAACCAACCGCAAAGGGATCCAAGGGGTGCGGCCCCGGCAAGATGTTGGTGAGAATCCCGACCGCCGCGGAGAGGTCCAGGGGCCCGAGCCCGCCTGGCGAGGGCGCGGGGTCGAGCCCCCGCAAAGCATCGCGAATCAGCAAAGGCTCATGCTCTTGATGAGCATGAGCCTGCCAACTGAGTAGCCCCGACGGGATTTGAACCCGCGCTACCGCCTTGAGAGGGCGGCGTCCTAGGCCGCTAGACGACGGGGCCAGGACTTTGATCGACTCCTGGCTGGAGCGGATCGTGGATCTTTCGATCCGAAGCTCGATCAGCGTAACCGACCGGGCTGCGGCGACCAAATCGCCTGGATATTCGTTCCGCACCGCATCTGGAGGATGTAGTAGTGAGCGATTTCCGCTGGGGTACCAGGACTCGAACCTAGAATGGCTGAACCAGAATCAGCTGTGTTGCCAATTACACCATACCCCAATGACCTGGGCTTTCGGGTTCGTCGCTGGCTGCGGCGGCACCGTCGTTCCGGCCGAGAAGAGAGTACCAAACTGTCCGGGGGAAACTACAAATCGGCTGGTCAGAGCGGGGTTGACGGGGCGGTCGGCCTGTTTCGCGGTGGGTCTCGGGTCGATCGGCCCGGCGGGCCGGTCTTTCCGCCGGCCGCGTTCGATCCGGGCGGGCCGAGCGGACAGGCCGGCGCCGACGGTCGCTGTGATTGGCGTCGCTGCGCGGCACGGCGTCCGGTAGCCGGCCGGTTACCGTCGGGCAGCGCTGGAGGGCGGGCCCCGCGCGGTAATCGCCGGGCCCGCCGGGCGGGGTTATTCGCCGGGTGCGACCCATTCGCGTCCGGCGCGCAGCCGGCGCATGGATTCTTCCCGGCCGAGCAGTTCCATGGATTCGTAGAGCGGCGGGCTGATATGTGATCCGGTGACCGCGACCCGTACCGGCGCGAACGCTTTTCTGGGTTTCAGTTCGAGCCGCTCGATGAGCGCTGTTTTCAGTGCTTCTTCTATTTCGGCGGCAGTCCACGTAGTGAGTGGTTCGAGTGCGTCCACGGCCGCGTCCAGAACCGGCCGGCTGGATTCGCCGAGGTTTTTCTTTCCGGCTGCCGGATCGATTCCGAAGTCGGCGGCGGGTGCGAACAGGAATCGGAGCAGATCCCAGGCGTCGGCGAGTACAACTATTCGGGTCTGAACGAGTTCGGCGGCGTCCGCAAATACCTTCTCGTCGATTTCTTCACCGATATATCCGTGCCGGACGAAGTATTCGCGCAACCGTCCAGCGAAATCGGCGGGAGCGAGCATACGGATATGTTCGGCGTTGATCGCGTCGGCTTTTTTCTGGTCGAATCGGGCCGGGTTCGAGTTCACTGTGGAGATGTCGAAGGCGGCGACCATCTCGTCCAGGGTGAAGACGTCGTGGTCGTCGGCGATGCTCCAGCCGAGGAGTGCGAGGTAATTGAGTAGTCCCTCGGGGATG
This sequence comes from Nocardia speluncae NBRC 108251, assembly GCF_001613245.1. Classification (GTDB taxonomy): domain Bacteria; phylum Actinomycetota; class Actinomycetes; order Mycobacteriales; family Mycobacteriaceae; genus Nocardia; species Nocardia speluncae. Next base: position 92,088 of record NZ_BDBZ01000014.1, on the reverse strand, counting down.
AAACCGCGGTCGCGGTGCAGGAACAGGTTGGATTCGGGGTCGCGCTTGGAGAGTTTCTTGTTGCCCTGTCCCATCACGAAGGGCAGGTGGCCGAATTCCGGAGTGAAATCGGTGACGCCGATACGCTGCAGGGCCGCGTAGAGAGCGAGCTGGCGGGGGGTGGAGGAGAGCAGGTCTTCGCCGCGCAGGACGTGGGTGATTCGCTGTGTCGCGTCGTCGACGGGGTTGACCAGCGTGTAGAGCGGGTCGCCGGTGCCGCGGGTGAGGGCGAAATCGGGGACGGTGCCTGCTTTGAAAGTGGTCTCGCCGCGTACGAGATCGTTCCAGGTGAGATCGGTATCGGGCATACGGAGCCGGACCACGGCACCGCGGCCTGCGGCTTTGTTTTCGGCGATCTGTTCGGGCGTCAGATCTCGGTCGTAATTGTCGTAGCCCAGTTTCGGATCACGTCCGGCCGCCCGGTGGCGTTCTTCGACTTCTGCTGGCGTGGAAAAAGATTCGTACGCTTCGCCGGATTCCAGCAGTTTTCGCACCACGTCGAGGTGGATATCGCGGCGCTGCGATTGCCGGTACGGCGCATAGGGCCCGCCGATTTCGGGGCCCTCGTCCCATTCGAGGCCCAGCCAGCGCAATGCGTCCAGCAGTGCAAGATAGGATTCCTCGGAATCCCGTGCGGCATCGGTGTCTTCGATTCGGAAGACGAAGGTTCCGCCGTGATGTTTGGCGTAGGCCCAGTTGAACAGCGCGGTGCGGATGAGTCCGACATGCGGTGTTCCGGTGGGCGACGGGCAGAATCGGACCCGTACGTTTGTCATGTCTCTCTTTCGTTCAGCGTTTGGCGGCAACAGGATTGGTGAGTGTTCCGATTCCGGCGACGGTCACCGAGACGCTCTGACCGTCTTTCATCGGGCCGACACCTTCGGGTGTGCCGGTGAGGATCACGTCACCGGGCAGCAGTGTCATCACCCGGGTCACCCATTCGATGATTTCCGGAATATCGTGCAGCAGTAGTGATGTGGTGCTGCGCTGCTTCACTTCACCGTCGAGTTCGGTGGTGATCTCGAGGTCGGCCGGATCCAGTTCTGTTTCGATCCAGGGACCGAGCGGGCAGAAGGTGTCGTACCCTTTGGCTCGCGTCCACTGTCCGTCCTGGGCTTGCTGATCGCGGGCGGTGACGTCGTTGGCGACGGTGTAGCCGAGGATCACGTCCTTGGCGCGGGCCGCGGCAACGTCCTTGCAGGGGCGCCCGATCACGACCGCCAGTTCGCCTTCGAAGTCGACCCGGGTGGAGTTGGGCGGCAGCTGGATGGGCACGTTCGGCCCGATGATGGAGGTGTTCGGTTTGATGAAGATCACCGGCTCCTCCGGTGCCTGCCCTCCGAATTCGGCGGCGTGGGCCGCGTAGTTCTTGCCGATGCAGATCACCTTGCTGGCCAGGATGGGGGCGAGCAGGCGGATATCGGCCAGCGGCCAGCTGCGGCCGGTGAACGTCGGAGTGCCGAACGGGTGTTCGGCGATTTCTTTGGCGGTCTCGCCTTCGATGGCGACGAAAGCGACCCCGTCGGGGCTGGCAACTCGACCTAGACGCATGAACGGAGTCTATCCAGCCGGTTTCACCAGCCCGAATGCGCCCGACCGGTCGGCATGTGGACCGGTGAAAAGCGTGACACCTCCTGGTACGACCGCAGCTGGGCGGTGTACGGTGACCGAAGTTCACGATTTGAGAAGCGCTTCCCATATAGTGAGATGCTGCTGCGGTATTCCGAAATGGGGATCTATGGCACACAGTTCACCGGCGGCCACCCGAGCTGCCGAGCCGGGGCACCGGCCGATACCGGTGTCCCCCGCACGCCGCTGGCTCATGCTCGCCCTCGGGGTGTTCGCCCAGACCTCGAGCGCGATCTTCGTCCACGGTGTCCCGTTCCTGCTGCCCGCGCTCACCGCGGGCGGTATGCCGCTGCCGACGGCCGGCCTGCTGGTCGCGCTGCCGACCGTGGGCCTGTGCTGCACCCTTATCGCCTGGGGTTATCTGGTGGACCGGTTCGGCGAACGCATCGCGCTTGTCGCCGGACCGCTGATCATGTGCGCCGCGGGCACCGCGGCCGCCTTCACGACCAGCTATCCCATGCTCGGGATTATGCTGTTCCTCGGCGGTATGGGCGCCGCCAGCACCAATGGCGCCAGCGGCCGGGTGATCGTCGGCTGGTTCCCGCCCGAGCGGCGCGGCCTGGCGATGGGTATCCGGCAGACCGGTCAGCCCATCGGTGTAGGTATCGGCGCATTGTCCATTCCACTGGTCGCCGACAGCGCCGGGGTGGCTCCGGCGCTGTTCGTACCGGCCGTCCTGGCAGGTCTGGCGGCTGCGGGCTGCCTACTGGGCATCGTCGACCCGCCCCGCCCGCCGCGGGCGGACACCGCCGGCGCCAACCCGTACCGCGCCGGCCGGACCCTGTGGCGGATCCACGGCGTGTCCATCCTGCTGGTCATCCCGCAGGGCACCGTCTGGACCTTCGCACTATTGTGGTTGCATCGCGATATCGGCTGGTCGCTGGCCGCCGCCGGCGCCCTCGTCACCGGCACCCAGGTACTCGGCGCACTGGGCCGGATCGGCGCGGGGGCATGGTCCGACCACGTCGGCAGCCGTATGCGTCCACTACGCCTGATCGCCGTCGCCGCGGTCACCTCCATGGCACTACTGGCACTGACCGCCTGGACCGAATGGTGGTGGGTCGCCATCCCGCTGATGGTGATCGCCTCGGTGGTCTCGGTATCCGACAACGGCCTGGCCTTCACGGCCATCGCCGAACTGGCCGGCCCCTACTGGAGTGGCCGCGGCCTCGGCATCCAGAACACCGGCCAGAACCTGATGATCGCCGCGGTACCTCCGGTTTTCGGCGGCCTCGTCACCGCCGCCGGATTCCCCGCGGCCTATTTGGCGGCTGCTGTCCTGGCCGCTGCGGCCGTCCCACTTGTGCCATCGAGTTCGGAGAGCTTCCCGAAGTAGGTGGGCCACCGTCCCGAGGCGAGCCGCCGCCGTGAAGCGCGTCGGCGAACACCGCGAGATCCCGGAACCGGACTCGGGGCCGAGAACTTCGACAGGAGCAGTTTCGAGCGCCGCCGGTGCGCAACCCGCCGTGCGCACCGGCGTTGACCCACGGTCGTCGCGAGCGATAGGGACGACCAAGACGGCGCCGGTGCAATCGGCCGGGCGAGTTCCGGTTGAAACCCACAACAGGACGACAGGTCCGCGGAGCAGGAACCTGGATGGCTATCCCCAACCGCTCAGATATCGATGAGAACCACAGGATCGAAACTCACTCGGATCGTCGAATCGACCTCGACATCGGCAGCGAATTCACTTCCTTCGACAACGACGGGGGCCCACCGGTAGGTACTTCCGTCCAGAATTCCACGGTGAACACGAACCTTTGACCGGTGTTCGACTATCCAGTACTGCGGGATACCCAGCGCTGCATACTCACTCACCTTCCGCACCCTGTCGGTGCGCTCGCTACCGCTGCCGGGTGAGACCACCTCGACCACCACGCCCCCTCGATGATCCGGGACAGCCTGCGCGCGATCCAGTGGTGCCGTGCCCCCGCGGCCACCTCGACCAACCACCCGTCTTCGAGTTCGAACCCCTTACCGTCTTCCGGCAAGTCGTAGAGGTCCAGCACTGTGTAAGGGCCGAAGCCTGCGTCACAGGTGGCATCCCACGCGGTCATGCTGCCCTCCGAGTGCTTGGGCCGTCCATCGGGGATACGCCCAGGTATCCCCGATGGTATCCCGGAGGGGCACCGCGATTTCGTTGCCGAAAGTTCGGAACTGCCGGGTCAGACCGCGGCGGCTATCCGGTCGCCGATCTCGGTGGTCGACGAGCTTCCCGTGCGACCCGCCAGGTCCGCGGCGACCGCGTCCTGGATCCGGGCGGCGGCCGCGGCTTCGCCCTTGTGCTCGAGCAGCAGGGAGACCGAGAGGATGGTGGCGGTCGGGTCGGCCTTGGACTGGCCGGCGATATCGGGTGCACTGCCGTGGACCGGTTCGAACATGCTCGGGTTGGTGCCGGTGGCGTCGATATTGCCGCTGGCGGCCAGGCCGATACCGCCGCTCACCGCGGCGGCGAGGTCGGTGATGATATCGCCGAACAGGTTATCCGTGACGATCACATCGAACCGGGCCGGATCGTTGACCATATGGATGGTGGCTGCGTCGATGTGCTGGTAGGCGACCTCGACGTCGGGGAACTCGGCGCCCACCGCGTCCACCGTGCGCTGCCACAGCGAGCCGGCGAAGGCCAGGACATTGGTCTTGTGCACGAGGGTGAGGTGTTTGCGCCGGGCCTGCGCCTTGGCGAAGGCGTAGCGGACCACGCGTTCGACGCCGAACCGGGTGTTGGTGCTGACCTCGGTGGCGACCTCGTGCGGGGTGTCGACCCGGATGGCGCCACCGGTTCCGGTGTAGGGGCCCTCGGTGCCCTCGCGGACAACCACGAAGTCGATATCCGGGTTTCCGGCGAGCGGACTGCCTACACCCGGGTACAGCTTGGACGGCCGCAGGTTCACGTGATGGTCGAGCGCGAACCGGGTGCGCAGCAGCAGGCCCCGTTCGAGGATTCCGCTGGGCACCGACGGGTCGCCGATCGCGCCGAGCAGGATCGCATCGTGCTGCTTCAGTTCCGGCAGCACCGATTCCGGCAGGACCTCACCGGTGCTGTGGTAGCGCTTGGCTCCGAGATCGTATTCGGTGCGTTGCACGCCGGGCAGCACCACATCGAGCACTTTCAGCGCCTCGGCGACGACCTCCGGACCGATACCGTCACCGGGGATCACGGCGAGCTTCATGACAACCACGCTTTCTGGATACGACGTGCCGCGAGTGACCGCGGCCGGCGGACCGAGCGGCCGCCGCTGGGACAGTGATTCTGCGCCGGTCCGCCCGAGCGCGAACACCCGGGCGGACACGTACGACGTTGCGCGCCACCCATCGCCTGCGACGGCGGCGCACCGCTACATCAGAACAGGTCGACCAGCGCGACCTTGCCGGCACCCACGGCGGCCGCGATATCGGCGCGCACCGAATCGGGCACCTCCTTGTTGACCCGCAACACCACCGTGGCGCCTTCCTTGTTGGCGTCCTGGGTGAGCTGTGCGGCGAGGATATCGATCTCGGCGGCGCCCAGCGCGGTGCCGACCTTGCCGAGCGCGCCCGGCTGGTCCGCGTAGTTGAGAACGGCCAGGTTGATGCCTTCGGCGCGCATATCGTAGTTACGGCCGTTGATGTTGACGATCTTCTCGACCTGGGCCGGTTCGGTGAGCGCGCCGGCGACATTGATCGTGCGGCCGTCGCCGAAGACCGCCCGCAGATCCACCAGGCTGCGGTGGCTGGGGCTTTCGGTGACCGTGGTGACCTCGGCGCTGATCCCGCGGGCCTGCGCGAGCGCCGGAGCGTTGACGAAGGTGACCTGATCGTCGACGTGGGCGGAGAACACGCCACGCAGCGCGGCCAGTTGCAGTACCTCGACCTCCGAGGCGGCCAGCTCGCCGCGGACCTGCACCTCGAGGCTCACCGGCAGTTCGTCGGCCAGCGCACCCAGCAACGCCCCCTGCTTGCGGACCAGATCCAGCCAGGGCGCCACTTCGTCGCCGACGACGCCGCCGGTGACGTTCACCGCGCCGGGAACGAATTCGCCGGCCAGGGCCAGCAACACTGATTTCGCCACATCGGTACCGGCCCGGTCCTGCGCTTCGCTGGTGGAGGCGCCCAGGTGCGGGGTCACCACGACCTGCGGCAGTTCGAACAGCGGACTGTCGGTGCAGGGCTCGGTGTCGTATACGTCGATACCGGCGGCACGCACATGACCGGACTTGACGGCTTCGGCCAGCGCGGCCTCGTCCACCAGTCCACCGCGTGCGGCGTTGACGATGATCACGCCCGGTTTGGTCTTGGCGATCGATTCCTTGCCGAGCAGGCCCTTGGTCTCCGGGGTCTTCGGCAGGTGGATGGAGATGAGGTCGGCCCGCTCCAGCACCTCGTCCAGGGTGAGCAGTTCGATCCCGAGCTGTGCGGCGCGCGCCGGGGAGACATAGGGGTCGTAGGCGACGATCTTGGTCTCGAAGGCCGCGAGGCGCGCGGCGAACAGCTGGCCGATCCGGCCGAGGCCGATCACACCGACCGTCTTGCCGAAGATCTCCACGCCGTTGAAGCTGCTGCGCTTCCAAGTGTGCTCACGCAGGGTCGCGTCGGCGGCCGGGACCTGGCGGGCGGCGCTCAGCATGAGCGTGACGGCGTGTTCGGCGGCGGTGTGGATATTGGAGGTGGGCGCGTTGACGACCATGACACCGCGTTCGGTGGCGGCGGGCACGTCCACATTGTCCAAGCCCACCCCGGCTCGGGCGACGATCTTCAGGTTCTTGCCGGCCTCGAGGACTTCGGCGTCGACGGTGGTGGCGGAACGCACGAGCAGCGCGTCGGCCTCCGGCACCGCCGCCAGCAGGGCGGGCCGATCCGGGCCGTCGACCCAGCGGACCTCGACACCGTCACCGAGCGCATCGACGGTCGACTGGGCGAGCTTGTCGGCGATCAGAACTACAGGACGGCCTGCTTGGCTCACGGTGGGGTTCTCCTGGATGAAGGGGGACGGCCAGTTGACGCGGCCAAGCTTAGTTCCAGCGGATCGGGCGGTGTCCCGCCCCCTCGTGGTCACCTGGGACGGACCCGGCACAACCAGCGCCGACCAGGTGCGGCGGGTGGGCGGAATCACGTTCCACAGGTTCACGCGTCCGCGCAGGGAGTACACCCGGGCGCAGGAGACCGGGACCGGCCGTGGATCGGCAGAAGAGCAGAGTCCACAGGGTGCCCGGCGGGCGAGGCCGGGCAACCGCACCGGAAACGACGAGAGCCCCGCACCGTTGCGGTGCGGGGCTCTGCCATTTCGTCACATCACTCAGATGGCGCGAACGTCCTGAGCCTGCGGACCCTTCTGGCCCTGGCCGATCTCGAACTCCACCCGCTGTCCCTCTTCGAGGGACCGGAAGCCGGAGCCGGCGACTGCCGAGTAATGCACGAATACGTCAGGTCCGCCCCCGTCTTGCGCGATGAAGCCGAAGCCCTTCTCGCTGTTGAACCACTTCACACTGCCTTGAGCCATGATACTTACTTCATACTTTCTGTTGCGAGCCAGCCGGATCTCGGTCGATCCGCCTGATCTCCATGACAACGATGCCACGTCCCGGGAAGTTCCTGCACCTCTGAATCCGCTGATTGTGAGGCAGAACGCGGTGATATCGCGCACGATATGACCGGGCATGGTGGCGCTCGCGCCGGCAGGCCCGCGCCTCGGGGTGAACCCCAGGGATGCCCCGTAGTTCAAAGGGATGATTTCCGCGAAAATCGGTGACATACCGGCACCGATTACGCGAGAGTGAGGGCTCTATCGCCGATTTCGGCGCGGATTCCTTGCCGCGCCGCGGCTGGAGTTCGAGAGGATACGAAGTGTTCCGCACGAAACGAGCGTTCGCGACCCGCCGGGTCGTTATCGCGGGCGCCATTGCCCTACTCCCCTTGGCGGCGCTCGCCGCCCCCGCCGCGGCCGCCCCCGCGGCCCCTGCCCCCGGATACACCGAAGTAGATCGGGATCATCATCGCGATCGCGACCGCGACCGGCATTGGGACCGCGACCGGGATCGAGATCGCGACCGGGGTCACCACCGGGACCGCGACCGGGACTGGGACCGCGGTCACCACAACGGCTGGGACGATTCGGCGGACTGGTTCCGCCATATCCTGCGCGGAGCATTCGGCAGCAGCTGACCGCGCACGGGCCCGCATTCCGGCGAGAATGCGGGCCCGAGCTTTGTCTGCCCCATCAAGAACAGAGCGCCCATTCAAGGACAGGGTGGCGCCTCCCCGGATACACCGAGCCGGTTGCCGCGCAGCACATCCCACCGGCGGCACGGGTTCGGTCAGGTCGCGCGCGACGGTTACGCCCAGAGCGTAACCGGTGTCGACCGGCCCGGCCGCGAACCTAGGCTCGACCCATGACCGAGCCGCGCAGATTGATCGCGATCCCCGGTGGCCGGGACGAGCCGCCGCGCCGGCAGCGGGCGGATGAACCCGAACCACTGTGGCGCGAGGTACTCGGCGGCCGTTTACGCGCCCTGCGCAACGATCAGCGCGAAACCCTGGCGGAAACCGCGCAGCGGGCCGGGATCTCGCCCCAGTACCTTTCCGAGGTCGAACGCGGCCGCAAGGAACCGTCGAGCGAGATGATCGCCGCATTGGCCGGTGCCCTCGGTACTTCTCTCGGGGAACTGACCGAGCAGGTCGCCGGGGAACTCCGCTACCGTCGTCGCCCTGCCGCCGAGGGCCGTGGCACCGCGCAGGCGCCCGTGCTGCGCGCCGCCTGATCGCACGCCCTTCTGCCATAGCCCAGCGACGCGGAGTTCCGGTCGAGCCCAGCGCCGCAGGACGAGCCCTCGTACGAGCAGTCGCCCGGACCGCGCTCCCTCGTCGGAAGGTGCCGGGCCGGACTGTTTCGGTTCGGGGCGAACTGCGTACCACCAGGACACGGAGGTCACCGCAATCGCCGAGCTCGGCCCGAATCCGGTCGACACAGAAGCTGCCCGACCGGCGCCGCCCTCAGCCTCGCGGTGTCAGAACGGTGTCGGCGAGGCCGTAGTCGACGGCGGCCGATGCGGTGAAGACCCGGTCGCGGTCGGTATCGCGCCGGAGTTGTTCGGCGGTCTGCCCGGTGTGCCGGGACAGGATCGACTCGATCTCGGCGCGCATCCGGACCAGTTCGTCGGCCTGCAGGATCAGGTCCGGGATGGCGCCTTGACCGCGGGCGGCCGGTTGATGCAGGACCACCCGGGCGTGCGGGAGCATCGCGCGATGCCCGGCAGCGCCGCCGGCCAGCAGGACCGCGCCGACGGCGATGGCCTGCCCGACACAGGTGGTGTGCACAGGGGCGCCGATGTGCTGAATGGTGTCGTAGACGGCCAGCATCGACGACAGATCGCCGCCTTCGCAGTTGATATAGAACTCGATCTGCTGACCGGGGCTTTCCGATTCCAGATGCAGCAACTGCGCGATGAGCGCGTTGGCGACCCCGGAGTCGATGGGGGTACCGAGGTAGACGATCCGCTCGGCCAGCAGATGTGAATAGATATCGGTGATGCGCTCGCCGCGTGGATGCTGGGCGATCACGTTGGGAATCGTGTAGGTACTCATCGGTTGTCTCCTTCGTGTCCGGGTCGGCAGGGCTCACTCCGGGTGCTGCCTGCTCTTACGTTCTCCACCGGGCCCGGCCGGGCACCGTTCTCGCGGTGCCGCGCGCTACCGGCCACGTTGCCCCTCCCACACGCAAGCAAGGCTCTGCGCTCCGCTACCGCTGCCGTGGTCACGCGGAGATCCCCACGCGCTGGCGTGGCGGGACGACCTGCCCGAATTCGCCGACGATATGGTCGATGAACCCGTATTCCTCGGCTTGGGTGGCGCTGAACCAGCGGTCGTGCAGGGAATCCTCGTAGATCTGGTCGTAGGGTTGGCCGGTGTCCTCGGCGATCAGTCCGAGCACGGTTTCGACGGTGTAGCGCAGATCGCCGGCCTGGACCTCGACATCGACCGCGGTGCCGCCGATTCCGGCCGAACCCTGGTGCATCAGGATGCGGGCGTGCGGCAGCGCGAAGCGTTTTCCGGGGGTTCCCGAGGAGAGCAGGAACTGTCCCGCGCTACAGGCCAGCCCGAGTGCGAGCGTGGAGACGGGGCACGGCACGAGGCGCATGACATCCCGGATGGCGAGCATCGCCGGTACCGATCCGCCCGGGGAGTGGATCCAGAGGGAGATGCCCGCGTCGGCGTCCTCGGCGGCGAGCGTCAGCAGCTGGGTGGCCAGCAGCGTGCCGTTGTCGTCGTCGAGCGGACCGTCGAGCACGAGGATGCGGCGGGCCAGCAGTTGTTCGCGGGCGCGCCAGCCGAACAGCGGGGTTTTATCGTCGTGAGCCATGCCTTCACGGTGCCCGGCCTGCGCGGGAACCGGAACCGCACGCTGCTGTGAGCGGATCTGCTCTCGGCAGCGAAAGGCCGAGCACTCTGCGCGAAGGTCGGTGGCCGGCGCGGACAGCCTGCGTAACCACGACAGCGCCCGCCCGTGCGGAGAGGAAACGGATACCGGGGTTTCACGCTGAGATACGTCACGGAAACACAGCGTCCTTAGCGTAATTCCTCGTATACGCCGCTGTATACAGCGAGCCGATAGCGAGTCAGCGGGCCTGACCTTTTCCGGAGTGGAGGCCGAACGGTCATGAATGCAGCCAGAACCGAAGCACCTACAAGCGCTGCGGCGATCCGCCGGAACGGAGGTGGCCGGCGGCGCAAACTGCTCGCGCTGCCGGTCGCTCTCTGTGTTACCGCGCTGGCCGCGACCGCCTGCGGTAGCTCGGCCTCCGAGCAGGCCGGCACGAGTGCCCAATCCTGTGTCGACACCTCGGGTCCCACGATCAAGGTGGGTTCCCTGAACTCGCTGTCGGGCACCATGGCCATCTCGGAGGTCACCGTCCGGGATTCCATCCGGCTCGCTGTCGATCAGATCAATACCGCCGGTGGGGTGCTCGGCAAGCAGATCGAACTGGTGGGTGAGGACGGCGCCTCGGAGCCCACGGTTTTCGCGGAAAAGGCCGAGAAGCTGATCAGCAGTGATTGTGTCGCTGCGGTTTTCGGGGGCTGGACCTCGTCGAGCCGGAAGGCGATGCTGCCGGTTTTCGAGGACCGCAACGCGCTGCTGTACTACCCGGTGCAGTACGAGGGCCTGGAATCGTCGGAGAACATCTTCTACACCGGCGCCACCACCAACCAGCAGATTGTGCCGGCCCTGGACTATCTGAAGGGCCGCGGCGTGAAATCGCTGTACCTGGTGGGTAGCGACTACGTGTTCCCGCAGACCGCGAATCGCATCATCAAGGCATATGCGGAAGCGAACGGGATCGAGATCAAAGGCGAGGACTACACCCCGCTCGGATCCACCGATTTCTCGACCATCGTCAACAAAGTGCGGGCCGCGGACGCTGACGCGGTGTTCAACACCCTCAACGGCGACTCCAATGTCGCGTTCTTCCGCGAGTACAAGAACGTCGGCCTGACGGCACAGGATATGCCGGTGGTCTCGGTATCGATCGCCGAGGAGGAGGTCGGTGGTATCGGCGTCGGGAACATCGCCGGCCAGCTGACCGCCTGGAACTACTACCAGACCGTCGACAACCCGGTGAACAACTCCTTCGTCGAGGATTACCAGGCGAAATATGGTGCCGCCAAACCCACCTCGGATCCGATGGAGGCCGCCTACACCTCGGTCCACCTGTGGAAGAACACAGTGGAGAAGGCGCAGTCCTTCGCCGTCGCGGATGTGCAGAAAGCGGCCGGCGGTGTGAGTTTCGAGGCACCGGAGGGCACGGTCACGATCAACGGCGAGAACAATCACATCACCAAAACCGCCCGGATCGGCGAGATCCGGCCCGACGGCCTCATCTACAGCATCTGGGATTCCGGCGAGGCCATCGAACCCGACCCGTATCTGGCCGGCTACTCGTGGGCCGAGGGGCTCGGAGGCTGATCTGAATGGAAGCACTTGTCGGGCAGCTTTTCACCGGCCTGAGCCTCGGGTCCATCCTGCTGCTGGCGGCCCTCGGGTTGTCGCTGACCTTCGGGCAGATGGGCGTGATCAACATGGCCCACGGCGCGTTCATCATGGCAGGGTCCTATACGGCCTACACGGTGCAGACGTATCTGGTCTCGAACACCGATATCTCACTGATCGTCTCGCTGTTGGTCGGGTTCCTGGTCGGCGGCCTCATGGGGGTCGTCCTCGAGGTGACGCTGATCAAACGGATGTACGACCGGCCGCTGGACACGCTGCTGGTGACCTTCGGTGTGGGGCTGATCCTGCAGCAGGCGGCCCGGGATATCTTCGGTGCGCCCGCGGTCCGGGTGGTGACGCCGGACTGGCTCGGCGGCGGGGTGGAGATCCTCGGGGCCGTGGTGCCCAAGACCCGGATCTTCATCATGCTGCTCGCAGTGCTGTGCGTGACGGCCATCGCAGTGACCATGAAGTACACCGCGATGGGCCGGCGGATCCGGGCCGTGGTGCAGCATCGTGATCTCGCCGAAACGAGCGGGATCTCCAGCCGCGGCACCGATATCACCACCTTCTTCATCGGTTCCGGACTCGCCGGTGTGGCAGGTGTGGCACTGACGTTGATCGGTTCCACCAGTGCCAATACCGGCGCCAACTATCTGGTCGACGCCTTCCTGGTGGTGGTGATCGGCGGTCTCGGGCAGATCCGGGGCGCGGTACTGGCCGCGGTGGCGCTGGGGCTGCTGAATTCGTTCATCGAATACAGCACCACCGCCTCGGTGGCGAAGGTGATCGTATTCGTCGTCATCGTGATCTTCCTGCAGGTCCGGCCGCAGGGACTGTTCATGATCCGGTCGAGGAGTCTGGTATGAGGGAATTCCTGACCACCCGCTGGAAGGTCTATTCGGGGTTCGCGCTGGCCGCCGTCCTGTTGTTCGCGGTGGCGCCCGCGGTGCTCTCCGATTTCCGGCTCAACCTACTCGGTAAGTTCCTCTGCTTCGGCATCGTCGCGGTCGGGATCGGATTGGCCTGGGGGCGGGGCGGAATGCTCACCCTCGGGCAGGGTGTGTTCTTCGGGCTCGGCGCCTACATCATGGCGATGCACCTGAAAATCTCCGATGCCCGGCTGCGCGGTGATGACGTGCCCGATTTCATGCAGATCGCGGGCATCCGGGACCTGCCGGCGTATTGGATTCCGTTCTCGTCGCCCGTGGTGACGATCCTGGGCATTCTGATCGTTCCGCCGCTGGTGGCGGTTCTGCTCGGGCTCGGCGTGTTCAAACGCAAGGTCAAGGGCGCCTACTTCGCGATCCTGTCGCAGGCGCTGGCCGCTGCCTTCGCCATCCTGCTGGTGGGGCAGCAATCCACCGGCGGCAGTAACGGACTCAACCGGTTCCGCAGCTTCTTCGGGTTGGCGCTCAACGATCCGATCAACCGGCGGCTGCTGTTCTTCATCGCCGCGGGCACTCTGCTGGTGATCGTGGCGCTGGCCCGGCAGCTGATGTACAGCCGGTACGGCGAACTGCTGGTCGCTGTGCGCGATCAGGAGGAGCGGGTGCGGTTCCTCGGCTACGACCCGGCCAATGTGAAGGTGGTCGCGTATGCGGTGGCCGCGCTGTTCGCCGGTATCGCCGGGGCGCTGTTCGTACCGATCGTCGGGATCATCTCCCCCGCCGATATCGGGATCGTGCCTTCCATCGCCTTCCTCATCGGGGTCGCCATCGGTGGCCGCACGACTCTGCTGGGCCCGGTGCTGGGCGCGATCGCGGTGGCCTGGGCGCAGACCAGCCTGTCGGAGAGCTTCCCCTCCGGCTGGGTGTATGCGCAGGGCATCCTCTTCATCGTCGTGGTCGGGTTCTTCCCGGCGGGGCTGGCGGGCCTGGTCACCCTGCTGCGGCGGGACCGGGGTGCGGACGACGATCCGGCATCACCCGGTCCGGCACCACAGCCCGCCGCCGCGACCCCGGTAGGAGTGTCATGACCCAGCAGGAGACGATCACCACCCCGGTGGCCGGTGGGAACGCCGGTATGCACAGCGATTACCTCGAAGTCCGGGGGCTGAGCGTCGAATTCGACGGATTCAAGGCCGTATCGAATGTCGACCTGACCCTCTTCCAGGGTGACCTGCGGTTCCTCATCGGACCCAACGGCGCCGGAAAAACCACCATGATCGACGCGATCACCGGTCTGGTACCGGCCACCGGGTCGGTGCAGAAATCCGGGGTCGAACTACTGGGCAAGAAGGTGCACCAGATAGCCCGGCTGGGTGTGGGCCGCACCTTCCAGACCGCGAGCGTGTTCGAGGAACTGTCGGTTCTGCAGAATTTGGATATCGCCGCCGGGGCCGGCCGGTCGGTCTGGACGATGCTGCGCCGCCGCCCGGCGGAGGTCTCGGAATCGATCGAGCAGGCACTGGAAACGATCGGGCTCAGCAAGTTGCGGAACAAACCCGCCGGAACGCTCGCCCACGGCCAGAAGCAGTGGCTCGAAATCGGCATGCTGCTGGTTCAGAACGCCTCGGTGCTGCTGCTGGACGAACCCGTTGCCGGGATGAGCCAGGAGGAGCGGGAGGAAACCGGGAACCTGTTGCGCCGTATCGGTGGTGAACGCACGGTCGTGGTGGTCGAACACGATATGGATTTCATGCGCAACTTCGCCACCTCGGTGACGGTGCTGGCCCGCGGCGCGATCCTCGCCGAGGGGTCGGTGGCCGAGGTCCAGGCCGATCCCGCCGTGCAGGAGGCGTACCTGGGTACCGCCGCCGGCACCGGTGTGCCGCACCCGGAGCCGGCCGCGGAAGCTGCGGCGAGACGCGACGGCGCCGCATCCTCGCGGGGGTCCGATGGACAAGGAGAGTGACGATGCTGGAACTCATCGATGTCCACGCCGGATACGGCCGCACCGAAGTGGTGCACGGGGTCGGGATCGAGGTCCCGGCCGACGGAGTCGCCGCAATCATGGGCCACAACGGGGCCGGTAAAACGACCTTGTTGCGCGCAGCGGTGGGACTGGTGAAAACCGCTCGGGGCCGGATCCGTTTCGACGGCGCAGATATCACCACGTTGCGCCCGAGCGGACGGGTCAAACGGGGAATCGCCTACGTCCCCCAGGGCCAGCAGTGCTTCGGTCATCTCACCACCGCCGAGAATCTGCGCGTGGTGGCCGACGGCCGTAAACGGGGCACGGCGTTGATCGACGAGCAGCTGGATCTGTTTCCCGCGCTGAAGGATCTGCTCGACCGCCGCGCCGGGCTGTTGTCCGGCGGGCAGCGCCAGCAACTGGCCATCGCCCGCGCACTCATCACCGAACCGCGGATGCTCATCCTCGACGAACCCACCGAGGGCATCCAGCCGTCGGTGGTCGCCGAGATCGAGAACACCATCACCGAGCTGGTGGGTCGCGGTGGGCTCGGGGTGCTGCTGGTGGAACAGCACATCGGTTTCGCGCTGCGGGCGGCGAGCCGGTACTACGTGCTGGAGAGCGGCCGGGTCACCTCGACCGGGGAGGGTGGTGCCGGTGCCGTCGACACCGTTCGCGCCGCCATGACTCTTTAGGCTGCGCGTCGTGACCGAACCACGAAGCAAACGCGAATCCCGTAGCGACACTGTGTACAAGGCGTTGCGCGATGAACTCATGGGCGGTGCGCCGGCACCGGACGAGCGGCTCGGCGAGGAACGGCTGGCCGACCGGTACGGCGTTTCCCGCACCCCTGTGCGGGAGGCGCTGGCCCGGTTGCAGGCCGACGGTCTCGTCGAACGCCGTGACGCCGGCCTGTTCCCGTACCGGCCGCGGCTGGACACCCTGGGTGACTACTACGAGTTGCGGATCACGCTGGAAGTCCAGGGCATCGCCCGCGTCCTCGACGATCCGGAGCTGGGCCACGACCGGGCCGTGCTCGGTCCGGAGATCGACCGGTGGCGCGCCTTCCGCACCGCACCCCCGGAACCGGATGCCGGTTTCGTCGACGCCGACGAACAGTTCCACACCGTACTGCTGGAATCCTCGGGTAATCACGCCCTCACCGAGGCCCTGCGCACGGTGAACGCCCGGATCCGCCCGGTCCGGATGTTCGACTATCTGACCCCCGACCGCATGCTCGCCACCATCGAGGAGCACATCGCCATCGGCGAAGCCGTCCTGGCGCGCGACCTCGACAACGGCCGTGAGCAGCTCCTCGCCCATATAGACCAATCCCGCCGCGTGGTGGCCGACCGAGCCGGTCAGGTACTGCAGCTGACCCGCCTGGCCCGCGCGACCAAAACCTGATTTCCCGGCTACTCCGGTAGCCGGCACTGTCCACGCCGAGAGGATCGACCGTGACCGAGACCGCCCCGCAGTTGTATACACCACTGCATACGCCGCTGCCCGAATGTCTGCTGATCGCCAATCGCGGTGAGATCGCCTGCCGTATTCTGCGCACCGCGCGGCGGCTGGGGATCGATACGGTCGCGGTGTTCTCCGATGCCGACGAGGGTTCCCGGCATGTGCGGATGGCCGATCGCGCGGTCCGGCTCGGCCCCGCGCCGGCCGCGGAATCCTATCTGCGCGCCGAAGCCGTGATCGAGGCGGCATTGTCCAGTGGCGCGACGGCGATCCACCCCGGTTACGGGTTCCTTTCCGAGAACGCCGAGTTCGCGGCGGAGGTGGAGGCGGCGGGTATCGCGTTCGTCGGGCCGGCCGCCGAACATCTGCGGCTTTTCGGCGATAAGCACAGTGCCCGCCAGGCCGCCGCGGCGGCGGGTGTACCGCTGGTTGCCGGGAGCGGGTTGCTCGCGGGGCTGGACGAGGCGCTGGCGGAGGCCGATCGGATCGGCTATCCGGTGATGCTCAAGGCGGCCGGGGGCGGCGGCGGTATCGGGATGGCGGCCTGCGCCGGCCCCGCGGAACTCACCGAAACCTACCAGCGCGTGATCCGGCTGGCGCAGAACAACTTCGGGTCGTCGGCGGTGTATCTGGAGCGATTCGTTGCCCGTGCCCGGCACGTGGAGGTGCAGATCTTCGGGGACGGACGGGGTCGGGCGGTGTCCCTGGGTACCCGCGACTGCAGTCTGCAGCGACGCCATCAGAAGGTCATCGAGGAGGCGCCGGCGCCCGGACTCCCCTATACCGTGAGCGAACGGCTGCTCGCATCGAGCCGGAAGCTGCTCGGCGAGGTGGGCTACCGGTCCGCCGGGACTGTCGAGTTCCTCTACGACGTGGACCGCGGTGAGGCGTCGTTCCTGGAGGTGAACACTCGCCTGCAGGTAGAGCATCCGGTCACCGAGGCCGTTACGGGTATAGATCTGGTCGAGTGGATGCTGCGCCTGGCGGGCGGAGATTCCGCCTTCCTCGACGAGGTACCGGATGCCGGCCCACCCCTCACCGGTTTCGCCGTGGAGGCCCGTGTCTACGCGGAGGACCCCGGTAACGACTACCGGCCCGGCGCCGGCACACTCACCGGCGTCGAGATCCCCGGCGCGGATGCGCGGGTGGAGACCTGGGTCGAAACCGGTACCGAAATCAGCCCCTACTACGACCCGCTGATCGCCAAGATCATCACATCGGGTGAGAGCCGCACCGAGGCCCTGCACCGGCTCCGCGCGGCGCTCGACGAAACCCGCATGTTCGGTATCACCACCAACCTGCCCCAGTTGCGCGCCGCTGCCACGAGCTCACCCATGCTCGACGCCCGGCACACCACCGCAACCCTCGGGAGCCTGGCCACCATTCGTCCCCGCCTGGAGATCCTGCGCGCCGGCGTCTCCACCACCATCCAGGACCATCCCGGCCGCCTCGGACTCTGGAACGTCGGGATCCCACCGTCGGGCGCCTTCGACGACCTGTCCTTCCAGCTCGCCAATCACGCCGTCGGCAATTCGCTCGGCGAGAACGGCCTCGAGGCGACGCTTCTCGGTCCGCGCCTACGCTGCACCGACACCACGATCGTCTGCGTCACCGGCGCCGAAGCGCCGGTCACCGTGGACGGCGAACCCGTGCCCATGTGGGAACCGATCACCGTGCCCGCCGGTTCGGTTCTCGATATCGGCGCACCCCACGACACCGGTCTACGCACCTACCTCGCGGTTCGCGGCGGTATCCTGGCCCCCGATTATCACGGCAGCGCAGCGACATTCACCCTCGGCGGTTTCGGCGGTATCACCGGCCGCGCCGTCGCGGGAGGCGATATTCTCGGCATCAAACCCGACGCCGGCGGTCTACTCGACCCCGTGCCCATCCCCGCCGAGGACCGCCCCGAATTCGGCCACACCTGGTACGTCGGAGTCGGCGAGGGCCCCCAGCCCGCGCCCGACTACTTCACCCCGGCCGATATCGCCCAGTTCTACGACGCCACCTGGCAGGTACAGGCCCACGCCAACCGTACCGGCCTGCGCCTGGCCGGCCCGAAACCGACGTGGTCACGCACCGACGGCGGCGACGCCGGCCTGCATCCCTCGAATCTGCACGACTGCGCGTACAGCGTGGGCGCACTCAATCTCTCCGGCGACACTCCGATCCTGCTCGGTCCGGACGGTCCCAGCCTGGGCGGTTTCGCCTGCCCGCTCACAGTGGTCTCCGCACACCGGTGGAAGCTGGGCCAGATGCGACCCGGCGACCAGGTGCGTTTCGTACCGGTCGCCGATGAACGCGCCGCCGGGTTCCGGTCGTCACCCGCGCTGCGCGGCCGTAACGTATCCACCCCCGAATTCCTCGGCTCACGCGAGCAGGACAACGGCGTACTCGGCCGCCGCGACCCCGGCACCGGCACGCCGGAGGTCAAATACCTGCGCGGCGGCGACGATAACGTGCTCGTCGAATACGGCCCGATGGAACTGGACCTCGGCCTGCGTATGCGCGTGCACGCGCTGAGCGAACGCCTCGAACAGGCCGCCGTTCCCGGCCTGATCGATATCACGCCCGGGGTACGTTCCCTGCATCTGCATTTCGACCCCGATGCCATCGATCAGCGCACCGTGGTCCGCCTGCTCGGCGAACTCGAGGACGATATCCCCGATACCGCCGACCTCCGCGTCCCGAGCCGCCATATCGAGTTGCCGCTCTCGTTCGACGATCCGACCATCGTGCAGGCCATCGAACGCTACGGTCACGGCGTCCGGCCCGACGCCCCCTGGTTGCCGTCGAATATCGAATTCATCCGCCGCGTCAACGGTCTCGGCAGTATCGACAAGGTCCGCGATATCGTCTTCGACGCCCAATACATGGTGCTCGGCCTCGGTGACGTCTACCTCGGCGCGCCACTGGCCGTCCCCCTGGACCCGCGCCACCGCCTGGCGACCACCAAATACAATCCCGCCCGCACCTGGACCCCCTCCGACGCCGTCGGTATCGGCGGCAAATACTTGTGTGTCTACGGGATGGAATCTCCCGGCGGCTACCAGCTCATCGGCCGCACCGTCCCTATCTGGTCGGGGTATCGGCAGCGTGCCCCGTTCGAAACCGGTAAGCCGTGGCTGTTCCGATTCTTCGACCGCATCACCTGGTATCCCGTCTCGGCCGGCGAGCTGCTCGATATGCGCGCCGATATGTCGGCGGGGAGATTCGAGATGCGCACCAGCGTAGGCGAGTTCGCGATGGCCGAACATCTCGAATTCCTGGCGGAGCACGCCTCCGATATCGCTGCAACCGAGGAAATCCGGCAGGCCGCGTTCACAGCCGAACGGCAGCGCTGGGAGGCCAGCGGCGAACTCAGCGCCCGGTCCGAACCGGATCCGGCCTCCGATCCCGCCGAGACCCTCGATCTTCCCGAAGGCTGCGAAATCGTCACCGCCCCCATGATGGCGAATGTGTGGCGGGTCGAGGTCACCGAAGGCGAGTACGTCGAGGCGGGCGCCACTCTGCTCGTCCTCGAGGCCATGAAAATGGAACTTCCCGTGGTGGCGGAAGTCGCCGGGACCGTCCGCGCGCTCACCGCCACCGCGGGCGACCAAGTGACCACCGGCGCACCGCTGGTCGCCATCCAATCCGAAGGAGCGGCATAACCATGGAGAAACTACCGCTGGCCGGCGCGGGTGCCGAGGCATCCGGGACGGCCGACAACGAAATTCGCGCCGCCGACAGCGGCGTCCTCCCTGCTGCCGCGAGCGCACCGCGTGCAGCCGACAACATGATCGCTGCCGACGACGCGGCCGCCGGTGCGGGTAAGGCCGTCGTGGGAACCGGGGACTGCACCGGCGCAGCCGTTGCCATCCTTTCGGCAACCGACAGAGTCGCTGCCGCGTACCGGGCAATCGACGAGCACGACCGTCCTGAGATCTGGATCTCGCTACGCGCCGAAGCCGACGTCCTGGCCGAGGCCGCGGCGCTCGATGCCCGGGTCGGGCAGGGCGACAAGCTGCCGCTGGCAGGGATTCTCGTAGCGGTCAAGGACAACATCGATATCGCCGGAACCCCCACCACCTGCGCCTGCCCCGGGTTCGCCCGCACTCCGGACCACACCGCACCTGCCGTCGCCCGGCTGGTCGCACAGGGCGCGATCGTCCTCGGCAAAACCAACCTCGACCAGTTCGCCACCGGCCTCGTGGGTACCCGCAGCCCCTACGGTGCTGTCCGCAACAGCCGTTTCCCCGACCGGGTTTCCGGCGGCAGCAGTTCCGGTTCGGCCGTGGCTGTCGCCCTCGGCATGGTCGACGCCGCCCTGGGCACCGATACCGCCGGTTCGGGCCGGGTCCCGGCGGCGCTGAACGGCATCGTCGGGATCAAACCGACCCTGGGACTGATCCCGACGACCGGCGTGGTCCCCGCCTGCCCCGACTACGACGCCGTCACTGTCTTCGCCCGCGACCTGTCCCTCGCCACAAAGGTCGCGAGCGCGATGACCGGCCCGGATCCGGCCGATCCTCGTTCCCGCCCGTGGCCCGCCGACACTCCTCTCGGCGCACCGTCGAACACCGTCCTCGCCGTCCCTACCGACGACAACCTGAAATCCCTGACTCCCGCCTACCGCGCCGCCTTCGACGCGACCGTCGACCGCTGGCGGTCCGGTGGCGGCGAGATCGCCGCGGTCGATATCGCCGAACTTCTCGACGCCGCCACACTCCTCTACGACGGCGCGATCGTAGCCCAGCGCTTCGCCGCCGTCGGCGAGTTCCTCGGCGGCAGCCCCGCAGGCGCCGACCCCGTGGTCTCTGCCATCATTACCGGCGGCGCCCGCCCCGCCGCGCATTCCTACGTTGCCGATCTCGATCACCTCACCCGTGCCGCGGCCACGGCCCGCCGCCTGTTCACCGAATACCCCGCCTTACTGCTGCCCACCACCACCGAGCACCCGACCATCGAAGCGGTTGCGGCCGAACCGATCGCGATCAACGGCCGGATGGGCACATTCACCAATTTCTGCAACCTCCTCGACCTGGCCGCAGTCGCGGTGCCGGGCACAGACACCGCCGACGGGGACCCCTTCGGCATCATGTTCGTCACCCCGGCCTTCGCCGATCAGGTCGGCATCGATCTCGCCGCCCGGCTTCTCGGCGAACCCTCCAGCCTGCTCACCGACACCGGCACAGATCTCCTGGTAGTCGGCGCCCACCTCCGCGGCCTGCCCCTGCACCACCAACTGGAACAGGCCCGCGCCCGCTTCGTCGGGGAGGTGACGACGTCGGCGGCGTACCGCATGGTCGCGCTACCCGCCACCCCGCCGAAACCCGGAATGCTCCGCGTCGGGTCCGGGGGCCGCTCCCTACCCGGCGAACTGTATCGCCTCTCCCCTGCCGCCCTCGGCACGTTCCTGGGCAACCTGCCGGCGCCGATGACACTGGGCAAGGTCGAGCTGGATTCCGGCGAATGGGTCACGGGCTTCGCCTGCGATTTCGAATCATCACGTGACGCCACCGATATCACCGAGTACGGGGGGTGGAAGAACTATCTGAACGCCGATCGGTAACCGCGGTCCCGATCACCTTTCGGGAGTGACGCGAATCGGCCCACCGTACCGATGAGGGGCGCGGCGGGCTCGGCCCGAGCCTCGGCTTGCCGCCGCGCGAACTCCCAAGGTCGGCGGAGTGTGTAAGTCCGTACACGCTCCGCCGATCTCGTTTGCCGACGTCCCCTCCGGCGGCTCGGCCGAGGTATCGCGGTCGAGGTCTCCGGCAACGCCGCCTACATCGCCCAGCACAGTGGGGTCTCGGTGATGGTCCGCTGCCCCGATGGTTGTCGGCGACTGAGCGAACCGCCTTCGCTCACCGTCGACTCATCCGGTGCGCTCACGCCCTCCGGCGGCCGAATCGAGGAATTCGTCGGCCAGCCGAAAGAATTCGGCCGGTTGATCGTAGGTGACGATATGCCCCGCATCGGGAATCGCGGCGAACCGGCCGCCGGGTGCCGCCGCCGCGGCGGCGGCGAGTTCCGGATGTCCCACAAGTGGATCGTTTTCGCCCCGGATCCAGAGGCTGGGCACCGCGAGCCGGTCGAGTTCGGTGAGATAGTCCCAGCGCATCCGCCGAGGACCATAGGCGTCGACCATCCAATCATCGAGCGCCGGTTCGCCGAACCGCGCCTTCGCCCGCGCTTCGGCTTGGACCAGGTCCAGGATGGCGTCGAAGTCGCGGGTGTCGGCACCGGCAGTCAGATTGGTGATCATCGACCGCCGGACCGCTTCGGGGCTGCGGGCCAAATACTTGCTGGTGAGTTTCAGCAGACCCGGTGTTCTCATCACCGCCCAGGTGGTGAACTGGGCCCGCCGCTTCGCACCGATCCCGCCGGGCCCGATCGCGATCAGCGCCGAGACCCGGCCCGGATTGCGGAGCGCGTAGCCGATTCCGATACCCCCGCCGAGGGACAACCCGACGATGGCCGTGGGCGGCAATTCGAGACGGTCGAAGAGATCGTCGAGGAAACGATCGAAGAACTGCCGGTCCAGCCGGCCCGGCCAGGGCCTGCTGGCGCCGTGCCGAGGGAGGTCGATCGCGTGCACCTGGTGTTTCGCCGCCATCCGGTGTGCGATATCGCGCCAAACCCCCTCGGCGGTGTCCATCATCCCGCCGTGCAGCAACAGTACGGGCGGTCCTTGTTCACCGGATCGGTAGTGCCGGATGGGGCCACCGCCGATCGTCAGGTCGGTGCAGCGTTCGAATGCGGAGATCATACCGGCTCCTCGAGTTGGTTGAGTTGATCCGACAGCTGTTCCAGCAGCGCGATCTGGGCCTGCCGAGCGGCGGGGGCATCCACCGGCCCGGGGCCGCGCAGACCGGCGCCCATCAGTTGCGCGAAGAGCGCCACCGTGTCGGTCAGCCCCTCGGCGGTTCCGGCACCGAGGGTGCCGGGCGCATTGACCAGGCCGATGGTGAAAACACTCAGCATGCGGGTGATGTTGTCGCTCGCAATATCGTCCGCAATCACTCCCGCCTGCTGGAGCTTTTCGATGTAGTCGGTGAGCCAGCCCATCCGGACTGAATAGCGTCGATCATCGACCCCGCGAACATGGTCGCCGAGGACCGAATCATCACCCAGATACAGCGCTCGCATCAGCGGCTCCGACAGCAGCGCCTCCATGCCGAACCGGTACACGGCGGACAGGTCCACCAGGTTGTCGGCGGCGATCACTCGCCGGTGCACCTGCGCCGTCATCCGCCGCATGCTGCGGTTGAGCACCGCGGCCAGGATTTCGTCCTTGCCGTCGAACTCGCGGTAGACCGCACCCTTGCCGATTCCGGCTCGTTCCGCGATGTGCGCGACGGTGGTGTCGGGCCAGCCGGATTCGACGATCAGCTCGGCGGCCGCGGTCAGGATCCTTCCCCGGCGATCGGGGACGAGCGGGCGTGGCATGAGGCTTCACTTCCGTAGTGACCAGTTAGTGAATTCTGGTCACTACCATACCGCAACCCCCGCCTCACCCGATGCATCGGGGGCGACAGTGAAGAGTTCATAACTGTGACCAGCGGGGTCACGGACGTAAACCCCCGCGACCGCCGGACAACCGATTGATCCGCCGATCCCTGCAGTTCTCCGGGCCGGATCCATAGTCGACGGCAGGCCACTGGGCGAGCCGGCCGAGTACCGCGCCGGAGGTGGCGTCGTCCACCGGAAACGCGTAGCGCCCCGACTCGACACCCAGAGGCCCATCCCGACGCGCCCTGCCACCCCCTTACGAATATTCTTGAACGATGGTACAACTAGTACGTTCGTTCAATTAGATCGGAGTGGAAGATGGACACACAACGGGCGCCCGCCCCCGGGTGGCGGCAGTGGGCCGGCCTGGCGGTGCTGATGTTGCCGACGGCGCTGCTGGGTCTCGATGTCACGGCGCTCTACCTGGTTGTCCCCAGCCTGGCCGCGGACCTGCAACCGACCGCAACGGAGACGTTGTGGATCATGGACGCCTACGGATTCCTCATCGCAGGCTTCCTGATCACGATGGGAACGCTGGGCGACCGGATCGGGCGCCGGCGCCTGCTGATGATCGGTATGGCCGCATTCGGCGCAGCCTCGGTGTTAGCGGCGTTCGCGACAAGTGCCCCCTGGCTCATCGCCGCACGGGCGCTGCTCGGCGTAGCCGGGGCGACCCTGATGCCGTCCACCTTGTCCCTGATCAGCAACATGTTCACCGACGCTCGGCAGCGGGCATCGGCGATCGGTTTGTGGGCCACGATGTTCGCGCTGGGAATGGCGGCGGGACCCATTGTGGGTGGCATCCTGGTCGCCCACTTCTGGTGGGGTGCAGTCTTTCTGCTTGCGGTTCCGGTCAGCGTAGCGACACTGGTGGCGGCGCCGGCCCTCCTGCCGGAGTTCCGGAATGACACCTCCCGGCTCGATCTGTGGAGCGTCGCCCTGTCGCTGGCCGCATTACTTCCGGCCATCTTCGCGATCAAACACGCCGCCGCACACGGTATCGACGCCCAGGTCCTGGCCGCTGCCGCGCTGGGCGGTGCCGGGACCATCGCCTTCGTTCGTCGTCAACTGCGCCTGCGTGAGCCGCTGCTGGATATCAGGCTCTTCACCGATCGGAGCTTCTCCGCTGCCCTGTCCGTCCTGCTGATCGGCTTGGCCGGTTTCGGCGGGGTGATGTACCTGGTGACCCAATACCTGCAGTTCGTCGACGGGCTCTCGCCGGCGGCGGCCGGACTGTGGATGGGGCCCCCTGCTCTGGCGATGCTCGTCGGCGGGATCGGTGCCCCGATGCTCGCCGGTCGCGTCTCGCCGGGAATCGTCATGGCGGGCACTCTGGCGTTGTCGTTGATCGGGTACGCCCTGCTTGCCGTCGCCGGAACGAACAGCGTGCCCGCGGTGGTGGCAGGCTTCGGATTCGTCTATCTCGGACTGGGTGTCATCGCCGCTCTCGGCACCGAAATCGTCGTGAGCGCGGCCCCCTCGGAAAGGTCCGGTTCGGCGGCAGCACTGTCGGAGACAGTGCAGGAACTGGGGATCGCCGCAGGGGTTGCGCTGCTGGGAAGCCTCACCACGGCGGTCTACCGGATCATGGCGCAAGCCCCGGCCGACGCACCCGCCGCCGTGGCCGAGTCCTACACCGACAGCCTCCCCGGCGCAGTATCGGTCACCGAACAACTACCGGTAGAAGCACTTCGGCACGCCCGGGAGGCGTTCACCGGCGGGCTCAACATCGCCGCGATCGCCGCAGGCATCGCCGTCGCCGGTGCAGCCGTCGTATGTTTGCGGCAGCTACGCCATCTCGCACCGATCGGCGCCACCGGCCACAGCACGGAACCGATAGCCTCGACCCAGGGCAGCGACGATCGGTGAGAGGAACACGATGACTGAGCAGGACACTGCCGACGGCCGCAAGCTGCGCGGCCGGCGCCGCCGAGCTCAAATCATCGAGGCCACACTGACGATCGTGCACCGCGACGGCGCCGCCGGCGTGACCCACCGAACCGTGGCCAAGGAAGCCGGTATCACCACCAGCCTCACTCTCTACTACTTCGCCACCCTGGACGACCTGCTGGTCGCCGCCCTGACCAGCGTCACAGACGCCTACACGCAACGCATCCGCCAACTCATCGACACCGCCGACGACCCGGTGGACGGACTCGCCCGGATCATCGCCGAATCCGCAGGTCCCGGCCGTGAGCGCGCGCTCGCGGAACGGGAACTCTCCACCTTGGCGGCTCGCCGGCCCGCGTTACGTCCCGCGGCGTGGAGCTGGCGCGCCGGCGTCGCGGAACTTGCCCGGGCACAATCCGCCGACCCCGACGCCGTGGAGGCTTTCGTCGCGCTCTGCGACGGATTGTGTGCGGCGATCCTGCTCGGCGACCAGAGCGTGGACCCGGAACATATCCGCGGACTCCTCAACGGCGTGCTGCTGCGCCCGGGGCCGTAGTCCACCGAACGCGTCGCGGGCGCCGGTAAGCAGCCCACTCACCGGAAGCACCCACGGCTGCTCCCCGGCGACGGCTGTTCGCTTCCCGACCATATCGCCCCCGAACCGGACCGTGCGGGGTAGCGCGTACGCGACCACGAAACGGGTCTGTCCACCACCGACTTCCCGCAGCTGCCACCGTGTAATCAAGGAATGACTACAGCGTTGACCGAACGGGAGCCGTTCGGGCGCAGCACCCTGACTCGACGGCGCGGCATCCTCTGGTTCCTGCTGCTCGCTTTCGCGGGAGCATGGATTCCGTGGGGTATCGCCGCAGCGGCCGGATACTCCCTCGACAATCCCAGCGTCCAATTGCTGACCGGCGCTTTCACCCCTGCAATCGCGGCGATCATCACTCGCCGGTGGATCACCCGGGAAGGTTTCGCCGATTCGGGTCTGCGGCCGCGGTTCGGGACGCAGTGGCGGTCGTATCTGACCGCGGCGCTGCTGCCGATCGGCGTGCTCGCCGCCGCGCTCTTGCTTGCGGTACTGCTGGGAATGTGGCGTCCCGCGCTGCACGATTTCGGTTCCGGTACCGTGCTGTTCCTGGTGCTCGCCCCGATCATCCCGGTGCTGGCGGCCCCGATCTTCTTCGGTGAAGAGTTCGGCTGGACCACCTATCTCCGCGATCGCCTCCTCCCCGGCCGCCCCGTGGCCACGACCTTCGCGACCGGCGTGATCTGGGGTGTGTGGCATTGGCCGCTGCCGTGGGTGGGCTACCTGGGCTCGGGCGGTTCGGCCGCCGACGCGTTCATCGCCATGCTGTTGTGGCTGCCGCTGTCGATCGAACTGGAGTTCCTGATCGGCTGGTTGTGGGCGCGGAGCGGGTCGGTGTGGCCGCCCGCGCTGCTGCACGGCGGCAGCAATCTCGTGGTCGCGCTCGGCTTGGAGCTGTTCGTCGGTAACGCGGGTCCCTCCGGCGCGTCGATTACCCTGCTGATGTGCGCAGCGTATTTGCCGGTAGTCGCGTGGATCGTCGTAACGACGAGACTCGGCGGTCCGCGGAACGCGACCCCGAAGACCGGGCGGTGACGTCGATGGGATCCGCACTCCGGACAGGTCCGCGCTTCTTGATCTCGTCGTGGCCGTGGCGCGCGCTGCTCGCAGTGGTGTGCGGCGGCGTCCTGTCGGCGTTGACAGTGATCGGTCTGGTGCCGATCGTACTGCTCGGTCTCACCCGTTCGTTGCGGGCCGCCCTGTGGGAGCCCATGCTGCGACTGCACTGCATGCGGCTCCGGCTGATCGACCCCGATACAGCCGTCCGTGCCGATTCCCGGGTGCGGGAGGCGAGTGCCGCGCATCGTCTGCCCACACTCCGGCATGTCACCTATATCATCGCCACCGCAGTGTCCGGCGGTGCGGTGTTCTGCCTGGCCGCGCTGGGCTTCGCCGTCGCCGCGGTCCTGTTCGTTGCGCCGTTCATCGTCCGGGACGATTACTTCGACTTCGGCCCCTGGGTGATCGACAACAGTTCTGCGGCCTGGATCACCGCGGGAGTGGGCGTGCTCGCCATGCTCGTACTGCTCATTCTCATCGGCGCCTGGTCGGCGCTCGAGGCGCTGCTCGCCCGGAGTCTGCTCACCCCCGATTCCGACCGTTGGCGCCACGAAGCCGTGCGGATCGAAGGCTCCCGCTCGGCCCTGCTGGAAGCGGAGGGTTTCGAACGTGAACTCCTCGAATCCGAACTGCACGATCGTGTCCAGCACCGCCTGGTCGCGCTGTCGATGAACTTGGGGCTGACCGAAGCGCAGGATACGAACGGCCCCGCCGGCCGTCTCGCTGCCGAGGCCCACCGGCAGGTCGACGAAACCTTGGGCGAACTACGGGCCGTCCTGCGCGGTTTCTCCCCTCGGGTGCTGTCCGAACGCGGACTCGCACCGGCCCTGACCGACCTCGCCGCAGACCTGCCGCTGGATATCGACATCGACCTCGACAACAACCGCCTGCCACCCGCGGTCGAGCACATGTCCTATGTCCTCGTCGCCGAATGCCTCACCAATGTCGCCCGGCACACCGAGGACGCCCGGGTCGATGTGCACGGCACCCGCACCGGTTCGCGGTGGATACTGATCGTCAGCGACAACGGCCCGGGTGGTGCGCATATCGTCGACGGTCACGGCCTCGACCGGTTGCAACGCCGTCTCGCGGCCCTGGACGGACAGCTCACGGTGACCAGCCCGCCCGGCGGCCCGACGACCATTCGGATGGAGTGCGCAGTGTGACAAACCCTCCCGCCCGGCTGCGGATCGTGCTGGCCGAGGACAGTCCCCTACTGCGGGCAGGACTGGAAACCGTGCTCACCTCGGCCGGGCACGAGGTGAGTGCCGCGGTCGGTGACGCGCCCGGGCTCGTCCACGCCTGCGCGGCCTACCTGCCCGACCTGGTGATCACCGATGTCCGGATGCCGCCGAACGGCACCGACGACGGGCTCCGCGCCGCCGCCGATCTACGGCGCCGTGACCCTCGGCTACCGATAGTTGTCCTGTCACAGTATGTTTCGGTTGCCTACCTGGATGATCTCCTCGGTGACGACTCGACCGCCGGTGTGGGCTACCTCTTGAAGGAACGCGTCGGTCATGTCCGGCAATTTCTCGACACCGTGGCCCGGATCGCCGCCGGTGAGACAATCGTCGATCCCGAGGTCGTCCGGGCTCTCGTCAAATCCGGCCGGCACCACACGCCCCTGGCCGGCCTCACCGCCCGGGAGCGGGAAGTGCTCGCGCTGGTAGCGGAGGGGCGCACGAATTCCGGGATCGCCGAGGTCTTGACCGTTTCGGAAGCCGCGGTACGCAAACACATCGGCGCCATCTTCGCGAAGCTCCCCCTTCGCGATGGTGATCGCCGAGTCCAAGCAACCCTCATCTATCTCCGTTCGCTCGGACAATCCCCGGCGCACTGACCCGGCCAGTCCTCGCCGCGACCCTGTTCGACCACTTGCTCGATTCCGTCGAGCAATCGCGCAAGACCGAATTCGACCATCGAGTCCGCATCCATCGCCTCGTCGAGGGATTCGAGGAGCGCGGACTGGACCGGATGTTCCTTCGGTCCGAGTCGCTCGAGGATCGCCGGGATTTCCAGGGTCCTCCACCGGCTCGTAATGCCCTTGCCGTCGGCCTCCGAGATACTCGTCCGCAATGCGGCAAGTCCTTCGACAAGCCCGGTGACGCTCTGGAATGAGCGGTAAGCCTGGATCGGCGCGAGGCCGGCGGTGACCAGCGCGGCAAAGACACGTTCGACATCGGCGAGTAGCGCGGGCGCAGTCACCGGAGGAAATGTGGTGACTACCCGTAAGACCCAGGGGTGCCGGGAGATCAGGGTCCACTCATACCGCTGGTCGAGTTGGGCCTGCAGGTCGGGATCCGTCCCCAGCAGCTCACCGCGACCGGGGCCATTGCACTCCCGGATTACGAGCTGTCGGGCAGTGCACCCGGGCATGTTTCGAAACTGTGGCGGCGAACCGGACCCCGATCGAACGCCTGACCGTGCCCTCAGAAACCCCATCGCACCGGCCCCACCCTTGATCGGCCATTTCGGCGCCCTCGGCATCGCCCTCTAACCGTCCTTTGTCTCACCGCGGCGACACAGATGTCGAAATATATTGTGGAGCAAGTCAATACGTCACATGTCGCACCAACTCTTCACGCATACTGGAATAAATCAGCAGTCGTCCGAGGAGGCACGGATGGACGAGAGCCAGGATTGGGCGCGACGGATTCTCGGGACCCATGGCCCTACCCTTCGAGAGCTGATACCGCAGGTGGTCAAGGAAGTCCATGCTGCTTCCGTCGAGTCGCAACGGACCTCGCAGCAGAAGGCCACCAGGGCCTACGGCCTCTTCTACTCCGGGGTGCTCGAACGGTTCGAATGCTTCGGCAAGCTCGCCGGCGCAACCCTGATCAGCCCCGGTGGTGCCAAGTACTCGGTGCCGGTCATCAACGGAATCGCAGTCTTCCCGTGGAGATTCGCCCGGAACCCCGACAAACGCATGGAGGACATCCCATTCAGTACCTCCGTCGCTCGCACCGAGCTCCCTGAGTTGCACCGGCAACCGGTCCAGGGAACGTTCGACTTCGATGTCATCCCGCCGGATCCCATCTCGATCAGTAACAATTCAGAGCTGACCGACAGGATCTCCGGCATCACCAGCCACCCGGACGCAGCCTCCCACGGTCTCGTTCTTGTCGCCATCAACAGTTCCGTGGAGGAGCTGAACTCGGTGGAGTGGGGGCTGGCAGTGTCGACCGGCGATCGCCGGCTCGAATGGGGCGAATTCCACGAAGTCCTGTTGGCCGCCTACCACCCCGGGCCTGTCTCCACATCACCGAACCGGACCTTCACCAGCGATGAGATTCCTCGGAGACTGTCCCACGGCGGAGACGATGCGGTAGACACGCAAGGTGACCGATGACCCACACCGCAGTCGGCCCACGCCGAACCTTCGTGTTGCCGCTTCCAGACCTTCGGTCGACACCACCGGAATCTGGTTCGAACCTGCACGTATCACCCGCGCCAGAGTTCTCGCCGAGCTCGATTCAGCCGCATTGGCCGAGCGCGCCGGGCTCAGCACCATCGCTGTCCGAGGGTTCGAGTCAGGCGCCGCCCAACCGGACGAGGCCATAGCGAAACTGGCATCGATACTGCAGGTTCCGGTCAACTATTTCTGCAACGGCCGCCCGCTCGCCCGGATCGACAAGGCGGATATCCATTTCTCCCGACTGCGTACCACATCGGTGACCGACCGAGCCAAAGCGGCCGCCCACGCTGAGCAGTTGTGGGAGCTGGTGTACGAACTGGATCGCCGCATCAAGCTGCCGGCGCCGGACCTGCCAGCCGTCGATACCTGCGCCACACCTGCCGAAGCAGCCCGAGGGCTGCGCGAGCATTGGGGTCTGCCGCGGGGGCCGGTAGCGCATCTGGGGGCGACCATGGAGTCGCACGGCATAGTCCTCTGCGCGGTCCCCGCCGCCGACAGGACCCTGCGGCGAGTGGGCACCTACTCCACCGAAGGAAGAGGCCGGCCTCTCGTCGTCGTCCCTCCTGTCGAAACCACATCCGTCTACGATTTCCGCTTGTCCTGCGCCCTCGAACTCGCGCACCTTCTGCTGCACCCGAATCCGATTCCAGGCGACCACGGTCAAGTGCACGAGGCACACCGCTTCGCCCTCGAATTCCTCCTCCCGCAAGCCGAGATCGCACCGCTACTGCCAGCAAGCATTCGACAGCCTGCACTGATTCGCATGGTCGAGCAATGGGGAGTCCCGCTGTCGGCCGTGATCAATCGACTGGACGAGGCCGACCCGGACGGATCTGCCCGCCGGCACCGGATCCCGACGACCGGATCTCAGTGCGAAAAGCTGACCCACTATCCCGGCGAAGCCCCCGCGTTACTGAGGGAAGCATTCACGCTCCTCGGCGTGAACGGGTGCAGCGAACTCGCGGAGAAATTGCATTGGGCACCGGACTACCTGCTTCGAGTACTCGGCGAGGCAGAGCCCAAGCCTCAGCTCACCCTCGTACCGTGATGGACGCTCGCGCAGGTGGTCCGGCGGAGAAGGGTGCGTCGTGGCGTGAGTACACCAGTTCGCAAGACTCCTGCGCCGCCACTACCATGGCACCGGCTCCTACGACCGGCCGGTTCGGACGCAGGCGGCGTGTTCCGGCCGATCCTGGCGACCAACCGGTCTCAGGGCCGCCCCCGCACGAACGTCGAGTGGAGACACATTCATGAAGAAGGCCTGCATGATTGCGGCAATGTCCCTGGCAGTCATGGGTTTATCAGGGGCTACCGCCGCCGCGATCCCTTCCGGTAGCGCCGACCTGCCCGGACTGCCGGGCGCGCAACAGGAGCCCGGCCCGCCTCCGCCGCCGGACGGCAAGAAGGTCGGCGACCCGTGCACCGCCGGTGGTGGCGTCGCGGGTCACTACGAGTGGGTGCACCTCGATGAGGAATCCGCCGCCCACTACGGCACCGAATGGATGTTCGTCTGCCAGGCGAACTGATTTCGCGGCTGCGGCGGTGCGGCACATCATGTCGCACCACCGCTCCCTGTTTCCGGGGCCTGATTCACCCGATAGTCGTGGGCCCCGAAGTGGCGGGTCGCCACCGGACGAGGTCCCGCACATCGGCCGGCCAGTTCACCGCCGCGACACACAACATGATTGCCAGATGCAAGGGAGCCGATACCTCTTGGTAGACGGGCCCGTCATCGATGACGTGCGTAGTCACCGCGCCGGTCAGCACCAGTACCAGACCCGCGGCACCCAGGAATCTGGCCTCTCTCCGGGGCAGGACCAGTAGGATCGCGCAGACCAGCTCGATCGCCCCGACTACGTACCGCATATTCGGGTCGAAACCCCAATCCGCGAATTTCTCGGAGTAGGCGGGCCCGAAGAATGTCTCCCCGGGCCAGAATTTGGTGGCGAACCCCATGAAGAATTCGGCGGCCAACAACCAGTAGAACCCAGTGCGCAACCAGTTCGGGACAGTGCGATGTTCAGACATTTCGTTCCTCCGGTAGGAGCATGGACGCGGGCACGCGACCTTCCCGCTGCATGTCTGACAGTCCGAATCCGGCGAATGTGACACCTCGATCTGTCCCGCTGTGTCACATCGGCGGGATGTGGGCGGTCATACCTACCGACGGATCTCTCGAGAAGAAGGTGGCGGATGGACTACACCGAGTGGCTGGTCCGGGAGTTCGAAGACAACCGGGCTCACCTGCGCACCGTGGCGTACCGGATGCTGGGATCGGCCGCCGACGCCGAGGATGCGGTGCAGGAAACCTGGATACGGCTGAGCAGCCGGGCCGACGTCTCCGATGTCGACAACTTGACCGGATGGCTCACCACCGTGGTTTCGCGAGTGTCACTGAACGTGCTCCAGCGCCGGAAAGGCCGCCGCGAGGACCTCTACGGAACGGAAGCGGCCGACGACAGCGCGGAGCGCGCCGCCATGATGTCGCCCGAGCAGGAAACTGTGATGGCCGATTCGGTCGGGTCGGCGCTGATGGTCGTTTTGGACACCTTGTCTCCGGCCGAGCGACTCGCGTTCGTCCTGCACGATATGTTCGCTGTGCCGTTCGACGAGATCGCCGCAATCATCGGCCGCTCCAGCGCTGCGACCCGTCAACTCGCCAGCCGCGCGCGACGCCGGGTCCAGGGAATCGATCAGCCCTCGACGATCGACGTCACGGCGCGCAGTGAGATCGTCGACGCATTTCTGTCTGCCGCCCGCACGGGCCGGTTCGCAGCCCTGCTCGAACTCCTCGACCCCGATGTGGTGTTGCGAGCGGACGCTACTGTCGTAGCGGCCGGTGCGGCAGCCGAAGTGGTCGGCTCCGATTCCGTGGCCCGGACCTTCGACGGCCGTGCCCGCGGCGTCCGGCCGATCCTGATCGATCGAGAACCGGGTGCGGTCTGGAGGGTCGAGGGCCGGCCGCGATTCGTCTTCGTCTTCACCGTCCGGCACGGAAGGATCACCGGTATCGAGATGATCGGCGATCCGGAGCGGATCGACGTCTTGAACCTGAGCGACCACTGAATCGGCCCGATACCGATGGCCCGCACCAGGGTCGGGGACCGCGAGGCCCTTGAAGTCAGGCTGTTTCGAGTGTGGTCTCGACCAGTGTCGCGCCGGTGGTGAGGTCCAGGACCGGGCAGTGGGCATCGACGGCGGCCTGTAGTTCCGCATACCGCTGCGCGGTCTCGGGCCCGGTGATCTTCACCCGGACCCGCACCGCCTGAAACCCGGCACGAACCCGGTCGTCGAGACCGAAGAACCCACGAATATCCAGATCCCCTTCGGCTTCGATCGACAGATCCTCGACCACGATCCCCAACCGCTGCGCCCAGAACCGGTAAGTGACGACCTGGCACGAGATCAACGCACCGAGATACACCTCCACCGGATTCGGCGCGGTGCCCTCACCACCGAGCGCCGGCGGTTCATCCACCCGCAACCCATGAGCACCAGCAGTGATCGCACTACCCACGGTGCCCTGCGGAATCCCCGATGCGCGGAATACCACCGCGGCATTCGCCGGATCCTGCGCCACCGCGTCGGCAGTGGCGGCAGAGATATCGTTGAGCGAGGAAGTACCGGCCGTCATAGCTGTGACGCTAAGTTCCGGCTGGAACAGAGGCCAGAGTTGTGCTCACGCTGAGGCGAATCGACGATTCCGGTACGGCGCCGGACACCGGGTTCAATCACGCAAGAGCAAATAGTGAAGTCGAAGCGCAGTCGCGCGACCGAGCGCCAGCGTGTGGTCGGTGCGCAGTAGATTCGCACCGTCGGAGAACACATGGAACTCCTCATGAATCGGAATCCGCGCCGCCCAGCACTGATCACCCTCGACCACCGTGACATAGGCGCCGTCGGCCCCGAACCCACCCGGCGGCGATACCAGCCGCAACGCCCCACTCTCCTCGACCTCCGGCCGGAGAAAGACCTGCACATTCCCCAACGGCAGCGGAAACGACACATGCACGCTCGGCCGGTCGGACCCGGGCAGCTGCGAGACGCGATAGAAGCCGCTGTAGACGTACTCGCCCGTGGCCCGGGACGTCCGCAACCACGCCGCACCGCGATACCCACCGTCCGCGCCGACCACCCGCTCGACCCGGCTGTCGATCCCGCGCGCGGTATCCAGCGACCGGATCGGCAACGCCAACTGCCCCACCCGACGCCCGAAGAACCTCGTGACGAACCACCCGCCCACGGCGAACACCGGCGCCCACTGCACCCAGGCTTCCATCCGCCACAACCCGGTGCGCTCATAGAAATCCCGGACATCCGGATGCAACCGATCCGGATCGAACCCCACACCTGCAAGCATCCCGATATCGGGCAGCAACCCCGCCGCCGGCTCCTTATCGATCCGCCCACCGACCCGCTCGGCCTGGGCCGGCAACCAGTTGTCCCCCACTGTCCCACCGACGTCGGACAATACCGGCGCCCGCAGCCAGGAATGCCTTCCGTCCAGATCGACCCGCCGGCCGAACGTCTTCCAATACCGCCGGGTCCCGCGATCCACCGTCGCCCACAGGTTCACAGCACCATCATGCTCGACCCAACTCTTCGAGATCATCCGTTCTCCGCGCCTCGTTATCCGAATAGCAGTTCACCGAAGCAACGATCCCGACCAGCTCCTGAAGACTGTCGATCTGCCAATCGGACAGCTCCGCCACCTCGGTTTTGTCCCGATGTATCCACCCCCACGGACCACGTTTCACGAAGGCAGTCCGTAAGCCGCTCCGCTTGGCCGGCGCCAGATCGTTGTCGACCCGATCACCGACGTACACGATCTCACCTGCCGCAGCCCCCGACGCCTCGATCACTCGATCGAAGAACTCGGAAGCCGGTTTCTGTACACCCCAGTCCTCCGAGGTAACGAGGAAGTCCGCGGGCAGATCCAGCGCGCGCAGACTCTGCCCGGCACGCGCGGTCTGATTCCCGGCGATACCGACCACGACTCCCAGTTCCCGCAGCCCGGCCAAGCCCGACCGCACGTCCGGATAGAGATCGGATTCGCCGACCCACTCCCCAGCCCCGGCATCGATCCGCTTCTGCCGTTCCCGACTCAGGTCGGCCCCGGGCGCGAACACTTGCAGCGTCTCCCGGTAGCCGAGCCCCTGCGAAATAACAGAACCCAACACCGCTGCGAAGGTATGGCGAGGCACGCCGAGCCAATCAGCCCAGTTCCCGTACTCGCGACTCTCGTCGACCAATGTCTCCCCCACATCGAAAACCACCGCCCGGATCATTTCCACGCTCGAGACCTCCACTTCCAGTTGCTTGCCCCGTCGATCAGGTAAACCGTGAGCGGCCTCGAGCACAAGCTGTGCCGGGCAGCGCTACGCAGCACGATCAGTGTGAAAGGACTCCGCGTCGCCGTCGGAAGGTGGCAGGTCAAGTCCACTGCGGAATACCCGGCCTCGGTTCTCGGAAGCAACGATTCCGGCCGGAACACCTGCATGTTGCGGGGCAGGATGTTCTTGACGACGGCTGGACGGCCCGCTCTGGGGGTGTCGCTTGGTTACTCGGTCGGTCCCGGGGCCAAGATCCGGAGCAAACTGGTTCGCAAAGCATCGTCTGCTTCGGCTTTCGACAGGTGGCCGGCACCGACCGATTCACCAGCGGCGTGACCGAGATTGATTGTGGCAGCGATCAACCAGTCGGTCGACAGCTGTGCGTCGAACTCTCCGGCTTCCTGGCCGCGTCGAAGAATACGCCTGAGACGCTTGGCTACAGGGGCGTGGAGTTGGGCATCATCGCTCTCGTCCAGACGCATCGCGCTCAGCGTTTGCAGCAGGACAGGGTAGCGACCTGTGGAGCGATCGCTGGCCTTCAGCAGTCGGAAGAGCGCATCGACGGCCGGACCGGAATCGATGTCTGCGGCGTCGATCTCGGCGACGGCTTCGGCAGTGAGGTGGTCGAGTAGCGCTCGCAGGAGCTGCTCTCGCGATGGGAAGTGAGCGTAGACCGTTTGCCGGGTGACACCGGCGGCACGCGCGATCGCTTCCATGCTGGCCTCGGGATCGTCATCGAGCACCTGCACGGCTGCGCCCACGATCGACGCTGCGCTGCGTCGTGCGTCGACTCTCTGCTTGCGTGCCTGGGACCGAGTCATCTCATACACCTTGTCAAAGTTACCAACGTACAGATATCTTACATATTGTCAGAGATTCGAGTTTCAGGCACCGACCGACGGGAGCACCATGGTGACCATCAACGACAGAAACCCCAAGGAGTTCATTGCCGACTTCATCTGCTCCTTCAACGACGAGATCGCCCATGGCGACGACGACCCCGCGGCAGTAGTCGACCGCTACTACACCCCGGATATCGTCCAGCACTTCGACGGCCACCAGATGGACCGCGAGAAGTTGATCGCGCACGTCCGGCCGCTACGCAAGAACAAGCCCACCAGCCGGGTGGAGGTGCACGAGGCGATCGCCGACGGCAATCGCCTAGCCGCTCACTACACGATGTATGTCCACATCCGCGGCAAAGACCTGACGATCGAGTCCGGCGTTTTCGCGGAGTTCGCCCCCGATGGGCGGATACGGCGGCAGCAGATCTTCTTCCGAGACGTACCCGAGGACAACGCCGACTCCGGCACACAATCCGCCGAGGCGGCACCATCATGACCACGAGCAAATACCACGTAAACGGCATGACGTGTCAGCACTGCGCATCGTTCGTCACCGAGGAGATCGAGCGCATCCCTGGCGTGACCGGGGTCGCAGTGGACCTCGACAGCGGCCAGGTCTCAGTGCGCAGCGAGGTCGCACTCCACATCGCCGATGTCCGTGCGGCAGTCGAGGAGGCGGGCTACGAACTCACCAGCGCACGCTCCGCGAAAGACGACGAGGCTGGTGGGGAGCCCACCCGGCCGACCGAGCCCGGCATCGATGCGGACCAGACCCATCCATCAGCGAAGGGCTCCTGACATGAAAGACGTATTGGACGAATTGGCGGCCGCGCGCCGCACAATGGGTAAAAGCAGCGCGCCCGCCGGTGAGGCGTACACCCGAGGTGCGCCGTCGATACGATGCTCAGATCGAGGACCTTTGGGACGCCATTACCAGGCCCGCGCGGCTGCGTCGCTGGCTGCAACCGGTCACCGGCGATCTGCGGCTCGGCGGCAAGTTCGAGTTGGGCAGTGGTGAGCGCGGTCAGATCCTCGGCTGCGAGCCGCCGCGAATGCTGAAGCTGTCCTGACTCTACGGGCCGGACGCCGACGCCCGGCCCGGCACGAGCGAGGTGGAAGTGCGCCTGACCCCGGGCCCGGCCGGCGATACCGAATTCGAGCTGGTCCACGCTGCGGTCGTCGAGGATCCTCTCTTCCCGGTCTACGGCCCCGGCGCGGGCGGTGTCGGCTGGGACCTGTATCTCCTCGCCCTGGCTCGGATGTTGGCCGGCAGCAAGAGCATCGGCCACGAGGAGCTCCAGAAGTCGTCCGAAGGGCGCGAATTCATCCGGCGCAGCGCTGCATCCTGGGGTGAGGCTCATCTGGTGGCCGGTGGCGAACCGGGACAAGTCGCGGCAGCGGTCGAGGCCACTACCGAGTTCTGCTCGGCCGATCCGGCCTGACATCCCCTCCGAGGAGTGCGCGCCATGAAATACACCAACTTCATCGAGATCGCCCTGCCCCGGGAGCAGGTGGCCCAACTGCTCGCCGACCCGGCACAACTACCGAAGTGGCTGCGAGGCATGGTGCCGCACGAGCCGGTGCAGGGAATCCACGGCCAGCTCGGTACCGAGCCACGCACACTATAGGACAGCACATATATGTGCGCTATCATCTATACATGTCCCTACGGCACGCGATCCTCGGGCTGCTCACTATCAAACCGATGAGCGGCTACGAGCTGAAGAAGGTGATCGACGAAAGCGTCGCGCACTTCTGGACCTCGGATCAGTCGCAGGTGTATCGCACCCTCGCCGATCTGGTGACAAACGGACTGGCCTCTCGTCGCACTGTTGTGCACGAGGATCGTCCGAATATGCACGTCCACAGCGTGACCGAACTCGGTGTAGCCGAGTTGGACTCCTGGCTGGCCTCACCGCTGCACACCCCACCCACACGAGATCCATTCCTGTTACGCATATTCTTCGCGGACAGGCTGCCGCCCGATCGGATTCGTGCGCTGCTGCAGGCTCGACGGCAAGAAATGAACGAGTACCTGGCGACGCTGGAAGTGATCCAGCAACCCAGCGAGCCCGCCGATATCGGGCAGGCACTCCGCCTGACCACACTCGATTACGGAATCGCCCTGGCCAAGGCCGAACTCGCCTGGCTCGAGGCCGCACAGCAACGACTGGAACGGATCCTCCCATGAGCACATCCCTATCGCCTCGACTCGATCGTGTCGCGGCGCGCTACGACGCCAAGTCGGCAGTGTCGGATTTCAGCGCCGCCATCGAACAGCCGTCCACCGGATTCACCTGGGGCTATGGGAACACCGACCAGCCGTATTTCATCGCGAGCATCACCAAGCTCTACACCGCCGCGATGATCATGCAACTCCGCGACGAGGGCACGCTCACCCTCGACACCCGTGCGGCAGATATCCTCGGCGATTCCACGCTACGCGGGCTTGCCGTGCACAACGGCCACGATTACGGCCCGGTGGTCACCGTACGCGAACTGTTGTCCCAAACGTCCGGTATACCGGACTATTACGAGCAAAAGCGACCCGACGGCACAACGTTCGCCACCGATATGCTCCGCACCGATATCGCGTGGACCTTCGAGGACTTCCTCGAATCGGTTCGCGGCATGCCGAGTCGTTTCGCTCCCTCGACACCGGGCCGGGCACAATACTGTGACACCAACTATCAACTCCTCGGGCGGATCGTCGAGACCGTCACCTCCGGCAGTGTCGAAAAGGCTCTGCACCAGCGCATCCTCGATCCGCTGCACCTGGCACACACTTGGCTGTTCACCCCTGCCACCCTGGACCGCTACAGCCAAGTCGCGACAGTCCGGCATGGCCGCAACCCGCTGCATCTCCCGAAGACGATCGCCTCGTTCCCGCCCGACGGCGCCGTAGTGTCAACGGTCAACGACCAAGTGCGTTTCCTGCGTGCATTCTTCGCCGGTGAGCTGTTCCCTGCCCACTACCTCACTGAGATGACCAGCCACTGGCATTCGGTGTTCGCACCATACGTTCCCATCCACTACGGCCTCGGGATCATGCGCTTCCAGCAGCCCCGCTGGCAGAACCCTTTCACAACGGCCCCCGCCATGCTCGGCCATTCCGGCGCCTTCGGGACGGTCCTCTACCATGTTCCCGACCGCGATCTCTATCTCGCCGCGACAGTCAACCAGATGCGCGGAGTCAGCCTCTCCCACGTTCTTCTCCAGCGCCTTGTCGCCCTGTTCTCCTGACTCGATGCAGCGGAAGTTGTCCCAGATACGCCCAATTGGAGTAGCTGGTCTCACTTGACTAGGCGCCGACAGCGGATCCACCTGATCTGACCCGCCCACCGGGCTCCAGTCATTCCGCGTAACAGTCGAACACGGCAACGAAGTGGACGCAGCTTACCGGGACCAGGTTCCTGGATCGCATCAGACGTCCGTGGTCGATAACTTTTCAGGTGCGAATGATATTGGACGCAGTGACAGTCGAGAACTGTGGTGCCAGAACGCAATCGTGGAACGCGAGGCAGAGGCGCCACCGAGCGTCCGAATATCAGCCAGCAGGCCGGCCTCCGGATTGTCCTCGATCCGCCCATCGACCCGTTCGGCTTCGGCCCGCAACCAGTTGTCCTCGACAACCCCATCGACCTCAGTGAGTACGGGAGCCCGCAGCCAGGAATGCCGCCCGTCCAGGTCGATACGTCGGCCGAAAGTCTTCCAATACCGCCGGGGCCCGCGATCCACCATCGCCCACAAATCCACGAGGCCATCATGCCCGGCAGGGGTCCGGGCGGTAGACCCGGAACAGGCATCCGCTATAAGCGGCGGCTTGGTCCTACCGGAGCCATTATGTTCGCGAAGGTTATGAAATATTGCGAGCTACGCGAGCGATAGCAGACCCATGGAATATGGTCGACGCGGCCGATGCCCAAAACGGCGCGAACCCGAGCGGAACAATTCGGTAACGCCGAATGCGCCAGCGATACAATTTGAATCTGCAGGCGGGCCGCTGGATAGTGTTCAGCGTTCGTGCTCGATCCCCCGGAAGCGCTCTCGTTCCCGCTCCCGGGACCGGTTCCTGCTGTGCTTGACGGCCGGCGCGATCGGCAAGGGTTCCCCGCTCCGGGAGTCGGCCGGGAGACGCGCAATATATCTGCCGCTTCTCAGCCGACATCGGGGTTCGTTCGCCTCGGTCTGCGGCTTCCCGGCGTTCGCGGGCGCGCTGAGCTAGCCGGTCGGCCGCTCTACGTTGCTGCTGTCGTTCTTCGCGCTGTCGGCTTTCGCGTTCTCGTTGTTCGGCAGCTCGCTGGACGGCTTCCTTGACATGCTGCTTCTGCTGGATCCTGTCCCGGCGCTCCTTGACCCGCTGGTCTCGGCGAAGTTGTTCGGTGTTGACCAGTTCGAGTTGATTGCGGTCCCGGCCCAGTTCCTGCCCCACCCGGCGGGCCTGTTTGGCCTGGTCTTTGGAGACTTCCACGACCTGGAAACGCTGCGGGAAGTCGCGGAGTAGCTTTTCGAGTTCTCTGCGGACTTCGGGGGCGGCGGCGCCCTGTCTCATGATCCAGAGCCCGGTTGCATGCGGGTCCCGCTCGAGCACGCGCCGGTCCTGAGCGATCTGGCTCATGGTGAGTTCGCCGCCGACGTTCCTGCCGCCCTTGTACTCTCGGAACTCGAGACCGCCCTTTTCGTTCACCCTGGCGGCGTCGTGTTTACGAGTGTGGCCATCCAGGGTTATGGAACGCTCGTGCTGCCAACCGTTCTTAGGGGTCTCGCCCCGGAGCTCGGCCATGCCGTAATGGAACTCACGGCCGATCTCCTGCGATTTGCGCCCGCGTTGGGAGGCTTCCCGTTGCTCACGTCGGGCGGCTTCTAAGTCATGTCGGCGCAGGTGCGCTCGGCGCAGGTGTTCATCGTTGCCGGACATCCCCCCACGCCCCGATCACCGCAGACCGTGTTTGCGCTCGACATCGAACTGACTGTGCGGTAGTCCATGAGCCTCTGCGAAGTCGACAGATCTCGAATACCACGCCTGGCCGATGGTGCTGTCGAAGTCCCCCTCCTCGGCTGCGCTGAAGATCAGATCTTCGGGGTTGTCCGAAGAGTCGGTCCAGTCGTAGCGAATTGTAGGGCCGAAGCCGAACAGCACCATTTCGGAAGGTCTGTTGACCCACCGCCCGCCGAGGCGCCGGACGAAATACTCGCCAACGTAGGCGACCAGCTGAGAAACAGCCTCGGCCTGATCCGGTTCCGACAGCGAATCCTCGGACGGAAAGAGGTAGCCGAACGCGTCGGCCAGCCAGTCATCAACCATCTCGTCGCTGTACACGTCAACTCCCACCGGCATGGGCCCCAAGGGTTTACCGGCCGGAGTCACCCAGTCGCCGGGGGCCCGCAACAGCGTGTCGGTAAACAGCCTGGCCGCCGCATCCTCGACCTGGCTCCGCCACACCACCCACTCCGGATCGTCCTGCGCCGCCTTATCGATGTCGTCATTCACTGCCGTCGAGCCTTCCTCTCGCTGCTGACCGATTGAGAGTCGCAATGCATCAAAACGGTACGGCGCAACAGTCGAACATGGCAACGAACTGGACGCGACTTGCCGGAGCGAGTTCCCCGGGAAACCGTGGCACCGCGCCGGCCAGAAAGTTGCTCGCACGTCGTAGGGCAGCACCAAAGGCCGTCGCTGTTTCTGGTGTTCGCGCCCGGCGCTGCGTCCACGGTCTCGAGGCGGGCCATCGGTTTCTGGGGACCCACTGCTCATCGAGTTCGGAGTTGATGTGGCTGCCAGTTTCGTCGCGGGCAACGTGGACCGGGACCATTCCGGCCCCGGTTTCCTTCCACGCTCCAGCGACCCCTTTCGTGTGGTATACCTCTGCCACGGCCCCATACACCGTCGGAATCTCACACCACGTGTTGCCGGTCCGGATCCCGTCGATCAACCGGGGCGTTCTCGGGTCGCGTTGTAGTAGCCGACTCAGAGCCGCTGCATCTGATTGCTTACCGCCGTCGTTCTACTCTCGTCGAGCATGCTTTCGTCAACTGATACCGAGCTACCGATATCCACAACCGAATCGATATTCCGGTTTCTCGAGAACCCCTCGTCCATCCACTTCCGAAGCCGCTCGGGATCGCTGTAACCCTTCCGCCGCAACGAGTCGACGACGTCGCGTCCACAAATCATGACTATGGGGTGACCGTCTTCGCGTACTTCCTCATAGACTTGTTTTGCGAAGTAGGACAGTGTGACGAACACACCGAACTGCCGGTGCCGGATCCGAGAGATCAGCCGACTCATCTCCTTGACACCGACGCTGTTGGTTTCCCGATAGCACTTCGCTTCGAGTGCGAACTCGACAGCAACCCGGTCGGCACCAGGACCGAGCATGTAGGTGCCTACTGCGTCGCGTCCGCCGTCACGCGAGGGAGGCGTCACCGCGCATTTCCCTGTGGCCGGTGCCATCATGCGCCAAATCGCTACTGCACACTCTTCGAAGTCCGTCTCGCGGCCATCGAAATGTGCGCGGATCATCCTCAGCATCTCCAACCCCGCGGGGTCGTCCGGAAGCTGATCGTCCTTCGTCCGGATGGTCAACGTCGATGGCGCGACCAACGGCCGGTACACACGCCCCTCGACCCATTCCCTCCACGGCTCCGGGCAACCCGGACCGGTGGTCGGTTCACCGGCAAGGACCGAACTCAGCCATCTGCGCTGCACTATGCCCACATCGAGGACGGTGAAGGTTGCGCGATAATTCTGGAACCGGGCACCTTTCGTGTGACGCCATATAGCGGATAGATCCTCGTCGGAGGTCATCGTTTCCGTACCGGGCGCGAGAAGCCCTCGAAACCGGACCGAACGCCCTGGTGCGGCCTTCTCGAAACAGAGAAATGGTGGCACTACCGCCCGCTCTTCGGGTAAACCGTGGGTGGCTTCGAAGACATCCCGCAGCAGCAGGTTTCCGGAGCGCTTGGTGTGGTGCAGGTCAGAGCCGGACCGCCGGTTGTCGCCATAGTAGGTGAAGATGCCGGTCTCCGGATCCAGGTGATCCGGCCAGTCCGGCTCGGTCCCGGCGGTATAGAGGGCCACCAGCCGCACCCTCTTCTTCCTCACCGAACCACGCGGCCGAAATCCGCCTTGCAGGCCAACCGGAAGCAGCCGACCTAGGGCATCGTCCCCCGCCGTCCCCTTCGTGCCGGCGAGGTACAGGCGGTCGATGTGCAAATCGGCCTCCCGGAGTGCATCGAAGGCCACCGCGGACTCAGAGCCGATCATGGATGCATATCGTAGAGGCGTCTACGATCGCGGACCAGTCGAGCACCCCCGATACCTAGGTCGACACGGCAGGTCGCAGATCCACCGATGGCCTCGTACAGGTCGTCTACACCCACCGATTCGTGGCAGACTTCGAGCGTGGACCTGAACGCCGAATCCCGTCTGCGCCAGCAGATATTCAAGCACCTGCGAGATATGACGCAGGAGAGCGTGACCGTAACCCGCGAACAGCTCTGGTCGTTCGATGTCGACGGAGAGGTCTATCGACTGATCGACCGTAGTCGCGGAATACGAAATCCCAAGGAGATGAACGGCACCCTGTCGATCATGTCCGATCCGGACAGCGGCTATGAAGACGAGGAACTCGGCGGGTCACTGTTCGCATATTCTTACCGTGCGGGAAGCGACGCGAGCGATAATACGAAGCTTCGGCGCGCTATCGAGCTGAAGTTGCCCCTTATCCTTCTCCGTAAGATTCTCCCCGGTTTGTATTACCCCGTTTTTCCGGTGTACGCAGTTGACGACGATCGCGAGAACCAGA
Source organism: Nocardia speluncae NBRC 108251 (assembly GCF_001613245.1). Classification (GTDB taxonomy): domain Bacteria; phylum Actinomycetota; class Actinomycetes; order Mycobacteriales; family Mycobacteriaceae; genus Nocardia; species Nocardia speluncae. The sequence goes on along the minus strand of NZ_BDBZ01000014.1, from coordinate 47,697 downwards.
GATTTCTTATTGCACTGGACGAGGAATTGCGATCCGTCAAAAACCCCCGACAGCTGGAACCGGTGGAGAAGCGCTATGCGGAGAGGATAACCAAACAACGGATTCATCAGCCCGAGTTCCGAGAGCGTATTCTACTCGCGTACCAACGACAGTGCGCAGTCTGCAATCTCAAGCACAGAGAATTACTCGATGCTGCGCATATTATTGCCGATACCCAACCCCACGGTACGGCGACCGTCGACAACGGCCTGAGTCTTTGCAAGATCCACCACGCCGCATACGACGCCAACTTCCTGGGAATTTCACCCGACTTCGAGGTCAAGATCAACAAGGATCTGCTCGAGGAAAAAGACGGGCCGATGCTCGAGCACGGCATTCAAGCGATGCATGACAGGCCCCTCGTTATCCCCGCGAAACCGACGGACCACCCGTCTCGGAGCCGACTCGACGAACGGTACACCGAATTCCTGGCAGCAAGCTGACAGATTCGTCGATTGCATCGCCATACGTTCAGACAATGGGTTCGCCGAGGTTTACCGCGGTGTCGGCCAATGGGATCAGTTCCGGGCCCGGCAGAGACGTTCGCAGGGCAGCCGGCGTAGCGGGCCGGGGTACCCGGGAGTATTGCTTCCACGTGCGGTCCGTGGAACGGAGAAAGAGAATTGCAACGGTGGGATGAGCTCGATACTCGAGGCGGAGCCCGTGTAGGAAGACAGTAATGTGGACGTCTGCGCCCGAAGGATGGTTTGGGTCCTCGTTCATCGCTCGGCCCGGGTGAGTCCGGCGAGAAACCGGTGGAGAACTGCGAGGGATGGGCCCGTGCTCGCGGTAGACGGCAAGGCCGGTGGGTAAGGGAGCCCGCGGGCGGCTGCTCGTTCACGGGGACTGCGGGTGGCAGGGACCAGTTTGCCGGTTTCGGCGAGCAGCGCGAAGGCAGCGGCCTTTCGAGGGCAGTTCAAAGGGTTGCAGGATCGGTGTGCCTGCATGATTCGATGCGCGGCGGCGACACGGAGCCGTGTGGCGGGCTCGCTGTGCCAGACCTCCGGCAACCAGATGGGTTCACGCGCCACATCAAGGGTGTTGGTGCCAGCCTTCATCCACAGCTGCTCCGGGCATACTGTGATGAGATCGCAGGTGTCACAGACGCGGCCGGGATGGTTCTCGAGGTGGCCGAGGTCGGGGACGATCAGCGTCGTCGTTGCGGTGGCGTGGACAATATCGAGGACGTGACCGATTGGGTCTGACACCGAATCGGGTCCGAGTCGGACTATGTAAATCAGTGTGTGCCCCTGGCTTCGGGCGAGTATGCGGATGGCTTCCGCATGGAGAGCCTGGTTGAAGGAAAGATCGGTTCGGAGATAGCCCAGTGCTCGGGGGCGGTGGGGATCGCACTTACCGGTCGGCTGAGTCATGGCGGCACCTCGATGACATCGAATAGACAGGGAAATGCACTCGGGCACTGGATATTCGGATCCGGCACGTCCGGGTGCTCGTCTATGACACACTTCACAGAGCTCGATTGCCCACCGAATCGGAGCCTCCGGACGAAGCTCTCCAAACTGCCAGCAGGAGAACCGTGCCCGGTAGAGGGCTTGCACCGAACCGGTGAAATGCGAATCCCCGAAACGGAGGACAGATGCCTCAAAACCTCGGCGGTACCGGATCAACGCTGCCCCGGCGCCAACTAGGAAGGCACCTGCTGGAGTGGCGAACTCAAGCCGGCTACACCCAGGCCAAGGCCGCGCAGCTACTGGAGATGGGGGCGACCAGCCTCGGGAGACTCGAGAAGGGGGAAAACTCACGGATCAAGACGCGAGACATCCAGGCTGCTTGCGACCTGTATGGAGTTCCGGACGATCTGATAGCAGCCTTGGTCGGACTGGCCAAGCAGGCGAACGTCAAAAATTGGTGGCACCAGTACGGTGATCTGATCCCGAAGGATTTCGATGTCTACGTAGGGCTGGAAGCGGCGGCCACGAAAATTCTTTCCTATCAACCCGAGTTGGTGCCTGGCCTGTTACAGACCGCGGACTACGACCGAGCGCTGGCGCACGAACAGGGCCCGGACGACGATCCCGAACAGCAGGCCGGACGTATCCAGCTGAAGATGCAGCGCCAGAAGATAATCACCCGGCGTACACAGCCGGTCACGCTGGATGTGGTGGTCGGAGAGGCGGCCCTCCGGAGAGCGGCGGGCGGGCGCGGTGTCATGGCCGTGCAGCTTCGGCATCTGGCCGATATGTCCACTCGAGACAACATCGAGCTGGCCATCCTGCCATTTGCCGCAGGATTCCCAGGTGGCATTTCCATGCCACCGTTTGTTGTCCTCATGTTCGGCGAATCAGCGCCGGGCGAGCCCGTAGAGCCGCCCGTGGTCTTCCTGGAAGGGATCGTCGGCAACATGTATATCGAGGATCGCGACGACGTAGCGAGGTTTCTTCGGACGTACGATCTCATCAGAGGTAAGGCGATTGCCGGGCCGGACAGCCGGCAAGCGCTGAGAGAGTTAGCAAGGGAGCGGTAAATATGCGCACTGACCTATCGGGTGCCAGCTGGTTCAAGAGCAGCTACAGCCAGCACGGTGGCGAGTGCGTAGAGGTTGCACATACAGCCGACGCGGTCGGGGTGCGGGATTCGAAGAACCCCGCCGGCTTCGCCCTCATTTTCGCACCGGCCGAGTGGGATGCGTTCCTTCGGACAATTTCGACTGGTAGCTGATCCGCATCGGTCGATTCGCGCCGCGAGTTCGGCCGGACGGTGCTGGTGTCACAGAATGGTTCTGGCCAGGGTCGCGGGTGTTCCTGTAGTCGTGTCAATGGTCATGTCGTAGGTGTAGCCGGGGTCGTGAACGGTGTGGAAGTGGCCGCGTCGGCTGAGCGGGCTGTAGGACCCGCCGCCCCAAATCGGCGGCACCAGGCCGAACAGGGTGTCGATGCCCCAGTAGACGAACGGGGTATCGCTCTCGTCCTGGATGGCGCGAGCAAGGGTGGTCTTGCCGGAACTCGATGTCCCGGTGAGGAGGATTACTCGACGTCGGAGCCCTTTGTTCGGCATCTGACCACACTAATTAACGAGTGGGTGGCCGAAACATGTTGCCGCCGCCGTGGCTTCTCGAGTTTCCCTCGCACACAACTGACAGCCTTCTGACCAGCCGATACGTCATATGCCCGGAATTCGGCTGATACTACGGTGACCCGCCGTTGTCAGAGTCATTTGACAATATCGCGGCTATGACCAGCACCCCGACCACTCCGCCGCGGCCGTTCGACGTCACCACCGTCTTCCCTCACCTGGCTCCGCTGGCACGGACGGCGACCCGGCTGCACCCCCGCCCCGGGGTGCCGTCACCGCAGGACAGTTCTATCGGCGGACCACTGCTCTGGCCTGCCGACGAGCCGTGGCCGCACTGCGACGGACCCCATGTAGTGGACGGAATCAATCCGGCCCTGTCCCCAGCAGACGTGCGGCTGGAACGACGGATCCGTGCCGCCTCGCGCAGCAGGGCCCTGACCACGCAGGAACGAGAGACCCTCGAGCGAATCCGCCACCCGCAGGAGTATCCGCTCGAGCCGGCGATCGCCCCATATGAGGGTTCCATAGCGATGCTGCCGGTCGCACAGCTGTACACACGGGACGTGCCCGATCTGCATACGCCTGACTGCGCAGACCTGCTCCAGGTCTTGTGGTGCCCCTTCGACCACCCGGCCATGCCCAAGACCGCGCTGTTCTGGTGGTCGGCCGCCACAGTCACCGATATCCTCGCCACGCCCCCCGAACCGCCCGCGATGCAGTTCGACGGCTACCTGCCCGAGCCGTGCCTGCTCAACCCGGAGCAGGTCACCGAATACCCCGACCTCAGGGAGCTGAGCAAGGAACTCCAGGAGCAGATCGGAGACTGGAGCCTGTGGCAGGCAGCCGACACGGGTGTGGACAGCGCCTACGCGTCGTACCCGCCGGATTTCTACGGCAACGAGTTGTCCGTCGCTCCCGGTTGGAGAGTCGGCGGCTGGCCCAGCTGGGGAGCCACCGATCCCAGTCCCCTGCTCTGCCCTACCTGCGACAGCGATATGGATGCCCTGCTGACCATCGCCACGTCCGAAGCCGGCAGAGACAGCAGCTGGCTCCCACACGAGGAACCGGCGCATGAACCACTCATCGGCTTCAACCCCACTGCGGTCCAAATAGGTAGCGGCTACGACCAGCAGCTCTACGTCTGCCGGACGGCGCCGGAGCACGCCCACACCGAGCTGATGGCCTAGCCGGCCACGTCACACGGCGTACCCCTCCGCGTCGGATAGCGCCCGGGCCTATCTGTGCGTGGCATGCGGGTTTGGCATGTTCGAAGGGTCCCGCCTGGTAGGCGGGGCCACCGTGATCGAGGTGATCGCACCCATAACGGACTCGGGTCATGAAAAGTGGTCCTGATACCGGAATTCACTGGCACAAATAGCCTCGGCCGACGCCGGACGAGCGCGCTCGTGCTCAGGCCGGGCTGCGGGTGATGATTCGGGCGGCCGGAACCGCGGCCGCGAGGTGCATGATGTCATCGGGGTCCGAGGTGATCACCAGGCCGCCACCGTGTTGAACGCACACCGCGACCACGTGTGCATCCGCCAGGTAGCGGCTGCCGACCTTCGCGCTGTCGAGGATCGCGCCCACTTGGCGGGCGAGATCGAAATCGGTGGGCACCATCCGCACCGGCCGATGTGCTGCGCTGTCGCGGAGCGTGCGAGCCACCAGCGTTTCGACCTGCCGCGTACGCGGAACTCCACGGCATACCTCGGCACAGACAACGGCCGGCACCAGGACCTCACTTCCGCGGAGGTACGCCTCCGCGAGTAGCGCTTGTACCCGCTTCGGTGGCTTCGGCTCACATGCCGCGGAAAGCCCGGCGGAATCGAGGACAACCGGCAGCATCAGGCGATCTCCCGACCGAACCCGATACCCTCGAGCTCGTCGAAGGCTGCGGCCGCGTCGTGTGCGTCGTCATCTGCGACCGGGCCGACGGCCTGCTCCCAACCGTCGAGTAAATCGCGAAGGGCGTCTCGCCGTGCCATCCGATCCACATGTTCGGCCAAGGCCGCATTGACAACGGCAGACAAGTGCGCGTCGCCCAGTTCGCGCGCCTTCGCCAGGACCTCTTCATCGACGGTCACCGTTATCTTACGTTTGGCCATACAAGCACCTTACACTTCTTCGTCCACTGCCCACATCGGAAATCCCCTGCTCAGATCCCATAGATCAGGAATCTGCACACACTGAATCAGGAATTTGCAGGCAATTTCTTCGGCTGAGTCCTGCGCTCACCGGGGCCCGTTCCAGCGTGGCGGTGCTCAGTTGGTGAACCGTTCCACCGCCAGCCGTAGTGCGCGTTCGGCTTCCGTTGCCGAAAGGCTGCCGATGAGGACTCGCATGGTGAGTCCGTCCGCGGTCGCCATCAGTGCCCTTGCCGCGATATGCGGGTCGGCGACTTCAGGGGCGATTCCGGCGAGCAATCGGGCGACCTCGCTTTCGGCGCCGTTTTTCGCGTCGGCAAGTATGCGGGCCAGGGCCGGGTGGTTGATGGCGGCGGCGATGTATTGGTGGAAGACCGAGACTCCAGCGCTGGACGACTCCGCGCGGGGGATGGATTGTCCGATCAGCTGCCACAGTGTTTCGCGGTCGTCGGCGTGTTCGGTGGCGGTGTCGTGGAGTTGCGCAGCGCCCGACACCATCGTTTCGAGACCGGCCCGGAGGAGTTCGTCCTTACTGGTGAACCAGTATTGGATTTGCCCCACCGAAACCCCTGCGGCCGCGGCCACGTTGCGCATGGATACCGCACCCATGCCGTGCTCCGCGATCACCTGCCATACCGCCCGGATGATCGCGGTGCGGCGTTCGTCGGGGTTCGTGCTGCTCATCCCCCCATACTAGCGACGGAAAATACGATCGTATTGATCCAGGTGTACGCTGGGAAATATCGATAAATACGACTGTATTTTCCTGGAGTGGATATGGGCGCGAAGCCGAACCGAAGCATCCTGAAGGTCCTGGCCGCGGTGGTGGCCGCATGGCTCGTCGCCGATAAAGTCGCCTCGGTTGTTGCACCGGAGCCGACGGTGGGTCACTGGCGGAGCCGGGAAGGGCTCGAGTCCTACCGCGCTGCGTACGACGCTGCGATGGCGACGCTGCCCACACCGACGCGCACCCACGACATTGCCACCGATCACGGCACCGTCCGGGTGTACGAGTGGACCGCCACCGAGGGACGCGAGAGTGCGGCGCCGGTCGTATTCCTGCCCGGAATCCGTTCGGGCGTACCGATGTGGGCCGAGAACCTGCCCCACTGGATCGGCACACGCACCCTCTATGCGATGGACGCGGTCGGTGATTCCGGAATGTCCACCCAATCGGTGCCTTTCACCTCGTTCGACGATCGGACAGTATGGGTGGAGCAGGCACTCGCGGGTCTCGACATCGCTCGCGCCCACATGGTGGGGCACTCTTTCGGCGGTGCCACCGCCGCCGCCCACGCACTCGCCCATCCCGGACGGGTGGCCTCCTTGACACTGCTCGAACCGGTGGTGGTGCTTTCAGGACTCCCGGTCTCGATGTACCTGTGGTCAGCGCTACTGGTACTGCCGGTCCCGCAGCCGTGGAAGGACCATGCGCTGGCACAGATCGGAGGGGTCTCGATCGAAGAAGTGCGAGAACGCACCCCTGTCTCGGTGATGGTCGACGAGGGGGCCAGACATTACAAGGCGACCACCCTGGTGCCGCGGACCTTCACCGACGCGGAGTGGAAGTCGATGGCGATGCCGGTCCGGATCGACATCGCCGCCGATAAATCCTTGGCCGGCGGTCAGGCGGCCGCCGACCGCGCCCGAGCACTGGGAAAAAGCCCGGTCACCGTCTGGCCAGAAACCACACACTCCCTGCCCATGCAGGCCGCCGAGCAACTCGGACCGGAGCTGCTCCGGTACTGGAGCGCCGGTGACCGCTGACCTGATCCACCCGGGTCGGCTATTTCTTGCGGCCCACGGCCGCGTAGCCCGCGGCGGGTGGGCGGGGCGCGCCGGTCGGCAACTCGGTCACCCCGGCCGGGGGCGGGGGCTTCTCCCCCGCATACCAGTCTTCGATCGCGACGATCCCGGGCTCCAGCACCTCCAGATCACGGAAGAAACGGGAGACTCCGCGGTAATCGCGAGCCTCCATCTCGATCCCGCTCGCCCGGTACGCCTGCACGGTCCCCTCGACCATGGCCGGGTCGAAGTCGGTGGTCAGGTGGGTCATCACCAGATACGATCCCGACGGCAGCGGCGCGAGTAGCGAATCGACGATGTCGTAGATACGGTCGCCGGGAACGAAATGGCACAGGGCAATGAGGCTCAACGCCACCGGCTCATCCAAGTCCAGGGTTTCGCGCACCGTCGGATCGGACAGAATCTGTTCCGGGGCAGTCAGATCGGCGTGCACGTACTGGGTGACGCCGTCGGGTGTCCCGATCAGCAGCGCGCGGGCGTGGGCCAGGACGATCGGATCGTTGTCCACGTAGACAACCCGGGCGGCCGACGCCGTTTCCTGGGCTACCTGGTGCAGATTCGGTTCGGTGGGGATCCCGGTGCCGATATCCAGGAATTGGCGCACACCCAGCTCGCTGAGATGACGTACCGCGCGGACCATGAACGACCGATTGCCGCGGGCCACACCGCGAACCGAGGGAATGGCCTGCTCGATCCTCTCCGCGGCCTCCCGGTCGGCAGGGTAGTTGTCCTTGCCGCCGAGGAAGTAGTCGTATATGCGCGCACTATGGGCTCGGTTCTGCTGGAGATCCACCGAATCTTTCTGTGCTGCCACGAGCTACTCCTCATTCGAGCGATGATGTCCGCTCTTTCGAGTTAACCATCTCGGTCGTGACCCTGGCGGGTGATCAGGGACCGAACGCGAGCTCCTGCACCCGGCCCGGGCGATGGCCACGCGCCGGCTCTGGCCGCCGGAGAGTTCGTGAGGGCGGCGGCGGGCGAATTCCGCACCGGGACCCACCTCGTCGAGTAGGTCGAGGACACGTTGAGACCGCTCCGCTCGGGTGAGACCGAGCATTGCGGACACATATTCGCACGACGCCGATCCGCGCAGGTCAGATGTTATTGATCGGAGTGACCGCAACGCCCGGCGAGCACTCGGGGGTTGACAAGCACGGAAGCCTCTGCCAATCTCGGCGCAGGTCATGAGTACCAGTGTCAAGCCCCGGCTCGCTGGTCGGCAACCCTCCTCCGCGGTGGGGTGCTCCGGGTGACGACCTGGCCGCTACCGGATCGGGCGCGGCAAGCGCGGACTCCGACACTAGTTACCCGGGGTCCCTGACCTCGAGGAGTGTTCCGATGACCGTCGCCATCGATAACCACAGTGCTGCCGTGACCGCCGTTTCCGGTCGTGATCTGCGAGTTCCCCTGGTGCAGGGCGGAACTCGTACCTACGCGAATTTCGACTACGCCGCCAGTGCTCCCGCACTGACCGAGGTCACCGATCGGCTGGCCGAGCTGCTGCCGTATTACGCCAGCGTGCACCGCGGCGCCGGATACGCCTCACGAATCTCGACCGACTGCTACGAATCCGCTCGAGGGTCGGTGGCGCGTTTCTTGAACTGCGCCGACGACCAGGTGGTCGTATTCACCCGCAACACGACAGATGCCCTGAATCTGCTGGCAGCCTGCGTCCCGGGTGACACCGTGGTGCTCGATATCGAACATCACGCCAACTTCTTGCCGTGGCGGCGCAACGGTCGCCGGGTGGTGCCGGCCGCGGATACGATCGAGGAGACCGTTGACCGGGTCGTGCACGAACTCGCCACGAAACCCGCTGCGCTGCTGTCTGTTACCGGCGCATCGAACGTCACCGGAGAGATCCTCCCGCTGGACCGGCTGGCCGCACTCGCCCATCGTTTCGGCACCCGTATCGCGGTCGATGCGGCCCAACTGGCCCCACATCGACGGATCGATTTGCGCGCCTGCGGAATCGACTATCTCGCGTTGTCCGGACACAAACTGTATGCCCCGTTCGGGGCCGGTGTGCTGGTCGGCCGCCGGGACTGGCTCGATACCGCCGACCCCTATCTCGCCGGAGGCGGTGCGGTCCGCGAGGTGACAACCACCGACGTCGAATGGGCGCCGGCCCCGCAGCGGCACGAGGCCGGTTCGCCGAACGTCCTGGGTGTGGCCGCACTGGCCGCCGCGTGCGACACCCTCGGATCACTGAACGAGGCCGATGCCACCGAACACGAGCGGTATCTCACCGCACGGCTCCGAGACGGCTTGGAAAGCACTCCGGGAGTACGGTTCCTGCGCATCTGGCCCGACAGCACCGACACTGTCGGGATCGTGGCGTTCACCGTCGACGGCGTCGAACCGGGCCACGTCGCCGCATACCTCTCGGCCGAGTACGGCATCGGCGTGCGAGACGGGCGATTCTGTGCGCACCCATTGCTGAACCGCCTCGGTGTCGACGGTGCACTGCGCGCCAGCATCGGCCTGGGCACCCGCGCCGACGACGTCGAACGGCTGATAACCGCTATCGCGGCACTGGTCGACCGGGGTACCGGCTGGAATTACCACCGGCAGGACGGGCAGTGGGGCCCGGTACCGGAGACGCGGGAGCGGCTCGCGCCCGGATCCGTGACCGGCGTGGCGCCCTGCACGCCATCCTGAAGCCGGCCCCGTGATCCGTCCACTCGTTGCGTACAGAACCGACCCGGTGGTTATTCGTCGATGACCTGGGTGCCACCGGCGGCACGGTCGTGCCAGCCCTGTTTCGTCGGACTGGAGCTGATCGTGAAGGCGATGGCGATCGCCGCGACGAACCAGAGCAGACCACCGATCCACGGGATCAGGTTCAGCAGCATGTACGCGTTGCGGACAGCCGAATCCTTGAGGCTGGGATTCGGCGCCCCGTCCGACCCGTTGACGTGCAACCCGACCAGCTTCTTCCCGGGAGTCGAACCCGAGGAGACTTCGAAGGCAATGAAGTACAGCCAGCCGAAGGCCGCGCCCGGGAGCACCGACACCCAGTCGGGCAGGTCCGCGACCACGCCCAGCAGCCAGAAGAAGACGGCGCCGATGATGCCGGCGATGATCCAGTCGACGAATCGGGCGACCGCCCGCTTTCCGAGACCTCCTGGTGCGATCCCGGCCGTCCGGCCGTGCATGGGGCCGGACTGGCCGTACGTCGGGTCGAAGCCACCTGTAGTCATCACGCCTCCTGGCGAACGCTGCGGCCGGTTTGCCTGTCAGGTGTTACTCAGTGCATGTCGACTCTCAAGGATGACATACGTGCAGGTGCGGGAGGTGCTGCCGAAACCGTTTCGTGTCCGGGTCGAGCCACAGGTTCGACCCGGACAATGGTTCGAGCGGTCCTGACCCTCGCGGGGTTCACCTCCGGTCGAGAATGCGTTCGGCGATCCTACGCAGCAACCGGACAGGGCCGGTCCAGCCGACAGAGCCGGCGACGGAGCCGGTGAGAGTGTGTTCCGCGCGTTCGAGGCAATCCTCCAGGCATGCGTCGTGCATCCACCGATAGGCCAGCGGCCAGGTGAATCGGGCCCGGCCGCGAACGTTCATGGCGAGCAGGTGAACCAGATCGGTGCCGTCAGCAGTGGGGTAGACGGTGAATTCGTGGAAACCGGCGAAGCCGCGGGGGCCGGTGAAGCGAAACCGCACCCAGCGGCCGGGGACGTAGTGCTCCACCGTGTAGCGGATGGGGCCGTGCCCGCCGGCCGCGCCTACGCCGAGCGGGCGGTCGAACCGCATGGCCGGCCAGCAATGTGCGGGCCAGAGTTCGTCGTCCGCACGGGCGAGGGTGTCCACCAGTGCACCTACCTCACTCTCCGGTACGGGCAGGTGACGTCGGTGAATATTGACAACGGCCACGATCGAGCTCCTTGTTTGGGACGATAATAGAGAGCTACCTCTAAAAAGAATTAGAGCATACTCTCCACTACATGGGAAGATCACCGAGGCACGACGCCGACCGGCTTCTGGACGCCGCCGCCGAACTCCTCGCCGGCGGCGGACCGGCGGCTGTCACCATGGCGGGAGTCGCCAGAGCCGCCGGGGCACCGAGCGGGTCGGTCTATCACCGTTTCCCGGATCGCCCCGCTTTGCTTGCCGCGCTGTGGACACGTGCGCTACAGCGATTCCACAACGAACTGCTTCCCGTGCTGGGCCTCGACGAACCGCAAGAAGCGATCCGCCGCAGTGCCCGTACCAGCCTCGAGTGGGCTCGGCACCATCCTCGCGAAGCGTGCGTGCTACTCGCCGGAGCAAAGGAACTCGACGAGCAGAACTGGAGCGAGCAGGCCCGCGCAGATACCGCTCGGGCCAACGCCGCACTGCACGACGCGCTGACCGCGCTCACCGAGACCGTTGGCGACACCGCTCCCGACGCGGCAGACCGGGTACTACTCGCGGTGGTCGACCTGCCCTACGCCATGGTCAAGCGATATCTGAATGCCGGGCAGCAGATCCCCGACCACGCGGCCGACCTCGCCGAGCACGCCGCGGCCGCACTGTTCGACATGAGTCGGGGGCGAGGCATCGACGCCATCCCTTGATATCGCAGCCCCGCCGGCCGAACCGCTCGAGATGATGAGCTACAGATTCAACCCGGCGGAGGGGTGGAGCGGACAGGTTGCCCGGACAGCTCATTCGATACCCGTGTTCACAGCGATCGACCGGGCCGGGTATCGCAGCTGTCGGCGATATCGCGAACCAGCCGGGCGAACCGCTGGGGTTCTGCGAGTGGCAGATAGTGACCGGTCCGTGGCACCACGAGCAGGCGGGTCCGGGGCGTGGCCGCGGCGAATCGGTGCTCGTGGGCGCGGAAATGATCGCGACTGCCGTTGATCAGCCACACCGGGCCGCGATACCGGCCGAGTTCGGCGAGCGGATCGAAGTGGCCGAGCGCGTGCAGTACGTCGGGAATGACCTCGGTGGCTATCCCGCCCTGCCCGATGGCGTGGGCGATCCGAGGCGCCAGCACAGTCTCGAACACCCGGTTGCTGAGCCGCTCGCCGCCGTCGGCCCGGGTCGACAGGAAGCGGTGGGCCAGGCGGAAAGGAACCATCGATGCCTTGTCCGGCACGGCGGTGGATCCGGTGACGACCAGACCCGCTACCTGCTCGCCGAGTTCGGCCGCCGCGGCGATGCCGACGTATCCACCGAGTGAATGGCCGACCAGAAGGGCGCGGCCGCCGGCCTGCTCGACGGCCGCACCTACGGCGGCGACGGCCGCAGTCATCGTGAAAGGCTCGCCGCGGCGCGGACCGTGTCCCGGGAGGTCGACGGCGGTTACCGGGCGTTCGGCCGCTATGTCGTCGATCGTGCCGGCCCAGCAGCGGCCGCTCAGCCGGATGCCGTGCACCAGTACTACGGGCAGAGTCATGAAACCTCCGAACACTACGCAACGTTGTGTTGCAAACTTAGCCCCGACCGGAAGGCAACGCAACGTTGTGTTGTACTCTCGCCTCATGGATGCCGAGTCCGACAAGATCACGAGCGGCCGGCCGCGGCGCGCCGACTCGATCTTCACCGCCACCCTCGAACTCCTCGCCGACAGCGGCTACGACGGCCTGACCATGGAGGCAGTCGCCGCGCGCGCCGGAGTCAACAAGACCACGCTCTACCGCTGGTGGAAATCCAAGGACGAAGTACTGGCCGCCGCCCTGACCGACTCGGACCTGCTCGCGTTCGAGGTGCCCGATACCGGCAGCCTCCGCGGCGATCTCGTTCAGACGAGCCGCCACATCCACACACTGCTCACCGATCCCGCCACTGCTCCCATCGCAGCCGCGGTCCTGGCAGCCGGGCCACGCCGCCCTGCACTCGTGGCGGTCGGCCGGACCTTCTTCGCCGACCGCGCCGAACGGGAACACCCGATCTTCCGCCGGGCCGTCGACCGCGGCGAACTCCCGGAACACGCCGATCCCCGGTCCATCATGGACATGCTTGCGGGAGCCATCTGGTTCCGCCTGTTCCTGCGCGCCGAGGAGCTGCGCGACGAAGATCTTTGCGCGGCCGTCGACCTCGTACTGGACGGCGCCGCAGCGCATTGACCGGTGCGAACAGGCGTCGTGAGTTTGCCCGGTCTGCTCACCGATACTCACCGGCCGGCGGGTCCGAGCGCGCTGGTGGTCCCGAGGTGGCGAACCCGGGCTGATAGAGTCCGCGCCATGTCCAGCAGTTCCTCTTCCGCCGCCTGCGCGGCAGTCACCAGGACGTCCCGCTAGCGGCGGGGCGTTCTACTCACAGACCTTCCTCCTGGGACGTCCAGCCGCTTCGTGATCAGTCCGGAGCGGCACTTTCGTGCTGCTCAGATACTTCTCTGAGCAACGGAGCACCTGATGTTGTCAGGCATTCTCTCTTCACGCGGGCACAGCCCGTCCACCGCGCGCTCGTGGCTTGTGCTGGGCGCGATGTCGATGCTGCAATTCTTCATCGCGGTCGACGTGACCGTGGTCAATATCGCCCTACCCTCGATCGGCGCGGACTTCGGCGTCGACGACCACTCCCTGACCTGGGTGGTGGTGGCCTACACCATCGCCGGTGGCGGGATGCTGATGCTCGGTGGGCGATTGGGTGATCTGCTGGGGCGGCGCCGCGTGCTGCTGGCCGGCACCACCCTGTTCGGTGCGGCATCGCTGCTGGCGGGGGTGGCCCCGTCCTACGGTCTGCTGGTCCTCGCGCGTCTCCTGCAGGGTGCCGGTGAGGCCATCGCCCTACCGGCCGCGATGGCCACCATCGTGTTGCTGTTTCCCGAAGGACCGAGCAGGTCACGGGCCCTGAGCGTATGGGCGGCGGTGGCGAGCTGCGGGCTGGTGCTCGGCTTCGTCCTGTCGGGAGTGATCACCGCCCACCTGGGCTGGCGATGGATCTTCTTGATCTCGGTGCCGTTCATCGTGGTCGTGGCAGCTATCGTGCTCGTCGAGCGCGATCGGCCGGTGACACGCGAATCCGGTTCGCTCGACATTGCGGGGGCACTGTTGCTGATTGCATGCCCATTGCTGTTCACCTCCGGCGTGGTCGAGGCCGGTGAACCCGCAGTGTCCTACTGGGTGCCCGTGGCCGCACTGGCAGGGGCGGTGCTGGCCGGTATCGGATTCGTGCGTGTGGAAGCACGCTCACCGAACCCGCTGCTGCCGCTGAGTTTCTTCGCCGACCGCACCCGGGTCACGGCGAACCTGACCACGATGCTGCTCAGCGCAGCGCTGTCGACCTCGTTCCTGCTGTTCACGTTCTATCTGCAGGACCACTTGGGTTTCGGGCCGCTGGGCGCCGGACTCACGATGCTGCCGCTCGCGGTCTCGCTGATCGCGTTCTCCGTTCTCGTGCCCCCGCTGCTCGGCAGGTGGGGGGCGCGGGCCTGCGTGCTGGCCGGGCTCGGTTTCGCGGCCTGCGCAATGGCCTCGATCGCCCTGGTCGCCACCCTGAGCGCCGGAGCACCGTGGCTGATCCCGGCGATGGTGCTGATCGCCGCCGGTATGTGCTTCGGACTCGTGGGCCTGCAATACATCGCGGTCAGTGGTGTGACCGACGACGACGCCGGAATTGCTTCGGGCGTGCAGCGGGCGGCCGACCAACTCGGCGGTGCCACCGGCGTAGCGGTTTGTGTGGGAATCGGTTTCGCGCCCGCTCTGCACGCCGCCGATCCGTTCCTGATCGCCACCCTGCTGGCGGGCATCGGACTCGTCGCCGGCGCACTGGTGATCCGACGTGCGCCCGAACCGTCCACCGCGAAAGCGCGCGAATAGTCCGGAGGAACGCGGGCCCGCCGTCCACCTCGTGGCGGCGGGCTCGCGGGCTGCGGCGACGGACTCGGTCCGAGCCGACAGCACGACCTGATACAGGCAAGGGGTGATCACGGGCGCCGGAACAGTGACCGAATCCGCACGCCCCGTTGCCGTTACGCTGTTCATCAGGTGACCGGTGTGCTCAACCCTCGAGAATTACCGGAACCCTCTCCCTGCCACCGACTTCACACACCTGGACAACGGATCACCCCGTGCTACCGGACCTGTGAATCACGGGGTTCGAGTACCGGGAAGGTGGTCCATGCGAGCGGCGATCGTCGGAACGGGCCATATCGCGGACAGCTACGCCCGCACACTGCGTTCCCGGGGTGTCCACGTCGTCGCCTGCACCGATATCGACAGGGCGCGCGCAATACGGTTCGCAACCCGCTGGGGTTCGCGCTACGTCACCGATCTGGGCGGAATAGCCGACTATCGCCCGGATGTGGCCATCAATCTCACCTCCCCGGTGTCTCATGGCGAGGTATCGAGCGCCCTGATCGAGCTGGGCGTCCCCGTTTACACGGAGAAGCCGCTCGCCCATGTACCCGAGGTGGCACGGACGCTGGTGGCGCGCAGTGATCGGCGTGAGGTCGCCCTGATGTGCGCGCCCGATACGCTTTTCGGCGAGCCCCAGCAGCAGATGCGGCGCATTCTGGATGCCGGCATGATCGGCCGGCCGCTGCTGCTGCACGGTCAGATCGCGTGGTCGGGACACGAACAATGGCACCCTCGACCGCAATTCCTCTACCGCTCGGGAGCCGGTCCCCTGCTGGATCTCGGCCCTTACTGGGTCACGGCGATGATCCATCTGGTGGGCCCGGCCGTCGCGGTCACCGCCGTGGATGCCTCGACCGGCCATGAAGCCCTGCGGATCGCGGGAATGAATGGATTGCCGGTGCCGGAGGTGCCACTCACGGTAGTACTGTTGATCGAGTTCCGGTCGGGCGTGATCGGCACCTTGGCCATGAGTTTCGAATGGCCGGCCACCACCGCGCCGGCCTTTCAGATCGTCGGCGAATCCGGCACGCTGATCTGCGATGTTCCACTGTTCGAGGGTCGTGGCACCGTGCGCTGTCGACGGCGGGCGGATTCCGCCTGGACGGTGCTACCGTCCGCCCCGCCCATGGTGCGCTGGCAGCGTGGTATCGGCGCGGTGCAGATGCTGCGCGACCGTGCGGCGGCGGAACCGCTGCTGGACAAGCGGCAGGCGCTGCACACCTTGGACATTCTGCACGCGGCGGCGACCAGCATGGACTGCGGACGACGTATACCCCTGTGAACGAATGTTTTCGGACGAAGCCGACGCTAACGCGCCTGCGCGAAGGAATCCAGGGCCAGCATTCCCGCGCCGAGAACGCCGGACGACCTCGGATGTGCCGCCGCTTCGAGCCGTGGCATACGCCCCCCTCGAACCGGGCAATGGGCATTCATCGATGTGCCCGCCGGCCCGAGCAGCAGATCACCCGTACGAGCCAGGCCGCCGCCGACGACCACCACATCCGGATCGAAGAACAGGACCACGGCGGCCATCCCGATCCCGAGCCAGTGACCCAACTCGCCGAACAACGCCACTGCCTGCGGATCACCCTGCAAAGCGGCTTCGAAGACGGTTTCCCCGGTGACCTGCTCGGCCGATCCCGCCAGGCGCGCGATCATGCCCGCCGGGTCGGCCTGCGCCGCGCGGCGGCCGTTGCGCGTCAACGCGGTACCGGACGACAGTGCCTCGAGGCAGCCGCGGTTGCCGCATTGGCATCGCACCCCCTCGGGCTGCACCACGATATGCCCCAGTTCACCGGCGAAACCGGTGGAACCGCGGTACAACTGCCCGTCGGTCACGATTCCCCCACCGACCCCGGTCCCGACCGTGACAATCACGGCGTTACGCGTGCCGACCGCCGAGCCCGCCCGGAACTCCGCCCACGCCGCCATATTCGCGTCACTGTCCACCACTGTGGGCAACGAGACGGCCTCCTCGAGAAGATCGCGCAGCGCGAAGCTCTGCCCCGAACCACCGGCGTCGAGCACTCGGCCCGACGGCCATTCCACCACTTCCGGTGTTCCCACACCGAGCCGGCGGGCTTCGGGATGAGTGCCGGCCAGTTCCTCCACCACCGCGGCCACCTGCGAGACGACCGCGAGTTGATCCAGATGGGAGGGCGCGGCGACCACGCGCTCAGCCAGCACCCGGCCGTCGCCGGTCACCACCCCGGCGGCGATCTTCGTACGGCCCACGTCCACGCCGATGGCGCAGGGCATCGGTGCGACCGTGCTTTCGACGAGAGCGCGCATGACTTTCTCCATGGTGGTTCGTCGCGACCGATTCGGGCACCGAGAAGATTCCGTGTTCACCGGCGGTGCACTACCCGATCGAGTGTGGGACCGAGCGACTGTTCGGCGATATGGCGCGCAGACACTATCACGGCGTCCGGTCACCACCGGCCCGGCGTCTCGCGCGCTGCGCGGGACTCTCCGGCGTGTCCGTCGCACGTCTGCACCAGTGCCGTCGTAGCCGCACACAATCGACCCGCACTGGTGTGTGATTCGCACGACTCCAATGTCTTTCGCCCCGCCGGCCCAACGAGCTCGGTAAGATCGAACGGGCAGCATCCATCTGCCGTTATCGAGGTTCGCCATCATGGCCGTTGAAGATCGCGACTGGATCGGTCAGGTGATCCACAGTGCCCGCGAGTCCTTCGAAGGCATATTCGATATCCGGACCGTACGCCTGCTGCTGCTCGCCTGTCTGGCCTTCGCCGTGGCCTTCCTTGCCGGTACGAAACAACCCCTCACGAGTGCCCGGCTCGCCGGATTCAGTATCGGAAACATCGTCGCCGGCATCTTTTTCGCCTTCGGGTTCGTGCTGATCGCACTCACCATTGCCTCCGGGCTGCTGACGCTGCGCCGCTCGGAACTCGATTCGGCCGACGGGGCGAGCCCGGATCCGAGCGCCGCGCCCGGACCGTCGACCGTTCTCGGCGGCCAACTGGTCCTCGGGATCGAAATATCGCGGAACGTCATCATCTACGGCGCCGTAGCCCTGAAGCAGGTCGGCAATCATGGGGACGACGCCCCGCCCCTCGCCACCGTTCGCATGGAAGAACTCGTCGGAACCAGAACCAGAACGCTCGAGATCAGCGACGGCAGTGGCGCGATGTACGAGGGCCTGGCATCGATCGTGCTCGAACTACTCACCCATCTCGAACAGCAACTCGGACGGCAGATCACCGCCAGCGGTATCGCTATAACGACGCCGAGCGCCATCGACATCAGATCGAAAACCCTCGTTTCCACCGTCGGACCGTTACCGGTGAACGAGCGGGTCGCCGACGGTCTGGCCCGATGCCTCTACGACCGGCATCGGACACGAATGCAGCAGTACTTCGGCACGCCCGAAAGCCCTGTCCTCAGCGAACAAGATCTGGCCGAGAAGATCTACCTGGACGTGGATGCCCGTTCCATCGCCCGATTCGATCTGCATCATCGATCGCAGAACCACGGTGGCTGGCGCAACTACGCCTGTGTGATCGTGCTGGAAGGTGTCGGGGCGGGTCTGATCCTCAACGGTGAGCTCTATTACGGCAGCCATAGTTCCGAAGGCGAGATCGGCCACACCACAGTGCATCTCGGTCCCGAGCTCGTCGGGCCGGGACCGCGCGCCCAGCCGGTCGAGATCGTCGCCTGCGATTGCAGGCTGCCCGGCCTCCACTGGGAATCTCTCAGCAGCGCCCTGGGCCCGGCCCGGCTCGCGGCGGCCTGCGACAAGGAACTGTTCGACCGGCTGGCCGCGGCGTATGGGCATCCCCCTACGAGCCAGAACCTGGTTCGGCTGGCGGAGATGTGCCGGGGCGGCGAGCCGTCGGCCGAAACTCCGCGTGAAATCCAGCGAATGGCCACCGAGGACGCGCGATTGGGCGAATATCTCGACACGGTCCTCCAGGAATACGCGCGAATCCTGACGATCGGAATCGCCAACCTGGTGAACGTCCTGGACCTCGACCATGTGGTGATCGGCGGCCCCTTCGTCAGAGATCTCGACCGCCTCGGCTTCCGCAACGAGATCTGGAACTGCTGGAACAGCTACGTGTTGAGGGGACAGAATGCGGGCTACTCGTTCGAGACATTCGGAAAAGGCTGGCAGGGCGCCACACTGCTGTTCTGGGATCCGGCCTACCGGCGAAATTTCATCCTACCGTGACCTCCGGTGATGACGAGGCGTCCACGGCGATGGATCACAGCGTCCGGTCGCTGTTGCGGCATTTCGCGACCACCACCGCCGGCGTCCGGTTCACCGAATCACCCGGGCACCTGTTTCTCGCCACCGCTACGGATCACCTGGGGCCCATGCATAATTCGGCACTTCGCACCGACCCGACCGCCGGTCCGGAGGCAGTGATCGGCGCCGCCGAGGAGTTCTTCGGGCGATGGAATCGCCGATTCGTGCTGTGGGCGGGCGCGCACCACGACGGCGACCTGGCCGAAGCGGCGGCGAGGCATGGGTTCGCACTCCGAGACAACTCGCGAGGTTCGGCCGGCATGATCCTGCGCACGCCGCTGCGCACAGCGCCGGACAACGGCACGGCCCTCATCCCGGTCCGATTCCGGTCACAGGTCGAAACCTTCACCGATATCGTGGCCGACGCGTTCGCCGCACGAGACCACCCGCAGCCGGCCGGAGCCACCCGATCCCTGTTCACCCCCGCACGGACCCTCCTGCATCCACGGGTCATCGCATACCTCGCCGTGATCGACGGCGTACCGTGCGGCGCGGCGATGACCCATCTGAACGGACCGGTGGCCACCCTCGCCTGGATCGGCACCCGCCCCGCGTACCGGCATCGTGGCGTCGCCTCCCGGCTGGTGACAGCATGCGTCGGCGAGAGCTTCCGCCGGGGGGCACAGCTGGTCGCGCTGCAATCATCGGCGGAGGCCGAGGCTCTCTACTCCCGCTTGGGTTTTCAGGAGATCACCCGTTACGCACGGTGGCTGAGCCCGGCGCCCGCGAATCCGCATGGCTCCACCGATTGATGTCCTCGCCCTCAACGGCGGACCACCGGTACGGAACCTGCCCTACCCGTGGCCGATACACGACGAACAGGAACGCCGGGCGCTCCTCGAGGTAGTGGACAGCGCGCAATGGTCCTTCGACGGGCCGAAGGAACTCGAACTGGCGCAGGCGCTCGGCGCCTACCTCGATGTCGAGTATGCGCTGCCGGTATCCAGCGGTACCGCGGCGCTGGAAATCGCGCTCGAGGCCCTCGATCTGCATCCGGGCGACGAAGTCATCGTCCCGGCCCTCACCTGGACCGCACCGGCCAGAGCCGTCGTCGTCAACGGGGGCATCCCGGTCTTCACCGATATCGATCCCGGCACCTGGTGCCTGGACCCCGACGCGGTCGAAGCGGCGCTCACCGAACGCACCCGCGGGATCCTCGTCGTACACACCTATGCGCAGATCACCGATATGGACCGGATCCTCGATATCGCGCGGCGGCACCGGCTGTTCGTGGTGGAGGACTGCGCACACGCCCTCGGGTCCCGGTGGCGCGGCCGGGCCGTGGGAACACTCGGACACATCGGCTGTTTCAGTTTCCAGCAGTCCAAATCGATAACCGCCGGCGAAGGCGGGCTGACAGTCACCTCGAACTCCGGGCTCGCCGACCGCCTGTACGCGCTGAAGAACTGCGGGCGACGCCGGACACCGGACACCGACTGGGGCTTCGGCGGAAACCAGCGCATCACCGAGTTCCAGGCCGCGGTGCTGCTGGTACAACTGGGACGGCTCGACGAGCAGATCGCGAGGAAGGCCCGGCAGGCGGATGCCTTCGGGCGGGCCCTCGCCGCCGTGGCCGGTCTCACCATGGCACCGCCCGATCCCCGGATCACGCGCCGCAGTTTCATCGGACTGCCGCTGTCGGTGGATATCCGCGAGTTCCACGGAATCGGCACAGACCTACTCGTGACGGCCCTCGCCGCGGAAGGCGTGCCGGTCTTCCTGCCGCATCCGGTGGTGTACCGCGCGCCGTCGTGGGTGGCGGGGTTGCGCCGATATCACGATCCGAAGCGGCTCGGACTGCACGCACGATGCCCGAGCGCCGAACAGGTAGCGGGCCGCGGCGGGGTCGTCGTCGCGCATGAGGCATTTCTCGGACAGTGGGCCGAAACAGCCGATCTGATCACCGCCTTCCGGAAAGTACAGCGATTGGCGAATACGATCCCGGCCGATGCCCGCGACAGCAGACTTATCTGATCCCCCGCGATTCCGTGGTGGCGGCGGGCCGGCTCGGCCCGGCATCGCCCGCGGTCAGCGGCAGGATTCGGGGACCTTCCGGTAAAGCAGCAGCCGGGTAGAGTCGGCCGGGTCTACGACTGGGGAGGTTCGATGCTCGAGGTAACGCATCTGGTACGCCGGTTCGGCACCAAGACAGCCGTCGACGACGTGTCGTTCGCGGTGGAGCCGGGCGCGCTCACCGGGTTCGTCGGCGGCAACGGCGCAGGTAAGACCACGACCATGCGAATGATCATGGGCGTGCTGGCCATCCATGGCGGCGAGGTGCGCTGGGGCGGGCATCCCGTCACGGTCGCCGATCGGCGTTCGTTCGGGTACATGCCGGAGGAGCGGGGGCTGTATCCCAAACAGCCGGTACGAGATCAGCTGGTGTACCTGGCCCGGTTGCGGGGACTTTCGGCAGCCGAGGGCAGGCGGCGAACCACCGAATTACTCGAGCGGTTCGGGCTCGGTGATCGAGGGAAGGACAAGCTGGAGTCGCTGTCGCTGGGCAACCAGCAGCGGGTGCAGATCGCGGCAGCGGTGGTGGCACAGCCAGCGGCGCTGGTGCTGGACGAACCGTTCTCCGGACTGGATCCGGTCGCGGTCGATTCGATGGCCGACCTCTTGGCCGAATACGCCGGGCAGGGTGTGCCGGTGCTGTTCTCCTCGCACCAGCTGGATCTGGTGGAACGGCTGTGCGATCGGCTGGTGATCCTCGCGAACGGGCGGGTCGTCGCGCAGGGTTCGGCGGCGCAGCTGCGAGAAGCCGGGGCGCTGCGGTACCGGCTGCGGGCGGGCACGGATACCGGCTGGCTGAATGATTTCGCCGGGGTGGGTGTGGTCGAACGCAATGGGCCGGCAGTGTTGCTCGAGCTCACCGGCGCGACCACCGATCAGGTACTCACCGAGGCGCTGGCGCGCGGGTCGGTACAGGAATTCGCCGAGGTGCGGCCGTCGGTCGCGGAGATCTTCCGAGAGGTGACGGCATGAACGAGTCAGGCCCGGAGACGGTAGCGGAGCATGGGCACGGAAGGCCCCCGCTCGTGCCGGATGGGCAGGGCGGGAACGAGCCGGCCCCGCAGGCCGTAGCGGATATCGCGCCGCGGGGGGTGTGGCGGATCGTCACCGAACGTGAAGTCATGGTCAAGCTGCGCGACCGCAATTTCCTGATCTCGACGGTCATCACGATCGTGGCGATCGTCGCATCGCTGGCCATCAGCGGATTCATGAGCGGGCGCACCGAAACAGTCGATATCGCGGTCACCGGGAACGATGCGGGCCCTGTCGTGCAGACGGCCGCTGGTCTCGCCGAACTCGCCGGCAGCAACGTCATCTTCAGCACCCACCCGGTTGCCGATGTCGCCGCCGTCGAACAGCAGGTGCGTGACGGGGAGGCCGACGCCGGTCTCGTATCCGACCCCGGCGGGTGGCGGCTCATCGGCAAGGAATCGGTGAACGACGAGGTCAACACCTATGTGACCACCGCCGCGCAGCAGCTCGCGCTGCAACGCAACGCCGAAGCAGCCGGTATCACGCTCGACGAGCTCGGGCGCGGCGGCCAGGTAACCTACGACGTGCTCGACGATTCGGCCGTCGACCCGGGGTTCGCGCAGATCATGACGTTCGTGTTCGCGTTCCTGTTCTATATCGCCTCGATCCTGTTCGGAATGTCCATCGCGCAGAGCGTCGTCGAGGAAAAGCAGAACCGTATCGTCGAAATCCTGGCCAGCGCGATTCCCCTGCGGCAGTTGCTGATCGGCAAGATCATCGGCAACACCCTGATGGCTTTCGGACAGCTCGTCCTGTTCGCGGGCGCGGGCCTGGCCGGGCTGGCGGTGATGGGAAATACCGAGTACATCACCCAGATCGCCGGTGCGGCCGGCTGGTTCATCGTGTTCTTCGTCGTCGGCTTCCTCGCCCTGGCGAGCCTGTGGGCTGTCGCCGGCTCCCTCGCGACCCGCAACGAGGATCTGCAGTCGACCTCCACCCCGCTGAGCATGCTGATCATGATCGTGCTGTTCCTCGGCATATTCGCCTCCGGCACGGCGCAGACCGTCACGTCCTACGTACCGATCGTCTCCATCGTCACCATGCCCGCTCGCCTCGCCGAAGGCACAGCCGCCTGGTGGGAGCCGCTGGTGTCCCTCGCCGTCATGGCGGCAACCGCCTACGGAATCGTGGTGGTCGCGGAACGCATCTATCGCCGCTCGTTGATGCAGACGCAAGGGCGCCTGACCTACCGCCAGGCACTCAGCGTCGAAGACTGACCAGCGGCACCGACCGTTCGGCAGCCGGTACGGGCTCAGCGGGCAATGATGCGGACCGACTGCCGGACCGCACAGCATGGACATACGGTCGGCCTCGCCGGTCAGCCCGGTCGGTTCCCGATGGGCCGCCTCGATGAGGAGCTCACCCGAAAAAGGGGCCCTTCCGCAGCTGCGGAAGGACCCCTTTCAGCGCTGTATCAGCGAACCGCTCAGGCGGTTTCGGTGATCGGCCGGTCGACCCAGCTCATCAGGTCGCGCAGCTTCTTACCGGTGACCTCGATCGGATGCTCGGCGTTCTGCTTGCGCAGGCCCTCGAGCTCCTTGTTGCCGCCCTCGACATTGGCGACCAGGCGCTTGACGAAGGTGCCGTCCTGGATGTCCTTGAGAATGTCCTGCATCCGCTTCTTGGTGTCGGCGTCGATGACCCGCGGACCCGACAGGTAGCCACCGAATTCGGCGGTGTCGGACACCGAGTAGTTCATGCGGGCGATACCGCCCTCGTACATGAGGTCGACGATGAGCTTCAGCTCGTGCAGCACCTCGAAGTAGGCCATCTCCGGGGCGTAACCGGCCTCGACCATGACCTCGAAACCGGTCTTCACCAGTTCCTCGGTGCCACCGCACAGCACGGCCTGCTCACCGAAGAGATCGGTTTCGGTCTCTTCCTTGAACGTGGTCTTGATGACGCCGGCGCGGGTGCCGCCGATGCCCTTGGCGTAGGACAGCGCCAGGGCCTGGCCCTCGCCCTTCGGGTCCTGCTCGATGGCGATCAGGGCGGGCACGCCCTTGCCGTCGACGAACTGGCGCCGCACCAGGTGGCCGGGCCCCTTGGGGGCCACCATGCCGATGGTGATCTCGGCGCCGGGCTTGATCAGGCCGAAGTGGATGTTGAGACCGTGGCCGAAGAACAGCGCGTCGCCGTCCTTCAGGTTGGGCTCGATCTCATTGCTGAAGATCGAGGCCTGCGCGGTGTCGGGGGCCAGCAGCATGATGACGTCGGCCCACTCCGAAACCTCGGCGGGCGTACCGACGGTCAGCCCGGCCTCTTCGGCCTTGGCCCGCGACTTGGAGCCTTCCTTCAGGCCGATGCGCACCTCGACGCCGGAATCGCGCAGGCTCAGCGAATGCGCATGCCCCTGGCTGCCGTAACCGATCACCGCGACCTTACGGCCCTGGATGATCGACAGGTCGGCATCGTCGTCGTAGAACATCTCGACTGCCACTTGGTGGTATCCCTTCTTACTATTTCGAACCCGCGAAACGCGGGAAACGGTAAACGAGGCGTGAAAGACGGCCGGGCGCGGGGTGCGCCCGGCCGTGGTTCAGCGGGTGGCGGTGATGGATTTGGGTCCGCGGCCCACGGCCACCACCCCGGATTGCACGATCTCGCGGATGCCGTACGGCTCGAGCATCCGCAGCAGGGCGTCGAGCTTGGAACGGGTGCCGGTCGCTTCGACGGTGAGAGCGTCGGGCGAGACATCGATAACCTTGGCGCGGAACAGGTTCACCGATTCGATGACCTGGGTGCGCACGCTGGCGTCGGCACGGACCTTCACCAGGATCAGTTCGCGGGCCACCGAGGTGTCCGGATCCTGCTCCACGATCTTGATGACGTTCACCAGCTTGTTGAGCTGTTTGGTGACCTGCTCCAGCGGCAGATCTTCCACGGTGACCACAATGGTCATCCGGGAGATGTCCTTGACCTCGGTGGCGCCCACCGCCAGGGATTCGATATTGAATCCGCGGCGGGAGAACAGGCTGGCCACCCGGGCCAGCACACCGGGTTTGTCCTCGACCAGGACACTGAGGGTGTGGGTTGTGCTCATTCCGGATTCCCCTCGGTCTCGGCCTGCTCGCGGCTCATGGCCTCGTGGATGACGGCCGGTTCGGCGGCCTGCTCGTCCTCGTCGAACAGCGGGCGGATCCCGCGGGCGGCCATGATCTCGTCGTTACTGGTACCGGAGGCGACCATCGGCCACACCTGGGCGTCCTTGCCGACGATGAAATCGATCACCACGGGCCGGTCGTCGATCGACTGCGCCTCACGGATCGCGGCCTCCACATCCTCTTCCTTCTCCACCCGGATACCGTGGCAGCCCAGTGCCTCGGCGAGTTTCACGAAATCCGGGATGCGCAGGCCGTGGGTCTTCAGGTCGGTATTGGAGTAGCGCTGGCCGTAGAACAGCGTCTGCCACTGCCGGACCATGCCCAGGTTGCCGTTGTTGATCAACGCGACCTTGATCGGCACACCCTCCACCGCGCAGGTGGCCAGTTCCTGATTGGTCATCTGGAAGCAGCCGTCGCCGTCGACCGCCCACACTTCGCGATCGGGCATCCCCATCTTGGCGCCCATGGCCGCCGGCACGGCGTATCCCATGGTTCCGGCGCCGCCGGAGTTCAGCCAGGTGCGCGGCTTCTCGTACTTCACGAACTGGGCGGCCCACATCTGGTGCTGGCCCACGCCCGCACAGTAGATGGCGTCCGGGCCGGCGAGGCGGCCCAGGGTTTCGATGACGTACTCCGGCGAGAGCGCGCCGTCCGACGGTGCCGTCCAGCCCAGCGGGTACGACTCGCGGACCCCGTCCAGGTAGGTCCACCAGGCGGTCAGGTCCAGCTCGATACCGGCCGGATCGGCACGCAGGGTTTCGATCAGTTCGGTGAGCACCTCACGGCAGTCACCGACGATCGGGACATCGGCGTGCCTGTTCTTACCGATCTCGGCGGGGTCGATATCGGCGTGGATGACCAACGCGTCCGGCGCGAAGGAATCCAGCTGGCCGGTGACACGGTCGTCGAAGCGGGCGCCGAGGGTGATCAGCAGATCGGATTTCTGCAACGCCGCCACCGCGGCCACGGTGCCGTGCATACCCGGCATACCGAGGTTCAACGTGTGACTGTCGGGGAACGCGCCGCGCGCCATCAGGGTGGTGACCACCGGGATGCCGGTGAGTTCGGCCAGCTCCAGCAGTTCGGCCGACGCCTCGGACTTGATCACACCGCCGCCCACGTACAGGACGGGAGCGGTGGCCTCGGCGATCAGCCGGGCGGCCTCCCGCACCTGCTTACCGTGCGGTTTGGTAACCGGACGGTACCCGGGCAGCCGCATCTCCGGCGGCCAGCTGAAGGTGGTCTGCTCCTGCAGCACATCCTTCGGGATATCGACCAGCACCACGCCGGGACGCCCGCTGGAAGCCAGGTAGAAGGCCTCGGCGAGGATGCGCGGGATATCGATGCCCTCTTTGATCAGGAAATTGTGCTTGGTGATCGGCATGGTGATGCCGGAGATATCGGCTTCCTGGAAGGCATCGGTGCCGATCAGGCTGCGCCCGACCTGGCCGGTGATCGCGACCATCGGCACGGAATCCATCTGGGCATCGGCAATCGGGGTCACCAGGTTGGTCGCGCCCGGACCGGACGTGGCCATACACACACCGACCTTGCCGGTGGCCTGCGCATATCCGGTAGCCGCGTGACCCGCGCCCTGCTCGTGCCGCACGAGCACATGGCGCACCTTGGTGGAATCGAAGAGGGGATCGTAAAGGGGCAGCACCGCGCCGCCGGGAATACCGAATACGGTGTCGACGCCGAGCTCCTCGAGGGAGCGGACGACGGACTGCGCGCCGGCGACCCGCTCGGGCGGTACCTGGCGGCGGTTCGCCGGGGTGGTCGGAGCACCGGCCGAGGCCGGCGGGTTCGAAGGCGCGGGCTTGCGGGCCGCGGGCCCGGGCCGGGTAGTTGGTGCGCTCACCGTCTTGGTTCCTTACTTCTTGTCGTTCACTCGTCGTCCCGACATAAAAAATCCCCCGACAGCCGGTGGCTGTTCGAGGGTGGCGCGTCGCAGTGCGAGCTGACGTATGCGGATCGTCCGACTCAGCGCTGGACGCGCCGGCCGATTACGAGCAACTCGATTCGATTCACGCGCATGACGGTATGTGTGCGTGTGGTGCAGAGTCAAACAGCTGACCGCCGTCTTCTCATTATGTGAGAAGGTAGCGGGTGCTCACTCCCGTCCACCATGATGCGAGGATGGTGGTGTGTCATCACCGCATCAGTCCGTGCCACCACCGGAATCGTCCCATATCCCCGCAGCCGCGGAGGTAACGGGTGGGGATACGGCGCCGCCGGGGCCGACCCGTGTGATCCGCATGACACGACTGTCGTTCCTCGGGGTCGTGATCCTCGCGATGTGCGTGTTCTTCCCGATCGTCGGCTGGCCGGCCGCACTGTTCTGGCTGGCGCTGATCCCGATCGCCACTGTCGTCTGGATCCTGCGCACCCAGACCAAGGTGTCACCGAACGGCCTGGACCTGCGCTCGATGTTCTCCTCCCGGCATATCGACTGGGAGCAACTGAAGGGCATCAGTATCCCGAAACGGGGCTACGTACGCGCACACCTCGCCGACGACACCGAGGTACCGCTCCCGGCGGTGAGCTACGACCGGCTGCGCGATCTGGTGGATGCCTCCGGCGGGCGGATCCCCGATCCCTTCGCCCTCCCGGACTCCGACGCGGCCGATGACTCCGGTGCGGAGTCCACCGGCGAAGATTCAGGCGATGCCGACACCGACTCGGGCGACGCCGAAACCGGCAAGAACACGCGCAGTGCCGAGGCCGCCGACCACTCTCCCGCCGCGGACGACGGCAAAGACTCCCCGGCTACCGGCTAGAACCGCTCTCCCACTGCGAACTCGCACGGCACCGGCGACTCCCGGCCACGGGCCGGAACCGCTCTCCACCTGGGGACTCTCACGGTGTCGGCGGCCCAGGCATCGGTATCGAGTCCACCGGCCATCTTCACCGGCTATCGGTACTCGCCGCGGTTCGCGCCGGATCCCGGCCGATACCGGCCCCGAGTCCGCTTCCGGCCGGGAGTAGCCTGAAAAAACGCCGATCGCACCTCCAGCAGCGGTCATCCGCGGCCGGGCGATACGGCGTCGTCGCATTGTCCAGCCCCGCGACCAGACCGAGGACACCCATGCCAGCGCTTCGTTCCCGCACCACCACTGTCGGCCGTAATGCCGCCGGGGCCCGCTCCCTGTGGCGGGCCACCGGTATGACCGATTCCGATTTCGGTAAGCCGATCGTCGCCATCGCCAACTCCTACACCCAGTTCGTGCCCGGGCACGTGCACCTCAAGAATGTCGGCGAAATCGTGGCGGACGCGATTCGGGAAGCCGGTGGGGTACCGCGCGAATTCCACACCATCGCCGTCGACGACGGGATCGCGATGGGTCACGGCGGCATGCTCTATTCGCTGCCCAGCCGCGAAATCATCGCCGACTCCGTGGAATACATGGTGAACGCGCACACCGCCGATGCGCTGGTGTGTATCTCCAACTGCGACAAGATCACCCCGGGCATGCTGAACGCGGCCATGCGGTTGAACGTCCCCACCGTGTTCGTTTCCGGTGGGCCGATGGAGGCCGGTAAGGCCGTGGTCGTCGGCGGTGTGGCGCAGGCGCCCACCGACCTCATCACCGCCATCTCCGCCAGCGCGAACAGCGAAGTGACCGAGGACGGGCTCGCCGAGGTCGAGCGCAGCGCCTGCCCGACCTGTGGCTCCTGCTCCGGCATGTTCACCGCGAACTCGATGAACTGTCTCACCGAAGCTTTGGGCCTGGCCCTGCCCGG
Organism: Nocardia speluncae NBRC 108251; assembly: GCF_001613245.1. Taxonomy (GTDB): domain Bacteria; phylum Actinomycetota; class Actinomycetes; order Mycobacteriales; family Mycobacteriaceae; genus Nocardia; species Nocardia speluncae. Next base: position 18,710 of record NZ_BDBZ01000014.1, on the reverse strand, counting down.
CAACGGTTCCACGCTCGCCACCCACGCCGCGCGGCGGGCACTGTTCGAGCGGGCCGGCCGGGTCGTCATCGATATCGCCAACCGCTGGTACCGCGACGACGACGCGTCGGTGCTGCCGCGCAGCGTGGCGAACGAGAAGGCCTTCGCCAATGCGATGGCGCTGGATGTGGCGATGGGCGGATCCACCAACACCGTCCTGCACATCTTGGCCGCCGCGCAGGAGGGCGAAATCGATTTCGACCTGCGCGCCATCGAGGAGATCAGCCGGCGGGTGCCGACCCTGTCGAAGGTCGCGCCGAACTCCGACTACCACATGGAGGATGTGCACCGCGCCGGTGGAATCCCGGCAATCCTCGGCGAGCTGCATCGCGGTGGACTGCTGGAAACCGAGGTGAGCACCGTGCACACCCCGACCGTCGACGAATGGCTCGACACCTGGGATATCCGCTCGGGTAAGACCTCGAGGGAAGCCCTGGAGCTGTTCCACGCGGCACCCGGCGGTGTGCGCACCACCGAACCGTTCTCCACCGACAACCGCTGGTCCGCACTGGACACCGACGCCGCCGGCGGCTGTATCCGCGATATCGAGCACGCCTACACCGCTGAAGGCGGGCTGGTGGTGCTGCGCGGCAATATCGCCCTGGACGGCGCGGTCCTCAAGACCGCGGGTATCGACGAGGAACTGTTCATCTTCGAAGGCCCGGCCGTGGTGGTCGAATCCCAGGAGGAAGCCGTTTCGGCGATCCTGGGTAAGAAAATCCGGCCCGGCGATGTGGTCGTCGTACGTTACGAAGGCCCGGCCGGTGGACCCGGGATGCAGGAGATGCTGCACCCGACCGCCTTCCTCAAGGGCGCGGGCCTCGGCAAAGTGTGCGCGCTGATCACCGACGGCCGGTTCTCCGGCGGCACCTCCGGTCTCTCCATCGGACACATCTCCCCCGAAGCCGCCAGCGGCGGCACCATCGGCCTGGTGGAGAACGGCGACCGGATCCGTATCGACGTCACCACCCGCACCCTGGAAGTACTGGTCGACGACGCGGTGCTGGCCGAACGCCGCGCCAAGATGGACGCCCGGGAACACCCCTGGCAGCCGGTGAACCGGGAACGCCAGGTCACCACGGCGCTGCGCGCCTACGCGGCCCTGGCGACCTCCGCCGACAAGGGCGCGGTCCGGCACGTGCCCTGACGCTCCGCGGCCGGTAACGACGAACGGCGTCCCGCTCGCGACGAGCGGGACGCCGTTGTCGTCCGGCCGGCACCCTCACTGAATGGGCCGAAACGAGCCGGGCCGACGGCGGAACCGCCCAGCGAGCGCCTCGGCGATTCTGGAGCGCGCCCGGACCTGACGTGGCCTACCGGCGGCACCGAACCCCACGACGCACGCACGGCGAGTGCTCGGCCGACCCCGTACCCCGCGCGACCGGCGGCGGTGCCGAGTCCAGCGAGGCCCTGAAGGTTTCGGGCCGCCCCTGATTTCCCGCTCGATGCGATGCGGCGCAGCCGCGGGTGTCGAGTACTGAAATCAGGGGCCGAGGGGGCCGAAACCCGCGGGGCCGCAAACACACACAGCACTCAGTCGAATGGGCCGATACCGGTGAGCGGGTTGCCGTCCTGGAGGTACCAGTAGGTGAAGATGGCGGCAGCGAACGCGAGAACCAGGATCACGAAAGAGCCGGGACCGGGACGGACAGCCCAGCCGCGACCGCGGTCCAGCGCCCACCGGCCGGGACCGGTGAAAATAAGCGCGATGGCAGCGCCGGCCAGGACGGTTTCCGACTCGACCGCGCCCGGCCCCTGGCTGTACTGGAAGTCCGGGTGCATCCCCTGCTTGAACATCCAGGCGTCCAGGATCACCGCGAGCACCGCACCGGCGGCCAGCGGTGTGGCCAGGCCCAGGATCAACAGGATGCCACCGCCCACCTCACCGGCGGTGACCAGTGCGGCGGCGATGGACGGATGATCCCAGCCGCCCTGTTCCATCATCTCCTTGGTGCCGTCGAGGCCCGGCCCGTCGAACCAGCCCGTCAGTTTCTGCAGGCCGTGGTACAAGAATGTGCCGCCGACCACGAGGCGCAGGATGAACAGGCCCAGGTCGAGGGTGCCGCGGCGACCGTCACCGTTGCGGCGGCGCAGGCCCCCGTTGGGCGGGGTGCCCGCCGGAGGGATGCTCGCGTAGGAATAGGTCCTGTCGTCGTCGGCCCCGGCCGGTCCGGCCGGGCCGGGGGTATCGGTCGGTTTATCGCCCGGAGCAACAGAAGCCATTGCCGGTATCTCCTTGGTCATGGCCACCTTGGGGAACTGGCCGGTAGGGAAATCGTAGGGGCTGCCGACCCCGCCCGCCGTCGTCGATACCGCACGCCGGCCGACGGTGGACAGGTTGTTACCGGGCCGCGCGGATTCGGACGGCGCGGAGCCGTTTCTCGGCTTGGCACTCACCCTTCAACAGTAGGCCGATCCAGCGCCACGGTCCCACTGAAAGCGCGGCGTGTCCGCGCCACTCGGTTACCTCGGGCCGTACCCGGGCGACCTGCGGCTTGTCCGTACTGGGCGGGGGCGTGGCGGCGCGACCGGGGGGATTTCCACTACGTTGGGGGGTTATGAGGTCGGTTGGCGCGCGGCGCGTGACGGTGGGGCTGGTATGCGGGGCGTTGTTGCTCAGCGGGTGCGCGCGGTTCGACGATTCCGCGTCCAGTCCGTTCACCGAGGAACCGACTCTGGACGCCGCGGAGCTCGAACCCCCGAAGCAGCGCGCGCCCGAATCCTCGACCACCCGGCCGAGCGGTCCGTGTATCGACCCCGACCCGGCCGTGGTGGTCAGCTGCCTGGACACCACCGGCGGGCTGGTCGAACTGGGCGGCTACGCGCTGGTGACCGAACGCCGCACCGGACGCATCCTGAAGGTGGCACCGGAGGCGCCGCCGGTCGAGGTCGCCCGGGTCGACGTGGATCCCGCCGGCGACGGCGGGCTGAGTGATATCGCCATCTCCCCCACTTACCACGAGGACGGGCTGCTCTACGCCTACGTCACCACCGCGAGCGATAACCGGGTGGTCCGCATCGCCGAGGGCGGCGGCCCGCCGAAACCGGTCCTGACAGGAATCCCGAAGGGCACCACCGGGAATCGCGGCGCCATCGAATGGACGTCACCGGATCAGATGCTGGTCCTCACCGGTAACGCCGGTGACCCGGCGGCCGCGGCGGATCCGGCCAGTACGGCGGGCAAACTGCTGCGGGTGAAGAACCCTACCTCGAACGGGAACGCCCCCACCGAGGTCGCGATGTCGGGTATCGGTTCGGCCGGGGATATCTGCCTGGGCGGCGATCAGATCTGGGTCACCGACCGCACCCCCGCCCTGGACCGCCTGCAGCGCATCGGCCCCGACGGTGTCGCCACCACCGCGTGGACCTGGCCGGACCGTCCCGGAGTCGCCGGTTGCGCCGTCACCCCCGAAGGCATCGCCATCGCCCTGACCGACGCGAAAGCCCTCGCCATGGCGACACCGGACCCCACGACCTACGCCGTGACCGCGCCCCCGAGCGTTTTCTTCGCCAACAAGTACGGCCGCCTGCTCGGCGCCAGCCCGGCCATGGACGGCACCATCTGGGTCTCCACCGCGAACAAATCCGACGGCGGCCAGCCCACCCCGAACGACGACCGTGTCGTCCGCATCCCGCCGCCCACGGCCGGCGGTGGTGGCGGCCCGGACTAGATCGTTCCCGGCCCAGGCGCATCGGAGCCCGCACCGGGTTCAGGGGTCAGGCCTGGGTGGACAGGTCCGCGGTGGACTCCCACGCCGTCAGCACGATCTTGCCGCGCACCCGTCCGGATTCACTGAGCCGGTGCGCTTCGGCAATATCGGCCAGTGACATCACCCGGTCGACCTCCACGCGCAGGCGGCCGACCGCGACAAGTGCGCTGATCTCGCGCAGTGCCGAACCCGAGGGGTGTACGTAGAAGCGGCGGTATCGCGGATCGCCGGTGGCGTCGTTGCCTTGGGCGTCGACGAGGCGGCCACCGGGCCTCAGCACCCGCGCGGAGCGTGTTCCGTAGTCGCCACCGACCAGATCGAGCACCATATCGACAGGGTCCAGGGCAGTCGAGAAATCCGTGGCGGTGTAGTCGACCACCTCATCGGCGCCGAGACCCCGGAGGTACCCGTGATTGACCGTGCGGGCCGTGCCGATCACGTACGCGCCACGGCTTTTCGCGATCTGCACGGCCAGGTGCCCGACACCGCCTGCCGCGGCATGGATCAGCACCCGGTCACCGGTACCGATACCGGCCAGCGCCTGCCAGGCGGTCAGTGCGGCGGTGGGTAGGGCTGCGGCGTGTACATGATCCAGGTGATCCGGTTTCGGGGCGAGTGCGGTCACCGGCACCGCGACGTTTTCGGCATTCGCGCCCATGGCCATACCGAATACCTCGTCACCCGGCCGGAATCCATTCACCTCGCTGCCGATCTGGGCGACGACACCGGATACGTCGAGCCCGAGAGTGAAAGGCGGCGGCCCGAGCCGGTCCACGATTCCGCGGCGCGCTTTCCAGTCCGCCGCATTGACTGATGTCGCGGCCACGCGGACCAGCACCTCACCGGCCGCGGGCCGCGGCGTATCCACCTCCACGACCTGCAAGACTTCCGGGCCGCCCACGATTTGCTGACTGATCGCTTTCACGATCGCCATTGTTCCGCCCACTAGTATCCAATAGGAAGAAGGCACTTTCCCGATCCCGAGGTACCTGATGGATACTGTCTCTGACCTTACAAGTAACCAGAATCCGGTGCAGAGCTATCTGCAACGCTGTCCGGCTCGTGATGTGCTGGGCGTGCTGGCGGACAAATGGGTGCTCCTCGTTCTCGGCACGCTGCGTGCCGGCGAGGGCCCCGTCCGGTTCAACGATCTACGCCGCCGGCTCGACGGAATCACCCAGAAAATGCTCACCCGCACGCTGCGCAACCTCGAACGGGACGGCCTCGTCCGCCGCACGGTCTATCCGACAGTGCCCCCGCGTGTCGAATACGCGCTGACGGAGCTCGGCGCGGATCTGGGCGATGTCACCCATGTAATGGGACAGTGGGCCCTCCGCCACCACAGCGAGATCCTCTCCGCACGCGCCGAATTCGACAGCCGCCCCGCCCCGGAGCCACTATCGCGCTGATCCGAGGCAGCCCCGGCCGGGCGCTACAGCCGGTGATCAGGCACCGCAGGCCGTGAGGACGAGCTCCCGGACACGGGCGGCGTCGGCCTGGCCGCGGGTGGCCTTCATGACATCGCCGACGATCTTGCCGGCGGCCTGGACCTTGCCGGAGCGGATCTTGTCCGCGATATCCGGGTTGGCGGCCAATGCCTTGTCCACTTCGGCCTGCAAGGCGCTGTCGTCGCTGACCATGCCCAGGCCTTTGCTCTCGACGATCGCGCCCGGATCGCCTTCGCCGTCGAGCACCAGATCGACGACCTGCTTGGCGACTTTGTTGTTCACCGTTTTCGCCTCGACCAGGGCGATCACCTCGGCGACCTGGGCGGGGGTGATGGGCAGATCCTCGAGGGAGCCGCCGCGTTCGTTGGCCTTCTCGGTGAGGTAGGCGACCCACCAGGAGCGGGCCTCTTTGGCGGGGGCGCCGGCATCGACGGTGGCGATGATGAGGTCCAGGGCACCGGCGTTCACCAGATCGCGCATGACCTCGTCGGAGACGCCCCAGTCCGATTGGATACGCGCGCGCCGCAGCCAGGGGTATTCGGGGATGGTGCCGCGCAACTCTTCCACCCAGGCCGCGGCGGGGGCGACGGGTTCCAGATCCGGTTCGGGGAAGTACCGGTAGTCCTCGGCGGTTTCCTTGCGGCGGCCCGGGGAGGTGGAGCCGTCGGCCTCATGGAAGTGGCGGGTCTCCTGAATGATCTCCCCACCGGTCGCGAGAACGGCCGCCTGACGGCGCATCTCGAACCGCACGGCGACCTCGACGCTCTTGAGCGAGTTCACGTTCTTGGTTTCGGTGCGGGTACCGAACACGTCCGCACCGACCGGCATGAGGGACACATTGGCGTCACAGCGCAGCGAACCGTGTTCCATCCGGACATCGGAAACGTCCAGCGATTTCAGCAGGTCACGCAACGCGGTCACGTAGGCGCGCGCCACCTCCGGTGCGCGGTCGCCGGCCCCGGTGATGGGTTTGGTGACGATCTCGATCAGCGGGACACCCGCGCGGTTGTAGTCGAGCAGCGAGTGGCTGGCGCCGTGGATCCGGCCGGTGGCACCGCCGACATGCACCGATTTACCGGTGTCCTCCTCCATATGAGCGCGTTCGATCTCGACCCGGAAGGTGGTGCCGTCGTCCAACGGGACCTCGAGATAGCCCTCGGTGGCGATCGGCTCGTCGTACTGGCTGATCTGGTAGTTCTTCGGCTGATCCGGGTAGAAGTAGTTCTTGCGCGCGAACCGTCCCCACGGAGTGATGGAACAGTTCAGGGCCAGGCCGATCCGCACGGCCGACTCCACCGCCTGCTGATTGACCACCGGCAGCGAACCGGGCAGGCCCAGGCAGACCGGGCAGACCTGGGTGTTGGGGTCGGCGCCGAAAGTGGTGGGGCAGCCGCAGAACATCTTGGTCGCGGTGGACAGCTCGACATGGACCTCCATGCCCAGCACCGGCTCGTACCGGGTCAACACATCGGCGTAATCCATGAGTTCGACGGTGGGTGCGCTCATGGAGCACAGTCTATGCGCGCAGGTATGGCGGCCCGGCGGACACCTCAACCGGCCGGTATCCGCTCGCCGAGCCAGGCGGTGACGGTATCGAGAACGACGGGGTCGACAGTGGTCTCGATGGATTCGTATTCGCTGGGCATTCCGCTGTAGGCGGGCTGCATGAGATGGTTGAGCCCGTCGAATACCGGGACTTCCGCATCGGGGTTGCCGGCCAGCAGGGTCCGCATGATCTGCGCGTTCGGGTCCGCGGTCACCTGGGCGTCCTTCGACCCGTAGAACGCCAGCACCGGCATCCGCAACGCGGACAGAGCCGGCGCGGGATCATAGGACACAAGCGCGGCCATATACGGCGTGTTCTGGGAGGTGAACGGTTCGCTGGAGGCACGCAGCGCGGCCGGCAACGCCCGGTTGTAGGTTTCGGAGAGCCGGGCGGCCTTGGTGAGCTGACCGGCGCGCAGCGCGGCGGTCCAGTCGGTCAGGAAGGCCCGGTGTGCATCGATCTGCTCCGCGGTCGCGCCGGCCGCTCCGAAAGCCCGGACGCCCTGGTCGAGGATGATATCGGTACCGGTGATCGCCGGCCCGGCCATGAGCATCACGAACGCGATACCGTTCGAAGGTCGCGCAGCGACCATCGGGGCGAGGTATCCGCCTTCGCTGTGCCCGAGCAGGCCGATACGGGCCGGGTCGATCTCGGGGCGCCCGCGCAGATAGCCGAGGCCGGCTTCGATATCGGCGGACAGGTCGGCGTAATCGGCCTGATTCAGGTTGCCGCCGGTACCGCCCACACCGCGGTCGTCGGTGCGCAACACCGCGTAACCCGCGCGGGTGAGCGTATCGGCGAGCAGCAGGAACGGGCGGTGGCCGGCGAGCTCCTCGTTACGGTCCTGCGGGCCACTACCGGTGACGAGTACGACAGCGGGTACCGGAGCCGTAGTATCGGGCCGGGTCAGTGTGCCCGCAACGGTGATACCGCCGCTCTGGTACGAAATATCCTCGGACAAATAGGGATACGGCGGATGTGGCTCCTGCGGCCGGGCCGGCGGCGGCACCGGTGCACGGTTCAGGGTGAGCCCGAAGGTTTCCCCGGCCTGGCGGAAATCGCCGACGATCGCGCCGGCGGATTCGTCGAGCCGACCGTCGAAACGAGCGTCGCCGGGAACATCCGGAACACCGAACCGCACCTCATCGGGGTCGGCCACGACATCGCTCAGCGGGCGCTGTGTCATCTGCTGGGCAGCGATATCGATGACACCGCTGTGGCGGCCGGTGAATTCCACCCCGACCACCACCGGAGCGCCGGGCACCTCGATGGCACCGTGCCACTGCCCGGCCACGCGCTCATCGGCCGGACCGCCGCCACAGCCGACCAGCATCGAGACGAGCAACCACACAACCACTACCGGCAACGCTCCCTTGCCAAGGCGCATGGGCTCGACTGTATCGCCGTGGTGTCTATTCGGCGGCGCCTTCGGCAGCGCGGGTCGGGGGCGGCAGATACCTACGACCTGCCCGGTGTCCCCGGCGCAGGTCGGACGTGCGGCTAGCCGAAGAAGGCCTGTGCTTCGTCGTAGCGGTCGGCCGGGACCCGTTTGAGTTGTTTGGTCGCTTCGTGCAATGGGACCAGGCCGATCTCGGTGCCACGCAAGGCCACCATCTGGCCGAAATGCCCGGCGTGCACGGCTTCGGCGGCATGCAGGCCGAAGCGGGTGGCGAGCACCCGGTCGTACGGGGAGGGGCTGCCGCCGCGCTGCACATGGCCGAGCACCGTGGTGCGGACCTCTTTGCCGATCCGCCGCTCGATCTCCATACCGAGCTGCTGGGCGACCCCGGTGAACCGTTCGTGCCCGAATTCGTCGACCCCGCCTTCGCGCAGGGTGAACCCGGAATCGGGGGCCGGATGCGACCCCTCGGCCACGACGCAGATGAAATGTTTGTCCCCGCGCTGGAAGCGGCGTTTGATCAGCGCGCACACCTCGGTGACATCGAACGGCTGCTCGGGCACCAGGGTCAGGTGGGCGCCTGCCGCCATTCCGGAATGCATCGCGATCCAGCCGGCGTGCCGGCCCATCACCTCGATGAGCATCACGCGCTGATGGGATTCCGCGGTGGTGTGCAGGCGGTCGATGGCCTCGGTGGCGATGGACAGCGCGGTGTCGTGCCCGAAGGTGACATCGGTGCAATCGATATCGTTGTCGATGGTTTTCGGCACGCCGACCACCGGAACACCTTCCTCGGACAGCCAACTGGCGGCCGTGAGCGTACCTTCCCCGCCGATGGGGATGAGCGCTTCGATGCCGTTGTCGTCGAGGGTCTGCCGGATCCGGCTCAGGCCGGCCAGCAGCACGTCCGGGTTGGTGCGGGCGGTACCGAGCATGGTGCCGCCCTTGGCGAGCAGACGATCGGTGCGGTCATCGTTCTGGATGCGGATCTTGCGGTCCTCCAGCAGCCCTCGCCAGCCGTCCTCGAAGCCCACGACGGCATCGCCGTAACGGCCGTTCGCCGTGCGGACGACGGCACGGATCACCGCGTTCAGTCCCGGACAGTCACCACCGCCGGTCAGGATTCCGATGCGCATGGCGCCCATCTTGCCCGCTTCCGGCCCGCCGCGCCGCCTCGGGCCCGTGAATGTCGGGTAACGCCGGTACCGGGCCGCTGTCAGGCCGGGCAGGACCCGCCGGTGAATTCGCCCAGGTGCTGCGAGAGGAGGCCCGCCATCGTGTCGAGCAGGTTCATCCCATCGGAGAAAGTACCCGAATCCGGTTGCGCGGCAAGCGCAACCGCGATCGCGCCGCCGGTCACCGGGACCAGGCCGAACTGACGCACCAGGTAGGCGCCGTCGGGATCGGGACCCCAGCCGCCCTTGAAATCGGCCTCGGCGAAGACCGAACCCAGTCCCCACTGCTGGCTCGCGCTCACCGAACCCATCAGTTCGATCACGGTATCGGCGCCGGGCAGGCACGGCAGCCTGGATGCGAACCGCACCTGATCGGCCAGCGACCATTCGGACTGACCGAACGCGGAATACCCCGACCGGACGGGTTTCTCCTGGACGACGGTCGTATCGTCGCCGCCTTCGCGCAGGACGGCCTGCATCGCGTCCGCGGCGGCGCGCGGGGTCCCGAGATCCGACCACAGGCTGTCGGCGGCGGAGTTGTCCGAGGCGGTGATCGCGGCCGAGGTGGCGTAGGTCTGCCCGCCCGGGTTCTTGCGCTCGGCGGCGACAACGAGCGGAACCTTCATCGTGGACCAGGCCGGGCCGCTGGTCCATTTCCCCATCCCGACGAGGCGCTCCCCACCCACCGGCATGATCGCCAGCCCCAGCTCCCCCTTCTGCGAACGCTCCAATTCGACGAAATCGGCGGCCAACGTGCCGGGTACGGTGATCAGCACTTCCGCGCCGGGCGCATCGGCCGCGGCCGCCTGGGTGACCGAGGTGGTCGGCGCGGCAGGTTCGGTGGTGTCGGATCCGCAGGCGGTGACGACGGCCGCAATGAGCAGGCAGCCGAGCAGGGTGAGCAGCCGCCGGGCCGGAAAGAGTTCCCGTTTCTTCTCGGTCGACACAACTCTGCCCATGACTATTGCGATCTCCCACGTCTCGTACCCGGTCGAAGCACCGTACTCCATCGGCGACCCTAGCCCGGCCCGGATCGGCCCGCGAGCTGTGCGCAGCAGCGGGGCCGGTCCAGACAGACGCCGGTCAGAACAGGTACACGACCGCGTTGTTGCCGCCGAGGCAGGTGACCAGGCCGTCCGCGGCGACACATTCGAGGGTGTAGGCCTGGCCGGTCACCGGACTCGTGGCCTCGATGGAAACGGGTTCCCCCTCGGCGGAGACCACCGTGGGATCCAGATAGGCCTGCCGTACCGCCTCGGCGAACTCACAGCTGGTCACCGCGGTACCGGCCGCCGCCGAACCGTAGGCGCCACCGCCGGATGCTGCCGTACAGGGCTGCGCATCGGCCGGCAGGGCGGCACGCGTCGTGGTCGTGGTCGTGGTGGAGGTGCGGGTCGGCGCGGTGGAAGTGGCCGGCGCACTGCTACGCCCGGCGGTGGTGGTGACGGCACCGGTGGATTCGGCTGCGCTCGGCGATTCCTCGCCGCCGGACCCCAGAAAGCCGAACCCGAGAATCGCGATCAGCACGATGAGCAGGAACACCCCGGCACCGGCCAGAATCGGCATCATGCGGAACCGCTGCCCCTCTGGAGCGGGGGCGGGTGCGCCGGCCGCGTTCGCCAGGTAGCTGTCGCGGTAACCGGCTTCGTAGGCGGCGGCATAGGGGTCGGACTGCGGGGCATCCGAGGCAGCGCCGGCGCCGTACGAGTCGGGCTGTGGTTCCCGCGCAGCGGAACCGGCACCGCGGTAACCGAACAGGCCGCCGGGGCCCGGCTGCACCGGGTCGGCTGTCTGCCGGTCGTCGGATGAGTCCTCGCGTTCGGCGGTCCACCAGTCTCCGGTGGACGGGCCGGCAGCATCGCCCGGTCCGGACGCACGCTCGTCCGGCGGATATGCGCGCTCATCGGACCCGTACGCACGGTGATCCACCTGCCGGGTGTCGTCCTCCCGCCGGTAGTCGTGGTCACCCGGCCGGGAGGCATGGTCGGCCGGACCGTCGGCGTACCCCTCCGGCCGGTAGCCGCTCGCATACGGCTGGAAGGCCCGCTCGCCCGGCCCATGCTCGAGCGGATGGTCGCGCGCGGGGTAGTCCTCGTAAGGCTGCTCCGCCGGGTCGTACGGATACCGGTCCGCGGGGTACACGGGATCGCCCGGCCCGTGCGGGTACTCGCCCGGCGGGAACGAGGGACCGGCCGGCTCACGGTGTTCCGGCAGGTGGTCGCCCGGCCGGTAGTTGTGCTCGTGCGCTTCGGCGACCTGGTCGTATGCGTGCTGGTCCGAACGCTGGGTGTAGTCGTCCGGGCCCGGGGGGCGCCGGTAGGCGCGGGTGGCGTCGTCGCCGGTGGGCGCCATGGACTCCGGGACCGGGTGCGGTGGCTCGAAGACGCGGGTGGTTTCCTCGGGGCCGGGTGCGGCGGATGCCAGGCCCTGGCCGTAAACGCGGGTCGCCTGGTCGGGCGGGTAGAAGTCGGCGACCGGCATCCCACCGGTCGCGGGGGCCGAACCCGGATCGGCGGCCGGATGCAACTGCTCGTTCTGATACAGGTGGGCGTCGGGGAACGGGCGGATACCGGCGGCCGGGGCTTCGGGCTCGGCCTGTTCGTCCGAGGTGAGCGGGGTGAACTCGAATTCGGTCGGGCGCACCGAGGTGGGGTCGCCGGGGATGATCGCGGGCAGGATCGTGGTCTGATCCGGGGCGCCGTCTTCGTCGCGATTCGGAATCCGGACCACCAGGGTGGGTATACCGCCGGTCGGCGGGGAGCTCTCCGAGGGGGTTGCGGGGAATTCGCCGACTCCCGGTCCGGGTGCCGCGAACGACTGCGGCGTACGTGCCGGGGAGTTCAGCGCGGTACGGGCTGCGACAGCAAGTTCTCCTGCCGTAGCGAAACGCTCGTGCGGATCCTTGGCCATACCATATGCGATCACATCGTCGAACGCAGCCGGCAACCCGGTTCGCTGAAGACTTGCTCGCGGCGGCGGCTCGGCCATATGCGCACGGATCAGCATGCCGACACTCGGAGCGTCGAACGGCTGCGCGCCCGTGAGGCATTCGTGCAGGACACACGCCAGCGAATAGATGTCGGCGCGCAACGTGACCGGTACACGTTCGAACCGTTCGGGTGCCGTATAGATGTAGGAGCCGATCTCGGCCCCCGCTTGCGTCACGGCGGAATCGGCCCCGTGGTGGGCTATCCCGAAATCGGCGAGGTAGGCGAAATCGGTGTCGGTGACCAGGATGTTCGCCGGTTTCACAGCACGGTGCACCAGACCGTCGGCGTGCGCCGCATCCAGGGCGGCGGCGATCTGCTCGATCACGCCGACCGCACGCTGCGGGCTCAGCGGACCGCCGGACTGCAGTACTGTCCGCAGATCGGTGCCCGCGACCAGCCGCATATCGATGAACAACCGGCCCTCGATCACACCCCAATCGTGGATGGGGATGATATGCGGTTCGGCGAGCCGGGCCGCAGCCTGCGATTCACGGCGGAACCGGGTCTGGTATTCCGGGTCGCCGACCAGATCGCCGGAGAGTAGTTTGAGCGCGACCACCCGGTCCTTGACGGTGTCATAGGCCTCGTAGACCTCCCCCATCCCGCCGCTACCCAGCAGGGAACGCAGCTCATAAGGACCGAACCGCCCGCCGACTTCGGAACCTGGCGCCTGCACCCGTCCATCCTCTCCACGTCGCGGGCGCCGTCTCGACCCGGTCGCATAATCGCGCCGGGCTGCCCGTCAAACCTTGGATTGTCCCGGTGAAACCACGCCGTGGTCAAACGCGTAGACGATGGCCGCGGCACGGTCGCGCAGTCCCAGTTTGCTGAAGATATGGCCCACATGGGATTTCACGGTGACCTCCGAGATTCCCAGCGCGTGGGCTATCTCACTGTTCGCCCGGCCCCGGCCGATCAGCGCCAGTACCTCGTATTCGCGGCCGGTCAGCTCATCGCCGGTGGGGGGTCCGACCGGGGTGACCGCGGAGGTTCGGTAGGTCGACAGGACACGGCCGGTGACGGCGGGATCGAGCCAGGCCCCGCCCGCGGCGACGGTGCGGACGGCCCGGATCAGATCCTCGGCGGGGGAATCCTTGAGCAGGAATCCGGCGGCACCGGCGCGTAAAGCCCCGGACAGCAACTGGTCGTCATCGAAGGTAGTGAGAACGAGCACCGGCGGTTCACCGGCGCGTGCCCGCAGCAGCCGGGTGGCCTCGATACCGCCCATCCGTTTCATCCGCAGATCCATGAGCACGATATCGGGAGGGCTCGCCGCGACCGCGGCGAGCACCTCGTCACCGTCGGCGCATTCGCTGATCCGGAACCCGTCGCGGCGGCGCAGGATCCGGCGCAGTCCGCCGCGCACAAGTTCCTGGTCGTCGACGATCAAGACCTCGAGGGCTTCCGGATCGCTATCGGCCCTGGTCATATTTCCTCCCGTGAACAGGGGACGGACGGTCATCCCGGCAGCCCCGGCCTGCGGAGTTGGGGTGCGCCGATCGATTTCATCAGTGCACAGTGTTCTTCACGGGTGTCGGCAGCGGCCCCGCCGACCCGCTCGGGGCGGTCGTGCAGTGGGAACTCGGCCCGCACGATCCAGGAACCGGCCTCGGGTCCGATGACGATCCGGCCGCCGAGACCTTCCGCCCGCTGCCGCATCCCCGCGACGCCGGTGCCGTGCCCGATACGCGCCGGTGCCCCCGGTGGGAGCGGGTTACGCACCCGTACGATCGCCGACCGCGCACCGACCTCCAGCGTGAATTCGACGGCCGCGCCGGACGCGTGCTTGGCGATATTGGCCAGCGATTCCTGGCAGATGCGGTAGAGCGCGAGACCGACCGCCGCGGAGATCCGGTCCAGATCGCCGGTGCCGCGGCGGCGCACCGTCAGGCCGGCGTTGACGAAGTCGTCGATCAGGGCGGAGATATCGTCGGCGCCCGGTTCCGGGCCCACCGCGGCCCGCCCGGAATCCAGCAGACCCACCGTGCGCCGGATATCGGCCATGGCCTGCCGCCCCAGCCGTTCGGCGTCGGCGAGCGCATCCACCGCCTCTTCCACATCACTGTCGGTGGTGAGCGCATGCCGGGCGGCGGTGACGTGCAGCAGGGTCACGGTGAGCGAATGGGCGATGACATCGTGTACTTCGCGGGCGATGCGGTTGCGTTCGGCGGCCGCCGCCTGCGCGGCCCGCACGTTCTGATTCTCCCGTTCCTGGTACAGGTACAGCCGCTGGTACTGCAACATCACACCGACCAGCCAGCCGAGCAGGATACCGAGCGCGTACATCGGGACACCGGTGCGCAGGTAGTCGTTGCCCCACAGCGCCTGACTCGATGCGGCGAAGGCGACCAGCTCGACGGTCGCCGCCAGGGCCAGCGGGATACTCACCCGTTTCGGCGCGATCGCCGCGATTTCGGCGGCCACCACCATGAGCACGAACGGCGCGAAATCGGACTCCACCGGTTGGGCGAAGAACAGCGCCGCCGCGACCATCGTCGCCACCCCCAGCGCCAGCGGCCGCGGCACGATCCCGAACAGCACATAGGCCGGTACCGACAGGAACAGCAGCACCACCGCGAGCAACGGCAGCACTGTCGGGAAGTACTCGTGCCGTTGCAGGCATGCGACGAGACCGAGGACGAGTAGCGCCAGGTCGGCGAACAGCACCACTTTCGGCGGGTAGTCGAACGGGAGGTCTCCGAGCGGGTGCCAGCCCAGCCGGAACCGCCCACTCGGCCACCACGCAGTGAACCGGCGCCACACCCGGCCGGCCCGAACGGTCACCGAGCGGCGCGCGTGGTCCGCACCGGCACCCACGGCGACGTCCTCGCCTGCGCGCCGCGGGTCGTAACTCGCGGCGGAACCGGTTGTGAAGTGGCTCTCAGGCACGCTTCCAGGGTAATCAGCCCGGGACCGGCGGCACATCCACCTGGGGCCAGGGCCCGCCTCCACCCCCGGTAGGACATCGATTCACGCCCGCCGCACGACGAAACGCGGGCAGCGGATCCGTAGCGTAGAACGCGCCGACGCCGCACCGGACCGGGCGGCGCACCCCAGGCCCCGACCGAAAGGGCACGGATCATGTCCTGGACAGAGCAGCACCTGCGTACCGAGATCCTGCACACCGTTCTCGACCGCGCGGCCGGCGCCCCCGCTCGCGCCGACCTGTTCGACGGTATCCCCCACCTCGACCGATTGTTCGGCGGACCGCAGGGTGTACTTGCGGCCCTGCGCTATCGGTGGAACATTCATCTGGAGGCCAAGCTGGAGATGGGCGCCCCCCACGGCCGGACCGTCGACGAGGCATACCTCGAGCTGGCCGCGGAACAGCCGGTGCTGCGCGCAGTACTGGATGCCCGGACGGCGTCGCGGGTACTGGTCGCGTGAACCGGCCCCGGCCGTCCTCGAACTTCTGGCCGCGGTCGCCGGACGTGGCCCTGTCACAGCGGTGCGTCGGCCCACCAGCCATAGACGTCCTGGCGCGCAGTCGGGCCCCATTTCCGAACGAACAGCAGGGAGTTGCTCCGCGGTGAATCGCCGTTCGAGCCGAACGAGACCAGCATGTTCACATTGAACTGGCCGCGCCCGCCGGAATCCTCCCAGATGTAGGCGGTGTACGGTTCGCCGGATTTGGTACCCGCCGACATATCGTGCGCAGGCAGGCCGGCGACCACCTCCCGGGCGGCTTCGGCGTCCGGGTAGGTGATGATCGTGTAATCCATCCGGGTGGGTTGCAGCTGGATCTGCCGACAATCCCAGATCGCCTCCCAGGGACGGGTTTCCAGCACATCGCCGAAAACCGGTATGTCCGGCAGCAGCGGGATCTGATCGCCGGGACCGAATCTGCTACATCGAGCGTTCTGATAACCGAACCCGTCGAGGCCGGACCCCTGCGGGAGCAGGGTGGGAAACAGGCGGCGGGTGCGGTCGCCGGGCTCGGCGCCGGGCGGGTCGCCGGGGTCGTCCTCGCTGCTGGGCTCCCGTTCCAGGGTGGAGGTCTGCGGCACGGCGGCCGGCGCGCCGGCCGAGCTCGAATCGTCGGTGCCCAGGAACACCACCACCACGACCACCGCGATCAGGGCGAGCACTATGAGCGGTACGAGAATCGCCACGGCGATCCACGGCGCCCGGCCGCGCCGCGCCGGCGGCACGGCACTTCCGGGCGCGGCGTAGCCGGGGGGCGGCGCGGCGTAGGCGTGGGGACCGGGCAGGTAGCCGCCGGGCCGCATGGCCGCCGCGGCGCCGGTGGTTTCCGCGGACTCCCCCGGGTAACCGGCCGGTGCGCCCGCGCTGTCGGGCCGTGCCCCCGGAACCACCGGCATCCCACCGGTGCGTTCGCCCCCTGCCGGCACCTGCGGGTTTGCACCGGCGCGGTCCACACTCGGTGGCACAGCGGCGAATCCACCGGTCCGCTCCACCGCCGGATCCGACGAGCCGGCGGGCGGTGCGGGTCGGGTGATCGCGACAGTGGGTTGCGCACCGGTCGGGTCGACCTGCCCAGGCGTGGCGCCGGCCGGGGGGAGCGCCGCCGCACCACCCGCCTGATCCACGGACGGGCCGCGCAACGTGCCCGGAGGCGTGGCGCCGGGCGGCTGCGGCACAACCGGTGGCGTACCGGCCGTGTACCGGCCGTCGGCCGGATATCCGGGCGGCCCGGCGGCAGGCGGAACGGGTTGCGCGGGGGCATATCCCGTGGTCGACGCGGCGAATCCCGTTCCGGGACCGGTTGTTTCCGTCACCGTCGGGTTGGCGGTCAACGCGTGCTCCGCCGCCGCAGCGAATTCCACACACGTCCGGTAGCGGTGCGCCGGGTGTTTGGCCATCGCCTTGACCAGCACCGGATCCAGACCCGGCGGCAGGCCACGCCGTTTGACCGCCAGCGGCGGCGGCGCCAGCTGCAGATTCCCGTGAATGATATCGGCGGGATTCGGGGAATCGAACGGCGCCATTCCGGTAAGCAGCCAGTACAACGTGCAGGCCAGCGAATACTGATCCGACCGGCCGTCCATATCGCCGCCGGTCATCTGTTCCGGGGAAGCGAACGCGAGGGTCGCGGTGAACATTCCGGCCTGCGTCAAACGGACCGTTTCGGCGCGTAACCGCGCCAGACCGAAATCGGTCAGGAAAACCCGCTCACCCTGCCCGGTATTCGCGCGAGCGAGCAGAATATTGGACGGCTTCACATCCCGGTGCAGAACACCCATTCCGTGCGCGTAATCGAGCGCATCGGCGACGCCTGCGATGATCTGTACCGCTTTGTCCGGGGGCAGCGCCAGCGAATTCACGGTGCCCGCGTCGGCGCCGTCGACGTACTGCATACACATCCACAGGTGCGCACCCTCCATCCCACGGTCGTACACCGTGACGATGCTCGGATGGTCCAGTGCGGCGGCCAGATCCGCTTCCCGCTCGAAACGGGTGCGGATCGCGGCGTCGGCGAACAATTCCGGTTTGAGCAGTTTGAGGGCGGTCAGTTTTCCGAGCCGGGGATGCCGGGCCAGATACACGGCACCCATTCCGCCTTCACCGAGTTGCCGCTCGATGGTGAAACCGGCGAACACGTCACCGCTGTTGAGCAACACGACCCCCTTCGGGTGACTGACAGACTCGTGAGCCTACCGGGCACACGCCGCCGGGTCCGTCGTGAAAACGGGAATCCGCACAGTCCATGGAAACCTGACCGTCCGATCAGCCGGGGGTGACCAGACCCGATTCATACGCCAGCACCACCGCCTGCGCGCGATCACGCAGATCCAATTTGGTGAAGACCTTCGACACATGGGTTTTCACGGTCTGCTCGGCGATGAACAGGGCCTCGGCGATTTCGGTATTGGACATCCCGCGGGCGACCAACTCCAGAATTTCGCGTTCCCGCGGTGTGAGCGTCGCCAGTGCCGGCGACGGGGTGCGGCGCGCGGACCGCCGCATCGTCACCTCGGCGATCAACCGCCGGGTCACGGTCGGTGCGAGCAGCGCCTCCCCGGCCGAGACGACCCGCACCGCGCGCACCAATTCCTCGGCGGGGGCGTCTTTGAGCAGAAAACCGCTGGCACCGAGACCGAGCGCCTCGTAGACGTAGTCGTCGATATCGAATGTCGTCAACATGAGCACCCGCACCGGCGGATCGAAACCCGCGGACAGGATCTGACGAGCCGCGTCCAGGCCGTTCATTTCCGGCATCCGGACGTCCATCAGCACCACATCGGGTCGTAACCGCGCCGCCTCGGCGACCGCCACTTTCCCGTCCGGCGCGTCACCGATGACACTGATATCGGGTTGCGCGGCCAGTAACGCCCCGAACCCCTGCCGGACCATGGCCTGATCGTCGGCGATCAATACGGTTATTGCCACGCGCTCAGCTTAATTGCTGTGTCATGGCGCCGCCTTCGGCGGCGCGGGGTTC
>NZ_BDBZ01000013.1 GCF_001613245.1 Nocardia speluncae NBRC 108251 | reverse complement strand
AACCTTTGAGGTGGGGTACAACAAAGCCGGGACGGCCCTGGTCTGGCGGGGGCGGCCATAGACGGAGGGGAAGGATCTCTACGGCTGGTCCTCCTGCCCGAACAGCGCGTGTCCGAGTCGGGCCGTGTGCCTGCTAACGGAACGATGCTCCCGAGAACCGGCACGCACGCACCCCCGAGGAATCCTCGAGGGTCATTCGGTTGCGTTGTTTGCCAAGCCGGGCCCGGGCGGGCATCGGAGGTGCGGGCAGAGATCCGGGCGGCCGGTGATCCATTGACAGCACAAGGCTTCCGGGCCATTCGAAATGGCTATGTGCTGGTGTTATAGCTGTTTCGGATCAGACGGGCGTACCGGGTTGAGTAATCACCGACGACGACAGGTCCACCGCAACGGTGCGCGGTAGCAGCGCACTGACCCGGAATCCACCGTCGGCTGCCGGTTCCGCCGTCAACCGGCCGCCGACCGCCAGAGCCCGCGCCTGCATGCCCGGAATCCCGTGCCCGCCGGTACCGGCGGCGGCCGGGCCGGCGCCCGGACCGTTGACCACGGTCAGCGTGACCGTATCGGCACAGTCGATTCCGATCCGGACCGGGGCGCCGGGCGCGTGCCGGCCGGCATTGGCCAGCGATTCCTGCACGATCCGGTACAGCGCGGAGCCCACGGTGTCGGGTATCGCCGCGAGGGTGCCCTCGACCGACCAGGTGAGATCCACTCCGGCCCGGGTGGCGGAGTGGAACAGCGCTTCGAGATCGACGGCAGTGGGCTGCGGGGTGTGTTCGGCGAGCTGACCGTCGCTGCGCAACACCCCGAGCAGGCCGCGGATCTCGTTGAGCGCTTCCCGGGCGGTGGCACCGATCGATTCGAATTCGGCTCGTGCTGCCTCGTTCACACCGCTCACCCGGTACGGGGCCGTCTGTGCCTGCACCACCACCAGCGACATATGGTGCGCGACCACATCGTGCAGATCACGGGCGATCCGCGCTTTCTCCTCGAGAATGGTGCGCCGCGCGCGTTCGAGTTCGCTGAGTTCGGTCTGCCGGTTCAGCTCGGAGCGCGAACGGATCAGCGACCGCAGCAGTACCGCGACGAACACGGTCGCTGCCAGGGAAACCGGCCAGGCCCACGGATCGGCGCCGACCCCTTCCTCCGAGAGCGCCGCACCCAGCAGTAGCGATGTCGCCGCCCACACCACCGCCACCAGCGGCGGCGGCGACCGCAATGCCACCCCGAAGACCAGGAAGTAGAGGGCGACGATCTGCACCACCTGGAAGGGCAGGGCTTCACCGGGCTCGTTCGGTACGGCCAGGGCTATGAGCAGCGCCGAACCGGCGGATACAGCCCAACCCAGCGCCGCGTTCCGGCGGATCAGCAGTACCGGCAGCGCGGCGAAGGCCGCGACGAGCGGGGCTATCGACCACGGCACGTCGTGGGTCAGATGCAGGGTGGGCCAGGCGACCGAGAACAACACCAGCACCACGAAGACCGTGCCGGCATCCACCCACCACCGGGGTCCGAGGCGGGCGAGCCGGCTCCGGAAAGGCGGTGACTTCGCTGCCGGTTGCGCGGCGCTGAACTCCATCATGACACCGACAGTACGAACCGCCGCCCGGATCCACCTCATACCGTGGGGTGAAATCGGGCCCGTACACCCGGGGTAGACCGCCCCCGCCCTCACCGCCCGGGACGGGCCCGGAACCGCTCCTGAGCGGGACGGCAGCGACTGTTGACGATTCATACCGTCACGGCCATGGTTGTCTCGAACACTGCCGCGCGCCGCCGGACACCGGTGCGCCGCCGGCCCGCCGCACTCGCCGTCGCGGGGATCGCCGCAGCGGCATCACTGCTTGCGGTACCCACGGCCGGTGCTGCGGGCCCGCCCGCCGATACCACCCCGGCCGCGGTCGCCGTCCGCGCACTGACCGGCACCGAGGCCGCACCGCAGTTTCCCGACGATTTCGGCGCCGTCACCGGATACCACCCAGCGGTCGTCGACGGGATCCTGGTCGCCCCGCAGGGTTCGTGCTCGTCACCGGTTCCGCTGCCTACCGAGTTCGACACCGCCTGCAAAGCGCACGACCTCGGTTACGACCTGCTGCGTTACGCGCAGCACAGCGGTCACCCACTCGGTGGGTGGGCCCGCCGCGACCTCGATCGCGCGCTCGCCGACCGGATGCTCTCGGCGTGCCGGTACCGCCACGACCCGATGGCCCGCACCAGCTGCACCACCATGGCCGGCATCGCGGCGGCGGCGGTCGACCTCAATTCGCGGCGGCAAGGGTACGGCGTGCCGGTGGTCGAACATTTCTCGGTCGCCGAGACGGCCACGACCTGGCTACCGCGGGTGGTTGCGCTGGTGCTCGCCGCGTTCGCCACGTTCCTGACCTGGCGCACCTGCGCCGGTGGCCGATTCGGCCGCCGGGCGCGCGACCTGTTCGCGCTCGTGCGGTCACGTGATGGTGCGGGCGACAGACCCCCCGGCGGACCGGCCTTACTCGGGCGGCCCGCCGAATCTACCGGCAGTCGTGCACGGAAGTCGCTGGGCTCGCGGGGATTGCGCACGTCGCCGGCCACTCCCCCGCACACCACGTGCTCGGTGATCCCGTTCCGGCAGGAGTTCGCATGAAACACATCGGCCCGGCCGCGGCCCAGCCTCTCTGGTCGCCGGCACCTTTTCTCCTACGCCCCTTCGACCGAGCCGGTACCGGAGTAGCGGTTCCCTCGATCCGCCCGGCGATATCCGATACAACCGCACCCGCCGATTTTCGCCGGTCCGCACGCCGTGGCTTCCCGGCCGGTGTCACCCTCGCGGTGGCACTCGCCACCATGCTGTCGCTGGCCCCCGGTCTGCTCCCCCGCGCTGCCGCCGCCCAGGCCGTTCTCACCTCGCTGCTGGTCGTCGCCCTGCTGGGGGTCGCACACATCACCAGGCGCCTACGCCGGCCGGCCGCGGATCGATTCGCCGGTGCGCCTGCCTTGCGGCATCTCGTGCTCGCAGCCGCCGTTGCCGGCGTGGTGGCGTCGGTGGTGCATGCGGCGTCTTGGCAGAACACACTGCGCGACGCCATGGGGGTCGCGCGCACCGGACCGCAGTACTGGTCTTTCTGGGCGGCCGGGTCGCTGGTGCTCACAATCGTCCTGGTGGCCGCGGGTACCGGGGCCGGCCGGTTGCTGCGGCGGATCGGCTGGTCGCGGGGGTTGGTGATGGCGGTGATCGCGACGCTGCCGGTGGCCTTCTTCGGGATTCCGGGGATCGCGGCGGCGAGTGGCGGCGCCGCCGATTCCGGCCTCGTGCAGCCGGTGGCGACGACTCGATCCGGTAGCGCCGACTCCCTGATGAGCTGGGCCTCGCTGGGGCTCGAGGGACAGCGATTCGTGACGAACGGCCCGGCCGGCGCCGTGCGTGTCTATGCCGGATTGCAGTCGGCGCCCGATCCTGCGGCCCGGGCCGAACTGGCAGTCCGGGAGCTCGATCGAGCCGGCGGATTCGACCGTTCGCATCTGGTGGTTGCCGTACCCACCGGTTCGGGGTGGGTGGACGGGCGGGCCCTGCGCGGGTTCGAGGACCGGTTCGGTGCCGATTTCGCGGTGGCGGCATTGCAATATTCACAGCTGCCGAGCTGGGCGACCTTCGTGGTGGGCCGGGATTCGGCCGCGGTGTCTGCCCGGGCGCTGTTCAGCGCTGTCGAAGAGCATGCCGCGACCTTGCCGGACCCGCCGCGGCTGTACCTGTACGGGCAGAGCCTGGGCGCGCTCGGCGGTAGCGCGGTGTTCGCCGGTGCGGCCGAACAGAACCGCCGGGCCTGTTCGGTGCTGTGGTCGGGTATGCCGGGCGGCGGCGGCCGGGAGCCCGGGGCGCGGACGACGGTCCTGGCCAATACCTCCGACCCGGTAGTGCACTGGTCACCCGAGTTGCTGTGGCGGCCGCCGGACCTCACCGGAGCTCGCCGAGATGCCCCGACCCCTGGTTGGCTGCCGGTGGCGAGTTTCGTCCAGACCACCGCCGACCTCCTGGGCAGCCTGGCAGCACCACCCGGCCACGGTCACCGCTACGACGTGGATCAGGGCACCGCGCTACCCGGCTGTTGATAGCGCCGGACCGCGGGCGTGGATGGGTTTGCCCGCCGGATGCGGGCGAGCCACCGCGCTCCTACCGGTCCGTACCGCCTACGGCGCCGTTCGGAAACGCACAGGGTCTGCCCTTAAGGTGTCCCATCATGGCTTCACCCAGTGACGATCACCGGCGCCGAAAACGGCGCCGGTTGCGGCGGATATCGCCACCTGCGCTCGCCGGCGCCGCCCTGCTCAGTCTGGCGCTCACGGCGGTATCCGCTCCCGCCTCCGACGCTATCGGCTTCGACGGTTCGATCCCGGGCCCCACCGGACTCGCGGTGGCCGGCCTGACTTCGGGTGATCCGGGTCAGGCCGCCACGACGGCCTTACCGCACGACTTCGCGTCCTATTCCGGATACGACCCCGTTCTGCGGCAGGGCGTGCTCGTGGCACCCGACGGCGACTGTTCGTCACCGGTCGAATTGCCGCCCGAATTCGATACCGCCTGTATGGCGCACGACCTGGGCTACGACCTACTCCGCTACGCCGACAGCGTCGGCGCCCCGCTCGGCCCGTGGGCCCGGCAGGAGCTGGACCGCACCCTGGGTGTGCGGCTACACCAGGCCTGCGACGCGCATGCCGAGCCGATGGTCCGGACTCGCTGCGAAACCCTCGCCTCGGTCGCGGCGACCGCCGTGGAGCTGAACTCCCGCCGCCAGCACTACGGGGTGCCGGTGGTGGAAACCTTCACACAGGCAGCGACCCAGGCCGCCACCGAGCATCCGACCCAGCCGTGGTTGCTGCGGCTGGTCGCACTCGGGCTGACGGCTGTCGCCGGGCTGGTTCTGGGTGTGCGGCAGCTGCATCGGCGGGCCCGCCGTCCGGCGGTCGTCGGCGTCGGCGATCATCGCGGCCTACCGGCGCAGCCCGGCCATATCGTGGCCTCGGCCCGGGTCGCCCGGCGCCGCCCACGGTCTGCGCTGCCCGGCTCGATACGACTGCCGTCGGCCCCTGTCCCGCTACCGCAGCTACCGCGGCTTCCGGTACCCGGGAAGTCACCTGCCGGCCAGGGCCGCGCCGCCGGTTGACCCCGTCTATAACACGTTCTAGTTTGGGGGCGTGCTTGTTGTGGACGATGTGGTCGAAGTGGACGCCCCCGCCGACGTTGTGTGGTCGGTCCTCACGGATTTCGACCGGTACAGCGACTGGAATCCCTTGATCAGTCGCTGTCGCGCGGCTCTGACGGTCGGCGCGCCGATCGATATGCGGGTCCAGCAGCTGATGCCGCTGCCGATCCCCATGCGCGAATGGGTGCACACCGTCACTCCTGGCCGGGAGTTCGGTTACTCCATGAAACCGCTCCCGCTCGGCGCACTACGCAGCAACCGCTCCCATACGCTGACGCCCCTGGGCGACGACCGCACCCGCTACGAATCGCATTTCGAACTCGCCGGGTGGCTGGCGCCCCTGGTGGGCCTGCTGTTCGGACGCGGTTTCCGCCGCGGCTTCCCTGGGATGACCACCGCGGTGGAACGCGAAGCGGAACGCCGAAACGCGGCCTGACAATCCCGCGCCGCTCAGGCCACCGGCGCTGCCCGAGCCACCTCACACGGTCCGAGTCACGCCGAGCCCACACCCGCAAAGGTGTGGGCCACGACCGGACGACATCCACCCCGGCACCTACCGGACTCGGCCACGGCACCCGCCGGTTCCTCCGAGCGATCCCCTGTTGACGCGTGGAAGGTGCCGGATACACCGCGGGCGGTGCCCCGTAGAGGATCACCGCCCGCGGCCACGATCTGTGGAGTTTTCTACGACAACTCAGGCGATCGGCCCACGCGCCGCCTCGTAGGCCGCGCCTACCCGGTACAACCGGTCGTCGGCCAGGGCGGGTGCCATGATCTGCAGTCCCACCGGCATCCCGTCGTCGCGGCTGAGCCCGGACGGCACCGACATCGCCGGATGCCCCGCCAGGTTCGTGGGCAGCGTGCACAGGTCCGACAGGTACATCGCCAACGGGTCGTCGACCTTTTCACCGAGCTTCCACGGCGTGAACGGGCTGGTCGGCGAGATCAGCACATCCACCTTTTCGTAGGCCTGCTCGAAATCGCGCGCGATCAAGGTCCGTACCTTGAGCGCCTGACCGTAGTAGGCGTCGTAGTACCCGGCCGACAACGCGTAGGTACCGATCATGATGCGCCGCTTCACCTCGGGCCCGAACCCCGCAGCCCGGGTGGCGGCCATGACCTGCTCGGCGCTGTGGTTTCCGTCGTCGCCGACACGCAGGCCGTACCGCATCGCGTCGAAGCGGGCCAGGTTGGACGAGACCTCACTGGGCAGAATCAGGTAGTAGGACGCCAGCGCGTACTCGAAATGCGGGCAGGACACCTCGACCACTTCCGCACCGAGATCCTTCAGCACACCCACGGCGGCGTCGAAGGAGGCGAGCACGCCCTGCTGGTAGCTGTCGGAGTGCAGTTCCTTGACCACCCCGATCTTCACACCGCGCAGGTCCCCGCCTGCACCCCGGCGGGCGGCCTCGACGACCGCGGGCACCGGTACATCGCGCGACGTCGAATCGCGCGGATCGTGTCCGGCGATCACTTCGTGCAGCAGCGCGGTGTCCAGCACGGTCCGGGCACACGGCCCGCCCTGGTCCAGCGAAGAGGCACAGGCGACCAGCCCGTACCGCGACACGGTGCCGTAGGTGGGTTTGGTGCCGACGGTCGCGGTGACCGCGGCCGGCTGCCGGATCGATCCACCGGTATCGGTGCCGATCGCCAGCGGCGCCTGATACGAGGCCAGTGCCGCCGCCGAACCACCACCGGAGCCACCCGGAATACGCCCGGTATCCCACGGATTCTTGGTCGGCCCGTAGGCGGAGTTCTCGGTGGAGGAACCCATCGCGAACTCGTCCATATTGGTTTTCCCGAGAATCGGGATCCCGGCAGCACGCAGCCGGGAGGTCAGCGTGGCGTCATAGGGCGCCACCCAGCCCTCGAGGATCTTCGACGCGCAGGTGGTGGGCATATCGGTCGTGGTGAACACGTCCTTGAGCGCCAACGGCACCCCGGCCAGCGGTGAGGCCGGTGCTTTCCCGCCGGCGAGCGCCGTATCGACCTCGGCCGCGGCCGCGAGCGCCTGCTCGCCGGCAATATGCAGGAAGGCGTGATAGTCGCCGTCGACCTCGGCGATCCGGTCCAGATGCGCCCGAGTGACCTCGGCCGAGGACACTTCCCGGCGGTGGATCTTGGCGGCGAGTTCGGCGGCACCGAGCTGGGTCAGGTCGTTCGTGCTGTGTCGATTACGAATGGACGAGGGCCCCGCGTCGTTACGCTGCGTCGCCCCCTCCGGGCTCGACTCGCTCATTCGCCCTCTCCCAGGATCTGCGGAACCAGGAACCGCTGGTCTTCACTGGCCGGTGCACCGGACAAGGCCTGGCCGGGGCTGAGCCCGGGACGGACCTCATCGGGGCGGGTCACGTTCGTCACCGGGTTCGGTGAGGGCGTGGCCGGAACATCGGCGGCGGCCACCTCGGAGATGGTCGCCACATGGCTGAGGATCGAATCCAGCTGTCCGGCGAACTGATCGAGTTCGGCCTCGGACAGGGCGAGCCTGGACAGCCGGGCGAGGTGTGCGACCTCGTCGCGGGAGATGGCGGTCACCGCGAACCCCTTTCGGCGTGTAGTTCGGATACGGATCACGAGCAACGAACAGCCTAATGGTGCCGCCGCGCGGGGTCGGCCGCGAGGCCACAGGAGCACCTCGGGCCACCCGATTCACACCGTTCGCTATCGTTGCGCGGCGGTCAGCGCGCACAATTCGAGTCGATAACCGCCCGAAATGGGTGTAAGGATGGGCAGACCGGGTATTCGTCCAGAGCCTCGGCCGCTGAAGGAAAGGGAAACGCACGTGTCATATCTGCTCCGCGTGCAACTTCCGGATCGTCCGGGAAGCCTCGGGTCATTGGCGGTGGCACTCGGCACCGTCGGCGCCGATATCCTCTCGCTGGATGTGGTCGAACGCGGCGCCGGGTTCGCCGTCGACGATCTGGTTGTCGAGATCGCCCCGAACGCACTTCCCGATACGCTCATCACCGCCGCAGAATCGCTCGGCGACGTCCGAGTCGATTCGATCCGGCCCTATTCCGGTGTACTCGACACCCACCGCGAACTCGAACTCATCGACAATGTGGCCAACGCCCGCGATGATCGCCTACAGGTATTGGTGGACGGTATCCCGCGAGTGTTGCGGGTGGGCTGGAGCACGGTGCTCGATATCGGCCCGCAGGGGGCTTACCGGCTGGTCGGCAGCCAGAGCGCGCCGCAGACCCAGGCCGCTTCGGTGCCGTGGATGCCGCTGCAGAAACCCCTTGCCCTCGACGCCGACGCGGACTGGGTGCCCGAGATCTGGCGCGATATGGATACCAAGATGGCTGCCGCGCCGCTGGGTCCGTCCAGCAAAGTGCTGCTGCTCGGCCGTCCTGGTGGGCCCGATTTCCGGCCCTCGGAGGTGGCGCGCCTCGGCTATCTCGCCGGAATCGTGGCCACCGTTCTGGGCTGAAGTCCTGCCCCGGACAGATTGCCGCCGGGTTCGGTATTTGCTGTGTGGCCCCGTCCGTGACTACTTCCCGGGTTCGACGACCTGCCACCGATCCGGTTTACCGGGCGGATAGGCGACAGTGAGCGTATCGCCTATGGCCGGCCAGTAGGCCGCGTCCCAGACCAGCCGTCCGTACACCACTTTCCCCGGCTCGGAAGGGCCGGAAAGGTTTCCGGTGAGAGTGACGAACTGCTCGCCCATCGCGTCGGGCCGCGGGCTCACCCCGGTGAGATACAACGACCCGACCTCGGCGTCCTGCGGCAACGCGGTACCCCGCCGCCCCCGGAACACCAGGACCAGCATCCCGACCAGTGCGGCCACCATGACCGCGAGCATCGCCAGTTCGAACACACCCCCATGGTAGGCGTACCGCGCCTCGCCTTCGCCCATGTACGCCGACACGCCCACAGCGGCACCGGCCCCGGCGAACCCGGGCGGCGGAATATTCCCGCCGAACCCCATACACCGAAGAAACACCGGTCACACGCGCCGGAAAGCTCCCATTTGTGTGACACCGCCGTCACCGGCGCATCAGCCGGCCGTCACCGGGTATTCGGAGAGTACCGATGTGGAAGGAAACGATCGCCATGCCGGACTCATCGATTCGAGCAGGTGCCATGGGAAGCCGAGTAGTAAGTCTTGTCGTCCTCGTCTGGTTTGTGGCGGGGCTGGTCGCCGCCGGTCAGCGCGGCTATTTCAACGAGCCACCGGCCGAGTGCTCGCACGTCGCTACCCTGGCGGTTACGGTCCTTGCCGGACCTCTGAACTATATGGGGATGAACCCGAAGATGGGCTGCACAATTCCGCAACCGAGCAGCTAGTCACCCGGACCGGCGGGCGCCGGTTCCTCAGGACATCGTGAGTGTGCTCGTACCGGCGTCGGACCGGCGGACGGTCCAGACACCGGCCCGGGTCCGCGCCGAGCGGCCGTTACCGCGGTCGACGAGAGCGCGGTCGCCGGTGGTGTACACCAATTGCGCACCGCGGGTATTGGTTTCCGGGTTCTGGAACAGCTGGATCAGCCGATCTGCCTCTTCGACTGTCAGTTGCGTACCGAGATCATCGACGACGAGCACCTTTCCTGCGTCCAAAGCGTCGAGCAGGACCGGGAGCAGCCGCAGCAGCGCCACGGTCGCCGAGGATTCCTCGACCAGGGTGAACACCGGGTCCACACCGGTGTGCACCAGCCGCAGCCCGACCCCGCGACGCGCCACCATCCGCGTGTACAGCGCATCGCGGGCATTGCGCATATTGGTCAATTCGCGGGCCAGCTGTGCCGCAGTGAGCCCACTGTCCAGTTGCAGTTGCGCCGCGTACGCCGCCGAGCCCGCCGCGCGATCGGTCTGTTCCCCCAGGGCCGCGATATCGGCGTCGAGATCGCGCAGGTAGTCGGCGTAGCCCGGATCGTTCTGTGCGATGAGCAGATCGGTGATACCGAGATCGGCGGTCTGTAGCAGGGTGAGCAGCCGGGCGGCGTTCTCGGTGGACCGCGACAGATGCGAGCCCACCCGCAGTTCGACCGAGTCGATGTCACCGGTGCCGTCCAGCACCTCGAGCATCGTCTCGAACCAGCGGTAGGCAGGTACCAGTGCCTCGGCGTACATCTGCCCGGCCAGGCTCAACAGCAGCGCGTTCGGGCGCACCAGCGGTATCAGGGCGGTGATCCCGGACCGCGCGGCCTCGAACATGGGCCCGACGCGCACGGCCTCGCCTTCGCGCTCGAACACGATCCGCTTGCGCGACCGCGGATGACTGTAGAGCCATTCGGCGGCCACATCCGCCGCATCCAGCCGGAACCCGTAGGTATACGGTGTCTCCTCGGCGATGAACACCGCCTCGAATTCGGAAAGTCTCCCGGTGTGACCGAGATGCGGCGCACGCTCCGGCCCGGCGTAAGGGTCCCAACCGGTCACCGAACGCAACACCGCCCCGCGCATCTGCCCCAGCGCGTCGACCAGGTTCGATTTACCGGCCGCCGGCCCGCCGTGTACTGCGGTCACCGGCACCGCCACCGGCGCACTGCCGCGGGTCAACCGCAATTCCTGCAGGTCGGCCAGCGATTTGTGGTTGGACACCCGAAAACTGCGCAGCATCCCGCCATCCTGCCGTATCTCGCCGCCGCGGTGGCAGGACCCGGTCGAGTCGGGCGAGTCCAGCCGCGGTGGCACCCGAAAGTTCTTCCTGCGCAATCAGTTGGCCGGCGCTACGCGGCCTTCCCACCCGCGACGCCCGGCTAGCTCTCATCGGGCTGCGGGCTCGCATCCCTAGCGGTACGGACCTCATCCGGACCGGATTCGAGCAGCATACGGAAACCGTCCTCGTCGAGAATCGGGACACCGAGTTCCGCTGCCTTGGCGGCTTTGGATCCGGGCGAATCGCCGATCACCACGAACGCCGTTTTTTTCGAGACCGATCCAGCGGCCTTCCCGCCGCGCTGCAGAATCGCTTCTTTCGCGCCGTCACGGGAGTAACCCTGTAGCGATCCGGTGACCACGATCGACAGGCCCTCGAGGTTGCGTGGAATCGACTCGTCGCGTTCATCGGCCATCCGGACCCCGGCGGCACGCCATTTGTCCACGATGGCGCGATGCCAATCCACGGTGAACCATTCCGCGACCGCGGTGGCGATCGTGGGCCCGACCCCCTCGGCCCCCGACAGCTCTTCCAGCGAAGCCTGCTCGATCCTTTCCAGGCTTGCGAATTCCGCGGCCAGTGCGCGTGCCGCCGTAGGCCCGACGTGACGGATGGACAAGCCGACCAGTACCCGCCACAGCGGAACGTCCTTGGCGGCGGCGAGATTGTCGAGCAGGCGGCGCCCGTTCGCCGAAAGGCTGCCGTTCTTGTTGATGAACAGCGAAACGTTCTGCAGCCGACCGGCATCGAGATCGAACAGATCGCCCTCATCGGCGATGGCACCGGAATTCAGCAGCGCAACCGCCGCCTCGTAGCCGAGCGCCTCGATATCGAAGGCGCCGCGGCCTGCCACATGGAATACCCGCTCACGCAACTGGGCGGGGCAGGTGCGTTGGTTGGGGCAGCGGATATCGGCGTCGCCCTCTTTCTCGTAGGCCAGCTCGGTGCCGCAATCCGGGCAGTGGGTAGGCATCACGAATTCGCGTTCGTCGCCGGTGCGGGCATCCACTACCGGGCCCAGCACTTCCGGGATCACATCGCCGGCCTTGCGGATCGTGACGGTATCGCCGATCAGCACACCCTTGCGCACCACCTCGGCGGCATTGTGCAGCGTCGCCATCGCGACAGTGGACCCGGCGATGGCCACCGGTTCCATCACCGCGAACGGCGTGACCCGCCCGGTGCGCCCGACGTTCACCGCGATATTGCGCAGCTTCGTGGTGGCTTCCTCGGGCGGATACTTGTAGGCGATGGCCCAGCGCGGCGCCCGCGAGGTGGCACCGAGCCGGCGTTGCAGCAGTAGTTCGTCGACCTTCACCACCAGACCGTCGATTTCGTGCTCGATATCGTGCCGATGCTCGGCCCAGTAGGCGATCCGCGCGAGCACCGCATCGACCCCGCTGACCAGCTCGGTATGCGCCGATACCGGCAGCCCCCAGGCCGCGAGTGCCCGATACGCCTCGTGCTGGGACCGCGGGGTGAATCCTTCGGTACGCCCGAGACCGTGGCAGATCATCCGCAACCGCCGCCGCGAAGTGACCGCCGGATCCTTCTGCCGCAGCGAACCGGCCGCGGTATTCCGCGGATTCGCATACGGCGGTTTGCCCTCCGCAACGATCGCCGCATTGAGTGTTTCGAAATCCTCGAGCCGGAAGTACACCTCACCGCGCACTTCCAGCAGTTCGGGTACCGGGAATTCCGCGGTGGCGGTCAGTTCACCGGGGATGTCCTCTATGGTGCGCGCATTGAGCGTGACGTCCTCACCGGTGCGCCCGTCACCGCGGGTGGCGCCGCGCACCAGCTTGCCCTGGCGATACACCAGGTTCAGCGCCACCCCGTCGATCTTGACCTCGCACAGATAGTGCAGATCGGGGCCGGTTTCCTCCTCGACCCGCGCCGCCCACGCCCGCATATCGGCCTCGGAGAACGCGTTGTCCAGGGAAAGCATCCGCTCGAGATGATCCACCGGAGTGAAATCGGTGGCGAACCCGCCACCCACCAACTGGGTGGGTGAATCAGGGGCCCGCAGATCGGGATACTGCTCCTCCAGCGCCAGCAACTGCTGGAACAGCTGGTCGAATTCGCCGTCGGAGATGATCGGCGCGTCCCGGACGTAGTAGCGGAACTGATGTTCGCGCACCGTATCAGCGAGTTCCTGCCAGCGCGCGCGCACCTCCCCGGCAGCCGGCGCGGGCGCGGCCTCGCCCAGGGCGGTATCCCGTTCGGTGGGGGCTCCGATCTCACTCACATCTCGCAGATTAGTCGAGCTCACCGACACTTCGGCTCACCGTTATGGCACGTCGTCGCCTCGAACCGGGCAAATAGGCCCACCTGAAGGAAGGGCCGCGGTGCAACCGCGGGAACCCGATATCCGCGGTTACCACGGCCGCGAGCGATAAACGCGGCACTCGTAACGGCTCACGGCTACGACTGTGGTACCAACGATTCCGGGTCCTGCTCGAAGGCTTTCGCGGTGTCGGAGGTGAATCGCAGTGCGTCGCGAGCCCAGCTCTGCGATGCTCCGGCGAGGCCGCAGGCCGGGCTCACCGCCACCTGCCGGGCCAGGGTCGCGCGGGCAAACCCGAGGCGATCCATCAAGCGAGCGCCCGGCTCGGCAATATCGCGCCAGGTCACCGGAGCTTCGGGGGCACTGGTCGGCACCAGCCCGAGCACGAGCCGTTTGCCCTCGTCGAGTGCTTGCCCCACCGAGTCGAGACCAGCGGTCCCGGACAGGGTCGCGAGATCGAATCCGAGCGCGTCGGCCGCGGATCGGCGCAGGAAATCCAGCGGCGGCCGATTCGCGCAGGTGTGCACCAGAGTGGGCACCCGCTGCGGGGTCAGCACCGCGTCGAGGATCTCCAGAGCTTCCGGTTCGGGTAGGGCGCGGACCGTGTTCAGCACGCTGGCCCCGCGCAGCGAACCGTTGAGCACCTCGGCCACCAGCGGTTCGTCCAGTTGCAGGACGACTTCGGTTTCGAGCCGGGTCGCGATCTCGGCGATATGGGTGGCCAAACCTTCGGCGAGCGAATCCGCCAGATCCCGCACGGCACCGCGATCGGTGAGTACCCGATGGCCGCCCGGCAGTTCCACCTGCGCCGCCAGCGTCAGCGGGCCTGCCGCCTGCACCTTCACCGGCCGGCCGGAACCGCGCAGCCCGGCGTTCTCCCAGGCTTCCTGCAGCGCGTCCAGATCGGTGCGCAGCAGATCGTGTGCCCGCCGCGAGACCCCACCCGGCCGCGCAGCGAACCGGTAGCCCCGCGGGGTGGTGTCGAAACGCATATCCACCAGTAGGGCCGAGACCCGCCCGACCATATCCGCGCCCACGCCCCGCGCGGGCAATTCCACCAGATGCGGTAGTCCGGGCAGCTCGCCGACGATCACCGCCGCGGCCTCGCGTGGATCGGTCCCCGGCCAGGATCCGATCCCTGTCGCCACCCCCGCCGGGAATCCGGCCTGGTTCATCGGGACGCGCCGGCGGGCGCCGTGCGCGCGGTGGCGGCGATGGTTCCACTACCCAGGACCACGTCACCGGCGGTGTCCGGCCGGTACAGCACGGCGGCCTGACCGCGCGCCACACCGCTGAGCGGTTCGTGCAACCGCACCCGCAGCCCGTCGCCCACCGCTTCCGCGGTGGCGGGGGCGGTACCGCCGTGCGCCCGGACCTGCACCACGCAGTCGACGGGACCGGCGGGCGCCGTCCCGCCGGTCCAGACGGCCCGCTCGGCGTCGATGGACCACACCTGCAGATCGTCGGCCGACCCCACGTGCACGGTGCCGGAGTCCGGGTCGATCTCGGTGACGTAGCGCGGTTTGCCGTCCGGTCCGGGTCCGGGCAGGCCGAGGCCCTTGCGCTGGCCGATGGTGAACCCGTGCACCCCGTCGTGGCTGCCGAGTTCGGCGCCGCCGGAGTCCACGATCGCGCCCGGCCGGACCCCGATTTTCGCGCCGAGGAAGGCGCGGGTGTCGCCCGACGGGATGAAGCAGATGTCGTGGCTGTCGGGTTTGTCCGCCACCGCGAGGCCGCGGTCGGCGGCTTCCGCCCGGATCTGCGGTTTCGGGGTGTCACCCACCGGGAACAGGGCGCGTTCCAGCTGTCCGGCGGTCAGCACCGCCAGGACGTAGGACTGGTCCTTGTCCGCGTCCACGGCCCGGCGCAGCACACCGTCGGCCAAGCGCGCATAGTGCCCGGTGACCACCGCGTCGAAGCCGAGAGCCATCGCCCGGTCGGCGAGGGCGGAGAACTTGATCTTCTCGTTGCAGCGCAGGCACGGGTTCGGGGTTTCGCCCGCGGCGTAGGCGGCGACGAAATCGTCGATGACGTCTTCCTTGAAGCGATCGGCGAAATCCCAGACGTAGAACGGGATACCGAGCACATCGGCGGCCCGCCGGGCATCGCCGGCGTCCTCCTTGGAGCAGCAGCCCCGGGAGCCGGTTCGCAGGGTGCCCGGCGCGCTCGACAGCGCCAGATGGACTCCGACCACCTCGTGTCCGGCGTCGACGGCCCGTGCCGCCGCAACCGCCGAATCGACTCCACCACTCATCGCGGCGAGTACGCGCATACGCTACGCACCTCCTCTCGCACCGGCCAGGCCGGCGGCTCTGGCTCGTTCCACCACTTGCGGTAATACTTCCAGCAGGGCCTCGACATCGGCCCGTTGTGAGGTGTGCCCGAGCGAGAACCGCAACGATCCGCGCGCTTCCCGGGGCTCGACCCCCATCGCGATCAGGACATGGCTCGGCGAGGCGACCCCCGCCGTGCACGCCGAACCGGTGGAGCATTCCACCCCTGCGGCATCCAGCAGCATCAGCAGCGAATCACCTTCACAGCCGGGGAAGGTGAAATGGGCGTTACCCGGCAGCCGGCGCTCGTCGTGCGGGCCGTTGAGCACCGCGTCCGGAACGATCCGGTGTACCCCGGCGATGAGCTCGCCGCGCAGGGCGATCAGTTCTTTTGTCCGGGAAGGCATTTCCGCGACGGTCTCCCGCAACGCGGCGGCCAGCCCGGCCACGGCGGCCACATCGGAAGTACCCGACCGCAGGTCGCGTTCGTGCCCGCCACCGTGCAACAGCGGAACACAGCCCACCTGCCGCCCGAGCAGCAGCACACCCACCCCGTGCGGACCACCGAGTTTATGGCCCGCGAAACTCGCCGCCCCCAGCCCGCAGGCCCCGAAATCGACGGGCAATTGCGCGGCGGCCTGGACTGCGTCACTGTGCATCGGCACACCTGCCGCGCGCGCGATGACCGCCAGTTCCTCGATCGGCTGGATGGCCCCGACCTCGTTGTTCGCCCACATGACGGTCACCAGCGCTACCTCGCCGGGATTGTCGGCAAGTTCGGCGCGCAGAGTTTCGGGAGCAACAATGCCGTCGGAATCCACCGGTAGCCAGGTGACCCGCGCGCCCTCGTGGCGCTCCAGCCATTCCACGGCGTCGAGCACGGCATGATGTTCGGTGGCACCGGCCAGGATCCGGGTACATCGGGGATCGGCATCACGGCGGGCCCAGAAAATGCCCTTGATCGCGAGATTATCGCTTTCGGTACCGCCGGAGGTGAGCAGGACCTCGGACGGCCGGGCCCCCAGATCCGCGGCGATGGATTCGCGGGCCTCTTCCAGCCGACGGCGGGCCGCCCGGCCCGATCCGTGCAGCGAGGACGCGTTCCCGGCCGTCCCGAAAGCAGCGTTCATCGCCTCGATGGCGGCGGGCAGCATCGGTGTGGTCGCCGCATGATCGAGGTAAACCGTCGTGGGCACACCGCTGACCGCACCCGGAAAAGCCGACTTCATGACCGACAAAGCCTATACCACCGTTGACCTGGGCATCCTTGGGGTATCCCCCCTTGTTTCTACAGATTTTCTACAAACTACACACGATCCACAACAGTGCAGGCACCACCGACATTCCTGGATTTACATGCCCGGATGGCAGACATGACACCGCCAGTGCATCACCGGAGCGTGGACCGAACGGTCCACTATCGGTAGCCTGGGTTCATGCCGCGTCCACGCCAGTTCGATGAAGAGCACGTCCTGGCGGCAGTGCAGGCGGCGTTCTGGGACAAGGGGTACGCGGGCACGTCACTCGAAGATCTCCTGGCAGCCAGCGGACTGGGCAAGGGGAGTCTGTACGGGGCCTTCGGAGATAAGCGGAGCTTGTTCTTGCGGGTGCTGCGCGAGTACGACGAGGCCAACGATCGGATGCTGCGTACGCGGCTGGAGCAGGCGGATCGTGCTATCGATGTGATACGCGGTTTCGTGACCGGACCCGCCGGTGACCCGGGCGGCGAACAGGCCCGTCGAGGTTGCCTGCTCGCCAATACCGCGATGGAGCTCTCCGTGAGCACCTCCGAGGTGGCGGCCGAAGCTCGGCGCAGCTACGCCGCGACCACTGCCGTGCTGGTCGACGCGATACGGCGAGCACAGCGCGAGGGCGACATCACGCCCCGTGTCGACCCGGACGGCGCCGCCCATGCGGTGCTGGCGGGTCAGCTCGGACTGATCGTCCTCGGCCGGGTGGGGCAGGATCCGGCCGCCTTGTCGATCATGGCCGAGACCCTGCTCGACGGTCTGTTGCCCAAGTCTTGAGCGTTCTCGCAGTGGTGTGAGGCAGGGCACCGCCCAGATTCTTGACCGATCCGTCCACATCGGGTGTTATGGACGGATCAGTCAATAATAGGGAAGTGGGAGCTGCCATGAAGGTTCTGGAGGGCAAGGTCGCCGTCGTGACCGGGGGTAACGCGGGTATCGGACGGGCGATCGCGCGGGCGTACCTCGACGAGGGTGCCCGGGTGTTCGTCGCCGGCCGTCGCCAGGCGCAGCTCGACGAGGTCGAGGCCGAACTCGGTCCCGGGGTGACCGGGGTCCGCTGTGACGTGGGCAGACTCGAGGACCTCGACGGGCTCTATGCGACGGTCGCCGAGCAGGCAGGCCGGATCGATGTCCTGGTCGCCAACGCCGGGATCGGGATCGTAGCGCCGTTGGGTGAGATCACCGAGGAGCAGTTCGACGCCATGTTCACCACCAATGTCAAGGGCTCGCTGTTCACCGTGCAGAAGGCACTGCCGCTGCTCTCGCCGGGGGCGTCGATCATCCTCACCGGATCGACGGCGGTCTCGCGACCCGAGCCGTACCTGCCCGTGTACGGGGCGACCAAGGCCGCGATCCGCAACCTCGTTCGCGGGTTCGCCCACGCAGCCGGGGAACGCCGGTACCGGATCAACATGCTTTCCCCCGGCGGTACCCGCACGCAGGGTTTGGTCGACCTGATCTCGGCGGAGACGGTCGCCACCGCTGGGGCGTCGGTTCCGCTCGGCCGGTTGGCCGAACCCGAAGAGATCGCCGCGGCGGCTGTTTTCCTCGCCTCGGACGCGTCCAGCTATGTCAACGGCTCCGAGCTCGCCGTGGACGGCGGCTCCGCCCAGATCTGAGCCGCGCCCAGGCGCAAGCCGGTCGGCCCGGCAGAAGCCGTGGAAAGCCCGAGCGAACGACACTGTTTGCCAGCCAAGAGCTGTAGCGGCCCATCCGCCCGGGCTCGAGCCGAGACGATCTCCTCGCGGCGCGGATTCATCCCTGCCGGGTCCGGGTGGTGCCGGTCAAGTGCACCTCCCAAAACACTGTGCGGGCAACGCAACACGATCACGCGCGTTCGCGAGCCTGCACCGTCGTCGAATTACATTGCCGAACAACGTAAGCCAGACAGCGCTGGATCGGCACGTAGTTGGTGGCAGCGACATGGGCTGCCACGCAACTCGACCTGCGCTCGCCCCGCTTCATCGGACCGCCACCAGCCACCCGGCCTGCCCAGGACTTCGGCGCACCGGGCGTACGGGTCAGGCGCGACCAGTCACCCGCCGGCCCGCAGTTTCTACAAATTTTCTACAAATTTCACACGGGTCAGGATGGAAGTCAGAGGTCCCCGGCAGACCACTTCCGGCATGAGATCTGGCGGCGTTCCGGCACCGTTTCACCTCTACAGCCGGTGGCGCCCTACACCGCTACCGAATCCCCCGCCCGGTCCCCGCTTTCAGGACCGCTCGGCGCCGTCTTCCGGGGCGGCCTCACCGGCGGCCCGGTTCTCGGTCGTGGCGCTCGAGAACACCGGCTGGTTCGCGACAGTCGAGGCCGGATAGACCTCGGGTTCCGCGGGGACGTGACTGAACAGATTGCTCTCGTGCATATCGATACTCCGGTCGTAGAAGGTTTCGCAGTCGGTGCGCGGTGCGCGGTGGTCGCCGGTGGCGACTCCTCTCGCATCACCAGGGGGCCACCCGGCCCCGCCGCCCGCCCGCGGGACGGCGATTGTCCGCCGTGCACCGCGCCGCCCGATCGGGCGTAGTGGGCAGCGCCCGGGTCCCGAACGGATCCGGTGCTGTGATGGATACTCCTGACTCGGCCCGAGCGGACCGGATTGCGCGTCATCCGACGGTCCGGACCCGCACCCGAGGGGTCGCGGGGCCAGGGCCCTCTCCACCTTACTCGCCGCGGCGGCGGGAAGTCGCCTTTCGCAGCCGCAGCGCGGTGCGCAAGCCACGCACTGGGGTGTGTTCTCCGGCACGGCCCGGGGCATCGAATCGGCGTTCGGACGCGGTCTCCGGCGCATCGTCGGAGGTCGCGGTGAGCAGACTGTCCGGTAGCGCGAGTTTGTGGATGGTCCGCAAGCTGAGCACCGCCTGACGAGGCAGCGGCCCCGTCGTATACGGCAGATCATATTTCTCGCACAGCGCCCGGACCCGCACCGCGAGCTGCGGATACCGGTTACTCGGGAGGTCGGGGAACAGGTGGTGTTCGATCTGGTGCGACAGATGCCCACTGAGGAAAGCCAGCACCCGGCCGGCGTCGAAGTTCGCGGTGCCCAGCATCTGCCGGAGATACCAGTGTGCCCGGGTCTCGTCCGTCATCACCTCGGGCTCGAATTTCTCCGCGCCGTCGGGGAAGTGACCGCAGGCGATCACCAGGTAGGCCCACAGATTGCGGACCAGATTCGCCGTCGCGTTCGCGGTCAGCGTCCGGCGCCAGCGGCGGCCGCTCAACGCCGGGAAGACCACATAGTCCTTGCCCACCTGCCGGGCGATCTTCGCCGCCAGCGCCCGCGCCGAGCCCGTTCCTCCACCGGCCGGGCCACGACCGAACTTGCGCTCGAGGTACCAGCCCTGCGAGGCGATCCCCCATTCGAAGGTGACCGCCAGCAGCAGATTGCGCAGCGGTTGCAGCAGATGCCCGGGTTGCCAGCGTTCGTCGCGCGTCACGCGCATGACCCCGAAACCGATATCGTCGTCCAGCCCCAGCACATTGGTGAAGACGTGATGCCGGTAGTTGTGGGAATGCCGCCACTGTGCGGACAGCCCGGCCATATCCCACTCCCAGGAGGTGGAGTGGATTTCCGGGTCGTTCATCCAATCCCACTGGCCGTGGCTCACATTGTGGCCGATCTCCATGTTCTCGATGATCTTGGCCAGCGCCAGCCCACCGGTTCCGGCCAGCCATCCGCCCCGGCGGCGGCTGAATCCGATCGTCGCCCGCGCGACGGTGTCCAGTGTCCGCTGGAAGGCGATGGTGCGCCGGATGTACCCGGCATCACGGGCACCGAGCCCGTCCTCGACATCACGCCTGATCTCGTCGAGTTCGCGCCCGAGGGACTCGATTTCGGTGACGCTCAGGTGCGCATACACCGCCACCTGGCTGATCGCCATAGTTCTCTGCCCCACATTCCTGGGTAGTTGCCCGGATCCGGAGTCGGAACCGTCGTGAAAGCACCGATGACAGTGTTGCGCGGTGCACCTGCTGAAGCCGCCCCGGCTATGCCAGGGACCTTCCCGGGAACACTCCGGACACGCTCGAATGCGGCGCCACCGATATCGAGAGCAGCAGGCTCGGCCTGTTCGAGTCCACCGTAGCCGCATTCGTTCGCGGCGGTCCACAACACCGGTGGCGGGGCGTCGCGCCGGTTCCGTAACCCCCGTACAACCTCGCGCCCGCCCGCAAAACATCTGGTAGCGGGGTCGATACAGGCGGCGCAGTGAGCAAACGCACCAAACTTTTCAAAACCTATTGAATGTGCCGTTATTTAGCGGTACGGTACTGAATGTATCGATGGAGCGCTCCAGAAGCGCTACCGCCCCGCAAGTCCACCGGGGCGCGAAGAGTGAGGACTCTCCGATGAACCGAACCCCCGAACAGCGCATCCGCCGCATTGCCGCCAGGATCGCCGCGATCGCGGTGCTCGCCCTCGCGCCACTGACCGTCGCCGCCGGCAACGCCCTCGCCGACCCCGTCACGGCAGCAGCGATCAGCGATTCCGACGACTCCAGCGGTTTCGGCAACGACGACAGCCACACCGGCAATTACGGCGTCGACGACGACAGCTTCGGCTGGGACGACAACGGTCAATATGGTTATCGCGGCCACAACCAGCATAATTACGATGGCTGGAACGACCAGTTCAACACCGGTCACACCAATCGCGGAGATCAGGACTCGTATGCGGGTTACGACGGCAACCGCGGTAGCGACTACGACGCTCCGACCGACTGGGACGGCGACAACTACAGCAACAGCACCCCGAACCAGACCTGGAATGTGCCCAATCCCCACATTCCGCCGGCTCCCCCGGCCCTGCTGCCGACCCCGCCGGTACAGCTCCCGGCACTGCCACATCTTCCGCTACCACTGGTAGGCCTTCCGGGCCTGCCCGGCACAGGCAGCGCCTTCTGATACCGCGACTTATGTTGCCGTTGCATAGCGGTACATTCATAAGCGATACATCAGTTGCGACAAAACGGCCGGGCCCGTAGCCCGGACCCGGCCGTTCACCACCTCGTCGGTCAGCCGGGCGCCGCCACCGCCGCCCTCGTCAGCTGCCGACCGGCCGCGGCGAGTACCGCATGCGCCGCATCCGAGAGTTCCTCGGCCCGGACAGCCCGTTCACACCGCCGCGCAAGATCGATCCGGTCACCGCCCGCCGGCTCGACCGGGGCGAGCACGACCTCAGCCGTCAGCCCCCGCGCCCGCAGCACTCGGCCCACCGAGCCGATCAGCGTATCCTCGCCGACGAAACCGGGTACGGTCGATCTGTTGCCGTTCAGATCCAGATACCGCAAACGCACCGGCTGCACCGGGGTCCCCGTATCCACCGCAGCCTGGAAAATCGCCGGCCGCAATTTCCCGTAGGCCCGGCCGCACCAGGTGGTGCCCTCCGGAAAGAACCCGATCCGCTCGCCCGCGGCCAGTCGCTGCCCGACCTGCTCCACCACCTCCGGCAACCGGCGTAACCGCTCCCGCTCGATCGGCACGACCCGCATGATCCGGGCCAGCCGTCCGAGCAGCGGCCAGTCGACCAGGTCCGCGCGCGCCACGAATGCCAGTGGCTGCACCGCGGCGAGGACGATGATGTCCGCCCAACCTATATGCCCGCAGGCCACCAGCACTCCGGTACCGGACGGCGCGAACTCCGGCCGCCCCTGCACCGGCCGGCGATCCACCACCCGAAGCCGGATCCCGCAGCTGCGCAACAGCAATCCCGCAAAATGCCGCTGTACGCCGGACCGGCGCGACGGCGGCGTAACGATATGCGCGAACGGATAGGCAGCCAGAACCGACAGCGCACCCGCGGCCCGGATCCCGGCGCGCAGCACCCCGACCTCGGCGCCGGGCTGGACGCATCCGGCCGCGCACGGACTGATGGGCATCCACGAATGCTGCGGTGCGGCTACTTCGACGATGTGTTCTTCCAGAGTCCGGGCCGGCATCGGGTCACCGCCCGCCGGCGAAATTTGCCGCCGCGCCGCGTAAACGGTCCAGATAACGGGTGTTGATGGTGTCCAGCCCCAGCAGCACCACGAAATCGGCGACCGCGAAATCCGGATCGTGCGCCGGTTCCCCGCAGATTTCCGCGCCGAGCCGCAGATACCCGTTGAGCAGCGGCGGTAGTTTGGGGCGCAAGGGCGCGGGCAGATCGTCGAGCGCCACCCCATCCACCACGACCTGGCGGTACGGCCGCACCCGTTTCTCCGGTGCGCACGCATATTTGGCGAGCAGGAGATCGCGCACCCCGCGCACATTGACCCCGGCGGGTTCGTCCGGGCGGTTGCGCATGGGCACCGAGGCGCATCCCATCACCCAGTCGTAACCGGTGAGCTGAATATAGTGCAGGATCCCCGCCCACATGAGCGTGAGCACCGACCCGTTGCGGTGGTCGGGCACCACACAGGCCCGCCCCATCTCCACGATCCGCTTCCCGGCCGGGTCCAGCCGGGTCAGGTCGAATTCGGTGGCCGTGTAGTAGCCGCCGGCCGCCGCGACCTTGTCCGGCGGCAACATCCGGTAGCAGCCGACGAATTCGCCGCTGACCTCGTCGCGCACCAGCATGTGGTCGCAGTGGTCGTCGAAGCGGTCGGCGTCCAGACCCGTTCCGTTGTCGGGGATCCGGAAACCGGGTTCATCGGCGAAAACGTTGTACCGCAGTCGCTGCGCCGCGATGCGATGGTCGGTATCGGAGGAGACGATCAGTGCGTATCGGGACCGGTGATCCTCGCTGCCGGCCGGTCGAGCCGGCGCAGTCAGCACGGACGTAATAGCCATATGGCCAAGGAGGCCAGTTCGACACCTCGCCGGGGCGTCCGCGACGTGTCGCCGATATGCCGATTCGGTGAACGAGATGTAGCTCACACCAGGCGTTCACCAGCAGGTTCCGAGCAGTTTGCCGACCGGGGCGTGCGCCACCCACTCCGCCACCGCCGCGCGGAAACTACCGGCGGTGAACAACCGTCCGCTGCGTCACACCGCGAACAGATATCCGCCGACCGGTCACCGCACTACGCGACAAATCGTTCCGGTTCCCGGACACTGGCGCGCCACTGCTCGTCGACCTCGTCGAACCCGGGCCGGCCGGTTCCGATGAACGCCACCAGCCACGAGAGCACCGCGGCGAAGCGGTTGCGGAAGCCGACCAAGTAGAACAGGTGTACCGCCAACCAGATGAACCAGGCGATCGTGCCGCGGAAGCTGATCCGC
Source organism: Nocardia speluncae NBRC 108251 (assembly GCF_001613245.1). Classification (GTDB taxonomy): domain Bacteria; phylum Actinomycetota; class Actinomycetes; order Mycobacteriales; family Mycobacteriaceae; genus Nocardia; species Nocardia speluncae. The sequence continues at coordinate 219,496 of NZ_BDBZ01000013.1, read as the reverse complement.
TCGTTGAGTTTGGTGACGGCGCTGAACCGGCTGATCACCGCCATACTGCCCTTGTCCCAGTACACGAACGGCGTACCGGGGTGCTTCTCGCGGCTGACGATATCGGCGGCGTGCCGCCCTTCCTGCATGGCGACCGGCGATTGTCCCGGATAGCCGCCCAGCGAGGTCATATCGCCGACGGCATAGATATCGGCGTAACCGCCGACGGTCAGATCAGGGTTGATGAGCAGCCGGCCGGCCCGGTCGGTTTCGCATCCGGTGACTTCGGCCAGCAGTTTCGCGAACCCACCCGCCTGTACACCGGCGGACCAGACGATGGTTTCGGCGTCGATCTGCCGCTGTTGCCCGTCCTTGTCCTTGACGGTGACCTGCCCGGCCTCGATATCGGTGACGAAGGTGCCCAGCAGCACTTCCACACCACTGCGGGTCAGCGATTTCTTCGCGTACTCCGAGAGCCCGCCCCCGAACGGCGGCAGGACCGCACCGGCCCCCTCCACGAGGGTTACCGAGACCTCTTGGTGGAAGTGCCGCTTCGCCAGCTCCTTCAGCTGTCCGGCCACCTCGACACCGGTGGCGCCCGCCCCGACCACCACGAATGACAGCAGCCGGCGGCGGGTCTCCTCGTCGGCGCCGGCGGCTTCCCGGAAAACGCGCTCGATCTGCGCGCGCAGCAGCTTGGCGTCGTCGATGGTTTTCAGCGAATACGTCTTGTCGGCAAAATCGTCACGCCCGAAATACGACTGGCTGGCGCCGGTGGCGGCGATCATCGAACCGTAGCGGATACGCCGGATTCCCTCGGGGGTCTCATAGGTGAGGATCGCGGCATCGGGCTCGATATCGGTGACGTGCCCCTGCCGGACATCGGCCTCCTTGTGCCGGCGCAGGATGTTCGCGATGGGGGGTGCGATCTCCTCGGACACCAACACCCCGGTGGCGACCTGGTACAGCAGCGGCTGGAACAGGTGTTCCGGCGTGCTCGAGATAAGGACATAATCGACGCCCGCCTTCGCCAACTGCTTGGCGGCGGCGAGCCCACCGAACCCCGATCCGATGATCACGACATCCGCGTACTCGACGCCGGCGCCCATTTCCGTGGCGTTATGCATGACAGCCTCCTTCACTCATGACTAACCGTCATCCATAACGCAGATATTTCAAGGTTCAGGGCGCATAATTGAGATGACTCTTATCTGATCTCGTCATGAATGGGGTAGAGATGGAACTTCGCCAGCTCACGTACTTCGTCGCAGTGTGCGAGGAGCTCAGTTTCAGCCGGGCCGCGGTCCGCTGTTTCATCTCGCAATCGGCGATCAGTCATCAGATCGCCCGGCTCGAACACGACCTCGGCGTCCAGCTCTTCGAACGCTCGACCCGATCGGTCGTCCCCACCGACGCGAGCACAAGGCTACTACCGCTGGCGAAGCAGATGCTAGGTCTCGAATCCGCGATCCGGGCCTCCATCCGCACCACCGGCCCCAGGATCCGGCTCACTGCGAATATGTCCTTCGCCACACGATCGCTGACGGCTATCGCCGGTGCCCGCGAAGCCCACCCCGGGGCCGAGATCGAATTCGTGATCAAACCCTTCCGCCAGCGCGTGGCCGCGGTGGCCGACGGCGATTGCGATCTCGCCCTGATCCGCGGCAGCGTCCAGCAGGCGGGCCTGATCGTCGAACAGCTGTGGGTGGAAGACCTCACCCTCGCCACCGCCCCCGCCCACCCACTCGCCGGACGCACCGATGTCACCCTGCCCGAACTGAGCGCCTATCCCCTACTGCTGCCCCCGGAATCCGAGCAGGTCCTCATCCACAACGTGATCCGCGCCGCCTTCGCCGACCTCCCCGTCGGCCCCACCTACGGCCCGCCCATCCCTCCCGACCACACGGCCACCATGGAGTTGATCAACCACCCCGACGCCTGGACCGTGCTCTACGCGAACAGCTCCACCGAAGGTATCGCCACACTCTCGCTCGCCGACCAGCGTCTGCGTATCCCGGTCTCCGCGGTCCTGCGCGCCGACACCCGCCGCACACCGATCCTCGGGAAACTGCTGGACGGACTGCACGGCGCATAGCGGCGCATAGCGGCCGGAACGAGTTCCCGGGTCCCACGCAACCAACCGGCCCGGCGCCGTCGCATACCGGGTCGGTCGTGTTCCTGCGGCCGGGCAATCGATAGCCGGCTTTCGATGTTTGCGACGCTGGTTCGCTTTCCTGCGCTCCGGTTGCGCGCACAGCCGGGAGTCGGGCGGGAACCGGCCGCCTTACGGAGAACCGCGCCGGTTCAGCCGCAGCAGAACGGGTCGTCGCACGGCTTCCCGGCCTCACTGCCATACACCGTGAAACCGCGCAGCGGCGCCAGCAGAGTGTCGGCGGTCCACGGATCCAGCAGCGGCGCGGATGCCGGAGCGAGAACACCCCAGCTCGGTGGCGCATCGTCGAGGTCGTAGCGGGCAGCACCGTCGACGAACAGGGTCCACAGGCTGTGGTCGGGAAAAGGGTTCAGCCGCAACACCCACCAGTGCCCGTCTACTGCCGCGGCCAGCGGAAACCTACGGTGGCCCGTACCACGCCACCGCGGCTGCGCCTGCGATTCGTATCCCGCCATCCCTCGAGTATCCGCCGCGGCCGTGGTCGACCACCCCGCCGTACGGTAGCCGGCTCCGAGTGCCTACGGCTGCCCAGCGGGAGACGACCTCGGGGCCCGGCTCGTCATGCTCCACACATAGGACCCGGGTCGTCGCCGGCGAACAACGTGCCGAGAAAGGCGTCGACATCATCGCCCGCGGCCGTGAGCACACCACGGTGGTCTGCACCCTCGTAGGATCGGTAGCCCACGGGCGAGCCATCGGCGCACAACTTCTCGGTGATCTGCGTGGTGATCGGTGCAGCGACCAGGGCGTCGGTGGTGCCTTGCGCGACCAGCGCCGGAACCGTCAGGTTCAACTCCTCCGGCTCCTGACCGGCGAAGTACGCGGTGAGCGCGGCGGTATCGGCGCCGGGCGCGAACAGATCATCGGCCGGGATCCTGGCCGCTGCCGCTTTGATCTGGTCCATGCAGCCGGTGCGCGCCACATCGAGCAGCGGCCGCGCCGCATCGCTGATCATCGCCTCGGCCGAAAGCGCCGGGTCTGCGGCCTCGGCGCCGAGCAGCAGTACCGGCAGGAACGGTATTGCCGCACGCACCCCGGGACCGCCGGCTGCCATATACGCGGCGGTATCGCTGGTGCGGCTGCCCGGCGCGTAGGACACGGCGCCGACGAGATCGAGTTCCGGGGCGTATTCGGCACCCTGAGCGGCGGTGAACAAGGCGGCGTGCCCGCCCTGGCTATGTCCGGCCACAGCCCATTTCGTTCCGATCCGGGAATCGAGTTCACGCGCGGCACGCACGATGTCGGTGACGGTATGGCCTGCGCTGACGCCGTTCATGTACGGATGGCCGCCCGGTGTTCCCAGGCCCTCGTAATCCGTGGCGGCGACCGCGTACCCGCCGGCAACCCATCGGGCGATGACGGGATCGGTGGCAGCCAGATAGTCGCGGGCCGGCCCGCCCACGCTGTGCGCCGACGGGGCGCAGGCGTCACCGACGCCGGTGGTGCCGTGCGCCCAGCTGATAACCGGCCAACCGCCCTCGGGTGGCTCGCCGGCCGGGACGGTGACCGTCCCGGAAACCAGGACCTCCTGCCCTGCAGCGGATTGCGACAGATAGGTGATGCGTTCGGTCCGGGCATCCTCGGGCACCACCGTATCGGGAGACAATCGCACCGGTGTGGCGGTGATCAGCGCGCCCGGCGCGGCACTGTCGGGCCGGTCGGCCGATTCGCCGCATGCCGTGGCGACCAGGGCGATGGCCGCGAGCACGATCGCGACGCGCCATTTTCCGGTGCTGCGACGGGACACATCTGTTTTCATATCACGCTTCCAACCATCTGCGGCAGCGCGACCTCGCTCCACCGAAAACCGGTCGCCACGGCCAAAAACTGAAATTCATTCTAGAACGTAGCACGGTGCGCCACGTCGGCGGAGCGAATCGGGAAGTTCCGGACCGCGGCCGATGATCGATCCCGACCGGGGCCGCCGAGACAGCCGACCCCACCTATCGCGCGCCTCAGTCGTTGCGCTTCTTCAGTATGAGAGCGACCTCGATGGCCTGCCCGGAGCCGAAGCTCGGCGCCAGCGTCCCGACCGCTTCCCAACCCTTGCGCCCCAGATCGTTGAGGTCCTGCTCCATCTGCTCATAGTCGAAGCCCTTCATACGGAGCTTGTACTTCAGCACCTTGTGTTCCCACTGCACCGCCATACGGCAGCCTCCCATCGGGTCGGCCATCGCCGGCGCGGATCCGCCCGGCGAGAACAGTCGAAACTATGCCGTCACGGCACGGTCAAACCTGTCACGCCGAGCCGGATACTCTCGGTTTCCGACGGCAGCGGCAGCAGCCGTCGTCATCGACGGGCCGTCCGTTGTCGTTCGGAGAGTGCGGTCACGCGACGGTTCCGCCGACCATGCCACCGGGTTGACCGCCGTGCGTTGCACTGTCACTTCAGCTATGCATCGGCCTGGACAACCGCGCCGCCGCGATCGCACCCGCTACAGCGGGGTGCACGTCCTAGGGAATCCGGTGGCCCTCGTACCGGCGATCGGGGGCCGCCGATGCGACGTCCCGGATCAGCCCGTTCTACCCCCGTTCGGGGGTGGCCGATGGCCAGTGACCTGTATCACTATCTCATCGGGTCATGGCGGCAAGAGTTACGCCTACGGCTCCGGATACAGGCGTCCGTGTGGGCGCCGGGAGAGGACCGGTGATGAGTAGAGCCCAGAAGAGTTACGCCTCCGGCGCGTGGGATATACCGCTGCTCGGGGATACGATCGGCGACAACTTCGATCGCACAGTGGCCACTTTCCCCGATAACGATGCCCTGGTGGATGTAGCCGGCGGACGGCACTGGAGCTACCGCGCGCTGGCGACCGAGATCGATGCGCTGGCTTCGGGGTTGCTCGCGGCGGGGATCGGCAGCGGCGACCGGATCGGGATCTGGGCGCCGAACTGCCCCGAATGGGTTTTCGTCCAGTACGCGACCGCCAAGATCGGGGCTGTTCTCGTGACGATCAACCCCGCGTATCGCGCGCACGAACTGGAGTACGTGCTCCGGCAGGCGGGTATCCGGATGGTGTTCGCGGCACCGGCATTCAAGACTTCGGACTACGCCGCCATGTTGGAGGAGGTGGGGTCGGGGTGCCCGGCGCTGGAACGGGTCGTACTACTCGGCAGCGCGGATTGGTCCGGCCTACTCTCCGCGGGCCGCGCCGCCGACCCGGCCGCGCTCGCCGACGCACAGGACCGGTTATCCGCAGACGATCCGATAAATATCCAATACACCTCGGGCACAACGGGTTTCCCCAAAGGGGCGACGCTGAGCCACCACAATATCCTCAACAACGGATTCTTCGTCGGCGAGATCTGCGGTTACACCGATCAGGACAGGGTGTGCATCCCGGTGCCGTTCTACCATTGCTTCGGCATGGTGATGGGCAATCTGGCCTGCACCAGTCACGGGGCGACAATGGTCATCCCGGCGCCGGCGTTCGACCCCGCGGCCACCCTCGCCGCGGTACAGGCGCAGCGGTGCACATCGCTGTACGGGGTGCCGACCATGTTCATCGCCGAACTCGCCGAACCAGGTTTCGGCGACTACCGGTTGTCGACGCTGCGAACCGGGATCATGGCGGGGTCTCCGTGCCCGGCGGAAGTGATGAAACAGGTCATCGAGCGAATGGGGATGAGCGAGGTGACGATCTGCTATGGCATGACGGAAACATCACCGGTGTCCATCCAGACCAGAGCAGACGACAGTATCGACCAGCGCACGGCAACGGTCGGGCGGGTGGGCCCGCATCTGGAGATCAAAGTCATCGACCCGGTGAGCGGCCGGACGCTGCCGCGCGGTGAGCCCGGTGAGGTGTGCACCCGGGGCTATTCGGTCATGCTCGGCTATTGGGAGGAGCCGGAGAAAACCGCCGAGGCCGTCGACGCGGCCCGCTGGATGCATACCGGCGATCTCGGGATCATGGACGACGCCGGCTATGTGGCCATCACCGGGCGGATCAAAGATATGGTGATCCGCGGCGGCGAGAACATCTACCCGCGTGAGATCGAGGAGTTCCTCTACACCCATCCCGATATTCTCGACGCGCAGGTGATCGGCGTCCCCGACGCCCATTACGGCGAGGAGCTCATGGCGTGGGTCCGGATGCGTGAGGGTACCCCCGCCCTCGACGCCGCGGCACTTCGCGCGTTCTGCGAGGGCCGGCTCGCGCACTACAAGGTCCCGCGCTACGTGCACGTGGTCGACGAATTCCCGATGACCGTTACGGGGAAAGTGCGCAAGGTGGAGATGCGTGAGCGGGCCCTGGCACTGCTCGAGAGCATGGACGAATGATCTCCCGCACGTGAATGATTGCGGATTTCGCCGGGCCGCAGTGGCGGCGGCCCGGCGAAGTCGCGGTTCAGGCAGTAGTGCCGAAAGATTCCAGAATCGTGTCGATCCGCTCACGGGCGGCGACCGCCATATCCGGGTGCGTGGTTTCGTACAACTTTCCGGATTCCACCGCATCGAGGATGATCTCCGCCGCCCGGGTCGCCGTGATCATCTCTGTCGCCATCTCGGCGACGGCCTCCATCATCGGCGCCAGCTTGGCCATTACTTCCGGCGGCAATTCCTCCGATTCCGTTGCCCCGCCCTCCGGTGGAGTAGCGAGGTCGGTGAGACCACGCAACATCCGGGTATCCACCGGGCCCGGGCACACCACTGTCACACCGATATTCGGCGCGACCAGGTCGAGTTCCCCGCGCAGCGATTCCGAGAGCGAGATGAGTGCCGCTTTGCTCGCCGCATACGGGGCACCGAACAGGCCGACCGTGAGCCCTGCCAAGGAGGCGGTGTTGACGATATGCCCCTGCCCCGCGCTGATCAGATGCGGTGTGAAGACGTGGATCCCGTTCACGACGCCGCCGATATTCACCGCCCAGACCCGGTCCCAATCGCCCGGATCGATCTCCCAGCTGGGCCCGCCCGTTCCCATCCCCGCATTGTTGAACACCAGATCCACGCGGCCGAATTCGGCGAGCGTCCGGTCGGCGAGCACGCGCACCTGTTCGATATCGGCGACATCGGTGGGCACGGCGATTGCCCGGTTACCGAGTTCGGTAGCGGTTGTCGCCAGCGCCTCGGAATCCGTATCGGCCAGGACCACTCGCAGCCCCCGCTGCACCAGTGCGGCGGCAACGGCCGCACCGATCCCGTTCGCGGCACCGGTGACGACAGCGACCTGCCCGGCTTCCAGTTTCATATGCCCTCCACTCCGCTGCCCACCCCAGCGGCGGGCTCCCAACCATCCTCGCGAAATGGGCGGCGGACCACATCGGTCTCGGGGCCTACACTCATCTCAGCCCTGAGTACCACTGCGCGACAAGCGGCTCGCTCCCGCGATCGGTCCGAGGTGGAAACCGATCGTCGCGTTCGACCCGTCCGTCAGATGACGCCGAGTGCGAGCATGGCATCCGCAACCTGGATGAAACCGGCGATATTCGCCCCGACGACATAGTTTCCGGGGGAACCGTATTCGTCGGCGGTCGCGAGAGTGCGATCGTGCACACCGCGCATGATCTCGGCAAGGCGTTCCTCGGTGTATTCGAACGACCACGAGTCCCGGGAGGCGTTCTGCTGCATTTCCAGGGCACTGGTCGCGACACCACCCGCGTTGGCGGCCTTACCCGGCGCGAACCCGACCTTCGCCTCGCCGAACACCCGCGCCGCCTCCGGCGTGCAGGGCATATTCGCTCCCTCGGCGACGACCGTGCAGCCGTTGCGTACCAGTACGGCCGCGTCCCGGCCGTTGAGTTCGTTCTGCGTGGCGCAGGGTAGCGCGATATCGCACGGCACATTCCAGACCGACCCGTCCTCGACGAACCGCGCCGAACGACCCCGTTCGTCGGCATAGCAGGAGATCCGGGCCCGGCGCTGTTCCTTGACCGCTTTGAGCAGTTCGAGGTCGATTCCGGCTTCGTCGACGATATAGCCGCTCGAATCGGAGCAGGCGATCACCGTGCCCCCCAGTTGCTGCACCTTCTCGATCGCGTAGAGGGCCACGTTTCCGGAACCGGAGACGATGACCTTTTTGCCCTCGAAGCCTTCACCGCGGGTCCGCAGCAGTTCGTCGACGAAGAACACGACACCGTAGCCGGTGGCTTCGGTGCGGACCTGCGACCCGCCCCAAGCGAGCCCTTTACCCGTGAGCACACCCGATTCGAAGCGGTTGGTGATGCGTTTGTACTGCCCGAACAGGTAGCCGATTTCCCGCCCACCGACACCGATATCACCGGCCGGGACATCGGTGTGCTCGCCGATATGCCGGTAGAGCTCGGTCATGAATGCCTGGCAGAAGCGCATCACCTCGGCATCGGAGCGGCCCTTCGGGTCGAAATCGGATCCACCTTTGCCCCCGCCGATCGGCATGCCCGTCAGGGAGTTCTTGAAGGTCTGCTCGAAACCCAGGAATTTCACGATTCCGACGTTCACGGTCGGGTGGAAGCGCAGCCCGCCCTTGTACGGCCCGAGCGCGGAATTGAACTCGACCCGGAATCCCCGGTTGATCTGTACCTGACCGGAGTCGTCGACCCAGGCCACCCGGAAGATGATCTGCCGTTCGGGCTCACACAGGCGTCGGATCACGGCCGCATCAGTGTAGGCGGGATGCTTGGCCACTACCGGAGCGAGGCTGTCCAGCACTTCGTGCACGGCCTGGTGGAACTCGGTCTCCCCCGCATTGCGGAGAAGCACCTCGTCGTAGATCTCCTGTAGTTCCTCGTGCAGAACGGGCATGGATCCGGTACCTCCTCATCAGCGGTGACCACGTGCTGATCGACCCGTCGGGCCGCGCTCGAGCTTTCGCATCTGTCACGAACCTCTCCGCCACGAGGACACCGTTGTGAGCCTAACTGCCGGCCCGAATGAGCCTCCCACCTGGATACACTCAACGCGGTTCAAACCTACTTGGGAGTAATTTTCGCCACAGATTTCCGGGCGTACGCTCACCGGCCGGAGCACGAAAAGCGAACGCCCGGCCGGATGAACCGGCCGGGCGTTGTCGTGAACGGGTGCGGACAGAGCCGCGGGGCGCTCAGCCCTTGTGCTTCTTGACCTCTTCGGTCAGCTGCGGGGCGACGTTGAACAGGTCGCCGACGATGCCGTAGTCGGCGATCTCGAAGATCGGCGCCTCTTCGTCCTTGTTGACCGCGATGATGGTCTTCGAGGTCTGCATACCGGCCCGGTGCTGGATCGCGCCGGAGATGCCCAGGGCGACGTACAGCTGCGGGGAAACCGTCTTACCGGTCTGGCCGACCTGGAACTGGCCCGGGTAGTAGCCCGAGTCGACCGCGGCACGCGAGGCGCCGACGGCCGCGCCGAGCGAATCGGCCAGGGTCTCGACCACGGAGAAGTTGTCGGCGGAACCGACACCGCGGCCACCGGAGACGACGATATTCGCCTCGGTGAGCTCGGGCCGGTCACCCGCGACGACGGGCTCGCGGCTCGTGACCTTGACGGCGCCTTCTTCCTGCGCAGGAACCTCGACGGTGACCTTCTCGCCGGCGCCGGCCGAGGGTTTCGCCTCGATCGAACCGGGGCGAACGGAGATCACGGGCACATCGCCGGTGGCCTTGGCGTCGACGGTGAAGGCGCCACCGAAGATGCTGTGCACGGCCGAGCCGTCGGCTTTGACGTCGATGACGTCGACCAGCAGGCCGGAGCCGATACGAGCGGCCAGGCGACCGGAGACCTCTTTGCCCTCGGCGGTCGCGGCGACCAGGACGGCCGCCGGGGAGGCGGATTCGACCAGGCCGGCCAGCACGTCGACCTTCGGCGTGATGAGGTAGTTCTCGACATCGTCGGATTCGGCGACGTAGATCTTGGCGGCACCGGCCGCGGCCAGCGCGTCGGACAGTTTGTCGGCGGTGCCGGGGGCGCCCGCCACCACGGCCGACGGCTCGCCGAGGGCGGCGGCGGCGCTCAGCAGTTCGGTGGTCACCTTCTTGACCGCACCGTCGGCGTGCTCTACGAGCACAAGTACTTCTGCCATTTGTCTCTTCTCCTAGAAGTTGCTGCGGGTGCGGGGACTCAGATGATCTTCTGGCCGACCAGGTACTGGGCGATCTTGGTGCCGCCGTCGCCCTCGTCGCTGATCTTCTCGCCCGCCGTGCGCGGCGGCTTCGGGGTGGACGCGGTCACCGCGGTGCCCGCGTTCGCCACACCCACGGTCGACGGGTCGATGCCCAGATCTTCCAGGGTGAAGGTCTGCACTTCCTTCTTCTTGGCGGCCATGATGCCCTTGAAGGAGGGGAAGCGCGGTTCGTTGATCTTCTCGGTGACGCTGACGATGGCCGGCAGCGTCGCCTCCAGCTTGAACACGCCGTCGTCGGTCTCGCGCTCGCCGGTGATCTTCTCGCCGTCGACGGTGAGCTTGCGCAGATGGGTGAGCTGCGGGATGCCCAGGTACTCGGCGATAACGGCCGGAACGGCACCGGAACGGCCGTCGGTGGCCTCGTTGCCGGCGATGACCAGTTCGACGCCTTCGACCTGCCCCAGTGCACCGGCCAGGACCCACGCGGTCTGGACGGTATCGGAGCCGTGGATGGCCGGGTCGTTGATGTGGATGGCTTTGTCGGCGCCCATGGACAGGGCTTTGCGGATGGCCTCGGTGGCGCGATCCGGGCCGGCGGCGAGCACGGTGACCTCACCGCCCTGGGCCTCCTTGATCAGGAGGGCTTCTTCGACGGCGCGCTCGTTGATCTCGTCGAGCACCGCGTCTGCGGCTTCACGGTCGAGTGTGAAGTCACCGTCGGTCAGCTTGCGCTCGGACCAGGTATCGGGCACCTGCTTGATGAGTACGACGATATTCGGCATCGGTCTTCGTCGACCTCCTGTTCTGGTTACCTGTGTTGGCGGTCGCACGATCTCCAGCGGCCGTACGTCCATGTGAGTAGCTCAGGCCGAGACATTACCCTACGTTAAGTTACTCGTGGGTAACTTACAAGCGCGGCCACCCGGAGGGCCTCCCTGGACACCCGTGTACCGGGCAGTACCAGTAACCTCGTCGCAATGAGCGAGGCTGTGATTCCCGCCGCACCGGCCACCCCTGACGTACTGGAGCCGCTGCCGTTGACCGGCGAGCGGACGGTGCCGGGTATCGCGGAGGAGAACTACTGGTTCCGCCGGCACGAGATCGTCTACGACCGGCTGCTGTCGCGGTGCGCGGACAAGGTGGTACTCGAGGCAGGGTCGGGCGAAGGATACGGCGCAAATATGATCGCCGAGATCGCGACCGCGGTGATCGGGCTCGACTACGACCGCGGCGCGGCCGCGCATGTACGCGCACGGTACCCCCGGGTGCAGATGATCCGCGGTAACCTGGCCGCCCTCCCACTGCCGGACGACACGGTCGACACCGTGGTGAATTTCCAAGTGATCGAACACCTTTGGGATCAGGTGCAGTTCCTGCGCGAATGCCTGCGCGTGCTGCGCCCCGGCGGTGAACTGCTCATCAGCACCCCCAACCGGATCACCTTCTCCCCCGGGCGTGACACCCCGCTCAACCCCTTCCACACACGCGAACTGAACGCTGCCGAATTGACCGGACTGCTCGAGGAAGCCGGCTTCCGGGTGGAGCTCATGACAGGTGTGCACCACGGCCCGAGCTTGCGCGCACTGGACGACAAACACGGCGGCTCCTTCATCGACGCACAGATCGAGCGGGCGCTGGCCGGCGAGCCCTGGCCGGCCGAACTCACCACCGACGTCGCGGGTATCACCGTCGACGATTTCGCGTTGACTCCCGCCGATATCGACGCCAGCCTCGACCTGGTCGCCCGAGCGGTGAAACCGTGAGCGGCAACAACACCGGCGACGCGGTACCCGGACAGTTCACGCTCGTCCTGCACTCGCACCTCCCCTGGCTGGCCCATCACGGCCGATGGCCGGTCGGCGAGGAATGGCTCTACCAATCGTGGGCGGCGTCGTACCTGCCGGTCGTCGAGGTACTGCGCACGCTCGCCGACGAGGGCCGCTCACATCTGCTGACACTGGGGATAACCCCTGTTCTCGCAGCACAACTCGACGATCCGCATTCGCTTGCGGGAATGCATCACTGGCTCGGCAACTGGCAGTTGCGGGCCGACGAGGCCGCCATGGCCGGAAACAAGGCGCTCGGCCGGCACGAGCACCGGCTCGCGGTGGCAGCGCTGGCCGAGTTCGAGCAGAGCTGGCGGCACGGGGCGGCGCCGGTCTGGCGGCAGTTGCTCGACGCCGATGCCATCGAATTGCTCGGCGGCCCGCTGGCGCACCCCTTCCAGCCCTTACTCGATGAACGGCTGCGCGATTTCCAATTGCGCGAAGGGCTGATCGACGCACGCCTGCGCTGGGGTCATACGCCCTCGGGGATCTGGGCACCGGAATGTGGGTTCACGCCGGGGATGGAAGACGGTTACGCCGCCGCCGGTGTGACCCATTTCATGGTCGATGGACCCGCACTACGCGGGGATACCTCGTTCGGCCGGCCGGTCCGCGATTCACCCGTCGTCGCGTTCGGGCGCGATCTCACTGTCAGCTACCGGGTGTGGTCACCGAAATCGGGTTACCCGGGTAACGGCGCCTACCGAGACTTCCACCACTACGACCACGCCACCGGACTCAAACCCGCCCGGGTCACCGGGAAAACCGTTGCCGGGCCGGACAAGGCGCCCTACGACCCCGAACTCGCCGCGGCGCAGGTCGAGCGGGACGTCACCGATTTCGTCGCAACCGTACGTAAGCGGCTCATCACCGAATCCGAGCGAATCGGACGGCCCGCACTGGTGGTTGCGGCCTTCGATACCGAGCTGTACGGACACTGGTGGCACGAGGGCCCGCAGTGGCTCGCCCAGGTACTGCGCGCACTACCGGAAGCCGGGGTCACCGTCGGCACCCTCGCGGACGCGCGCGAACGCGGGTTCGTCGGCGATCCGGTTCCGCTCGCCGATTCCTCGTGGGGGTCGGGTAAGGACTGGCGGGTCTGGGCCGGCGATCAGGTCCGCGACCTGGTCGAACTGAACGAAGAAATCGTCCGGCTCGCCCTCGACACGACCGCGAAGATGCGGGCCGACGCGCCCACCGGCCGTGACCCGGTGGCCGACCAGCTCCTACGCGAAGCCATTCTCACGGTGTCCAGCGACTGGGCGTTCATGGTCAGCAAGGATTCCGCCGCCGGATACGCCCGCGACCGGTCCCACCAGCACGCCCACGCCGTCCGGGAGATCGCGGGCGCCGTGGGCGCGGGCCAGTTCGCGCGGGCCCGGGAATTGGCGGCCGGATGGGCTGTCGCAGACGGCGTGTTCCCGGCCCTGGACGCGCGTAGGCTACGCGTCAATCCAGGAGAAGGACCGCGATGAAGATCTTGATGGTGTCGTGGGAGTACCCGCCCGTGGTCGTCGGAGGACTGGGCAGGCATGTCCACCACCTGGCGACTTCGCTCGCGGCGGCCGGACACGAACTGGTGGTACTCGCGCGGCGCCCCACCGGCACCAGTCCCGCCACTCATCCCACACATTCGTTCGTCGCCGAAGGTGTGCTGGTGGTGGCGGTCGCGGAAGATCCGCCGATCTTCGATTTCGGCGAGGATATGCTCGCCTGGACCCTGGCCATGGGGCATGCGATGGTCCGTGCCGGAGTCGCACTGGACAAGCCCGGTATCGGCGAGGGCTGGACCCCCGATGTGGTGCACGCACACGACTGGCTGGTGGCGCATCCCGCGATCGCACTGGCCGAGTACTACGACGTCCCGCTCGTCTCCACCATCCACGCCACCGAGGCCGGGCGGCACAGCGGCTGGGTAGCGGGCCGGGTGAACCGGCAGGTGCATTCGGTCGAATGGTGGCTGGCCAACGAATCGGATGCGCTCATCGCCTGTTCGGCGTCCATGCAGGACGAAGTGGAACGGCTCTACCGGCCGGACCGGGTGCCCGTACACGTGATCCGCAACGGAATCGATGTGGGGGCCTGGTCGTTTCGCGCCCGGCCGCCACGCAGCGGGCCGCCGCGCCTGCTGTACGTGGGGCGGCTCGAATACGAGAAAGGGATCCAGGACGCGATCGCCGCGCTACCCCGGATCCGCCGTGCGCACCCTGGTACCACGCTGACCATCGCCGGAGTCGGAACCCAGTTCGAATGGTTGCGGGAGCGCGCCCGCGTGCACCGGGTGGCGCGCGCGGTGCATTTCACCGGGCAGCTCGACCATGCCGAACTGCTGGGCTGGCTGCACGGGGCCGACGCCATCGTGCTGCCGAGCCGCTACGAACCGTTCGGGATCGTCGCCCTGGAGGCGGCGGCCACCGGAACACCGCTGGTCACCTCGACCGCGGGCGGGCTGGGCGAAGCCGTGATCGACGGCGTGACCGGGGCCTCGTTCGAACCCGCGGACGTCAACGGCCTGGTGGACGCAGTGATCGCGGTCCTCGACGACCCCGCCGCCGCACAGCAGCGCGCGCGGGCCGCTCGCGACCGGCTCACCGAGGATTTCGCCTGGGACGTGGTGGCCGCGGAAACCGCGGGGGTGTACTCCGGTGCGAAGCGCCGGGTCCGCACTCCACTGGGGCGGCCCGAAATCGACCGCCGCCCGCTCCCGGAAAGAGATCCCGCACAGCCGCTGTGAACCACGGCCGGTAGTCGCCGGGATTCCCGGGGCTGCTGCCCGAAATCGCACGTATCGCAGTCCTTCTCCACACTCGTGGAAGGGGGCCGGATCAGGCTTTTTCGCGGAAGGTGAAAATTTCGCCGATCCGGGTCGCGACCACGACCTCGCCTTCGGCGCCCACGGCCGTTCCCGTGGTGGTGCCCGAGGCGCCGGGCAGGGCATCGGAGTCGACGGTGGCGCCGGTGGCGGTGTCGAAGGTGATCAGGTTCAGTCCGTCGCCGATTGCGGCGGTGACATAACCGGTCCCGCCGGCCGTTTGCACGGGAGCGCCGCGCAAGGCCAGGTCCTTACGTTCCCAGACTTTTTCGTAGCCGGCACCGGTATCGCGGAGGGCCATCAGGTAGCCGTCGTCGCCGGCCGGGATGATCAGGCCGTCGTCGGAGACCGAGATCCCGCGGCGTGGCTCCCAGTCCAGGTGGGCTTCCCATTTCGGTCGGCCGTCGGCGGTGTCGACGGCCAGCAGGCGCCGGCTGTTGTCACCGACGTAGAGCGTCGACCCGTCGGCAGCGAGGGCGGGATCGGTGGCGCTGCCCCCGGCCAGGATCTTGCGGCTCCACTCCTGTACGACCTTGCCGTCGGCGTACCGCAACGCCACCAGGGCGGCATCGGGTTCGCCCGGTTTGCGCACCGTGGCATAGATCCGCCCGGAGTCGACCTCCATCGCGGCGATGGTGGCCACCGCACAGCCCGGGCCACCGGTGGCACAATCTTCGAGCCCCTCCCCGGCGGGCGGCCAGTCGACATCGGGGGTTTTCAGGAAATCGGGCGTCGGCAGCAGCTGCTGGGTGGGCACCATCCGTTTACCGGTCTGCCGTTCCAGTACATCGACCTGACCCGATTGCGTGATCACCAGCAGATGGCCGTCACCGGTGAACTGCATACCGGTCGGCACCCCGGCCACCGGCGTGCGCCAGCGTGGCTGGCCCAGTTGGTTCGCCGATTCGACCGCGCTGTCCAGCCCCACATACACATTGCTCGCGCCGTCGAGCAGGGTGGGCGAGTAGATGGCGTGCGGGCCCAGCGGATTGCAGAAACGTTTACGGCCCGTGGACATCTGATAGGAGTAGATCTCACAATTAGCGTCGGTACGGGTGGTCAGGAAGATCTGCCCCTCCGAACCCACCGTCACCGGCGCGACGACGGGCCCGCCGACCGGACGCGACCACCGCAGGCTCACCGCCCGGGAACCGGTGACCGGGGTATTGCCGCTGTTACGGGCCTCATGTCCCGCCGCGGGCCAGCCCAGACCCCGTCCGACCGTGATGTCGTCCACATCGGTACCGCACGCGGTGAGCACACCCACCGCCGCGACAATCACCGCGAGCCAGGACCCGGTCCGTACGCCGCCGCCGATACGCACCTGCTGGTCTCCTCCGTCGTCCTGTCGCCCCGGCCATGTGTGAGATTAACGGAAGGGTATAGGCCGGGCCCGCGGAGCACGAAAGTAGGCTGTTCGGCAGTGGGGGGACCACGGGAGATTCAGGAGAGACGTCGTGACGAGCATGTGGGGCGCACCGTTGCGCACGCGATGGCAGGGTTCCCGGCGACGGGACCCCAGGCAGGCCCGTTTCCTCACTCGCGATTCGCTGCGCTGGGTCGTGTCCAATCGTGCCTACACGCCCTGGTACCTGGTGCGTTACTACCGACTGCTCAGATTCCGACTGGCCAACCCGCACGTCATCCTGCGCGGCATGGTCTTCCTCGGCAAACGCGTGGAAGTCCACGCCACCCCCGGACTGGGCCGGCTCGAGATCGGGCGCTGGGTCCATATCGGCGACGGTAACGCCATCCGCTGCCACGAGGGCTCGCTGCGAATCGGGGACAAAGTGGTGTTCGGCAAGGACAACGTGGTCAACACCTACCTCGATATCGAGATCGGGGAGTCGACGTTGGTCGCGGACTGGTGCTACATCACCGATTTCGACCACCGGATGGACGACATCACCATGCCGATCAAGGACCAGGGCATCGTGAAGAGCCCGGTGCGAATCGGACCCGACACCTGGATCGCCGCCAAGGTCACCGTGCTGCGCGAAACCCGGGTCGGGCGGGGTTGTGTGCTGGGCGCGCACGCGGTGGTGAAGGGCGAGATCCCGGATTTCGGTATCGCGGTCGGGGCACCCGCCCGGGTGGTGAAGAACCGGAAATCGACGTGGGAGGCCGGCGCTGCCGAACGGACGGCGCGCGAGGCCGCGCTTGCCGATATCGAACGTAAGAAGAACGGGGTCGCGCAGGACGCGTGACCGCCCCGAGGCTATTTCGGCGATTCCATCTTCTTCACGACTCGCTGCACGGTGAGCCAGGTCCGGGTCGTGATGTTCTTCCCGTAGTTCCGTTCCAGCCACACCATGAAATTCGGGGTGTTCGGCGCGGAATTGTCGATGATCGAGAGGAAGGCCCGCGCCTGATCGTCGTAGCCGACGACCTTGGTACGCGGATCCGTATCGGTGGGCATTTCGACACGGGAGTGGGCGCTGTCTTTGAAGAACGTCACGGTCAGATAGGTTTCGCGGCCGTGGGTGTAACCGGCGAAGGGGTCGCGGTCCAGCAGGGCGCGTAGCTCGGCGTAGCCGCGGACTACGGTGCCGCCCGCGATCCCGAGTTCGGCGCTCAGGGCTTCCTGGATCCGCTTCTCGAGCTCCGCACCGGGAGTCTCCCCGGTGGTGAACACGATATTGCCACTGGAGAGCACCGACGCCACCGATTCGAAGCCGAGCCCGGTGAATACACCACGCAGCTTCTCGTTGCTCATATTCGGATTGCTGGGCATGATGCCGCGTAGCAACGCCGCGTACCTGGTCATGGGCAGACCGTACCCCGGCGCTCCGACATCATTCGGGCCCGGCGCCGGTGTCCTGCCCACGAAACCACGGGCAGGACAACTCGGGTCTGGCCGGCGACCGGGATCGGCACTACCTTCGCTGCTGATCGGTACGCTCCGGTCAGGAAGGAAGCAATCATGCGTCGTACTCTCCGGGCCGGCCTGCTGGTAGCGGCCCTGTTCACGATCCCGGTCGCCGGCGCGGCCACCGCCTCGGCCGTGCCACTAGTACCGCAGGCACAGCCCGCGGCCGAGCAGAAGGCGTCCGAGAACATCGGGCTCGTCTGCACCATGCAGTACCCCCCGTCGCCCCTCTGCTTCTTGTCGTCGTTGTCGGCCTCGATTTCGGGACCGTCCGCCGCGGGCTGACCATCCACCACCGGAACGACCCCGGGTCCACGTCCCCGGGTTCGTTCCGGCGGTCATCGGCCCCCCTGCTCCCGGACACCCCATCCGCTCCCGCAACGCAATTCCCGCCTCCCCGTTTCATATTGCGATCTCATGGCTACTCCAAAAGCCTGGGCGGACTTGCCTAAGATGGCTGCACTGATCGATTTTCGTCCAGCAGTTCGCCCGGTCCGCTCAGAGCGCCGGTTCACACTGTGGCACCGGATACCGATATGCCGGATATCGATTGCCGAAAGCGGGAGGGGCGATGCCAGGAGAAGGCCCGGTACTTCATGGGCTGGAACCGATCACCGGGCAGCTGATCGAACAGCTGGTACAACGGCCGGAGGGCCGGAGCCGGCTGCTGCCGGTGGTGGTGGCCGTCGGGCCCCCCGGGAGCGGGAAAACCGTTCTACTGCAATCGCTTGCCCAGCGCTGTGCGAAACTGCCGTTCGCCCAGGTGGATCTGGGTCGCGGCGACCGCACCCCGCGCGAAGTCTTCGGTGAGCTCGCCTTCGAACTCGGCCGGAAGCGAGCGCAATTCGGCAGTATCAACTTCCCGCAACTGTGGCTGTGTGTCGTGGCGGTCGGCAGCACACTGCATATGCAGGCCGACAACCGGCGGGCGGCGCTGCAGACCCTGCGCCAAGTCGTCTCCAGCGCCCAGCCCATGGAGGCGCGCAGCCAGAGCGTCGCCGATATCCTCGAGGCTGCCGGTCAGGTGCCCGAAGGGATGTCGCCGTGGGTGGGTATGGCCGTGGAAAGCCTGATGCAGAGCCTGAACCGGCTCAGTATCAGGCGCCGTATCAAACGCGGACCACGACTCAGCGGTGAACAGGTCGAACGCGACGATATGCTGATCGACCTGGCCAAATGGGCACACGGCGACGACGAATCCCGCGCCGAGGCCGACGCCATTTTCGGGATGGCCTTCCTACACGATCTGCGACGGGCCTACAGCGGCATGCGCGGTACCGGGCGCACCCTCAACTCCGTACTGCTGCTGGACAATGCGCACACTCCCTCCGGCCGGCATTTCTTGCAGACCCTGCGTGAAGCGCGGCGGCGCAACGGTGCCGAACCGGATCCGCTGGTGGTCGTCGCCACCAGCGCGCAATGGCTGCCCGCCTGGAGCGAATGCTGGCACCGTCCCGGTATGCATCGCTTCAGCGATGTCACCGAACGCCGCGAACCCGAACACCGGACCGGCGGTATCGAATGGCCGGAACCGCGCAACCCACCCGATATTCTCACCGACTGGGCATCCGCAGATAATCCGGCGGCCTCCTGGTTTCCCTGGTACCTGGTGGATCTGAGCCGGTTGAGTACGCAGACCACCGGTGATCTCGCCGCCGACCGGCGGATGCGCTCGGTGCCCCGGGTCGCGGATTTTGTCCGCGCCCTCACCGGCGGGAACGCCGCCGCAACCACCGATGTCCTGGCCGCGCTGGAACAGACCGGGGTAGACGATCCACTCGCCTGCGCGCGGTCCGTCCTCACCAGCGCCGTAGGTACCCACCACGATCCTTTGCAGGAGCCGGTCGACACACCCGGCACTGTGCTGGAGCGGGCCGGCGAACGGTTGCTCGGCGATTTCGCGGCCGACAACTTACGTGATCTGGTTACTGCCGCCGCGGGCCGCACCGTGGATGTGCTGTATCAGCGGGAGATTCTGGATTCCCCCCTGCCGGACGGGGAGGCGTTGCTCCAGGAACTGCGTAACCGGTTGTGGATCCGGACCGCCGGCGGGCCGGAACCGGAGATGGTGCTCGATACCTGGCTCCGCCGGATTCTGCTCTGCGAACTGGCAGACCGCGAACCGGACGATCCCCGGAACTGGGACGCCACCCATATGATCTGCCGCGACCTCTACCGGTGCAAATTCGAAGAGGGTGAGGCGGAAGCCGAAATAGCGGCCATCTACCACGATCTGGCTCTCGGCGGACTGGGTGCCGCCATCGAATACCTGGAGCGGCCGTTCCTGCCCGGGCAGACGGAGTTCGGTCACGCATCGGCCACGGCGTGGCTGTCCGATCTGGATCTGATCACCTCGGCCCCACGCCGCCCGGACGCGGATGAAAACCCGTTCACACAGGTCGAGGCGATCGTCCGGAACAACGGTCTGGAGCCCGAACACGAGATGGCGTGGCTGATCGCCGCGCTGTGGGTTTCCAGCGATCCCCTGGGCGATCCGCAACGGACTCTCGATCGCACCATCGAGAACGAATTACGGCAGCTCGCCCGTGGTCTCGGCCGCGGGGCCCTGCTGCTGTATGAACGAGCGGAGAGGTATCGATGACCACCTTGATCCAGCCGCCACCGCCCGGCTACCGAAAATGGTGGTGGGTTCCCGCCGTGTTCCTGGTCGCGGCTCTGGTCGTGGCCGCCACGCTCTGGCTGACCGACCTACTCCGTCCGGGCGACGGGTGCGACGCCGGTCTCGACCGGAACGAAAGCGGCCAATGCGTCGGGGTCACCGACGGTAGCGAGCAGTTCACCGACGATATCGCCGATCTCACAGGGCGCATCCGGGACGAGAACGAGACCGTAGTGGATTCCGGCGATCCGTATGTGAGCATCGTCTTACTGACACCGATGACGACCGGCGACAGCGACGAAGGCAACGTCACGACGGCAGGTATCCAGCACCGGCTGGCCGGCGCACATCTCGCCCAGCTCTCCGCGAACAAGACCAGCTCCTGGGGGGACCGTCCGAAGATCCGGTTACTCCTGGCGAATCCGGGCAGTGATTTCGCCTCGTGGGAATCCGTGGTCGATACGATCGTGCAGCGCCGTACGGCCGATCGTATCGTCGCGGTCACCGGGATCTCGTTCAGTTTCGAGAAGGCGCTCGCGGCCATCGACCGGCTGACCAATCTGGAGGAGCCGATTCCCGTATTCGCCTCCACACTCACGATCGATGTATTTCAGGGAGCACGCGCCTTCCTCAAAGTTTCGCCGCCGGCCTCGGAACATGCTCGTGCTGCCGCGGAATTCCTCGCCGGCGACAACGAAAAAATCCTGATCGTTCGCGACGACAACCCGGCAGACCAGTACGGCCGTACCCTCGCCGGCGCCTTCGAGTCCCAGTTCCCCGGTGATTCGCCGCATTTCGCCGGGCCACCGGAGACCTACGATGCCGGTTTCGGCCAGGTGTCCATCGCGTTCCGCTTCATGATGGCGAACATCTGTGATCGGAAGCCGAGCACGATCTATTTTGCAGGGCGGGGCGCCGATGCCCTCGAATTTCTCACCCAGCTCGCCCAACGCGATTGCCGCGAGCAGCCGATCCAGGTGATGACCGCTGACGATATGCCCTACCACCAGCTCGCGGACAGCGTTGCCGGAAAGGCGCTCGAAGGTAATGTCACGGTACGGTACACCGGGCTGGCCCATCCGGATGCCTGGGACCGAAACCGCAACGAATTCAACCCGATCGCGATCGACCAATTCTCACCCGAGTGCGAAGGCCCGATCTGCTATCGCGCGTTCTCCGACGGCGATGTACACGATTTCGCGGCGGTTATGGAACATGACGCGGTGCTGGCGGCTGTGCAGGCAACCAGGTGGGCGGCCGTGGCAGCCGGGGACGACGTAGATTCGAACGCTGTCGGTCAGATGATGGATCAGATGCGATTCAACTGGGCGTTCGCCGGTGCCAGCGGGAAACTCAACTTCATCGACGGGCTGCCGCAGGGTAAGCCCATTCTGCTCCTGGAGGCACGGAACGGCCGGCCACCGCTGTATCTCGAATCACGCTGACAGATCCCTCACCGGGACGCACGGCACAGGAAGGCGGTGGCCGTACGGCCGATTCGGGTGATCACCAGTGTGTACGGTTCGGAGCCGTTCGGTTTCAGCCGGCGCCGCAGCGCATCCGGGTCGGTGTCCACCCCTCGGATGAGGATCTCCAGGGCACCGCAGTCGCGGCGGCGGAGCTCGGTACGCACTGCCTTCTCGCGGAATTCGAACCGGTCGAGGATCCGGAATCCGCGGACACCGGCAGGCAGCCGGTCACCGGTGAGATAGGCGATCCGGGGGTCCAGCTGCCACAGCCCGTGGCGAGCCGCATAGTGCCGAACGAGCCCTGCCCGGACCACCGCGCCGTCCGGGTCGATGATCCACTCCCCCGGCGCCCGCTCCGGGATCTCGTCAGGATCGGCGTCGGTCAGGGTGGTAACCGTGTCCGGGGCCGTGAGCACCGTGGCCCGGCGGGTGACGCCCGGTTCACTCAACCCCGCCGACCACAGGCAGGCTTCGCGGACCGCCCCGTCCAGTGATACCACCTCGATCTCACCCATCCAGCCGAGCCGATCGAAATCCAGTCCGGGCGCACACTTCACAGCCATGTCCCGCCCGGGGTAGGCAGCCAGCAGGTCCGGTAGCGGTGGTTGCAGAGCGGCCGGGTCGAAGGTGCGCTTACCACCCGCCCGGCGGGCCGGGTCCGCAATGATCACCGTGCCGGCGGTACACGGCACCAGCGCATCGGCCCGGACGAGAAGGGGGCTCGGCGATGGCGCCTCCGCCGCCGTGCGGGATGTCGTCCCGGACCGGGCCCGCACCTCCGGGTTCGGGGCGCAGCGGGTATCCACCGGAGTCCGGGCAGACACCGCTCGGGACAGGTTGTGGCGGGCCATGGCGAGCCGGACCGGGTCGAGGTCGCTACCGACGACGTGGGGGCACACCCGCGCCAGCTCGACCAGTTCCGCGCCGATCGAGCAGGTCACATCGTGCACATCGCGACCCGCCAGCCGGGCGGCGCGATGCCGGGCCACCAGGGTCGGGGTGGCCTGCTGGAGCGCGTCATCGGTGAACAGCCAGTCCTGGGCACCGGACAGTTTGGCCGCCGCCCGGCGGCGCAGGCGCACGGTTTCGATCAGCGCGGGCGCCCGGTCGCCGTGCACGCGGCGCACAGCCGCCACATCGTGTAGCTGTGAGGCCGCCGTGAGCTCCCGCTCCGCGACCTCGGCCAGCGCGGCCGCGCCCGGCGGCGAAGCCAGATAGGCGATATCGGCCGTACTGAAGCCGTACCCCACTTACTTGCCGGCGCCCGGTTTCACCCCGGTGATCATGGCGTTGTAGAAGAACTGGCGCGGAACCACCCGGCTCATCACGTTCTCGTCCACCCAGCTGAGCCCGAGCCACGCCCGGTACATCGCCATGCGGTAACCGAAAGTGAGTTTCTCGTCCGGCACAGCGGCCTCGAAGGTGCGTACCGGCCAGCCCCACAGGGCGGCAGCGAATTCCTCGGTATGCGCGGCCACGTCCACAGCGCCCGCGGAACGGGCGATATCCTCGAGCTGGGTGGGGTCGAAGGTGTGCAGATCGACCACGGCCTCCAGAGCCGCGGCACGCGACGATTCGTCCAGTTCCTCCTGGGGCCGGCGCCAATCCCGCAAAAACGGGAGCTTGGTAATGGCGGTGGTGGCCTTCCAGGTGATGTTGCCCAGGTTGCGGGCGTAGAAGTTGCCGACGGTGGTGGGTTCACCGGCGAAGACGAAGCGGCCGCCCGGCTTCAGAACGCGCAGGCATTCCCGCAGTGACTGCTCGACATCCGGGATGTGATGCAGCACCGCGTGACCGACCACCAGATCGAAGGTGTCGTCGTCGTACGGGATGGTTTCGGCATCGGCGACCCGGCCGTCCACATCCAGGCCCAGGTGCTCGGCGTTACGCAGCGCGACCTTCACCATCCCGGGCGACAGGTCGGTCACCGAACCGGACTTCGCGATACCGGACTGCATCAGGTTCAGCAGGAAGAAACCGGTTCCGCAACCCAGCTCCAGGGCCCGTTCGTACGGCAGATCCGCCTCGCCGACCGCGGCATCGAACCGGCCGCGGGCGTATTCGATACAGCGTTCGTCATAGGAGATCGACCATTTGTCGTCGTAGGTCTCCGCTTCCCAGTCGTGATAGAGCACCTGGGCGAGCTTGGTGTCCTCGAATGCTGCTTCGACCTCCGCGGCGGTGGCGTGCGGATGTGGTGCGGGGTCGTCGGGGCGTACCGTCATGGTCGGAAAGCCTAATGGGTGCTGCTGGGCGCAGCCCATCCGCAGTCCGCGCACGGCCGGAGCGAAGGCAGAGGTATCGCCTATCCCTTGCTTCGGGATGGCTTGATACCAGCGCGTGGGTCCGGGTGGGCATGGCCTCGTTCAGGCGCCGGTGAATTCGGCGAACCCCGGCCCGTCCCGCAGGTAGGACCGTGTTCCCAGGCGCTGATCGGCAGTATCGAACAGCTGTGCCCATTCGGTGCGGGCCCGTTCGTGACCGTGCGGTCCCGCCTCGAACACCGCTTTTGCCGCCGCCAGCGCGCGGGCCGGTCCGGTGCTGAACTGCCGGGCCCACGCGATCGCCGAATCGAGCACATCGTCGGGTGCGACCACCTGATCCACCAGACCCAGCCGCGCGGCCTCCTCGGGTTCTACGAAACGCCCCGTGAAAACGAGATCCTTGGCAGCGCCCGGACCGACCAGCAGCGATAGCCGCCGGATACCGGCGAGCGGGATCATTCCGGTGCCGATCTGCGGCAGCCCGAGTTTGACGTTGTCGCCGATGATCCGCCGGTCCGCGCCCAGGGCCAATTCCAGCCCGGCGCCGAGCGCATACCCACTGATCGCCGCGACTGTCGGCTGCGGGATCCGGGCCAGACAGCCCAGCGCCGTCTGCAGGTCGGCAGCCATGACGGTGGCCTGTTCGGCCGGCAGGGCGGCGAGTTCGGCCAGATCGTCACCCGCGCAGAAAACCCGCTCGTCGCCGTAGACCACCAGTGCCGCGATCCCGGAATCCGCGCCGCAGGCTTCGGCTGCCGCGGCGATCTCCCGGATCAGCTGGGTGCCGAACAGGTTCAGCGGCGGCCGGTCGATCCGCAGCACCGCCACGCAGCGGCCGGAACCGCCCGTGAGGTCGGGTTCGAGCCGGGACAGGGATACGAATTCGGCCATGGGCCGATACGCTACCGGGCGCCCGAACCGGCGCCGCCGCGGCCGGAACCGCCCAGCAGGGAGGGATCGGTATCGCGCATCCCCTTGGACCCCTGGAGCCGGGACGCGTCCGGTATATCGGCGAAATAGCTCATGTTGTCGGGGAATTGCAGCAGCATCTTCCCGTCCACGGGACCGAATTCCGGCTGGATCGGTTCGATCGGAGGTTCGGCGGCGAGGATCGCCGCAGTGTCGGAGTAGGCGCCCAGCGAGGTCAGCTGCGACCAGGTCGGCGGCAGCAGTACCTGTTCACCGGCTTTCCAGGTGGCCAGCGCGGCGGCCGGGGTGGACCAGTGCACGCCGTCGGATTCCGAGGTCGCTCCGTCGGCCAGCTGGCCTGCGGGCAACAGTGCGACGAAGAAATGGGTGTCGTAACGGCGGCGCTCCACGGTCGGGGTGATCCACCGCGCCCACGGCCGCAGCAGGTCGGCGCGCAGGACGAGCTTCTCCTCGGCCAGGAATTCGGCCAGGGTCAGATCGCGTCTTTCGATCCGTTCCCGCTGCCGCCGGTATCCGGCGGTATCGGCGACCACGGTGTCGGCGGTGGGGCCGGCCAGCAGCACCCCGCACTCCTCGAAGGTCTCCCGTACCGCAGCGCATACGAGCGCCTTCGCCCGCGCCTCGGTCACCCCGAACCGCTGCCCCCACCAGTTCGGCGCCGGCCCGGCCCAGTCGATATCGACCTCCGCGTCCACCGGATCCACCCGGCCACCGGGAAAGGCGGTCATCCCGGCCGCGAACTCCATCGCCCCGGCCCGCCGCTGCAGGAAAACCTCCGGACCGTCCGCACCGCCGTCACGCACCAGCATCACCGTCGACGCATCCTTGGCTTCGGGCACTTCGGCAGGTTCCGGCACAGTCGTCTCACTCACACCTGCACCCTAACGCTGACCACACACTATGGCTGAGGCGGACGACCAAGACCTGGGTAGCGGCGAATCACGTTGTCGAGGGTGTCCATTTCTTCGGCAGTCAGGTAGCCCACCGGGTCGCCGAGTAAATAACTGGAATCGAGGACCGGATCTGATCCCCCCTCAGCGGGAGCGATGCCTGCCGAGGCGGCGGGCGCGGCGGGCGAAGAAGCGGTCGTCGATCCGGTCCAGAGCAATGGATTGGCGGAAGGCTTCGCTGAGGTTCTCGGCGGTCAGCACATCGCCGAGCAGGCCCTGCTTCACGATTTCCCCCTCGCTCAGCAACATGCAGTGGGTGAACCCGGGCGGGATCTCCTCGACGTGGTGGGTCACCAGGACGAGGGCGGGCGCATCGGGGTCGGCGGCGAGATCGCCGAGGCTTTCCACCAGTTCCTCGCGACCCCCCAGATCCACCCCGGCGGCCGGTTCGTCGAGCAGCAGCAGTTCCGGATCGGTCATGAGGGCGCGCGCGATCAAGACCCGCTTGCGTTCGCCCTCCGAGAGCGTGCCGTAGGTGCGGTCCAGAAGATGTTCCGCGCCCAGGCTTTCCAACATATCGATCGCGCGGTCGATATCGATATCGTCGTACTTCTCGCGCCACCTGCCGAGTACCGCGTACCCCGCGGAGACGACCAGATCGGCGACCCGTTCCTCGGCGGGAATCCGGGCCGCCAGCGCCGCCGAGGACAAACCGATCCGCGGCCGCAGCTCGCTGATATCGGTCCGGCCCAGGCGTTCACCCAGCACGTAGGCCGTCCCGTAGGAGGGATGGTTTTCGGCGGCCGCGAGCTGCAGCAGCGACGTTTTACCGGCCCCGTTGGGCCCCAATATCACCCAGCGTTCGTCGAGTTCGACCTGCCAGGTGACAGGCCCGACGAGCGTATGCCCGTTGCGGCGGATGGAAACGCTGGTGAAGTCGATGAGCAGATCTGGATCGGGGTGCGCCACGGCCTCCATCTTGTCTCGAGACGTACTGGGTCGCGGCACCGGGCACGCTACCGGTGATCGAGTCGCGCCGGGCGGGTGGCGATCACCGTGGTCGATCCGGGAGCCACCTCGGTGAAACCCGCATCGCGGACCGCAGTCGCCGCGCTACGCGCCACCGCGGTGCGCAGCATCTCCCATTCGTCGGGCTCGGCTTCACGGACCGCACAGGCGAATCCGCGCTGCGCCCAGGCCCGCGCCTGCTCCACCGGCAACGCACCGGCGAACAGCATGCTCGCATGCCCGACCTGCGCGGCGGCCTTACCGACCGTCATCCCCAGCGCGGCATTCACCCAGAACACCGGTACATCCAGCGGAACCGGCCCCGGATCATCGGACTCCAGGTCGGTACCACCGATCTGGAGCCGCCGGATCCGCGGATCCACCGACCCCACCGGCCCCGGCACCAACGCCCGCACCAACGCCCCACCGCTTTCGACGGTCACCCCGGGCACCTCGTTCGCGGCTGCCCACTGCGCACCCCGCGCCCGCCGGGCGACCTTCCGGATCCGCGACCGCTTCCACGCCAGATACGGCTGCTCCCACTCGCCCGCGGAACCCACCCGCGGGTCCAGGCACAGCGCCACCGCCGCACCGGCCGCCGCGGCAAGCAGATCACTCCGCGCCGGCGGATCCGTCTTGGGCAGATGCAACACCATCTGCATGGCCTGGACCTGAGCGGGATCATCGGGGTCGCCCGAACCCCCATAACCCGCGGCAAGTTCCGAGTGGCGCTCGGAAAACCCTGGGTCACCGTAGAAATCGACATCCGGGTCCGGCGGCAGATCCCCTACCTCGTCCCATTCGTGATCGCCCGCCACCACATCCGCGCCGCTATCCGGCAGCATCACACAAAGCCTCCAAGCACCCGACCAACACCGGTCGACAGCCTACCTACGCCCTCGCACTACACCCGCCGTGGACCTGCCTCCGCAACCCGCTCCGGCAACATGGCAGGTACACACACCTCGCCGCGGTCCAGCGCGTCTACCCCAGCGGTACTCGCCGCAGCAGGCCATCTTCCGCATCCGCGGCCTCCACCTCGTCCCGGGTGACCCCGAGAATGAACAGCACCGCGTCGAGGTAGGGATGCGACAAGGCGGTGTCGGCGACCTCGCGCAGCGCCGGTTTGGCGTTGAACGCCACACCCAGACCCGCCGCGTTCAACATATCGATATCGTTGGCCCCGTCGCCGACCGCGACCGTCTGCTCCATCGGGACCCCGGATTCGGCCGCGAAAGCCCGCAGCGCGGTCGCCTTGTAGGCACGGTCCACGATCTGCCCCGCCACCCGGCCGGTGAGTGTGCCCTCGACCACTTCCAGCACATTGGCCTGCACGAAATCGAGTTCGAGCTCACGGGCCAGCGGATCGATCACCTGCCGGAAACCACCGGACACCACACCGCACCGGAAACCGAGACGTTTCAGTGTCCGGATGGTCGTGCGCGCGCCGGGCGTCAGGGCGATGGTCGCCGCGACCTCCGCGATCACCGATTCGTCCAGCCCGGCCAGGGTCGCCACCCGCTGCCGCAACGATTCCGCGAAATCGATCTCACCGCGCATCGCCGCCTCGGTGACGGCACGCACCTGCTCCTCGACGCCCGCATAGGCGGCCAGCATTTCGATGACTTCCCCCTGAATGAGGGTCGAATCCACATCGAACACGATCAGCCGTTTGGCCCGCCGAGCCAGCCCGGCCCGCTCCACCGCGATATCGACGCGCTCGGTGACCGCGACCTCGGCCAGCGCCGTCCGCAGCCGCGAATCGGTATCACCGGCCCGATCCGGGGCGGTAACCATCAACTCCATACCGGTGACCGGATAGTCGGCTATACCGCGAATCAGATCGATGTTCACGTCGAGCGCGGCCAGCTCTCGCGACACCGCACTGAACGCCCGCGCCGTCACCGGCGCGCCCAGCACCACCACGGCATGCGTGGAAACCGGGCCTCGGGCGGCATCGGCATCGACGTCCACATCGACCTGCATACCGACGGTGTTCATCGCCTCTTCGAGGTCGTCCTGCAAAGATTCGGGATCGGAGGGGCAGCTGACCAGCACGCCCAACGTGAGCCGGCCGCGGATCACCACCTGCTCGATATCGAGCAGACTCACCCGATGCCGCGACAACGCGGTCAACAACACCGAGGTGACCCCCGGGCGATCGGGCCCGGTAACGGTGACGAGAACGGTCGTCTCGGCCAAGAACCTGCTCACTCTCTGTATCATTGCGCCGCCTCCGGCGGCGCGGGGTTCGGGGCTCTATGGGTCTCGTTCTTCACTCCGCCGCTCCTCCGCTTCGCTCCCCCGCTCTGTCGCTCCAGAACGAGACGGGCCCCGAGCCTTTGAGGTGGGCGAATCCGGGGCGCTGCACTGCGCCGTGACGGAGGGCCTGGAATCGTGCAAGACCCTCCACAATCTAAGCGTTCCGCACTCGGCCCGCTGCCGACGGCCCCTCTGTTGCGCGACCGGAAACGCAGTACGCCCGCCGACCTGGGCCGACGGGCGCATCTGTGCACTGCGGGGACGCGTCAGGACTTGACCAGCGTCTCCTCGGGATGGTGTTTGGCTTCACCACTGAGCCCGACGTGTGCTTCCTTGCGCATCCGCTCGATCATGTGCGGGTAGTGCAGTTCGAAAGCCGGACGTTCGGACCGGATCCGCGGCAGTTCGTAGAAGTTGTGCCGTGGCGGCGGGCAGCTGGTGGCCCATTCCAGCGAGTTGCCGTAACCCCACGGATCGTCCACTGTCACCACCTCGCCGTAGCGGTAGCTCTTGAAGACGTTCCACAGGAACGGCAGCATCGAGGCACCCAGGATGAAGGCGCCGATGGTGGAGATGGTGTTCAGCGTGGTGAACCCGTCACCGGCCTGGTAGTCGGCGTAGCGGCGGGGCATACCCTCGGCACCCAGCCAGTGCTGTACCAGGAAGGTGAGGTGGAAACCGAAGAACGTGGTCCAGAAGTGCCACTTCGCAAGACGTTCGTCCAGCATGCGACCGGTCATCTTCGGGAACCAGAAGTAGATACCGGCATAGGTGGCGAACACGATGGTGCCGAAGAGCACGTAGTGGAAGTGCGCGACCACGAAGTAGGAGTCGGTGACGTGGAAGTCCAGCGGCGGGCTGGCCAGGATGACACCGGACAGACCACCGAACAGGAAGGTGACGAGGAAGCCCACCGAGAACAACATCGGTGACTCGAACGTCAATTGCCCCTTCCACATGGTGCCGATCCAGTTGAAGAACTTCACGCCGGTCGGGACCGCGATCAGGAAGGTCATGAACGAGAAGTACGGCAGCAGCACCGCGCCGGTGGCATACATATGGTGCGCCCACACGGCGATGGACAGGGCCGCGATACCGAGGGTCGCGTAGACCAGGGTGGTGTAGCCGAAGATCGGTTTACGGCTGAACACCGGGAAGATCTCGGAGACGATACCGAAGAACGGCAGCGCGATGATGTACACCTCGGGATGCCCGAAGAACCAGAACAGGTGCTGGTAGAGCAGGATGCCGCCGGTCCCGGGGTCGTAGATGTGGCCGCCCAGGTGGCGGTCGTAGGCCAGACCCAGCAGGGCGGCGGTCAGCAGTGGGAACGCGAGCAGGATCAGCACGCTGGTGACGGCGATGTTCCAGGTGAAGATAGGCATCCGGAACATGGTCATACCCGGAGCGCGCAGGCAGACCACGGTCGTCAGCATGTTCACACCACCGAGGATGGTGCCCAGGCCGGAAACGGCCAGGCCCATGATCCACAGGTCGGTGCCCACACCCGGCGAATGCAGGATATCGGTGAGCGGCACGTACGCCGTCCAGCCGAAGTCCGCGGCACCGCCCGGGGTGATGAAGCCCGCGGTCGCCATGCTGGCGCCGAACGCGTACAGCCAGTAGCTGAAGGCGTTCAGTCGCGGGAAAGCGACGTCGGGGGCGCCGATCTGCAGCGGCAGGATGATATTGGCGAAACCGAACACGATCGCGGTCGCGTAGAACAGCAGCATGATCGTGCCGTGCATGGTGAACAGCTGGTTGAACTGCTCGGGCGAAAGGAACTGCAGGCCCGGCCGAGCGAGCTCACCTCGCATCATCAGCGCCATCAGGCCGCCGATGAGGAAGAACGCCATCGAGGTGGTCAAGTACATGACACCCAGGACCTTCGGGTCCGTGGTTGTCACCGCCTTGTATATGAACGACCCCTTCGGCCCCAATCGTGCCGGGAATGGCCGAGTCGCTTCCACCCCCTGCGGGACTGGCTTGGGCTCTACGGCAGTCACTGATCCTCCTGAAGGTGCCTTTAGGGTCGCTCCGCAGGCTCCACTGTTTGCCCGCTGACCCGTCGCGCGGGACAGCCAACGGTTAGCTTGCGCTTCTCGAATCGTAAACCGTCCGCCGAGCGGCGACCGAACGGGTCCTACTCTGTGTCGTACTACCGGCCTGTCAAGTTCCGCGCAACGGGCCGCCGAGCTGCGGAACCATCGCGGCACCCGGAGCCCTGCGACCGGTGGCCGCCGCCGCCCGCACCCGCAGGACCTGCCCGTCCGCCTGCGCGCGCGGTACGGGCAGCCACCTCGGCGATCGGGGGCCGAGCTCGGCGGCAGGCGCTGGCGCGCAGCGAATCCCGGTGGGCATGTACCCTTCCCGGCATGCCGGTGAGCCCTGCTGTCCGTACCCCAGCCGCGCGCAAACCCCGGAACTCCACCCGGGCGCGCCGCGCCCACCGGTTCGTGGGCGCCGCGCTCGCCTGTATCGCGGTGGCGGTGGCCGGATGCGCGAGCCAACCCGATAACTCGGCGTCGATCGTCCGCACCACCACCAAGATCGCCGGCGCGGGTGTGGTCGGGACGGAGCGGGACACCACACAGGCGTGCCCGCTGCCCGCCCCCGCCGATCCGGCCGACGGCCCCACCCGTGCCGTCCGGCACGCCTCGGGTGAATCGCGGGTTCCGGCCGATCCGCAGCGAATCGTGGTGCTCGGCACCTCCGCACTCGACGCGACCTGTGCCGTGGGCCTGTGGGAGCGGGTCGTCGGCGCCACCACCGTCCCCGGCCCGGCGCCCCAGCCGGGTTACCTGGGATACGGGGTGCTGGAGGTCCCCGGCGTCGGTGTCGCCACCGATCCCGACCCCGCGCTCATCGCCCAGCTCGACCCCGACCTCATCATCGGCGAGGTACCGGCAGGCCGGGGCAACTACGCCGCCCTGAGCGATATCGCCCCGACGGTCCTGGTCGGCACCGACAAGACCTGGGAGGAGCAGTTCAGCGCGTTCGCGGGTGCCATGGGCCGCGCTACCTTCGGGCGAGAGGCGCTCGACGACTACCGCACCGAGGCCGCCGACACCGGTAAATCCATCAACGCGGCATTCACCGAGGCATCCCTGGTCCGGTTCACCGCCACCGGTAGCGAGATCATGGGCAGCGAAACCTTCGCGTCGCAGGTTCTCGCCGATACCGGCGCGCAACGGCCGGCCGCGCAGCGGGACGAATCGGAACCGCTGGACGAATCCGATCCCGTCGCCGCCGAGGGCGATCTCATCTATGTCATGTTCGCCGGTCCGGAGGGCCAGGAGCACGGCGAATCGGTGATGCGTTCGTCGGAGTGGAAAGAACTCGGTGCGGCCACCGACGGCCGTACCTTCGTGGTCGACGACGCTCTCTGGCACACCACGGGCCTGACCTCGGCGCGTGCGGTACTCACCGATATCCAGGACAGCCTCAACTCCTACGTGATGGAGTGATCCCGGCGCCGAACACCTGTTCGCGACCTCCCCGAGACCATCCCGGAACAATGAAATCGCAGGTGAGAGCACCGGATGCCGGTACCGTCGAAGTATGGGCGCCGGTGGTGATCGCTCACTCGGTTACCGGTTGAGTATCGGGATCGTCATCGGACTGGCGATCGGGATCCCGCTCGGCCTCGCAGTCCTCGGCAATCTCGCCCTCGGGGTGGGGCTCGGAATCGGTTTCGGTCTGGCGTTCGGCCTGGCCATGTCGCCGTCGTCGTCGGGCGACGACGGATCGAGCGGCCGGCACAAACCACCCGGCGACGACTGAAGTAGGCTCGGCGCCTGCGGTTGCCAGTGCGCCGAAGTTCCCGCTCTTCTAGCGCATTCGACGCTGAAAACACAAGTTCTGGTGCCGCTCGGTGATTCGACCCCCAAGGGGTAGTGTTACGGCACGCGCAGGGTTGTCGTCGGATTCGTTGGGAAGGGTGTGGAAGCAGCATGAAGCTCATCGATCGGGTGTCATCTATGCCGTAGGTTGAACCCATGGCAAGAGTAGTAGGAAGACTCCGTATCTCCAGGGCAACCGAGGAATCAACCTCGCTGGAACGACAAGAAGAACTGATACAGCAGTGGGCTGACATGCACGGGCATGTCGTGGTCGGCTGGGCTGTAGACCGGGACGTATCCGGGTCCGTCGACCCGTTTGATACCAAGGGCCTAGGGCCCTGGCTCACCGACACAGGTTCAGACAAGTACGACTTGTTGGTTGGGTGGAAGCTCGACCGGTTCGGGCGCCGAGTGATCCCGCTGAACAAGTTGTTCGGCTGGTGCTTGGACCACAACAAGGCGTTGGTGTGCATCTCGGATCAGATCGACCTGAGCAACTGGATAGGCCGCTTGGTCGCCAACGTCATAGCCGGTGTCGCCGAAGGTGAACTAGAGGCCATAGCGGAACGATCCTCCGCCTCTCGGGCGAAACTGTTGAAGCTCGGCAGGTTCCCCGGTGGAGCAGTCCCCTACGGGTTCCAGAAATACCGGGCCGACGTCGGATGGAAACTGAAAGCTCATCCGGAACACTCGAAAATCGTTCGACGGATCGTAAACGAAATCATCTCGGGTAAATCCGTATCCGAAGTAGCTCACGACTTGACCGAGGACAAGGTACCCACTGCGACCGGGAAGAAATCCCGGTGGGAATCTATGACGCTGTGGCAGATCACCGAATCCAAAACACTGCTGGGCTACGCGACGTACAAGGGTGAAGTCGTTCGGGACGATCAGGGAGAACCCGCGATGCTCGCGGAGCCGTTGATAACCCTGGATGAATGGAACCGGCTGCAAGCCGCCAGAGAACGACGGCGTAACCCGAACACTAAACGGACCCGGAGCGCGTCACCGCTACTCGGTGTAGCGAAGTGTGCCACCTGCGGCGGTAACTTTACGCATATGGACCACAACAAAGAGGGGAAGAACTACCGGTACTACCGGTGCACCAAGAACCACCCGGACCATAAACAGATTCCAGCGAAGCAAATAGAGGACCTCCTAGAAGAAATGTTTATCGATGAGCTTGGCGAATACGAGCTTGAAGAACGCCGTTGGGTGTCCGCTAGCAACCACACCGAAGAACTCAACTCCGCTCGTGAGGCTGTAGCCGAGCTGTCTGCGGTCATGGAGGGGATCAAATCCCGCGGTGCGCGGGATACTCTGATCAAACAAATAACCGCGCTGGACTCCAAGATTGCCACACTTGAAGAACTTCCCGTAACCGAGGCTCACTGGGAATACATCCCGACCGGGAAAACGTGGGGGCAAGTGTTCCGCGCTGCTGATTGGTCCGAGCGTAGGAAAACCTTGACGGACGCCGGTATCACCGTAGACGTAAAGATAGAGGGCCAGAAAGGCGCATCCGGTGCCTGGTACGCCAATGTAATTATCCCCGTGGATCTACTCGAACGTTTGCACATCGGATCAACCGAAGAGCATAACAAGCGGCGAGAGGTCCGAGCAGAAGAGATTCGTAAATCACTCGGAATAGGAAACTAAAATGGGATTCGACTGGGATCGCTGGCTGTTCGACATCTACACTCACCCGGATTTCTTCGATACAGAATCCGCACTCTCCGCGTATATCGCCCGAGGCATGCAGGAGGCGAGTCAGGAAACTTTGCCGTTCTCGTGGTCTGAGACTCCGGAGTACGCGAGTGTAACCCTTGGGGTTCCTGAAGATGGGGCACTCGAGAATATCGGTGAGCCGGACGAGATAGTAACCGCAATGATTGCGCTGGAGAACTGTGGATTTTTTGAGCTTCTGATTCACGAGTGGGACGACGAACTCAGCGTACACACGAATATTTGGAAGCCGGTTATCCCGGCGGTTCAGAAGGGTTTGTTCTGATGACTGTCACCCTGCCTAGCTTCTCCGGCGATACCCTCCCGGCACTGGTCGACCTGGAAGCAGACGGGGCGCTGTCCATCCTCACCGAGGAACGCTACGGCTACGGTTCGGCGCATATAGCCGCCGCACACAAGCATTTTGGTGGACCTGCCACCAAAGAACTGGAACACCGATACCTCAGCGCCACGGGACGCGCTCGTGTCCTGACGGTGTGGCGACTGATGTCTAACTGACTGCCTGGGGCCGGGGGATGTAGGTAGCATCCCCCGACCACCGGTCAGGCTACAGCTAGCCGACTACTGATTTACAGATGACCTCGTAATGGTGCAGACGACCACGGATCACATGGCGTTCTACAGCACCATCGGCTATCAGGCCAGAATAATTACCGGTCACCTGATACGGACCCCACGAGAACCGCAGTTCGTTTACTGCATTCTTAGCGGGGATATCTGCCATCGGATGGATGATGAGCCGGTACCGGTTGATTACCGAAGCTAGATCACTCGATATTGACACATCAGAGTCCAGCGAGAATACTTCCGCTGGAACATCCGGAACCGTGACATCAATCTTCGTCGGATTATTGAACGGGTCTTTAGGTCCGTCTATTTTGTAGACGACCGTCACCCGGTCATGAAAGATCATGCCGCCCGCTTTCTGTACCGGTTCAACACCGCTAGTTCAGCGAGGTTAAAACCGGTGAATCCTCCTCGGACACCTACCGATCCCACGGTTTGATCCAACTGTTCCGGATTAGCCACCAGACGAGACGTAGCAGTGACGATAACCGCTTCAATCTCAGCGTTGGGGATATTCGCGGTAAACCCCCCGTCGCGGGTGTAGGCCCGGACCATAGACGTAATCACCACGGCATGAGCCGAAGCCATAGCCACCAATTCAGTATTGGTGGCTTGGCCAAGGAATGCCGCTACTTGTTCACCCGTAACGGCAGCCATGATTACGCCACGTCCGTCAGGACAACAACGCCTTCGGGATGAAGCAGACCCAGGTCATACCGGGTAACCACCCGGATAGCCTGCTGGTCGTACTCGGCGAACCGCTCGGAGAGCACAGTCACCGACGGGGCCAGGTCCCGAACCACGGCCACCTGTGCCATGTCGACAAGCACAGCCTTACCGGCAGGGAGCTTGTTGGTAACGGTCACCGGGATACCGAACAGCGAGTAAGTAGCACCCGCGTGGACGTTCTCTTCAAGCAGGTACTTGCTAGATCCGGTGGCTTCCTTCAGCTTCCGCAGAGCGAAGAAATCAGCACCCGAGATGAACCAACGGTTCGGGGTAACTTCAGCAGCGGCAGCCAGAGCGAGAGCATCCAGCAGAGTATCCGGATCGGCAACATCGAGTTCGCCGGTCTGCACGCCCGCCTGATTGATCAGGCCGGTGATGCTGTTCGAAGTACCCGCACCGGTCAGCAAAGCGGTATCCAGAGCGTTGGACACATCGCTAACGAGTCGAGTCTTAAGGACAGCGTCCAGACCGACAGTGCTCTGTCGCAGAAGCTCATTGCTGAACTTCGTCATAGCTTTGATGCTCGTACGGTTCGAAGGCATCAAAGTAATTTCACCGAAATCGACATCAGCGTCCGGGATCAGCGCATTCTCAGCGACGAAACCGGCAGCAACGCCAGCGGTCACGGTCGGAATACGCAGCGGCTCCGAAGAATCGAAGATCTGAGGACCCGAAGACAAAACAACCGAAGCAGCCTCCAGCGGCTGAACCAGCAGCGAGGAAACCTGTTCCTGAATCAGTTCAGGGGCAGAAGTAGTGGAGTTGGTCATTACGACCCTTTCATGAAAGGGCAGCGTTAAGCCACCCGTGAATAAAGGACTTCGGTAGTCGCCAGGACTAACCACGGCACAAGGGGGCGCCAGGCCCCGATGTACCGAATGATTTGTTAGGCGCGGGACCTGAGAAGGGCCGCGAGGTCGACGGTGGAAACCGTCTTAGTGGTTGCACCCTGGCCGATATCGCCCCGCGGTTTCCGGGAAGCAAGGTGAGGTTTGTTCTTAATCAGCTCATCAATAGCAGCCTCCAGGGTTGCCGGATCATCGATATGAGCCTCATTAAAAGGCAGGTCCGAAGGATCAGCGAGACGACCGGTCGCTTTCACGAGTTCTACATGAAGCCGATTAGCAAGAGCATCAGCAGACTGAGATTTAACACGGTACTGAGCAGACTCAGCACGTAGTTTCTCGACATAAGCTCGCGGGAAAGTGTCTGAGTCGTCATTGTCCGTTGTTCCTTCGTCGTTAATCGGTTCTTCTATCGAGTCCAGCTCGATATTGTTCGTATCCGATACCTGATCGGTCATACGAATTTCTCCTAGTTTTTAGTTGGCGATGATTTCTCGAACCTCGGCATCGGAATAGCCGAGACGCTTAAGCGCGAACCTTTGAGAGAGCAGACCAGCGGAGAATAGTTTCACCACGGCGTCTGCTTCCTGAGCTACCGACCGGGTAGCCGGATCGGCCCACTGTGCCGACACGCTCACCGACGCAGGGTCGACACCATCGCGAGCAGCGATAGCCAGACGTGCCACCTGTTCCCACGAGCGGCCGAACTGGGATTGTTTGGCCTCAGCTTTGGCAGTCAGAGCAGATTCGGATGATCGCATAGCGTCGGCAGAGGTCGGGTTATCCCCACCGATGCCGAGCATGTGTTCCGGAAGCCCTGATACCGCGCTGATCTGACGCATAATCACATTGATAGCGTTCTGGTATGCGGCGAGGTCAGCGCCTTGCAGTTGTCCGAACTTCGAATCAGCCGCTTCGCTGATCATCATCCGGTCGTTCTCTCCAAACGGGTTAACCGCTTCGGTTTCTCCGGTCGGGTTACCTTCGTCGTCCAACACATCACGCTCGGCAAGCTCTACACCGGTAGCCCACCTGCGAGGCCGGGCCGAGTACTCGGACGACGTGAGCATGTCCGTCGTGAGCTTGGTCAGTGCATCGGTCAACGACAACACCGGCTCCATAGCCGAGACACCCTCACCCAGCAAGCGATCCGAATTCTTGAACCGGACCACCGGGACGACACCCAACGGGTTCTCCAGCTCGTCAACAACCTCGAACCCTTGGGTCGTTGCACCCGTCTGATTGGCCCGGAGACGAACGATCGTGTTCGGAAGGTACAAAACCCCTTCGGTGGTCTTATCGGTCTCCCAGCGCTTGAACCCTGCAACCGTCTCCCTGGTTCCGGGGTCCTCCATGGTCACCATCTGGTGCGCTGTCTCTACGGTGATTTTGTCCCAGACCGTGACGTAGGAATTTCCCAGCGTCAACGCTTCTCGGTGAACGACACCGGACAACTGATCCATATCGTTCTGGAGAAAAAGATCCCAGACCGACAAGTCATCGAAACCAGTGAGCCTCAGACGCTCTGCCAGAGCATCAACCAGCATCCGAGGTACACCGATGCTTACCCGGCTCAGCCGGTTGTTCAGCGCTGCCCGAATCTCGGGAGCAAGGAACGTAAGCGGCTGTTCTCCAGCCGAATACAACTCCAACCGGTGCCTATTAGCAGACCCAGCGTCAAGGCGCTGAGCCATTTCTATGATCAAATCGTCATGCGGCAAAGCTGCCTACTTTCCTACGTGATTTACCCGCGTGGATAGCAGCACGCTCGAACGCGATAATCGCACCGACCGCAGCGTCTATCTTCCGTGGTGAATTCTTTTTGTCTTTGGAAACCAAGTCACCCATCGGTGTTCGCTTAGCCACGCAGTGAGCTAGATGCTTGGAGAGCCTTGCGTCACCGTCGTGGGTGACGTTCCCGGTAACTACGGCTTGGTACAGCCGGTCAGTAGCCGGTGCCATACGCTGAGCGGCAGCGGTGTTCCATTCGAGAACCCGTTTCTCACCGTGGCGCTTAGCCCACGATTCGATCTCGGTACGCCAACCCCACGGGTCGGCGGCGAGTTCTACTACGTCGTATTTCTCGAATGCCATTGCTACCGCGGTATCTACATCCGCCCGCGGTACCCGCCATTGCTGATCCCCGGGGTTCTCCCAGAGTCCCTCTACGAATACGTGTCCATCCAGAGTGCATCCGATAAGCGCTGTCGAGTCACCGGAAGCGGAACCATCGAACGCCAAGACAACTTTGGACCTACCGATTTCCCTATGGTCTGTGCATGCATCCCACGCACCGAACGGCAACCATGCCTCAGTACCGGTCACCCACTGGCCTAGTCGCAGCTGCCTGAACACAGGCTCACGGAGAGTACGCCTAGCAGCCTCCATGCCATCCACGGACAAGAACGGCTGTGTACAGGACATCGCAGGGTTAGCGATCAACCACGCTTCATGGTCATCTACTGCACAACCTTCAGGGGCACCGAATTCTTTCAGGAAGAATGCAGGGTCAGTACCCGACCGGCCGTGTTCAACGAGCTTCCACATGATCGAGTCCGAAGAATCTGACGGAGTAGAGATAGCAAGGGTCAAAGACTCCGGACGCTTACCGGTCACCGAGGTAACCGCCTCCCAAACCTCTTCGGTAACGACGTGAAGCTCATCGATGATCATTAGCGACGGGTCCCAGCCGTGTAGGGCGCTTGGATCAGCGGGCAACGGAATAAGCGTCGCGTCATTCTCCGGCAAGTACAGCTTGTCTTTGTAGACGTGTACACGCTCAGCGAGAACAGGGCTCAGCTCGACCATTCTCCGCGCCAGGTTGAACGTAATCGACGCCTGGCGTTGATCCGAGGCCACGACAAGAACCTCAGCGGACATATCCCCGACGAACATCTCTGCGAGACCCAGCATCGCCGCTAGGGCGGTCTTACCGTTGGCTCGTGGCATGGAGACCAGCGAGGTTCGTACGCCGGGACTGTATGAACCACGGATAATATCCTGCTGAAACTCCCGAAGTTTGACTTTTTTACCGGCTCCAACGCCTTTAGGAACGATGATGTACTCACGAATGAATCGTTCTCGCCGCTTGGCTCTATCCCGTGGATAACCCTTGAAAACCAGCGGTTCGGCCGTAATCGCTTTTTTCCGGCCAGATACCCTACTCGTCATTTTACCCCGCCTTTACTAACGGAAAGGAAGCCTGGACGAGGGAGGGCGAAGCGATCAAAGGGGGGTATATCCCCTGGTCATCTAGATACATCGTGGTTTCCTTCGGTTCTTAAGACGTTGTTCCACCTCCGCTCGTTGAGCTTCGCTCGGTGGTGATCCTGATTTCCTGCCGTTGCATCTACGGCAAAGAATCTGAATGTTCTCCGTCGCGTACACGAGTTCAGGACGTTCAGAGACAGGAATGATGTGGTCTGCGCACAGGTCATTGGTTGCACCGCACTCGGTGCACCATGGTTGGAGCTTTCTCAGCTTGGCGCTGAGTTTCTTCCAACGCGTTGAGTCAGTCTTGACGACTCGGTTCGATGTCTTGACTATCCGGTGTTCTGAGCACCGGGATTCCTTGGATAGTTCACCGCATACAAGACACGGCTTGAATAGATCACTCATGGTTCTTTCATGAGCACACAACAAAGGCCCCCAGCGTCCTGAGAGAGTGGATCTCTCGAAGGCATAGAGAGCGCCGTAGAGGCGTCTCACTGCCACGCTAAGGGCCTAACGGCTCTGGTTGGTGTAGTTGTCTACCCCCGACTAATCCAAGGGCTTAGAAAGGGCAAGTCTGTGAGAGCCCCCCATGAACCGCGCACTCGGGATCACTACACGATGAGCTACCGCACTTGGGTCTACCCCACGAAGACACCGGAGGAGGAAGAACCTCGGGTTCGGGTTCAATGAACTCATCGTGAGTACTGCACGTGTAGTCATCCATGAATGGATCTTTCTTGCACACCGCATACGCCGATGCTCCGCACGGCTGAGCCGACGAGCCCACTGTATTGCTCATAGTCGAGTTCTCCAACGGGGATGTATCGGCCGTCCGGTCGGACGAGCCTAACTGACTTCCAGTTTCACGGTTAACCAACGCATAGGGTTCCTCTCGACCATCGGGGATTCCCGATAGGGAAGGAAAATCCCCGGTGGTCTCTTCCAAGGGATCTACAGATCCCATCGCTTCAGCGCTGGTCTCTATATGAGTAGTTTTATTAGTAGTTTCTTTTTGAGTAGTTATATGAGTAGTAGGTGTGCACTCTAGTTCACTACGTGGTGCACTGTAGTTCACTAGGGTAGTGCACTCTAGTTCACTAGGGGTAGTGAACTGTAGTTCACTAGGGGAATCATAGTGTGCACTGTAGTTCACTACCTTAAGACTCTCTGAAGTCCGACCATAGGTCAGCTGGTACGTGTTGGTCGAACCACCCGAGTTGCCTCGGCTCGGCTTGGACAACCATCCCGCGTCGATATTCTCCTGGATCTGTTTAATGATCCCGCGACGACTAAGGCCGGTAGCTTCTTCCAGCCTCGCTATGGAGATCTTCTCGACCCTAAGCGTCGTGTTGTTGGCGTAGGTCCGAAGGACGTTCATTACCGTACGGTTGATCTTCAACCCGTTGCGGTTGTACGCCTGGTCCCACTGGATAATCTCCAACACGTCGTCGGCAGCGGTGACGAGACGGTTACTGGTCCTGGTGTTCATTAGAGATGCCTTTCGAGGCCGCGATTTGGTTAATAAGGTCTGCAAGGAGTTCGTCGGTCAAGAGAATGAACCGATCGGTTCCTGCGATAGAAATCTTGTGCGTGGTGCACTGGTACTTTTTGTCCCAGTGATTCGAATAAACAACCCGACGGCTCACTGTGCGTACTCCAAACGGATGATCTGATCCAACGGGACAACAACCGCGGTCTTTGCGTTAGTAGACCGGTTCGTATACACAAACCCTGCGAAGTCTCCTTCGCGCATGAACGTTCCGATATCGACCATCCAGGTACGACCCTCAGCGACGGATACGACCTTTACGTGGTCGTCCATGCTTTGGAACCCGATACGTTGCACCGGTTCATCCGGTTTCTTCCTGGCAGGCATCATGCGTGGTGTCGGTTTAGGGGTTGTGATTGCCATCGGTGTTCATCCTTTTTCTTCGCCTGCGCTGGTACGCAGCCTGGTTCAGTCGTTGGCAGTACAAACACCCGCCGTTAGGGCGTCTGTCCTGTGGTCCTGTGATGACGTGCCGACCGGAGCGGCAACGGTTGGTATCCATGCCGCTTCCTTGGGTTGTCTATCGAAAAGAGTCGTAAAAAATCCCGGTCACCTCGTGGTGCCGGGTATGGGGCTGAGGCCCCTCACTTATATATGCCTGTAATATTCGATGTTCATCCTCTAGAAGTGACCAGGGTCACCGATCTAGAACCTTCAGACTCCCTCACTATATAAGTAGGAGCGTTTTTTCATTCTGAAGCTATAGAAGTGGTGTAGATCACCTAGGGAGGTTAGCTTCCGGGGTCTCAACCCCCTCACTTATCTAATGGTGCGATTTTCGAGAAACACGCCCGGCGTAGACCGGAACGTTATCGAATGTTACCAACCTGAGACTGTGGAGGTGTCCACCGCGTGAACTCTCTAGCGTTCGGGGCTGAAGCCCCTCACTTATATATGCATGAGTATTTTTCTCTCCCACCCTTTAAGTACGAGCCTTTTTCAGGGTTGAGACCAGATCGTTACGAAGTACCTCGGTTCGGGGCTGAAGCCCCTCACTTATATATCCCTGTAATATTCGATGTCCGATCACTAGATGTGGTGTAGATCACGGGTACGTCGATATCCTCGCCAGGCTCAAGCTCGGTCCGGTCCGGGACGTAGCCCCGGTCCGCCATGACGTCCCAGGTGTCCAGGTACTTCTTGACCGTGTTTCGAGCAATACCCGAATGATCAGAGAATGACCTCATGGTGCATTTTGAGCCATGACCCCAACGCGCAGCGTTGGCGTTGTCCGGCTCCACACACCGAGCGCCATCCGCCGCCTGGATGAGGACGAATACACGCAGGTCACGCCCAATGTACGGCCCGGGCACAATGGACCTCACTTATTTAATGGTTCTACTTTCGAGGTTTCGCCCTCCGGTGTGTCGATGCTCACGCTGAACTCTCTGGGTGCTGACCCGCAAGCGGCGATCATCCCGCGGGCTACCGCGGGGATCTTCTCTTCGTCCTGAACGAAGCGGCCGACGCCGAACGCAGGGGCGAACACGAACCATCCGTCTTTGTCGGGTCTAACCCGAACCTCGAACGTAGTCATCACAACAGTATGAAGCTATCGCTTCTGGTTGTCATCGCTTCGGATACAGATAGCTACTAGTAGTGATGACATCGTGGTACGTACGTGTCAAGGACTTGAACATGTACCTATGGCCGAGGGAGAGCTACAACGCGTCGTCGGTACCAACCTGCTCCGGATACGCCGTGAGATGAAGCTGAGCCAAGAACGCTTGGCGAACGATGTCCTTGGGCTGTCCACCCGGTACGTGGCAGGCATCGAGGCCGGACGCCACAACATGACGTTGAGGTCTGTAGAACGTCTGGCCGAGGCACTAGGGGTTAACCCGCTGGAACTCATGACCCAGCACTGACGTGCCGGGGCTAACGCCGTATCACTGGGTCGGTAACCCCCTCCTCACCACTGGGATAGTGTGAGGTTATGCAGCCGGAGAAGGTTACAACCAACGTAATTGATCGGGTTTCGGCCATCAACTGGAATCGGGTACCCGACGAGAAGGATGCCGAGGTCTGGGATCGGCTCACGGGTAACTTCTGGCTCCCCGAGAAGGTCCCGGTGTCCAACGACATCCCGTCCTGGGCCACCCTCACCGCGGACGAGAAACAACTCACCATGCGGGTGTTCACCGGACTCACGCTGCTGGATACCATCCAGGGCACGGTCGGGGCGGTCAGCCTCATCCCCGATGCACTGACCCCGCACGAAGAGGCGGTGCTCACCAATATCGCGTTCATGGAATCGGTGCACGCCAAGAGCTACAGTTCGATCTTCTCCACGCTGTGCTCCACCCGCGAGATCGACGACGCCTTCCGCTGGTCGGAGGAGAACCGCAACCTCCAGCGCAAGGCCGAGATCGTCCTCGACTACTACCGGGGCGACGATCCGCTCAAACGCAAGGTCGCCTCGACGCTGCTGGAGAGCTTCCTGTTCTACTCCGGCTTCTACCTGCCGATGCACTGGTCGTCGCGGGCCAAGCTCACCAATACCGCCGATATGATCCGCCTGATCATCCGTGACGAGGCGGTGCACGGCTACTACATCGGCTACAAATACCAGCGCGGCCTCGAGCAGGTCACCCAGGCCGAACGCGATGAGCTCAAGAACTATACCTTCG
Source organism: Nocardia speluncae NBRC 108251 (assembly GCF_001613245.1). Classification (GTDB taxonomy): domain Bacteria; phylum Actinomycetota; class Actinomycetes; order Mycobacteriales; family Mycobacteriaceae; genus Nocardia; species Nocardia speluncae. Next base: position 175,249 of record NZ_BDBZ01000013.1, on the reverse strand, counting down.
AGCTGCTGTTCGAGCTGTACGACAATGAGGTGGAATACACCCAGGACCTGTACGACGAGGTCGGGCTCACCGAGGACGTCAAGAAGTTCCTCCGCTACAACGCCAACAAGGCGCTGATGAACCTCGGTTACGAGGGCCTGTTCCCGAAGGACGAAACCGAGGTCAACCCGGCGATCTTGTCGGCACTTTCCCCCAACGCCGATGAGAACCACGACTTCTTCTCCGGGTCGGGTTCCAGCTATGTCATCGGTAAGGCGGTCAACACCGAAGACGACGACTGGGACTTCTGACCCGCCCGTCCGGCGCCCCGCGAGACGCGCAGGATCCGGTAGACCTTCGTCGAGATTCCACAGCGCCCGCTCGACGCAGCTCACCGCGCCGAGGTGCCGGACGGTCTCGCAGGGCAGTGCCGATACAGTTCTACCGTGAAATTCGGAAAGCTCTCTATTGCAAGCGCACTCGCTGTCACTGCGATGACCGTGGCAGCACCGGTCGTTGCCGCGCTCCCCACCGGCTCGGCCGGTTTCGGGGGCGGCCGGGAAGTGGTACTCATCGACAACAAGTTGGAAATCAGCAATCTGGATTCCTGCTGGGCGAGCGGTTTCCCGCGGGACATCACTATCGACAACCGCAGTTCACGCCCGTATCTGTTGTTCGACAACGACAACTGCGGCGGCCGGCCCGTCGCGGTCGTGCCGCCCCATTCGATCGAGCGGCACTACGGCTGGTCCGGCGTGGCCGCAAGGTAGCCGCCCGGTCCTCGGTGTGCCGAACCCCGGCGAGGCACACCACCCAACCGTCGGCGGCTGCCACCCGCAACCGCTACCATGCCGGAGCGGGCCGCCTCGGACGGCTCGCTCGCCGGAGCGTGGATGAGGCGTTCGAGTGGGAGGACCGCACAATGGCAGGCAACAACGCCAAGATTCCCCGGTGGCTGAAACCGATGAATCGGGCAATGGTCGCTGTCAGCCGGGTGGGAATCCGGCTGCCGATGGCGTTACTCACCGTGCCGGGCCGGAAATCGGGCAAACCTCGCACCACACCGGTGACACCGTTCGAATACGACGGCGTCGAATATGTTCTCGGCGGTATTCCCGGCGCGGACTGGGTGAAGAACGTCCAGGCCGCCGATACCGCGGAACTGACGGTGGGGCGGCTCGAGCGGACGGTTCGCCTGGTGGAGATCCCGGCGGCCGACAGCGAGCCGGTGCTGCGGGAATTCCCGCGGCTGGTACCCACCGGGGTACCGGTCATGATCAAGTCCGGGGTCGTGACCAGCGACGACCCCGACGAGTTCGCCGCCCTGGCCGGCCGGTGCACGCTCTTCCGCATCGAGGACGCCTGATACCCGCTCCGCGGAGGAGCCGGCGCTTACGCCCGGCCCGCCGCGCTACTGGGTGACCCGGCAGCTGTCGTCGACCCGCCGCGTGATCGACCAGTACTGCACGAACCGGCAGGCAGCGATCTTCCATCCGCCGTCCTCGACAACGTATTCGTCGTCGTACTCGCCGGTCATCACCGTCTCGGTGTTCTCGATCAAGTTCACCTGACGGAATTTCAGCGTCCACTTCCCGGATGCGTGCTCCGCGTCGTGGACGGTGATGTCGGGGTGGGTCCCGTGGTGCATATCGAGGATCACGTTCTTCCCGTCGACCTTCCGCAACGCGAACTTCTCGAACACTGCCGCCATACCGTCGGCGTCGAACGAGCCGAGCGCCCCGTAGTCGACCGCGGCGCCCGCAGCGATGAAACACTCCCGGAAAGCCTTCGGGTCCTTGGCATCACACGCCCGCAAGTAACGATGTTTGAGAGCCTTGATCGCCTCGACCGCCTCCAATCGCGCCACTCGCTGCGCCAGATCGGTTTCCTCGAAATGCGGTATCGGTGCAGGTGGCATACGGGCCCTCCTCGTACAAGGGTTCGGCCGACCGGAGTCGGCGGTGCGGTCCTCGCGCAGTGTATCCCTGAGCCCGGCTCGTGACCGCCCGGTCTCTGCTCCATCACACTGCCGCGTGGCACCCTACAGTGACCGCCGGACAGCGGGACGATCCCCGAAAACACCGGAGAAGGAGCCCGAAGATGCGTGGAGTCATGCTGTACGCCCCCGGCGATGTGCGCGTCGAAGACCGTACCGACCCGGTGATCACCGAACCCACCGACGCGGTCATCCGGATCGCCGCCACCTGTATCTGCGGGTCGGATCTGTGGCCGTACCGCGGTGTCGAACAGGTCGAAGGTCCCGCTCCGATGGGGCACGAGTACATCGGGGTGGTCGAGGAGATCGGCCCGGATGTGCGCAACATAGCGGTGGGCGATTTCGTGGTGGGGTCGTTCTTCGCCTCCGACAACACGTGCGAGATCTGCCGCGCCGGCTATCAGAGCCGCTGTGTGCACAGCGTCCCCATCGGTTCGATCGGTACCCAGGCCGAGCGCGCCCGCATCCCCCTCGCCGACGGCACCCTGGTCCCCGTGCCCGGCGCACCCGGACCCGCGCAGTACCCGGCGTTGCTCGCGGCCTCCGATGTGCTCGGCACCGGCTGGTTCGCCGCGGTGGCCGCCGAGGTGGCGCCCGGGAAAACAGTGGTCGTCGTCGGTGACGGCGCCGTCGGGCTGCTCGCCGTCCTCGCCGCGAAACAACTCGGCGCCGACCGGATCATCGCCATGAGCCGCCACGCCGACCGGCAAGCACTGGCTCGCAGGTTCGGCGCCACCGATATCGTCGAGGAACGCGGTAAAGCGGGAGTCGCGAAGATCAAGGAACTCACCGGCGGGCTCGGTGCGCATTCGACCATCGAGGCGGTGGGCACCCAGGAGTCGATGATGCAGGCCATCCGCGCGACCCGCCCCGGCGGGCACGTCGGTTATGTCGGCGTCGCCCACGATGTACAACTCGACGGAATGCAGTTGTTCTTCTCCAGCGTGCACCTGCACGGCGGCCCCGCCCCGGTACGCCGTTTCCTACCCGAACTGATCGATCTCATCGTCCGCGGCGATATCGACCCCGGCGAGGTCTTCGACCTCACGCTCCCGCTGGAGCAGGCCGCCGAGGGCTACCGGGCAATGGATGAACGCCGCGCCATCAAGGTCCTGCTGACCGTCTGACACTTCGGCCGCCCCGGCGGATCCTGTGATACGGCGCATCGGCACGTCGTACAGGTACCGATCGAATACGCGCTTGCCCTTCGCGGTGGGGGCGAGATGCGGGGATCACCCCGAACGCGGAAGCAGCATCGACGCACCGGACCGGACCGCATCCCAATCGGTGCCGACTTCGAGTGCCAGTGCCCGCGACAACCAGGTCCGCCGTTCGGCGTGCTCGCGGTACAGGCCGGGAAGATCGATCGAGACCCCGGTAGGCGGGCCGGTGGCGGCGATACCGTCCACCCGTTCCTGCATGACTTCGAACAGGCTTCGGTCGAACTCCGTCACCGCGGCGACGAATTCCTCGGTGAGCACCGAGGCTCGGCCGGACAGCGGTGCGGTGAATCACACCATGAGGAAACTCGATCGGCACACAGGTGTCGACCCGGTGTACGAACAGCTACCGCGGTGAGGTGAAGGCTCCGGCGCGGCCGGCAACAGTGGCGGTGTGGGCGGCACGGTCGGGGAGGCCGGGGTCGGGTGGGGTGCGGAGGAGCACGAGCTGGTGGTACAGGGGGGCGGTAGCGGCGATGAGGAGGGCGCGGGGGTCGGTGCGGGGTGGGAGCTCACCGCGGCGCAGAGCTCGTTCGACGATGATCTCGGATTGGGCGTAGCGGTCCTCCCAGAGTTGTTGCAGGGCCCGAGCTGCCTCTTCCGAACGGAACGACACCGCGACCAGCGCCGCCGCGATCGAGGGTTGCTCGGTGAACGATTCCTGGATTTCGGCGTTCAGCACCGCCAGGTCGCCGCGGAGGGAGCCGGTATCGCGGGGGTGCCAGTCGATATCGGCGGCTGCGGCGAAGAGGTCGGCGATGAGGCCGCCGGTATCGCGCCAGCGGCGGTACACCGTGGTGCGGTGCACGCCGGCGCGGGCGGCGACTGTATCGACGGTGAGGGCGTCGTAGCCGTGTTCGGTGAGTTCGGCGCGCACGGCGTCGAGGACCTGTTCGCGGATGCGGGCGGTGCGGCCGCCGGGACGCGGGCGGGGCCTGGCGGGTGGGTTCATCGTCGGTATCCGGTTGCTCGAATGGGTAGTGCCGTGGCATCATCCTAATGCAACTGTTGTCGCACTAGTGAGGGTGCCGATGTTCTTCCGAAGTGTTTCTCCGGTCCTGCGGTCGGTGGTGGCCGTGTCCTCGAATACTTCGGAGTTCCTGTATGCCCACACAGATCACCGCACTCGCGGTCAGCAAATCCTTCCACGGCCGGCTCGTACTCGACGGGGTCACATGCACGCTCGGCGCGGGTGAACGCACCGGGATCATCGGGGAGAACGGGTCCGGTAAATCCACGCTGCTGCGCCTGATCGCCGGGCGGGAACAGCCCGACCACGGTGCAATCGTCGTCGACGCCGAGGGCGGTATCGGCTACCTCGCCCAGGACGAAGAGTTACCGGCACAGCTGACGGTCCAGCAGATCATCGATCGGGCGTTGCACGAGCTGCGCCGGATCGAAGCACGGATGCGCCAGCTGGAAGACGGGATGGCCGCGGGAGACGACTCGGGGTTGGCCGAATACGGCAACCTGTCGACTGTTTTCGAACTGCGTGGTGGTTACGATGCCGACGCCCGGGTGGAACGGGCCCTGCACGGACTCGGCTTGGGACTGGTCTCCCGGGGACGTACCGTCGCCGGGCTGTCCGGCGGCGAACAGGTCCGCTTGCGGCTGGCTGCCCTGCTCGCGGCCGCGCCCGAGGTACTGCTGCTGGACGAGCCGACCAATCACCTCGACGATAACGCCCTGACCTGGCTGGAAGAGCATCTGCGGACCCGCCGGGGCACGACGGTGGCGGTCTCGCACGACCGGGTCTTCCTCGAACGCGTCACCACTACCTTGCTGGAGGTTGACGCGGACCGCCGGTGCGTGATCCGCTACGGCAACGGCTACCAGGGCTTTCGGGCCGAAAAGGCCGCGGCCCGGCAGCGGTGGGTGCAGGCGTATACGCAGTGGCACTCCGATACCGAACGGCTGCGCGAAACCATCGCGACCACGGCCCGCCGGGTTGCCCCGGGGCGGGCAATGAAGGACAACAACAAGATGGCCTACGACCGGGCAGGCGGGCGGGTTCAGCAGTCCCTGGCCGGCCGGGTCCGCAATGCCGAGGAACGACTACGCCGCCTCTTGGATGATCCCGTACCGCCACCTCCGGAACCATTGCGGTTCACCGCCGCCCCGTGGGCAGCGGGGGAACGGGCCACCGTGCCGGGCACGCGGCCCGGCACCACACCCGACAGGACGGACCGCACTGTGCTCGACGGCACACCGGGCACGTCGCTCGGGCGAACCCCGAACGATGTGCCGGACGGAGCGCAAGGCGACACATTCGAAGAGCCGTCGGTCGGCCTACTACCAGAGCGGCCGCACCGCGACCCGCGCGAGAAGCCGCCGAACACCGGGCCGAGGTGGGCGCAAGACGCCGTGCTACAGGCCACCGGTATCGGCATCGCCGGCAGACTGTTCCCCACGAGTGTTGCCGTCGCGGCGGGTGAGCGCGTGCTGATCACCGGACCGAACGGCGCCGGTAAAACCACGCTGCTCCGGGTGCTGGCCGGTGAACTCGAACCGGACAGCGGAACGGTCACGCGGAGCGGCCGTATCGGTTATCTCGCACAGGAACCCCGGACCGGCGATCCCGGCCGTACGTTGCTGGCCGCTTTCGCGCACGACCGCGCGGGCCTGGCCGACGAGCATGCCGAGCGGCTACTCACCCTCGGCCTTTTCACCCGCGCCCAGCTCACGACCCGGGTCGGCGACCTGTCCACCGGCCAGCGGCAGCGGCTGGCGCTGGCCCGGCTGGTCACCGAGCCGGTGGCGGCGCTACTGCTCGACGAACCCACCAACCACCTCTCCCCCGGCCTCGTCGAAGATCTGGAGACCGCCCTGACCGATTACCCGGGCGCGCTCGTGATCGTCAGCCACGACCGCCGGCTACGCGACCGGTGGCGGGGTGCCCACCTGACTCTGCGCGCAGCCTCGCCCGCCGGAGTTTCCTGACCCCGAATCGCCAGCGGTACAACACAGCCCTCGAACACCCTTCCCGAAGGAGTTCCGCATTGACCGACACCCCCGCCCCTGTTCCGGCCGACCCCACCGTCCTGCACCCCATGCCCGGCCAACCGCGGGTCGTGTTGCTGAAACCGCTGGTCGCCTCACCACTGATCGAAGTCGGCGAGTTCTCCTACTACGACGACCCCGACGACCCCACCGCCTTCGAAACCCGTAACGTCCTCTACCACTACGGCCCGGAAAAACTGATCATCGGAAAATTCTGTGCTCTGGGCACCGGGGTCCGGTTCATCATGAACGGCGCCAACCACCGCATGGACGGCCCCTCGACTTTCCCGTTCCCCACCATGGGCGGCTCGTGGTCGCAGCATTTCGACCTGATCACCGATCTGCCGGGCCGCGGGGACACCGTGGTCGGCAATGATGTCTGGTTCGGTAACGGCACGACGGTGATGCCCGGCGCCCGGATCGGCCACGGCGCGATCGTCAGCACCGGCTCGGTGGTGACCGGTGACGTGCCCGATTACGGGATCGTCGGTGGTAATCCGGCCAGGCTCATCCGGAAACGCTTCAGCGACAGCGATATCGCCCGGCTGCTCACGGTCGCCTGGTGGGATTGGCCGCTCGACCACCTCACCGAGCACATCCGCATCATCATGTCGGGCGATATCGCCGGTCTCGAGGCCGCAGCACCACCGGGTTGAGAAGCGCTCACCCCGCGCCGGACGACCGAGGGGGACTATCGTGAACGGATGGCCGCGTTACCGCCTACGGGGAATCACCTGAGCTCCGAGGCAGATCTGCCCTGGTGGATGCTGATCGGACCCGGAATCGGGACGATCACAGGCTTGTTCATGCTCACCTCTGTGTACGAGCCCGGCCGGCTGTCACACATGATGGTGGAATTCGGCTTGCTGCCCCGGGACTTCTTGTTGATGGGCGTCCTTCCGTATCTGATCGCCGCGGCGGTGACGTTCGCGCTCGGTTTCCTTCTCGGCGGCCGCTTTCCGACGGCGCTCGTGCTTCCCGCGCTCGGCGTGATGGTCGTCGGTGTGCTTCTCACGTCGTTCGCCACTGGTGGCGCGATGCTGCTCGCCGGGCGGGCGATCAGCGGACTCGGCGCGGGCGTCGTGGTGGGAGTCACCGTCGCGGTGGTGCGGCGCATTCGGGGACCACGGGCTGCCGGGGCCACTGTGGTGGCAGTTCTCGGCGTCCTGGCCGCGGTCGCCGCACCGTTCGTCAATCGTGCGATATCGGAGATGCTCAGCTTCCGGTTGGCGCACCTGGCGACGGTGCTCTTCCTGCTAGCCGCGATACTCGCCGGTGCCGTCAGCGGAATGGCCCGAGCTGCTGGTGCGGGCCGCACCGCCCGGCCCGCACCGTACGGAATGCCCTACCCGTCGCCTCCGCCGTACCCGGCTCCACAGAATCCGGTAGCCCGGTATCCGGCTCCGCAGTACCCGGCTCCGCAGTACCCGGTAGCCCAGCATCCCGCGGCACAGTATCCGCCCCAGCCCCCGGGCCACTGAACCGCGGCAACGACTCCGGCCACCCACTATCCGCACAGTTCCCTCGGGTCGCTGCCCTTCGCCGATACCGCACAACCGCCCGGCTACCGTGGATCAGGCAAGATCGGCATCGAGAAGGACGTGCACAGTGACACTGGTCGATCCGGGCCCGGGGGGTATCGATGAGGTTCTGGCCGATCTGCGGTGGAAATTCGTCCAACGCGACGTAATCGAGCTGGAGCCGGGTCGATGGCAGTTCCTGCCGGGTGAACCGAGTGCGCTGATCGTCGCCGAGGGCCTGGTCCGGCTCGAAGGGCCGGACGAACCGGAGGACCTCGCGCACGGGGATTTCCTGTTCCTCCCGCACACCGGCCGTTTCGCCCTCAACGCCCTGTCGGAAGCCCGGGTACTGCGGGTTCAGCTCGCACCGGTCATCGCGGGCAGCGCCATGGCGGCACTGCCGCCGCGGGTGTTGCTGACCGGGTTCACCCGGCATGCCCCACTGGCCGCGACGATGATGCAGCACCTCGTCGAGGAATGCCCCGACCCGCACGGCGTACAAGGCGACCGGGTGTCCACCCTGATCGCGTCGATGGCGATCGAATCCTGGCACGATCGCGGCTGCGCCCCGAAGAGATGGCTGCTGCGCGTGAACGAGCCGGGAATTGCGCGGGCGGTGGCTGCCATGCACGCCGCCCCCGGGCAAGACTGGACCGTGGCGGCGCTCGCGCGGGTCGCGTTGGCGTCGAGATCCGGGTTCGCGGCCCGGTTCCAGGCGGCAACCGGCCTCACCCCGGGGCGCTATTTGACAAAACTGCGGATCGAGCGGGCTCAGCGATTCTTGGCCGAACAGGAGATTTCGGTGGGTTCGCTCGCCCGGCAGCTCGGTTACCGGTCCGAAACCGCGTTCGGGCGGGCGTTTCGCCGGCACACGGGCCGCACACCGTCGCAGTGGCGGCGGGCGGCCCGGGGGCCGGAGGTGGAGCCGGCTACCTCGGCGCCCGGCTGAGCGCGATCCGGATCAGGGTGCCGCCGATCACCGCCGCGGCCGCGGCCAGAAGGTAGGTCGCGACGAGTCCGATACCGTCCACACCGCGGCCGCCGACCGCGGAGCCGAGGATGATTGCGAGCTGGAAACCGCCGACTACCAATCCACTTCCGGCCTCCACGCGGTCCGGCAGCATACGGGTAACCCAGACCTGCACAAGGTTCAGGACGCCGCCGAACGCGGCACCCCACAGCACCGTTGCCAGGTAGCCCAGCGGTGGGAAGACATCGGCGACGGTGATCGCGATGAGCGACACCCCGATGGCCGCCGGTATCGTCGGCAGCAGCACACTCAACTGCCGGTCGGCCAGTGCGCCTATTGCGAAGTTTCCGATCACCCCACCGATTCCGAATACTGCGAGCAATACCGCGATCATCGCCGGTCCGGCACCCAGCAGCTCGGCGAATGCCGGACGCACATAGGTGAACCCTGCGACATGTCCGCCGATCGCGGCGACCACACCGACCAGGCCCAGCACCACTCCCGGCGCACGCGATGCGCTTCCCATCACCGACCGGCCGATTCCGGGTGTCGGCGCGATCGGTGGCAGGACCAGGCGGACGGCGACGGCGGTGATCACTGTGAGTCCCGCCGCGACCGCGAAAGCGGTTCGCCATCCGGCCACGGTACTGACCAGCACGCCGAGCGGTACACCGGCCACTGTCGCAATGGTGGTTCCGGCGTTCACGATCATCATCGCCTTGCCGAGCCTGGCCGCGGGCACCAGTTGCGACGCAATCACCAAAGCCATCGACCAGTAGCCGCCGACGGCGACTCCGAGGAGGAGCCGGGCGATCAGCAGCAGGAAAATATTCGGTGCCACGGCGACCACGATGTTGGAGACCGCGGCGGCGACCGTAAGCGCCACCAGCAGCGTGCGCCGGTCGACTCTGGGGAACAGCGAACTCAGCCCGAGGGCCGCTAGGAGGGCGGTCAGCGCGGTAGCGCTCACCGACAGTCCGACGATGCCCTCGGCAACGTTCAAATCGCCGGCGAGCGCGGTCAATACGCCGGGCGGCAGAAATTCGGCGGTTACCAGGGAGAAGCTGCCGAGGAACATGATGAACAGGGCGGGCCACGCCCGCCGGGTCGATTCCGGTGTTGCCGCGCCGGGCGGCACAGTGCTTGTTGTCATGCCCGATGCAACAAGCGAGCAGCGCCGGGCACGCGACCGAAACGCCACAGCAACCGACTCGGACGCCACGGTTGTGCCGTGGAACGTGTGGGGCGGCACCGCGGACCGGCCGATACGCTGGAACGCCGCTGCGCCGTCACCGGCGCCGTGCCGAGGATCCCGGATCCCGGGCAGCTCATCGGCACCGAATCGCCGGTTACGGGAAACGCACGTCGCGCTCGTCTCCGTGCGTGCCGCTCCACGGCACCTGCTCAGTCCGGCACCAGCCTCCACAGGGAGGTGATTTCCTGCCGCCGGGCTTCGTGGAGTGGGTCGGCGGCGTCGGTGGCGCGCGGATGCTGCGGTGACGTGTCGTAGCGGTCGGCGACGCGGAGTCCGGCCTCGGCTATCTGTGTGCGGAGTTCGTCGCGGGTTCGCAGGCCGAGGCGTTCGGCGAGATCGGACAGGATGAGCCAGCCCTCGCCGCCGGGGGTGAGGTGATCCGGGAGTCCGCGCAGGAAGCGTCGCAGCATATCGGAGTTGTGGTCGTAGATGCCCAGTTCGAGGGCGGAGGTCGGCCGGGCGGGGAGCCAGGGCGGGTTACATATGACCAGGTCGGCGCGGCCGTCGGGCCACAGGTCGGCTTCGACGACCCGCGCCCGGTCCGCGACGCCGAGGCGGTGCAGGTTCGCGCGGGCACAGCGCACCGCACGCGGGTTGATATCGGTGGCCACCACCCGGGAACCGCGCTGGGCGAGGACGGCAGCGAGCACACCGGTGCCGGTGCCGAGATCGAATACCCGTGGCTGTCCGGCCCCCGCCGGCAGTGGTGCACGGGCGACCAGGTCGATGTATTCACCGCGGACCGGCGAGAAGACGCCGTAGTCCGGGTGGATGCGTGCGCCCAGCGCAGGTATCTCCACACCTCGTAGATGCCATTGGTGGGCGCTGAGCACGCCGAGCAGTTCCGGTAGCGATACGCAGACCCGTTCGGTGCCACCGGCGGCCGGGCCGTCCGAGGCGGTACCGTACGCGTGCTCGCAGGCCGGCCGAACCTCCGGCGCCCGGCGCAGCCTCAGCTCGTATCCGGGCTCCAGTACCACCAGCACTCTGCCGAGCAGTTCGGCGCGCGCCGACCGTTCAGCGCGTTGGCTCTCGAAGAGCGACGCCAGATCACTTCCGGTCACCGCGGCACGCGGATTGCGTTGCCGGCGACGTTCCAGAGCTCGGATGAGCTGGCGGGCATTGTGGAAATCACCCCGCCACAACAGCCCTGTCTCCGCCTTGGCAAGGCGGTGGGCGGCATTCGCGGTGGTGCGGTCGTCGATGACGACGATGCGGGCGGGTGCGGGGGATGCGTTCTCGGAATGCCAGCGCGCCGAGAATGCCGACTCGTTCTCGGTCCAGTCGATGGTGGTCATGTCGTACTCCTGTGGGAACGAAGGTGCCTCGGGTCGGCATCGTTTCGATGCAGGAGTGGGCGGGGAACTACCGGCGGCTTCGCGCTCGGTTCGGCCCTACTGCGCGACATCACGCCCGGTTTCGGCCAGCAGGTCCTGGGACACATGTTCCTGAGCGAGGCGGCGCAGTGCCGCCAACATCGTATCGCCGAGAATCGTTCCGACGATGGCGGTTTCGGTCATCCGTTCGATGGTCGGCTCGCCGCGCACCAGTCCGATGTCGGTGGTGGCGATCAGTTCGGCGGCCACGGCGTATTCGTCCATCGCGGCGACCACATCGGTGTGGCCGAGTTGGCGGAGTGCGGCGCAGACGTCGATGAGCGTGTGGAGCGCCGGGCTTCCGTCGGTAATCTTCCATTCCCGCCGGCTCAGCAGCGCCGTCACGTCGGCGGCGGCGCCCTGCAACTCGCTTTCCCCCACCGACGAGCGGCGACCACCCATGGCATAGAACACTGCTCCGAGCGATTCGCGGACCGATGTTGTCTCGGCATCGAGCATGGCGAGCAGCTCTTTGGTTGTCTCTATCGAAACCCCGCCGATATCGATGAGTGCCCGGATGAGCCGGAGTCGGGTCACATGGTCTTCGCTGTAATCGACCTGGTTGTGCCGGATGCGGACACCGGCCGGCAGCAGACCTTCGCGCACGTAGTACTTGATCGTCGCGACAGGGACGCCGCTGGTGCGACTGAGTTCGGCGATCCGCATGGGGCTCCTCGGGTCGAGGTATTGACAGCTGGCAACGACGCTGACAATACTAGCGGCTGATAGTGCAACTATCGATAGTGTGACTAACACATACGACACCCTGGGAGCCATGAGCCCGTGACCACAGAACCCACCGCCCTCGACGCCGTCGCCACCACGGCCCGGCTCACAGCCGCGCTGCGTGCCGCCGAATCGGAACGACCCGATCGCCTGTTCCTGGATCCGTTCGCCGCGCGCCTGGCGGGTGCGGCCGGAGCGAAACTGCTCGACGAGCTCGATATGCGGGACAGTCCGATAATCCCCGTCCGCACCCGGTTCTTCGACGATGCCGTCACCGAAATCGCCGCCGGCGGAATACGGCAGTTCGTGATCGCGGCCGCAGGCATGGACACCCGCGCCTACCGGCTCGACTTCCCGGTCGATACAGTGCTTTTCGAACTGGACCGGCCGAACCTGCTGCACCTGAAGGTCGATCTCCTGGACCGAACCGCCGCCGAGGTCACCCTGCGCCCCATCGGCGTCGATCTCGCCGCCGACTTCTCCGGCGCACTCGACGAGGCCGGTTTCCAGGCCGGCGAGCCCACCTGCTGGCTCGCCGAAGGACTCACCCCCTACCTCACCGAACCGGACGTACACCGGCTACTCGACCGGATCTCCGAACTCTCGGCTCCCGGAAGTCGGCTGCTCATCGATTTCGTCGGCACGTCCCTGCTCGAATCGCCGGCGATGCGCCCCATGCTCGACCGTCTCACCGAACGCGATATGACGTGGCAATACGGCACCGAAGAACCAGAAGCGCTCCTCCGCACGCGCGGGTGGGACGCGACGGTGACCCGGCTCGGCACCGCCGGCACCATGCTGGGCCGCTGGCCGTTCCCGGATGCGCCGCGCGGTACACCCGGTGTTCCGCAGGGCTACCTCGTCCACGCCACGTTATAGGTCCCGGAGTCAACCATGAACGTTCTACGGCTGCATCGTCCGCTCATGCTGCTCGCCGCCGTAATGGCCGTGCTCGTAGTGTTCGCACTGGGTGGGATTCTGGTCGACGATCGGATCCTCACCGGCATTCCTGTCTGGGCGAAAGTCGCAAAGTTCGCCCTCTCGGTCCTCATCTACGCACTCACCTGGGCGTGGCTGATCGGCCAGCTCACCCGGTGGCGTCGCACTGCCTGGCGGGCGGCCACAGTCGCGGCGGCAGGGCTCGGAATCGAGCTGATCGTCATCGTCATCCAAGTTGTGCGCGGCACAACCAGCCATTTCAATTTCACCACCCCGCTGAACTCGGCACTGTGGGAATTGATGGGCGCCTCGATCATCGTGGTCTGGATCGCCACGCTCGTTGTCTCCCTGACGTTGTTCCGTAACCCGATACCCGATTCCGCCCGCAATGCCGCGATTCGCTACGGCGCGATGATTTCCTTGCTCGGCGCCGCGCTGGGCTTGCTGATGGTCGCTCCTACCCAGGATCAGCGCGATACGCGAAGCTCCATCCGCGGCGCGCATACCGTCGGTGCGGCCGACGGCGGACCGGGCGTCCCATTACTCGGATGGAGCACCGCGGGAGGCGATCTGCGGATACCGCATTTTCTCGGCATGCACGCGATCCAGCTGCTGCCCTTCGCCGTACTCGCACTGGAGTACGGCGCCCGCAGGTTCGCGGCCCTGAACTCGGAAACCTTGCGAGCCGGCCTGATTCGGATCGGTGCCGCCACCTACATCGCCGGGCTTGCCGTGCTCACCTGGCAGGCACTTCGCGGTCAGTCGGTATTCCGTCCGGATCCGGTCACCCTCGCCGCAGCAGGTTTCGTACTCATCTGCGCCGCGTCCGCCTCCGTATCGATCATCCGGCGGCGCCTTGCCGAACCACGACAACCCATCTCGGTCGGAGCAACACCATGATCCAGCACCTGTTCGACATCACTTTCCTCACCGCGGCTCCTTTTTGGGCCCTGATGATCCTGGCCCCACGCTGGCACAGAACGCGCACCCTCGTCGCTTCACCCCTGATCTGCCTGCCTGCGCTCGCGATCTACGCGATCCTGGCCCTCCCCCGGCTCGCCACGTTCTTCCCCGCCCTCGCCGACCCGAATCTGCCCGGACTCCAGGATTTCCTCGGGAGCAGCGCGGGCGCCGCGGTGGCCTGGGCACATTTCGTCGCGTTCGACTTGTTCATGGGCCGCTGGATCTATTTCGACAGCCGGGAACGCGGCATCCCTCCCGCCCTCATCTCGGTACTACTGGTCGGCACGATCTTCTTCGCGCCCCTCGGTGTACTGATCTATCTGCTCATCCGATACTCGCGATCACCACGGCAGGCACCGGAGCCCGTCCTGGCCGGTTGACCTGGCCCCGTCCCGACCGTTCCATATGAAGGAGCCGAAAATGCTTACTGTTCAACCCATCCGCTATGTCTCCGATGTCGAAGCGTGCCGCAAGTTCTATACCGGTCTCGGCTTGGTCTGCCGACCCGAAGCCCACCTGGATGTATGGGCCCAGCTCGCCGCCGACGCCGGCGCTGTCGGTATCCACGATTTCCGAGTATCCAAGGCGCGTCCCGCGGGTTCGGTGGAGCTGGCCTTCGTCACCGACGAAAAGCTGGAGGTCCTTGCGCAACGATTGCGCGAACTGGACTACGACTACGAGATCTTCGACGAAGACTTCGGGCGCAGCCTGCGCGTCGTGGACCCGGACGGGGTGACGATCCAGATCCAGGAGATAGATATGGGCGTGGCCACCGCGTCCGCCGCCGCTCTCGACGGCCGCCAGGACTGAGTCCCCGGCCCGGCCACACCGGATACCCGCAACGGTCCGGTGGCGCCGGGTTCCCGCTCGGGGCTTTGGATGGCAAATCGGGCGGACCCCCATCGAAACGCCCGATACCGGGTCATCGAATGTGGGGTACCGCCGTTGTTCCGAGCTATGGAAGGACCACTGTACCGAGAACGTTCAGCTGTCGACCTCGGGTTTGTCCCGGTCGCCGGGCGCGTTGTCGCCGGAATCGCCCTGCATCGCCAGGCCGAACGAAATTCCGATCGCGACGCCGATCCCGGCACCGATGGCGAGGTTGCCGAGCGCGACCCCGACGGCCACGCCGATCGCCAGCCCGATCGCCAGCCCGGCGCCCATACCGCCCCTCAGGGGACCATTGCGCTTCGCAGGACCGACCATGGCCCCGATGCTACGTGCCGGGTTCACGAGGACGAACCGCCGTACCGGCGGTGAAGCGCCGACGGTAGGCGGTGGGGGTCGTGCCGAACGCGGCATCGAAGTTCTGCCGGAAGGTGACCGCACTGCCGAATCCACATGCTGTAGCGAGGTTTTCGATACTCCAGTCGGTGGTTTCCAGGAGCGTGCGCGCTTCGTCGAGGCGGCGTTCGAGGATCCAGCGGGCCGGTGTTGTGCCGGTGGCCTGCCGGAATTGCCGGACAAAACTGCGCCGGCTCATTCGTGCCTGTTCTGCCAGCTTGTCGACGGTGAGCGGCTGGTCCAGCCTGGCCAGGGCCCAGTCCAGCACCTCCCCGAGCGCATTCCCGGTGGCGGGCCGGGCCAGCGGTCGTTCGATGTACTGCGCCTGCCCGCCTTCGCGGTGCGGTGCCACGACCAGCGACCGCGCCACCCGGGTCGCGGCGGCGGCGCCGAGGTGGGTGCGGACCAGGTGCAGGCAGGCGTCGAGGGCGGCCGCGGTGCCGGCCGAGGTGAGGACATCGCCGTGATCGATGTAGAGGACCGAGGTATCCACCCGGACCCCGGGGCGGCGCTCGGCCAGCAGCGGCATCGCCGTCCAATGGGTGACGGCCGCGCGCCCGTCGAGCAGGCCCGCGTCGGCGAGCGGGAACGCACCCAGGCACAGACCGGCGATCGTCGCACCGCGCCCGTGCGCCGCCGCGAGCTGTTCACGCAGTTCGGGAGCGGCCGGCGCGGGCGGTAGCGACCAGGACGGAACGATCACGATATCGGCGTCGGCGACGATCTCGGGGCCGGCGATATTGCCGATCGGATATCCCTCGACCGTACGGATCGAATCACCGTCCGCCGACCACAGCCGGGTTTCCCAGTCGGTGGCGAGTCCGAGGCGGGTCACCTCGCCGAACACCATCAACGGCACGGACAGGTGGAACATGGTGATGTCGTCGAAGGTGTGGACAGCGATTCGCATACCGGCTCCCGTTGTGGCCTGATCTCATCGAAAGTATGCATTCGTGCCACTCACGGATCATCGCCGGGGGGCGAACAATCGAGTAGGACGCCCTCCCGGCGTACGAGTCCCGATCTTCCGAGGAGCACAATCCCCATGACGAACCCCCGCCGCGCCCTCATCGTCGTCGATGTCCAGCAGGAATACTTCGCGGGACCGCTCGAGATCCAATTCCCGCCGCGCGACGAATCACTCGCCAATATCGTCGGCGCGATGGACGCCGCCGGTGCCCATGACATTCCCGTGGTCGTAGTCCAGCACCGGAGCCCCGCCGGCGCCCCGGCCTTCGTGGAGGGCACCCCCGGCTGGGCCCTGCATCCCGCCATCGAGGAACGCACCGCAACGGCGAGCAAACATCTTCACAAGCAGTACAGCAGCGTTTTCGCCGGCACCGACCTCGTGGAATGGCTGCGCGCCCGCGAGGTCGATACCGTCACCATCGTCGGCTACATGACCAACAACTGCGATCTCGGGACCGCGGTGGAAGCGGAGGGGCACGGCTTCACCGCGGAGATCCTTTCGGACGCCACCGGCGCTGTCCACCTGGCCAACGAGGCCGGGCGGGTTTCGGCAGCGGATCTGCATTCGACGCTGATGGTGCTGTTGCAATCGAACTACGCGGCGGTCGGCACGACGGCCGAATGGATCGAAAGCCTGCGCTCCGGCACCCCCTCGAGCAGAAGCGACCTGGTCACTTCGGCGATCGCGGGCCGCTCGGCCGCCACACCCGTGACCAGCGCCTGACCCCGACGCCGCCGTGGACGAAATATTCCGCGCCCGGTTACGCCACTGGCGCTATCAGGATCCTCGCACGCTCAATTCGAGCGAGGCCGCCACACCGTGCTCGTCGAATCCGATCGTCCCGGCGAGGACGGGCGAGTCGACCATCAACCGGCTTTCGTCGGGCGAGAACGCCGGATTCAGGCCGCGTAGCGAAAGGTAACTGTTCAGCGCGCGGCGGTGGTCGTGCAGCGCCAGGCCGGACAGTCCCTCGGTCAGGGTCCGCATGACCCGCGGCCCCTCGACCGGCGGGACCCGGAAATCAGGATGCTCGACGAGAAAAGCGGCGCGGGTCCCGTCGTCGCCGGCCGGGCCCTGATAGCCGGTCCAACGGCCGGTGACGGCCTTGGCCGCTTCGGTCTGCACAGCCGCGACCTGAAACGGCTCCGGCTGGTCGAAGGGGAGGCTGTCGAAGGGGAGTTCCGGGGCGGACAGTTCGCCGATCTCGTGCTCGACACCGAACTCCCGGACGGTCGCCGCAAGCGCGGCCACCGATTCCGGGAACCCGGACCGATTCGCCCACGACCACAGCCACGAATCCGGGCCGGGTGCCGCGGTCCCCAGAAAATGGAAGTCGGTGCATTCGATGCTGCCGTGCTCGGTATCGAATGTGAAAGCCCGGGTTTGCAGGTTCACCTGCCACGAGTGCTCGCCGAGCACGTCGGCCAGATGCAACTGGTGTTCGAGAGAGAGGAAGGCGGCGTCGTCCAGGAGGTTCACAAAGGCAGGTGTAGGGCGCACCTCGAGCAGCCTAGTTTGTTGCGGGGCATGAGGTCGGCGACCGCCGGGGACGCCGTTCCCGAGGACGTCCGGGCGAACGTCGATACCGCATAACGACGGAGTCGGAGATTTGATGGATTCGAAACCGGGAAACCCGGCCTGCCCCCATTAAGGTTGGTGTCGGCCTACCCACCTCAGGGAGATGGTTAACATGGCAAATTCGGTCATGGACGACTACGTCAGCCAATTGCGCGTAGCGCTACATCAGCTCCGCGATTGGCCCTACCCCGATCAGATAGATCACGAACTCTTCCGCGCATTCATGAAAACCCCGCACGATGTGGGCGGCGAACCCGACGCACCGGCTGTCTTCGAGGACAAAGAAGAAGAGGTCTGGGAGCTCAATACGTTCGTCACCTGCGAAGTGCTCGGCTGGCGAGGTATCTGGACGTCCGAGGAACGCCGGCGGATCGGGAACGTCGATATCGGGCGGACACAGTATCTCGGATTTCCCTATTACGGCCGCTGGGTGCTCGCCATTGCCCGCTGTCTCATCGACAAACGGCATATCACGCTGCGCGAACTGCTCGAACGCACCCAGGAGGTCCGGGAGCGGTACGCAGGCCGGCCCGGCCCGTTGGAAGCGGCACCACGTAGCACCGGGGACGGCACCGGCGTCACCCGCAATATCCATCACCGGGATGCGGTCGGTTTCGGCGACCCCCAATGCTTCGCCGGGAAAGCGGATACTCCCCGGTTCGCGGTCGGTGACCAGGTCTCGGTGCGTGAACTTCCGACAATCTTCTACACCCGCACCCAGGAGTATCTGCGCGGAAAAACGGGCACCGTCGTCAAAGTGTCCTACGAAAGCCCGATACCAGAGGACGAGGCGTTCGACCGCGAGGATCGGCGGCCCGAATGGTTCTACATCGTGCGCTTCGATATGACAGAGCTGTGGGACCCGTACCGCGGGTGCGCCGACGACACTTTGCAAGCGGAAATATCGGAACCCTGGCTTCGGCCGATCTCGTAGACCCCGCGGCACCTCGATGAAAGGAACACGATGAGCGGGATATCGAACGAAGGTGAAAACGACGCAGCTCCCCGGCACGCAGCACCGATGGTCGAGGAGGTCACCGATTTCGAAGTGCTCGAAATCGCGCTACGCGAGCTGGCGATCGAGAAGGGATTGTTCACCGCCGAGGATCACCGCCGGTACACGGAGTATTTCGAGCAACTGGGACCGGCGCCGGGCGCCCGGTTCGTCGCCAAGGCGTGGTCGGACCCCGATTTCAAGCAGCTCGCGCTGGAAGACCCCATCACCGCCTGCCACGAAGTCGGCATCGACTGGCTGAAGCCGACCGGGTTCGGGACGCCCAGCGATTTCACCGCGCTACACATCCTCGAGAACACACCCACGCTGCATCACGTGGTCTGTTGCAGCCTGTGCTCCTGCTACCCCCGCCCGCTGCTCGGAAATTCACCCGAGTGGTATCGGACGCCGAACTACCGCCGCCGGCTCGTCCGCTGGCCGCGTCAGGTGCTCGCCGAGTTCGGCCTCTACCTCACCGAGGACGTCCGGATCCGAGTCGAGGATTCCAATTCCAAGCACCGGTTCATGGTGCTACCGGTGCGGCCGGACGGTACGCAAGGATGGAACGAGGAGCAGCTCACGGAGATCGTGACCCGTGACTGCCTGATCGGGGTCGCCCTGCCCAAGCCCGGAAGAACCGCGGATCTGGATCGCCCGGTCCATGCCGCGGTCCATCCGGCGCAGAACTACTGACCGACCGGAGGACAACAGATGCCAATGGACCAGGACGTCACGCGGATCCGAGTTCGGCTGCTGGAGCAGATGATCACCCGGGGGCAGGTGTGGTCACGGATGGCCGATAAGTACGGTGTCGAGAACCCCTCTCCTCCTTGGAAATCGAGCCTGGACGGCGTGTGCGATGCCCTCGATCGGGAAGGAAACGCGCTACCGCTACTCACCCGGCGTGACGAGGAGGATCGTCTCACCGGGGAGGTGTATCCGGCGCTGCCCTTCCCGGAGAATCAGCTCGTCGCGCTGGCACATTCGTTGATCGCCAGGAATGTCATCGACGAAGCCGAGCTGGCCGACCATATCGCGGAGGTCCGGGCCCGGCTGGAAGCCGACGGTACCGCCGTAGCCGCGAGCGCCGGTTCGGCACGCAGATAGGTGACCGGGCCGGCGTCGGAACCCCCGGTGGTGGAATCCGCCGGTAGCGGCCCGACGCCGGCCGGGCACACCAGCGAGCGACTTCGTTCCTGCAGACATCCGCTCCTGTCGTACTCTGGTGCCACCCCCATGCCGTACTCCGGTCCGGTGCGCGCGCCGGTTGCTGGTTTCTACTGTCCATTCATGCGTATACAGGCTGTCGCCGCCTCGATCTGTGCCGCCGCCGTGTTGCTCACCGCCTGCGGCACGTCCGGGGATCACTCCACTGCACCCGTGGTATCCGCCGCACGCGTGCACAGTGTGCAAGCAGACCTTGATTCAGCAGTCGATTCAGGTGCTGTAGGTGCCATTGCCACACTCACCGAAGGTGACTCCGAAACGGTATCGGCCTCAGGAGTCGCCGATATCAGTACCCGATCACCGATGCCTGCCGACCGGCCGCAGCATGTCCGGGTCGGCAGCGTCACCAAAACATTTACCGCCGCAATCGTTTTGCAACTCGCGGCGGAACACAGAGTCGAGCTCGATCGTCCGATCGCCGCTTACCTGCCCGGCCTGTTCAGCGGCGACAGCGTGAACGGACAGGCCATCACCGTCCGCCAGATCCTGGGCCACCGAAGTGGACTGCCCGAACTGACCGGTTCTCCTGGAGACAGTGAGTACCGTGCCGCGCACGATGGCCGCACGTTCGACCCGGACCAGGTGATTGCAGAGGCGTTGCGCAATCCCGCGCAGTTCGCGCCCGGCACACGGTTCGAATACACCAACACCAATTATCTCGTCGCCGGCCGGCTGATCGAAATGGTGACGGGCCACCGCTACTCCGATGAGCTACGCGACCGTATCACCGCGC
Source organism: Nocardia speluncae NBRC 108251 (assembly GCF_001613245.1). Classification (GTDB taxonomy): domain Bacteria; phylum Actinomycetota; class Actinomycetes; order Mycobacteriales; family Mycobacteriaceae; genus Nocardia; species Nocardia speluncae. The sequence goes on along the minus strand of NZ_BDBZ01000013.1, from coordinate 154,519 downwards.
CGCTCAACCTGTCCGGCACCTATCTGCCGGCTACCGGTGAAACCGGTCTGCGCGCACCACACCCCATCGGATACCGGGCCATCGACGGCGTAATCACAGACGTCACCCGCATAGAACCGTCGCTGCCGTGGAGTGCGGGCGCGCTCGTCAGCACCGGTGCCGACCTGAACCGCTTCTACACCGCCCTGTCGGCCGGGCAGGTGGTCCCGCAACCTCAGCTGGAACAGATGCTGGACGGTGTGGACATGGGCAACGGGGACGGCATGTTCTACGGTCTCGGCCTCGGATACACCGAGCTACCGTGCGGGGCGCAATTCATCGGGCACAACGGCGGGATCTTCGGCTTTTCCGCGCTCACCGGCGCCACCTCGGCAGGGCGGGCTGTCACCCTCTCCTACACCGGGACACCCGCCGAATCCGATAGCCGCAGCCGGCTCACCCACGCCCTGTGCGACTGATTCGCAAGCGGCACTCTGGCCGATCACCACAGACGGGGCTACGGCGGTGCCATCACACACTCGCAGCACTCCGGACGGCCCGCGAGGGCCTGGCAACGCTGCCGCGCCGGTGGCATCCAGAAACCCGTCATTCCCGTCCTTCACGGCCGGTTCCGTCGAGTCGAGTGTCGATCGACCCCACCGATCCCGCGATCGCCATCCCACCCGGAACGCCGTGCCGAATCGCCGGAAGCAGATATCTCTTCGGCTCGTCCGGGCCGGGTACATCCGAGAATGTCACCACGCACAGCGGTAACGCGGCAGACAGGTAGAGCCCCATGAACCACGCTCCTGTCAGCCTCCCGAACGTAGGGAACCCGAGTGTCTCCGGGTCGATCGCGCACAGGCCGAATACCGCCTTACCGAGCGTGGTGTGGGCCACGGATTGGAGCAATACCCGGTTGATGAACGAGGCACCGGCCCAGGCTCCGAGAAACGGGAGTACTACTCGGCCGATATCGAAATCGAGAGCGATCAGCGCTTGTGCCGACGTCGGCTTTGCCGCAGCGATGCCAACAGCCACTCCGCATCCGAGATGGACCAGTAGATCCAGGCAGAATGCGGCCGTTCGTCTGGTACGTCCTGGTCGGAGGTGCGGAGGTAGGTCCAGCGGAAGTTGGGGCTTCTTCGGTTTCGGCACGACCCCAGAACTTCTTATGGGCGAGCCGAAGACATAGAGCGGATATGAGCCACCGGGGCGAGCGATCACACCTCGGCGCAGCGGATCGCCCGCGAACCACACATGGGTCGCTTTCTCGTCCACGACCGCGCGGCGCTGCGAACCCGAACTGCTGATGGTGAGCCGGGAGATCGGTGTGTCCTGCGCGTCGCGCAATACGATCGTCTCCGTCGGGTTGCACTCGTAATCGACTCGCCACACGACCCATGGATGGGTTCGCAGAATGCGCTCGATCCGGCGTTTGCGCCACATGTAGAACGAGAGCACGGGGCCGAGGCAGAACAGCAGGATACAGAGCATCACCCCGAAATCGGCCGTGCGGCGCATCAGGGCCGGATACTCGGGATCGCCGAGTTCTATGCAGAGAACGACGCCGGGAACAGCGAACACTGCGCCGAGCAGCCCGAACCAGAGCAAGACAAGCCGACCGAACCCATTGCCGCCCACCGCAGCTGATGTGTCGGGGTACGAGATCGCCGGCGCCGGCGTATCAGTCGAAGCGTTCATAGTCTCAGGGAGGTGTTCGTGACACCGTTGACGGTGCCGGGCCGGAAAGCAACAGAACGGGCCGCATCGAAGACCATCCGCCTGTATTGCGGGCCTTCGGTGACGAAACTCGTCGAGAGTTGGATCGCGGCGAGGGCCTCCCCCTTATCGGATGGCACCAGCGCTTCCAGTTGATAAACCTCGGCCGGACCGCCGGATGAAGGCAGCCCTTCGATCGCGGGAGCCGGTAACTCCGCCACACGCTCGGTGACCAGCATCGGCCTACCGTCCACATCGCCGAACCAAGAATCGCTTTTCTCCTCGGAAGCGGATCTCGACTCGATCAGATGAGCGAGCATCAGGCGAGGGTTTCCTTTCTCGCCGTCGGTTACGCATACCGCGAGTGTGGAGGTGACCGTCGCTCCACCGGTGGACAGATGGCGGCCGATACCGCAGTTCTGGTCAGGACCGCGTTCGTATCTCGAATAGCCGTAGCCGCCGCATCGATCCGTGTACGCAGCTGATCGACATCCGTCGGGAGACCGGGAACTGGGTTGAAACCTAGTTTGGGATAAGGGTTTTCGGTCACAGATCGGTAATCTGGACGGTCGGCCGGCTGGAAATGGCATTGCCCGTCTCTCCGAGTGCCGCGGCCACCGCATCATCGAGCTGCCGGTAGGCATTCGCGCAGGCCGTGATGCCATCGGCTGTTACCGCGGCCGCGTCACCGATCCGCTCGATACCGAACTTCCATCGTGTCCGAAAGCTGTCTGCGGCATCGTTGAGCTCGGTCGTACCGATATCACCATGCCCGTCTTCGGCCATCGATGCCATCGCGTCCGTGAGTACCTGCTCGGCACCACGCACCGACTGGGCTGCCTTGTCGAGCAGGTCGATGTCCACCTGCAGCGGCGAAGTCATATCTCCCCTTCCCCCTACCGCCAGATCGCCCAGACGCTACCGGCGCTGAATAACCCTTGCAAGCCATTCGCTTGTCCGCGGATGCTGCCGTCTCCGATACCCGGTGTATGACGGTCGATCCTGGTCGACTTCACCGCACAACTCCTCGCCGGACTCGTCCGGCGAGGAGTTCAGAAGATGGTGCATGCCAGAGGCACTCCCCTGGACGGTGTTCCTGCCCCTGCACCGGCAGGTCCCGGAGGATAAGACCGAATCGGGGCAAGCGGACAGCACCACCGCGGCCGCAGCCGGTAATCGATGCCCGAGCTCTACTCGGCGATCCCATCCAGGGCAGCGAGATCGGCAGCGGAAAGCGCGATAGCCGCGCCGGCGACGTTCTCCCGGAGATGAGCCACCGACGAAGTCCCGGGAATCAACAGGATATTCGGGGACCGCTGGAGCAACCAGGCCAGAGCGACCGCCATCGGCGTCGTATTCAAGCGAGTTGCGACGGCGGAAAGCGCCGAGGATTGCAGTGGGTTGAAGCCGCCGAGCGGGAAGAACGGAACGTAGGCGATGTTCTCGCGTGCCAGACGGTCGATCAGCGCATCGTCGTGCCGGTGCGCGAGATTGTACATGTTCTGCACACAGACGATCGGGGCGATCTGCTGCGCCTCGGCCACCTGCTCGGCAGTCGCGTTGCTCACGCCCAAGTGACGAATCACGCCTTCGCGCTGGAGATCGGCCAACGTCTCGAAGGCTTCGGCGATCGAACCCGGCACCGTCCCTTCGGCGTCGCCGAGCCGGAGGTTCACCAAGTCCAGAACATCGAGCCCCAGGGTTTCCAGGTTTTCCCCGACCTGGCGGCGCAGCTCGTTCGGTTGCCGTGCCGGCGGCCATCCGCCCTGCTCGTCGCGGTTCGCGCCGACCTTCGTCGCGATGTGCAAGCCGTCCGGATACGGTTGCAGGGCTTCACGAATCAGCTGGTTGGTGATGGCGGGTCCGTAAGCGGCGCTCGTATCGATGTGGGTGATCCCGAGATCGGCCACTTCACGCAGCACCGCCAGCGCCCCATCACGATCTGCCGGTGGACCCATCGCCCAGGGGCCTGCCAATTGCATCGCCCCATACCCGAACCTCGCGACGGTGAGATCCCCCGATGTCCAGGTTCCGCCGGGCAGTGTTGCCGGTTTGACGGTCACGCGTATCAACCTTCCTCGTGGTGTCCGGGGCGTTTCCGCCCCCTGGCCAGTGTCGGGCAGCGGGCGCCTGGAAAGAAGAAGGCACCTCGAGGTGCCTAACGCACCACCGCGGGTGACAAATCGGTTGCCCCCGGTCATCGGTGTCTGTACTGGTTGCTGTGTGGTGTACACCGATATTCCGCTGACCGACAATATTCTGGACACCGTCGCCGCCGAGTGGGGGCATCGTGGCGCCGGCGAGCGGCTGCACGGCGGCGAGGAGTCGGCGGCCTACCGGATCGGCGAGGTCGTGGTACGGATCGGCTCGCTCGGCCGCGATCCGGCCGAGATCGAATGGTGCAACACGGTCGCCGCGACCGCAGCGCGTTCGGTCCCCGAGGCCATCGCGCCGCTGCCCCGCGCCGATGGCTCCACGGTCACCGTGGTGGCCGGCCACCCGATCACTGTGTGGCCGCTGGCCCGCGGGCAGTGGGTCGACAGCGAAGACCCTATCCAGTCCGCCGAGGCCGCGCGTCTCCTCGCCCGGCTACACCGCGCGCTCGCCACATACCGGCCACCACCCCGGCCGGTGCGATCGTTCCTCGAGATCGGGCTCGACGGCACCCCGTCGGCGCATCTGCCCGACCCCGATCTCGACCGCTGGCTCGCGGAGTTCACCCGCACCACCCGACATCAGCCCCTGCACGGCGACTACTACGCGGGTAATCTCCTGTGCCACAACGGACACGTAACCACCGTGCTCGACTGGGACGAGGCGCTGATCGGCCCTCCTGAACTCGAACTCGCCTCGGCAGCATTGGAATTCACCGACGAAGTCCGAGGCGACCTCACTCGCGCCCGGACCTTCGTCGCCGCATATCACGCCGAGAGCGGCACGGCAGGTGAACTCGACGACCTGACCATCAGCCAGCTCATGCGGCATCGGCTACGCCGCGAGGCCGCCTACTTCGACATCGCCGTCGCGCGCGGAGTCGAACACGACGAAGACGATCACGAATACCATCGCCGGCGACTGGCGGCGTTCCACCACTTCCGGCCCTGACCGAAACCTACCGGTCGGCCGCGAGCGCGGTAGCAATGATTTCCGCGCTGCCGGCGTGCAGAGCCTGGGCCGCGGTCTTGCCGGTCGCCGCCAGATAGGCGTCGACCAGCCTGTTGCCGGTCGAGTATCCCCGCTCCGGCCCGCGTTCCCGGCCGTCCTGCTGCTCTTCTATGACCTGACCGCCGTGACGCGACCGGCCAGGTCATAGGAGGTACTGCGGCCGCCCGAATTCGAACGTTCCAGCACACCGAGCTCTACCAGTTCGTTGATATCTCGCAGCGCGGTGTCCTGTGAGCATTTGGTGATGACCGCCCATTTACGAGTGGTGAGCTTGCCGTCGAACCCTTCCAGCAGCCGGTTCAGCATCGCGGTCTGGCGGTCGTTCAGCTGTGCCGGTTGTTGCTGCCGCCAGAAACGGGATTTCAGGAGAACCTTGTCGACCGTTCCGTCCGAATGGTGAATGGCGCGACGCAAAGTCTCCAGGAACCAGAGGAGCCACGCCGTCACATCGAGAGTGCCCTTTTGGGTGCGCTCCAGGATTCGGTAGTACGCCGCGCGATCACGTTGGATCTGGGCGGAGAGGCTGTAGAAACGCCGCGAACTGTGGTCTGCGCGGGCCAACCACAGATCACCGAGGGCTCGGGCGATGCGTCCGTTTCCGTCGTCGAACGGATGCACGGTCACGAACCACAGATGCGCCAAACCTGCTTTGACGAGCGCGGGTTCGGCGGCATCGGCATCCACCCACGCCAGGAATCCCCGCATCTCGGCATCCAGCCGGGCGGCGGGCGGGGCTTCGAAATGTACGCGCTCCCGGCCGTAACCGCCGGACACCACCTGCATCGGACCGGCGGAGTCGGTGCGCCAGGCGCCGATGGTGAGCCGGGTTCTGCCGGAGTATCCGGTCGGGAAAAGCGCGGCATGCCAGCTGAACAACCGTTCCGCCGTGATCGGGCGGTCGCGGTGGGTGGTGGCGTCGAGGACCATCTCGACGACACCGTCCACATGCCGGTCGGCAGGAGCAAGCGCCCCGATATCCACACCCAGGTGCCGCGCCAGCGAAGAACGGACAGAAGCGGCGTCCAGTAACTCCCCCTCGATCTCGCTGGTCTTGATGACATCCTGGGTCAGCACGGACAAGCTCGCTTCGTCCTGAACAGCTTCGGGGGTCTCGGCCAGGCGCCCCAGCAGGCGCCCCTGCAGGTGAGCGACCTCGGCAAGTGGGCCTACCAGCCGCTCGGCGTCATATTCGAAGGCCGGCCAATCGGCATGCTGCCAGATGTACCTGCGGTATCCGGGTGCCATGCGGTGATAATACCGTCTATTCACCGCATATTATGCGGCGAATAGACGATCGCGGTATCCGAAGGCAAGTTTGTGGGTTCGACGAGCGAACCCTCCGCTCAAATCCCCAGGACGAGTTTCGCGGTGGTGAAGTAGATGATCAGCCCGGTCGCGTCCACCAGGGTGGTGACCATCGGCGCCGATACCACTGCCGGGTCGATACGCAACCGCTTGGCCAGCAGCGGCATGGTGCCGCCGATGGTGGCGGCCCAGGCGCAGATCAGGATCAGCGTGATCCCGACGACCACCGCGACCTTCGGGCCCACGAACAGACCCCCGATCACCAGACCGACAACCGACAGCATCCCGCCCAGCACCAGGCCCACCCGGCATTCGCGCCAGATCACCTGGAGCAAGTCGCCGCCGCGGACCTCCCCCACCGCGACCGCGCGCACACAGGCGGTGGCGGCCTGGGCGCCGGCGTTACCGCCGGCACCGATCAACAGCGGAATGAACAGTGCCAGCTGGGCCGCCTGCTCGAGTGTGGCCTCGAAGAAACCGGTCACGCTGACCGTGAGGGTCGCGGCGACCAGCAGCAGCATGAGCCACAGCGCGCGGTAGCGGGCGAGCTGGAAAACGCCCGCCGCCATGTAGTGGCCCTCCCACGGCGCCGAACCGGCCTGCTTGGCGACGTCCTCGCTGTCGGCCGCTTCGATGACCTCGACGGCGTCGTCGATGGTGAGCAGCCCCACCAGCCGGTCCTCGCTGTCGACGACCGGCAGGTTGATGTCGTTGGTCTCCCGCATCAGGCGCGCGGCCTTCTCCGCCGAATCGGTGGCGCGGACGAACGCGGGTTCGGTGACCACCAGGTCTGCGACCATCGTGTCGGGGCCGGTGAGCACCAGTTCCCGCAGTTCGACGATGCCTTGCAGCCGGCGGCCGGAATCGACCACGGGCAGGGTGTACACGGTTTCGGCGTTCTCGCCTTTGAGCCGCACGATCCGCAGCGCATCGGCGACGGAGAGGGTGCCCGGGATCGCCACGACCTCGGGCGACATGTACCGCCCGACCGACCCCTCCGGGTAGCCCAGCAGCGCGGCGGTCATCCGCCGGTCGCGGGGGGTCAGCCCGGCCAGGACCTTCTTCGCCACCTTGGCGGGGGCCTCGCGGAGCATGCGGGCGCGGTCGTCGGGGGCCATTCCCTCGACGAGTTCGCGGAAACTCTGATCACGCAATCCCTGCAGAATCTGCTGCTGATCGACGGGTTCGAGTTCCTCGAACACCGCGAGCGCCAGGTCCTTGTCCAGCAGGCGGAACGCCACACCGGCCTCGACCGCGTCCATACGCGCGAGCTCGTCGGCGATGACATGCGGCGGATGATTGTCCAGCCAGTGCAGCGCGGCATCGACACGATGGCTTTCGACCACGTTCTGGAGGGATTCCGACAGCGTCGTCGGCGCTTCGATGAGTTCGGTCTGCGACATGAGAAGTCCTCGGCACAGCGTTGATTTGCGAGTGATTCGAAAGGAGTCACACCGCGAGGCGCCGAACCGGGCCGCTCCGCCGACAGAGATCGCTAGCGGAAATGCGGGAGGACGGCGCCGCGCGGCAATCGACTGGGAGGTTCGCTACGCATTGCAACACCACCTCCTTCTCGGCCGCCGCTGCGCGCAGGAGCACGCCGCTCATCGGGATCATCAGCCTATGAATGCGAACGCATTCCTATGCAGGATACATCCCCTGGCCGGGATACCCGCATCGCAACACTCGTCACACGGCGTTTCACACTCCCGGGCGTGTCTGCGGGATCACCGGCGCCGAGGTGGCCACGACCGCGGCTTCGGCGGCGGGCCACGACGGGGTGTGGTGGACCCAAGGCGGTATCGGCCCGGACTGGACTCCGAACAGGAACAGATACGGCACCAGGCCGCGCAACGCTTCATGCACTTCGAGACGGTCGTCGACCATGTGGGTGATGCGCAGTTCAGCGCAGTGCCCCGCTTTGTCTGCGCGTTTACGGCAGAAGCGCACATTCTCCCGGGGCACACCGGTGCGCCGGTAGAAATCGTGGTAGTCGAGCCATTGCCGCGTACGCTGCTGGACGCGGGGCCCACATTTGGATATCACCCAGGCCCGACCGCCGAAGTACGGCACCAATCGTGTCAGCGCCTCGAAAGCGCCGTCGCTGGGCGGAGTTCGCATCGCCTCCGCATCCCCACCCGCCAGGAAAGCCGTGTCTCCCCCGCCGTCCGGAAGCGCCGCCCCCTGGATAACGCGGCCGAAATCTATTCCGAGTCTGTGTTTTTCTGTATTCATCGTCACTTCAGTGTCCGCCGCCGGACGTTGTCCGGCGAGTTGTTTTCGTAAGCCTCACGGCCTGTGGCGGCGATCCGGCCGAAGGTCTGCGGGTGCGTTCAGCGCGGTGCGCAGGACGGTGGGATCATCGAGTATGAGGCTGATCCGGGTCGTGTCGGCAGCGATGCGGCCGCTGGGTAGCAGCGAGTCGATCTGCACGGTGACGGGGTCGCGCAGGGTCAGGTCGGCGGTGGTGCCGTCGGGGCCCGCGAGGAACAGCCTGCCGTCCTCGAACGCGGTCGCGGTCTGGTTGTAGCGGCGGCATACGGCGACCGCCGCGATCCGGTCGAGCGGTACTCGGGCGATCACCCGGCCGGATCGGCGCAGCACCGCTTCCTGCCCGGTCAGATAGTGCGGATAAGCGATATCGGCGACGACCACGGCGAACAGCAGCACCAGCGACCACACGGAAACCGCAGCCAGCGTGAGGCTGAGCCACGCCCACGGGATCACCAGGTGTAATACGGCAACTTCGATCAGGGTCGCCGCAAGGAAGGCCATCGGCAGGGCGAGGACGCCACGGGTGGCGGTGAGCGGCCGGTTTTCGCGGCTGTCGCGATCGGTGGTGCGGCGCAGCCACAGCCACAGGCCCGTATACAGCCGAGCCTGATTGCGGAGGAGTCGCGAGAACCCGGTCACGACGGGCCCCCGCCGGTGTCTGTCAGCAGTTCCATCGCGCGGCGGACCGCCCGGCGCTGTGCGGGATCGGGGACAAGGGTGTCCTCGGACAGCGCCGGGGCGCCGTCCGGGATATCCGCCGTTGCCGCAACCACGCTGTCGAAATCGAGTTGCCGCAACTGTCCCGCGATATCCTGCGCCAACTGCTCGATCAGTGCGGCGGACTGCGCCACGGGGCGGCCGTGCAATCGTTGCCAGCCACGCAACAGCCGGCCGTAACCGGTGCGGGTGGCCGGGTCGGCGAGGGCGCGGGTGAACCAGGCGAACATTTCGGCCGGTGTGTTACCGGAGAGGGCGAAGACCTCCAGCATGTCGCGTTCCTGGTCGAGTGCGGCGCGTTCCGGCTCGTCGGCCTGTGCACGGGCCTGGTCGAAGGCGTCGGCGACCTCGTCCGGGAGTGCGGTCAGGCGGCGGCCGGCAGCGACCGCGGCCAGCATCCGTTCCACACCGGCCTGTTTGCGGGTGAGCTGGGTGATGCGCTGGGTGATCTCGTCGTGCAGCGCGGCGAGATCGGCCCGCAGGTCCTCGGTATCGGAGGCGCCGTGCTCGTTGGCGAATACGGCGGCCACCGCGCCGAGCGGCAGACCGTTGTCGGCCAGCCAGCGGATCCGCATGAGCCGTGTCAGTTCGGCCATGCCGTAGTCGCGGTAGCCGTTGTCGGGGCGGACGGGTTCCGGGAGCAGGCCCAACCGGTGATAGTGGCGGACGGCACGCGGGGTGGTTCCGGCGGCCTCGGCTATTTCACTGATCCTCATACCGTCGAGTCTGGGGTGTGACGCTACGTCGCAGTCAAGTGCCGAGCAGCCCGCACCGAGGACCGGGTCCGGACGCGTTTCCGGATCGCTTCGAGCTCGGGTACCGGGCGGCAGTGACCCGATTCCGCGCGCCGGGAGCGCAAGCGTTGCCCGGACACCGGTCGGCAGACAGAGTGGAGTCCGAGGTATGTCTCGTGCGGCCTGCGGGCCCGGACAACGGAGGAGAGTGTTGTGCGCTTCGGAATCTTCATCCCCCAGGGTTGGCGGCTGGATCTGGTCGGTATCGAACCCGCCGCGCAGTGGCAGGTGATGCGGGGCCTCGCGGCACGCGCCGACGCGAATCCGGTATGGGAATCGCTGTGGGTGTACGACCACTTCCACACCGTGCCCGAACCCACCGAGGAAGCCACCCATGAGGCATGGAGCCTGATGTCGGCCTTCGCGGCGACCACCGCACGGGTGCGGCTGGGGCAGATGTGTACCGCGATGAGCTACCGCAACCCGGGCTACCTGGCGAAGGTCGCGGCGACCGTCGACCTGATCTCCGGCGGCCGCACGGAGATGGGGATCGGCGGCGGCTGGTACGAACACGAATGGCGCGCCTACGGGTACGGCTTCCCCACCGCTGGGGAACGGCTGGGCCGGCTGGACGAAGGCGTACAGATCTTCCGGCAGGCCTGGCGCTCGGGCACCGCCACCCTGGACGGCAAGTACTACCGAGTGGACAACGCGATCGTGCGACCGCTGCCGGTGCAGGAGGACGGGATCCCGCTGTGGATCGCCGGCGGTGGCGAGAAGAAAACCCTGCGTATCGCCGCGAAATACGCGAACTACACGAACTTCGCCGGCAACCTGGAAGAGTTCACCCACAAATCGGAGATCCTGCGTGACCACTGTGCCGATGTCGGCACCGATTTCGACGCCATCGTGCGCAGCGCCAACTTCAACGTCGTCATCGGCGGCACCGAAGCCGAGGTCGAGCAGCGTAAATCCGAGAACGCTGCGCGGCTCGCCCCGGTCCTGGGCGAGGAGAAGGCCCGCGCCTATATCGACAATCTGACCACCGGCGGTGCCGCCGTCGGCACCCCGGAACAGATCGTCGAGAAGCTGTCGGCCGTCCGCGATCGCGGCCTGGGTTACGCCATCTTCAATTTCCCGGAGGCGGCTTACGACACGAGCGGTATCGAACTCCTGGAACGGGAAGTACTTCCGGCGCTGTCCTGACCGCCACCGCAGCGGCCTACGAGACCAGGGAAACCGTCCCGTCCGGACGGGACGGCGTATCCGCCCGGTCCGGACGGGGCCCGGCCATCCCTGTAGCGGAATCGAGTAGCGGTGCCAGCACCCTCCCGATCGTCCGTAGCGACCGCGGTGACGCGATCTCCCAGTGAGTGGCATCGACCGCGGTCTCGTGCACCCGGCCGGAGATATGGCGACGCCAGGCTCCGGCGGCGCGGCCGGACCCGCGGTCGTCCCGGTCGGCGGTGAAAAATATGAGGTCGCCCCGGTAGATCCCCGGGCGGTGCCGCGGGCCGATCTGCTGCGCGTTCAGTACACCGGCGAATATCCGCTGCATCCTCTCCTCGGTGAGCGCCCCGAACGGCCCGGGGAGCGTGGACAGCAGCTGCATCGCCTGGTCGAGGGTGAACTCGCCGGCCGGGATATCGACCAGCTGATCGGTTCCCAGCTGGCCGATCAGATTGCCGACCGTCACCGGCTGCTCGCCGAGGTATCCGACGTCGCCGGCGAAGGAGTCGAGCATGCCCAGCAACTCGACCCGCTCGCCCTGCTGCTGTAGCTGTACCGCCATCGCGTGCGCGATGAGCCCGCCGTAGCACCAGCCGAGCAGGCGGTAAGGACCGCGGGCCTGCACCGCGCGGATGCGGCGGAGGTAGTCGGCAGCGAGATCGTCGATCGACTCCGGCGCGGCGGTGGTCTCGGTGATCGCCGGCGACTGGATCCCGTACAGCGGGCAGGCCACCTCCGCACTGAGGCCGGCGAAACTCCACGACAGCCCCATCACCGGATGGATGCAGAACAGCGGTAGCCCGGTCCCTGTCGCCCTGATCGGCAGGACCGGCGCGAGTGCGGTTTCGGCTGTCGAGGTGGAATCTGCGTGCGAATCGGTGATCCGCCGGGCGAGGCCCGCGGGGGTGGGGTCGGCGAACAGCCACGGCAGGGCCGTGTCCACACCGGTCTCGTCGCGTAGGCGGGCGAGCAGGGTGGTGGCGACCATCGAGTTCCCGCCGAGATCGAAGAAGGAGTCGTCGGCCCCGACCCGCGCCACGTCCAATACGTCGGCGAAGACACCCGCAATCCGCTGTTCCAGATCGCTGCTGGGTGCGCGATACCCGCGGCCGGAATCGAAACGCGGCCGGGGCAGGGCCGCGGCATCCAGTTTCCCGGTCCCGGTGAGCGGCAGTTCGGCGACGACGACCACGGCGTCGGGAACCATATGTGCGGGTACCTGCGTGCGCAGCACATCCCGCAACGCGTGCCCGTCCGCAGGTGCGGTAGCCGTGGCACCGACGGCGGCGTAACCGAGCAGCCGGGATCCTGTGCTCGCATCGTGGTCGACGATTACCGCCGCGGCGTGCACACCCGGGCAGGTCCGCAGTGCTGTTTCGATTTCGGCGGGCTCGATGCGGAACCCCCGTAACTGCACCTGCCGGTCGGCGCGGCCGTGATGCTCCAGCTCACCGGATTCGTTCCACCGGCCGAGATCGCCGGAACGGTAGAGCACGCCGCCGCGGGCGAAGGGATCGGCGACGAAACGGGTCGCGGTGAGTCCCGGCCGCTCGGCGTAACCGCGGGAGACCTGGGCTCCCGCCAGGTAGATCTCACCGACGATCCCGGCCGGGACGGGATGGAGCCGGGAATCGAGTACGCGGATCCCCACGCCGTCGAGTGGCCGGCCCACCGGAGTTCCCGCGGCCCGCGGCCCCGCTGCGGTGGGGCCCAGCTCGGCATGGGTCAGATGGACGGTGGTCTCGGTGATTCCGAACATATTGCTGATCCGGGGGGCGTTGTCCCCGTATCGGCGGAACAGCGGCATCAGGCTGCTCGGTTCGAGCGGCTCACCGCCGAAGACGATACGACGCAACGCCAGTGGCGCATCCGCTGCCGTATCGGCCGCGTCGAGCGCGGCGAATGCGCTCGGTGTCTGGTTCAGGATGCTGACCCGCTCCCGCGACAACAGCTCGTGCAGGTGCCGAGGGGAGCGCACCGTGTGCTGGTCGGCGACCACGAGACTCGCGCCTGTGGTCAGCGCACCCCACATCTCCCACACCGAGAAGTCGAACGCGGAAGAATGCACCATCGACCAGACGTCGGTGCTGTTCAGCTCGAGCAGGGTCCCGGCCTGCCGCAGCAGCGCCACGATATTCGCGTGGGTCACCGCCACACCTTTCGGGCGGCCGGTCGACCCCGAGGTATAGACGATGTAGGCGACGTTGCCGGGACGGGCCCGCGGCAGCGCGCTCGAAGGAGGCTCGGATTCGCTGTTCTCCCACTGGGCCGGGTCGAGTACCGGCACCCCGGCGGGGGCCTCGATGGCAGAGTCCACCGTCGCGAGGACACAGCGCGGCGCTACTTCCCCGAGTACGTACCGGATACGTTCGGGCGGGTACGCGGGGTCGATCGGCACATAGGCGGCACCCGCCCGGATCACCGCGACGATCGCGACGATCAGCCCCACACCGCGCGGTAGCGCCACCGCAACGCGGGCTTCCGGCCCGGCCCCCAGCCGCACCAGCCGCTGTGCCAGCGTGCGGGAGTCGGTGTCGAGCTCCCGGTAGGTCAGCGATATTGCGCCGAAGCGCACGGCAACCGCGTCCGGGTCGAGGCGTACTGCCGCCTCGAAGAGATCGGCGAGTGTCGTGTCATCTCGCTGTTCCCGCTGTACCGGGCGCACGAGCCGCGCGTATTCCGCAGCACCGAGCAGGGCGATATCCCCCACCGGCGTCGCGGTACCGGAGGCGACGGCACGCAGCACCCGCCGCAGGGCGTCACCGATGCGCCGGACCGTGGCTTCATCGAAAAGGTCTGTCGCATAGGTGAAATACCCGCTGATACCGGCCGCGGTATCGCTGAGGGTGAGTTGCAGATCGAACTCGGCGGTGCGGATATCGGGTTCTACGAGTTGCATCGTGATCCCCGCGGCCGCCGCCACCGATCGTGTCTCGACCTCCTCGGTGAGTACGACCTGGAACAGCGGATGGTGATCGCGCCGGCGGGCCGGGTCGAGTTCCTGGACCACTCGTTCGAAGGGGATATCGGCATGGGCGAAGGCCTCGAGATCGGTATCGCGAACCGTTGCCAGCAGATCCGTGAACGAGGCCGCGAGATCGACCGGGGTGCGCAGTACCACCATATTGACGAACATGCCGACCACGTCGTCGAGTTCGGCTGCCCCACGCCCGGCGACCGGTGTCCCGATGGCGATATCGGCGCAACCGGTGAGCCGGGCCAAGGTCACCGCGAGCGCGGCGTGCACCACCATGAACCGGGAGGCACCGGACGTCACCGCCGTTCGGCTCAGCGCAGCGACGGTCTCCGGATCGAACTCGATCCGCAGCGCCGCGCCCGCTCCCGAAGCGACCGCGGGCGCAGGTCGGTCGAACGGCAGCGGAAGCCGCCCGGGTAGCCCGGCCAGGCGCTCCCGCCAGTACGCCGACTGTCGTCCCATCGGCGTGTCCGGGTCCGCGGCGTCACCCAGCCATTCCACCTGCCGGATCGCGTAGTCGGCGTAGGTCACCGGCTGGGCCGGGAACTGCGGGGCAGCTCCGGCGGCGCGCGCCGAATACGCGGTCAGCAGGTCGATCGACAGCGGCCGGGCCGACCAGCCGTCCGCGCTGATGTGGTGGATTACCACGGCGAGTACGTGATGCTGCCTATCCAACCGGAACAGCCGGACCCGCACCGGCAGATCGCGGACGAGGTCGAATCCCATAGCCGCGAAGGTCGCCAGCCGGTCCCGGAGGTCGGCGGGCTCGACCGGCACCGCCGAAAGTCCGAGCTCCGGCTCGGCGATCCCCGAGATCGATTGCCAGGGGCCACCGCGGACATCTTCGGGATACACCGTTCGCAACGGTTCGTGGCGCGCGAGGACGTCGGCGATCGCGGCCCGCAGCGCGGCGATATCGAGTGGCCCCCGGATATGTGCGGCGATCGGGATGTTGTCCACCGCGGACGCGGGATCGAAACGGTTCTGGAACCAGAGGCGCTGTTGCGCCGGGGCGAGCGGCACCCGGGCCGGCCGCTCGGGCACGGGGGTCACCCGCCGCCCTCCCGAACCTGCGAGCTCCCGGATCCGCGCGGCCAGCCCGGCCACGGTCGGCGATTCGAAAATCGTCCGCATCGGCACCTCGGCGGCGAAGACGGCACCGAGCCGCGCGCACAGCCGGGCGGCGGCCAGCGAATTACCGCCCAGTTCGAAGAAATCGGCATCCGGACCGGCCACTTCGACGCCGAGCAGTTCGGCGAACACCTCCCGCACCGCCCGCTCGACCGCATCCGCCGGAGCCGCGGACGCCACATCACCGAGCACAGGTTCGGGCAGGGCGGCACGGTCGACCTTGCCGGCCGTGGTGAGCGGAAACCGGTCGAGGACGACGATACGGGCGGGCACGGCGTGGGCGGCGAGCACGCCGCGCGCAAAAACACGCAGCTGCGCTGTATCGATCGGAAAGCCCGGTGCGGCAACGACATAAGAGACCAGCATCAGGTCCCCGGAAGGCGCCGCGCTCCCCACTGTGACCGAAGCGCGCACCGTCTCGTGCCGCGACAGCACCGCGTCCACCTCCCCGGGTTCGAGGCGGATCCCGCGAATTTTCAACTGGAAGTCCGTGCGCCCGAGATACTCGAGCCCTGTCGGCGTCCCGTGCGCCCGGATCCGGACCAGATCACCGGTCCGGTACATCCGGGCTCCGGTAGCCGACCACGGATCGGCCACGAAACTCCCGGCGGTGCGGCCGGGCGCCCCCAGATATCCGCGGGCGAGCCCGGTACCGGTGACGTAGAGCTCGCCGGTCACCCCGGGCGGGACCGGCCGCAGGCGCCGGTCGAGAACTCGGACAGCGTTACCCGGGGTGGCGTCCCCGATCAGCACCGGCCGGCCGGGCTCCAGAGCCTCGGCCACCGAAATGACCGTCGCCTCGGTCGGGCCGTACCCGTTGAGATAGACCTGGTCCACCGCCCAGCGGTCCACCAGTTCGGGGTCGGAGATATCGCCGCCCACCACGAGCCCGCGCAACCCCGTATGGCGGGCGGGTTCGAGAGTCGCCAGTATCGCGGGCGGGGTCACCGCGTACGTGACGTTCCGGGTGGCGATGAGGTCGTCGAGCGCGGTGCCCCCGACGATATCCGGCGGCACGACCACCAGGGTGGCGCCGTTGCCGAAAGCCAGCATCCATTCGAGCACCGACGGGTCGAAGGTCGGAGCACACACGTGCAGGACACGCGCCCCGGATTTCACCCCGAGCTGTGCGGTGATCGTCTCGAACAACGGGTCGAGCCCGCTATGGGTGACCGCCACCCCTTTCGGCCTGCCGGTCGAACCCGAGGTGTACTGCACGTACGCGAGGTCCGCCGGATATGGGCGGCGGACGGGCACCGGCTCGGTGTAAAACCGGTCCGTGCCGCCGGATTCCTGCCGGGCACGGTCGAGGGATATCCAGTCGATCCGCCCGCA
Source organism: Nocardia speluncae NBRC 108251 (assembly GCF_001613245.1). Taxonomy (GTDB): domain Bacteria; phylum Actinomycetota; class Actinomycetes; order Mycobacteriales; family Mycobacteriaceae; genus Nocardia; species Nocardia speluncae. The sequence continues at coordinate 137,950 of NZ_BDBZ01000013.1, read as the reverse complement.
CACGTCACCGGCGCAACCACCGGTGGTCAGGCCGAGGGCCGCCGCGGAGTCGGCCAGTATCCAGTCGATCCGGTCCTTCGGGAAAGCGGGATCGACCGGGAGGTACGCCGCACCGGATTTCGCCACCGCCCAAACACCCACCAGGAGCTCGGCGGACCGCGGGGCGTGGATGGCGACCACATCCCCCGGCCCGATACCTCGCTCGATCAACTGCCCGGCCACACGGCCGGACCAGGTATCGAGCTCGCCGTAGCCGATCTCGCGGTCACCGTCCACGACCGCGATACGGTCCCGGGCCCAGGGCAACGCCGCGGTGAGGATTTCGCCGAGCGTGCGCCCGGCCGACTCGGATACGGACGGCCCGGTGGGCGTGGTCTCGTGGAAATCGATATCCCCCACCGGTGTTCGCGGGCCGGCCACCACTCCGGCGGCCAGCCGCAGCCAACTCGCGGCCCAGAAACGTATCGTCTTCTCGTCGAACAGGTCTCTCGCGTAGGTGAACTCGGCCTCCAACTGCGCGCGGCCCCGGGTATCGACTGCCGGCCGCATGATCAGCGCGAGGTCGAACCTGGCCACTCCGGGATCGATATCGATCGAACGCACCGCCAGGCCCGGTAACTCGAGTTCGCCGGTGGGCTGGTTCTCGAAAGAGAATGCCACGCGGAACAACGGAGGCCGCCCGGTGGGCCCGGCGACCGTCTGCACCACTTCTTCGAACGGCAGGTCCGCGTGCTCGAAGGCCGCCAGGTCGGTGCGGCGCACCTCGGTCAGGGCATCCGCGAAACCCCGATTACCATCGATCACGCTGCGCAGGATGAGGGTATTGACGAACATCCCGACCACACCGTCGAACTCCGCCACCGGCCGGCCCGCGACCGGGGTGCCCACGCAGATATCGTCGCTACCCGTCATCCGGGCCAGTAGCACCGCGAACACCGCGTGGGCCGCCATGAACACTGTTGCCTGGTGATTCCGGGCCAATGCCGTCAACCTCTCGGTGAGGTTCGAGTCGACCACGAATCGGCATCGCCCGCCCTCCCACGACGGCGCCGTCGACCGCGGACGGTCGACGGGTAACGGCAGTTCCTCCGGGACCCCGGCCAGCGTTTCCCGCCAGAAACGGGACTGGCGTGCCCGCAGACTCCGCGGATCCGCGGCCGCTCCGAGCCGGTCCGACTGCCACCGCGCCGCCTCCGCGAACTGCACAGGAAGGGGCTGCCATTCCGGTTCGCTCCCCTGTGCCCGGGCGGCGTAAGCGGTCATGAGGTCGGCCGTGAACGGCCGTGCCGACCAGCCGTCCGCGCTGATGTGGTGCACCACGTAGGCGAATACGTGTTCGCCGGGACTCAGCGCAAAAAGTGCTGCCCGAAGAGGTACCTCGGCGGTGACGTCGAAGCCGCGGCGGGCCAACGCGATGATCTCGCGATCGAGATCCGCAGCCGGGACGGTGACCGGATCGGGAAGTACCATGACCTCGCCGGGCACGCAGATCAATTGCGCGGGAGAGCCATCCACCACCGGATACCGGGTGCGCAGCGATTCGTGCCGTCCGGCGATATCGCCGAGCGCGGTGCGCAGAGCCGCGATATCGAGGGAACCCGAGATACGCACCGCGGCACACATATTGTCCACGGGCGACTCCGGATCGGCCTGGTTGCGCAACCACATCCGCTGCTGGGCAGGCGAGAGGGGGATTCGGTCCGGGCGTGGCCCCGCACCGATTCGCGCCCCATCGGTCACGGACCGTCCGGAAACAACGTCTGCGAGAGCGGCGACCGTCGGCGCATCGAAGATTTCCCGCACCGACACCGTGACCCGCAGCGCGCCCGCCAGCCGGGCCGCGAGTTGCGCCGCGTCCATGGAGTTCGCGCCCAGAGCGAAGAAGTCGTCGTTGCGGCCCACATCCGGCACAGCCAGAATGTCGGAGAAGCAGGCGGCGATCAGTTGTTCGGTGATGCCGGCAGGCTCTTCGTAGGTCGAACCGGAGACAAGTGGTGCAGGCAGCGCCTCCCGGTCCAGCTTGCCGTTCGCGTTCACCGGCAGCTCCGGCAGCACCACCACGGTCACGGGCACCATGGCGCGCGGCAGGCGCCGGGCGAGGTCGTGCAGAACTTCACCCGATCCCACCGTCGCGCCCGCAGCGGTGACCACGTAGCCGACCAGCCGCCGTTCCCCTGCGACCTCGCGCACCGCCGCGGCCGCCCGGACCACGCCCTGGCAGGCACGCAACCCCGCGGCGATCTCGTCGAGTTCCATACGGACACCGTGCAGTTTGACCTGCCGGTCGGTACGACCCAGATACTCCAGCGCGCCCGCGGTATTCCAGCGCACCGCGTCCCCGGTCCGGTACAGGCGCGACCCGGCAGGCCCGAACGGGTCGGCCACGAAACGCGCCGCCGTCGCACCTGCGCCGGACACATAGCCGCGCGCGATTTGCGCGCCGGCCACGTACAGTTCCCCGCGGACTCCCACCGGCACCGGTCGCAATCGGCTGTCCAGCACATAGACCCGCATATTCCACACCGGCGCACCAATCGGCACCCCGGTCGCGCTGCGGATCGGCGCTGCCGTCACCACCTGCGCTTCGGCGGGCCCGTACCAGTTGAACAACGCCGCGGTCGTCCATTTCTCGAACTCCGTGACCAGCGCGGCCGGTAGTTCTTCGCCCGCCGCGAACACCCGGCGCAAAGAAGTCGCCGGCGCCGGTCCGGTGGCCAGATAGTTCGCCAGCACGGTCGGCACCAGATGCAGGGTCGTCACCCGGTACTCGGTGATCGCCCGGTCCAGTTCCGCGAGATCGCGGTGCGCCTCCGGTGCGGCGACGGCGACACACGCTCCGGCCTGCAGCGGCCAGAACACTTCCCACATCGCGATATCGAAGGTGAGCGGGGTCTTGTAGAGCACCACATCGGAGTCGCCCAACCGGTACTCGTCCTGTGCCCAGCGGAACTGGTGGTCGATAGCGGCGTGGGTGGTCACCACCCCCTTCGGCAGACCGGTCGAGCCGGAGGTGAAGAGTACGGAGGCGGCATGCCCCGGTCGCAACGGTGCTATCCGGTCACCGTCTTCGATTTCCGTGTCGGCCCAGGCGGTCGTATCCATATCGGAGACTGCGACGACAGTGGTCTGCGCGGGCGCACCGAGGTCCTCGCCGCCCGCGGTGAGCAGCACCGACGGTTGCACCGATCGCAGCATATGCGCGATACGCAACCGCGGATGCTCCGGATCCACCGGAACATAGGCGCCACCGGCGACGGTGACGGCGCACAACCAGCACACCTGGTCCGCAGACCGGTGCAGCGCCACCGCGACCCGTACCTCGGGTCCGACACCGAGCCCGATCAGATACCGCGCCCGTCGATTCACCTCACTGTGGAACCGGGCGTAGGTCCACGATCGTGCACCGTCTCGCAGCGCCGGCGCATCCGGCGTGCTGCGCGCCCGGGCCACGAACCGCGCCGCCAGGGTGGTCGCCGTCACGGGGTGGCCGGTGGCGTTGCGGTCACGGCAGAGCGCGGTGCGTTCGGTCTCGTCGAGCAGCTCGATATCGGCGAGCCGGGTCGTTACCGTTGCCATCACCAGCTCGTCCAGCACCCGTAGGAAAAGCCGCCGGCGCACGGCGAGCTCGGTCTCGGTGTAACTGTGCGGGTTGCCCTGGAAGTCGGCGCGCAGCCCGTCTTCGTGCCCGTCGGTGTACAGGTTGATGAGCAGATCGTCGATCGGACCGGAGCTGAGCACCCGCAGCCGGCCGGCCCGCCCGCCCAGCCGGATGGTGTCCTCGAACAGCATGACGTTCACGATCGGCCCGAACTGCCCGCCGGCCGCGCTCGTCCTACCGGCATCACGCCGGATGTTCTCGTGCCGATACCGCTGGTGGCGTAGCGCACCCGTAATCGCCCGCTGGGCCCGCGCGACGAGATCGGCGATATCGGAATCCGGTAACACCTCGATCCGCAGCGGCACGAGATTCGCGAGCATGCCACCGGACCGCTTCGCCACCGCACTGGTCCGGCCCGAGACCGGCAGGGTCAGCACGATATCGGTCCGATCCAGCATCCGGGCACAGAACAGCGCCGCCGCGGCCACCGCGAACGTCGCGACACTGCAGTTGTGCCGTTGGGCGGCGGCTCGTAGTGCGCCGACCGTCCCCGAGCCGGCGGCAACCACCGGATGTGCCGCGTACCTCGTATGCCGCTCGGACAGAACCGAATCGGCAAGGCCCAGCGTGCGTTCGCGCCAGTACTCCCGGTCCCGGTCGTGGCGCGGAGATTCGAGATAGGCGATCTCCTCGTCGTACAGTTCGACCGGCGAACCCGTCCGGCACGACGGCGGCCGGTCTCCCGATATCAGGGCCCCATAGATTTCGGCCACCCTGAGCAGGAAATTCATCGCGCCCAGGCCGTCGAGCACCACGTGGTGCGCCCGCGCATACCAGTACCACCGGTGCTCGTCCAACCGCAGCAACGCGGAATGCACCAGCTGGTTGCCGATGAGTTCCCGCGGCGTCTCGAAATCGCGGCGCATCCACGCGTGCGCGGCCGATTCGGGGTCGGATTCGGCGCGCAGATCCACCAGCGCCAGACCGGCCTCCGCCGTATCGACCACGTGCTGCCACGGCTGCCCGCCGATCTCCACTATGCGGACAAAGGCCGACCCGATCTCTCGTCCCGCGCGCCGGCAGGCCGCATCGAGCAGTTCGGGGTCGAGCTCTCCCCGCACCTCGACGTACTGCGCGACGACGAAGGGCACTTCCGGCGCCAGCTGCTGGGCGAACCATATTCCCAGCTGCCCGGGTGAGAGAGGGAAAATCGAACCGTTGTCCACCGGGCAATACTCACAGCGGCCCGAATCGCCCCACAGACCCTATTTCCCCCGGCATCAACGACAGGGGCTCGTGGATACAGGCGCGCATGTGTCGGCCGGGGTCCGGACCGGGAGGCCGCCATCACCGATTCCGCCAGGGAGGTGAACCGGCGGAACTGTCCACGGACAGAGTCGCCTACGCAGCTCTGACCAGCCGGTTGGCGAATGTCGAGAGCGTGTACGTCCCGACGCCCAGTACGACCTCGAGCGCGTTGCGCTCGGTGTATCCGTGCGCCGAGAATGCCTCGACCGCCCGAGTATCCACGGCGCCGGCGGTGGCCATGACCTCGCGGGTGAATACCCGGACCGCTTCGAGGCGCTCATCGGCGAGTGGCTGCTGCCCGCGCAGGGCCGCGGCCAGTTCCGGCGGGGCACCGAGTTTCCGCAGCTTGCCGGCGTGCATTGCAATACATATGTGGCAGTCGTTGTGTACCGCCACCGTCATGATGACCACCTCCCGCGCGATCGGATCCAGCGTGCACCGGTCGAATCGCGCGGTCATATCCAGGAACCCGGTCAGTAGTTCCGGTGAGGCGGCCAGCCTGGCGACAGCGTCGGGCACCACTCCGCCCCCGGCGCCGGCCATGGCAGCCATCGTTGCGCGCGATCCCTCGGGAGCGGTTTCGACTGTATGCGGGGCGAACATCACGGCCTCCTAATATGGACAACATGGTTGACGAACTGATAGTAAACCAGGTTGTCTATATAGCCAAGGGGGTGCGATGACCCGGGAAAACACAGACTCCCACCGGGCAGGTTACGAACTTCCGTTGCTCCTGCTGGCGGGATTCCGCACCCTCATCGACGAGCTACACGACCAACTCGCCCGCCAGGGCCACCCCCATGCGCGACCCGCCCACGGCTTCGCCATGCAGGCAATCGGCCCGGACGGAGCGACCGCCAGCGATATCGGCCGCCGGCTCGGAATCTCCAAACAGGCCGCGGGCAAAACCGTCGATCGCCTCATCGACCTCGGCTACGCCGAACGCGCCACCGACCCCACCGACGCGCGCCGCCGGCTGGTGCGCCCCACCGCGCACGGATACGACATGCTCACCCGCTCGGCCGCGATCCTCGACCGGCTGCGCGCGCAGTGGTCGCACACACTGGGCGAGCAACAATTGCGTGCACTGGAGGACAGTCTGCACACCGTGGCCGCACCGAGCGCTTTCCGGCTCGATGCCACGCAGTGGCTGGGTGATTGATCACGCAACAGTGGTGGATACCGGCCCCCGCAGGCCGCGACCTCACCACTCCCGGAAGAGCACCGGCGCGGGCCGGCTTCGATGCCTGCCCGCGCCGGGTACGAAGTTTCCGCTGTCAGAGCATGCAGCTCACGCAGCCCTCGACCTCGGTGCCTTCCAGCGCCATCTGCCGCAGGCGGATGTAGTAGAGGGTTTTGATGCCCTTGCGCCAGGCGTAGATCTGGGCGCGGTTCAGGTCGCGAGTGCTGGCGGTGTCCTTGAAGAACAGTGTCAGCGACAGGCCCTGGTCCACATGCTGGGTGGCGGCGGCGTAGGTGTCGATGATCTTCTCGTAGCCGATCTCATACGCGTCCTGGTAGTAGTCCAGGTTGTCGTTGGTCATGTACGGGGCCGGATAGTAGACGCGGCCGATCTTGCCTTCCTTGCGAATCTCGATCTTCGACGCCACCGGGTGAATGGAACTGGTGGAGTGGTTGATGTAGGAGATCGAACCGGTCGGCGGAACAGCCTGCAGATTCTGGTTGTAGAGGCCGTGTTCCATGACCGCGGCCTTCAGCTGCCGCCAATCGTCCTGGGTGGGGAGGTGGATATCGGCGCCGGCGAACAGTTGCGCGACCCGATCGGTTTTCGGCTCCCACACCTGATCGGTGTACTTGTCGAAGTATTCACCGCTGGCGTACTTCGACTCCGGGAACCCACCGAAGTATGTACCACGTTCCTGCGCAAGCAGATTCGAGGCGCGCAGGGCGTGGTAGACCACGGTGTAGAAGTAGATGTTGGTGAAATCCAGGCCCTCTTCGGACCCGTAGTGGATCCGTTCCCGCGCCAGGAAGCCGTGCAAGTTCATCTGCCCCAGGCCGATGGCGTGCGAAGAGTTGTTGCCCTGTTCGATGGAGGGCACCGAGTAGATATGCGTCTGATCCGACACCGCGGTGAGCGCCCGGATCGCTGTCTCGATGGTCTGCGCGAAGTCCGGGGAGTCCATGGCCTTGGCGATGTTCAGCGACCCCAGATTGCAGGAGATGTCCTTGCCCACCTCGGCGTAGGTGAGATCGTCGTTGTACACCGAAGGGGTGGAGACCTGCAGGATCTCCGAGCACAGGTTCGAATGGGTGATCTTGCCGGCGATCGGGTTGGCCCGGTTCACCGTGTCCTCGAACATGATGTAGGGGTAGCCGGATTCGAACTGCAGCTCGGCGATGGTCTGGAAGAACTCGCGCGCCTTGATCTTCGACTTGCGGATCCGCTTGTCGTCGACCATCTCGTAGTACTTCTCGGTGACGTCGATATCGGCGAACGGCTTACCGTAGATCCGTTCCACGTCATACGGCGAGAACAGGTACATGTCCTCGTTCTTCTTCGCCAGTTCGAAGGTGATATCGGGGATCACCACACCGAGCGAGAGGGTCTTGATGCGAATCTTCTCGTCCGCGTTCTCCCGTTTGGTATCGAGGAACCGGTAGATATCGGGGTGGTGGGCGTGCAGGTACACCGCCCCCGCCCCCTGCCGCGCCCCGAGCTGGTTGGCGTAGGAGAACGAATCCTCGAGCAGTTTCATGATCGGGATAACACCCGAGGACTGGTTCTCGATCTTCTTGATCGGCGCCCCGTGCTCACGAATATTGCTGAGCAGCAACGCAACCCCGCCACCACGCTTGGACAACTGCAGCGCGGAGTTGATCGATCGCCCGATGGACTCCATGTTGTCCTCGATGCGAAGCAAAAAGCAGTTGTGGACCACCGCGCCGCGAATTGTGTAAGTGTGCGTCCCCTCGACGTGCAGGTTGTACACCTTGTCCGGCGCTTCGCTGGTGTGCTCTATCGCCCGGATGCCGTACACGTGACGTCCGTGCACAACCTGGTAGGTCGACCGCTTTGTCCCCTTACGGCCGGTGTAGTTGTGTAGGTTCTTGCCGATGTCGAAGATGAATTCTTCGTTCGTGCCGGGCAGGCCAGGCACGAATACCTGCCCGGTCCGGTTGCCGGCCTGGTTGATATAAGTGCGGACAACCGACATGATGCCGAGTCGCCTGAGCAGTAGCTGCACCTGGTCTACCAGCTCTGGATTCACCAGATCGAGCACCATTCCACCGGTGGTGCTGCACCCGTCACCCCGGAACAAACCGGCGAGCAGACCGCGCTGGAAGTCTTCGTCCGCGGTCATCACCTCATGGGCCAACCGTTTCGTGCTGTAGCCGGTTCCAGCCATCGACAGCAGGAATGACGCCACCACCTTGCTGTTGCACACCATCTTGGTGGAGTGATCGGAATGATTCGTGTGCAGAGAAAGATCGACCCCGAAAACCTGCTTGAATGCCATGCCGAGTTCGACGTGATACTCGGCTTCATACGCTCCGAGTGTGAAGTGGACGCCATTCGGCTGGACGCCCTCGACACCGGCTCGCTTCGACACATACCCCTCGGAGAGGTACCAACCGAGGATCAGGCCGAGTTCATAGCACTCTTCGACGTAGCGATCGACAGCAACAAAGCGCTGATGGTGACGCTGCTTGTTCCTGTGCTTGGCGTCCGCGTTGACCTTACGGATCTGGCCGTCCGCCTCTTCGTAGACGCCTTCACCGACGAAGTCCATCAGATCGAACATACGGCGCTCTCGCGTTTTCAGCGGCGCCGCCGTGACGATGAAATCGCTCGGCCGAACATCCTGGGCAGCCAGCCATACAAAGCCGTTGAACGGATCGGCACCGTCGCCGTCTATGAGGGTCTCGACATCACGATCGGTCCAGACCAGGATCGGATGCTCGGGGGTGCAGCGAATCGGCTCTTTGTGCCCGAAATGCGAAAGGGAGACCAGGGTTTGGTTGTTGGGATTCTCGATCAGCTCCTCGACCACCGAGTACGAGCCGTCGTGCGAAAGTACTCGATCCCCCGCACGTAGCGTCTCGATGGCCCGCGGGCCGTCGACCGTATCCACCGGGGTACCCGCCGGGAAGCAGGACACCGGTTCGCCACGCTGCTTCTTACCCGAATTGAGGAAGGTGGGAGTGGCCGGCTGGAAGCGGCCGTCGATGATCTCCTCGACCAGTTGCCGCGCCAGCACCTCGTCACCGGCGGCCAGGGTGAGCGCGACCATGCACACCCGGTCTTCGAATCGCTCGAGGAAACGCTTCCCGTCGAAGGTTTTCAGGGTGTAGGAGGTGTAGTACTTGAACGCCCCGAGGAAGGTCGGGAACCGGAACTTCTTGTCGTAGGCCTGCTGGAACAGCTTCTTCACGAACGCTCGGCCGTACTGCTCGAGCACCTCGGGCTCGTAGTACTTCTCCTCGACGAGGTAGTCGAGCTTCTCGTCGAGGTTGTGGAAGAAGACGGTGTTCTGGTTGACGTGCTGCAGGAAGTACTGGTTGGCGGCCTCGCGATCCTTCTCGAACTGGATCTCGCCGTTCGGCCCGTACAGGTTCAGCATCGCGTTGAGGGCGTGGTAGTCCAAGACCTCACCGGGAACGCTTTCGCGTTGCGGGGGCTGCTCCAGCCGGGCCGTCATACCTGCTGGTGCTGTCGTTGTTGCTGCCAAAACAATCCCAATCCCTCTCGGACGCGGGCGACGTCCTCAGCGGTTCCCATGAGTTCGAAGCGGTACAGGTAGGGCACCCCGCATTTGCGGGAAATCACATCACCTGCGAAGCAGAAGGTGTCGCCGAAGTTCGTGTTCCCGGCGGCGATCACGCCACGCAACAGAGCGCGGTTGTGCCGATCGTTGAGGAACTTGGCGACCTGGCGCGGTACGAATTCCTTATCGGAGCGAGCCGAACCCAAGACGTGCCGACCGCCCCCGTAGGTGGGGACGATCAGCACGTAGGGTTCGTCGACGTGCAGCGTTTCGGCGGTGGTGTGCAGGGGGATCCGGAGGGCCGGGATATCCAGCTTCTCGACGAATCGGTGAGTGTTCTCCGAAGCGCTGGAGAAGTACACCAAGGTATGCGATTCGGACATTTCACCTCCCCTGTTCCCCAACCGAATCGGGCGCGGTTCGCTAGGCGGTGTCTATTGCGCCCGAGCGCGGGCCCTTCGCGGTCACGCTTCGCTGCCGCCTCCGGCCTGACGCACTCAGGCGGCGACGGTGGCCAGCGCCTTGATGCGGTCGGGCCGGAAGCCGGACCAGTGCTCGTCACCGGAGACGACAACGGGGGCCTGTAGATAGCCGAGAGCCATCACATAGTCGCGAGCATCGTGATTTTCGGAGATATCGATGACCTCGTACTCCACCCCGACCTTGTCGAGAGCCTTGTAGGTGGCATTGCACTGGACGCAAGCGGGCTTGGTGTACACGGTAATCATTCGAGTCCCTCTCCTGTGCCAATGTGTGGTGTCTCGCGGTCTCGTGGTGACGGACCGCCGCCTCCGGGTCGAGCCCTCCGCGTGACTGATCCGCAGCCGGTTGTGTTCGGTCTGCGGAGCGCGGTGCCGGCACGATCCGATGATCCTGCGCAAACTCCGAGGACCAGCCCTGAAATACCATGTCCGGGCCGGTTCCACCCGCCTTCGCCGGGTTCTTCACACCGCCGCCTTCGGGTATCGATGACACTACACCTAGTGGCCGACATTCCGAAACAACACGAGATGTTGCGAGTCACAAGCATGTGATTTCACGGCTGTAAGCCGCAGGACAGCGTTGCAACACGCCGGATCAACCGTGGTCCACATCACAATGCGCGGGGCCCAGCTCCTTTTCAGCAAACGCAATGACACCGCCTGTCACACCAGTCGCCGGAACCTCAACAGCACCTCGTGACCCGGACGGAACGGCCGCGGCGACGACACCCCGGAACCCAGACAGCAGCAGGCCGCCCCATCCACGATGGGGCGGCCTGCTACAGCGTCAGGAGTGCCGACTTCACGACCCGAGAGCGAGGGCCGTGCAATCACCCGCACCGGGCCCGATACTCGTGCGATCAGGCGTCGACGAGTTCTCCGCTCGCCGCATTGACCAGCGCGCGCAGCGCCTCACCCAATTCGCGCAGGGTCTCGGCATCCTCACGCGGATGGTTCGCACCGAAACGGTCGCCCCAGACGGCGAAGTGCAGATGCGCCTCGTCGACAATCTTGCCGCCGGCGATACCCACCGACTTGACCGCGTCGGCGTGCGCCCACTTGGCGGCATTCGGACTGATCGAACCGCTCACGATCGCGACCGGCTTGTCTTTGATCGCACCCGCACCGAAGGGCCTCGACAGCCAATCGATCGCGTTCTTCAATACGGCGGGCAGCGTCCCGTTGTATTCGGGGGTGATCAACAGCAGGCCGTCACCCGCCCCCACCGCGTCACGCAACGCCTCTGCGGCAGCCGGAACCGAACCCGGTACATCGATATCCTCGTTGTAGAACGGGATATCGCCGATACCCTCGTAGACCGAGACCTCAGCGCCCTCCGGCGCGGTGGCGACAGCAGCCTCGGCGACCTGCTTACTGAAGGAGGCGCTGCGAAGGCTGCCGAAGAGGACGACGATACGGGTCTGGCTCATATTCACTCCTGCGGTACTAGTTGTGTGATGATCGCACTGCCCACAGAGCAACCGGACCATGGTCCGCTACATTCCCCGGAGGCCCCTCCCCCGCCGTGAACTACGACACACCCCTCCCAGGCCCGGCGGACGCCCCACGCCCCGGCGAAACGCCCCGGCCGTACCCGGCGGACGAATTCTCCACCGCGCCGATCCGGCCGGCCCATCGGGTCGGCCCCCAGCTACCCGGCACCACCGAACCCGCCGAACGCGCCGATGCCGCCCGCAACCGGCGGCGACTGCTCGACGCCGCTCGCGAACTCGTGCGCGAACACGGCGTGGACGCGCTCACCATGGACGCCCTGGCCAAACGTGCAGGCGTCGGAAAAGGCACGGTGTTCCGCCGCTTCGGCAGCCGCACCGGCCTCATGTACGCACTGCTGGACCATTCCGAAACCCTGGCGCAGGAAGCGTTCATCTTCGGCCCGCCACCGCTGGGCCCCGGAGCCGCGCCGGTGGACCGGCTCATCGCCTTCGGGCAGGCCCGGCTGCTCGATATCGAAGTGGAGGGCGAACTCCATCGGGCGGCCGAACTGGGATCCCCGGAACGGCACTACTCGAGCCAGCCCTATCGGGTGCTGAAAACCCATGTGGCGATGCTGCTCCGTGAGGCAGATACGCCCGGCGACAGCGGTCTGTCGGCCGACGCGCTACTGGGCGTACTGGCCGCCGGACTCGTCCTGCACCAACTGCGCACTCTCGGCTACACCCGCGAGCAGATCGCGAGCAACTGGGAAGCCCTGGTTCGCCGGGTCGCCGGACCGGCGGCGCAGTAGAGTGGTCCGGCATGGGAAACGTGCGTGATCAGATCATCGCAGAGCTGGGTGCACAGCCGAGTATCGAACCCAAGGACGAGGTGCGGCGCCGCGTCGATTTCCTGAAAGACTATCTGCGCGCCACGCCCGCAAAGGGTTTCGTACTGGGTATCAGCGGTGGTCAGGACAGCGCGCTCGCCGGACGCCTGTGCCAGCTGGCCGCCGAGGAACTCCGCGCCGACGGCGCCGAAGCGCGTTTCGTCGCGGTACGCCTGCCCTACGGTGTGCAGGCCGACGAGTCCGATGCCCGGGTCGCCATGACCTTCGTCGCGCCCGACGAATCCGTGGTGGTCAATGTCCGGCCCGGCGCGAACGCGGTGGCGGCCGAAGTGGCTTCGGCACTGAAGGTCGGCAAATTACGCGATTTCGTGCGCGGCAATATCAAAGCGCGGGAACGGATGGTGATCCAATACGCCCTCGCCGGCCAGGAGAACCTACTGGTGGTCGGCACCGATCACGCCGCCGAAGCAGTCACCGGCTTCTTCACGAAATACGGTGACGGCGGCGTGGACCTGACCCCACTCACCGGCCTGACCAAACGCCAGGGCGCCGCCCTGCTGCAAGAACTGGGCGCACCGTCGCGACTGTGGTCGAAGGTGCCGACCGCCGACCTCGAGGACGACCGCCCGGCCCTACCCGACGAGGAAGCACTCGGGCTGCGCTACAGCGAAATCGACGACTACCTCGAAGGCAAGGATGTGACGGCCGAGGTTGCCGAGCGGATCGAATCGGTCTTCCGTAACACCCGGCACAAGCGGACGGTGCCGGTGACCCCGCTCGACGACTGGTGGCGCTGACGGGCTTCGCTCAGCACACCCGGCCGCCGGGCCCGCTCACCTCTGCACGCCGGGCGGCTGCCGTGGTTCCGTACAGCTCTGCTCGACTTCGTCCAGCCGGCGGCGCAGATATCGGCGTGCGCCGTCGTTGCCGGCGGCAGCCAGCGCAATCCGGTAGTTCTGTGCGGCCTCGGTGAAACGCCCGGCCCGGCGGTACAGATCGGCCCGCGCGGCCGCCATCGGCTGCCCACCGGCTACTCGGCTGTCGTCCGCGATCTCCGCCAGCGCTCGCAGACCCACCTCCGGGCCGTCGCGAAAACCCAGCGCGACCGCACGGTTCACCCCCGCCGCGGGTGACGGCATGTAGTCGAGCAGATCGTCGTAGGCCGCGACAATCGCGCCCCAGTCGGTGGCCGCCCAAGTCGGGGCGACGGCATGCGCGGCGGCGATCCGGGCCTGCGCCAGATACGGCCCGGCGCCCTCGGCCGCGACCAACAGGCAGTTCAGCCCGGCTCGGATCACCTGGCGATCCCACCGGCTGCGGTCCTGCTCCTCCAGCGAGACCAGTTCGCCGACGCTGTTGCGGCGCTGCGAGCGGCGGCTGTCGGTCAGCAGCATGAGGGCCAGTAGCCCGTGCGCCTCCGCTCGAACGGCCCGCTCCTCGATCGGTAGCAGGGCGCACAGCAGCCGCCCGACCCGCAGCGCCTCGTCGCACAGCTCGTCGCGCACCGCATCGGGGCCGGCTGTCGCGAAATAACCCTCGGTGAACAGGAGATACACCACCGCGAGCACTGTCGGCGCCCGTTCCGGCAGCAGATGCGCAGGTGGGACGCGTAACGGTATCCCGGCATGCCTGATCTTGGCCTTCGCGCGGCTGATCCGCTGCGCCACCGTCGCCTCCGATTGCAGGAACATCCGGGCGATCTCCGCGGTCCGCAAACCGCACACCAGCCGCAGAGTCAACGCCACCCGCGATTCGGGGCCCAGCGCCGGATGGCAGCAGGTGAAGATCATCCGCAACTGGTCGTCCGGCAATTCGCTCATCTCGATATCCGCGGGGATCGGTGCCGACAGGACGGCCTCGTGTTCCTTATGGTGGCGCGCGGACTCCCGGCGCAGCCGGTCCAGGGCGCGCCGGCGGGCGGTCGTGGTGATCCAGGCACCCGGATTCGCCGGGACACCGTCGCGGTCCCAGGTACGCAACGCGATCGCGAACGCCTCCTGTACCGCGTCCTCTGCCAGATCGATATCACCGGTGTACCGAGCGAGAGTGGCCACAGCGCGGCCGAACTCGGCCCGGTACACACCGTCGAGATCGACCGCCGGCCGCGCCGCGCTCATCCGCTGTCCCTCGGGCATGAGCGGAGCCCTGCCGGGCTGCTCCCCGGCCCCCGTCCACCTGGCAGCAACGGAGCCACCATCCGGTGGCGTTCCGCTATCACTTCCGGACCTGCCCACCCATGCTTCGTACATCCGGCATGAGCAAAGGTCCTGCCTGGTTACGCTCGGCTACCGCCACCGTGCCCGCCTGCTCAGGTCCCGAGGTCCACCACCCGGCGGACCTCCGTGCCGCCGCCCGGCCCGATCGGGATCCTTGCGGCGATTTCCGTCGCGGCGCGGCGGTCCGGTGCGGTGAACAGGTACAGCCCCGCCACGACCTCCGCTGTTTCGGTGAACGGTCCGTCGGTGAGCAGCGGTGGCCCGTCGGTGCCGCGCACGGTGGTCGCGGTGGACGGCGGTCGCAGGACACCACCACCACGCATCGCCGACCCGAACCGCTCACCGAACCGCTGGTGCTCGGCGACTGCGCTGTCCCACTCCGGCGTACCCGGCGTGAGTGTCGTATCCGCCTGCTCCCACAGCAGCGCCATCCACCAGTCCGGTCCGGGCTCGTCGTGTGGCAGCCACTGGATCAGCGGACGGAGTTCGACCGAACCCGTCGCCACCGCCGGCAGCTGCCGGGCGAGATCTGTCGCCGCGTCCAGGTCGGGCACATCGAACACGTAGAACCCGCCGACCACCTCGGCGTGCTCGGCGAACGGGCCATCGGTGACCAAGGTGCCCGGTCCGGCCCGGCGGACGGTGACGGCGTCCGCCGACGGATACAGCGCGGCCCCGCCGGCGATGACCTCGGCCACCCTGGCGTCGAACGCCGCATACTGTTCGACCTCCGCATCGAACTCCGCCGTGTCCGGTTGTGCCACTGAGTCGCCTTCGTCGCCGGTCAGCAATGCCAGGTAGTACATATCGTCTTCCTTCCGCGTCGGTGAGGAGCCCGACACCCCTCTCACCGAAACGACGAGCGAGGATGTGGATCTTCGACAGGTCGCGCAAGATCTCGGCGGAAAGCACCGCCCGCCGGACCGCTACCGCTCCTTCGAGTTCGGCGACAACCGGCAACATCGTCCGGTTCGACGTACCGCAGGCGAAGCGCTCGGGCACCGCGAACTGCCAGTGAGGGCGCACCCCGGCTGTGCACTAACCGCCGGCGAAAGGCGGTAGGACGTCTACGCGAGCGGGAAGGGTGACCGTGGTGTCGCGGGTCAGTTCGTCGCCCACCAGGTAGGCACAGACAGCGAGCATCTTGTCGAGGTCCGGACCGTAGACAGCGGTCAGGCGGGTGCGCAGATCGGCGACGGTCGCGCCGGGCGGAAGGTCCAAGGTTTCGGCATCCTTGCCGACCGCGTCGGCGATGGCGGCGAAATAGCGGACCTCAACCACCTATTGCTCCCATCGTGCGTTCCGGTGGGACGAAGTCCGCGGCATCGATACCGTGACCCGCCCATTTCTGCCACATCGCGCCGCGCCACAGCTGCGCCAGCTCCTCGTCGCTCGCGCCCGCGCGTAGCACGCCGCGCAGATCGAACTCCTGATCACTGAACAGGCAGGATCGGAGCATACCGTCGGCGGTGAGGCGGGTGCGGTCGCAGGTATCGCAGAATTTGCGGGTGACCGAGGCGATGATGCCGACGGTGGCGGGGCCGCCGTCGACCAGCCAGGTTTCGGCGGGGGCAGCCGGATCTTCACGGCCGACGGCGGTGAGCCGGTAACGGGTGCCGAGCACATCGAGCAGTTCCGCGGCGGTGACCATATTCGCCCGCGCCCATTCGTGATCGGCGTCCAGCGGCATCTCCTCGATGAACCGCAGTTCGCAGCCCTCGTCGAGACACCAGCGCAACAGGTCGGGGGCACCGTCGAGGGTTTCCCGCATGAGCACCGCATTCACTTTGACCGGCGCCAATCCGGCCGCGCCCGCGGCCCGGATCCCGGACAGCGCCGATTCCAGCCGGTCGCGGCGGGTGAGCCGGGCGAAACCGGCGCGGTCGACGGTGTCCAGGGAGATATTGACCCGGCTCAGGCCCGCCTCGGCGAGCCCGGCCGCGCGATGGCGCAACCCGATTCCGTTCGAGGTCATCGCCAGGGGGACAGCCGGGGCGGCGATATGGCAGCCGGCCACGATCTCCTCGAGATCACGCCGCATCAGCGGTTCGCCGCCGGTGAAGCGGACCTCGCGAATCCCCAGCTCACGCACCGCGAGGGTGACCAGCCTGGCGATCTCACCCGCGGTGAGCAGCTCCTGCGGCGGTATCGGGGGCAGCCCCTCCTCGGGCATGCAGTACGTACAGCGCAGCGAACACTTCTCCGTAATGGAAACCCGCAGGTCACGCGCGGTGCGGCCGAAGCGATCCACCAGCAGCGGTGTTTCCGGACGCCCGTCCAGCGACGGGCGCCCGGACCGCACAGTGGGTATCCCCATATCGACCAGCGTCACCCCACCATTATGGACGCCGGGCCGCCACATGCACCGCTCCTCTGCCGGATCGCTGCATAATGCCCGGCCTACCTGCCGCGCGGGCGTGGCGTACAACAGCGGACGCCAGGCGATACGGCGGCGCCGGCCCGGCCGCCGCCATTAGTCTGAGCGCATGATCTCTCGGCCCGCCAGTCCCCCGGTCCGGTCGGCGGACGACTACCGCGACACCATCGAACAACTGTTGCGCCCACTCGCCGCCCGGCCGGTCGACACCGTGCCGGTGGCCGAAGCGCTCGACCGGCAACTGGCCGCGGATATGCATGCGCCGATCGATCTGCCGGTATTCCGGAATTCGGCGATGGACGGCTATGCGGTGCGCGCCCAGGATATGACCGCACCGCCGGTCGATCTGCCGCTCACCGGCGTCGTAGCCGCCGGTGACGCGGGTCTGCAACCGCTCGCCCCGGGGACGGCACGCAAAGTGATGACCGGAGCACCGCTGCCGCCGGGCGCGGACTGTGTGGTTCCGGTGGAGGATACGGCCGCCGGCGCCGATACCGTCCGGATCGAACGCGGGCGCTCGGCAGGCGAATTCGTCCGGGAACCCGGTAGTGATGTGCGTGCAGGCGCCGAACTGGTCACCACCGGGACGACACTCGCGCCGCGGCATATTGCGGCATGCGCCGCGGCCGGGATCGCCCAGCTGCCGGTTTTCGCGCCCGTACGGGCGGTGGTCATCAGCACCGGCGACGAACTCGTCGCCCCGGGTAACCCGCTGCGGCCGGGGCAGATCTACAACTCGAACGGAATCGCGCTGGCCGCGGCCCTCACCGCCAACGGTGTCGAGGTCACCGCCATCCAGCACAGCGGCGACGACCCCGAGCAGTTCCGGCATCTGCTGCGCACCGCCACCTCGACGGCTGATCTGGTGATCACCACCGGAGGCGTCTCCCAGGGCGATTTCGAAGTGGTGCGGGAGGTGTTGATCCCGCTGGGCGGCGAGTTCGGTGCGGTGGCCATGCAGCCCGGCGGACCGCAGGGACTGACCGTGGTGGACGGCGTACCCGTGCTCAGTTTTCCGGGGAACCCGGTGAGCGCGGTGGTGTCGTTCGAGGTGCTCGCCCGCCCGATCCTGCGCCGGGTCGCGGGGCTGGGGCCGGTACCGGAATACGAACTTCCGCTGCTCGGCGCTGTCCGCCGCTCACCGGAGGGGCGGCGGCAGTTCCTACGCGGCAAACTGGTGTGGAAGGGTTCGCAGCCGCGTGCGGTGGAAGTGGTTTCCGGACCCGGATCGCATCTGGTGGCGAGTATGGCGGCGGCCGATGTACTGATCGATATTCCGGCGGCAGTTACCGAACTTCCGGCCGGAGCGACTGTGCGAGTGTGGACATTATGAGCGAATTGTCGCATGTGGATTCCGCGGGCCGGGCCCGGATGGTGGACGTGAGCGCCAAGCCCGACACCACCCGGATCGCGGTGGCGGGCGGCGAACTGCTGACCACGCCCGAAGTGGTCGCGCTGGTCCGTGCCGACGGTATGCCGAAGGCCGATGTGCTGGCCACCGCCCGGCTGGCCGGGATCGCGGCGGCGAAGAAAACCTCCGATCTGATTCCGCTGTGCCATCAGCTCGCGCTCTCCTCGGTGAAGGTCGAATTCGGTTTCACCGACTCCGCGATCACGATCGAGGCAGCGGCCAAGACCACCGGCCCGACCGGGGTGGAGATGGAGGCGCTGACAGCGGTCGCGGTCGCCGGGCTCACCTTGCACGACATGGTGAAGGCGGTGGATCCGGCGGCAGTGCTGAACGGCGTCCGGCTGCTCACCAAGGAGGGCGGTAAGAGGGGCCAGTGGAGGCGCCCCGATACAGCCGCCGCTCCTGTACCGCAGCCCGGCACATTCACCGCACCCGGCGCCGACACCGTCCCGGCCGGCACCCCACGCTCATCCGCCGCCGGCAGCGATGCCGCTACGCGCACCGCAGGCGGCAGCTCCGCCACGTACGCACCGGACGGTCGGGGCCACGCGGAAGGACCTGACGACAGGGCACCCGAGCAAGCCACGGACAGCGCGGCCCGCACACAGGCTCCGGGCGGCACCCACAGCGCGGGTCACGACGAGCACGCACGCATGCATGGCGCCGACACCCGCGATTCCGGTGCGGACGGCGGAGCACTTGCGTCCGGGGGCACCCCCGCACGCCCATCCGGTGGCGAAACCAGCGGCACGGCCGTCGTGGTGGTCGCGTCCACCGGGGCGGCGGCAGGGACACGGACCGATACCACCGGACCGCATCTGGTGGCGTGGCTGCGGGGACTCGGGTATTCCACGCGCGGCCCACTGGTCTACGCGGACGCCGATATCGCCGGCGGGCTCACCGAAGCGCTGCGGACCGGGCCGGATCTGGTGGTGACCACCGGCGGAACCGGCGCGGCACCTTCGGACCGGACACCGGAAGCGACCGCGGCAGTGCTGGATCGGGAACTGCCCGGAGTCGCCGAGGCCATCCGCCGGCGCGGCACCGCGAAGTTCCCGCTCGCGGCGTTGAGCCGGGGTGTCGCGGGGCTGGCCGGACAGTCGGTGGTGGTGAATCTGCCCGGGTCACCGGGTGGTGTGAAAGACGGTATCGCGGTGCTCGAACCGCTGCTGGGGCATCTGCTCGCGCAGGTGGCGGGCGGCGGGGCACACGAGGGCGGCCAGGGGGCATCGCGGGCCGAGAGGGGAAACGAGAGCGCTCATGCCTGAAAAATCTGCACAGCATCCTGGCGGGTCCGGCGAGGTCCGGCTTGCCGAAATCAGCGACCGGCCGTTGGAACCCGCCGTGGTGGACGCCGCCGTGCGCGGGCCGAGTTTCGGCGCGGTCGTCGTGTTCACCGGGTTGGTCCGCGATCACGACAGCGGGCAGGCGGTTTCGGCGCTGGAGTATTCGGCGCATCCGCAGGCGACCCGGTTCCTGCGCGAATGCTGCGCCGCGATAGCGGAATCCACGGGCCTGCCGGTGGCGGCCGTACATCGGGTCGGGGAGCTGGCGGTGGGTGATCTGGCCATCGTCACGGCGGTGGCGGCGCCGCATCGCGCGCAGGCGTTCGCGGCGTGTTCGGCGCTGGTGGACCGGATCAAACACGAGGTGCCGATCTGGAAACGGCAGATGTTCACCGACGGTATGTCCGAATGGGTGAACGCCTGCGGTTGACCGCCGTTCAGACGGTACTTTCCACAGGAATGTAGCGCCAGATGCCGAGCATGTCCTGTTCGGCGAGCGATTCCGGGCCGGTGTGCACGGTTTCGCGTAACCGTTCGTGTACCGCGCCGGTGTCCAGGCCGGTACCGATCAGCACCAGTTCGGTGGTCCCGGCGCGGGAGCGGCGAGCCGGCTCGAGGGTGATGGCCCGGCCCACCAAGTGCACCACGTATCGCCCGGTGTCCGGCACCGCGAACGACACGAACCCCTTGGCGCGGAACACACCCGGTGGCGGGTTCTCCAGGAATTCGATGAGGCGGCGAGGATGCAGCCCGGCGGCGGTGGTGAACACCGTGCTGGTGTAGTCGTCGTGCAGGTGGCGGTGTTCGTCGCCGCCCGGGTCCTCTACGTCGTGGTCGTGCAGGAGTTCGTCCAGGCTCAGTTGTTCACCTATCCGCGGAGTGTCACGGTGGCGGGGGTCGAACAGCAGGCCGGAGTCGATACGGCCGCGGGTGGTGGCGTACACCGGCGCGCCTCCGGTGATCGTCGTGATCTCCGACCGCAATCGCGCTGTTTCGCCGGCACCGAGCCGATCGACCTTGTTGAGTACCACCAGATCCGCCAGCCGCAGGTGGTTCGCCAGTTCCGGATGCCGGTCGCGGGTGGTCGCGAATTCGGCGGCGTCGACCACTTCGAGTAGGCCGCCGTACCGGATACGGGGGTTCTCACTGCCGACCACCATTCGCACCAGGTTGCGCGGTTCGGCCAACCCGCTGGCCTCCACCACGATCACATCGATACCGGCCCGGGGGTCGGTCAACCGGGTGAACAGTTCGTCGAGTTCGGCGACGTCCACGGCGCAGCACACGCAGCCGCTACCCACCGAAACCATCGCGTCGACCTGCCCGGCGACCAGCATCGCGTCGATATTGACGGCACCGAAATCGTTGACCACCACACCGATCCGGGTGCCCCGGTTGTTGTGCAGCAGACCGTTGAGCAGGGTGGTCTTCCCGGCGCCCAGGAATCCGGCCACGATCACCACGGGTATGCGCTCAGCCACCCGACCACCTTACTGACTCGCTCGGGCAACCGGCAGCCCGGCAGCTGCGAGGAGAATTGATTATGTTTCACATTCCCCGTTGTCCGGATTTCCCGTTCACCGGACTTTCTTTCGTGGAATTCGGGAGAACATTCCGCAATCCCCGAAACCGGTATGGGGATTCTGGTAATTGTGCCGGGGAGATCGGGGGGAATCTCGGAATAGATACCGTAACAGGATTTACCGAGGAGTACCGAATGCGTGCAGGTACGTTGCCGACCGCCGCGGCAATGCTGTCGGCGGCGATCATGCTGGGCAGCGGTAGCGCGGCGGCCCAACCCGCCGACTTCATCCCGAACGACGGCGTCTATCGGGTCGGCGTGGATATGCGGCCCGGCGTCTGGGAATCACCCGGGCCCGTGGATCCGGCCCGGGGCTGCGATTGGCGGCGACTGTGGCGGATCGAGGGCGACAACACGAATATGCAGTACATCATCGAGAACAACTACACGAGGCTGGGCCCGGTCCGGGTCACCGTGAAAACGTCCGACGCCGGTTTCCGCACCCACAATTGCGGACCGTGGCGGATGGTGCCGCCCTCCCCCACGGGCTCGGCCGGCTTCTGAACCCGGATACGACCGAGCCCGGCCCCCTGCTGCGGGAGCCGGGCCCGGTCGGTGTTCGCTCGATTCAGGCATGTGCGCGCAGCTGATACAACCCCTCGGTTTCGGCGACGACGACGCCGTCGATATCGGTGAGCACCGCGCGCAGCGTGAAATCGGCTTTACCGTTCGCCGCGGCCTCCGTACTGACCCGCTCGATCTCGGTGTCCGCCAGCGTCGCCTCCGCCCGCACCGCCGTAGTGGCGGGCCGGCGGAAAGCGATCCGCAGATCCTTCACCAGCGGATAGAACTTCGCGGTATCGAAACTGGCCACGGCAATCGCACCACCCAGGATCTCACCCACGGTGAACAGCACCCCCGCGTACATGACGCCGAAATGATTACCGTTGCCTTCGGCAGGCACGGTGGCCGCGGCATAGCCGGCCCGGACCTCCTCGGCGTGCACACCCATCCGGTGGGCGACCGGGATGGTGTGCTCCAGCGCCGAGTTCACGATCTCGGCGACGGCCGGGTTGCGGGTATCGCTCATGGCAGGACGGCCCTTCCGAGGTCACGCGACGGATTGTTTCTCCGCGGCCGAGTGGTGCGGATCGGCGTCGGGTACTTCGGTCCCGCGTAGCGACGTACCGGCGGTCTCCCGCAAGAAGGCCCAGGCGACCAGGCCGACGAGCGAGGCACCCACCATGTAGACGGCGGGGAACAAGCTCCAGCCGGTGCCCTCGATCACTGCCTCGTTCACCAGCGGTGCGGTTCCACCGAAGATGGCCGTGGACAGGTTGTAGCCGAGGGCGAAGCCCGCATATCGGACGTGGGTCGGGAAGATGGCGGGGAAGGTCGCGCTGATGGTCGACAGCTGCGGTACGTACAGCAGGCCCAGCACCACGAAGCCGAGGATCGCCCAGCCGGTGCCCTGGCCCATCAGCCAGTACATCGGCACGGCGAACACCGCAAGACCCACCAGCGAGAACAACCACATGGGCCGACGGCCGACCCGGTCGGACAACTTTCCGAAGAACGGTACGCACAGCATCATGACGAGCTGGCCGATCAGCACCATGGCGGTCGTGGTGGACTCCCCCATACCGATGGTGTTCTGCAGGTAGGTCGGCTGATAGGTGAGCAGCGTGTAGTTCGCCACGTTCAGTGCCACCACGAGACCGAACAGGATCAGGACTTCGCGCCAGTACGTGGCGAGAAGGATCCGCAGCCCGCTCTCGGGATGCTCCTTCTCGTTCACCTCGGTGAAGACCGGGGATTCGTCGAGCCGTGTCCGCAGATACCACCCGATGGCGCCCAGCGGAATCGCGATCAGGAACGGAATCCGCCAGCCCCAGTCGTGCATCGCCTCGGAACCGAGGATCAACTGGCACAACAGCACGACCGCGGAGCCGCCGACGAACCCGCCGAGCGTGCCGAACTCCAGGAAACTGCCGAAGAAGCCGCGCTTCTTATCGCTGGCACATTCGGCCAGGTAGGTGGCCGCACCGCCGTATTCTCCACCCGTCGAGAAGCCCTGCACCACCCGGAGCAGGATCAGCAGGATCGGCGCCAGCACCCCCACCTGGCCGTGGGTCGGCAGGACACCGATGAGACCGGTGGCCGCGGCCATCAGCAGGATGGTGGTGGCCAGGACCACCTTGCGCCCCACCCGGTCGCCGAGCGGGCCCCACACCATTCCGCCGACCGGGCGCAGGACGAACGACACCGCGAACCCGAGCATCGTGCCCAGGGTGCCGAGTTCACCGGGGAAGAACGCGTCGGTGAGATAGGTGGCGGTGGCGGCGTAGACGCCGTAGTCGAACCATTCGGTGGCATTACCCATCGCCGAGGCCGCGACCGACTTCTTGAGATTCGGCATATCCTGCGGTTTCTCGAGGTGCGCGCCCTCTGGTTGCTTCTCGAGCCGTGGTGCTTCCGGCTGCTGCTCCGTCACGGTCAGTCCTCTCCGGCGCGCGCGGCCAGTCGGCCCGGCCGACCCATAGCGTCGCGCCCGCCGGCGACCGGGTTCCGGCGAGTATCGACCACAAACCGTTACCCGGGATTTGCCCTGGGTAAACGCAGACCAGCTCCGGACCCACCGGTCCGATGGCTTTGATCAGCAACTTCCCAGCTTATGTGAAGGTGGTCACGCCTGCCCGGTATCGGGCCGCCGACGCACCGGTGGACAGGCGCACAGAGCCGGCCGCGAGGTTTCGTGGCCGGCTCCGGCGGGCTGTTCGGCGATTGCCCGCGCCACCTGGATGTGGATCAGTGGGCCTGTTCTCCCGCGGCCACTTCCGGGCGCTCGCGGTGCTTCACCTCCACCAACGGCAGGCGCAGCGCCGCCGGCGCCGAGGCGGGGACCGCCGGCGCGACCGGTTGCACCGGCGTGATCCGCCGATACGGCGATCCCAGCGGCGGCCGTGGATCCGCCTCCCCTTTATTCGGCCACAGCGCGACAGCCCGCTCGGATTGCGCGGTGATGGTGAGCGAGGGATTCACCCCGAGGTTCGCCGAAATAGTCGAACCGTCGATCACGTGCAGGCCCGGGTATCCGTAGAGCCGCTGGTAAGGGTCGACCACACCGGATTCGGCGTTGTCACCGATCACGCAGCCGCCGATGAAATGGCCGGTCATCGGGATATCGAAAACGCTGCTGAGCGGCCCGCCGGGGGTTCCGTCGATTTTGCCGGCGACCCGCCGCCCCACCTCGTGCCCGGCAGGGATCCAGGTCGGGTTGGGGGCGCCTTCGCCCTGTCGCGTGGTCATCTTGCGCTTGAACAGGCCGCGTTTGGTGTAAGTGGTGATCGAATTGTCCACCGACTGCATCACCAGCAGGCCGATCGACTGCTCCGACCAGTGCCGCGGATTCTGCAGATGCGGCATATCGCGACGGTGCCGCCACATCTCCCGCAACCAGAGCCGTCGCTTGGATACGCCGGGCTCCTCGCTCACCATGATGCTGCCCAGCAGTGCGATCACATTGCTGCCCTTGCCGTAGCGCACCGGTTCGACATGGGTATCGGCGTCGGGGTGGATCGACGAGGTGATCGCCACCCCCTTGGTGAAATCGTTGTCCGTCCCCCGGCTGCGGATGGCGAGCAGTTCCTCTGAGTTGGTGCGCGAGAGGAAACCGAGCCGGCCGGAGATATCGGGCAGCGATCCGGCATCACGCAATTTGTGCAACAACCGCTGAGTTCCCAGCGCCGCGGCCGAGAAGATCACCTGTTCGGCGGTGTAGGTGGTGCGCTTCTTGCGCACCCAGCGACCCGTGGCCACGGTCTCGACGGCATACCCGCCGCCCGGCAGCGGCTTCACATCGGTGACGGTGCGCAGTGCATGCACCGCGGCACCGGCCTGCTCGGCCAGGTACAGGTAGTTCTTCACCAGTGTGTTCTTGGCATTGTGACGGCAGCCGGTCATACATTCACCACAGTGGGTGCAGGAGCGCCGCGCCGGGCCCGCCCCGCCGAAATACGGGTCCTCGACCTCCGCACCGGGCCGGGCGCCGGGGCCGCCGAAGAACACACCGACCGGGGTCGGCTGATACGTATCGGCGACCCCCATCTCCTCGGCCACCTCACGCAGCACCCGGTCGCTCGGGGTGGTGGCGGGGTTGGTGGTCACGCCCAGCATGCGCTTGGCCTGGTCGTAGTGCGGACCGAGCTCGTCCTTCCAGTCGGTGATATGCGCCCACGGCCCGTCCCGGAAGAACTTCTCCGGCGGCTCGTACAGCGTGTTCGCGTAGACGAGGGAACCACCGCCGACCCCCGACCCGGCCATGATCAGGGTGTCCTTCAACAACGCCAGCCGCTGGATACCGAAACACCCGAGGTAGGGCGCCCACAGGTACTGCCTGGCCCGCCAGGACGTTTTCGCGAATTCGTCGTCGGCGAAGCGGCGCCCGGCCTCGAGGACACCGACCCGGTAACCCTTCTCGGTCAACCGCAAAGCGCTCACGCTGCCGCCGAAGCCGGAGCCGATGACGAGTACGTCGTAGTCGAAGGTCTGGCCGGGCCCGGCGCCGGTGCCGGGACTCGTTGCGGAACTGGACATTCTTCCGAGAATATGGCCTGGGTCACCCGGCGGAAACACACGCGCGGTCAGAAAATCGGCTTTTTCGGCCAACTGCAGTCGTGAACGGCCGGATGCCCGATCGACGACGACGCAACAGCCCCCGTTCCGGCGAACCCACCGTGGTCACGAATTCCGCGGGGCTGCCCGCGCTCATCGTCCTGCGTCGATTTCCGTTTCGTGGCCGGATACCTCCACTTCCGGCGGCGCGGTCGCCGGACCCGGATCCCCGGCGTGTTCGGCGCCGGGCCGGCCGTGTTCGACCACAAAACTCGCTCGGGTGGCAACGGGTGCACCGGGTTCCCGCACGTATGGCACCACCCGGAAATCACTGCGCCACAGCTGGTGATCCACCTCCACCCGGACGTAGCCGCGCTGACCGTTGAAGAACTTCATATCGGGATTGGCGGCCAGCAAGGTTCGACCACGCGGGGTCAGGTCCGCGCCGTCGCGACCGGTGGTGATCGAGGTACCGGTGAATTCCGTGGCCACCACCGGCGACCCCGGATCCCGGTAATCGCCGCGGATATCGACCACATAGTTCTCGTGCCGATCGCCGGTGAGCACCACCAGATCTCCGCGGCCGCGGGCGGCGGCCGCCGCGAGAACCGCGTTGCGATCGGCGACATAGCCGTCCCAGGCGTCGGTCCCCACCGCCACGGCGGGACCGGGGTCGTAGTCCGATTGCGCCATGGCGACCTGATTGCCCAGGATCTGCCAGCGCGCCGGCGAGCGGGTGAGACCGTCGATCAGCCATTCGCGTTGTTCGACGCCCAGGATCGTACGGTCGGGGTCGAAGCGATCCGCACAGTCGACGACCAGATTCGCACCGTCGCCGCAGACCAGCGATGAACGGTACTGGCGGGTGTCGAGCATGGTGAGATCGGCCAGGTCACCGAAGGTGTACCGGCGATGCATCCGGGCGTACGGCCCCGTCGGGAGTTGTTCGATACGCAGCGGCAGATGTTCGTACATCGCCTGGAATGCGGCGGCGCGGCGCCGCCGGAACAGAGCGGGCAGCAGATGGATATCGATTCCGGCGCCGGGTTCGAAACCCGCCCAGTTGTTGTCGATCTCGTGATCGTCGAAAGTGCAGACCCAGGGAAAAGCGGCGTGCGCCGCGCGCAGTTCCGGTTCGGCCTTGTACTGCGCGTAACGGAGGCGGTATCCGGTGAGGTCGGTGGCCTCATCACGCAACGTCTGCGGGATCGCGGACCCCACCCGGCCGCGCGCCCATTCCATTTCGTAGATGTAGTCGCCGAGATGCACCACCAGATCCAGGTCCTCGCCGGCCAGGTGCTCGTATGCGGTGTAGTAGCCGGAACTCCAGTGCTGGCAGGACGCGAACGCGAACCGCAGCCGCTCGGTCCGCGCTCCGGTCGCGGGGGCGGTGCGGGTGCGGCCGACCGGTGAGATCGCCGAACCCGCACGGAATCGGTAGAAGTACCAGCGATCCGGCGCCAGACCGTGCACCTCCGGATGCACACTGTGGCCCAGTTCCCGGGTCGCTACCGCGCTGCCCCGGGCGGCGATCCGGCGGAACTGCTCGTCCTCGGCGACCTCGTATTCGACGGTGACCGGCGCAAGCCCGGTCCCGGCCAGCCCGTCGGGTGCGAAAGGGTCGGGGGCCAGGCGCGTCCACAGCACCACGCCGTCGGGCAGTGGATCGCCGGAAGCGACTCCGAGCGTGAACGGGTCGCCGAGCAGACGCGGCGCTCGTAACGGTGCACTACTCACCAGCCCCGCACCGGCCAGCACTGCGACGGCACCGGCCGACCCCGCATGCAGCAATCTGCGACGGGATAGGGGCATGAATCAAATTATGGCCTGTCCCCCGCCGGTGGTCACCGTGACCCGGTGGTCCCCGCAGCGATACGGCCACACGACCCGGCCCGCCGACTCGGCAAGCTCCGGACCGCTCGGGCCGATTGCCCGCGAGTCGCCACTCCCGGTCACACTGCCCGGCCCGTGGGTTCCTTGTTCCCGTACCCGCCGAACGGCGACCGCATTCACCGGGCGATACGATGCCGCCAGTGTGAGGCCGTGGCCCCAGCGGGCCCGGCCGGCGCCTCGACCACCACTACATCGGGCTCCCCGAAATCCATCGCAGCGCAGGCGTCACCGAATTGTTCGACACCGCGATCGCCTTCCTGTCGTGCCCTGTCGACTGCCCCGCCCTGCAACAACTCGTGATATCGGCGACCAGCGTTGCCGGTCACGGGAAATCCGGCGTCCGGAACCACGACGGATCGTGCACGTGCGGGTTCGCCGGCTCCTCCCGTACACCGTCGCCGATGCGCGGGTCGGCGAACTGATCGGGCCCACTCGTGCACTGGCCACCGCCCATATGGACCCGTCGGCCGGCGACGACGCACCGGCATATTCATGACGGCCGACCGTAACCGCGCACTCGGCGGACCGCTACCATCCGCCGCACGGTTTCCGGGTCGGCTAGAGGCCGGCGAAGCAGACCACGAAGCGGCGCTGGTCGTAGACGAATCCGCTGTCGGCCGAGGGGCAGGCGTTGACGCTGTTGGTGTCCGGCAGGATGCTGATCACCTGTACCCCGCCGGGGCCGCAGTCGGCCCGCTGGGGCTCATCGCCCGACACGTCCACGCAACTGCCGACGACCCAGTCGATATCGAGGCACAGGGTGGTGTCGGCGATCGTATGGCTGGTGTCGCCGTCGGCGGGACACGCCGTTGCGGCCGGACCCACCGCGGAGATCTTGTACCGGGATTCCGCGCTGCCACAGGGTGCTTCGGTGACTTCTTTCTCACCGAATCCGCTGAGACATTCCCCGGCGGCCACTTCCACCTTCGGCGGCGCCTGTTTCGCCTCCTTGTTGACCTCCCCCGCGGTGCCCAAGGGGGGCGGGGTGGTGGTCGGCGGCGCGGAGGCCGCAGGCGGTACGTCCGGCGACACGGGCGGTGCGGGTGTCGTGGTCGTCCCGGCGATCGCGGTGGTGGCGGCCGTGGTGGGTGCGGCGAGGTCCTCGGTCGCCTCCTCGGCGCCGCCACCACCGGCCGTGGCCAGCAGGGCGGCGATCCCGATTCCCAGCACGATCGAGGTCACCACCGCCGCGATGGCGATGGCCGCCGCGGTGGCTCCTACCCGTGCTCGTTTGTCCTGCTTCGAAAGCGGCGGCTGCCCGTCGTTCTCGTTCGGTGCCGGATCGGTCACGGTTCGCCGCGCAGGACCGCCGCCACGGCGTCACCGAACGACTGCCCACCCATGACGTAACCGCCGGCCACACCGCCGACGAGCAATCCGATCGGGCCGGTGATGATGCTCAGGAAGCCGAGTCCGACAAGCGCGCCGAGCAGGCCGCCCAGCACCGCGCCGACCGCGACCCCGGCGACGTTCTTCTCCAGTTCGGAGGTGAGCCGCGCCATCGAACTCACCGGCCGCATCTCGCCGATGTTCTCGGCGGTCACGGTCGGGGTGAGTTCGAGAGAGGTGCCGTCGTCGCTGATCTCGTGTGCGACGGCCATATCGCTGCCGGAGATCTCGTAGGTCAGCGGTACCTCGGCCACGACGGCGCCGCTGACGGCTTTCAGTACGGCCGTGGCGCCGTCGGGAGTGAGTTCGAATCGGCCGTTCTCGACCTCGGTGACGATGGTCTGTGTCTTCTGGTCGACGCTGGTTTCGTAGGCGATTCCCTGGTCGACACCCTCGCTTTCGAGCGTGGGAGCCGGAGCCGCCGGTTCGGCGTGCACGGTCGCGGCCGAAATACCGACGGCGGCGACGGACAGAAGTGCGGTTGCGGCGAAAGTGCCGAACTTCATTACGTTCAATTCCTTCTCACGTAGACCGCCCGTAACGGGCGGCTGCGATTTCAGTTCGCGCACAGGACCATACCGATATTCGGACTCGAGGTGCATACCCAGAATTCAAAGGAATGTTCATCATTTAAATTGCTACGCAATAACGGGCATTCGGTGGCGGAATTCCACAGAACTCGCCCGACGCAACGGTTATACCGTTCGGCAATGTCCGCAGCGAACGACAGAACCGGCCATCAGCATTCATCTGGCAATCCCACGACTTCGATAACGTTTACGCACCGTTATCCACTCGAAGACCCCCGGCTGTTACACGTACGCCGGATTCCCGCAGTGCCTTCGGTGAGCACTACCCGATTCGTGACCCCCGCACACACTTCGTGATCATCCGGGGCTGTGTCCCGTGATCCGCGGGTGCTCGACTACTTACCAGGATGTCCGATACCTGCCGATACCACCGGGAGCCGGCCATGAACTCATCGGGAAGTCGCTACATCGGGGTCATCGCCTGCGCGCTCGCCGCGGCAGTCGTCCTCGGCCGGCCTGCCGCCGCCTCGGCCGCCATCACCGATGTCGGCGTATCCGGCGGTTTCGGCCTGGGTTTCATCCAGTACGGCGTCGGCTGCACGTACACCGTGACCGCCACCGGCGCGCCCGGCGATCGGGTGGTTTTCGAGGATTCGGTGAACGGGCAGCCGGGCGGCGGCACGTTCGGCCCGGTCGAAGAGGAGGAACCCGGCGTGTTCACCGCGGACTGGAATCCGGCCGTGCTCGGGCGGCACACCGTCTCCGCCGGGGGCGCCGCCACAGATGTCAACGTCCAGGTCGGATACGACTTCGGCATCATCTGCTTCACGCTGCCGGAGTGGGTTCACCTGCCGTTCTGACCCGGTCGGCGCATCAGCCGGCCCGCGCTTCTGCTTCCAGAGCGCTTGACAGGCCCGGCAATTTTGACAGACTCCGACGAAATCGCCGGGCGGGTAGACGCCGGGTCGTACGGAAGGATTTCGGATGGGTGTCTATGCGGTCACCGGAGCTGCATCGGGTATGGGCCGTGCCGTCGCCGAGAAGCTGACAGCCGAGGGGCACCGCGTGATCGGCGTGGATATCCAGGAAACCGATATCGTCGCCGACCTTTCCACCGCAGCAGGACGCCGCCAGGCGATCGACAGCGTGCTCGAAGCGGCGGACGGGCGGCTCGACGGCGCCGTCCTGGCGGCGGGACTGGGGCCGGTACGCGATCGGGCGCGACTCCCGGTGATCGCCGCGGTCAACTATCTCGGCGTGGTCGATCTGCTCGAGGGCTGGCGCCCGGCCCTCGCCGCAACGGGCGCCGCGCGTGTGGTGGCCTTCGGCAGCAATTCCTCCACCACGGTCCCTATGGTGCAGAACCGGACGGTCAAGGCATTTCTGGCCGGCGATCCCGCTCGCGCGGTCCGCACTGTGCGGATCTTCGGCGCCCAGGCCGCGCCTTTCGTGTACGCCGCGTCCAAGATCGCGGTGAGCCGCTGGGTCCGCCGCCACGCCGTCCGGCCGGAATGGGCGGGCGCCGGTATCCGGCTCAATGTCATCGCGCCGGGTGCCATCCTGACCCCGCTGCTGGAGCGCCAGCTCGCCACGCCCGCGGAGGCCAAGGCGGTCGAGGCCTTCCCGGTTCCCACGGGTAATTTCGGCAAACCCGAGCACATCGCCGACTGGGTGTACATGATGCTGTCCCCCTCGGCTGAATTCCTTTGCGGCAGTGTATTGTTCGTAGACGGTGGTACCGACGCCCACTTCCGCCCGAACGATTGGCCGCGGGCCGTCCCGTTGCGGGGGGTAGTGGGATACCTCCGGAAATTCCTGGGGTTCACCGCGGCCCGGCGCGGGTGATGACACCGGGCGCCGGACTTGTTCACACCGGGCAGTGCCGTCGAGACGGCCCGGCCCCGCACCGGTCGCCTGCTGTACGGGTTGCCATGGCTCTACCTGGTGTCCCTGAGCTTCTTCTGCTTTTTCGTGTCCGAAGGCGGTGACGCCGACGTCACGGCTGTTCGGGCAGTTGGAGTGCGTTGAACCAGATCCAGTTCAGGGTTTCGAGCAACGTATCGAATCCGATCTTCTCGCCCTCGACAAACACCAGCGAGGCCATCCGGCTCACCATGCTCGACAACGCCAGCGCCGTCACCCGCGCGTCCAGCCGCGGCGTTACCAGTCCGCGCTGCTGAAGATCACGGATCAGCGCCGCGTTGCGATCGATGAACGCCGACGCCCGTTCGGCGCGCAGGGCCGCGAACTGCTGATCGACCCGCGATACCTGTTCCAGCGCCGCCATCAGCCGGGCATTACGCCGGTAGGCGCGTAAGTACTCCCGGTTGGCGGCGGCGATCCAGTCCCGCGGATCGGCACTACCACCCCGGGCCCGGACATGTGGATGCAACATTTCGTCGCGGACCTGCGCGACGACTTCGGAGAAGATCTCTTCCTTGTTGTCGAAATGGGTGTAGAAGGAACCCGATGCCACGCCCGCGGTGCGCGTGATATCGCTGATCCGGGCATCGACGAACCCGTCGCTTTCGAAAACCTGCCGCGCCGCGGCCACCAGTGCGGCCCGGGTCCGGATGCCGCGCCGGCTCTTCGGCGCCGGGCGCGCGCCGGCCGGTCTCTCCGCGGCGCCGGGGCCGGTTACGGTCTCCGCCTCCGGGCTGCCTTCCCGCGCTGTCACCGGCCGGTCGCCGGAAACAGGCGGCCCGTCGCCAAGGTGGTGATCCGATCCTCGTTACCGGCGTCGCGTAGCGTCGCCCGCACCACATCGGCCCGCAGCGTTGCGGCGGCGACCACCGGCCCCACTCGCGCGGCCTGCAGATAGCGCAGCCCCAACGTGCTCAGGGTCGCGCCGGGAGCGAGCGAGAGCATCGCCTCTTCGGCGGCGAGCGCGATCAGGCCACCGTTCACCGTGCGCGAAGCGTTCAGGCCGTCGTCGGTACGCGGCAGCACCGCGGTCCCCGGTGCTCGACGCTCGCAACCCGCCCGCTCGGCCAGCGGTACCGCGAGCAGCCGGCCGGTGACCGGCATATCGATACTCATCTGCTCCGGTAACCGCAGTTCCTCGTTCGGCGACACCATGAACGACCCACCGCCGAACGCGAAAGGCTCCCCGTCGACGGTCCACTCCACCTCCGCGACGAAGACCGAACGCCCCGCCTTGATCGTGCGGCCCACCGCCCGCACCTCACCGGAACTCGGCGCCGGCCGGTAGAGGTGCACATCGAGTTCGAGCGTGACCGGGACCCGCGGCCCCAGAGTGAGCGCTGCGAGCAGCCCCGTCACCGTATCGGTCCAAGTGGCGAGAATCGAGGTACGCAGCCGGTCGGTCCCCGGTACATGCATCTGCGGGGTGATCGTCGCCGACCCGTGCAGCTCCTCCCCCACCATCGTGGTCGCGAACCCCAGCTCCAGCAGAATATGGCGCCGCCGCTGCGGTTCCGTACCGGTCTCCACGCTCATCCGTTGCCTCCTCGTGCTCGTCCACGACACCACCCGGTGATCGCCGGGCACCGTCAGGACCTATTCAACGTATCCGCCGACGGGCGCGTGCACAGCAGCTACGCCGGCGGATTGCCGGCGCGATGCCGGCAAACTCCGCCGAGGGCTCGGCCACGACCGAGCTCCCCGACAGCACCGTCGGTGCCGGCCGGAAAGAGCCCGGCGCCTGAATTCAGGAGGCACAAGTCTTCGGCCGGTCCTTTCCCTCTCCGGGACAACCGGCGCCTGCGCGTAGCCCGAGCGGCAAGCCGGGCCGGCGGGTTCCGCGCCACCGGCCCGGCTTGCCGGGAGTTCAGCGGGCGGCCTCGGCGGCGGCGCGGGCCTTGCCGAGTTCGGCGCGGGCGATGGTCAGTTTGTGCACCTCGTCGGGGCCGTCGGCGATACGCAGTGTCCGCAGATGGGCGTACATACTGGCCAGCGGGAAATCCTCGGTGACCCCGGCCGCCCCGTACACCTGGATCGCGCGGTCCACGATGCGCAGCGCCATCACCGGCGCGGCGATCTTGATGGCCGCGATCTCCGTGCGCGCCTCCTTGTTGCCGACCGTATCCATCATCCAGGCCGTTTTCAGGGTGAGCAGCCGTGCCTGTTCGATATCGATGCGGGCCTCGGCGATCCAGTCGCGGATATTCGCGCGTTCACTGACCTTGCGCCCGAACGTGATACGCGATTCGGCCCGCGCGCACATGAGTTCCAGGGCGCGCTCGGCCATACCGATGGCACGCATCGCATGGTGGATCCGACCCGGTCCGAGCCTCGCCTGGCTGATCGCGAACCCCTCGCCTTCGCCTTTGAGTACATCGGTCGACGGCACCCGGACATCGGTGAATTCGATTTCGGCGTGCCCCTCGCGGTCGACATACCCGAACACCGGCAGATTGCGCACCACCCGGACCCCTGGCGCATCGATCGGCACCACCATCATCGACTGCTGCCGGTGTTTGGGCGCCTCCGGATCGGTCTTGCCCATGACAATCAATACCTTGCAGTTGCGGTGCATGGCATTGGAGGCGAACCATTTCCGGCCGTTGAGCACGTAGTGGTCTCCGTCGCGGTCCATCCGCATCTCGACATTCGTCGCATCGGAGCTGGCCACACCGGGCTCGGTCATCGCGAAGGCCGAGCGGATGGTGCCGTCGAGCAGGGGCTCGAGCCAGCGCTGCTTGTGTTCTGGGGTACCGAAGAGGGTGAACACCTCCATATTCCCGGTATCGGGCGCCGAACAGTTACATGCCTCCGGTGCCAGCGCCGGGCTGCGGCCCATGATCTCGGCCAGCGGCGCGTACTCCAGGTTGGTCAGCCCCGGGCCCCATTCCTCGTGCGGATGGAAGAGATTCCACAGGCCGCGCTCCTTGGCCTCGGTCTTCAGATCCTCGAGGATCTGCGGGTGATGATGCGGGTCGCCGGCCGCGGCCATCTGCTCGGCGTAGACCGGTTCGGCCGGGTACACGCACTCGTCCATGAAACCGAGCAGTTTCTGCCGGTACTCGCGGGCGCGGTCGGTCGAGGTGAACAGTTCCACGGGAGAACTCCGATCTTCGGGGCGCGGCTCGATGCGCCGCATGCGGACCTTCGCTGCTCTCCGCACGCTAAACCAACTTGAATCCGGATTCAAGTAATACCCCCGCCCCCTCGCGTCGATATTCGGGCGTGGTCCGGTATCCCGAGAGCCTCGTCGATCTCGAGATACCGCAGCCGGCGCGCCCGGCTCCCACGGCCCCTTCACACGCGTCGCCGAACCTCGCGAGACGCGGGGATGCCCGTACCGCCTTTCGTCAGGTGTATGTCGCGGGACGGGCCGCTGCATGCTCGACCCCCAGCAGGGGCGCACCAGGCGGGAAGCTGACCGGGAGTTCCACCAGCGACCGATGGAACGGGCCCGGACGCCACTCGGGTTCGCCGTCGGGGAAATCGGCGCGCATCTCCGGTAGCGCGTCCAGCAGCTGATCGATCGCCCCTTCGGCGATGATGTAGGCCAGCGACTGCGCGGGGCAGGCGTGCGGCCCCAGCCCCCAGGCGAGATGGGCACGGTTACCGGTGAGCTCCGAGCCACGGATCTTGGGATCGTTGTTACAGGCGGCCATGCTGATCACCACCGGCTGATGCGCCGGCAACCAGACATCGTCGAGCAGGATCGGCATCCGCGGATAGGTCACCAGCAGGTTGGCCAGCGGCGGATCGTTGAACAGCACCTCATCCAGGGCATCGCGCGAGGTGAGGTTGCCCCCGAGCACACTGCCACCGAACCGGTCGTCGGTGAGGATCAGCAGCAGGGTGTTGACGATCAGATTGAGTTCGAATTCGATCCCGGTTCCGTACACCTGCGAAACATGATGGGACACCTCCTCATCGGAGAGCTCCGCGGAATGCCGCAGCAGTACCGAGGTGATATCGGCCGCGGGGTTCTCGCGCTTCATCGTCACCAGATTCGCCAGGGCCTCGCCCAGCATCCGGCTGCCGGCCTCCGCGTCGATCCCCTCGAGCATGGCGGCGATACCGGCGGCGACCTGCTGACCGACCTCCGGGGGGCTGCCGAGCAGATAGTTGATCACCTGGAACGACAGGGGGAAAACATATTGCTGGATGAGTTCGGCACGCCCGTCCGCGCAGAACGAGTTGATCAGCGGGCCGGCGATGTTCTCCACCACGGCGTGGATGGCAAACATATCCACTTCGTCGATACTGGTCGTGATCGCCTGCCGGTAGCGCAGGAACTCCTGACCGGCGCAGCGGCTGGCCATCGGCCGCCACTCCATGATCGGCAGCACCGGGCATCCCGCCGGAACATCCTTCTGCCAGTTCCGTGGATCGGCAGGGAAGCGTTCGGGATCGTTGAGTACCCGCAGCGCGGTCGAGTAGCCGATCACCAATGTGGCAGGCACCCCCGGGGCCAGTTCCACGGGTGCGAGCGATCCGTAGCGCCGGCGCATCTCCCGGTAGGCGCGATGCGGATCGGCGGCGAATTCCGGGAGATACAACGCGTACCGGGGGTCATCGTGTGAACCGGGACCGGCCGTGGGCGGGGCGAGCCTTCGATATTCCGAGCTGGTCAAGAAGGAACTCCATACGTCTGGTGGCGGGACCGATGGTTTTCCACCGGCCGGGCACCGGTTCGAGCCTCCTCCTGCGTACTGGCTCGAGCCGGAACGACGCGATGTTACGACACTGCCGGACTATCTGTTTGCTTTCGAAAAGGCTTGCCCACACGTGTATTTCGAGAAATTCATTGGACTGGTCCACACATCTGCGGCCCGCCGCAGCAGGCGAATATGCGGCTGACCGGGACCGGGCCGCCGACCCCGGCCCCGGCTCACCGGTCAGACCCCCAGCGCGTCCAGCGATCGATTGTCGTGCACCGCAGTGGTGATCCGGCGCATAAGCGTCAAACAGGTCTCCTGCGGTTGCATTTCGGGTTGATAGGAGGCCCGGCCGATCGTGAACGCCCACGCGGCGTACGCGAACATCGATTGCTGCCGGTAGATCAGCCAGGCATCGCCGAAGGACGGCGCGCGACCACCGGCGGCAGCGAGTTCGTCGAGATAGGCCGTCAGCAGATCCTCGGCCCAGGCGCGCCGGTCTTCCGGCTCGCAGCCCGAGTTCACCGTGTAGGCGAAATCGTGACCCCAGCCGCCGCGCATTACGACCTGCCAGTCGACGTATCCCATCCGGCCGTCCGCGGTGCGGTAGGTCTGACCGATATGCGGGTCCCCGTGCAGCAGGGTGTGCGGAAGTTCCCGCGTTGCCAGGTCCACCGCCCGTTCCACCCCGGCCCACAGCCGGTCCGCCCGACCGTGCAACTCGTCGGGTACGACCTCGGCAGCCCGCTCCAGCCCCACGGAGCAACGGGTCTTCATATCGATTGCGGCCAGGTACGCGGCCAGCGCCTCGTTCGTCGTCTTCAACGGTTCGATTGCCGGGCTCTCCCAGAAAGTGCCGTGCAACCGGGCCAGGTTGCGAACCAGATCTTCCATCTCCGCCCGGCCGATCGGCTCGGTGGGCTCGCTGAATACCGCGCCCCGCGTCACGGCGATATCCTCCATCAGCGCGATCGAGCGCCAGGACGCCGGATCGGAGGCGCCCCAATAGCCGAGCGGCGCCTGGATCTCGAGTTCCGGACGGAAATCCCGGAAGAACCGGGTCTCCCCGTCGATCATCTTGCCGCCGCCCAGCAGGATGCGCTGGCTGAGCGAGGTGGTGGTTTTCGCGAACAGGGCCCGCGGCAATTCTGCGGCCTGCCCGGCCTCGTTGTACTCCACCCGGATGGCGACCCGGGTGGAGGTGCCGCTGCTACCACCGTCGATCTCGAACGAGACGACTTCCGCACCGGGGGTGTCCCGGCACAGCACTGCGGTGAGCCATTCGGTGGTCAGCGCCGCCCCGGACGCGGGGACATCGTCGATGGTGCGGGCACGGTGCCGGGTGATCTTCTCCCCGAGAATATGCCCGCCCACCGCGGCGAGCCGCCCGAGCAACCAGAGTTTGTGATTCATTTCCGCCTCACTTTCCGGATGCGCGCATGGACAGCCGCGCACCGCACCGGACCATTCGGCCCAGATTTCCTATCGCATCGACCGGCCTCGATCTTGCGTCATATTCCTAGTGCAGGAAGGATTTTCGGATGATTATGTAACCCGGCGCCGCGAGCCGGCGAACGGGCCGCACCGCGGGCGGCGATACCGGAACGAGACGCCGGATAACCCGGCTTCGGGCCGGGCGGGAAATATAATCGGGGCACCGACGACTGTCGACGAAAGACGGCTCCATGGTGACGCTATCTGTTCGGCATGTACCGGACGCGGTGTACCGCGCCCTGCGGATTCGTGCGGTCGACCACGGCCGAAGTCCGGAGGAAGAGATTCTGGCGATCCTGGAGGAAGCGGTGATGCCGCCCAGAGCCCGGTTGGGCGCCATTCTCGCCGGGGACTGCCCCGATATCGCTCCCGGTGACGACGAGGACAGCACTCCGGACGATCCGGACGATCCCCGCTGAACGGTGCGAGGCCGGCCCGATCAGCCCCCGAGCCCGCGCAGCACGATATCGAGACCGCGCCGGAACTCCTCGGCGACCGATAGCGTGCGGGCGTCGGCCGCGGTATCGGAGAGGTGCGGG
Source organism: Nocardia speluncae NBRC 108251 (assembly GCF_001613245.1). Lineage (GTDB taxonomy): Bacteria > Actinomycetota > Actinomycetes > Mycobacteriales > Mycobacteriaceae > Nocardia > Nocardia speluncae. Next base: position 99,702 of record NZ_BDBZ01000013.1, on the reverse strand, counting down.
TACCGCTCGGGGGCCAGCTCGGACATCGTGACGGTGCCCGTCCCCGACAACGCCGCATAGTGCTCGTTCTGCAGGAATCCGAGCAGATAACCGATCAGCGTGCGCTGCGCGACGACCCGGCCGGTTCCGGTATATCCCCCCTCGGTGAGCGCGGCGAGCATGGTCTCGATCAGCAGCAGCGCGGCGGGCGCGGCCTGCCGGTGGCGCAGGACCAGCGGTACCGCGGCCGGATGCGCGTCCGCCGCGGCCCGTAGGCGTTCCATCAGGATCCGGATCCGGTCCGCCCAGTTCACCGCGGGCAGCGCGAGGTCGACCGTGCCGAAGATGCGGTCGACGACGAGGACTTCCAGTGCCTGCCGGTCGGCGACATACCGGTACAACCCCATGGTGGCGATGCCCAGTTCCCGGGCAACCGCGCGCATGGTCAGGCCGGGCAGACCGTCCCGGTCGATCACCGACAGCGCGGCGGCAACCAGTTGTTCATCGGTGAGGGAACGCGGCCTGGGCACGGGTTGACAGCGTACGGGGTATGCGCATACTCGATTGTAAGCGTACGAAGTACACCTAAGGAGATCCGATGTCGCCAGCCAACGGCGTATCCGCCCGCACCCTGACGAGCACCACCGGCGCAGCGATACCTCTGCCCGACCCCGGCCACCTCACTCACCTGCAATTCCGCCGTTTCGCCGGCTGCCCGGTCTGCAATCTGCACCTGCGATCGGTGGTCACCCGACTTCCGGAAATCCGGGCGGCCGGCATCCGGGAAGTGGTGGTCTTCCACTCGAGCGCCGGCGAACTCCGCAAGTACACCGACGACCTGCCGCTGGATGTCGTCGCCGATCCGGACCGGGTGCTGTATCGCGAATTCGGCGTCGAAACCGCCGCCCGCGCACTCCTGGACCCGCGCGGCTGGACGGCCATCGCCCGCGCGATCGGTAGCGAACTGCCCGGCCGGCGCGGCGAACGCCCGGCTCCGCCCGCCCGGCCCGAAGGCGGGCGCCTGGGCCTACCCGCCGATTTCCTGATCCACCCAGACGGCACTGTCCTCGCCGCGAAGTACGGCGCCTACGCCGACGACCAGTGGTCCGTAGGCGAACTGCTCGCCGTGGCCGCCCGCCACAGCGGAACCACCACCCCGATTCCCGTAACACCGGAAGAATGAACCAGCATGACGACCCCGTCCTGCCGCAAGGTCTTCGCCGAAGCTCACATCCGGAGCTGAACGACGGCGGCGAGCAAGAATCCCCGGGCCGCCGAAAAATCCGTGGCGGCCCGATGCCCGAAATGTCACGATACGGCCATCATGGATACCCCAGCTATTGTTATCGGCGCAGGCCAAGCCGGGATAGCCGCGGCACTGGCCCTTTCGGATCACGGATTCCGCCCGGTGGTGCTCGAAGCCGGCTCGGACACCGCCGGATCCTGGCCGTGCTACTACGACAGCCTGCGACTGTTCACCCCCGCCCATATGAACGCGCTCCCGGGCAAGCCTTTTCCGGGTGATCCGCACAGGTACCCGACGCGTGATGAGGTGGCCGCATATCTGCGGCAATGCGCGGCCGCGATACCGGGCGGGATCCACACCGGGCAGGGGGTCGCCACTGTAGACAGGTCCGGCGAAACGTTCCGGGTGCGCACCACCACCGGTGCCGAATTCACCGCTCCGGTGGTGGTCTCGGCCACCGGTGGCTACGCCAATCCCTACCGTCCGGAGATTCCCGGATTGTCCGGCTACACCGGCGAGGTGTTGCACGCCGCCGAGTACCGTCGCCCGCAACCGTTCACCGGGCAGCGGGTCGTCGTAATCGGATCCGGTAACTCCGCCATCCAGATAGCCATCGAACTCGCCGCCGAAGCGCGGGTAGTCCTGGCGCATCGAACCCCCCTGCGCTATGCGACGAACGACCCGATCCCGGCCGACTCACGATTCTGGCGGGCGATATCGCTGGCGTCCCGATTGCCGATCGGCCGGTTATTCCACAGCGGCACGATCCCCATCGTGGACACCGAGGGCTACCGCGACACGCTCGAGCAGGGCAACCCGGCAGCCCGGCCGATGTTCGTCCGGGCCGACGGACGGGTACTGCACTGGCCCGACGGTCGCAGCGAGGTGGTGGATACCGTCGTCCTGGCCACCGGATACCGGCCGGCGCTGGCGCATCTGAGCGCACTGTGCCCACCCGATGCCGCGGGCTTCCCGCCACATCGGAACGGCATCTCGGCTGCTCACCCGGGTCTGGCCTTCCTGGGCTTGGAGTATCAGCGCAACATCCTCTCCGGCACTCTGCACGGTGTAGGACGCGACAGCCGTTATCTGGCCCGGCATCTCGCCCGATACAGCTGAGCCGGGTCGCCGGCGCACGGCCCGAACCCGGGAAACGCCGCACCGGGCGAAACGGAAACGCACGCGAGCGCGACACCTGAGTAGATATTGTCTTCCACGCGCAGTACCGACAATCCTCTACGGATCAGGGAGCCCAGATGCCTCGCGCACGTCAGCTCGTCACCGCAGCACTCGCCCCGGCTACCGCCGTCACCGCGGCCGCTGCCCTGCTCACGGCCGGCGCCGGCACCGCCGCTGCCCAGCCACCGTCGTCGACCGTTATGACCTGCGGCAGCGCGAACCCGCTGGCCTGGGCGCCGGGGTTCACCTGGCATATCCGGGCGAGTTCGGGGGCCAGCCGCCCACCGGGCGGCGAACTGGAACCGGCGCTGCTGCTCAGCGGCGACAACGATCTGCCGAACCCGCCCGCGAGCCTGTTCCCGATTCCCACCACCACGCCGTACGGCACCCAGGTGCAGGTCGACTGGCACAACGAGACCACCGGCGCATCGGGCACCAGCGTCAGCGACGAAGAGATGCTGAAGGGTAAGCCGGGCATTCCGGTGAATCGCACCTGGACCGGCGTCGGCACCGTAGCCTTCACGGTCACCGCCCGGACCGGTGGCGGCTGGTGGTGGCTCAACACCCAGACCGCGGTCTGCCAGGGCAGTATCTCGATTCTCCCCGACTGATCGGTGCCCGGTACCGGCCGTGAAACCCATCGCGACCGGTACCCGCACGGCCTACTGCGCCTGCCGTGCCAGCGCCCGGGAGATAATCCGCGTGCCCTCGGGGAACGCGCCCGGATTCGGGCCCGAATAGTTGAGCCGTAGATAAGCACCCGTGGGTTCGGCGGGAAACCATTCGTCTCCGGGCGCGATCACGACCCCGTCGTCCTCGCAGTCCCGGACCAGCCGGGTCAGATCGGTGGGATCCGGTAACCGCACCCACAGATTCAGCCCGCCGCGTGGCACCACATCCAGGCGGGCCTGCGGCAGGTGCGCACGCACCGCGGAGATCAACAGATCACGGCGGGTGGCGAGCCGGCGGCCCAGCCCGCGGGTATGTGTGCGCCAGCCGGGTTGGGTGACCACATCGAGCGCGACGGCCTGCAGCAGACCACTCACATACATCGACTCCGCTCGGGCATCGGCCAGGATCCGCTCCCGCGCCGGGCCCCGGGCGACGACAGCGGCGATCCGGACCGACGGCGAAACACTTTTGGTGAGCGACCGCAGATACACGACATGGCCGCCGTCGTCACGGGTGGCCAGCGGGATCGGGACGGTGTCGATACCGAAATCGTGTGCCCAGTCGTCCTCGATCAGGAACGCCCCGTGCGCGCGCACCACCTCGAGTACCCCCGCGGCACGTTCCGGCTGCCACTGGGCTCCGGTCGGGTTCGCGAAATGCGGCTGGGCATAGAACGCGCGAGCGCCCGTCCGGTCGAATGCCAGTGCCAGGTCCTCGGGCCGGGGCCCCTCGGCACTGCTCGGCACGGGTACCACCTGCACACCGGCCCGGTTCGCCGCGAGAATCGCGCCCCAGTACGTGGGTGATTCCACCAGCAGGGGGCGGCCGGGACCGACCAGCGCCTGGAAGGCGGTACCGAGGCCACTCTGACTGCCCGGGAAGATCACGACATCACTCGGAGCCGGCGCCATCACACCGGCGGGGGTCACCGCCGCCAGTTCGGTCGCGAACCATGCCTGCAGATCCGGCAGACCGCTGCTGGGCGGCCGGTTGACCGTGGCGTCGCTGCGGGCCGCGCGGGCGAAGGCACCGCGCACCAGTCGTTCGGGCAGCAGCTCCCGGTCCGGATAGCCGGAATGCAGGGCGATCCGGTCGTTGGCGACGGTCTGCAACGCGGTGAAGCGCCGGCCGGAAGGGTTGCGCGGTGTGCCCAGCGCCGCGGTCTGCCAGCCGTAGTCGTGCGCGCGGGTATCACGCACTGTGCGGACGAAAGTTCCTACACCGGGCCGGCTTTCGACCAATCCCTGGGTGGTGAGGATGCGCAGCGCCTTCTGCACCGTAACCGGGCCCGCGGCATACCGGGTCACCAGCGCCCGAGTGGACGGCAACTGCGCACCGGGCGGGGCCTTGGCGATCCAGTCACGAAGATCCGCCGCGATCCGAGAGCTGCTATCGTCAAACATGAGAGATCATAGTAGCGCTACCGGCCCGGACGCAGAACCGCTATCGCCCCGATATGTGGGCCCGGCCTGGGGCCTGCTCGGCGTCCTGGCGTTCTCGTTCACCATGCCACTCACCAAAGTCGCCGTAGCCGACGCTGGTTTCACCGCACTTTTCGTCGCCGCCGGACGCGCGGTCGTCGCCGGCATCCTGGCGGCGGGTGCGCTGATGCTCACAAAACAGCGGTGGCCACGAGGCCGGCAGTGGGTCCGGCTGGGCGTCGTCGCCGGCGGCGTCGTCGCCGGATTTCCGCTGCTGACGTCCTTCGCACTCACCGAAGCCTCGGCCGGCCACAGCGCCGTTGTGATCGCACTGCTACCGGCCGCGACCGCCGCACTGGCCGTCCTGCGCGGCCATGAACAGCCGCCGCGGGCATTCTGGCTCGCCGCGGCCGCCGGCGCGGTGGCATCGGCGGTATTCGCCGGGTTCCGCGGTGGCGATTTCGGCGGACCGCACTGGTCGGACCTACTTCTACTGGGCGCGGTCATCGCGGCGGCCTGCGGTTATGCCGAGGGCGGGCTGCTGGCCCGTGAGCTGGGTGCCTGGCAGACCATTTCGTGGGCACTGGTGTTGTCCGCACCGGTAATGGTGGTACTCACGGGCATCTCGGTGGCCCAGCAGCCACCGACGGGTTCGCCTGCACAGTGGGCCGCCTTCGCCTACCTCGGCCTGGTGAGCATGTACCTGGGCTTCCTGCCCTGGTACCGCGGCCTGGCGGTCGGACCGATGACGCAGGTCAGCCAGGTTCAGCTGGCCCAGCCCATCTTCACGCTCGGCTGGGCTGCGTTGATACTGAACGAGGAACCGACCTGGGCTACCGCACTCGGTGCTGTCGCGGTGATCGGTTGCGCCGCAAGCGCAGTACGAACACGCGGGCGCCGGTCTCCGGTCTCCGGCCGGCCACACAGCGAGTACCGGCCGAGAACCGCACGGGCGGAATCCACCGGGGAAGCGCAGGCGGCACGTACGTCGAGTCCGTGATCGGCGTACGCCCCGAGGTCAGCACGTGCACGAGATAAGCCACTACTGCACGGTCAGCGAAACCTGACCTGATCAGCCCGGCCGGGTTACGGCACACGGGATTCGATCACGGGTAGACGAGTTCCCGATAGGTATCGAGAATCTTCTGGACCGAGGAGGTGACCGACAGGTCGTCACCGTCCACAGGTGCCCAGACGTAGCCCGCGTGCGCGCTCAGCACCACAGGACCCGGCGATTCGACCTCGACTTCGAAATGCAAGCGCCGCACCGGTTTACCAGCGGGCGAAAGGTACTCGAAGTCGCCGACGTGGTGGCGGATATCGGTGACCGTGAGCCCGGTCTCTTCCTCTACACCGCGGATCAGGGCGCCGGTCACCGATTCACCGGGCTCCACAGTGGCCCCGGGCAGCTTGCGAGTGGGACGAATCGGCCCGGTGCTGGGTAGTTCCAGCAACAGCACCTCACCACCCCGATCGATGATTGCGCCGACCCGCAGCCCGACCCCGTCTCGTTCACCGCGTGGCAGGGTTTCGTCGAACATCGATACCGACATGGGTGGTGTCACCAACCTTCGATCCGGCGGGGCTCACCTGGTACACGCCTCGGCGAGCAATTCCATATTACCGTGTTGTGACCTTCGGATAACACAGGTTGACGAGACCTTGACGGGGCCGGGACTTCCCCGGCGGGCATACGCAGGACGTTCAGCGAAGAATTCACCTGCGGACCGCCCAGTCGTTCACCGGCCCGAAGGTGCTTGCCGGACAAGAACTTCGAAATGCAGCGACCCGCACCCAACGGTTGCGCCACGGAGCTCCCGTCGCGTGCCACCGGCCCCGCGCGATTCGGCGATCCACCCGGCACAAAATGTGACACACACCGCTTTCAGCCCCCTCCGATACTGTGCGGCAAACCACTGAACCGAGTCCGAACCCGGCGGTCGCGCCGGCTTCGTACGGCGGCGAGACATCCAGCCGCCGGAATCGGATTCTCAGCTTCAGAGCATTGATCACCGAGCCCCCGGCCCCGAACCGGTTACCCGGGCGAGCTTTTCATTCTCGCACCGGCTCCGATCCGGGCCACCGGCCGCGTTCCCGCCGACGAGAACGGCACCGTACCGGCTATTATGCGCAGAGTGCCTTACGACCGCGACAAGAATTCGGCCGATGGACACCGGTCCGCCGCACCACGGGGCGGTCCGTAGCGCAGCGCAGGGGTTTCCCGGACACGGCCGAGGGACGATACGGCCGGGGCGGGTATCGAGCGCAGAGGGGATGAGATGGACAGGCCGGCCTGGGCACCCGAGGGTGTGGACATGATGCAGCCGAGCCCGGCGCGTATGTACGACGCGCTGCTGGGCGGTTCGCACAACTTCGAAGTCGATCGGCTCGCCGCCCTGCGCGGCAGCCGGCTGGTGCCGGATCTGCCCCGGCTGGCGCTGAGCAACCGCGCGTTCCTGCGGCGGGCCGTACGCTTTCTGATCGATGCGGGCATCACCCAATTCCTCGATATCGGTTCGGGTATCCCGACCGCCGGTAACGTGCACGAGATCGTCCGGGAGTGCGATTCCGGGGCGCGGGTGCTGTACGTGGATATCGATCCGGTGGCCGTGGCCCATTCACGGGCGATCCTGGTGGGCGAACAGAATTACGGCGCCATCGAAGCCGACCTGCGGGAACCCGCAGAACTACTGGCGCGGGTCCGCGACACCGGATTGATCGATCCGGAACAACCGGTCGGGATCTTGCTCATCGCGGTGCTGCATCTGCTCACCGACGACGATCTGCCCGCGGCGAAGGTAGCGGCTCTCCGGCATGCGGTACCCATCGGAAGTTATATCGCCATCTCACATCTGACGTCCGCGCTACGTCCCGACGACGCGGCTACCCTGCACAAATCCTCGCAGCACGGTAATCAGGTGGGGATCCAGTTCCGTTCGCGCGCCGCGATCACCGAAATGTTCGACAGCTGGGAGCTTGTGGAACCCGGAGTGGTCGAGCTGCCGATGTGGCGGCCGGAATCGGACCGCGATCGGCACGAAGCACCGGGCCGTTCGCTGGGATTGGCCGGTGTGGGGTGCAAGTCCTGACCAGGGGGGTACGGCGCAGGAGATTCGGGTGACCGCGCGGGATCTCGCGGTCGGCTGGGCCGATGCGCTCGACGGCGCGGTGGCGCCGACACTGACGCGCGACCATATCGAGGTACTGCTGACCGAACAGGTCGAACAGTTGCTCGCCGCCCTGCGCGGCACCATCGGGCCCCAGGCCGGGAAGTACGCGGCGGAGGCCCTGGTCGCGGCGAATTACCGCGACCCTGCCGTGGCCGGCCGGACGATCCCGCTGATCTGCGGGGATATGGCCCGCTACCTCCAGATCACAGACCCGTCCACCGGCGACGTGGTGCACGACCGTTCGCTGCTCGTGGCCGCCGAGTTCGCGACCGGGTTCACGGCAGCACTGCGCTCGGTGGCATTGTCGGAGCAGGAGGCCACGCTCGCCGCGGCACTGGCGTCCGCCCAGGAAGCCGAGCGGCGACGTGAGCTCTCCGAAGCACGTTTCGAGGCGGTGTTCGCGGGCGCCTCGGTGGGAATCGGGACGGTCGACACCCACGGGCAGGTCCTCGAAGCGAATGCGGCGTTCGCGGACATGCTCGGTATCGAGGTCGCGGAGATGCCTGGCCGGGCGGTAGCCGAGGTGGTGGGTCACGCCAATATCGGCGACGCCTACCAGCGGATGACGCAGCTGCTGGCGGGCAGTATCGACCGGTTCCGGCTGGAACTGGACCATCCACGTCCGGACGGGACGTCCACGGGGATCGATCTGTCGATGTCGGCGGTGCGCGATCACAGCGGCCGGGTCCGTTTCCTGATCGGTGTGGCAGTCGATGTCACCGAACGCCGGGAACTCGCCGCCCGCCTCTGGTACGACGCCAATCACGATGAGCTCACCGGCCTGCCCAACCGTGGCCATCTCTTCGACCGGCTGGCGGTGGCGACGCCACCGATCGGGATGGCCTATCTGGACCTGGACGGGTTCAAGGAGGTCAACGACCGGTGGGGACATGCCGTCGGTGACGAGGTGCTGCGGATCGTCGGCGCCCGTCTGCGGCAAACCGTTACGGCGGCCGGTGGGCTGGCGGCACGCCTGGGCGGTGACGAATTCATCGCCGTGCTCGAGCGGTGCACGGGAGCCGCCGAACTGGCTATGCTCAGCGCGGATGTGCAGACTGCACTCACGGTGCCGATGGAGATCCAGGAGTGGACGATCCGTATCGGTGCGAGTATCGGCACGGTGTATCTCGAGGATGCGCCGACAGCGATCGACGAGGCGATGCAGGCCGCCGATTCCGCCATGTACCGCAACAAGACCCCGCGTTCCCGCTCCTGACAGGGCACCGCTTCGGACTGTAAGCGTTGATTTTTTATGAAGACCGGTCTACTTTCTAGGCATGGGCGCAAAAGGAGCCGAAACCAAGCAGCGGATGATCGAGGCGACGCGATCGTCCATCGAACGCCGCGGCTACTTCGGCACCGGCCTCAACCAGATCCTGGCGGACAGCGATACTCCGCGTGGTTCCCTGTACTTCCATTTCCCGGGCGGTAAGGACGAACTCGTCGCGGCCGCCGTCACCCAGACCTCCGGGAGCATCGATGCCGCGCTCGCGCAGGCCGATCTCACCGACCCGGCCGGCGCGGTCACCGATCTGATCACCGTGCTCGGCGACCGGCTCGAGGCATCCGGCTGGGAATGCGGCTGCCCCGTCGCAACCGTCGCACTGGAGATCTCCGGCACGAACGACACGGTCCAGCGTGCTTGCGCCGAGGTCTACGAACGGTGGACGGAGACTTTGCGTATCAGCCTCCGGGCGGCCGGTTACGAAAATGCCGACGATCTGGCGGTTTCCCTGCTCGCCATGATCGAAGGCGCACTACTGCTCGCGCAGACACATCGCGACCGCACACCACTCGAACGGGCCGCGCGCGTCGCCCGCACCCTGCTCTAGATCCACGGCAACTCACACCGCGCATTCACATACCCACAAAATATGTAGACCAGTCTAGTTAGGAACTTGTTATGAGCACTCCCGATTCCGTCATCTTCGGGGCGGCCGGTTTCATCGGACGCGCCCTTGTCGCGCGGCTGCTGCACCGCGGGCATACGGTCGCGGCCGCGCTACGCCCCGGCAGCGCGGATCGACTCACCGGCTGGCTCGACGAGCACGGCGTAGCGCGCGAGCGGCTGACCGTACTCGACTGCGATATCACCGACCCCGGCCTGGGCGAGGTCGCCGGACTGGACACCGCCGCGGTACGCGATGTGTACAACTGCGCGGCCCGATTCAGCTTCGGGCTCGACGCCGGCCCCGCCCGGGCGGTGAACATCGACGGCGCCCTGCACATCCTCGACTGGTACACGAGCCTGCCCGCGCCGCGCCGGCTGGTCCACATCACCGGATACCGGGTCACCGTGCCGGATTCGGCCGAACACGATTACGCGGTCGGCGGCTACGGCGCGTCGAAATTCGAGGCCGACGCGATACTGCGCGAACGGGCCGCGGCAGCGGGAGCTGCACTGACGGTCGCGAACCCGAGCACAGTCGTCGGCCCGGGGCAGTACATCGGCCTCGCCGAACTCGTCCGCGACCTCTGGTACGGCAGGCTTCCCGCGCTCCCCGGCAACGCCCGCACCTTGCTGCCGATCCTCGAGCTCGACTATTTCGTCGATTTCCTCATCGCCCTCCCCGACAACCCGGATACCGCGGGCCGCTCCTACACCGTGCTCGACCCCGCGAGCCCGCCCCTGCCGGAGCTGATGCGAATCCTCGCCGAGCACCTGCGCGTTCGCGCACCCCGTTTCACGATTCCGACCGGCCTGGTGGCCCGCCTGCCACGGTGGCTCACCGGGGTCGACCGGGAGCGCCTCGCGTTCCTCGCCGAGGACCGCTACGACACCTCCGCCGCAGATGAGGTGGCTGCGGCTGCGGGCCTCACCATGCCGCCCGCCGGGGAAGTCCTGCGAAACTGGGCAGACCACCTGGTGAGCAGTCGATTCGGCAGTGCCGAGGCGGATCCGGCCGACGGCTTCGCCGACGGCCTCTGGGTGAGCGGCGATCGGCGGACACCGGATCTGGTACTGCTGCACGGACTCCCCACCGACAGCGACGCCTGGCGCGCGGTCACCGCAGCGACTACCGCATCCACCTACACCGCCGACCTCCCCGGCCTCGGCCGCTCGGCGCCCGGCGGCTCCCCCGTCCACTTCCGGCCGGACCGGCTCATGGCCTCGGTGACCACTCGTCCCCTACTGATCGGGCATTCTCTCGGCTGCCTCCCGGTCCTGCGTTACGCGGCCGCCCATCCCGACCGCATCTCCGGAATAGTCTTGGTGGCACCCGCTTTCCTGCAGAGCCGCGCGTCCTGGACGACCCGGTTCCCCGGCGCCGCCCTCGTACTGCGCCGCCTCGGCCCGGCACCGCTCGCCGCCACTCTGGGTGTGCCGTCCGGTCCTGCGATCGACAGCGCAAGCGCGAACCTGAGCCGCCCCGGTGCAGCCCGGCGGGCCGTCGCGGCACTACGAACGGCGAGCCGGCACGAGCAGCGTGCGGCCGCTCGCCGCCTGCTCGCGCAGATCACGGTGCCGGTGCATATCATCACCGGCTCCCATGACCCGCTCGAGATACCGGTATCCCTACCGACCACAGTGATCGAGGGTGCGGGCCACCACCCCCACCTCACCCATCCGGACCGGGTGGCCGAGGTCCTGGATACCGTCCGGAACCTTTTCCAGGGCCACACGGTCGTATCCGGCCGCCCGGCCCCGGCCTCCAGCTGACGTTTCGCGGGTTCGAACTACACGTCACCTTGCTCCCGGAATCCGAGGGTCTGCCCGGCCGGGCCGCCGAGTCACCACGCCGTGCGCGTGCCCCACCGCAGGGCGCGGTGGGGCACGCTCAGCCGGCGAATGTGGGGCGACTGCTCTGATCGTCCAGCAGTTCGCCGGCGATCTTGTCCAGTGCTCGGTCGAGCAGGGCTTTGTCGGTGGGATCGTCGAAGGACCAGTCCTCCAGTCGACCGTCCAGCCAGCTGCGCCAGACTCGCCGGAAGCACTGGGCGTACTGTTCCCCGGTGTCGGTCAGGCGTAGCGAATCCCCCTCGCCCCACACGTATCCCGCGAGCGCGGCGTCACGATAGACCGGCTCGAGTACACCGACCGGGACCATATGGTCGTCCGCGATGCCGGCGAGTGTGGCCCCGCCACGCACCTGGGCCCGCAGATGTACCGCACCGATCGCCCAGGTGACGGATTCGGGAAGTTCGCCACCTGTCAGGTCGTACAGCGAAGGACCCGGCAGAGCGGGTTTCCGCTCGCCCGGCACGCCGGGTATCCGGCGCTGATCCCGGCGCAACACCTGCGCGACAGCGTGTTCCAGCTGGGCCGCCCGGTCGCCGGAATCCGGCATCGAAAATCCCTCCCCCAGTTCCGCGGCACGCGCCCGGGTGCTGTCGCGTAGCGGCACCTCCCGCAGGAACCACGCCACCAGGAAACCGGCCAGAGCCACCGGCACCACCCAGCGGAACACAGTGTCGATGGCAGTCGTATAAGCCTCGATGATCGGGGCCGCCAGGTCGCCGGGCAACTCCCGCAGGGCCGCCGGGCTCTGCGCGATCTCCGGGGCGACACCCGTTTCGGCCAGCGCCGCGGCCAGGGAAGGATCGAGTTTGCCGGTGTAGAGGGTTCCGAAGACCGCGGTACCGAAGGCACTTCCCACCGTGCGGAAGAAGGTCACCCCGGAGGTCGCGGTACCGAGCTGCGCGTACGGCACGGTGTTCTGCACGACGATCGTGAGCACCTGCATCGACAGACCGATCCCCAGCCCGAGGACCAGCATATACAGCGATTCCAGCCAGATACCGGTGTGGCGTCCCATCGTCGACATCAGGTAGAGGCCGAGCGCCATCACTGCCGTACCCGCGATCGGGAAAGGTTTGTACCGGCCGGTGGTCGAAACGATATTCCCGGAGATGATCGAGGTGATCAGCAGACCGGCCACCATCGGCAGTGTGCGCAAACCGGACTCGGTAGCGGAGACACCATCTACGTACTGCAGGTACGTGGGCAGATACGTCATCGCACCGAGCATTGCGAAACCGACGATGAAACTGAGGATCGAGCAGACCGTGAACACGCGGTTGCGGAAAAGATCCATCGGCAGCATCGGCTCGGGCACCCTGGTCTCCACCACGACGAACGCCGCCAGCAACACCACCGACCCGGCGAACAGGCCGATGATCGTCGCCGAACCCCAGGCGTATTCGGAACCACCCCATTCGAGGCCGAGGATCAATCCGGCCACGCCGAGCGCGACCAGCGCGATGCCGAGGTAGTCGATCACCGGGCGTACGGCCGGGCGCACCGCGGGAATCGTCCGGGCGGCCAGCACGATCATCACCACCGCCACCGGAACGTTGATGTAGAAGCACCACCGCCAGCTGGCGTGATCGGTGAACAGGCCACCCAGGGTCGGCCCGAGTACGGTGGTGACCCCGAATACCGCGCCCATCGCGCCCTGATACTTACCGCGCTGCCGCAGCGGAATGACATCGGCGATCAACGCCATCGCGGTCACCATCAGGCCGCCGGCCCCGACCCCCTGGATACCCCGCGCGATGATCAAGGTCAGCATGTCCTGGGCGATACCGGCGAGTGCCGAACCCAGGATGAAGACCACCGCGCTGATCTGGAAGACGAGTTTGCGACCGAAGAGGTCACCGAATTTACCGGCCAGCACCGTCGATACGGCCTCGGCGAGCATATACGCGGTGACCAGCCACGCCATATGTCCGGCGCTGCCGAGATCGGCGACGATCGTCGGCAGGGTGGTCGCGACGATCGTCTGATCGAGCGCGGCCATCAGCATCCCGAGCACGATGGTGACGAACACGATGTTTCGGCGGCGGCGATCGAGCGCCGGCGCCGTATCGGGAACCTCGCGGGTGCCGGTCATCCGCCGAGTATCGGTGACGGCTCCGCGCATCAGCGGCGGGACACGCTCGGGGAGCCGCATCACAGTGCGCCGGCCCGCTCTCGCCCCGAAGCGCAGGTCCCGCGATTGCGGCGACCCCTCCGGGGCCTGGCTCGACCTGGCCGGCCGCAGAACGACTCCGGCGAGCCGGCGGCATCCGACCGCCCGTCCGGACCGGTCCGCACCGGGACGGTGCGGCGGCCGGGACCTCGAACCTCACGCACTCGGCCGGGTAGGGTCGCGGGGCGTGACGATGATCGAGATTGCATTTCCGGGTGGCAGTGCCGAAGGCTACGTATCCGGTGAGTCCGGACCCGGGGTTCTGCTCTTCCAGGACGCGATCGGTCTGCGTCCGCAGATCGAGCGGATGGCGGACCGGATCGCATCGTGGGGCTATGTGGTGCTGGCGCCGCATGTTTTCTGGCGGGACGGGCGCGCCGCGGACCTCGCCCCCACCGTCGACCTGCGGGATCCGGCAAGCCGAGACGCGTTCTTCGCCTCCGGGGTGGGTGAGCGGATGGCCCGGCTCACACCAGATGTTCTGCAGGCAGACGGTGACGTGTGGCTGGAAACCCTGCACGGGTTGCCCGGTGTGTCCGGCACCGCCATCGGTGCGACCGGATACTGTTTCGGTGGCCGTATCGCGCTGCACCTGGCCGCGTCCCGGCCGGACGATATCGCCGCGATCGGAATGTTCCACACGGGTGGAATCGTCACCGAGGAGGCCGGCAGCCCGCACACCGAGGTCCCTCGGATCCGGGCCGCAGTCTTGGCCGGGCACGCCGACAACGACGGTTCCAACACTCCCGGCCAGATCGCCGCGTTCGACGCCGCACTGGCGGCCGCCGGAGTCGACCACCGCACCGCTGTCTACCCGAACGCCCTGCACGGCTACACGATGTCCGATACTGCCGCCTACCAGGAGGAAGCCGCCGAGCGGCATTTCCGGGAGCTGCGGGAACTGTTCGACCGCACCTTGAAACAGTAGGCGGTCGCCGGACCCCTCGATCACGGCAGATTTCACGAGCTCCGCCCCGTCTGCTGCCCGCACGCGCCCGCGCCGCTGCGTGCCCGGGTGCCCGTCGACACCCGGGCCGGAGCCGGCCGGGACGGCCTCGTGATCGCCACCGCGCCGAGGACAGTCCTGCGAGACGTGCCCGGGAAGCCGGAACTGTCGACGGCAGCAAGCGGCTCCGGCCGCCACGCGGTTCCGTGGTTTCACCCTCGCCGGGTGACGACATACAGGTCGCACAGCGTCTACCGTGCGCCCATGGCCCGACCTCATGCAGGTGCCGAGCCCGCGACGGACCGGCGGGTGGACCGCTCACAACGCGTCGAGTGCGGGAACCGGCAGCGCGAGCGAACACCTTTCGACGCGCTCGCAGGCGTGGGAACCGTGGACGACCGCGACCCGCTCGCCCTCCTCGAATCCCAGGCCGGCACCCGCATACCCGAACTGGTACCCGTGCGCTACGCCAGGATGGCGACCTCGCCGTTCGCGTTCTTCCGCGGCGCCGCGCTGGTGATGGCCGACGATCTGGCCCGCATCCCGAGCACCGGCTTGCGCACGCAACTGTGCGGGGATGCGCATCTGAGCAACTTCGGCCTGTTCGCGACACCGGAACGCCGGCTCGCCTTCGATGTCAACGATTTCGACGAAACCTATCCGGGCCCTTTCGAGTGGGATGTCCGGCGGCTGGTCGCGAGTCTTGCCATCGCCGGCCGCGGCAACGGTTTCAAAACCAAACAGCGCCATCGCATCACCAGGGCCTGCGCCACCGAGTACCGCGAAACCATGGACCACCTGGCCGGATGCGGCGAGCTCGCCGTCTGGTACTCCCATATCGAGGCGGAGTCGGAGATGGCGCAGGTGCGCGAGGTGCTCAAAGCATCGACACGCAAGCGGGTCGCGAAGACGATCGATAAAGCGTGGGGCCGCGACAGTGCGCATGCCTTGTCGAAACTCACCACCACCGGCGCCGACGGGCAACCGCGGATCGTCAGCACACCACCGTTGATCGTGCCGGTGGAGGAACTGTTCACCGGTGCCGACGCCGAGCAGGTGCATCGCACCATGATGAAACGGCTGATCGACTACCGCGCCACCCTGCAACCCGACCGCCACTACCTGCTGGACCGGTTCGACTATGTGCACGCGGCCCGCAAGGTCGTGGGTGTGGGCAGTGTGGGGACACGCTGCTGGATAGTCCTGTTACGCGGTCCCGGCGGCGACCCGCTGTTCCTGCAGGCCAAAGAGGCGCAGCCGTCGGTGCTCGCCGGGTACCTCGACGGACCCGAGTACGAGAACCAGGCGGAGAGGGTGGTGACCGGGCAGCGGCTGATGCAGGCGACCAGCGATATCTTCCTCGGCTGGCATCACGGGCCGGACTCCGACGGGGTGCCGCGGGATTTCTATGTCCGCCAGCTCCGCGACGGCAAGGGTTCGGCGGAGATCGAGACCATGTCGCCCGAACTGATGGCGCTCTACGGCAGGTTGTGCGCGCGGGTGCTCGCCCAAGCGCACGCGCGCGGCGGTGACCGTTTCGCCATCGCCGGCTATCTCGGCAGCAGCAATGAATTCGACGATGCGCTGGCCGCTTTCGCCGAGGAATACGCCGACCTCAGCGCTCGCGACCACGCGGCCCTGATCCGGGCGACAGCCGAGGGCCGCGTCCCGGCCGCACGCGTCGGCGGGTAGGTGTGCGGGCCGTGGCCGCGCTAGTTCACCACGGCGAAAGCGAAGCCGTCCCAGCCCTTCGCGCCCACTGTCTGCACGACCGTGCCGTCCAGCCGGGGTTCCTCGGCCAGGAGTTCGACCAGTTCGCGGCTCGCGCGGACGGCGGGGTCGTCGGAGGCCTCGTCGGCGAGGCGCCCGCCACGAACCACATTGTCGACGACGATGACCGCCCCGGGCCGGCTCAATCGCAGGGCCCACCGCACGTAGTTCGAGTTGTTCACCTTGTCGGCGTCGATGAATACCAGGTCGAAGGGTTCCGGTTGTTCCTCGGCCAGGACGGGCAGCGATTCCACGGCCGCACCGATCCGGATATCGACGATATCCCCGACTCCGGCACGATCCAGGTTCTCCCGTGCCACCTGAGCGTGCCGTGGCTCGTATTCGAGAGTGACCACGCGCCCGCCCGCACCGACCGCGCGGGCCAGCCACAGGGTGCTGAATCCGCCCAGCGTGCCGATTTCGAGTACCCGCCCGGCGCGGGTCGACCGGGCGAGTAGGTAGAGGAATTTCCCCTGGGCCTCGGAAACGTCGATCGAGGGCAGTCCTGCCGCCGCGTTAGCCCGCAGCGTCGCGCTTCCCGCGTCGTCGCGCACGAGATGGTCCACCACGTACCGGTCCACGTCCGCCCACTCGGGTGTACTCATCCCCACAGTCTGCCATCGGTCACCGCGCGACGCCGAGTACCGCGAGGGAAAGGCACTCAGCCCGGTCGGCTTGTGCTGGGCCGCTATCCGCACGCCCGGACCGCTCGATATCCCGATTCCGGGCGAGAGCCCGAAGCCGCAGCGTGTCCGGAGCGGCCGCCCGGTTCCCTGCCGTCGACTGTCGGACTCGGCTGCGGCTACCGGCGCACAACGCGACTTTGTCCAGCACGTGACGAGCGGCGTCGTAGCAATGGTGCGTCAGCGCGTGCCTGCGATACCGAACAGCAGCGCATCGATCCCGGCCCGGAATACGGCATCGTTGTCGACGGCGGGCTCACCGGGGGCGTCGGGTTCGGCGAAGAGCGCGGCGAGGTGGGGATAGTGCCCCTGGCCGAGCATGGCGGCGATATGCCCGGCGCCCCCGCCCTGGGTGGGCAACGACTGCCCGGTGGCCTCCTGACCAGCGAATACGGTAACCCACCCGGAGAGCATCGCGATACCGGTCATGATCTCGGCCGGACGAAGCCCCGTGGGCACCAGTACCGCGACCATATGGTCCAGGTAGCGCAGACCGTGCGGTCCTAGGCTGCGCGGGTTCGTTTCGATCAGCCAGCGGTGGCGGCGGTACATGGCGCGCGCTTGTTCGGCGACATCCAGCACATCGGCCCGCAGGTCCCCGGTGGGGGGCGTGAATTCGTATTCGCCGGCGACCCGGTCGAACATCAGGGCGACGAGATCGTCCTTACCCGATACATAGCGGTACAGGGATGCGGCGCCGGTGCCCAGTTCCTCGGCGACCCGCCGCATCGACAGCGACCGCATGCCTTCTGCATCGGCGAGCCGGACGCAGGCCGCCGCGATGTCGTCGAGGCTCAGCGCGGGCCGCGGCCCGGGTTTCGTGTCACGGGCCTGTAGCCACAGCGCGTTCGTCGGTTCAGCGGATGGCATCCGGTAAGCATGCCTCGAGCCGGTTGCGAACATCGTTCGCATTCAGCTAGCGTCAATTGCGAACAGTGTTCCCAATCAAGGAGTAGGTGTGACGGCAATCGAGACCTGCGGGTTGACGAAGAAATACGGCGAGCGCACCGTGGTCGACGCTGTCGACCTACACGTGGACCCCGGCCGAGTGCATGCCTTGCTGGGCCCGAACGGGTCCGGGAAGACCACGACGGTGCGCATGCTGGCCACCCTGCTGCGGCCCGATGGTGGATCTGCCCGGATCGCCGGTTACGACACCGCGCGCGAAACCACCGAGGTGAAGAAGCGGATCGGATTGGTCGGCCAGTTCCACGCGGTCGATTCCCGGCTCACCGGGCTGGAGAACCTCACCATGTTCGGCCGGATGAACGGCCTCCCGGCCCGGCAGGCCCGCACGCATGCCGGTGAACTGCTCGAACGGTTCGATCTCGGCGCTGCCGCCGATCGTCTCGCCCGGGACTACTCGGGCGGGATGCGCCGCCGGCTGGATATCGTCGCGGCGATGGTGGTGCGCCCGGCCGTCCTCTTCCTGGACGAGCCGACCACCGCACTCGACCCGCGCAGCCGCAACCAGATCTACGGCTGTGTCAAGGAATTCGTGGCAGAAGGCACCACCGTACTGCTCACCACCCAATACCTGGACGAGGCCGATCGACTCGCGGATTCCGTGACCATCCTCGACAACGGCCGGGTACTCGTCGCGGGTACGCCGCATGAGCTCACCGCGAGCATCGGAGGCGGGCTGGATCTGGTCACCGATCCGCGCCGCCGCCGCGATATCGACATCGTGCTTGCCGGTTTCGGGGGAACCGCCACCACAACCGGCGGCGGCGCGACCGATGAATCGGAAGCCGAGGCACCCCTGTCCTATTCGTTTCCCGGAGCCGAAATACCGCTGCTGCCGATTCTGCGCGCCCTCGAGGATGCGGGAATCGAGGTGCACGATATCGGCCGCCGGCGCGCCACCCTGGACGACGTCTTCCTGACCCTCACCGGACCTGCCGTAAGGACGCCCCGATGACCACGATCGATTCCCGCTCCCCCGCTTTCTTCACCGCCACCGCCACCGCCTTCGGCCGCATACTGTCGGCATACCGGCATTCTCCCGGTCTGCTGGCCATAACCCTGGCCGCCCCCGCGGGCATGATGCTGCTGTTCGGATTCGTCTTCGGTGGCGCGCTCGCCGGCACCGCCGATGCCGCCGCCTACCGCTCCTATCTCACCCCTGGGGTTCTGGTCCTGGTCGCGGCGATGGGCCTCACCGCCACCGCCTCGACTGCCAACGCCGACCTGAACAGTGGTCTCACCGACCGATTCCGGGCGCTACCGCTACCGGCCCTCTCGGTCCCCGCCGGGCTCGCCCTCGCCGAAACCCTGACCGGTGGGATCGCCCTGATCATCATGTCCGGAATCGGCGCGGCTGCCGGCTGGCGCATCGACGCAACTCCGGTCGAAATCGTCGCCGCCGTAGCGCTTCTCCTACTGTTCCGGTTCGCGCTCAGCTGGGCCGGGATCTGCCTGGGCGCGGTGATCCGGGACGAACAGATGCTCCAGCAGACCGCACCGTTGATCTTCGGGGCGATCATGTTCTCCAATGTCTTCGTATCGACCGAGACCATGCCCGGGCCGCTGCGCGTGTTCGCGGAGTGGAACCCCATCAGCGCCGTCGTCGCCGCGTTGCGGGAGCTGCTCGGCGCGCCGGGCATGGTGCCCGCCGATGCGGCCTGGCCGCTGCGGGAACCGGTAACGGCCTCCGCCGTCTGGCTGACAGCCGCATTGGCCGTGACCGTTCCGGTGGTCCTGCGGCAGTACGGGTCCGCCCGGCCACAGCGGTCCTGATCGCGCCGGCGGGTACCGGCGAACAGAAGCAGGCACGACCACAACGGCCCCGCGGATAGGCTACGACGGGACCGGCCGACCTTCGCCGAGTGCCGTCGCCAGCGCGGTGAACCGCGCCTCCAGGTATGCCCGCCCGACACCGGTTCCCGCCTCGACCAGGTCGAAACCGTGGTATGCGCCGTCCACCTCGTACAGCTCGCAGGGCACCCCTGCGGTGCGCAACCGCTCGGCGTAGGCCAGGTCTTCGGCGTGGAAGAGATCATTGGTTCCGACGCCGATCCAGGCCGGTGGCAGGCCCGCGAGGTCGTCGCAACGTCCCGGGGCGGCCAGCGGCGGTACCTCACCGGCCGCCGCGGACCCCAGATAGGAAGACCACCCGAACCGGTTGCTTCCCGGGCTCCACATCCGCATCCGGCGCGCATCGAGCGGGGAGCCCGCACGGGTCCGGTCGTCCAGCATGGGATAGGACAGCAGCTGGAACACCGGCCGCACCTCCCCGCGGTCCCGGGCCAGCAGTGCCAGCGCCGCGGCGAGCCCACCGCCTGCGCTCTCCCCCACCAGAGCGATACGGTCGGCGTCGACGTCCGGTTGCCCGGCCAGCCAGCGCAGCGCCGCGTAACAGTCGTCGAGCGGCGCCGGAAAGGGATGCTCCGGCGCCAGCCGGTACTCCACCGACACCGCCGAGATCCCGAGGCGGCGGACCACCGAGCGGCAGAACCGGTCCCCCATCGCGGCATTGCCGATCACATAGCCGCCACCGTGGATGAACAGCAGTGCAGGGCCGGGCCGCGGGGCCGTCGCGGGACGGAACACCCGGACCGTCACCGTCTCGTCGACCCGTTCGATCGTCCCGCCCGCCGGCCGGGCCCGGCCCGCGCGATCCGTGAGACGCCGGAGGGTTCCGATCGTGCGCGGATACACCACCGAACGAGGTAGCAACCGTGCCAGGCGCAGGTCGGGATGAAAAGTGGGCGAGGGCATCGACGAGCCGTCCTCTCGCTGTCGAGCCGGGCCCGGATCACCCGGCCACCGCATCTTACGGGAGTCTCGGAACCTTCCGGCGCGGTTCGAGACCCGTAAATCCGGTTGTCGAAAACGGCGCCGCACCGCAAGCTGAACCGATGACGCTCGATCTCCCGCCCGATGTGGTGGACACTATCCGCACCAATTTCGAGGAACGAGGCGACCGCTGGCTCGCGGACCTGCCCGCCGTAGTGGCCCGGCGGTGCCGGGAATGGGACCTCGAGCTGATCGGGCGCCCGTTCAGCGGCGGCACGCATTCCTTCGTGGCTCCGGTGCGGCGCGGCGACGATTCGGTGGCGGTACTGAAGATCACAGTGCCCGACGAGGAGAACGCCGGTGAGGCCGCCGGAATGTACTGCTACCAGGGTGACGGCGCGGCGCGCCTCTACGATTTCGATCCCGGTACCGGCGCCATGCTGCTCGAATGGGCACGCCCCGGAACGCCGCTGATCGCACAGCCGCGGATTCCCCTCGAAGGCAAGGCGGAGAACGCGGGCAAGATCCAGACCGCCTGCGCCCTGTATCGGCGGCTGCGCCGGCCGCCCACCGATATTCCGGCCGGATATCCCGCGCTCCCACTCGTGGCCGATATCGTTTCCCATTGGGAGCAGGAACTTTTCACACCCGAAATGACCCGATACCTTCCGGAGGCGGTAACCGCCCGCGCCCGGGACCTCCACGCGTGGCTGACAGAACCGGACGGGCCGCTGCTGATCGTCAACCGTGATACCCACCTCGGCAATATCGTGGCCGCCGAACGGGAGCCGTGGCTGCTGATCGACCCGAAGGCATTCCTGGGCGAGGCTGCCTTCGACGCAGGATTCCTCATTCTGAAGCAGATCGAAACAGAACCCGGCCCCACCCACGCGGACCGGGTACTCGCGGCCACCGCCGACGGGCTCGAGGTCGATCGGGAACGGGCCCGCGCCTGGGCCTGGCTGCGCGCCATGGAAGAGATCGCCTGGTCACTGGAGGACGAGCGCCCGGATGATGCCGCCCGATACCGCGAGGTGGTCACGGCACTGTCGTGAACGGGTCCCGGTCACGGGAAGCCCGAATCCACCACGCCCAGTAGGGTGATTGCGCTGATCGTATCGGCGGATGGTGGACAACGGCCGATCCTCATAGACAGGAGGACCGCTCGTGCGCTGGAGCAGCGTGACCGCATTCGGTCGCGAATCGTTCGCCGGGCTGGCCGACGGATTCGTGCCGATGGCACACGAATTCGGCGACGAACCCGAATGGCGGGCCGGGCTCACCGCCCAGGAATCGGCGACTTACGCGCTGATGCGCTGGGATCAGCGCGGCCGGCGCCGCTGCCACCGGACCGCCGGCCATATCCGGCGAGAGCCCAGCGACGATTTCTACTGGGTGGTGATCCCCGACCGTGGCTCGTTCGGAATCCGGTTCCGCGACGAAATCTCCCATGTCACACCGGGTCACGCGACGATGGCCGGATTCGAGATCCCCTGCCACCTCGATATTCCGGATTCCGCGGCCTACGCATTCCAGGTCCCGCGCACCGAATTCGACCATTACCTGCGCCCGCGCATTCATATGAACCTCGTCCTCGACCTGACCCACGGGCTCGGCCGGGTCGCCGACACCATGATCCGCAGCACCCACGCCGAGCAGGCGCGTCTGTCGGCACGCGAGTTCGCCGCGGTCTGCGATCGGATCACCGAGCTGCTGTGCATGCTGGCGGCCGGGGACACCGAACCGCAGCGCGCTCACCGCGCGGAGATCGCGGAAAGCATCCGGCGATACCTGCGCGCGAATATCGGCCGGGGTGATGTGCGGCTGCCGGCCGTCGCGCACGCGCTCGGCTGGTCGGAACGTCAGGTGCGGGTGGTGTTACACGAATCCGGCACCACCTTCCGCGATCTGCGCCGGGAGGAAGCGCTGCGGGCCGCCCGGGAAATCCTGGACGACCCGCGCGCCACCATGACCATCGCCGAACTCGCGACCCGATGCGGTTTCACGCCCGCTTGGTTCTCCGCCGCGTTCAAGGAACGCTTCGGTCAGACGCCGCGGGAGTTCCGGCGGAGCCGCCGCGGCGAGATCACCGCCCGGCGGGCGTGAAGCACCGCGGCCTGCCTCAGGCCGCGGGTCCCGGCCGCACCGGCAACGCCACCGGGCCGACGGTACTGATCTGCACCGTGTACTCGATATCTTTCGGGTCCACCGCCAAGTCCAGTTCGGGGTACCGGGCGAACAGGGTGGCCAGCGCGATCCGGCTTTCCATGCGGGCCAAGGGTGCGCCCAAGCAGAAATGCGGTCCGCGGCCGAAAGCCAGCTGGTCTTTGTGTTCGTGGTCGATATCGAATACGTCGGCATCCGGGTAGCGCAGCGGGTCGCGGCCGACGCCGCCGTGCCACAGCGTCGGGGTGCCCGCCGCGATATGCACACCGGCGACGGTGACATCGGTGCGCGGATACCGCGTGAGCGTGCCGACCACCGAGGACCGGCAGCGCAGCGCCTCCTCCACCACATCGGCCCAGCGGTTCTCCGCCTGCGCGCGGGCAAGCTGTTCCGGGTATTCCCGCAGGGCCACCACCGCGTTGCCGAGCAGATGCACCGTGGTTTCGTGCCCGGCGACGATCACCAGCCACAACATGCTGATGAGTTCCTCATCGGTGAGCTCGTTTTCCTCGTTGGCCGCCAGCAGGGCGGAGGTGAGGTCGTCGCCCGGTTCGGCCCGTTTACGCTGCAACAACTCCGCGAAGTACCCGCCCATCGCGGCCATGGCCGCCTGCGCTTCTTCGCCCGTGCTGGTCACCGAGACGATGGTCAGCGTCCAGTTTTTCAGTTTCGGTTGTTCATCGGCGGGCACTCCGAAAAGTTCGCAGATCACCCGGACCGGCAGCGGGGTGGTGTAGTTCGCGATCAAGTCGATTTCGTCCCCGGCCGGGAAGTTGTCGATCAGTTCGTCGGCGATCTGCTGAATCCGCGGTTCCAGGGCCGCGACCCGCGCCGGGGTGAATGCCTTGTTGATCGTCTGCCGCAGCCGGCGATGCTCGGCACCGTCCTGGTTGAGCATATGTTCGGCGTCGGTGAGCGCCCGCAGCGGCCAGTCCGCGGGAATGGTGCCGTCGCGCAGCGCCGGACAGAGCGAGGGGTGTTTCCCGAAGACCTTGTCGTCGAGCACTTCGCTCACCGCGCGATGACTCACCGCGATACACGCGGGCACGCCGCCGGGCAGTTCGATCGGCACGATCTCCCCCGCGCGCAGGATTCGCTCATGGGTTTCGAGAATGGACTCACCTGGCGTCGGAAGTTGAATCAGTGGCTCGGACATGTTGCCTCCCTGGGCGTTTCGGTCTACCGAGGGATAGTGTGCGTCGACGGCCCGGACCGCACAAACGCTGCCGGGCTTTCTGCCGCCTCCCGATATTCCCGCGCACCGAACCGTAAGAACCACAGCGCGTTCCACGGCCGCGCCGGCACCCAGGACAGCCGCCCACAGTCCCGCCCGGCACCCCTCGGGCAGGTCGGCGTGCCGACGTGACCGCCGCGAGGATTCGAATCACTGCGCCAGTTTGCGGACCCGCAGATCGTGGGCGATACCCGAGGCGGCAGGGTGGGCGTTGTCGATGGTGAAGGTGACCTTGTCCGGCCGGTAGCGGTCGTCGCCGTATTCGACAGGTTCCCCAGCCGCCGTCGAGGTGCGACGCCGTTCCCGTAGCAGCGGAGCTCCCGGGGCGATGTCCAGCAGGGTCGCGTCGTGCGGGTCGGCGGTCAGCGCGTCGATGGTATGCCGCGCCGAGTGCAGGTCGACGCCCTGCCGGGCGAGGTGGGCATAAATCGATGAAGCGTCGGGGTCGAAATCGAAAAGCAGCCGGCCCACCGGTTCCACGAAGGTGGCGCGTTCCAGCATGACCGGTTCGCCGTCGAGCGAACGGACCCGCAGGACTTCGACAACCAGCGTTCCTGCACCGATCCCGAGCGCGGCGGCGGCGACCGCACCCGCTCCGCGCCGCGCGACCTCCACGGTGCGCTGCCCCGGCGTTCTACCGATCCGCTCCGCCCAGGCAGTGAAGGAGAGCAGACTTTCGAACGGCTGCCCGAGCGCGGTATCACGTACCACGGGCGGCCGGCCCTGGCCACCGGCGATCAGCCCTTCCTGCCGGAGGGTCGCCAAGGCGGTGCGCACGGTCCCCCGGGACGCACCGAACTCCGCGCACAACCGCGCCTCCGATGGCAGCGACGCGCCGGGCGGGAGGGCACCGCGGTGGATTCGCTCGCGTAGTTCCGCGGAAACCCGGGCGTGCAAGGGTGTGGCCACATCGTCCTTTCGGATTGCGGATGAACTTGACCGAATAAGCTTACGACGACCGCGCAGTTTCTGGCCATGCAACGCATCAGCCTGGTGAAACTATCGGTGAACTTATATAGACAAGTTGCTCGAAAGGCTTGAGTGGCGACGGCAACCTTGCGAACATTCCCGGCATGACAGCCGCTCCGCCACCCGTATCCCCCGCCCTGCCGACCCGGCCGGTCGACCTCGCCGTCGTCGGCGCCGGCATCGTCGGTCTCGCCCATGCCGTCGATGCGGTCGAGCGCGGGCTACGGGTCGCGGTCGTCGAACGCGATGCCCGCGCGGTGGGCGCGTCGATCCGCAACTTCGGCCATCTCTGCGCCACCCCGCAGACCGGGACCGTCCTCGACTACGCCATGGCGGCGCGCGAAAAATGGCTGCGGCTCTCCGAAAAGGCGGGTTTCGATATCGTCCGCGCCGGCACATTGGTCGTCGCCCGCAGCGCCGCCGAGATGGGTGTCCTCGAGGAATTCGCCGCCGAACGCGGCCATGAACAGGTACGCCTGCTCGACCGCGCCGGCGTCGAGAAACTGTTCCCCGCCGCCCGCAATATCGTCGGCGGCGCGCACCTACCGCTGGACCTGCGGGTCGACCCTCGGGCCGCGGTACCCGCGCTCGCGAACTGGCTCGCCGACAACGGTGTCGATTTCTACTGGCACACCCACGCGGGCGCCATCTCGCCGGGTATCGTCCACACTGCCCGCGGCGACCTACCGGCGACGGCGATCGTGCACGCCTCCGGCCACGATGTCGACCGCCTGTTCCCGGCGCTCGCCGAGGAATTCGAAGTCCGCCGCTGCAAACTGCACATGCTGGAAGTCGACCCGCCCGGCGATATCCGCATCGCCCCCGCCGTCCTCACCGGCTACTCGATGCTCCGCTACGGCGGCCTCGCCGCCACCGCTTCGGCCACCGAGGTCCGCCGCGAAATCACCGCACGCGCCCCGGAAACCCTCGATGTGGTGATGAACCTGATGTTCACCCAGCGCCCCGACGGCGCCATCGCCCTCGGCGACACCCATCACTACAGCCGCACCCATCTCCCCTTCGACGAGGAGTCGGTCACCGACCTGGTACTCCGCGAAGGCGCCCGCCTGTTCGGCGTCGACCAACTCACCGTCCGCCGGCGCTGGCGCGGAATCTACGCCGACTCCCCCACAGCCGATTTCCTCGTCGCCACCCCCGCACCCAGCGTCCGGGTCGTCTCGGTGACCTCGGGCATCGGTATGACAACCGCCCTCGGCCTCGCCCCGACGGTTCTCGACGATCTGCTCTGAACTCGCCCACAATCCCGGTCCGGGCACAGAGTTAACCGCGCTATATCAACGGCACGAAGAGCCGCGATCAGCGGCGCCGAGTTCCGGCCGGGGTGCGCACGCCCCGGCGCGCCTCGTTCACCCGGCCGCGGTGGTGATCGCCGCAGCGACCTCGTCCGGTCGGGAGACCAGCGAGGCGTGCGAAGCATCGAGTTCGCTCACCTGCGCACCCATCCGGCCCGCCATGAACCGCTGCGACGACGGCGGGATGACCCGGTCCTGAGCCGACACCAGATACCAGCTCGGGACGCCCACCCACGACGGTGGGCCGGACGGTTCCAGGTTCGCGGCAACAGCGATCGACTGCTGGTGGGCGATCATCTGGGCAGCGGTGGCGTCGTCGACATCCTGGGCGAATACCTCATGGAACCGGTCCGGCGCGACGTACGCGTCGAGGTTGCGTCCCGCGAGCCCCGCCGGATCGTCGACGACTTTCACCTGCAACGCCGGCGGCAGCAGCTGACTGCCCGGGAACCGGATCGGGTCCAGCGCCAGCTGCGCGAACTCGCCCTGCGTCGGCGCGAACGCTGCGACATACACCACCGACACCACATCGGGATCGTGCACGTTACTGATCACGAATCCCCCGTACGAATGCCCGGCCAACACTATCGGCCCCTCCACCGTATCGAGCACCGACTGAATGGCTGCGGCATCATGTGCCGGCCCTCGCAGCGGGTTGTCCGGTGCCAGCACCTGGTACCCCTGCCCGCGCAGCCGCTCGGCAACACCATCCCAGCTGGTGGGGTCGGCGAAAGCACCGTGCACCAGCACCACCGTCGGTAACGACTGAGCGGCCGCGGGAATCGCACCCCCCAGCGCCGCGGCCAAGGCGACGATCACAGCGAACAACGCAATACGCACAGTGCGGAATGTGGTCATGGTTTCCCTGTCCGGTCTCGATCGGATTCACACGAACTCGAGCAGCTGGGCGCCGAGCCAACCGGCGCCGCACAGGTGATACGGCCACTGATCCTAACCCCGCGCGAACACCGGCACCGGAAAATGCGCGGCTCGGCCATCCGGCAGTCGCGGAGTATCGCCGGGCGACCCACGGGAACAACGGCCGGAGCCGGGACTCACCCGACCTCCGACACCTCACGACCCCCCTCGACCAGGTACCGGCCCGCCCGGAACACGGTAGGTCGCAGCACCTGATACACCGCCCCCGACCCCGTCACCGCACTGTCGACCAGTGTGAAGCCCGATGCCGGCGAATGCGCATCGAACAACCGCTTTCCCGGCCCGACCACCACCGGGAACACCATCAGCCGATACTCGTCGATCAACCCCGCCTCGTGCAGGGTGCGTACCAACTGCCAGCTCCCGTGCACCTGCAATTCCCCACCCGGGCGTTTCTTCAACTCCTGCACCCGCCCGACAACGTCTCCGCCGATCACGACCGAGTTCTGCCACTCCGCGTCCGCGAGCGTGGCCGAAACGATATGTTTCGGCAACCCGTTCAGCTTCGCCGCCACGATATCGCCGGGGTCGGTGACCTGCGACCAGTACGCGTA
This sequence comes from Nocardia speluncae NBRC 108251, assembly GCF_001613245.1. Classification (GTDB taxonomy): domain Bacteria; phylum Actinomycetota; class Actinomycetes; order Mycobacteriales; family Mycobacteriaceae; genus Nocardia; species Nocardia speluncae. The sequence continues at coordinate 71,811 of NZ_BDBZ01000013.1, read as the reverse complement.
CATCATGTCGTAGGTACTGCGCCCGAGCAGGAACTCCGCCACCTGCTCGAACCATCCACCGACGATCCGCCCGAAATCCTCGTCCTCGGTGTACGGCACCTGCCACCCACCGCGCTCGAACCCGCCACTGGTGTCCTCGCCGGGAGCCCCCGGCCCCTGCATCACACCGTCCAAGGTGAGGAATTCGTGCACCGTCAGTTTCATTCGCTGCGTCCTTTCGCGTCGGCCCGTCGGTGGTTACGACCGCTCCGCGCAGCGAAAATCATCTGTCCCCCCGTGGTCAGAAGGCCTCAGCTCCCATCAGGGACTCCGGGCCGGGTCACAGGTACGACAGTTCAGCAGTAGGGATCGTCCGCGCAAGCTTCAACAGTGGCGTCCTGGTCTGCCCGGAACGCCGCAAGGTCGATATCCGAGGGAGTCCTCGTCATCGCCGCGAACTCATAGCGGGAGACGAAGCGGCGGCGGTGCAAGCGACCGGGTTGGGCCAACTCCGCGACCGTCATGGGTGACGATGCTACACAAGGTCACGCACCCACACCGGCAGGCAAATGCCTGTCGATCCGACCGCCGCTACGCACTCACCGGTGCGCGTGCGCCCCGGTCACGTGTTCGAGAATGATCGCGCGGGCAGTGGCCCAGGCGGTGGAATCGATATCCCCGAAATCCGCATGCCCAGCCCCTTCCAGCATGGCCAACCGCGCCGGATCACCAGCCTCCTGCGCGGCCCGCACATATGACCGCGACTGCACCGGATCCACCACCGAATCGGCCGTCCCGTGCACCGCGACCACCGGAATTCCCACCGGCAGATGCTTGATCGGCGACCCCACCGCATACCGTGCGGGCTGTTCCGAAGGCGCCCCACCGAGCAACCCGCCGACGAATTCGTCATGCCCTCTACGCACGGCCAGCGCAAGATCGAACACCCCGGCCATGATGGTCGCACTCCGCGGGCGCACCCGCGGCTGCGCGCCGGGCGCACCCGGCCCGAGAGTATGCCGCCCCGCGATCCACGCCGCCAAATGCCCACCTGCCGAATGCCCGGCCAGATGCACGCGTCCGAGGTCGAGCCGTCCACCTGCCGCCTGCTGCACGACGGTCGCCACGGATTCGGTGGCATCATCGGCATCGGCCAAGGTCGCCGGCCAGCCCCCGTCCCCTGCCACTCGCCGATACTCGATATTCCAGACCGCGACACCGGATTCGGCCAGGGACGCCGCCAACGGTTCGAAGTATCCGAGATCATGATCCTCGAGCCATCCACCCCCGTGCACCATCACCACCACGGGATGCGACCCTTCCCCCTCCGGGGCGTGCAGGATCCCGTAATTGTCGGGGTGATCCCCGTACGCGATCTTCATCGTGTCCGCACTACCACGGAGAGCGGGCGTTTCGGCATCCTCCCTGCCGCACGAAACCCCGCCCACAGCCACCGCCGCGATCATGAGGAAACGCCCCACCACCCTCGGACCACGCATCGGCACCTCGTCTCCACGGCTTCACGAACAGACCACCGTCCTCCAGGTCACCGTAAGCACGATGCCCCTGAGCCCCTGGATGCCACGCGGAGCCGAAACAGGCCGTGCGCCGCAGTGGCCGAGTGCGACCGATTCCCCGCATCGATGATCGACGAGCGCAGCCACGTGTCACTGCGGCGTCTGGTTGAACGCTCGATCACCGGCAGTAGGCACGTCGGCAGTCATTTCGCGGTGTCATGGTTTCGACTGAAGTTCTCGGACAACGTCTGCCACGTGGTGATCGTGATCGGGGTTCTCCGGCAGCGAGATGGCGACCCCTTGTGCGGCCGGGCCGAGGTGGTCGTGGATGGTCGAGGCCAGCGCGTCGTAACGCGCGGTGGGTACCAGGACATCCAGGACCTCGTCTGTGACCACGCCGGGTAACCGCTGCCACTGGTCACTGCGGACAAGTTCGGCCAGTTCACCCTGCAGCCCGTGGAAACCATTGCGTTCCAATGCTCCCCGGTAGGCAGGAGTGGAGTACAGAAACGCGAAAAGCCGGCGCCGGCGCGCACGTTCGCGGATGACATCGTCGTCGGTGGCGCCGGTGATCACCTGGAGCCCGGCAACGATCTCGAAATCCTCCAGTGTCCGGGAGGCGTCGCGCGCCCCGGCGGCGAGGGAAGGAGCGCAGACTGTCGAAAGGTATTGCGGGTCGGAGTTGGTCGGGTGAGTCACCATCCCGTCCGCGCACGCACCTGCTGCTTCACAGATGCGGGGCCCGACTCCGCCGAGGTAGATCAGGGGCGCGGAGGTAACAGGATCCGGGCCCGGATTGAAGTACGGCTGCATCCTGGAAAAGTGGTAGTGCTCGCCGTGGAAAGGAACCAGGGCACCGGTTCGGAAGGTTTCGAACCCGGCCCGCACCACCTCGACATACTCCCGCATCCGCGCGGCCGGCGCGGCCGCCCAGGGCATGGCGTAGCGGTCTTCGATATTCTGCCGAACCTGGCTACCGAGCCCGAGCTGGAACCGCCCTCCGGACAGTGCGGACAGATCCCACGCCGTATAGGCGGTCAACATCGGGCTACGGATGAACGCCACGGCGACGGAGGTCCGGACGATTATCCGTTCCGTCGCGCGAAGGGCCAGCAGCGCGAGCATGAACGGGTCGTGAACCGTCTCCGATACATGGATCCCATCGAACCCGGCGGCCTCGGCGCGACGGGCGAGTTCACCGATGGCAGCCAGCGGCGTCGCCGCATCGGTTCCTGCATAGACTTTCACCAGGACAGTTGTAGCAATCCGGTAACAGCCCACCGGCGATGGCAGGGCGAGTGGCGACCGGGGGCGAGACAGCACTGCGGCCGGACCTTCGGGAAGGTCCGGCGGCTGCGCTCAGGTGACTACATCACTTGCCGGCCTGGCTGTTGTATTCCTTCTCGATGCGCTCCCCGACCTCCTGGTCGATGTTCTTCCAGTACTGGAAGGCGCGTGAGAGAACCGGTTCGACGACCCCGGCGAGCAGCGCTCCGGTGACGGTCTGGACGAGACGTTGCCGTTCCTCATCCGAGAACACGTCGCGCACGAGCGTGTGGGCCTGGCCGAAGTCGTCGTCTTCCGCGTGCAGCGAGTAGGCCGACCGGACGAGTTCGCCGTCGGACTCCCAGCCGTTGTCCACCGGGCCCTGCGCGTCCTGGTAGGCGCGACCGTAGGAGTTCGGCGCGTAGACCGGTGCGTCACCGGCGTGGAGGTACTGCATCGCGCCCTCCTTGTCGTAGGAGTTGGTGGTCACGACCGGGCGGTTCACCGGGAGCTGGTTGAAGTTGGTGCCCAGCCGGTTCCGCTGCGCGTCGGGGTAGGAGAAGATCCGGCCCAGCAGCATCTTGTCCGGCGAGATGCCGGTACCCGGGACCGTGTTCGAAGGACTGAACGCCGCCTGCTCGATCTGCGCGAAGTGGTTGACCGCGTTGTGGTTCAGGGTGAAGCGTCCGACCGGGATACGCGGGTAGTCCTTCTTCGACCAGGTCTTGGTGAGGTCGAAGGGGTTGAAACGGTATTTCTTCGCGTCGTCGTAGGGCATGATCTGCACCTCGACCCGCCACGACGGGTAGTCGCCGTTCTTGATCGATTCGAACAGATCGCGCCGGTGGAAATCCGCGTCGTCGCCGGCCAGTTCGCCGGCTTCCTCGTTACTGAGGAACTTCAACCCCTGATCGGTCAGGAAGTGGTACTTGACCCAGAACTTTTCCCCGGCCTCGTTGACCCACATGTAGGTGTGCGAGGAGTAGCCGTTCATATGGCGCCACGTCCGCGGGAGACCGCGGTCGCCCATGAGGTAGGTGACCTGGTGGGCGCTCTCCGGGGAGAGAGTCCAGAAGTCCCATTGCATGTTGTTGTCGCGCAGGCCCGAGTCGGGGGTGCGTTTCTGGGAATGGATGAAATCCGGGAACTTCATCGGATCGCGGACGAAGAAGGTCGGCGTGTTGTTGCCGACGATATCGAAGTTGCCGTCCTGGGTATAGAACTTCAGTGCGAAACCGCGGACGTCGCGCCAGGTATCGGGCGAGCCCAGCTCGCCGGCCACGGTGGAGAACCGGGCCAGCATCGGCGTCTTGGTTCCCGGCTGGAACAGTTTCGCCTTGGTATAGCGCGAGACGTCCTCGGTGATCTCGAGCTCGCCGAACGCGCCGGACCCCTTCGCGTGCGGGCTCCGTTCCGGGATCCGCTCACGGTCGAACCGGGCGAGCTTCTCGACGAGCGCGACATCGTGCAGTAACAGCGGCCCGTTCGATCCCACGCTGAGCGAGTGGGCGTCGCTTTCCCGCGGTGCGCCGGATTCGGTCGTCGATGGTTTCGAGGAGGTGTGGTCTGTGGTGGGTTCGGTGGTCATGCAATCTCCTCCTGGTGAACTGTTCGATTGGTCCATGAACCGGCCGGTCCGGGCGGAGCCATGCCATGTCGTCCGCTTCGGCGTGCGGGTTCTCAGCAGTGCACGTTTCCACCCTACCGACAATCTGGAATGATTCAAGTTATTGATCCGATAAAGAGAGCCTGGCAATTCCCGAACCGGAAACCTGGTCATCGTCTTGCGTGGACTCCGCCGTTCTCGTGACGAAGGGCGATCCGGACCCGCTGAATAAGTCGTCGTTCTCGTCCGCGTTCGGCGAGAGTGTGGCCGGAATCGTCGGGTCGGCGTCCACCACATCCCGGGAAACAGCGGGTCGAATCCGAGATCCATCAGCGCTTTGTTGGCGTTGTAGTGCAGAAACTCGATGGCGTCGTCGGCGAGGCCGACGGGGCCGTACAGACCGCGAGTCTACTGCACCTCGTTTTCGTGGAGGTCGCGAAATCGGCGTTCGTCACCACGGCCCGCGGCCGAACCAGATCGGCAGCGCGGGAGCATCGGGACCGGCCACATGCGCGTTGCCATCGCCCCATCCGTCCCACACGATCAGATCACCGCGGTCCGGCCGCAAACCCGCGGGACGAGGGCCGAAGCTATCCGCCGTCTCCCGCGACGAGCCCGATTCCGGCGGCGAGATCGGTGAGGACCGCGTCGAACAGCACGTCCGGGTCGCTCACCGGCATCGGGTAATTGCCGAACACTTCGAGTGTTACGTGACCGTAGAGCCGGACCCACACCGTCATCATCAGGTACGCGACCCCGAGGTCGAACTTCTCGGCCGGGAACTTCTGCTCCGATCCCGCCAAAAGCGCCAGGAGTTCGGTCTGGAAGGCGATCAGATCGGTCCGCAGCGCCCCCGGAATCGATTCGACCGGCGGGGGTGCCAGGTCGTAGGCCGCCAGCACCTTTCCGGCGGCTTCCAGGAAAACCAGGCCGAACGATTCGTCGAATCGGCGCACCGTGCCCGGATTGCCGCCGGACGGGGAGGCAAATACCAGGGTGAATTCGTTGCGGTGAGCCAAGGCCCAGTGCCGGAATGCCCGGCAGATGGCGAACAGCCGGACCACACCGTCGTCGGGGAGTTCGGCGACCTGCGCGGCGAGATCGTCGGCCAAGCGGCGGCAGATATCACGGCGCAAAGCAGCCAGGAGCTCGTCCCTGGACGGGTAGTAGCGGTAGAGGGCGGGGGCGGTGATACCGAGTTCACGCGCGATGGCGCGGAGGCTCAGTGCCTCCGCGCCATGCGAGACCAGCAGCTCCGCGGCCACGCGCCGGATATCCGCGTCACTGACCGCGGGCATCCGGCCCCGCCGCGCGGGTGGTGTCATTCGTAGGCGACCTGCCAATTCTTGATGCCGTTCAACCAACCCGACCGTAGCCGAACGGGTTCGGCGACCTGACGCAGGTTCGGCATCACATCGGCGATGGCGTTGAAGATGAGGTCGAGTTGCAGGCGGGCCAGGTTCGCGCCGACGCAGTAGTGGGTGCCCGTTCCACCGAACCCGACGTGCGGATTCGGGTTACGGGTGACGTCGAACTCGAACGGCTTGGTGAAGTGGTCTTCGTCGAAGTTGGCCGAGGAGTAGAACAGGCCCACGCGCTGCCCCTTGGTGATGGCCTGGCCACCGATTTCGGTATCCACCAGGGCGGTCCGCTGGAAGGCGATGACCGGGGTGGCCCAGCGGACGATCTCGTCGGGGGCGGTGCGCGGGCGCTCGGCCCGGTACAGCTCCCATTGTTCGGGGTTGTCGACGAAAGCCTTCATGCCGTGGGTGGTGGCATTGCGGGTGGTCTCGTTACCGGCGACGGCCAGCAGGATGACGAACCAGGCGAACTCTTCCGAACTCAGTGCTTCGCCGTCGATATCGGCGCTGAGCAGCTGGGTGATGATGTCGTCGGCCGGGCAGCCGCGACGCTCCTCGGCGAGGTTCCAGGCGTAGCCCATGACCTGCGCGTTGGCCATCTTGTAGCTGTCGGCGTACTGGGGGTCGTCGTAGCCCATCATCTGGTTGGACCACTCGAACAGTTTGCCGCGATCGTCCTGCGGCACACCGAGGAGTTCGGCGATGGCCTGCAGCGGCAGTTCGCACGCGACCTGTTCGACGAAATCGCCGCCGCCGGTCTTCTTGGCCTCGTGCACGATCCGCTCGGCGCGTTCGGTGAGTGCGTCGCGCAGGCTCTGCACGGCGCGCGGTGTGAAACCGCGGGCGATGATGCGGCGCAGCTTGTCGTGTTCCGGCGGATCGGTGTTGACCAGCATGGCGCGCTGGATGTCGATCTCGTCGCGAGTGATCTCACCGTTGAAGCGGATCACCGCGGTATTGGCGTTGGTGGAGTAGACCTCGGAGTTCTTGGATATCTCCTTGATGTGGTCGAGCTTGCTGACCACCCAGTACCCGCCGTCGTCGAAACCGCTGACGCCGTCGGGCTGGTCGACCCACCAGACGGGCGCGGCGCGGCGCAGTTCGGCCCATTCTTCGATCGGCAGCCGAGCGGCGAGCAGGTCGGGATCGGTGAAATCGAAGTCGTGGGACAGGGACGGTGCGGTCACTATGCCTCCTTGCAGAACACTGTCCTTAGGAGTGAACCACACCACACCCTCATTTGTGAACACCCTTTAGTAAATAGCGTTCACTCAACGTGCGATCCGATCAGCGTTGCGACGGCGCACCGAACCGGACAGCCACCGCCGGACCGTTCGGCCCCTCGGGGCGCTCCACCAACTGCTGGGCACGATCCACCGCCCAGGCGTAACGCGGATCCGGACTCAGGGCGTTCTCGCGCAGGCATGCCTCGGTGAACTTGATGACGTGTTCGTCTCCGTGGTCGACCGCACGGGCGATCAACTCGTCCCACGGCGGCGTATCCGTCTCCTGTGCATGCACCGGCGCCTCGGCCTCACCGGACCGGTCGGTGGTCGCCGCCATCAGCAGCGTCACCTGCGCCTGCCATACCGCGGCGAGGGTGGGCTCGTACAACGCTTCGGGTAGACACGGCAACACCAGCCGGGCCGCGGCGGGAGCCGTCACGCCGTGGATGAGCGGAATCGGGAACTGCGCCACCGCATGTGCGCCACAGATGCCGGCGAAATGGGCGGTCATCCGGGACAGCAGGCGGTCGGCGCGCTCGGGAGCCAGTGCGGTCAGGGATTCGTCGTAGCCGGGCATAGTGCGGGGGGTGCGCAGACGGGCCATCGCCTGCTGCGGGCTGTCCGGTTCCGGCAACCTGGGCACCGCCGCAATCGAGGCAGGGAGACCGGATTTTCCGGTGAGACGGCCCGGGCCGGGCGCATCGATGAACCGGGCAGCCCAGTAGCCCAGCGCCCGGGAGAGTTCGCCCAGCTGCAACGGGGTCGGCCGATCGGTGGCCGACAGTCCGCGTACGGCATGCGCCGTCCGGATCAGTCCGTGCGTGAGGCCGGTCATCGGCCCGGGGAGCAAACGCGGCCACCAGCGCACCAGCACCTCTTGCCAGCCCTCGTCCGCCATCTGACGCCGGAACAGTTCCTCGAAATCGCCGGCCCGCCCGATATCGCCGAGCGCGGCCCGCCAATCGGATTCCTCGTCACCGAGTCGGCGGGAAGGCACGGGCGGTTCGTGATGCGGCGCGGCAGCCCGATACACCGCGACCCAGTCCGGGATCGCGGCGGTGTGGCCCAGCACTGCAAGCGCTTCGGCGGCCATCGGGCCGTGGTTGGCCAGATCGCCACCGCCCAGGTTGCGCTCGTATCCGAGATCGTCCAGCCGTTCGAGCGCGTCGTTGACCGCATCGCTGTAAGCCGACATCACTACCTCAATCGCTTCGCATATCCGAACTATTTGGAAATACGAACATATAAGATGACTCCATGCCGGACAAGACCCACACGCCGAGGCAACCGACCGCGCAGGAGATCACCGACCTGATCGGATTCCTGCCGCTGGTCGCGAACTTCTTCGACAAGGCACGCACGGATATGCCGGCCGAATACCTCGAATCCTTCACCGCGCACCGGCTCACCCCCCGGCACGGCGCGGTATGCGTGCAACTGGTGGCCGAGGAAGCGATCAGCGTCGGCGAACTGGCCGGCCGGATGGGACTGGCACTGTCCACGGTGAGCGAGCTGGTGGGCGATCTCGACCGCGCCGAATGGGTGCAACGGCGGCCCGACCCGGCCGACCGGCGGCGCACGCTGGTATCGCTGCTGCCGCACCGCCGCGCACATGTCGAAGAATTCGTCGCCCGGCGAGCCGAGCCGCTGCTGGCGGCCGTATCCACCCTCACCACAGAACAGCGCGCGGGGTTCCAGGCGGGGCTTCAAGCCTGGGCCCACGAGATCCGGAACTGGCGAACGGAACCCCTGCCGTGAACCCGCCCGGAGCGGGGTCGAGCGTCGCGCCGGATTCGAGTTCCCGGGTATTCAGCGCTGTCACCTCGGTCTATTCTGGTAGCCGCATGAGCATGACTCCCACAGCCCAGGAGGACGAAGCGCATGACAACCATGGAAATGCCGCACGTCAGCGAATGCACAGTGAACGACTGTTCCTACAACAACCACGACGGCTGCCATGCCTACGCCATCAATGTCTCCGGCCAGAACGGCAGCGCCGATTGCGCGACGTTCATCCCGTTGGCGGTCAAAGGCGGACTGGATACGGTCACCAGCATGGTCGGGGCCTGCCAGCGCGCGGACTGCGCGCACAACACCGGCCTCGAATGCACCGCCGGTGAGATCCGGGTCGGCCCGGGCAGCGGGGATCACGCCGCGCGTTGCATGACCTACACCCCCAGCTGAACTATCCACCGTACGGTGCGGGGCGTTGTCGTCCCGCACCGTACGGGGCGCTCGGGCTGTTCAGCCGCGCCTTGCCCACGAGGTAGCCGCCCACATCGGCGGCAGTGGCTGTCGCGGAACCGCCGACCGGTATCGGCCTCCCACGCCACCGGCCCGGTTACCCCTGCATTCACGCCGCAGGACCACTGCGTACCGCAGCGACAACGCATCAAAGCCCTTGCGGACCTTCCGAACGCAGATCGTCGACCTTCCGCATCGCCGTACGCAGCTCCTCGAGCCACGACTCGGTGTGCTCGCCCACCAGCCGCACCGCCCACGCCAAAGCATCGGCCCTCGACCGCGCCACCCCGGCATCGACCAGCGTGTCGAGCACCTTTCGTTCCGGTTGCCGCAGCCTGGTCATCACCGGAACCGCCAAGTGGGTGAACAGGATTCGCTGCCCGTCGATCGCGACGCCCCACGCGACACTGCGCCGGTAGCGCTGCTGCGCCTCGTCCGCGATCTGCATCCGCGCGGGCCGAGTGGACTCGCGGAACCTGGCAACCGCCCCTTCCTTTGTCGCCTCCGCGATCGGGGGGGTCGCCTTGTCGCCGGATCCCTCGCTCGCTGCTTCGTCCGGTCGCGGCAGCGGCAGTTCACCGATTACCACGATCTCGTCCCGGTCGATCTCGATCACCGGTGGTCCGGTGAACCATTCGGCGGGCAAGCGACCCGCGAACCAATCCACGATATCGCCGGTTTCGGGCAGATCCGCCTGCTGCCATCCGCCCGCTCGACCGAATCCACGCCCCCGGTGTCCATGCCTCATGGGATCACCTTCTCTGTAGAACGATTACTTGATTACAAGATTACGCCGCAAGCCACGTAGCGGGTTCAGCTCAGCGCGAACGCTGACGACGGGAAGTCCCAGGCAGCATTCCCGACTGGCACGTTGCGGAAGGTTCCGCCTTCCGCGTGTCTGCCGGAGATGGTTCGAATCTCTCCGTATTCTGCCGCTGACCAGGCAGTACCCGCCTCACGAAGCGAGGACTCATGGCATCCGGACCGGGCTCGGGAACCACAGGCGCCCACGGCAGGGCGCCGGGCATCGGAGGGGCGCGCAAGGTGAGGGTCGAGCCCTGACCGGGGCGGCGGTTCCCGCACCGATGCTCGCAGTTGCGGGGCGGGCGCCGAACGGCCCGGAGTGGGCGGCGGAAATGAAATGGGACGGAGTACTTCTCTGAACCTCGCAAGTCCGGGTAGGTTTCAGGGCACCGGCAGGTCGACTGTGGCAATTGCAAGTCGGGCAAATAGCTCTGGTCCGGTCGTCGTTGGTTTATAGAGCCACGGTTAGCATCCTTGTTCGTGACCGTCAGCAAAGAGCGTGTGCGGGTTTCTGTTCCGGACTCGACGCCACAGGGGGATCAGCGGGCCGATACAGCGGCCAGTCGACAGGTTGGGGTGTGGGCTGTTGTAGCGGCGGTGGTCGCTGTTTTGGCTGCAGTCACGATTCCGTTCTTGCCGGTGGAGCAGGAGCAGGCGCGGGTGTCGTGGCCGCAGGGGTCGACACTGTCGTCAGTGTCCGTGCCGCTGGTGTCCTATGCCGCGGACGAGGTGTCGGCCGAGATTCCCTGCGCGGCAGTGGACGCAGTGGCCGGGACCGGTGGGGTCGTGGTTTCGACGGTTCCTCGTCAGTCCCCGGAGTCGGAACGTTACGGGCTGGTCGTGAAGGCGGTCGCCGATACCGCGGATCGCCCGGGACGGGTTGACGTCGTCTCGCGGAGCACGTTGTTGTGGTCGGCGCCGTTGGAGCAGGTGCGCAGCCAGTCGTGCACGTTGTCGCTGCATGTGGACCGGACGGGCGCGACGGTTTCCAGCAGTGGTGGCCCGGTCGGCAAGAGCGAACGGCACGAGGGAGATCTGCGTCCGCAGGTGGTGGGTGTGTTCACGGATCTGACCGGTGCGCCGGATCCGGGGATGCACGCCGAGGTGCTGGTGGATTCCCGGTTCTCCTCCTCGCCGTCGCTGTTGAAGCTGGCTGTGATGGGGGTGTGTCTGGCGGCGACGCTGGCAGCGCTGGTGATGCTGTATCGGCTCGACGCGCCTCAGCGAGGTCGTGCGAGGCGGGTACTGCATGCACGTTGGTGGCGGTTGCGGCCGGTGGATGTGGTGGTGGTCGCGACGATGGGGGTGTGGCACTTCATCGGTAACAACACCTCCGATGACGGCTATCAGCTCGGCATGGCCCGGGCCTCGGATAGTTCGGGGTACATGGCGAACTACTTCCGGTGGTTCGGTGTGCCCGAGGCTCCGTTCGGCACACCGTATTACGACCTGCTCGCCGCGATGGCCAAGGTGTCGGCGGTCAGCCCGTGGGTTCGGCTGCCTGCGCTGCTGGCCGGGTTGCTGACCTGGTGGGTGATCAGTCGAGAAGTGATCCCCCGGCTCGGTGCGGCTGTGAAGCGCAGCCCTGTGGCGGTCTGGACCAGCGCCGCTGTGTTTCTGGCATTCTGGATGCCTTTCAACAACGGGCTGCGCCCGGAACCGATTGTGGCTCTCGGGGTCCTGCTGACGTGGTGCGCGATGGAGCGAGCCATCGCCACCCGGCGAGTGTTCCTGGCAGCGGTCGCGCTGATCCTGGCAGCGCTCACACTCACCGTCGGCCCCTCCGGGGTGATCTGCTTCGCAGTGCTCATTGCCGGCGCGCGCCGTCTCGTCGTGATCACCGCCGACCGGGCTCGCAGCAGTGGTTACCTGCCACTGCTGGCGCCGCTGGTTGCTGCCGGACTGGTCGTGCTCACCGCGGTGTTCGCCGATCAGACTGTGGCCGCGGTGCGGGAAATGACCCATGTGCACAGCCTGATCGGGCCCGGAGAACCGTGGTTCTTCGAGTATCTGCGCTACCAGTGGCTGCTACAGATCAACGCCGATGGCTGGCTGACCCGCCGGTTCGGAGTGTTCGTCATGGTGGCCGGACTGGTGGTGTGCATTGTGGCGATGCTGCGCCGCGGCGGCCATATCCCGGGCACCGCGGCGGGCCCCTCGCAGCGCCTCGTCGGCGTCACGATCGGCGCGATGATGCTGATGATGTTCACCCCCACCAAGTGGACACACCACTTCGGGGTCTATGCCGGGCTGGCCGGGGCGATCACCGCGCTCACCGCCGTCGCGGCCGGCCCAGCAGTGATGCGATCACCGCGCAACCGTGCCCTGCTCGCCGCCGCAGTGTTTTTCCTGCTGTCGATGTCATTTGTCGGCGCCAACGGCTACTGGTACGCCTCGTCGTGGGGTGTGCCGTGGGCGGATATCCCGCCCGAGATCGCTGGTAAGGGCCTATCCACTTTCGCCGCCGGTGCCGCGGTGGTGTGTCTGGCGTTGGCCGCCTGGTTCCATCTTCACCCGAGCACGACCTCACCGCGGCCACGCTCGCTCACTGTCCGTGTGACCCGGATCCCGGTGTTGCTGCTGGTCGCCGCGGCGATGGTCGTGTTTCAACTGCTGTCGATGACCAAAGCCGCGCTCGCCCAGCACGGCTCCTACTCGATCGCCGCCTCAAACCTGGCTGCCCTCGACGACGGATGCGGACTGGCCGACGAGGTCCTGGTCGAGACCGACCCGAACGCGTCCATGCTCGCGCCTGTGGCTGGCGACATTGGCACCACTTTGGCCGCGACCACCGCGACCGGGTTCACCGCCAACGGTGTCTCCGGTGACCTCACGTCCGATGAAGTCGAGTCGACCACCGGGCTGGCGAACTCGGTCGACGATCCCAACGACTCCACCGATACCGACCGCACTGCCGTTCCCGCCGGATCCGAGACCGGCACTCCGCGAGGGACCGGGGTCAACGGCAGCGACGTTCCGCTGCCGTTCGGGCTCGACCCCGCCGTCACCCCCGTACTCGGCAGCTACCAGAACGGTGACCAGGCGCCCGCAGAGTTGATCAGCGGCTGGTACCGGCTGCCCCAAGCCACCGGCACCAGCGAGGGCCAGATCATCGCCATCACCGCCGCCGGCCGGATCCGCTCCACCGACGAGGACGGCATCGTCACCCCCGGCCAAGACCTCGTTGTCGAAGTCGGCCGAAGCCAAGCCGACGGCACCATCACTGCTCTCGGGGCGGTCGAGCCCATCGATATCGGCCCCGCACCGTCCTGGCGTAACCTGCGAGTACCTCTCGACCAGCTCCCCGGCGACGCCGATGTCGTCCGGATCGTCGCCACAGACAAAGACCTGGCGCCCGACCAGTGGCTGGCAGTCACTCCACCCCGTGTGCCGCAGACACGCACTCTCAACGCTGTGCTCGGCACACAGACCCCGGTGCTACTCGACTGGGAAGTCGGGCTCCATTTTCCCTGCCAGCAGCTCATGCCCACCCGCGGCGGCGTCGCTACCCCACCCGAATACCGGATCCTGCCCGACCGCAGCGGCGCCACCATCACCAACCTGTGGCAAGGCCACGACGGCGGCGGCCCACTGGGCTGGATCGAGCTTCTACTGTCCGCCGAGACCCTGCCCACCTACCTCGACAACGACTGGCACCGCGACTGGGGCTCCCTCGAGCGCTACACCTTCCTGGACCCGACCACCAACCCGGCCCACATCACCTTCGACCGCCTGCAGCGATCCGGAACCTGGACTCCAGGCACCATCACCACCGCGTTCTGAAAGTACCCCGCGATCCATCCATCGATTTCGGGTTGTTGCTGGTGTTGCTGCATCTCAGGCTGCCGTTCGTGGTCGCGAAGACCATCAGTTTCGTCGCCGGAACGGGTTATGGCCTACTGATCAACCGCCGGTGGGCCTTCCCGGCGCCGCCCAGTCGCAAGCGGTTCCTTGCGGTGGCGGTTCTGTACGGCATGGACCGAGCTTCACCATGGCGCTATCCGCGGTGGTCCAGTCGATGCCGACGAAGCACCAAGGGTGGTTACCCGGCTATGCCGTGCTGGCCGACGAAGCGGCTTCCCGGCGGCCAACCACGCTCCTCTGCGACTCGGGATCAATTTTGTGGCGCTGTGATCTCATCGGGTGAGCGGTCCGGTCTCAGTCCGCGGAAGCTGGGATGGCGCAGAACCCCGTCGCCTGTGAGCTCGCGATACTCCACGTCGGCGACCAGAACCGGATCGACCCACCGGGCGGCCTTCGATATCGCGGCCGGCACGGCCCTGAGCGGACTGGTCGTCCGCGCGATCCCGTCCAGGGCGGCTCGCAGTTTCCGGCGATCAGCCATTGTGAATCCTGTTCCGACGCTGCCGATGAAGCGCAAGTCGGGACCGTTCTCGTGTGCGCCGAGCACTAGCGATCCGAGCGTATCGGCGAAGGCACCGTTGCCGGGTAGCCAGGCGACGATTACCCCCTCGGCAGTGCGGCGCAGAGCCGACTTGATCCAGTCACGGCTGCGGGTGCCGGGCCGATATCTGGAGTCGGCGCGCTTGCTCACGATCCCCTCGAGTCCGGCCTGCGCCGCGGCCGCCAGCAGATGTTCGGGGTCGAGGGCGGTCCAGAATGGTGGCACGCGGATCAGTCCGCCTTCGAGAGTGAGGTCATCGAGTATCTCGCGGCGCGCGAGGTAGGGCTTGTCCATTGTCGAGACCGCGTCGACGAACAGGACGTCGAATACCACGTATTCAACGCGGACCCCGGCGAGTCGCGCGCTGGTGGGCTTGGAATGCATACGTTGCTGAAGCCGGGCAAAGTCCGGAGCTCCGGTCGCAGGGTCCGGCGCGACGATCTCACCGTCGAGGACCAGGCCGCCGTCGAACTCTGCGGTAGCCGCCGACAACGCCCCGGCGAGGTCGGGATAGAACTCAGTAGCCTCCCGCAGGTTCCTGCTCCAGAATCGGCAACCTCCTTCACCACAGCGAGACACCGCCCGCTGCCCATCCCATTTCATCTCGTAACGCCAGTTCAGGGCCGGATCGGGTGGACTCCCCGCTGTGGCCAGCATCGGAGCCGGTACGCGCGCCACCCATCGAGCATACTAGTAGCAAACACTGCTGCGGGCTCGACGAACGCAGCCCGATCGGTCGGCGTCTCCGGCGCTCAGCTCGATGCCGGCGCGATCTGCTGGCGTTTGGTGTCGATATGGCGCAGGGTCTGTTGCAGGGCTTCGACCTCGCCCAGCCACTGCCGCTCGTGGGCTTGGTCGAGCCGGTCGCGGGCATTGGCGGCCATGTCGTCCAAACGCGGCAGCTGGGCACGGTCCAAGCGCAGGAAGGGGCAACGCACGCAGGCATGCTCGTGAATGCACGGGGTGCCGTACGGGCGGAAGCAGTCGCCGAGCTCGACGCGGCGGAGCAGGAAGTGCTGTTCGAACTCACGCCACTCCCCGGCGGTGGCGTCGCGGTACTCGACCGATTGACGCAATGTCCGCCGGTGGGTGATGAACTTCTGGTGGTGGGCGATCACTTCGTCGTCGAACACCGCGGCGTAGCTGCGGGTGGTGTCGAGATCCAGGTGGCCCAGTAGTGAGGCCACGATGTGCAGGGGCAATCCGGATCCGACCGCATCGGTGGTGAACAGGCGCCGGAAGTCGTGTGGTGTGAACACGACGGGCTCGCCATCGGCGGTGATGCCGGCAGCCTCGGCGGTGGCGTTCAGGATGGTGCGTACGAAGTTCGTCGACAACACTTCGTGGCGAGCACCTACCGGACGGGCGAACAGGTGGGGCAAGGGTTCGCCGTGAAGCCGTTCGTGGTGGTCGTAGCGCACCGACAGCGGGACCCGTTCGCGGCCGGCTTTGGCTCGGCGCTGAACGGCCACCAGGACTTCGACCAGTTCCGGGCTCATCGGGATGAGTCGTTCGATATCGATCTTCGAGGGCGCGATGTGCAGCAGCGGCACCAGGGTGCCGGTGCTGGCCGGTGTGTAGTGGCGAATGGAGAGCTGGGTCAGTTCGAGAACTTCTTCGATTCGGGCTCCGGTGAGCCGCAGGGTTTCGATGAGGGCCCATGCCCAGAAGCAGTCCAGTTCGAGTTTGCTCGTATCGATCAGGCCGGATTTGTTGGCGATATCGGCGGGTCCGGCAACCCAGGTCCGGCTCCGCTGGTTGCGGGTGGCGGTCAACGGTGGGTCATGGCGCCGGTAGGTGATGCCGTCCACAGTGAACTCTTCATCATGGGCCGCGTTTTTGGCGGCTTGTAGCAGCTCCGCCGACCAGCGTTTGCGGTCGAGCGCGGTGGTGGTGAACTGGTCGAGTAGCCCGGTCAGTACCCGGGTACGTTTCTGCATACGCGCTTTGACCCGGTTACGGGTCTTCTGTAGTGCACGTACGTCGGCGGCGCGGACCGGTGACGGTGCCGCCCACCGCGCCCAGCGGGCGGGGTCTTCCAGAGCCCAGTGGGCGATGTCGTGGTAGAAGGCGCGCACGGTGAACAAGATTCCGTGGAAGTCACCGCGGGGTTTGCCTTTACTGGTGACGGCCAGCCGCTCTCGCCAGGCCGCAACCACTTCAGGGCTCAGTCGTAGATCCTGCTGGGCCGGGTTGATTTGCAGGATCGTCCACCAGAACAACCTCGCCAAGTGGTGGGTGATGTGTTCGAGCGTGGAGTAGTCGACGCTGGGTCTGATTTCGTCGACGTAGTCGATGAGCAGGTCCCGGACCGGGCTCGGTGGCAGTCCGTATCGGTCGACGAGGCCAGCGGTGGTGTGCTGGCGGGTGTTGCCCTTGGCACTCCATACTGCCCGTAGCGTCGGCGGCTCATCGGCGAAAGGGCCGAGCTCAACCATCAGTTCCCAAGCCAAGTGCTCGCGGCGGATGCGCCCGGAAGCGCGGACCATATCGGCGTAGGCGAGTAGATCGTCACCGGTGACGGCGCCCAGCGGCTTCCCGGTGCGGATCATGATCCGTGCCAGACAAGTCTCTGCATCGAGTTGGACCCGCCGTACCTGCGCGCTGTAAGACGGTAGCGCCCGTAGCCGGTCGAACATGTCCGGGTCGTTGAACAAAGAGAACCGCTGCGGTAGTTCTCGAAAGATCGTCGACAACATGAACGTGTACGAGGGCCGGACCAACCTGGCGATGACCAGTGCGGTCAGGGCTCCGTGTCCGTCGACGGATCTGGTGACGCGGCCGTCCTCCTCGAGCTGGTGTGCCCATGCCCGGGGTGCCTCGTCGGCGCCGCTGGCCAACCACCGCTGTTCCCAGGTGTCGCCGGGGTACTCGGCCAGCCACTCCAGCACCCGGTGCAGGTGCCGGATCCACCGCTGTCGGTTACGAACGTCACCGGGCATGATCGGTCCGAGCTGACTCGCCAGAGCTTCGACTACCTCGTCGATTCCGGCGGCCAACAGATCCGATCCAGGGCTGTCGTCCGGCCGTGGCGGGGGTGGCCGTCCGGCGTCGTAGCCATCGAGAGCGTAGATCCGCCCCGATGGGGCGTACCGGTGATCGCGTGGCATCCGCGCCACAACGCCATCCTCTGTGGCGGTGTCGCTCATTCGGTCAGTCCCAGCAGTTCACGCACCTGTTCGGCGTCGTAACCATCGGCGATCGGCGCAACAGATTCGCGGCGTGGACGGGCGTGGTGTTCGGTGACTTTGGCGATGAGATCCTCCAGCCGAGGTCTGGTGTAGAGGAGGGTGGTGCTGACCGAGGCGTGCCGCAGGATCGTCTGCACATCAACGAGGGTGAACACTGGGTCGTCGATCATGCGGGTCGCGGCCGTGTGGCGCAGATCATGCAGAGAATGATTGGTGCCCAGCAGGGCGTTCGCGCGCATCAGCACCGCCCTCGCTGCGTGATAGGTCAGTGGCCGGTAGGGACTGCGCAGTGTGTGCCAGACCAGACCGTCGTCCAGGTGATCCTGCTGAGCGGCCTCGACCAGATACAGCGAAAGCCAAGCGAATGCGTCCGCCGAGGCGGGAACTTCAGCCAGTTCGCGGCTGCCCTTGGATACCACCTTGATAGTGCGGCGCCCGGCGTCGACATCGACCAGACGCATCCCGAGCAGTTCCGAGGCCCGGACTCCGGAGGAGAGGTAGAAGGCCACCAGCGCCCGGTCTCGGTTGCTTCGCAGTGCCGCGAACAGGTCTTCCACTGCCTGATCCGGAATGGACCGCGGGTGCCGCTGCGGCACTTTCTGCCGGTAAGGGGCACGCCGGCCCCTGGCGAACGGCTCCATCGGATTGTGGTGCGCATCGACCCGACCTCCACCGCGCCTGGTCCTGGTCGGCACCGGATTCAACAGCGGACCGAGATCGGAATCGACCGCAAACACATAGAACTCCGACAACACCGTCAGCTGATGATTGATCGTGCGCGGCGCGTACCCGATGGTCGGATAGGACTTCCCGGTGATCGCGTTGACCGAACCCAACGGCGGCGCGGTCGGCGAGCGGTGCAGCCGCCGCGGATTCGGGGCCGTTCGCAGGTGCTCGACGAGATCACGCACGTGAGCGCGCTCTGCATGTTGCCAAGCGACGCCGTGAACATGGAGAAACCGGAACCAGCGAAGTAGGTCGAATCCATAACTGCGCAGCGAACTCGGGCTCAGGTCGCAAGCCGACAGCTCCCGCAGCCATAGCTCGGCCGCCTCATGCGGGCGGTCCGGAAACCGGACCTGCCAACGTTGTACACCTTCGACCGCCTCGACCGACCCGATCGAAGGCAGGCCCGCTGCAGGCACATTCAATCGCAGAACTCCCATGCCGATGAACTATGCGCGAGGTGCGCGAATTCTTCGTAGTTCAGTCAACATGACGCGCGATCGTGATCTGCCGCGGCGGGGCCTGCCGCCTCTACAGCCGTAACCGGCGCGAAATCACCGATTCGTATCCAGAGCTCGTGGCCGCCCTGACCACCGGGGCCGGCAATCGCGAGATGGTTCTCGACGGCGAGATCATCGCGCAGACACCGGCCGGCACGCCGTCGTTCGCGCTGCTACAGCGCCGCATGCATGTCGCGCGACCAGGCGCTGCGCTGGTGCGGGCCGTACCGGTTCAGCTGTTCCTCTTCGATATGCTCGTCGACGAGGGCGAGACCGTGACAGGAGAACCGTATCTACGGCGCCGGGAGCGGCTCCACAGGCTCGGGTTCACCGCCGCACCGGTGCAGACACCGCCGCACTGGGTGGAGGTCGACGCGGAAAAAATGATGGCCGCCGCCCGGGACAACCACCTCGAGGGCATTGTGTCCAAACGCATCGACTCCGTGTACCGGCCCGGCCGGCGCTCCCCGGATTGGATCAAAACCCCGTTCCGCCGGACCACCGAAGCCATCGTCGCGGGCTGGACCTCCGGCAGCGGGTCGGTATCCGGGTTCTTCGGGTCGCTGATCCTCGGCGCGCACGATCCCGCGGGCAACCTGATCCACATCGGCAATGTCGGCACCGGTTTCACCTTCGCCGACCGGCGTTCGCTGCGCGCCCGCCTCGAAGAACTGGCCCGCGCCGATCCCCTGTTCCCGCTGGCTTCGGCACGCGGCCGGCCCGGGACTCCACATTGGGTGGAGCCGGTTCTCGTCGGCGATGTCGAGTACCGCGAGTACACCGGCGAAGGGCTGCGTCATCCCAGCTGGCGTGGTCTACGCGCCGACAAATCGACCGATGAGGTGGTCGTCCCCGAGTGAACGAGCGGTCCCGCGCCGTTCGACGACGATATTCGCCGAACCTATTTCGTGAGGGTCGGATCGCCCCAGACGCCGTTGCCGAGCTGGGTGCAACTCGACGAGTCACTGTCGAGAAGGGTGAATGCGATCGTCAGGTTCTCCACACCGGCCACCGGTATATCCACCTTCGGCGGTACGCCCACACCGATATTTCCCGATGTGAAAACCGATTTGCCGTCGGCGACCACCGAGAACTGCAGAGCCGATTCTGTATTTCCCCCGTCGGCCACACCGACCACCGAGGAGAAGCGCGACCATTCCCGGTTGAGGTCGTAGGTGTGCTTCACCTCGGTGCTACAGCCGCTGAACTGCTGGTAGATCGCGTGCGGATAAGCAACATTGTTGACCGTGATCGACCCGGTGTAGGCGGTGGTGCCGACCGGGGACAGTTCGGCCACGAACTGCTGGGCGGTGCCATCGGTCGCGGCGGCCGGT
Source organism: Nocardia speluncae NBRC 108251 (assembly GCF_001613245.1). Classification (GTDB taxonomy): domain Bacteria; phylum Actinomycetota; class Actinomycetes; order Mycobacteriales; family Mycobacteriaceae; genus Nocardia; species Nocardia speluncae. The sequence goes on along the minus strand of NZ_BDBZ01000013.1, from coordinate 51,652 downwards.
ACCGGCGACGACGCCGGGGCGGAGGTCGAACTTTCCGTGGTGGTCGCGGGGAGGGCGGAATCGGAGTCGGCTTCCCCCGAACCCGGACCGACGATGAGCGTCACGACCAAACCGGCGATCGCCAGCGCCGCACCGAGGCCTGAGACAAGCATCACCCGTTGGACGGGATCACCTGCACGAGCATCCGGCGACGTAGACGCCGGCGAGGGGGGACTCTCGGGTTGCCCGCGGGTGGGATCGGTGGGATTGGACACGCGCACACTCTTCTTCGACGAACTCGCCGGAACCCGGATGGGTGCCGCAGCAGAGATATACCACGCTCGACGGGTGTAGGGAATCGGAGCGCTCGGGTCGGTGGTGCTGCCGCGGCCGGCTGATACGGCCTATCGGTTTCTCTGGGCCCGGAACGCGAAAGATATGGCGGGCTTTGATAATTCACCAGCAAAGGACCAGACCATTCGGATCGATCGGGCAGCGAGCGAATCCGGCAGAATATCGGCTATCCGCGTGCAGCGGCCCCGATTCCCGATCGGCAGTAATGCGGCGATTCTCCGGCAACTACCGCCTGCCCGGCGAATCGCTGCGGCCGGAAGCCGGTGACACCGCTCGGGCCGGCAACGCCACCCTTATCACAGATGCCCGCGAATAATTCGACCGCCGACCCGATCGACTGTGCGCCGATTCACGAATACCGGATTCGGCCCACCCGTGCTGTATGGTGACTGCTGTACCTGCGCCGATGAGTATGCATGTACAGCCGTCGCGGGATACCTGCTTTTCGCGTCGGGACCCGCGACACCGCCACCTCGTGTAGGCCCGGACATCGGTCCGATCGGACGTCGCGGTATCACCTCCGATGCCGAAAGGCGCACTATATTCATGCCTGTCCACACTGCTGTCACGCAGACTTTCGCCGATCTCGGCGTATCCACCGGAATTGTCGACGAACTCGCGGCCGCCGGTATCACCACGCCGTTCCCCATCCAGGCCGCCACCCTGCCCGACAGCCTCGCCGGACGCGATGTGCTGGGCCGCGGTAAGACCGGTAGCGGTAAAACCCTGGCCTTCGCGATCCCGATGGTCGACCGGCTCGCCGGCGCCAAGCGGGTACCCGGCCGGCCGGCCGGGCTGATCCTGGCCCCCACCCGGGAGCTCGCCACCCAGATCGCCGCCACCATCACCCCGCTGGCGCAGCTCCGCGGGCTGCGGGTGACCACCGTCTTCGGCGGTGTCCCGGTGAACCGCCAGATCAAGGCCCTCAAACAAGGTGTCGATATCGTCGTCGCCTGCCCCGGCCGGCTCGAGGATCTGATGAAACAGCGGGCCCTCACGCTGGACGCGGTGCGGATCACCGTGCTGGACGAGGCCGACCATATGGCCGATCTCGGCTTCCTGCCCGGCGTGACGCGGATCCTCGCGGCCACCCCCGCCGATGGTCAGCGCCTGCTGTTCTCGGCCACGCTGGACAACGGGGTCGGGAAGCTGGTCGACCGGTTCATGCGCACACCCGTCACCCATTCGGTCGACGAAGCGGGTGACCCGCCGCCGAAGATGGAACATCACGTTTTCGAACTCGAGGGTGCCGCGGCGAAGAAACAAATTGTCCGGATGCTGGCCAACGGTAGCGGCCGCCGCATCCTGTTCATGCGCACCAAACACCACGCCCGGCGACTGGCCGGCGAACTGTCTCGCGCCGGTATCGCCGCCGTCGACCTGCACGGAAACCTTTCCCAGCCCGCCCGCGACCGCAACCTCGCCGCATTCGCCGCCGGGACGGCCCGGGTGATGGTCGCGACCGATATCGCGGCCCGCGGTATCCACGTCGACGACCTGGAACTGGTGATCCACGTCGACCCGCCCGCCGAGCACAAGGCCTACCTGCACCGGTCCGGCCGCACCGCACGCGCTGGAACCGAAGGTACCGTGGTCACGCTGGTGCTTCCTGAACAGCGTAAGGATGTCGCGGCGCTGCTGCGCAAAGCGGGTATCACGGTGAAACCGCGCCCGGTGACCGTCGATTCGCCGATCCTCGCCGACCTCTCGGACGGTGCGGCTGCCGCTTTGCAGCTCCCCTCGGAGCCGTTTCAGGCCGACCGCTCGCGCCCCGAGAACAAACCTGCCCGCAGTGGTAGGCGCGGCTCGCGCGGTGCACGCACGTCGGCGAACGGCCGCGCTGATACGACCGGCTCGGCCGCCGGTGCGGGACAGCGGACCCGTCCGGAGGGGTCGGGTAAACGTTCCGGCCACAGCGATCGTTCCGGTGCGGCCGAACACGCCGGAGCACGCGGATCCGGCGGACGACGTGGAGCTTCCGCGGGACGCGCGGGCAGCCGGGTCGCGTCCGGCCACGAGGCTCCCGCACGCAAGCAGACAGCAGGCACGAAACGGGCCGCACATACGACCACCACGAATACTTCCGATCCGACGCGCTCGCGTCGTCCTCGCCGGGCCACCCGCCCGGCAGGCTGATCCGCTCCTGACCCGGATTTCCTCGGGCAGGCTGCGTCCCTCTCGGGCGATGACAGCCTGCTCGAGCCCCGGCGCCGCGCGGCGAATCTGCTGCGAAAGCCCCGGACGGCGCCGGTGTGCCGCGAATCCCGGCGCGTTTCGCAGGCCGGTGGCCGGGTAACTCGCCGGGCGAGGTATCTGCGGTACAGCACAGGTGCCCGCATGCAGCAAGGGTTCCCCGACGATCGGAGCTGCGATGCCCGCCGAACCGAGTGTGCGTATCCCTATCCCGATCGAGGACGTATTCGCCGTTCTCGCCGACGGCTGGCTTTATGCGCTGTGGGTTGTCGGTGCCACACATATACGGAAGGTCGATACCGGCTGGCCGGAGATAGGCACCCGTATCCATCACAGCGTCGGCGGTTGGCCGCTGGCTCTCAGCGACACCACGACGGTGCGCGCAGTGGATCCCCCACACCATCTGGAGCTGGAAGCCCGGCTGTGGCCGGCCGGGGCGGCGCGTATCTCACTGCACCTCGCCGCCCTCGGCCCCGCCGACACCGAGGTCCGGATGGCCGAACGCGTCTGCCGAGGCCCCGCACGCCTGTTACCCGGGCCGGTCCAGGACATGGCGCTCCTTCCGCGCAATCACGAATCGCTTCAGCGGCTCGCGGCCCTGGCTGTCGGCCGCTCCCCCGACGGTCCCGGCTGATCCCTCTCGCCGATCCTCCCACCGGACAACAACTGATCGCGGAAACGCGCACCAGCAGACCGGCCGGATTATCGGGCCGATCCGCCGAAGCGGGCTGTGACGCGGTTTTCCAGCGCCTGCAGGGCGATCGTGGGAGGTAGCGCAATCACCACGATCAGCACGACCGAGCCCATGATGTTCTCCATCCGGATGAGGCTCACATTGCGCAACATCTCGTAGCCGATACCACTCGACGAGGAGAACATCTCCGCGAGAAGCAAGCCCAGGAAGGCGAGACCGAAGGTTGTCCGCATACCGGTGGCGAGTGCGGGCAGAGCCGAAGGCACGATGATCTGGCGGATGAGCCGCGGCCAGCTCATCCGCAGCGACGCCGCCATTTTCAGATGCAGGGGGTGGACCGCGGCCGCGCTCTCCACGGCCATGATCAGCATCGGGACGAATGCCGCGTAGAAAGCGAATCCGAACCGGCTCAGCTGGCCTATCCCGAGGAAGGACAGGAACAGCGGGTACAGCACGATTTTCGGAATACTGTTGATCGAGTAGATGATCGGCAGCACCGCACGCGACCAGAAAGCGCTCAGCCCGAGCGCGAGACCCAGAATCGAACCCACTGCCACGCTGACGACGAAGGCGGCGATGAGCAGGCGCAGGGAGTCGAACACATTGGCGCGAAACGATTCGGTGGCCAGATCGGCGAACAGCGACCGCATGGAATCGGCGGGCGTGGGAAAGATTCGGCTGTCCAGCACGATCGCGGTGACCCACCAGGCCAGGACCCCGAGGACGGCGACGAGGATTGCGGGCCCGACTCGCCGGGTCGTGCTGGTCCGGGGCACCGCTGTGCCCAGGGATATCGGGCGGGTCGACAGCTGCCGCGACGCTACGGATGTCATCGCCGGCGCCTCCAATCGAATCGGTTGAGCACTGCGGAGATGAGCAGGGTCGCCAGGAGCGCCAGCGCGGTGACCACCAGGATGCCCGCGTACATCTCGGCGATATCGAAGCTGTCGTAGGCGATCGAAATGTAGTGGCCCAGGCCGTCGGTGGAGAGAATGAATTCACTGGCCAGCACGGAGATGATGGCGTACGACAGCCCCAGTTTCAGTCCGGTGATGATATTGGGTAGCGCATAGGGCAGCAGGATCGACCGGAAGTACTGCCACCTGGTCATGCGCAACACCCGGCCCAGTTTCCCGATGATCGGCGTCGTGGCTTCGAATCCGGTCTGCGCGTTCACGGTGACGATACCGAAGGCGAAGACCGTCGAAAGCACCGCGATCGGCGTGATTCCGCTGCCGAAAAGCACCACCATGATGGGATAGAGCGCGAAAGTCGGCACCGCGTAGTACACATTCAGGTACGGGCGGAAGGCGCGCTTACACAGGTCGAACCGCCACAGCAGGTATGCGGCCGCGATTCCCAGAACAGAACTGACGACGAAACTGATGGCGATGATCCCGAGCGTGCGCCCCAGCGAATCGACCAGGAACTCCCGGTCACCGAGCAAACGGATCGTCTCGATCACCATGTCCGAAACAGGCACGATATCCAGCGGCGAGGCCAGCGACGAGCGCGCATAGAGCTCGACCAGTACCAGCAGCACGATGATGACCACAGCGGTCCAGCCCGAGCTCGGTAGCCGCAGCACCCGGGCCGGCGGCGGACGGAGATAGCCGGGGACTACGGATCTGTTGCTCATCGGGTCACGCTCATCGTCTTCTTGGCCTCGTCCCGCAGCGACGACCAGATACGTTCGTGCAACGAGGTCGCAGCAGGCGAGGTCAGCACCCCCTCCGAACGCGGACGGGGGAGGTCGATGTCGATATCGTCGATGAATCGTCCCGGCCGCGCGCTCATGACCAGCACCCGGTCCGACAGCAGGATCGACTCCTGGATGCTGTGGGTGATGAACAGGACACCGCAGGTGAGCTTCTCGACGATTTCGAGCAGCTCGTAGGACATCACCAGCCGCGTCTGTTCGTCGAGCGCGCCGAAGGGCTCGTCGGCCAGGATCAGATCGGGTTGCATCGACAGACACCGGGCGATGGCGACACGTTGCCGCATTCCCCCGGACAACTGCCCCGGAAAATGATCTCCGAAAGCGGCGAGGCCGACCGTGGCCAGCAGTTCATCGGCGCGGGATCGGCGCTCACGCTTGGCCACTCCTTGCACCTCGAGCGCGAAAGCCACATTGTCACGGACTGTCCGCCACGGCAGGGTGGCCGATTCCTGGAAGATCACCGCGGTGCGTTCTCGGGGGCCGCTCAACGGCTTCCCGTCCACGGCCACGGTCCCGGCGTCGTGGTCCTGCAGACCCGCGACGATCTCCAGCATCGTGGATTTACCGCAGCCGCTGGGGCCCACGATGGAAACGAACTCACCGCGCCCTATCTGCAGATCGACCCCGTCGAGTGCGGTGACCGCACCGAACCGCCGGACGACACCGCGTGCGTCGACGATCGGATCGGATGTCGTTGGAGTGTTCATGAACTGACCCTTCGCGGTCGGAAGTTATACATCACGACGAGGACGTGCCGGAGCATCCGTCGGGTAGCGAATGATCCACCTCGGCCGGCAGGAACTGCGGATCGAACAGGGTGCACAGGTCGGGGTCGCGGTCGCTGCCCGATAGTTCGACCCCGGCCTGCGCCGAGGCCACCGAAGCGGGGTCGAAGCCGCCGCCCCAGGTTCGGGCGGCCGCCGCCCGCTCGACCACTTTCAGCGCGGCCTCGACATCGAATCCCGAATACTCGGCGTACAACTCGGCCGCCGCGCGTGGGTTCGCGTCGATGGACGCGACCGCCTCCGTGTAACCGGCGTTGATGGCTCGCACCACTCCCGGATGGGAGGCGGCGTAGTCCTTGGTCGTGGTGATGGTGGATTGGAGGAATCGCTCCAGGTATTCGGGACTGCTCGCGATCAGCTCGAAATCGTCCGGTCGCTGTTCGGCGACGATCGACGGCAGCATCGCGATATCCACGGACCCGGCCTCGAGCAGTGCGAGCCCCTCGCCGATACCACCCGAGGAGACGCGTTCGATCCGGCCTTCCGGGATACCGGCCAGCTTCGGTATCAGCTGTGAGAGGGCGTCGGTCGCCGAGTTCGGGCGGGTATAGGCCCACCGGCGCACGTCCTGGATCGAGTTGATCCGGGTATTCGAGGCAAGTGCATAGAAGTTCATCGGGTACGGCCCCTGCGTACCGCCACCCACCACGCGCAGTTCCGAACCGGTCGGGTCGGCCTGCACGATCGACGGGTAGCTCACCTCGCCGATCGGGATATTGCCGTCCAGCAGGGTGCGCATGGTGGCACTGCCACCTTTACCCGGCACGATGTTCTCGACGATGACGCCGTATTTCTCGAACAACCCCTGTTTCTGAGCGACGAGCCACGGAATGCTGTAGATCTCGGCCGCGGCCGACACCGTCACATCGATGGTGACGGGGGCGGCCGGATCGGCGTCGGGGCCCGGATCGCCGGCGCAGCCGGTGAGCGCGACGAGCAAGGCGACTGCCACGGCGATCGACCCGCGTCGACGGGCCCGTCGACGCGGGGACGGAAATGATGTGAACATGATCCCTCGACATATCGTGCGGGTCGGTGGTGACGATGCCGCCGCCACGGGTGGTAGAGAGCGGCACGTGGGGATGTGACGGCTCGCAGGACCTCGTTGGTGAGACGTGGGTTACAGTGGGTGACTGTAAACATATGATGCTTTAGTCGTCAAGATCCACATTTCTCGACGATACCGGGCCACGGATGGCGAAATTTGCCCTAATACAGCAGACTTTTCAAGATTCCACCGGGCAAGAAGTAGCCCCGGACCGGCAAGGAGAGGCCGAGGTTGGTCGCCGATCACACGCACCACGGATCGAAGGCAGCGGCACCCCGGCCGCCACTGGCCTACGAGATTCTGATGGAAGCCATCCGGGCCCGAATCCTGTCCGGCGAACTCCCTCCGGGCACCCGGCTACCCACCGAGCCCGAGCTCAGCGACGAGTTCGGCGTCGGGCGCAGCACTATCCGCGAAGCCCTCCGCTCACTGGCCACCCAGAACCTGATCCACACCACCCGCGGGGTGACGGGCGGCAGTTTCGTCACCGCCCCGAGCATCGGGCACATCAGCGCTCACCTGGAGACCGGCGTCGCACTGATGGCCGCGGCGCAGGCCGTGAGCGTCGACCAGCTGATGGACGTGCGCGACCTGATGGAGGTCCCCGCGGCCGGAATGGCAGCCTTCCGGCGCACTCCTGATCAGCTCGAACAGCTCGAAGCCGTGATGTTCGAACCGGACGGCACCCAGGGCCCCGAGACATACGCGGCAAACCAGGAATTCCACCTCATCCTGCTGCGCGCGGCGTGCAATCCACTACTCGAGCTGATCACGGCGCCGGTCTTCCGCGTGCTGTCCGGACGCTTCGGCCGCGATCACACCCCGGACGGATTCTGGGATTGCGTGGACCATGATCACCGGGCGATCCTCTCGGTGGTACGGGACGGCGATTCGGTGGCCACCATGAACCTCATGCGCCGGCATCTGGACCATCTGCGGGATTCGTACCGACAGATGGACCGGTTACGGTGCACATAAAGTGATACCTCTGATGTTTTAATCCACAAGATCAGGCGATCACCAGCTAACTACGGAAGTCTTTTCGCAAGGCGAACTATTGACGCCACAAACATCAGACGTTTAGAGTCATCGCGACTGCCCGACCGACGCCTAGGAGGCACCGTGGCGACCCATCCCGCAGTTTTGGGAAGGTTCTTCGAGGACTACACCGTTGGCGATGTGTACCAGCACCCACTGGGACGAACCATCTCCGAGGCCGACAACACCTGGGTGACCCTGCTGTCGATGAACCTGAACCAGAACCACTTCAACGCCCATCTGGCACAACAGAATCCGATCACCAACGGCCGGATCATCGTCAACTCGGGGCTCACCGTCTCGGTGGTGCTGGGTATTTCGGTCCTGGATATGAGCCAGAACGCTATCTCCAACCTCGCGTTCACCGATATCAAGATGAGCCACCCGGTCTATATCGGTGACACGATCTACGCCGAGAGCATCTGCACCGGCCTGCGCCACTCGCAGTCGCGGCCCTACGCCGGCATCGTCTCGATGATCACGCGCGGACTGAACCAGGACGGTGACGAGGTCATCTCCTGGAAGCGTTCGGTGATGGTCGCGACCCGTGAAAGCGGTATCGGGCAGAACTACTTCCCCGCGGCCAAGAGCGGTCCGCTCGAGCTACCCGATTCCGCATCCGCCGGTACGACCAACGGAGTTTCCGAATGAGACCGCTCGAAGACGTCCGGATCCTCTCGCTCGAACAGTACGGCGCGGGCCCGTTCGGGAGCGTGCACCTCGCCGACCTCGGCGCCGATGTGCTCAAGGTCGAGGATCCCGGCGTCGGCGGCGATGTCGGCCGCTACGTCCCGCCTTTCGCCGCGGGCGAGGATTCGCTGTTCTTCGAAACCTTCAACCGCAACAAGCGCAGTATCTCGCTGGACCTGTCGACCACGACAGGCCGGCAGGTGTTCGAAGATCTCGTCCGTGAATCCGATGTCGTGTACTCCAACCTGCGCGGCGATGTACCGGAAAAGATCGGCATCACCTACGACCAGCTCAAACACCTCAACCCGGCGATCGTCTGCTGCAGCCTCACCGGGTTCGGGATGACCGGTCCACGCGCGAAAGAACCCGGATACGACTACATCCTGCAGGGCTTGGCGGGATGGATGAGCGTGACCGGCGACCCCGACGGCCCGCCCACCAAATCGGGCCTCTCGCTGGTGGATTATTCCGGCGGGTTCGTCGCCGCCATCAGTATCCTGGCCGGGCTGCACGCCGCCCGGCGCGACGGTATCGGTGGTGACTGCGATCTCTCGCTGTACGACACCGCGATGGGACTGCTCACCTATCCCGCGACCTGGCATCTCAACGGCGGTTTCGAACCCGTCCGCACCCGCAATTCCGCGCATCCGTCGCTCGTACCGTTCCAAGCGTTCGAAGCATCGGACGGCTGGCTCATCGTCGGCTGCGCCAAGGAGAAGTTCTGGCAGCGGCTTGTCGTCGCGATCGACCGGCCGGAACTCGCGGACGATCCCCGCTTCACCGATTTCGAGAGTCGCGGCCGCCACGCCGCCGAGCTGCTGCCGATTCTCGAAGAGGTTTTCGCCACGGCCACCGTCGACCACTGGCTGTCGCTACTGCGAGCCGCCGGTGTGCCGACCGGGCCGATCAACGATATCGGCCAGGCCCTCACCGAGGAGCACACGCTCGCCCGCGGGCTGATCGTCGATACCGAACATCCGCGTTTCGGCACGGTCCGGCAGATCGCCTCGCCGGTGCGTTTCGGGACCCAGCAGCCCGATTACCGGCGGGCACCCACGCGCGGCGAGCATTCCGAAGCCGTATTGCGCGGACTCGGCTACGACGACGAACGGATCGCGGAGCTGACCGCCGGCGGCGCCTTCGGCAAAGACGACTCGGACACCGGCCGATGACTGCGGCCGCGGTACTGGCCGAGTGGATTCACGAGACGGAGCCCGCTGACCTGCCGCCGCAGGTGCAGCACGCGGCCGGCAGGCATCTGCTCGACGGGGTAGGCGTCACCATCGCGGCGGCCCGCCTGGCCGCCGGCACCCCGGGGTGGACCGTTGCGCACAGCCTCGGCGGACCACCCCAGGCGCGTGCGCTGACCGGTTGCGAGGCGCTGTCCGCACCGGCGGCAGCCATGGCGACCGCGATGCTCGAACACGCACTCGACTTCGACGACACCCATGCCGGGGGGCTGGTCCACCCGACGGTGACCGTGCTGCCGGCCGCGTTCGCGGTCGGTCAGCAGCAGTCGGCGACGGGCGCGCAGGTACTGGCGGCGGCGGGGATCGGACTGGAAACGGTCTGCCGGCTCGGCGCCGTCAGCCCGCACGGTTTCCACGCTCGCGGCCTGCACGCCACCGGCGTGGCCGGGCCGCTCGCCGCGGCCGTGACCGCGGGAAGGCTGATGGGCCTGCCCGCCGCCCGCCTCGTCGACGCACTGGGGATCGCCGGCTCCTCGGCCGGCGGATTACTGGAGTTCCTGGACTCCGCCGCCGATACCAAATCCCTGCATCCCGGTTCCGCGGCCTTCTCGGGCGTGGTGGCCGCGCGACTGGCCGCCGCCGGGGCCTCCGGACCGCCCTCGGTACTCGAAGGTAAGCGCGGTGTGTACGCAACACTGTCGGAACGCGGAGCCGATCTCGGTGTGCTGACCGACGATCTCGGGGTCCGCTGGGAGACCACGCGCATCGGTATCAAGCCCTATCCGAGCTGCCAGCTCATGCATGTAACCCTCGATGCCGTAGCCGCCGCGGTCGCCGAAGTGGCGGTGGACCCGGCCGATATCGTGGATATCGAGGTGCACGTCCACCCCGATTCCAGCCCGTTCGTCTGTGGTGACCACACCGGTACGGCCCCGCCGCGCAGTACCTACGATGCCAAGTTCGACCTGCCGTGGAGCGTCGCCGCACTGCTCCACGACGGGGCGATCACCATCGACACCTACACCCCGCAGTCGATCACCCGTCCCGCTGTCGCGGCGACGGCGAAATCGGTCCGGGTGCTCCCTGCCCCGACCGATGGTCCCGCGGCCGCGGCGCCGGGCCGGGCTGTTCTCACCCTGCGCGACGGGCGGATAGCGACAGGAGAAGTCCCGGGTAGCAAGGGAACACCGGAGGTTCCCATGACCGATGCCGAAGTGCTGGCGAAGTTCACCGGCAACTGCGCCGGGCACGCGCGGGCCGGCGAACTCGCCGACCGAATCCTGAACTTGTCCGCGGAGACCGACCTGACCGTCGTGCACGACCTCGCGTATCTCATCGCCACCGATCGGCACGACTGACGAAAGCTGAGGAATCAGAATGGATTTCACCTTCAACGAACAGCAGCGCGATTTCCGTTCGGCCTTGCGGGCCTTCGTCGAGAAGGAGATCGTGCCCGTCGCGAGCGAATACGAACGATCGGGCCGGTACCCGACCGAAATCGTCGAGCATATGAAGAAAATGGGACTCTTCGGGATCACCACTCCCGAGGAGTACGGCGGCCTGGACCTGGACAAGGTGTCGTTCACACTGGTCTACGAGGAACTGGCCCGGGGCTGGATGGGCATCGCCGGCATCCTCGGTAGCCACAACCTGTCCTGCTGGATGATCGCCCGGCACGGTACGGCGGAACAGAAACAAGAACTCCTGCCGAAACTGGCCGCCGGGACCTACCGGACCGGTGTCGGCCTGACCGAACCGGGCGCGGGTACCGACCTCCAGGGCATCCGCACCACAGCCCGCAGAGACGGCGACCACTACCTGGTCAACGGCACGAAAACGTGGATCACCAACGCGCGGCACGCGAACGTCCTTCCCGTTCTGGTGAAAACGGATACCACCACGAACCCGGCCCACAAGGGCATGAGCATTTTGCTGATCGATACCACCACCGAGGGCTTCGAGGTACAGCGTGATCTCGGAAAGCTCGGGTACAAGGGCACCGAATCGTGCGAGATCGTGCTGACCGATGTGCGGGTACCGGCGAGCGCGCTGCTCGGCGGTACCGAGGGCCGGGGCCTGCAACAGGCCCTGTCCGGACTCGAGATCGGGCGGCTCAATATCGCCGGGCGCAGCGTGGGGATCGCGCAGGCCGCCTATGACGCCGCCCTCGTCTACGCCCGCGAACGCGAGGCGTTCGGGCAGCCCATCGCGGAGTTCCAGGCCATCCAGCTGAAGATCGCCGATATCGCGACCCAGTTACAGGCCGCGCGGCTGATGACCTACTGGGCGGCGTCGCGCGCCGACGGCGGCAACCGCGTCGATATGGAGGCGGGGATGGCCAAGACCTTCGCCTCCGAAACCGCGATCATGGCAAGCCTGGAATCCATGCGCATCCACGGCGGATACGGTTATTCCACGGAATTCGTCGTGGAACGGCTCTACCGGGATGCCCCGCTCATGGCGATCGGCGAGGGCACCAACGACATCATGCGCACCGTCATCGCGAAAGCACTCGTCTCGGGGCAGGGTGTAGTCGGATGACGGCGACCACCTACCTGTATGTGCCGGGTGATGTCCCGCAGCGTTTCGACAAAGCGCTGCGCTCCGGCACGGACGCGGTGATTCTCGATCTCGAGGACGCCGTGGCCGCGGCCCGGAAGGACGAAGCACGCGGGTTGGTGGCCGAGTGGATCGCGAACTGCGATCCGGACGGTATCGAGCTCTGGGTCCGGGTGAACCCGGGTGCATTGCAGGAGAGCGATATCCGCGCGGTGGCCGGGCCGAACCTCACCGGCATCTGGCTGCCGAAAGTGGAATCGGCCCGCGATCTCGAGGCGGCGGACCGCATTCTCACCGGATGCGGGGCGGGCGACGCGCAGCTGTCCGCGCTCGTCGAAACGGGTACCGGGCTCCTGGCGGCACCGGAGCTCGCGCGGGCGCCCCGGCTCCGTTTCCTGCAGATCGGCGAGGTCGACCTCGCGGCCGACCTCGGGATCGAGGTCGACGACTCCGCGGAGCAGTTGCTGTTCGCACGTAGCCAGGTGGTGGTCGCGAGTGCTGCTGCCGGGATAGAACCGCCGGTCGCGGCGGTATCGGTGAACTTCACCGACCTCCCCGCATTCGAGGCCGATACCCGGCGGCTCCGCCGCCTGGGTTTCATCGGGCGGGCATGTATTCACCCGAAGCAGCTCGCGCCGGTGCGTACCGTGTTCACCCCGACGGCGGAGGAGGTCCGGCACGCGGAGGATGTACTGAACCGGCTCTCCGCCGCCACCTCGGGCGTCGGAGTCGACGCGCACGGACACCTCATCGATGAGGCTGTCGCACGGTCGGCGCGCCGGGTTCTCGCACGCGCACGCTGACCATGCGGGAAGTCCTACGCTCAGGCCCCCTGAGGCTCGCCCGACATCATCGTGCCCGCCTCGCATCTCGCGAAGGCGGGCACGATGATTCTGCGGGATCAGTGCGCGAGCACCGGTTCGCCCTCGGCCGGAGCGGGCAGGGTGGACGGCATCAGCACCCCCAACACAATCGCACCGACTACGAAAACGCCTGTGGCCCAAGCGAAGCTGGTGGTGTAGCTTTCGATGGCCGATTGCGCGACGGTGATCTGGCTCGGCGCCCGTTCGGCGAGGTAGTCACCGGCCGCCGAGGCCGCGAGGGTGCTCAGCAGCGCGGTGCCGATCGAGCCGCCGACCTGTTGGCTGGTGTTGATCATCGCCGAGGCGACCCCGGCATCGTCGTGCCGCACCCCGGCGGTAGCGCTCTGGAAAGCCGTCGACATCGCGGCGCCGAGACCGAGACCGAGCAGGATCAAGCTGGGCAGGATATGGGTGGTATAGCCGGTATCGAGGCCGATCTGCGTCAGCCAGGCCATACCGAGCGCGGCGATCGCGAACCCACCGCTGACCGCCACCTTCGGACCGATCTTCGGCAGCAGCAACGAGGGGGTCGTGGTGGACGAGGCGATCATTCCGGCGACCATCGGCAGGAATGCCACACCGGTCATGATCGGCGAGTATCCCAGCGTGAGCTGCATGTAATAGGTCAGGAACAGGAAGATCGCGAACATTCCGATTCCCATGACGAATACCGCGAGGTACGCACCGCCACGGGTGCGGTCGAGCACGATACGCAGCGGTAGCAGCGGGTGCGCCACCCGGGTTTCCAGCCAGACGAACAAGCCCAGCAATGCGGCGCCGCCGACGAGGAACGTGAGAGTGAGCGAATCGGTCCAGCCTTCGCTCTCGGCGTGGGAGAAGCCGTAGACGATCGCGAACAACGCCGCGGTGACCACCACCGTCCCCGGGATATCGAGCTTGGGCCGGGTGCCACCGGTGTTCCGCGCCAGGAGCAGTACCGCGCCGACCAGCGCGACAGCCGCGAAGATCAGATTCACGAACATCACCCACCGCCACGACGCCCATTCGGTGAGCGCACCGCCGAGCAGCAGGCCGATGGCTCCGCCGGTTCCGGCGACGGCGCCGAAGATACCGAAGGCCTTCGCCCGTTCCGACGGTTCGGTGAATGTGACGGTGAGCAGCGACAGCGCCGCCGGCGCGAGCAGTGCGCCGAACACACCCTGGCCGACGCGTGCCGCGACCAGCATCTCGAAGTTCGTGGCGGCGCCGCCCACAGCGGAGGCCACCGAGAAACCGATCAGGCCGATGATGAAGGTGTTGCGGCGGCCGAACAGGTCGCTGAGCCGGCCGCCGAGCAGCAGCAGGCTGCCGAAGGCCAGGGCGTAGCCGGTGATCACCCACTGGCGGCTCGCATCGTCGAAGCCGAGGTCGCGCTGGGCCTCGGGTAGTGCGATGTTCACCACGGTCGCGTCGAGCACGACCATGAGCTGGGCGACGCCGAGAACGGCGAGAACCCACCATCGCAGCGCGTGTGATCCGTGCCTGCCGGACGGTTTTTCCTGCGCGGATGGCCCGCGATCGAACGTGGTAGTCATCTCGCCCCTAGAAAAGAGTGATTAAATGGAGAAGGTGTCTCCGCTTACCTGAACGCTAACACAATAACGGAGATCATGGCTCCACTTAATCCCGCCGTTGATAGACTGCGGCTGTGAAACCCGCCACGACCCTGCGCACCCGGCGCCTGCGCGCCGATGCCGTCCGCAACCAGCAACGCATCGTCGAGGCCGCCCGCGAACTGTTCGCCGATCGCGGACTCGAGATCACCCTCGACGATGTGGCCGAACACGCGGGCGTGGGAGTCGGCACCGTCTACCGCCGGTTCGCCAACAAGACCGAACTCATTTCCGAGGTCTTCGAACGCCACCTCGGTGAATTCGCCGATGCCGCCGAGGCGAGCACGCATCATCCCGACCCGTGGCTCGGCCTGGTCCAGTTCGTCGAATACGCCTGCCGCCACCTGGCGATCAACCGTGGGTTCAGCGAGGTGATCCTCGAACTCGACCTCGATACCGAGCGCTTCCACCGCATCCGCGACCGGATCAAACCGGCGATCGCCGCCATCGTCGAACGCGCTCGGGCAGCGGGCGTACTGCAACCCGATATCGAACCGTCGGATCTCTTCGCACTGGTCCATATGGTCGACGGATTCGTCGAATTCGCCAAACCGATCGATCCGGAGATCTGGCGGCGCTATATGGTCATCACACTCAACGGAATTCGCGCCGACAGCGTCGCACGCCAGGAATTACCGGTCCGCGCGCTCACCGATGACGAGGTCGATCGCGCCAAGGCCGCGCGCACCACCCCCTGCACCGTCCGACGCCGCTGATCGCCCCTCGTACCGGCGCCGAAACGGCTCATAAATCGCGCCCTGCCGGCCGCGCTCAAGGCCTGGGTCGAGCACGGAATCAACCTGCGCGAAGGCTTCTACAAATAAGCAGTGCACCGAGTAGTGCGTGTCCGTCCCGGACCGCCGGGCGTTCACGGGCGCGCCGACCGCGCAGGCGACTTCAAGCGGAACAGCCGTAGACGACACGCTTCTCCGAACCCCCTGCCGTGATCAGCAGTTACCTTCTGTCCCAGACCGATCGAGTGTCGACTACGGCTGTCTGTCATCGGCGGGTACTACCATCCACCAGATGTCGTTGCCGAATGATATGCCAGCGTTCAATCGGTCAGTGGTTCAAGACTTCCGCGCCAACGGCGGGGAGATCACGATGGAGGGAATGCTGAAGGGGGCCGACCTGGTCCTACTGACCACCGTCGGCCGGCGCAGCGGGCGGCAGCATATCGTGCCGCTCGCCTACCTGACCGACGGTGCCGATCGAATCGTGTTGTGGGCGTCCAATATGGCCGCGGCGCAGCATCCGGCGTGGTACCGGAACCTTGCTGCCAACCCGCAGGTCATCATCGAACAACCCACCTCCGCCGGGATCGACCTTTTCACCGGCACCGCGCATACCGCCACCGGGCCCGAACGTGCGGGGCTGTTCGGGATGCTGGCGGAGCAGTTCCCGCATATGGCCGCCCATCAGCAGCAGACCGAGCGGGAAATCCCCCTCGTGGTGGTGGAACGGATATCCGGGCTGACCGGATAGGTCCCCACCGCCATACCGCCGATCGGTGCGTCCCGCCCCCGGCGCTCACCTGGATGAGGGGAAGGCGCGGCATCCGTCGCGACCCACCTCGCGTACCCGGCCCGGCTGCTGAGCACCAGACTGTAGCCATGAACAGCAGTGACGTCGCGCGTCTCGTCCACGGGGTGCTCCGCACCGTCACCCACGGTGAACCGGATATCACCGCACTGGCGGGCTCGCTGACCGAACTGGGGCTGGAGGCCGCCACGATCGGCGAGATCGTCGACCGAGTACGCCGCGACCGGGCCGAGGTCGCCCGGCTGCGCCGGCGCGAACAGGAGCTCAGCGCACTGTTCTCCAGCGCCCGCGACCTGGCCGAAGTACGCGATATCGATGCGCTGCTGGCCAGGTTGGTGGCACGCGCGCACGAGATGACAGGCACCGATGTGACCTATCTGTCGGAGTTCGACCCCACCACTCGTGACCTGCACGTTCGCAAGACAATGGGGGCGGTCACCCCGCAGTTCCAGGATCTGCACGTCCCCGCAGGCACGGGGCTGGCGAGCCGGATCGCCGATACCCGGTCGGCGCAGTGGGTGCCTCGCTACAGCGAGTACGTGGAGGGCACTCATGAGCACACCATCGACGATGCCGTCTTCGCCGAAGGAATCGTCTCGATCCTCGGTGTGCCGATGCTCTCCGACGGCACCGTGCTCGGCGTCCTGTTCGCCGCGACCCGGCAGGAACACCGCTTCACTCCCGAAGAGATCGCGCTGCTCTCGGCGCTGGCCGACCACGCCTCGGTGGTGCTGCAGACCGCGAATATCCTCGCGCAACTCCGGGAATCACAAGACCGCACCCGCGGTGCCCTCGACAAGCTGACCGCGCATCTGGAGGCCCGGGACCGGTCGAGCGCGGTCCATCAAGAACTTGTCCACGCCGTGCTGTCCGGCGGCGGCTTCACTCAGGTCGCGCGCACCTTGGCCGCGGCGCTGGACCGGCGGGTGACGATTATCGACGCCGAGTCTTTTTCGATCGCGACCTCCGCGGCCGCGGACAACGAGCACGCCGTAGTGAACCTGTCGCAGGATGTGCGGGCCGCGGTCTCCGCGAGCCGGTCGAGCGGGCACTGCCGGTCCGTCGAGAACAACAGGTCGGTCGAGGCGGTGGCCGCCGTCACCGCCGGTGAACTGTATTTCGGCGCGCTGCTGCTCACACCCGGCAGTGTGGAACTCGGTCCGGTGGAGCGGCGCACGATCGAGCGCGCGGCTCAGGTCGCGGCGCTGCTCGCCCTGCAACAGCGGGCGGTCACCGACGCCTACCGCCGTGAGCGCAGCGAGCTCGTCGCCGACCTGCTGGATGCATCGCCGGAAAGGCGGCGCGATATAGACCAGCGGGTGCGTAACCACCGCCTGACCGCGTCCGGATTGAAAACGCTGCACATCGTCGAAGTACCGCCGGATCGCCGGGCCCGCGCCGAACGCGCTGCCGCGGGTTTTCTCGGCGACAGTGGGCTGGTGAGTGAGCACGCGGCCACTGTCGCGGTGATCGGATCGGCCGCCGATCCGATGGCCTTCGCGAACGACCTCCGCACCCATCTCATCGGCGCGCTCGGAGCGCCGGTTCTCCTCGTGACCCCGCCGCGGGCGGCCGCACCCGACGAGCTCCCGCGCCTGTTCCGCACGGCGCAACAGACGATGCGGCTGCTGTCGGGGCTGGGGATCGACAACGGCGCCGTCGCCACCGACGCCTACGCCCCGTACACAGTCCTGTTCGGTACGAACCCGGAGGCTCTGCAATCGTTTCTCGATCTCACCATCGGCCCGGTTATCGACTACGACGCCAGGCACGGCACCGATCTGCTCACCACCCTGCGCACCTTCGTGCGACACGAGGCGAGCCCGACGAAGACCGCGCGAGCGCTGAACTATCACACCAACACGATCCTGCAGCGTCTCGACCGCCTCAAAGCCCTGCTCGGTGCGGATTGGCGCCGCGACGAACACCTGTTCCGTATCTCGCTCGCCACCAGGTTGGACGAGTTGCGTTCGATATCCCGGCAATGACAGCCGAATGTGGCAACAACACACTGAACAAGAGATTTCATGTGCTCCTGCCACATGTCGCTGGTTACAGCGTGGTCGTAGCGTCGATCCCGGCAGATTTTCCCCGGGACCGCGAATACCGCGTCCCCGCGATATGGAGGGCGCAGTGACCGTCGACAGCAGGATTCCCGGCTTCAAGGACTCGTCCGTCGAGCAACGCCGCTCGGTGGTTTCCGAACGGACCGGAGTTGCTGTCACGGACCTGGACGTCCTCGACCCCGCGCGCGGCCTGGACACCGAACATGCCGATCACATGATCGAGAACGTGATCGGCGTGCTGGGTATCCCGGTCGGCATCGCCACCAACTTCCGGATCAACGGCCGGGACTACCTGGTCCCCATGGCGACGGAGGAGCCCTCGGTCGTCGCCGCGGCGAGCAATGCCGCGCGCATGGCCCGCGACCTGGGCGGATTCTTCACCTCGGGTACCGGTCCGGTGATGCAGGCGCAGATCCAGTTGCTGGACCTACCCGACCCCGAGGCCGCGCGGCTACGCATCCTGGAACAACGTTCGGCAATCGTCGACCTCGCCGACGAGCAGGACCCGACGCTGGTCCGGTTCGGCGGCGGCGCCCGCGACCTGCACGTACGCCTGGTGCCGACCCGGACCGGCACCCATGTCGTAGTCCACCTGGTGGTCGATGTGCGCGATGCGATGGGCGCCAATGCGGTCAACACCATGGCCGAAGCCGTCGCCCCCAGGCTCGCGGAGATCGCCGGGGGCCGGCCGCTGCTCCGGATTCTCACCAATATGGCCGACCGGCGGATCGTGCGGGCCCGCGCCGTATTCGACCGCGACCTGCTGGGCGGAGACCAGGTCGTCGACGATATCGTGCACGCCTCGGCACTCGCCGAGGCCGACCCGTACCGGGCCGCCACGCACAACAAGGGCATTATGAACGGCATCACCGCCGCGGTGCTGGCCTCCGGCAACGACACCCGCGCTGTCGAGGCGGGCTGCCACTCCTACGCCGTCGGCCCCCACGGCCGGTACACGGCGCTGTCACATTTCGAGAAGACCGCCGCCGGGCACCTGTCCGGAACCCTCGAGGTGCCGATGGCGGTCGGCCTGGTGGGCGGCGCCACGAAGGCGCACCCGGTGGCGCAGGCAGCGATCAGAATCCTCGGGGTGGCGACGGCCGGTGAGCTCGCCGAGGTCGTGGTCGCGGTGGGGCTGGCCCAGAACCTCGCCGCCTGCCGCGCCCTGGCCGCCGAAGGTATCCAGCGCGGGCATATGAGCCTGCACGCCCGGACCGTCGCGGTGACCGCCGGTGCGGATGCCGCGGAGCTCGACGTCGTCGTCACACAACTCATCCAGGACAAGAACATCCGGGTCGAGCACGCCGAAAAGGTGCTCGCGGAGCTGCGGGGCCGGAGCTGAGATGAGCCCGGACTTCACAGCAGTTCGGCGGCCGGCACCACACCCGCACCCCCGGCCGGGCCTGCCGGCCGCGGTCCGGGTGTACGAAGTCGGCCCCCGCGACGGACTCCAGGCCGAGGCCACCGTGGTGCCGACGGCAGCCAAGGCCGAATTCTGCCGGCGGCTCGTCGCCGCGGGTATTTCGGCCGTCGAGCTCACAAGTTTCGTTTCACCGCGCTGGATTCCACAGCTGTCGGATGCCGAGGACCTGCTGGCCGGCCTCGATCTGCCGGTCGGCACCCGCCAGGTGGTGCTGGCCCCGAACCGCCGCGGGCTCGATCGGGCGCTGGCCGCCGGTGCCACCGAGCTCGCCGTATTCGTGAGCGCAACCGAGACATTCGCCGCGAAGAACCTGAACACCACCATCGCCGGCGCCCTCGAATCCGCCCGGCCCGTCGTGGCCGGCGCCGCAGCGCACGGACTCGCCACCCGCGCATATATCTCGATGTGTTTCGGAGATCCGTGGGAGGGCGCCGTCGCCCCGGGAGCGGTCGCAGATATCGCCGAACACCTCTTCGCCATGGGGGTGGCCTCGATCTCGCTGGGCGACACCATCGGTATCGCCACTCCCGGACACGTCCACGACCTCCTGGAGACCCTGTTCGCGCGGGAGATCGCCGCCACGACCCTGGCGATGCATTTCCACGACACCTACGGCCAGGCACTCGCGAACGTCTATGCCGCCCTGACCGCCGGCATCACCGAGTTCGACAGCGCGGCCGGCGGCCTGGGTCGCTGCCCGTACGCCGCTGGAGCCACCGGAAACCTCGCGACCGAGGACCTGGTGTGGATGCTGCACGGCCTCGGTATCGCCACCGGCATCGACCTGGACGCGCTGGCCGCGACCTCCCGGTGGATGTCGACCGTCCTCGGCCGGCCCAGCCCTTCGCGAGTGGTCAGCGCACTCGCCCCCTCGACTTCCTGACCCGCCCGACCCTTCGACGCCCACGGAGTACCCATGCCCACCGAACCCGCGCCGCCGGTGCCGCCGGCACCGGCCGACCCACCCACCACCGCATCGGCCACCCCGGGCGGCGAAGCCCCCCGGTACCTGGAGGTGTGGGGAGACACCGTCGTCGGTCGTCATCTGGCCTTCTCCGTGGCCATCGGCATCGGCGTGAGCCTGTCCGCGCTGCTGCTGTCCAACTGGGCGTTCTCCTCGTTCGTGACGAACGAATCGCTCGCCGACGCCTACGCGCTGCTGGTGGGTATCGCCGGATGTGTGGTGGCCGGGGTGATCTGTGGGCGCATGTTCCGGCCGAAACGCATCGTGGTCACCGACGCGTCCGAAGACGCGGCCGTCGGCGAGGTCATCGCAGCGTTGCGGGAAGAGCGGCAGGGCCTGGGATCGCTGGACGATCTGCCCGACCACACTCGGCGTGAACTCGACGATCTCGGGCTGCGCCCGCGGTTCGCCGCGGCCGAACGCGACGACACCGGGGCCACCTCATGAGTTCGATCCTCACCAGCGATATCGTGCTGGCCGTAATTCTCGCTGTGATCGGCGCGATCGTCTTCTCGCTGATCGGCATGGTGTCGGGTACCGACGAAACCGCGACCATTGCCCCGCTCACCCTGCTGGTGATCCTGCTGGGCGCGCCGCCGGCGGCGGTGTTCACGTTCTTCCTGGCCGGAGCCGTGGCCAAACATATGACGCATGCGGCGCCGACCACGCTGCTCGGCATACCCGGGGATACGATGGCGGTCCCGCTCCTGCGCGAAGCGCGGATGCTGCGCGCGCTGGGTGTACCCCATATCGCACTCCGCAAAGCGATCTCCGCGGCCGTGATCGCGGCCGTGATCGCCGTCCCGGCCGCCGTTCTGTTCGCCACCCTGCTGGCCCCGGTCGCCGACCACGTCCAGTCCGCCGCGCCGTGGCTGTTCCTGCTGGCCGCGATCGGCATCGCCTATGCGTCGCCCGGGAAATGGGCGGGCGTGGTCGCGCTCGTACCGTTCGTCGTCCTCATCCTGGGTCTCAAACAGCTCACCGAGTCCTACGATGTGGCACTCAACATCAGTTATTTCCTCGGTATCGCCGTCGGACCGCTGATCGCCGACCTCTTCTTGTCACTGGGCCCGCAGGGGCGTGCCGAAATGGCTCGTAAGGAACCGGCGACGGTATGGCTCGCTCCTGATGTCAAGACCTGGAAGGGCTACTTCCCCAATCCGTTCCGGATACTCGACCGTGGGCAGACCGGCTATGTCGCGGCCACCGCCACGGTGTCCAGTGCGACCTTCGTATTCAGTCCGGTCGCCATGACGGTACTGATGGGCGAAGTGGTCGCCACCCGGGTCAAACACGGCTACCGCCGGCTCACCTCGGTGATCGCCGCGCGCAACGGCACCACCGAATCGACCTATATCGCCGAAGCGCTCATCCCGCTGATCGCGTTCGGGCTACCGTTGAGCCCGGTCGCCGCCGGGCCCGCCGCGCCGTTGTTCAACGCCCCACCGGTTTTCACCACCGACGACGGCAACGGCAATATCGACAATCTGTCCACCGCGCTCACCAATACCGAATTCCTCCTCTACGGACTCGCGGCAGTCGCGGTGGCGATCCTCATCGCCTACCCGTTCGCGATGAATTTCGCCCACCGGGCCGCGAGTATCGTCGTGCGCTACGTGAGCCACGAGGCCATCATCGCCGCGTTCGCCGGGCTGGTCGTGGTGATCAGCGTCTGGGAGGGCGGGATACTCGGCCTCGCGGTGACGCTCACGGTCGGGCTCGTCGGCGGCCTGCTGTGCCGGTTCTTCAAAATCCACGCGGGGGTATTGTTCATGGGCTATTACGTGGCGGTGTTGACCATTCCCGCGGTGCTCGCACTCTGAGACACCGGCCGTACGCAAGCACGGCGTGTACCGGCCCGGTACACGCCGTGTGCTGCGACAACAGCCGGGAGCCCGGGGCGGTCTCGGCGGTGCTCCACTTCGTTGCCTTCCCGCAACAGCTTTCGGCCCTCATCTGCCCGACGCGGTGGCGAGCAGTGCGCGCACCGGCTCCGCATCGCGGAAATGGAGCGCCGGGCACACAGAATCTCCACAATTGACGCCTTTTCTCTCCACACCGGGTGGCTAGGCTCCCCGATCATGGAACAGAAGGCACCGGTAGGGGGAGCGGCGGCGCGGCGGATCCTGGTGGTGGACGACGAACTCACCATCGCCGAATCCGTGGCGGCGCGGTTGCGGGCCGAAGGCTTCACGGTCGAACTGGCCCACGACGGGCCTGCCGCGGTAACCGCCGCGAGCACTTTCGGACCCGATCTCGTCGTCCTCGACGTCATGCTCCCCGGCTTCGACGGACTGGAGGTGTGCCGGCGGATCCAGGCCGAACGCTCGGTGCCGGTCCTGATGCTCACCGCGCGCACCGAGGAAACCGACCAGCTCATCGGTCTCGGCGTGGGCGCCGACGACTACCTCACCAAACCGTTCTCCCTGCGGGTCCTCACCGCCCGGGTACATGCTCTGCTGCGGCGGGTCGAACGCGCCGCAACACCGAACGCGGCGATCACCGTGGTCGGCGATCTGCGAATCGACGCCGATCAGCGGCGGGTCTGGCGCGGCGGGCTGGAAGCGCAGCTGACACCGCTGGAATTCGACCTGCTGACCCGGCTGGCGCAACGCCCCCGGGCAGTACTGGCCCGCGAACGACTCCTCGAGGAGGTGTGGGACTGGGCCGATGCCGCGGGCACGCGCGCGGTCGACAGTCATATCAAGGCGTTGCGCCGCAAACTCGGCGCCGACCTGATCCGGACCGTCCACGGTGTCGGCTACGCCCTGGAGAGCAGATGAGCCGACTCACCGTCACAGATTCCGATGGCCGGGGCGGGTTCCCGGGCCGATTGCGGCAGGCGGCGGACCGGGTGGCGGCGGTCCTGCCGCGGCCACTGGACCGGATCCGCTCCATCAAACTCAAACTGGCCGTCCTGATGACCTTCGCGGGCGGGCTCGCCTTCGGCTATTTCCGCCTGCAGATCGGCTGGCTGCCACCGATGACCACGCTGGCGGCAATGGTGATCGCACTGGTGTCCTCTCAGTTCCTGGCGCACGGCATCACCACACCGCTGCGGGAGATGACCGCAGCCGCGCAGCGGATGGCACGCGGCGACTACACGCGCCGGGTACGCGCCTCCTCCCGGGACGAAGTGGGCCAGCTGGCCGAAGCGTTCAACCGGATGGCCGACGATCTGGCCGCCGCCGACCGGCAGCGTCGCGACCTGATCGCCAATGTCTCGCATGAATTGCGTACCCCGATCACCGCGCTGAGCGCCGTCCTGGAGAACCTGGTGGACGGGGTATCGCAGCCCGACCCGAAAACACTCGAAACGGCGCTCGCCCAGACCGAACGGCTCGGGCGGCTCGTCTCCGAACTGCTCGACATATCGAGTATCGAAGCGGGCGCCGTCCCGCTCGACCGCGGCGCATTCGCCATCGCACCGCTTTTCGCGGAAGTGGTGGCCGAGGTGGAGGTCATGACAGCGGCATCGGGCCGCGGAATCCGCTTCCGCAGCGAGGTGGCCCCGGCAACCGCGACCGTGTACGCCGACCGCGCCCGCCTGCACCAGGTTCTGCTGAATCTCCTGGACAACGCCGCCCGGCACGGTCCGGCCGGCGGTGAGGTCCGGCTCCGCGCCCACACCGTGGGCGGTGACCTCGTGATCGACGTAGAAGACGACGGTCCCGGTATACCGCCCGCCCAACGCGACCGCATCTTCGACCGTTTCACCCGCGGCGGCCGCACCGACGGCGGCGGCACCGGTCTCGGACTCGCCATCGCGCGCTGGGTGATCGATCTGCACCGCGGCTCCATCGCCGTCACCGACCCCGGATCCCGGATCCGCGTAGTCCTCCCGGCCACCGAGCCGACCGGCCACTGACCTTTCCCGCTGTACAGCCCGGCCGCCGATAGGCCCCGGGGCGATAACGCACACCCTCAGGAGGACTCCCGTGCCCAGAATGCCCAGACGAACTGAACCGAACGCCGACAAGGCGGGGCGGACGCCCCCGGCGCCACCGGCGGAATCCACCGGCAACACCCCCGCGCCGGCAACCGAGGACTCGGCAAAGCCGGTGAAGACCGGCAGCGGAGAAGTAACCGGCAGTGTCGAATCGGCGGCACCCGCCGGGACGGGCGACCAGGTGGGACAGACCGACTCGGCAGCAACAGCCGGCTACGCACCGACCGAGCCCGCAGGTCCGGCGACACCGGCCGAGCCCCCGGCACCCACCGACCCTGCTGAGCCGACCCTGCCGGCAGGAACAACCAACCCGTCGAAATCGTCCGGGTCGGCAGAGCCGGTGATTCCGGCACGTCCTGCCCGCACGCTCGTGACGGCCGGGGCGACCGAACCGGCCGGAAACCGGCAGCCCTCGGCCGGAGAAGGCCATTCGGCCGCGCCCACATACGGCTCCTCGGTCGCGGTGGCCCATACCGCGGGATCCTCCGGCGGCAACGAAGCGGCTACGGATTCGATATCCGATGCCGCACTGTGGGGTCCCGGCAGCGGGGCACGTATTCAGCCGTCCGGCGCGCCGGATGCGCCGGAATACCCGAAACCGCCGGCCGTCGCACCGCGCCGGCATCTGGTCGCCTACCCCGCGGGTGTTCTGCCCGCGGCGGGCATCACGGGCGTGGTCGCGGCGGCGGCCATTCCGTTCGATCGCCCCGGAATCGGCTGGTTGCTCGCGGGTTCCACGGCGGCGGTCGCAGTCGGGGTGGTCCATCGCCGGGCACGCCGGACAGCGGACCCCGCGCAGGTCCGGAACCGGGAACGCCTGTGGTGGGCCGCCGCTGCGCTGGTTTTGCTGGCAGTCGGCACATTCCGGGCCGCGGGCTGGTTGTTCGTTCTGTGTGTGGCGGCGGCAGCTGTGGCCGGGTCGCTGGCGGTGGTGGGCCGGCGTTCGGAGCGCGGGATCTTCCGGGATGCGCTGGCTGTTCCGCTGGCGTCGGCCGGTGCCGTCGCCTGGGTGTACAACGCACTGGGTAAGCGATCCGGCGGTGCCGGGGCGCATAATCGCCGGCTCGGGGTGTCCGCCGTCGTCACGGTGGCGCTACTCGCGGTGTTCGTACCGTTGCTGGCCGGCGCCGATGCCACGTTCGCCGCGCTCGTCGACGGTCTGGTTCCGCGGATGGACAGCGACGCCCTGACCCGCTGGGTCGTGGTGTTCGGGCTCGCGGGTATCGGCACTCTGGGCGCCCTGTACCTGCTCGCCGGTCCCCCGCTCCCGGCCGATGGGGAGCCGAAGGCCGCGAATCGAACGCTGGCGCGGCCGGAATGGAGCCTGCCGGTCGGCGCCCTGACGGCGGTGTTCGCGTTGTTCCTCGGGGCACAACTGGTGGCGCTGTTCGGTGGCGACGACTATGTGCAGCGCACCGCAGGCCTGACCTACGCCGAGTATGCCCGCAGCGGTTTCTGGCAGCTCTCCGCGGTCACCGTACTCACGCTCGCCGTCATCCTGCCCGTCCTGCACAGGGCGGCCCGGGACACCGCCGTGGACCGGCTGTGGTTGCGCGGCCTGTTGTGCGCGATCAGCGGGCTCACGCTGGTGATGATCGCCTCCGCGCTCGGGCGAATGTGGACCTACCAGCAGGCGTACGGATTCACCGTGCTGCGGTTGCTGGTCGCCACCTGCGAACTCTGGCTCGGCATCGTCTACGTGCTGGTGATCATCGCCGTTCTGCGCCTGGAAACAGCGTGGCTGCCGCGCAGTGCGATCGCGACGGGGACGGCCGCACTGCTGGCGCTGGCCGCAGTGAATCCCGAGGGACTGGTCGCCACCGAGAACATCGACCGCTGGGAGCGCGGCGAGGATCTCGACGTCGACTACCTGGCCGGCCTGTCGGTCGATATCGTCCCTGTCCTCGATCGCCTGCCCGCCCCGATGCGCGACGATCTGCTCGACCGGCTCGGCTACCGGCTCGACGACGACACCTGGAACAGCTGGAACCTGGCCCGCACCCGAGCCCGCTGAGCCGGCTGCGGTCTGATCGCGGCCGGCACGGTCGCCCGGACCCCGGCTTCGGCAGACACCGCATCGATCCGAATGGTCGGATTCGACGTCATCCAGAAAGGCACCGGATATCGCTCGGAGGCCGACGAGTCGGGTTGCCAGTACTGACCAGGCCGCGGGTACTGCCTCGTAGCCCGAACGCGAGGCATGGCTGCGACGAACACGTCAGGTGTGTGCCAGGACGGTGGTCAGTGCAACGTGGACAGCGGTGCCCGTCAGGATGCTGAGGACGGCGTTGTGGCGCCACAGGTGCAGGGCGAGGGTGACGGCGAGAGCGGGACCAGTGATCAACAGTTGCGCCGGGGCGATATCGCGCACGGTGTACGCAGCGAGGATGACCATGACACCGACCGGCATATGGCGACCCAGATAGTCGACGATCCGGCTGGCGCGCAACGGGGCGAGCACCGCGAACGGCAGCGCGCGCAGCGCCCAGGTGATCACCGAGCACAGGGCCGTGGCGGCGATCAGATAGCCGGTATCAGGCATCGGCGGTCTCCTTCTCGGTGAATGCCCGGCGCATGAGCAGGGCGGCCAGGAACAGCCCCAGCGCGATCGGCAGCATCTGCCCGGGTAGCAGTACCCGGGCGATCAGTGCGCAGAGCAGGGCGAGCACCGGAACCGGGATATCGCGATCGGCGCGGTAGCCGTCCACGGCCAGCACGACGAACAGCGCGGTCAAAGCGAAATCGAGGCCCTCGAGCTGCACCGGTACCAGCGCCGCGCCCGCGGCACCGACAGTGGCTCCGCCCACCCAGTACCCCTGGCACAGGACTTGCAGCCACAGGATGCGGCGGCCGCTCCACCGTTGGGCGGCCGGGCCGGTAGTGAGTGCGTAGGCCTCATCGGTGAGCGCGAAGGTCGCATATCCCTTGCCCCACCGGCCACGAACCCGATGCAGCGGGAAAGACAGGCCGTAGAAGACGTGGCGGAAGTTGACCAGGAACGCGGCCAACGCCACCTGCGCCAGTGGTGTCGCGGCGGTGACCAGCCCGATCAGCAGGAATTCGAGCGATCCGGCGTAGACGACCCCGGCGAACACCGGGGCCCACCACCAGGCCAGCTGGCTGTGCACCACCAGCACTCCGAGTGCGAGGCCGAGCGGAAACAGTGCGAGACCGACCGAACTGGTGTCCATCAGTGCCGACCGCAGGTCCGATCGCGGCGTGACCGGAGCCGGGGTGCCGGATATCGCTGTCGGTGCCGAAGTGCTTCTCACCAGGTCATTTTATGTTTCTTTCGGCGTAATATGGTTTCCTGATCTGACCGGAAACAAGCACAGTGAGACATATATGCATCTGGATTCGGTGGATAGAGATATTTTATTTCAACTCCGCAAAGACGGCCGTCTCACGAACGTCGAGCTGGCCAAGCGAGTGGGACTGACACCACCCCCGTGCCTGCGCCGGGTGAAACGGCTCGAGGACGCCGGGGTGATCAGGGGGTACCGCGCCCAGATCGACCCGGCGGCGCTCGCGCGCGGGTTCGAGGTGATCGTCGCGGTGGAGATCAGCATCAACGACCTGCAGACGGTGGAGGAATTCGAGACCGCCATCGCCTCCTACGAGGAGGTGGTGGAGTTCCATCGCCTGTTCGGCCGGCCCGATTACTTCGTCCGGGTCGCAGTTACCGATCAGGAAGTCTTCGAGACCTTCCTGACCGGCAAGCTCATGGGGCTGCGAGCCGTGGCGCGGGTGGATTCCCACCTGATCATGAAGAAGATCAAGACCGACGACTGATCCCGGGCGAGCACGCGGTCACGGGGCCGGGTCGGCGCCATGGACCACGAAAAACGGCATCGGTATCGGACGCGAATTCTCGCGTAGCGAGCGGGCACCGGCGACACCGACCAGCGATGCGGCAACCGCAGGTAGCACGGGAACGAGAGGCGGACGGCCACTTTCGACGCACGCACGGAACCCCTCGAGGATCCGGACCGTGCCTTCCGCTTTCGGCTCCACACGCGTCCCGTCGGGAAGCAGCAGCGGCGCGGGTTCGCGCACCTCGTCGCGCACTTTTGCGCCGGGATCGGTCCACGATTCCTTGCGCACGCGAACCGACCACGCGCGATCGCCGGGCGCCCGCACCGTCTCGGCGAGCCCCTCGGTCCCGCGCACCGAGAACCAGCTCCAGTGACTGTCCGGTTCGCCCTGGAGGAAACCGTGCCGGGTGATCGCGAGTCCACCGTCGTCGAGTCGCACCAGCATCACCACGGCGGAGCGCGGATCGGCGCTGTCCACCGGGAAGGCCGTCACCTCGGTGGGCGTCGCCCCGGTGAGCGCGAGGACAGGCGAGAGAGTGTGGGTGCAATATGCTGTCGGTTCGATCCGGCCACGCCAATGCGCCGGATCGCCGATCAACGACGCGACCGCATCCGGCGCCATCCCGTGCAGGTAGTCCGCCTCGATCAGGGTCGGCCGCCCGATTTCTCCCGCGTCCACGATGGTGCGCACGAGCTGGATATGCGGGTGGAAGACATAGTTCTCGGCGAACGAGTAGGTGGCTGCGCAACGCTGCTCGGCCGCGAGCAACGCCCGCGCCTGCTGTTCGTCCGCACATGCCGCGGATTCGGAGAGCACGTGGACGCCCGCCTCGAGAAATGCGACGGCCAGGGGCGCGTGCTCGTCGAAATCGTTGGCGAGCACCACCGCATCGAGCCGGTGATCCAGCAGCGCCGGCCACTCGCCGACCAGCGCCGCGCCCGGCAGCAGATCCCGCGCTTCGGCCCGCCGTTCGGGATCACGGTCACAGGCGGCCACCACCTCCATACCCAGCCGGCGGCACCAGGTGGCCAGATACAAACCCATCCCCAAACCGACGACACCCACACGCATGGTCGCATCCTGGTTCTCCCGGGAGGTCCCGGTCAACCGAATAACGGAAGTCCGTGACGATCCTCGGCCGCCCGGCCTGTTCGGGCCGGATCGCCTCCGCCGAACCGCACTCGGCCAGAAGTAGGTCCGGGGCGGATCGAAGAACCTCGACCGGCAACGGGCACACCGGCAGCTCGCGGGCCCGCGCCGGCTCGAACGCGTTCAGTCGGCGGCGACTGCCAGTTCCAGCACCGCATGCAGCAGCACATCGATCCCGTCCGCGCAGGCTTGCGGAGTGGAGTATTCCCGCGGGTTGTGGCTGATCCCGTCGTACAGCCCTGGAACGAAAACCATGCCGGCAGGACACAACGCGGCGATCTCGCCCGCATCGTGGCCGGCGCCGGACGTAATCGGCGCACTGCTCATCCCCAGATTTGCGGCATGCTTTTCGACCAGGTCCCGCATCTGTTCCGCGAACACCACGGGCGGGGTCTCGGCCGTGGTACGCGAGGTGATGGTGACTCCGGCGAGTTGTTCCACTTCGGCGAGATAGGCCGCGAGATCGGCGTGCGCGCGTGCCATGGCGGCACCGTCGGGATTGCGCAGATCGACCGTGATCAGCGATTTCTCGGGCACGATATTGATCAGGTTCGGATAGTTGACCTGCCGCCCGACCGTGGCCAGCATCGCGCCGTACGCGCCGGATTCGACCATCTCGTTGAGCCGCACCGTGATCAGCGCGGCAGCCAGGCCGGCATTGCGGCGCAGATGGTGCGGTGTCGCCCCGGCGTGCGCGGCGCGGCCGGTGATCTGGAGTTCGAGCCAGGTGATTGCCTGGACTCCCTGCACCACTCCGATCCGGGTATCCCCGGCCGCCAGGATCGGCCCCTGTTCGATATGGCATTCCAGGTACGCGAACGGCGCCCGGATCGGTACCGCGACCTCGCCGACCAGCCCGTGCCGGTCGAGTTCGGCGCCCGCACTCACCCCGTCGGGATCAGTGCGCTGCCGTGCGTCGGCCAGATCGATCCGGCCGGCGGCGACCGCGCTGCCGAGCATATCGGTGCCGAACCGCACCCCTTCTTCCTCGGTGAACACCGCGACCTCGATCGGCCGTTCGGTGGCGATACCGTGGTCGTTCAGAGTGTGGACAACTTCGAGACCTCCGAGGACACCGAGGCATCCGTCGAACCGCCCCGCTGTGGCGACAGTGTCGATATGCGATCCGACCATCACCGGCGCGAGGGTGTTGTCACGACCGTCGCGCCGGGCGTAGATATTGCCGATCCGATCGATGGTCACCGTGAGCCCGGCCGCGCGCATCCATCCGGTGACCAGTTCCCGCCCGGCCAGGTCGGCATCGGTCAGGGCCAGCCGGCGGACTCCGCGCAGACCGGTGTCGTCATCGGAATAAGCTCCGACGTCACCCAATTCGCCGAGTGATCGCCACAGCCGGTCGCCGTCGACCCGGATATCGGAGGTAATCATGTTTTCCTCCACTCAGGCGCCGGCGAGCGCGGCGCCGGTGACACGGTTGAAGTTGGCGATATCGGTGGCGCCCTCGGTGGAGAAGATCAGGATGTGATCGTCGGGGCCGAGCGCCAGTTCGCCGGCGTGGGTGAGCAATCCGGCCAGCCCGGCGGCCCCGCTCTCGCCCGATACGACCCCGTCGCTGTACATCAGCCGCATCGCGTCCTCGGCGGCAGCGTCGGTCACCGTGGCGAAAACGTCGTAACCGCCGGATACATCAGGCCAGGCGATCACCGACGGTGTGCCGCAGTTGAGTCCGGCCATGATCGACCGCTGCGGGCCGGGAATGGTGAGGATTCCACCGGCCTCGATACTGGCGGTGACACAGTCGGCGTCGATGGGTTCCACACCGAGTAGCCGGGTGCCCGCGCTGTCGCGGAATCCGCGCGCGACCGCGGCACCGAAGGCGCCCACCCCGATCTGCGCGACCACCACGGTCGGCCGGGGGATGCCGCCGGCGGCGATCTCGTCCAGGATTTCGCCGATCATCGTGGAGTATCCGTCGATCACCCAGGACGGCGGGTCGACGTATCCCTCCCATGAGGTGTCGGAGACGACGAGCGAATTCGCATCGGCGAGTTCGGCACTGCGGCGGATGGCGTCGTCGTAGCCGCCGGGCACGACTTCCACCTGCGCGCCTTCGGTGGCGATGGCGTCGATCCGTTCCTGCACCATATCTTCGGGCACCAGGATATGGGCCGAGAGTCCGAGCAGCGCGGCCATCCGGGCGACGGCCCGCCCGTGGTTGCCGTCGGTGGCCGAGACCAGGCGCAGACCCGGTGTCTTCGCTGCGAGTTCGGTTTTCAGCTCGGCGAGCCCGAGACCGCTGCCGGCGGGGTGGCCGAGGTGTGCGAGCAGTGTCCGGTAGGTGGCCCAGGAGGCGCCGAGGATCTTGAACGACGGCATACCCATCCGGGCGGATTCGTCCTTCGCGTGCACCGAGCCGGCGCCGAGACGGGCGGCGGCCGCGGGGAGCGCGGCGAGCGGAGTGGGGCGGTAGTCCGGCATCGACCGATGAAAAGCGCGGCTACCGTCGACGAGTGGACGCACGGTGTCCTTGGCTACCAATGGGTTCCGTACGAGTCGCGGTTCTGACATCACGTTCCTCCCGGTCTGCGGATGACCGGTTCAGAATAGAAATTTGTATGACAACTGTCAAGTGACTTAAGCCAAATCGCCCTGATAAGCTGCGCAGGCGTCCCCGCACGTACGTCCGACCGCAGCACAGTGAAAGGGCTCCCGCGATGGCCACCAGCGCCCCCGCCGATTCGGCGGGCCTCGGCGACGACATCTCCCGGATCCGTTCCCGGCGCCAGCTGCACACCGAGATCCGGGAGGCCATCCTCAACGAATTCATCCTGTCCCGGAAACTCGAGGCCGGCGCCCGGTTGCCGTCGGAAAGCGAACTGTCCCGGCTGTTCGGCGCCTCCCGGGTGACGATCCGCGCCGCGCTACAGAGCCTCAAGGACCAGGGCTATATCCGGATCGTGCGCGGTTCGGGTTCGATCGTGCTGCCGCTACCGGAATCGATCAGCTCGGGTATCGACCGCCTCTCGTCCTTCGACACCTTCGCCGAACAGTCCGGTAAGGAAATCGAAACCGACGACCTGGAACTCACCCGGATCCAACGCGACGACGACCCCCTCGCCGCGGTTTTCGAACCGGGACCGATCACCGTGGTGAGCCGCACCAAGACCATCGACGGCCGCAAGGTCGCGCTGATCGTCGACTATGTCCCGGAATCGGTACTTTCGCCGGATGCGCTGCGCCGCCGCTTCGACGGTTCCGTCCTGGACCTGCTCCTGGCCGATGGACTCGCCGAATACTCCGACTGCACGCTGACACCGGTGGTCGCGGCGGGCGATCTGCGCGACCGGCTGGGCTGCGAGAACGGCAGCCCTCTACTGCAACTCAGCGAACTCACCCGAAATTCGGTGGGTGTCGTGGTCGACCGCAGCGAGGCGTGGCTGTCCCCCGAGACGTTCCGCTTCCAGCTGCGCCGCCGCCGCGAAAGTTGACGGCCGAAAGGCCCCGCCACCCGATCGGGCGGCGGGGCCGAATTCCCTACAGCGCAGCGGCCGACTCCCGCCGCTTATCGGCTTCCGGCCCGTAGGCATCGGGTACCAGCTTCCCGCGCCGCGCATCGATCATATGGATCACCAGGAACGACGCCAGCCCGCAGACACTGCCGAAAATGATGGCCGCGACGGCGAACGGCTCATCGGCGAGTTCCCAGGCGAATCCGCAGACCGTGCCGACGATGATGGAAACGACACCGGCCAGCCGGCTCGTCTTCTTCAGTATCAGGGCGAAGAGGAAGGCGGAGAACGGCCCGGCCGAACGCATGGTGAACGCGAACACCAGCAGCGGGATGATCGCCTGGCTCCACAGCGAGATCAGGGTCGCGAGCACACCCACCACCACAACGCCGATCCGGCTGTATTTGATCTCGTTGTCCGCGGTGACCGTAGTCCCGAGTTTGGGCAGCAGGTCCTTGATGAAGATGGTCGACGAGCCGAGCATATTGCCACTGGCACTGGACAGCGTCGCCGAAACCACCGCGCTGAGCAGCAGTCCGGCGATGAGCCCCGGCAGCAGCCCCACCGACACGGTGGCCAGGGCGTTGTTCGGATCGATATCCGGGTAGACGGCCAGCGCGATCAGGCCGAGTACCGCCGGAATGAATGCGTAGACCGACATCAGCAACCCGCACAGCACCGATCCGAGCACGGCGGTACGGGGCGTGCGGGCGGAGTAGTACCGCTGCACGGCCTCCTGGCCGGTGGAGAAGGTCATGAAGTAGAGCACGACGAGCCCGATGATGGTCGGCCAGCCGATCTTGGTGAAGCCGAGCTGTCCTTCGGGCAGGTTGGCGACCACGGTGTCCCAGCCGCCCGCATTGTGCAGCGCGAACGGAACAGCGATAGCGAATCCGCCGACGATCAGGAAGAACTGCACGAAATCGGTGAGCGTAACGCTCCACATCCCGCCAATCCAGGTGTAGAAGATGACCGCGATTCCGGTGAATACGATCGACCAGGCCAGGCTGATCCCGCCGAGGGTGGAAACGATGGTCGCTGTAGCGGTGATCTGCACCGCGGTCAGCGCCACCAGCGCCACACTGCCGAGCACCGCCGACATCGTCTGGGCGGCCGGACCGTAGCGGCGGCCGATGACCTCGGGCACGGTGACGGCCATGGTGCGCCGCATGGCCGGGGCCACGAACGACACCAGCAGGATGCCGATACCGGCGGCCACCACATACCAACCGGCGGACAGGCCCCAATCGCCGTACGCCTTGCTTGCCACGCCGACCGAACTACCACCGCCGATCTCGGTGGCGGCCAATGTCCCGGCCATCATGAATACGCCCAGCCGGCGACCGGCCAGGTGATAATCGGTGCCGTCCTTGATACGGGTCCGGGCGTACAGGCCGATACCGACCATGACGGCCATATAGACCACCATGATGGTGATGACGGTCGCGTTCATCTGTCGATCCTTCGGTGTTCAGAGCTGCTCGAGCGCAGGCTTATCGGTTTCCGCGGCGAGCAGTGCCCGGAGGAGTACGGCGTAGCCGTACGCGCCCAGGTACAGGTCGTCGAGGTCGATGGATTCGTCGGTGGTGTGGGCCCGGCCGGGATCACCGGGGCCGAAACCGAGCGTGGGTATCGCGTGCCGGCCCGCACTGGCCGACCCGTTGGTGCAGAACTGGTAGTAGCCGGGGCGTGGGTCGAGCCCGGCCGCCCCGAGCGCCCGGATCGCGTGCGCAGCAGGCCATTCGGTCGCTGACACACACCAGGCGGGCGCGAACGATTCGACGGCCGCCTCGACCCCGGTCCAGGTGGTGAACTCGCTCCGGGCCAGATCGATATCGACGCGGGCACCGGCCCGTCCGGCGATCCCCCCGGCCAGCTCGCGTAGCGGCTCGAGCACATCGGCGGCCGATTCGCCGAGCACCGTGCGGCGGTCGTAGGTCGCAACGCATCGGTCGGGGAGCACCGAAACATTCGGGTACGGGTCGGATTTGAGATTGGTCAGGGCGATCATCGCCGGCCCGAGGTCGGGGTGGCGCGGGAATTGCAGGCCGCGGACGGCGGTGATCACATCGGCCATCACCTCGGCGGCGTTCACCCCGGCCTCCGGATACGCCGAGTGGCTCGACCGTCCGATCACCTCGATATTCACCTCGGCCCGGCCGCGCTGGCCGAGCATCAGCCGGTTCGCGGACGGTTCACCGATCACGACCACATCCGGCCGTACCTGCTCGAGCACCCGGCTCAGCGCGGGCCCTTCGACCAGTTCCTCACAGACCGTTCCCGCGACAACGATCGTGCCGCGCAGACCGGCCGGTAACGCCGATGCGCCGTACACGACCGCTGCCAGCGCGCTTTTCATATCGACCGTGCCACGGCCGTACACCACACCGCCGGCCACCTCACCCCAGGGACTGTGCGACCACTGTTGCGGGTCGGCCACCTCCACCGTGTCCAGGTGGCAGTCCACCAGCACCACCGGGCCCGGCCCGAACCGCCGGGTGCCGATCACATTGCCCCAGTCGTCGGTGGTGACCTCGAAGCCCAGCGCGGCCAGTTCACCGGAGAGCACCTGGACCGCGGGCTGTTCCGCAGTTGCCGGGCTGCGGGCGGCGACCAGGCGTAACAAGAAATCCCGCATGCCGTCTCGGTCGATGCATGCGTTCGTGATCTCGGCGCCCACCTCAGTTACCACCCTGCGTCGTGGCGCCGGTGACGGTCCCGGGTCGCCGGCCCGTGTGTTCGCCGGACCGCCGGACCGCTTCCCCACCGACGGTGACCAGCTCGACGCCCGGCGGGGTGTTGTGCGGTTCGGCGTAGGTCGCGGTGTCCACATACCGTCGCGGATCGATCAGCACCAGGTCCGCGCGCCGGCCTTCGGCGACCGCGCCCCGGTCGTCGAGCCCGAGGAGCCGGGCCGGGCCGGCCGCCAGCCGGGTGACCGCTTCGGGCAAGGTGATCAGCTTGTCCCGTAAGGCGAACCGGCCCAGCACTTTCGGTGCAGTGCCGTAGAGCCGCGGGTGCGGATGTGGATTGAAGACCCCGTCGGAGCCGACCAGCGCGCCTGAGCGGACGAAGATTTCGCGCACGACTTCCTCGGCGGAGTAGTGGTCGATCATGGCGGCGTCCAGTGCGGTATCGGCGAGCAGGTCCAGCACCGCGAAGGCCGGGTCGGTGCCGGTTTCCCCGGCGATCCGCGCGACCGTTTTGCTCACCGCCGCCTCGCGGGGCGCTCCGGCCTGCGTGACCACGATGTTCTCCGGCCCGCACGCGCCGAACAGGTTCTCCCATCCGGGCAGCCCGCGATGCATATCCCGGCACATCCGTTCCCGTTCCCCGGTGTCGCGGACCCGCTCGAGCGTCGCGGCCGGACCACCGTCGAAGGCGTACGGCGGCAGCAGGGCGCTCAACAGGGTGCTCCCGGCACCGTAGGGGTACTGGTCGAAGGTGAGCCGGATCCGGTCCTGCGCCGAACTCAGCAGGTCGATGAGGTCGGACAGCAGTTCGGGGACACCGATGAGCTTCACATGTGAGACATGCAGCGCCGCGCCGGTGTGCTCGCAGACCCGGACGAACTCGGCGATCGAATCCAGCACACCCGCGGCCTCGTTGCGGACATGCGGTACCAGCGGAACGTCGAAGCGGGCGGCGGCTTCGGCGATACCGATCAGCTCCGCGGTATCGGCGTACAGGCCGGGCGCGTAGATCATGCCGAAGGAGACGGCCCGGCAGCCCGCGGCCAGCGATTCCTCGACGAGGTCTTTCATCGCCGCCATCTCGCGGGCGTCGGGCCGGCGGTCGGCATTGCCCATGACCGCTTCGCGGACCGCGCTGTGCGGAACGCAGGCCACCATATTGGCGGCCGGCCGGGCCTGCTGGAGTGCGGCCAGGTATTCGCCCATGCTCCGCCAGGTCCACGGAGCGGAGGTACTGGGCTCCAGACCCTGCAGGTAGCTGCGGCGGCTCGTCAGGGTCGCGTCGGTGATCGGCGCGGGGCCGAGGCCGTCGGGGCAGATCAGTTCTGTGGTGAAACCCTGCGCGATCTTCGGCGTGAGCAGCGGATCGTCGAAGGGGCGCAGGGCGGAGTGGGCGTGCAGGTCGACGAACCCCGGCAGCAGTAGCCGGCCGGTGCCGTCGATGCGCTCACCAGCGGATTCCACCGGAAGCCGCGGCCCCACCGCGATGATATGTCCCCCTTCGACGGCTACGTCGGCGGTCCGGACACCTGTTTCGTCGACAACCTCGGCATCGGTGATGAGCAGGGCCGCTTCCACAGTTCCTCCAATTTGTATGACAACTGACATGAGTTCTAACACAAGGGTCCGGCCTGGGGAAGGGTTCCGGAGAAGGAAGAAACATGATGGTTACGTGCACCCCGGTTATGCACCCGCAGCACCACAGGCGGCGGAATCCGAGCACGGACTCCGGAAGCGCTCCCCCGCCACCCTCACCACACCGTGAACCAGCTCCGCCACCAGCGTGGCGAACCGAACTGTGGCCACCGGTTCCGTGGCATCCCGGGAACCACTCACGCCGCACGACGCTCGTCGAGAAACGTCGCATATCGCGGCGCGTGCGCGGGCCCGGGATCGATTACCGGAAGGCGAAGGTCAGGATGCCCCGGCGCGGCGGGCCTCGATCCGGGCGAGCCGGTCGGCGCTGAAGTCGGCCGTCCACAACGGTTGCAACATATGCCAGTCGGCCGGGTGCGCGGCGATGCCCGCGGCGAACCTATCGGCCAGCCGCTGCGTCGTGGCAGCGATGCCACCGGTGGTGTCGACCGGCGCGCCGATACCGAATCCCCAGCCGTCGGGGGTGAACCAGCAGTGCACCGGCAACAGGGGCGCCCCGGTCTCGATGGCCAGCTTGGCCGGGCCCGCGGGCAGGGTGGCGGGCTCACCGAAGAAGTCGACCGTTACGCCCGCACCGGACAAGTCGCGTTCGCCCAGCAGACCCACTATCCGGCCCGCCCGGAGCCGGGCGGCCAACTGGTCGAACGGCGGCGTCTGGGCACCGGTGAGCGGAATGATCTCGAACCCCAGACTCTCCCGGAACCGGACGAAACGCTGGAACAGCGATTCCGGTGCCAGCCGCTCGGCCACGACGGTGGGCGTGCCCAGTCGCTGCACCACCCACACTCCGGCCAGGTCCCAGTTCCCGCTGTGCGGCAGCGCCAGCACCACGCCGCCGCCGCGCGCGAACGCGTCTCGAAGATGTTCGATCCCGGTGGCGCAGGATTCGATCGTCTCGGCAAGTCGCGCCGGATCCATCGACGGCAGCCGGAACGCCTCACACCAGTACCGGGCATACGAGCGCAGGCTATCGCGCACGAGTTCGTCGGGCACCGCGTCCGCCGTGGTGGCCAGTACCCGGGAAAGATTGCGACGCAACTGCTGCGGCCCGCCGCGGCGCGCGGCGCAATCCGCCGCGAACCGGAACAAGCGAAAGGCCCACCCCTGCGGTAGCAGCCGCACCAGACGCCACGCCGCCGCATACCCGAGATCCGCCGCGCGGGCCGCCGTGTTCATTCGGGCGCCACCCCGAACCGCCGGGCGCCGAGGAATTCGATCGGATCTGTCATGGTCGACACCCTCGACTCGATTCTGCGGTGGGCCGATCCCGAAAAGCCACACCCCCCGGGATCACTTCCTGAGCTGCGCGAACATCTCGATTCTACCCACCGGTTCTGCCCCCGTACGCATTCCGGTCAGAGCGGTATGTCCGGACCGGTGCGCGCATTACCGGCCGGTTTCGCCGACTCCGAGTTCCGCTACGGCCGCCCGGGTGGCGGCCGCGAGTAGCGCGCTGTCGGGTTCGGCGTCCTGTTCCGGTTTGGTACTGAGCACCGCGATGACCAGGGGTGCACGGCCCGGGGGCCAGGCGATGGCGACATCGAGCGCGGAGCCGTAGGCCGGAGTTCCGGTCTTGTGGCCGACGGTCCAGTCTGCAGGCAGGCCGGCGCGAATACGGTCCTCTCCCGAACTGGTGGCGATCAGCCACGACTTCAGCTGTTCGCGTTCGGGTACCTGGAGAGCATCGCCCACCACGAGGGTGCGGTAGCCGGCGGCCAGCGCGGCCGGTGTGGTGGTATCGCGCTCATCGCCGGGAACGGCTGTGTTGAGTTCGGTTTCCCAGCGGTCCAGTCGCGAGGTGTCGTCGCCGATCGAGCGCAGGAACGCGGTGAAACCGGCGGGGCCGCCCAGCAGTTTCAGGATCTGATTGCCGGCGGTGTTGTCGGAGACGGTGATCGCGGCATGGCAGAGCTCGGCGACCGTCATACCGGTGCCGACGTGCTGTTCGGTCACCGGGGAGTATTCGACGAGTTCGTGGGGCGGATAGTGGATCACCCGGTCGAAGAACCCCGACGACAGCGGGTGTTCGTGCAGGAGCGCGCCGCAGGCGAGACCCTTGAACGTGGACGCCATCGGGAACCGCTCGTCCGGGCGGTGCGCGACACTGCGGCCGGTGCCGGTATCGACGGCGAAAACACCCAGCCGTGCACCATGGGTCTGCTCCAGGTCTGCGAAAGCCTGGGTGGTGGCCGCCGGTGCGCTGACACTCGCCGTTGGCGATGTCGCCGCGGTACCCGGCGAAGAATCGCAGGCCGCGGTGAACGACAACGCGGAGACCGCCAGGGCGGCGGCCAGGAATCGTCTCCGGTTCCGTGGGATGAGCTGGGTGAGAATTGGGTAGGTCACCGCCGCAGGACATCACCGCCCGGGCGGGCACCGCAAATACGCCGGCCCGCCGGGTACGAGTCGCATCGGATATCGACGCAGGCCGGGGCCGGTGTCGACGGCGCAACGCCGACCGGATCGCTGCGGGCCACGTCCGCGGCTCGGATGCCCGGTTCTTCCGGGGACGCCCGGCCCGGCCTACCCGTTTCAGCGGGCGGCGATGAGGTCCAGGGTCGCGTCCAGGACCGCGCGGTCGGCGGAGCCCGGGACGAGGATGAACTCGTCCAGTCCGGCCGCTTCCGCCGCGTCCAGCGTCCGGCGCAGCGCGTCGGCGTCGTAGGTCTTCATGGCCGCCGCAGCCGCCGTGGCATTGCCGGAACCGAGAAAATCCAGATACTCCGCGGTGAAACCGTGCAGGACCGTCCGGGCGTCGGGAATGCCCAGAGTGTAGAAGCAACCGCTCACCAGCCGGGGCGTGGCGCGCTCCGCGTCGGTCCAGGCGCGGCGGGCGGCGTCGGCGGACCACGCGATCTCCCCGGGCACCCCGCCCACGCTGAAGGACACCACCCCGTCGGCCCACCGCGCGGCGCGGCCGAGTGATTTGGGGCCGAGGGCCCCGGCGAGCACGGGCGGCCCCCCGGGCCGAACGCACGGCGGACCGACGGGATCGGCACCGTCGAACGGCGGTGCGCCCGCCCACAACGACCGCAGTTCGGCGACCGCCCGGTCCAGCCGGTCGTGGCGGCGCTCGGAACCGGCCCCGAGGCTGCGGTAGTCGCCGCCCCGCCCACCGACTCCGACACCGAGGGTGAAGCGGCCCTCGGACAGGACGTCGAGCGTCGCGGCCTGTTTGGCCACCAGCGCCACCGGATGGGCGGGAACCACCGACAGGTTGGCGAAGATCTGCACCCGTTCGGTCACCGCGGCAGCGGCCGCCAATGTCGTCCACATCTCCGGATTGTGGTAGGCCATCCGTTCACCACACGAAATACTGGATATCGGCCCCTGGTCCGCGAGTCGCGACCATTCGACGGTGGCCGCCCTGTCGTAGCCGCGGCACATAGTGGGCAAAGCGATCCCGATCTCCATCGCCCCAGCATCGGGCACAGTCCCCGGCCTTCGCAAGAACGTGTTCCAGCCCGGCGCGGTGACGACGACCGGTATCGGCCACGAAGCGTTCGCACATCCGTGCTCCGTTCGGACATCCACCGGCCGATAAGAGTTCGCCGGCACTGCCTCGCCCAGCCGGGCTCACCGACACCGACTTCCGCGTGGGCGATTCC
This sequence comes from Nocardia speluncae NBRC 108251, assembly GCF_001613245.1. GTDB lineage: Bacteria > Actinomycetota > Actinomycetes > Mycobacteriales > Mycobacteriaceae > Nocardia > Nocardia speluncae. The sequence goes on along the minus strand of NZ_BDBZ01000013.1, from coordinate 10,590 downwards.
GGTGACGGCTGCGAGCGGAATATCGCCGCAGATCAGCGCCGGTCGAGACCGGTGCTGATCGTTCGCCGGCCCATATCGGCCGGGGCTTGGGACGAGGATGTCACGAGGGCGGCGAAACCGTCGAGGTGCCGGGCGAGGCTGTACTCGAACATCGCTTCCAAGTCGGTGGCCGTATCCAGGGGAACCGCCGCCAGGTGGGGAAACTCGCCGCTTCCCAGCAGCCGGTGGGCCCGGTCCCGCTGCTCGGCGCGCCAACCGTCGTGCGTGAGCCCGGTGTTCTGCTCCGCCTCCTTCTCGTATGCCATGGTCAGCGCAGCAGCCATCACGAGGGAATGCAGTGCCAGCGCCTCACGCATCCGGGTCTCCGGCGACAACCCGAAACCGTCCAGTGCGACCAGCGTCCACTCCGTCTGAGCCAGCATTTTCGGCGTCAGCATCGGGCGCGTGAAGGAAACGACCCGGGGCAGCCATAGATGGCGGTGGCACAGCTGCCATTGTGCGCGGGCGATCAGCTCGAGGTCGGCGCGCCAGCCACGCGTCCCCGGTTCCGGAAGATCCAGATTCCGGAATATCGCATCGGCCATCAGGGCCAGCAATTCTTCTTTGTTCGCCACGTGCCGGTACAGCGACATCGGACCGGTGCCGAGATCGGCCGCCAGCCGCCGCATGGATACCGCCTCCAGACCCTCGGTATCGGCGATAGCGACAGCGCTACGCACCAGGAGTTCACGGTGCGGTCCACGCTCGGACGGACCGGAACGCCGAGCCACCGCCCCACCGGCCGCTGCGGTACGGCCCGGTTGTTCCGCGCCCTGCGGTGCACAGACCACCGCCCCCGAACCGATTCTCGTTTCGATCAGCCCTTCGTCGCGCAGCATCGCCGTCACCTTGGTGGCGGTCGCGATCGCGACGCCCCAGCGCTGAGCGATCTGCCGGATGGAGGGCGCCCGCTGCCCCGGCCGCAGCTCGCCGGTGGCGATCCGGGCCCGGATCGACGCGGCGATCACCCGATAGGGCGAATCCGGAGGTGTCGCCGAGGCGGACATGGACGCTCCGATCTGTCGACAACGTGCATTACCGGACGCAAGTGTACTAGTTCACAGATTCACCGCACTAGTGTGGTTTCTGCCTTCACACGCGATATTTGCGCGTATTTCGCGGTTAGCCTGTTCCAGCGAGAGTCGATACGCCGTACGCACCACGCGCCGTACCGCACTCTCGTCGTTCCGGTTCCGCGCGCGCCCTTCATGACACACCGGTGGCCGCGCATCGACTACAAGGGAGCACCATGAGAAACCGCCGTGTCCTGATTTCCGGGGCCGGTATCGCCGGGCCCACGCTCGCCTTCTGGTTGCACAGATTCGGCTTCCAGCCCACCGTGGTGGAACGCGCACCCGCGCCCCGCAGCGGCGGGTACGCCGTCGATATCCGCGGCACCGCACGCGAAGTCGCCGACCGGATGGACATCACAGCGCGGGTCCGGAAAGCACATACCGGCGCCCGCGGGATGGCATTCGTCGATCGAGAGGGCAAGCGAATCGCGACACTGAGCACCGAGTTGTTCGGCGATTCCGGCGGCCCGGTTGCCGAATTGGCGATTCGGCGAACCGATCTGGCCCGCATCCTGTACGAGACCACCCGCGACGACGTCGACTACCTCTTCGGCGACTCGATCACCGAGGTCGCCCAGGACGACGACGGTGTCCACGTGAAATTCGACAGCGGTCCCGCCCAGCGGTTCGACCTGCTGATCGGCGCGGACGGGGTGCGATCCACGGTCCGGCGCCTGGTCTTCGGCCCCGAGCAGAATTACCTACGTGACCTCGGCTGCTACCTGTCGCTGTTCACCATACCGACCACCGGGAACCACGACGGCTGGCAGCTGATGTACACAATCCCCGGTAGCCCCGGCCGGCCGGGGCGGACGGCCGGCATCTACCCCACCCTCGGGTCCGGCAAGGCATTGGCCGGCTTCTTCCTGCGGTCTGCACCTATGCCGTACGACCGCGACGATATCGACGAGCAGAAGCGGATCGTCGTCCAGTCCTTCGCGGGCGACGGCTGGAAGATTCCGGGGATGCTTGCCGCCATCTGGGACGCACCCGACTTCTTCTTCGACAGGGTGGTGCAGGTCGAAGCGGACACCTGGTCGAGCGGGCGGACGGCGCTCCTCGGAGACGCGGCATACTGCGCCTCGCCGATGTCCGGTATCGGCACCAGCCTCGCACTCGTCGGCGCCTACATCCTGGCCGGCGAACTCGCCACCGCCGCCGGCGATCCGCAACGCGCCTACCCTGCCTACGAACAGAAGATGCGCGGATTCGTGACGAAAGCGCACCGATTCGCCCGCGGCTCCGGCGACGGCGACCTCATGCCGGACACCCGTAGCCAACTCTGGCTGCGCAACCAAACCCTTCGCGTCCTTCCGTATCTCCCGCAGCGAATCGTCAGCCGGGGCATGACCGAAGTCGCCAACACCGTCGAGCTCGACGATTACCCGGTCCCGGCATCCCGCTGAATCCGGCAACTGAGGAGTACTCCCATGAATACCAGCACGTTCCTCTGGTTCGACGGCCGCGCCGAGGAGGCCGCCCGCCACTACACCGCGATTTTCCCCGATTCCGAGATCCTCGACCGGCAGCAGGATGCGGACGGCCGGGTCACCACGGTCACTTTCACACTCGGCGGGCAACGGTACATCGCCTACAACGGGGGTCCGCAGTACCCGTTCACCCGAGCGGTCTCGCTGTTTGCCGAGTGCGATACACAAGCGGAGGTGGACACTCTGTGGAAGAGCCTCACCGACGGCGGCCGGGAAGGGCCGGGCGGATCGCTGACCGACCGATTCGGGGTGACCTGGCAGGTCATTCCGAAAGCCCTCGCCGAATTACTGTCCGACGCCGAACCGGAGGCGGCCCACCGGGTGCTGAACGCCTTACATGCGATGACAAAGATCGATATCGGAGGTCTGCACGACGCACGCGACCGCTGACCGCACCGGCCCGCCGCATCACCTACGGTGCGCGCGCCGCATCTATCCGAAGGACCACCGTGTCCCACCACCATGCAGGCCCGCGCAGCGGACGGCTACGTGCCGCCTGGACGCTGGCCCTGCTGACAACGATATGTGCAGAACTGACGTTCACAGCGGTCGCGGTGCCACTGACATGGCTGCTTCTCCCCCTTCTCATGGTCATGTACGGGGCCGGAGTACTGCTGTTACGGGAGGCGGCCGCACGCACCGGAGCCGGGTGGCCGAGCCTGGTGCTGCTCGGTCTCGCCTACCAACTGGCCGAGGACGGGCTCGGCCTCCAAGCCTTGACCAGCCCGCAGATGTACGGCGCGGCCGAGTGGGGATGGCGCGCGCTCGGCGTGAACTGGTCCTATTGGGTCTCCCAGATCGGGGTGCACGTGGTGTTCAGCGTGCTGATTCCGATCGCGCTCACCGACCTGCTCTTCCCGGCGCACCGCGGCCGCCCCTACCTGCATACCCGCGGCCTGTTCGCCTGCGGCGCACTGGCCCTGGCGGGTGTCTGTGGACTGCGGTTCGTCATCTCCGCCACCGAAGACCCCGGATACCGGACGCCGGGGGCGTGGACGGCCGGTTTCATCCTGGCCATCGTCGCTCTGGCGGCCACGGCGCTGTACGTCCTGCCCGGCCGCGCAACACCTGAACCGGCCCCGGCGGCCACCGCACCGCGACCGGTGACCGCCGGACTCTGTTCCGCCCTGGCCACGATCGTATTCCTGGGTTTGCTGCTGCCCCCGGGGCTCGGGCCCGATGCGGTGTTCGGCGACCGCGTCGCCCGATGGCTTCCGGTGACGGCCGCCGTCCTGGTCGCACTCGGTTTCGGCTACGCCTTCCTGCGCTGGCGCGGCGCCGCGAACTGGGCCGGCCGGCACCGGGTCTGGCTGGTCGGCGGGCTACTGGTCGGCCATACGGTTTTCATGATGCCCGCGTCCCGTTCGACCGCGCTCACCGGTGCGATAACCATCGCGCTGGAGGTCGTTCTGCTCGTCGCCCTGGCGAGATACCTGCGCGCCGGCACCGTCATCGAGCAGTGAGGTTCTCGCGGACAACATCCGGTACGGACACATCGGCCACGAAGTGTTTGCCGATCCGTGCTAGATGTTGAATAGCGGTCATTCAGACCTGCCGCGAGAATGAGGCACGACCTGCTGGTGCGTGCGCCGGAGGGAGGACGGACAAATGATCTGTCCGCATTGCAGTGGGAGTCTGCTGCGCCGGGAACGCACCGATCACCGGTGCGCCAAATGCGGGCGCGAGTTCGCGCTCGACCCCAAAACGGAGCCGCTGGGCCTGCACGATCTGCGGTTGCGGTCGCTGACCGAACGGCTGTCTGCCGGTCGGGGCCTGTCTGCCACAGTGACGCAGCTCTGGTATGCGGCGACGCGGCGGCGGCTGCCCGAACTGGACCGCCATGTCGGCGGTCTGGCGGTGACGTGGGTGATCGTCACTGTCGTAGCCATCTATATCCTCTGCCTGACCAGCGGTATCCAGGGGTGGAACGGTGCTTTCGTGTTCTGGAAAGTGCTCTTGGCCGGTGCCGCTGTCATAGCGGTGGGACTGGTGGTGATCTACGCCTGCCGGCCGTTGTTCCTGCGGCGTACCCGGATCGCGATGCCGGTGACCGCGTATGGGTTCCGGACGGATGTGCTCGGCCGCTGGATCAGCGTCTACGGCGAATTCCCGCCGGGCGTACTCGACGAGCAACACGTTCCGATTCCGGTGGTCGAGCGGCCGCGGGTCGCCCTGGTCTGTGACGATCCGAGTGTGCGGGCGTGCCTGGCGGCCAACGGGATCCCACAGACCTACGATATGGCGCTTGCCGACCGGATCGAGAACGCTGCGCCCGGCGTCCCGGTGCTCTTGCTGCACGATGCGAGCCTGCAAGGATTCGCCACCGCGAAGGCCGCCCGCCTCACCCTCGGGGATCGCGTGCGGATCCTCGGCCTCGCCCCGCGCGCGGTGCTGGACAACGAATCCGCCATCCGGCTGCGCGAACGACCACCGGCCGGCGACCGTATCTCCTTTCTGCGCACCGTAGGACTCACCCAGCGCGAAATCGACTGGCTCGCGGACGGATGGTGGTCGCCGATCGCGGCGATCCCACCGGCGCGGCTGATCGCGGTCGTCTCCCGGGCCGCGGAGAAACTCGAGGATGAAACCGATGCCGAACGGCGGGCGGCGCGGCAGACGGGATTCCTGACATGGCCGGCAGCGTGATGACCGGCGCGGCGGACCGTCTCGTACGCATCGCCGCCGAACGGGTCGCGGCACCGAACGGACTGCTGTTCACCGAACGGCAGCTGTACTACGAGGTGTGCCGCACAGTGTTACCGGTGCATCGGCTACCGCGCCGGCCCGCGTTCACGGTGCCGCCGGTTGTGCCGTACCGCGCGTTCCGGGCGGTGCTGGCCCGTATCGGCGAGGTACCCGGGCTACTCGGCCCGCCCTCGCCCCGCCCGGCGGCCGCGGGCGCGCACACCCCGGAACCGGATCTCTTCGATTACGGCCTGCCGCGGCTGCTGGTCTGCGGTTCCGCGGCGGTCGCGGGCATGCTGCGTGCCAACGGTATACCGATGGAATCGGCGTGCCCGGTGGTGAGCGCCGCGGAACTACCGCTCGCTCCAGGGGTCACGGCGATGCTCGCCCGCGCGCACGGCACCATATACGTCCTGCACGATACGAGCCTGGCAGACCTTGCCTTCCCGGAGCGGCTGCCCACCCTGACCGATATCCCGGACGGCGTCGATATCGTGCCGATCGGACTGCGCCCGGCCCAGACCGCACCGCTACACCTCACCCGAATCCGCGGCGCAGCCTCGGGCCGGGGCCGCGTCGTCGAGGTGGAATCGGTGAATCCCGCCGTATTGCTGCGCAGCGTGCACCGGCTGGTCCGCGATGTGCACCGGCCGCCTACCACACTGATCGATATCCGCCGGGCCCGGCGGACCGGCTTTCTCACCTGGCCCGCCTCATGAAGGAGCCGAGTATGCCCGCGCGCAACGAGATCACCTACACCGACGAGTTGCTGGCCGACCGGACCGTGCACCGCCGGTATTCCGACGGCCGCCAGGAATGGCGCTCCCGCGGACCGGACGGGCTGGTGTCGTGGCGCGACGACAGCGGCTCCACCGGCACCGACGAATCGCTGGGCCGGCACCTGATCAAACGCACCTACGGCGACGGCCGCGTCATCTACGGCCGCGAGGCGGGTTACGGGCGAACGCTGTGGGGTGACGGCACACTGACCGCCAATCGCTCGTCGTTCGGCGGCCGGCTCGGCGGTATCCTCGCCGTCGCGGCCGGAGCGGTGCTGGTGGGCAGCCTCATCGCCCCACCGGAATCACTGTCCCCCGAGCAGGAAGAGGAACTACGCCTCGCCGCCGAAGAAGACCCGGCCGGGGCCACGGGCGGCTCCGGCGAATACGGCGAATGGGGCGGCGACGCCGATTCCGACGGCGATTTCGGCTGAGGAGCAGCAATGAGCCGATGGTGTGCCTTCCTGACAGAGCACGATCCGGCCGCGCAGGTACGCGCGGCCGGTGGCGACCCCGTCTCGGTGTCGGGCCGCAGCGCCTTCGGGCTGCTGCACGACGAGCCGGGCCGGGCCGCGGGACCCTTCACCTGGGGTGATCTCACGGCAATAGGCGAGGTCACCCTGTTCAATGCCGCGGAACTGCGTAGGCGGCTGGGCCGGGACGCCCCGCCACCGGATTGCGCCGACGGGCTACTGCTGCTGGCGTGCTACGCCCGCTTCGGCACCGCAGGTCTGGCCGCGGCCGACGGGATGTTCGCCCTCGCGATCTCCGAGGGCACCGAACTGGTGCTGGTCCGCGACCACGTCGGCGCCCGCACCCTGTTCCATGCCCGCGCCCGCGGCCACTGGGCGGCGGCGACCTCGTTACGCGCGCTCCGACGATGGCCCGCCCTCGACACCGGACTGCATCTGCCCGCGGTGCGCTCGTTCCTCGCCTTCGCCTACCTGCCGGGGCCGGAAACCCTGTTGCGCGGTATCCACGAGGTGCTGCCGGGCCGCTGCCTGCGACTGCGACCGGACGGTTCGGTCGATGAGCAGACCTTCTGGGAACCCGCGGAACACACCGGGGATCGGTCCGCCCGCGAACACGCGCAACGGTTGCGTGAACTCCTCGAAAGCGCCACCGCCCGGCGATTACCGGCCGGCGAACCGGTCGCGGTCCTGCTGTCCGGTGGTATCGACAGCAGCCTGGTCACCGCATTGGCCACGAAGCTGCATGAGCATCCGGTGCGGTCGTATTCGATCGGTTTCGACGGCACCACTCCGAACGAGCTCGCCTATTCGGGCCTCGTCGCCACGCACTGCCACACCGAGCACCGGGTTCTCACAGTGCCCGGAACCGCTGTCGCCGACAGGCTCGCGCATACCGTCTCCCTGCTGGACTGCCCGGTCGGTGATCCGCTGACCGTGCCGAACCTGCTGCTCGCCGAGGCCGCCGCGGCCGACGGCGCCACCACCATTCTCAACGGCGAGGGCGGGGATCCGGTCTTCGGCGGCCCGAAGAACTTGCCGATGCTGATCTTCGAACTGTTCCGCGACGAGGCCGCCCCGGAGGCACGCGCCCGCGCATACCTCGACAGCTACCGCAAATGCCACGGTGACCTGCCCGTCCTGCTCACTCCCGGGGTGCTCGCCGAATTGTCGGACGCACCACCGCTGACCGACCTGCTCACCCCGTACCTGCGGCCGGGCCGGATGAACGGCCTGCTCAACCAACTCCTGCACACCAACCTGCGGACCAAAGGCGCCCACCACATCCTCACCAAAGTAGAGCGACTCACCGCCGCCAGCGGAGTGGAGGGTCGTGCCCCGCTGTTCGATCGTGCGGTCATCGACTATTCGTTCCGGATACCGGCGAACCTGAAACTCGCCGGGACCACAGAGAAATGGATCCTGAAGGAAGCCGTCCGCGATCTGCTGCCCGCGACCATCGTCGACCGGCCGAAAAGCGGAATGCGGGTACCGGTGCAACAGTGGCTCACCGGCCCGCTCGCCGATCTGGGCAACGATCTGCTCTTCGGGCCCAGCGCGCGGGCCCGCGACCTTTTCCGCGCCGATACCCTGCGCGCCTGGCTGCGCGGTGACGGCTCCCTGCTGCCGCGGCACGGCGGCAAACTGTGGCTGGTCCTCACGCTCGAGTTGTGGTTGCGCTCCTTCGAGGTGGGCCCCTGACCTTCTCCGTGCCGCTTCTCATCACTGTTCGAAATCAGGAGTCCCCCACCGATGTCCGCACCGCACGCCCCCACCCCGCCGCTCAAACAGCAGGCCGACGACGACAACGAGATCCACGATGTCGCCACGTTCCGGGACGCGGGCCGCAATGCCGTCACCCCGGTCGCGCTGTTCCCGGAGCCTGTCGCGCTGGCGGTGGTGAACGCCTTCGCCGATATCGTCACCCGCGCAAAAAAGAGTGTGGCGGCCACGAACCCGGACTCCGACGGCATCGTGCGCTCCCAGACTTTCGAGGAGGGCGACGTGTACATGATCGAGAAACCGTTCGACGGCTTCTTCGCCGACCGCTACATCATGGACTTCTACGATGTCACCGAACGCGATATCTGCTCCCGGATGCACCTGCACACCGGACTGCGCTTCGTACGGATGATGACCGGCCCCGATACCCGCATCCGGGTCGGCAGCCTCTCCCCGTTCGACATCACCGATGTGCCCGGCGTGACACCGTTCCACCCGGCCACCTTCGAAGACGCTCTCCCCGACGCACCCGCCGGCGTACACCGCACCCGATACAACCTGATCGTGCCGCCCTGCTCGTTCGTGGATATGCAGATTCCGCGCGGAGTCAGCCACCAGTTCAATGCGATCGGCCCGCACGCGGTAATCGATTCGGTGCACCCGGAAGAATCGATCGAGGTATTCCGTGAGCAGATGTCGGGCTACAAGATGATGGCCCAGACTGTCTTCCTCGCCGACGAACTCCCCGCCGCCACCACCTGCGTCGATACCGTCACCGGCCACTGAACACGAGTCCGGCTGCACGACCGGCCGGATAGTTCTCGTAAAAGATCGTCGCACCGCGGCACACGAAGGCCCCGAAGCAGTCGCCTCCATCCGGCCCCGGCCCAAGCCCCTACCCGCCCGGCCTATCTCCGGTTCCACTCGGCCGGCTGGAGGCACCGGCGTGAACGTGCTGGGTCGCCCCCGCCGCATGCACCACAGCATCCGCCGTCAAGGTGACGGCCCGCCGGTCCCACGCGACGACCGTGACGCCTCCATACGCCGACCCGGCTATGACCAGCGGACCGCGATCATCACCCGGCGGGACCGGTGGTATCGGGCCGGCCGGCCGAGGGCTTCGCCTGCATGGGCGCGAATATCGTGCTGGTCAACCGTCAACCGGAGATCCTCGATACCGCGCCCTGGAGCAGCCCGCCGGCCACGGCGAGCGCTCCATCGCACCGGACTGCCACAGCCGTCACACAGAACCATCCCTCGGTCGGGTGCGGACCTCCGGAGGGGGTACCGGCTGGTAGTCCGGTACCGGGGTGTTGTCCTCCGCCGAAGGTTCGCCCGAGGCTCCCTCCTCGGTGGATTCGGTTTCGGCGGGTGATTCTCCTTCCGCGGATGGCGCATCGCCGGTCGGCTCTTCGCCGTCGACCGGTGCCTCGCCCTCGGGCGGCGGCCCTCCCTCAGCAGGCGGCTCACCTTCCCCAGGAGGAGCATCCTCAGCGGGAGGCTCACCTCCTCCGGGCGGTTCACCTTCGGCAGGAGGCTCACCTTCACCGGCAGGCTCCCCCTCAGCCGGTGACTCACCTTCGCCCGGAGGCTCACCCTCCGCCGGAGGTTCACCGTCAGCGGGCGGTTCACCCTCAGCAGGTGGTTCGCCGGTGGGCGGCGGTCCCGGATCAGGAGCGGGCGTGGAAGGCGGCGGTTTGGGTTCGTCCTCATCGGACTCGTCGTCCTTCTCGGCATCGTCGTCCTCCATACCGGAAAACAGCTTCGACAACATGAGCAGGGTCATCGGGTCTATGCCGCCACCCTGCGCCTGGGTAGGAGTGGGTGTCAGATTGGTGTTCGGGCTCGGGGCGGGCGTTGGACCGGGATCGCGCGAACTATCGGAGTCGTCCGATTTATCGGTGCCGGAACCGAGTTCCTCGGCCGAGAGCTCGCCCGACCCGAGGCCGTCCGGCCCGAACAGGCCCGATTCGCCGTCCTCCGAGTCCGGGTCTCCCAAACCGAGATCGCTCAGGTCGAGATCGCCGTCGCCGTCGCCGGATTCATCCGTGCCGGGGCTGCCCGGCCCTTCATCGTTCGGTCCGCCGAAGTAGGGATCGTCGTCATCGCCATCGTCGTCCTCCTCATCGGGGCCCTCCTCAATTGGGGTTTCCTCTTCCTCTGGATTTTCCTCCTCGTCTTCAGCAGGAATCGGATCCTGTACTCCCGGCTCTTCGGGAACCTCGACCCCATCGTCCTGGCTGCCCAGCCAGTAACCGCCGGCACCTATGGCACCAACGGCAGCGATACCGCCTACAGCCATGGCCGTCTTACCGAATTTCCTGCCCGAACC
>NZ_BDBZ01000012.1 GCF_001613245.1 Nocardia speluncae NBRC 108251 | reverse complement strand
CTTTCTCGCGGCTTTTAAGCCGTTCGATCTGTGAGGCAACTTCTCAAGCTTAGCTCATCCGTTTCCCTGATTGCAAATCGGGGGTTTCGGTCGAACCAGTGTGATTGTCAGGCGCTCCTCGTACAACCTCGTTGTCCCTGGTCCCTCCGGCTCGGCGTTTCCGCCTCGCTCCGGGCCCCTGGTCGGTGTCCGTGTCGCTCTGACTTGGATAAAGTTACGCGGCAACGAATTCGATGTCAAATCGCCTGGTCACAGTGGGTAAATCGCAACATTCGGTTAATACCTGCGTGCACTGTTTCGGCCTGGAAACCCTCATACCACCGAACCCACCCGTTCCACGGCTGCCCCGAGCGCCTGCAGCTTTTCCACGAAGGCCGGATATCCGCGATCGATGTGGAATACGTCGTGGACTTCGGTGACCCCGTCGGCGACCAGCCCGGCCAGAACCAGCCCGGCGCCGGCGCGGATATCGGACGACCACACCGGCGCACTCGACAGCCGCGGAATCCCACGAACCACCGCATGATGCCCATCGGTACGGGCGTCGGAACCCAGGCGGATCATCTCCTCGACGAACCGAAACCGTGCCTCGAACACGTTCTCCGTAATCATCGATGTGCCGTCGGCGATCGCTGCCAGACCGATGGCCATCGGTTGCAGGTCCGTGGGGAAACCGGGAAAAGGCAGAGTCGAGAAGTTCACCGCGCGGGGACGGTCTGCCTGAACCACCCGGAAACCGTCCTGTTCGAACGAAATACGCGCGCCCGCCGAGCGCAGCTTGTCCAGGACCAGCGCGAGATGCTGCGGATTGACTCCGGTGACCCGGACATCGCCCATGGTCATGGCCGCCGCGATACCCCAGGTCGCGGCAACGATGCGGTCGCCGATCACCCGGTGCGTCGTGGGCGAGAGCCGCTTCACGCCCTCGATGGTCAGGACCGAGGTGCCGGCACCTCGGATATGCGCACCCATCTGAGTGAGCATCGTGCACAGGTCGACGATGTCGGGTTCGCGCGCGGCGTTGTCGATCACCGTCTCCCCCTGCGCGAGCACCGCCGCCATCAAGATGTTCTCGGTCGCACCGACCGACGGGAAGTCGAGCCGGATACGTGCGCCCTGCAGTTCGTCGGCGCGGGCCACGACGCATCCGTGCTCGATCTCGCTCGTCGCACCGAGCAAACGCAGACCTGCTTGGTGCATATCGAGGGGGCGGGATCCGATCGCGTCACCACCGGGTAATGCGACCACTGCTCGTCTACACCGCGCCATGAGCGGACCCAGGACACAGACCGACGCACGGAACTGGGTCACCGCCGGGAAATCGGCGTGATATTTGGGCTCAGCGGGAGTATCGATGTTGACGACATCGCCGGCGATCGTGACATCGCAGCCCAAACCGCGCAGGACCTCCGCCATCAAGGGAACGTCCAGAATGTCCGGGCAGTTCGTGATGGTGGTGGTGCCTTCGGTGAGCAGAGCCGCGGCCATCAGTTTCAGGACGCTGTTCTTGGCGCCTCCGACCGAGACCTCACCGACCAGCCGGTTGCCGCCAGTTACCAAAAACCGTTCCATGCCGCCTCTCCGAGTATTCGGCGCACCAGTGGGTGCAAGGATAGAGCGCAGACGTGCGCGCTGGTGTGCCGGTCGCACGATTGCGCCAGGGGGCGGACGCCGGGCTCGACCTGACAGCCTTCCGACACGACCACCGCTGGACGGAACCGGTACGCCTCAGTGTCCCGACGGGCTACCGGACCCCGACGAGGTACCGGAATCCGCTCCCGGCTCGTTACGCCCGGCGGATTCGGCCGGTTCGGTATCCGCGCGCCCGCCGCCGGGCTGCCAGAGCACATCCCCCTCCGGGTTCGTGTACCGGCTGAGGATGAACAGCAGGTCCGACAGCCGATTGAGGTACTTCGCGGGCAGGACGTTCGTATCGTCGGGATGGGCCTGTACCGCCGCCCACGCCGAACGTTCGGCTCGCCGGGTGACCGTGCGGGCCGTGTGCAGTAATGCCCCCAGCGGTGTACCGCCGGGCAGGATGAACGAATGCAGCGGTGCCAGTTCGGCATTGAACTCGTCACACCACGATTCCAGGCGTTCGATATACGCCTCGGTGATGCGCAACGGCGGATACTTCGGGTCCGGCACCAGCGGCGTCGACAGATCGGCGCCGGCGTCGAACAGGTCGTTCTGGATACGGCGCAACACCGCGACCAGCGATGCGCTGGGCGCACCGAGAGCGATCGCCACACCCAGTGCGGCATTGGCCTCGTCGCAATCGGCGTAGGCGACCAAGCGGGGATCGGTCTTGGCGACTCGGGAGAAGTCGCTGAGACCGGTGGTCCCGTCATCGCCGGTTCGGGTGTAGATCCGCGTCAGATGCACGCTCACAGGACCCACCATAAACGCTCACCGCGTCCCGGACCGGGTTACCGATGCTGCGTCTATGTGCCGCCGGACACGGGCTTCGCCCAACCGGGGTGGTCAGTGGCCGCGAAGACGGCGGGCGCGTTCGGAAGGTCGTGACTCGACCCACGACAGAAACGCGGTCAGCGCGGGGCGATCCAACGCCAGTTCGTAATCGCCGTTGCGGTCCGCGACACCGATCACCGAGATCGCGTCGGTCATGATGTCGTACTCGTCACCCTGCGGACCGCGGCGATCGCCGATCTCGATACCGCGTCGCCGGATCACCGAATCCGCACCGAGCTTGAGGCTGGTGAGTTTGTAGAAGACGAGATGATCCTCGTCGTATCGGATGACTCCGTGCCGCCAGCGTTCCCCGGCTCGCGCCGGGAGTACCCGCAGGATGGCAGCCGTCCCTCCACGACGCAGCATAACCAGGCGATATGTGGAAAGAAGGGCCAATGCGACCAGCACTACAACCAGAATGATCGCAATCACCATCCCGGTCTGCAATGCCGCACATCCCTTCGTTCATCCGAGGCGATCGCCGGCTCGGCTCGGCCGATGCGCCCGACGTCATTCAACCACGAACCAGTTTACAAACGGCACGCGGATGTCTCGGAAAATGCGATGTCATCGATCCAGGTGGGACCGGGTGACACCGCCCACGCGATATCGGCGGGCCCGGACGAGAATCGGCTCCGGCCGGTGACGGTTGCCCGTCACCGGCCGGAGCCGAAATATTCCGTTGTCCGGCTTACCGGAGGTCAGGAAGCCGTAGCCTGTTCGACAGCGCGAACCCGGGCCTGCGCGGCCAGCTGGTCCTCCGGCGCAGCCGAACCTTCGGACAGCACCTTACGTGCCGCGTCGATATCGACCTCCGTAGAGAACTCGGCGGTCTCGGCCAGCACACGCACGGTATCCGCCGTAACCGAGAAGAAACCACCGTGCACCGCCGCCACGACCCGGTTGCCGTCGGTATCGACGATGGTCACCGTGCCGCCCTCGACCAACTGCCCCAGTAGGGGCTCGTGACCGGGCATGATGCCGATCTGGCCCTCGGTGGTCTGGGCGCTCACGAAGTTCGCCCGGCCCGACCAGAGCCGCCGCTCGACCGCGACGAGATCAACTGACATTTCCGCCATGAAGGACTACTTTCCGGCGATCTTCTTCGCGGCCGCCTCGACATCGTCGAGACCGCCACAGCTGTTGAACGCCTGCTCCGGGAAGTGGTCGAATTCGCCCTTGCAGACCCGATCGAAATCGTCGATGGTCTGCTCCAGCGGAACGACCGAACCGGGCTGACCGGTGAACTTCTCGGCCACGATGAAGTTCTGGCCGAGGAACTTCTCCAGCCGGCGGGCCCGGCCGACGAGGACCTTGTCCTCTTCGGAGAGCTCGTCCATGCCGAGGATCGCGATGATGTCCTGCAGTTCTTTGTACTTCTGCAGGATCCGCTTGACCTCGTTGGCCACCGCGAAGTGCCGATCGCCGACGATCGAAGCCTCGAGAATACGAGAGGTCGAGGTCAGCGGGTCGACGGCCGGGTAGATACCTTTCTGCGAAATCGGGCGAGAGAGCTCGGTAGTCGCATCCAGGTGGGCGAATGTGGTCGCCGGCGCCGGGTCGGTGTAGTCGTCGGCGGGGACGTAGATCGCCTGCAGCGAGGTGATCGAACGACCACGGGTCGAGGTGATGCGCTCCTGCAGTTCACCCATCTCGTCGGCCAGCGTGGGCTGGTAACCGACAGCGGAGGGCATACGCCCCAACAGGGTCGAAACCTCGGAACCGGCCTGGGTGAACCGGAAGATGTTGTCGACGAACAGCAGCACGTCCTGGTGCTTCACATCACGGAAGTACTCCGCCATGGTCAGCGCCGACAGGGCGACACGCATACGGGTGCCCGGCGGCTCGTCCATCTGACCGAAGACGAGGGCGGTGTCCTGGAGGACACCCATCTCTTCCATTTCCAGGTGTAGATCGGTGCCCTCACGGGTGCGCTCACCGACACCGGCGAACACCGACGTACCGGAGAACTCCCGTGCGATACGGGTGATCATCTCCTGGATCAGGACGGTCTTGCCGACACCGGCACCACCGAACAGACCGATCTTGCCGCCCTTCACGTACGGGGTCAGCAGGTCGAGGACCTTCACACCGGTCTCGAGGATTTCGGTCTTGCCTTCGAGCTGGTCGAAGCTCGGCGGCTTGCGGTGGATCCCCCACTGCTCGCCGTCGCGGCCGAGGCCGGGGCTGTCGAGGCAGTCGCCGAGCGCGTTGAACACGTGCCCCTTGACGACATCACCGACCGGCACCGAGATCGGCTTGCCGGAATCACGGACCTCGGCGCCGCGGACCAGGCCGTCGGTGGGCTGCATCGAGATGGTGCGCACGATGTTGTCACCGAGGTGCTGGGCGACCTCGAGGGTCAACGTCTTGGCCACCGACTTCAGGGTGATATCGGCGGCGAGAGCGTTGAACAGTTCTGGAATGGAGCCCCGCGGGAATTCGACGTCCACGACGGGGCCGATGACGCGGACCACGCGGCCACTGGCGGCGCCGGTCCGGCTCGAGTCTTCTCGAGTAACAGCTGCGGTCATTTCTAGGTTCTCTTCCTGCGTCTCAGTCGCGTTCCGAGCTGGCCGCCAGGGCATTCACGCCACCGACGATTTCGCTGATTTCCTGCGTGATGTTGGCCTGCCGCAACGAGTTGGCCTGCCGGGACAGGGAACTCGCCAATTCGTTGGCGTTGTCGGTGGCCGCCTTCATTGCGGTGCGCCGAGCGGCGTGCTCGGATGCCGCTGCGTCGAGCAACGACGCGTAGATCCGCGTATTGATGTACTTGGGCAGCAGCGCCGCCAGCAGCACATCGGCGTCGGGCTCGAATTCGTACTGCGCGCTTACCTCGGCCGTGGGTGAATCGGACAAAATATCCGCACCCAGGTCGAAGCTCTCGTCGACGAAGGAGATCTGGATCGGCGCCATCCGGCGCACCTCCGGCGTCTGCGACAACATGCTCACGAACCGGGTGTAGACGATATGGAGTTCATCCACGCCCGCGATCGAACCGGTACCGTCCGGTGCCGGAACCTCGCCCGCGGACCCGGCCATGAAGCTGTCGACCAGATGGTTACAGGCCGCCGAGGCATCCGGGTAGTTCGGCTGCTGGGAGAACCCGGTCCATGAGGCAACCGGCCGGCGGTCACGGAAGGTGTAGTACGTCAGGCCCTTGTTGCCCATGACGTAGAGCACCGGTTCCTTGCCCTCTTCGCGCAGAGTGGTCATCAGCTCCTCGGCCCGTTTGAGCACATTGGAGTTGTAACCACCGCACTGGCCGCTGTCGCTGGTGATCACCAGCACCGCGGCACGCTTGGGGTCGGGGCGCTCGGTGAGCAGCGGATGCGTCAAATTCTTCGACGCACCGGCCAGCTCCGCGACCGCCTTGGTGATCTCCTCGGAGTACGGCTTGGCGGCCGTCACCCGAGCCTGGGCCTTGGTGATACGCGAGGTCGCGATCAGTTCCTGGGCCTTGGTGATCTTCTTGATCGAGTTGATTCCACGAATACGGGAGCGCAGCTCGCGCAAGGTAGCCATCGGCGGTTCACACTCCCTTCGTTCGCGGCATTACAGGAAAACAGCGCATGGTTCGCCCGGTCTACTTCTCGACGTGCTTGCGGGTAACCGACAGCGACTCGACCTCTTCATGGGCCAGTTCGCCGGCTTCGGCTTCGTTCACCACGCGACTGCCGTCGGACGCGAGAAAGCCCTGCTTGAACTTGTCGGTGGCCGTCTTGATCTGCTCGGCGGCCTCGTCCTGGAGCACCTTGCCACCGGCGATGCTCGAGAAGGCATCGGCGGCATTGGCGTGCAGGTCCTCGAGCAGTTCGACGTTGAACCGGCGGATATCGGCTACCGGTACCGAATCGTAGTAGCCGGCGTCGACCAGGTAGATCGAGACGATCTGGTCCTCGACCGCGATCGGCGAGTACTGATCCTGCTTGAGTAGCTCGACCCAGCGCGCACCGCGCTCGAGCTGGGCCAGCGATGCGGCGTCCAGGTCGGAGGCGAAGGCGGAGAACGCCTCCAGCTCTCGGTACTGGGCCATTTCCAGACGCAGCGAACCGGCGACCTTCTTCATCCCCTTGGTCTGCGCGGCGCCACCGACGCGGGAGACCGAGGTACCGACGTTGATCGCCGGGCGGACACCCTTGTTGAACAGGTCGGATTCGAGGAAGACCTGACCGTCGGTGATGGAGATGACGTTGGTCGGGATGAAGGCCGAGATGTCGTTGGCCTTGGTCTCGATGATCGGCAGGCCGGTCATCGAACCGCCGCCCATCTCGTCGGAGAGCTTGGCGCAACGCTCGAGCAGACGCGAGTGCAGGTAGAAGACGTCACCCGGGTACGCCTCGCGGCCCGGCGGGCGGCGCAGCAGCAGCGAGATCGCGCGGTAGGCCTCGGCCTGCTTGGTCAGATCGTCGAACACGATCAGGACGTGCTTGCCCTCGTACATCCAGTGCTGGCCGATGGCCGAACCGGTGTAGGGGGCCAGCCACTTGAAGCCCGCGGAATCGGAGGCCGGGGCCGCCACGATGGTGGTGTACTCCAGCGCGCCGTGCTCCTCGAGAGCGGATTTGACGCCCGCGATGGTGGAGCCCTTCTGGCCGATCGCCACGTAGATGCAGCGCACCTGCTTGTCCGGATCGCCCGACTCCCAGTTGGCCTTCTGGTTCAGGATCGTATCGATGCAGACCGCGGTCTTACCGGTCTTGCGGTCGCCGATGATCAGCTGACGCTGGCCCCGGCCGATAGCGGTCAGCGCATCGATGGCGGTCATGCCGGTGGCCATCGGCTCCTCGACCGGCTGCCGCTCCAGCACGGAAGCGGCCTGCAGTTCCAGCACACGCCGGTCGTTGGACTCGATCTCGCCCAGACCGTCGATCGGCTGGCCGAGCGGGTTCACGACGCGGCCGAGGAAGTTATCGCCGACCGGGACCGAGAGCACATCGCCGGTGCGGCGCACCTGCTGGCCCTCTTCGATCTCGGCGAACTCGCCGAGGATGACGGCACCGATTTCGCGGTCCTCGAGGTTCAGCGCCACACCGAGCACGCCACCCGGGAATTCGAGCAGCTCGTTGGCCATGGCCGAAGGCAGGCCGCTGATATGCGCGATGCCGTCACTGGTATCGGTGACAACACCGACTTCCTCGATGGAGGTTTCCGGGGTGTAGCTCTGGGTGTAGCTTTCGATCGCGCTACGGATCTCGTCGGAGGAGATCGTCAGCTCCGCCATGTTCTTCCTGCTCTCGGTCTCTGGTCTGGAATGTCGGGGTGTGGTGCGGCCGGGGCGCCGGGGGTTACCCGGTGGCGTACCGCTAAGTCAGCGCGCGGCGCAGCCGTTCCAGTCGGCCGATCGCACTACCGTCGATCACATCGTCACCGATGCGTACGACGAGCCCGCTCAACAGCCCGGGATCGACTTCGATGTGCACGGTGACGGCCTTGCCGTAGATACGGCCCAGCGCGCCGGCCAGCCGCTCCCGCTGGGGATCGGTGAGCTCGATCGCCGACCGCACATGGGCGACGATCTGCTGCCGCCGGGCCGCGGCCAGATCGGACAGTTCGTCGAAGGCCGGACCGATACCGGAACTCTGCCGAGTCACCACCTGTTCGGCCAGGGCCTGCGTGATGGTCTCGGTCTTGCCGGACAGCAGCCGCCCCAGCAGTTCCCGTTTGGCCGCCGGGGAGGCGGCACGATCGGACAGCGCCCGGTCGAGCTCCGGGTTGTCGTTGATGATCCGGCCGAGCCGGAACAGCTCGTCCTCGACCGCGGTCATCCGGCCCTGTTCGGACGCTGCCTCCAGCAGCGCCAGCTGCCCGAGCAGGACCAGGGTGTCGACCAGGTCGCGGGCACGGGACCAATTCTCGGCCACCGCGGTGGTCAGCACCGCCTGCGTAGCAGCGCTGACCTGGCTCCCGAAGACCCGCTCGCTCAGCTCGGCGCGGGCCGAACCGGGCACCGACACGTCCGCGAGCGCCACACGCAGCGGACGCTGGTCGTCCAGCACGTCGACAACGGCGAACAGTTCGGACCCCGTCGTGGCCGCGACACCGTTACTTCCGGTCAGCGCGGCCCGAAGAGCCTCCTTGGACCGGGAGCTGGCCTCACGGCTTGCTGCGTACATGGTTCTCACGCCTCCGTCGTTACCTTCCGACCCCGATACCGGCATCCGACCGGTCGATCTCATCGAGGAATCGGTCGATCGTCGCGGCCTGCTTGGCCTCGTCCGATACCGACTGCCCGATGACCTTCTCGGCCAGGTCCACCGCGGTGCGGCCGACCTCGGCGCGCAGCTCGGTCAGGATCTGCTGACGCTGGGCTTCCAACTGGGTGTGCCCGGCCGCGACGATACGGTCGCTCTCGGCCTGAGCGTCGACCTTCATCTGGGCGAGGATCTGCTGGCCCTGAGTGCGGGCGTCTTCGCGGATCTTCGCGGCTTCCAGGCGGGCGTCGGCCAGCTGTTTCTGGTACTGCTGCAGCGTCTCCTGGGCCTCGGTCTGTGCCGCCTCCGCCCGTTCGATGCCACCCTCGATCTTGTCGGCGCGCTCGTCCAGCACCTTCATCAGGCGCGGAACGGCGTATTTGTAGACCACGAAGGCGATAATCGCCACGCAGACCGCCGACCAGACGATGTCGTACGTCGCAGGGAGGAGAGGGTTCACATCCTCTCCCTCTTCCGCTGCGAGCAGAATGAACTCGTTCATCGGAATCAGAAGATGAAGCCGGCGACGAGGCCGATCAGTGCCAGGGCTTCGGTGAACGCGATACCCAGGAACATGGTGGTCCGGAGCTGTCCGGCGAGCTCGGGCTGGCGGGCAGTACCCTCGATCGCCTTACCGACGACGATACCGACGCCGATGCCCGGGCCGATCGCAGCCAGGCCGTAGCCGACAGCGCCGAGGCCCTTCAGCGTGGATTCGTTGGTGGCAGCTTCCTGGGCCAAGTACGAGAGGCTCATGAGTCTTCCATTCCCTTTCTGTTGCTCACCCGCCGGTCGGCGCGGTGCAGCAGGTTCTTATCGGTTGATCCGGTCGGTCAGTGATCGTCGGCGTGCTGGGCCAGGCTGATGTACACGGCGGTCAACAGCGCGAACACGTAGGCCTGCAAAACAATGACCAGCAGTTCGAAGAGGGTGAAGGCAAGTCCGCCCAGCAGCGAGAAGGGCGAGAAGATCTTCATCCAGTTGTCCGCGTCGAAGAGGAAGAACTGGGTCGCGCTGAAGAACAGCACCAGCATGATGTGACCGGCGAGCATATTCGCCATGAGTCGGACGGTCAGCGTGAACGGGCGCAGGATGAAGGTCGAGATGAACTCGATCGGAATGAGCAGGACGTGCATGGCCGGCGGAACATTCGGAACGACGATGCTGCTGCGCATATAGGTGAAGAAGCCGTACTTCTTGATGCCCACGTAGTTGAACGCGACATACGCGATCACCGCCAGTACCAGCGGCATGCCGATACGCGCGTTCGACGAGATGTTCAGACCGGGAATCACACCCGAGAAGTTCAGGAACAGAACCGTGAAGAAGACAGTCGCGATAAGCGGGAAGAACTTGCGGCCGGTTTCCTTGCCGAGGATGTCGTCGCAGATCTGTTCCTTGACGAAGACCATCCCCATTTCGCCGATGCTCTGCAATTTCTTCGGCACCAGGCGCGGGCTACGGAAAGCCAGGAACAGGAATGCGACCAGCACGGCGGTCATCAGAAGCCGGACCAGCATGAGCCGATCGAGTTCGATGGGAGTTCCCTCGAACAGCACCGCCGGAGGGAAGAAGTCGGTTAGCGACGGCGCGTGAAACTCCGCGGCCAAGGTGGTGACGCTCAGCGTTCTCTCCCGTGTTCGGGCCGCGGGATGTCTTCGCTCCCGCGGTTCGATCGGACATTGACGATCAATGTGGTCGACTGAGGTCGGCTCGAAGTTCGTCAGCAGCTGTAGCGGGAGATCCGCGCTGGCGTCTGTACGTGTGTCGGCGACATCGTCGACATGCAGAACCGAGCTCTGTACAAGCCCGGCACGGCAGTAGCATAGCGGCAGCTCGTAGTACCTGGTCGGCACCCCTTACTGAGACGCTTGCTTACCAAGACTTTACCAAGAGATCTACGACAACGTGTAGCGGGGGCGATGTTGTCTACGACAGATTGTCGTTGACGCCGGTCAGGCCGTTTCGGAATCGTCGCCGACAGCCTGATCGGGCGCGTCGACGTAGGGAACCTTCTGCCGTAATACGCCGTAAGTCTCAGCGCCCAAGACAATGATCAACGCGCCCACGACGGTCAGGAACAAAGCCATGCGATCGTAGAACTCGAATTGCTGGAGAATCGCGATAACGATCAGTGCGACCAGCAGTTTTCCGACCCAGCTGGCCAGCATCACCATGCCCGCCGTGTTGGGCGGGAGCTTGGCCCCGAACAGCACCACAGCAGCCGTAGTCAGGATGAAACCGCCACCGATCGCGGCGCCGAGCAGCGCACCCCACGCGCCCTCGGCACCGGACGCGAGCGTCGCCACCACAACCGCGAAAATTGTCAGAACAACCCAGGCGATCAGTCCGTACCGCAGTGCCGCCCGCAGCGGGGCATCGGGGTGATAGGAGCTACCGGGACTGGCAGAGCTGGTGGACACAGTCCGCACTCTACCCGGACCCTGTAGCCGACCCTGCCGCGTCCCGTCGCGCCTGCCGGCGCCACAACCCGGGAACAGCGGTCACGACCAGCGCGAACAGGAAGGCCGCGGCCATCAGCACCACCACCACGCGCCGGTCCATCACCGAGGTGCCCACCGCACCGAAAGCAAGGATGCCGACCCATAAATAGATGACCAGCACCACCCGGCGCTGCGAATGACCGATCTGCAACAGCCGGTGATGCAGATGCATCTTGTCCGGCGTCGAGAAGCTGACGCCGGCCCGCACGCGGCGCACGATCGCCAGCAGCAGATCCAGTACCGGGATGAACATCACCGCGCCGACCAGCAGCAGCGGCGAGAGCAGGCCGACGATATCGCGCGGCCCGTACCCCTGTAGCGGGATCCGGCCGGACGCGCTGGTCGATACGGCGGCCAGCACCAATCCGATCAGCATGGACCCCGAATCACCCATGAATATCCGGGCCGGCGAGAAATTGTGAGGCAGGAAACCCAGGCAGGCGCCCGCCATCGCGGCCGCCAGCAGCGCGGGTGGATAACTGTCCACTGCCCCGCCCTGCTCGGTGAGCAGGCCGACCGCGAACGCGAAGACCGCCACCGAGGCGATCAAACCCAGCCCGGCGGCCAATCCGTCCAGGCCGTCCACGAAGTTCATGGCGTTGATCAACGTCACCGCCACCGCGACCGTCACCAGCCCGCCCTGCAGGCCGTCGAGCACGACGGTGGAATTGCTGAACGGGTCGTAGATCAGATACCAGCCCAGCCCCATCACCGCCATCACCCCCGCGGCAGTGACCTGACCGGCGAATTTGGTGAGCGCGTCGAGGCCCCAGCGATCGTCCACGATCCCGACCGCCACGATGATCGTCGCTGCCACCAGCACCGCCGCGATATCAGGACGGTAATCGAAACCGCGGCGCAACGCGGGCAGCTGATGGGCGAACAACACGGCCGCCACCACTCCGATGTACATCCCGACCCCACCCATCCGGGGAATCGGCTTCACATGCACATCGCGGTCACGCGGAATGGCCACCGCACCGAACCCGATGGCCAGTGTCCGGATCCCGCCGGTGGCCAAGAAGGTGACCACCGCCGAGATCATCAGAACCAGCAGGAGTTCGCGCAGCGGGACAACCGCACCGGACCCGGTCATCGCGCCGACCACCCCGTCACCGCGGGTACCGCCTCCGCACAGCTCGCGACACTCACTGCGCGACGGATCCGATCAACGCCTCGGGTGTGGTGGCGAGTACCTCGGCGACGGCCTCGGTGGCCACCGCGCCCGCACGCAATATGCGTGGCTGGTCGCCGGTCAGGTCCACGATGGTCGAGGCAGTGGCGTGCTGTGCCGGGCCGCCATCGAGGTAGACGCCCACCAGAGAGCCGAGCTGGTCACGTGCCTGGGTGACGTTCTCGGCCGCGGGACGACCGGAGGTATTGGCGCTGGACACCGCCAACGGCCCGACCTCTTGCAACAACTCCAGAGCCACCGGATGCAACGGCATTCGCAGCATCACGGTGCCGCGCGCGTCTCCCAGGTCCCATGCCAGCGACGGCGCCTGCTGCACCACGATGCTCAAACCACCCGGCCAGAACGCCCGGATGAGATCGCGCGCCTGCGGCCGCACCGAGAAGACCAGGCCGTCGATGGTGTTCCACGACCCGACCAGCACCGGCACCGGCATATCGCGGCCCCGCCCCTTGGCCGTCAGTAGCGAAGCCACGGCGGCCGAATCGAATGCGTCGGCGGCGAGACCGTAAACCGTATCGGTAGGCACCACGACCAACCGCCCCGATCTCAGAGCACTGGTGGCCGCGGCCAGGCCGGCGGCACGCGAATCGGGGTCTGCGCAGTCGTAGACGGTACTCACGGCAACAATCGTATTGCGCCACTCCCGGCGGCGCCGGTTTCGGCCCCCTCGACCCCACACCGCCAGGGTGTTCACCGGCGAGAAGATGCGGTGCAACCGGAAGCACCCCGGACCGGATGCAGGAAGCACAGGCCGATCTGCCGCGCCAGCCGGCGCCCGGACCATGTGTGTCACTTACAAATGAACCGTCCCGGCGGTTGCCCGTCGGCTCACGTAGGGGACGCCGACGATACGGCAGCTACGAAGCGCGGTTTTCCGGCGAGGTCGGGATGTTCGGCGACTTCCCCGAATCGGCCGTCGGCCGCCAGCAGACGGGTCAGTTCACCACCATTGCTGTCGTCGTGCTCGATCGCCACACCGCCGCCCGGACGCAACAGCCGGCCGATGAGCGGCACCATCGGGCGGATCACATCCAGCCCGTCGGGGCCACCGAACAGTGCGCGGTGCGGATCGTGCTCCGCCACCTCGGGTGACAACTCCGCGCCTTCGGGGATATAGGGCGGATTGGTGACGACGATATCCACCCGGCCGTCCAGCTCGGTGAGCAAACCGGGGTCGGTGACATCGGCATGGTGCAGGGTGATCGGCGTATCACCAGCCGCGCTGTGCAGCTCGGCGTTACGGCGGGCCCAGCGCAAGGCGCCCGGGTCCAGCTCCACCGCATGCACTTCGGCGTCCGGGCGGGCGTGTGCGATAGCCAGCGCCAGGGCGCCCGAGCCTGTGCACAGATCCACCACGATCGGAGTGTGATCATGGGGGACCGTCTCCAGCCGGGCCAGCGCCCAGGCGAACAGCAACTCTGTTTCCGGCCGGGGTACGAAGACCCCGGGCCCCACCTCGAGATCGATCTCACCCATGGACGATTGCCCCGTCAGATGCTGCAGCGGTATGCGCTCGGCGCGGCGAGCGACCAGTGCCCGGTAGGTGTCGAGCTGTTCGGGACCGATCAGCGGCGCAAGCAGCAACCGTCCGCGTTCCAGCCCCAGCACATGCGCAGCGAGATTTTCGGCGTCGGCGCGTGGGCTCGCCACGCCGGCCGTCCGGAGGGTTTCGATCGCCTCGACGAGCACGGGGCGCAACTGCACACGGGTCACGGTGTTATTTTGCGCGCCTCCGCGCGATAAGCCCATTCGGCAACGGCTCCCGAGTCGATCCGGCGGACCGTTCGCTGTCGCTGCAACGCGACCGGCAGGCACGCCGGCGGCGAAAGCCGAACGAGCCGACTCGATCGGCCGGGGCACCGGACGGGGCCGACGGCCCTGGCTCCGTATAGCCATATAGTGCCCCGCACAGGCGGCCGTTCCTGGGCTCGGGTGAGCTATTCGGCTGCCATCCGGGCGTTGCGATCGGCGGCGCCGAGGGCGTCCAGGAGGGCGTCCATATCGCCGTTGAGCACCGCATCGAGGTTGTGCGCCTTGTAACCGATGCGGTGGTCGGCGATGCGGTTCTCCGGGAAGTTGTAGGTGCGGATCCGCTCCGAACGATCGACGGTGCGGATCTGACTCGCGCGGCCCTCGGCTGCTTCCTGCTCGGCCTGCTCTTCGGCCAGGGCCTGGAGCCGGGCGCCCAGAACCTGCATGGCGCGGGCCTTGTTCTGGAGCTGGGAACGTTCGTTCTGGCAGGTGACGACAATCCCGGTAGGCAGGTGGGTGATACGGACCGCCGAATCGGTGGTGTTCACGCCCTGGCCGCCTTTACCGGACGAGCGATAGACGTCGATACGCAGATCGTTCTCGTCGATCTGCACCTCTTCCACCTCGTCGGGCTCGGGATAGATGAACACTCCGGCCGCCGACGTGTGCACCCGGCCCTGCGATTCGGTCACCGGGACCCGCTGAACCCGGTGCACTCCGCCCTCGAATTTGAACCG
The DNA here is from genome assembly GCF_001613245.1 of Nocardia speluncae NBRC 108251. Taxonomy (GTDB): domain Bacteria; phylum Actinomycetota; class Actinomycetes; order Mycobacteriales; family Mycobacteriaceae; genus Nocardia; species Nocardia speluncae. The sequence continues at coordinate 189,770 of NZ_BDBZ01000012.1, read as the reverse complement.
CGACCACACCCCGTCGCGTGCGGCATCGCGGCTCTTGATCGACAGCGTCGCTTCTTTGTAGCCGCCCAGATCGGAGAACGCCGCGTCGAGGACCTCCACCTTCCAGCCGCGGCGTTCGGCATAGCGGATGTACATGCGGGCGAGGTCGGCGGCGAACAGCGCCGATTCCTCGCCGCCCTCACCGGATTTCACCTCCAGCACCACGTCGTCACCGTCGTGCGGATCGCGCGGCGCCAGCAGATCGGCGAGCTGGTTCTCCAGCTCCTCGAGCTGTTCCTCCAGCCCGGGCACCTCCGCCGCGAACGCCGGATCATCGGCGGCCAGTTCCCGCGCCGCCTCCAGATCATCGCGGGTGGCGGCGAGTTTCTTGTACGTGGTCATCACCGGCGCGAGTTCGGCGAATCGCTTCCCCACCCGCCGGGCCGCTCCCGGGTCGTTGTGCAGGGCGGGATCCGCCAGCTGGGACTCCAGCCCGGCATGCTCGGCCAGCACATCGTCGATCGCCGACGGTGCGGTCTTCTCGGCCATACAGGTCTCCTACCACGCAACTGATTCCGACGGGGCACAGCAAAGCTTCGGGATTTCGACATTCACCGAACCGACGTGCCCAAAGGTGATGCCTAGTTCAGCGAGGCCCTGAAACCCGCGGCGCCGCAGGCGCCGCAAATAAACACAGCGCCCGGCCTGCGAAAGGGCAGGACCGGGCGCTGGTGGGAAAGCTACTTGGCGTCGGCGTCGGCTTTCTTCGCGCGCTTGCCGTAGCGGGCCTCGAAGCGGGCCACACGACCACCGGTGTCCAGGATCTTCTGCTTGCCGGTGTAGAACGGGTGGCACTGCGAGCAGACCTCGACGGTGATGTGCCCGGATTCCTTGGTGGAGCGGGTCTGGAACGTATTACCGCAACCGCAGACGACAGTGGTGTCGCCGTAGGCCGGGTGGATTCCTGCCTTCATGGATGTCCTCTCGATATTGGTCGCCGGGTCGTTCGCATATTTCGCCGAACGTGAACCGGAACCGACTAAGGCGGGAGTCTGCGCGATTCGCAGACGCACGGCAGTCGATTATGCCAGAACCACCGATGCCTGCTGAAACGCGCCTCCCCGGGCATTTGTTCCGCAGGCCGACGCTTGCGCACCCCGCGAAACGACCCGTGGGCCGACCTTGTCGAAGGTCGGCCCACGGTGCCTGTTCAGCGAGGCCCTCGAAGAGTTCGGCCCGTCCTGGCGTGAGCCGAGAAGACCGGACTCCGCGCGCCGGAAACGCTGCTTACTCGTCCAGGGCTCCCGGAGCAGTCTTGGAGACCTGCATCAGGAATTCCAGGTTGTTCTTGCTCTTCTTCAACCGGTCGATCAGCAGATCGATGGCCTGATGCGAATCCAGGCCGGACAGGACACGGCGCAGCTTGTGCAGGACCGCGGCCTCGTCGACGTTGAGCAGCAGCTCGTCCTTACGCGTACCGGACGGGTTGACGTCCACCGCGGGGAACACGCGCCGCTCGGCGATCTTGCGGTCGAGTTTGAGCTCGGCGTTACCGGTGCCCTTGAACTCCTCGAAGATCACCGTGTCGCCTGTCGAACCGGTCTCCACCATGGCGGTGGCGATGATCGTCAGCGAGCCGCCGTTCTCGATATTGCGCGCCGCGCCGAGGAACCGCTTCGGCGGGTACAGCGCGGTGGAATCGACACCACCGGACAGGATGCGTCCGGAGGCCGGCGAGGAGTTGTTGTACGCACGGCCCAGGCGGGTGATCGAGTCGAGCAGGACCACCACATCCTTACCCATTTCGACCAGGCGCTTGGCCCGTTCGATGGCCAGTTCGGCGACCGAGGTGTGATCCAACGGCGGCCGGTCGAAGGTGGAGGCGATGACCTCACCCTTCACCGAACGCTGCATATCGGTGACCTCTTCAGGACGTTCGTCGACCAGCACAACCATGAGATAGCACTCGGGGTTGTTGATCGCGATCGCGTTGGCGATGTCCTGCATGATCGTGGTCTTACCCGCCTTCGGCGGCGACACGATCAGGGCACGCTGCCCCTTACCGATCGGCATGATCAGGTCGATGACCCGGGTGGTCAGCTTGTTCGGCGTGGTTTCCAGGCGCAGCCGCTGATTGGGGTACAGCGGGGTGAGCTTGTTGAAATCGGGCCGCCGTTTCGCCGAATCCACCTCGGCGCCGTTGACCGTGTCCAGGCGCACCAGCGGATCGAACTTCTGCCGCTGATTGGCCTGTTCGCCCTCACGCGGGGCACGCACCGCACCGGTGATCGCGTCACCGCGGCGCAGGCCGTTCTTGCGGACGAGGTTCATCGAGACGTAGACATCGTTCGGCCCGGCCAGGTAGCCGGAGGTACGCACGAACGCGTAGTTGTCCAGGACATCGAGGATGCCGGCGACCGGCTGCAGAACGTCGTCTTCCCGGATCTCGGGCTCGCGGGCCTCGCCGCCGCCCTCGCGGTCGCGGCCGCGGCGGCGCTCACGGAACCGGCGACCCCGGCGGCCGCGGCCGCCTTCTTCGTCGTCGCCGCCACGATTACTGTCGCCGCCACGATTACCACCGGAGCCACGCTGATCGCCGGAGCCACGCTGATCGCCCTGGTTCTGCTGACCACCCTGGTTCCGGTCACGCCGGCGGTCGCCCTGGTCGGAGTCCTTGCTGTCCTGTTTGGACTCGGGCTTGCCGCCGTCGGACTTGGCGTCGTCGGTACGCGCCTCGCCGGAATCGCCGGAGTTCTTGCCCTGCTGATCACGACCGCGACGCTGCCGGCCGCGGCCACGCTGGCCGGAATCCCGGCCCGTGTCCTCGGTATCGGCGGGTTTGGTCTCGGGCTTCGCGTCGGCTTTGGTATCCCCCGAGGCGGCGCCTCCGGAGCCGGCCTTCGAAGCGTCGGCCTTTCCGGCCTCCGCGGTGCCGTTGGCAGTCGCCGCACCGTTGGTGACGGCCTGCTTCTCGGCGCCCTTGGCATCACCGGACGCGTTATCGGCGCCGGTGGAGGCGCGATCGGGCGCAGCCTGCGCGGGCGTCTCGGCCGGAGCCGTGGTGACGGCCGCGGGCTCCGCGGACTTACGTTCCTTGGCAGCCTTCGCGCGGGAGTTGCGCTCCGCGGCGGCGGGTCTGCCTGCCTGATTTTCCTTGATAGCAGCGATGAGATCACCCTTGCGCATACCAGAGGTGCCCCGAATTCCGAGTTCCCCTGCCAGTGCGCGCAACTGCGGCAACAACATTCCAGTCAGCCCCGATCCGATGTCGGTGTTCTCGCTCATCTTCGAAATCTGTCCGGAGTCACTTTCGCGGTTGCCCGAGGGTACGGAGTCGGATTCCACCCCGGGTGTCGCGAGCAGGTCCGTATCTGTCACGGAGATCCTTTCCTTCCCTCGACGGCCGTGTGCTGTGTCGAGGGTTTCGTTCCGTAGCCCGATCTCGCTGCCGGACTCGGATTTGTAGCCGCATCGCCTGCCCCTCCGGGACCGAGTGCTTCGCCACCGCTGAAAAATGGTGGAAGAGATCATTCCAGTTCAGAGGCTGCGCGGCACCCCCATGGCATGGAGGCTCGAGCCTGGAGCCTGCTGGAGCGATTGCCCTGATGAAGCACCGGCGTCTGATGCGCGCGATGTACGGACTTGCCCAGGATAGCGGGCAACTACGAACCTCGGCAAGGCGGACGCGCCCGTCAGGCGATCCGGACGCCTTCCGCGAGGCCCGGCTCGACCACCCGCAGGCCGTCCGCCGCGGCACGCGCACGCAGTTCGTCGGGAAAACCGCTGGTCCCGAGTGCGAGCACCGTGGGGCCGGCGCCCGAAACGGTAGCCGCGATTCCGGCGGCCCGCAAGCGGTCGATCCAGGCGGTTGTGAGCGGCAGGGCGGGTGCGCGCTGGATTTGGTGCAACCGGTCCGCGGTGGCCGGGAGCAGCAGATCGGGACGCTGGGTGAGCGCGACCACCGCCAGCGCGGCCCGGCTCACGTTGAACGCGGCGTCGCGGTGCGGGATCAGCTCGGGCAGCAGGCCCCGGGTCTGCGCAGTGGACGAGCGCTCGTCAGGGACCAGAACGACCGGTCGCAGGCCGGCGTGCCCGTCGAGGCGTACTGCACGGTAGATCCGCTGCGGCGCAGCGATATCACCGATGGCCTCGGGGCCCGGCCCGGTTTCGGTCCAGGAAACGATGATACCGCCGAGCACGCTGGCCGCCGCATTATCGGGATGTCCCTCGAATTCGGCGGCGAGCTGCACCATCCGGTCGGCGTCGACGGCCAGGGCGGGGTCGAATTCGGCGGCCAGTGCACAGCCCGCGGCGATACCCCCGACGACGGCCGCCGCTGAGGAACCCAGCCCGCGGGAGTGCGGAATCGCGTTCCGGCACAGCACCTCCAGGCCGTCGGCCCAGACCCCGGCCGCTTCCAGCCCGCGTTCGATGGCCCGGACCACCAGATGTTGTGGCCCCCAAGGCACCTCGTCGGCGCCCTCGCCCTCGACCCGGATATCCAGCCCGGAATCGGTACTGCGCACCTCGATCTCGTCGTGGATACCCAGCGCCATCCCGAGCGAATCGAAACCGGGACCGAGATTCGCGCTGGACGCGGGGACCCGGACCGTGACGGTGAGCCCGGCCGGCAGGGTGGGAGCGGTGAGCCGGCTCTCGCGCGTATCCAAGATCAGGCCAGCTCGAGTCGGGTGGCGACAGCCACCGGGTCGACCGGGATGGCCTGGACTTCGGGCATACCGAGCAGCGCGGTATCGGGATCCTTGAGACCGTTACCGGTGACCGTGCAGACCACCTTCAGCCCCGGCTCGAGCCAGCCCTCGGCGCGGGCGGCCAGCACTCCGGCCACACTTGCCGCGGAGGCCGGTTCTACGAATACGCCTTCCTTCGCCGCGACCAGCCGGTATGCCTCCAGAATCTCGTCGTCGGTGGCCGCGCGGAACGCGCCCCCGGACTCCTCCTTGGCCGCGACCGCACCGTTCCACGAGGCGGGTGCGCCGATCCGGATCGCGGTCGCGATGGTTTCCGGTTCCTTGACCGGAGCACCGTTGACCAGCGGCGCCGCACCGGCGGCCTGGACACCCAGCATTCGCGGCAGCGAACCCGTCACACCGTCGGCGTGATATTCGCGGTAGCCGCGCCAGTAGGCGGTGATATTGCCGGCGTTACCCACCGGCAGCGCATGCACATCGGGAGCGGTGCCGAGCACATCGCAGATTTCGAACGAGGCGGTTTTCTGGCCCTCGATCCGTGCCGGATTCACCGAGTTGACCAGCCCGATCGACGGGAAATCCGAGGTGACCTTACGGGCCAGCTCCAGGCAGTCGTCGAAATTGCCCTCGACCTGGATCACCTTGGCGCCGAGCATCACGGCCTGGGCGAGTTTGCCCATGGCGATCTTGCCCTGCGGGATGAGCACCGCGCAGGTCATCCCGGCGCGGGTCGCGTAGGCGGCGGCCGAGGCCGAGGTGTTGCCGGTGGAAGCACACAGCACCGCCTGCTGACCCCGGTATTTGGCATCGGTCATCGCCATGGTCATGCCCCGGTCCTTGAACGAACCGGTCGGGTTGACGCCCTCGACCTTGAGGTATACCTCGCACCCGGTGAGTTCGGACAGATACGGGGCGGGCACCAGCGGCGTACCACCCTCGAACAGGGTGACCGGCTCCCAATCGGCCGCACCCGCGAGCCGATCCCGGTAGGCAGCGATCAGCCCGGGCCAGCGGGAGTGCACGCCGGTCTGCGGGGCCACGCCGGAAGGCCCGCCCGCCGCCCGGCCGGCGCCGCTCACCGAACCGCTGCGCGATGCTGTTGTCATTCTTCGGTGCCTTCCAATCTCAGAACGCTGGTGACAGATGTGACAGATTCCATACCCGCGAGGGCGGCCACGGTTTCGGCCAGCGCCGACTCCGTCGCCAGGTGGGTGACGACGACGAGCCGTGCCCGGTCATCGTGCCCTTCCTGCCGGACGGTGGAAATACTGACCCCGTGCTCGGCGAATTTACCCGCCACCCGGGCCAGCACACCGGGACGGTCCTCGACTTTCAGATTCACGTGGTAGCGGGTGGGTGTATCGCCCATCGGCGCGATCGGCAGCGCCGCGTACACCGATTCACCGGGAGCGCGGCCGCCGAAGAATTTGTTACGCGCGGCCATCACCAGATCACCCAGAACCGCAGAGGCGGTGGGTGCACCGCCGGCGCCCTGGCCGTAGAACATCAACCGGCCGGCATTCTCTGCCTCCACGACCACCGCGTTGAACGCCCCGCTGACCGTGGCCAGCGGATGCTTGCGCGGTATCAGCGCCGGATACACCCGCACCGAGACCCGTTCCTTACCGCCCTCGGCCGGCCCCGGCTCCCCCGGACCCGCCGGAACCCGCTCGCAGATCGCGAGCAGTTTCACAGCGCAGTTCACCGCGGAGGCGGTTTCCAGATCCTCGGACGTGATCGTCGAGATGCCCTGCCGGAAAACATCGGCGGCCGTCACCCGGGTATGGAAGGCGAGGGAGGCGAGGATGGCGGCCTTGGCGGCAGCGTCGTAGCCCTCGACATCGGCGGTCGGATCCGCTTCGGCGTAACCGAGCCGGGTGGCTTCGGCGAGGGTCTCGCCGTAATCCGCGCCGGTTTCGTCCATCGCCGACAGAATGAAGTTGGTGGTGCCGTTGACGATGCCGACCACCCGATTGACCCTGTCACCGGACAGCGACTGGATCAGCGGCCGCACCACCGGGATCGCCCCGGCCACCGCGGCCTCGAAGTAGAGATCGGCGCGGCTGCGTTCGGCCGCGGCCGCCAGCTCCCCGGTGTAATCGGCCAGCAGCGCCTTGTTGGCGGTGACCACGGATTTACCGGCGTTGAGCGCGGCCAGGATGAGCGCTCGCGCCGGGTCGATACCGCCGATGACCTCGACCACCACGTCCACATCGGGCCTGGCGACCAGGCCCTCGGCATCCGTGGTCAGCAGTTCGGCGGGCAGGCCGCGGTCCCGGTCGAGGTTGCGCACCGCGACCCCGCGCAGGGTCACCGGTGCGCCGACCCTGGCTTGCAGATCCTCGGCGTGCTCGCGCAGAATCCGCACGACCTCGCTGCCCACATTGCCCATACCCAGTACCGCGACCCCGATGGGCCGATCCGGACCCCACTGGCCCGGTACGACATCGTTCACCGCGGGCACGCTCACCTCGGGCATATTCATCCCTTTCGTCGCGTCCATCAGACCTCCAGACCGAGCAGATCGTCGATCGTTTCCCGGCGCAGGATCAGCCGCGCCGTACCGTCTGCGACGGCGACGACAGCGGGTCTGGTCAGCATGTTGTACCGGCTCGACATGGAATAGCAGTAGGCGCCCGTTCCGGCCACGGCAACGAGGTCGCCGGGCCCGGCATCGGCGGGGAGCCAGGTGTCACGGATAATGATATCGCCGCTCTCGCAGTGCTTTCCGACGATGCGGGCGACCACCGGCTCGGCCTGCGAACCCCGCGAGACGAGCTGGCAGTGGTAATCGGCCTGGTACAGCGCGGGCCGGATGTTATCGCTCATCCCGCCGTCTACGCTGACGTAGCGGCGGCGCAGGCCACCGTCCAGGGATACATCCTTGATGGTGCCGATCTCGTACAGGGTCACCGTGCCCGGTCCGGCGATCGCCCGGCCCGGTTCGACCGCGATCCGCGGGACAGGCAACCCGGCCAGTTCGGCCTCCCGCGCCACCAGGACACGTAGTTTATCGGCGAAAGTGTCCAGCGGCGGCGGAGCATCGGAGGGCAGGTAGGAAATCCCGAGCCCACCACCGAGGTCCAGCAGCGATATCTGCGCGGTGCGTTCGACACCGAATTTGTCGACGGCTTCACGAAGCAGCCCGAGCATCCGGTGCGCCGCGATTTCGAAACCGTCGATTTCGAAGATCTGCGAGCCGATGTGGCTGTGCAGGCCGACCAGGCGCAGGTTGTCGGCTTCGAAAACCCGGGCCAACGCCTCCATGGCGTCACCGCCGGAAATAGAGAAACCGAATTTCTGGTCCTCGTGGGCGGTGGAAATGTATTCGTGGGTATGTGCCTCGACCCCGACGGTGACGCGGACCAGCACATTCTGCACCACCCCCGCCGCGCCGGCGACGGCTTCCAGCCGGTCGATCTCGAACAGCGAATCGACCACTACATGGCCGACCCCCGCCGCGACGGCGGCCTCGAGTTCGGGGACGGATTTGTTGTTGCCGTGCACCGCGATACGTGCGGCGGGGAAACCGGCGTTCAGCGCGACCGCCAGTTCACCACCGGAAGCCACGTCCAGCGACAATCCTTCGTCGCGGACCCATCGCGCCACCTCGCCGCACAGAAAAGCCTTGGAGGCGTAATGAACTCGCGACTCCGCACCGAAGGCGCGCACCATATCGCGGCAACGGGACCGGAAATCGTCCTCGTCCACCACGAACAGCGGGGTGCCGAACTGCGTGGCGAGTTCGGTGACGGGTATGCCGCCGAGGCGCACGACATCGTCGGTGTCGCGGGTGGCGCCGCGCGGCCACACATTCTCGGGCAGATCGATCATCTCGCGCGGATCCGCCGGGCGCTGCGGCAGATTCGGCGCGTGCGGGATATCGGCGTGCCGAGGTCCGGCCGGATGGACACTCATCGGTCTCCCTTCCTCACCCACTGCCGGAACAGTCGGTCGTTGCGATGGTGGGTGGTGTTCACATCCGCTCCGGTGCAGTGACGCCCAGCAGGGCCAGCCCGTTGGCGAGCACCTGCCGGGTGGCGTTGGCCAGGACGAGCCGGGCGGCGTTGACCGGGCTCACGGGTTCGTCGCCCATCGGCAGCACCCGCAGGGCCTTGTTGGACTGGAACGGATGGTAGGCGCCGGCCAATTCCTCCAGGTAGCGGGCAATGCGATGCGGTTCCCGCAGGGTGGCCGCGCTGGCCACCACCCGGGGGAACTCGCCGAGAGTCCGAATGAGCGCACCTTCGAGATCGGAATTCAGCAGCGCGAAATCCGGTGCCACCTTGTCGTATTCGAACTCGGCGGCATTACGGGCGATCGACGCGGCGCGGGCGTGCGCGTACTGCACGTAGTAGACCGGGTTGATGCTGTCCTGTTTCGTCCACAGGTCCAGGTCGATATCGATACCCGAGTTCACCGAACTGCGCACCAGCGAATAGCGGGCGGCGTCCACGCCGATGGCCTCCACCAGATCGTCCAGGGTGACCACGGTGCCGGCGCGTTTACTCATCCGCACCGCGACACCGTCGCGCAGCAGGTTCACCATCTGCCCGATGAGCACCTCGACACTGTCGGGGTCGTCGCCGAACGCCGCGGCGGCGGCCTTCAACCGGCCGATATACCCGTGATGGTCGGCGCCGAGCATATAGATGCACAGGTCGAATCCACGTGACCGCTTGTCCTGCAAGTACGCGATATCGCCGGCGATATAGGCGGCATGGCCGTCGCTCTTGATGACCACCCGGTCCTGATCGTCACCGTATTCGGAGCTCTTGATCCACCAGGCGCCGTCCTTCGAGTACAGGTCGCCGGAGTTCTTCAGCGTTTCCACCGCGCGCTCCACCGCCCCCGAGGCGAACAGCGAACTCTCGTTGAAATACACATCGAAATCGGTGCCGAATTCGTGCAGCGTCTTCTTGATATGGGCGAACATGAGCTCCACCCCCTCGGCGCGGAACAGCTCGATACGGCGCTCGGGGTCGAGGTCGAGCACGCCTGGATGCGCAGAAATGATCTGGTCGGCGATTTCGGCGATATAGACGCCCGCATACCCGTTCTCCGGCGTGGGCGCACCGGTAGCGGCGGCGACCAGCGATTCGGCGAACCGGGTGATCTGCGCGCCGTGATCGTTGAAGTAGTACTCGCGGGTGACCTCGGCGCCCTGCGCGGCGAGAATTCGACCCAATGCGTCGCCGACGGCCGCCCAGCGTGTACCACCCAGATGCACGGGACCGGTCGGGTTCGCGGAGACGAACTCGAGATTGATCTTGGTACCGGCCAGGGCGCCGGCAGTGCCGTAACTCACACCGGCGGTCAATACCTGTTGCAGGATCACACCCTGCGCGGATGCTGCCAGCCGGATGTTCAGGAAGCCCGGACCGGCCACTTCCGCGCTCGCCACAGCCGATGTATCGCCGAGCGCTTCGGCCAGCCAGCCCGCCAGCTCACGCGGATTCGCACCCGCCTTCTTGGCGACGCGCATCGCCACATTCGTGCTGTAGTCACCGTGTTCGGGATTACGTGGACGCTCAACATCGACCTTGTCGGGCAGGACCGCGGGGTCCAGTCCACGTTCGGCGAGTACCTTCGCGGCCGTGGCGTGAAGGAGATCTGCAAGGTCGGCTGGAGTCACGAGTCTCTATCCTATGGTCCGAGTGGGTGCGCGCCGCGAGTGGGCACCGCCGCAATGCACTGTTCATCACGTGGAAAGAGCTAGGACCGGTATGCCGAACAGGACCAGCGCCAAATCGGCGAAAGCCGTCAAGGCAGCGGGCAAAGTCGCTCCAGCCCGGGCGGGCGGCGGTAAAAAAGGGAACAAACCACCTCTCATGCAGCGTATCCCGTGGCTCACGGTGGGCGCTGTCGTGGTGCTCGTCGCACTCGTCGGAGCGCTGGCGGCGAGCCTGCTACCGAAATATCAGGAGCAGGCCGCGCTACGAGAGCGGCAGGAGCACGTCCGGCAGCTGCGCGAATCGCTGGGACAGCAGTTCGCGCCGACCGAACAGAACCAGGATCCCTCCACGCAGATCCAGGGCGTGGTGAAACAGGAGTACCCGGCGGGTCTGCACGTGGACGCCACCCAGCGGGTGGCCTACGACAAGACTCCCCCGTTCGGCGGCCCGCACGACGCCTCCTGGGCGAACTGCATGGGCACCGTCTACACCAAGGCGCTGCGCGAGGAGAGCGCCGTCCACTCGCTGGAGCACGGCGCGGTGTGGATCACCTACAACCCCGAGAAGGTCGACGGGGACGGGGTCGACACCCTGAATGCCTGGGTCGACGGTGAGCAGTACATGCTCATGTCCCCGCATCCCGATCAGGAAGCACCGATCTCACTGCAATCCTGGGGACACCAGCTCGCCGTGAACGATGCCGAGGACGAGCGCATCGGCCAGTTCGTCACCGCACTGCGGCTGAACTCCTTCGAGTACCCCGAGGTCGGCGCGGACTGCGCCACCATGGGCTTCGATACCGAGAACCCGCCGCCCTACGTGTCCGAGGCACCCGGCCCCGACGCGGTGCCGATGGACGGTGGCGGTATCCAGCCCGACCAGGGCGAATTGGGTGGCGCGCCGGGCGGCCTTCCCAGCGGCCTGCCGGGTGGTATTCCGGCGATCCCGGGGATGCCGGGCACCCTGCCGCAACAACAGCAGGCACCGTTGGGCGCACAGCCGGAGCCCGGGGCCGGTCAGTAATGCCGGCAACCGAGGCCACCGAGGACCGAACGCAGCCGCCGGCACCGGGCTGGCGCGCACAGCTGCGCGCGCAACGCGTCCCGCTCCTCATCATCGGTGCGATCACGCTGCTCGTGCTGGGATTCGGCGCCGGCGTCCTGCTGGCGCCGGACACCAGCGGTGACGACAACCCGGCCGGCCCGGTGGATATCGGGTTCGCGCAGGATATGTCGGCGCATCACGCACAGGCCGTGGAAATGTCCGGGATCGCGCTGACCGGTTCGGACGATCCCGAGGTCCGCCGCCTGGCCTACGACATCCTGACCACCCAGCAGAGCCAGATCGGCCGGATGCAGGGCTGGTTGCAGATCTGGGACGCACCGGCCCGCGCGACCGGCGGATACATGGCCTGGATGCCGCAGGAAGAGCACGCCGGTCACGGACACGACCACGGCGGCGCGGGAATGGCCGCGATGCCGGGCATGGCCACCACCGACGAGCTCCGGCAACTCCGTGCCGCGCAGGGCCCGCGGCAGGACACGCTGTTCCTGCAGCTGATGTTGCGGCACCACCAGGGCGGGGTCCCGATGCTCGAATACGGCACCGAACACGCCGATACCACGGAGATCAAGACGCTCTCCGGTCAGATGCTGCCCGCCCAGGAAGGCGAATCCCGGTTGATGACCAAGATGCTCGCCGACCGCGGCGCGCAACCGCTACCGTTCGGGTGAGCCGCCACCACACGTTTTGGCCCTACCGCGGCTGATGCGTTACGCTGTGGTCCGCCCGATCGACCGGACTTCCGGCCCCTCGGGTGGATCCCCGCCCTCGTAGCTCAGGGGATAGAGCGTCTGCCTCCGGAGCAGAAGGCCGCAGGTTCGATTCCTGCCGAGGGCACAGACGAAAAGCTCCCGACCAGGAAATTCGGTCGGGAGCTTTTCTCGTTCATACCGTCGGCCGGATCCGCCGGATACTTCTCACCCGGGCGCACGACGACAACTGGCCGGCGACGGCCCCTGGATCATTTCCGGGCCAACCGGACGACCGGGTATTCCCGCGCCGATTTCTGCTGATACTTCGCATAGCGCGGCTGCTGCCCAGTGATGTGCTGCCATGCCTGCGCGTGGTCGTCACCGGCGAGGCGATGTGGTGTCACCGGCACGGCCGGGCTGCCGTGCACTTCGACGGCCGCCTGCTCGGGGTGAGCCATCAAGTTCACGTACCAGTCGGGATCCCGTTTGCCACCGCCCGAGGCGACCACCAGCCACCCGTCGTCATCGGCGAACCAGGTGATCGGGGTTTCCCGTGCTACCCCGCTGCGGCGGCCGGTCGTGTGCAGGATCAGCAGATCCATGCCCAGGTACTTGCCGCCTTTCCGGCGGACCTTGCCGGTGGTTCGCGCGTTCATCTTCCGCTGGAACCACAATGAGAGCGCGCTGGGCGACCCCTTCTTCCGTCCGCCCTGCTTCTGCTCCTGCGACATACACCTACCTCCCTCTCCGTCCTGTGGGTCCGGCACCACCGATCAGCTCGGCCCCGGGCTGTTGTGAACGACGCTAGTCGCGCCGCACGAACCAGTGCTTCTCGATTCCTGACCGGTCTCGCGACTCAGCACGCCCGTGACGCCGGTGCCCGGCACCTACCGGGTGTTTGTCGTAGTCTTCCGGTGATACCGAGGGGACCTGACATGCGTGGGGAATGGAGACGAGATTGACGAGCTGCTGCGGCCCGTCACGTCGCACCGTACTGGGTGCACTCGGCCTCGCCGCACTGCTTCCCGTGGCCGGGCGGGCCCTCGCGCAGCCGGACCCGGTTCTCGCCACCGACCTGGAAGTCGTCACGGTGACCGATACCGCCGCGGTGCTCACCTGGACCACCCGTACGCCCGATGCGGCGGGCCGGCCGGTTCCGGTACCCACCGACGGCGAGTTATGGCTGGCTCCCGCCGACAGTTCACGGCCACCCCGGCAGGTCTGGGGCTCCGACGGTGCGACTCCTTTCCACTACGCGCAGATCGACGGTCTCGAACCGGGGCGCACCTACCGTTTCGAAGCGCGTGGCGCCGGAGTTCGGGCGACACCGGCGGTTTCGGCGGCCACCGGCCTACCGGGTACACCGGAAACCAGCGGCACCTTCACCACCCTCGTGCCCCCGCCCGGCCGGTTGCTGCGAACTCTGGCCCTGGCCAACGACATCCACTACGGCGAAACAGTCAGCGGTCTGGTGGCGGGAGATCTACCGCCCGGCTTCCGGCAGGAACCGGGTCTGCCGCCGTACCCACAGGTCATGCTGGATGCCCTGCTCGACGATCTGCGCCGTGCCGATCGTGGCGCCGCAACCTTGCTGCTGGCAGGCGATCTGAGCGCCGAGGCTACACCGACGGACCTCCGCGCGGTACGCGACCGGCTCGACCGCTGGGGCAACGCGGGCACCGACTACCTCGCTGTGCGCGGAAACCACGACCGCCCGCATGCGGGCGGCGAATACGCCGGCTGCCCGGCTGTTCCCGGTACCGCCGAGCTCCATGATTGCTGGAGCGATACTTTCGGGCCGCGGCAACAGCTGGTCGAGTACGAACTGGGCGGCCTACGGCTGCTCGGTCTCGACACCAGCGCGCTCGACGGTTCCGGCGGTGTGCTCGATCCCCCGCAGTTCGACCGGATGAGCGAGTTGCTGCGCAACGAACCAGACCGTCCCACACTCGTTTTCGGCCACCACCCGGTTACCGTGGAGGCGGGGCTGACCAATACCGGCGGGCCGGGTTTCATTCTGGACCGCGCGCACGCCCTGCGGCTGCAGCAACTGTACGAAAGGGCACCCGGCGTTTTCTTGCAGCACAGTGGGCATACGCACCGCACCCGCCGCACGCGGCCCGATACCGCCTGCGCGGTCGAATTCCTGGAGGTCGCGGCGGTCAAGGAGTATCCCGGCGGTTACAGTCTGCTGCGGATCTACGAGGGCGGGTACACGGTGAACTTCTACAAGACCCGCACCCAGCAGGCCCGCCGCTGGAGCACGCTGACCCGCGGCGAGTACTTCGGATTGCTTCCCGATTACGCCCTGGGCACCTTTTCCGACCGCAATCATGTTGTGCTGCGCGATTTCTCGGGTTTGCACTGACCAGACCACCGCGGCCGGGGCCGAGAACGCCCCGGCCCCGGCCGGGCGAATCGAGCGAGCGGCGGGAATCGAACCCGCGTGAACGGCTTTGCAGACCGTTGCCTCAACCACTCAGCCACGCCCGCGTGACCAGGTGATCATCGCGGATGCGCGGCGTCGCGAACCAGGGTTCGGATCACGCGGATCGCAATCGGCCGCGCGGCGTGGAGCGACGAACACGCGGTCAGGGCCGGATAGCGCGCACCGAGCCTGCATACGGCCGGCGAAGACCCCCGCGGCCCGTCGGACCGGACCCGCACGGCGGGGCCGGCCACCGCGGCGCCGTGCGATGATCGAACACATGTCTCGTCCCCGGCCGCTACCACTGGATCCGATACAGGAGGCCCATCGTCAATGGGTCGGCCACGGCTGGGGGGCGGTCGCGGACGGGATGGCGGCCGTGACCTCACTCGTCCGCGCCCAGCAGATCGTCATGGCCCGGGTGGACGAGGCCCTGCGACCCACCGGACTCACCTTCTCGCGCTACGAACTGCTGCAGTTGCTGAACTTCAGTACCACCGGCGCGCTGCCGATGGCGGTGGCCAGCGCACGGTTGCAGGTCCATCCGACCAGCGTCACCAATTCGGTGGACCGGCTCGAGGCCGCGGGGCTGGTGAACCGGGTGCCACATCCGAACGACCGGCGCGCGACCCTGATCGAGATCACCGATGCGGGACGCTCACTGGTCGCCGAAGCCACCGAATACCTCAACGAGCGGGTATTCGCGCGCCCGGAACTCCCGCCGGACCGGCTGCGGACGCTGCTGCAGTTGCTGGCCGAGTTCCGGCATACCGCGGGCGACTTCGATACCGGCGAGGAACCGGCCCGCTGGAACGAACCCTGAGCTCCGACCGGGTGCACAGGGGTCCCGCAAACAACGGACCGAGAACATACCGCCCGGTTCAACACTCCCGATCGGTAGCAAACGAATAACGGCCGGGCACCCGATCAGCAAATTTCTCGGTGATTCGGCTTGGCAACCCCGGCCCCACAGCGCACCATATGTTTATGGTGCTGGTTCTCGGGGTATCTGTGGGCTCCTCGGGAGCGCGCGCCGTACTCACCCATTCCGATCAACCGCACCTCCCGCCGATCGACCGCTGCCATATCCCCCGCCCGCCCGGCGCCCCGCTCATCGACCCGGTACTCACCGCGGTCCGGCGGATGCATACCGCGGCCCGCGAGCGCGACGAGTACATCACCGGCACCGCCGTGACCTGCCGCGACCACCGGCAGGTCGAACTGGTCGGTGAGGCGCTGGGCACCGGCCGGGTCACTCTCGTGGACGAGCCGCTGGCCCAGCTCCGCTACCTGCGGTTCACCGAACAACTACCGGTATCGGGTTCGGTGCTGCTGTTCGACCTGGGATCGTCCGGGCTCACCATGACGCAGGTGGACTGCCGCACCGATTCGGTGATCGCCGCCGCCCATTGTCCCGGCCTCGGCGGCGACGCCTACGACGAACTGCTGTGCGAATGGCTCGACCGGGCGGGAGTGTTCACCGACGAGGCCGCCGCCGGCCGATACCGGGAAGCACTGAGCAGCGCCCGGGTGGTGACCGCCGCCGATCCCGCCACTGCTGAACGCGCAGTGATCACCCGCTGCGATCTCACCGATCTCTGCGCCGAACCTGTGGCGGAGGCCGCCGGCCTGATCCGGCGAATGTGCGAACACTCCGAGTTTCCGGCCGAAACCGTCGCCCTGCTCGGCGGCTGCGCCCGCAACCCGGGGCTACGCACCCGGCTGGCCGAACTACTCGACCTTCCGCTGGTCTGCGACCGGGAACCGGAATACGTCTCGGCGCGCGGAGCGCTGCTGTTCGCAGCCCAGCGGCCGGCCGCCGGAACCCGTACCGCGCATATCCGCGCGGGAGGTCAGGTGGTGCCGCTGAGTCCCCCGGTGGTCGGCCGTCGGAGGGTGTATGCGGCAGCGGCCGTCACCATCGGCCTGGGCGCCACCGTGGCCGGCCTGCTCACCGCACAGAACGGCACGGCACAGCCGACCCGGAGCACCTACGTGCCGACCGATGTTCTCGACGCCCCGCCCGGACCCTGACCGGGCCCGGGTCGCGGCGCGATGTTCATCGGTTGGTGAACTCGGCGGTCCGCTTGTCCACGAACGCCGCCATCCCTTCCTTCTGATCCGCGGTGGCGAACAACGAGTGGAACACCCGCCGCTCGAACCGCAGCCCCTCGCTCAGGGTGGTTTCGAAGGAGCGGTTCACGGCTTCCTTGGCGATCATCGCCACCGGCAGCGACATCGAAGCGATGGTGGAAGCGACCTCGAGCGCGGTATCGAGCAGTTCCGCGGCGGGCACGATCCGCGAGACCAAGCCCGCGCGTTCGGCCTCTTCGACATCCATATTGCGCCCGGTGAGCACCAGGTCCATGGCCTTGGCCTTACCGATCGCGCGGGTGAGCCGCTGCGAACCACCGATACCCGGGATTACGCCCAGCTTGATCTCCGGCTGCCCGAACTTGGCGGTATCGGCGGCGATCAGAAGATCGCAGATCATGGCCAGTTCACAGCCGCCGCCCAGCGCGTATCCACCTACGGCGGCGATGGTCGGCTTGCGGAATTGGGCCAGCCGCTCCCACCGGGCGAAGTAGTCGTCCAGGAACATGTCCATATAGGACTTGGGCTGCATCTCCTTGATATCCGCGCCGGCGGCGAAGGCGCGGTCCGATCCGGTGATCACCACCGCACCGATCTCGTCGTCGCGTTCGAGTTCGTCGAGGGCCGCGACCACATCGTCGAGGACCTGCGCGTTCAGTGCGTTCAGCGCCTTGGGCCGGTTCAGCGTGATGAGGCCGACCTTGTCCTTACGCTCCAGCAGAATCGTCTCGAAGTCGGTCACAGCACATCCTCTTCGTCGAAACGGTTACGAATATCGGTGACGATACCGTTCGGGTCCGCTCGGTCGCGGTGGCAGTCCCGGCCCGGCACGTCCCGGCTGTCGGTCATTCGCCGCTGTCCAGCCGGTGCACGATGTCGCCGATCCAGCCGTCGATCCAGCCGGTCAACTGCCGGTAATCCAGTCCGGTGACGGTCGGCTGCGCCCCTTCCGAGCGGATCAGGTACCGCCCGTCGCCCGGCAGGTCCCGCCAGAGCGCGGAGGTCTGAGCGATACCCGGCAGCCGGAAATGTAGCCGGCTCTGCAGCACCCGCAGGTACCCGGTGCCGGTCGCAGGAGTATCGAAGAACGCCCTGCTGTCCGCCACAGTGGTACCGATGCCCGGCTCCGAGCCGGGCCCCAGTGTGAACCCGGGCCGGGTGCCCGCGCCGGCGGCCGGTAACAGCCCGGCCACAGCGGCGGCCAATTCCGCGACAGGACATTCGATGACGTCGAATCCTCTACTGTGCTCGGTGGTTTCACCGATGCGCTGCCGGAGCACGTACCCCCGCGAGCTCTGCCGGACCGCGTGCACATAGGTGCACGCGTGCGGCACGTGCGGGGCGCGTTCGTCCCAGCCGCGGGCCACCACGATCACGTCCGGTCGCGCGATCGCGCCGGCCATCTCCGCGAACGCGGGGTCCGCGCGGGCCTCCAGTGCCCGGCGCGCATGTTCCCGGGCGGCGGCGTAGGCGTCCGCCGAGCGGATCCGGCTCGTGAACGTGAACGGTTTGGGGAGCTTCCCGCGGCGGAAATCATCGCAGAGGACCTTGAATTCGATATCGGTGAACAGCCAGCGGCGCGCGGCCACCGGTGCCCGGGCGAAGATATCGTGCGGACAGCTCGGCGTGCCTGTCACTCGTGCTCCCGGTTCCATTCCAACCGCGACATCACGAATGCGACCTGCTCGCCGACCCACTTCACCATCTCGCCGGTACCCGAGCCCGCGGCCACCGGCGCCGGGTGATCCATGGGGACCACATAGCGGCCGTCGGCCGGCAGGTCACGCCACAACACGCCCATATCGATCCGGCCGCGCGGACCGAATTTCGAGCGCCCCTGATACACCCGGACATATCCGCTGCGGGTGGCCGGGGTGTCGAAGAAGGCCCTGGCTCGATAGGTGTCGTCGTCCTCGGGGTCGTTGTTGTCCGACACCATCGAACCGCTCGGCACACAACCGGTCGCTCCCGCGCACTCCGACGAACTCTGTGGGACCGGGATATCCGGCAACCGACCGGATTCCGCAAAAGGCAGGCCGGCGAGCACCGCATCGCCCAGGGAATCGGGATGGCACGTGATGGCGTCGAATCCCCCACTGTGCGCCAGCGTCTCCCCGGGCCGTTGCGAGATCAGGTAGCCGCGGGCGCCGCGGCGCACCGCGAGCAGGCGGGTCCGGTCGGCCGGATTCTCGAAATCGCCGTCGGTCCAGGCCTGTGCGACCACGTAGACATCCGGCTTGTCCAGCGCTTTGCCGAGTTCGTCCAGGTCCGCATCGGCCACCAGCAACCGACCGCGGATATCCGACTTCGCCATCTCGTAGTCGTCCTCCGGCCGGATCCGGCTGGTGAATGTGAAGGGACGGGGAAGGCGCGGTTGGCCGTGCTTCTCACACAGCACCTTGAATTCCAGGTCGGTCAGCTCCCAGCTGCGGTTCACGGCTCGATCACCGGTTTCACCCGATCGGGGACATCCCAAGCCTCATCCAGGTTCTCCCGGCCCTGTAGATATTTCGCCGGCTTGTAATCGTTGTTCTGACCGCCGGCACTACCGGCGCCCGCCCCGGGCGCTCCGCCCATCGGTGCACCGCCCATCGGATGCGACGAACCCGCCGGTGACTGGTAGCCGCCGGCGGTGTCCATCCCCGGCCCCGCCAGTGCCGCCCGCGGGAACAGTTGCGAGCTCTGCGGCTCCGGGTAGGGCGCCGGCGGCGGCGTGACGGAACCCGCCGGCACGCCGGCACCCGCGCCACCACCGCCCAGCGCACCGGCCAACTGATCCAGTTGCGCGCGCGCCGGATCCAGCATGCCCTGCACATGCTGTTGCAGCTGAGCCGGATCGAGCATGCGAGCGAGCTCTTCCATCCCGGGAAGTCCATTGCCGAACTGGGTGAATGCCTGGATGCCCTGGGTGAGCAGAGTGGACAGGATACCCAGCGGGTCCTGGCCGGCGGCGCTGGATCCGCCGGTGCCGGTGCTCGAATCACCGGAGTCGCGGCTGCTGCCCGCACCGCCCTCACCCGTCACCGATTCGAGCAAGTCACCGGCCGAAGAATCCTTGCCGAACAGCGTTTTCGCCGAACCGTACGGCGAATTCTCGTCGTACAGCGACGACAGCGGCGTGTTCTTCAGCTCTTCCGGCATTTCGCCGAGCGGTATACCGGTGAGTTCGGACAGGGCATCGGCCAGACTCGGGTCGCCCGAACCGTCCGACGCCGTGATCTTGCGATTTTTCAGCGATTCCGGCAGCTGGGACTCCGGAATGCCGGTGAGTTTGCTGAGAATATCGGCGGCGGTGGGGTTCTTCGGCATCTTGCCGCCCCCGGACGACCCGTAACCACTCTGCCCGGGACCGAGGCTGCTGCCGTTACCACCGAGACCTGATCCTGAAGAATCGCCCATGAAATCCTCGGCCGAGGGAATTTCGGGTATCGAGGGAATCTGCGATCCGGTGCCCCCGTCGCCGCGAGAACCGCCCCCACCGGATTTCCCGGAGGCCCCCGTCGGGCTCGAGGGGCCTGCGGGCAAATTGGGGATCGACGACGGACCCGAACCGGAACCGCCCGGCCCCGGCCCAGCACGTGATCCCCCCAGCCCGGACGAACCGGCCCCACCGGAACCGGATCCCACACCACCACCGGCCGGACCGCCGGAACCGGAGCTGCCGCCCGGCCCGCTATCGGACCCCGCTCCGGCGCCGGCCCCCGAGCCGCTTTCGTCCTGCGCGTTCTGCGCGTCTTCGTAACCTTGCTCGTAGCCGTCGTCGTACCCGTCCTGGTAGTCGCTGCCGGTATCGCTGCCGTCGCCGCTCCCACCGCCCGATTCGGTCTGGGTGTCCGTACCGGAACCATCGCCACTACCGGACCCGGTGTCCGTGCCCGAACCGGAACCATCGCCACTACCGGACCCAGTATCCGTGCCCGAACCCGAATCTCCGCCCTTGCCGCTGCCTGCGTCCTTGGTGACCGGGCCGTCCAGCAGCGGCATACTCTCCGCCGTGTTCTTCATACCCGTGAGGTAGGTCTTCTCGAGGGCGTCACGATAGTTGTCGGTGAGGTCATCGCACCCGGATTTCGAGTCCATATCCGGCGGCATGACCTGCTTGGTGTAGTGCAGCCAGTTCGCCGTGTACTCGAGCAGTTTGCCGACCTGGAGGATCGAGGTGAACAGCGGGCCCATGTTCTCCTGATACGACGTGACCGCATCGGCCGCGCCCTGGGCACCCGACCCGACCCAGGACCGATTCAGCGCCGCAATATCATCGACGAACACGGACAGTTTCGTATCGAGGTCGTTGCCGAAGGACTTCCAGGTAGCCGAGGCGTCCATCACCGGCTGGGCCTGAATGGCCTGCCCGAGGTCGTACATCTCCTTGAAGGTCACCGAGTCCTTGGCTTCGACCGTCACCACGGAACCCGGATCCTTGTTCGGGAAATCCTTTATCGTGGAGGGAAATTCGGTGGTATCGATATCATCCCAGATACGCCCCCACGAAGGGGAGCCGTCTCCCAGATCGGTTCCGTCGGTACTGGGCTTGTAGGACTGGGGCTCATCCGGAAAAGTCAGCTCGCCGAGGCTCTTGAAGGTATCCGAGGAATCCGTTTCCGCGTTCTCGAACGCCTTACCGGCGGCGACGAACAGATCACCTATCTCCCGCACGATCTCGGCATGCTCGTTGAGGACGGTACTGAGCCGAGTCGCCTTCTTACTGAACACCGTGGCCAGCTCACGACCGGAGTTGAGGGTGCCGAACGGGGCCAGATCGTTGATACCCACCTGCCCGACCGCATCCGCCATCCCCAGCAGATCGTCGTAGAGATCGGTGGCGGCCTTCGCGCTTTTCAACGCATCGCCCGGTACGAACTGCAGTGTCCCGCCGGTCACCTGATTCGTGAGACCTGTGATGAGTCCCGGATCGAGGGGCATAGAGTTCACCTTTGTCTATCGGAAGTGCAGCCTCGCCCGTACCCGCTGTGCATCGCGCGGCGCCCCGGGCCCCGTCCTCGCGCGGGAAACATCAGTCCCGGTCCGCAACCACCGACCGGGGGCCCGAGGCATCCGCTTCATCCGGCCGGTTTCCCGGCCAGTCGGGTGAATCCGGCGCGACCGTCGGGGTCGCGGGCGGTTGTGGAATCAGGCCACCGAGATCCGGCGCCCCCTCGACCATCTCGGACAGTTTCGGCATCGCGTTGCGGTGCGCCAGCAGCGGGTCCATCAGCTCACGCGCCTTCTGCTGCACCTGGGCCGCCGCATCCTGCACGGCCTCGGTGAGTGCCGCGGCGATCTCGTCCATGGTCAAGTCCAGGACGTCGTCGGCGAACTTGGTGTCGATGAGCACACCGTCGGCATTCACCGTCACCTCGATCCGCTTCTCCTCGGCGAGAACCGTGGCGGTGAGCAGCGAACGCTTCCTCTGAACTTCGGCGATACCACGCATCTGATGGCTCAGGCCGGACAGCATCGTCGCCATATCCTCTTGCAGGCGTTCGTTCACCACGGCGCTACCTCAGTCCCTTCCGGTCCGGGAGGCGACACTCCACATCGGAGTGCATCCCTGCGGATTACACCGCACCACGTTGAATTCCCGGTGGCGTGCACGCGAATTCGGCGCGCTTCCCGAGCTTGCAGGTACTCAGAACTGGCTGTCCATCTCGTTCAGCTGATCGACCGCATCGCGCTGTCCGGCGGCGAAAGCACCGAACGTGCCACCGATCCCGTCGACACCGTCCAGCAGGTTCGGCTTCGACGTGCCGTAGCCGTCGTTGTCCTTACCGTTGATGAACTTCTCGCCCATCGAATCGTCACCCCACGGCTGGTTGGTCGAGTCGTTCTCGATCCCGCCCAGCCGGTCACGGAGCCGTTTCCCGACGCCCAGCACCGAATCCGACAGGTCCTGGGTCAGATCCGCGGCATGGGCCAATGCCACCGGATCCACCTCTACGCGATCCGCCATGATCTCCTCCTCGCCGGCTCGCGCCGGATCATTTCAACGTGAACGGCACATCGACCGGGGAACTCCCCGGGTCCGCGCCGCCGAACACTTCTCCGGGTGCGATCACTGTGCCGTCCGGCACCACCGCTGCGGACAGGATCACCGCCCCCTCACCCACCACCACGCCTTCGCCGACCCGGGCGCCCGGATGCACCGTCGAACCGTGTTCGAGCACGGACCGGGCACCGATGACGGCGTCGTTCTCCACCGAGGCGCCCGAATGAACGACGGCGCCGGCACCGATCCGGACACCGGCACCCACGACCGCACCGGCCTCCACCTGCGCGCCGGGCCCGATCGTCGCCCCGGGGTCGACCTTCGCCTCCGGGTGGACAACCGGCGGCTCCGGTGGGTCGCCGGGCGGCTGCTCGCCCGGATCCACACCCGGCGGTACCGCATTTCCGGGCAGCCAGCCGTCGCCCGCGACATCCGGTGCCCGGAACTCGGGGATCGGATAGGGCACCTTCATCGGCCAGCGCTGCGGTCGCGGTTTACCGCGCACATCCTTGCCCTCACCGATGAAATGGTGGTCCCGATTCTCGTTGAACCAGGCCCGGGCGGCCTGGTAGTGCTCCACCGAATCTCGCTGTAATCCCAGTACCTGCCACATCTCCGGTGGCCGGGTGCGGTCGCCGGCTCCCCGCTGATCGGCCGGGACGCTGTTCCACTGCTGCTGGAGCGTGTGATCGATCTGCTGCTGCAAATTTTCCATCGCGGTCTGCCGCTGCTCCCGCTCCCATTGCCGCTCCTGTTCATAGCGCAGGTGCGCCGGCGGCATCCGGTCACGCTGGTCCTGCCGTATCCCATCCAGCTCACCCTGTAACCGATCCGCTTGCGCCTGTATCTCCGGGCGCTCCCCGGCCGGGGCATGGTCCGCAGTTTCCCGCAGCAGGCCGAGCTGCGATTGCAGCCACTGTTCCCGCTGCCGCTGTTGCCGCAACCGCTCGGTGTGCTCCTGCTGCTGTTCCAGGCCTTCCCGCCGGCGATTCAGCTCTTCGCGCTCCCGATCCAGATGCGCCTGTGCCTCTTCCCGGCCCGGCGCTGTCGTGTGCTGATCACGCAGGGATTGCAGCAAGTCCACCTGCTGTTCCTGTCGCTGCACCTGCTGTCGCGCAATGTTTTCCAGACCCTCCTGCCGCTGTAATTCTCGTTCCCCCGGCGAGTGCCGATCCTGGTGCTGGTGCAACGACTGCAACTCCTCCAGCTGTCGCCGGCGCTGGGCCTGCGCCTGCAACTCTGCTTCGTGCTGCTGCATTCGCACCACCTGTTCACGCAGCCACCGCTGGTGTGCGATCTGCTCGTCCCGATCGCCTCGCTGCAACCGGTGGGGTTGGGCAACCGGCTCCGGTTCGGGACGCGGTGAGGGAGCCCGAGTACCGTCCTGCGCGCCTACCGGATCCGGTGGTGGGGGCGCCGGGCGATCCGGCGGCGGCGGACCCTGCCCGATCTGCGGCACCGGCGGACGCCGCAACGGCGAACGCTCGGGAACCGGCGGCGCAGGCCGATCCGGCGGCGCAGGCGGACCCTGCACGATCTGTTGACCCGGTGGCGGACGCAACGGCGAACGCTCCGGAACCGGCGGCACATTCGGCGGCGGGGACGGAGCGGGCCCGTCCGGCGGAGGCGGACCCTGCACGGCCTGTTGACCCGGTGGCGGACGCAACGGCGAACGCTCCGGAACCGGCGGCACATTCGGCGGCGGGGACGGAGCGGG
The DNA here is from genome assembly GCF_001613245.1 of Nocardia speluncae NBRC 108251. GTDB lineage: Bacteria > Actinomycetota > Actinomycetes > Mycobacteriales > Mycobacteriaceae > Nocardia > Nocardia speluncae. The sequence continues at coordinate 165,425 of NZ_BDBZ01000012.1, read as the reverse complement.
CCCGTCCGGCGGCGGAAGCCCAGGGGGCGCCGGCGGAGGTGAACCCTGCCCGTACTCCGGCCCCGGCGGCGGGCGCAAGGTGGAACGCTCCGGGACCGGCGGCGCTTCCTGCCCCACCGGCGGACGGCCCAGCGGTTGTGGCGGTGTTTGTTGCCGCGCGGCCGCAATCGACTCGTCGCTCGTTGTCAGGAGCCCGAGCGGCCCTGCCCCACCCCGCTGCACGGGCTGGGAGGAATTCGGCAGCAGTTGCTGGTGCGACTGATGCGGGGCAGATGACGAAGTGCCGGCCGCCTGTTGCGAAACCCCCGGCGGCGCCGTGAGCTGCTGGCCCGGCAGATTCTGCTGTGATACGGGGGCGGGTTGGGCGGGCACATTGCTGTTCACCCCGAGCCCGTGAGCCCCCGGTACGACACTGGTGGACGAATCGTTTCCGTCCTCACTCAAAGGCGATACCGGGCGCTCGATGAAGCTGCCCGCATCCGAGTCCGCCAACGGTGACACCGGACGCTCGATAGAACTCCCCACGTCGGAATCGGGCCACCGGAACACCGGGGCCTCGCGGTTACCGCCCGAATCCCAGGATCTTTCTACCGCAGGCCCGACAGAGTTCCCCCTCTCGGTATCCCATGCCCGACCGGTCGGATCAGGGTAGACCTCGCCGAACCCGTCGTGCCGCGTCGTGGCGGGCCCGAACCCTGCGTCGAACATCGGTGACCGGTTCGTGTCGCCCGTGAAGCCGGCTCCGAAGTTGTTTCCCCCGGAATTCGATGTTTCACCCGCAGATTGGAACCAGGCGCTCTGCGGCATGGTGTTCGACCAGCCCGGCGCCGAGTGTTGATATCCAGAGCCCGAAGCGGCCGCACCGAAATTCTGGCCGATCTCACCACCGTTCTGGACACCGCTCCCGCCTCGACCACCGGTGCCGATCGTCTCGTCACCGGTGGTCGTGGAGCCGGTGGCGACCGCCGCGGTGTTGCCGGTCCCCATGTTGTCGACAATCGCGGCTGTCTCGTTGCCGGCGACCGTCGTGTCGGTGTTCGGCGCTGCCTCAGTGTTCGGCGCTGCCTCGGTATTGGGCGCGGCCACGGTATTGGGCGCAGTCGTGGTGTTGACATTGGACGCAGTCGTGATGTCGGCATTGGGCGCAATATCGGTGTTGGGCGCTGCGGTGATGTTGGTATCGGGTGTGTTACCTCTGGTTGTGTTCCCGGAACTGTTGTCGGAGCCACCCGCGAACAACCCCGCCTCCGACCTCGGGAAGAGCCAAGCATTGCCACGCAGCCAGGAGTCTTTCCGGAAAGCCGACATATTGGTGAAGCCGTCGGTCGTTTTCGGCACATAACTGTTGAACGCCGAAGCGCCGCGGGCCCCACCCACCAGCGCACCTTGCGCAAAGTTCCCGACCCACCCCGGCCCGTTGCTGAACGCCGAGAAATCACCTCCGGCGGCCAACGCGGTGGCCAGGTTGCCGAAAACCGCGCCGAACCCATCGGCCATGGCACCGATGAACATGCCGTTGGCCGTCCGCCCGGCGACGTTGTTGAGTTGTTTGCCCGCCACCTTCTCGATGCCTTCGCCCAGGTAGCGGCCGAATTCCCGAGCCGGGACGGCTCCGGCGGCACCGCCGAGGGCCGAGAGGCCGAACTCCTGCCCGTTGAACGAGCGTCGTTTGCCGTCGGCGATCTGTCCGGCTTGGATACTGCCGTTGATCGCCATCGGGACGATGGCGCCCTCCGCGGCCCGCGCGCCGTACACTCCCCAGCCTTTCGCAGTGGGCCAGCCGGGGTTACCTTTCGCCAGCTCTTTCCAGAAGTGGCGTTTCGTGTTCGGTGCTCCCGCCCGCCGGGCGATGTTCTGGATGGTCTTCTGGACGAAATCCTGGATGATCTTGAGGTAGGACCGGGTCGAGGCGATCGCCGCGGCCTCGACCGCGGGGGCCGTCGGCGGAAACAACCAGGCCCAGGCGATTTCGAGGGCAAGCCAGCAGAGAGTGACAATGATGGTGAGCTTCATCGCCTGCAACTCGGTGCCCATATCGAAGGCCGAACCGTATTGGGCTTGCATCGAGATGGCCAGCTGCTCCAGCGATTGGTCACCGCTGCGCAGCATGTCGTAGCGCGCACCCATCTCGGTGCGGGCGTCTCCCTCGGGATATGCCTCCGTGGTGGCCTGCTCGGCGGCGTCGATTTTTGCGAGCAGATCGAGGAGCTCCTCGCTCGCCTCCTGCCATGCCGCGGCGACTTCCCAGGCCTTGTCCTCGTCCCCGTCCGGCCACTGTGCACCCGCGATCCAGCCGAGCCAGCGGAGCTCCGGAGGAAGGTACAAACTCATAGCGGCGCAGCTCCGACGGCTCGGGATCACGGACCGGGGTCGGGTGGGACCGGATAGATTCTGGCGTGCTTCATTGAATTCCCGGTGGCGCCCAGGCAAATTCGGCCCGAACCGCGGCCTCGATCATGCGGTACTCCAGTGAACTGGTAGACCTGGCAGCTGAATTCGATCGGTCCACGACGCAACCGGCCGGCCATGCGAGGGCTCGGTCGGATACTCCTCGTCGGAACGGTTACGAATATCGGTGACGATACCGCGGTCACTCATAGGCCTCGGCCTTGTCACCATCGGGCTGTTCACCCGCGGCAATCCCGCCGAACCGGCGGTACGGTTGGTCCGATCACGATGGTGTCGGAAGGTGGAAAATTGGATATGGATCCCTCACGCTGCATTGTTCTGGTGCCGGTCTTCGACCACATCGAGCGCGCCTGCGAAAAAGCGCTGCAGCAGCTGGAACGGCGCGGCTATCGTGTGCGGCGCTCCTTCGGCGCCGCCGCGATCGACCAGGCACGCAGCCAGCTGGCCACCGAGGCGCTGACCGAGGGGTTCGACGAGTTGATGTGGATCGATGCGGATACCGGGTTCGAACCGGACGCAGTGGAACGGTTGCGCGCTCATAATCTGCCCTTGGTGGGTGGCGTATGCGTCAAGAAAAATGCCCGCGCGCTGGCCTGTGATGTCTTGCCCGGCACCGAGCGATTCGTACTCGGCGAGGGGGGCGGTCTCACCGAAGTCCGCTATGTCGGAACAGGTTTCCTGCACACCAGGCGCGAAGTGTACGAAAAGATCACCGCGCACGAGGATTTGCCGCTGTGCAATGTCCGTTTCGGCACACCCGTCGTCCCATTTTTTCTTCCGATGCTGCTACCGGAAGACGACGGTAACCATTGGTACCTCGGTGAGGACTACGCCTTCATCGAACGCGCGCGGCGCAGCGGATTCCAGGTGCTCGTCGATACCAGCTTCCGCCTGGAACATATCGGCTCCTATGGCTACACCTGGGAGGATGCCGGGAACGACAAGGACCGCTACGGGAGTTACATCTTCAAGTTCCAGTAGACGCCGATGGTGCCCGTCCCCAGGCCGGCGGACGGGCTCGCCGTATCCGCTTCTGTTACGTCGCCCACCCAGAGCTGCGCTTGCGCACCTCGGTGACGATCGCCGAGAAATCCCGGCCGTCCGAGGTTTCGTTGAACTCACGGTAGATCTCCGCAGCCAGTTCACCGATACGGCCCTCCACACCGTTGGCGCGCAACGCATCCACGGCCAGGCCGAGATCCTTGTTCATCAGTGCGGTCGCGAACCCTGGTCGGTAGTCGTTGTTCGCCGGGCTGGTCGGCACCGGCCCCGGCACCGGGCAGTAGGTGGTGAGCGCCCAGCTCTGTCCCGATGCCGTGGACACCACATCGAAGAACGACTGGTGGCTGAGCCCCAGCTTCTCCCCCAGCACCAGCGCCTCGGACAGTCCGATCATGGAAATCCCGAGCAGCATGTTGTTGCAGATCTTTGCGGCCTGCCCGACGCCTGCGCCGCCGCAGTGCACGACCTTGGCGCCCATCACCTCCAGCATCGGCAGCGCTTCGGCGAAATCGGTGTCCGCCCCGCCGACCATGAAGGTGAGCGTGCCGGCGGCCGCACCTGAAACACCGCCGGAGACCGGCGCATCCAGTGCCCGGTGCCCGGCCGCGGTCGCCGCCTCCGCGGCCGCTTTGGCATCGGCGACATCGATGGTCGAGCAGTCCACGAACAAGGTGTCCGGTCGCGCCACCGGCAGCAGTTCGGCGTACACGTCGCGCACCAGTTTGCCGTTGGTGAGCATCGTAATCACGATATCGCGGCCGGTGGCGGCGGCGACGCCGGTCTCCACCAGGGCCACACCGTCTTTACCGGCCTGTTCCTGCGCCGCGGCAGACGGGTCGTACGCGTGCACTTCGTATCCGGCCTTCACCAGGTTCGCCGCCATGGGTCCACCCATATGGCCGAGGCCGAGGAAACCGATCGTCTTGCTCATTACATTTCCTCCGGAGTCGTCAGACCCAGTTCCCGTTCGCCCAGTTCGGCGAAGTACGTGTCCACCCGGGCGGTGGTGACATCGGTCAGGGTTGCGGGCGACCATTGCGGGTTGCGGTCTTTGTCGACCACCTGCGCGCGAATCCCCTCGACCAGATCGTGCGAGGCCAGCGAGGCGATCGAAACGCGGTACTCCTCGTTCAGTACCGTCTCCAGGTTCGTGGCGGTGCGGGCGGATCGCAGCGACCGCAAGGTGACCTGCAGCGCGACCGGTGATTTTCCGAGTATCGCCGTGGCGGCCGCATTCGCCTCGGTATCGGCGTGTTCCTGCAGATGGGCGACGATCTCGGCGACCGTCTCCGCGCCGTAGCAGGAGTCGATCCAGTCGCGCTGCGCGAACAGCGCCGATTCCGGTGCCGCAGCGGCGTATTTGGCGATTGCGATATCGGCGGTTTCGGTCTGCAGGGTGGTGAGCAGCGCCGGAATCTGTTCGGCAGGAACGTAGTAGTCCGCGAAACCGGTGGCGATCGCATCACCCGCCTTCATCCGCGCCGTGGTGAGCGCGATATGAGTGCCCAGTTCGCCCGGCGCCCGCGACAGCAGATAGGTACCGCCGACATCGGGAATGAACCCGATCCCGACCTCCGGCATTCCGATCGTCGACTTCTCGGTGACGATCCGGTGACTGCCGTGCGCGGACAACCCGACCCCACCGCCCATCACGATCCCGTCCATCACCGCGACATACGGTTTCGGGTAGCGGCCGATGAGCGCGTTGAGAATGTACTCGTCGCGCCAGAACTTCCCGGTGGCCGAATCCGCCGCCGACCCCACGTGCCCGGCCGCCTGCTGTTCCTTGGCATCGTGATGGATGGCGACGATATCGCCACCCGCGCACAGCCCCCGTTCACCGGCGCCGGTGAGGGCGACGGTGCGCACCGAATCGTCGGTGGCCCAGGCCCGTAGCTGTTCGGTGATGGTGCGCGTCATGGCATGGTTCAGCGCATTGATGGCCTTGGGCCGGTTCAGGGTGATGAGTCCCAGGCCGGCACGCTGTTCGACCAGGACTTCGGGTTCGTCGCTCATTCAGTTCCTTCCGCGGACGCCGTCATGGACCGGGCCACGACCAGGCGCATGATCTCGTTGGTGCCCTCCAGGATCTGGTGCACCCGCAGGTCCCGGACGATTTTCTCCAGACCGTATTCGGCCAGGTAACCGTAACCGCCGTGCAGTTGCAGCGCGGCGTTGGCGACCTCGAACCCGGAGTCGGTGGCGAATCGTTTGGCCATGGCACACAGTTCGACCTTGTCCGGCGCATCCGCGTCCAGGGCCGCCGCGGCCCGCCACAGCAGGGACCGGGCAGCTTCCAATTTGGTCCGCATATCGGCCAGTTCGAACTGCAGTGCCTGATTGTTCAGCAGCGGTGCACCGAACGCGGTGCGCTGGGCCAGGTAGGGCACGGTTTTGTCGAGCGCGACCTGCGCCCCGCCCATCGAGCACGCCGCAATATTCAGCCGGCCGCCGTTGAGCCCGTTCATGGCGATCCGGAAACCGTCGCCCTCGGCGCCGAGCCGGTTGGCCGCCGGGACCCGAGCGTCGGTCAGGATCACCTGCCGGGTGGGCTGGGCGTTCCAGCCCATCTTCTTCTCGTTCGGGCCGACCTCCAGGCCGGGGGTATCGGCCGGGATCACGAGGGTCGAGATACCGCGCGCACCGGTGTCCTGGGTACGGACCATCATCACGTACACGTCGTTGCTGCCCGCACCCGAGATGAACTGTTTGGTGCCGTTGACGATGTAGTCGTCGCCGTCGCGCACCGCGCGGGTGGTGATGGCCGCGGCATCCGAACCCGCCCCCGGTTCGGTGAGCGCATAGCTGGCCAGCAGATCCATCGCGGTGAGTCCGGGCAGCCAGCGGCGGCGCTGCTCGTCGTCACCGTAGGCGTCGATCATCCAGGCCGCCATGTTGTGGATGGAGATGTAGGCGGCCACGGCCGGGCAGCCGGTGGCGAGTTCTTCGAAGATCCGTACCGCGTCCAGCCGGCGCAGCCCGGACCCGCCGAACTCCTCGCGCACATAGATTCCGCCCAGCCCGACCGCGCCCGATTTCCGCAGGACGTCCACCGGGAAATGCTTTTCCTGGTCCCATTCCACGGCATGCGGGGCGAGGTATTCGTCGGCGAACTCCCGGGCGGTATCGCGGATGGCGCGCTCGTCGGCGTCGAGAGTGAACATGTTCATTCCATCGTCGGGATAACGAAGCTGTTGCTCTCCTTGAGCCCGGCCGGCCAGCGCTGCGTCACCGTCTTGGTCTTGGTATAGAAACGGATGGAATCGGGGCCGTGCTGGTTCAGATCGCCGAAACCGGAGCGCTTCCAGCCACCGAATGTGTAGTAGGCGATCGGCACGGGGATCGGGACATTGATGCCCACCATGCCCACCTGCACCTTGGCCGCGAAGTCGCGGGCGGTATCGCCGTCGCGGGTGAAGATGGCGACGCCGTTGCCGTATTCGTGGTCGTTGGCCAGCGCCAGGGCTTCCGCGTAGTCGCCCGCGCGCACCACCGTGAGTACCGGGCCGAAGATCTCGTCGGTATAGATCGACATCTCCTTACCGACCCGGTCGAACAGGGTCGCGCCGACGAAGTATCCGTTCTCGGCGCCCTCTACGGTGAGCCCGCGGCCGTCGACCACCAGTTCGGCACCCTCGTCGATACCCTGCTGGATGTACTTCTTCACCCGGTCCACGCCGTCGAGACCCACCAGCGGCCCGTAATCGGCGCCGGGATCGTCGGACTTGCCGATATTGAGTTTGTGCACCCGCTCGGTGAGCTTCTCGACCAGCCGGTTCGCGGTTTCCTCGCCCACGGGGACGGCCACCGAGATCGCCATGCAGCGCTCACCGGCCGAACCGTAACCCGCACCGATCAACTGGTCGGCGACATCGTCGAGGTCGGCGTCCGGCATGACGACGGCGTGGTTCTTCGCGCCGCCGAAGCATTGGGCGCGTTTGCCGTTGGCGGTGGCGGTTTCGTAGATGTACTGCGCGATCGGGGTGGAGCCGACGAAGCCGACGGCCTTGATCCGGGGGTCGTGCAGGATGGTGTCGACAGCTTCCTTGTCGCCGTTGACCACGTTGAACACCCCCGGAGGCAGACCGGCCTCGAGGAACAGTTCGGCAAGCCGCAGCGGGACCGAGGGGTCGCGTTCGGAGGGTTTGAGCACGAAGGCGTTACCGCAGGCCAGCGCCGGCCCGGCCTTCCACAGCGGAATCATCGCCGGGAAGTTGAACGGAGTGATCCCGGCGACCACACCCAGCGGCTGGCGCATCGAGTACACATCGATCCCGGTGCCCGCGCTCTCGGTGTATTCCCCCTTGAGCAGATGCGGGATACCGACCGCGAATTCGATGACCTCGAGCCCGCGCTGGATATCGCCCTTCGCGTCGGGGATGGTCTTGCCGTGTTCACTGGACAGCAGCGCGGCGAGGGAATCCATCTCGTCGTTGACCAGGGTCAGGAATTTCATCAGGATCCGGGCCCGGCGCTGCGGGTTCATCGCGGCCCAGGCCGGCTGCGCGGCTTCGGCATTCGCGATGGCCTGCTCGACCTCGGATTTGCTCGCCAGCGGCACCCGGGCCTGCACCTCGCCGAGGTTGGGATCGTAGACATCGCCGAACCGGCCGGACGCGCCGGAGACCTGCTGCCCGCCGATGAAATGTGTGAGTTCTCGAACCATGCGATTCCTGCCTCGTGTCGGGGTGGCGGGCGCGGCGCTGCGGCCGTCCGTCACACGAAGATCATTCTTGCGGGCGTCCAATAGTTGGACATCCAAGCAAAACGATACACCCGGCCCCGCCGACAAACCAGACTTCCCCGCAAGATATCCACCAACTGCGCAAACACCCCGCTCCGCCATCCGATCGGTGTGGTTGCGCACAGCCTATCCGCGGCCCGCACCCGGTGGAACTACCTCTCGACGGACTTCTTCGCCGACCTGGTCAAGAGATAACTACCGATCCCCAGCACCACCGCGCCGACCACCAGAATCGCCCCGGACGCCCCCGCAGATTCCCCCGTCCAGTCCACGACCGCCTCCACCGCCGCCAACGTCAGCGCGGCCGCACCGCCGAGACTCAGCACCCAGGAGCGATCGGAGGCATAGATCGCGAAACACACCACCGCAACCACCGCCGTGAGCACATACGCCGGCCACATCCGATCGACCGGGTCAACAGCCTGAGCCCCGGCCACCGCCAGCACCACCCCGGCCGCATAACCGGCCCAGCGCTCGAGAACGGCACCGAACCGGGTCGCGCCGAGCCAGCCGAAACCGAGGACGAGCAACCCCGGACCGGTCAGGTCGCCGACTCCGAGAACTTCGTCCAGCAGCCCCGACACCGCAGCCGCGCTGAAACCCGCACACAGCAGCAACCCGAGCAACGAGGGCAACGCGGCGTACCCCGCGATCGCGGCCACCAGCCCCGCCACAGCGGCGTATACCCAGGTGAGATCGGTGGTGTCGTTCCCATCGTCCAAAATCGCCGCGGCCGCAGCCGCGATACTCACCGCCGCCAGCGCGAAGAACACCGCCGCCAGCCGCGTACGAGCGGTATGGCCGGCAGGCGCGGACCGGCTCCACGCGGGCCGGAAAAGCGCCGACCACCCGCCCGCGGTGGCCACACCGGCCACCGTCAAACCCACCGCCACCAGGACGAACAGAACGAAACGGCCGAGCTTCGCCATATCGTCCCAAGATTCGGCGAGGACCAGAACGAGACCGCTCAGCAGCAACCCGGCCCCGGCGTATGCCGCGATCTCGGCGAGCAACCGCGCCGGTGTGGGCCGCGGCTCCGGCTTCGCCAGCGCCGTCACCACCGCACCCAACTGGGTCTCGTCCAGCACACCCCGGCGCACCAGATCAACCAGGGACTGCGGGACCGGCGCAGATACCGGCACCGCGGACGTCGCCGCGCGGGCATCCGCGGTTCGGTCATCGCTGCCGTTATCGTCGGCTGTCGTTCCGCTGTCCGTTCCGGACTTCGATCGACCACGACCGGAATCGGTGCCACCACCGGTTACGGTCGGCGGATTCTTGCGCCGAGCGCCGACCAGAGACCGGAGACGACCGAAACCGGAGGTGCGCACGCCGCCGCGCGACTCGTTACCACCGCCGAGGGCGAGTTCCGCCCCACCGGGCTCGGCGAGAGCCTTGTCGTCGGTGGATCTGCCCGATGAATCATCATCGCGAGTCTCGATCCGGCGCGATTCTCCGCGGGTTCCCGACTCATCGCCGGCGGAGGCAGCCGGTCGCTCGCCGACGCCGGATCCAAGCCCGGACCTGCCTACGGCGGGCCCGGTAGATGAGGAGCCGTGCCCGGTTCCGGCCGGCGATCTGCCGCCGTGGGGCCCGGCCTCGAATTCCGCATCCGAGCGACCGGTGCGAGGGGTGCCGCCGGCACGTTTGCCCGGTGCCCCCGGATCATGCGCGATCGGCGGCTCCGGGACAGCAGGGCGCGACTCACCCTGGGAACGCTGCTGCGACGCTTCCGGCGCCGAATCCTGTTCGGCCACAGCACCCAGTATGCCGCCCCGGACCCCGAGTTTCGCGGCGCGAGATCAAACCCGCCCACCGGCGCTGGTCACGCGCTACGCTCGGGCCCGCGAACCGACGACCATCGCAGGAAGGTGCCGGCAGCGCTATGGACATCGGCGATATCCGGATCATCGACGCACATATCCACCAGTGGGACCCGTTCGGCAATCCGCGCGAGTTCAGTCGTACGGCCAAGCTGCTGCGCACCCTTCCGCTGCCCCTCGGGCTCGCCGTGCGGCTGGCGCCGCGGCGGGACCGGGAGTTCATCGGAGAACCGTCGGCGTATCTGGGCCCGTATCTACCTGCCGACTACCGCGCCGACGCGGGGGCGCTACCCGTCGAATCAGTGGTGCATATCGAGGTCGAGTGGGCCGGGCCGAAGGCCGAGGAAACCCGCTGGGTCACCGCCTTGCCGTTCGGTGTGGACACCCCGGCACTCGCCGCGGTCAGCGGTGGCGGCTCCCCGGCCGACCCGGGTTTCACCGAACTCCTCGAAGCGCACCTGTCGGCGTCGCCGCTGGTGCACGGTATACGCAGTATGGTCGCGCACCATCCGGATACCGGAATCCGAAGTTTCGCCGGCGGGCCGAACGCGCTGCGCAGCCGGGCGTTCCTCGACGGTTTCGCCGCCCTCGTCGAACGCGATCTGGCCTTCGATGCCTGGGTGTACTCGCATCAGATCCCCGAGGTGACCGCCCTCGCCCAGCGCTACCCGGAAGCGACGATCATCCTCAATCACCTGGGCACGCCCGCCGGAATCTTCGGCCCGGTCGGTAAACACACCGGCCGAGATGCCGAAGCGCGCGCCGTAATACTCGAACGCTGGCGCACCGATATCGCCGACCTGGCCGAATCCCCCAATGTGGTGGCGAAGGTCAGCGGCCTGATGATGCCGATTCTCGGGCATCCCGTACCGCGCGCCGGCAACCCTACGCCGGTACCCGAACTCATCGACCGGATCGGCCCGCTGCTGCGGCACGCCGCCGGCACCTTCGGGGCCGACCGCCTCATCTGGGGATCCAACTTCCCCGTAGACCGGCCGATCACCTCGATCACCCACAGTGCGGAAGCGGTCGCGACCGTCCTGGCCGAACACCTGGGTGATTCCGCACCACTGGAGAAGGTGTTCCGCGCGAACGCACAGCGAATCTACCGGCTGGACCGAGCGTGATGCCCGGCGCGCGCAATACGCATCGTCCGTAGTCGATCGGGCTGCGCGATGATCGTGACCGGCGTGGGCCCGCCCATCGGATACCGGCGCGGCACTACCTCTCGGTCATCGACGAGTACATCGTGACCAGGGCCCGATTCGCTGCGGCGGCGGTGGTTTCGTCGGCGCAGAGCATGCGCAGCGCGCGCCGCAGCAGCGCCGGATCCAGCTCGTCCAGCGCGGGCTCGCCGCGTGGTAGGGGTAGCTCGGGTAGTTCGAGTGCGTTGCCGTAGGGGTCGATGGTTTCGTCCATCTGGTCGGTGGCCGTTTCGACTCCGCCGATCAACCGCTCGATACTCAACCCGCGCACGGCGAGCAGATCGCGGGGATGTTCGTCCAGCCGTTCGGCCAGCAGGCAGACGACCGCGATCGCATGCTTGCACGGCCAGCCCGGATCCGGGCAGCTACAGCCGAAATCGATATCGGCGGCGGTTTCCGGTACCAGGTGCGGGGCGAGTTCGCGGGGCAGATCCCCGGACACGATCCGTGCCAGCATCCCCGGCGCGGACCGGATCACCTCCACCACCAGTTCCACTTCCTCCGGCCGCAGGCGACGGATCTCGCAGGTAGTGGTGAACGGACGCGGTTGACTGCCCTGTACCTCGGCGGTGACGAGCCCCGGTTCGATGCGATAACTCACCACCTGCCCCGCCCGCGCGTAGGTGCGCCCACGGGCGAGCCGGCCGGGGTCGGCAAGCCGTTCCATCACCTCGAGCAGCGCCTTGCCCCAGAAGTTGCGGGCAAACCCGCCACGGCGGTTACGGGTCGACGCCCCGCCGGATACCGGCCGGCGTTTACCGTATTCGGCGAAATCGGCCACTACTCCCCCACCGCCTCGGCACCCAGGCGGAACAAATGGGCCAGATCGTCGTCGCCGAGTTCGGTGATCCAGTTCTCCCCCACCCCGACAGCGAGATCGGCGAGATCGCGTTTACCGGTGATCATTTCGTCGATCCGCTCCTCGATCGTGTCGACGCAGACCAGTTTCCGCACCTGAACCGCGCGCTGCTGCCCGATCCGGAAGGCGCGATCGGTGGCCTGGTTCTCGACGGCGGGATTCCACCAGCGGTCCAGATGCACCACATGATTCGCGGCGGTCAGGTTCAGGCCCGTACCCCCGGCTTTGAGCGAGAGCAGCATGAGCGGCGGCCCGTCGGCCCGCTGGAATGCCTCCACCATGCCGTCACGGCGTTTCTTGGCGACCCCGCCGTGCAGGAACGGAACCGGGCCGCCGAAACGTTCGGTGAGATACGGGACGACGAGTTCGCCGAATTCCCGGAACTGGGTGAACAGCAGCGCTTTCTCCCCCTCGGCGAGGACCGCGTCGAGCACATCCTCGACGAGCGCGAGCTTCCCGGAACGGTGCGCACCCCGGCGCAGTACGGCGGAGGAATCGCCGAGGAAGTGGGCGGGGTGGTTGCACACCTGCTTCAACTTGGTGAGGGCACCGAGTACGGCCCCTTTCCGGGCCATTCCCTTGGCATCGCGCAGTTTTTCGAGCATATCCTCGACAACGGCCTGATACAGCGCCGCCTGTTCGACGGTGAGATTGGCCCGCACGGTCATCTCGAATTTCTCCGGGAGATCATCGATCACGGCCGGGTCGGTTTTCACCCGGCGCAACAGGAACGGCGAGGTGACGGCGCGCAGCCGGGTGACGGCGTTCTGATCGTTCTCCCGTTCGATCGGGACGGCGAAACGGGCACGGAAGGTCTGCGGGCTGCCCAACAGTTTCGGCACCGCGAAATCGAAGAGGGAACGTAGCTCCTCCAGCCGGTTCTCCACCGGAGTGCCGGTGAGCGCAAGCCGATGCCGGGCCGGTAACGCCCGCGCTGCCCGCGCCTGCCTGGTAGCGGCGTTCTTGATGTGCTGCGCCTCGTCGAGAACCACCCGCTCCCATTGCGGACGGGACAGGTCGGCGATATCGCGGGCGAGCAGCGCGTAGGTGGTGATCACCAGATCGGCGCCGGCCACGGCCGAATCCACATTGCTGCCCTGCGCCCGGCCGGGCCCGTGATGCACCAGAACCCGGAGATCCGGAGCGAACCGGGCGGCTTCCCGCTGCCAGTTACCCACCACCGACATCGGGCACACCAGCACCGTCGGCCGCGGGATGGTGTCACCTTCGCGTTCGTGCAGCAGCAGCGCGAGCACCTGGATCGTTTTCCCGAGACCCATATCGTCGGCGAGGATCGCCCCGCAGTTCAGCCGATTCATCGTGGCCAGCCACGCCAGACCCCGTTCCTGGTACGGGCGTAGCTGCGCCTTCAGCCGGGCCGGCGCGGCCACCGGTTCCTGCGCGCGGCCGGAGTCGAAAAGTGCTGCCGGCCAGCCCTGGGCGGTGACCTCGGTGAGCGGTACCCGCCCGACCTGGTTCGCGGCGATCTCCCCGATCAGATCGGCGAGGGTGATCTCGTTGTCGCCGGTGTGCAAGGCGACGAATTTCGCGGCAGCGGCGAGGGCACCGTGGTCGGCCTGCACCCATTCCCCGCGTAACCGCACCAGATCCGATTGCACCGTGATCAACTGCCGCATCTCGGGCTCGGACAGCACGCAATCGCCGAGTGCCAGCTCCCAGCGGTAGGACACCAGCCCGTCCAGGCCGACCGTGCTCTCGGCGGCCGGCACCGCGGCACCGCTGACCCGCAGCCGCAGGGTGGGTTCGGTGATATTCCAGGCCCGGGGCAGCAGCAGCGAGATCCCGGCGGCAGACAGCGCCTGTGCACCGTGCGCGACCAGGTCGGCAACCACTTCCGTCGGCAACAGCAGGTCGAGGCTGTGCGTATCGGCCGGGACATCGCGCAGCCGTGGGTAGGCGCGCTGCGCTTTCCCCAGCCATTCCAGGCCGGTCCGTACCTCGTCCGCGATTCCCGGCACCGGGATCGGCCGCGGTGCCGCGCCGTCGGCGCGCAGGCAGACCTCCAGCCGCCACAACGCGCAATCCCCGGGCACCTCGGCGAATTCGCCGTCCGGTTCGCGCAGCCGCAACACCAGCTCCGGTTCGTCGGACGACCGCGTCTCCCGCCACTTCCGCAATACCTCGGCCACCTGGTGGCTGCCCGTCTCCACCGGACCGTCCACGGCCAGCGCGTGGGCCAGCGGGTGTTCGTGGGCATTCGCGGCCAGTAGTTCGCGCACCATCGGATCGGTCAGTTCGGTGACCATATCGGCGAGCACATCGGCCGGTTCCCCTGCGACGCGCAGGGCCGGGGGTGCCAGTGCCGCGAGTTCGGCGAGCCAGGCGCGCTGACCGGCACCACCGACCAGCCGCCAGCGGGCCCACCACTGGCCATCCTCACGCCGCAAATCCGGCACCACCGCGCCCGCCCGTATCCAGCGTTCCAAGCCGAGTACGAGATGCGCGAGGAACCGCAGGTCACCGGCCGCGGCCGCGGGTGGCAACCGCTGCCGCAATGCGGCGGCCGCGGCGGCGGGTGCCAGCGCGTGGGCCCGGACCGTTTCCCGCCGGGCACCGGCCTCGTCCACGAGGAGCACCTCGGCGCGGTGCCGGAACCTCGACTCCGCCAGTACCGAGCCGAGCAGGCCCCCGACCGGCTCGCTCTCCTCACCCGGGGCACGCCACAGTAGTAGCCCGGCTCCGGGCGACCACAGTCCGTGCAGCATCGTCCCATCAAATCAGCCGGGTCCGACACGCGGTGCACCGTACCCACCTGCTTCCGCCCGGCACCCGCTCCGGCGCGCCGGGCCATTTCTGGATTTATCGACCACGACGGCACATACTGGGAAATATCCGCTGGTCACCGTCGTTATCCGCCATCCACGCCAGCCGGGCGGAGCCCGCACCGGACGAGCTGTCCGGCATCGGCATGCAGTAGGCGGCCCACACCGGCCCAGGAACAGCGGTCCACAGCACACAGCGGCGCTATCGAACAGCGGAGGGCAGCAGTATGACAATTCTGCTCCAGGTTCTCGAGCAGAGCTACACGCCGACCACGCCCTGGGAACGACGGAAATTCACCTTCGTGGATGCCGGCAATATCGTCGGTATGCGGTTGGACGGCCAATGCGGTGTCTGGCTGGATCTGTCCCGGCCCGGCGAATCGCAGCGGCTCGCCCGCACCGAACGTCCCGAGGATGCCATCACCTTCCTGCTCACAGCTTTCGCCAAGATCGCCGAATGTCTCGACAGCGGCGGTTCCTGGGTGATCGGCCACGACGGGGTACGTATCGCATCCTTGGTCGCTACGCGTTTCCCACCGCGGAGCAGCGGGGTCGACAACGACGAACTGCTGGCCCGAGCCTGGCTGTGATCCACCGGGCGCCGGAAACTGTCGGCACGCTCGGGTATACCGGTAACCGTGATGACACGGGGGAAGATTCACACGGTTTCCGCACTGCTCACCGCCTGCTTGTTCGGCCTGCTCACCGCCTGCGCGGTCCCGCCCGGCCTGCGGCCCGCACCCGGTAGTCCCGGGCGCGCGCAGCTCGAACAGCTACTCGCCACGGTCCGGGTGGTATCCGAACGCCCGCGCACCGGCGGCTACGAGCGTGATTGCGGGGCCGGGCAGGGGTGCGTTTTCGGGCCGGCCTGGTCCGACGATCACGACGGTCCGGGCGGTCACGACGGCTGCGATACCCGTAACAATGTGCTGGCCCGTCAGCTGGTGGAAATCGCCTACCGGCCGGGCACCGCGGGCTGCGTCGTCCAGTCCGGCATCCTCGCGGACCCGTACACCGGAAACCGGATGGTGTTCAGCAAAGAGAACGCCCGGCAACTACCCGTGGACCATATCTATCCGCTGGCCGCCGCCTGGGATATGGGAGCCGCCGCGTGGTCACCCGCGCAGCGCATCCGCTTCGCGAATGATATCGACTACAACTTGCAGGTCACCGATCGCGCGACCAATACCGACAAGAGCGACAGCACACCCGCCGAATGGTTACCGCCGTCGCGTCCGGGGCACTGTTACTACGCGGGCAGATATCTCACTGTCGCTGTGCGCTATCAGCTCCCGGTCACCGGCGGGGACCACGCCGTATTGCGCGATATCACGGGACGGTGCGGCTGAAATGGCTCGATCAGGTCCCCGTTGCCACGGGGCGTTTCGAATCGTGCGCCCACTGCGACCACGAACCCGGATACAAGGCCGCCTCCACGCCCACAACCGCGAGTGCCGCGATCGCATGCGCGGCGGTGATTCCCGAACCGCAGTACACCGCGACCGGTTCGCCACCGAGATCGCGGTACCGCCGGCGCAGCAGCTCCGGCGGCAGAAAGCAGCCGTCCTCGTCGAGGTTCTCGCTGGTCGGGGCGCTGACCGCGCCGGGAATATGCCCGGCTCGGGGGTCCACCGGTTCTTGTTCGCCGCGATACCGTTCGGCGGCCCGGGCATCGATCAGCACGCCCTCCCAGCGGGCGGCGGCATCGGCATCGATCACCGGCAGCCGGCCGGGATCGAGTTCGATATCGCCGAGTCCGGGGTCCGGTTCCACCCCGGTCGCCAAGTCACCGCCACTACGCAGCCAGGCGGGCAGCCCGCCGTCGAGGATGCGCACATCGGTGATCCCGGCCCAGCGCAGCAACCACCACGCCCGCGCGGCCGACATACCGCCGAGCGCGTCGTAGACCACGACCGGGTCCCCCGCACACAGGCCCCAGCTGCGAGCGCATTTCTGGAGCTGCTCGGGGTCCGGCAGCGGATGCCGGCCCTGGGCCGGTGTGGGTAATGCGGCGAGTTCGGTGTCGAGGTCGACGAACACCGCGCCCGGGATATGGCCGTTCTGGTACTGCTGTGGCCCCTCCGGGTCACCCAGTTGCCAGCGAACATCCAGCAGGCGCAGGTTTTCTTCCGTTGATTCCCGCAGTTCTTCAGCCGAGATCAGTACCGCGTTCACCGCAGCTCCTCGTCCAAGAGTCTGGAACAGATTTTGCCACCGTACGCGCGCGTGGCCTGCTACGTCCATGCGGCCACCGGACAATTCACCTACTTGCGGGCCTGCTCAGATCCGGGCGAGCAGGGTCAGCGGATCTTCCAGCGCGCCCGCCACCGCCGCCAGGAACCGGGCGGCGAGTTCTCCGTCGATCATGCGGTGGTCGAAACTCAGCGTCAGCGTGACCACCGACCGCACGGCCAGCTCACCGCGGAAGACCCACGGTCGCATGTTCACCGCACCGACACACAGAATCGCCGCCTCACCCGGATTGACCAGCGGTGTTCCCGATTCGACCCCGAACACGCCGACATTGGAGATGGTGAACGTCCCGCCCCGCAGGTCGGAAAGACCTGCCCGGCCGTCGCGGGCGGTCTGTGCCAGCCAGCCGATCTCCCGACACAGTTCCCGCAGGCTCAGCGTCTGCGCGTCTTTGATGTTGGGCACGAGTAGTCCGCGCTCGCTGGCCACGGCGATACCCAGGTTGACGAAATACCTGGTGACGATCTCCGAATTCGCCTCGTCCCAGAACGTGTTGATCCCGGGATACTCGGTGAGCGCGGCGAGCACGGATTTCGCGACCAAGGCGAGCGGTGTGGGGGTAAGCCCCTCGAATGTCTTGGTGGCGCGCAGATGATCCAGCAGTTCCAGCGATGCCGTGATATCGACCGTACTGGAGGTGGACGCCTGCGGGATCGTGCGGGCACTGGCCACCATGGCGGCCGCGGTGCGCTTGCGTACCCCGGAAATCGGCGTGCGCTCCTCCCGAACCGATCCGTCGGCCCGCTGCTCGATACGCGCGACCTCCTCGGCGGTGTGCTCGCGCGGTGCGGGTTCCGATACCGGCACCGCACCGCGAACGTCCGCGACGGTAACCGCGCCTTCCGGCCCGGAGCCGGCCACGTACCAGAGGTCGATTCCCAGCTCCCGCGCCAGTTTTCGCGCACCGGGAGTGGCGGCTGCCCGACCCGCGCCGAGCCCCGATGCC
Source organism: Nocardia speluncae NBRC 108251 (assembly GCF_001613245.1). Classification (GTDB taxonomy): domain Bacteria; phylum Actinomycetota; class Actinomycetes; order Mycobacteriales; family Mycobacteriaceae; genus Nocardia; species Nocardia speluncae. The sequence continues at coordinate 147,401 of NZ_BDBZ01000012.1, read as the reverse complement.
AGGTCGCCCCCACCGGGTGCTGCACCCGGCGGTGCCGCCGTGCCGCGCCCCCCACCTGCCACATCGAACCGCGTACCCCGTCCGATTCCGGCCGGCGAACGCCCGCCCGCGTCTGCCTGGGTATCGGCAAGACTCTGCTCGTGCTCGGCCCCGGTTCGTTCCGGAAGCGCCGCGGCCGTCCCACCGGCCCCGGCACCCGCATCCGCGCCGATGACACCCCCCTCGTAATCGATCCCGGCAGCCTCCGTCTCCGCGGGCGGGGCGGACGCCGTGGCACGCCGGCGGCGCCGGCGAGACGGCGGATTCTCCGTCTCCGGGCCGTAGCCGACGAGCACCGACGTACGACGACCGTTCCCGTCCGGCGCGGGCGTGCTGGTACGGATCCGCAGCAGCGGCGCCCCGACCTCGATCGTCGTACCCGGTTCGGCGAGCAGTTCCACCACAGTGCCCGCGAACGGCGAGGGCAGCGCGACCACCGCCTTCGCGGTTTCCACTTCGGCGATGGTCTGATTCAGTTCCACCTCGTCGCCCACCGCGACGGTCCAGTGCTGCAGTTCGGCGTCGGTGAGTCCCTCGCCGAGGTCGGGCAGGCGGAACTCCAGGATCTCGCCGGGGTCGGCATGTGCGGCATCGTCCACGGTGGGCACCTCCGGCTGGGCGTCAGGGTGGCGGGGCACTCAGGCGGCAAGCGTGCTGTCGACCGCCGCCAAGATGCGGTCCGGATCGGGCAGGTGATGCTTTTCGAGCTTAGCCGGAGGGTAGGGAATATCGAATCCGCCGACCCGCCGGACCGGCGCTTCGAGGCGATAGAAGCAGCGTTCGGTGATCCGGGCCGCGATCTCCGCGCCGATTCCGCCGGTGACCGGCGCTTCGTGCACCACGATCAACCGACCTGTCCGGTCCACCGATTCGGCGATGGTATCGATATCCAGCGGTGCGAGGCTGCGCAGATCGATCACTTCGAGCGAAAGACCCTCTTCGGTAGCGATTTTCGCCGCGGATACCGCGGTGGCGACCGTGCCCCCGTACGCCACGAGGGTGGCGTCCGAACCCGGTACGCATACTCGCGCCCGGTCCAGCGGCAGCGAATCCGTTGCCGCCGGGTCCAGTTCGGCCTTGTCCCAATAGCGGCGCTTGGGTTCGAAGAAGATCACCGGATCGTCCAGCGCGATCGCCTGGCGGATCATCGTATAGGCGTCCGCCGGGTTGCTCGGCGACACCACCCGCAGACCCGCGGTATGCGCGAAGTACGCCTCCGGCGACTCGGAATGATGTTCCACGGAACCGATCCCGCCGCCGAACGGAATCCGGATCGTGAGCGGAGCGCTCACCATTCCCCGCGTCCGGTAATGGATTTTGGCGACCTGCGAGACGATCTGATCGAACGCCGGATAGACGAAACCGTCGAACTGGATCTCGCACACCGGCCGGTAGCCACGCAGCGCCATCCCGAACGCCGTGCCCACGATGCCGGATTCGGCCAGCGGCGTATCGATCACGCGGCGGTCGCCGAAATCCTTCTGGAGCGTATCGGTCACCCGGAACACACCACCCAACCGGCCGATGTCCTCACCCATCAGCACCACCTTGGGGTCGTCCTCCAGAGCGGTGCGCAACCCGGCGTTGAGCGCCGCGGCGAATGTGGTGATCATGAGCGGACTCCTTCCTCGCGCAGGGTGGGCGCGACGTTCTCGCCGGAGGCCGGGTCGTCGGCCAGATATTCGGCGTAGTCGCGGCGCTGAGCCGCGACGAGAGGATGCGGGGTCGCGTAGACGTGGTCGAACAGTTCCAGCGGGTCGGGATCGGGCATGGTGAGCGTGGCCGACCGGATCCGGTGCGCCACCTCGCCCGCGCGTTCGTCCACCCGCCGCTGCGCCGCCGGATCGAACAGCCCTTCGCGTTCGAGCAGCCGCCGCATCCGCAGGATCGGGTCGCGGCGGGCCCATTCCCCGGTTTCCGCGGCGGTGCGGTAGCGGGTCGGGTCGTCGGCGGTGGTGTGCGGGCCCATCCGGTAGGTGATGGCCTCGATGAAGAAGGGCCCGCCGCCGGTGCGGGCGCGGGCAGCTGCCTGCCGGGTGACGGCCAGGACGGCCAGCACATCGTTGCCGTCCACCCGGCTCGCCGGGATCCCGTGCCCCACCGCTCGCTGCGCGATCGGGGTCGCGCTCTGTAGATGCACGGGTTCGCTGATCGCCCAGTGGTTGTTCTGGCAGAAGAACACGACCGGGGCGCTCCAGGTGGAGGCGAAGGTCAGGGCCTCGGCGATATCGCCCTGGCTGGTGGCGCCGTCACCGAAATAGGCGAGAGTGGCGATCTCCGCTCCGTCGAGATGGGCGGCGTAGGCGTAACCGGTCGCGTGCAGGCCCTGCGCACCCACCACGATCGCCGGGTTGGTCATATTGATCTCCGCCGGATCCCACGACGAATGCGCGACCCCGCGCCACATCGGGGTGATGGCCCCCGGGTCCACTCCGCGGCAGTAGGCGACCGCCGCCTCGCGGTAACTGCTGAAAACGTAGTCGTCGGGCTGCAGCGCATGTGCCGAACCGACCTGCGCGGCTTCCTGCCCCTCCCCCGGGGCCCACAGACCCAGCTGCCCCTGCCGGGCGAGGGCGACGGCCTCGGTATCGATCCGCCGGCTCACCACCAGGTCTTCGTAGAGCTGCCACAGTTCGTCCGGCCCGATATCGGCGATCAAAGCCTGATACTCGGGATTGTGTACCCGAGCGCCGTCGGGCTGGATCAATTGCACCGGATACTCGGTTGTGCCGGACATCGGCCTCGCCTCCTCACGCGGGTCACGCGCTGATGTGGCCTACAACACACAGCATCCACGCTTAGGCGAACTGCGCAAGTCTCGATCCGGAAACTGAGCATTTCGCACGGTTTTCGGAGGTCCAGGGCTGTCATACTGCGCTATATGACCAGCCAGGAAAGCACCGACCAGGTATTGGACGCCACAGACGCGCGGCTCTTGCTCGAACTCACCACCAGCCCCCGCGCCACCGGCGTGGAACTGGCCGCCCGGCTCGGACTTTCCCGCAATACGGTGCAGGCTCGGCTCGCACGCTGGGAAGCCGCCGGGGTCCTGCGCAGTTTCGAACTCCGAGTGCAACCGCGCGCATTGGGGTACCGGCTCTCCGCATTCGTTGCGGTAGTCGTGGACCAGCATCGTCTCGACGCCGTGGTCGACGAACTGGCCGAGGTACCGGAAGTGACGGAGGCGTGTGGAATGACCGGCCCCACCGATCTCACGGTCCGCGTGGTTGCCCGCGATGCCGACGACCTCTACCGGATCGCCGGGCAGATACTGAAGATCCCCGGCGTGGTCCGCACGAATATGACCCTGGTGATGCAGGAGCTGGTGGGCCCGCGCACCGCGCCCCTGCTGCGCCGCCTGGCCGAGGGCGCCTGAACCACAACGACCTACCATTCCTATTTAGCGACATATCTAGGCTTGTGTCGCAGCAAGAGATAGGGTGCCGACATGGAGCACTCAGGCACAGTAACGGACGCCTTCACCGGCCGGACCGCCATCGTCACCGGCGGTGGATCCGGTATCGGCGCGGCACTGGCCCGAGGGCTGGCCGGCCACGGCGCGAAGGTCGTCGTCGCCGACCTCGACCCCGCCACCGCGGCGAAGGTCGCGGACGATATCGGAGACGCCGCTATCTCCGCCGGCGGGGACGCCGCCGACCCCGAGGTGATCGCGCAACTGATCGCGGCCACGGAATCCGCCTTCGGCCCCGTCGACTTCTATTTCGCGAACGCCGGTATCGGCGGCGGCGCGGGCCTGGACAGCACCGACGCGCAATGGTCGGCCGCCCTCGAGGTCAACACCCTCGCCCATATCCGCGCCGCCCGCCTCCTCGTCCCCGGCTGGCTGGAACGCGGCAGCGGCTACTTCGTCAGCACCGCCTCCGCCGCCGGCCTGCTCACTCAACTGGGCTCCGCACCGTACTCGGTCTCCAAACACGCCGCGGTCGGCTTCGCGGAATGGTTGTCGATCACTTACGGCGACAAGGGAATCGGCGTCAGCTGCCTCTGCCCGATGGGAGTGGACACGGCACTTCTCCGGGAGGGGATGATCCCGGAGAACAACGCCGAAGCGGGCCGGTTGGCGATCACCGCCGTGAAATCAGCGGGAGCCGTACTCAGCCCCGAAGAGGTCGCCGACACAGTCCTGGCCGGGGTCGCGGCCGGCGATTTCCTGATCCTCCCGCACCCGGAAGTCCTGCAGATGTACCGGAACAAGGGCGCGGACTACGACCGCTGGATCCGCGGTATGCGCCGCTTCCAAGCCGCCCTGGTAAACCCCGGCAGTTGATATCTGCCCCCGATATCCACCGATGCCGATCAGGCCGAGCTACCGAACCAACGAAGCGGAACGGCCCCGCGGAGCACTTCGACGGAGCGAATGACCGCGCAACAATCACTGAACACCACCGGCGGCAATATCATGGAAAGCCCGGCGTGAGCAGCGATTCGACCCCGAGCAACGCCCACGATCAAGTGCACGTAGCGGGGTACGTGGCCGGTCGGCGCGATCTGTGGTCTGCGGCGCGCGCTAGGTTCCCGGGTCCTCGGTGACCAGTGTCCGGGCAGCGCTACGGATGACCTCGGGGATCTCGACCGGTTTACGTGTTTCCTCGTCCACATAGACATGGACGAAGGTGCCGGTGGCAGCGAGTTCCAGGTCCTGTCCGGCTTCCCGGAAGATCGCCAGGTCGTAGGTGATGCTGGAGCGGCCGAGGCGGGCGATTCGCAGACCGACCTGCAGCGTGTCCGGAAAGCTGAGCGAGGCGTGGAACCGGCAGGACGTCTCCGCGACGATCCCGATCGCGGGCAGTTCACGGATATCGGTGCCGGTCGCGTCGATCAGCCACGCATTTACGGCGGTATCGAAGTACGCGTAGTAGGTCACGTTGTTCACGTGCCCGTAGTGGTCGTTATCGGCCCATCGGGTGGGCACCGGCCAGAGCACCGGATACTGCGTCGTCACCCGGCCGACCATACCGGGCCGGTCGGCAGACACGGCCGCTACGCCGGATCCGGATCAACTGGCCGAGGAGACCGCAGGCGCGCCGCCGGTCCGGTGTTCCCGCGGGCTGACTCCGAAGTGCCGTTTGAATGCGGTACTCAAGGCGAACGCACTGCCGTACCCGACTCGGCGGGCGATGGCCTCGACCGTGTCCTCGGTGCCTTGTAGCAGGTCGGCAGCCAGGTCGAGACGCCATTCGGTGAGGAATGCCATGGGTGGTTCCCCGACCAGTTCGGTGAACCGGCGGGCCAGCGCTGCCCGCGATGCCCCGGCTTCCTGGGCCAGCGCGGCCACGGTCCACGGATGGGCGGGGTTGTGCTGGAGTAGCCGCAGGGCCTTTCCGACCAGCGGGTCGCCGTAGGCGTGGTACCACGGTGGCGCCTCGGCGCCGGAGAACCAGGTGCGCAGGGTCGAGATGAGCAGCAGGTCCAGCAGGCGGTCCAGCACCACGCCTTGGGCGGGTAGATCCTTGATGGTTTCGTCGGTGAGCAGGTCGAGCAGCCGGTCGTCGGAACGGCCGCGGGGCAGCACCAGCATCGGCGGCAGTGCGCGCAACAGCCGCCGGCTCACCGCGCCCACATATTCGTAGGATCCGGTGACCAGCACCGTTTCCCCGTCCGGATCGTTGCCCCATTGCCGTACTCCGAGACTCATCGTCTCGCAGAGCACTTCACCGTCCAGAGTCGTGGTGACCTGCCCCGGGTTGATCAGGATCTGCGGTTCGGTCGCGGGATCGTCGGCGACGGTGTAGGGCCGCGGCCCCCGGAGCACCGCGACGTCACCGGACGCGATCCGCCGCGGCTCGCCGTCGGCGGTGAGCACCCACGCCCATCCTCGGACCACGGCAACGAGCGTCAGCGGCGATTCGTCCCGGATCCGCAGCGACCACGGCGGGCGCAGCATCGAACGCAGCACGAACGCTCCCCGGGCCCGCGGGCCTTCGAGCAGCGCCGCCAATGCATCCATCCATCAACGATAACCGCGGCGCGTTCCGCACCGATCAGGATGGGGAAGCAGGTGCCCGAGCAGTAGTTCGATCAGCAGGCGTACGGATCGCCCGCGGCGATCGGATCACCGCCACCGCGGACACCAAAGCCGAGCCGTAGGTTACCGCCGCCGCAGTCCACCCGTACCCGGGCACCGCGAGGGCAAGCACGAATGGCTGGATATGGATGGCCGAGGCCGTTCATCACTTCCGGTCGGCAGTTGCTACAGATACATTCCGCCCTCGGCGTACTCGGTACGTACCGCGATGCTTTCGGCGCGGTCCCGGAGTGCGACGAGTTCGGCGAGTGTGGCGCCGGTGGCCGGAATATCGGCGGGGGTATCGCCCAGCCAGGTCCGCGCTTCGGTGGCAGTCAGTTTGCCGATTTCCACCTGCGCCAGACACCGACCGGGCCGGGTCACGGCCGGATGTAACCGGGACAGGTCCTCGTTGGTGCTGATGGCGACCAGTACGTCACGGCCCTGGCCCAGCATTCCGTCGGTGAGATTGAGGAGCCGGGACAGACCCTGTCCCGAGGAGGATTTGGCTTCGGCGTGGATCAGCTCGTCGCAGTCCTCCAGGATCAGCAGCCGCCAGCGGTCCGATTCGTCGTCCTCGCCTTCGGCACCCATCGCGGCCCGCATCAGGTAGCCGGGTTTGGCGAACAGCATCTCCGGGTCGAGTACGCAGTCGGCCTGGCACCACGGGGACCAGGCTCGGGCGAGCGAACGCAGGGCCGTGGTCTTACCGGTACCGGGCGGGCCGTGCAGGAGCAGCAACCGGCCCCGGATATCAGCCGGGCGCATCGCCATCAACCGGTCCAGCGCACCCGCGACCGGCGCGCCGTAATTGCCCCGGATCTCCGGCCATTCGGGGGTGGTGACGGCCAGGGCTCGCCGGGTCGCGCCGCGGTCGCCCTGATGCCAGAAGCCCATTTTCACCGCGGTCAGGTCGGTGGGGGTGGGCTGTTCGGCATCGTGGACCGATTCCGTGACGATTCGTTCGGCCAGCTCGTCGCTCACCGCGACCACTTCCAGCGTGGCCGATTTATCGGCCCACCGGTCGGCACGCAGGGTCCAGCCCTCGCCGAGCACCAGAATCGACTGCGAATCGGCTTCCACGACCGAACGTGAGATCTGCGAACCCGGCGGCCGCAGCAGGGCGTCCGGACGCACTCGATCCAGCTGTTTCTTGCGGTAGTACGGCTGCACGCCCCGGCCGAAGAGGCTGAGGGTGAGCATGTCGAGCAGGTCCCGCGGGGTGGAATAGGAATCGAGGACGGCCGACCAGGGCAGTGCGTCGGCGGGGTCTGCGGTGGCGGGATCGAATTCGATCAGGCGAAGTGGTTCGTTGCGTTCGGACATCGCCGACCATGATCTGCCTGCATGGACCGCACCGTCCACCCATTTTCCCACGTCCACGAACTGACCGCCGGGACTGCCGCCGATGATCGCCGTAGCGAAGCGCTCTCGGCGAGCCGGGATCACACCGTGCCCCGGCCGACAGGACGGAACACGGGGCCGGGGCTCAGGACCTGATGGACAACTCGACCATCGGCACCGTATCGATCCCCCGGCCGGTGGCCTGCTCGATGATGCCGCTCAGCTTCCGGTAGGCCTTCGGATGGCGGATCCGATAATCCGCCAGCACCACCGCCGTCTCCTGACGCTCCAGTGGCCGGGCCACCGCGGGGGCCCGGTAGCGGGTGCCGATGCTCACCCGGCAGCGTGGGTCGGCCAGCAGATTCTGGTACCACTGCGAAGTCTCGCCGAAGCCCGAAGCGATGATCACGGTATCGGTGCCGGGACGGTCCACTGTTTCCAGTGCGACATACCGCGCTTTCCCGGAGGCACGGCCCGTATGCTCCAGCAGGAGTAGCCGGCCCCCGAAGAGAAAGCCGAGGCGGGCGCGGAACGCCCAGATCGGGGCTCGTACGAACCACCGGGTACGCAGAAGTTTTACGCCGAGATCCGCCATTCGTCGACGTTAACAGCACACGGCCCCGGCACACGGTCGGCAGTGTGGCCGAACGCGCACCGGGGCCGCCGGCACGGACTCCCGCGCGTTTACAGGGCCTTGAGTTCCTCGGTGACCGCGCCCACCGATTTCTTCGCGTCACCGAAGAGCATGGCGGTGTGGTCGGCGTAGAAGAGCGGATTGTCGATTCCGGCGAACCCGCTGTTCATCGAACGCTTCAGCACGATCACCGATTTCGCCTGGTCGACGTTGAGGATCGGCATTCCGTAGATCGGGCTGGCCGAATCCTCGCGAGCGGCGGGGTTGGTGACATCGTTGGCGCCGATCACCAGGGCGACATCGGTGCGGCCGAATTCGCCGTTGATATCGTCCATTTCCTTCATGGCGTCGTAGGACACCTCGGCCTCGGCGAGCAGCACGTTCATATGCCCGGGCATCCGGCCGGCCACCGGATGGATGGCGTATTTGACCTCCACCCCCTTGGCTTCGAGCAGGCCCGCCATCTCCTTCACCGCGTGCTGCGCCTGGGCGACGGCCATCCCGTAGCCGGGGACCACGATCACCTGGTTGGCGTACGCCATCTGGATCGCGGCGTCGGCAGCGGAGGTCGCCTTGGCCTGCTTCTGCTCACCGTTACCGGCAGCGGCAACCGTACCGCCGCCACCGAATCCACCGGCGACGATCGCCGGGATGGAGCGGTTCATGGCCTTGGCCATGAGGTTGGTGAGGATGGTGCCGGACGCGCCGACGATCATGCCGGCCACGATCATGGCGGTGTTGTTCAGCGCGAGACCGGCCGCCGCGGCCGACAACCCGGTGAGAGCGTTCAGCAGCGAGATGACCACCGGCATATCGGCGCCGCCGATGGGCAGCACGACCATGAGACCCAGCACGCCCGCCGCCAGCAGCAGCCCGACCATCCACCACTGCGTAACGCCACCGTCGGAGGCACCGAGACCGATCACTACCGCCGCGGCGATCGCGGCCACCAGCAGCAGCAGGTTCACCGGCTGCTGCAGTTTGCCCAGGCCGATCGGTTTACCGGGCAGGATCTCCTGGAGTTTCCCGAACGCGATGAGCGACCCCCAGAACGAGATGGAGCCGATAATCGCGGCGAACAGCGAACCGACGATGATGTGCACCGTCGGTTCCTCACCGTGATGGAAGGTGGAGAACCCGGTGGTATCGATGAATTCGGCCCACGCGATCAGCGCGACCGTACCGCCACCGACACCGTTGAAGGCCGCCACCAGCTGCGGCATGGCGGTCATCTTGGTGCGCAGGGCGGGCGGCACACCCAGGCCCACACCGACCGCCAGACCGGCGACGATGAGGATCCAGTTGCTCGTATCGCGGACGGCGATGAGCGTGGCGACCACCGCGAGGGCCATACCGGCCGCGGCGATCCAGTTACCCCGGACCGCGGTCTTCGGGCCGGTGAGCCCCATCAGGCCGTAGATGAAGAGGGCGAAGGACAGGATGTAGAGGATATCGACCAGATTGTCCATGGATCACTGACCTGCCTTCTCGGCACCCGCGCCGGGCTTCTTACCTTTGAACATGCCCAGCATCCGGTCGGTCACCACGAAACCGCCGATCACGTTCAGGGTTCCGAACACCAGGGCTACGAAGAGGATGATCTGCACCCCGATCGAGGGGTCCTCCATCCGGCCCAGGGTGACCAGCGCACCCAGTACGACGATGCCGTGGATAGCGTTGGTTCCCGACATCAGCGGGGTGTGCAGGGTATTGGGGACCTTGGAGATCACCGCGAAACCCACGAACCCGGAGAGCACCAGAATGGCGATATTCGCCAGCAGCTCGCTGTACATCATTCGGCTTTCGTTGTCGGTTCGGCGTCACGGGTGACGCAGGAATCGGCCAGCACCTGATCGGAGAAGTCCGGTTTCAGTTCGCCGTCGGCGAGCATCAGTTCCAGCAGTGCCGAAATATTCTTCGAATACAGCTCACTGGCGTGCTCGGGCATGGTGGCGGGCAGGTTCAGCGGCGAACTGATCGTCACGTCGTGCTTGACCACGGTTTCGCCGGGTTCGGTGAGTTCGCAGTTGCCGCCGGTTTCGCCGGCCAGGTCCACGATCACGCTGCCGGGTTTCATCCCGGCGACGGCGGCGGCGGTCACCAGTCGCGGCGCGGGACGGCCCGGCACCAGCGCGGTCGTGATCACCACATCGAAACCCTTGATCGCGTCTTCGAGGGCCTGCTGCTGTTTCGCCTTCTCCTCGTCGCTCAGTTCGCGGGCGTATCCGCCCTCACCGGCGGCGTCGATACCGAGATCGAGCCACTGCGCACCGACCGACCGGACCTGATCGGCGACCTCGGGTCGCACGTCGTAGCCGGTGGTCCGCCCGCCGAGCCGTTTGGCCGTGGCCAGCGCCTGCAACCCGGCGACGCCGACACCGAGCACCAGCACGGTCGCCGGTTTCACGGTTCCGGCGGCGGTGGTCAGCATGGGGAAGAAACGGGTCGATTCCGAGGCCGCCAGCAGTACTGCCTTGTATCCGGCGACATTGGCCTGCGAGGACAGTGCGTCCATGACCTGCGCCCGCGAGATCCGCGGGATCGCCTCGACGGCGAACGCCTGCACCTGCTGCTTCTTCAGTGCGTCGATCTGGTTGTCGGCATTGCGCGGCGCCAGGAATCCGATGAGCGTCCGGCCTGCGGCCAGTTTCGCGACCTCGGCATCGGTGGGCGGCGCGACCTTCACGACCACATCGGCCGACCAGGCATCGCCGATGGTGGCACCGGCCTCGGTGTAGGCGGTATCGGGAATGAGCGCGCCCTGTCCGGCTCCGGCTTCGACCACGACCTCCACTCCCTGTTTCACCAGGGCCGGAATGATCTTCGGCACCAGGGCGACCCGCCGCTCGCCCGCGGCGGTTTCGCGAACGACACCGACACGCGCCCCGCGCGGCGACGAATCGCTCACGGTCTGCGTTGTCTCCACTTGTCTGTTTCCCTCTCCTACTGTCTCCGGCCGCCGATTACGGCGCCGGGCGGGGTGTTCGTGAACACCCCGCCCGAAATCCTCGCCACCGTACATCGACGGAAGTGAGATTAGCTGAGATGCCCGTCACATCCATGCCGCAGGGCCCAGTACCTTCGCATCGGTAAATGCTGATCAAAACGGTCAATGACCGAACCGTTCCAGCGGGTCTGAAAAGTTTGCTAATTCCACCCGGCCGCCGGTCCCGGCCGGGCCGTACGTCGTAGAGTCGCCCTGTGAGCGAATGTGTTTTCTGCCTGATCGTGGCGGGTGCCGCACCGGCCCATCGGGTCTACGAGGACGACACCGTCTGCGCGTTCCTCGATATCCGGCCGATCACCCGCGGGCACACTCTGGTGATTCCCAAGAGCCACGCCACCGATCTGTCCGAACTCGACGCGGAAGCCGGCGCCGGACTGTTCCGGGCCGGGCATCGGATCGCGCGGGCGGTACAGGGTCCGGCATTCGCTGCCGACGGCGCGAACCTACTGATCAACGACGGCAAGGCGGCATTCCAGACGGTCGGCCATGTGCATTTGCACGTACTCCCCCGCACACACGGGGACAAGTTCCGGTTCGTGTCCGGTCTCGTACTGCGCCGCTCGCGCGAGCCGGAGCGGGTCGCGGCCGCGCTCCGGGCCGGTTTGGCCGCCCTCGACACCGCGGCCACCGAAACCGATTCCGATTCCGGCTGATCCGGATTCCGCACCGAACTGCCCACGCCCAGTCCACGGAAGGCACCCCCATGCCCGATCTCCCCGACCGCCCCGAACTCGTCCGGCTGCTGTCCGGCCAGTTCGACGCCCTGGCCGACCTGGTCGGCGGGCTCGACGAGGACCGGTGGCGGACGCCGTCCCCCCTGCCCGGCTGGACGGTTTTCGATGTCATCGGCCATATCATCGGCACCGAATCGCTACTGCTCGGCGATAAGCCACCGGCCCGCACGGCGCAAGCACCCGAGATCGACGTCAAGACATTGCCGCACGTCCGCAACGATATCGGGGCGCTGAACGAGATCTGGTTGCAGCGGTTGCGGCCACGGTCCGGCGCGGAACTGCTGCGGATGTACCACGAGGTGATCGATCGCCGCCGGAAAGCGTTGTCCGCGATGGACGATCAGGCGTGGCTGGCGCCCTCGCAGTCCCCGGTCGGTGAGGTGCCCTACGCGCGGTTCATGCGGGTTCGGTTGTTCGACTGCTGGATGCACGAACTCGATATCGCCGACGCGCTGGGCGAACAGGTCGAGGAGGGCGGCGCGCGCGGCGAGGTGGCGTTCACGGAGTTCGCGCAGTCGCTGCCTCGGGTACTCGCGAAACGCGGTGGAGCACCGGCTGGTTCACTGATCACCCTCCGGCTGACCGGGCCCCTCGCCCGGACACTTCATATCGAGGTCGGCGACCGGGCCGCGTATGTGTCCACCCCCGATCGGGAGGCCACGGTGACGCTGGAACTGGATTCGGGTCTGCTGGTGCGGCTCGGCGGGGGGCGCGTCGACCCCGACACCGCACTGGACCGCATCGACTTCCGGGGCGATACCGAACTGGGCCGGCAGCTGACCCGGAACCTGGCGTTCACCATCTGAGATGCGACTCTTCCTGGCCAGTTACCGTTTCGGCGAACACTACGACGTGTTCGCCGAACTCGCCGGCACCCCGGGGCCGATCGCGGTGATCGCCAATGCCTGCGATTCCTGGCCCGGCGCACGCGCGGCGGCGGTGACCAGCGAACTGGTACCACTGCGAAACCGGGGCTTCGCCCCGCACGAGGTGGATCTGCGCGAATACATCGGTCGCCCGGCCGAATTGCGCCGGACCCTGTCCCGGTTCCCGGTACTGTGGGTGCGCGGCGGTAACACCTTCGTGCTCCGTGCCCAGTTCGCCCGCAGCGGCGCGGACACTGTGATCCCGGAACTGCTCGCCGCGGATTCGTTGCTGTACGCGGGTTACAGCGCGGGCGCCTGTCTGCTCGGGCCGCACCTGCACGGACTGGAAACCTCCGACGATCCGAGGGAAGTGGCGCCGACCTGCGGTATCGAGCCGATCTGGGAGGGGCTCGGATTGATCGACCGGCCGATCGTCGCGCACCTCGACTCCCCCACCGACCCCGAGGAGACAGGCAAGGGGCTCGCTGCCCGTTTCCGCGCCGACGGCACCCCGCACTGGGCGCTCACCGATGCCGATGTCGTCGTCCGCATCGGCAACGAAATACGCTGCTACACAGTCTGACCAGTCCCGATGGGTCGCCCTGATCCGCCCGGCCCGCCGAGTACGCGACAGTGCCGACCACCCACAACACAGGTTTCCGCCGCGGACGAAACGCGAACCTCCCCAATTCGGTATCCCGCCAGGTGGCTACCCCCGGGATCAGCTGCGTCGAAACACAATCCAGCGCATGGCGGAGTACATGTACACGGCTTCGCACGCACCCGCCAGCAGTCGCGAGAGGTGGTACTGCACACCCAGCGCCGCGAGACCGGCCCCCACTCCCAGGATGAACGCCAGGTAGTTGATCACCACTACGACGGTGTAGATCACCGCTTGCCGCCGGGCCGGTGCGTGGGACCGGAAGTTCAGGGTGCGATTGAGGTAGAACGCCAACGCGAAAGCGCAGACGTAGCCCACCGTCACCGACAACCAGCCCGGGAGGCCGAGTCCGCTGCGCATACCGGTCAGGATCAGCAGATCGACGCCGAAGGTGAAGCTGTTGATCAACGCGAAGCCGAGGAAGGTCGGCGGGATGATCCGGTCCAGCCCCCAGGGCAGCCGCGCAACCACCGCCGCACACCACCGGGCGAACCGGCTCGCCCCCGTTTCCGCTTTCGTCGCCGGCCCCTGCACGCGGCCAGCGTCGCAGGGGCAGGTGACGGGGAGGTGAGCGTGTGGCAAACCACGGGCTCAGATCGTGCCGGAGGCTCCGCCGAACACTCGGCCGCGCCGAGACCCGCGACACTCTCCCCCGGACCGAGTCGAGTTCTCGATGGCATTCGACCCTGACTCAACTCTTGTCATTTTGGCAAATTTACTTGCCGATATGGTCGACGTTCTGGATAGTCGGTGCGCAGGAGGTGGTCGAGGTGACCGAGCAACTGGCGAACGATTCGCTGAACAACGACTACGACGTGGTGGTGGCCGGTGGCGGCGCGGCCGGACTGAACGGAGCATTGATGCTGGCGCGCTCCCGGCGCACAGTAGCGGTGATCGACTCGGGCGCGCCCCGCAACGCCCCTGCCGACGGAGTCCACGGATTACTGGCCCGCGACGGGATGCCGCCCGCGGAACTGCTGGCGCGCGGCCGGGCGGAAGTACGCAGCTACGGCGGGCATGTGGTGTCCGGGGAGATCATCCGGGCCACACGAACAGAACACGGCTTCACGATCGGCCTCGCCGACGGACGCAGCGTCCGGGCCCGGCGACTGCTGGTCACCACGGGTCTGACCGACGAACTCCCGGACATCGCCGGACTCCGCGAACGCTGGGGCCGTGATGTCGTGCACTGCCCGTACTGCCACGGCTGGGAGGTCCGCGACCGCGCGATCGGCCTGCTGGCCACCGGTCCGATGGCGATGCACCAGGTCCAATTGTTCCGCCAGCTCAGCGGCGATGTCGTCTTCTTCACCCACGATGGCCCCGAGCCCACTGCCGAAGACACCGAACGGCTGGCGGCACGGGGTATCCGCGTGGTGACCGGCAAAGTCATCGCCGTCGAGACAGCCGGCGACGGAATCACCGGACTGCGCCTCGCCGACGGAACGGTCGTCGCCCGGGATGTGGTCGCCGTCGGAACACGGATGGTCGCGCGCGCCGGTTTCCTGAACGATCTGGGTCTGCCCGCGATCGAGCACCCCACCGGGGCCGGCCGCTACATTCCGGCCGACCCGACCGGCCGTACCGAGGTGCCCGGAGTATGGGCAGCAGGCAATGTCACCGATATTTCCGCACAGGTCGGCGCCGCCGCCGCAGCAGGCGCAATGGCCGGGGCTCAGATCAACGCGGACCTGGTCGAGGAGGAGATTCGCACGGCAGTGGCCGCCCGCACTCAGGGTGTCGACGAGCCTGCGGACGCCCGGCTCGCGGACAGCGGTTCCGGCCACTGAATCCGGTGCCCGGCCGGCCCTGCAAAACGGTGACGGTGGTCGCGGGTTACACCATCGAGCGGATGCTCGGGCGAGGTGCTGTGGGCGTAGCGCACCTCGCCCGGCGACCTCGGCCCACTCCGGACGACCGTGGCACCCGGCCGCCGACTGCGGCCGAGAATCGCCGGTGCGGATACGGGATGCCGACTGCCTCGTCCGGTCGCGGCGAAGGCTGCCGCGGCCCCCGTTGGGGCGCTACCGTTGGCAGCGTGGACCTGCGCGCATTGACCGACCGGCTGCCGGCCGGTGCCGTGATCACCGACCCCGATATCGTCGCCGGGTACCGGCAGGACCGGGCCCTGGACCCGAGCGCCGGTACACCGGTCGCCGTGGTCCGGGCGACCGGGACCGCGGATGTGCGCGAAACCCTGCGCTGGGCCGATGAGCATCGGGTTCCGGTGGTGCCACGCGGCGCCGGCTCGGGTCTGTCGGGTGGGGCGACCGCGCTCGACGGCGGGATCGTGCTGAGCACGGAGCGAATGCGCGATATCCGGATCGACCCGGTCACCCGGACCGCCGTGGTCCAGCCCGGACTCCTCAACGCCGAAGTGAAACGGGCGGCGGCGGAGCACGAGCTGTGGTATCCGCCGGACCCTTCCTCATTCGAAATCTGTTCCATCGGCGGTAACGCCGCCACCAACGCGGGCGGACTGTGCTGCGTGAAATACGGTGTGACCACCGACTACATCCTCGGCATGGAAGTAGTGCTGGCCGACGGGGCCGTGGTGCGGCTGGGCGGGCCACGGTTGAAGGATTCGGCCGGACTGTCGCTGACCAAAATGTTCGTCGGCAGTGAGGGCACCCTGGGCGTGATCACCGAACTCACCTTGCGCCTGCTGCCCGCCCAACCCGCGCAATGCACCGTTGTCGCCTCGTTCGCGACGCTCACCGCCGCCACCGAGGCCATTCTCGCCATCACCGGCGCCCTGCGGCCCGCCATGCTGGAATTCATGGATTCCGTCGCGATCAATGCGGTGGAGGACGAGATGCGGATGGGATTGGATCGCGGTGCCGCGGCGCTGCTGGTCGCCCGGTCCGATGCTCCCGGCGAGCATGCCGCTCAGGAGGCCCGGGTGATGCTGGACGCGTGCCGGGCCGCGGGCGCAACCGAGGTTTTCGATACCGCCGACGCCGAAGAGGGCGAGGCTTTCACCGCGGCCCGCCGTTTCGCTATCCCGGCGGTCGAGCGGATCGGCCGGCTGCTGCTCGAGGATGTCGGGGTACCGCTACCCCGGCTCGGTGATCTGGTCACCGGTGTCGCCGCGATCGCCCAGCGCAACGACGTCACGGTCTCGGTGATCGCGCACGCGGGTGACGGCAACACCCACCCGCTGATCGTCCATAATCCTGACGACCCCGACGAAACCGAGCGTGCCCACCGCGCGTTCGGCGAGATCATGGACCTGGCCATCACCCTCGGTGGCACCATCACCGGTGAGCACGGAGTCGGGCGTTTGAAGAAAGCCTGGCTACCCGATCAACTCGGCCCCGATGTGATGGCGCTGACGCGCCGGATCAAGGATGCACTCGACCCGCACGGCATCCTCAACCCGGGCGCTGTCCTCTGAGAAACGCCCGGATGGCGCAGCGACCGCCCGGCGCACGCGGCCGGGCCGCCGCGGTCCGGAACAACGCGGTGCGGGCGGCCGTTCCAACAAAGGTGAGCACCGAACTCCGACACAATGCGGCAGATACCCGTTTCGAGATCTATCTCGACGGCTCCCTGGCCGGCTATGCCGACTACGCGGAAACCGAGAGCCCGAAGGTCCGCAATTTCCACCACACGATCACCTTCCCGGAGTTCCGGGGCCACGGGGTGGCCGCGCAGGTGGTGAAGTACGCGCTCGACGAGAGCCGGTCGGCAGGCCGGTCGGTCACCGCCACCTGCTGGTACGTGGACGAATACATCGGAAAACACCCGGAGTACGCCGATCTCGTCCACCGCGCAGGCGGCACCGGCCGATAGATCCGCTCCGGCACGGCCGGGTGCGCGGCGACAGCTGATCAGCTGGTCTCGGTCAGTATCCATTCCCCATACGCGGGGTTCACGCCGCTCACCGCCACCGCAATGACCTGCGGCACCTCGTCGGGGTGCTCGGAATTGGCGCGTTCGATGATCGCGTCGACATGCGATGCCCGGGTGTGCAGCACCACCACGGCTTCCGACGCATCCTCCACCTCCCCTTCCCACCGGTAGATGGACCGGACCTCCGGGTGGATGTTCCCGCACGCCGCCAACCGGTCGGTTACCAGCTGCCGGGTGAACTCCGCCAGCCATTCTTCGTCGGGTCCGCTGATGGTGACGTCCACAAGATCGCTATCGCTCACGATGTCCATGATCCACCAGCGCAGCGGGTCCCGCGCGGCCAGCCCACCGTTGACTGCGGCATTCCGCCGGCGCCGGCACCCCGAATCCGTTACCAGCGAAAACAGCCTGGCACCAGCGATTTACGGGCCGTTCGAGCGTTGATGTACTGTGAGCCCACCTCATTCCGAGGGGCGGAGGACCAGGTCCTCACTCCGCGCCCAGGAAGGAGGTGGTGGGGATGGCGAAACATCGCCGGAAAAAGTGTGAGGCCCCGGTCGACTACGGCATCTGCTTCGGTATAGCTGCCGTGATCGCCGGGGCGCTCGTACTGGTCCGCTGGTGGCGGGCCTGATAATAACCCGCCTGGTGGGGCGCCGTAGGCGCGGCGTCCCACCGCCAACATCACTCACGTGACTGCCCCAGAATACACGGCTCACCGCGCATTCTCCCGTGACGCGATTCCTGACGTATCCGCAGCCGCGATAGTGGACCGAATCCATCGCCGGATCAGCGTGCGCCGTCCCGGCCGGATGCACCAGTTACTCCGCGCCACGCGGGCGCAGTACGGGCGCGACGACCGGTCCCGTTCCCGGCCGACGATCGGCCACCGCGACCACACGAGCAGCATCAGAGACCAGGCGAGCCGCGAAGCGCTTTCGATCAATCTCTGGTTGTGAACGGCCCCGCGACCGCGCGACTGTCGGTGATCGCCCGATCGGCATCGATATCACTTTCGACGATCGCACTGACCGATCGCACCGCCGGTTCGTAGAGCGCGGACACCTCGCTGTCCAGCCAATGCGCAACCCCGTGCGATCCGGCGCTGGTCACGCCCGCGATCTGGACGATGACGCGACCGTCCTCCTCGTGGCGGCCGAGGAAGCCGATATCGACTCCCGACCCTCCCGCTGCCGGGGAGCTGTACCGGCGCCCGGTGGCCTTGTCGACGAGACACCATTCACCGTCGGCCTTTTCGAGACTCAACGCCTCGTCGGCGGCGAGTAGTTCCTGCGCCACCGGAGCAGATCCGGGGTCGCAGATCACCACTGTGTCCCCGGCCGGCACCTCCTCGGCATCAGGGGCGATCTCGTATCGCGACGAGGCGAGAGACAAGCGGGCCAGGAGTTTTTCGACGAGTTGCCGGGCAGCTCGGTCGCTCGCGTCGAAGTCGGTGGCGCCCGTCTCGGTATCTCGCCGGGGAATCCCGACCGCTACCGGCCCGACTCCGAAGAAGGCCCGTTCGGCCGGTGGCGCACCCGATTTGATCTGACTGATCCGCCCCTTTGTGATCCCGAGCAGTTCCGCGATCTCGGTGTAGCTCAACCCTTTTCGATGGGCCTCTTCGATCGCTTCTTTGCGCAGGCGCGCCAGTTCGGCGGCTCGCTGCTGGTAGAGCGTGATCAGTTCGGTCGCCCGCCGCCCGCGCCGTATCGGATCGGGCTCGGAACGGACTTGCTCGAACTCGCTTGTGCCACCCACGCCCTGAGTCTAGAGATACCGACTTGACCGCATCAGCCGGTCGACGTAACATCTCGGTTTACCCCCCATAAACGTTCCGCGATCCACCCTGATCCATCGGTTTAGTAAGCATAAACCACGGCATGATCGCCCGTACACCGATGCGCGGTATGCGGGTTCCGGCGAATCCATGAACATACGAGGTCACCCGATGAACCATGATCGTCCCCGCTTGCCCTCGAGAGCCCCGGCCAACCGCGCCATCGCGGCGACACTGCGACTGTGGCGCTTCGGTGAATGCACCGACCCGGCGACCCTGGCCCGCATCGCGGCCGGGTTACGCGCACTGCCCGGCCATCCGCAACGCACGGATTCCGGCAAGAGCACCGGGAACCACGCAATAGGCAGCAGCACAGGTCGTTTACCCGAACCACCCGCCAACCCCCAGCACCCACCGACCGCACAGGACAACCGATGACACAATTGGATGCCCCAGCCTGCCACTGCGAGAACGAACCATGGATTCACCGCGCAATGCTGCGCACGACAGCCACTCCCGGCCGCTTCCGGTGCCCGGAAACACTGCACTGCCTGCACGGCACCACTGTCGAAAACGGGCGGATCGCCGACCACTGGAGGAGCGTGCCCGGTGAATGCCCCTGGGCCGGCACGAAAGTCACCGAGTACCACCGGTGCGCCTGCGGACGGGGTCCGTGGATCAAGCTCCGCCACCTTCGCCTCTTCACCCGCAAAAACCTGACCGGGCCGGTCATTTCCCTCGTCTGCCCGGGCCTGTGCCCCGGACCCCACATTCCTGTCCACGATCACCACATCTGCGACCACGCGCGTGACAATCACACCCGCTGCCCGTGGTCGGGCACCAGAATCGCCCCGGTGGGCATCGCCCCACCACTGTTCGTCTCAGATCCGCTCTCCGGCTGAACCGTTCGAGTGCGTACGAAACGGACGACTACGCATACTCACCGGCGGGCGGTATCTCGGTGATGACATCCACAAGGACCCCATCGGGCGCGGCCAGAATGAAATGCCGTTGACCGAAATCCTCCGAACAGATGTCGAGTTCGGGCGACAGCCCACCCTGCACCACGAGCCGCTCCCACTCGGCATCGACATCGTCGACCTCGAAGTTCAGCAGTAGCCCCTGAACCGGCTTGCGGTACCCCGCGGGGACGGTCGTATGCGTCGGGTCGAGCAGGGCCAGTTCGTAAGAACGCTCACCTGCTATGCGTCGCAGGCTGACATACCAGTCCGCTTCGAAAACGATCTCGAAGCCGAACCAGCGGGTGTAGAAATCGCGTGCCGCCGCAATCCGGGTCGTGCCGAGTACGGGATAGAAGCTGTTGAGTGTCATTTTTCCTCCGCGCCTGGTTCAGTTCACATACCATCAGTATGTGAACTAAACTAGGTCGCATACCGTCGGTATGTCAATGAAAGGCCGTGATGGCAGGTTCACTTCGAATCCAGCAGCGCGAGGAAACACGCCGCACCCTGCTCCGCGAGAGCAGGCGGCTCTTCGCCGACAACGGCTACGCCGGCGTGAGCATTACCGATATCGTCACCGCGGCCGGTGTCACCAAAGGCGCCCTCTACCATCAGTTCGCCGGCAAACCGGAGGTGTTCCGCGCGGTCCTCGAAAACGTTCAGTCCGAGGTCGCCGAGCGGGTCGCCGCGGCGGCAGATGCCCAACCCGGCCCGTGGGATCAGCTCGTCGCCGGATGCGAAGCCTTCCTCACCGCCGGCGCCACCCCGGAGATCCAGCGGATCATGCTGATCGACGGCCCCGCCGTCCTGGGCTGGCAGGAGTGGCGCGCGATGGACGAAGCCACTTCCGCCCGCCACCTCGCCGACGCATTGACATCGCTGATCACCGAGGGCATCATCGCGCCGCAGCCGGTCCAGCCGCTGACGCATCTACTGTCCGGAGCCATGAACGAGGCAGCCCTCTGGCTCGCCTCCGGCACCGAGCCCGGTGC
Source organism: Nocardia speluncae NBRC 108251 (assembly GCF_001613245.1). Taxonomy (GTDB): domain Bacteria; phylum Actinomycetota; class Actinomycetes; order Mycobacteriales; family Mycobacteriaceae; genus Nocardia; species Nocardia speluncae. The sequence goes on along the minus strand of NZ_BDBZ01000012.1, from coordinate 126,502 downwards.
CCTCACCGATACCCTCACCGCACTTCGCCGCATCCTGGACGCGCTCCGGATCCGGTAGCCCGTCAGTGCATCGAGCGCTGCTCCGCGGCAAAAGTAACATCAGCACGGCGAGTGATCCACCGGCCCGGTCGCCCGCCGCGTGAGAGCCGCCGGTCAGCAGGGCTACGCGGCCGCAGGTCCGCGCAGGAGCCTCGAGTCACTGTGTATCCGCCGTGAGTACGTCGATCCGAGCTACAGGTAGGGATCCTCGAGTGTCGGTATGACCGGGGAGAGCAGGGGCTCGATGTGCTCTGTCACCGTGCCGCGCACCAGTCGATATACGCGAAAGTCTGTGGCGAACATGTCTTCGTCGTCGTGAACGTGGAGCAGGCCGTACGAGCCCGGCGCAAGTCCACCGATCCTGCGAAAAAGCTCGATCACCTTGATGCCCCAGGCTCCTGCGTGATTGGGTTTCCCTCCCATGTGAAGGAAGTACTCCCCGTTCATCGCCTGAAGATCCATGAGCGCATACCCGGACACTTCGGCCACTACGGCCCGGATTTCATCCAGGCGAAGCGGAGGCTCGTCCTCAACAGCCGCCGCTGTCGAACGCAATGAGATCCAGCCGTGGTACTCGAACACCACGAGATCGTATCGGCCGCTCGGGCCGAGACTTCACGGATTCCGGTTCCGGGTACTGCTGCGGCGTAACCACAGCAGGTCAAGACGGTTCGCCCGTCCGCTCGCCGCATCACCTCGGGTCGAGGTCCTCGATCCACTCTGCTGTGCGACCGCATCGACGGCGAGCCGGTGACAGCGGATCTGCTCGTCACTGACGGCCCGGCGGCGGCCTGAGCGTGAATCCCAAGCCGCCGACCGTGCATCGGAATTCCGGGAATTACCCCTTGAGCAGGGCGCGGGACATGACCACCCGCTGGATCTGGTTGGTACCCTCGTAGATCTGGGTGATCTTGGCGTCACGCATCATCCGCTCCACCGGGAAATCGGTGGTGTAACCGGCGCCGCCGAACAGCTGGACCGCGTTGGTGGTGACTTCCATCGCCACATCCGAGGCGAAGCATTTGGCGGCCGCCGAGATGAAGCCCAGGTTCTTCTCACCACGTTCGGCGCGGGCGGCGGAGGTGTAGACCATCAACCGCGCGGCTTCGATCTTCATTGCCATATCGGCAAGCATGAACTGCGTGTTCTGGAAGTCGGCGATCGCTGTGCCGAACTGTTTGCGGTCCTTGGTGTACGCCAGAGCCGCGTCCAGGGCGCCCTGCGCCAGGCCGACGGCCTGCGCGCCGATGGTGGGGCGGGTGTGGTCGAGGGTTTGCAGGGCGGTTTTGAAACCGGTGCCGGGTGCGCCGACGATGCGGTCACCGGGGATCCGGCAGTTCTCGAAGTACAGTTCGGCAGTGGGGGAACCCTTGATACCGAGTTTGTGTTCGAGGGGGCCGACCACGAAACCCTCGTCGTCGGCGTGCACCAGGAACGCCGAGATACCGCTGGCACCCTTGTCCGGGTCGGTCACGGCCATCACCGTGTACCAGGACGACTTGCCGCCATTGGTGATCCAGCATTTGGACCCGTTGAGGATCCAGTCGTCACCCTCCTGCCGGGCGCGGGTGCGCATTCCGGCGGCATCCGAACCGGCTTCCCGCTCGGACAATGCGTAGGAGGCCATCTCGCCGTTGACGATATCCGGCAGCACCTTCTGCTTGAGCTCCTCGGAACCGTTCAGGATCATGCCCATGGTGCCGAGCTTGTTCACGGCCGGGATCAGCGAGGACGAGCCGCAGACCCGGGCGACTTCCTCGATGACGATGCAGGTCGCGACGGAATCGGCGCCTTGGCCGCCGTAGGCCTCCGGGACGTGAACAGCGTTGAAGCCCGCGGCATTGAGTGCCGCCAGCGCCTCGTCGGGGAAGCGCGCATGCTCGTCGACGTCCTTGGCGTGCGGTGCGATCTCCTTCTCACACAGGGCGCGGATGGCAGACCGCAGCTCGTCGTGGAAATCCTCCAGCTTGAACAGATCGAAATCCGGGTTTCCCGCCATTGGGTTCACTCCTGTTTGCCGGTGCGGTGCCACTCGTCGGCACTCGGTGTCAGATCCCTTGCCACTATACCGCCTGCAAATCGCTACTTGCCGAGCAAGCCATGGCACCCAGTGTCAATCACTGGCGGTTTCCGCCGGACGACCGAGGCGTTGCTGCAACAGTTCGGCAATGTGCCGGGCCGGCAGATCACGCCGGAACACCGCGAGCACCAATTCCTCCTCGCCGGCCGGGCGCTGTTCACCCCGGGGAATCGTACTCAACTCGGCCCGCAGATCCGCGGGTCCGGCGGCCGACTCCCCGCGGACCATCCGGCGCAGCAGATAGTTGTGGGTAGCGGTCACGGCGGCCGTGAACTGCACACGCGCCAGATCCGAGGAATCGGGCAGCCGCTCCCGCAGATAGTCGGTGAACAGCCGCTCGTAACGGAACACCGTCACGATCTCGCGGTCACGCAGCGCCGGTACCCGGCGCACCACGTGGTAGCGGCGCTCGGCGATATCGCGCCAGCGGGTGAACCGCTCGAAAACCTGCACCGTCGCCTCACATACCGCCTCCCACGGATCGCCCTGGGCCTGCTGCAGGAATTCCTGCGCCGCGCCCAGCTGGGCTTCGTGATCGGCGAAGATCACGTCCTCCTTGGACCGGAACTGGCGGAAGAAGGTACGCCGCGAGATGCCGGCCGCTTCGGCGATCTCGTCGACCGAGGTCGCCTCGTAACCCTGGTCCGCGAACAGGCGTAGCGCCTCGTCGACCACGCCGAGCCGGAAACGTACCAACTCGCCCCCGCCGGACCGGCGGACGGTTTCCTCGTTTTCCATACGCCAACCGTATAGAGCGCTGCCCCGGGGCCGTGGAGTTGCCGATCTCCGAACGCCGGGCCTCGCCCGCCCCAGCGGCTGCCGGGGCTGTCACGTACTAGCTGTTGCGGGGCATGACGTTCATGACGGTGGCGCGGCCACTGTCGGGGCTGTCGATCCCAGCGGGAGTGCGGCCCCAGCGCCGCGGACGAAGGTCGCGCAGTCCGGACAGTCGTCCAGGTATCGATGCCGACACTCAACGGTGTGTTGAAGGAAGGTGATTGCCTGCTGTCTGTGGACGACTTCATTTTCGAGCGCTGCGATCTTCGCCTTCACGACGGCTTGTGCCGCCGACTTTGTCGGTGCCATCGCGGCAGCGACCTCGGGCAATGAGAGCCCGACGCGTCGCAGTTTCAGCACGGTATGTGCCTGTTCCAGCGTGCTGTCGTCATAGATGCGGTAGCCGTTGCCAGCGCGACGCACGGTGAGGGCACCAACGTTTTCCCAGTGCCGCAGCACGTGAGCCTCAACGCCGAGCTCTGCGGCGACTTCGCCGATGGTCTTCATCACACACGCCTTGCCTTCATGTCGACCTGAACCCATAGCGTCACGATCATGCCTGACACCACCAACCCCACGAGCTCCCCGTACCGTCCATCGATACTGGTCACCGGTGCGACTGGCAACCTCGGCCGAGAGATTGTCGACCGTCTCCAAGCGCACGGCGCGCGCGTACGCTGCCTTGTGCGCGATCAGGCCGATGCGCGCCCAGGAGTCGAATCGGTGGTCGGCGACCTCAGGGAGGCCGGTGCCGTGCGCGACGCGCTCGTGGACATCGACGCGGTATTTCTGATCTGGCCACTGCTCGATTCCGCCCCTGCCCACGACCTGATCACAGAACTCACCACGGCGGCGCCGCGTGTCGTCTACCTGTCCTCGACAGCCATAGACGACGGAGCCGCTCGTCAGAGTGATCCCATCGTTCAAGTGCACGCGGATATGGAAGCCCTGCTCCACGATGCCGGTCTGCGACCCGTGGTGCTGCGTAGCGACACGCTGGCCTCCAACGCGCGTGGCTGGGTGCAACAGCTGCGGGCGGGCGATGTCGTCTCAGGCCCGGAGACGGCACGCACAGCCGTCGTCGACGAGCGTGATGTCGCTGATGCTGCCGTAACCGTATTGCTCGCACCCGACGATCACCTGAACCACGGCCCACACGTGTTGACCGGACCCGAGCTACTCAGCCGCGCCGACCAGATCGCTCACCTCGGTGCCGCACTCCGACGCGATCTGCGATTCCAGGCGCTTCCCGCTGACCTCGCGCGATCACGGATGCTCGCCGACGGTCGTCCCGAGCCACTGGTGGAGGCGCTTATCGCCGCCTCGGTGTGGCGGCCGGAGTCCAATCGCGTCACCGATCATGTTGAGCGCCTCGCCGGCCGTCCGGCCGGCACCTTCGCGAGGTGGGCCATCGACCACGCGGCCGAGTTCAACTGACGAGAACAGGCGAAGGCCACAGGCCGAGGAGTCTGCCGCCAGCCTCACGCTTCCGGGCAGGTGTCACCAACGTCCAGCCCTCGTACAACTAGCGGCGCCCCAGCGACACCACTCCGGGAGCCCGGCAGCGCGGCCGATCTCAGCCCAGCAAACGCGTGCGCAGCGCCTCATCCTTCTCCAGGACCATGGCCTCGAGACCGGCCTGGAACTGTTCCATCCGTTCCCGCAGCGCGGGATCGGCGGCGCCGAGAACGCGCGCGGCGAGCAGACCCGCGTTGCGGGCACCCCCGATGGACACGGTGGCCACCGGAACCCCGGCGGGCATCTGGACGATCGACAGCAGCGAATCCATACCGTCGAGATATTTCAGCGGCACGGGGACACCGATCACCGGGAGCGGAGTCGCCGAGGCGACCATGCCGGGCAGGTGGGCGGCGCCGCCGGCACCCGCGATGAGGACCTTCAGGCCACGGCCCGCGGCGTCGCGCGCGTAGTCGAGCATGCGCTGCGGAGTGCGGTGCGCGGACACCACGCCGACCTCGAACCGGATCCCGAACTCCGCCAGCGCCTCGGCCGCGGCCTCCATGGTGGGCCAGTCCGAATCACTACCCATGATCAGCCCGACCGCGGGAGAACCCGGGGTACTGCCTGCCACCACGTCACTCATGCGGATCCCATCCATCGGTCCATACCGCGTGCGACATCCAGTGCGCCGCCCGCTCGGCTCGTTCCCGCACCGCGGCTACCTCGTCGCCCAGCACGTTCACATGCCCGATCTTGCGATCCGGGCGTTCACCCTTGCCGTACAGGTGCACCTTTGCGTCCGGCATCCGCGCGAACAGATGGTGCAACCGCTCATCCATCGACATCTCCGGCGCCTCGGGCGCACCGAGAATATTCGCCATCACGGTCACCGGGGCCAGTGGGCCGGTGTCACCGAGCGGATAGTCCAGTACGGCGCGCAGATGCTGTTCGAACTGCCCGGTGCGGGCGCCGTCCATCCCCCAGTGCCCGGAGTTGTGCGGGCGCATGGCCAGTTCGTTGATCAGAATCTCGCCGGATTCGGTCTCGAACAGTTCGACCGCCATCGCCCCGACCACACCGAGATCACGGGCCAGCCGCAATGCGAGTTCTTCGGCCTCGGCGGCCAGTTCCTCGGACAGGTCCGGGGCCGGTGCGATCACCACGGCGCATTGTCCGTGCCGCTGCACTGTTTCCACCACGGGCCAGGTGGCCGCCTGACCGTAGGGCGAGCGGGCCACCATCGCCGACAGTTCCCGCTTCAGCGCGACCCGGACCTCCGCCATCAAGGCCACTCCGGCACCGAGCTGCTCGGTGACGATCTTCGCCGCCGCGCCGGCGTCGGCGGGCATCCACACGCCCCGCCCGTCGTATCCGCCGCGGACCGCCTTGAGCACAATGGGCCACCCGTGTTCGTCGCCGAAGCGGATCGCACCGGCCTCGGTCTCGACCACGGTGAACGGCGGGACCGGCAGGCCACGCGCGGACAGTTCGGTGCGCATGGCCAGTTTGTCCTGGGCGTAGCGCAGTGCCTGCGGCGGCGGCCGCACGGCGACCCCCTCGGCTACCAGCGCCTCGAGGTGTTCGGTGGGTACGTGTTCGTGGTCGAAGGTCAGTGCGTGCGAACCGGTGGCGGCGCGGCGCAGGGCGTCCAGATCGGTATGGCTACCCAGTACGACATCGGGGCTGACCTGGGCGGCCGGATCGTCGGGCCGCTCGGCGAGTACCCGAAGCCGCTGCCCCAACGCGATGGCCGCCTGATGCGTCATCCGCGCCAGCTGGCCACCGCCGACCATGGTGACGGTCGGCATCGCCGCGGGATCGAATCTACGAGCATTCACGTCGGTAAATACTGTCACGTCCTGCGCGAACAGTGTCTAGCGGTATGCTCTGGCCTTGTGTCAATCGTCGACGACGTGGTCCGCGTCCTTCCGCAGCCCCTGCAGGATATTGCGTTCCGGAATCGTGAGCTGATCAAGTTCGCGATCGTCGGTGCCACCACGTTCGTCATCGACAGCGGGATCTTCTATGCCCTGAAGTGGACCGTTCTGGAGGAGAAGCCGGTTACGGCCAAGATCATCGCCGGGGTTATCGCGGTGATCGCCTCCTACATCCTCAACCGCGAATGGTCGTTCAAAAACCGTGGCGGCCGGGAACGCCATCACGAGGCGTTGCTGTTCTTCGCGGTCAGCGGCGTCGGCGTCGTGCTCAGCATGCTCCCGCTCTACATCTCCCGCTACGCCTTCCAGCTGCACCAGCCCACGGTCAGCTTCATGGTGGAGAACATCGCCGATTTCGTCAGCGCCTACATCATCGGCAACCTGTTGCAGATGGCATTCCGGTTCTGGGCGATGCGGCGCTGGGTCTTCCCGGACGAAGTCGATCAGATGCTGGAAGATCTCGAGGAATACGTGGAAGAGGAGCACCACCGGCGACCACTCGGCCGCTGACCTCTCGGCTCCGCCTGGGCACCGCCCGGTCTGCGGCGCTCGCCCGGGTATCCGCGAGTGCCCTCAGCGGGGTTCACCGACCCGCCGGCCGTCTGTCCGCGCCGCCAGCGGTTTACCGAGAAACACCGCGAACAGCGCGGGTCGGCGCCGCTGTAACTCCAGCCGACCCCCATCGGCCTCGATCAAGGCCCGCGCCAGCGCCAGCCCCACACCTGTGGACCCGGCCCCGGAGAAACCGCGATCGAAGATATGCGGCGCCAGTTCGTCGCTGACTCCGTCCCCCTCGTCGGCCACCTGGACACACACCAGCGGATCGCGATCCCGGCCCGGCCGGACGGTGTGCACCGAGACGGTGCAGGTCCCGCCGCCGTGCATCAACGCATTGTCGACCAACACTGTCACCGCCTCCCGCAACCGCGAACCGGTGATCGGGGCGCGTAGCGATTCGTCGCCGGTCAGCGACAGCGTGCGGCCGGCTTCCTGGAATGGATGGGTCCACTCGGCGGCGATACCGCGTAATTCGTCCATCACCGGAACCGGGTCGCGATCGGTGGCGTCCTCGTACCGGGACGCTCGGACCAGATCGTCGATGGCCTCGGTCAGCCGGTCGACCTGCGCCATGGCTTCCTCGGCCTCGTGCACCACCGCCGGATCGGAATGCGTGGACAGTTCGTCGAGACGCAGCCGCACCGCGGTGAGCCGGCTGCGCAATTGATGCGACACATCGGCCACCAGCGCATGCTCGCGCTGCAACCGGCCGGCGATCTCGACGGTGGCCGAATCCAGCACATCGGAGACCCGGTCCAGTTCCGCGATACCGTGCCGGCGCGGGTCCGCACGGAAATCGCCCATGGTGAGCCTGGCGGCCCGGGCGGCCACATCGCGGATCGGGTCGGCGACGCGCCGCGCGGTGACAATAGCGACGGTGATCGCCGCACCGAGGGACAGCGCCACGGCCAGCCCCACGCCGGCCACTGCCTGCCGCTGCCGGGCCTTCATCGGCGTGGCGGGAACTTCGAGGCGTAAGGACCCGTCGGTGGCCATCGACAGCGATTCCACCAGCGGGTCGTCGACGGCGACCGCACCGATCTCTACCTTCGCGGCGTTGTCCTCCGGCGACGGATACACGATCGTCAGACGGCCGCCCTCCGGGACGAGTGGCGCGACGGTGCGCAGGTCCAGGCCGCCGCGCACCACACCGGTGCCGCGTTCCTGCCCGATGACCTCGGTGGAGATCTGTTCCAGCCGGCCGCGCAGATCGTTGCGGGTGATGTCCTCGACCCACAGCCAGGCGGTGTAGGTGAGTGGAATCCCGAGTACCACGGTGGTCAGCATCAGCACGGTCAGCATCGACCGCTGGATCCGGCGCCGCACGTCAGTCGGTGTTCAACCGGAAGCCGACACCGCGCACGGTGACGATCCGCCGTTCCGCCATCGGGCCCTCGTCCCCGATCTTGCGCCGCAACCAGGACATATGCATATCCAATGTTTTGGAGCCCCGCAGCTCGGCGTCCCCCCACACCTCACGCAGGATCGTTTCGCGCGACACCACCTGGCCGGCCCGGTCGATCAGCACCTTGAGCAGCTCGTACTCCTTGTTCGCCAACCCGACTTCCACTCCGTTGACCAGCACCCGCCGAGCCGCCGGTTCCAGCCGGATCCCGCCGACCTCCACCGTGTCGTCCCCGATCCCGCTGCGCCGTAACAGGGCCCGCACCCGGGCGAGTAGTTCGGCAAGGCGGAACGGTTTACCGACGTAATCGTCAGCACCGGCGTCGAGGCCGACCACGAAATCGACCTCGTCGGTGCGGGCGGTGAGCATCAGCACCGCCATTTCGGCGCCGCGGGCGCGGACCTGCCGGCACACCTCGAGACCGTCCATTCCCGGGAGTCCGAGATCGAGAATCAGTAGGTCATGGTGTCCTTCCAGCGCCCGGTCCAGCACTGCGGGACCGAAACTCTCCACGGTCACCGAATATCCTTCGCGGCCCAGCGCCCGCGACAATGGCGCGGCGATCGCCTCGTCGTCTTCGCCCAGCAATACGGCGGTCATGCGAACAAGGTTACGGTCCGCCGATCTCGGGACCGCGCTCTCAGTAGCCGCCGTGCCGCGGGGTGGCCTCGAAAACCTGGTGGTACAGCAGTGCGTGCACCTGTTCCACATTCGGAATATCGGAATACTCCAGCGGTTCCTCCGACGACGAACCGATGATCAGCTCGCCGGTCCGGAACATCCGGTCCACCAAGCCGTGCCGGAACTGGACACTGGAAATACGGGTCATCGGAATATCGAGACCGCTGTGAGTGAGCACGCCTTCGCGCACCAGTACGCGGCGGTCGGTGACGATGAAATGCGTCGACCGCCAGTCCAGGATCGGCCCCACACTCCGCCAGACCAGCACCGCCAGCCAGATCGCGAGGATCAGCAACAGCAACACCGAGCGCGTCGTCGACTCGGTAGTACGCGACACCAGACCACCCAGGAAACCGGCCAGCGCGGTAACGACGATGAGCGTGGTGACGGGCCACAACAGCATCTTCCAATGGGGGTGGGTGTGCAGGATCAGCTCCTCGTCGGGCGCCAGCGCATCCTCCGGATATCCCATGACCGCACATTACCGCCGAAATCCCGGGTCGCTTCGGGCGACGCGGGTTTTCGGGGCACTCGGTGTTCAACTCGGGCGCAGGTGGGTGATATCTCCGGCGGAGACCGCTTCCTCGCCGATCAGCAAACGGCCCGAAGTGTCGATATCGCGGGCGATTCCGGTGAGCAGCCCGCCGCCCGGAAGTTCCGCGCGCACAGGGGTGCCGAGCGTCGCGCAGCGTTCCCGATAGGCGTCGGCGAGATCGCCGGTATCCCAGTCTGCGTCGCGCCAGGCAGAGTAGCGCTTCGCGAATTCCGTCAGCAGTGCCAGGACCAGGCCGGTGCGGTCCGGATCGGGCACATCGCACAGGGTGAGTGAGGTCGCGTGCGGAACGGGCAGTTCGTCGGCACCGAGACTCACATTGAGCCCGACGCCCATCACCACGGCCGATCGCGGACCCCCGGCAGCGGCCTCGGTGAGGATGCCCGCAATCTTGCGCCCTTCGATCAGGACATCATTGGGCCATTTCAACGCCGCCGGCACACCGGTCGCCGACCGCAGCGCGTCGACCACCGCAGTGCCGGTGAGCAGCGGTAGCCAGCCGAGCAATTCGGGATCGAGCCCGTCGGTCCGGACGAGCAGCGAGAGCGAGATCTGCGCGCGGGGCGGGCTGGTCCAGGGCCGGGCGAGCCGGCCGCGCCCCTGCTCCTGGGCCTCTGCGACCAACACCACCCGATCGACATCCGGGTCCTCGGCCCGCGCGAGTAGATCGGCGTTGGTGGAGCCGGTCGATTCGACCACCTCTATCCCGGTGAAGAACTTCAGTTCCGGGGTTTCGGTGAGCGCGTGCCGCAAACGTTCGATATCCAACGGAGGCCTGTCCACCAGGGGCAGGGTACTTCGTCTACCTACGCACCGACGCGGGCGGGCTGGAGGCCCATCCCGGCCTCCAGGTAGGTGAACCGGAGACAGGCGCCGCCCGCTGGGTGTGCTGGAGTACGTGGGGCGAGGGAGTTATCCGGCGAGGTCGAAGCCTCCGGCCGGTGCCGGGCGCCGAATCGCTTCGGGTTCGGCTTCTTCGGGTTCGGGTTCGGTCTCGGGGGACTGTTCGGTGATCGTCGGTTCCGGCTCGGTCACCCGCCGCGTGAACGCCACGGCTTCGGGGTACTGTCCGGTGCGAGTTGTCCAGTGCCACATAGCAGGTCCACCTCCCCTCTTGGCTCGAAAATCGGCCTGTTACAAGGATATTGCCTCGGGTAGGTACAGCGAAAGCGATTTAACAGCCCGTCCGCGGGTCTGTGCGCCGGCGAGAAGACCGGCGTCGACGCCACCCCCGTTCCCACTGAGCCCGGTCGGCGCCCCGACTCGCGTGAGCGGCGGCCCGGACGCGGCGATCGCATGGTGTCGTCACCACGGTTCGCGGTGATTTGCGGTACACATAACGACCAGCGGCAACCGACCCACCTGGGGTTTTCGGCACCGCGCTCTACTCGTGAGTAGCGAGATGTGGGTTAACAGGGCCCTAAGGCTCTGGTTACACTCCGAGCCATGACGAGTGTCCAGCAGCAGCCCACGCCGGATTCGGCAGGTGCGCCCGATATCCACACCACCGCCGGCAAACTGGCTGACCTGCGGAATCGGCTGGATGAGGCCCAGCATCCCATGGGTGAGGCCGCGGTCGACAAGGTCCACGCCAAGGGGAAGTTGACCGCCCGGGAACGCATTCTCGCCCTGGTCGACGAAGGTTCCTTCGTCGAACTCGATGCCCTGGCCCGGCACCGCAGCGTCAATTTCGGCCTCGACAAGCAGCGCCCGCTCGGCGACGGCGTAGTGACCGGTTACGGCGCCATCGACGGCCGCGAAGTATGCCTCTTCAGCCAGGACTCCACGGTGTTCGGCGGCAGCCTCGGCGAGGTGTACGGCGAGAAGATCGTCAAGGTCATGGACCTGGCGATCAAAACGGGCCGCCCGCTGATCGGTATCAACGACGGTGCCGGCGCCCGGATCCAGGAGGGCGTCGTCTCGCTCGGCCTCTACGGCGAGATCTTCCACCGCAACATCCAGGCCTCCGGTGTGATCCCGCAGATCTCGCTGATCTTGGGCGCCGCTGCCGGCGGGCACGTGTACTCCCCCGCGCTCACCGACTTCGTCGTCATGGTCGATCAGACCAGCCAGATGTTCATCACCGGACCGGACGTCATCAAGACCGTCACCGGTGAAGAGGTCACCATGGAGGAGCTGGGCGGCGCCCACACTCATATGGCCAAGTCGGGGACGGCGCACTATGTGGCCTCCGGCGAACAGGACGCCCTCGATTACGTCAAGGATCTGCTGTCCTACCTGCCCAGCAACAACCGCGCCGAGGCGCCGCGTTTCCCGGCATCGGACCCGATCACCGGCGCGATCGAGGATTCGCTCACCGAAGAGGATCTCGAACTCGACACCCTGATCCCGGATTCACCGAACCAGCCCTATGACATGCACGAGGTCATCCGCCGGCTGCTCGACGACGACGAATTCCTGGAGATCCAGGCCGAACGGGCCATGAATATCATCGTGGGCTTCGGCCGGGTCGACGGCCGCAGCGTGGGCATCGTCGCCAACCAGCCCACCCAGTTCGCCGGTTGCCTCGATATCGATGCCTCGGAGAAGGCCGCACGCTTCGTACGCACCTGCGACGCGTTCAACGTCCCGATCATCACCCTGGTGGACGTGCCCGGCTTCCTGCCCGGCACCGACCAGGAATACAACGGCATCATCCGGCGCGGCGCCAAGCTGCTCTACGCCTACGGTGAGGCCACTGTGGGCAAAATCACGATCATCACCCGTAAGGCCTACGGCGGCGCCTACGACGTCATGGGCTCCAAACATATGGGTGCCGATGTGAACCTGGCCTGGCCCACCGCCCAGATCGCGGTGATGGGCGCCTCGGGCGCGGTCGGATTCGTCTATCGCAAGCGGCTCGCCGAGGCTGCCAAAGAAGGCGCTGACGTGGACAAACTGCGGCTGGAACTACAGAACGAGTACGAGGACACGTTGGTCAACCCCTACGTTGCCGCCGAACGCGGTTACGTGGACGCCGTGATCCCGCCGTCGCATACGCGCGGCCAGATCGTGTCCGCACTGCGGCTGCTCGAGCGCAAGATGGTGACCCTTCCGCCGAAGAAACACGGCAACATCCCGCTGTGATCCAGCGATACGCTCAATGAGCCGCACACTGATCTCGGAAACACGATCGGTGGAAGGTGATCGGGCCGAACTACGCGCGCCCGATCGAGGCAAGAGAGAGGATCTGGCACTGTGACGATTGTGGCAGAAGAAGAAGTATTGGCCGCAGCCGAACTGGACCTCGCCACCAGGGATCTGGCGGTCGATACCGCAAGCGTTGCCGATGCGAGCCCTGCCGCCGAGACCGATGGCCGGCAGCCGTTCCTGGTCATCGACAAGGGTGCGCCCAGCGACGCAGATATCGCCGCACTGGTCTGCCTGTTCACTGCCGCCGCCGCGGCTGCGGGGCCCGCCGACAACGGGCCACAAGATCTGTGGGGCCGACCGACCCAACTGCACCGCGGTAGCTCGCCGTTCTCGCCGTACTCCTACCCGCAGCTGTCGAATCTGCGTTTCTGATATCGAACACAGGAGAATGCCGGACGTGACCCGCCTGGTGCTCGCTTCCGCGTCCCCGGCCCGCCGGTCGGTACTCCGTGCCGCCGGTCTCGAACCGATCGTCCGGGTGTCGGACGTGGACGAGGATGCGGTAGCGGCCGCGCTACCCGCCGATACCGGTCCCCGCGACATCGTGGTGGAGCTGGCCCGGGCCAAGGCCCACTCGGTCGCCGCCGCGCTCGCCGTGGACGGCAACGGGACGACTGAGGATCTCGTCGTCGTCGGTTGCGATTCGATGCTGCTGATCGACGGCGAACTCCAAGGAAAACCACATACGGCGGAGGTGGCCCAGGCTCGCTGGCAGGCCATGGCCGGAAACAATGCCGATCTGCTGACCGGGCACTGCGTGCTCCGGCTCCGTTCCGGTGTGGTGGCCGCGGAGGCCCTCGATTGCAGTGCGACCACCGTGCACTTCGGGAAACCGGACCCGGCCGAACTGGACGCCTATATCGCCACCGGCGAACCATTGCAGGTGGCAGGCGCGTTCACGCTGGACGGCCTGGGCGGCTGGTTCGTCGACCGGATCGACGGCGATCCGTCCAGCGTGGTCGGTATCGGGCTACCACTGCTGCGCCGACTGTTGCAGGAAGTGGGCGTCGGTATCGACCGGTTGTGGGCCGACGGCCGGCCCTGAACCCGCCGCAGAACGAAACACTCGCCCGCCCTGCTGTCGCGCGGCGGGCGTGAGCGGACCGGACGAGGTCGGTAGGACGCCGGTGCCCGGCCCCGCCGAAGCCGGTGGAAGCTGACTCGCCGGCCGTACCGCCTGTCCCGCCATTCGTGATACCCGCGCGGCTTGTCCGGCGGCCGCGTCGATCAGGCCCGGTTCGGCCGGCGGCCGCGGCGACGCGGAAACCTGGTTCTGTCCCGGGGCGGTGGCAGGCTCCGACGGCCCGGCCCGCCGCAATCGCACTTCGCAGATCTCGTCGGCCACGAACGGGACGAGTTCGGCATCCACCGTGCCCGGTGCACCGGATCCCTCCAGCAGCTCCGCGAGCAGGCCGCGGTGCACCCCGCACACCACCTCGGTGTGGGTCCGCGCCAGATCGCGCAACGGGCAGGCCGTCAGCCGGACCACCGCGGTGTCCCCGGCGTCGCGGCCGGCGCTGTCTCGTTCCGGGGCGAAACCCAATTCCGACATGAGCGAGACGGTCCGGTCCTTTGCGTCCTGCACCGATTCGATCGGCTCGTCGGGCGTCTCGAGTTTGCCGCCCCAGGCCCGGCCCGCGGCCAGCCCGGCTGCCGCCTGCCGGTCGGGATCGGGGCCGAGCTGATCGGCGAGCGCTTGGGCCAGGTCCTGATACCCGATGCTGCGCTGGACCGCGCGATAGCCGATGCGCGGGCGGCCACGCCCGCGTGGCGGCTGCTGGAACTGCCGGACCAGCGACTCGCGGGTGAGAATGTCCAGGTGGAAACGCACCGTGGTGACATGCTGACCGGTGATCTGTGCCAGCTGCTGTGCGTCGAGGGGTTCGCTCGCGCTGCGGAGGATCGCGAGCAGGCGCCGCCGCGGCCAAGAATCAGACATAGCTCACCCCTCCTTCGGGGAGACTTTACCGAAGCCGTATGCGACTAATTCGCCCATTGCACCGACTTTGTGCTCTGCAACAAGTTCACGTCAAGTCACACTTACTATCCACAGTGCGGCTCGAACCTGTCGTCAGCACTGCCCATCTCCTGTGAAGGATCCTCGAACGTGCCCGTCGCCCCGGACCCATATCCCGCCTTCGGCTCGTATGCTTGCCCACACCGTTTGGTAACCACACAATGGTTGTCGGCAAACCTCGGCACCCCCGGTCTCAAGATCATCGAATGTAATGCCGATGTCCTCCTCTACGGCATCGGCCATGTTCCGGGCGCAGACAAGCTCGACTGGCGCAGCGATCTCGACGACCCCGTAACCCGTGACTATATCGACGGTGAGCGATTCACCGAACTCATGTGCTCCCAGGGCATCGAACACGACGACACCATCGTGCTGTACGGCAATGACGGTAACTCGCATGCCGCGCACGCACTGTGGGTTTTCACCATGTTCGGTCACGCCGATGTCCGGCTGCTCGACGGCGGCCGCGACGCCTGGATCGCCGAGGGTCGCGATACTGTCTTCGAAACCCCCGAGCCCGCCCGCAGCCACTATCCGCGGGTCCATCGCGACGACAAGACCGTGCGTGCGTTCCGGGAGGACGTTCTCGAGCAGCTCGGCACCGCCCTCGTCGACGTCCGGTCCCCACAGGAATACGCCGGCTTCTCCGGCGACACAGCCCCGGGCGGCGCGCTGCGCGGCGGGCATATCCCGACCGCCGTCAATATTCCCTGGACCAGCGCCCTGGGTCCCGACGGCCGGTTCCGGCCGCGAGCCGAACTCGACGCGATCTACGGCCACCTCACCGACGCCGACCCCCTCACCGCCTACAGCAGTGTCGGCGAACGCTCCAGCCACACCTGGTTCGTCCTGAAATACCTTCTCGGCTGTGATCCGGTCCGCAACTACGACGGCTCCTGGACCGAATGGGGCAACTCCGTCCGCATGCCCATCGCCACCGGAGGTGTGTAGTCGGTTCCGACTCGACCGGCGGCGCCACCACGCCGACCGTATCCGGCAGCCTCGACCACCCCCGGAAATCCGGCGCAACCAGCGGCGGAGCCGCGTTCAGCGAGGCCCTGAAAAGGGGTCGGCCCGCCCCTGCTGTCAGTGCTCGATGCGATGCGCAGGAGGCGCGCTACAGACACTGTGATCTATCCCCCTACTACTCAGTAGGGCTATCCGGTTTCCGGCATTGTTGGCAGACTGCCTACACTCGCCCCGAGACATACATGTCGACCGGGCGCGGAGCCCGCGTAGCGGATCCGAACCCACGGAAGCGGAGCCCACGAAGCGATCCGGCCCTTTTACGGAACGGCGGACCCCGATCCGCGGGAGCGGAGCCGAGGCGCGGCCCATGACCACAGAGATTGCAACAGGAGGCTCAGTGCCCAGCCATGCCAGCGCGCGGATCACGAAGGTACTCGTAGCTAACCGAGGCGAGATTGCCGTCCGCGTTATCCGGGCGGCCAAGGACGCCGGTCTCGGCAGTGTCGCGGTTTACGCAGAACCCGATGCCGACGCACCCTTCGTCAAGCTCGCCGACGAAGCGTTCGCCCTGGGCGGGCAGACCTCGGCCGAGTCGTATCTGGTCTTCGACAAGATCCTCGGCGCCGCGGCCAAGTCCGGCGCAGATGCCATCCACCCCGGCTACGGCTTTCTCTCCGAGAACGCTGAGTTCGCCCAGGCCGTCCTGGACGCCGGGCTGATCTGGATCGGCCCCTCTCCGCAGTCCATCCGCGACCTCGGCGACAAGGTCACCGCCCGGCATATCGCCGAGCGCGCGAACGCCCCGATGGCGGCGGGCACCAAGGATCCGGTCAAGGATGCGACCGAGGTCGTGGAGTTCGCGAAGAAGTACGGCGTTCCGGTCGCGATCAAGGCGGCGTTCGGTGGTGGCGGTCGCGGGATGAAGGTCGCGCACACCATCGAGGAGATCCCCGAACTGTTCGAATCGGCCACCCGCGAGGCCGTGGCCGCCTTCGGTCGCGGGGAATGCTTCGTGGAGCAGTACCTGGACAAGGCCCGCCACGTCGAGGCGCAGGTCCTGGCCGATCAGCACGGCAATGTGATCGTCGCCGGCACCCGCGACTGCTCGCTGCAGCGCCGCTTCCAGAAACTGGTCGAAGAGGCCCCTGCCCCGTTCCTGACCGACGAGGTGCGCGCCGAAATCCACTCGTCCGCCAAACGGATCTGCAAAGAGGCCGGCTACTACGGCGCCGGCACCGTGGAGTACCTGGTGCAGGGCGAGACCGTGTCCTTCCTCGAGGTCAACACCCGCCTGCAGGTGGAGCACCCGGTCACCGAGGAGACCTCCGGATTGGACCTGGTCCGCCAGCAGTTCCGGATCGCCAACGGGGAAAAGCTGGAACTCACCGAGGATCCGACCCCGCGTGGGCACTCCTTCGAGTTCCGGATCAACGGTGAAGACGCCGGCCGCGGCTTCCTGCCGGCCCCCGGCCCCGTCACCGCGTACTCCGAGCCGACCGGCCCGGGCGTGCGCGTGGACTCCGGTGTGGTGGCCGGCAGCGTGATCGGCGGCCAGTTCGACTCGATGCTGGCCAAGCTCATCGTCACCGGCGAGAACCGCACCCAGGCGCTGGAGCGGGCGCGGCGCGCGCTGGCCGAGTTCCACGTCGAAGGCCTGGCCACGGTGATCCCGTTCCACCGGGCGATCGTGGAGGATCCCGCTTTCGTCGGCAACGGCGAATCGTTCGACGTCTACACCAAGTGGATCGAGACCGAGTGGAAGAACACCGTCGAGCCGTTCACCGGCGGAGCCCCCGCCGACGAGGACGACGAACCGCGACAGAAGGTCGTGGTCGAGGTCGGCGGCCGGCGGGTCGAGGTATCACTGCCGGGTCAGTTCTCGATCGGTTCGGGTGCCGCTGCGGCAGCGGGCGCCGTACGCAAGAAGCCGAAGCCGCGTAAGCGGGGCGGCGCGGGCGGCGGTGCCGCTTCCGGTGACGCGGTCACCGCGCCGATGCAGGGCACCGTCGTCAAGGTCGCCGTCGAGGAAGGTCAGTCGGTGGAGGCCGGCGATCTGATCGCGGTGCTCGAGGCCATGAAGATGGAGAACCCGGTGAACGCGCACAAGGCAGGCGTGGTCACCGGCCTGGCTGTGGCCGCCGGCGCCGCGATCACCCAGGGCACGGTGCTCGCCGAGATCAAGTAGGGCCGGATCCGGTCGTGCACCCCACGGGCTCACCGTGAACGGGTGACCGACCGTACGCCGACAGCTGGGCCAATACTGGATGCACAGTGTCGCGGAGCGGATGCGTGATCGAGGTCGCGCACCCGCTCCGGCGTATGGTGACCTGGTGAGCGCAGCGCTACCGACGGTCGCGGAGGTGATCCGCGACCGTTTCGCATCCGGCAGCCGATCCGACGGCCATCG
The DNA here is from genome assembly GCF_001613245.1 of Nocardia speluncae NBRC 108251. GTDB lineage: Bacteria > Actinomycetota > Actinomycetes > Mycobacteriales > Mycobacteriaceae > Nocardia > Nocardia speluncae. Next base: position 108,465 of record NZ_BDBZ01000012.1, on the reverse strand, counting down.
ACTGGTGCTCGTCGTCGAGGGCGGCGGCAGCCGCGGCGTGTACTCCAGCGGGATGGTGCACGCCCTGGAGGATCTCGGGCTCGCCCGGATATTCGATGCTGTCTACGGCACCTCGGCGGGCGCCATCAATGCGGCCTGGCTGCTGTGCGGGCGTGCGGGCCGCGGCGTGAATGCCTGGACCGACGCCGCGATCATGCGCCGGGCGATCGATCCGGCACGGATGCTGCGCGGCCGGCCCGCCTTCGATCTGAATTACCTGGTGCACAAGGTCTACGACGGGCTGCATCCGATGGATTTCCCGGCGATCCTGGCGAACGAGACCACTTTCCATCCCATCGCCACCGATATCCGGACCGGCCTGCCGGTGGATCTGCACCCCTACATCGTGGACAAGACGACCTTGAAGACCGCGCTGCGGGCGTCCTCGGGTCTGCCGCTGCTGGCCGGCCCCCCGGTCGCGCTGGGCGGACGCCGATACTTCGACGGCGGGCTCGCGGAAACGGTTCCGGTGCGCAGCGCCCTGAAGGCCGGGGCCACCCACGCGTTGATTCTGCGGACCCGGCGCGCCGGCGAACACCGCCCGCCCCCGCCACGGCTGCACGACCTCGTCGGCGGCACCTATATGCGGTTCACCGCGCCCGGCGCCTACCGGGCCTGGAAACAACGTCCCGGCCAGCAGGCGCTCGAAGACGGGTTCATCGCAGGAATGGGCGCCGCGGCGTATCAGATCCACCCACCCGCCGGGTCGCCGGATATCAGCAGTGTCGAAACCGACCCGGGCGTGCTGTCCCGCGGGATGGATATCGGGCGGCGCGCCGTCGCCGACTTCTTCGCCGCGCTGAGCCCGGTCACCGCCGAGCCGAGCTGACGGCCACGTATCCGGCCGGCGTGACCGGACCCACGGCCGCTGTCGGTCCGCGGTCCGTGGGGCACACGGGTCAGTCGAAGCGGATCCCCTGGGCCAGCGGTAGGTCGCTGGAGTAGTTGATCGTGTTGGTGGCCCGGCGCATGTACGCCTTCCACGCGTCCGAACCGGATTCGCGACCGCCACCGGTGTGCTTCTCGCCGCCGAAGGCACCGCCGATCTCCGCGCCGGAGGTGCCGATATTGACGTTCGCGATACCGCAATCCGACCCGTCCGCGGCCAGGAATCGTTCGGACTCGCGCTGATCGGTGGTGAATATCGCCGACGACAATCCCTGCGGCACACCGTTGTGTAGCGCCAGGGCGGTGTCGAAATCGTCGTAGGTGAGCACGTACAGGATCGGTGCGAAGGTTTCCTCACGGACGATCTCGGTCTGGTCCGGCATCCGGACGATTGCCGGATGAGCGTAGCGGGCCGCGGATCCGGCCCCGTCGACCGTGACCTCGTGCCCGCCGCAGATCAGTTCGCCGCCGTCGCGGCGGGCCAGGTCTATAGCGTCGCGCATCCGCTCCCACGCCTCGGGCCCACTGAGCGGGCCGACTTGGACACCGGGCTCCAGCGGATTACCGACGCGCAATTGCCGATAGGCGCCCGCCAGCCGGTTCAGGAGTTCGTCCGCGATACCGGCGTGCACGATCAGCCGGCGCAAGCTCGTACAGCGCTGGCCGGCGGTGCCGACCGCCGCGAAAACGATGGCGCGCACCGCCAGGTCCAGATCGGCCGAAGGGGTGACAACGGCGGCGTTGTTACCGCCCAACTCCAGCAGGCAGCGGCCGAATCGGGCGGCCACCCGCGGCCCCACTCGACGGCCCATCGCGACCGAGCCCGTAGCGCTGATCAGCGCCACCCGTTCGTCGTCGACCAGTTGTGCCCCGGCCGCACCGGTGCCGAGTACGAGCTGATGGATGCGCGGGTCGGCCGCCGCGGCACGGGCAGCCCGGCGCAGCAGGGCATGGCAGGCCAATGCCGTCAGCGGCGTCCGGTCCGAGGGTTTCCACACCACGGTGTCGCCGCAGACCAGGGCGACCGCGGTATTCCATGCCCAGACCGCGACGGGAAAGTTGAACGCCGAGATCACCCCGACGACGCCCAGCGGGTGCCAGGTCTCCATGAGCCGGTGCCCGGGCCGTTCCGAGGCCATCGTGTAGCCGTAGAGCTGCCGGGACAACCCCACCGCGAATTCGCAGATATCGATCATCTCCTGGACCTCGCCCCGCGCCTCGGCCGGGATCTTCCCAACCTCGAGAGTGACCAGTTCGGCTAGTTCGTCCTGGTGCCGCCGCAGTAGAACGGCCAGTTCCCGGACCACCGCCGCGCGTTGCGGCGCCGGAACGGTCCGCCAGGAGCGGAATGCCGCGGCGGCCTCCTCGATCGCGGAATCGATCTCGGCGGGGCCGGCGGGGCGCAGCCCGACCAGCACTTCACCGGTGATCGGGCTGTGCACCGCCATCTCACCGGTGGGTGGAGATTCGATGCCCAGAGCGTTCAGCAGGGCGGGCACCCGGTGGGCAAGCCGGACAGTTCGGGTCTCGCTATCGATCTCGGTCATCGCGAACTCCTCGGGTTCGGCCGGACGAAATACGCTGTGCGAATGGCACGGCCGGAGAATGAACGTTCACAACTCCAGTTCCGGCGGTGTGTCCGCTACGTTAGCCTTCGCTGATGGCGGAAACACCGGCAAAACCGACCCTGGATGAGATCGATCGCCTGCTGATCCGGGAACTGATGGCCGACGGCCGGGCAACACTGTCCAATCTGGCCGAGAAGGCGAGCCTTTCGGTATCCGCCGTGCAGTCGCGAGTACGCAGACTCGAGGCGCGCGGTGTGATCCGGGGCTACACGGCCGATGTGGATCCCGAGGCGCTGGGGCAGTTGCTGTCGGCATTCGTCGCGATCACCCCTCTCGATCCGTCTCAGCCCGATGACGCGCCCGCACTGCTGCAGCATGTGCCGGGTATCGAGGCCTGCCATTCGGTGGCGGGTGAGGAGAGTTACGTACTGTTGGTCCGGGTGGCCTCCCCGCGGCATCTGGAGCAGTTGTTGCAGCAAATCCGGGCGACGGCCAATGTCCGCACCCGAAGCACGATCATCCTGCAGACCTTCTACGAGAAGTAGTTGATAACGTAACAAATCCTTCTTGTTATGGTTCTGTCAGGAAAATTTCCCGGCATATCGATTCGGGCTCCCGTACCGTCGGGATTGTGACCATCGAACTGGAACGATCCGGCTCCGGCGGTGACACCGACCGCATCCCCGCAACCCGCGTTCACGAGACGCTGTCGGCGCATATGCTCGCCGACGGATTCGATCTGGTACTGGACCTACCCGCCTCCTACGGTCGTCACCTGGTGGACGCCCGCGACGGCACCGACTACCTGGATATGTTCGGGTTCTTCGCCTCCAGCACGCTCGGGATGAACCATCCAGCACTCGCCGGCGACGCCGCCTTCCGGCACGAGCTGACCACGGCCGCAGTGAACAAACCGAGCAACTCCGATATCTACACCGTCGAGATGGCCCGGTTCGTGGACACCTTCGCCCGGGTACTCGGCGACCCCCGGCTACCCCATCTGTTCTTCATCGACGGTGGCGCGCTCGCGGTGGAGAACGCGCTCAAAACCGCGTTCGACTGGAAGAGCCGGCACAACGAACTACACGGCCGCACAGCACTACCCGACCGCGAATCCGGTGTTCTGCACCTGACCGGCGCGTTCCACGGTCGCAGCGGGTACACGCTGTCGGTCACCAATACCGACCCGGTGAAGACCGAACGTTTCCCGGCCTTCGACTGGCCTCGGATCGAAACCCCGTGGCTCGGCGGAACCGGCGATATCGACCGCGCCGAACAGCGTGCACTGGAACAGGCCGCGCGTGCCTTCGCGGACCGCCCGAACGGAATCGCCTGTTTCCTGGCCGAACCGATCCAGGGCGAAGGCGGCGACCGGCATATGCGGCCCCAGTTCCTGCAGGCGATGCAGCGGCTGTGCCACGCCAACGATGCGCTGTTCATCCTCGACGAGGTGCAGACCGGAGCCGGCGCGACCGGAACAGCCTGGGCCTACCAGCAATTGGGTCTACAACCCGATGTGGTCGCATTCGGGAAGAAAACCCAGGTGTGCGGCATCATGGCGGGCGGCCGGGTGGACGAGGTGAGCGATAACGTTTTCACCGTCCCGTCCCGGCTCAACTCCACCTGGGGCGGCAACCTGGCCGATATGGTCCGGGCCCGGCGGATACTCGAAGTCGTCGAACGCGACGGGCTGATCGAACGCGCCGCGTCACTCGGTGAACACCTCCAGGTCCTACTGCGTGCACTCACTCAGCAGCATCCGACCGCCACCGACCCCCGCGGCCGGGGCCTGATATGCGCCATAACCCTGCCGGATACCGGTTTCCGCGACGCAGTGCTCACCACACTGCGCGAACGCGAGCACGTCCTGATGGCCGGAACCGGGTCGCGTGGAATCCGATTCCGGCCGCCGCTGACCGTGGAACCCGCGGAGTTGGAGGCAGCGGTCGCCGCCCTGGACCGGGTGCTGCGGGATCGGTCGTGAGCGGTCGAAACGGCTGATACCGGTGCGGTAGGCAGATCTCGGTGATCAGCCGACCGGGCCGCCGACCGGCTCGGGTCGTAACCCGAGGGCGCCCGTCACGAACCGGCGCACCGCACCCAGCCCGGCCTCCAGAGCGGCACCGTATCCGGGCCTCGACCAGCCGGATATACGCGCGTTCCCGCCGGATTCCGGCGCAACCACGATCTCCGCGACCAGTTCCGCCGTCACGGGATCGCACACCGCCCAGGAAAAATGCGATTCGTCGACCCATTGGGCGCCCCGCCGGGCCACGTATTCCGGGTCCGTTATCCCGCCCTCCAGCAGCGCGGGCCGATCATCGACTCGTTCATCGGCCCGTAGTGCACGCAGATACCACGCCCCCGCATTGATCTCGATCGGCTCCATCCGCTCACCCTGGCACAGGGAAGGCATCGTCGCCGAGGCTCCTCGGCAAAGCTCCGGAACAAGACACCCCACATTCCGGCCGATGCCGCCCCCGTCAGAGCGCAGCCATCCCGGCCTACCTCATATCGGCGCAGCCGCGGCAAGGGCATGAGAAGCGCGACCATCCAGCGGCACGCCGGTAATCGGGCGGCCTGCCCCCGGCGGCCGCCCGATGTTCGTACCGACATGGACGGCAGACCCGCAACTACATGACCGGAACCACCTTCCCCTCGCGTAAGCGCTCGAGCCACCGGCACCGCGCGGCGCGGGGCTTTCGCCGCTGAGGCCGGGTTCCTGCCGCAGCCCCGGAGGGACCGTCCCTCGCCGGCAGCAGAGCGCACGCGGCACCTGCCCATTCGGTGCCGCCGGTCACGCTGCGCCGGGCGGCGCGTCGCCATTAGGGTCGGAGTACAGTCCGTGCGCCGCACGGCGCCGGAGCACCGCACCCGCCGGGACCCGCGGCGCGACGGTGACAGGAAGGATCGGCATGGTTGGGCAGCGACTGGGCCCCTACCGGCTCGAGCGGCTGCTCGGGCAGGGCGGTATGGGCCAGGTGTGGCTGGCGCATACCGATCCCGCGGGCGGGCAGCCGGGACGGACGATCGCGCTGAAATTGCTGCCCGCCGAACTCGCGGCGGACCCGACCTACCGGAGCCGGTTCGAGCGGGAGGCCGAGCTCGCCGCCCGCCTGCACGACCGGCATCTCGTATCGATCCACGCGCACGGTGAGCTGGACGGCCGGCTGTTCATCGAGATGGAGTACGTCGAGGGCGAGGACCTGTCGCGGATCCTGCGGCGGGGGCCGTTGCCGCCGGAACGGGCCGTCGAAATCGTCGCGCAGACAGCGGCGGCGCTGGACGCCGCGCACCGGGCCGGTTTGGTGCACCGGGATGTGAAACCGTCCAATATCGTCGTCCGGCGCGACGGCTTGGTGTATCTGATCGATTTCGGTATCGCACACGGTGCCGGCAGTACGGCGCTGACGGCGTCGGGTCTCGCGGTGGGCACCTGGGCATATATGGCGCCGGAACGGTTCACCGGCAACACCGACGCCCGTGCCGACATCTATTCGCTGGGCTGTGTGCTGTTCGAATGCCTCGCCGGTATCCGTCCGTTCGGCGATACCGACCCGGCGCGGCAGATGCACGACCATCTCACCACCGCCCCGCCCAGTGTGCGGGCGCTGGTACCGGGTATCCCCGCTCGGCTGGACGCGGTGATCGCCCGTGCACTGGCCAAGGAACCCGGTGACCGTTTCGGGTCGGCCGGTGAGTTCGCGCGGGCCGCGGCGGCGGCGCTGAGCCTCCCGAGCCGGGCGGCCACACCTGCGCCCATGGAACACCCCGGCGTCCATCGCTACGAGCTCGACGCGGGACCGGCGGGTACCCGCCGCTACGAATCACCGGACCGGCCCGCTACTCGCCGATACGAGACCTCGGCGCCCGCCGGCACAGCCGCCGGGCATCCGAGCACTCGCCCCTACGATCCCGGCGCGGAGCCGGCGGGCACGCGCCGGTACGAGGCAGCGCCACCACCCCCGGGGACCCGTCCCTACACCGGTCTCGCCGCGGCCGGTATCGCGCACGGGACGGCCGGTCCCGGCCATCCACCGACCCGGGCATACACCCGGCTGGAAACAGGCCACGCCCCCGGTGCCGCGCCGCGCGGCGGCGATATGGCGCATGCGGGAGTCCGGCCGGTCGCACCGGCCCGCCCGGCACCCCGCTCCCCTGCGCCGCCCGCCCGGGGCACGCCCCGGTCCCGTCCGGCTGCTCGGCCCCGGCGCCGGAAAAGCCGCTTGCGCAAGCTGGTGCTGTGGCTGATCGTGCTGGTGGTTGTACCGCTACTCCTGATCGGCGGATGTATGGCGGCATTGGTGAAGGGCGCGGGATCTATCGAATTCTTCTCCGGCGACGACCGGACCACGGCGCCGGCGGGTACCGAAGTCCGCGACGGTAGCTTCGAGTTCGTTGTACGGAATGTGGAGACCGATGTACCCACGGTCGGTTTCGACCGCGCCCAGGGCATGTTCGTGGTGGTGAGTTTCACCGTTCGTAATATCGCGCCGGAGCCGAAGACCTACACCCCGCTGGGTCAGGAGCTGCACGATACGGCCGGCGCCGAGTTCGGCCCGGATGTGACGGCCACCGCGCAGCGCGCCGCCACCGCCGCTGCCCCCCGGACGCTGCAACCGGGGGAATCGCTGGGTACACATCTGGTGTACGAGGTGCCCGCCGGATCGGTGCCGGCGACCATGACGTTCCGGGATTTCCCGTTCTCGCTCGGCACCTCGGTGGCGCTGGGCTGACGCTGTCGGAGGGGCGGAGTCGGCAAGCCGGCCGCGGACCCGTTCCAGCGGTCCGGTACCGATCCATTGCGCTGCTCCCGGAATCCGGGGTCGGTATGGCACGACGAGGGCACGAATATGCCGAGTTCCGCGCCGCGCCACGCGCCGGCGTCAAGATCGCGTAATCTGGACAGTGGCGCGGCATCCAGGCCGAGTAGTAGGGCAGTCTCTCTGGCTTCGCCGCTCCGGGCCCACCAGCACCTGTGCGCCCGCCGGTGGTTCGAACTCCCGGCCCTCCGGTGCCGCCCGTCCCGCCGGGGTGAGCGGTTGCCGGCCGGGAAACGGCCCGCCTTCGGCGCCGCGGTGACACCGTGGGAGATCAACTCGAGTTTGCGAACACCAGGCACCGTCGCAGCATAGAAACACCGAACTGTCACCGGTCGCCGGCTCGAATCCAGTGCCGGCTCCCGGTCCGTCGTGCCCCCGCGAGCAGGAGGTGATCGAGGAATGACAGATATTCTGATCCGTGCCGTGCCCGGCGCAATAATCGACGAGATAGACCGGCAAGCTCGTGCGCTCGGGATATCGCGAACAGCGTTCCTCCGGCGCCGGCTCGACCGGGAATTCCGCCCGGTCGGTGGGGTGAGCACCGCAGATCTGGTTCGCCTGGCCGAACTGATCCGCGATTCCGGAACACCCGATATCACCGACGAGGAACCCGAACTGGTCGACGGCAGCCTGCCCTGAAAACCGGGGCGGCCACCGGCGGCTGTCGGTGGCCGGGTGCAGACTGGAATCCATGACCGAGTTCTCCGCCGCCACCCAGCAGTGGTTCGACGGTGCGTTCCCCGCGCCGACGGACGCTCAGCTGGGTGCGTGGCGGGCGATCGCGGCCGGTGAGCACACCCTGGTGATCGCGCCCACCGGGTCCGGGAAAACCCTCTCGGCGTTCCTCTGGGCCATCGACGAGCTCGCCCGGGCCGACCCGCCGGTGGCCGGAACCTCCGTGCTCTACATCTCCCCGTTGAAGGCATTGGCGGTGGATGTCGAACGTAATCTGCGGGCGCCACTGGTGGGTGTGCGCCAGACCGCGCGGCGGCTCGGGCTCCCGGCACCGGAGATCAGCGTCGGCGTCCGGTCCGGGGATACGCCGGCGCAGGAGCGGCGGCGGTTACAGCGCACACCCCCGAACATCCTGATCACTACCCCGGAATCGCTGTTCCTGATGCTCACTTCGGCGGCCCGGGAGACGCTGCGCGGGGTCCGGACGGTGATCGTGGACGAGGTGCACGCGATCGCCGGGTCCAAACGCGGGTCGCATCTGGCGCTCTCGCTGGCCCGGCTCGATACGCTCACCGACCGGCCCGCCCAACGGATCGGGTTGTCCGCGACGGTGCGCCCGCCCGCGGAAGTAGGCAAGTTCCTGGTGGGGCAGGCACCCATCACCATCGTTTCGCCGCCCGCACCGAAGACATTCGATCTGTCGGTGCGGGTACCGGTCGCGGATATGACCGAACCGGGCGATTCCGGGCAGCCCGGTTCGCTGTGGCCGCATGTGGACGAATCGATCGTCGAACTCGTTCTCACCCATCGGTCGTCGATCGTGTTCGCGAACTCCCGGCGCCTGGCCGAACGGCTCACCGCCCGGTTGAACGAAACCTACGCGGAGCAGCTCGGAGAGGGGCCCGATACCGTCCATGCCCCGCCCGCCCAGCTGGGCCCTTCCACCGAGGTCACCCACGGCGCCGCACCGCTGCTCGCCCGGGCGCACCACGGGTCGGTGAGCAAGGAGCAGCGGGCCCTGATCGAGGACGATCTGAAGAGTGGGCGGTTGCGCTGTGTGGTGGCCACCAGCAGCCTCGAACTCGGAATCGATATGGGAGCCGTGGACCTGGTGGTGCAGGTCGAGGCACCGCCCTCGGTGGCCAGCGGGTTGCAGCGGATCGGCCGCGCCGGGCATCAGGTGGGCGAGATCTCGCGCGGGGTGCTGTTCCCGAAACACCGCACCGATGTGGTGCACTGCGCGGTGGCGGCGCAGCGGATGCTGGCGGGGCAGATCGAAGAATTGAAGATACCGGCGCATCCGCTGGATATCCTCGCACAGCAGACGGTGGCGGCCTGCGCCCTGGAACCACTGGACGTCGACACCTGGTTCGGTACCGTGCGCGGCACCGGAAGCTATGCGGCACTGCCGCGATCGTCCTACGAAGCCGTGCTGGACCTGCTGGCCGGGCGCTACCCCTCCGACGAGTTCGCCGAATTGCGCCCGCGGCTGGTCTGGGATCGCGACGCCGGCACCCTGACCGGCCGTCCCGGCGCCCAGCGCCTGGCGGTGACCTCCGGCGGCGCCATCCCCGACCGCGGAATGTTCGCGGTGTACATGGTGGGCGAGAAGGCCTCCCGGGTGGGCGAACTCGACGAGGAGATGGTCTACGAATCGCGTGTCGGCGATGTGTTCGCGCTCGGCGCCACCAGCTGGCGGATCGAGGACATCACCTACGACCGCGTCCTGGTCACCCCTGCCTTCGGTCATCCCGGGCGGTTACCGTTCTGGCACGGTGATTCGCTGGGCCGTCCGGCCGAACTGGGTGCCGCGCTGGGTGAATTCGTCCGCAAATCCGGTTCGGATACCGCGTCCGGGGATTTCACCGCGCGCACGACCGCCGCGGGGCTCGACGAGAATGCCGTCGCCAATCTGCGTGCGCTGCTGGACGATCAGCGCACTGCCACCGGCCGGCTCCCCACCGATCGCACCTTGGTGGTGGAACGTTTCCGCGACGAACTCGGCGACTGGCGGCTGATTCTGCACTCGCCCTACGGTATGCCGGTGCACGCGGCGTGGGCGCTGGCCATCGGCGCCCGGCTACGCGAACGGTTCGGAGTGGACGCGTCACCCAATGCCTCCGACGACGGTATCGTCGTGCGGCTGCCCGATACCACCGACGACCCCCCGGGCGCGGAGCTGTTCGTCTTCGAACCGGACGAGATCGACGAGATCGTGACCGAGCAGGTGGGCGGTTCGGCCCTGTTCGCCTCCCGGTTCCGCGAATGCTCCGCCCGGGCGTTGCTACTGCCCCGCCGGGATCCCGGTAAGCGGGCACCGCTGTGGCAGCAGCGGCAGCGGTCGGCCCAATTACTCGATGTCGCACGAAAATTCCCGGACTTTCCGATCCTGCTGGAGACGGTGCGGGAATGCCTGCGCGATGTCTACGATCTACCCGCGCTGCGGGATCTGCTGGGCCGGGTGGCGCGGCGGCAGATCCGGCTGGTCGAAGTGGAGACCGCCACACCGTCACCGTTCGCCAACGCACTGCTGTTCGACTACATCGGCCAGTTCATGTACGACGGCGACAGCCCACTCGCCGAACGCCGCGCGGCGGCACTGTCCCTGGATTCGAGCCTGCTGGCCGAACTACTCGGCCGGGTGGAACTGCGCGAACTGCTCGACAGCGAGATCATCGGGCACACCGAGCAGGAACTGCAGCGGCTCACCCCCGAACGCAAGGCGCGCGATGCGGAGGGTCTTGCAGACCTGCTGCGCCTACTCGGGCCACTCACGGCGGACGAGGCCGGGCAGCGCTGCCGGGAAGACCCGGCGGATTGGTTCACCGAACTCGCCGATGCCCGGCGTGCGCTGGAGGTGACCTATGCGGGCCGGGTCTGGTGGGCCGCGATCGAGGACGCCGCGCGCCTGCGCGACGCACTGGGTGTTCCGCTACCGATCGGCACCCCGGCGGCCTTCATCGAGCCGGTGCCCGATCCACTGGGCGATCTGGTGGCCCGCTTCGCGCGCACCCACGGCCCCTTCGGCACGGAAGCGGTCGCGCGGCGGTTCGGACTGGGGTCCGCGGTGGCCGCCTCGGCACTGCATCAGCTGGTGGCCGAGAAACGGGTGGTGGAAGGCGAATTCACACCCGAGACGGCGGGGTCGGAATGGTGTGACACCCAGGTCCTGCGCCGGCTGCGCCGCCGCAGCCTGGCCGCCGCCCGCCACGAGATCGAACCGGTCTCCACCGCCGCCCTGGCGCGATTCCTGCCCGACTGGCAGCACATCGGCAGCGGGGAATTGCGCGGTATCGACGGGGTGGCCGCGGTGGTCGATCAGCTCGCCGGGGTGCCGGTACCGGCTTCGGCGTGGGAGTCGCTGGTACTACCCGCCCGCGTTCGCGACTACACCCCTGGGATGCTCGACGAACTCATGGCCACCGGTGAGGTCCGATGGTCCGGGCACGGGGTGATCAACGCCAAGGACGGGTGGATCGCCCTGCACCCGTCCGATCAAGCTCCGCTGACCTTGCCGCCCCCGGACGAACCGGAACTCGACGAACTCCATCTCGCCCTGCTCACAGCGCTGGGCGCCGAGCCCGCCGCGTGGTCGGTGTCGCCCACCGGTCCGGCCGCGGGACAAGCTACGGCAGCGGGAAAGCAACTGTGGTCGCCGGCGGGATCTGCCGCGGAACGCGATACGGCGGGCGGGCGGCTCGAGCCGTCATCGCCGACGGCGGGCTCCGCCGCGGGGCGCGATCCGGCCGACGGTCAGGTCGAACCGTCGTCGGCAGGATCTGCCGCGGGGCGGGGCCCGGCCGGTGCGCGGGTCGAACCGGATCGGGGCGGGCCCCTCATGGCTCTGCGTGGTGGTGGAGGCGCCTATTTCTTCCGTCAACTCGCCGACGCGACCGGCGTCCTCGACGACACCCGGGTCGCGTCGGCGCTGTGGGACCTGGTGTGGGCCGGGCTGATCTCCGGCGATACCTTCGCCCCCGTTCGCGCCCGTCTCTCCGGAGCCACCCGCACGCCGGCCGCCCACCGCACCCCGCGCCGCGCCCCACGCGGACGCGCCTACCTGCCCCGGCCCGCCATGCCGACCCGTTCGGGTCCCCCCACGGTGGCCGGCCGATGGTCGATGCTGCCCGAACGCGCCCTCGACAACACGGTCCGCGCCCACGCCACCGCCGATCTGCTGCTGGAACGCTACGGCGTGGTGACCAAGGGCGCGGTGCAGAACGAGGGGATGCCCGGCGGGTTCGCGCTCGCCTACCGGGTCCTGAGCGAATTCGAGGACCGCGGCCGCTGCCGGCGCGGCTACTTCGTGGACTCCCTCGGAGGCGCGCAGTTCTCGACGACCGATGTTGTGGACCGATTGCGTTCTTTCGAGGGCGACAGGCGCCCGGCCGGCCCGGCGCTGGTACTCGCGGCCTGCGATCCGGCCAACCCGTACGGTGCCGCTCTCGGCTGGCCCAAGACGGCCGGTGGGGCCGGCCACCGTCCGGGTCGCAAAGCGGGGGCACTGGTCGTACTGGTCGACGGCGAACTCGTGTTGTACCTGGAGCGCGGCGGCCGGACCCTGCTCACCTGCACCGAGGACCCGGCGGCCCGCCACGCGGCGGCCACCGCGCTGGCCGGGCTCGTGCGTTCGGGGCAGGTGGATTCCCTGGTCATCGACCGGGTCGACGGCGAATCGGTGCACGGCAACACCTTCGCCGGCTTCCTCACCGAAGCCGGTTTCAGCGATACCCCGCGCGGCCTACGCCTGCGCGGACGACGGTGAGCGGTGCGGGCCGTGCGGCCCCCGGTCCGGCCGGCGAGCGTGCGTACGGGGCAACGGAGGACATCGATGCCGGAAGGTGACGTGGTGTTCCTCGCCGCCGAACGGCTGCGCGCGGCGCTGGTGGGCGAAACGCTCACGCGCAGCGATTTCCGGGTCCCCCGCTACGCCACCGTCGATCTGCGCGGTCAGGTGGTGGGCAGTGTCGCCAGCTACGGGAAGCACCTGTTCGTCCGCACCGAGACGGTCAGCATCCACACCCACCTGAAAATGGAGGGCAGCTGGCGGGTATTCCACTGCGGCCAGCGCTGGACCAAACCCAGGGTCACCGCCCGGCTCGTGCTGGGCACGGCAGAGGTGGAGGCGGTGGGATTCGATCTGGGTCTGGTGGAGGTGCTGCGGCGCGCCGACGAGCACACCGTGATCGATCATCTCGGACCCGACCTGCTGGGCCCCGGCTGGGATCCGGCCGTTGCCGCCGACCTGCTGGCCCGGCAACCGGAGCTCCCGATCGGGTCGGCGCTACTGGATCAGCGCAACCTCGCCGGAATCGGCAATATCTACCGCAGCGAGGTCTGCTACCTGCGCAAGGTGCATCCGGCGCGGCCCGTGGCCGAGGTCGGTGATCTGCTCGCGCTCGTCAACGAAGCGCATCGCGTCCTGTATCGGGCCGCCCATCAGCCGCCGTGGCGGCCGCTGGTCTACGGGCGTGCGCGCCGCTCCTGCCAGCGCTGCGGGGCCACTATCCGGGTCGATCTCCTGGGTGAATCGGCGCCACGCGGTGATCAGGTGAGCCGCCGAGAGCGCGGGATCTACTACTGTCCAAAATGCCAGGTCATACCGGAATGAGCACGTAATCTGTCGCATTTCGGCCGTTGCCACTTCTGTGACGGCCGCCATGGGCGTGGTAATGATCGGCACCTTCGCGACGACACACGGGTACCGCACCGGAAGCAGGTCCCATGTACACCCGAGCCCTCCACCTGGCCGCCTTCGCAGGTAAATTGTTGTCGGCGATATTGGCTATCGTGGCGACCGCGGTGTTCTGTTATTTCCTGCTCCACCCGGCTCCCACCCCCTCGGGCACCACACCCGTGCCCCTCGGCCCCGCCATCACCAGCCCCGCGCCCGCAGGCAGTCCGCCCGCGGCCCACTGACCCTGGCGTATATGACGCGCTGGTCGTGTTCCGTGCGTCTGCGGCTGTCCCGGCCTCAGCGTTCGATCGGCACCGGTTCCAGGATCTCCGGGCGGGGCTCCGGCGCGGCCACCCGCAACGCGTCGGCGGAGGCGTCGTCGGGCTGGGTCTGCGAGCAAATTTCGGCGTCCACCCGAGCTTGGTAGGTCCGGACCTCCCGGCTGGTTTCGGCCTCGTCCCAGCCGAGCACACCGGCCATCAGACCCGCCACTTCTTCGGCGCAGTCGGCGCCGCGATGCGGGTACTCGATGGAGATGCGGGTACGGCGGGCGAGGACATCGTCGAGGTGCAGTGCGCCTTCCGCGGCGGCCGCGTACACGGCTTCTACCTTCAGGTACGACGGCGCGGCCTCGATGGGCTGCCGCAATTCCGGGCGGTCCGCCGCGAGCGCCATGACCTCGTCGATCAGCGAGCCGTAGCGGTCCAGTAGATGCTTCACCCGGTAGGGGTGCAGACCGTACTCGTCGGCCAGTTGGACCGTCTGATTGACCAGCGCGAAATACCCGTCGGCGCCGAGCAGCGGAACTTTCTCGGTGATCGAGGGCGATACCCGGGCGGGGATGTCCTGCGCGGCCTCGTCCACCGCGTCGTAGGCCATCACCCGGTAGGTGGTGTACTTCCCGCCGGCGATCGCGACCAGCCCCGGGGCGATGCGGGCGACCGCATGCTCGCGCGACAGTTTCGACGTATCGTCGTTCTCCCCGGCCAGCAGCGGCCGCAGACCGGCGTACACACCGTCGATATCGTCATGGGTCAGCGGGGTGACCAGCACCTGGTTCACCCGGTCGAGCAGGTAGTCGATATCGGCCTTGGTGGCGGCCGGATGGGCCAGGTCCAGATTCCAATCGGTATCGGTGGTGCCGACGATCCAGTGCGCGCCCCACGGAATGACGAACAGTACCGAAGTGGCGGTGCGCAGGATGATCGCGGCATCGCTGACGATCCGGTCTCGCGGGACCACGATGTGCACGCCTTTCGACGCCCGCACATGGAACCGGCCACGCTGCAGCGACAGCGCCTGCACCTCGTCGGTCCACACCCCGGCCGCATTGATCACCACATGGCCACGGACCTCCGCGCTGCGCCCGTCCTCGCTGTCGCGTACCCGGACCCCGACCACCCGGTCCGCCTCGCGCAGGAACCCGACAACCTGGGTCGAGGTGCGGATCACCGCGCCGTAGTGGGCCGCGGTCCGGGCCACCGTCATGGTGTGCCGGGCATCGTCGACCACGGTGTCGTAGTAGCCGATCCCGCCGATCAGCGAATTGCGGCGTAACCCCGGAGCCAGCCGCAGGGCGCCGTGGCGGGACAGATGGCGCTGACCGGGAACCGATTTCGCGCCGCCCATGGTGTCGTAGAGGAACAACCCCGCGGCCACATACGGGCGTTCCCAGCCCCGGCGCGTGAGCGGGTACAGGAAGCGCAGCGGTTTCACCAGATGCGGCGCGAGCCGCGACATGGATAGTTCACGCTCTTTCAGTGCCTCGCGCACCAGCCCGAATTCCAGCTGTTCCAGATAGCGCAGACCGCCGTGGAACATTTTCGACGAGCGGCTGGAGGTGCCCGACGCCAGATCCCGCGCCTCGACCAGCGCAACGCGCAGCCCGCGGGTCGCGGCGTCCAGCGCTATACCGGCCCCGACGACACCGCCACCCACCACGACCACATCGAAATGGTCCTTGCCCAGCCGGTCCCAGGCCGCGCGCCGCTGGTCAGGTCCTAGAAATTGTGATCCCGGCTGAATGGTCATGGGTTTCGACTCCTGGAGCGTTCGACGAGGTCGGCTGTGGTTCCGTGAGTTCGCCCTACAGCCTATGCGCAGATCGGCGACTATCGGGCGCAGCGAGACACCCGTCACCGACATGCCCGGTTGCGCTAGCCTCCTACCATGCGCTATGTGGCCGCCATCGACCAGGGCACGACCTCGAGCAGATGCATTCTCTTCGACCGTTCGGGCCAGGTCGCGGGTCTGGCCCAGCGGGAACACGATCAGCTCTTCCCGAAACCGGGCTGGGTGGAGCACGATCCGGAAACACTGTGGCGCAATACCGAATTCGTGCTCGGTGCGGCGCTTGACGAAGCCGAGGTCCGGGCGGCCGATATCGCGGCAGTCGGTGTCACCAATCAGCGCGAGACCACGGTGGTGTGGGAACGCGATACGGGCCGGCCGATCCACAACGCCATCGTCTGGCAGGACACCCGCACCGACCGGCTGTGCACCGAACTCGCCGGTGATCAGGGCGCCGACCGCTACGCCGACCGCACCGGACTACCGCTGTCGACCTATTTCTCCGGTCCGAAGGTGCGCTGGATCCTGGACACGGTTCCCGGCGCCAGGCAGCGGGCCGAGGCCGGGGAGCTGTGTTTCGGGACCGTGGACAGCTGGGTGCTGTGGAAGCTGACCGGCCGGCACATCACCGATGTCACCAACGCCTCACGAACGCTGTTGATGGATCTGCGGAGCTTGCAGTGGGACCGCGAGATCTGCGCGGAGATCGGCGTGCCGACGGCGATGCTGCCGGAGATTCGCAGTTCCTCGGAGGTCTACGCGGAGATCACATCCGGGCCGCTGACCGGGATACCGGTCGCAGGCATCCTCGGCGACCAGCAGGCCGCGACGTTCGGGCAGGCGTGCCTGTCGCCCGGCGAGGCCAAGAACACCTACGGCACCGGGAACTTCATGCTGCTGAACACCGGGACCACACCGGTGTTCAGCGAACACGGCTTGCTCACCACCGTCTGCTACCGGCTCGGTGAGCAGCCGCCGGTGTACGCGCTGGAGGGGTCGATCGCCGTCACCGGTGCACTCGTGCAGTGGTTCCGCGACAACCTCGGCATCATCGACGCCGCGCCGGAGATCGAGGATCTGGCCCGCACCGTGGACGATAACGGCGGCGCCTATATCGTGCCCGCTTTCTCCGGGCTGTTCGCCCCGCGGTGGCGGCCCGATGCCCGCGGGGTCATCGCCGGCCTCACCAGGTTCGTCACCAAGGCGCATCTGGCGCGGGCGATCCTCGAATCGACCGCGTTCCAGACCCGTGAGGTGATGGATGCGATGCGTGCGGACGCCGAAGCCAACGAACTGAACCTGGAAGCGGTCGCGCTCAAGGTCGACGGCGGGATGGTCGCCAACGATCTGCTCATGCAGTTCCAGGCCGATATCCTCGACCTTCCGGTGGTTCGCCCGCTGGTCAACGAGACCACTGCCCTGGGTGCCGCGTACGCCGCAGGCCTGGCGGTCGGCTACTGGTCGGGCACCGACGATATCCGCGCCAATTGGACCGCCGAAACCACGTGGAACCCGGCCATGCCGGCCGCCGAACGCGAGTCCCGGCTGCACGACTGGAACAAGGCCGTGGAACGCACCTACAACTGGGCGGACTGACCGGCCGCCACCGGTGCCTGCGCCACCGCCCGTGCCAGCCTGGTCACGGCCTCGCCGAGTACCTCGGGGGCGGCAGTGGTGAAACACATCCGCATGGCATGCGAGTACGGGGTGGCGACCGCGAACGCCTGCCCGGGTACGAAGGCGACACCTGTATCGAGTGCACGGGGCAGCAGTTCGGTGGTATCGGTGCCGTCGGTGAACTCCGCCCACACGAACATTCCGCCGGAAGCGGAACTGCAGCGCAGACGATCACCGAACTCATCGGTCACGGCGTCCACCAGCGCGGTGGCGCGGGCGGCATAGACCCGGCGCACCGTATCGATATGGCCGCCGAGCCACTCGGTATCGGCCAGTAGTTCGGTGGCGATCTGCTGGGTCAATGCGGAACCGCACAGGTCGGCGCCCTGTTTCAGCAGTTCGACCGCCCGGCAGACCCGCTTCGGGGCAACCATCCATCCCACCCGCAGGGTGGGGGCCAGGATCTTGGAGGCGGAGGACAGCCGGATCACCGCCGGCGAATACGTCGCGACCGGTTCCGGTGTGGGCCGGTCGAACCACAACTCGCCGTACGGATCGTCCTCGATCACCCAGAACCGGTGTTTCTCGGCCGCGGCGGCCAGCGCCCGCCGCCGGCGGGGGCTCATGGTGACACCGCCCGGATTGTGGAAGTTGCTCACCGTATGCACGACCGCGGGCCGCCGGCCGGCCGCGATCAGTTCTTCGAGCAGGTCGACCCGCATCCCCTCGCTGTCCAGTGGCACCGCCACGACCTGGGCTCCGGCGGCCCGGAACACCTGGAGCGCGCCGATATAGGCCGGATCCTCGACCACGACCAGCGCGCCGGGGTCGAGCAGCACCTCCGCGAGTAGCGATAACGCCTGTTGGGAGCCGTGGGTGACGAACACTTCCCCGACTCCGACCGGGCGGCCCAGCCGGGCGGACTCGCGTCCGGCGAGTACATCGCGCAGCGGTCCCCAGCCCGGCGACTCGGTGTACTGGAGGACGGCGGGACTGTGCAGCGCAGATTCCGCGGCGGCCGCGATCCGCGGGCCGGGCATGAGCGCGGCATCGGGCAAACCACCAGCGAGGCTGATGACATCCGGCGCGGCGGTGAGCTTCAGCAGGTCACGGATGGCGGAACTGGTCAGACCTGCCAGCTTTCCGGCCAGTGGCGCGGTCTCTTCATCGGGCATGGGAGCCTCCGGGTATCGCCTGTCGATACCCAATCATCCCATGAAAACCAGAATATGAAACTGTGATCTCAACTTATGGGATCAGCGGCGGTCCTCGATAACCCACAACAGGGTCTTACCGTCGCGCTCCACCGTGGTGACCGTCTGCTTGTACACCGTCGTCGCCCCGTTCGGCCGGCGCTCGGTGAGATCCACGTCGAAAGTATTCGCCGTCCGCTCGGTGATCCGCACGCAATGCTGCGTACCGGCCGGGATCTGCTCGTCGATCGCCCCCTGGATGGTCTCGGCAGCGGAAATGGCCGGAGAATCCGGCGCCACGAACTCGCGGGCACCGGTTCCGCTGCGCTGGGTGTAGAAAGCGTGCTGGAATCCGAGTACCGCATCCGGACCGCTCGTCGTATCGCCCGCACCGTTACCCACCGTGACCGCGCCGTCCTGCGTCGCCGGGCAACCCAACCCCTCGATCGCCTCCGCAGTGGGCCCGGTGCCTCCTTCGCCGCCACCCCGGACCACGACGATTGCCACGCCGACCGCGATGAACGCCACGATCACCGCCGCCACCGCGACAATCGTGCCGACAGGCAGACCGCGACGCGGCTTCTCGGCCAGCGCGCTCGACACCGACTGCGGCGTGAGTTTCTGCGCGATCGGATCACTGTCCCAGGACAGGCCGCCCGAGCGCGGCAGCACCGGCCCGTCGCCCCGATCGCTCGGTTCGGTGCCGGGCCAGCGCAGATCTGCGGCGCTGTGCCGGACTGTCGCCTGTTCCGGCTCGGCCGTCCGGTCGGCACCCGGCCGACGCTGCGCCGGATCTGTGGGCACAGAATGGCGCACCGTCGTGTCGTCGGTACTCCCCGGCCGCGGACGTGTCACCGGCACGGAATCACCGGTCGCCGGATAAGCCGGCGTGGAACTGTCCGGCGCACGATACTGCGGCGGCGGCGCAGGTACCGCAGGCGGCTCCGGTACCGCACCCGAGGCGCCGTCGGCCGGTCGCCAAGCCAGCTCCGGATTGTCCGCGCCCGCCGGTTGCCAGCCCTGCACCGGTAGATCACCGGTCGGCGGCCCGAACTCCGATACCGGCGGGCCGAACTCCGATACCGGCGGCCCGAAATCACCTGTGGGCGGGCCGAAATCACCTGTGGGCGGACCGAAATCCGCCGGGTCGGATTCGCGTCCTCTATCTTCGCCCGCGCCGGTCACAGCCCATCCCTTTCGAGACACGCGGGTGGGGCGGCCGTACTCGACCGCCCCACCCGGCAAGATTCAACTCGTATCAGTACTGGAGCGAACCACCCCACTGGGTGTTGACACCAGCGACGTTGATCGACTGCTCCGGGTAGTTACCCGGCGGCAGCAGCGGCGGGGGTGGCGGAATCTCGGCCGCGGCCTTCAGTGCATCCGCACCGCCCGGCTGCATGGCGATCCAATGCTCGACAGCCGCCTTGGCATTATTCACCGGGGTGGTGTCGATCGTGTGATCGAGCCGATTGTCCGGCAGCCCGTTCCCACCGGTGAAGGTGGAAACATTGATGGTGTTCTCATCGACGAACTCCACCGAGATGCCGGCTTCGCCGGTGCCCGTGGGGGTACTGAAACCGGCCGTACCGACATACCCCGATTGGTTCGTGAAGTGATGCGTATTGGCGAAATGCCCGGGCGCGAGCGCACCACCATCGAGGGCGGCGCCGACCTCCATATGCGGGCCCTGCATCTCGACCACCGGCGCCACCGGAGCCGATTGCAGGCGCGGGGCCTCCCACTCGGGGGCCTGCGGCTGGACCAGGGTTTCGGTGCCCGGATCCGCGGCCTGTGCGTCGCCCCCGGTCCCGGCCGGCCGATCACCCGGCTGCCCCGGCACCGGAGGCTGCTCGCCCTCGGGCTTGTCCGGCGCGATCGCCGGCTGTACCGGCTCGTCCTGCCCCGGAACGGGCAGCGGAGCCACACGCGGCGCGGTCACACCCGGCTGAGTGGGCCCTGTAAGGGCCTGCTCGCCTTCCTCACCCGGCTTCGGCGTCGTCACACCGGGCTGACTCGGAGTGGGGGTACTACCCGACTGCTCCTCGTTCCCGTCCTGATCCTGTTCGCCGTTGTTCTGCACACCCGGCTGGCTAGGCGTGGTCTCCGGACCCTGCTGCTCCGGCGTGGCACCCGGCTGAGCGGGCGCCGGAGTCGTCGGCGTGGTCGGCTGATCCCCCGGAACGGCCCCCGCCGGCGATGCGAAGATGGCCATGGCCGCTGCGGTCGCAAGCGGCAGCGAAGTGCTCGCCACCGCCCGGGTCGCCCGGCTCGGCTTACGATGTTTCACTATTCGCCCAATCCCTTTCCCGGATGCGGCGGCACCTGTGCACCGCAACCAGTTCTGCCTCATCTGAGACACGACTCCAGCGGTGGCCCCGATGGGCCGTTCGCTGTCCGAGTCCGAAAGGACGAACCCCCCGGCACCAAACCTCGCGACCGCCCGCCGATCGCAATCTCTGCCTCGGCAGTCAACCACACCCGAGCCCGTCCGGCAATCTGTGCTGCATCTTTTGGCGGCGCCTGCGGCGCCGCGGGTTTCGGCCCTCTCGGCCGAAACCTTTCAGGGCCTCGCTGAACTCGGCACCACCGTCGGTTACGTCGGCTCTGCAGGGGCCGGGCCTGACGCATCTCGCTGAACTCGGTGCCGTCGCCGGCACTTCGGGTTCAGGCCCGCAGACGGGCCGCGGCGCCGCCGGAAGCGTCCACCGGCGCGCACGAGGCTGTGGATCCTCGCTGAATACGACGGCGACGGGGCGGCGCGGCCAGGGACAGGTCAGCCCAGATCGTCGTGGCGCATGAGCTGGCGGGCCGCTTCCATGACCGAACCGGTGAGCGAGGGATAGACCGAGAACGTCTGTGCCAGATCGTTGACCGTGAGATTGTTCTGCACCGCGAGCGCGATCGGCAAGATCAACTCCGAGGCGATGGGCGCGACCACGACTCCGCCGATCACCACACCCGTCGCCGGGCGGCAGAAGATCTTCACGAAGCCGCGGCGCAATCCCGACATCTTGGCGCGTGGATTGGTGTTCAGCGGCAGCATCACCGTCCGGGCAGGTACCTCCCCGTTGTCGATGGCGGTCTGGCTCACCCCGACAGTCGCGATCTCGGGGCGGGTGAAAACCGCCGAGGCCACCGTTTTGAGGCGGATGGGGACCACACCCTCACCGAGCGCGTGGTACATCGCGATCCGGCCCTGCATGGCGGCCACCGAGGCCAGCGGCAACAGACCGGTGCAGTCACCGGCCGCATAGATTCCCGGGACCGGGGTGCGCGAGACCCGGTCGACCCGCAGGTATCCGCCGTGGTCGAGTTCGACACCGAGCTCCTCCAGGCCGAGACCGGTGGTGTTCGGGGTCGAACCGACAGTCATGAGGGCGTGCGAACCGGTGACGGTGCGACCGTCGGAAAGGGTTACCAGCACACCGTCGGCCGTGCGCTCCACCTTGTCGGCGCGGGCATGCTTGACCAGTTCCACACCGCGCTCGGCAAAAGCGTCCTCGAGAACCAATGCGGCATCGGCATCTTCGCCCGGCAGCACCCGGTCCCGGCTGGATACCAGGATTACTCGGACACCCATTTCGGTGTACGCGGAGACGAATTCCGCGCCGGTGACACCCGAACCGACCACCACCAGGGTTTCCGGCAGTTCGGCCAGATCATAGAGCTGGCGCCAGTTCAGGATCCGCTCTCCATCGGGCTCGGCCCCGGCGAGCACTCGCGGCGAGGCACCGGTCGCGATCAGCACCACCTCGGCCTCCACGGTCTCGGTGGCGGCATCCGGACAGGTCACCGCGACTTGGTGGGTCGCCCGGCCCGACCCCGGGCCCGCCAGCCGGCCCCAACCGGGCAGCACCCGGACGCCCGCGGCCTGCAATTTGGACCGGATATCCGACGACTGCGCCAGCGCCAGCGCCTTCACGCGTTCGTTGACCTCCGGCAACCGCACCTCGGCCTGGCTCGGATCCAGCGTTATCCCCAGGTTGCGGGCCCGCCGCAGGTCGGTGCGGATACCGGTCGACGCGATGAACGTCTTGGACGGGACACAGTCCCAGAGCACACACGCCCCACCGATACCGTCGGAATCGATCAGTACGACCTGCGCGCCGTGCTGGGCCGCGACCAGCGCCGCCTCATAGCCTGCGGGTCCGCCACCGATGATTGCAATGCGGGTCATAACTACCCCTGTCCTGATCACCCGCGCCCGGCGCGCGGCAGCGTCGCGGCCCTCACTCGCCGAGATAAGCCTAGTCGGTGCTGTTCAGCGGATCCCATCGACAGTCCAGGCGCGGCCGGAGGCGCCCGTAACCGCACCAGAAGCAGATCCCGCAGCACCGATTACGACGCCCAGTCCCCGGACCGGGCCGGAACACAACTAAGCTGCCGGTGTGCCGATCTACGCTGCCTACGGGTCCAATATGGATTCGACCCAGATGCTCGAGCGCTGTCCGCACTCCCCCATGTCCGGGACGGGCTGGCTGGAAGGCTGGCGCCTCACCTTCAGCGGGGACGACATCGGCTGGGAAGGCCCGCTGGCCACCGTCGTCGAAGAGCCGGGCTCCCGGGTCTTCGTGGTGCTCTACGACGTCTCGCCGGAAGACGAACAGCGACTGGACCGGTGGGAGGGGTCGGATTTCGGGATCCACCGCAAGATCCGCCTCCGCGTCACCCCCAGCACCGGCAGCGGTGCCGACCCCATCCTGGCCTGGCTGTACGTTCTCGACGCCTACGAGGGCGGACTCCCCTCGGCCCGCTATATCGGCGTGATGGCCGATGCCGCCGAAAAGGCGGGTGCCCCAGCGGACTACGTACACGCCTTGCGCACCCGCAACAGCCGCAACGTCGGACCGGGTAACAACTTCAGCTGAGCTGTGTCTTTTGCGGCGCTTGATGGGGCGTCCGGCCGGATACGAACGGAGGGCACTGCTGCCGCAGGATCCCGCGGCGGCGGGTCCGCGGGATGCTGTGCCGGCAAGTCTGCGCAGCTCAGATTGCGAGTTCCCGGCCGGCTTGGAGAACCAGGTTGGTGAAGGTGCGGACGCCGATTTCGAGGGCGCGTTCGTCGATATCGAAGGTGGACTGGTGCAGGTCCAGTTGG
Source organism: Nocardia speluncae NBRC 108251 (assembly GCF_001613245.1). Classification (GTDB taxonomy): domain Bacteria; phylum Actinomycetota; class Actinomycetes; order Mycobacteriales; family Mycobacteriaceae; genus Nocardia; species Nocardia speluncae. The sequence continues at coordinate 84,814 of NZ_BDBZ01000012.1, read as the reverse complement.
GGACCCGTTCCGGACCAGACGCCGAGCCGGGCCATCGCTCCGGGGACTTCTTCCAGGTACCAGGAGAAATCCTCGCCGCCGCCGGACTGCGGGGTATCGGCGAGAGCATCCGGGCCGATCCCGCGGACCGCGTCGCTGAGCATCCGGACCGACTGTTCGTCGTTCACGACCGGAGGGACGCCGCGCCGGTAGTCGAGCTGGTATCGCACGCCGGTCGGTGCGAGGAGACCGTCGACGATCTCCCGCACCAACGGCTCCAGCAGCGACCAGGTGGCGTGATCACCGGTGCGGACGGTGCCGGTGAGCATCCCCGTCTGCGGTATGGCGTTGGGCGCTTTGCCGGCGCTCACCGCCCCCCAGACCATGACCGTGCTGGTCCGCGGGTCGATCCGGCGGCTGAGCAGGCCTGGAAGGCCGGTGATAACGGTGCCGATGGCGTAGACGAGGTCGCTGGTCAGGTGGGGCCGGGAGGTGTGCCCGCCGGGCGAGTCCAGGACCAGTTCCACGGTGTCGGCCGCGGAGGTTATCGCACCGACCCGAATACCCACCCGACCCACTTCGAGCCGGGGGTCGCAGTGCAGAGCGAAGATGCGGTCCACTCCGGTCACGGCGCCTTCGGCGACCATATCCAGGGCGCCGCCGGGCATCACTTCCTCGGCATGCTGGAAGATCAGCCGGACCCCGACCGGCAGGTCCGCGTCGGCCAGGGCCAGCGCGGTGCCGAGCAGGATGGCCGTGTGCGCGTCGTGGCCGCAGGCATGGGAAACGCCGGGAACCGTGGAGGCGAACTCCCGGCCGGTGAACTCCTGGAGCGGCAGCGCGTCCACATCGGCGCGCAGGGCGATCCTGGGGGCATTCGCCGGGCCGATATCGCAGATCAGGCCCGTACCGCTGGGCAGCACCCGGAACGAGAGACCGGCCTTGGTCAGCCAGGTACCGACGAATTCGGTGGTGGCGAACTCGGTGCGGGAAAGCTCCGGGTTCGCGTGCAGATGCCGTCGCCACTGCACGAGATCGACCGTGTGCTCGGCCAGCCACGCCGTCACCGCGTCCTGTCCGTCGCGCACCGAACGGCCGGATGTGCTCACCGAATATCCTCCTGTCGTAGAACGAGCAGCTGCGAACCAGTTCTCCGCGTGCCGGGATCGGCTCGTCACGCATATCGCCCGCGACCTGCGTCGCGGTACAGGCGGCGGTTCCACTCGTCCCCCCGGGGAACGGCCGTCACCTCCAGTTTCCCACCACGGCCGGATCCGCGCCCGGCGACGTCCCGGGTATTACTGCCGCAACAGTGACAACGAAACACGGATACCCGGATGCTAACTCTTGGCGAACTCCAGGTTGTCCGGGGTGGTCGGGACAGCCAGGGCAGCCAACGTCGGGGCGTGCAGGCAACGTTTGATCACCGGAAGGCTGCCGTTCCGGTTGGCCGCCAGTGCAGTGGCCCGGGTGACCGCGCTATCGCGCAGGTCTACGGCATCAGCGGTCTCGTCGACGATGCCGGCGGCGAATGCCTCCGGACCGCTGTACCGGTAGCCCGTGGTCATCGCGGTGAGCGCGACCTGATTGGTCAGCCGGCCCGTTACCAGCGCGTTCATCCCGATCGTGAACGGCATCCCGAGATGCACCTCGGGCAGGCACCAGAACCCGCGATCGACGCGCATGATCCGGAAATCGTGCGCGCTCGCGAGCATGGCGCCGGCGCCGAACGCATGCCCGTTCACCGCGGCCAGGGTGGGTAGCGGGAAGGCCAGGACCCGGGCCAGCAGCTCGTGGACGCGATCGAGGTAACCGTGCATGCGGTCGAGGTTGGCGAACAGCCAGTCGGTGTCGAGGCCGTTGCTGAAGAACTTTCCGGTGGCCGTCGTGACCAGGGCGGCGGGCCCTGAACTCGCTTCCACCGTATCCAGCAGGGCGTGCGTCTCGTCGAGCCATTCGTGGCCGAAGCGGTTCTCGCTGTCGGTCTGGCCCTCGTTGCCCAGCGATAATACGTAAACGTTCCCCACGCGTTCCAGGTACGGCATATGTGCAGCGTATCCACCGGAGCGCCGGGCCTCTACAGCGGTCGCCGGTGGGCACCGGATCCGGCAGGACACCGGTCCGCGGCGCCCGGAGGCCATACACTGACCGGCATGCTTGCCGACGAGGCTGCCCAGGAAATCGCCGCCCGGACCTCCGTGGCCCGGCACCGGGTCGCAGTAGTGCTGGGTTCGGGGTGGCAGGACGCCGCCACCGAACTCGGCGTCCCGAACGCCGAAATCCCGATGCCGGAGTTACCGGGATTCGCCGCGCCCACCGCACAGGGGCATATCGGCCGGGTGCTGTCGGTGAAGGTCGGTGACACCGACGCCCTGGTGCTCATGGGCCGCCAGCACCTCTACGAGGGATACACCCCTGCCGAAGTGGTGCATCCGGTGCGTACCGCGGTGGCGGCGGGCGCCGAAACGGTGATCCTGACCAACGCCGCCGGCGGTATCGGGCCCGGCCTGCGTGTCGGGGAGGCGGTGCTGGTGCGCGACCACATCAACCTCACCGGCGCGACCGCCCTCGCCGGGCCCACATTCGTCGACATGGTGGATGCCTGGGACCCGGAACTGCGGCATCTCGCCCGCCGGATCGACCCGGATCTCACCGACGGCGTATACGCCGGGCTCACCGGACCGCAGTACGAGACGCCCGCGGAAATCCGCATGCTGGCCACCATCGGGGCGGACCTGGTGGGGATGTCCACAGTGCTCGAGGCCATCGCGGCGCGCGCACTGGGTGCTCGGTTGCTCGGGATCTCGCTGGTCACCAACCTGGCGGCCGGGGTCACCGGGGCGCCGCTGGCCCACGCCGAAGTGCTGGCCGAAGGACAGGCCGCCGCGCCCCGGCTCGGCAAACTGCTGCGTGCGCTGCTGGAGCAGTTGTAGTGCTCACGTTCGGTACCGCGGGGCTGCGGGGCCCGCTGGGTCCGGGCCCGGACCGGATGAACGAGACCACCGTCGCCCACGCGACCGCGGGTCTCGCGGCGTGGCTGCGAGACCGCTGCCTGGGTGGTGGACGAGTGGTGGTCGGCCGCGACGCCCGGCACGGGTCGGCGGAGTTCGCCGAGGTCACCGCCGAGGTGCTGGCCGGGGCCGGTTTCCCGGTGGTCCGGCTACCCGAACCGTGGCCTACCCCGGTGACCGCGTTCGCCGTCCGCGCGCTCGGCGCAGTGGCCGGTGTACAGATCACCGCTTCGCACAATCCGCCCGCCGACAACGGCTACAAGGTGTATGTCGATGGTGGCGCGCAACTGCTCGCCCCGGCCGATACCGAGATCGAGCAGCGGATCGCGGCGGTGACCGAGCCGATCCCGCGTACCCCGGTGGAAATCTCGGACAGCGACCTGTACTCCCGTTACCTCGCACGGGTCATCCAGCTGCCGCAGCTCATCGGTGGTCCGGGCGAACGCGCGGGGATCCGGATCGCGCTCACACCGCTGCACGGGGTGGGCGGCGCCACGGCTGTACAGGCGCTGACCGCCGCCGGGTTCACCGATCTCCATGCGGTGGCCGAACAGTTCACCCCCGACCCGGATTTCCCCACAGTCGCCTTCCCGAATCCCGAGGAACCCGGCGCCGCCGATCTGCTGTTGCGATTGGCCGAGCGGGTGGATGCCGACCTGGCCATCGCCCTCGACCCCGACGCGGACCGCTGCGCGCTCGGCCTGCCCACTCCCGAGGGCTGGCGCATGCTGCGCGGCGACGAGACCGGTGTACTGCTGGCCGGCGATGTGCTGCGAACGGCGCCGCCGGAGGCACTGGTGGCGACCACGATCGTCTCGTCGCGGATGCTCTCCCGGCTCGCCACCGAGCGCGGCGCCCGCTACGCCGAAACCCTCACCGGCTTCAAATGGCTGGCCAGGGCGGGTGAGGGCCTGGTGTATGCGTACGAGGAGGCGCTCGGTCACTGTGTGGACCCGGCGGCAGTGCGCGATAAGGACGGTATCTCCGCCGCGGTGCTGGCCGCCGACCTGGTGGCGCGGCTGCGCAGGCGGGGCCGCACTCTGCTCGACGAGCTCGACGATTACGCGCTGCGTTTCGGTGTGCACGCCGGCGATCAGGTTTCGCTGCGCCTGCCGGATCAGCGGGCCGCGGCGGCGGTGGTGAACACCTTGCGTACGACGCCACCACGGGAACTCGCCGGTACCGCGGTCGATTACACCGATATGGCGGAGTTGCGCGGTCGGATGCGCACGGACGCACTGTTGTTCACCGGTGACGGCCTGCGGCTGGTGGTTCGGCCCTCGGGTACCGAACCGAAGCTGAAATGCTATCTGGAGGTGGTGCAGCCGGTTTCCGGCCGGGACGATCTGCCTGCCGCGAGAGAATCTGCCCGGCAACGCCTTTCGGCCGCAGCCGCATACTGCCGGACGCTGGCCGGTTGATCGCGCTTACCGCGGGCCGTACTGCCGGTCCCCGGCGTCACCCAGGCCGGGCACGATGAACGCTTCGTCGTCGAGCCGGTCGTCGATCACCGCGGTCACCAGCCGGACGGGCAGTCCCGAACCGGCCAGCGCCGCGATCCCTTCCGGCGCCGAGACCACGCACACCGCGGTGATATCCGCGGCCCCGCGCCCGGCCAGCAATCGCAGCGTGTGCACCATGGAGCCGCCCGTCGCCAGCATCGGGTCCAGCACCATGACCGGTGTCGTGGACAGATCCTCGGGCAGCGATTCCAGATAGGGCACGGGCCGGTGCGTCCGTTCGTCACGGGCGACCCCGACGAACCCCACTTTCGATTGCGGGATCAGATTCGTGGCCGCCTCCACCATGCCGAGCCCGGCCCGCAGCACGGGCACCAGCAGCGGCGGGCGGGCCAGGCGCACACCGCGGGTCGCGGTGACCGGAGTGTCGATGTCGTAGTACTCGACCTGCGCATCGCGCAGCGCCTCGTACACCAGTAGTCCGGACAGGTCGCGCAGCGCGGCCCGGAAGGCCGAGCCGGGGGTGCGTTCGTCGCGGAGTGTGGTCAGCAGGCTCGCCACGAGCGGATGGTCCAGGGTGTGCGTACGCATGAGGGAACGATAAGGTCGAACCCGCGCGCGCCGCGGCCGCGCCGGGGATTTCCGGATTTCGATTTTCGATGGAACCGAGCGGGAAGCCGGTGCGTCGAATCCGGTAGATGACATACTCTGCCCGTTAACGAAGTCGATGGGGGAACCTCTGATGGTGAACATCTCAGCCGATGCCGAAGGCATCGCGGCCTACGGCACCACTACCGGGGTGATGGCCTCCGAACTCGTGGCGGCAGGGGCCGGTACCTCGGGCGCCGCGCCCGGGATCCTGGGGCCGATCTTCGGTCTGGTCGGCGGTGATTTCCTGGCCGCCTATGCCGCCGCACACGCCGGTCATACCGCGACGATCGGCCAATTGTCCGCCGTACTGGGCACGATGAGCGGAGCGGCGGGCGTGGCCGCCGTGAGTTACGCCGAGGCCGATACCAGCAATGCGGCCGCCCTGCGCGGTGCCGCCGGGGAGTGACCGGTGATCGATATCAGCGCACTGGCCAAACCGATCCTCGACCTGCTGGCCAGTTTCGGCACCGGCGTGCTCGGCACCGGTGGCCCGGGTGATTCGTTGCGGGCGGCGTCCACCGCGATCGATCAGGTGCATTCACTCGGCCGTACGGGCATCAATCTGATGAACACCGCCTGGGACGGTACCGGCGCCGACGCCGCGACCTCCAAGGCATTGCGGGTGCAGACCTCCGCCGCGAGTATCTCCGACCGCGGCAACGAGATGGCCACGGTGATGGGTCAGGCGGCGGCTCATGTCGAAACCGGCAACAAGGATCTCACCGTCATCGCCCAATCGTTCGTGAACAACGCCACCGCCATGGCCCCCACGCTGGGCACTCCGGCCGGGCTGACGGTGCTGGTCGGGTCCGCGATCGATCATCTGGGTCAGGCACTGGGGGTCGTGGGGCGGGTACAGAACGACCTGCAGACCCAGACGGCCTCCATGAACGAACTCGCCCCACCGCCGCCCACTCCGTCGGCCGCGAACACCGCACCGGTGACCGGCCAGGCGATCTCCACGGTGACCTCCGGCCTCAGCAACGTCGCCGGGGTGGCCGGCACGATGATGAGCACCGCGATGTCGAGCACCAGCGGCAGCACCACCACGACGAGTGCCGGAACACCGGGTAGGACGACCAGTTCCACCGGCACCGCGTCCGGTGAGGGCGTCAAGATCACCCTGCCCGACGGCAGTGTCGTGGAGGCGCCGAACGAAAAGGCCGCCACCGCGGTGAAATCCGCACTCGGCTGCGTCGGCACCCCCTATGTATGGGGCGGTAACACGCCGGGCGCCGGTCTGGATTGCAGCGGCCTGACGAAATACGCCTACGGCGAAGCCGGGATGGAGATCCCGCGCCTCGCCCACGAGCAGGCCAACGGCGCCACCCCCGTCTCCCCCGGCGATCTGATGCCCGGGGATCTGGCGGTCTGGGACGGCCATGTTGCCATGGTGGTCGGCAACGGTCAGCTCGTCGAAGCCGGCGATCCGGTACAAGTCGGTTCCATCCGCACCGAAAACAGCGGGATGGAGTTCTACGGGTTCTACCGGCCGACGGAATGAGTAGCCAGGCTGCCCCACGATGGGCGGATATCCGATCATGACGACTGGACAGAAGTATGAGTGAGCAGCAGGTTCCGGAGATACCGAACGTCACCGTGGCCGGGAGCAGGAATCGTTCCGGCACACTGTCGGTACGAGCCACCGACCAGGGTATGCCGGTGGAGATCAAATTCGAACGCAGCGAATACCGTTACGGTGCACAGGCACTCGCCGACGAGATCCTGCGGCTGACCAAACGTTCGACGATCGCGGCCAAGGCGAAACGCCGGGAACTACTGGCCGAGAACGGAATGCCGGCGGAGATTCTGGACCGGCTGGGGTTGCCGACCCGGCAGCAGGCGGTCGACGAACTGGATCGGATGGACGACGCCGACACCGGGCCGACGAGCTGGATGCGGCCGGTATGAGCCGCCGCGAATTGCCGGTTGCGCGGTATCACCACGGCGCGCCACCACGGGGATCCAGGAGGGATGGAGCATGAGCGCGGAAATGGACGCCCTGGTCGCGGGGGCCACTCAGAAACTGGAGGCGCTCGAAGCGGCGCTGTACGGGCTGAAACAGATCCGGGGCCGGTTCACCAGCGAAGACGGGCTGGTGAGCGCAGAGATCGACAGCGACGGGGCACTGGTGGGTTTGCAACTCACCGAGGGGGTCACCTCACTTCCACCCGCCGAAGCCGCACAGTTGATCCTCTCGGCCTGCCGTCAGGCCGCCGAAGATGCCGGTGGCCGACGCTCGGAGGTCGTTGCCGCGCTGAACGAATCGTTCGCGCCGGCGGATGCACAACCGGCCGGAGGATATCCCGGTAACGCCTGATCACGGCCGGTCGCGGGCGCGTTACGCGGGTGTCGCGGCGAGCACACAGTGCCATCGGAGACACCTCGGCGTATGCTCCGGTCGTGCACCGCACGGGGTTCGTCCATCGTCCGCTCCGGCTGTGGTCGGCCCAGGGGTGGGCTCGGCCCTGCTCTACCTATTAGGCTTCCGCGTATGGCTTCTGGAGACATCGTCCCGATCGAGCTCGGTCTGACCGACGGCGATCTCGTCACCCTCTGGGCACCGCGCTGGCGTGACGGGGATGACGAGTGGGAAGCGTTCCTAGGACACGAGGACACCCTGTACGGCTTCGAGTCCGTGGCCGAACTGGCGGCCTTCATCCGGACCGATTCCGATAACGATCTGGTCGACCATCCGGCTTGGAAGGTCGTCGCCGGCCTATCGGCGGCGGAACTGGAGCCCGAGGACAACTACTCGTTCGACCTGGTCGGAGTCCCGGAGCTGGCCGCCGGTGATCCGGATGTGGAGACCGTCGCCGAGCTCGAGGACACGCTCGCCATGGTCCGCAATATCGGCGAGGTCTGCGAGCTCGAGACGGTGACGAAGTTTTTCGCCACCCATCCCGCACTCGGCGCGCTGGCCGGCGGCACGGGTATGTTCGCGGGCCGCGAGGGCCTGGAAATCTGGGATCAGATCGGCGCCGCAGTGGCCAAGAGCTGGGACGATGTGCTGGATTCGATCGATTCGGTGGTGCGTGCCCCGGCTGTGGACGCCGAAGCGGTAGCCCTGGCCGAAGCGGAATTGCTGGCCGCCGAAGAGAACGAGGTCGACGCCGACGATGTCGCCGATACCGACGACGACAGTGATATCGAACCGGTCGACCTGAATGCCGACGACGACGAAGAGGAAGAAGAGGACGACGACCTCACGTTCTGGGAGGAAGTCGGGATCGACCCGGTCAAGATCGTCACCTCGGATTCGGAATACTTCACGTTGCGCTGCTACCTCGACGACGAGCCGATTTTCCTCGGGGCCAGGAAGTCGGTTTCCGTATTCGGTAGCGAACGCGCCCTTGCCCGCTACCTCGCCGACGACCACGAACACGATCTGGCCCGGGTGAGTACCTTCGCCGAAGTGCAGACCGCCGCGGTGGACGGGTCGCTGGAGGTCGAGGTCACCGAGGAGAACGTCTACGTTCTGCCCGGCCTGGCCGACGATCTGGCCGAGGGCCCCGAGGCGGTGGATACCGAGCAACTGGATCTGGTGCTGGAGTTGTTCACCGACGCCGCCGATTACGCCGAGGACGATGCGGTGGAACAGGCCCTGGCGAAATCGACTCCGCTCGGCTGGTATGTCTCCTATCTGCTGAACCCGGACCCGACCCGGATGGCACCCAATCCGCCGTTCGATTCCGAGGCCCGGGCGTGGCGTGAGCTGGAACGCAATTTCGAATCCCGGCTGACTCCGCGCTGAACCCGCCCGGTCGGCACACGGTTCGCGCAGCGGTAGGTCTCGATGTGGACACGCGACGGCTCATTCTGTCGATAAACCGGCACGGACTGGGCAAACTGTCTGGCCAGCGGTGTTTTGTCGTCGCGCAGCCCCGGCCGGCGCCTTTCCGGACGGGGACGGCCGCACCGCGGTAGCAGGGCAGATGTATGAAGGAGGACGCATGCCGACAGTGCGGATCGATCTGGATCAGGATCTGCTGGCGGCCGCCGGCGCAATCATGGGCACGGGGACCGACAAGGCCACGATTCACGAGGCGCTGCGCCGGATCGTGGTCCATGAACGACAGCTCCGGCATTTCGAGCGGCTGGCCGCGTCGGCGCTGAACCGATCACCGCAGCTCGCGATCGTCGACGGCTGACGGCACGTACAGCGCGTACCTGTCGGTACCCGTTGGCATGATCCGGGCATACGGAGTCCGGAGGGGGAATCATGTCGGTACCGATCAGCGATCTGCCCGTCACCCAGCGTCCACGCGAGCGGTTGTATGCACTGGGCCCACAGGCCCTGAGTGACGGCGAACTACTGGCGCTGCTGCTCGGTCAGGGCAGACGCGGTGCGAGCGCGGTGGAACTGGCATTCGGTCTACTCACCGAATTCGGCGGAGTCTCCGGTTTGTCCTCGGCGCGTCCCGAGGAGCTGGCCCGCCTCGCCGGTGTGGGCACCGCCAAGGCCGCCGCGATCATCGCCGCCTTCCAGCTCGCCGCGCGCGCCCGCGGCGGCCCGGCACCCGCGGCACCGGTGTTACGCGCCGAGGATGTTGCGCTGGCGGCCGCTCCCCTGTTCGCCGGGGCGCGGGTCGAGCGTCTGCTGGTGCTGGTCTGCGATACGCGCAATCGACTGCGGCGGTCGGTATTCGTAGCCGAGGGCGCGATCGACGAGGTGGCGGTGCCCGTACGCGAAATCCTCAATACCGTGCTCCGGAATGACGGTCGCGCGTTCGCCCTTGTCCACAACCACCCCTCCGGCGACCCCTCCCCCAGTCTCGACGACCGGCGAGCCAGTAGCGTGCTCGTCGCCGCGGCGCATACCGTCGGCCTACGCTTCCTGGACCATGTGGTGCTCGCCGGCGAGCAGTGGCGCCGCGCCGCGCCGCTCGAGGAGCCGGATATGTGACCCCTGCGGGGATGCCCGGCGGGGTCAGTTCATTCGCTCCGCAGATGTCCAAATCGATACTCGGCGCGGTAATCCCGCCCGGCCTATGTACTGCACGACCACCGGATCGGGAGCGTATGCGATATCGGCGACGTACCGAGCGGTCGACAACCGCAGCACCTGGCAGGGGCCGCACTACGCACGACCCGTCACGTGGGCCCGTCACGGCCCGCTGAAGGCCGGCTCCGGAGACGGGTCGCTTGTGTTCAACCAGGTCGGCCAGATGTGTCCTCGGCGACCGCCGGCGTACTGCTGTCGCGAGCACGGCGTCGCGCGACAACCAGGCGGGATCCGATGAGCCCCTGCCGGGGTGCGAACAGATAAACCAGGGTGAACACCGCACCTTGCGCGAGGACCATGGTCGCCCCGGGCGCGGTATCGGCGTAGTAGCTGACGTAGAGGCCGGTGAGGGCACAGATCGCCGAGATGGCCGGGGCCAGCACCAGCATCCGGCCGAAACGATCGGTGAGCAGGTAGGCGGTGGCGCCCGGGATGATCAGCATGGCCACTACCAGAACCACTCCGACGGCCTGCAGCGCCACAACCGCTGTCAGCGCGAGCAGGCCGAGCAGTGTGGCGCCGAGTACGCGCGGGTTCAGGCCGATCGCGTAGGCGTGGACGCGGTCGAAGGCGTACAAGGTGAAATCGCGTCGTTTGAGGACGAGAACCACGAAGACGAATGCGGCCAGTACGGCGATCTGCACCAACTCGTCCGGTCCGACACCGAGGATATTGCCGAAGATGATGTGGTTGAGGTCGGTATCGCTGGGTGTCACCGAGATCAGCACCAGGCCGAAGGCGAACAGGGTGGTGAACACGATGCCGATGGCGGCGTCTTCTTTCACCCGGCTGGTATCGCGGACCAGGCCGATCAGTGCCACGGCCAGGAACCCGAAGATCACCGCGCCGACGGCGAACGGGACTCCCGCGATATACGCGAGCACCACCCCGGGCAGCACGGCATGCGAAACCGCGTCCCCCATGAGGGACCAGCCGACGAGCACCAGCCAGCACGAGAGCAGGCCGCAGACGATCGCGGCCACCAAGCTCGTGATCAGGGCACGAACCATGAAGGCGTATCGGAGCGGTTCGAGCAGGAATTCGATCGGGTCCATCACATTCACCGCTGTCCCAGTACGTCGAGTCCGAAGGCCAGCGCGAGGTTTCCCGGCTGTAGCGCCTCATCGGTGCTGCCGTGTACCAGCACCCGGCGCATGAGCAGCGCCGCCTCGTCGGCGAGTCCGGGCAGGGCGTGCAGGTCGTGGGTGGAGATCAGGACTGTCGCACCGTCGGCGGCCAGTTCGCGCAGCAATCCCGTGATCGTCGCCTCGGAGCGTTTGTCCACACCCGCGAACGGTTCGTCGAGCAGGAGGATCCGGGCGCCTTGCGCGATGCCACGCGCCACGAAGGCACGTTTGCGCTGGCCGCCGGAGAGTTGCCCGATCTGCCGGGCCGCGAGATCGGTCAGTTCGACCCGCTCCAGGGCCTCGTCCACCGCGGCCCGGTCGGTGCGGCGCACCCGCCGGGTGAAACCCATCCGGCCGTAGCGTCCGGTGGTCACCACATCGCGTACCGACAGCGGGAACGACCAGTCCACCGCTTCGCTCTGCGGTACATAGCCGAGCAGTCCGCAGCGGCGTGCCACCGCCGGTTTCTCGCCACCGATACGAACGGTGCCGCGGTCCGGGACGACCATGCCCATCAACGTTTTGAACAGCGTGGATTTACCCGAGCCGTTCATCCCGATCAGCGCGCATATCCGGCCCGGGTTCACCGCCAGCCGGACCCCTTCGAGAGCCTGCACGTCGCCGTAGTAGACGGTGACGCCGTCGACGTCGATCGCGGGGGTTGTCATGACCGGCTCCCGGTGAGTGCGGCGGCGATGGTTTCGGCATCGTGGCGGATCAGGTCCAGATAGGTCGGCACCGGGCCGTCGGCCGCGGACAGTGAGTCCACATAGAGGACGCCGCCGAAATGCGCACCCGTGGCCTCGACGACCCGCCGCATCGGCGCGTCGGAGATGGTGGATTCGCAGAACACCGCGGGTACCCGATTATCGCGGACGTATTCGATCACCCGGGTGATCTGCTGCGGTGTGGCCTGCTGTTCGGCATTGACCGGCCATATATAGGCCTCCGACAGGCCCGCGTCGCGAGCCAGGTAGGAGAACGCGCCTTCGCAGGTCACCAGGGCCCGCTGCCGGCGCGGCAGATCGCGGAGTTCGGCGACGAGTTCGTCGTACACCTGCTGCAGCCGGAGTTTGTAGTTCTCACCGTTGGCCCGGAACACGGCACCGTGTTCGGGTGCGAGGCGGGTGAAGGCGGCCACCATATTGTCGACATAGGTCTGGACGTTGAGCGGTGACATCCAGGCGTGCGGGTTGGGTTTGCCCGCATAGGCATCGGAGGTGATGGGTACCGAGGCCACTCCGGCACTCACGGTGACGTGCTCGGCGTCGAGGTCGGCGACGAACTGGCCGAACCAGGCTTCCAGGTTCATCCCGTTGTCGAGGATGAGATCGGCTTTGGCGGCACGTTTGATATCGCCGGGGGTCGGATCGTAGCCGTGGATCTCTGAACCGGGTTTGGTGAGCGACTGTACTTCGAGGTGTTCGCCGGCGATATTGCCGGCGATATCGGCCAGCACGGTGAAGGTGGTGACCACCACCGGTTTCCCGTTGCGAGGCAGGTGGAATGTCTCGCAGGCGGTGAGCACGACCACTGTCGCGCAGAGCGCGAGCACAGCGGTGAGCCGGAAGATTACTCGCATGCCGAACCACCGCCTTCCAGTCGAATGGTAAGTTCGGGTACCCGAATTATCAAGTTCGTGTGACGAAACCCCATCGGCCGGGAAAACAGAACCGCCCCCGTGCCGGACACGAGGGCGGTTCTGACGACAACGGCTCAGCGCGCGAACAGCAGCGCGCGCTTGACTTCCTGAATCGCCTTGGTGACCTCGATACCGCGCGGGCAGGCATCGGTGCAGTTGAAGGTGGTGCGGCAGCGCCACACCCCGTCGACGTCGTTGAGGATGTCCAGACGCTCGCGGGCGCCCTCGTCCCGGCTGTCGAAGATGAAGCGGTGCGCGTTCACGATCGCGGCCGGGCCGAAGTAGCTACCGTCGTGCCAGTACACCGGGCACGAGGTGGTGCAGCAGGCACACAGGATGCATTTGGTGGTGTCGTCGAACCGGGCGCGATCGGCCTGGCTCTGGATCCGTTCGAAAGTCGGCTCGTTCCCGGAGGTCATCAGGTACGGCTTCACCGCCCGGAATGCGTCGAAGAACGGCTCCATATCGACGATCAGGTCCTTCTCCACCGGCAGGCCACGGATAGGCTCGACGGTGATGGTGACCGGACTACCGTTCTTCGGCAGCATATCCTTCATCAGGACCTTGCAGGCCAGCCGGTTCACACCGTTGATCCGCATCGCGTCCGACCCGCACACACCATGCGCGCAGGAACGCCGGAAGGTGAGTGTGCCGTCCAGGTAGGACTTGATGTAGATGAGGACGTTCAGGAAGCGGTCCGTCGACAGCGCGGGCACCTGGAACGACTCCCAGTGCTGGCCCTGCCCGTCCTCCGGGTTGAACCGCGCCACCTTCACGGTGATCATGGTCGACCCCTCGGGAACCGGCGCCGGGTTCGCGGCTGCGGGCTTCTCGGCTACAGCGGTCATCAGTATTTACGCTCCATCGGCTCGTAACGGGTCTGCACCACCGGCTTGAAGTCCAGCCGGATATCCGAGAGGAGATCCGAGCCTTCCTTGTAGGCCATCGTGTGCCGCATGAAGTTCACGTCGTCGCGGTCCGGATAGTCCTCGCGGGCGTGACCGCCACGCGATTCCTTGCGGTTGAGCGCGCCGACCACCGTGACTTCGGCCAGCTCCAGCAGGAAGCCCAGCTCCAGGGCCTCGAGCAGATCACTGTTGTAGCGTTTGCCCTTGTCCTGCACCGTAATCCGCGCGTAGCGCTCCTTGAGCGCATGGATATCGGTGAGGGCCTGCTTGAGCGTGTCCTCGGTGCGGAACACCGAGGCGTTGTTGTCCATCGACCGCTGCAATTCGGTGCGGATATCGGCGACCCGCTCGTTGCCGTGGTCGGACAGGATCAGCGAGAGCCAGTCCTGCACCATCTGCGCGGGCCCCTCCGGCATCTCGACGAATTCGGCGCGCTGCGCGTATTCGGCGGCGGCGATACCGGCGCGGCGGCCGAACACGTTGATATCGAGCAGCGAGTTGGTGCCGAGCCGGTTGGCGCCGTGCACGGAGACACAGGCGCATTCACCGGCGGCGTACAGGCCGGGGACGACATCGGTGTTGTTGCGCAGCACCTCCCCCTGGATGCGGGTGGGGATGCCGCCCATCACGTAGTGGCAGGTCGGGAAGACCGGCACCAGTTCCTTCACCGGGTCCACACCCAGGTAGGTGCGGGCGAACTCGGTGATATCGGGCAGTTTCTCCTCGAGGACGTCCTCGCCGAGGTGGGTCACGTCGATGTAGACGTAGTCCTTGTTCGGGCCGGCGCCGCGACCTTCGAGCACCTCCAGCACCATCGAACGCGCGACGATATCGCGCGGCGCGAGGTCCTTGATGGTGGGCGCGTAGCGTTCCATGAATCGCTCGCCGTCCACATTGCGCAGGATGCCGCCCTCACCGCGCACCGCCTCGGAGATCAGAATGCCGAGCCCGGCCAGACCCGTCGGATGGAACTGGTGGAATTCCATATCCTCGAGCGGCAGGCCCTTGCGGAACACGATCGCCATACCGTCGCCGGTGAGCGTATGCGCGTTCGAGGTGGTCTTGTACATCCGGCCGGAACCGCCGGTGGCGAAGACGATCGACTTGGCGTGGAACACGTGCAGTTCGCCGGTGGCCAGCTCGTAGGCGACCACACCGGTGGCGACCTGACCCCGCTCGGTATCTGTCATCACCAGGTCGAGCACATAGAACTCGTTGTAGAACTCCACGTCGTGCTTGACGCAGTTCTGGTACAGCGTCTGCAAGATCATGTGACCCGTGCGGTCGGCCGCGTAGCAGGCACGCCGCACCGGGGCCTTGCCGTGATCACGGGTGTGTCCGCCGAACCGGCGCTGGTCGATCTTGCCCTCGGGCGTGCGGTTGAACGGCAGACCCATCTTCTCCAGGTCCAGTACCGCGTCGATGGCTTCTTTGGCCATGATCTCCGCCGCGTCCTGGTCGACCAGGTAGTCGCCACCCTTGACCGTGTCGAAGGTGTGCCACTCCCAGTTGTCTTCTTCGACGTTCGCCAGGGCCGCGCACATACCGCCCTGGGCCGCACCGGTGTGGCTACGGGTGGGGTACAGCTTGGTCAGGACTGCGGTACGCGCCCGGGGGCCGGCCTCGATGGCCGCCCGCATACCCGCGCCACCGGCGCCGACGATCACGACGTCGTAGCGGTGCTCCTGAACAGGTCGAGACTCAACTGTTTCGCTGGTTCGTTCGCTGCTCTCACTCATGCGAGGGGGCCCGTTCCTAACTGATATTGGGGTCGAAGGTGAAGATGACGTAGGTGCCCACGCCCATGACCAGGATCATCGACAGCACCAGCAGCGTGTTCAGCCAGAACCGGGTCGAATCCTTGCGCGAGTAGTCCGCGATCACGGTGCGCAGTCCGTTACCGCCGTGGAGCTGCGCGAGCCACAGCATGGCCAGATCCCAGATCTGCCAGAACGGGCTCGCCCAGCGGCCGGCGACGAACGCGAAGTTCAACCGTTTCACGCCACCGTCGAGCAGCAACATGATCGCCATATGACCGAGGACCAGCACGATCAGCGCGACCCCGGAGAAACGCATGAACAGCCAGGCGTACTTCTCGAAGTTTCCGTTGGCGCGGGCCCGGGGTGAGCGGGGCAGATCCAGGCTCGCCGGACGATCGTAGGATTTACCGAGAACAGGTGCGGTCATGACTCAGTGCTCCGTCAACAGTAGGTAGAACATGCGGCCGATCGTGGGCACCATCAGCACCACCAGCAGGCCGAGGATGCCCCAGAGCATCTGCTTCTGGTAGCGCGGCCCCTGCGACCAGAAGTCCACCAGGATGACCCGCACACCGTTGAGCGCGTGGAACAGCACGCAGAAGACCAGGCCCATTTCCATGAGCGCGACGATCGGTGTCTTGTAGAGCTCGATCGCCTCGTCGTAGATTTCGGGACTGACCCGGACCAGCGCGGTGTCCAGGACGTGTACGAACAGGAAGAAGAAGACCGTGACACCGGTGATCCGGTGCAGGGCCCAGGACCACATACCGGGGTCGCCTCGGTACAGCGTTTTGCGCTTCGGCTGAGCCGGAGCTTCTATCGTGGCCATAGAGTCTCGGTGCCTCCAACATCGTTGATGGACCCGGTCACAGATCCCGGCACCGGTGCGGTGGAGCCGGGATTCGGTGACGCACCAGCCGGGGAGTGACAGGGCCCTATCCCGGGGCCGCGGTCGCTGGGCTCGCCGCCGCCGAACGTGTAACCGATCTGTTCTGGACTCTAATCCCCTCACATTGGGGGAACTAATTCGGCGTGCCGTGCGTTGCCGCGATATCAGGCAGGTTAGGGTTGCCTTTCTCGGGTCGCCACGAGGTTACGCGACGGGCCACCCACGCCCACACAACCTCACCCATCGAACATCCCGCGAGCCGGTATTCATCTGGTAATTCACTGCCCGGCAACAGCTTTCCCGAACAGCGATGATTCCACGCGAGCGGAGTCCGTTTTCCGCCGAAGACGAATACTCTCAATGCCGAGATTGCCATTGCACGCCGGATCAATGTGCAAAATGTCTCAGTGGAGCGGGCAAAGTTACTCGAGAGTAGCCGAAGGGTCGGGGGTCCGGCGAAAGGTCTCCGGAAATCGTGACACCGGCCCGCGGCGCCGGGCGTAACGCAAGACCCGCCCGGCGCCGCGGCAGAAACCGCTCGATTCCCGGCGAAAGCTCAGTCGCCTTCGCCGATCGCCTCCACCCGCAACCGCACCATTTCGTAGTTGAACTCCGTATCGACGATATCGCCGGTCACATGCCCGAGTAGCGCTTGACTGGCGGGCGCGCTCTCCGGGTACCTCCCCAGTGCGGGATCAGCGTCGTAGTCGGGCACGATCTGGTACTCCAGCTGCACCTCGACCCCGTCGAAGGCATTGAGCACGGACAACAACAATTTCGAATACACCATGACGATGAGGAACTTCGGAAGCGTCATTCGGCACCTTCCTGGCGACCACGAGGCCGGGCCGGACAGCCCGGCACCCTACATATCTCCGAAACGAACGCGGTGTTTCACATCAGCGGGAGCCGGCAGCGGGCGAAGATGTAGGGGAGGTGGACTGTTCGACCACAGGAGCACGGATGGATATCGACTGGGCACGGCTGCGGGCCGAGGCGTATGCGGCGATGGGCAGGGCCTACGCGCCCTACTCCCGCTTCCCGGTGGGAGCGGCCGGATGGGACGGAGAAGCAATCGCGATCGGCTGCAATGTGGAGAACGTGTCCTACGGGCTCGGGTTGTGTGCGGAGTGCGTCCTGGCCGGCAACCAGCGCACCCGTTCCGCAGCCCGGCTGATCGCGGTATCGGTCTGCGATTCGCGGGGTGAGATCCTGCTGCCCTGCGGCCGCTGCCGGCAGGTGCTGTACGAGTTCGGTGGGAAAGAACTACTGATCGACCACCCGGCCGGCCCGGTCCCCCTGGGGGCTTTGCTGAGCGATGCCTTCGGACCGGACGATCTCGCGGCCGGTCGCACCTGATCGGTGGATTCGACGGAACCGGAATCTCAGCGCGACCCCGGGGGTTGGTCCCGATATGACTGTTCCCCTCTCCGTGCTCGATCTGGCCGCCGTCGCCGCCGACGGATCACATCGGCAGGCGCTGGCCGATACGCTGACCGTCGCCCGAGAAGCCGAACGGCTGGGATTCCGCCGGTTCTGGGTGGCCGAGCACCACGGTATGCCGGGGATCGCGAGTTCCGCGCCGCCGGTGCTGATCGCGGCCGTGGCCGCGGCGACCGAGCGGATCCGGGTCGGCTCCGGTGGAGTGATGCTGCCCAATCATGCGGCGCTGGTCGTGGCAGAACAGTTCGGGACCCTGGTCGCGCTACACGGGGACCGGATCGATCTCGGCCTGGGCCGGGCAGCCGGAACGGATCCGCTGATCTCGGCGACCATCCGGCGCGGCGCGACCGCCGAAGCGGTGGAGGATTTCCCCAAGCAGGTCGTGGAATTGCTGGCCTATTTCGGCACCATCCCGCCGCTACAGGGCGGTCAGGGCGAACGGATCCGGGCGATTCCGGGCGAGGGCGACTCGCCCGAGATGTGGTTGCTGGGTTCCAGTGATTTCAGTGCCCGGCTGGCCGCCATGATGGGTCTGCCGTTCGCCTTCGCCCACCATTTCGCCGGCGGTCGCACCACTCCCCTGGTGTTCGAGCTGTACCGGCGCGAATTCCGTCCTTCGGAGGTGCTGAGCGAGCCGCGGTCGATGCTGGCGGTGGCGACGGTGGTCGCCGATACCGAAGCCGAGGCCCGCCGCCGGACCCTCCCACAGAGCCTGGTGCAGTTGCGAATGCGCACCGGTCAGCTACCGCAGCGCATCCCGACCTTGGAAGAGGCCGAGGCCCACCCGTGGTCGGATGCCGAGAACGTCTTCGTCGACGACCGCAACGCGGATCAGGCCATCGGCACCCGCGAACAAGTCCGGGACCGCCTCGACACGCTGGTGAAGGAGACCGGCGCGGACGAGATCATCGTGGCGCCCACCGGCCCGACGGTGCAGCACCGCCTCGAAACCTTGCGCGCCCTACAGGAATGAGAGCTGAAGCCCGATCCCGGCCGTAACCGAAGATCTCGCGGCGGAGGAGCGGCGCCTGCGAGAAGCGCGCGGCACCCGGTACGAGCGGCAGGTCGCCTGCTTTCCGGCCGGGGCGCTGCGAGACTGGGGACGTGACGGTACACGACGCAATATCGGTCATCCGGACGAAACGGGACGGCGGCGCGCTCTCCGACGAGCAGATCGACTGGGCGATCGACGCTTTCACCCGGGGCGCGATGGCCGACGAGCAGATGTCGGCGCTGGCGATGGCCATCGTGCTGCGCGGGATGAACCGCCGCGAAACCGCGAGATGGACCCGCGCAATGATCGGCTCGGGCCGCCGGCTGGATTTCACCGGCCTGCCCCGCCCCACCGTCGACAAACACTCCACCGGCGGGGTCGGCGACAAGGTCACGCTGCCCCTGGCCCCGCTGGTGGCGGCGTGCGGTGCGGCGGTTCCACAACTGTCGGGTCGCGGACTGGGCTATACCGGCGGGACCCTGGACAAGCTGGAATCCATCCCGGGCTGGCGTGCCGATATCGGCCCGGACCGGATGCGCGAAATCCTGTCCGACCCGGCCGCCGGCGCCGTGGTCTGCGCCGCCGGTGCCGATCTCGCACCGGCGGACAAACGCCTCTACGCGTTGCGCGACACCACGGGCACGGTCGAATCGATCCCGCTGATCGCGAGTTCGATCATGAGCAAGAAGATCGCCGAAGGCACCGCCGCCCTCGTACTCGATGTGAAGGTCGGCGCGGGCGCCTTCATGCCGACCCGGTCCGAAGCGCACACCCTTGCCACCACCATGGCCGAACTGGGCGCCGACGCCGGGGTGCGCACTGTCGCGTTACTGACTGCCATGGATACACCGCTCGGCCGCACCGCAGGTAATGCGCTCGAGGTCGCCGAGGCGGTGGAGGTGCTGGCCGGCGGTGGCCCAGCGGATGTGGTCGAACTGACGCTGGCGCTCGCCCGCGAAATGGTCGCGCTGGCCGGATTGGATACCGATCCGGCGCAGGCACTCGCCGACGGCCGCGCAATGGACCACTGGCGCACCATGATCCGTGCCCAGGGCGGCGACCCGGAAGCGCCGTTGCCGGTCGCGAAACACACCGAGACCCTGTCCGCACCCACATCCGGCACGGTGACGAGCCTGGACGCGCGCGCTGTCGGAGTCGCCGCTTGGCGGCTGGGCGCCGGACGAGCCCGGCAGGGGGATCCGGTCCAAGCGGCCGCCGGTATCCACCTGCACGCAACCGTCGGGGATCGGGTGACGGCCGGCTCGCCGCTGCTCACGCTGCACACCGATACTCCGGACGTATTACCCGCTGCGGTCGAAGCGCTGGCCGAGGCGATCACGATCAGCCCGCACACCCCGGAACGCAAGGGTCGCAACCCCCTGATCCTCGATCGGGTCGGCCTGGGCTGAGCGCCCCGGCCGGGGGACCCGCCGCCTTCGCCGACAACTCCTGCTCGGCTCGAGCCGACGATGTCTGCAGGTGCGATCTGCCCTGTTCGTTCTGCTACTCGCCTTACTCGAACGCAACGGGCGACCGACCACCCAGGGAACTCGACGTGAGCACCGGTCGACAAGGTGCGATCTTTCGGAGCGTACTGCTGCCCGGCCCGGAAATCGGCGATACCGTCGAAACATGACCGGACCCATGCCGCTGGACCTCGCTACCCTGCGCCAGGCGCCGAAGGCGCTACTGCACGATCACCTCGACGGAGGTCTGCGGCCCGCGACGGTCCTCGAACTCGCTCGCGACTGCAATTACGACCAGCTCCCCGCCGCCGACGCCGCGGGGTTGGCGCGGTGGTTCCGGGAGGCCGCCGACAGCGGTTCGCTGGAACGCTACCTGGAGACATTCACCCATACGGTCGCGGTGATGCAGACTCCCGAGGGCCTGCATCGGGTAGCCCGGGAATGCGTCGAGGACCTGGCGGACGACGGCGTGGTCTACGCGGAGGTCCGATTCGCGCCGGAACAGCATCTGGAGCAGGACCTGACCCTCGACGAGGTGGTCGAACACGCCCTGGCCGGGTTCGCCGCCGGGGAGGCGGCGGCCGCGGCGGCCGGGCAACCCATCGTGGTGCGCTGCCTACTGACCGCCATGCGGCATGCCGCCCGCTCGCGGGAAATCGCGGAACTGGCGGTGCGATTCCGCGACCGCGGCGTCTGCGGTTTCGATATCGCGGGCGCGGAAGCCGGTTATCCGCCCACCCGGCATCTGGACGCCTTCGAGTACATGCGGGTGAACAACGCCCACTTCACCATTCACGCGGGTGAGGCGTTCGGCCTACCGTCCATCCACGAAGCCCTGGCCTTCTGCGGTTGCGACCGGCTCGGGCACGGTGTGCGGATCGTCGACGATATCGAGGTTGCCGGCGACATCGCCGATGCCCGCCTGGGGCGGCTGGCCCAATACGTGCGCGATACCCGCGTGCCGCTCGAACTGTGCCCCTCGTCGAATGTGCAGACCGGGGCGGTGCCCTCGCTGGACAAACATCCGTTCGATCTGCTGGCCCGGCTGCGTTTCCGGGTCACCGTGAACACCGACAACCGGCTGATGAGCGATACCAGTATGAGCCGCGAGATGCTGAAACTGCACCAGACTTTCGGCTACGGCTGGACCGATCTGGAACGTTTCACCATCAATGCGATGAAATCGGCATTCATCCCGTTCCCGGAGCGACTGCGGATCATCGACGACATCATCAAACCCGGATACGCGGTCCTGCTGGGTTGAGCCTGACGTGCTCGGCCGGACCGGTGTCGTGACCGGGCACGTTCCGGTTCGGTGTGGGGCGAGTCCGTTGCCGATGTCTCGATGCCCGGAAAACCTTCTAGGCTCTTCCCCGATGTACACCACCGAGCTCCACCAGCGCACCGCCCGCCGTTTCGGCACGGTGCTCACCGCCGCAGTGCTCGCGGCCGGACCGTTGATCGTGGGCAGTCCCGCAACAGCGCAGCCGCCACCGCCCACCACCACCCCGTTCGCGACCCCGGCGACCGACAGCTGCCCGCAGAAGACGCAGCCGCCGCCGGCCATCGACTCCTCCGAGGTTCCCGAGCCCGGAGAGGCCCCACCCACCGCCCTGCCGATCCCCGACCCGCCGATCGGCGGGAAACGCCTCGGCGAATGCGGGGTCGTCCTGCCCGCGGATGCGCCGGCGGTGCCGGCGGATATATCCGCGACCGCGTGGATGGTCTCCGATCTGGATACCGGCGCGGTACTGGCCACCAAGGATCCGCACGGCCGGTACCGCCCGGCCAGCACCATCAAAGTGCTGCTGGCCACGGTCGCCCTGCGCACGCTCGACCTGGACAGAACCGTCACCGGAACCCAGGCCGATGCCGATGTGGAGGGCACGCGGGTCGGGATCGGTCCGGGCGGCCGCTACACCAACCGTCAGCTGCTGCACGGCCTGGTGATGGCGTCGGGAAACGATGCCGCGCATGCGGTTGCCGCCCAGCTCGGCGGCGACGAGGCCGCGGTCGCGAAGATGAACGATCTCGCGAAAGCTCTGCACGCCTACGACACTCGCGCCGCGACTCCATCCGGTCTGGACGGGCCCGGGATGAGCACATCGGCCTACGATCTGTCACTGCTGTTCCGCGAAGCCATGTCGATACCGCTTTTCGCGCAGATGATCGGCACCGAACAGCTCGATTTTCCCGGTTATCCCCCGAACCCCACGATTCCCGGCGATCAGGACCACCCGGGGTTCCCGATCGCGAACGACAACGGCCTGCTCTACAACTATCCCGGAGCGCTCGGCGGGAAGACGGGTTTCACCGACGATGCCCGGCAGACCTTTGTCGCGGCGGCCGAACGTGACGGACGCCGTCTCGTCGTCACGCTGCTACAGGCCGATGTGCTGCCGATCCGCCCATGGGAGCAGGCGGCCCGGCTGCTCGACTACGGTTTCGCGCTGGACCCCGCCGCGGAGGTAGGCGATATTCCCGGTGATGATGCCGAAACTGTTTCCGGTGCTCCGGGTTTGGCAGTTCCACCCGATAGTGGCGACGTCGCGTACTCGGCGCAACCCGCTGCGGACGAGGAATACGATGAGCTGTGGATGCTGCTCATGGTCGCCGGCCTGATCCTGGTCCCGATCCTGCTGGTCGGCACCTGGCACGTCCGGACCAGGCGGCGCTGATATCCCGGCCGGACCGAGCGGAACCGCTCGGTCCGCCGCGAAACCCCTTGTACTGAGTGTTATTTCGGAGAACCGCCGCTACTCCGCGGAGTTCCGTGCCCGGCCCCGGCGCAGCCTGGCGACTCCCAGTGTGGCGAGCGCACCCGCGCCGAACAGTGCCGCCGCCCCGGCCACGCCGGGGCGCCCTGCGGTCTGCACGCGTGGCCGGATCACCGCGGGTTCCGGCACCGGAACCGACGCCAACTGTTCGTTCTCCCGAGCTGTCGCCGCCCACGCGGTGGCGAACAGGATGATCCGGTACACCACATAGCTGAACACCATGATGCCGATCACCGAACCGAATGCCGCACCCGCCGGGCTGCTCAGCACCGACCGCATGTAGATCCCGGCGATATTCTTGAACACCTCGAATCCGAGCGCTGCCAGTACCGCAGCCTTCGCGGCGCTGCGTACGGTGACCGGCTCCCGCGGTAGCCGGGCGATGATCCAGGTGAACAGCGCCCATGAGGCGACCAGCGCGAGCAGCGTCGACAGCAGCCACAGCAGCCACCGCGACCCCGGCATCGCCTCGAGCCCCAAGAGTTCCAGCAGCTGCACGCCGAGCCGGCTCGACGCCACGGCCGACAATCCGAGCGAAAGCGCCAACGCCAGGAACAGCCCGAGCAACGCCAGCAGATCGGAGAGCTTGGTGTGGAACCAGTTCTGCTCGTCCGATTTCTGTTCCCACTGCTCGGTCAGCGCCTTGCGCAGGTTCGCCATCCAGCCCAGGCCCGAGTAGAGCCCGGTGAGCAGGCCGAGCACACCCACCGCACCGCGCGAACCCACCGCCTGATCGATCAGGTCGTTGAGCTGCCCGCCCATTTCGCCGGGGATGTTCTCGACGACCTTGTCCTGCAGTTCCCGCAGCAGCTCGTCGTTGCCGGCGAGCACGAAACCGGCGATGGCGAATGCGATCATCAACAGCGGAAACAGCGACAGCACGGTGAAATACGTGATCCCCGCCGCGTAATAGTCACCGCGCTGGTCCTGGTATCTGCCGAAGGCGCGGACCATATGGTCCAGCCAGGGCCGCTGCCCGACCATCCGGCCGACCGCGGATTTCACGTTGTCGATCACCTGCACTGTCTGCGCCCCTCACCGCCAACACGCACGGGCCGGGCGACCGATCAGCGGGCGAGGAACCCGACCCGGTCGTAGACCTGTGCGAGAGTGTTACCGGCGATCTCGCGCGCACGCTCGGCGCCGATGGCGAGGATGCGATCGAGTTCGCCCTGATCCGCCATGTACTCTTCCACTTTCGCCCGCAAAGGGGTGGCAAATCCGATCAGTGCGTCGGCGACATCGGCTTTCAGATCACCGTAACCGCGGCCCGCGTAGTCTTTCTCCAGGGTCACGATCGGGGTCTCGGTGAGCGCCGACAGGATCACCAGCAGGTTGCTGATACCCGGTTTTTTCTCCACGTCGTAGCGGATTTCGCGTTCGGTGTCGGTCACCGCGGAACGCACCTTCTTCGCCGAAACCGCGGTGTCGTCCAGGAGATTGATCAGACCGGCGTCCGAACTCGCCGATTTACTCATCTTGGCGGTGGGATCCTGCAGGTCGTAGATCTTGGCGGTGCCCTTGACGATATGAGGCTCCGGGACCACGAAGGTCTTCTTGAACCGGGTGTTGAACCGCTGCGCCAGGTTGCGGGTGAGCTCCAGATGCTGGCGCTGGTCCTCGCCCACCGGTACCTGATGCGGGCGGTACAACAGGATATCGGCAGCCATCAGTACCGGGTAGGTGAACAAGCCGACGGTGGTGTTGTCCGCTCCCTGTTTCACCGATTTGTCCTTGAACTGCGTCATCCGGCTCGCTTCGCCGAAGCCGGTGATACAGCTCAGCACCCAGGTCAGCTCCGCGTGCTCGGGCACCTGCGACTGCACGAACAGCGTGGAGCGCGCCGGGTCGATCCCCAGGGCGAGCAGTTGCGCCGCCGCGATCCGGGTGCGTTTGCGGAGTTCCTTCGGGTCCTGCGACACCGTGATGGCATGCATATCCGGGATGAAGTACAGCGCGTCGTAGTCGTCCTGCAGGGTGACCCAGTATTGCAGGGCGCCGAGATAGTTCCCGAGATGGAAGGAGGCGCTGGTCGGCTGGATACCCGAAAGCACTCGCTGTTTACGCTCCCCCGCGGCGGGGGTCTGGGCAGGACTGGACATGCCCCGATCTTTGCATGCCGCTCAGGCGGAATTTCGCTCTGCCCATGTGCGGGGATCGATACCGGGCATACTGCGCTTCCCGGCCCGTGCCAGCTCCTGCTCCTGCTTGGTGATCAGCCGGTACACCGGGGCACTCGGCCCGTTGAGTGCCGTCTTCACCGGACGCGGTACCAGCAACGACGGCACACTGTGGGCGTTGCGTACCGACTGCGCCAACCCCCGGTAGGCGAGCTCGTCGGTGCGTTTCCACTCGATCCCGTACATCTGCCGGATCCGCTCCGGCAGGCTGCCCTGCACCAGCAGGTAGTACGCGGAACTCACTTGCCGGGCCGGTAGCGGCTGCGGGTAGGGCACTACATGCCCGCACAGATAGTTGCCGACCTTGTGCGCCTCGCCGGTCAGGAACAGCTCGTCGGAGGCGAGGTAGCCGTCGAAGTATTCGCGGAACGCCCGGTAGTCGGCCGGCGCGGCCGCACGCGGCATCCCGAACAGCTCCCCCCACCGCACATAGTCCTGGTACAGACCCTCGCGTTCGCCGGCGGTGAGCCGCTTGACCAGCAGGTCGTACATGACCTCCGCGGATTCGAAGGTGAACGCCATGGTCATGAAGCTCAGATGCGGGTCGTAGGCGGAGTACGCCGTCCCCGCCGGATGATGCTGTCCCGCGTCCTCCGGTATCCGCCCCACCACCTTCTGGTGCTTCTTCCCGGTGAATTCCAGCGCCCGATCGGCCTCTTCTCGGGTCCCGAAGAACACCGCTTCGAACAGCTTCCCGGTGAGCGCCAGCCGGGTGTAGGGCGTATCCCGGTGCTCGGTGGATTCGGCTGTCCCCACATAGAGCAGCGGATGGACCGCCCCGATCACCAGCGCCCGCAGCCCGTAGGTCAGGCCCACCGCCCGCTTCCGCATAACCCGCCGGATCATCGAATCGTCGGCAAAGTACCCCGTATCCATGGCCATCTCAGCCTCCCGGTCCAGCTCACCGCTGAGCATTGCGACGCGCACCCGCGCATCTGGCAATAGCATCCACCAGTTCCGGACTTCTGGCAATACCTACCACCAAATTGCCCCGCCCACACTCGTCAGCCGCCCACCCGCCATCATTTAGGGATGGCAGCGCAGCGCACCTATGGCGGTTTATCCGCGGAGGAACGGCGGGCCCAGCGACGGTCCGCGCTCCTGGACGCGGCACTGGAGATCATCGGCACCCAGGGCCTGGACAAGCTGACCGTCTCGGGTATGTGCACGCAGGCGGGCCTGAACGAGCGCTACTACTACGAGAGTTTCGGCAGCCGCGACGACGTGCTCACCGCCCTGGTGGACGGTATCGCCGAAGAACTGGTCCTGGCCATCGTCGCCGCCGCGCACACCGCGACCGGCGATTCCCGAGACATTGCCCACGCCGCGATCACCGCCGGTATCCACCTGCTCACCGACGACCCACGCAAAACCGAGGTCACCATGGTCGCGGCCATGGCCACCCCACAGCTACGTGCCCGCACCACCGAAACCATCCGCGTGTTCGCCCGGCTGGTGGCCAGCGAAGGTGTCGAATTCTACGGCGTCACGGACCCCGCCCCGGACCCGGTGATCGATTTCCGCGCCACCTACCTGGTGGGCGGACTCGTCCAAACCCTCACCAGCTGGGTCCGCGGCGATCTCGCGATCGGCCGCGACACCCTGATCGACTACACCACCGACGTCTTCGTCCTCCTCGGTGAAGACTTCGCCCGCCGCAACGATCCGGACTGATCGGGAACGGTGCTCCTTGGCGTCGGACGAGGCCGGGCCCCACTCGATATCACCCTCGACACCGAAGCCCCTGAGTGAACTTCACCGGACCTGAGCACAGGTGGCGAGCACGCCCGCTGGGATCAGAAACGGATCGGGACGGCGCCTACCCCCTGTGGTTTTCCCTGCAGGATCACCCGGAAGACCACAGTGCGCGACGGCCAGAAATCCGCGCATTCCTCGACAACCGACACGAACCATTCCCGTTCTTCCGGTGCGTTCGCGAGAAGCTGGTCGGCGTCGCGGATCGCGAGTATGTAGCCCTCGGCTTCACCGAGGGTGTCGTCGATATCCAGTAGGCATTCGTCGAACGAATCCTTGTTCGGCCGGAAGTAGTACGGGAATTGCAGGGCAGCCGCGAATTCGTCGTAGAGCGCCGGCATCGTGCGCATCCGGCTACCGCGAAGCTCGCGCACCCGGAAACCTTCGGGAGCGCGGTACCGGATACCGCTGAACTCTGCCGCGTCCACCTGCATCACGCCCAGGGCGGTCCTGCTGCCGTCGGCGGAGCGGAGTTCGGCATCGTAGGAGAAGGCCAGGAAATCCGCGAGCGCGAGAGGTTCGCCCATCAGCGCATCCTTGTGAAAGTGTCGTAGTGGTCGCCCGTGTACCAGGCCGAGCCGTCACTACCGGTGACGATACGCTCGGCATCACGGGACTGCCCGCGCTTCTTCGGGTTCACGTCCCATTCCAGGTATTCGACGCGTTTACCGGACTCGCCGGTCGCCGGGAGCCGGCCCTCCCGGTTCCGGAAGGTGATCCCGCCTTTCGTTCCGGGTGCGTTCGCCGAATCCGGCCAGCGGCCCGCATCGATCTCCTCCAGGGTTTCGTAGGCGCGTTCGGGCACCCCGGCCACCCGCGAAACCACCGGGGAGTCGCCGGGGGCGGCCTTGCCCGGAGCGGGCTTGCCGCTCACCGCCGACGTAGTACCGGACGACAGTGTGGCCGCGGTATCAGAGGCGCCGTCGTCACCGGCCTGAGTGCTGAGCAGCGCGACGACGATCGCCACCACCGCGGCACCCACCGCCGACAGGATCTTCACAGCTTTCGCACGCACAGAACTCCCCTTCATCGGTACTGCACCGTCACCGGCGCATGATCCGACCAACGCTGCGCGTAGGTCGCGGCACGTTCGACCACGGCCTGTTTCGCCCGCTCGGCCGCCTCCGGCGTCGCCAGCTGATAATCGATACGCCACCCCGTGTCGTTGTCGAACGCGCGCCCACGATACGACCACCAGCTGAACGGACCGTCGCCCTCCGGGTGAAGTTTTCGCACCACGTCCACGTACCCGGCGCCCATTTGCCGGTCGAGCCAGGCACGTTCGGCGGGCAGGAAACCGGATTTCTTCAGGTTGCCTTTCCAGTTCTTCAGGTCTCGCTCGGTATGCGCGATATTCCAGTCACCGGCGATGACGAATGCGCCGGTGCGCGTGGACATACGGGCAGCC
This sequence comes from Nocardia speluncae NBRC 108251, assembly GCF_001613245.1. Classification (GTDB taxonomy): domain Bacteria; phylum Actinomycetota; class Actinomycetes; order Mycobacteriales; family Mycobacteriaceae; genus Nocardia; species Nocardia speluncae. The sequence goes on along the minus strand of NZ_BDBZ01000012.1, from coordinate 56,359 downwards.
AGTTCGTCGAGAAACCGGTATTTCTCTTCCTGCCTGGGCGTTTCCGCCTCGCCGGTGTGCACATAGACGCTGGCCACGGTCACATCGTCGAATTCGGCCTCGATATACCTTCCGGTGGAGACGAATTCACTATCCGGTTCGATCCCGACCCGCACCGACCGCATCGGCCGCCGCGACAGCACACCCACCCCCGCCCGGCCCTTGATGCCGGGCTCGGCATGTGCTAGCTGCCAGCCGTCGGCCAGCGCCGGGGCAAGCGCGGCGGCGATCTGGGTGTCGTCGGCGCGCGTCTCCTGCAGGCAGACGATATCGGCCTCGGTCCGGCTCAACCACGCCAGCAGCCCCTTGCCTGCCGCGGCCCGGACTCCGTTGACATTGACCGTGGAAAGGATGTAAGGCACAGATCGACAGTACAAGGACACGGTACGACGACCCGCCGGCCTACCCCGCCAGAAGTTCCCAAGCCGGGGAAGATCCGATAATCGTTGTGTGCTGACCTTATCCCTCCGGGCGAATGCGAACTGCCGATGAGCCCTCCCAGCACCAAGAAAATGGGCGATCTGCATGAGCTGCCCGCCTCCGCCCCGGAGGGGTTGAAGGCGCTGTTCGTGACCGCTGAGGGAGTTATCCAGGAACAGATCCGGATGCTGGGCGAGGGGACCCCGTCCCAGGCGCCCGATATGTGGCAGCTACTGCGCAACGAGGGGATCGACGATCCGGACGGCCAGGCGGAAATGCTCGACAGCTACGGCGAGCACCGGGACGAGGTGAACCGGGTCAAGTCGGAATACGATTTGCAGGACACGGACGGCATCCCCATGCGGACCGCCGGGATCGGCAAGGCCGTTACGGATGCCTACGATGCCATCGAAACGTCGGTCGGCGAACTCAACGACAAGATCGATGCCGCCCACACCGCTGAATACACCGACGAATACACCGTAACCGACGATAACGGCGAGAATCCGCGGCAGGTTTCGCGGCAGGTACTGCCGACGCATAACGTCAATGAGCTCTTCGCGGGGCTCTGGGACACTGTGAACACAACGTATGAACAGGTGAGCGGCGTCTCCGACCGTGCTGCGGCCGAGGCGCTCGGTATCGAACTCGACGATCCCACACATCCCCGCAGTATCAACCCCGCGGCATCGGGTCCGCTGTTGCCCTCCATCGCTCCGAACTCGCCCGCCTCGTCGGCGGCCAACGGCGGCGATGCGGAATATGTGGCCGCCGCAACCGACGCCGATTACGCCGCATATACCGGAGACAAGGATGTGAAGGCCGCCATCGACGGCGCGCTGGACGCACTGGGGATTCACGACCCGGAGGCGCGGGAGAACTGGACGCGTGGGTATCTCGTGCTGATCGAACGGGAGTCCGGTGGCGACCCCAATGCCATCAACAATTGGGATTCGAATGCCGCTTCGGGACAGCATTCGCGCGGGCTCACCCAGACGATTCCGGGCACTTTCGAGTCATATCATGTCGCGGGGACATCCAGCAATATCTACGATCCCGTAGCCAATGTCGCGGCAAGTATGAGCTACGTAATGGAGCGATACGACGTCGCCAAGGACGGCAGCAATCTGCAGTCCGCAGTCCAGCAAACCAACCCCGCCGCCTCCCCGAAGGGCTACTGACCGGGTTCAGCGGAAACACACCTGCACGGAACGGTCACCATCCCTGCTCGCCGAAGCCGCCGGCGGTCGATGACAAAGAGGATTTTCACCCCTGCCCCACCGTAGAATGACAGGTCACCGCTACTTGCCAGGAAGGGGTGACGACATCGATGTCAGGCACCTCCGCATCCCCAGCACCCGAGGCAGTCCCCGCCCTGCACCTGGGCTCCGGCGAACCGCTGCTTCTCCTGCACGGCGTCCTGCTCTCACCACATTGCTGGGAACAGACTGCCGCCCTGCTGGCCGCCCGGTGCGAGGTTTTCGCGCCGGCACTCGGCGGGCACTGGGGTGGGCCGGAGTTCCCGGACGGCCGCTATTCCTCCGCCACCCTGGCCGACCGGGTCGAGGCACAACTGGACGATCTGGGCTGGCGAACCTGCCATATCGCCGGTAACTCGCTGGGCGGCTGGGTCGGGTTCGAATTGGCGCGCCGGGGCCGGGCCCGCACGCTCACCGCGATCGCTCCGGCCGGTGGATGGAAGACCCCGTCGGTGACACAGCTCCGCGCCGCCGCCACGATCGCGCCGATGATCCCGATCACCGGGGCCCTGCGGCAGCTGGGCAGCGCCCCGGTCGACAACCGAATCGTGCGCTGGGTGATGGCCCATCTGCTCACCAAGAACACCCGTGCGGTCTCGCGCGGGGATCTGTCGGCCGTGATCCTGGCCGCGCTACATTGCCCCGCGCTACCCGCCCTGACCGCGGGAACCTTACGTGGGCCGTCCCTGGCGAATATGTCCGATCTGACCACCCCGGTCCGAGTCATCCTGGCCGACTCCGATCGCGTCCTGCCGGCCGCGGCGCACGGCCGGCGGTTCCTGCGTGAGCTGCCGGACTCGGCGGACCGGATCATGCTGAACCGGGCCGGACATGTGCCCATGCTGGAGGATCCCGAACGGATCGCCAATCTGATCGCCGAACACATCTACGCCAGCCGCGACCATTTGCGCGCTGTGTAGTCCGGCGCTGTGCAATCCGGCGCGCGGGTTTCGGCCCCCTTCGGACCCTGCTGTCCGCACGGGACACTCGCGGCTACGCCGCATCGCATCGCGCACGGAAAGCAGGGGGCGGGCCGAAACCTTTTCAGGGCCTCGTAGTACTCGCACCGCCGTTGGTTACGTTGGTCTTTCAGGGGAACGGGTGAAGTCCTTGCTGAACTCGGCGCCGTCCGAGCACGTTCGGCCCGATGCCTGTCGCGCCTGTGTCACCGGGCACTACAGTTCTCTCGCCGGCCGCACTCAGAGACCGACTATGCCCTTGGCTACGTGGGTGACCTGGATTTCGTTGCTGCCCGCGTAGATCATCAGCGATTTCGCGTCACGGGCCAGCTGTTCGACCCGGTATTCCGACATGTAGCCGTTGCCACCGAAGAGCTGCACGGCTTCCATCGCAACCTCGGTCGCCGCCTCCGAGGAGTACAACTTCACCGCGGAGGCTTCCGAAAGGCTCAGCGGTTTCCCGGCTTTCCCGCGTTCGATGATGTTGAAGACCATGTTCTGCACATTGATCCGCGCCACCTCCATCTTGGCCAGCTTGAGCTGGATGAGCTGGAAGCGTCCGATCTCCTGACCCCACAGTTTGCGGTTGCGGGCGTACTCGGTGCACAGCCGCAGGCATTCGTTGATGACGCCCAATGCCATGAAGCCGATACCGACGCGTTCGGCCACGAAGCTGGATTTGGCGCTCTCCCGGCCGTCACCGCCGCGGTGTTCCTCGGTTTCGCCGAGCAGCCGATCGCGGCCCAAGCGGATGTTGTCGAAGAACAGTTCGCCGGTCGGTGAGGCGTGCAAGCCCATCTTTTTGAACGGTTTGCCCTGGGTGAGGCCCTCCATTCCCTTGTCGAGGACGAAGGTGAGCACCTTGCGGTCGCGGGCGGGCGTACCGTCGCCCTCGTCGAGCTTCGCGTACACAACCAGTGTGTCGGCGAAGGGGCCGTTGGTGATGAAGGTCTTCTGCCCGTTGAGGATGTAGTTGTCGCCATCGCGCCGGACGTAGGTTTTCATTCCGCCGAAGGCGTCGGATCCGGAATCCGGTTCGGTGATCGCCCAGCAGGCGATCTTGCGGAGGCTGACGATATCGGGCACCCATCGCTCCTGCTGGGCGAGTGTGCCGCGGGACAGGATGGTCGCACCACCGAGCCCGGTGCTCACCCCGAGTGAACTGCACAGACCCATACAGACACCGGAGAGTTCGCTGGTCACGACGGCCATCATGGTCTGCTGATCGAATCCGCCGCCGGAAGAGTCCTTATCCCCCGAAGCCGGCTTCTCCGCGCCGTCGGCCGCCGCGCGCTTGGCGGCCAGTTGCTTGTTCAGCCCTTCCTCGGCCATCGCGCCGATCCCGAAATCCGCGTACAGCTTGCGCAGCACCGGATAGGGAAGCATTTCCCCGGTGTCCAGTGCGTCGAGGTGGGGGCGTACTTCCTTATCGATGAAAGTCCGGACCGCGTCGCGGACCATCAGATCGGTATCGGACCATTCGAACATCGTCGTCCTCCGTGCAAGCAGCAGCATTACGGCGTAGATCACCGGGCGGATGGACCCGCCTTGTTGACAGCCTGCCAGTTCCCCCGCGACCGCGCTGAGGTTTCGGCGACCTCCCGGACACCCCCGCAACAAAGCCCAGTGCAGCGAGCCCCCCGAAGAACCAGCACAAACCAACGGCGGTGCCGGGTGCAGCGAGTCTCCGATAGACCAACGTAATCAACGGCGGTGCCGAGCCTACGAGGCCCTGAAAGGTTTTGGCCCGTCCCAAGGGGGCCAAAACCCCGCGGCGCCGCAGGCGCCGCAAAAAGACACAGCGCACCGAGAACACAGCCCTGTTCTCGGTGCGCTGGAGAAGGCTGCGGCTCCACGATCCGGGTGCGGTACTGCGCGCACGCCGGGTGCCGTGGGGCCGCGGGTTTGTCAGCGCAGCGCGCGCGCCAGGTTGGCGTCGAGCGCGGCGAGGAATTCCTCGGTGGTGAGGTAGCCCTGGTCGCCGCCGACCAGCGCAGCGAGATCCTTCGTCATCTGACCGCCCTCGACGGTCTTGATGACCACATCCTCGAGGGTCTGCGCGAAACCGATCACCTCGGGGGTGTTGTCCAGTTTGCCGCGATGCTCGAGGCCGCGGGTCCAGGCGAAGATCGATGCGATCGGGTTGGTCGAGGTCGGCTTGCCCTGCTGATGCTGGCGGTAGTGCCGGGTGACGGTGCCGTGCGCGGCCTCCGCCTCACAGGTCTGACCGTCCGGAGTGAGCAGCACAGAGGTCATCAGACCCAGCGAACCGAAGCCCTGCGCGACGGTATCGGACTGCACATCGCCGTCGTAGTTCTTGCAGGCCCAGACGTAGCCGCCCTCCCATTTCATGGAGGAGGCGACCATATCGTCGATCAGCCGGTGCTCGTAGGTGAGGCCGGCCGCGTCGAACTGGGTCTTGAACTCGGCGTCGAACACCTCCTGGAAGGTGTCCTTGAACATGCCGTCGTAGGCCTTCAGGATGGTGTTCTTGGTCGACATGTAGACGGGGTAGTTCTGCTGCAGCCCGTAGTTGAACGAGGCACGCGCGAAATCCTCGATGGACTTCTTGAAGTTGTACATACCCATGATGACGCCGCCGTCCTCCGGCATCTTCACGACCTCGTGGACGATCGGCTCACTGCCGTCCTCAGGGGTGAAGGTCAGGGTGACGGTACCGGCCTGGAAGGCCTTGAAGTCGGTGGCCCGGTACTGGTCACCGAAGGCGTGACGGCCGATGATGATCGGCTTGGTCCAGCCGGGGACCAGACGCGGAACGTTGGAGATGATGATGGGCGCACGGAAGATGGTGCCGCCGAGGATGTTGCGGATGGTGCCGTTGGGCGACCGCCACATCTTCTTGAGACCGAATTCCTCGACCCGGGCCTCGTCAGGAGTGATCGTCGCGCATTTGACGCCGACACCGTGCGCTTTGATGGCGTTCGCGGCGTCGACGGTGACCTGGTCGTCGGTCTTGTCGCGGTACTCGATGCCGAGGTCGTAGTACTCGAGGTTCAGGTCGAGGTACGGGTGGATCAGCTTGTCCTTGATGAACTGCCAGATGATCCGAGTCATCTCGTCGCCGTCGAGTTCTACGACGGTGCCTTCAACCTTGATCTTGGACATGGATCTTCGTGTCCTCCTAAGATGGTGCCCTCATTGCACAACCAGGCGAACACGCTTGTGAGCGGACCCCAGCTGTTCAACAGACAACGTATACATCCCGCGTTGTCCACGAGACGTCTGATGTAACCAAGACGAGCGTACTGCTTGTAGTGATCGCACGGTGCAGCCAGCCCCGGCCGTGAGATCTCACAGAGTGAGTCGCGCCACAAGATTACCTGGTGGCACCGTATGCCGATTTCGATCCGCCAGGGCCCACGGTTACCATGTGGAACAGGTCATGAGTGCCAGCGCCAAGCCCCGGCTCGCTGGCCGGCAACCCTCCAGCTGCGGTGGGGTGCTCCGGGTGATGACCGGGCTCCCGAAAGCCGGGAGCAAGCGCATGTCAGGAGGTCGCCGTTATGTGCCGGTGCTGGTCACCTCGGCCCTGGCACTCCGTATCGCGGCGCGCAACCCCCGATTTTCTGGAGCACGATATGACCGATGGCAGTATCCCCGGCCACTTCACGGCCGCGACTCATATGGTCCGGCTATCGCCGCCGGTCGCGGCCCAGCGGGCGGAAGCCATCGCGTGAAGGTGAGCTCCGAACAGTCCACTGCAACACCCGTGGCACAGCTACCACCGCCCGGCGGTACAGCCGGCGTGATCGAGATCGGCGACCTCACCCTGGAGAACGGCGCCCGGCTACCGGCGGTCGAACTGCTCGTCCAGCGCTGGGGCGAACTGTCCCCGGCCATGGACAACGTGGTGCTGATCGAGCACGCGCTGACCGGCGATTCCCATGTGGTGGGCGAACCCGATGCCGACCATCCGCAACCCGGTTGGTGGAACGGGATGATCGGGCCGGGCGCGCCGATCGACACCGACGAATGGTGTGTGGTCGCCACCAATGTGCTCGGTGGCTGTCAGGGCAGCACCGGCCCCGGTTCCCCGGCGCCCGACGGCGAGCCGTGGGGGGCACGCTTCCCGGAGATCTCCATCCGCGACCAGGTGAACGCCGAGGTTCGGCTGTTCGATCTGCTCGGTATCGACCGGCTGGCCGCGGCGGTCGGCGGTTCGATGGGCGGTATGCGGGTCCTCGAGTGGATGCTGTGCGCACCCGAGCGCCTGGCTTCGGCACTGGTCCTCGCCGTCGGTGCCCGAGCGACAGCGGACCAGATCGGCACGCAGACCACCCAGATCGCCGCCATCACCAGCGACCCCGACTGGCAGGGCGGTAATTACCACGGCACCGGTCGGGCCCCGATGGCCGGAATGGGTATCGCCCGGCGGATCGCGCATCTCACCTACCGCACCGAGATCGAGTTGGACAGCCGATTCGCCAACAGCCCCCAGGCCGGTGAAGACCCCTGGGAAGGCGGCCGGTACGCGGTGCAGAGCTATCTCGAATACCAGGCCGAGAAGCTGTGCAAACGGTTCGACCCGGCCACCTACGTGCTGCTGAGCGAGGCGATGAACCGGCACGATATCGGCCGCGGTCGCGGCGGGATCGAGGCGGCGATGGCGCGCGCCGAAGTACCGTGCATCGTAGGCGGGATCGACTCCGACCGGCTGTACCCGCTGCACACCCAGCGGGAACTGGCCGAGGGGCTGGTGGGCTGCCGCCATTTCGAGGTCATCGCCTCCCGCGACGGTCACGATGCCTTCCTCACCGAGGCCGAGGCCATCGGCAAGCTGCTGACTCAGACGATGGGCCTGGCCCGCACCCACCGCTGATTCGGGATCGCTTCGGCGTGCGGGCGCACCCGCAGGTGGTGGCTCGGATGGCCCGAGCGCGGGGATCGTTTCAGCTCACACCGAGCGTATTGATGGTGGCGGCGAGGAACACGATCACACTGCCCAGCAGGGTCAGCGCACCCACGTCGAACGGTTTGCTGCGCACCGCCAGCAACCCCACCCGCACTGTGGGCAGGCACAGCCGGAACGCGGCGGCGATCAACGTCGCGCTCCCGAAGAAGAAGGCGCCGCGCCGCCACCGGTCCTGTGCGACGAAAACCACGGCGACCGCGATCACCGCAACGACCACCACCATCGGCAGATGGCAGCGCAGGAACCCGGCCAGGCGGTTACCGGTGCCTGGATCGCCCTCGGTCACAGTCTCGGCGTCGGTCACGGATGCGATTGTTCCAGACTCGGCCGCTCAGGTCTGCGCGACCGGTTCGTACTCCGGGGCGGAGAGGCCGAAGGTCCAGGCGACACCGTCTCGTGCGGTGCGGGTGGAACGGATACCCGCCGGCACCGCCCGGCACGCGCAGTGGATCTGCCCATCCCGGCGATCCCGGTCGCGGGCGACGCCTTCGTACCGGGTTCGTACCGGTAGGGGGCCGCCCGGACCGATTCAGCGCAGCGCAGCGGTCTCCGCCCGGACCTTCTCCCTGTGCTGTTTCCGCAGCGCGCTGTGGTGCGGGCTGCGGCGCACGAACAGGTAGGCGATCGCGAGGACGACGAACCAGATCGGTGTCACCAGCAGAGCTTGCAGGGTATCGCTCTCCTGAGTGAGCGCCCAGACGATGAAAACGAAGAACGCCAGGACGGCCCAGACCATCGGGATCCCGCCGGGCATCTTGAATGTCGATGCGGCGTGCAGCTGCGGTCGCCGTTTGCGGTAGGCGAGGTAGCTGGCCAGGATCATCGTCCAGACGAACATGAAACACAGCGACGAGATGGTCGTGACCACTGTGAACGCTTCGATGATCGACTGCCCGGCATAGAGTAGTACCACGCCGATCAGCAGGAACGCGCAGGAGAAACGCAGCGCGTTGGCCGGGACCCGGCGCGGCGACAACTTCCCGAACACCGCGGGCGCGTTACCTTCACCCGCGAGGCCGAACACCATCCGTGAGGTCGAGTAGATACCCGAGTTGGCGCTGGAGGTCGCGCTGGTCAGCACCACGAAGTTGACCACGCTCGCGGCGATACCGAGCCCGGCGAGGGTGAACATTGCCACGAATGGGCTTTCGGCCGCCGATACCTGACGCCACGGGGTCACCGCGCAGATCACGACGAGGGCGCCGACGTAGAAGAGCAGGATCCGGATGGGGATCGAATTCACCGCGCGGGGCAGTGTGCGCTGGGGATCCTTGGTCTCGGCAGCGGTGGTGCCCACCAGTTCGATACCGACGAAGGCGAACACCGCGATCTGGAATCCGGCGACGAACCCCATCGGGCCGGTCGGGAAGAAGCCCCCGTCGTTCCACAGGTTGGCCAGCGAGGCCGGCGTACCGCTGTCCCCGGTGAATCCGGTCAGGATCATCACCAGACCGGTGACGATCAGCGCACCGATGGCGATGATCTTGATCAGCGCGAACCAGAACTCGGTTTCGCCGAAGGCGCGCACCGTGGGCAGATTCAATACCAGCAACACCGTGATACAGACCAGCGCCGGAATCCACAGCGGCAGGTCCGGCCACCAGAACGCGACATATCCGGCGATCGCCACCACATCGGCGATACCGGTGACGACCCAGCAGAACCAGTAGGTCCAGCCGGTGAAGAACCCCGCCCACGGGCCGAGCAGATCGCCCGCGAAATCCGCGAAGGATTTGTAGCCGGAGTTCGACAGCAGCAACTCCCCCATCGCCCGCATGACGAAGAAGAGGAAGAAACCGATGATCATGTAGACGAGGATCACGGAGGGCCCGGCCAGCGAGATCGTCTTCCCCGATCCCATGAACAAACCGGTACCGATCGCGCCGCCGATCGCGATCAGCTGGATATGCCGATTGGCCAGCTGCCGGCTGAGGCCGCCGGGTCCACCGGGGTCACCCGCCGCCGCCCCGTCGTCGCCAGAACCCCCTTGGCCCTGTAGCACGGCCATCTTTCTCCCTCCAGTGTCGATCGGACAGCCCATTCGACCACCAACAGCGCTATCGCGCAGCGCAGTACAGGCGCGATACCACGAGGCAGCCGACCGGGCCCGGTCCCCAGGCGAAGGGAACGCGGAGCCTTTGCGGAACGGCGGTCCGTATGCGTCCGAACTGGTCAGAGCAGGTCCGTTCGGGCCTGTGGCCCGTCGGGGAACGGTACGCCACCCGAAAACCGCCTCAGCGCCGGGCTGTGACCAACACATCTTCAGCCCACCTGGTTGACTGGTCGGCTGTGTTCCGATTGATGTTCCACGAACCGCGCATACCGGGCAATACAGGTAATGCGATCCGGCTGGCTGCCGGCACCGGCAGCGAGTTACATCTGATCGAGCCGCTCGGCTTCGACCTGTCGGAGGCCAAGCTGCGGCGAGCCGGGCTGGACTACCACGACCTGGCGTCGGTCACCGTCCATCCGGATCTGGCCACGGCATGGTCGCGGCTGCGGCCCGAGCGGGTGTACGCGTTCACGACGAGGGCGGCCACCGTGCACACCGAGGTCGCCTACCGGCCCGGTGACGTGCTGCTCTTCGGCGCCGAACCCTCCGGGCTACCGGCCGAGGTGCTCGCCGACGACCACATCACCGGAGAGGTTCGCATCCCGATGCTGCCGGGACGCCGGTCGATGAACCTCGCCAACGCGGCATCGGTCGGGGTGTACGAGGCGTGGCGCCAGCACGGGTTCCCGGGCGCGGTCTGACACGCAAACCCGGCGCGGCCCGGAGTCCGCCCCCTGCGAGCTCAGCCGATCTCGAACCTCTTGTGCCGGGCGGTCGCACCCGCAGTGAGGCGCACCGCGCTCTTCGGGACCCCGAAATGATCGGCGAGCAGTTCGACTGCGGCCTTGTTCGCCTTGCCCTCGACCGCCGGCGCCCGCACCCATAGTTGCAGGGTGCCGTCGGGCAGTTCTTCCACCAGCGGGCCTTTGCGACTGTTCGGCTTGATCAGCGCGCGCACAGTGGTCGGCATGTGCGCGCTAGTCTCCGGCCGATCCGCCGGGCTTGTCCGCAGATCCGGACTTGGTGTCCGCAACTGCGCCGGGCTCCTCCGCCGATACTGCGGGGATACCGGGCTCGTCGGCCGGCGCAGCGGTGGGGGTTTCGGCACGCGCGGATTCCGGGCGGGGCGCGACCGCACTGGCGGTGCGGGGTTTGTTGCGCCGTCCCCGGAAAATCCGGAAGACCGCCGCGACGATCGCGCCGAGCACGGCGAGGAAGCCCAGCCACGGCAGTGCCTGCCCGGCGAACACCACGGCGTTCTTCAACCAGTCGATCAGCGAATTCCACCCGTCGATCACACCGTCCCAGAAGTTGGCGGGTCCGGTATCACCCTTCTTCTCCGCGGTGGTGCCGATATCGATGGTCAGCGTGGACAGGGTGATCTGGTCGTCGAGGTAGCGGCGCTGGCCGGTGAGGCTGTCGAGTTCGGCCTGGCGGTCGGCGAGGGCCTCCTCCGCGGCGATGAGGTCGGCGGTGTTGGCGGCGCGGGCCATCAGGTCGCGGAGCCGGTCGGCCGAGGCGCGCAGGGCCGTGATCCGGGCATCGAGGTCCTGCCACTGGAGGGTGACGTCGTCACGGTTGGTGCTGATCTCGGTGACCTCGCCGACCTCCCCGAGACCTTCGATGAACGCGTCGGTTTCGCCGGCCGGGATCCGGATGACCAGATTCGCGTGCGGATCGTTGTCCTCGGTACCGGGATTCTCGGTGCGCTGATCGATCCGCCCGTCCAGCCGGATCACGCGGTCGGCCAGGGTCTGGGCGGCGGCGATCGGATCGGCGGCGGTGAGATCCACGCTCCCCGTAACGACTTCCTTGCGGTCGGTGACCTGCGGCCCGTTGTCCGGCGCGGGTGCCTGTTCCCGGGCAGGTGCCTGCTGGATCCGGAACCCGGGGGCCGCGGCGGGTGCGCCGCTTTCCACCGCCGACGGAGCCGCTCCGGTGGAGTCGGAATCGCCACCGCACCCGGTCAGCAACATCGAACCACACAGGACCACGAACAACACCCCGAGCCTTCGCATGCTGGCAGCGTAATGCGTGTTCCGGGATCCGGTACCCGAACGCCGGGCCCGCGGCGCCGGAGGCGAGGCAAACAAACACAGCTAACGGAAGTCGCGGGAGCGGGAACCGATACGCATATCCAGGCGGCGGAGTTGTTCGGCGTAGATGCTCACCGCCCCTTCGGCGTTCTGTACCCGCCCACGGATGAGCAGCGCTGTCGCTCCCTGGGCGAGCCGGCGGTACCGCGTCCACAGACCGGCCGAGCACACCACGTTCACCATGCCGGTTTCGTCTTCCAAGTTCAGGAAGGTGACCCCACCGGCGGTGGCGGGCCGCTGCCGGTGGGTGACCGCACCACCGACCAGGACCCGGGTTCCGTCGGAGATCGCGAGCAGGCCGGCGGCCGGGATCACGCCGAGTGCGTCGAGGCGGGGGCGCAGGAACTGGGTGGGATAGCTGTTCGGTGAAATCCCGGTGGCCCAGACGTCGGCGGCGGCGTGTTCGAGGTCGCTCATACCGGGCAGGGCGGGTGTGCTGGTCGAAGCGCCGGTTCCGGGGAGCCGACCGGCACGTTCACCCGCGGCCGCTCCGGCCGCCCACAACGCTTCCCGGCGCGAATACCCCAGACATCCCAGCGCACCCGCGGTGGCCAGCGATTCCGCTTGCGGAACGGTCATTTCCACGCGTCCGGTGAGGTCCAGGAAAGATGTGTAGGGGCCACCTTCCGCACGTGCCGCCACGATTTTGCCCGCGAGCTCCGAGCCGATACCGCGTACCGCCGCCAGGCCAAGCCGCAACTCGGTGCCCCGCTGTTCCAGCGTGGCTTCGGCCGGGCTGGCGTTGATATCCGGGCCGTGCACCGCGACCCCGTGCCGGCGGGCGTCGGCGACCAGTGACTGCGGGGAATAGAACCCCATCGGCTGCGCCCGCAGCAATCCGGCGCAGAACGCCGCGGGATAGTGCAGTTTGAACCAGGCGGAGTAGAACACCAGGGCGGCGAAACTCTGTGAATGACTTTCCGGGAAACCGAAATTCGCGAACGCGAGTAGTTTCTCGTAGATACGGTCGGCAAGTCCGCCGGTTATCCCGTGCAGGTCGCGCATTCCCTGGTACAGCCGGTCGCGTAACCGTTCCATCTTCTCCGGGGAGCGTTTCGACCCCATGGCGCGGCGCAGTTGATCGGCTTCCACCGGGGTGAATCCGGCGACGTCGACCGCCATCTGCATCAACTGTTCCTGGAACAGCGGTACGCCGAGAGTGCGTTCGAGCGAGTTCCGCAGGGCCTCGTGATCGACGGTGGCCTTTTCGAGCCCGTTCTTGCGGCGGATATAGGGGTGCACCGAACCGCCCTGGATGGGGCCGGGCCGGATCAGTGCGACCTCGACCACCAGATCGAAGAACTTCTCCGGTTTCAATCGTGGCAGGGTCGCCATCTGCGCTCGGGATTCCACCTGGAAAACCCCGACCGAATCCGCGCGGCACAGCATTTCGTACACGGCGGGTTCGGTGAGGTCCAGGGTGTGCAGTTCGACCGTCACCCCGATATGTTCGCGCACCAGATCGATCATGTAGTGCAGCGCGGAAAGCATACCCAGACCGAGCAGGTCGAACTTCACCAAACCCGCTGTCGCACAATCGTCTTTGTCCCATTGCAGCACGCTGCGCCCGGTCATCCGCGCCCATTCCACCGGGCATACGTCGGCGATGGGCCGGTCGCAGATCACCATTCCGCCGGAATGGATTCCCAGATGCCGCGGCAGACCTTCGATATCGGCGGCCAGTTCCAGTACCGGCGCGGGGATATCGGTGCCGGTTTCCGCGCCCACCCCGGTCCACCGGCTCACCTGCCGGCTCCAGGCGTCCTGCTGGCCGGGAGCGAAACCCAGCGCGCGGGCGGCGTCACGCACCGCGGATTTCCCGCGATAGGTGATCACATTCGCCACCTGCGCCGCATACTCCCGGCCGTATCTGCGGTACACGTATTGGATCGCCTCCTCGCGCCGGTCCGATTCGATATCCACATCGATATCGGGCGGCCCGTCCCGTTCCGGGGAGAGAAAACGTTCGAACAACAGCTTGTTGGCCACCGGATCGACATTGGTGATCCCGATGGCGAAGCAGACCGCGGAGTTGGCGGCCGAGCCCCGTCCCTGGCACAGGATGTCGTGCTCGTGGCAGAACCGCACGATATCGTGCACCACCAGGAAGTAGCCGGGGAACCCGAGTTGCTCGATCACGGCGAGTTCGTGTTCGAGCTGCCGGTAAGCGGCCGGGTTCCGGGAGGGTGATCCGTACCGGTCGGCGGCGCCGCGCAGGGTGAGTTCACGCAGCCAGGAGTTCTCGTCGTATCCGGCGGGCACATCGAACGGCGGCAGCTGCGGCGCGATCAACTTCAAATCGAATGCGCACTCCCGCGCGAGGAGTACCGAATTCGATACCGCAGCCGGGAATTCCTCGAACAGACCGGCCATTTCCGCGCCTGAACGTAGATGTGTGCCGCCGGTGGGGGCGAGCCAGCCGGCGAGGTCGTCGAGGCTGCGCCGGGCCCGGATGGCGGCCAGCGCGGCAGCCCGACGCCCGTGGGCGGGGGTCGCGAAATGGGCGGCGGTGGTCGCCACCACGGGGATTCCCGCCCGTTCTGCCACCGCGGCGAGGGCGCTGTTGCGCTCATCGTCGCCCGGCAGTCCGTAGCGGGTGAGTTCCACCGTGACCCGGTCGGCACCGAAACGCTCGCACAGGTCGCGCAGGACCGCCTCGGTGCGCAGCGGTTGCCCACCGTCCGCAAGGTCCTGTTCCAGCGCCCGCCGCATGCGACCTTTACGGCATCCGGTGAGTATCTGCCAGTGCCCGCCGGCCGCCGCGGTGAGCGTGTCGAGGTCGTAGCGCAGGATCCCCTTCTCTCCCGCTGCCATATGCGCCGCCGCGAGCTGCCGGGACAGCCGCCGGTAGCCTTCTTGCCCGCGCGCCAGCACCAGTAGATGCTCCCCTTCCGGGTCCGGGGCGCCGGTACGAGGCGGGGAGTCCGTAATCAGCGGAGCGGTACCCGCGCTCCGCACTGGTCCGGTACCACTGCGAAGCACCGGGTCGTCACCGCTGCGGAACCGCGCGGAACCGACATGAATCTCCGAATCAGCTTGCGGTATAACGGATTCCACTAGGGTGAGTTCCGCCCCGTACACCGTGGGCATACGGTATTCGGCGGCGGCCTCGGCGAACCGCACCACCCCGTAGTAACCGTTGTGATCGGTCAGCGCGACAGCCGACAGACCCAGCCGCGCGGCCTCGGCGACCATCTCCTCCGGCGGCGAGGCACCGTCGAGGAAACTGAACGCCGAATGCGCATGCAGTTCCGCGTAAGGAACCATCGGGCCCGCCGGCCGGACCAGCGGTTCGGCCCGGTATTCACCGCGACTGCGGCTCCACGCCGGGGCGTCGCCGCCGTCACCGGGTGACTGCTCGGGCCTGGCGCGACCGGACAGCACCCGTTCCAGCTCCGCCCAGCTGGGCGGGCCGTTACTCCAGCCCATATGCCACCTCAGCAGGCCACCCGATCGGTGGACTCGGCGGCCAGCAGGGTCGCGACATGATCCACTCCGGCCCGGATCACTCGCCCGTAGGCATCGTCGGCGAGGACGCTTGCATGCCCGCGGGCCAGGGCCAGCTGCATCCGGGCCACATCGAAGTCGCCGACCAGCCGGTGACTGTCGGCCAGGCTCAGATACAGCGAGGGCAGGAATCCGAGCAGTCCGTCGCCGAGCGGGATACCGGGCACGAACGCCGAGTCGAGCGCCCGAGTATCCCAGAGCAGTGCCCCCTCGGCCGTGTCCTGGAGGTCGGCCAGGTGGTGGGCGACCACGCTCCGGTGCAGCGGTTCCCCGTCCGTACCGAGTTGATCCCACAGCATTCGCAGCGCCTGCCGCGCCGTCTCTCGATTCACGCCGCCGAGCCGCACCGCGGCATAGATATCCGCCATCCGATCGTCCGTCATGGACCCAAGTATCGCACATACGTTCGAATAGCGAGAGGGTATTCGAACTCGTTTTCGAACAGATTCGACCTGGCGCGCTTTCTTACTTTGGAGTAAGTTCGGCCGGGGTAGACCTGCACAGAGGGGCTGATGATGAGCGCAAACGGAACCCACCGCGGCAAACGCGACCTCACCGGACGCCACGTCCTCATCACCGGCGCCTCGTCCGGGATCGGCCGGGCGGCGGCAACGGCGGTCGCTGAGAAAGGTGCGGTGGTGCTGCTGCTCGCCCGCCGCGCGGACGAACTCACCGCCGCGGTGGACGAGATCAGGGCCGGTGGCGGCGCCGCCCACGGATACCCCTGCGATATCACCGATTCCGCGTCCGTCGAAGCGACCCTGGCGAAAGTCACGGCCGAACACGGCCACGTGGATATGCTCGTCAACAACGCCGGCCGCTCCATCCGCCGGGCCATCCACCGCTCCACCGACCGGCTACACGATTACGAACGCACCATGGCGGTCAACTACTTCGGCGCACTGCGGCTCACGCTGGCACTGCTCCCGCAGATGCGGGAACGAAAATTCGGCCATATCGTCAACATCAGCAGCGCCGGCGTGCAAGTGGCCACCCCGCGGTATTCCGCCTACCTGGCCAGTAAGGCCGCGCTGGACAAATTCACGGAGGTGGCGGCGGTGGAGACCATGGCCGACGGTGTCACCTTCACCACCATCCACATGCCGCTGGTCCGCACCCCGATGATCGCTCCCACCGGTAATCAGGGCCCGGCCGAAACACCGGAATGGGCTGCCGCGACCATTGTCCGGGCCCTGACCGAACGCCCGCGCCGTATCGACGTCCCGGTCGGCACCCTCGGCGAATACGGCGCCCTCTTCGCCCCGCGCATCCGCGATCTCGTCCTGCACCGTTACTACCGGATGATCCCCGATTCCCCGGCCGCCCGCGGCGAACAGGCCGAACCGCTACCCCAGTCGCGGCTCACCATGGTGCGCGACGTGGAGACCGGTATCCCCGAAGACGACGAACTCCCCGCGAGCCCCCGGGCATCGGGCCCACTCCCCCGCGTACGAGCGAGAGCGGTGCGGGGCACCGGAACTGTCCTGCGCCGCGCCGCCCGCTGGGTGCCCGGGACCCACTGGTGAACCCCGGGCACCGACCCACCGACACGGATCAATCCTCATGACCAGTGAAAGAGAAGCCGCGCTCGACGCGATTCTGGAGTTGATCGCCACCCGCGGCGTAGGCGAGACAACCCCGCGGCGGGTGGCAGACCGATCCGGCGTCGACGGCAAAACCCTGCGCCTGCTGTACGGCGACCGCTACGGGATGCTGATGACCGCCGCCAAAACACTCGAACTGCGCCGGGACCGCCTGCTTACCGCGGCCGAGGCAGCCCACCCGCCGACCACCGTGGCGAGCCGGCGCAACTACCTCGAGGCCGTCGCGCGTGCCCTGCTCCTGGGTCTCGCCGACCATCGCGACCTGCTGGTACGCACCGAACTGATCGCGAACGCACGGCTGGTGGGCGGGCTGGACGCGGAGACCCGCGGGCTGGGGGAACACGAGCGTGCCATCGTTGCCGAGGCACTGGAGCGAGTGGGTACGGCCGATATCGAAATCGAGACCGAGCGGCTGGTCACCCTGCTCAGCGGACTGGCATTCGAACTGGTCTACCCGCACGGCGCCCGTGAAGGTACGGCGGATCGGGTGCTCCGGCACCATATCGCCTCTATCGTGCACTGATCCGCGCACCGTCCCAGCGCCGGAGCGGGTCACGCGAATACGCGGCGTGCGCGGGCGGCGGCGCCACCCGCGGTGCAACGACACAGAACACCCGTGCCCCTGCGACAACCGGCGGCTCCCGCACAGCAGAAGGGGGTCAGAGGTCGAAGATCCGCTGGGCCGACGGTAGCGGCGGGCACGCGGCGGAGATCTGGGCCACGAGCTGCCAGGGCCGATCTCCGTCGATCGACGATTTTCCGCTGGTCAAGATCGCGCCGGCGAGCCCGCGCTCCGGATCGGCCCAGCCGTACTGGGTGGTGAATCCGCTGCGCCCGAAATGCGCGGTGGTATCGTGTCCGAATTTCGAACGGCGCCCGCCCAATTCGTATCCGCCACGGCTCACCCGCCCGGCGACACCGGGCACCCGCTGCGCGGGCTGCACCATCTCGCGCACGGTTTCCGGGCGCATGACCCGGACCCCGTCGAGTTCACCACCCCGCGCCAGGATCTCGTAGAAGCGCGCGAGTTCGGCAGCGGTTGTCACGAGATTTCCCGACGGCAGTTCCGCGGTGAGAAACGCACGATTGGATTCCCGGTTCACCGCGTCCTTCGCGAATCCGCCGCCGAGCGCCTTATCCGCGACAAACGTGGCGAGCCGCGACGGCGGCGGCCCGGTCTTCACGCTCGGTACTACCGCGTCCACATCCTCGGGTCGCACGCCCAGGTTCGTCCAGCGGAACCCCAGCGGGTCAAGTATCCGTTCGGACAGATGATCCCGAATCCGTTTACCGGTGGCCCGCTGAACCAGCAGCCGCTGAATCAAGCCGCTGGTCAAAGCGTGGTAGACGCGGAACCGGCCCGGTGGATAACTCGGTTTCAGCGCGGCCAGCCCACGAAGGCAGAGCTCTTCGTCGAAGGTCATTTCGTGGCCGCGGAAAGGCGGGGTCACGAACGGTACCCCGGCGGAATGGGCGAGCACCTGGCCGATGGTGATCGCCGCCTTACCGTTCGCCGCGAACTCGGGGATGTAGTCGCTGACCCGATCGTCGTAGCCGAACGCCCCCTGTTCGATGAGCAGGAACATCACCGCCGCGGAAACGCCCTTCGCGGTGGAGAAACCGCAGAACGGCGATTCGGTGGTCACCGCGCTACGCTCCGCGTCCGGGCTGTCGCCCGGCGCGTTGCCCCACCCGTGGCCGATCGCCCGGTTCAGCACGACCTTCCCGTTGCGGCGCAGGCATACCTGGATCGCCGGTGTGCCCCCCAGCCGGTACCAGTCGCGTACCGACTCCCAGATCGCGGCGATCTCCGCCGGCGCCAGGCCCACTGGGGCAGGGTCTGCTTCCGGGCCGATACAGGTGATGTCGTCCAGCTGGGCGGCGACCGGAACCAGGAGCGCGGAATCTGCCTTCACCCGCCCCAGGGTAGCCACGCGGGCCGCAACGGGACGGCCCGAATTCGTGCCGTCGCCGGCGCCGCCCGGCCTGAGCGCCCCCTTCCGGCCCGGCGACCGCGGACGGCATGATGACCAGCGCGAACACTATCGTGACGGAGATCACCGAAGGTGGCCACCGGTAACTGTGCTCTGATCATGAAAAGAAGCAACCGCTTGTTTCCTCCCGTCGAGAGGTGACCATGACGTCTGCCGATACGCGCCTGTCCCGGGCCCACATCTGGCTGCTGACGCTGTCCTCCATGGCCGTCGCGCTGGTCATCGCCGCGATGGCCGCCCTGTATACGGCGCTGCCGGAGATCGCGGCCGATACCGGCGCGAGCCAGCAGCAACTCACCTGGGTGGTCGACGGCTACACCCTCGCGCTGGCCTGCCTTGTCCTGTTCTCCGGTGCACTCGGTGACCGGTACGGCCGCCGGATCATGATGGTGCTCGGGCTGAGCATCTTCGCGATCGCCTCCGCGATACCGCTGTTGCTGGACGAGCCGAACTGGATCATCGCCTCCCGCGCAGTCGCCGGAATCGGCGCGGCGTTGGTCATGCCGTCCACACTGTCGCTGCTGACCGGTGGTTTTCCCGCCGAGAAGCGCGGGGTCGCGGTGGGATTGTGGGCCGGTGTGGTCAGTGGCGGCGCCGTCATCGGGATTCTCGGCTCCGGACTACTGCTGCAAGTGTGGTCGTGGCAAGCGATCTTCCTCGCGATGACCATCTCCGGCGCCGTCCTCGCGGTCGCCGGCTGCACCGTGCCCGAATCGGTGGACGAACTACGTCCGCCACTGGACTTCTGGGGCGGGATCACCTCGTCCGTCGCCGTCGGAGCCGTCGTGGTCGGGGCGATCGAGGCACCGGTGCGCGGCTGGGCGGATCCCCTGGTTCTCGGCCTGTTCGGCGCCGGGGTACTTGCCGCTTCGGGATTCGCGACGGTGGAACTGCGGGTTCCGCATCCGCTGCTGGATGTCCGGCTGTTCGCCGACCGCGGCTTCGGCAGCGGGGCGGTGAGCGTCGGCGTGCAGTTCCTGGTGGCGTTCGGTTACTTCCTGCTGTTCGTCCAGTACATGCAGTTGATCTTCGGTTATTCACCGCTCATGTCGGCGCTGGCGATGGCACCGATGATCGCGCCCCTCATCGGCATCTCGATCTTCGCACCCCGGCTGGCCGAACGTTTCGGCCTGCGACTGCCGACATTCATCGGACTGCTCTGCGTCGGCATCGCACTCATCCTGGTCTCCCGCACCACCGTGGACAGCACCTATACCGATGTCCTGTGGCCGCTGCTGATCCTCAGCACCGGACTCGGCCTGTGCACCGCGCCCGCGACCGCCGCCATCATCAACGGCACGCCACCGGAGAAGCACGGAGTCGCGTCAGCGGTCAACGATGCGTCCCGGGAGGTCGGCGCCGCCATCGGGATCGCGGTATCCGGCAGTATCCTGGCCGTCGGCTACACCGACCGGATCGCGCCGGCCCTGCCCAGCCTTCCCGAGCAGGCACGCGGGCCGGTCGGCGATTCGCTCGCCGCGGCACTGGAGGTCACCGAGCAGGCCGGCCCGGTCGCCGCACCGCTGGCGGATTTCGCCAAGGAAGCCTTCGTCCACGGAGCCCAGCAGGCTTCGCTGGCCCTCGGAATCCTGACCGTGGTGATGGCGTTCGTACTGGGTGCGTGGGCGCCCGGCCGCCCCCGCAAGACCACCGGCCCGGTCACGACCGAGCAGGTACTGACGGACCGATGATTCCCAGGGGGTCGTGTCTCGCGCAGAGCCCTACCTGACCGGCACTTCCGCCGGCTCGGGGCTTTCTTCATTTCCTTGCGACCGGGAACCGGTCTGCGCAGGCTCGCCACCATCGCTCTCGGGGCCCGCATCGGCGCTCACCTGACCTTTATCGCCGGTCGCCGGGTCCGCGGCGCGCGCCGCACGGGACTTCTTCCATGCGTACACGGTGAGCGCGATCGCCGCGACCACGATCACCACGTAGGCGATCGTGCGCGGCGCGCCCTCGATACCGAAGGTCTTGAACAGAGTGCGCACGTTCGTCAGCACCAGCACACCACCGACACCGGTACCGAGTACCGCCGGAGCCACCCGGCTCACCAGCCAAGCCGCGAGCGGAGCGGCCAGCACCCCGCCCAGCGCCAGACCGGCGATGATCAGCAGATTGTCGAAGAATTCCGAGCCGAGGCCGAGCAGGAATCCCACGCTGGCCGACGCCGAGACGATGAACTCCGAGGCGCTCACCGTACCGATCACCCGGCGGGGAGCGGCCCGGCCGGTGGTCAGCAGCGTGCTGGTGGTGACCGGTCCCCAGCCGCCACCGCCGCTGGCATCGATGAAACCACCGAACAAGCCGAGCGGGGTCAGGAATTTCGCCGAATGCGCGGCCTTCTCCGAAGCGGCGATCTCCAGCGGCGGCCGGGACGAGAACCGGACGACCAGGAAAACGCCGATCGCCAGCAGAATTCCCGCGGTCACCGGTTCGGCGGCCTCGGTGGAGATCCGGGAGAGCACGGTGGCGCCGAGGAAGGCGCCGACACCGCCGGGGACGCCCAGTCGAAGCACCATCTTCCAGTCGACATTGCCGAACCGCCAGTGCGAGATGCCCGAGGCCAGCGTGGTCGCGACCTCCGCGAAATGCACCGCCGCGCTCGCATGCGCGGCACCGGTACCACTGAGCACGAGCAGCGTCGTCGCGGTGACACCGAAGGCCATCCCGAGTGTGCCGTCGACGATCTGCGCGCCGATACCCACAAGGGTGAAAACAAGTAACTTGATCATGACGGTGTGCTCCCGAACCTGGACCGGAGATCCGAGATTACGGCGCCGGAGCCACCGTGACACCGGTTGCGATCACCGTGAATACAACCCCTCCGAAACATCATATTCCCAGATCACAGGGTTATTCAGAATAATCGTTCGGCGAGCTCTCCCACTCCTGGTAAGACTGGCCGGTGCCTGCCCGAACCTGCCGCCGGATAATCCTCCGGGACCGGCCCGTCGCC
Source organism: Nocardia speluncae NBRC 108251 (assembly GCF_001613245.1). GTDB lineage: Bacteria > Actinomycetota > Actinomycetes > Mycobacteriales > Mycobacteriaceae > Nocardia > Nocardia speluncae. The sequence goes on along the minus strand of NZ_BDBZ01000012.1, from coordinate 34,539 downwards.
GGAATCACCGCCACCACCTTCGCCATGCACACCGTCCCCCGGCCGGTTCCGGCCGGGGGCGAGGCGCTGATCGAAGTGTTCTGGCTCGGGATAGACGCGACCCAGCGCACCTGGCTCAACCCCGCACCGGCCTACACCCGGCCGGTGGATATCGGTGCCGTGATGCGCGGCAGCGGAGTGGGCCGGGTTATCGAATCCCGCAACCCCGACCTACCGGAGGGGCAGTGGGTCTACGGCGAACTCGGCTGGCAAGAGTACGTCCTCGCCCGCACCAGCGGCCTGTTCGGCGTGAATCCGGTACCGCCGGGTATCGAACCCCGCCATATGCTGACGGTTTTCGGCGTCAGCGGGCTGACCGCCTACATCGGGATGAACGAGGTGCTGCGGGTCTCGGAAGCCGATACTGTGCTGGTCACCGGAGCAGCCGGCAGCGTCGGTTCGCTCGCGGGGCAGATAGCCCGGCTGGCCGGCGCCGAAGTGATCGGCACCGCGGGGTCCGCCCGGAAGACCGGCTGGGTACGCGATACTGCACGATTCGACGCCTGCCTGAACTATCGCACCGACGATGTCCGGGCCGGGCTACGCGATTTCGCGCCCGACGGCCTCACCGCGGTCTTCGACAATATCGGCGGCGTTCTGCTGGAACAGGCACTCGACAATCTGGCCGTGCATGCCCGGATCGCCCTGTGCGGCTCCATTTCCTCGGGTTACACCGCCGACGGCTACGGAGCGGGCCCGGCCAACTACATGCAGCTGGCGTTCCGTCGCGCCCGGATGGAGGGTTTCCTCTTCTTCGACCATCCCGAGATGTTCCCGGCGGCACTGGCGAAGCTGGCCGGGTGGGTTTCCGCGGGCGAACTGCGCTGGACCGAAGATATCGTCGACGGCCTGGAGAACGCCCCCGCCGCCCTGCAACGGCTGTTCGACGGGGCGAACCTCGGCAAACAGCTGGTCCGGGTGCGGCCCGGCCGGCCCTGAATCAGTACTGCTGTCGCCGGACGATTGCGCCCGCCCCGATCGACCCCAGCAGCGTGATGATGCACAGGCCGGCGATCAGGTTGATCGCGGCCGTGGCGATCTTGGCATCGAGCCCGGCCACCAGGGTGAACGGCAGCAGGACCGCCAGCGCTGTGACCAGGCCGGTGATCCAGTAGAAGAACTGCAGTGGATTCGGCATCAGCGCCAGCAGTAGGTTCAGCAGGCCGGTGGCGGCGATCGCGGCGGCGGCGCCGGCGATCGCGTACGAGGTGGTGGAGACCGTACCGTAGGCGCCCGCACCCTCCGGGGAGAGCACCGCGATGTTCAGGATGCCGCGTACCAGCATGATGGCGACCACGATGACCAGGGCCACCACCACGGCGGTGCCGAGCCCGCCCGCCCACAGCCGGCCCAGATTGACCTTCGGCTCTGCCGGTTCCGCATAACCCGCCTGCTCCGCATACCCCGGCGGCTCGGGGTACCCGGGCTGCTGCGGGTACCCCGGCTGTTGTTGGTGACCCTGTCGGTAAGGGTCCTGCCGTCCATAGTTGTACGACGGATCCGTCATAGGCAGAAACTACCCCGCGCGGGCCTGCGCTCCCACCCGAATCGGGCAGGCATGTCGCCGGAGAATACTGCGGTGCTGTCGTGAATCACCACCGATCGTCGCGCGACCACCGCGAACGGCGCGGCCCGCGAGCGTGACCTCACGCGCGCAGGCGGCGACCCGTTGCCGACGTTGCGGCAATGCATCGAACGGCGTCAACGCCCGGGCAGGCCGCGCTCGGTTCCGGCCGGTATTCCGAGTTCCGCCTGAAGGCAGAGCAGGACCACATCTCAATAGCCGCGCTCGGTGTCGATCACCGCTAGCAGCCGCCCCTCGGTCGCGAAGCGTTCGACGTTGGCCGCCACATGATCGGCCAGTGCCCTGGTGAGCCCGTTTGCGGGATTGGCGATATGCGGTGTGATCAGCGCATTGGGCAGCGTCCACAACGGGTGGCCGGCGGGCAACGGCTCGGGATCGGTGACGTCGAGCGCGGCACCACCGATCGTGTTGTCGCGGAGCGCGCCCACCAGTGCCTCGGTATCGATCAGGACACCACGGGCCACGTTCACTATCCACGACGTCGGCTTCATCTGTGCCAGCGTGTCCCCATCCACGAGATGCGCGGTGTCCGCGGTCGCGGGGGCGGCGATAACGAAATGGTCTGCCCGTGCCCATATTTCGGATGTGCGGGTCGCGTCCACCGTTTCCGCCGCACCCGGCACCGGGATTCCGGATCGAGTCACCGCCAGAACTTCCGCACCGAACGCGGTGAGCAGCGGAATCATCGCCCGGCCGATACCGCCACAGCCGACGATCGCCACCGTCGCGCCGCGCAGGGTGCCGACACCTGTATCGAATTCCGCCTTACGCCAGGAGGTCGCTCGCGCCTGTTCGGCGAGCCCGCGCACCCCGGCGAGCAGCAGCAGGGTCGCGTGCTCGGCGACATTGCCCGCGTACGCGCCGGCCGCGGAGGTCCAGATCCGCCGCCGGTCGACGAGTCCGGCCGCCAGCCACGATTCGATGCCGGCGGAGGGCAGTTGCACCCAGCGGACCGAATCCGGGAGCTCGGCGGGGAACGTGTCCGGGCCCTGCGCCCAGACCACCGCGTCCGCGTCGGCGAGCGGGACCAGGACGCCGCCGCCGCGCTCGACCGCACCGGCCAGGGCGGTCTCGTGATCGGGGCCCAGATGAATTCGTGGCGCTCTGGTGTTCGGCACAACCCGACTATGCCCGATGCGCGGCATGACGACGACATCGTGCACGATTCAGCTGATACGTTCGGACAGCTGTCCAGCGAACACAACGGGAGATCGAGCATGCAGGTCGCGGGAAACGTCTTCGTAGTCACCGGAGCCGGAAACGGTATCGGGCGGTGCGTGGCATTGGAATTGATCGGCCGCGGCGCGACTGTGGCCGGCGCCGACCTCGACGAGCAGGCCCTGGCCCGCACCGCAGCACTGGCCTCGGACCCCAGCCGTTTCACTGCCTATCGACTCGATATCGCCGACCGTGACGCGGTGGCCGCGTTCCCCGATACCGTGATCGCGGCACACGGACAGGTGGACGGGTTGTTCAATATCGCGGGAATCCCGCAGAACCTGCAGACTCTCGCCGGTATCAGCGACGACCGGATCGAAACGTTGATGCGCGTGAACTTCTTCGGTGCGGTGTGGATGTCGCGCGCCTTCCTGGCGCACCTCGAGGCACGCCCGGCGGGCGCCATCATGAACACCTCGAGCCTGTCGGCGATCGCGCCGTTCCCGGGCTCCGCGGTGTACGGCGCATCGAAGGCCGCGCTCGCGTTGTTCAGCTACGGACTGGCTCAGGATCTGCGTGGCAGCTCGAAGGTCACCGTCACCACGGTGCTGCCCGGGACGGTGTGGACCGATCTCGTACGCCAGGTCTCCCAGCAGATGGGGGCGCCGGAGAAGCTGGCCGAGGGGTTCGCGGCGAAACCCGAGAATGTCGCGCGGCGGATGGTCGACGCGACGATGAAGGGGAAGGGCCGGGTCGTCATCGGCAAGGACGCCCACGTCTTCGATATCGTCCGGCGGTTCAGCACCCGCGCGGCCGACCGCCTCTCCTACCTGCAGGTGGGCCGCGGGGTGTACAAGAAGCGGCCCGAATCCACCCCGCGGTCCTAGCGACACGCGCCCGGCTCACCTCGGGGAGTCGGCCGCTGCTGACGTTCAGCGGACCGAAGCAGAGACGGGCACCGGTGTCACCCGGGCAACTCTCCGTGCGGCGCAGCTGTGCCCCCAGTGGGACTCGAACCCACACTTGGCGGATTTTAAGTCCGCTGCCTCTGCCAATTGGGCTATGGGGGCGTGCGGACCACACACTACCGACTCGTACACCCGTACCGGAATACCCGGCGCAAGTGAGTCACCTGGTGGGATCTGTCTGAATCGCCTGGCATGCCTCGACCAGTACATCCGCGGCCAGCAAACCCGATTCCTCTGCCGCCTCACGAACGTCGTCGGACAGATCGTAATCCGTCGTCACCGCCAGCAGGGCCAATTGCAGCGCCTCACCCAACCGGCCCAGGCGGCGGGCGATCAGCGCCTCGTCCATCTCCGGGCCGAGGTTCTCCCAGCCCACCGGCTGCACTCCGTCGATGCGGTAGCGGCGCAGCGTGTCCTCGCCCAGCACCTTCATGAAATCCACCGCCGAGGCCATGCAGCGGTTGTTCGCCACCCGGTACTCGGTCCGGTCGGCGATCTTGTCGATGAGTACCGCGACGATCGTGGCGGCCGTGAACATACCGTCGCAGACCCGGGCCGGAGCCGCTTCGGGCGGCCCGGGCGGGGCCGTGGCCAGGCCGGTGGTGACCGCATCGATCCACTCCACCACCAGATCGGTACCCGAGGCATCGGTTCGATGTGGCTCGAAGATGTTCGGTTCGTCCCGGCGCCGGAACAACCGCCACGGTAGACGCATCGCCATCACCCCTGTTCGGAAGCGGACTTGCCGAGCAGCGAATGCCGCCGGCCGTATGCGAAGTACATCACCAAACCGAGCAGCATCCAGACTACGAAACGCAGCCAGGTTTCCACGGAAAGATTCACCATCAGCCACAGGCAGGCCAGCACCCCCAATATCGGTACCCACGGCACGAACGGGACGCGGAAACCGCGCGGCAGGTCGGGGCGGGTGCGGCGCAGGACCACCACACCGATGGAGACCAGCAGGAAAGCGAAGAGGGTGCCGATGTTGACCATTTCCTCGAGCGTTCCGAAGTCCACGAATCCGGCCAGAATCGCACAAACGACGCCGACGGTCACCGTGATCCGCACCGGCGTCCCGCGCGAACCGGTTTTGGCGAACCAGCGCGGGGTGAGCCCGTCCCGCGACATGGCGAACAGCACCCGGGTCTGACCGAGCAGCATCACCATGACGACAGTGGTCAGCCCGGCCAGCGCGCCGACGGAGATGATCCGGTGGGCCCAGGTGGCGCCGTGCACTTCGAAGGCAGTGGCCAAGGTGGCGTTGTCGCCGGCGAGTTCGGTGTAGGGCACCATCCCGGTGAGAACCACCGTCACGGCCACGTACAGGATGGTCACGACGACCAGCGAGCCCAGGATGCCGCGCGGCAGGTCGCGCTGCGGGTTCTTCGTCTCCTCGGCCGCGGTCGCGACCACATCGAAGCCGATGAACGCGAAAAATACCAGGCTCGCCGCGGCGAGCAGGCCGTACCAGCCGAAGCTGCTGTTACCGCCGCCGGTCACCCAGGAGAACAGCGATTGGGTCAGTCCGGAGCCTTCCTCGCCGGGCACCGATTCCGGGATGAAGGGGGTCAGGTTGGCAGAGTCGAAGAACGTCAGTCCGACGATGATCACGAGCAGGATGACCCCGATCTTGATCGCCACGGCCACCGCCGAAACGCGCGAGGACAATTTGGTGCCGAGCGCGAGCAGCGTGGTGAGGACCGCGATCAGCAGTACCGCGCCCCAATCGAAGCTCACCCCGCCGATATCGACGACAGCGGCGCCCTGATCGAACACCTGACCGAGATATTGCGACCACCCCTTGGAAACCACGGCGGCGGCGAGCGCGAACTCCAGCAGCAGATCCCAGCCGATGATCCAGGCGGCGAGTTCACCGAAAGTCGCGTAGGAGAACGTGTACGCGCTGCCGGCCACCGGCACGGTCGAGGCGAACTCGGCGTAACACAGCGCAGTGAGCCCGCACGCGATGGCGGCGAAGACGAACGCCAGCGATACCGACGGCCCGGCCACATTGCCGGCGGTACGGGCGGTGAGGGTGAAAATACCGGCGCCGATGACAACGGCGACCCCGAAGATCGCGAGGTCCCACGAGGTGAGCTCCTTGCGGAGTTTCGTGCCCGGTTCGTCGGTGTCACGGATCGACTGCTCCACCGATTTGGTGCGGAACAGCGAACTGCGGCTTTTCGGGGTCGTCACGGCGGCCTCCTCGTTCTTCTGGCGCCAGTATCGGGAACGCTAGTGCACTCCCGACATATATCGGGTTATCCACGACGACAACGCCGCAATCACCACGCCGGCCGCGATTGCCACCAGACCGGTGATCCCGAAGTAGGCGAATTCGGCATCTTGCGAGTAGAACCGGGCCAGTACACCCGAAAGTGTGGTGCCCAGCGCCACCGACAGAAAGTAGAGCGCCATCATCTGGGCCCGGAAATGCTCGGGCGCCAGCTGCGTGGTGACCGCCAGCCCGATCGGGGAGATCAGCAGCTCCGAGACCGCGAACACCGCCATGATGAACAGCACCAGCAACGCCGGCACCGCCTTGCCGGTGGTTCCCGCCATCGGCACGAAAAGCAGGAACGCCGCCCCCATACCCATCACACCGAACGCGAACTTGCGGGGCGTGCTCGGTGACCGGTCCCCCAGCTTCGTCCACAGCAGCGCGAACAGCGGCGACAGCGCGATGATCCACACCGGTTCCACCGAACCGATCCAGTTCGACGGCGCCGTCCAGCCGAAGATATTCCAGTTCATCCGCTCGTCGGAATACACCGCCAGCACGGTGAAGATCTGCTGGAACAGTGCCCAGAACACCACATTCGCCAGGAACAGCGGCACGAACGCCCACACCCGGCTCCGTTCGACCGCGGTGACCCGGCGGTGGGTGAGCAATACGGCGAAGTACGCGACGGCGGCCACCACGATGAGCGCGGTGGTGACATCCGGCAGATTGCCGATGGTGACCAGGCCGCTCACCACCAGAGCCACGATCACCAGGATCGCGACGAGCAACAACCCCACCAGCGGCACGAGCGCGCGGCGTGGCAGCGGATCGGGTACGTCGCGGCCGGCGGTTCCGAGATTGCGCCGGAACACCACGTACTGGATCAGCCCGAGCGCCATCCCGACCGCGGCCGCCCCGAAGCCGGCGTGGAAACCCCATTCCTCCTGCAGCAGACCGGTGAGCAACGGCCCGACGAAGGCACCCAGGTTGATTCCCAGATAGAACAGCGTGAAACCACCGTCGACCCGCGCGTCACCTTTCGGGTACAGGGTGCCCAGCAGCGCGGACGCGTTCGATTTCAGCGCGCCGCTCCCCAAGGCGACGAGCACCAGGCCGATGCCGACCCCGGCCAGTCCGGGAATCAGCGCAAGGGCGATATGCCCGGCCATCACCACGACCCCGCCGTAGAAAACGGTGCGTTCCATCCCGATGAGCCGGTCGGACACCCATCCGCCGAGCACGGTGCACAGGTAGACCAGCCCGCCGTAGGCGCCTACCAGCCCGACCGCGGCGTTCTGGTCGAGCCCGAGACCGCCCTCGGTGGTTTCGTAATACAGGTAGTAGCCCAGGATCGTGAGCATGCCGTAGAACGAGAACCGCTCCCACAGCTCCACCCCGAACAGATTGACCAGGCCGATCGGGTGCCCGAAGAAAGTTCGGCCGGGGACCGCCGTGGAGGGTGCTTCCGACATCCTCCGACTGTGCCACGAACCACACCGGCCGCGTGGCATACCGCACCGAACCGGTATCGCCGATCGTTCGCGCCGCCCGGCGCACCACTGTCAGGCGATCGACTGGGCGATACCGTCCAGAATGTCGTGTTCGCTGACGACCAGTGCCCGGATACCGGCCCGCTCGCCAAGTTCGGCCGCCAGCACTTCGGTGATCACGGCACCGCCACCGATGACATCCACCCGCCCGGGATGCATGGGGCCCAGCGCGGCCCGCTCGTCGTGATCCATCCCGATCAACCGGTCGCAGACCGCGTTCAGTTCCGGCAGCTCGATCCGCGCGAGATGTGTTTTCGCGGAATCGTATTCGGGCAGGTCCAAAGCGAGGGCAGCGAGTGTGGTCATCGTGCCGGCCACCCCGACCCAGGTGTGCGCACCGTCCACCGGCACATGGGTGAAAGCCTCGGTGAGCCGTTCGGTCGCGAAATCACGGGCAGCCGACACCTGGCCGGCGGTCGGCGGATTTGCGTGCAGGCACCGTTCGGTGACCCGCACACAGCCGATATCGGCCGAGAACGCCGCCCGCACACCGGTGCTGTCCCCCATCACCAGTTCGGTGGAACCGCCGCCCAGATCGACCACCACGAAAGGACCGTCCTCGGGACGCAATTCGCCCACCGCGCCGGCGAACGACAGTCGCGCCTCCTCGTCGCCGGTGATCACCTCGGCCTCGGCTCCCGGCACCACCCGACCCAGTTCGGCGCGGGTCATCGCGAAGAAATCTTCCCGGTTCGCCGCGTCGCGGGTCGCGGAGGTGGCGACCATCCGCACTCGTCGCACCTCGTACCCGGCCATCAGCGTCGCGTAGTCGGCGAGCGCCACCCGGGTGCGTTCGATCGCCGCCGGGTCGAGCCTGCCGGTCGCGTCCACGCCCTTGCCCAGCCGCACGATCCGCATCTCCCGATGCACATCGGTCAGCGTGCCGTCGGCGCCGATATCGGCGATCAGCAGGCGAATCGAATTGGTGCCGCAGTCCACGGCAGCCACCCTGTCGGTCACAGCGACTCCTTCGAAGCTGGTACATGCGGTCCGCGGCAGCCGGGATATCGCATCATGATTCGTCTTCGGGCGGCGCGCACTGCGGCCAGTCGGCCGGGATCGCGGTCCCACGTAGACCGTTGTCGGCGGCCAGCGCCACCGCTTCGTCACCGAGCGGATTCACCCCCGGCCCCTTGGCCAGCGCATGCGCGATCAGCACGTGCAGGCATTTCACCCGGTCCGGCATACCACCGCCACTGAAATCGGTGCCCAGCGGCTCGATCTCGTCGCGCTCGGCCAGATAACTCGCGTGCGCTGCCCGGTAGGCTGCGGCCAGTTCCGGGTCGCGGCCCAGTCGTTCGGTCATCCCCTTCATCACCCCCGCGGACTCCAACCGGCTGGCTTCGGCGGTGAGCCGCGGATCGGTCAGGTAGTACAGCGTCGGGAATGGAGTCCCGTCGGGCAGTTTCGGCGCGGTCTTCACCACCGCTGGTGCACCATCGGGCGCCCGGTAGGCGATGGCGAGCACCCCGCGCGGGGCGCGGCCCAATTGTTCGGCGACGATCTGCAGATCTCGGTCGTCGGGTGTGCTCACCTGTTTCCTTCCGGCTGTGGCGGGGGTGGGGCCGATTCTTCGACGGTCGGTTGTTCGGAAATACTGCGCCACAGGTCCGTGTACCACGGGTCGGGAATGTCGCGCGGCGCCTGCGGGTCGGGAATGGCGGGTACTTCGATACCCGGTACCTGCACGATATAGGGGGTCTCCCCAGGCATCACCAGCCGTAACCGGTCGCGCGCCTCGGACCGGATATAGGCCGGATCCTCCTGTTGCGCACGGCGATCCTTCAGGACGGCGATATCGGCCTCGAGTATCCGGCGTTCGGCCGCCAGCTGGGCGGCTTCCGAGCGCTGCGTGAAATAGGTACGCATGGGCACTGCCAGCGTCATGGCCAGCGCACACACCACCATTGCCAGAATGATCGCCTTACCGGCGGAGAGCCCGAGGATGGTCCGTTCCGACCAGTCCCGGGCCCCCGCGGAGCGGCTGCGGGACGGGCGGGTAGTACGCCGCACTCGTTCGGCACCACCGTGCACATCGGCTGCAGGCCGCCGGGACGGCGCACGCGACGTACGCCGGTTACCCCGCCCGGCCGGGCTGGTCCCGCGCGCACGCCGCTCCGCCATCTTCTTTGCTCAGTCCTCGAACGTGAACCGGGGGAAAGCGACATCGCCCGCGTACCGGGCCGAATCGCCGAGCGCGTCCTCGATCCGCAGCAGCTGGTTGTACTTCGCCACCCGCTCGCTACGCGCCGGTGCACCCGTCTTGATCTGCCCACTGCCGACAGCGACGGCCAGATCCGCGATCGTGGTGTCCTCGGTTTCACCCGACCGGTGCGACATCATCGTCTTGTACCCGTTGCGGTGCGCGAGATCGACGGCGTCCAGGGTCTCGGTGAGTGTGCCGATCTGGTTCACCTTCACCAGCAGCGCATTCGCGGCCCCCTTGGCGATACCGTCCTCGAGACGGTCCGGGTTGGTGACGAACAGGTCGTCGCCGACGAGCTGCACCTTGTCGCCGATTTCGTCGGTGAGCGCCACCCAGCCGTCCCAATCGTCCTCCGACAGCGGGTCCTCGATGGACACGAGCGGGTACGCGGCGCGCAGTTCGGCGTAGAACTTCGTCATCTCGGCGGCACTACGCGCGGAACCCTCGAACTGGTAGGCACCGTTGCTGTAGAACTCGGTCGCCGCGACATCCAGAGCCAGCGCCACATCCCGGCCCAGTTTCAGCCCGGTCTTACCGATCGCGACGCTGATCAGGTCCAGCGCCTCCCGGGTGCCGGCGACATCGGGCGCGAACCCGCCCTCGTCACCCAGCCCGGTGGCCAGCCCCTTCTCCTTCAGCACCGCTTTCAGTGCGTGATAAACCTCCGCGCCCCAGCGCAGCGATTCCTTGAATGTCGGCGCCCCGATCGGCGCCACCATGAACTCCTGCACATCCACCCCGGTATCGGCGTGCGCGCCACCGTTGAGGATGTTCATCATCGGCACCGGCAGCACATGCGCGTTCGGCCCGCCGAGATAACGGAAAAGTTCCAGCCCCGACGACTCGGCCGCCGCCCGCGCCACCGCCAGCGACACACCCAGCAGCGCATTCGCACCCAGCCGGGACTTGTCCGGGGTTCCGTCCAGATCCAGCAGCGCCTGGTCGACGGTCCGCTGCTCGACGGCATCCAACCCGATCACTGCCGGTGCGATCTCGTCGAGGACACCTTCGACCGCCTTCTGTACCCCCTTACCGAGGTAACGTTCCCCGCCGTCCCGCAGCTCCACGGCCTCGTGCTCACCGGTGGACGCACCCGATGGCACCGCGGCCCGGGTCAGGGTGCCGTCGTCGAGGGCGATCTCGACTTCGACGGTGGGGTTACCGCGCGAATCCAGGATCTCGCGAGCTCCGACCTGTTCGATGATGGCCACGAAAACAACACTCCTTCGGCTGTCGGCACGGTGTGATCAGGGAAGAACCGTGCGCTTGCGAGCCTAATGCGCCCGCTCGCACTCAGTCCATCCGCCGCCCCGCACCACACCGAGCTCGGCAAACGCCGCGACACCCCGTGCATCCGATTTCGACGGCGGCAGGCGCCCGATATCACTGTCGGTGTTGTCCGAGCCCGGGGAACCTTCGTCGCCCCTCACCGGTAACGCTGCAATGAGCGGGCCTCAAACCCGGCGCCCCACGCTGTAGGCGGCGGCGCGGTCACGGACGACCTTCATATAGCTCTCCGACTGGTTGTAGGTGAACAATGCCCGGCTCCACCCCTGCGCGGACAGCAAATTCCCGCCGCTGACGCATAGATACCGGGCCGCGGTCAGGGCTGCGTCGTCGATACTGTGCGGATCGGCCACCCCGTCCCCATTGGCATCCACTCCCCACTTCCGCCAAGTCTCCGGAATGAACTGCATCGGCCCGACCGCCCGATCGAAAACCGTATCCCCATCGAACTGTCCACCATCGGTATCCCGGATCTCCGCCACCCCAGGTGACCCGTCCAGCGCAATCCCGATGATCCCCGGCTGCACCATCCCGTCCGCCCCGACCTCGGCGCCCCGATGCCGGCCGTGATCACTCTCCACACTCCCGATCCCTGCCAGCGTCGTCCAAGCGATCCCGCACTCGGGCCGCGACCTCCCCATCACCACCGCCGCATACCCGTACGCCTCCAACGCCGCCACCGGCATCTCCAGCCGATCCGCCTGTTCCGACGCCCACCCGTTCAACAAGGCCGCGGTCCGGCCGGGGGCATCGATATCGATCACCGGCACCGGCGTCCCGGGACCGGGTGGAGTCCCCTCGGGAATGGGCACAAGTTCCTCACCCATCCCACACCCGGCGAGAAACAACGCGACGATCGAAGCGGCGATAACGCCGTACCTGCGGGAACGCACACCATCCATCATCCAGATCGCCGAGCCTTCGGCCGGGCAGCGCGCTGATTGTGGTCGGTATCCCATCCGAACAGTTGCGCTATCAGCCATCATCGGTAAGTGAAGGCCGTCCCGGCACCGGCACCCAGCTCCCGCGGAACAACTTGCCGGTCAACCGACTACATCAATGGTGGTCACTCACCACCCGCCGAGACTTATCCGCATCCGGCCCGGAAGGTGCAGTACGATTCCGCGAGATCAGAATCGTAGGGGGGCGCCGCCATGCACCGACCAGGATGTACTCTGCTGCGCAGATTTCGCGCAATTCTGGCAGCTGGAGTGCTGGCGGCGACGGTTGGGGGCTGCGGTTCGGTGGTGCCGGGTGATGCTGTCCGGGCCGAACCGGATCTCGCCGATCTCGATGTGGGGAACTATCCGACAGCACCACTCGCGTACGGAACGGCAGCGGATGAGGATGCGGCGCGCTACCGCGAGGCGCAGCGCTTGGGTGACTTTGTTGCGCTGCCGTTGGAAGCCGATCCTGCCTTCGTCACGCGCCTGATGGGAATGGGGGGCCCTGTCGTCCTCGACCGCCGAGATATGCAATCGCTGGTGATCAACGATACTTTCGACGAGGTCGCGAGCGAGCTGGTGGCAGGCTGGGTACACACATGGTCGACCGGCGGTGAGGTCGATACATCACAACAGATGAGCATCGCGGTCCTGATGTTTCCGGACGCGGCTACGGCCGAATCCGTGGCGATCGGGCTGGAACACGACGATTTCACCTTCAATACCGACAATCGGCCCGTTCAGCTCACCAAATATTCCCACTCCAAGGCACATTGGCGCCCTGGCACAACTTCGTTGGGGAGCTGGACCGGCCACGATCGTTATGTCACCTACATCAAGTACAACGATTTCTCGGGCAAGGCGGACCTACCTGCGATGGTGCAACGCACCGAAGCATTGCTCGATATCCAATTACCATTGCTGGACGAATTCGAACCCACGCCCGCCGAGCAGCTGAACGATGTCGACCTCGATCCGGACAACGTACTGGCATTGACGCTTCCGAAAGCCGAATCGTTAATTGCCACAACCGGACCGGCAGGGGCCTTCCGCGGGCGCGGAGCCCTGTACGCCCTGAACGGAATTGAAAGCCTGGAATTCCTCGATCAAGGACAGGTTTCCGCCATCGGACTGGCCGAATCGGTGGTAATGCGGAGCGATTCCGTCCAGGGCGCGGAAGCTCTGCTGAGCCATTTCAATCCGACAACGGATCCCACCGGGTCCACCCCGATCGGGATTCCCGATGGAATCGACAGCGGCCAGGTCCACTGCTACAGCAGGAAGCTCGAAGAACACGAGAGAAGGCCATCCAACTTCTGCCTTTTCCAGACGGGAAAATTCTTCGCACAGGTAGAAGGATCACAGATTCAAGATCTGCACCAGAAGACGTCGGCCCAGTATGCCTTGCTTGCAAAATAGGGGGGATAGTGAAAGTTTCCAAGAGGAGAACTGCCTATGGGATACGCCGCCTGACGGCAGCGTTGATCACTGTTCTTGCCGCCGGGACGTCAACCGCCTGCTCGCAGGAGATTTCCGGATATCCCGGCCCCGGAATGAGTCCCGTCGACCTGGCCGCGCTGGATTACGGCACCTTCCCCACCGAACCGACTCCCTTCGAGATCAAAGTCAGCACCGACGTGGACATATACGCTCTCGAGTCACGCAGAATGCTGGATTTCTTGATCTCGCCCTACACCGTGGATCCCGAACTCCGCTATCTTCGAGAGACATCGATCCTACGTTCGGGAACAGATACGTTGAACGATCTGACACCCGAAGAATTCGTCCCCATCGCGGACAAGAACTTTTTCGTTTCGGGCGTGGCGACGGGCCGGTCGAACAACAGCCTTCGAACATTCAAGGACACCGTTGTCGGTCTCATGCGATTCGGCACCGATGCTTATGCTCGCACAGCGGCAGCCGAATTCAACGCCTTTACCGAGTCCAAGACTCCCAGCCGACGGAAGGTCGAGCTGGCCGGGTACACGGATACCTACGCCGGTGTCTCACCCGATCAGGAGAGAGCACAGCTCTACGCTGCCCATGGCCCGTATGTCATCGTTGCGGCAATCCAGGCGCCGGCGACCGAAATAGACAAGACACGTGAACACCTGAAAAGGATTCTGGACCTACAGTCCGCCGCCTTGAACGACGTCACCCCGACTCTTCCCGATGAGATGCTGGACCTACCCACCAATCCGGACGGCATCGTGAACCTGGCGCTGCCCAGCGAGTACCAGAGCGGCGTTGCGTATGACGATTCCGGCGCCTTCTCCGCGGCAGCCCACACCCACTGGGAGTACGACGCAGCGGCAATCCCGGACTACAACGCGTACGGCGTCGATCTGGTCGCCCGGAACAACGCGATCGTCTACCGAACGGCGGGCGTTTCCCAGGCATTTGCCCTGCAAAACGTACTCACCCGACCGAGCAAGTACGACAAGGAGTTCGACGGCCCTCCCGGACTGGCAGATGCTCGTTGCGTCCACCGCGACGAGACCAGCCCCCTGTTCGAGCCCTACTACTGCGTTGTGGTCTATGACCGCTACGTCGCACTGGTCGATGACATGGGCTTCGGGGATCTCCCGTCACCGGAACTCTTTCAGTCGACGTCCGCGCAATACGCAATCTTGGCCGGCAGTAGGTAACCGGCATGGCAGCGAGCATCGACGTCGCCGTGCTGTGCGGCAAACCATGGGGCAGGATCGTTTCGACGATGCCCGAGAGAACGATTGCTCACTTTCGGGCGGTCGAACCACAGGAGGTATAGATGGCGTTACCGCCCGGGGCCGTTATCGGTGGCTACCGCATCGTGCGCGTACTCGGCAGTGGCGGTATGGGTTCGGTGTATCTGGGACAACATCCGAGCCTACCCCGTCAGGACGCGATCAAGGTTCTCAGCGAGGAACTGTCCCGCGATCCGGAGTTCCGCGCCCGCTTCGAACGGGAGGCCAACCTCACCGCCGGCCTGGACCATGCCAATATCGTCTCGGTATACAACCGTGGCGAGGAAGACGGCCGGCTATGGATCGCGATGCAATACGTGCCCGGTGCCGATGCCGCCGACGAGGCACGCCAGGGCCCCGCTTTCATGCCACCGCAACGATCGATGCACATCATCGCCGAGGTCGGCAAAGGTCTCGATTACGCACACCGCCGCGGCTTGCTCCATCGGGATATCAAACCGGCCAACTTCCTGCTCTCCCGCTCCGCGGAGGACGAACAGGAGCGAGTGTTGTTGACCGATTTCGGCGTGGCCAAATCTGTGGACGACAACCAAGATCTCACTGCGACAGGCAAGTTCATGGCCACCGTGGCCTACGCCTCTCCAGAGCAGTTACTGGGTCAGCCGCTCGATCACCGCTCCGACATCTACAGCCTCGGCTGCTCGTTCTATCGGTTGCTCACCGGCCAGAACCCTTTTCCTTCTACGGTGCCGGCCGTGGTCATGATGGGCCACCTGAACGAACCGCCGCCGTCCATCTCGTCGGTGCGCCGAGACCTGCCCTCTACCCTGGACCATGTCTTCACCAAGGTCCTCGCGAAGGATCCCGCCGACCGGTACAACACCAGCCGTGAGTTCGTATACGACGCGCAGGTAGCACTTTTCGGACAAGCCATGTACCCGGCTCCGGGCGGGGGTGATACAACCTCACACTCCGGCTATCCGACTACGGGCGGCCCGTACACCAGCGGATTCCCCAGCGTTCCGAATTTCCCCCGAAATCAGGAATCCATTGCCACGCAACCGCGAGAGTCGTACACAGACCGCAGTCCCCAGTCGCCGGCCGCCGGGAAGCGGCGGAGGGCGTTCGCCTTCGCCGCAGTCGCTGTTGTCGCTGTTCTCGGCGCCGTCGGCGTTGTCTTCGCAGTATCGAGCGGTGATTCCGGAAGCTCGAGTGGAGTAGACCTGGCCGAGGTACGCTCCGAACACCCCCAGTTTGCGGGTAAGACCGTGGCGGCCTTCAATTACGGGAATTCCATATTCTCCGTGGCGCTCGACGGTTCCCCACAAGCAAACTTCCTGCGTGATATCGGATTCCGTTACAGCGACCGATATCTTCCGGTCAAGAACGAAAAATCTCCCCGCGATCTATCACTGGCCTCGTTCACCCTTCCTCAACCTCTTGATTTGATCGTAGTTTCCCGATCCGACAACAGCGCGGGGAACGGCGGCCTGGGCGGATTACCCGACGATTTTCTGACTTCGTCGGCAAAAATTGTGGTCATCGACGATATAAATGCCGTGCAGGGTTTTCAGGTGTGGACCGATCAGTCACCAGCCGCAATGGTAGATAAACTCGTTCCAGCCATCGCGAACGTCGTCGATTGACGCAAAAAAGAGGGGGATATCATGCATTGGCCCAACAGAATTTCGGCAGCAATAGCCGTACTCGTAACAGCCGTGACAGCTGGATGCGGGCAGGAACCCGAAACCGGACCGGCTGTGGATATATCAGCACTACAGCCAGGTAATTACAGGACTACCCCACGGGAAGTCGACGAGGTACGGAAGCCGGAGAATATAGACGCCCAGGAAGCGCTTCGATTAGCGAAATTCGTGCCATTGATAATGGAAACCGAACCGAAGCTCACATTCCGCCGCATAGTCGATCAGCAAAATCTATTCACGCAGCTCAACCCTCCACAATTCACCGAAAATTTCACAGTAGAAGTCCCTGGCTTTGTTGCAGGCTGGAAGACCAGAGGGCAGCGTAGGGAAGATGAACTGCACGGGAGAGCCGTAACGCTCACAGTCCTGCGGTATTCGACTCCCGAACAAGCGACCCATGCCGCGAACTATCTCACCGATCACTATCTGAATGGGCGATACCCACCGAAGGGCCCGACCTCTATCCCCGACCATCCCAGTGCAAGAGCGTATATCGGCAAGTACGACGGGATCAACGCCTGGGTTTCCCAGGGTGAATACATGGTTGAGATCGAAGTTGGGCCTGGGGTCGACATACCGCCCGATCCAGCCCCGCTGGCAAACACCGCAAAATCTGTCTTGGATAAACAATTCGCGAGCCTGGAGGGCTATCGGCCGACACCTGTCGATATGCTCGACGATCTCCCAGTCGATCATGAGGAGATAATTCGATACACGCTGCCCGCCGGCGAGAAGATCCCCGAGGTGGCGATCGGCCCGGACGTTGCACTCCACCTCACCGAACGTCCCGATCTGACAAAACGGGCTTTCCAAGACGCCGGTGTGGATCTTCTCTCCCTGGCCGACGGTGACGCCGACGTCACCGTTTACCGGACGAGTGATCCGGCAGCAGCAGACCGCTTGAAAGCCTTTTTCATCTCACAATTGGAACCTGAGCTCGAACCTGTCGATTCCCCACCCGGGTTGCCGACTGCGAGCTGTGTCGAAAACCCAGAGGAAACTCAGTCATTGGCCTGCTATTTCAGCAACGGCCGCTATGTGGCCTACATCAAGGACGCCATACAGATACAGGAATTGCATCAGAAGACCGCGGCGCAGTACCTACTCTTGAACGAGGCACCACAGTAACGATAAAGTCCTGTGCCCCAAGCGGTTGGACTCGGGGCACAGGACTATCGGGTGGATAACGTCACATCCACTTCGCGGCATTCTGCGCATCAGTCGTCGCCATATCAATGGCGCCGTCCTCGACTACCTTCGCGATAGCCTCGATAATGGGCAGAAGTCCAGAGTTGTCAGCGGGATTCTCGATGGCATTGTTCCATCGCGTCTGCTTATCGAGGTACGCCTGCTGGGCACCGGACTCCCATTGGGCAACCAGGCCGTTGACATATCCCAGCAACTCTTGGTGCGTCTCGGACAAGCGACCCTTCGCAGCGCGAAGGTCACCCGACATCGCGATCAGCTGGTCCTTCGAATAATTCACCTTCGACATGGAGATTCCTTAAGTCTGATGTGGCGGCTGGGTCAGATATTCAGGCTGGAAGCGGGGGCACCGAGGTCACCGGAGGCGCCCGCAGAGTTCAGGGCAGCCAGGTTGGCCTCTTCCTGCGCATCGTAGCCCCGCCCGTTCTCCCGGATCTGGACGGCGATCTCCGCAAGCACGCTGTTCAACTGCTGTGCCTTCTGGTCGTAATCCCCCATGATCCTGACGAAGGCAGCAGCAGCGGCGCCTTCCCACACGCCTTGAGAACCGGCGACAATGTCACGGACCCTGCCGATCTCGGACTGGATCTGCGAGTTCACAGTCTCGACGTGCTTGGCAGCAGTCTCCATTGCGGCCAAATCGGCAACTACCGACATGATTCCTCCTCGTTACGAGTTCGGATCCGGACCCCCTGCGTCCGCAAACGGTCCGAACTTGCCTTCATGATGATTGGACGGAGAGACCGCCCAATCGGTTCCAACGAATTTTGGAAAAATCCCGACCGGGTCATCGGACGATGTCCAGCGAGGATGCGAGGTCTTCACAGATAGGTGTAATCGAGTCCTGCCCCCCTGTCTGATACTGGCATCCGATACTGATCTGGATGCTGTGCTCGACGATAACATGCCAGTCAACGGTGGATCCGCCCTCCGGATGCTCGGAATAAACCAGTCCGGAGCGGCCGCCGAAGACCACATCGCGGCGGATCGGAGAGTACAAACCCGTTGCGGCTGCTGCCCTTTTGGCCTCGAGATCGGCGGCGACCTGTTCGTAGCCGGCGCCGGGGATCAGCAACTGTTCCTGGATAACCGTGATGCGAGCCTTCAGCCCCTCGGTGGGCTCCAGTACGACGCGGTCGGTGGATGCAGTGGCGGGGTCGATCACCCGCCAGTTGTCGGGGATGGTGAACGTCACGGGACCCACGGTCATGGATCCGGAGCCGGATTCGGGATCTTCCGAATCCGAAGGGGCGGCGGGGGTACCGGTGGTCGTCGGGGTGGAGGCGACCGCCTCGGGATCTCCTGCGGTGGATATCCCGAGGAGGACCCCACCGGCTACCAGGACCGCGAGCGCCGTTACCGCCGCGGCGCCGATGTAGAGCGGGGTCTTCGAGCGGGGCGGCCTGGTGGCAGCGGCTCGTTCACGCAGTGGTTGCAGCCATTCGGCGTCGCCGGCGGCCGGTGGGAGGCTGGGCCGCTGATCGATGGGATCGGTATTACGAGCCCGGACCAGGTCGGCGCCGCCGAGGACCAGTAGCTCGGCGCGGCACAGTTCGGCGATCACCTCGGCTACGAGGGCGAGGAAATCTGCGTCCGTCCGGCCGACGATAACCACGGAATCGACCTGGCAGCCGTGGATCAGGCGTTCGATCATCGAACGGAAGGAGGTGCGGCCCCGCTCGTCGGCACTGATCTCGACAGCGGCCAGAAGTGGTTCGTGCTCACAGAATTCGAGTCGCGGTCCGCTGTCACTCGGCACCACCGTCGATGCGGTGGTCGACAACGGGCCGAATTCCAGAACTACGGTGCGCACGTCCCGGATCCGTTGCGTGGCGATCACGGCACGCAGGGCCGCCGGCTGCAATTCCACCTGTCCGGCATGACGGGTGGCCGCGGAATGCAGGACAGCAAGCCGGTACGGATCCCATTCGCTGGGGTGCACGACCGTCAAACGCTCGCAGGGTGAATTGATACGCAGTTGGGTGAGGGTGTGGCCGAATACGGTGGCCAGCGCGTCCACCGGTTTCGGCATACCGGGGTCGTAGGCGATGCGGTCGGCAGTGATGAGCTGCGCCGGCGATACCGCGATGGACGGCGGTGCCAGCGGCTCGCCGACTACGAGAGTACGACCGTCGCTGCCCGGTACGACCGAAGGCACCAAGTCGGCGTGGGTGTTCGCACTCCATGCCCACAACCGGGTTTCGGTCAGCGCAATCTCGACGGCGGGCATTACAGGCCCGGCATCCACGAAGTCTGGATGAGCTCGGCGCCGGACCGGCCGGCCATGGTCCCCCGGCCCGGAGGCATAGCGCTCGGGCGGACATTGCCCATCAGGTTGCCTTCTTCCCGGCTACCACTCATGACCAGGCCGGGCGTGGCCAGATCCCGCATTCGCGAGATCACCGCTTCGTACATGGCCCGGCCCGCGCCGCCGGAACGCCGCGCGATGATCAGATGCAGGCCGATGTCCTTGGCGTGGGCGAGGTAGTCCACGATCTGCGCGATCGGGTTGCCGGCGGAGCCACTGGACACCAGGTCGTAGTCGTCGACGACAACATAGAGGTCGGGGCCGGTCCACCAGGAACGGTCCCGCAATTCCTGCGGCGTGATATTCGGGCCGGGCAGACGCGTCTGCAAGAGTCCCGCGAGGTCGCGCATATTGGTCTTGAGCCCCTCGGAACCGGTCGCGTAGGCGGCCAGCCTTTCCTGCGGGAAAGCACCCAGCATGGTGCGGCGGAAATCGACCAGGATGAGCGCGGCCTGATTCTGCTCGTTGGATTCGATGATCCCGCTGACAATGTTGCGCAGCAGGGTCGACTTCCCGCATTCGGTGTCGCCGAAGATGAGGAAGTGTGGATTCTCGTCGAAGTTGAGGAATACCGGGGCCAGCTCGGATTCGTTGATACCGATCGGGATAGCGGCATTGCGCCGGTCCGGCGAGCCCTGCCAAGGACCGATGGCGCGCACGAACTGCTCGCGATCGAGCTGTTCGGGCAACATCCGGACCTGAGGAGCGGGCCGGCCAGGGGTCGCCTGCTGCAGGCGGGCGACGGCGTCGGCGACACCGCGGCTGATGTCTTCCGGATCGGACGAACCGTCGACCCGCGGAAGCGCGGTGATCATATGCAGGCTCTCCGGAGTCATACCGCGTCCAGGGCGACCCTGCGGTACCAGCGCGGCAACCTTGCGGCCGAATTCGGAGTCGGCGGGATCACCGAGGCGTAGTTCGAGACGGGTGCCGATCTGGTCCTTGAGCTGGGGGCGCGCCTCCATCCAGCGGGACAGGGTGATCACCACGTGCACGCCGTAGGAGAGGCCCTGCACGGCGAGGTTCATGACGGCCTGTTCGAGGGGCTCGAAGTCCTGGCGGATGGAGCCGTAGCCGTCGATCACCAGGAAGGCATCGCCGAAAGGGTCCTCGTGGGCGCCGGCCGCAGCCTGGCTGGCGGCCGGGTCGCCGGCACGCAAGCGGCGGAATTCCGACATCGATTCGATGCCGAGCTGGCGGAACCTCAGTTCGCGGTTGCGCACGATGGTGGTCATCTCCGCGACCGTGCGGCGGACTTTGTCCTGGTCCAGGCGGCCCGCGACCGAACCGACATGAGGCAGGCCCTCGAGGCTCGCGAGGGTGCCGCCACCGAAGTCGAGGCAGTAGAACTGCACCTGTTCGGCGGTGTGGGTCATCGACATCGACATGACCAGTGAACGCAGCATCGTCGATTTGCCGGACTGCGGGCCACCGACCACGGCGACGTTGCCGCGGGCGCCGGACAGATCCACGACCAGTGGGTCACGCCGCTGGTCGTAGGGACGATCGACGATGCCGATGGGTGCGCGCAGGCTTGCGACAGCGTTGTATTCGCCGGTGAGGATCGAATGCTCGTTGAGCTGGTCGAGCGGCGGGGCAGCGTCCAGCGGCGGCAACCAGATCGCGTGCGCGGGGCGGCCGTGCCCGCTGATCCGGGCGGCGATCATGCCCAGGTTGGAGATCTGTTCGCCGTCCTCGACCAGGGGCTCCGGTTCGTCTATCGGTTCGGGAGCCAGCGGAACACGGTCCGCGGCACGGAATTCGACGTGTTTGGCCAGGAACGGCCGCGCGGTGATATCGATTTCACCGGCACTGGTGGCGGCCGAGATATCGCGTTGCGGACCGCCGCCCACATACGGGCCCGAAACGTAGGAGGCCTGGAAGCGCTGGATCTCGCCCGAATCGGATTTCAGATAACCGCCACCGGGGACGCCGGGCAGGTTGTAGGCGTCGGGAACACCCAGAACCTGGCGGGATTCATTGGCGGAGAAGGTTTTCAGGCCGATCCGGTAGGAGAGGTGGGATTCGAGACCCTTGAGCTTGCCTTCTTCCAGCCGCTGGGAGGCGAGGAGGAGGTGCACATGCAGCGAGCGGCCCAGGCGGCCGATCATCACGAACAGTTCCGCGAAATCCGGGTGCTGGGTGAGCAGTTCGGAGAATTCGTCGAGCACTACGAACAGCGCGGGCAGCGGGTCCAGGTCGGCGCCGGCGGCACGGGCTTTTTCGTAGTCGGTGACGTTGGCGAAGTTACCGGCCCGGCGCAATTCTTCCTGCCGGCGGTTCATCTCACCGGCCAGGGCGTCTCGCATACGGTCGACGAGGTCGGCCTCTTCTTCGAGGTTGGTGATAACGGCCGCGACATGTGGGACCTGGTCGAGGCCGAGGAAGGTCGCACCACCCTTGAAGTCGACCAGGACCAGGTTCAGCTGATCCGGCGAGTGGGTGGCGAGCAGGCTCAGCACCAGGGTGCGCAGGAACTCCGATTTACCGGAACCGGTGGCACCGATGCACAGGCCGTGCGGGCCCATACCGGATTCTGCGGCTTCCTTGATATCGAGAACGACCGGCAGACCGTCGGCGCCGACACCGAACGGCACCCGCAGTCGTTCCCGGCCGTAGCGGGGACGCCAGGCACTCTCCGGGTTGAAGGAGCCCAGGTCGCCGAGGCCCATGAGCTGGGCCCAGGTGTTGATGGTTTCGCCCTCGGTCACCTCGACATCGCTGCTGCGCTGGGTCGCGGCCCGGTAGGGGGCCAGCCGGCGGGCCACCTGCTGGGCCTGCTCCGGGCCGAGCCGGTCGATCAACGCGAAACGTTCCTGGTTACCGGTGGCACCGCGACCCAGGCATTCGCCGTTGCGGATGGTGAGGGCGATCCCGCGAGATACAGCCAGCCGCGGAGCGTAGCCGCAGAGGTCGATGACGGTGACGCCTTCGTATCCGGCCTCGCGCAGCTGATCGTCCTCGGCTTCGAGCAGGCCGCCGTCCACCAGGACCACCACATGCACCATGGCGGAGTTGGTGGGCTGGTTACGGGAGTAGCGGACGCGATTGGAGAGGATCGGCGCCAAGCCGGCCATCATCTCCCGGATCGACCCGTAGAACATGCGCTGGCTGCCGATACCGTCCTGGGCATCCGGATGCTGGGTATGCGGCAGCCATTTGGTCCACTCCCATTCCGCACTGGTGTCGGGCCCGCAGACCACCGCGGTGAGCACCTGGTCGGGGCCGTGGAACATGGCCAGCTGGACCAGCATCGCGCGCACCATATCGCGGGCCTGGACACGGTCGCCGTCGAGCGCGATCGTCGCGAACCCCTTCACCGCGACCGCGGTCGGTAGATCCGGGACGGTGGAATGGGCTCGGACGAAACGACGCAGCGATACCGCGGCGATGGGTTCGAGTTCCTCCACCGGGCCGGTCTCCGGCGCCACCAGGCGGGTGGCCAGCCGCTGGCCGCCGATCCCGATGCGCACATGGCAGAAGTCCTTGTCGCTGGGACGGCGTTCCCACATCCGGGAGGTACCCGCAAGCATCCAGACAAGACCGGGTTCGGGATGGCTCCATTCGACCGCGGAACGCTGCTCGGTCGCGGTCACGTCGACATCTTTACGAACCTGGTCCAGGTAACGCAGGTAATCCTTGCGGTCCTCGTTGGCCTCGGCCGCCTTGGCGCCCTTGCCGTTGCCCTGACCGGCGAACATGCCGATCATCGAGACCATCATCATCATCGGGAACATCAGCGACATCGGGTTGGACGCGATACCGCCGCCCTGCGTGAACATCAACGCCATCATCCCGACCATGCCGATGATCATCACCACCGGCATCAGCTTCATCAGCAGGTTTCCGGGGGTTACCCGGGGAATCTCGGGGGGCGGTTGCAGTGTCACTTCGCCACCCGGGGTCCGTGGAACCTCCCGGCGCGCACGCCGCTGAAACCGAACCGTGGTCATCGAGCGAGATCCCCCTTGTGGCAATGCGATGTTCGGGCTCAGTGTAGAGGCAGGCGCGAACATGTCGTACAGTTCGACCTGCATTCTGCTGGCCGCAACGTGGGCACGCAACCCGCGCCATCTGCTGGGAGAATGTGAAAACAGCAGGGTAGCGAACGAACTTGGGGGAAGCGTGACGCATGCGCGACTCGATCATATGGAGGAAGATTCCTCGCGGGGTATAGTCCGCGCACCGGATCTCACCAGGGTCACCATTCTGGCCAAACACACACAGGTCGATATGGCCATCCCGGTAGATGTGCCCGTGGCCCTGGTCATTCCCAGCGTCGTCGATATGGTCGCTGCGCACAGCCGCACCAATGAGTTCGACAATCAGGGCGAACGGTACGAACCCGCCGATTGGGTTCTGGCGCGGATCGGTCAGCCGCCCCTGTCGAACTCGCTGAGCCTGGGCGAGCAGGGCATCCGCGACGGCGAGTTGCTGATGTTGGAGAGCTCCGCGAATACCGCGCCCACTCCCCTGTTCGACGACATCATGTACAACGTCGCCGTCGCCGACGCCGAACATTTCCGCGGCTGGAATCCCGGAACCGCGCGGACCACCGGCTCGGTCCTGGCCGTTCTCGCCATGCTGGCGGGTTGCACGGGCCTGCTGGCCGCGCCCGATGCGATGCCCGGCTGGATCACCGGCACGATCGCGCTGGGCGTGACCGTACTGCTGGTGGTGGCGACGATGATCCTGAGCCGCGTCTACGGGGATCCGAAGACCGCGCTGGTACTCGGCGGATGCGCACTACCACTGGCCTTCACCGGCGGCATGCTCATCGTCCCGGACCACTACGGCTGGGCACATCTGCTACTCGGGTCCACGCTGTTCGGGGCCACCGCGATCCTGGCCTGGCGGGTAACCGGTGTCGGGCTCGGGCTGTTCATCGGCGCCGGCACCGTCGCGATCTTCCTGGTGCCCTCGGCGTTGGTCGGCCTGCTCACCGCGCAGCGGCTCGAAGCGGTCGGCGCAGTGGTGGCGGCCGTAGGACTGGGCGCCCTCTCGCTGGCCCCGCGTATCTCGATGATGCTGGCGAAACTACCGCTGCCGCCGGTTCCGGCCCCGGGCACCCCCATCGATCCCAGCGAGGACGATCCCGACGACCATCGCGCCCTGCCCACCCTCAACATTTTGCATGCGAAATCCATGCGGGCGCGCACCTATCTGAACGGACTGGTCACCGCGACCGCACTGGTCACGGTGGTCGGCGCGCTGGTGGCCACCGATCCCGACTACGGCGGCTTCTACTGGCAGGGCATCGCCCTCGCACTCGTCTGCGCGGCGGTTCTCATGTTCCGCAGCCGCACCTACGCCGGCGCGGAACAGGCCGTTGTCCTGATCGTCGCCGGTGCCGCGATTCTGCTGGTAATGCTCACGGCCATGGCGTTCGTGGCCGATCTGCCGATGGCGGCATTCGGGGCGGCGCTGGTGATGGTGATCGCGGCCCTGATCCTCGGCATCATCGTCCCCAACCAGTCGGCGACACCGCCGATGCGGCGCGCGGCCGAACTGATCGAATACGGGTTCGTGGCCGCGGTGCTGCCGCTCGTATTCTGGGTGGCCGACTTCTACTCCCTCGTCCGCGGACTGTGAGCCGGGGGATCCGCACCGCGGCCGTGGCCGCGGTTCTGGGGGTGGGCGCATCGCTGGGGTTCGCGCAACCGATGGCCTACGCCGATCGACCGCCGGCGGTCGATCCGGGTCAGGCGCCCTCCGGTGATCCGGCGAAACCGAGCGAACCGACCGAACGCAAGGCCAATGCCCCGTGCACCAGCACGGTCGCCGGCGGCGAGGGCCCCACAGTGCCCGCCGCGCAGGCGGCCCTGGACCTCCCGCACGCGTGGCAGTTCTCCAAAGGGGAAGGCCAGGTCGTCGCGGTGATCGATACCGGCGTCGCCCGGCATCCGCGACTGCCGGGCTTACGCGCCGGCGGTGATTTCGTGGCCAACAGCGGCGACGGCACCGAGGACTGTGATGCGCACGGCACCTTGGTGGCCGGCATCATCGGGGCGAGTCAAGTTCCGGGGCAAGGTTTTTCCGGCGTGGCACCCGCGTCGACCATTCTCGCGATTCGCCAGACGAGCGATAAGTACGTGAAGGCGGGCAGTAACGCCACCAAATCACCCGAGGACCTCTCCAAAGAGGGATACGGCAATGTCGCGACCATGGCGCAGGCCATCCGCCGCGCCGCGGATATGGGCGCCACGGTTATCAACATCTCCGAAGTCGCCTGTAGTTCCAGCCCGATCTCCGACGGATCGCTGGGCGCGGCACTGCACTACGCGGTGCATACGAAGAACGCCGTAGTCGTCACCTCCGCGGGCAACACCGACAACGACAACTGCAAGGGCAACACCAACATTCTGGACCCGCTCGACCCCGCCGCGGATCCGTGGAGCAATACAACCGTCAACGTCACGCCGGCCCGCTATGACGACCTGGCGCTCTCGGTCGGCTCCATCGGCGCCGGCGGCGCGCCCTCCGAATTCACTGTTCCCGGACCGTGGTTGAGCGTCGCCGCACCCGGCGAGAACATCGTGTCACTGGATGCGGTCGGGACCGGGGTCATCAACGGCACCGTCGGCGGCCAGGGCCAGCAAAGCATCAACGGAACGAGTTTCGCTGCTCCCTATGTTTCCGGTGTGGTCGCACTCGTCCGCTCACGATTCCCGGAGCTTTCGGCCGTGGATGTGATGAAACGAATCCAGGCCACCGCGCACGCACCGGCCGAAGGCTGGAATCCGTATGTGGGTTACGGCGCGATCGACCCTGTCGCCGCCCTGACCAACGAGGTCACCGACGAACTCCGCCCCAAGCAGCCGAATCCACCGATGAACAAACAACTGGCGATACCCGCACCACCGGATCCACCGGACCACACGGCCCGCAATGTGGCACTGATCGGCAGCGGGATCATCGGCGGCAGCTTGATCATCGGCTACCTGGCGTCATTCCCCACGCGGCGCCGGTTCGGAGTCGGCGAAGACGACGCCTGAGGTCGCTTCCGGCGCGCACAGTGGCGACCATCGGCGCCGGAGCGCGGGCACCACAGGCCCTCGTACTGCCGAGCCTCACGCTCGAGATCAGCTGCTGTACCAGCGAATTCAGCGAGACGGCGATGCTCTCCATTTCGCCACATTCTCGCGTTCGGTCCCGCAAAGAACCTGCCGGACTCGGTGCCGCCGGACACGTTCGGTTCAGCGTGGCCGAACTGGACAGGGCGCGCTCGATCAGGCGGGTGGGTGCGCGACCAGCTCGCCAGGCGTTTCCGAGGACCTGGAACGCGGACTATTTCGTCGAAGCGACCGGCTGATCCGCCGGCTCCGGATCCGGTGCGACACCGTCGTGCGCGACCATCGCTTCTTCGCGGCCCAAGGTCGGCCCCGACGCCAGCAGTCCCACAATCGGCCAAGGGGCGGGTTCGGCCTTTTCCGGCATACCGAGCCCCTTCGCGGCGTCGGCGTTCTTGATCCCGAACCGCACACCGGTGTCGGCGATGTAGAAGATGCTGTCCTTACGCCTGCTGTCCGGCTCGATACCGGTGGTCTGGACGTAGGCGCCCGTGCCCGGAGCAATATAGGTGGAGTCGACGTTCTGGCCCGAGCCGTCGGCCTGCGCGAGCGGAACCAGTTTGGCGTCGTCCTTCATCGGCAAGCTCACTCCGGTGATCAGCTGCAGTTCGGCGCGGGTGCCGGTGTTCTCACCCGCCTCCGGGATCGGTTGCCAGGACAAGCAGCTCACCGGCCGGTCCACTGCCTCGAGGATGCTCGGTGCCGTCGCCGGGTAGGTCTGGATCTGAAGGGCCGAGGAGACAGCGGCGCGGGTGCGCTGGGCCTGGTCGATGATGAAATTGCTGGAGGTCTGCGGGTTGGCGTTGCGGATGATGTCCGCGGTCAGCGGCGAGACCTGCTGCAAACCGTCGGCGAGCACCGCATAGAACTCCTGCGAGGTGCCCACCTGCACCACCTCACCGATCCGGTGGTCGCCGATCTCGTAATCGGGAACACCGCCGGGATCGGCGATCGGCGGGGCGATGAGCGGCAGCACCTCGGGGATCGCGTTGATCAGGCCCTCACTCACCGGACGCGGGGTGGCACCGGTGATATTCAGCGCGTCGGTGACCGGGCGATCGTTCATATCGACCCGGGCGCGTTTGTTGTCGTACACCAGGTAGGTGTGCTTCTCCCCCTGCACCAGAAGCGATTTCCCGGGCTCCATGGCCGAGGCCTTCGCCCCCAGTTCGAGGCCACCCGCAAGCACGGAAGTCGTCCGGTCCTGGCTGCCGTCGTTCCTCAGCTCGTCACAGATCGTCCACTGGCGGCCTTTGCCTTCGGAGTCGAAGTGGATCGAGCCGGGCGCGCCGGGAATACCGATCAGCGGACCGCGCGACTTCTTGCCGACCTCTGATTCCTTGACGATCACTGCCTTCGGTGCGTCACCGGCGGCCAGCCGGGCCGAGGCCAGATTCAGCGCCGGATGCACCACATCGTTGAGAACTACGTAGACGGCACCGGATTCCTTACCGATCAGGATCTTGTTGTCGCCGACCTTGTCCTGCGGGCGGAGCAGCGCCAGCACACCGCACCCCGCCAGCACCACAACGGCCAGGACCAGACCCACCACATAGGCACGCACCTGGGAACGCATGGGATCGTGCAACATTCGCACGTCGCGTCGCACCAGCGCATGCTCCATCCGGCGAACCAGAAAATTGTAGCCGCTGATCTGCCACCGAGTTGTGGGCTTTGAAGGCATCGTCTTCCCCCGAACTGTGCTCGTGCTCGCGGAACACAGTACAGTTCCCGGGGACGTAGTTCAGCTCGGCCGCCCGATAACCGGCCGAAACCGGGTACCTGGGGGACTCTTTATGGCCGTGCCAGCCACCGCGGGACGCAGGCGCAACCTGCTGTTCGGACGTATTTCGATGCCGAACCTACTCATCGCACAGGTGCTCGCGCTCAGCGCGGCGACCGTCGTGCTGCTGTTGGGGCCGGGCCCGTGGATCGCGCTGGGCGTCGCGGTGGTCACCGCGCTGATTCCGTTGATCCCGATCGGCCGCCGGGTACTGCTGGATTGGATCGCCACCTGGTGGAACTATCGCGCGCACCGGGAGTACCGGATCGGCGACAGCGATGATTTCCGTGGCCCGGACGACCGGTCGCTCGGCCTGTATTGGGACGAGAGCCGGGTTGTCGCCGTCGTCGAGGTGCTGCCCCCGCCCGGTGGGTTGACCCGGATCGACCGCACCGCGGTCCACGCGTCGCATCTGCTGCCGATGGCCGAACTCGCGACCTGCCTCGCCCAGCACGACATCCTGCTCAGCGGTATCGACATCATCAGCCACGGCCACCGCAGCCGCTCCGGCACACCGGCGGGCGCCATCTACGAATCGCTGCTGGGCCCGCTGCCCGCCACGGCGCATCGCACCGTCTGGCTGGCGATCGGCTTCGATATGGTCGACTGTCCCGGCGCAGCGTCCCGGCGTGGCGGTGGCGACGAAGGAGCCGCGCGGTCGGTGACCATCGCAACCCAGCGGATCGTGCGCACGCTGGAAGATGCGGGCTGCGCGTCGCGTCTGCTGACCGCCTCGGAGATCCGGTCGGCCGTGCGGCAGATCATCCAGGGTGCCGATGCACGCGATCTCACGCATCGGTGGCGTTACACCGAACTCGGCAACAGCGTGAACATCGGTGCGGCGATCGACCCGAAACAGCTCGGGTCGGAGATCCTCTCGCAGTTGTGGGTCACGGAATCGCGAGGTACCACGGTGGCAGTGCGGTTGCGTCCGGGCACGACCGCGGACACCGTCCATGTGGGGGCGGCTTGGCGGTCGACGCTGCGGGAGATGCCGGAGAAGACGAAATCGAAGGGCATGGTGTCGGTGAACGGCCGCCATCGTGACAGCCTGCTCGCGCATCTGCCGATCGGTATCCCCGATCTGGAAGATGTGATGCCGACCGCCGAATACCCCGTCGAGGTCCTGGACGCGCTCGCCCTGCCGTCGTCGGGGTGCGGCCAGTTGATCGGCTCGGACGACGAGGGTAACGGTGTGGCGCTGCGCATCATCGGTGCCGGTATCTCCGCGGTGTATGTCGCCGGCGAGTTGTACCTGGCCCAGCAGCTGGTCTTCCGCGCGCTGGCCGTCGGGGAGCGGATCCTGGTCCGTACGAACCGGCCGCATGCCTGGCATCAGCTGATCGAGACGATCGGGAACCCGGATCGCCTGATGCTGGCGGTGGAAACCCACCAGTCGGACGCCGGGTTCACCGCGACCGTCGTCGACGGTGTCATGGCGCCCGCCCCGCACGCCGGTATCACCACGATCTACGTCACCGGCGACCCGATGGGCTGGCCCGCCACCAAACCGGATCTGTCGATCCAGCAGCCCGGCGCGCTGGGCAGCCGGGTGGTTCTCCGCACCGCGACCACCCAGATCCCGCTGAACCTGGTTTCGATCCCCCGCGAGCACACCTATATCGGCGAACCCCGTACCCGGCCGCCGGCGGACCGGCCCCGGCCGGCCCCCGCACGCCAGCCGCAGCGTCGCTGAGGAAACCGAGTCCGCCGGGAGTGCAGTCGAGCGGTCGGTTCGCCGCCCCGAGGTAAGGGGGCGGAACCGCGCATTCGATTGCATGGGTGAGGGCCAGTGGCCAGGCACCGCTTCCACACACGCCGGGCGCCGAAACACCGCCCCGTATCGAATCGACCTACTCGTACCGCGGTTTCACCCCGGATACGGGTCGCTCGCCCTGGCCGCGGCCAGGGCGCTTCCCATCCAGGCCAGCTGGGAGAGCATACGGTCGGCAGCGTCTATGGCGGCGCCGTTCCCGGTACTACCGTCGGCATCGAACTGTGTGCGGGCGCGGTGAAAGCTCACCGTCTCACGGACGGAGACCAGGTGGACTTCCGCCACGACCTGTCGGAGCTGTTCTACGGCCCGCAGACCGCCCGACAGGCCACCGTAGGAGACGAATCCGATCGGTTTGGCCCGCCATTCGTGCTTGGCGCTGTCCAGCGCGGTTTTCAGCGACGCCGGGTAGCCGTGGTTGTACTCCGAGGTCACCGCGACGAAGGCGTCGGCGGCCGCGAGTCGTTGCCGGAATCGCTCGGTTTCCGCCGTTTCGGACAGGTCAGGCGGAAGCGGGGTGTGCAGGAGATCGATGACCCCGGTCTCGAATTCCGGCCGGGCGCGGGCCGTGCGGACAAACCAGTCGGCGACCACCGGCGCGAAACGTTGCGGCCGGATACTGCCGACGATCACCTCCAAGCGGAGCGGAGTGTCCACCGCACGAGGGTAGCCCGTTACCGCGCCCGCCCGGTTCACGGCAGTTCGAACGGGAGCGCGACTCCGGCATGTACCCGGCAGTGCTCGCAGGTTTCGGTATCGGCGGTGGCGGCGACGGCGTCGTGGACGAGTTTCTTGAAGGGTCCGATATTGCGTTCGAATTCGGCGAAGACATCTGTCGCCCGCACCCCGTCGCCTTCGGTGAGCCCGGCATCGAGATCCGTGACCAGGGCCAGCGCGGCGTAACACATTTCCAGCTCACGGGCGAGAACGGCTTCGGGATAACCGGTCATATTGACCAGTTCCCAGCCCTGCGCCGCATACCACCGGCTTTCGGCACGGGTGGAGAAGCGCGGGCCTTGGATCACGGCCATGGTTCCGTGCGGTTGCACGTGGACGGCGCTGTCTGCGGATTTCACCGCGACCGCACGCAGGTCGGGGCAGTACGGGTCGGCGAACGATACGTGGATGCCGTTGGCATCGAAGTAGGTCTGGGCCCGGCCGGAGGTCCGGTCGACCAGCTGGTCCGGGATCACGACGGTGCCCGGCCCCCAGTCCGGGCGGAGGCTGCCGACCGCGCACGGGGCGAAGATCCGCCGCACGCCCAGCGAACGCAGCGCCCACATATTCGCCCGGTAGGGCACCGTATGCGGGGAGTATTCGTGCCGCGTGCCGTGCCGGGGCAGGAACGCGACCGGGCGCCCCTCGACAGTGCCGACCGTTATCGGTGCGCTCGGGTCGCCGTACGGCGTGCGTACTGTCACCGGTTCCATGGCGCCGTCGAAAAAGTCGTAGAATCCGCTACCGCCGATAACCGCCAGCGCAGGCCGATCGTGGGATGTCATAGTCTCGATTCTTGCGCGCCCGGCCCGCGAACGCACGGCGGGCACCTGACAGAAGTAGCCGGTGACTGTACCCTATGGGGGTATAGACGGTCTTCCGACCGGCACAGAGGAGATACCCGGTGACTTCCGACCCCACCCCAGCCGTTACGGCCACCGACACGGCGGCCGCCGACGGACACGCACACCACGGCTACATCACGAGCAAGGAAGATTATCTGAAGCGGCTACGCCGGATCGAGGGCCAGTCGCGGGGCTTGCAGCGAATGGTCGAGGAGGAAAAGTACTGCATCGATATCCTCACGCAGGTCTCCGCGATGACCAAAGCGCTACAGGCTGTCGCGATGGGGTTGCTCGAGGACCATATAAGCCACTGTGTGGTCGATGCGGCGGTCGCCGGCGGCCCCGAGGCCGAAGCCAAGATCAAAGAAGCCACCGACGCCATCGCCCGCCTCGTCCGCTCCTGACCCTCCCCCTGCCGGTACAGAGCACCATCTCGTCTGCCTGATCGACAATGAAACGATCGTCGTCTTCGCTTGCCGACTCCACTACGGACAGCTCGGCGAACGGACTGTTCAGGGGTTCCGGGTGAGCAACGGGGCCAGGGCGCGCAGGGTGGTGAGGTAGTCCTCGCCCAGCGGCTGCAGCGCCAGGTGGTCGGCGCCTGCGTCGATATGCGCGCGGACCTGGTCGGCGACCTCTTCGGCCGACCCGTGCACGGCGAGGGCGTCCAGCAGGCGATCGCTCCCGGGCTTGGCGATATCGCCGTCGGTGTAGCCCAGCCGCCGGAGGTTGGTGGTGTAGTTGCGCAACCCGAGATACATCTCGACCACCGTGCGGCCCGTGGCCCTGGCCCGTTCCGGGTCGGTATCGACGACCAGTTTCTGCTCGGGTACCAGCAGCGCGTCACCGACTGCGGTGCGAGTCTGCTCGGTGTGCTGCGGCGTAGTGAGATAGGGCAGGGCACCTGCGGTGCGGTCGCCAGCCAGTTTCAGCACCTTGGGGCCGAGCGCGGCGAGCATACGACCGGAGACCGGCACCTTCGCGGCGTCCAGTTCGTCCAGGTACTCGACCAGTGCCTCGTACGGAGACCGGTAGGGCTTATCGGCTTCGGGGTGACCGCAGCCGATGCCGAGCACAAAGCGACCCGGGAACCGCTGCTCGATCCGGTGGAAGGATTCGGTGACCGCATCGGCCGGCGCAGTCCAGATATTGACGATGCTGGTGCCCACCTTCAGCGTTTCGGTCGCCGCGAGCAGGTCCTCCACCACCGGAAGATCGGGGGTCGGCGAACCGCCCAGCCACAGCGCCCCGTATCCGAGGCCCTCCAGCTCGGCCGCCGCTTCCGGAGTGAAGAGCTTGTAGTAGCGCCATACGCCATAACGTCCCAGATCAATCGTCATGTCTACCGCAACCTTGTCCTCGACCGGACAATTCCGCCACCGACCCTATCCCCGCGGCCCCGTCCCGTACGTTGTCCACTCCCGCCGCCGAACGAGAGACACAGCCGCCTAAGAACCCCCGCAGCAACCACCCGGAGCTATCGAGCGGGTCTCCCGGGTCTGCGCATTGCGCGCCGCTAGCTCGGATTCCGCGGGATAGTCGACCGCGATAAGGCTGAGCCCATGCGCGGGGGCCACTGTCACCGAACTCGAACGCTGCCGTTCTTCGAGTAGGCCGGCGACCCATTCCGGCGTACGCCGGCCCTCCCCTACTGCGAGGACCGCACCCACCAGGCTGCGCACCATCGACCAGCAGAATGCGTCCGCGCTCACATGAGCGTCGAGCCGGTGGCCGTCGCGTACCCACTCGTAGCGCTGCAACTCCCGGATCGTGGTGGCGCCTTCCCGGCGGCGGCAGAAGGCAGCGAAATCGTGCAGGCCGAGAAGAGCGCGGGACGCGGCACCCATCGCTTCCAGGTCGACCGGCCGGCAGCCCACCACACTGCGTGCCGACAATGGTTCGGCACCGTAGGGCGCGGTCGTGAGGCGGTAGACGTAGTGCCTGCGGATCGCCGAGAAGCGGGCGTCGAATTCGGCGGGTACCGCACGGATTCCGGTGATTCGCACGTCCCGGGGCAGGAACTTCGCCATCCGGTGGATCAGCTTGCCGGCGTCCACGTCCGCCGCGGTATCGAAGTGTGCGACCTGCCCTTCGGCGTGCACACCGGCGTCGGTCCGGCCGGCCACCGTCAGTTGCACAGGTTCTCGCAGCACCTTGCCCAGCGATTCCTCGAGCTGACCCTGCACGGTTCGCAGTCCGGGTTGCCGGGCCCAGCCGGTGAAATCGGTGCCGTCATAGGAGATATCCAGCCGGAACCGCACTGCGCCGGTGCCTGCCGCACGCTCCTCGACCGCCGGAGACCGACGGGTGGAGCCGACCGAAACCGTACCGGCGCTATCGGACACCGGCCTGTCGGCCCGGCCCGCGGCGCCCGCTCCGCCGACGGCGCCATCGCGGCGGCCGCCGACAGGGATTTGCGGGCGGGCCTGTGGTTCCGGTTCGTATTCGCTCACCAGATCATCCTCCGAAACGGGACGAG
>NZ_BDBZ01000011.1 GCF_001613245.1 Nocardia speluncae NBRC 108251 | reverse complement strand
ATGCACCGAAGCCTCCGCAGCAGACGAATTACGCCTTGTCGTCGGCCTTCTCCTCGGCCGCAGCTTCCTCGGCCGGGGCCTCGGTCGCAGCAGTTTCGGTTTCGGTCTCGGGAGCCTCGTCCTCGGTCTTCTTCGACGCGGCCACCCGGCGGGCGCGATCGGCCTCGTTGGTCACGGTCTGTTCCCGCACCAGCTCGATGATCGCCATGGGGGCGTTGTCGCCCTTACGCGGCAGGGTCTTGATGATCCGGGTGTAGCCGCCGCTGCGGCCCTCGAACGACGGACCGATCTCGGCGAAGAGATCGTGCACGACATCCTTGTTCCGGATCACCTTGAGCACCTCGCGGCGGTCGGCCAGCGTACCGGCCTTGGCCTTGGTGACCAGTTTCTCGGCGTAGGGGCGCAGCGCCTTGGCCTTGGCCTCGGTGGTCGTGATCCGGCCGTGCTCGAAGAGCGCCGTGGCCAGATTGGCGAAGATCGCCTTCTGGTGCGACGCCGACCCGCCGAAGCGAGCACCCTTCTTGGGCTTGGGCATTGTGGGTTCTCCTTGTGTAAATGCGGCGTATGGGCGGTCGCTGCGTTGTATGTCAAGTTTTCGGCAGCGACCGCGCGCTCACGTCGCGGGCGCAAGGCCGACGCGGGTGCCTACCCCTGCGGTGACCTAGAGCTGTTCGGTTTCGGCGTAGTCCTGCTCGCCGCCGTTGTCGTCGCTGAAAGTGCCGCTGTCGGACCAGGTGCCGGTGGCCGCGTCGTAGCCGACCACACTGGACGGGTCGAAGGACGCGGGGCTGTCCTTGAGGGACAAGCCCAGCGCATGCAGCTTGACCTTGACCTCGTCGATGGACTTCTGGCCGAAGTTACGGATATCCAGCAGATCCGATTCGGTCCGCGCAACCAGCTCGCCGACGGTGTGCACACCCTCGCGCTTCAGGCAGTTGTAGGAACGGACGGTGAGGTCCAGATCCTCGATCGGCAGCCCGAAGGAGGCGATGTGATCCGCCTCGGCCGGGGAGGGGCCGATCTCGATACCTTCGGCTTCGACGTTCAGTTCACGGGCCAGGCCGAACAGTTCGACCAGGGTCTTGCCCGCCGAGGCGAGCGCGTCCCGCGCACTGATGGAGTTCTTGGTCTCCACGTCGAGGATGAGCCGGTCGAAGTCGGTGCGCTGCTCGACACGGGTGGCCTCGACCTTGTAGGTCACCTTGAGCACCGGCGAGTAGATCGAATCCACCGGGATCCGGCCGATTTCCGCACCGGTCGCCTTGTTCTGCACCGCCGGGACATAGCCGCGACCGCGTTCGACGACGAGCTCGATCTCGAGCTTGCCCTTGTCGTTCAAGGTGGCGATATGCATATCCGGGTTGTGCACGACCACACCCGACGGCGGCACGATGTCATCGGCGGTGACGGTCCCCGGGCCCTGCTTGCGCAGGTACATGGTGACCGGCTCGTCCTCTTCGGAGGACACGACCAGGCCCTTGAGGTTCAGGATGATGTCGGTGACATCCTCCTTCACGCCGGGCACGGTGGTGAACTCGTGCAGAACGCCGTCGATGCGGATGCTGGTCACCGCGGCCCCCGGGATCGAGGACAGCAGGGTGCGCCGCAGCGAATTACCGAGGGTGTACCCGAAACCCGGCTCGAGGGGTTCGATGGTGAACTTCGAGCGGTTGTCGGCGACGACCTCTTCGGTGAGGGTCGGACGCTGGGAAATCAGCATGGGATCAATCCTCCTGTGTTGGGCGCCCGCTATTTGACGCCTCGTTCAGTGGTTGTGCGGGCCGTCACCTCGACGACCCGCACCAGCGGCACGGTATGAGCAATTCAGGCCCGAAGACGGTAGTGCGATACCTCCCGGCCTCCGCGTCGGTACGTGGACCGATCGCAGGTCTCGCTCATACCCAGTGCACACAGCTGTTACTTCGAGTAGTACTCGACGATCAGCTGTTCCTGCAGCGGCACATCGATCTGGGCGCGCTCCGGCATGGAGTGCACCAGGATCCGCAGCCGGCCCGGGACGACCTGGAGCCACCCGGGAATCGGGCGATCGCCGGTGGTCTCACGGGCCACCTGGAACGGCAGGGTCGCCAGCGACTTCTCCTTGACATCGATGATGTCGTACTGGGTGACCTGGAAAGAAGGAACGTTGACCTTCTTGTTGTTCACCAGGAAGTGGCCGTGGCTGACAAGCTGGCGGGCCTGACGACGGGTCCGGGCCAGACCGGCGCGGTACACGACGTTGTCCAGCCGGGTCTCCAGCAGACGGAGCAGGTTGTCACCGGTCTTGCCCTTGAGGCGGTTGGCCTCTTCGTAGTACCGGCGGAACTGCCGCTCCATGACACCGTAGGAGAAGCGGGCCTTCTGCTTCTCCTGCAGCTGGAGCAGGTATTCGCTCTCCTTGATCCGCGCGCGGCCGTGCTGGCCGGGCGGGTAGGGGCGACGCTCGAAAGCCTGGTCACCGCCTACCAGGTCGACGCGCAGGCGACGCGATTTGCGGGTGATGGGTCCGGTGTAACGGGCCATTGTGCTCTACCTTCCTTCCCGCTTAGACGCGACGCCGCTTGGGCGGACGGCAGCCGTTGTGCGGCTGCGGAGTGACATCGGAGATGGTGCCCACTTCCAGGCCGGCGGCCTGCAGCGAACGGATCGCGGTCTCGCGGCCGGAACCCGGGCCCTTCACGAACACGTCGACCTTCTTGACACCGTTCTCCTGCGCCTTGCGGGCCGCGTTCTCGGCGGCCAGCTGCGCGGCGAACGGCGTCGACTTGCGCGAACCCTTGAACCCGACGTGGCCGGAGGACGCCCAGGAGATGACGTTGCCCGACGGGTCGCAGATGGACACGATCGTGTTGTTGAACGTGCTCTTGATATGCGCGTGGCCGTGCGGGACGTTCTTCTTTTCCCTGCGACGCGACTTCTGGCTCTTCTTCGGGCCGGAGGCCCGGGACTTCGGAGGCATCTGTTATCCCCTACTTCTTCTTGCCGGCGACGGTGCGCTTCGGGCCCTTGCGGGTGCGCGCGTTGGTCTTGGTGCGCTGGCCGTGCACAGGAAGGCCACGGCGGTGACGCAGCCCCTGGTAGCAGCCGATCTCGATCTTGCGACGGATATCGGCCTGAACCTCGCGGCGGAGGTCACCTTCGACCTTCAGCGACGATCCCTCGATGTAGTCACGCAGCTGCGTGACCTGCTCGTCGGTGAGATCCTTCGAACGCAGATCCGGGCTGACGCCCGTGGCCCCCAGGATCTCCTTGGAGCGGGTACGACCGATGCCGTAGATGTAGGTCAGTGCGATCTCCATGCGCTTCTCGCGCGGGAGATCGACGCCCATGAGACGTGCCATCTGGCAGTTCCTTCACTGTTGCGGAGGTCTGCTCCCTGTCCATCCCCTCGTCTGGTGGGGCCCCGGCCTCCGTACCGGGGGTAGGCACGCACACTCTCCGGAAATTCCGGAAAACCTCAGTGCGCGGCTGGCGCTGGGAGTTCTTCTTGTGCCAATCCGAACCGCGTTCGGTGCTCGGCGCCGGTGTCAGCCCTGCCGCTGCTTGTGCCGCAGGTTGTCGCAGATCACCATGACCCGGCCGTTACGCCGGATCACCTTGCACTTCTCGCAGATCTTCTTGACGCTCGGCTGAACCTTCACGTCCGTCCAATCTTTCGTTGCGGTCCACACCGGAGTGTGGACGCAGTTGACCCCGGCCGGGCACGACCGGGGAAATCTCGGGTGAGCGAGCCGGGGCTCACATCGTTCACTTGTATCGGTAGACGATCCGACCGCGGGACAGGTCGTACGGTGACAGCTCGACGACGACCCGGTCCTCCGGCAGAATGCGAATGTAGTGCTGACGCATCTTGCCGCTGATATGCGCGAGGACCTTGTGCCCATTCTCGAGCTCGATCCGGAACATCGCATTGGGCAACGGCTCGACAACCCGCCCCTCGACCTCGATGGCCCCGTCTTTCTTCGCCATATCCTCCGCGATCCCGGTTACACTCAACCTGGTCTGATTACCTGGTACTGCCCGGTGCACCCGGCCGAAGTGGCGCAGCGGCCACCCATGGTGGCTCACACTGCACAACACGGATGACCACAACCGATCGCACGCGAACAGGCGGCGCTTTGATACACC
This sequence comes from Nocardia speluncae NBRC 108251, assembly GCF_001613245.1. Lineage (GTDB taxonomy): Bacteria > Actinomycetota > Actinomycetes > Mycobacteriales > Mycobacteriaceae > Nocardia > Nocardia speluncae. The sequence goes on along the minus strand of NZ_BDBZ01000011.1, from coordinate 27,489 downwards.
GCCTGGTCAGCTTACCGGTAGGTCCCCCATCGGGCAAAAAGGGGTAAGTGCTGGTGGCGTCGCGCGGCGTGCGTGGATGTCTCCCCGGCACCGAGTGGAATGGGACTTGTCGCGTAAACTGGCCGCTGACCGAGGACGACCATTCCAGGAGGGGAACCGGTGAGCCGCAGCAACGACGGCCTCCCCATGCTGCCGCCATGGCTGGCCGATACCGAGGTCACCGGGGTCGGGCAAACGAACTTCCGGAACTACGAGCCGCCACCGGTAGAGAATCTTCCGCAGGACTCGGTCATCCCGGAGACCCCGGAACCGGTCAACGGCTTCTTCAACCGGCGCGGACGCGGCGATGACCGATCCGATTCGGACGGTGACAAGAAGAAGGGCAAGGGCTGGTTCCGCAACAAGAACAAGTCCGAACCCTCACTCGAAGAACGCGTCGGCGAGCTGCTGCCGAACAACAACGGTCCCCGGCCGTCGCAGCGCAACAACTGGGCCGAAGGTACCGCGCAGTGGTCCACGCAGCAGGTTCCGCAGCCCGCCACGGATCCGCACGCTGCGGACGAGCCGGCACAGGCCGGTAATCCCCCGGACGCGTTCCCGCAGGCCGGTCCGAGCGCACCACCGGCACAGCTTCCCCCGATGGCCCCGCAGAATGTCCCCGGACCGCCGGAGCAGGCGCCGGTGACGCAGACCCCGGACGGACAGCCGGCATGGGGTCCCGGGCCGGGGCCGCAGTGGGGTCCCGGTGGGCAGCAGCCTCCGAACGGTATGGGTCTCCCACCGGCACCGCCGCCTCAGCAGCAGTTCACCGCCGCGGCCCAGCCCACCGACACTCCGGCGCCACCGCAGGCCCCCGGCCCCGACCGGCCGAGTACCTCCGCCGCCGATTCCGGTTTCGGCGCATCCGCGTCCGCCGCGCCGACGGCCTTCCAGGCTCCGGAGTCGGATCGGCCCGGCCTGCCGGTACGCAACCCGAGCCAACCGGCTCCGGAGTTCGACCGGCTGAGGCCGCACCATCCGATCCCGCCCCACCTCGCGCCATCGGACGATTCCGCGAACGCACCCACCCCGGACCGGCCGGCGGATACGCCCACCGCCGGCGCAGGTGACTTCCGGCCCCCGCCGCCACCGTTACCCGCCCCGCCCCCGACCGGTGACACACCGGTGGCGCAGCAACCACAGCACCGGCTCCCCGACCTGCCGCCCCCGCCGGATGAGGAATCGTCGCGAGCGGCCACGCCCGCCGATTCCCCGGCTGATTCGGCAGTCACTCCCGGACCGCAACAGCGGTCCGACTCGCCGGGCGGCGGTCCGACCACTCATGGCAGCGGCACACACCCGATCGCCGAGGGGCCCGTCGCGGCCGACAGCGGATCGCTCCCACGTGGCAGCGACGCAGCCGAGGTCCCGAGCCGGCCCGATCCGCCCCACAGCGCGCCCGGCCCACACAACAGCGGCACACACCCGATCGCCGACCGGCCCGATTCGGCCGGGGCCGGCGCCGCGCCGGAGTCCGCCTCACGGTCCGTCGCCGCACCCGTGTCCGACGGTTTTCCGGCCGCCCGGTCCACCCCGGCACCGGAGTCTTCTCCCGCGCCCGACCGGTGGACCAGCGCGGTCGATCACCCGATCGCGCCGGCACCCCCTGCGGACGTCGCACCGCAGTGGCAGGCACCGGATAGCGCACCCGTGCACCCGCCGCAGAACGCGCCGGGGCCCCAGTGGCAGGCGCCGGAACAATCCACGAGCCGGCAATCGGGTGCGCAGCACTCCGTCCCACAGCAACCGGGTCCGGCCAGCGCACCACCTGGTATGCCGATACAGCAGGGCGGTCCGCATACGGGCCACCGCGCACCCGGCCCGCATCAGCAGAATCAGCTGCCCGCCCAGCAGTGGCAGAACCAGGCACCGCCGGCGAATCCGCCGCCGCAGGCCGGGCCGGGCGCCTGGCAGCAGCAGGGGCCGCAGGGTGGCCAGTGGCAGAACCCGAAGATTCCGCAGAGTCCGCCGCAGCAGTTCGGGCCCAATGGACCCACCCTGGACAACGTTTCGGTGCGGCGCGCCAAGAAACCGGCCGGCAGCGGCTGGCGCAAGGTGGTGCACCACGCCTCCGGCGGGAAGATCAATCCGGGGATGTCCGCCGAGGAGCGGCGGATGCTGGAGCTGGTGGCGCGGATTCGCCAGCCCGTCCGCGGCGATTACCGGATCGCGGTGCTCTCGCTGAAAGGTGGTGTCGGTAAGACCACCACCACCATCGGCCTGGGTTCGACCTTCGCCTCCGTCCGCGGCGACCGCGTCATCGCAGTCGACGCCAACCCGGACTTCGGCACGCTTTCGCAGCGGGTGCCGCTGCAGACCCGGTCCACCGTCCGCGATCTGCTGCTCGATCCGGCGATCCAGCGCTATTCGGATGTGCGCCGCCATACTTCACAGGCCACCAGCCGGCTCGAAGTACTGGCCAGCGAACGCGATCCGGCCGCCTCGGAGGCGTTCAACGAGGACGAGTACCGCGCGGTGGCCCGTATCCTGCAGCGGTTCTACAACATCATCCTCACCGACTGCGGTACCGGCCTGATGCATTCGGCGATGGCGGGCGTCCTCCAGCTGGCGCATTCGCTGGTGCTGATCTCCCCGACCGCGATCGACGGCGCGCAGAGCGCCTCGGCCACGCTGGACTGGCTGTCGTTGCACGGCTATCACCATCTGGTGCAGAACGCCGTGGTGGTGATCAATTCCCCCCGCGACGGCACCCCGAACATCGACGTCCAGCAGCTGCGGCAGTACTTCCTGTCCCGCTGCCGGGCCGTGCATATGATCCCGTTCGATCCGCATATGTCCGAGGGCGCCGAGATCGATCTGCTACGGCTGAAGAAGGAAACCAAACGCGCGTACGTGGAACTCGCGGCGACGGTTGCCGACGATTTCGGCCGTAGTTACGGCCCGCAGCACGGCAACTGAACCCGGCGCCCGGTCCGTGCGCCGGGTACCGCGCCGCGATCCACCGGCGCCCCGCCCCGCACCCGCCGGCCCCCTCGGCGGGGAGCCGGTTCGGCGCGCGCCCTGGATCGGATCGGCGGCGTACTTGTGCACTCGCCGGCACCGCGGTCTCGGCCACGTCAGGCCGACTTGCTGATCACGTATGCGTGCGCACCGGCCGCGTAGCGAAGGACATGCGCGACCGGCGAACCGATCCACCGAGTGCTCGCCGGTCGCCGCAGCTATCGCCGGGAAGGAACTCCGGACCACGGCGGCGGGCTCACCACTCCGGCAGCCGGCGCCGCCCGGCCAGGACGTCGCCGACCAGCGCGTCGTAGGCATCGGCCAGTTCGGCCAGGTGATGCCAGGCGCCGTGCAGGAGTTCGTCGCCGGCTTCCAGCGTCATCAACGCATGGTGCGCGCGGACAGCCGATTCCGCCAGCCGGTCGATGATCGCGCCGACGGTCTCTGTGTGCAGGGTGACCCCGAGTCGATGCTGTGGAACGTTGCGTCCCACCCAATCGTCGATCGCCAGCACCAGTTCCATACGCCGTCGCTCGATCTCGACCAGTCTGTCGGGGTCGGTGACGATCGACCCGCCGCGCCCCACCAGTCTGCGCTCGTGGAGGACGGCGAGATCGCGGGCGTACCAGAGCAGCTGCCCGCCGACCACCCGGTGCCCGCGCGCGGCTCGCACCAGTAAATCGGAGTTGGGCAGCGGACCGGCAGTCCCCTTCTGCGCCAAAGGTTCAGCGCCTCGCTGGGCGCTGGGAAGAGCCATTACGACTGTTGTATCCGAACCTGTCACGGTTGCCTCGCCGTTCATCGCCGCACAACACCGGGTCAGTACGTTGATTACAATAAACCGCGAAAGGCGACTGTCAAGCGATAACGGCCACCCCCGACACGAAAAGCGTACACTTCGTTACCTGGAGACCACCCGAGGAGCACGATGGCGGACGGTCCGACGTATCGACGGATCGCGGACCACCTCCGCGAGGAAATACGAGCAGGTAAGTGGGGACCCGGGGACCGTCTGCCCAGTCACACGGAACTCGCCGAGCAAATGCAGGTTTCGCTGACCACAGCGCGTAACGCCATCCAGGTATTGGTCACCGAAAACCTTGTCTATACGGCTACCTCCCGCGGCACGATCGTCCGTAGCCGTGAAGTCCTGGAATCCGTGGTAACCGACCACATCCGGCCGAATCGGCCGCGCGCGTCGCACGATATTTTCGAAGAGATCGCCCGCACCGCCGGGCGTGTCCCGACCAAGGAATTCAATGCCCGGATGGAGCCGGCGGATCAGCAGATCGCCGAACTGCTCGGCGTCCCGGTGGATTCCTGGGTCCTGGCCCGCACTGTCGTGCAATTCCTGGACAACGAGCCGTGGTCGTGGGAGGTGAGCTTCTATCCACGAGACCTGGCCGAGGCCACCGGGATAGATTCGCCGCACGATATCGCCGAAGGCACGACCCGGCGCCTGGCCGACCGCGGGTACGCCGAGACCGCACATCGCGATACGCTCGCCGCCCGCCCGGCGAATGCCGAGGAAGCAGCAGTCCTCGGGGTCGCCATCGGGACCGTCCTGCTGGATCATGTACGTATCGGCGCGAATCACGACCGGGTCACCCGGGTGACCCGGCATCGATCCATCGCCGCCAGTAACCGCTTCGCCTATGAACTCGGTGACACCGCAGGTACCGGCGTTATTCGTGGCGTGCTGGAACAGACCGAACGGTCCGGGATATGGTTCTAGCCCATGACCGTGCAGATTCGGCCGGCCGCTCTCGATGATCTGAATCTGATCTGTCGCCTGCGGCTCCAACGCGCCTCATGGCTCGCCGCCCGCGGATCCGATCAGTGGTCCACCGAAGCCTCGGGACTATCGATCGACTATTTCGCGCAAGCGGTCGACCGGGCGTTGACGGGTGAGGAAACCTGGATCGCGGAGGTGGGCGGCGACCCGGCCGGGACGATCACCGTCAACGACCGCGCCGACAAACAACTGTGGACCGAGATCGAACTCGCCGATTCGCTGATCGTGCACTATCTGATCGTGGACCTGCGCTTCGCGGGCCAGGGGGTCGGCCGGCAGTTGCTCACCCATGCCGCCGCCCTCACCTGGGCCCGCGGACGCCACTGGGTCCGGCTGGATGCCTGGACCACCAATTCCGACCTGCACGCCTATTACCGGCGAGCCGGGTTCCGGCTGGTCCGGGTCGCCGGGCCGGACAGCCGAAGCCCCTCCTGCGCGCTGTTCGAACGGCATATCGACAGCTGGCCGGCCGACGACACCCTGGCCGGATTGCAATCGGCAAGCTTGCGGATGCGATCGCTGGCGCGATACCCGATCGTCCTGCCGGCCGTCGGCTGACGTCTGTCCGGCCGGTCCCACGGTGCCGGCCGGACAACGACCTCCCGGATTACGGAGTAGCCGGCTCAGAGCGAATCCAGATGGGCGATATGCACCATCTCGATACCGCGACTCCGCGATACCAGCACGCCACGACCGGGCGGAAGTTTACTGGGCCGCACATCGCCGACCAGCTTGCCTTCGTCCCGGGAACCGCTCATGATCAGCGTTTCCACCGACATGTTCTTCATAGTGCCCAGGATCGGATCGTACAGCGCACGCGATACCCCACCGATACGCCGCGCGACGATGAGGTGCATACCGATATCGCGGGCCTGCGGCAGGAATTCGAGCAACGGCTGAAACGGGTTCGCGCTGCCCGTGGCGACCATATCGTAATCGTCGACCACGATGTAGATTTCGGGCCCGGACCACCAACTCCGTTCGCGTAGCTGCTGCGGCGTGATATCCGAGCCCGGAATACGTTTCGTCAGATAACCGGCGACCTCCTTGATCATCGGGCCGCAGGTCTGCGAGGACGTCGAATATCCCGCGAGCTGATCGCCTTCGATCACACCGAGCATGGTGCGGCGATAGTCGATCATGATCACCCGTGCTTGCTCGGCCGTGGAGTTCTCGGTGATCTCCTGGACGATATTGCGCAGCACTGTCGTTTTTCCGCTTTCGACATCCGCGAACGCCATGAAGTGCGGCTCGGCATTGAAATCCATGACCAGAGGCTGCAATTCGGATTCACCGAGACCGACCACGACCTTGGTGGCACTGCTCTCGATTCCCTGCCTCCGCGCCTGCTCCAGCAACTCGGTGCGCTCGAACTTCAGCGGCAGCATCCGGACCTGCGGGGCGCGGCGGTTCGGGTACAGCTGCGCCAGTTCGGTCCGCGCCCGCGTAACTCCCTCGGCGAGGCTCGCGGGATCGGAGTCGGAGTCCAGCCGCGGCAGGGCGATGAGCATATGGAGGTGATCGGCGGTCAGGCCGCGCCCCGGCCGGCCCATCGGCACCTGGTGCGCGACGCGGCGCCCCATCTCCGAATCGGTGGGATCGCCGAGGCGTAATTCGATCCGGGTACCGATCTGGTCCTTCACCACCGGCCGGATCTCGGCCCACCGTGATGCACCGATCAGTAGGTGGATACCGAACGAAAGACCCTGCCCGGCAATCGCATACATCTGCGGCTCGAGCGATTCGAACTCCTCCCGGATGGCAGCCCAGCCGTCGACCACCAAGAAGACGTCACCGAACGGGTCCTCGGGGAACGGATCGGCTATCCCCTGTTGCAGGGCGGCGAACTTACGCCGGCGATACTCGGCCATCGATTCGATACCTTGCTCGGCGAACCGCTCCTCACGCTGCCGCATGAGCGAGGTGAGCTCGGCGATGGTCCGGCGGACCCGGTCGCCGTCGAGACGGCCGGCCACCGAACCGACATGCGGAGTCCCGGCCAGGCCCGCCATACTGCCGCCGCCGAAATCCAGGCAGTAGACCTGCACCTGTTCGGGGGTGTGGGTAGCGGCAGTGGCCATGATGATCGCGCGCAAAGTGGTCGACTTACCCGATTGCGGGCCGCCGACCACCGCCACATTGCCCTGGGCGCCGGCCAGGTTGATGGTGAGCACATCGCGACGCTGCTCGTACGGCTTGTCGATCACGCCGATCGGCATCCACAACTGGCCGTGCCGGTTCACCGGCGAGCGCCAATCGGGGTCGGGCAGCAACATATCCACGGTGGGCGATTCCTCCAGCGGCGGCAGCCAGACCTCGTGGGCGGGCCGGCCGTGGCCGGTGAGCCGCTTGACCACCACGTCGAGGAGCGAATCCGGGACGCCCTCACTGTCCGGGACTGTCGCGGCCTGCGACGGCGGTGGCGGCAGTTCGAGCAGCGGATTGAACGGGGCTCTGCTTTCCTCCGGCTCGGTGCTCCCGGCGCCGGCCGTTTCCGGCACCTCGACCGGCGCGGCGGTGAACAAACCGGGGCGCTGCCGGGCTACCGGGCTACCGTCCTCGGTGGTGGCGGTGCCCTGCGGCGCCTCGTACGGGCCCGATACATAGCTGGCGTTGAACCGCAGAGGATCGGAAGCGTCGCTTTTCAGGTACCCGGAGCCGGGGACACTGGGCAGGTGATAGGCGTCGGTGATGCCGAGAACCGCACGGGATTCGTTGGCGGAGAAGGTCCGCAGACCGATCCGGTAGGACAGATGCGATTCCAGCCCGCGTAGTTTGTTCTCCTCGAGCCGCTGCGAAGCCAGCAGTAGATGCACGTGCAGCGAGCGGCCGAGCCGGCCGATCATCACGAAAAGCTCGGCGAAATCCGGCTTCTGGGAGAGGAGTTCGGAGAACTCGTCGACCACGACGAACAACGCCGGCAGCGGGTCCAGTGGGACGCCCGCAGCGCGCGCCTTCTCGTAGTCGTTGACATTGGCATAGTTACCCGCCGAACGCAGCAGTTCCTGACGCCGGTTCATCTCGCCGGCCAGCGCGTCCTTCATCCGGTCCACCAACGACAGTTCGTCTTCCAGGTTGGTGATCACCGCTGCGACATGAGGGAGCGGATCCAGGCCGAGGAAGGTCGCGCCGCCCTTGAAGTCGACCAGTACGAGGTTCAGCGCGTCCGGCGAATGGGTGGCCACCAACGAAAGCACCAGGGTGCGCAGAAATTCCGACTTTCCCGAGCCGGTGGCACCGATACACAGGCCGTGCGGGCCCATACCGTTCTCGGCCGACTCTTTGATATCGATCTCCACCGGCGTCCCGTCGGGGGTGATCCCGATCGGCACCCGCAACCGTTCGCGCGCGGTGCGCGGTCGCCAGACCCGGGCCGCATCGATCTGGGCGGCATCGGAGATCTTCAACAGCGCCATCAGGCCGGGGTCGGCAGTGGTGCCCTCACCCAAGCTCACGATCTGAGCGGCGGTCGCCAGACGGTACCGCGCGAGTGCCCGTGAAAATGCCGCTGCTTCGGCGGTACTCATCGAATCCGCGGTCGCGAACCGCTCGACACCCGCGGCGCTCTTCGCCGACACCTCACCCTGCGCACAGACAAGTTGCAGACCGCGCCGCACGGCCAGGCCTCCTTCCGGGGCAGTGAGGTCGAGAACGGTCACCGAGTCCAGGCCCGATTCGGCCACCAGCCGCTCGTTACCGCTGACATAACCGTCGTCGATGACGACGACCAGATGCAGCCGGCCCTGAGTGGGTTGTGGATTGCGCATGAACCGGCCGCGCTCGAGCAGCTCCGCCGCGAGCGCGGTCTCCAATTCGCCGAGCGACTGGTACATCATCCGCACCGAACCCATCCCGTCGCGCTGTACGGGATGTTGCAGATGTGGCAACCATTTCGCCCACGACCAGACAGTTGCGTCGGGATCGCTGCAGACGATCGCGACGGCCAGATGATCCGGACCGTGGAAAGCGGCCAACTCCATGATCATCGAGCGCACCAGGGTGCGCGCCTCCGCCGGATCACCACCGATGTTGACGGCAGGAAAGGCGCGCAGCGATACCGCGGTCGGCAGCCGATGCACCACCGAATGCGTGCGCACGAACCGGCGCAGCGCCACGGTCGAGACGGGCTCCAGATCTTCGAGCGGGCCGGTTTCCGGACGGGCCAGTTTGGTGGCCAGCCGGTGACTGCCCAGACCGACGCGGACATGCCCGAAATCGGGGTCGTTGGGACGGCGCTCCCACATCCGGCGGGTTCCGACCAGCGACCTCAGATCGGCGGGTTCGGGATGGCTCCAGCCGAGCGATTCGAGCTGTTTACCGCCGGTGCGGCGCACTTCCTTACGGATCTGGTCCAGATAGCGGAAGTAGTCCTTACGTTCCTCGTTCAGTTCGACCGCGCGTTTACCGCCGCCGCCCCGGAACCCGGCCATCATGCCCACCATCGACATGATCATCATCATCGGAAACATCATCATGAAGGGATTGGCCAGCATATTGCGACCCATCATCGCCATCATGGCGATCATGCCGATCACCGCGATAACCATGACCACCGGCATGATCTTCATCAGCAGCGGGGCCGGTATGGCGCGCGGGACCTCCGGGGGCGCCGTCAATGCGACCTCACCTCCCGGTGCCCGCGGCGGAGCGATACGGGGTCGGCGTACAAAGCCTTCGGTAGCCATGATTCCTTCTCGATTCGGCAGCCGGCGGTCGATACCGACCCGTGGTTACGGGTCCGGTTCCAGGTCGAGGACGCGTTGCGGGCGACGGAACGGGTAGGCGAGCGCCGCACCGATGGCCAGCGCGGACAGGCACACCACCGATCCGGCGATCGCTATCCAGCGCTGCCGCGAATCGGGTCCAGCGGGATGGACCGGCGCGGCAATCGGCCGGGCGGCCGCCGCGCCCACCCCGATCGGTTCGGGCGGCAGTTCGGCGGTGAGCGCGGCCAGCGGGTCGATCAGGCCGTGCCCGATCTTGTCGTCGCGGCCGGTGCCCGGGCCGTGTGCGGTGCGGGCGATCCGGTCCATCACCTGCGCGGCGGTGAGGTCGGGAAACCGCGAGCGCACCAGCGCCGCGAGGCCCGCGACATAAGGCGCAGCGAAACTCGTGCCCTCCACCGACCGGATACCCTCGCTCGTCTGCACGCCGTCTACCAGACCGGTGGCACCGGGTTTGCTGTCCAGCGAGACGATATTGCGGCCGATCGCGGCGACCTGCACCCACGGTCCGTTCAGCGACAGCTCGGAGACCTGGCCGTTCGGGTCCACCGAACCGACGGCGAGCACATGAGGCGAGAACCAGGCCGGGCTGGCCACCGTGGCCACCGATTCCCAGCCGGAGCCGGAGTTCTGGTTCTGGCAGGCACCGTCGCTCTGCAGGTTCCCGGCCGCGGCGACGACCACCACGTTGCGGTCGTAGGCGTATTTCACCGCGGCGCCGAGCGCACCGTCGGCGGTGTTCAGGCCCGCCCGGGTGCAGGCGACCTCGGAAATATTGATCACCGTGGCACCCATGTCCACGGCTCGGACCACCGCGCCGGCGAGAGTGAGCACGGTGCCGTAGCCGGCGGTGCTGATCTTGCCGGGAGCATCGCGGTCGTTGTTGTCCTTCTTCTCGTACGCCAAGCTCAGCTGGCGGATACTCAGGATCTCCGCGTCGGGGGCGACGCCGGCGAACGCGTCGTGGGGGCTGGGCTGGGCGGCGATGATTCCGGCGACCAGCGTGCCGTGCCCATCGCAATCCACCGTGCCGTCGGTATCGGAGACGTAATCGCCGCCCGGTTGCAACCGCGGCAGCCGCGGATGCCGGTTCACTCCGGTATCGATCACCGCGACCTTCTGGCCCGCGCCGCGGCTGAACTGCCAGGCCGCCGGAAGATTCAGCACCTGCTGCGATACCGGTGCCGCACTGGGCGGTGCACTGGTGAGCACCGGCTCGGCACACACCGCGCTCTGTTCGGTGGGTTCCAGTGGGGCGGGCCGGCCGCTGATCGCCTGCGCGGCGGCCAGGGCACCCGGGTCGACGGCCGGTGGCGGCACGGCCACCGCCACCGAGCCGGGCAGCGCCACCGCACCGAATACAGTGAGGGCAGCGATGATTCGCAGCATCCGTCGCGGTGGTCGAAAACTCATAGGCTCAGGTTCCGGGCCATACCGTAGATACCCATCATCCACAGCACCAGCGGGATCACCGCCATGATCAGTGCGTATTCGAAGAGCTCTATCCCCCGGCGGACCACCGGGGTGACCTCGATATGCGGACCGATCACACCGAAACCGACCACCCCGAGAGTGAAGGCGAGCAGGATACCGGCGCCGAGCAGGATGAGATCGCCGTCCCCGAACGACAATCCGGCGATCAACGCCACGAAGGTCACACAGGCGCCGCCGATCAGCACGGCGGCCTGGGCGATATCGGCGAACGACCGGCCGCGCAACGCCAGGATGATCGCGGTGACGATCGCCAGGGTGATGCCCTGCCAACGGTAGGGCCCCAGCGGGTCGGCGACCGCGAACGCGCCGACCACCGTGGTGGCGGTACAGGTGGCGACGAGACCGGTCTGGAACTGATTCGCCCGGCGGGCCCGCTCCCCGAGCCCCGCCGCGGACGGCAAGGCGGTGGCGCCGATCGCACCGATTCCTTCGATGGTCGGCCGCGGTTCGTGATCGGCCGGATCGATCGCCGCGCCCGCTGTCGGTACCGGCGGGACAGGCAACCTGGCCAGCAGCGCCGCCAGCCGCGGCACCATGGACAGGATCATGATGCCGGCGACCAATAGTCCGGCACCCACCTTCGGCAGGCCCGGATGCCAGATGAGATAGATCACGGCGGTGACCAGGCCTATCACCGCGGTGGCCGCCGCGCAGGAGAAGAGGGTGGCGCCTACCCCGGTCAGCCGATACCCCAGCACTGCCGCCACCAGCAGAACCGAACTACCCAGCAGCAGGTGAGGGCTGCCCGGGGTCCCCGGGACCATCAGCCCGGCACCGCCGAACAACAGCAGCAGTCCGTCGGCGGACAACCACGTGCCGGTGACCTCGTCGCTGTATCTGCGTGCGGTGATCCCCGCCGCAACCAGCGCTCCCAGCCCGGCGCCGAGCAGCACCAGCCCAGGCGCCAGCGGATCACCGGCACCGCGGGAAAAAACCAGCACGGCCAGGGTGGTGAGCACGGCGAGCACCGAAACGACCAGGCCCATCCAGCGGGCCGCCGCGCCCGACCATCCGGTGAATTCCTCGGCAGTGAGCCGGGATACCGCATCGATCACATCATCGAACAGCGCGGGCGCTTCCTTCGCGCCGACCTTGCGCAGCACCAGGAGTTCACCGTCGTAGATCTCTGCCTCGGTGAGGGTACGACTCGGTGCGATCGCCTCACGTCCCAGCCGCGCCAGGGTCCAATGCTGGGCGTCGAGTGGACCCGCATCGTCCTCGGAATCGGAACGACTCGGGTTGCGCGATTCGATCAGCGCCACAAGATCCGCGATGAAGCTCGCGATCGGGACCGTCGCGGGCAGCCCCACGTCGACCTGGGTGTTTCCGCCGATAACCGAAACTCGGCTCAGCTCCGGCTCTTGCGTGCGGGCGGTGCTCGGCGTTTCGACCACTGTACTCATATCCCCACCCACGTTCCGGCAAACAATTCACGGTTCGGCCGTCGACAGTTCATTATCCCGCCATCCACATTTCGTTCTCCGGTGCTGCCGCGATGCGGAACAGGTTCTGTATCAGTATCTTCCGCAATGTCGAGCACTCCCACCTGGATGGCCTGGCGTTGCCTCCTCCCGGCAACTGAACCCAATGTATCGAAGCACCCGGGCGCGCGCGATCGGTAGTCTGGTATCCAGATAATCTTTCTCTTTACGCCTAGACAAGAATTCGGGGAGCGCCTGCAATGACCGGCAACCGCCAAGCTCAACGCGCATTCGACGCCGGGGTTCTGTCGCTGGGATTGTCCGTCGAGGGGCAGGAGTCCGCCCGCGACCTCGAATACGCCAAGCTGGCGTTCCAGCGCGCCACCGAATGGGATCCCGGTATGTGCGATGCCTGGCTGGGCCGGGCGGCCGCCGGTGAACTCACCAAGGATGTGCTGTTCAACCTGCAGAAGACCTGTGACAGCACGCTGTACCGGGAACAGCGCCGGGTGGGTCTGCGGCCACGTGAACTGGCGGGCCGCTTCCAGCCCGGTCTCTACATCGACTACCCGCTGTCGAGCCGCACCGAGATCTCCCTCGCCTGGGCGGCGCAGCTCATGGCGGACAAAGACTTCGACGAGGCCGCGCGCGCCCTGGACCAGCTGGACGAATACCGCAAGAGCCAGCTGGGCGAAACCGAACGTGAAGCCGACAACCGGATCGCCGCGTATGTACGCGCGGTGCTGCACTACACCACGCAGCGCTGGCCGGACGTGATGACCGTCCTCGCAGGCTCGGCGGAATGGGACGACCCCTACCTGGCCGCGGGCGCACATGTGATGGTCGGAACGGCCTGTGCCCAACTGGGTTTGTTCGCCGAATCGATCCGGCGGATGCAGGCCGCCGAACAAGGCCCGATCCCCGCCGCCCGCTCCACCGCGATGTTCTGCCGCGGCTTGTGCCTGCGCGAAACCGGTAACGAGGGCGAGGCCCAGGCCCTGTTCGAGAAGGTGTACTCACAGGCACCGGATTTCGAAGCCAACGCTTCGGCCATGCGCGATCGCACCTTCCGGATCACCGTCACCAGCCGCGATGTGATCGCCGCCCGCACCGATAAATGGGATCCGGCCTCCTCGCCCACGATGGAGCAGATGAACCGGGCCGAAGTGCAGGATCGGGCCAAGGAGGCGCTGGCGCAGGCACGGGCGGAACTGGATTCACAGATCGGCCTGGCATCGGTGAAAACCCAGGTCGCCAAGCTTCAATCGACCGCGCAGCTGGCCAAGATCCGCGCCGAGAAGGGGATGGCCAGTGTGCCCCGCGGCCAGCATCTGGCCTTCACCGGGCCACCCGGCACCGGTAAGACCACCATCGCCCGGGTGGTGGCGAAGATCTACTGCGGTCTCGGTCTACTGCAGACCGAGAAAATGGTGGAGGCCAAACGCGCGGATTTCGTCGGCGAGCATCTGGGCAGCACGGCGATCAAGACCAACAAGCTGATCGACGGCGCGATGGACGGTGTGCTGTTCGTCGACGAGGCCTACACTCTCATCCAAACAGGTCTGTCCGGTGGTGACGCGTTCGGCCGCGAAGCGGTGGACACGCTGCTCGCGCGGATGGAGAACGACCGGGATCGCCTGATCGTCATCATCGCGGGCTACGACGGCGAGATCGACCGGCTGCTCGCCGCCAACGACGGTCTGGCCTCCCGTTTCGCCAAACGCCTGCAGTTCCCGTCCTACAACGCGACCGAACTCGGCCGGATCGGCGAGGTCATCGCGACGAAGCGCGATTCGGACCTCTCCGAGGAAGCACTGAAGGTGCTCATCCAGGCCTGCGACCGGCTCTATGCGATGGAAAGCACCGATCAGAGCGGACAGCCGCGCCGCGGTGTGGACCTCGCGGGTAACGGCCGGTTCATCCGCAATGTGGTCGAGGCGGCCGAGGAAGAACGTGAGTTCCGGCTCGCCAACGACGAGTCTCTGGACCTCACCGATATCGACGAAGCGGTGCTGCGGCGAATCGAGGAACCGGATATGCGGCTGGCGCTGGCAACGATCCTGGACTCGCTGGGTATCGGCGGAACCGCCGACGTTTGATGCGCTGGAGCGCGAGGCGCAGGCAGGAAACCGGCCCGGCGCGGTGGCGATCGGTACGAGAGCGCGTCGGGTAGACCTCGGCCCGTTGAACGGGACGAGCGCCGGCCGCGGTCAGCCCTCCGTCAGTGAATCGTGGCTGACCAGCGCCTCGCGTGGGTCCAGGGTGGGGCCGGGCACGAGCCGGCCGATAATCGCCCACGGCGCCAGGTGCGGGGTGTTGCCCAGGCCGAGGACGCCGGCGGTGGCGGGATCGGGTACGCCGTAGCGGATTCCGTTGTCGGCGACGTAGAACAGGCTGCCGCGCCGCGGGCTGCCCGGTTCCATACCGGTGATCTGGACGTATTCGCCGTATGCGGGTTCGACATAGACCGCGTCCACCCGGTCGCCGCTGCCGTCCGAGGTGGCCAGCCGGACCGGTTCGGCCGAGTCCGGAATCGGCAGTTCGGTGCCGATCAGCAGCCCTACTGCGGCTCGCTCTCCCGGGCCGTCTCCGGCGCCTTCGTCCGCCGGCGCCGTTCCCGGTGATTTGGACCAGGCGATACAGGTCACCGGTCCGTCCGCGGCCGCGACTATCTCCGGAACCTCGTCCGGAAAATCCGCCAGGGGCAACCGCTGCACCACCGGGATCTCGTCCAGGATATCGGGGGGCAGCACCGGGACCTCGCTCATCCCTTGCGAATCGGCGTAGCGGATCACCTCTGCGGCGAAGGGCGAGACCGGCTGTACACCGTCTGCGAGCACGACATACATTTCCGGGCGGACCGCACCGCCGGCACCTGCGACGGAAATGATCCCGCCGACCGGTACTTCGGCCAGCCGTCCCGGCCCCGGCTCACCGGGGCGGTCGATAACCGGCGCCTTCAACGGGGCTACCTGCGTGGTGGCGCCCAGAAAACCCGTACCGACCGGTCGCGGCCGGTGGGCCGATAGGTCGAGCGTGCGGGCGACGACCGAATCGTCCGGGTCGATTTCGGCGCGTTTTCCGTCGTAGATCAGGTAGGTCTTGGCGTCGCGGGTCACGAGCAGGGCTTCGGCCGGGGTGGCGGCACGGATCCGGTCGGTGAGGTCGGGGGCGCCCCCGACAATCGTGGTGGCCGCGCCGGCAGCTGCTGCTGCGCTACCGCCCGCGGACAACTCGATACTCTCGCACAGCGACCAGTGGGAATCGCCGCCCTGCGCCGAGCCCGGGAGCGCAGCCGGGGCGCCGGGTATCCCGAGTAGCGGGCCGCGTGGCAGGTCACCCAGTTTGTCGTCCTTGACCGCATGCGGTTCGGCGTTGCTGCCGGTGATCAACCGCGCCGAGGCCAGATTGAGCGCAGGGTGCAGGGTCCGGCTGCCGTCTTCCTTCGCAACCACCACATACAGCGCCCCGCTGGACTTGCCGGAGACGATCAACGCATCACCGATCGCACCCTGCGGACGCAGGAAGGCCAGAATGGCCGCACCTGCGGTGACGAGGATACCGAGCACCAGACCGACCAGCAGCGAACGGATCTGGGACCGCATGGGATCGTGCAGCATCCGCACATCGCGGCGAACCAGGGCATGGTCGAGACGGCGCAGCAGGAAACGGTACCCGTTCACCTGGGCACGGGTAGTGAGCTGTGCTGGCACTCGGGACTCCATCGCGCTGTCGGCCGCAATCTCTTTCGACACGGTACCGTACTTCCTGACGGTTACGTCGGCCGATATCGGTGGAATCGTCGCTGGCGCAATGTAAGCGAATGCGGCCGAGGCAGGAACGAACAACTGTGAACAAGACGATGAACAGCGGAGAACTCCGCTCCGAAATTCCGGGACCGACGGTTTCTATGGATTCGGTAAATATTCACCGGTCGGCTTATGACACTTTGCGAGACCCGGAATTCTGGTTGTTCCGCATATTTCCACTTCGAATTGTTGTTCCCGGCGTGCTGGGTGCAGCAGCGATTGCCTGGGTTGTCCTTGCGGTCGGCAATTCGGTCTGGTATTCGCTCGGTGCCGGGATCGCCGCCGGGCTCATCGGCCTCGCCCCGTTCGGTGGCAGGACCCTGATCGCCCGAATCGGCAGAGGACTCACGCGGCGCGGGCGTATCCCGGCCGAGCGGCTGGAACAGGCCGCTGCCTTCGATGTACCGCTGCCCGAGGGCGGCGGTTACGGGGTGCGCTGGGACGGCGACCTGCTGCTGACCATGTTGCGGATCGATCCCCCGCCGGACACGCTGACTCTGCTGCGGCCGGGATCCCTCAATACCGAGCAACTGCTGCCGCTCCCCGAAATCGCACGCTGCCTCGATCAATTCGATTTGACCCTGGCCGGTATCGATGTGGTGAGCACCGGCGCGCGGACCGCGGGCACCGGTATCGCCGCTCATCTGTACGACCGGATCCTCGGGCCGCTGCCGGCTATCGCCCACCGCACCTGCTGGCTGGTGCTGCGGTTGGATCCGCTGGCCAATGCCGAGGCCGTGGACAATCGCGGGGGCGGCGGCGCCGGTGCCCTGCGTGCGGCCATCATCGCGACCCGGCGGGTGGCGAACCGGCTGGCGGCCCACGATATCGCCGCCTCCGTGCTCACCGCGACCGAAATGAACACCGCGGTCCGCGACCTCACCCACGGTTTCGCGGTGGACCAGCTCACCGAATCACCGAAATGGCTGGAGTCCCTGGGGCGGCATCTGGCGCAGTACCAGATCGGCGCCGATATGGTGGGACCGCGGGGGCTGGCCGATATCTGGGCGGTGCCCAGCCTGTCGACCACCGTGACGCTGCGGCTGCGACCCGGCATCAACCGCAACGATCCGCATACCGAACTGGCGGATACGGTGGTACTCAACGCAGTGGTCCGTTTCGATACGGTCGTACCGCCCGAGGAACCTCCACTGGAGGGTCTACGCGAACTCTACGGAAACCAGCTGCGGATTCTTCTCGATACGCTGCCGGTCGGCTACACCGGGCGCTGGGGACGTGAGGTGGCCTACCGCGGCACCCTCGCCGCGTTGACCGAATTCACCGTGCCCACCGCGGGTTGCGGGCAGCTCATCGGTGCCGACGACCGGGGGCAGGGTATCGCCGTACCGCTGATCGGCGAGGGCACCCGCCGGCTCGAGGTTATCGGCACCCTGGACCTCGCGCAGCAGGTGATCCTGCGCGCCACCGGGCTGGGCGCGCACGCCATCGTGCACACCGCCCGGCCCGAGGCCTGGCAGACGATGGTTCGTAACCTCGACACTCCGCAGATCCTCACAATCGCGCCGCGCGCCGCGGGTGCCAGCTATCACCCGCCGGGCCCACCCCCGTTGCCGACGGCTCCCTACCCGAGCACCACCGTGCTCGTATTCGACGGTGTTCCACCGGTTTCCCATGCCGGCGGCGCGACCATCGTGCATGTGCGGCATCCGCACGAGCCGCCGGGTTCGGCCGAGGCGGATGTTTCTCTCATCCAAGACCCTGCGACCCCGAACCGCGTCACGGTGCGCACCCCCGCGGTGACGACCACGGTGAATATGGTGACAACCCGCGAGGAAATGCACTACATCGGGGAATCACTCGCCGCCCGCTGACCTCCGGTACACGAAACGGCCGGCTGGATCCTCATCCGATCCAGCCGGCCGCGTCGGCGCCGGCATGCTCAGAACGCGGCGAACCCGTCGCCGATCTTCCCGTCGGTCTCGATGGCCCGCTGTAGCGAGTTCTCTACCTGGGTACCCAGTTTGTCCAGCTTCACCAGGGTGTCACTCAGTTCTTCCTGGAGCTTCTTGTGCGCGGCATCGAAACCGGCGATCGCCTGGTCACCGGACAGGCTGGCACGGAACGCAACCGCCGAATCGTCCAACTCCTCGATCTGCTTGTGCATATCGGAGCCATATGTGCGCATATCATCCACCAGCGCGTTGATACCGGCGGAACCGTACTTGATCGTCATTTGTCCAGACCCTTCTGTTCAGCGTTGTTCGGAAATCAGGCCAAGCCCTGGCTATCGGCTTCCACGATCGCGCCCTTGCCGGCGTTCACGGCCGCCGTGAGCTCGTCGAGTTTGCCGTTCAACCGGCTGACCTCGTCGTCCCATTCCGTGGCGACCTTCTCGAACTGCACGCGCGCATCGCCTTCCCAGGAGCTCTTGGAGCCCTGGACGGAATCGTTGATCTTGTTCAGGGAGGTACGCAGCGTGGTGATCGCGTCCTCCATCCGGGTCACGACATTGTCGACACCTGCTTCATCGGCACCGAAGGTGCCCGAGCCGGAATCGAGATTGGTCAAGCTCATGACAGAACCTTTCGTCAAGGGTGTGACTGCCGTGATCACGCCGACCACGGCACTTGTTCCGGTGCGAAACCCCAGGGCACAACCCTGGACTCACGCCGCCGCCCGCAAATCACCTGTCGAAGGGACGGCGCGTTATCACCCGGGGAGTTACGGTGTCGGCCACCTCCCCCCGGGCAGCCCCTCGAGCAATGTGGTGATCGCCTGCATCACCCGATGATCACTGCCCGTTGTGACTGTCGACCAGACCTGTTGATCCGGCGAGACCATGGGGGCAGCCGCGATCCGGCCGCGTGCAGTGTCGTACACCGCAACAGCGCCCGGGGCGCGCGCGGTGCGCCCTTCGCCGTGGCTGTAGGCCACGATTTCGGTGAAGCCCCGGCAGGAGGCGAACGCCGCGGCGAGCACCGTGGCGTCGCGGTCTCCCACGCCCAGGGCGTAGATGGTATCGGCGAAATCGCCGGTGTCTTCGGCGGTATCGAGGCGGCCGGCCAGTTCATCGGCCGGTGCGCTGAACCCCGCGACATCGGCCGGCGCGGCCGGGCCCAGCGCGGCGAGTAGCGGGCGGGCCAGTGCCTCCGGGGAACCGTCACACCACATCGTGGTGATCTCGAAAGTGTCGCCGTCGCGCGCCGCCAGGGCGTGTTGTTCGCCGCGACGGGCCAAGCAGAGCCGCAGCCTGCGGTCTTCGGCGAATCCGCGGGCCACCAGCTCGCGGTCCGGTTGTGCCAGTACGAACAATGCCTGCGCCGTTTCGGGATCCACGTCGCCTTCGGCGTCGAAGACCCCTGCCGCGGTGAGCTCGTCGACGGCCCGGTCGCGCGCCGCGCGCCATTCTTCGTACGAGTCCTGCTGCGGTCCGACGGCGAGGACCTGGGGCAGAGTCTGGATACCGAGCCGTTCGGCAACCACCAGCAGCGCATCGTTGGTCAGCGTCGTCACGAGGTACCTCCGGCTCGGGTTTCCGGCGCGGGAGCAGGCGGTTCAACGCCACCGAGTACCGCTGGTGCGGCGCGGAGTTCGTTCTCGGCACCGAGGTGATCCCCCGCGTCACCGGAGAGTCCGGCGCGTGGGAAACGGGACGCTTCCGGAGCCGAACCGGCCGCGGCCGATGATGCGCCGGGGGCGAGCGGGCCGGCCTGTGAGGAAGCCCCGGAACTGGTGAGCGGTGTGGATTGTGGGACCGCATCCGGAGTGGTCGCCGATTGTGCGTAGATCGGAGCGCTGTAAGCGGCGGGCACCCGCGGCACGGCGGCCGGGATCCGCACGGACCCGATACCCGTCGCCCCCACCGGCAAACCGCCCCGGACAGCCGGTGGGGCGATGGCGGATTCCGCCGTGGCCACGGCGTGCTCGGCGGCCAGCGCGGTCTCCGGCGCGATCACCGGCGGTGCGGCCTGCTGCCAGGGTTGCGCGAGCGGTTCGGTGGCCTTCTCATAGTTCTCCATGACCCGGGAGGCCACGGCCTTCGCCATATCGGAATCGTGGTCGGACTCGGCGGCCACGGCCTTGATCGGCGCTCCGAGCATTCCACCGATCGATTCCAGCATGCGCTGGACCTGCTGGATCCGTTCGATATCGGCGGTATGCGGCATCGTCAGCCGGGCCACTTCGTAGGCGGCGACCTGCGCCTGGAACCGGGCCGCATTCGCCGCCGCGGCGGCCGCGGCCTCCACCAGCCAGTCCCGCAGTGTCGAAATACGCTGCAACACCTCGCTACTGCGGCCCGATCCCCAGGCGCCGCGCATATCGATGACGGCCTTCTCGTATTCCACCACCGCCGCACCGAAGGAAGCAGCCAGGCGTGTCCACGCCTGGACGGCCTCGGCCATCGGCACGGCCCCCGGCCCGGTGGTCAGTTCACGGGCCAGCCGATCCGCTGGGCGCGCGGGCCACACCACACCGGTGAAACCGGGCTGCGGTGGTTCGATCATCGCTGGGGAATACCCTTCGCTCGTCGGCACTGCGGAACCGATCAGGACGTGGGACCGCCGAGAGCCCCGGCATTATCGGTTTCCATCCCGTTGATACGGGCAGTGCTCAGCCTCAGCGTGGCAGCCAATTTGCGCATTTCCTGCACACTGGCCTGAGCATTGGTCAGATACGACGTCGCGACATCGTTGTGGGTCTGCGACGCCCAGCCCGAAACCTCATCCGAGCCCGCGGGAACCACGGTCAGCGCATCCTGGACAGCCGCCAGATCGGCGGCGAGCCGATCGGCCAGCGCATCCAGGCCCGACGACGCTTTCCCGGCCGCGGCCGGGTCGAATCTGACGCCGTCGTAGACCTCACCCATCGCGTTCTCCATGAGACCCTCCTGTATGTCCTGGTTGCCGGTTCGCATCAGAGCGTGAGTTCCTTGTCCGGCGGGGGTTCCGAGGTCGATTCCGCGGCGCCGACCACCGGCACCGCGATACCTTCGATCGGCCCGACCACCTCGTCACCGTGTTCGGCCGAGACCGCACCGCGCGCCGAACCCTCGGTTACCGATTCGCCGTCGCGCGCCATCCCCGCGGCACCCGTACCCGCCCCCATGGGCATATAGCCCGGGCTGTTACCGCCGCCGGAACTCGTTCCCGCGGGAGCTGCCGCGGACGACATACCCGCGACCGAACCCGTCGACGTCGCACCCAGCGTGGCGACGGGACCGAGCGGACCGGGCGCCGCCACCTTGGATCCGGGGAAAGCACCGAGTGGAGCGGGTGCGGCGCCCAGTCCACCGGCACCGAGCCCTCCCGCGGAGCCCAGGGCACGCGAAGAACCGGGCTTTTCGGTATCCGACGCACCGGGCTCACCGTTGCCGGGCTCACCACCCAGCGGTTTCGGGGCGGACAGTGCAGTGTTCGCGGGTGCCAGTTTGCCCAGCGCCTGCGCGGCCTGGCTCGCTGAGCTGATCAGCGGCGTGACCATACCGATCATCTGCATCAGCTGATCCATCTGCCGGCTCGGATCGACCCCCGTCGGCACGTTGGTGATCTTCACCTTCTCGCCGGTCTGCGTCAGTCCGGCGCCTTCGACGCCGAGCTCGGTTTTGGTCTTGACGGTGATGGCCAACGCCTCGGCCGCCGCCTCGATCGCCGAGGCCACCAGGTAGGCAGCACCGCCACCGGACGTCGCGTAGAGCGGGGCGAGCGCCAGTTTCGCGGAGAACGCACCGATCACCACGGCCATTTCCCCGCGGCCGATCGCGACGCTGGCCGCGCCCTTGGCGAGATGCAGTTTCTCCCCGGTGCTCTGCGCCTCGAGCTTCGCGGCATCGGTCTGCGCCTGCCCCGCCTTCTCCGCAGCCTCCATAGCCCCCATCCCCTGCCACAGGCTCATCGCCGTCTGCAACGCAGAGGCACCGACCTGCATCACGGTCTGCATCACTGTCGACACCTGCGAAAGCAGCTGCGTCGGATCCACCCCCGGCGGCGGGGCCGGCGCGGCCGCCGGATCGCCTTCGGCGGGCGCCTGCGGTGCGCGAGCCGGTGCCGCAGCGCCCAGCTGCCCGGAGCCGAAGGCGGCCGCCAGATCGGTGAGCGGTCGCATGAGTGCACTCAGGTCGAGCATCGGCAGCGGCGGCAGCTCCGGCAGGCCGGGCAGGTGACCGAACGCCGGCAGCTCCGGCAGGTTCGGCAGGCCCATGCTGCCGAGGATGTCGTTCACCGGCATATCGAGCATGGGTGCCAGCGCGCTGCCCCGAAGCAACTCCAGGATGGTCGGGTCCATGGGATCCGCGCCGGCCGGCGGCTGGGCGCCCGGGAGCGGGGCCGCTCCTGGAGTGCTCATGATCCGGGATTCACCGCGCCGATATTCGCCGCACTACCGGCGTCGGTGAGCTCGTAGCTCGCGGCAGCCTGATGCGCCGTGAGTGCGGTACCGGCGTGCACCGCGGCGAGTTCGGCGACCGAGGACAGATGGTTGGCCTGCGCGTAGGCGAACGCGATCAGGAATTCCTGGCCGATGAGCCCGAACGCCGGTACCGCGAACCCGACCGTCGCCGCCTGGTCGACACCGGCGGTCGTGGCGATTCCGGCGGCCATGGCCGCGGATTCGCTACCGTACAGGCGAACCGCATCCGGTACAACATGCACATTGTTCATTTCTGTTGTCCAATCCCGAAACATCCCACAATGTTTCGTCGTCAACGGTACCCAGCGGGCACCCCCGGCCGGGACCGCCGACCGGTTAACAATCGGTGACTACCTCGTGCTTTCCGAATTGAAGGTGTCGATCAGCGCGGCCTTCTCCGCGATTGCCCGCGCGGCGGCCGCCCGCGCGGTCTCGACCAGCGTCTTCTCGAAATCTTCCGGGCTCAGTCTGTTGATCCCACCGGTGAAGTTCAGCCCAACGGGGGTGGCGTTGCCGTCCACCTCCACCGTTACCGAACCGTCCGGTGAAGTCTCGCTGACCACGATCCGACCCATTGCTTCCTGTAGATCGGTCAGCCGATAAACCTGCTGCTGAACCCGGGTGATGAGTTCGTCCATTGTTTCGACCATGACAACCCCTCGAAATCCTTTCCGAACTCAGACAGAACGGAGCCAGCTCTCCGTTTCGGTCTCGTACTCCTGCTCCTGCACCAACTCCTCGCGCGCGACTTGGTCCTCGGTCGGCAGGCCCGCCAGTTTCAGCATGCCGCTGGTGAAACCCAATTCCTGCAACTGTTTACGACGCACGAGGCCCGCCCGAGCCGCGGACTTCCTGCACAACCGCAGGATCTCACCGGCCAATGCCTCGGGGTCCCGGCGGAGCTCGCCGGGTTCGACGGATACCCCTACGGGCAAGCCTGTTTCGGTGGTCCGGATCCGAACGGAACCGGTGCGTGAATGGGCGGTGAACTCGGTGGGGAACTCGAGGCTCCCCGGACTGTCCACGCTCATCGTCCTCCTCCTGTGTCGATGGTGGCGCCTCCGGTGCCGCGGGGCCGAGGCCCCGGTACCCCTGGAACCTCATTCCATCTCGCGCGGCTGCTACCCGGCCGGAGTGCCGGCCAATCCCGGGTCGCGGCCACGAGAAGTATGGATCGCGCAGGTGAACCGGGGGTTACCAACCAGTATGGCAAGTGGAAGGTATCCGTGCATACTCGAATAGCGAGACACCACGGAAAACGCTTGCCACCACTGGGAACAGATAACGCACCCAGTTCTCGGGCTCCGGATATACGCTGGCGCAGTCCAATCCCGGGACTCCCACCCCCGGACCCCACAACTGAACATCACAACCCGTACCGGCCCGCCACGCGGCGGCACTATCCGGCTCGGTTCGGCCTGCGCTACTTGCTGAAAAGCTCGGCAGATATCGCATACCCACAGATCCCTCCTACCCGCCTGCGTCTGCGCCCCCGCAGTCCGGCACATCGATCGGCGTGACTCGTCTGGGGTTTATCGCCCGGACACGCCTCTGTTAACAGTGTGCCGAAGATTCGGGCAGCTGAAAACCTCGTGGCACAGATCTACGGCAATCTCCGGATGCGCGGTACGGACCCCGCCGAAACGCACCACACCGTAGCCACGGATCTACCCGGATCCGGATCCCCGGGCCGATAACCTGTTCCGAATGTACGAACGGACAGGAGATCCGCAATGCAGCGTATCGACCTGAACTCCGACGCCGGCACGATCGGCCACGATCTACGGCTGGAATATTGCGGCGAGCCGTTCACCGGCGAGGTTGTCGAGGAACTCGCACCGGGACAGCTGCTCTCCCAGGAGTTCTATGTCGACGGCCTCCCACACGGCAGCGTCCGGGAGTGGTGGCCCGACGGCCGGCTGAAGTCCGAGGGCGAGAACTATCGAGGCAGGCCGTGCGGGGTTCTGCGCCGTTGGCACCCGGACGGGCGCCCGGCAGATGCGGTTCTCTTCGACGGCAACGGAGCACTGCTGACGACCCGTGAATGGGGATGAGCGAACCGCAACTGTATGTGACCTGACCGCAACTACGACCGCTCAGCCTCCTGCGGAGTCCAGGCCTACGCGTTCGTCCTTTATCGCACGCACAATACGTGCGATGCGCACATCGATTTCGGCGGACATTCGGCGTCGATCCGCGCCCGCTGCGACAGGGGGGTCGCGGTCGTCGATCAGATACCGGCCGTCATCTGCAGCATCTCGCCATCTCAGCCGATACCGCGTCGTCCCGCGTGGACCGAAAACAGAACGCGCCTGAATGATGTCGATCGCCCCCACCGCGGTGGTCGGCTCGGAAAGGAAGTGGGCCGCCCGATCGGCCGCGGATACATCGAAGGAGTCCTGAACCTTCGAAAGCCCGTAACCGTAGTCCAGGTTCCTACCCGGCGCGAGGTCGGCGGGCAATGGAATATCGGCGCGGCGCCCCGGTTCCACCTCGGGTAGCGCCTGAGCGACCATACTGCCGAGCTCCACTGCGGGGCACTCGGTCACCACGAATCCTCGGCTGTGATAGACAGTCTCGCCCGGAAGTTGAGTCACCAGGAACCCCCGTCCGCCCCGGCGAGTCGCCAGGATTCGAACGTTGCCGGCCACACGGGTGTAATCCGCACCGTCCCAGCCGAGTACTTCGATCCGGATATCGGGACGGTACAGAGCCGTCAGCACCTCGTCGAATGCCGGGTCCAGTCGCTGTTGCAGGGATTCCCGCGCATGGTTGCGTTCCCGCTCGAACTCACTCAGTTTCGCGATCCGGCTCGTGAAACACAGGGGACGCGGCAGACACACTTCCCCCAAATCGGTCCACAGCAAGTCGAACTCGAGATCGGTGAACTTCCACCTGTTCACTGATCTACCACCGGCTTCGCCACGACGGACGGGTCACCGATTCCCTCTTCGAGCCACTCGGTGGAGTCCAGATAGTCGGCACGCTTGTGGTCCTTCTGCTGGCCGCCGCCCTGGGCACCACCACCACCGGCGCCGCCGCCCATCGGCATACCACCCATCGGCGCACCCGAGCCGGCCGGTCCAGCCGCAACCCCCGTCACCGCGCCGGTGGCCGTGGCCGCGAGCGAAGCCCGCGGAAACAGCTTGGCCGCCTTCTCGACATTCGGCGCCGGAGGCGCCTTCGGCGCGCCACCGGGTGCGCCCGAACTGCCACCGGCTCCGCTACCGCCGAGACCGGCGGGCAATTTACCCACCTTCTGCAACGCAGATTGATAGTTCTTCACCGCATCCTGCAATGCGGGCATACCGGGCAACCCGGTGATCCCGGCCTGCTGCAACGCCTGCTGCGCGGCCGTGGAGAGTTGCTGCCCCATCTGGCCGAGCTGCTGCAAACCCTGCTGAGCGGCCTGGAGCATGGGTTGCGTACCCGGCTGTCCGCCGAGTGCCTGCTGCTGCTGTTCGAGCGCGGCCTGCTGCAGTTGCGCGTGGTCTTCCAGCTGCTGCTGGGCAGCCATCAACTGGGCACGTTCCTGGTCGATCTGCTGTAGCGCTGCCTGCTGCTGGGCCTGTGCGGCAGGCATACCGCCGCCGCCTCGATCACCGCCACCGCCGCCACCCCCGTCGCCACTTCCTCCGTCACCATTCCCGCCGTCCCCGTTCGATCCGGGCAGGTCGGCAGGATCCACTGTCGGCGAGGGGAGGATGGGGATAGCCGAGTTGGTGTAACCCAGCCCCTTGACGTACCAGCTTTCGAAGCCCCTCCGGTGCCAGAGGAACAGGCAATCTCCCTCGTCGTCGGGTCCCATCCCTTCCCGATCGACGTACTCACCGTGCGGCATGTACTTCTTCGTTTCGGATAGCCATCCGGACGTATACGCCATGTTCTGTCCGAGCACGAGCATGCTCTCGGTCAGTGCGGTGGCCTGAGTTCGATAGGTATCCGCAGCCCCGATCGCGCCGTCGATGCCGTCACCTTCCCACGACCCGTCGATCCGCAACCGCGACAGACGGTTCGTGAGATCTCCGAAAGCCTCGTCCAGTTGCTCGCTCATCCACTTCCAGTACACGCCGTCCGTGGCGACCTTGGAAGAATCGAGGCCGGGTTTGAACGAAACGAAATCCGGTTCCATCAAGTGGCTCGGTGTTTCCACATCGATGGGCGTGGTGTCCCGGCCTTCTTTCGCGCCGGCGAACTCCTCCATCTTGGAGAATTCGCCTGAATCGCTCGCCTCTTCCGGTTTCTGAAGACCACCGCCACCACCGAAATACGGAGTGTCCGCGGGGCTCGAGTCAGGTGGTGTGGGTGCAGTGCCCGGCTGTTTGTCCTCACGCAACTGCCGGAACTCCTCGTCGGAGGCGGAGTCGGATTCCTCATAGGTCTTATCGGCGACAATGAATGTCTCACCCATCGCGTTCAAGATCTCCAGGAAACGGCCGAGGATATCCTCGAGGTCACCGGCCGCCTTCGCGAACTTCGATTGCAGCAGATAACTGGACTCGAAGTTCCCGAAGCCCGAAGGATTCTGGACATCCGGCGCATACCCCTTGACCAGTTCGACGGCATTGGCCGCCGCGGCCGCGAACCCTGCTGCCTCCCGCGCCGCACCGCTGTCCACCTTCAGTGTGCCGTTACGTGCTTGTTCGGTCAGACCCGTCCACGGGTTGTTCGTTTCGGGTTCGGGGGCCATCGATCACACTCCTGCCAACTCGCCTACGACGGCGTACCGATGTATCGGCCGACCCGGTGCCGAGACAACCTTTCGCACCACAACCCTCCCGAGTCGCCGCTGTCACCGACAGCCCGAAATGCCACGACCATCCCAGCCGCACCTTAAGACGCGCGGACCGCTCACTTAATGGGACCTGAATACTTCGCTC
>NZ_BDBZ01000010.1 GCF_001613245.1 Nocardia speluncae NBRC 108251 | reverse complement strand
GGCGCCACCGATGACGAAGAGCGCTCCAGTGCTCCATCATCCGCCACGTAGAAGATTGCCCGCCCGATCGCAATCTCCCCCGGCTCCACCGGTGCGTACACCATCCATCCGGCGGTTACCCGGTCGGCACGCAGCGCGTCCGGCGGGTAGGCGGAGGTATCCGTATCGCTTTCGGTCAGGTATCCGGTGACCCGGGCGACGGCGTCAGCGGCGGAGATCGGGTCCGGTGCCGCTACCGCGCCCATGAGGAGCTGGTAATACGCGTTATCGATATCGAAAGTCCCGTCGCCACCGAAGGCTTCCACCAGCATGCCACGTGTCACAACCCCCGCCTCGGCGGCGGCGATCAACGAGTCGACCGCTGCGACCTGCCGCTCGGTGGTCTGCTCGCCGAGCAGCCCCGTCACTATCCGGGCGACATCGGCCGCGGTGTGCAGGCCGGGGATCGCCTCGGCGAAATCGCCGGGCTCCGGCGAATCGCCGCGATGCCATCGGCCGTTTTCCCACCAATAGCAAAAGGTCAACAGGCCTCTGTTCGCTCGGTGGTTGAGCACCGGGTCGGCAACCCAATAAGGTGCGCCCCGATACAGGTCGGGCAGGGGGGCACCCCGGTTATAGGCCGCGTCCAGCTCCGGCCCATCCCATTTTCCGCCCGACAGCACCGCGCGGCCGCCGGGAAGCGTGTACAGCGAGCAACCGCTACGGGTAGCGCCCTCGAACCAGCGCATCGCCGGCATCAGGCGCGGACCCCACTGCGAGCGAGCCGCGACGAAGGCCGCCGAAAGGACCGCCCAGCGCGCGGCCATCAGCGGGAGCGGCGGTAGCGAACTGTCCGCCACCGCTGCGCCGTTACCACTCTCGCGAGCCGCCCCTGCGCGGGCGGCGGCCACCTCCGGCGGACGAAGCTGCCGATCGGCATGACGGATATGGGCAGCCAGCCAGACCGGCAGGTTTTCGCGCGGATACGCCTCGAGGTCGGCGCGATACGCCTCGGGCGCAAAGAGCTGGTCGTCCGGGAACGGTTCGGCACCGAAGTCGTAATCGACCTCGATCCGGCCTTCACTGGTGAGCGCGAAGAGCAGGCGCCACCAGGGGCCGTCGCCGAATCCGGAAGACAAGCGCCGATGGTCGCGGACCAGCGTCATCACTTCGGGTGACGGTGTCGTACGCGCTACAAGCCGCTGGTCTTCGCCGGTATAGAGGGCGGTACCGGTACTCGCGACCACGGTCGCGGCGAATACCGCGTCCAGCCGCTGCCAACCGGCCGGGCCTTCGGCGGCCAGTTTGCGGGCAACCTGATGCATGAGGGACCGGGCCTGATCACCGATACTCGGGGACACATCCGGCGTGAAACCGAGGTCGGGTTCGTTCTCTGCGGACGGCTCGGCGGCGCTGTCCGGACCGGGCACAGCCGGTCCGGTATCAGGCCCTGCCCCCGAGGGGCGGGACGGCGTATCGCCGGCTGTCGCTCCCGTGGGCGACGCCGGCTGCGACCGCTCGGATCGCCCATCGAGCGGTTCATCGCCTGGTCTGCTCATCAGGTGGCACTCCCCTCATCTGCACGCCACATGGCTGCCGGCGCAGTGAGGACGGCACAGGCAGTCCGGAATTCGAACTGTTTCATGATCGATCCTGAACGCAGTCCCGGCGGCGATCGCGCATTACGCAGGCCGCCGGAGGCCGAGGCCGGGCAGATCCAGGTCTGCGTCCCCGGCTTCGGTGTTCCACGCCTCGTAGACGAGGTCGGCAGGCTCGGCGATCGCGAATACGTCCCGGAGAGCGGTGAACACCATGGCCACGAGCTCCCGATACTGCGCGGGTGACAACGGCCAGGGCCGGTCGATCCACCAGTTGGTGTGTTCCCCACCGGGGGCCTGCCATCCGGCATCGACCAGACGCCGTGCGCCCGGCGCGCCGGCCTGCTTCCCCGGATCCAGCCAGCTGTCACCGACGACTTCGGCATACAACCGATCGTCGAACTGTTTGAACTGCGCGTATCGGGGCCCTTCGGCCTCGGCGATGATCAACACCGCACCGGCCGGCAGGGCGGCCAACTGATCGGCCAATCCCGCAGCGAGCTCCGGCCATTCGGTCACAACAACCCCTGTTCGTCCAGCTCTTCGATCGCGTCCTCGGTAGCAAGCTTTTCGTTGGTCACCAATCGCAGCGCCACCGATACTCCGAGGTCACGGAGAACCGTGGTCGTTGCCACCCCCGCCCAGCGGACCTCCGGGGTTACGCCCGGCACTTTCTTCGTGGGTGCACCGAACTCCGCTGTCAATGCCGCCGTCATCTCGGCGAAGGCCGCGCGCGACCGGCTCCGGCCTGCCGCATCATCGGTGGCGGAGCTCGTTACCTCGAGCACGATCTCGTCAGCGACCCCGTCGTCGCCGCTGACCTCGCCGCTACCACGGCCGAATCCGATATCGAGCACAACCCAGTTCGGCCTGCTGCGTTCGATCTTCCAGCCGAATTCGGTCGCCAGCTGCGCCACGTCGTCCAGCCGCCACGACCATTCGAGCGTACGCAGTCGTCCGAACAGCTCGACGAGTTCGGGGGTGCCCAACACACGCCATTCCGTCATGAGTCCTCCCTGCAGGTCGTTGTGGGTTCGAATCATGTGAAGACACTTTCGCGGCGCGAACTGTCGGTGAGCACATCGCGAATGTACGCACCGAGATCCATCTCGGCCGGTAATGCGCGGTACGTCAGCTCCGTCAGTGTCTCCCCGGCGACCGTAACCGCGAACCGAATGGTGCGCCACGCGACCTGCCCCCAATCCACCGCGACCGGACCGTCGAGCAGCACGCTGCGATCACCGACCCACAACCTCAACCTCCCTTCGTGTCCTCGGTAGAACACGACAGACACACCGCCGAGATCGCCGTATACCCCGCTCCGGTAACCCCCCAGACCGTGTCCGGCCCGCAGTGCCCCGGTTTCCGGATCGAATTCGGCCGGTACACCCGGCCCGGCGAACGGCCGTACGACCAATCCTGCACCGCCGCCGTGCCCGCCGGAATGACCGTTGTTTGCGGGCGTATTTCCATTCGGGCCGCGGCGGTTGTCCCGGCGGCCCGGCTGCGGCACGCCGGAACCGGGCGATACCGGCGGCGGAAGCACAGGTGGCGGAAGCATGGCACCGCCCGGGTCCGGCCATTGAGGCGGTCCAGGCTCATTCGGAGTGCCGGGGCCGTTCGGCGGCCACGGCGAACTCTGGAAATCGTTCGACGGCGGCACGGCCGGGTAGGGCGGGAGCGGCTCCAGATTTCCGGGAGGTGTTGTGCCCGGGCCCGGCAGAACCGGCGACCAGGGAACGTCGGGCTCCGATACCGGTGGCCCAGTTGACGGGGAAGGCTGCGAATCCGGAGGCATCGGCGGTGGTATCGGCACAGGCGGTGGCGCGGGCAGTTCCGGTGGCTCCGGCACCGGCGGCAGCGGCAACTCCGGCAGCCCAGGCGGCTGCGGCGGACCTGGCGGCTGCGGCGGACCTGGCGGCTGCGGCTGCGGCTGCGGCGGAACAGGCACAACGGGCGGCTCCGGCACAGCCGAAGGCGGTGGCGCGGGCAATTCCGGTGGCTCCGGCACCGGCGGCAGCGACAACTCCGGCGGCCCAGGCGGCACCGGCGGACCTGGTAGCACCGGCGGACCTGGTGGCACCGGCACCGGCACCGGCGGTGGCGGTGGCGGTGGCGGTGCCGGTGCCGGTGGCGGTGCCGGTGGCGGTGGCGGTGGCGGTGGCGGTGGAACAGGCACAACAGGCGGCGGTGCCGGGGCCGCAATCGGCGGAACAGGCCACGGTTTCCGTTCGTACCGGTAAGCAGGTGGGAATTCTGCTTCGTAGTCGTGCGGTGGATGCGGGATGTGCGAGCGTAGTGACGAACCGCGCCGCGGTGGCAACGGACCGTCGGCATCCGGCGCCACATCGGGGCCATCGTCGGGCGGTGCGGTATCACCGCGATCCCCCCGTATAGCCGGCTCGCCCGCGGACACAGATTCACCGGGTCCCGGTTGCGGCGGCTCCGCACGGGTTTCCGAGTCCGCTCGCGGGTGCTCCTCGCGACCGCGCGCAGGCTCGGCCGTCGGTTCGGTCACGTGCCGCGCCGCACGCTCGAACCGGTCCACGCGGTCTTGCCGAAGCTGCTGCTCATCGACCGGCAAAGTCCGATCCAGCAGATGTTCGGCTTCTCGGTCCACCGCTTCGAGGGTGGCCGGTGCCGCGTCCCGCAGCGGCAGTCCGGGTGCCGCCGTGGTCCCCGCTGTCACCTCGGCACGCTCCGCAACCTGCCCTACCGGGCCGGTGTGTGCGATCAGTTCCGCGACCGCGGCGATATCGGCGGCACGTTGCTCGACCTCGGCCCGCAGTTCCGCTTGGACCCGGGCGAGCTGGTCCGGCGTCAGCCGTTCGTCTTTGTCCAGCTTGCCGTCACGGTATTTCTCGTACACCTCGTTCCAGCGGTTCAGCTGTGCGCGTACGTCTGCCAGTTCGGGATCGTCGTCCCCGATTTCGCCGCGGCGATGGCGGGCCAGAACCTCATCCCAGCGATTCAGGTCGGCGACCGGAAGTTCGACTCCGATGGTCCGGGCGAAATCACTGTCGGCCCCACGTTCGGGAGAGGGCGGCAGGGCTGTGCGCGCGTCGAGTACCCCGAGGCGCTCCGGGACGCCGGCCAGCTCGCCGAGATCGGCGATGAGGTCGAGCAGATGACGCACTGCTTTGTCGTGTGTGGGGAATTCGCTGACTCCCACCCGCGGATCGGCGGCGTCCGCGCCGTGGATGCGGTCGTCGAAGATGTCGACTTCGCCGAGCGCCTCGAGGTGTTCGGTGAGGGCAGCGGCCAGCCGTTCGTTATCGCCTCGGCGTGGCGCCAGGTTGCGGATCGATTCGCTGACCTGGTCTACCGTGCGCACTTCCATCGTCTCGACGAGCGCATCGAGGCGGCGCAGCAACCGCGCCGTTGCAGAATCGACGGCGGCCGGATCGAGGGTGGCGAGTTCTTTCCCGTATTCGATGAGATCGTCGATCTGCTGGCGACGGCGTGCGGCCGGGGTATCCGGATGTGCGAGGGTTTCGGCTATCCGCCGCGCCGTCACCGGGCCCGTCGATTCCGGGTCGATCCGGTGGAGCATGTTCTCGCGGGCACGCTCGATATCGTGATAGGTGTCGATATCCCAGGCGGTCCGCGCGTAGTCGATGATCGATTCGATACGTGCGGCGCGGATCTCGTTGTCGACGCGGAGAGCGTCGAGTTGCGCGGCGAGCTGTTCGGGATCGGCGATTTCGCCGATGGACAGGCCCAGGCGGCGCGCGGATTCCGCCGCCTCGGCGGCGATCTGCGCATCGGTGCGGAGTTCGGGTCCGGCCACGTTCGCCGGGTCGGCGGTGGTCGGTACGACTTCGTCCGGAACCAGCCGCCAGCCCGATCCGTCGTCGATCACGGTGATATTCAGTTGCCGGCCCTCGACCACATCGGCGAAATGCCGGGCCCGCGGCGTCCCTGCGTCCGCGACGATGATCCGCTCCGGTCCGGTACCACCTGCGGGCAGGCGCTCACCCGGTCGCATGTCGATGATCTTGTACGCCACCTCCACGGTGCCGTCGCCCACTGCCGACGCCAGATCCGGATAGCATGCCAGCGCGTCGGCGAGCATCCGATCGTGTTCCAGCCGGGCGTCGAACACCACCAACCGCATCGGCGCATCCGCGGTGGAACCGGGTACCAGAGCGAGGCCGGCAGGTGTATCGAGCATTGCACCGCCCTGCGCCAGGACCCACTCCTGTGCGGCCATATCGCCGATCAGGCCGATCAACTCGGCTGTTTCGGCATCGGCCCGCAGGAATTCACCGGCGCGTTCGGCGAATGCCGTGAGTTCGCCGGCGGCCGCTTCGATACGGGCCAGCTCAGCGGCCAGCGTGGCGGCCAGATTATCGGCGTCGAGCCTGTTCAGATCGATATCCCCGAGGAGCTGCGCCCATACGGCCCGCTCGTCCCTGATCTGGTCTCGGCGCAATGCCCGTTCCAGAAAGCTACGCCGCCCGTCATCGCGACCCGGCTGGTCGGAGTCGTAGAGATCGCCCCACTCGCGGCTCGGTTCACCACCGTTGTTCACTCCACGCCAATCGAGGAGCCGCGGATCACCGCCCCGTGCGACGACAACCTCGCGCAGGAACCGCCCCAACGGGTCGGTATCGAAGAAGGAGACGCTGTCGCTGTACGGAATATCGGCGTGCTCCGCGTTATATCGCCGGGCGGCTTCGGCCAGGCCGGTCAGTGCACCGATTCGCCGAGCCTGCCGGTATTCCAGCTGATCACGGAGCAATCGAACGGCGTCCGCTGTCGGTGCGCCGAGGTCGGTGCCCATATCCTGTGCCGCAGCCCGCAGCTCATCGAGCAGGTCGTCCCGCCGAGCCACCGCATCGGAAAGTTCGGTAATCCATTCAGCGATTTCACCGGCACTGCGCAGCGGCAGAGTTGGGCCCGGTTGCGGGCCCGGTTCCTCCGGCGGGTTGGTCTCGGCCGTGAGGGGTACGGTCCGCTCATCGTCGCCGCCGGCCTCGATCGCGGCCTGCCGCCGCAGGTCGTCGAGTTCGACACCGAGTTCGGCCCGGACCAGGTCCGGGTCGGCTTCTTCCAGCCAGTACCGATATTGCTCCCCACCCTCGGTCGGTGGCGGATCGTATTCGCCACTACGGTCGGCGACGCGTGCGGTCAGCCGGCGCAGAAACGGCAGGACCTCCCGTTTGCGGAACAGCTCGACGGTCTCCTTGAGAATCCGCGCGGGACTGAATTTGGTATCGACGACCTCGTACTCGTCGCCCGGGGCAGGCGAAGGATCCTTTTCCTGCCGCACCGGTACACCCGCCATATCGCTGAGCATCGATTGTCCGGCACTGTCGATTCCGGAACCGGACGGATACTTCGGCGCCTGCCCCCCGTACGCGGTATCGCGCAACCGATCCCAGATCCGCCGCACCAGTGATTTCGGCCCCACAGCTCGGCTCGGGTCCGCTCCGGGTACCGGCACCGGCAACCGTTCGGGTTCCTCGACCCGCCAGGTTCCGTCATCGGCGGCGACCAGGCGCGTCCCGAGTCGCTCCCCCTCGATCTCGACCGTGAATCGGCGGGTATCGCCGGTTCCTGTCCCATGCGCACGCGGGACGGCGCGAGCCGCATCCGCGAGCGCGGCGATATCGCCGGCCATCCGATGCGTTCGGATGCGCGCTTCGGCCGGCAGAGTCTGCGGATCCCGGGCCGGCGCGGCCGGGTCGACCCCGAGGCGCCGCGCCCAGGCATCGCGGGTCGATTCGAGCTGAGAACGCACACCGGGATCGGGTTCGGCGAGCACCCGCTGGGTAGCTGCGGCCAATGCTTCGACCGCCGCCGCACGCAGCAGCACGCGATAGCGCAACTCCGATACGGTCGCGCCCAGGTTGTCCGGTGTCAGCGCGGCAGCGTCCAGCCCGAAAGCTCGCGCGAGCACCGCCACCGTCTCTTCGGCCGACTCCACCCGTGGCATCGCCTGCGCCGGATCCGGGACACCGGCGGCGGGATCCTCCGGTACTCCGCGCCCGGGTCGCGCCGGATCGCCGAAGCTCGCGTCGGCCACGGCCGGGGGGACTGCCTCGGTGGCGGGCAGCGCATTGTGCGCAAGCTCTTCTACCGGCAACCCGGCATGCTGGAGTTCGTCCCGGATCTGCCGTGCGGTTTCGGCGTCGGCCTCGTTGTGCCAGTATTCCTCGTCGCCGTAACGCTCGGTCGCGGTGAGCTCCGCGAAATCGGCGGGATAACGCATCCGCGGCGCGCGTTCCACATCATCGAGGAACCCACGCGCAAGGGCGATTTCGGCCAGTTCGGTGAGCGCGGCAGCGGGGTCGCGTAATTCACCGAACACCGCTTCCAGTCCGAGTGCGGCAGCCAACCGGCGCATCCGCTCGGCATCCTCGCTTGTGGGCGTCGGCGCATCGAGTTGACCGGGCCGATCTGCCTCGGCACGCAGAAATGCCGCGAGATCGCGCAGCGGATCGCCGGTGAAGGGACCACTCCCCCCGGGTTCGTCTGCGGGCCGGGGCGGTCCGCCCGGAGGTGGTTGCCCGTCCGACCCCGCTCCGCTGCCGGAACGCGTGGCCTCGTCCGGGCTCTGGGTGTCCGGTGCCGGGTGCGGCTCACGCACCGCCGCACCGGGCGACGCGGGCGGACGTTGCGGTGGCGTCGAACCAGGGTCGTGTGGTGACCCATCGGGATCGTCCGGCGGCACCGGCGGTTGCGGTGTGTCCGGCGGGTTCTCGCCCGCCGCCGGGCCCAACATCCGATGTAACCATTCGGCCCGCTCCCCAGCCATGCGCGCGGACCACTCCGCCAGCTCGGCCCGCTGGCCGGCCGCCCAATTCTCCGGTTCGGCGTCGGCCAGGCGGCGGAGCTGCGCGGCGCGCCACTCCGACCGCCACGCGGCGCGATCCGCTTGCACACGGCGTAGCCAGTCGACCCGTTCCCGCTCCATTTTCGCCAGCCATTGCGCTTGTTCGGCATGGAATCGCAGTGGGTTGTCGCCCGGATACGCGGCCGCCATTTCCCGGTACCAGTCGGCATGGTCGGCCGCCATGCGGGCCGCCCATTCGGCTTGTTCCAGCTCCATCCGGTCGAACCAGGAAGCGTCCGGACCGTCCGGGTCGTCCAGGTAGTCGGCCGGACGTGGCTCGGGCCGCCCGCTGCCGAGCACGGATTCGTCGCCTGCGGTTCCGGAAGGCCCCTCGGGCTCGCCCGGGTCCGGCGACAACGGTGGTCCAGCGGGGCCGGGCGGATCCGGTGGTGTGCCGTCGCCCGCCGCCGGCGGCGGCCCTTTGGTCGAGTCCGGCCCGGTGGTCGAGTCCGGGCCGTCCGGCGAGCCCGGCAGCGGGGCCGGCCCCGGCTCCGGGGGAAGCAGCGGTTGCGGCTGCACCGGTTCCGGGGCGTACGGCCGGCCGGCACGCCAGTCGGTCAGCGGCGGACGGTCCGCGTCCCAGTGGTATCCGAGACGGATCGCATGGGCGTTGGCCTGTTTCCAGGTGGCCAGCGGATGTTCGGCCAGGTACCGGGCTTCGAT
This sequence comes from Nocardia speluncae NBRC 108251, assembly GCF_001613245.1. GTDB lineage: Bacteria > Actinomycetota > Actinomycetes > Mycobacteriales > Mycobacteriaceae > Nocardia > Nocardia speluncae. Next base: position 11,263 of record NZ_BDBZ01000010.1, on the reverse strand, counting down.
CAATGCGTCGCGCAGAAGCACGAAATCCTGCGGTAGCGGCGCACCGGCCTGCAGCCGGTTCCATGCTTCGGCGACATCGGCGAGTTGATCCATCGGCCGCATAACGAAACCCGCTGCGGGGTCGGTGTAGTCACGGATCCGGTGTTCGTCGCGCATCAGATGGTTCTTGATCCGTAGCAGGTCGTCCCGGGAGAATTCGGGAACCTCGACTCGCATACTCGGGGCCAATCGATCGACGATGGCATCGGGATCGACCGGTCGCACGATCTCGTCCGGATCCGCCCCCGGCACGATCTCTGCGGGATCGACCACACCCAGCAGCATTTCCCGGATCTGCCCGACGGTATCGCGGATCGCACCGGCGTCCGCGGAATCGAACCGGTCCGCCAGCTCGCCGGCCACTAGATCGATCGCGGTTTCGATACGCGCCAGCTGCGCGGGCACGTCACCGTTCGGATCGATCCCGCCCAGTTCGCGGACCAATCGCGCGCGGACCGTGTCGACGATTTCACGTGCCGCCGACTCTTGTTCGTTCCGCCGGTGCCGGTCCAACCCGTCGGTGATTCGGTCGATATCGCTGTCGTCACTGCGGAAACGGTCATATTCGGTATCGGCCCATTGCTGGACCTCACGCCATGCCGCGATATCCCGTTCCCACTGGCGGCGCAATCCATCGGGAATCTCGGCACCGGCCTGCGGTGGCGTGTGGTCGCTGCGCTCCCAGCCGCGGTGCAGCGGCTGGACATCGCGTTCCGGTGGCGCGAACCATTCGTAGTCGCGGAAGACGGTGCCGAAGGGCGGCAGCTTCTGCAACCAGGGGCGCTCCTGTACCCACCGGCCGATCTCGGGGTGCCGCTGGATCCAGTTCTTGACGGCCGGGTGTTTCGGCACGAGCGCCGCCATCAGCAGCAATCGCACGATGTTGTACGAGTCCGCACCCCAGTGCTGGGTGAAGATATCCTTCGGATCGACGCCGGAGGTGTCGTACTGCTGCGGCGCCTGGGGGGCGTTGACCGGCAGCGTGCTTTCGGGAATCTTCCCCGCGGGAACATCGTCGGCGGGCAGCGTGATGTCGTTGACGACGTCCGTCATCGCCCACCCGCTGACGCCGTCGGGAGGATCTTTGGGGGTGAACTTCTTCGGAGGTGAATTGCCGTCGCGGCCCGTTCGCCAGCTGGGACGGCTCGGGTCCACTGTGTGCACCGTCCCGGAGCTGTCACGCCAGGTCGTGATATCGAGCCGGCGGCCGGCCACCCAGCCGGTGCTCAGGTGCTCCACCTCGGGCGGATCCATTTCCTCCACCCGCCGGTCGTCCGTACGGTCGGCCAGTACCCGCCGGTATTCGACCGTCGTCTCGGGACGCACCATGGCTTGCGCCGTGGCCGGGTCGCGGCGCAGCGCGTCTGCCAATGCCCTGTCGTGATCCCCCCGTGGAGCGGCCGGGTCCGGACGGGGGCCGAATACGATGATGCGTGGGGCATCACCCTCCACCAGACCCACCCGATCGGTCACCGTCCGACCGCCCGCTGCCTCGGCGAGTGCCCGCCATACCCCCGCGACACGGGCCATCTCGTCCTGGATCCGGCCGATGCGGTTGTGTGCGTCGTTCACATCACGTGCGGCATCCGCCAACCCTTCGAGATCACGGAGAGTGGCCGCGAGCTCGTCCGTGGACAGACGACCTTCGGTGTGTGCCTGTTGTGCACGGTCCCGCGAGGCGGCCACCGTACCGGCCAACCGCTCCGGAGTCAGTGTCTGCTCCGGGTCTCCCACGTTCAGCCGTCCGGCCAGATCGTCGCGCATGGACCGCCGTGGTTTGATCCGATGCAGTTCGGTGGCACGCTCACGCGCCAGGCGCTCCAGCTCTGCGACGATATCCGCTGGTTGCGGCCGGCCCAGCCCTTCGGCGGCCCGGTCCATACCCGCAATCCGCTGATCGATGTCACGCAGCGCGTTTGTGAGGTCGTCGAATCGTTCGCTGTCGGCGATCAGTTTTTCGAGCAGCGTCCGGCGGACTTCCTGTTCCTGACCGCTGACCGGGTGCCGGTTGCTGTGCGGTGCCTCGTCCATACCGCCGGCGTGCTGGACGGTTTCGACCCGGGTCTGCTCCTCGAGCCCGAGAATCGTCTCCTCCCGAACATCCGGATCCCGGTCGGCCCAGGCGCCGGGCTCCTCGATGCCGAGATTGCGCGCGCGGTCGGTGAGTTTGGCGCGAATGAATTCGCGCTCCCTGGTCAGGGTCTGTCGTTCGCCCAGCAATCGGTCGTATTCGACTCGGTCGGCTACCAGCCGCACTTGCTCGTCGACTCGTTGCCACCGAGGTGCGAGTTCGGCGAGGTCGTCCACCCGCCGGCTGTCTTCGGTATCGAGATCTCGGCCGGTGAGGTCGCGGATCGTCGCCTCGATCCGATGCGGTTCCCAGGCGCCCGGGCCCACATCGGTGCGCAGACCGCGCACGATTTCGGCTATCTGCCCGGACAATTCGTCGCGGCGGGCGATGGCATCGGCCAGTACATCGTCAACCGCGCGGTTCGGCCGCGTACCCTCGTCGCGCGGGGGTTGTCCGGCCTGATCCTCCGACGTCCCGGGTTCGTGGCCGGTCCGGTCCCGGTCGGATGCCGATCCGCCGGGCGGAACATCGGGCCGGCTACCGATACTCGGTTCCCTGGTGATTCCCCCGATATTGTCGATGTCGACCGGCAGTCGCCCCGGCGGCTCGGCGGGATTCAGGTCGAACCGGCCGGCCTTGACCTTTCCATTCTCACGCGCATGTACCTTGTGGTATTCGATATCCAGAGCGCCGCGCTGGTGTGCCCTCTTCAGTTCCTCTACTGCTTCGAGCAGCGCCTTGCCCTGGGGGCTCTCCGGATCGATACCGCGCGCGCTCAGTGGGTCGTCGAGCAGCTTGATCAGGTTGATATCGATTTTCAGGGTACGTCGTAGATATTCGGGCGAACCCTGCTGAGCATTCACCCATTCACGCTTCTGCTCGTCGTACACCTCGGCTGTTTCGAGCTTCCCTTCCCGCCCCCCTTTCGCCTCGATGACAACCAGTTTCGGTGGTTTTCCGTTCGCTGCCGGCACAAAAACCGCGATATCGACGACATTCGCTCCGTCGAATGCTCTGTCGTGCGGAGCAAGTAGTACCGCACCCGGCCGGTCGAGGGGATCGAGCGCGTAGACAACGCCGGCCGCTTCGCCCATTCGCTTGGATGCATTCACCAAATCCACTGCCAGCGCGTGGTATTCACCGGACAGACGCTTCAGGTCCCGGAACGCATCTGCCAGATCGTCACGTTGGGCACGAGAAAGACTTCCATCGGCCTCGATCTCGGCGTGCATGCGCTCGAGCTCGACCGCGAACTTCTTCGTCGACAATCGGATTACGTCGTCGGCGGACTGGTATACGTGCCCGTTGTTTCCTGCTCGGGGGCGGTCTATTCCGTATTTCGCGGCCGCGTCTTTGAATACGGCCGCAGGCCCTTTGATTGCACGGTATATTTCATTACGCCGTGATTCTATCCGATTACGGTCTCCCAGTGCACTCTTCCATTTACCGATCCACTCGGATCGCACCGTGGAGTCGGCCGGCTCACCACGCGCACCCGAATCCGGGATCGCGTAAGGTTTCTGCGGCCCCGGGTCGGCGGGGAACTCGACCGACTTCCCGCCGTCCTGTTTGGCGAAGCGCCCGGTCTTCTCATCGATCAAACCGGCTGTCGTGCGGTACGTCCCCGGCCGATCACCCAGCCTGTGCCATTTGCCGGGGTCCTGCTCGTTGCGGAATGTACCTTCGAGATCGCCCGGTTTGTGCAGCAGCACGTCGACTTCGTCCCGGTAGGTATCCGCCGGATCACCCGGTTTGTGCAGCAGCCCGTCCGCGCTACGGAATGTCCCCGGCGGATCGCCCTCGGCGTGCAGCTCCCCGTCTTCGCCGCGGGACATATCCTCCGGCGACCGGCGACCGATCCCCGGGCCGGACTCGTCGGCCGGCAACGTCGATTCGGCGAACGGGTACCGGTGCCCTGTATCCCCCTCGCGACGCCCGCCGGCAGCGTCCCAGAGACCATCGGCCTCGTCCCGGTGCCGGTCTGCGTTCGCTTCGGCCTGGTCGGCGCGTCGACGGTCGGCCGCCGCATCATCGGGCCGGCCGGTCGCGTCGAGGCCGTCTGCGCGGCCGCGTAGATACTGCGCCCGGTTGGTCTCCAAACGGGCGTGGATATCTGCTCGTTCAGCACGCATCCGGGCCGCGAATTCGCCGGGAGTTTCACGCGGCCGCCGATTGTCTCCGTACTCCTGGTCACCGGCGTGCAGATAGCGTTCGTTGGTGGGGCGGACACGAATATCGGCCGCGCCCGGTCGCACCGCATTGCCCGCCCCGTCGAACAGGATCGCCGAAGCCGATCGGAGGTCGGCCGGAGTATCCGGTGGAAACCCTTTGCGCTGCCCCGCCGCCGGGTCCGACACTTCGATCCGGTATTCGCCGGTCTCCGGGTCCATCCGCACCGTGAGCGAATAGGCGTGTGCACCGACGCCGTGCTCGTCCACCGGGGTGGCGTATTCGTCGACGATCAGAGCCCGCGGACCGCGTCCTTCGGCGATATCGGCGGGGTCCATCTGCGCGGCCATCCGCAGCAGTTCGTCGGCTACGCTCTGGTGTCGCGGCAGATCCTCACCCATGTCCGGAAAGTCGTACAGCCGGCCACCAGCGGCCGCTTCCAACTCGGAACGAGTCATACCACCGGGCCCGACCGGATCCCGGGGTGGATTGATCCGGTCGCTGCCGGTTTCGCTCTGGATCTCCGCGAGAGTCAAGCGCCCGCATTCCCCGCGATTGCGCGGGTCTCGGGGTGTCTCGGGCTCATCCGGGTTGCGAACCGGATCGTCACGCACAGTGTTTTCGTCGCGACCGGGCGTACGCTGCTCGCCCTCGGTCCGCGGGTTGCGCATTTCCCCCGACGGGGACGTATCACGAGGCCCGGTACCGCGGTCAGCGGCCGGACCGGACGGATCGGCGAACGTCGTCGGTACCGGCACGACATCGTCGGGACCGAGTTGTCCGTCGCGATAGCCGACCTGAGGTTCATTGCGTGCAGGATCCGGCTGCTGCGCCGCGTCGGTCCGGCCGATATCGGCACCATCGGATTCGGACGGTCCGGGCTCCGTCCGGCCCGCACGGAGCCCGCTGTCGGTACCTGGGTACGGCGCCCGAGACGAAAGCCCCGAGCGCTCACCGATACCGGCCCTGGGGCGGGTACCGCTGCCGTCGGTGTTCCCGGATGACGTCCGGGGTTCGGCCGGCGACGAAGCGGTGGTCCTCGCCTCGCCGGGGGCGGCGGACGAATTCGGCGGGCCCTGTACTGCCGGGCCGGAGCCGGGCGAGGCAGGAGCCCCCGCGCCGGGCGCAGGACCGGCCGTCGTGCCGGCGCCCGCCGGCGCTCCCGAGGTCATCGCGCTCGGGGTGGAAGCCGGTGTATTCGTGAGCGGCGACGCCCCGGTGATCGGATCGGCTCCGGTATCGGCGGATCCCGGAGTACGGTCAACCGATCCGGACAGCTCGCCGTCACCTCGTGGCGCGGCCGGGCTCTCGTCTACCGGGCCGTCCTGCCGCCCGGCGGTGATACCCGGCTCCTCGGACTGCTGCGGCCGACCGTCCGACGATTCCGCCGGCAGGCCCGCACGGGATTCGCTCCGACCGGCCTCATCACCGCCGGACTCCCGGTGCCCACCAAGGCTTTCCGTCTCCGCCTGGGGCGGCTGTTGTGGATCCGTGGTCCGGTCGCCGTTGTCCGCGGACGGACTACTTGTCTCCGCTGTCCGGGGCGCCCCGGTCTCCCCGGGATCATTGCCACCAGTGGATGACCGGTCACCCGCGCTGTTCTGCGTGCCGGAATCCGATGCGGCCGAATCACCTGTTTCCGGGGCCGAGTCGCCTCGTGACCCGCCGCCGGCCGGTGCCGTCGATCGCGCTTGCGAGGCCCCGGACCCGTCAGAAGTTCCCGAGGGAACCGAGCTCCTCCCGGCATCAGCACCACCGGAGCCGTCCGCGCCCGGTGGCCGCCCGCCGATTCCCGGCCCGGGCCCCGTGACGACATCGTTGAACCGGGACGTGAAGGACTGGTGGTCCGGGTTGAACATGCCGACACCGAGGGAACTGTAGGCATGGTTCGCGCCGAATTTACCCAGCCCGGTGAGCATTCCGTTGGACGCCCCGGCGCTGAACATCAGCGGGCCGAACTGGGCGGGTAGCGAGGAGTAGGCCTGGCTCGCGGCCTCGCCCCAGCTCACTGCGTTCTCCCCCGTGGCACTTGCCACGATCTGCGCCGGAATCGCGGCGCCCAGACCCGCGAACGCACCGACAAGGCCCGCACCGGCCCCGGTGATGCCCGCTTTGAGGTACTGCTGAGGCATGGTCAGCGGCGGCGGGGCGCCGTTGACGTCCACGCCACCCAGCATGTTGTCCAGACGGCGGCCGAGCATATCTGCGAAGGGCCCGGCAGCAGCACCGCCCGCGGCCGAACTCACTGCGGTGACCGCCACCTGATCCCAGTTGATCTCGTCGCGGTGCCCGGCCCCCACCTGGTACTGCTGGATGGCCAGTTCCTGCATCGTGCCGATGATCGTGTCGATCGCGACATGCCGCAGCAGGAAATTCACGACTCGGTTCGCGATCAATTTGGTAAGAGCCCGAGCGATCGCCTGCACCACCCGCTGTCCGAGGATCCGGACGGCGACCCTGGTCAAGGCAATCGCCGCCCCCTGTACCAGGGGCGCGGTGGGCGGCCAGATCCATGCCGCCGCGATTTCCGCCGCCAGCAACGCCAGCGACGAGATGTACATCAGCTTCGTGTATTCGATCTCGGTGCCGGTGTTGTAGGCGGAATCACCGATGTTCTCGAAATATTCGGCCAATTTGGGCAGGGATTGATCCTTGTCGGATCCGTCGCCGGAGATGAGGCTGTCGAAAGCCGCGATCATCTCCTCGACCCCGTCACCCTCCGGATACGCCGCCATCGACGCGTTCTTGGCATCGATGATGTCGGGAACGATGTCTTCGAGCGAGGCGGCTGCGGTACGCCAATCCCCGCCCAGCCCCCACATTTCGTCTTCGTTTCCGGTGGGCCACTCCACGCCGGCGATGAGCGAAAGACTCTGCGCCCATCCCGGCAGTTCGATCATCTCGAATTACCCTGCTCACCAGCTGGAATCGGTGACCGAGCCACCTCGTCCACGCGAATCTCCGGCCGTGTTGTCCGGCGCCGCACTACCATCGGAGATCATCTGGGCGTCAAGGCTGTTCGGTCGCGTAACGGGAGCTTCCACGGAACCCGGTATCTCGACTCCTGCCAGATCTTCGACGAGGTCGGATAGTTTCGGCAGCCTCGCGCGCTGGTTCTCCAAAGGGGCCATCAGCCCGGCCGTCTCCCGGGCCACCTCGACGCAGGCACGCTGCGCCGCCTCGATCACAGCCTTGGCGATCTCGGAGTACGTCAATTCGTCGATATCCGAGGAGAATTTGACGTCGATCACCTTGTTGTCAGCGTTTACCGTGACCTTGACCTTCTTACCGCGGGCGGTCGCGGTGGCGGTGAGTTCGGCGCGTCGCTGCTGGAGTCCGGCTATGGTGCGCATCTGCTCCTGCACGCCGTCCAGAATCGCCGCGAGATCGGCCTTGGCTCGCTCGTTGGTCATTATCGCCTCCGCACCCCTGCTGTCGCTCGATCAGCGGAGGCCGTCGCGGTTGCCGTCTTCCATATCGCGCAACAGGTCAGCGCTCTCGACCTGACCGTCGTGGAAACTGTCGAATGTCCCCGCCACGTTCTCCGCACCTTCGATCAGATTGTCACGCGCGGTGGTGTATCCGGGATTTCCGCCCTGCCCGTCGGCAAAAGTTTCACCGAGCGAATCGGTGCCCCAGGGCGCCCCGCGAGACGCGATAGAGGTGTTCAGGGTATCGACTACTCCCTGAATTCTGTCCCGTACAGCACCGGTTTTCGCCGCGGCGCGTCGGAAGGCTTGTTCGTCGTAATCGACATTCTGTCCCTCGCCCATGGCGTCCACTCCTCCCGGTGGGCGCGGTTCCTCCGCACCACGAGTGTATTCCGTCCGACGATGACAGTCGAGAACGAATGACACGTGACATGGAGATTAACGGCCCACAATCGGCACCCGGCATGATCGACGGCGTGCGCGCACTACTACAACGAGTGACCTCGGCTCGGGTGTCGGTCGGCGACGAGGTCGTCGCCCACATCGATCCGGCCGGAGACAATCTGCCCCATGGAATCGTCGCGCTGGTCGGCGTGACACACGACGATACCGATGCCACCGCCCGCCAATTGGCCGAAAAAGTCTGGCGCCTACGCATTCTCGACGGCGAACGCAGCGCCGCCGATCTGGGCGCGCCGATTCTGGTCGTCAGCCAGTTCACCCTGTATGCCGACACCCGGAAGGGCAGGCGCCCCTCCTGGTCCGCGGCTGCCCCGGGAACGGTGGCCGAACCGCTGGTCGATACCTTCGCCGAAACGCTCCGCAGTCTGGGCGCCCCGGTCGCCCAGGGGCGTTTCGGAGCGGATATGCAGGTGGAACTCACCAACGACGGCCCGGTGACGGTCATGCTGGAACTCTGATACCAGTCCGGCTTCACCGCTCCTATGCGGTAGGCATGCCGGCAGATGCGGCCACCGTCGCGGGTGCTGACGAAGCGCCCTGTTCTGCCCAGTGCCAACAGGATCCAGCACCGCCCGACACGATCGACCAGCGGCACAGGAGACGATAGTGTTCCTAGCCGGAATCGGATGGACGCAGTGTCAGGATCCGGGGGCCGTCCTCGGTAACCGCGACCGTGTGCTCCCAATGCGCCGCGCGCGAACCATCGGTGGTCACCACGGTCCAGTCGTCGTCCAGCACTTTGGTATCCGAGGTGCCCAAGGTGAGCATCGGTTCGATCGCCAGCACCGAGCCGACCACCAGCCGCGGCCCCCTACCCGGCTGCCCCTCGTTCGGCAGGAAGGGATCGAGATGCATTTCGCGACCGATGCCGTGCCCGCCGTAACCGTCGACAATGCCGTATGGGCGATCGTGCTCGGCTTCCGCGGCCCGGGTACCCAGCTCGATCGCGTGCGAAATATCGGTGAGCCGATTGTCCGGCACCATGGCCGCTATCCCCGCGACCATCGACTTCTCGGTGGCTTCGCTCAGCATCCGATCGGCTTCCGAAACTTCGCCCACACCGAACGTCCACGCCGAATCACCGTGCCAGCCGTCCAGGATCGCACCGCAATCGATGGACACCAGATCTCCCGGTGCCAAGATCTCGGACTCGGTCGGGATACCGTGCACCACCCGATCGTTCACCGATGCGCAGATCGAGGCCGGGAAGCCGTGGTATCCCTTGAAGGACGGGACCGCACCTGCGTCCCGGATCACCTGCTCGGCAACCCGGTCCAGTTCGAACGTCGACACTCCGGGCGCGGCGGCGGCGCGGACCGCCACCAATGCGCGGCCGACGATCGCACCGGCCGCCGCCATGGCATCGAGCTCACCGGCGGTGCGGAACGGCACAACCTTCTTGTTCTTACGACCGAAGACCACGGTTCTCCCTCGTCGAAGGATCGGCTCCGGACCCGGAAACCGAGCTAACCGGTCGTGGCATTACGGCCCAATGCCTCCAGGGCGCGCGCGTTGACCTCGTCGACCTCACCGATACCGTCCACCGAGACGACCAGGCCGTCGTAGTGCTTCAGCAGCGGTTCGGTCTCATCGCGGTAGACCCGCAGCCGGGTCCGGATGGTTTCCTCGTTGTCGTCGGAGCGACCCCGCGAGAGCATCCGTTCGACCACGGTGTCCTCGGACACCACGAAGCACAGCACCGCATCGAGCTCGCTGCCCAGTTCGTCGAGGATCTTCGACAGCGCATCGGCCTGATCGACCGTGCGCGGATATCCGTCGAGGACGAAACCGCGCGCGGCATCGGGTTCGGCGACCCGGGACCGGACCATTCGGTTGGTCACATCGCTGGGCACCAGCTCGCCGGCGTCCATATAGCGCTTGGCCTCGAGGCCGAGCGCCGTCTGCTCGCTGATATTCGCGCGGAAGAGGTCCCCCGTGGAGATGTGCGGTACGCCCAGCTTTTCCGATAGCAGCACGGCTTGAGTGCCCTTGCCCGCTCCCGGCGGCCCGAGTAGTACGACTCTCACTTGAGGAACCCTTCGTAATTGCGATTCATGAGTTGGCTTTCGATCTGCTTCACGGTGTCCAGGCCGACACTCACCATGATGAGTACGGCGGTACCACCGAACGGCAGATTCTGTACCCCGCCGGACGAGGAGCCCATATCGAGGAACACGTTCGGCAGAACGGCGACCAGGCCGAGATAGATGGAGCCGGGCAGGGTGATGCGGCTCAGCACGTAGGTGAGATGGTCGGCCGTCGGCTTACCGGGGCGGTAGCCCGGGATGAAGCCGCCGAACTTCTTCATTTCGTCTGCGCGTTCCTCCGGGTTGAAGGTGATCGCGACGTAGAAGTAGGTGAAGAAGACAATAAGCCCGAAGTAGATCGCGATATACACCGGGTTGCTGGGGTTCACCAGGTACTTCTGGATGATCTCCTGCCACCAGCTGGGGTCCTCGGCGGTGTTGGACCCGGTGAGCTGTGCGATCAGGTTCGGTAGATACAGCAGCGAAGACGCGAAGATGACCGGGATGACGCCGGCCTGGTTCACCTTGAGCGGCAGATAGGTCGACGAACCGCCGTACATCTTGCGGCCCACCACGCGCTTGGCGTACTGGACCGGGATCCGGCGCTGCCCCTGCTCCACGAAGATAACCGCCACGATGATGGCGAATGCGGCCACACACACCAGCGCGAACACGATGTTGCCGCGGCTGTCGAGAATGTTCTTGCCCTCGGTGGGGATTCGGGCGGCGATACCGGCGAAGATCAGCAGCGACATACCGTTGCCGACACCACGTTCGGTGATCTGCTCACCGAACCACATCACCAGGGCAGCGCCCGCGGTCATCACCAGAACGATGATGACCATGCCGAAGATACTGGTGTCAGCGAGAATATCCTGCTGACAGCCCTGGAGCAGCTGGCCGCGCGCGGCCAGCGCGACGAGACCCGTGGCCTGCAGAACCGCCAGTGCGATCGACAGATACCGGGTGTACTGCGTCATCTTGGTTTGGCCGGCCTGGCCTTCTTTACGCAGTTCCTCGAACCGTGGAATGACCACGGTGAGCAGCTGGACGATGATGCTCGC
>NZ_BDBZ01000009.1 GCF_001613245.1 Nocardia speluncae NBRC 108251 | reverse complement strand
AGCGTGAAGAGAATCTTCCGCCGCAAGTCCGAGGTCCGGAAGGCCGTAACGAAGGCGGAAAGCACAGATCCTCCTGGCGAACGACATGGTCAGGCCATGGAAATTTCAGCGTGTCCCGACTCGGAAATCGCCGAACCCATGACGGGTCTTGGCAGAACCACTTGAACTCTAACAGTGACGCCGGACGAGCCTGCACTCGTCCGGCGTCACTGTCGTCGAGAGGCGAACGTCAGCCCAGCTCGGTGGCGGTACCACCGGCGGCGGCGATCTTCTCCTTGGCAGAGCCGGAGAACTTGTCCGCACTGACCTGCACGGCGACGGAGATCTCTCCCTCGCCGAGCACCTTCACCAGCTGGTTCTTGCGCACCGCGCCCTTGGCGACCAGCTCGTCCTTGCCGATGGTGCCGCCCTCGGGGAACAGCTCGGCAATGGCGCCCACATTCACAACCTGGTATTCCACCCGGAACGGGTTGGTGAAGCCGCGCAGCTTCGGCAACCGCATCTGGAGCGGCATCTGCCCGCCCTCGAATGCGGCAGGCACGTTCTTCCGTGCCTTGGTGCCCTTGGTACCGCGGCCGGCGGTCTTGCCCTTGGAGCCTTCACCGCGACCCACCCGGGTCTTATCGGTCTTGGAGCCCGGGGCCGGGCGCAGATGGTGCAGTTTGATGGTCATGTCAGACCTCCTCAACAGTTACGAGGTGGCGCACGACATTGATCAGACCACGGTTCTGCGGGGTGTCTTCCCGGGTCACCGATTTACGGATACCCCGCAGACCGAGGGTCCGCAGGCTTTCCCGCTGATTCTGCTTGGCGCCGATAGAGCTCTTGATCTGGGTCACCTTGAGATCTGCCATATCAGACTCCTTGTCCGGCACGGGCACGCAGCATGCCCGCGGGAGCGACGTCCTCGAGCGGCAGACCGCGGCGCGCCGCGACCTCTTCCGGCCGCTGCAGCATCTTGAGTGCGGCGACGGTCGCGTGGACGACGTTGATCGCGTTGTCGCTACCGAGCGACTTGGCCAGGATGTCGTGGATGCCCGCGCACTCCAGCACGGCACGCGCGGCGCCACCGGCGATTACACCGGTACCCGGGGAGGCCGGGCGCAGCATGACGACACCGGCCGCCGCTTCGCCCTGCACCGGGTGGGTGATGGTGGAGCCGATCATCGGGACGCGGAAGAAGCTCTTACGCGCTTCCTCGACGCCCTTCTGGATGGCCGCGGGAACTTCCTTGGCCTTGCCGTAGCCGACACCGACCAGGCCGTTGCCGTCGCCCACGATGACCAGGGCGGTGAAGCTGAAGCGCCGGCCACCCTTGACGACCTTGGAGACACGGTTGATCGCTACGACGCGCTCGAGTTGATTCTTCTCGGCAGCATCGTTACGACGGTCGCCGCGGCGGTCGCCGCCGCCCCGGCGATTGTCGCGGCCGCCCTCGGGGGCGTTGGGGTTCTGTCCGGCGGGTCCGTTTCCGCCGTCACGCCGTTGACGTCCCGGCATCAGACGTTCCTTCCGTTCACGCTGGTATGTGCAGTGGTGTTGATCATCAGAACTTCAACCCGCCTTCCCGGGCGGCGTCGGCGAGCGCCGCGATCCGGCCGTGGTAGTCGTGGCCACCGCGGTCGAACACCACGGCCTCCACACCGGCGGCCTTGGCACGCTCGGCGATCAGTTCGCCGACCTTCTTGCCCTTGGCGGTCTTGTCGCCGTCCAGCGCCCGCACATCGGCTTCGATGGTCGACGCCGAAGCCAGGGTGCGACCGGCCGAATCGTCGATGAGCTGCACATGCAGATGCCGCGAGGAGCGGTGCACGATCAGCCGCGGCCGAACGCTGGTGCCCTCGATCTTCTTGCGCAGGCGGAAGTGACGCCGCGTCTTGGAAAGCCGACGGCGGGTCGAAGCATCCTTGCCCAGCGGAATGCGCTTGGACTTCTGGTTCTCGGTTTGCGCCATGATCACTTACCCGTCTTTCCGACCTTGCGGCGAACGATCTCGCCGGCGTAGCGGATGCCCTTGCCCTTGTACGGGTCGGGCTTGCGCAGGCCGTGGATAACCGCCGAAATCTGGCCGACCTTCTGCTTGTCGATCCCGGATACGGAGAATTTGGTGGGCGATTCCACCGCGAAGGTGATGCCGTCGGGCGCCTCGATCGGCACCGGATGGCTGTAGCCGAGGGCGAACTCGAGGTTGCTGCCCTTCTGCTGCACGCGGTAGCCGACGCCGAAGATTTCCATCTTCTTCTCGTAGCCCTTGGTGACACCGGTGACCATATTGTCGACCAGCGTCCGGGTCAGGCCGTGCAGCGAACGGTTGCGGCGTTCGTCATCGGGGCGGGAGAACACCAGGCGGCTGTCCTCCTGCGCGACAGTGATCGGCTCGGAAATGGTCAGCGAGAGCTGACCCTTCGGGCCCTTCACCGCGATGTCCTGGCCATTGATGGTCACCTCGACACCCGAGGGGACGACGACGGGATCTTTGCCGATACGCGACATGTCCGTACCTCCCTTACCAGACGTAGGCGAGGACTTCCCCGCCTACTCCCTGCTGAGCCGCCTGACGGTCGGTGAGCAGACCGGTCGACGTGGAGATGATCGCCACGCCGAGGCCGCCCAGGACCTTGGGCAGGTTGGTGGATTTCGCGTACACGCGCAGACCCGGCTTCGAGACCCGGCGCAGGCCCTGCAGGCTGCGCTCCCGGCTGGGGCCGTACTTGAGGTCGACGACGAGGGCCTTGCCCACGGTCGCGTCCTCGGTGCGGTAATCGGCGATATAGCCTTCACGCTTCAGGATCTCGGCGATATTCGACTTGAGCTTCGAATGCGGAGCCTTCACCTGATCGTGGTACGCCGAGTTGGCGTTGCGCAGACGCGTAAGGAAGTCTGCGATCGGATCGGTCATGGTCATAGTTCGACCTCGACACCTTTCTCGCTACGGTTCCCATACAACACCCACGCCACGCGGGCGCAGGCCGTGGGCCTACAGCAATTCGGCTGGTCCGGACGGCAGTCACCGCCGGATGAGTTCGTATCGCCCCGGGCGCCCACGCGGGGCCGCCCACAGGCACAGATGTGCCCTGGCAACCGGTCCAGTGTAGGAGCTGACTCGAGTACGACAAAATCAAGGCCCCGGAATGCCGCCGTGACCAGGTACATCCGGCCGATATGACAGAGAAGGGGAACCTCGAGGCATGTGTCGCCGCCCTCGAAGGTGAGGTGGGAGATCTCGGGCCGCGGGCGAAAACCGGCCGGATTCTCACGGCACAGACAACCAGCGGGGCCCCCGAAGCAATGCTTCGGGGGCCCCGGCGCACTCTGCGCGCAGGCAGCCGCTCACCGGGAGCTCTTGTGCACCTCCGGCAGATCGCCGAACTGCTCGGTTTCCGGCTCGACCGGCTCGACCGGCTCGGCAGGTTCATCTGCGCCGGCCGCGCGCAGTTCCATATCGAGGCCCTCGACGTCGTGTTCCCCCACTCGCACCTGGGCGCTGGCCGGCGCGTAGCCGGTGGCGACAACGGTGTAGCTGCCTTCGGCGAGATTGCCGAACGCATAGGAACCGTCCGTATCCGTGGTGCGGTTCTCGATCACATTGCCCAGCGAATCGGTCAGAGTGACCAGCGCACCGGCCAGTGGACGTCCGCCGCCGTTGACGACACCCGCGACCCGCACGCCGGGGCGCAACAGCACTTCGAGGCGGAGCGTATCCCGCCCGGTCACCTGTGCCGATACGGCGGTCGGATGGTAGCCGAACGCGCTCACTGCGATGGTGAACTCGCCCTCCGGCAGACCGGTGAGCTCGAACCGTCCGGCGTGATCGGATTCACCTGCCGCCATGACCTCACCGCGCAGGTCCAGGGCGGTGATCATCGCGGCGGACACCGGGGTACCGTCACCGATCCGCAGAACCGTACCTTCGAGGCCGGTCAGCGCGCTGAGCGTGACGTCATAGGACACCGGGTTGCTGCCGAGAACCGCGGTCGAGGCATCCGGGCGCCGGCCCTCGGCGGAGGCGATCAGCACATACGACCCCGGCGTCGGAGCGGCCAGTTCATAGAACCCGTCCGTTCCCGACCGGGCCCGGCCGAGTTGCTGCCCGGCGGGAGAGATCAAGGTGAGGGTCGCGCCGGCGACCGTGCCGCCGCGGGTATCGGACACCCGGCCGAACAGCACCGATCCGCTCCCCACCGGCTGCGGGGCGGGTTCGTTCGCACCGTTGCGTTGCGCCGCGACGGCGGCCGGCGCCTCGGGCGCTGCATGCCGCGGGCCCGGCGCGGCAGCGATGTCCTCGCTGATCGCCGCCGCGGCATCGTCGACCACCTGTTCGGCTTCCGCCGAGAGTCCCGCCGGCGCGGCCGGGACCGCTTCGGCCACTGCATGCGCTTCGATCTTCGCCTCGTCGGTCCGGGCACCGGCGAGCACCGCCGCGGCGGCGCGTTTGGCCGTCGGAATGGTCAGCGCGACCAGTGCGGCCGCTACGGCGACACCGCAGCCGATCAAGATGCCGGCCCGGAAACCGTCCTCGGTCGGGACACTGACCCCGCCGGCGAAGCCGACGCTCATCTGCGCCAGGACCGCGCCGATGGCGGCCGAGGCCACCGAGGTGCCGATCGAACGCATCAGGGTGTTGAAGCTGTTGGCGGCCGAGGTCTCGGTGATCGGCACGGAGCTCATGATCAGCGCGGGCATGGCACCGTAGGCGAAACCGACACCGAGGCTGATGATGATGCCGCCGAGCATCAGCCCCCATGCCTCGCCCATCATCAGGACCGTCGACCCGTAGCCGACGGCGATGATGACCGAGCCGAGAATCAAGGTGATCTTCGGGCCGGCGAGGGCAGACAGTTTCGCACTCAGCGGCGAGGTGAGCATCATGGTCAGACCACCGGGCGCCAGCCACAGGCCCATCGCGACCATCGACTGGCCCAGGCCGTAGCCCGTGGCCTCCGGCAGCTGCAACAGCTGCGGGAAGATCAGCGCCTGCGCGAACATCGACATACCGATGACGATCGAGGCGAGGTTGGTCAGCAGTACCCGGGGCCGGGCTGTCACCCGCAGATCGACCAGCGGATCACGCGAACGCAGTTCCCACATACCCCACAGCAGCAGTACCACCACTGCGGCGACGAACAACGAGATCGTGGTGGCGCTGGCCCAGCCCCAGCTCGCTCCCTTGGATACGGCGAGCAGTAGGCAGACCAGAGCGACGCCGAGCCCGAGGGCGCCCAGTACGTCGAAGCGGCCGCGATCGGCACGCGGCGGGGTCGCCGGTACCACCAGGAAGATGAGCAGGCCGGCGATCGCGCCGAGCACGGCGATACCCCAGAACAGGTACTGCCAGCTGCTGTATTCGACGACCGCCGCGGCCAGCGGCATACCCAATGCGCCGCCGACACCGAGGGAGGAGCTGATCAGGGCGATACCGGAGCCGAGTTTCGCCGGCGGCAGGAGATCGCGCAGAGCGGCGATACCGACCGGGATCAGGCCCACGGCCATCCCCTGCAGGGCGCGGCCGACGAGCATCGGCCACAGCGTCGTGGACAGCGCGCACAGCACCGACCCGATGATGAGCGGGACCACCGAGCCCACCAGGACCAGACGTTTGCCGTAGAGGTCGCCCAGGCGGCCGGCGACCGGAGTGGTCACGGCGCTGGCCAGCAGGCTCGCGGTCACCACCCAGGTCGCGTTCGACGGGTCGGTACTCAAGATCGTCGGTAGCTGCCCGAGCAACGGCATCACCAGGGTCTGCGTCAGTGACGCCACGATCCCAGCGAAGGCGAGCACCGCAAGTACCGCCCCAGGGCGGACAGCGGGTTCGGTTTTGGTCACGAGCTTGCTCCTCGCAAGAAAAAGTTCAGTCGATGTGCATAATACACATAACATGCATGATGCAATCTAACCAATTCGGACACCCCGGCGCAGGAGCCGTTCGAGCATCCCGGCGCCGAGCCCACCGCCCCCTGCCACTACCCCGACCGGGCACCCGCCGACGCGCCGACCGAACACCCCGGCACCGCATCAACAGAGCACCGAGCCGACCGATACGCCCCGGCACGGCAGCGGATCCGGGACGATATGAGGCGATGCCGTACTCACTCGCCGATGTCCTGCCCTCCGTGACCGCCTCGTTCGGACTGGATGGAGCCAACCCCTTGGGGATCGCACCCAACCGTGACGTGGTGGTGCTACTGATCGACGGCCTGGGCGCGCAACTGCTCACCCGGCACCGCGACCTCGCCCCCACCCTGGCGGCACATACCGTCACCACACTCACCGCCGGTTTCCCGGCGACCACCTCGACCAGTCTCACCAGCCTGGCGCTCGGCGCACCGTGCGCAACCCACGGCATCATCGGCTACAGCTTCGCCGTACCCGGTCCGGACGGCGTCCGGCTGTTCAATTCACTGCGCTGGCGGCTCGACGGCGCGACCGGCGACGACGCCCGCGAATCGCACCCGCCCGAATCGGTTCAGCCGGGCACCAGCCGGCTCGAGGATCTCGCCGCCAGCGGGATCGAAGTGCACTATGTGATTCCGGCGTATCAGCGAACCTCCGGCCTCACCCGGGCGTCGTTCCGGGCCCCGGGGTCCCTGCACCCGGCGACCACACTGGACGAGGTACGCACCGGAATCCTGGCGGTCGCCGATCACCCCGGTGCGGGTTCGCGTTTCGCCTACGCCTACTTCCCCGATCTGGACGGCAACGGCCATCTGCACGGTCCCGAATCCCCGGCGGCACTGGCGGTTCTGCGCGATATCGACGCCCTCGCGGCCGATCTGCTCACCGACCTGCCGGATACCTGCACACTGCTGGTCACCGGCGACCACGGAATGGTCCGCGCCGATACCGTCATCGACCTGGATACCCGGCCGGGCTTGCACGACGGCGTGCGATTGATCGCCGGCGAGGCACGCGTACGCCATATCTACCTCCGCGCTCCGGCCGCGCGGGGCGACGTGTTCGACCGATGGACTGGCGAACTGGCCGGCCACGCACGTGTCGTCACACGTGAACAGGCCCTGGACGAGCACTGGTTCGGCCACACACCGCCCGACCCGGTGATCGAGCACCGTATCGGGGATCTATTGGCGGTGGCCGAAGGCGGCGCAGTGCTGGTGCGGCCGGAATCCGAACCCCTGGAATCGGCAATGGTCGGCCATCACGGCGCCTGGACACCCGACGAACAACTGGTGCCGCTCATTTCTTCGCATCTCAGAAACGCCCACCACGGCTGATCCGCCGCGATCCGCCCGAACCGCCGAACGATCCCGCCCGGTATCCGCCGTGGTGACCGCGTCCACCGCCCATACCGCCGCGCAGCATGCTGTCGATGAGGATCCCGCCGAGGATCGCGCCCGCCTGCGCCGAACCCGACGGCGGGCGGCGAACCTCCCAGGTCTGCACCCCGGCCTGCGCTTCCTGAAGTGCCCGGCCGCCGAGATCAGCAGCGGCGCGAGCATGCTCGAGCGCGGCGGCCGGGTCGTCGGCACGCAGCCGCTGGGCCTCGTCGAGGTGGCGCTGGGCTTCCGACACCCGGGTTCGAGGTATCGCTTCCATCGCACCGCGGCGGGTGGCGATGAAATCGGTCGCCATCCGGACCCGGGTGGCCGCATCCCGGAGAGCCTGGTCCAACCGGCGGGCCAGATCGTCGGCGGAACGCTTGCGGTCACCGGCGGCGGCCAGCGCCCGGTCCAGCGCCCCATCGGCGGCTATCGCGTCGTGGTACGCCCCGAGCGGGTCGGCTTCGGCTGCCGTATCGGCATTT
This sequence comes from Nocardia speluncae NBRC 108251, assembly GCF_001613245.1. Lineage (GTDB taxonomy): Bacteria > Actinomycetota > Actinomycetes > Mycobacteriales > Mycobacteriaceae > Nocardia > Nocardia speluncae. Next base: position 187,739 of record NZ_BDBZ01000009.1, on the reverse strand, counting down.
TCGAGTACGGTCCGCGCGGCGGCAACAGCGCTCGCCAATTCCTCGCCACCGTGTTCGGTGAGTCCGGCAGCGGCGTCCAGGTCACCACGCAATTCGTCCAGGGCCGCGGGTATCCCCGCCCGCGCCTGCCGGATATGAGCCGCCGCGCCGTCCACTGCGTCGAGTAGCGTGCGAGCCTGCCCGAGCGCGCTCTCGGCCGCCCGGATATCGGCAACCGCCGCGCCCTGTTCACCCACCGGCCGGGCGATTTCCCGGTGGCCGTCACCCACGCATTCGTCGGCAAAGGCGATCCGTTCCCGGGCCATGGTGACATTATCGGCGATCGGCTCCAGCACGCTGGCCGGATGCGCGCCGGTAAGTCGCGTCAATTCGGCCTCCGACGCAGGGATCCGGGCGGTGAGCTCGACGATATCGCGGGTCAGCGCGTCCAGCCGGGGGCCCGCGTCGATGAGCAGATCGCGCATGGCGTCGAATTCCGCGACCCGGGCGTCGAGTTCCCGGTCGGCGTGGCCCGCGGTGGTGATCAGCTCGATCAGCAGGGCGCGCTGTTCATCGGGGGTCTCGGGAACGGCGTCGTCGAGCCGCTGCCGGACGGCGAACGCTTTCGCCGTGGCGGCGCGCGCGTGCTCCAGCGCGGTCCGGAAAGGCTGTACTGCCGCGTCCCCGAATTCCCCCACGGCCAATTCCAGTTCTTCGGCGCTGGTCCGGACGGCGTCGTCGAGTTCGACCAGAACCTCTCGTGACCGCGCGTGCAAGGCTTCGAGCGGCAGTGCCGCGAGTGCGGCGGGATCGGTGGGATCGGTACTCCGGGCCTGTTCCAGTTCGGCCCGGTCGCGGGCTCGCTGCGGTAGCGCTGGTACAGCAGCAGACCCACCAGCGCGAGCACGATCAGCACACCGATGAGCAGCACCGGCCCCATGCTCACTCCGCCCCCGCTCATGGCCGAGCCGATCCCCGCCGCCGCGGCCACACCCGCATCGGCCCACCGGTCGTCGCGCAGTGCCGGTTCCACCTGGCCGGTGAGAATCCGGTCGATCTCCGATTCGCTTACCCCGCTGGGCGCCTCACCGTCGAAGGCGTAGGCGCGATCCCGGGTGGCCACGGCGAGTAGCAGGTCCCGCTCGCCGAAGCCGGATTGCCGCGCGGTCCGGGCCGCCCAGTTCTGCGGGCTCGTACCGGCGAAATTGTCGACATAGGCGATCCACAGTCGCACCTTGTGTTCGGCGTAGAGCGTGTCGACCGCCGCACGGACACGCTGCGAGTCGCCGGTATCGAGTGCGCCGGCGGAATCGGTGACATAGGTGTCCATCCGGGCGGGTTGTTCCGCGGTGGCCACCGGCATTGTCACCGCACCCACGAAGACCAGGCCGAACACGAAACACGTAATCCGGCGGAGCGGATAATTCGTCGTCGGCATATCTCGAATGTAGCGTGCGGAACGCCGGACCTTGACCTCAACTATTATTGAGATTTTAACGTCGTGTCATGCGTACCGAAACGATCCGGGAAACCGGCCCCACCGAACCGACCATGCAGCAGGTGACGCCCGATCTCTGGGAAACCCGCGAGTTCATCGTCCCCGGTGGGCCGCGAACCCACGCCTACTTGTGGACCCCACCCTCCGGACAGAACATCCTCTTCTACTCCCCCGGCAGCGACCAGGACTTCGATCGGCTCGAACAGCTCGGTGGCGTCGCCCGCCAGTATCTGAGCCACCAGGACGAAGCCGGACCCATGCTGCGCACCGTCGCCGGGCGCTTCGGCAGCCGCCTGTACGCTCCGGCCGCCGAAGCCGCCGAAATCGGGGCCCACGCACCGATCGATATCGCGGTATCGGAGCGAGGCGTGGACGATGCGGGCGTGGAAGTGATTCCCACACCCGGCCATACGCCGGGCAGCACCTGCTATCTGGTGCCCGGCCACAACGGCCGCCGCTACTTGTTCACCGGCGACACCCTGCTGCGCTACGCCGAGGGCTGGCGTGTGGGATACATCCCGGGATACAGCGATAAAGACGGCCTGTTCGCAGCCCTGGACACACTCGCCACCGTGCAACCGGACATGGTGGTGTCGAGCGCTTTCGTCAACGGGACACCCGGTTACCACCATGTGGACCGCGACGCCTGGCAATCCCATCTCGACGAAGCCCGTGCCGCACTCTCCTGACGACCCTCTGCGCACGGGCACCGCTCGGCCCATCCGGACCGAGCGGTGCCCCGTGCTCACTGGATCACCGGATAACGGTCACCCCGACACCAGGCGGCGTACCCACCGGCTGATCGATGATCACCGACAGCGTCGACCCCGGGGCACGGGCGGCACGACCGGCATATTCGGCCAGACTCTCCCCGAGACGCTGTTTCGCCTCCGGCGTGAAGTTGGGCGGCAGCGCACCCAGGACCGGCCCCAGATTGAGCGTATCGATCATGCGTGCCTCCGCGTCGGTGAAGTTCACCGTGACCGAATTCGGCGCCTGTTCCGTCGTCACCGCCGATGCGGTGCCGGCCCCGAAGACCAGGCAGCCGATCGGGGCGGCGAGAGCGATCAGAGGTGTGAGAGTTCTCACGGAAGATATCTCCTGAGTTTTTGTGCAAATGGTTGTTGCACTGACGGATTCGCGTCGACGCATTACCGTCGGCACGAATAGGACGCCCGGGTCCGCTCCTGAGGCACAGGAAGCAATGGCCGCCCCTTCTCGTCGGCAATTACCTCCGGCCACACATCCGAGCCGGACGAACGTGACGCCCCGCATTCCCGGCAGCCCCGCCCGCGCACAGCGCCGGGCGGAACCCGTTCACGCAGGAACGACGCGGCGGTGGGCAGCGAATCCTGTACCCACCACCAGCATTTCAGCGAAGACAGACGCAGAGACGCAGCAACAACTCCGCGCCCGCCGCGCCGGTAACAGTTCGGCGGGTAGCACGCGGCCGGGCGTACCACGCGAGGGAACAGGAACCGCCGATCAGCAGTCCGGCGATCAACAGGACCCCGTACCAGAGGTAACCCGGTCGCAGACGAACAGCCGAGGCACGGGGACAGTGATCGGGGCAGTGCACGATCTGCCCGCCCGAGCCCGCGGGCTCCGAGATGACGGACTCCGAGATGACGGGACCGACCCGTTCGTCGGCGGCGACCACCGCGTGAAGGAACGAAAGATTTTCGGACTGCGCGTTTTCCGGGTCCCGACTGTCGTGCAGTCCGAGTGTGAGGACCGCGGCGGCGAATATCAGAACGGCAACCCGCACCAGATTCGGTGGCAGCCCTATACGCCTCACAACCGCCGATACTAGGGGGCGATTTCCACACCGGGACAACCGGGACATTTCCGGCACTGGGAACGAGTCGGCCCGCACCGCGACAGCTACCGAACAGCGATCACACTCGAACCTCCACCATCCGGAACCGGTGGCACGCGAATGCGATCCCCCTCGGTGCCACAGCTCGCGCGGTGCGCCATCTCACGCAAGCACCCACGGCACAGGCCGAACTTGCAGTACACCGCGTGCGGCCGGCAGCGGATGTAAGCGCGAACGGCGAACCGCAGCTTGCGGTCGGCCTTGTCGGCGATGCGCATACCCGCGGACGATCGATCTTGTCCACATCGACCTCGTGGAACATCGACGTACTACCGGCACACTCCCGCAGTCTCAGTCGGGGCGCATCCCCGCTGGGCGTTCGCTGCGGAGGTTCGCAGTGAACTGCCGCACGCTCGGATGGACCCGTGGGTCGGCCTGAGGGTGCGGGTGTTCCAGCTCGACAGCCTCCGCGACAGCAGCGAGAGTTTCGTCGACCAGCTCTGCCGCAGATCGCAAACCCCAGCTCGCAACCAGCGCTCGATGACCAGGGCAGGCGTACCAGCAAATGTCGCCATCCAGGTGTCATGGGAGGCCAGCCCGAGAACACGGGCTAGCCGGGCCCCGTACTCCTCGTCATAGATCAGCGTGGGGTGCTGCCGTACGACCGGCTTCAAGATATGCGTCGATGGGGCGCCACCGACAGCTTGCGCCCATCCGTCGTCTGTCCGGGCAAGCACTATCTTCGGCTGAACTCCGGCCAACGATGTCTTGCCCACAGCCGGGCGATTCGCCAGCGGATACACGAAAGGTTCGTCGAGTAGTTCGCGGACACGCGCTGCGGTGACGGGTAGCAGTTCAGGGGTGGGGGGTTCATTCGGATCGTCCAGATCCCATATCTGGAGTGCACCCGCGATATCACGGCCATACCGGGACAGGAAGCCCAGTACATCGCCGGAAGCAAGTCCCGCCGCCGCGTTCATAGCGGCAAGTTGATCTCCTTCGGGCAGTAATTCTCGAAAGAAGTTCCGCCGGTGCTTGGCCTTTGCCCGGTTCGGTTTCGGAGTCAGCGGTATCGCAGCGGAAAGGATCCGGCTGTTGACGCCGTATCGCTCGATCGCGTCCGGGTCGGCCCGGATATCGAAGGTCGTGCTGTCGGCGCCGCGCAGCGTGCCGATGAGGTCTCCGTAGAGCTCGACTCCGAGCCGCTTCACTCGGTGTCATCCCACTCGGCGTGGATAGCTATCTCGCACTCGGACAGCAGCTCGAACAGGCGCTCCGCGTAACGGGTGTGCTTACCGTTCTCCATATCGCTGATCACGCTCTGTGGGTAGCCCGCCTTCTCGGCCAGATCACGCTGGGACCATTCCCGGCCCAGACGCGCCTGCTGGATCGCCAGCCCGAAATCATGGGGACTTCGGATCCGGGCCCGTCGATGTGCCATCGCCACCTCCCACAACTCGGTCCATGATCGCTATTTCGCGATCATACCCTTTGATCGCGTTTTCACGATCAAAGGGTATGATCGCAGTTTCACGATCAAATCCCTCGAAGCACGAAAAGGACCCGAGCCGTGGCTCGGGTCCTTTTCTATGGTGTTTATCCCGGCCGGGCGACGCCGGCCGGGATCAGCTCACCAGGAGCTCTTGTGCACGCCCGGCAGCTCGCCGCGGTGCGCCATCTCGCGCAGGCACACACGGCACAGGCCGAATTTGCGGTACACCGCGTGCGGCCGGCCGCAGCGCTGGCAGCGGGTGTAGGCGCGAACGGCGAACTTCGGCTTGCGGTTGGCCTTGTTGACCAGTGCTTTCTTGGCCATGTCTCAGTTCTCCTTGAACGGGAAGCCGAGGTGCTTCAGCAGGGCACGGCCTTCTTCGTTGTTGGTCGCGGTGGTAACAACGGTGATGTCCATACCGCGCGGGCGGTCGATCTTGTCCACATCGATCTCGTGGAACATCGACTGCTCGCTCAGGCCGAACGTGTAGTTGCCGTTGCCGTCGAACTGCTTGGGCGACAGGCCGCGGAAGTCGCGGATACGGGGCAGGGCGATCGAGACCAGGCGGTCCAGGAACTCCCACATCCGGTCGCCACGCAGGGTGACCTTCGCGCCGATCGGCATACCCTCACGCAGCTTGAACTGCGCGATGGACTTGGTGGCCTTGCGGATCTGCGGCTTCTGGCCGGTGATCAGGGCCAGGTCCTCGACCGCGCCGTTGATCAGTTTGGCGTCGCGGGCAGCGTCACCGACACCCATGTTGACAACGACCTTGACCACGCCCGGGATCTGCATGACGTTGGCGTACTCGAACTCGCCGTTCAGCGCGTCCTTGATTTCCTCGCGGTAGCGCACCTTCAGCCGCGGCTGGATCTTCTCAGTGGTGGTCATATCAGATGTCCTTCCCGTTCTTACGGGAGATCCGAACCCGCTTGCCGGTTTCTTCGTCGGTGCGGTAGCCGATCCGGGCCGGGTTACCGTCGGAGTCGACGACCATCACGTTGGACACGTGGATGGGCGCCTCCTGGGTAACGATGCCGCCCGACGACGCGCCGCGCAGGTTCGCGGAGTTCGCGACATGCTTCTTGATCCGGTTCACGCCCTCGACCAGGATCCGGTTCTGCTGCGGGAAGGCCTGGATGACCTTGCCCTTGGCGCCCTTGTCCTTACCCGAGACGACGAGCACGGTATCGCCCTTGTGCACCTTCATGTCAGAGCACCTCCGGGGCCAGCGAAACGATCTTCATGAACTTCTTGTCGCGCAGCTCACGGCCGACCGGGCCGAAGATGCGGGTGCCGCGCGGGTCGTTGTCCGGCTTGATGAGCACGGCAGCGTTCTCGTCGAAACGGATGTAGGAACCATCCGGACGACGCCGTTCCTTGGTGGTGCGCACCACGACGGCCTTCACCACGTCACCCCGTTTGACGTTGCCGCCGGGGATCGCTTCTTTCACAGTGGCGACGATGACATCGCCGATACCGGCATAGCGGCGCGACGAACCACCGAGAACGCGGATGCAGAGAATCTCCTTGGCACCCGTGTTGTCGGCGACGCGCAGCCGCGACTCCTGCTGAATCACTTCAGCCTCCTCGACCTGGACGTAAAGCACGCCGGATTGCCGACCCGACGGGCATGGTCTGTTACCACCCGAACGCGCGCCTACCAGTGGTTTCATCTGATCTACGCGATCAACCACCGGGGGTTCGCGGCCGAATCGCGGGCTCGAGGCCCACAGGCAACCGGTCAAGAATAGCGAATCCCCAGCTCGGGGGGAAATCGGGGCCATGCAGCACCTCCGTCTGCCGGCCCGCTGCTGCTCGCGCCATTGGTCGCGCAGGTCGTGCATACCCCGTCTCAGGAACTCGAAGAACTCGACCGCTCCGGCCAGGCGGCGCCCGGCCGACGGCGACAATATGGGAAAGGAACGGCGGTCCGGAAACGCTCGATCACCGAGCGCGACGCCGAGGCTCGGCGCCGGTAGCCTCATGAGGCTGGTTCGCCTAGGTGAGGTGCGGGTTCCGCATCGGGGAGAGGTTTGGTTTGAAATCGTCGGATCGCCGGTTCGTGCTCGACCGCCGCTCGTTCCTGGTGGCCCTGGGGCTGGTCCCCGCGGCCGCGTGGCTGGCCTCCTGCGCCGAGGAGGAGCCGGCGCGGCTGGTCAGTGTGGACATGGACGGCTCCGACCCGGCGGTCCGGCCGCAGGACGATCTGTACCGGCATGTCAACGGCAAATGGCTGCGTGAGTATCAGTTGCCGCCGGACAAGACCTCCTACGGCGCGTTCAGCGAGGCCGCGGAGCGCACCCAGGCACAGTTGCGGCAGATCATCGAGGGCATCGGTGATCCCGAGCCGGGTAGCGAAGCCCAGCAGATCCGCGATCTGTTCGACGCCCGGATGAACCTCGACGAAATCGAACAGCTCGGATTGACGCCGCTGGATTCGATGTTCGCCGAGATCGATGCCGCGAAAGACAAACCTGCTCTCGCAGAGGTGATGGGGCGGCTGCCGATCGGCGGGCTGATCGGTATCGGCGTGAGTACCGACCGGAAGAATTCTTCGGCCTATATCGCCTCGATCGGCCAAGCCGGAATCGGCCTGGACGAGCAGTACTATCGCGATCCACAGTTCGCCGAGGAACTCGCCGGTTACCGGACCTATCTGGAACGCCTCGCCAAGGCTGCGAACCTATCCGACCCCGCCGCGATCGCCGCCCGGCAGATCGATCTGGAGACCCGGATCGCCGCCGCTCATTGGGACAATGTGCGCAATCGCGATACCGAGGCCACCTACAACCTGATGACCTGGGCGGAAACCACCGGGCTGGCGCCGGGGTACGACTGGGAGCCCTGGCTGGCCGGGATCACCGACCGCCCGCGCGACCTGTTCGCGAAGCTGGTGGTGAACCAGCCGTCCTTCGTCACCGAGGCCGGCAAGATCTGGTCTGCCACCGATATCGCGGTGTGGCGCGAATATCTCAAACTGTCGGTTCTGCAGACCTACGCACGGTTCCTGCCCAAGGAACTGTCGGACGCCAATTTCGATTTCAACGGCCGCCTCATGTCCGGTTTGCAGCAGCGGCCCGAGTTGTGGAAATCCGCGGTCGGCACGGTGGACGGCAACCTCGGCGAACAGCTCGGAAAGCTGTATGTGGAGCAGTACTTCCCGCCGGAAGCCAAGGAGCGGGTGCAGGTCATGGTCGATGACCTGATGGCCGCCTACCGGGAGAACTTCACGAATTCGTCCTGGATGTCGCCGGAAACGCAGCAGGCGTCGATCGAGAAATTGGAGAAGATAGGCCTCAAACTCGGTTACCCCGACAAGTGGGTGGACTATTCGAAACTGACGGTCACTCGCGGGAAATTGATCGAATCCCTGCGCGCCATCAATGATTTCGAGGTGAAGCGCTCGTTCGATCGACTCGGGGAGCCGGTGGACAAATCCGAATGGAGTGCCTCGCCGCAGACGGTGAACGCCTACTACTCCCCCACCTCGAACGAAATCGTCTTCCCCGCCGCGTTCCTGCAGCCGCCGTTCTTCGACAAGGATGCTGTGCCCGCGGTCAACTACGGCGGGGTGGGCGCGGTGATCGGGCACGAGATCGGGCACGGCTTCGACGATCAGGGTTCGAAGTTCGACGGTGACGGTAACCAGCGGGATTGGTGGACCCCCGCCGATCGCACCGCGTTCGACGCCAAGTCGAAACAACTCGTCGACCAGTACAACGCGCTGGTGCCGGAGGGCCTCGCGCCGGACCAGCACGTCAACGGTGAACTGACCGTCGGTGAGAACCTCGCTGATCTGCGCGGTTTACAGATCGCGTTGACCGCCTTCCGGCTGGCCGAGGAGCGGGCGGGGATATCGCCACCCGACTACCACACCATGTTCCTGTCGTATGCCAGGATCTGGCGTTCGAAGACGACACCCGAGTACACCGAACGATTGCTCCACGGGGATACGCACGCCCCCGACGAGTTCCGCGTGAATCAGGTGGTGCGCAATATCGCCGAGTACTACCGGACATTCGGCGTGGCCGAAACCGACGCCCTGTTCCTCCCGGAGGACCAGCGGGTCGAGCTGTGAGCTGAGCGGGGAGCGACCGCGCTCCCCGCTCAGGGTTCGAAGACCTCCGCGCGTCAGGAACCGGGAGGTTGCAGGGACAGGCCGCCGTCCGCCGTCCAGAGTGCCCGCGTCGCGTCGAGCGCGACTGCCTCGGATACCGGTAGATCGGGTGATTCGACGAAGGTCGTGAGTAGCTCTTCGAGATACCGCGCCAGCAGTTCGACGGTCTGCTGATCGTGGCGCGCAGCTTCGGCGCGCACCGTGGCGTGCAGGCCACCGTCACCCGCGGAGCCGAACGCAAAGGCAAGCCGGTGGGCGATACCGGGCGCGGAGTCGGTGATCCGCGCGGCCACCTCGTCGTCCAGCCAGAACTGCTGTGGCGGGCAGAGTTCGCCGAAATCCACGACGGCCCGGCACAGGTCGTACGGTGAGCGCCCGGGGCATACGGCCGCCGCGACCCCGTCGATCAGCATGTCGTGGCCGCCGTACACCCCGAACGCGGTACCGCGCGCCCGGTCCAGAACGGCGCGCAGAGCCGGGTCGCCCGAGAGATCGTGGCGCAGTACCACGGCCGCGGACAGTGGCCCGACCACCTCGGATACGGCACTGTCGGCCCGGCCGGACAGCGGTGCCCCGAGCGCGATATCGACGCCCGCTCCGAGGGCGTGCATCAGGGCGGCGACCACCGCCTGGTAGAGCATGTATTCGGAGGCACCGACCGTCTCGGCGTGAGCACGTAACCGCCGGCGCAACGCGCTGGGCACCGTGAACTCTGCCGACCGCGCAGGCACGGCAACCGGGGAGGCCGAGAGATCGGGCAGCCCGCGCAGCCCCGCTCGCAACTGTTCCAGCTGCGGTCCCGCCGATTCGACGACTGCCGACTGCCACAGCGTGTAGTCGGCGTAATCGACGGCCGGTCCGGACCAGCGGGGCGCCGACCCGTTACCCACGCGACTCCGGTAGGCCGTGGCCAGGTCGGTGAGCACGATCCGCAGCGACCTTTCGTCGGCCACGAGCCGGTCGGCCGTCAGTTCCAGGACGTGCTGGTCCGGGCCGAGGATGCCGAGCCGAGGATGCAGCAGTGGTCCCGCCGCACGATCGAACCGGGGCGCCGGCCGGGGCCACTGCTGCTCGACGACCTCGATCACTGCCGGATCGGGTAGCGGTCCCGGGCGAACGGCTTGGTACCACTCGTCGTCCGCGGTGGCCGGGACCGTCCGCAGAATCTCGTAACGCTCGAACACATCGTGAACAGCGGCTGTGAGCGCGTCCCGGTCCAGCGGGCCGTCCAGGTGGGCCACCAGCCGGGCCGGGCCGATATCGCCACCGGCCAGGACAGCTCGCTGGTTGTAGGACAGCGGGATTCGCTCGGGCCGCGGGCGGCGATCCAGTTCGGGCCGGCCCGTCGCGGTGACCGGTGTCGCGTCGACGAGCGCCGCCAGCCCCGCGACCGTCGGAGTGTCGAACGGCGCACGCACATCGATCTCGACGCCGAACTCCTCCCGGATCAGCAGTATCAACCGGTTGGCCAGCAGCGAATGCCCGCCGAGTTCGAAGAACGAATCATCGGCGCCGATCTCCGCGCAGCCGAAGAGTGCGCCGAACAATTCGGCCAGCCGGATCTCGGTGGGCGTACTCGGCGGACGTCGCTCGCCGGTGGCGAACCGGCGCGGTTCGGGCAGTGCGCGTTTGTCGAGTTTGCCGTGTTCGGTGAGGGGAATTTCCGCGAGTACCGCCCACGCGGTGGGCAGCATGTAGTCCGGTAACGATTTCGCGGCGAACGCACGGACTTCGGCTACATCCAGTGCTCCCGCGGCAGGCACCAGATAGGCGGCCAGCCCCGTTCCGGTGACCGGCTCCTGGAACGCGACCACCGCACAGGCCCCGACTCCGGGATGCGCGGACAGCGCCGCCTGCACCTCACCGGATTCGATCCGGTGCCCGCGAACCTTCACCTGTTCGTCGGCACGGCCGGCGAATTCGATCTCACCGCGACTGTTGCGCCGCGCCAGATCACCGGTCCGGTACAGCCGCTGCCCGGGGTGGAAAGGGTCGGCAACGAACCGCTCGGCGGTCAAGCCGGCGCGGTGCAGGTAGCCGCGAGCCAGCTGCGCACCACCGAGGTAGATCTCGCCGAGCACCCCGTCGGGAACCAGCTGTAACCGGTTGTCCAGCAGGTAGACGTAAACATTCCGGTTGGGCACTCCGACGGGGACCACCCCGGCGCCCTGTGGCCCGCGCACAGTCAGATGGGTGGCCGACACCACGGCCTCGGTCGGACCGTAGTGGTTGCGCAGTTCCGCGTCGAAAACCCTGGCGAAGCGATCGGCCACCTCACCGAGCAGCGCCTCACCACCCACCGGCACTCGGCGCAGTGCACGCCATTCGGTCACCTCCGGCAGCATCAGGAAGGTACTCAGCAGCGAGGGCACCATATGCAGCACGGTCACCCCGTACCGGCCGATCAGTTCCGAGATATACGGAATATCGCGCAGCGCATCGGGTTTCGGAATCACCAGGCAGGCGCCGAGAGACAGGGTGAGGAAGATATCGAGCAGGGAGGCATCGAAACTGACCGACGACGACTGCAACAACCGATCCTGCGCCGTCATATCCCATTCGGCACCGAAACCACGCAGGTGCTCGGCGATCGCGGCGTGTGCGACACCGACCCCCTTCGGCGTCCCCGTCGAACCGGAGGTGTAGATGACATAGGCGAGGTTGCCTGGACGAAGTGGCCGCACCCGTTCGATATCGGAGAGGTCGTGGCCGGGCAGACCGGCCGCCCGCTCCTCGGCGGCCGCCAGTTCGGCGCGGCCGAGCACCAGCCGTGGCCGCGCATCCCGGTCCAGGAAGTCGATCCGCTGCTCCGGGTAGGCCGGGTCGATCGGCAAGTAGGCAGCACCCGCCTTCAGCACCGCCAGCACCGCCACCACGAACTCGGCGGAATTCGCGATTCGCACGGCGACGAGATCGTCGGTGCCGATGCCCTGGGCGACGAGTTCGCGGGCCAGCCTGTTCGCCCGGCCGTTGAGTTCGCGGTAGCTCAGTTCCAGATCCGCGCCGCCCGCCGCTGCGGGTGCCACCACGGCGGCGTCGTCCCCCGCGGCCGCGACACGCTCTTCTACCAGCGCGACGAGCGTCGCCGGAGCGTGGGGGACCAGCGCACCGTGCGATCGCGCGAGCAGCGCGGCCCGGTCGCGGTGACCGAACAGATCGAGTTCGCCGATCCGGGCGCCCGGATCGTGCAGGACACTGTCCAGCAGCTGGACATAGTGACCGAGTAGTTGCTCGACCAGCGGCCGGTCCAGTTGTTCGGAGCGGTGATCGGCAACCAGCCGCGGGCGGTCCCGGTCGAGCACCACTGTGATCCGCAGCGGCACCGGCGCATCCGGTGAACCGGACGTCTCCAGGGTCGCACGCACACCGGCCAGTTCCGGTACGGCGATCGGCTCGCGTATGCCGAACCCGATCCGCGCCAACTGTGCCAACCCGTCCCGCGCGCCCGTGCGGTCCGGATTGACCGCATGGACCACCTCGTCGATACCGATTCGGCGATGCGCGCGGCCACCGGCAACCGTGGCGGCGAGGCCGGCGTGGAATTCGGCGAAGCTCTGTTCGGGCCGTGGGGTCGCACGGATCAGGACGGTGTTGCCGAAATAGCCGATCACCCCGGCCGCTCGCAGACCGCGGGTACTGGCGGGCACGGCCACCAGGAAATCATCGGCGCCGGTATAGCGATGTACGAGGGCGGCGAAAGCGGCGAGCAGCACGGTGGTTTCGTCGGTCCCGGCCCCGGCGGCGGCCTCTCGGGCCAGGTCGAGCAGGGTCGCGGGCAGGGGTCGCGACGTATGTTCGACCGTTGCCGGCCCGGCCCCGCGCGGCGCGGGCCGACCGGGTAGTTCCAGCGCCTCCGGCAGCGGAGTCAGGGACTGCCGCCAGTACTCCCGGTCGTCGCCGCCCGCTGCTTCGCCGAACTGTTCGATGAACCGCACCGGTGGTGGCGCCAGGGTCGTGTCGTTGTACGCGACAGACAGTTCGGCGGCGAATATGGATGCCGATTCGTCATCCCAGGCGATCGTGTGCACCACCAGCAACAGCAGGTATTCGCTCGCGGCAAGGCGGATCAGCGTCACCCGCAGTGGTGTTTCGGCGGCCGGGTCGAAGGGCCTGGCCAGTGCCCGCCGGGTGAGCACCTCGGCTCGGCGGCGCGCGGGTTCGGCCGCCAGGTCGCGCAGATCGTGCTCCTGCCATGGCAGGAGCAGGTCGGTGCGCACCTGCTGATACGGTTCGCCGTCGGAGTCCAGGCCGTAGGTGGTGCGCAGGATCTCGTGCCGATCGGTGACGGACTGTACGGCGGCGCGAAGCCGTTCGCTGTCCAGCGAGCCCTGCAATCGGTAGCCGACGGGCAGGTTGAGCGCGGTATCGCCGGGGTCGCGCGTCTGAAGGAACCAGGCGCGGCGTTGCCCGGACGAGAGCGGGTACCGGTTCGGCGGGGTCCGGTCGCCTTCGTCCGGCCGGGCCGCACGGTTCGCGTCGTTGGCGATGATCGACATGATTCTCTCCGGCCCTGTACTCGTTCGATCGGCTGCTCCGGCCGGCGCGTGGGCACCGGCCGGGCGGGCGCTACTCCGGCGTATCGGTCAGATATCCACCGCGCCGGAAGAATTCGGCACCGCTGTGCTCCGCACCGTCGGCCGCGCGGACCCGGGTGATCAACAGGCCGTGGTTGTCACCGCGGTAGGCGTCCGGTCCGCACACCACGACTCCGCCGCCCTCCTGCACGATGACCCGGCCCGGGGTGCCGCCGTAGCGGGCCGCCGACACACTGGATTCCAGGACCTCGATCCGCTCGCCGCGGTAGTGGCTGAATGCGCGGGGGTAGGGCGCGGACAGTGCCCGGACGAAACGTTCGAGATCCGGGGCCTGCTGATTCCAGTCCATCCGGCTGTCCCGGTCGGAACGCTTGTGGAAATAGGTGCGGGCGGCTTTGTCCTGCGGGCGCCACTGCGCGGTGCCGGAGGCGAGTGCTTCCAGCGCTTCGTGCACCGCGCCGGGAATGAGTTCCATCCCGGCGAGTACCAGCTCTGTGCCGGTGGTGTCCGGGCCGATGGGCAGCGAATGCTGCACCAGGATGTCGCCGGTGTCGAGCTGTTCGTCCATCCGGTGCACAGTCAGGCCGAATTCGTCGGCTCCGCTGATCAGGGCCCACAGCACCGGGGAGAAACCGGTGAATTTCGGCAGCAGCGAATCATGCAGGTTGAGGGTGCCGTGGGTGGGCATGGTGTACAGCTCGGGCGGCATCCAGGTGTACCAGCTGTTCACCACGATCACATCGGGTTCGGCGCGTTTGACGAGGTCGATCGTCTCGGTATCGGCCCGTTCGGTGAGATGGACCGGGATCCCGTGTTCGCGGGCCAGTTCCTCCACCGAATCCGACCAGATCCCCTTGTAGGAATCCTCGCTGGCGGGATGGGTGACCGCGAGCACCACCTCGTGCTCGGAATCGATCAGCGCCTGCAGAGTCTTTCGGCCCCAGGTCTGGAACCCGAACGACACGATACGCATCAACGAACCTCATCTATATGTTGCTGGGTAAAAGTAAGGCAAGCCTAGCCTAGGTAAGGCTCGTCAGTGTGTCCGGACGTGCTCCGGCAGTTCCGAGTGCGCCGCCGTGCCCGCCAGTGCCGGTGCGCTCGCCAAGATCCGGTCGGAAAGTTCGCCCAGGCAACTGAGATTCGGGAATCCCGGCCCTTGCGCCAAACCGGCCATATTGGGCAGGTACAACTTCGCGGGTAAACCCTCGACCGTCAGATCGAACCCCATCACGGCCTCGATCCGCGCCTGCGTGACCGGGCCGCCCACAGCCAGTTCGAACAGGTCCGCAACCTCGTCGTCGAACAGGTCCAGGAACCACAGCGGCTGACCGCCGATCGCGTCGACCACCAGGTCGAAGGCGTGCGTTTGATCGGGCCGGGAGTCGTTACGCAAGGTCAGCGCCACCCCGTCGCCCTGATCGGCCACCCGGACCACCCGGCCCTGCAAATGATGCACCCGGTTGTCCGCGAGCAGCGTCTCCTGCACCCGCACCGAGAACACGCCCCGGTCCGTCCGCCGCACCACATCCCGGCGTTCGGCGACGCTCAGGGCCCGCCATTTGGCAGGATCGCTGAACAGCGAGTTCTCGAAATAACTCTCACCCCGCGTGTAGATGGTGGCCGCGGGCGAGATCACCGACACCGTCAGCACATCATGGCGGACCAGTTCGTCCATGGCCGAACCCGCTGTCTCACCGCCACCTATCACCGCGGCCCGGGAGGACGCCGGCAATTTCCGCCTACCCGCCAGATCCCAGAAGTCGGCGATACTCAACAGCTTCGGATGCTCGGCCAGCGCCCGCCTGCTGTCACCCGGACCGGTGATCATCAACCGCTGCGCGTCGATCTCGGCGGTTTCCCCGTCCGCACCTTCTACAGTGACCCGCCAGCCGGCACCCTCCGCCCGAATGGTGCGCACCCGGCCACGCACCACTTCCACCCTGGACTTACGTGCCACCCACTGTAGATATTTCGCCCAGAGGTTGTGTTCCGGACTCGGCCGTCCGCGATCCACCCATTCCGCGTAGGTGCCGCGATCGATCAGGAAGGCCGTCCACCCGAAGCCCATCATGGCCTGGTTGACGGCGTGATTGTGGCCGCGCGCCCAGGTCGAGTGATACGGGAAGCCGATATCTTTCTCCGGGCTGGTCCCCAGCCGGTGCCTGCCGTCGGTCCACCCGCCGGTCGCCAGCCAATTCCCGCCCACCGCATCGGGTTCGACCACGGTGACATGCGGCGCCGGCAGACCCATTTCGCGCAGCACATACGCCTTGGCCGCAACCGCCATGGCTTTGGGGCCCGCACCCACCACCAGAAGTCTGTCCACTGGTTCTCCCACTTTCCCGACAGCCCGATGGCGTCGCGCCTCGTTCTACACGGCGGCGCCTGTCGCACGGGACAGGCCGAACCACCCGAGTTCGCATAGGCTTACCTTACATCAGGTTGGGTGACGAAACCTTCGGTCCGATCGGAGAATAACGCGAATGCTCAGCCGAAAAGCCTGTGAACAGCACGAATACCGGGACCTAAGGCGCGATTCGCGAGCAGCCCCAAAGCACAGCCCGCCGCGCTCAGGATTCGATGATCAACCGACCCTCGGAGGTCCACCAGCCCCGATGACCTGTCCGGAACAGGCGCGCGTCGGGTTCATACGGATCACCGACGAACCGCTCACGTTCGAGATCACCGGCGAATTCCGCCCCCAGCGCGCGGCCGCCGACGTGAACATCACCGACGACACCCGGCGGAACCAACCGGCCCTCATCCAGCAACAGCACCTTCGCACCGGGCACCGGACGGGTCCAGGCGGTCGCCGCCAGCGGCCCGCGCGCGACTGCACCCAGGTAGGCAGAGGCGTGATAGGCGACGGTCGCCACCGCATCCGGCGACAACCGGCGCACCGCATCCGGCAGCGCCGAACCACCATCGGTGCCGACCAGATCCCAGCGCGCCACGGTCGGCATCCGGTCTGCCCCGGACTCGGCGAGACAGATCGGAAGTTCGGCCTCGGCGACTATCTGCGATACCGCGTGGGTCTCGATGAGTGCGGCCAGTGCAGCCGGGTCGCGGCGCTGCGCTTCGGTCGGCACCACGACCGACGCACCCGAGGACCAGGCCGCCAGCAGGTCGACCGTGTTCTGCGGATCGCCCCACGGCAGTGCCAGCAGCCGGACGTCCGCGGGCCGCATCGCGGGATCGACCCGGCGCAGGCGGCGGTCGGCGGCGACACCGCGGCGGTCGGCAACGGCTACCGCGAGTGCATCGGCGCCGAGCAGCAGACCGGCGCAACCGAAACGGCCGGCACCGACCCGGGAGGCCGTGACGAATTCGGCGAGCAGCGCGGCGAGTCCGGTGGGGGTGGGCAGCGCGGACGAACCACGTACCCCTTCGATCCCATCGAGCCGGCCGAACAATTCACCGTAGGTCACCACATCGCCGCCACAGCGGGCGGCAACCCGCGTACCGGGCACCATATGACCGTGCCGGATCACGGTAACCAGTGGGGACAGGTCATACGGTTCGACACCGGTGGCCCATTCGCCCAGGATGCGTTCCCGTTCACCGGCTGTCGGGCTCGCAACGACGAGCGAATCGATTCCCCGGATATCGTCGACGACGGTCATCGGTCACCTCCTGGCGCGGGCAGCACTCGGGCACCGACCACCATCGGATCGCTCACCACCGCTCCCGCTTCACTGCTCGGCACGGTCACCACCGAACCCTGACACCCTTACACTTAGGCTTACCTTACATTGCGAGAGTGGGATTCTCCATACAAGCATCTTCCATTTTCATCTCACAATTCGCTTAGGCTAAGCTAACATCTTCACCAATGTCGCGCGAACAGGATCCGTCCGATACACGCAAACGGACGGACTCCCCGCCCCGGCAAGGAGTCTCGACAAACCCCGACACCACATCGAAGTTAGGTTACGCTAACCTGCATGGGTAGAGGCGGTAATGGCGTAATCATGAAGGTGTGGCGGGCCGAGGACTACCGGCTGACAGTCACTACCACCGAGCGGATCACCGACAAATACATCCGCATCGGTTTCACTGCCGGCGGGCTGCTGAACGACCATCCCGTTCATCCCACCCAGTTCATCCGGTTGTGGATTCCGGACGCCGAAACCGACAAACTCCACCACCGCGGCTACACCCTGATCGACCAGGACCCCGGCAACGACCACTTCTACATCGAATTCGCCGTCCACACCGGCCCGGCCGGCGCATGGGCCGAGCGCGCACAGATCGGCGAGGTCATCGAAACCTCCGTGCTGGGCTCGAACTTCGAGCTGCCCGCCACCACCCCGGGCGAATACGTGATCTTCGGTGACAGCGCGTCGCTACCTGCGGTGAACACCCTGCTCGAAGCCATCGGCAACACACCGGCACGGGTATGGCTGGAATGGCAATACGAATCCGACCCCACTCTGCCGGTACGCAACAAACCGCACCACACGGTGACCTGGCTCCAGCGCGTCGACGACGGCCGGGCCATACGCGAGGCAGCCCAAGGACTCACCGTCGCCCGGGATGCGTTCGCGTGGGTCGCCTGCGATGCCGCCACCACCCGCGCCGTGGTGAAAACTCTGCGCGGCACGCTGCCGAAAACCCAGATCAAAGCACAGGGTTACTGGAAATAGCCGACCGGTCCACCCCGAAGCCGCCCGGGTCGCGCCGACTATGCTGCGACGATGCGAAGAAGGCAGCAGCCCCCGCTGCCGAAGCGGTACGGGCTCGACCCGGCCCGGCTACGGCTCCCCGAAGAAGGTAACTGGCCGAGCCTGCGCGAGCATCTGATCCACCGATTGCCGCGAGTCGAACCCGCCCGCATCGACGAAATGCTGCGCGCCGGCGAGATCGTCGATCTGGAAGGCCCGCTCGGCCTCGACTCCCCCTTTGTTCCCGGTGGCGCGGTCTGGTTCCATCGCGACCTCCCCGCCGAGCACCCGGTCCCGTTCGATATTCCGATCGTCTACCGCGACGACACCATCCTGATCGCCGATAAACCCCACTTCCTTGCCACCATCCCGCGCGGCAGCCATATTCTGCAGACCGCGCTGGTCAAACTGCGCCGCGAACTCGACCTGCCCGATCTGATTCCCGCGCACCGCCTCGACCGCGCCACCGCCGGGCTGATGCTGTTCGTGATCGATCCGGCATCTCGCGGCGCCTATCAGACGATGTTCCAGCGCCAACACGTCCGCAAGGAATACGAGGCCGTGGCCGGATTCCGGCCCGGCCTGGATTTCCCGGTCGAGCTGGTCAGCCGGATCATCAAGGAAAAACACATCCTGGCGGCACAGGAGGTTGCGGGCCCGCCGAACGCACGCACCCGCATCGAACTTCTCGAACGGCGCGGTGAACTCGGCCGCTACCGGTTGCACCCGGCGACCGGGCGCACCCACCAGCTGCGCCTGCATATGAATTCGCTCGGTATCCCCATCCTCGGCGACGATTTCTACCCGGTGCTCACCGATAAACAGCTCGACGACTACCGCCGCCCGCTCCAGCTGCTGGCCGCGACCCTGGAATTCACCGATCCACACACCGGTGAGCTCCGGCGGTTCGAAACCAGGCGATCGCTCCAAGCATGGACGGACCCCGACGGGTGGGCCGCCGGACCGGCGGTGCTCGCCGAGGCCGCCGCTCCGGCCCCTGGTCACGCCGGTGGACCGGGATCAGGCCATGCCGGTGGGCCGGCCTGAAGGCCGGTGAACCGAACCCCAGGCCGCGGTGCTGGGGCGACCACTCCGGACCGCCCAGGGCCGATCGATCTCGGACCAACCAGGCGAGCTGGTTTCGACTCACTGAACCGGCTGATCCGGGGTGCAGGTGATATCCGTGGCAGGCAGCTGCCCCGTGGCGAGATAGCCATTGATCGCGTTGTTCACGCAACTACTGAGGCCCGGCCGGAACGTGAGGTGGATGCGGATATCGCGCAGGGTCACCAGCCGCGACCCGCTGAGATGCCGGTGTAGCTGAACCGCCCCGCCGTAGGGTGTGCGCGGGTCACCGGTCGCCTGCACGATCAGTACCGGCACCTCATTGCGCACCACGGTTGCCGGCTCGACGGGCGGCGGCCAGAACGCGCACGGCTGAATATTGTTCGCCAGCGCCCCGAACAGCGGCTGAGCGACGCGGGTGGCGTCGACGTTGCGCCGGTACCACTGCGGATCGTCCGGTGCGTCGGAGTCGCCGCAGGCAACGAACATCAGTTCCGAGTTCTCCCCGGTGAACAATGCCGCGAGCAGGTCCGCGAGCCCGGATTCGGCCGAACTCCGGGTATCACCCGCGGTGGCGTCGGCGATATCGCGCACCGTCGCGGCCAGTGTTTCGTTCACCTGGTAACCACGCAGCAGGTTGTGCAGGATGAACGGGAAGATATGGTCGTCGATCGGGTAGCCGTCGACCATGATCGGCTCCCGGGCCGTCCGCTGATAGAGCGCGTCCACCGTCGCGCGGACCTCCGGCGCGGTCGCGCCCAGACGGTAGGTGGCGTCGCGGGCCGCGGCCCAGCGGGCCCAGTCGTCGAATGCGATCTCGTCGGCCGGGCCCCAGTCCTGGACGAGGCCGGTCCAGTAGCGGTCCGGGTCGATCGCGCTGTCGAGCACCATCCGGTCGCTGCGGCGCGGGAACATCTCGGTGAACACCGCGCCCAGATACGTCCCGTAGGACAACCCGAAGTAGTTGATCTTCTCCTCCCCCAGCACGGCGCGGATCAGGTCCATATCGCGCGCGGTATTGCGGGTCGTGAGGTGACGCAGCTTCTCGGTATCACCGTCCAGGCAGGCCGCGGCCAGCTCACCGGCGAACATCACTTCTTCGTCGAAACCGGCCGGAGTCGGCCCGGCCGACCGAACGGCCTCCGAGACCGGCCAGCCGCAGGGCGCCGCAGGGTCGGAGGCACCGATACCGCGTGGGTCCATGCCGATCAGGTCGTACTGTGCGAGCACGTCAGGGCTCAGCACATCCCCCAGCAGCGCCGGGCTGTCCAACCCCGCCGCCCCCGGGCCGCCCGGGTTCGACATCAGGATTCCGCGCCGCCGATCCGGGTCGGTGGCCGGTACCCGGGAGATCACCACGGTCAGCGTGCGCCCGTCGGGGTCGGAGTAGTCGAGTGGGACCACCACGTCTGCGCATTCGACACCCGGGGTATCGACCGAGGGCGTATCGCACAACTGCCAATCCAGTTCCTGGCTGTAATACGGAATACGCATCCGATCACCGGCCAGCACCGGCGCCACGGCCACCAGCACGATCACCGCGAGCAGCCACCCCACCGCCCGCCACCGGGCACGCCCGGAACGCCGCTCGGCGTCCGTTTCGCCGGTCGACATCACAACCCACTTTCCCCGGAAACCGCTGGTTGTACCGCTGGGCACGATCGAGCTCGCGGCCTTGCCGCGCCGCATATGCTAATCGAGGCGCCGGGGACCCGCCGGATGAACGCGGTCGCCCGGCACGTCCCCCCAAGTGCCCGCGGCCGATCCGTACACTGGGCCGAATGCTCCACCCGGTTCCCGAGAAAACGGCTGCTCCGCGGCGCAAAATCCACGCCTACATCGATGTCGCGGTCGTGGTGGTGGTACTCGTCTGCACCAACCTGATCGCCCACTTCACCACGGCGTGGGCCAATATCGTCAGCGTCCCGGTTGCCGCCCTCGTGCTGCTGGCATTGATGCGCCGCCGGGGGCTGCACTGGTCGGAGCTCGGCCTGTCCCCACGGCATTGGCGCACCGGAACCACATACGCCTTCGCCGCGGTCGCAGTGGTGCTGGCCGCGGTCGTCATCGGCGCCGCCCTCCCCCTGACCCGCCCTTTCTTCTTCGCCGACCGTTACGCCACGATCTCCGGCGCCCTCATCGCCTCGATGATCGTCATCCCCCTGCAAACCGTGATCCCGGAAGAACTCGCCTTCCGTGGCGTCCTCCACGGCACCCTCGATCGGCTGTGGGGTGCCCGGGGCGTTTTCGCCGCCGGTTCACTACTGTTCGGCCTCTGGCATATCGCCTCGTCCTTCGGCCTCACCACCGGCAACCGCGGCCTGTCCGGTTTACTCGGCGGCGGCCTGCTCGGCCAGGTCACCGGAATCCTGCTCGCCGTAGCCGCCACCGCAGCAGCCGCCGTGGTCTTCACCTGGCTCCGCCACCGCAGCGGCAGCCTGCTGGCCCCCATCGCCCTGCACTGGGCGGTCAACGGCGCCGGCGCACTCACCGCTGCCTTCCTCTGGCATACGACTTTGGCCTGACCCCGCGACCGCGCCGAACCGCTCGATATCGCTGGCCCGTGGTCCCCCGCCGGATCAGTCGAGGGTGTCAGCAGTGTTCGCAGATCCCGGTGGCGGGCAGTTGGATGAAACAGCTCTTGCACACGACCGTCCGCGACTCGGTTTTCGGCGGCGCCGGCCTACTCGCGGCGGACCCATCGCTGGAGCGTCGCGCCGACCCGCCCCGCGGAATCAGCGGCGGAGTGCCACCGTCGGCGGGAACATCGGCACCGTGCGCCGCATAGCAGGCCCAGCGGGCGTACGCGGCGTGGGTTTCGATATCCGCCGGCACCGGCAGCGCAGCCAGCTCCAGCACATACTTGTAGCTGTCGCTCACCTTCAGATTCCGCTTCACGCACAGCGCGGTCAGCGGCGGCTCCCCACCGTTGTGGCAGCGCCGGGCCACCTTCCGCAGAATCGCATCCATCCAGGTGCGGGTCGGTGCGTCGGTACGCACCCCCGACATCTCCTGGACCCGCTCGGCCAACTCCTGCGCCGTGACGTAGTACCCGTACTCCGTCGCGGTCTCTGTCAGCACTTCATGAGCGGCCATCGCCCAGGCCACTGCGGCATCACGGAAGGCGACCGCCGTTCCGTCCTCGCTCCGCCAGGCCCCCGAAATCGTTGTCGCAGCGTCCCTCATAGCCCGTACACTGTAGCGCCAACCGTTTCCGGGCGGTCAACCGCCCTCCCTACAGCACATTTCGATCTGCCGCCGCCGAATTCTCTTGCCGGCCATCACCTCGCAACAGCTGAGTGCGCCGTAGAACCGGAGCACCCTCGACAGGAATAGAGGCCCGTCCATGGAACGCCGGAGCGTGCACCTGATCATCGGTGGCTGGACCAGGTGTAACCGGAACTGGGCACCGTGACGGCGATGGTCAGGTCCGAGATCTACCGCGCGTATCGGGCCGGTCACCGCTGTAGCCGTTTCGATGCCGGGCGATCACCGGAAATGGACTGGTCACGGCATATTCTGCCGGAATGACATCCAACGAAACACACTACGAGGGGCCGTTGCATCGTTTGGCTCAGCGAGCGTGGCAGGCGATGCTGATCATCGGCGTGGTGTCGGTGGCCGTCGGTGTTCTGGTTCTGCTCTGGCCCGGGCCGACGATCGTGGTATTGGCCATCCTGTTCGGTATCTACCTCCTGGTGTCGGGCGTATTCCAGCTGGTAGCGGCGTTCGGACAGCATGTATCGAGCGGCTGGCGGGTCATTCTGATCATCAGCGCAATACTGTCGTTCGTCCTGGCCTTCTTCGCACTTCGCCATCTCGGTGACGCCGTTCTGCTGATGGCGCTGTGGATCGGTATCGGGTGGTTGTTCCGGGGCGTGGCGGTCATTGTTTCCGCCACCGAGGCGCCCTCGGGCACACCCGGTCGCGGCTGGAACATCTTCTTCGGCATTGTGCTGCTGATCGGCGGTGGCATGCTGATCGTCTGGCCGTTCAACTCCGTCACCGTCCTGACTTTGGTGGCCGGATGGTGGTTGATCTTCATGGGCCTCGTCGAGATCGTCGGCGCATTCCAGGTGCGCGGCGACGCGAAACAGACACCGAGCGAACTGTAATCGGGCCACCGGCGACCGACGTGGTTGCGCGCTGATAGCCGGGGTCACGCGCCCCCTCGCATCACACAGCCAGGAAATCGGGTTCGACAGCCTCCGCTTCATCTTCCTCGACCGATTCGCCGGTGTTCGACACCTGTTGTCCGGCGGCACGCCGGGACGTCGAGGTCCTACCGAGACCGGGTAGCGACGGATGGAGACCCGGCTGCCCGGTATCCGATACAAGACTCCCGCGCTCCACGTCAGCAATCGGTACTACCCCGGCAGCGTCCGGCATGGAGAGTTCCGTAGCCTCGCCCGTAGCGACCGCTGTCTCGGTGGCCGCGCCGGCCTGACCTTCGCCCGCCTTCAGCAACTCCGGCACCGCCATGCCGGCCATAGGTATGGCAGCCGCGAGCATCGGCAGGAGACTCTCCAACCCGCCGACACCGCCGACCTGGTTCAACAGTCCGTCCAGGTTGGGCACCGTACCGCCGCTGCCATCGGAGCCATTGGCTACCTGGGTGTTGTATTCCGCTGTCATCGAGAGCTGTTCATAGACCCGGGCTACCGCCTGCGATACGCCCTGCATCAGGGATACCTCCTGGGCGGTAGTCAGCTTCCGGCCATCTGCGGCCGACAGCTTCGCATTCAGATCACGCACGATGTTCCCGATTTTGTGCAATGCTGCCTGCTTTTCGGTAGCAACATGGTCCGATGCGGTGACAACCTGACTGTCGCTGTTCCATAAGAAGCTGTACTGCGCTCGAGCGTTGTCCGCGACATCTCGGTACACCGTTGCCATCTTGCTGGTGCCCGTGTCGAGCGGGGCGATTGCCGGTACCTCGACGGAGGGATTCGGCGGTGGCAGGGGTTTTACACCGCCGGCCAGCAGTTCGATCGCCTTCCCGATGGCATTCTCCGCGCAGGCGATATAGGATCGCAGCCCCGGCGAGGCGCCACTCGGGCACACCAATTCGCCATCCGTGATCGGCAGGATTCGTACATCGCCGTCCCCGCACGGGTTCTCGGCAAGAGTTTCTTTGTCATCCTTCCCGCTTTTAGAGCCGTTCCCGCTTTTGGAATCGTTCCCGCCTTTGGAATCGTTCCCGCTCCCTTGGTTCGAAGTCCCGGCCCCTGGAGGCGGAGATGGATCGGGATCGGGATCGGGATCAGATGCGGGCAAAGGATGGGGCTCCCGTTCGGACTCGGGCAAAGGATGGGGCTCCCGTTCGGACTCGGGGGTCACCTTCGTCCCCCCAACGGAAGGACCTTCGCCCCACTTCGCTCCTTCGAACTCGTTGTTTTCGGGTACCGTCACGGGTTCCCCGATACCAGCGATATGACCATCTCCCATTTCATTCCCCAAGGCTAGGAGTTATTTTCCCAATTTTCTCACCCCTCCAGCTGTGGAAACAGCTACCACTCCATCTCGGCCTGTGTCCAAGTACTTATACGTCACACGCCATTCTCTGAGATCGGCATCCGATACTACCGAGCTTCGATGATCAGGGCTATCGACGTAATCGGGAACTCGTAACGACAACGAAGGCCCGCTCCCCAGAATAGGAAGCGGGCCTTACGTTTACGACCTCGCCGAGAAGCAGACCTTACTTGGCCTTCTCCAGGACCTCGACCAGCCGCCACCGCTTGGTGGCCGACGTGGGCCGGGTCTCCATCAGCTGCACGCGGTCGCCGACACCGGCGGCCTCGTTCTCGTCGTGCGCCTTCACCTTGGAGGTGGTGCGGATGATCTTGCCGTAGAGAGCGTGCCGATGACGGTCTTCCAACTCCACGACGATCGTCTTGTTCATCTTGTCGGAGACGACGTAACCGACTCGAACCTTGCGGCGGCCGCGCTCCTGCTCTGTCTCGCTCATGCCGCATCTCCCTTGTCAGCGGGTCCGGTGGCCAAACCGAGCTCGCGCTCACGCATGACCGTGTAGATACGCGCGATCTCATGACGCACCACACGCAGCCGGCGATTATTGGTCAACTGACCGGTCGCCATCTGGAAGCGCAGGTTGAACAGCTCTTCCTTGGATTCACGCAGGCGGGAGACGAGCTCCTCCTCGCTCAGCTCGCGGAGCTCTGCGGCAGGGGTACCGGTTGCCATCAGAACTGCTCCTCCCTCGTCACGATCCTGCACTTCATGGGGAGCTTGTGCATCGCGCGGCGCAGCGCCTCACGAGCAATCTCCTCGTTCGGGTAACTCATCTCGAACATCACGCGACCGGGCTTGACGTTCGCGACCCACCACTCCGGCGAACCCTTACCGGAACCCATACGGGTTTCGGCCGGCTTCTTGGTGAGCGGGCGATCCGGGTAGATGTTGATCCAGATCTTGCCGCCACGCTTGATGTGGCGGGTCATCGCGATACGCGCCGCCTCGATCTGCCGGTTGGTCACGTACGCCGGCTCCAGAGCCTGGATGCCGAACTCGCCGAACGCCACCGAGGTGCCGCCCTTGGAGAGACCGCTGCGGCTCGGGTGATGCTGCTTACGGAACTTGACCTTGCGGGGCATCAGCATTGGTCAGCCCTCCTGCTTTTCTGCCGGGGGCTCGGCCACCGCGGTAGCGGCGCGCCCGGCCTCGGTGCTGGTCGCAGTGGTGCCGGAGGAACCGGAACGACGCGGACGGCTCGGCCGCTCCCGGCGCGGGCGATCGCCTGCCGGGGCGCTGGGGGCGGGCAGCTCACGCTTGCCGCCGACGATATCGCCCTTGTAGATCCAGACCTTGACACCGATACGACCGAAGGTGGTCTTGGCCTCGTAGAGGCCGTAATCGATATCGGCACGCAGGGTGTGCAGCGGGACGCGGCCTTCGCGGTAGAACTCCGAGCGCGACATTTCGGCGCCGCCGAGGCGGCCCGAGCACTGCACACGGATGCCCTTGACGTTCGGCGAACGCATGGCCGACTGGATGGCCTTACGCATCGCGCGACGGAACGCCACACGGTTCGACAGCTGTTCGGCGACACCCTGAGCAACCAGCTGGGCATCCGATTCGGGGTTCTTGACCTCGAGGATGTTCAGCTGGACCTGCTTCTTGGTGAGCTTCTCCAGCGCGGCGCGAATCCGGTCGGCTTCGGCGCCACGGCGACCGATGACGATGCCGGGGCGCGCGGTGTGGATATCGACGCGGACCCGGTCACGGGTGCGTTCGATCTCCACCTTGGAGATGCCGGCCCGCTCCATGCCGGTGCTCAGCAGTTTGCGGATGGCGACGTCTTCCTTGACGTAATCCGCGTACTGCTTATCGGCGTACCAACGGGACTTCCAGTCGGTAGTGATACCGAGGCGGAAGCCGTGGGGGTTGATTTTCTGTCCCATTTACTTTGCCCCTCCCTTCCGGCGGCCACGAGTGCCACCGGCGGTGGGGACGCTCTCGACCTCGATGGTGATGTGGCTGGTGCGCTTGCGGATCCGGAACGCGCGGCCCTGGGCGCGCGGCTGGAACCGCTTCATGGTCGCGCCCTCGTCGACATACGCCGTCGAGATGACCAGGGTGTCGGGGTTGAGGCCGAGGTTGTTCTCGGCGTTCGCCGCGGCACTGGCCACGACCTTGGCGACCGGCTCGCTGGCGGCCTGCGGGGCGAACCGGAGCAGGTCGAGCGCATCGGAGACACGCTTGCCGCGAACGAGGTCCACCACTCGGCGGGCCTTCATCGGGGTCACGCGCACGTGCTTGGCGGTCGCGCGCGCAGTCGGATTCTGAGTTTCTGTGCTCATCGCCGCTTGCTCTTCCGATCTTCCTTGACGTGGCTGCGGAACGTCCTCGTCGGCGCGAACTCACCGAGCTTGTGCCCGACCATGTTCTCCGAGACGAACACCGGCACGTGCTTGCGACCGTCGTGGACGGCGAAGGTGTGGCCGATGAAATCGGGGGTGATGGTCGAACGACGCGACCAGGTCTTGATGACCTGTTTGGTGCCCTTGTCGTTCTGCACGTCCACCTTCGCCTGGAGGTGGTCGTCGACGAACGGGCCCTTCTTGAGGCTGCGTGGCATTTCTTACCTCCTCCTTAGCGCTTCTTGCCGGTGCGGCGGCGACGGACGATGAGCTTGTCGCTCGGACGGTTCGGCTTACGGGTGCGGCCTTCCGGCTGCCCCCACGGCGAGACCGGGTGGCGACCACCGGAGGTCTTGCCTTCACCACCGCCGTGCGGGTGGTCGACCGGGTTCATGACGACACCACGGACCGTGGGGCGGCGTCCCTTCCAGCGCATACGGCCGGCCTTGCCCCAGTTGATGTTCGACTGTTCGGCATTGCCGACCTCGCCGACGGTGGCGCGGCAGCGCACGTCGACGCGGCGGATTTCACCGGAGGGCATACGCAGCGTGGCGTAGGGGCCTTCCTTACCCAGCAGCTGGATGCTGGCACCGGCCGAGCGGGCCATCTTGGCACCGCCGCCGGGACGCAGTTCCACCGCGTGGATGGTGGTACCGGTGGGGATATTGCGCAGCGGCAGGTTGTTGCCGGGCTTGATATCCGCGGTCGGACCAGACTCGATCTTGGTGCCCTGCACCACGCCACGGGGGGCGATGATGTAGCGCTTCTCGCCGTCCAGGAAGTGCAACAGCGCGATATTGGCGGTGCGGTTGGGGTCGTACTCGATATGAGCGACCTTGGCCGGTACACCGTCCTTGTCGTGCCGGCGGAAGTCGATCAGCCGGTAGGCGCGCTTATGACCGCCACCGCGATGACGGGTGGTGATCCGGCCGTGGCCGTTACGGCCACCGCTCTTGGTCAGCGGGCGAACCAGCGACTTCTCAGGGGTCGACCGAGTGATCTCGGCGAAGTCCGAGACGGACGACCCGCGGCGGCCCGGAGTAGTCGGCTTGTATTTACGGATTGCCATGAGTTCTTCTCTGCTTTCTGGATTCCCCGCCGCTTACGCGACCGGGCCTCCGAAGATCTCGATGGGCTTGCTGTCGGCCGAGATGGTCACGAGCGCGCGCTTGGTGTCCTTGCGCTTGCCGTAACCGAAGCGGGTCCGCTTGCGCTTGCCCTGACGGTTGGCGGTGTTGACGCTGGTGACCTTCACCCCGAAGACCTTCTCGACCGCGATCTTGATCTGGGTCTTGTTGGAGTCGGGGTGCACGATGAAGGTGTAGGTGCCTTCCTCGATCAGCCCGTAGGACTTCTCCGAGATGACCGGCGCCAGCAGGATGTCGCGCGGATCGGCGATGGTGCTCACTTGCTCTCCTCCTGTGCAGCCTCAGCCGGGCCGTGCACGAAGGCATTGAGCGCCTCGACGCTGAACACGACTTCGTCGCTGTCCAGAACGTCGTAGGTGTTCAGCTGGTCCGGTGCGATGGTGTGCACGTATTCCAGGTTGCGGGCACTCTTCCAGGCGTTGACGTCCTCGCGGCCGACGACCAGGAGGAACTTCTTGCGATCCGAGAGCTCGGACAGGAAGGTCTTCGCGGTCTTGGTCGAGGGGTCCTGGCCCGCGACGAGTTCGCTGATCACGTGGATCCGCTCGCTACGCGCCCGATCCGACAGCGCACCACGCAGGGCGGCCTGGATCATTTTCTTGGGGGTGCGCTGGCTGTAGTCGCGCGGCTTCGGGCCGTGCACGATGCCACCGCCGGCGAACTGCGGAGCGCGGGTCGAACCCTGGCGGGCGCGGCCTGTGCCCTTCTGCCGGTACGGCTTCTTCCCACCGCCGCGGACTTCACCGCGGGTCTTGGTGGAATGGGTGCCCTGGCGGGCAGCGGCCTGCTGGGCCACAACCACCTGGTGCATCAGCGCGATATTGGCGGTCACATCGAAGATCTCCGCGGGGAGATCGACGGTGCCGTTGCTCTTGCCACCGAGTTCTTTGACCGGCAGCGTCAGATTCGCCTTCTTCTCGAGGCTGGTCATGCGTGCGCACCACCCTTCACGGCGCTCTTGACGATCACGACGCCGCCCTTGCGACCCGGGATCGCTCCCTTGATCAGCAGCAGCCCGTTCTCGGCGTCCACCTTGTGAACCGACAGGTTCTGCGTGGTGACGCGGTCGTTACCCATCCGGCCCGACATGCGCATGCCCTTGAACACGCGGCCGGGGGTGGCGCAGCCACCGATCGAACCCGGGCGACGGTGCACGGCCTGCGCACCGTGGGAGGCACCCTGGCCACTGAAACCGTGGCGCTTCATGGTGCCGGCGAAGCCTTTGCCCTTGCTGGTGCCGGTGACATCGACGTAGGTGCCCTCTTCGAAGGCATCGGCCGAGATCTCCTGGCCGACCTCGAAGGTGGCGGCATCCGCGATGCGGATCTCCGCGACGTGCCGGCGCGGGGTGACACCGGCCTTGGTGAACTGACCGGATTCCGGCTTGTTCACCTTGCGGGGGTCGATGGCGCCGAAGGCGACCTGCACGGCGCTGTAGCCGTCGCGCTCGACGGTACGGATCTGGGTGACCACGTTCGGTCCGGCCTTGACGACGGTGACCGGGACGACCCGGTTCTTGTCGTCGAACACCTGGGTCATGCCCAGTTTGGTGCCCAGGATGCCGGCCGCGGGCCTGCTCTTGTTGTCAGTCATATCGAGAGTCCCCGTCACTGGATATTGACGTCGACGCTGGCCGGCAGATCGATGCGCATGAGGGCATCGACCGTCTTCGGCGTCGGGTCGAGGATGTCGATCAGCCGCTTGTGCGTGCGCATCTCGAAGTGCTCGCGCGAGTCCTTGTACTTGTGCGGCGAACGGATGACGCAGTACACGTTCTTCTCGGTCGGCAACGGCACCGGCCCGACGACCCGGGCCCCGGTGCGGGTCACCGTTTCGACGAT
Source organism: Nocardia speluncae NBRC 108251 (assembly GCF_001613245.1). Lineage (GTDB taxonomy): Bacteria > Actinomycetota > Actinomycetes > Mycobacteriales > Mycobacteriaceae > Nocardia > Nocardia speluncae. Next base: position 157,692 of record NZ_BDBZ01000009.1, on the reverse strand, counting down.
CTTGCGTGCAGACGCATCGATCGCCTCGTGGTCATAGGCCTTGAGCCTGATGCGGATCTTCTGTCCCGCCACGCTAAGTGTCCTTTTCTCCGCTTTCGTCCGTGATCCGGATACCGGCTAGGGCGTCCGTACCACCTTCATTTGCACAGCCCGAACACACGATGACGTCTCAGTGGAGACCACGACCGGGGACAACCCAGTCCGTGCCGCTGTTCATCTGTCATGGTTCTCCGGTCCACGCGGTCGGGCGTGTCGCCATTCCGCTCATTCCTCGGCCCCGGAAGAAAACTTCGATCGTGGCCGGCGGAACTTCGTCCCGGACGTACCCGCACCGCATTCGGTGAGGTACTCGCTGGTTTTACTCACCCCGCCCAGCCGTGTCATTTCATGGAAACGACGGCGACCCGGGGCAAGGCAACCCGAACAGTATGCACGAGCCCCCCGAGGGGTTTCAAATCGGGGTCGACCGAGGTCCGGCACTGCGTCGACCATACCGCCGAGGCACTATCTTACCGCTGAGTAAGATAGTGGCATGACGAACCTAACCGGCACCTACCGTGGCTGGCGCAAACTGCCGGACAACGCCGTCGGCCACGGCCTGTTCTCCCTGTCGATGGTGGCCCGTGTCCCCTATTTCGCCACGGTCCTGCCCCGGGTGACCCGGCTGGAACCCGGCCTGTGCGAGGTCAAGGCTCCGAAATGGTTCGGTGTCCACAACCACCTGGGCACCTTCCATGCCATCGCGGCCTGCAACCTGGCGGAGATCGCCATGGGCATGCTGAGCGAGGCCACAGTTCCCGACACACACCGCTGGATTCCCAAGGCGATGCAGGTCCAGTACCTCACCAAAGCGACCACCGGCCTCCGCGCGGTCGCCGAACTCCCGGAAATCCCCGACTTCGCCGCCATCGTCGAAGGCCGCGACGTGACCGTCCCCGTATCGATCTTCGACAAAACCGGTCGCGAGGTCGTGCACGCCGACATCACCACCTGGGTGACCCCCAAGAACTGACTCCGAACCCGGACCCACCCCCATCCCCACGTAACCAACGGCGGTGCCGAGTTCAGCGAGGCCCTGAAAGGTTTCGGCCCGTCCAAGGGGGGCCGAAACCCGCGGCGCCGCAAGAAACACAACACCTTCGCGAGCAGGGCCACTCATTACCTGCGCGATCCAGCTCACAACCATCGCACGCAGCCGCCTGTTGTCTTCCCCAGGTGAACCCCGTTGAATGCGTTGTATGTCAGCCAGTACCGACAAGTTCGATATCTGCGTCGTCGGGCTGGGCCCGGCCGGCCGGGCTCTCGCCCACCGCGCCACCGTGGCCGGGCTGCGGGTGGCGGCCGTGGATCCCCGGCCCGATCGTCTGTGGCCGCCGACGTTTTCGTGCTGGATCGATGAACTGCCGGAGTGGTTGCCGCACAACGTGATCGCAAGCCGGATCCCCGCACCGGTCGTCTGGTCCACTTCCGAGCTCCGGATCGAACGCCCCTACTGCGTACTGTCGAAACCGCTGCTGCGGGACGCGCTGGCGCTCGACGACGCCCGGGTGTTCGCACAGCGTGCGGCCCGGGTGGAAGCGCACGAGGTCGAACTCGCCGACGGCACGGTGATCGGCGCGACGGTGGTGGTCGACTCCCGCGGTATGCCCGGGCCGGGTGACCGCCGTACGGCCAGCGCGCACGGAATCTTCGTCGCCGCCGAAACCGCTGAGCCGATGGTTCGCGACGGCGAGGGGCTGCTGCTGGACTGGCGGCCGGAGAACGGCGCGGGACCGGACGAGCCGCCGTCGTTCCTGTACGCGGTGCCGCTCGGCGACGGCACGGTGATCTTCGAGGAAACCAGCCTCGGGTTGCGGGGCGGGATGCCACAGCACGAACTGCGTAAACGCGCCCTGAACCGGCTGGCCGCGCACGGTATCGAACTGACCGGGGAGGAACCCACCGAAGCCGCGCACTACCCGCTGGACACGGCGCCGCCGGCCAAAGGCGTCGGGCGGGTGGTGCCGTTCGGCTCGCGCGGCGGAATGATGCATCCGTGCACCGGCTACAGCGTGGCCGATTCATTCGCGCTGGCCGATACCGCGGTCGGCGCCATCCAGCGCGGCGAGGACGCGATCGCCGCCTTGTGGCCGTGGCAAGCACGTCTCACCTATTGGATGCGGATGCGCGGGCTGTGGGGGCTGGGCCGGTTGACCACCGAACAGTCCGTCGCCATGTTCGATTCCTTCTTCTCCGCTTCCCCGCGCGGGCAACGGGCACTCCTGTCGGCGCATGACGACTACACCGTCCTGGGGTCGGTGCTTTTCAACACCGTCGCCCACACCTGGCCGTTCCGCTGGCGCTACGACCTCGTCGGCTGGACCAACCGCAACCGGTGGGTCGATTACCCGTTCGCCCCGGCAGTGCCCGCCGACAGTAGGAAATAGCCCCGAGCAGCGCCGGGCCGGCGGCTGGAAGGTGAACCCGGGCGACCCCTGCACTACCGCGGCGATCTGCTGACCGGCCGCGGCGGCAGTTCGTCATCCGGTATCGCGGCCGGTCCTCAGCCGCTCGTCTCCGACGCCTTCCGGTAGCCGCGGACCGCTGGGTAACCGAATACCAGGATTACCCCGCCCACCCACAGCAGGGTGTCGATGAGTGGTTCGGCGACCGGGCCGCCGTAGGAGAGCCCCTTCATCGCCTCGATGGCGCAGCTCATCGGCTGGTTCGCCACGGTGGACTGCAGCCAGGTCGGGTAGGCCTCGATCAGCACGAATCCGGAGTTGAAGAACAGCAGCAGGTTGGTGAGCAGCCCGACCAGCTGCACCAGCAGCGGCCCTTCGGTGACGGTGGCGATCGCGGTGATGAACACTGCGAAGCCGATACCGAAAAGGATCGGGATCCCGATGAGCCCGAGCGCGGCCACCGGGCCCTGTTCGAATCGGAAACCGATACAGAAGCCCACCGCGATCACGATCAGCGTGGTGACCAGCACGCGGATCGCTTCGGCCAGCATCCGGCCGGTGAGACCGGCCGCACGATGGATCGGCATGGTCCAGAACCGGCCGAGTAGCCCGGTGGCCTTCTCGTTCTTGAAGCCGAGCGCGCTCACCACGGCCCCGATCATCGCCGCGATCAGCGTGATCATCGGGACGGTGCCGTAGACGGCCGGCTTCCCGGAGAAACTCGAAATGGACTCGTCGAGAACGATCCAGAACATCACCAGGGTCAGCGCCGGGTACACGATGGTCTGGATGGTGGTCGACGGATCGCGAAGCCAGGCGGTCAGCAGCCGTTTGCATTCGAGCCAGCTGTGTACCGCCCAGGCCACCGGCGAGGTCTCGGGGCGCGCAGCGACCTTCGGCAGATCGATCGCGGCGGCCGTCGGCGCGAAACGTTCGCGGCCCGCAGGGGTATCGACAATGCTCATGATCGCCTCACACTCGCCCAGACCGCGAACGGGACGAACAGCACCGCCCCGGCGACCAGCCAGATCACACCGACCCGCAGCACTTCCCAGCTCACACCGTCGCCCGCCATATCGCGCAGGGCGTAGGCGAACTGGGTGATGGGCTGGTTGCGGACGAACGGCTGGACCCATTCGGGAAACTGGGTTTCCGGTACGAAACCGCAGGACATCATGCCGAAGATCAAGGTCGGCAGGGTCAACGCCTGGCTCAGCGCCTGCGGGCTCTTCGTCAGGCTCCCCAGACCGTCCGCGCCGACGGCCAGCATGGTGCCGACAGCGAGCGCGAAGGCACAGAACCCGATGGTTTGGCCCCACCCGGCGGTGAATTCGAATCCGATGATGTGCCCGTAGATCAGCGCGGCGGTCAGCGAAACGACGGATCGGACGAGTCCGGCCGCGATCCGCGAGGTCAACGGCACCAGCAGTCCGATCGGCATGGTCTGCAACCGGGTGGTGAATCCGGTGCGCGCCTCGAAGGCCGCCAGTTGCGCGTTCGACATCATGGTGAACGCCATGGTCTGCAATACGACGATGGGCATCACGAACTGCGCGTAGTCGATGCCCTGGAACTGCATCACCATGCGCAGCGGCAGGTAGAAGCCGACGGTGAAGACGAGCGGCGTGAGGATCGCGCCGATCAGCTCACCCTTGCTGATCATGGTCCAGACGATCCGGCCGGTCAGTGCCCGCCACTGTGCGAAGTACGAGACGTGCGTGCGCGGCAGTTCGGCGGCGAAGAGCCCGGGGCGGTCGAGGGCGGGAGCGCTCATGTGGGCTCACCCGGCCGCTCGGTGCCGGTATGGCCGGTGATGGACAGGAAGACATCGTCCAGGGAGGGACGCCGCAGCCCGATATCGGCGAGCCTGATCTCGGCGGCATCCAGCCGGCGCAATGCCTCGGCAAGTGTCGCGGCGCCCTCCGGTGCGGGGATGGACAGCCGCTCGGAACCGTCGAGATCCGCTGCCACCACGGACGGGACGAGGTCTCCCAGGGCGGCGGCGGCACGACGTACCTCGGCGGGATCCAGCGGCACGATTTCGCAGTAGCTGCCGCCCGTCTTCTCCTTGAGTTCGTCGGCGGTGCCTTCGGCGATCACCGTGCCTTTGTCGATCACGATGATGTTGTCCGACAGCACATCGGCTTCTTCCAGGTACTGGGTGGTCAGCAGAACGGTGATGCCCTGTTCCTTCAGCGCGTTCACCAGCTCCCAGACGCCCTGCCGGCTCCGCGGGTCGAGGCCGGTGGTCGGTTCGTCGAGGAACACCACTTCCGGCCGGACCACCAGCCCGCAGGCGATATCCACCCGGCGCCGCATACCACCGGAATACTGGTGCACGGGGCGCCGGCCGGCGGCGACGAGATCGAATTCGGCCAGCAGTGTGTCCGCGCGTTTCCGCGCCGCCGATTTGCCCAAGCCCATCAACCGGCCGAACAGTTCGAGGTTCTCCCGACCCGACAGGTTCAGGTCCAGCGCCGCATACTGCCCGGTCATCATGATCGAACGGCGCACCGCCGCCGGATCCCGCCGGACATCGTGACCTGCCACGATCGCCTGCCCGGCGTCCGGCCGCAGTAGGGTCGAGAGGATTTTTACGGCGGTGGTCTTGCCGGCCCCGTTGGGTCCGAGGATGCCGAGTACGGTGCCGCGCTCGGCGGTGAAGCTCACCCCCCGCAGTGCGTGTACCTCGCCGAACGATTTGGTGATCCCGTCGACCTCGACCGTCGCCGTAACAGCGGTCGCGCCGGGGCCGGACTTCCGGGAACCCGCCCGATTCGTCTCCGGCGGGGGGGTGCCCGGCCGGGCCGCGGCGCTCTCGTCCGGCGAGGCGGGCACACCCTCCGGCTCGGCCGGAAGGACATTGCCCGGCTCAGCCGGAGAGACAACGTTCCGGGCGGCTGTCCCAGCATCATTCGAACTCGGCATCAACTCTCCACTATCGGCCGGATGGGGCGGTGGGGCGGACCGGCGCATCGGTATCCCGCTGGATGATCCCCGGCGCCGGTCGCGATGTTACCGATCGGCGTTTCGGCGGCCGGGGCGCCGCCGGTACCCCGAATGAAATCCGGGCCAACTGTGCGTTTGCTCACAGCAGCGTATAGGCGGACTATCACCCCTGGTCGGCGGTGCAATGACAGTGCACGGGCAGTGCGGGTGCCTTGTCGGCGTGGCGGCCGCCACCATAATCTGACTTGCATGGCCGATACCGCGCAGCCCGAGATGGCGGCGCGTTCGGGAGGATCCGGCCGACCGAGCGTGCTCACCTCTTACGATCCCCGCACCGGAGAGATCGTCGGCAACTACTCCATCGCCGGACCGGGCGAACTCGAACGCGCAGTGTCCGAAGCCCGATCCGCCGAGAGCTGGTGGTCGACAGCGGGTTTCGGCCCACGCAAACGACTGCTACTGGAGTGGAAACGCGTTATCGCCCGCCGCGCAGCACAGTTGGTGGAGATTCTGCGCGAGGAAACCGGTAAGCCCGAGGCCGATGCCGCGATCGAGGTGATGCTCGCGGTGGAGAACCTCGATTGGGCCGCGCGCAACGCGGGCCCGGTCCTGAGCCGGCGCACACTGGCACCGAACTGGCTCACCCGCAACCAGCACGCGTCGGTCGGCTATCTGCCGCTGGGCGTGGTGGGGGTGCTGGGGCCCTGGCAAAACCCGGTGTTCACCCCGATGGGGTCCATCGTGTACGCCATGGCCGCCGGTAACGCCGTGGTTTTCAAACCCCACGAGCTCACCAGCGGTACCGGATTGTGGCTGGCATCGACCTGGCGGGAGGTCGCGCCGGACAAACCGGTGCTGTCGGCGGTCACCGGTGACGATTCCACCGCCGCCGCACTGTGCCGCTCCGGTGTCGACAAGATCGCGTATGCAGGTCCGGAGGCGCAGGGCCGGGAGGTGATCTCGCTGTGCGCGCAGACCATGACGCCGGTCGTGGTGGAGAACTCCGGCAAGGGCGCCATGATCGTGCACGTCGACGCGAAAATCGACGATGCCGCCGAGGCGGCCGTATTCGGCGCCATGGCCAATGCGGGCCAGAACGCGACCGGTGTCCAGCGCGCCTACGTCGCGGCATCGATCTACGACCGGTTCCTCGACTTGGTCGCGGACCGGGCACGGGCACTACGTCCGGGCGCCGACCGCCGGTCGTCCTACGGCCCGATGATCCTGGAATCGCAGACCGAGGTGGTGCGCAGACAGGTCCGCGACGCGCTCGCCCGGGGCGGCCGAGCGGTCGTCGGCGGCCTGGACTCGATTCGCGAGCCCTACGTCGAACCCATCGTTCTGACCGACGTCCCGGAGGAGAGCATCGCCATCACCGAGGAGGGTATCGGCCCGGTTCTCATCGTGAACAAGGTGCGCGACCTCGACGATGCCGTAACCCGCATCAACGATGCCGGTCGCGGTATCGCGGTCTCGGTGTTCACCCGCGATATCGCCGAGGTCGAAATCTACGCCGAACGATTGCGGGCGGGAGTGGTCACGGTCAATACCGCCACTACCTACGCGAGCATCCCGGCGCTGCCGTTCGGCGGTGTGGGCGAGTACGGGCAGGGCCACAGCCACGGCGATCTGGGCTTGCGCGAATTCAGCCGGACCCTGTCCATCGCCCGGAACCGCTACGGCGAAGCATTGGGGCTGTCCAGCTTTTACCGGAACGCGCGGCGACTGCGATTCGCGCGCACCGTCTTCCGGTTCCGGCACGGGTAGCGCACTCCTGCGAGATCTCACCTTCGCCCGGCCGGGGCCGGATCCGTAGGGCAGTTCAGCGGAGTTCGGATCCCAGCAACGTGGCCATCATCAGCGCGTGCAGCCTGGCCATATGCTGCGGGCGGGAATCGAAGCGGATCAACCGGCCCACATCGATCACCTGACCGATCGCCGAATGCACCCGGAAACGCGCCTCGGTGGGGTCGTCGTCCAGCAGATTCGCCCATTCGTGCACGTTCTGCCGCTGAATCGCCCGTAGTTTGTGTTGTTCGGCCTGCGGCAGGTTCGGGAATTCCGCGTAGTACACCGGCATGATCTCCGGCATGGCGAAACTGAGCCGCACATACCGGTCGGCGATCTTGTTCACGGCATCCGCGCGGCCACTGGCCTCGGCCAGCGCCTCGGTGATCGCGAATGCCAGCCTGTCACCGGTGCGGTGGAACGCCGCGGCCAGCAGATCGGATTTACTGCTGAAGTACCGGTAGACGCTGGAGGCGTTGATACCGACGGCGGCACCGATCTCCTCGATACTGGCCTCGTGATAGCCGCGGCGGCCGAAGATGCGGATCGCCTCGGTGAGCAACTGCTCCCGTTTGGAGGTGACCGGCAGGCCCCGCGGCTGCGGATCCGGTTCACCGGGGCCGGGGGCGGGCGGGAGTTCGGTCCGCACGATCGCCCACGCCATATCGCACAGCAGCGGCAGCAGTTTGGCGCTCGACAAGGCGGTGCGATGTGCCGAAATACTGCCGATCACACTGAGCACCGCGGCCGCCAGCAGGGCAATGTCCTCCGGTGGCGCGTCCGGCCGCAACTTCTCGATCGGCCCGGCGAAGGTCCGGTTGATCTCGTTGTACAGGGTGCGGATCCGGGCGCGGTCGGGCTGCTCGAGGTAGCGGCCCTCCCAGCGGTACAGGCCGGCCTCACGGCGGATCTCGATCGTATGCTCGGCCACGGCGCGGATAAGGGCATCCAGGTGCTGTTCCGGGGTCGCACCGGGTTCGTCCGCGCCGCGCGCGGCATCGAGTAGTTGCCGGGCGCCTTCTTCGGCCGCGGCGACCAGCAGCGCATACTTGTTGGCGAAATGGCGGTACAGCGCCGGACCGGAGATCCCGACCTCGGCTGCTATCTCGTCCACGCCGACCGGGTAGTAGCCGCGCTCGCTGAACGCGCGGGCCGCCGCGCGCATGATCTGCACCTTGCGATCCTTGGGACGCCGGCGTCCGCCCTGGCCGTTGCCACGGTCGGCCGGACGAATGCGCACCGGGTTCACCCGGCTGCTCTCCGCGACCATGCATTCTCCGTTCCGTGGCGACGCCGCCGGTGTTGACAGCGCCCGACAAGTCAACCTAAGTTAACCACAATTCGCAATGTTAACCGGTATTCGCACGCCGACCGGCACCGGACAGCACCCGATGGAGCGCACATGGTCAACACAGATTCCCCCACAACACAGCCGGCGGGTTTCTCCGCGGTGCACGACGGCCGGGTGCTGCGGGTGACGCTCACCAAACCCAAGCGCAAGAACGCCCTCGACTACGACAGCCTGGTCGCGCTCGGCGACACCTTCCTAGCCGCCGCCGAAGACACATCGGTCCGCGTCGTCGTACTCACCGGTGCGGGCGGCGATTTCTGCACCGGCGCCGATCTGGCCGCCGGCGCCGGAGAAGGCGCCCGCGGAATCACCCCGGAAATGGTGATGGATGCGGCGAACCGTCTGGTCCGCGCCATTGTGGATATGCCGGTCCCCGTGATCTCCCGGATCCGGGGTGCGGCCGCCGGGGTCGGTGTCGGTATCGCGCTGGCCGCCGACCTGGTCTACGCCGAAACCGACTCCTACCTACTACTGGCCTTCGTCAATATCGGCCTGATGCCCGACGGCGGCGCCGCGGCCCTGGTCGCTGCGGCGGCAGGTCGCCCCCTGGCCGCCCGCCTGGCATTGCTGGGCGAGCGCCTGCCCGCCCCGGCCGCCCGCGCCGAGGGCCTGTTCACCGATGTCCTGGCGACCACCGACGAACTGGATGCCGCCGTCGAGGCCGCCGCCGAAAAGATCGGCCACGGCCCCCGCCGGGCACTGGAGCTCACCAAGAAGGCCCTCAACCGCGCTACCTTGGCCGCGCTGGACACCGCCCTCGCCGACGAGAAAGCCGGGCAGGTCGAACTGCTGCAGTCGCCCGACTTCTTCGAGGGCGCCGCCGCCATGCTGGGCAAGCGCAAAGCGGTCTTCGCGGAGTAGGTGCCGCCCCGGACTACCAGGACGGCCCGGTCGATTCGGCCGGGCCGTTGTTCTGTTCCGGGGTGAAACACCACCGGCCGGCCCGCACCGACAAGCTCCGGCCCGATCTTCGGGTGATCGCCCGCCTGTACGGAAACCATTGGCGGCCCGGTCGATTCGACCGGGCCGCCAATATTCGACTTATCTCACGCCTTCCTCAGCGGCGCGGAGCCGGGATCAGACCCCCAGGCCACGGGCGAGCACCGGCCAGGAAGCCCGGAACTCGTCTTCCCAGTAGCCCCACGAGTGGGTGCCCGAATCACGGAAGTTGAAGGTCGCCGGGATACCCATCGAATCCAGCCGGCCCTTCAGGTTGTGGGTGCAGAAATTCGTACCCGCTTCGATGACACCACCGACCAGGATCTGGTTGGCCAGGCCGTAGGACCCCGGCAGCGTGTGCGGGCCGTCCAGCGTGTCCCAGCGGCCGGGCAGGCCGTTACCGGTGGACACGTAGAGTTCCATACCGCGCAGCGCCTCGGCGTGGACGAACGGATCGTTCGCGACCCACGCCTCCGAGCCCTGCGGACCCCACATGTTCATGGTGTCGCCACCGCCCCACGTCTCGACGGTGAGCTTCACGAATTCCGACCCCACCGGATCGCTGGTCTGCGCGCAACCGCTGTAGGAGGCGGCCGCCTTGTACAGGCCCGGATTCCCGATCGGGAGGGCCAGCACGGTGGTGGCGGAGGTCGACAGGCCGGCGAGGGCGTTCACACCGTTGGTGCCGAGCGCGCCGTCGACCAGCGGCGGAAGTTCCTCGGTGAAGAAGGTCTTCCACTTGTTGCGGCCGAGCGCCGGATCATCGGCGATCCAGTCGGTGTAGTAGGTCCAGCTACCACCGATCGGCTGGACCACGTTCACATTCTTGTCGGACAAGAATTCGAGCGTATTGGTCTGTGCCTGCCACGATGCGGAATCCTCGCCGCCGCCCGCACCGTTCAGCAGATACAGCGTGGGCCGGGGCTCCGAGGCGTCGGCCGGACGCTGGACATCGACGACGATCTCCTTGTCCATGGCCGTCGAGTGCACATACAGGCGCAGGTTGCGATCGTCCTTGTACTCGGCCTTGACAATCCGCGACCCGTTGGGCGAGGTGGGGTCGGCGAGCAGAGTCTTGGACTCGATGATCGGGTCGGCCGCCGCTGCGGTACCACCACCGAGCCCCGTCATCATTCCCGCGAACACCGCTGTGGCCGCGACCATCGCCGCGGCGCGTCTTCCGCCACGCCGGCTGAGTCGACGTATCAATTTCGCACCTTCGCTTCGTATCGAATGTTCATTCGGCTCTTTCCACACACCGGCACAGGCCGGGTCCCGGACCGAACGCTCACAGTATCCGGGCACGAATCGACCGCCCCGGAGTTTCCGCCTGTGTAGTCGTACGGCGTGGGCATATCGTTACCGTAGCGTTGTCCGAATATCTCGGTTCGGTCGCGCTGATGGCGCTAATCATGCCCGCCACGCCGCGAACCGACCGGCAACGACCCGCCGTACCGTTCCACCCGCCCCAGGTATTCCAGCACACCGGCGCGACGCCGCACGATATCGCCGGTGCGATACAACCGGCCGCCGCCGGCGGCGGCGACGAACCGGGCGGCAGTTTCGCTCGCGGCCTCGTAGAAACCGCGTGCCAGCTGCGGCCCGCCGATGTACATCTCCCCCGCGGTGCCCGGCGGCACCGGACGCAGTTGTTCGTCCAGCAGATACACCCGATCGTTGGTGACCGGCCGCCCACCGACCGACCCGACGGTGATCACACCCGTCTCGCTGTGCCCGTACCAGATGACCAATTCCGCGCCGGGCAGCAGATTCATGAACCGTTCCACCCCACCCGACGGCAGAGCGGCACCGTCCACGACGAGCCGCCGCAGACTCGGATGCGCGGCCCGGCCACCCCCGTCGGTCACCGAATCGAGGAACCGGTCCAGCAGCGCCGGGACGACATGCACGACTGTCACCCGGTTGGCGGCTATCGACCGCGACAGATCCGCGGCCCGGCCGGGATGGTCGGGCATCAAGATCTGCGCGCCGCTGTGCAGCGGCCGGAACAGCTCCCAGAGGGTGATATCGCCGACCGTGGGCGCCGCGTGCAGCACCAGATCCGCCGAATCGTACGGATGGCTGCGCTGCGCCCGGCGCAACCGTTCGACCATCTGCCGGTGCGTCCCCGTGACCCCTGTCGCCATATCAGGCCGGTAGCGGATATCGGCGAGATCGTCGGCGTCCACCACGGGGTCCGCGGCCGGATCGGTCGGCAGGTCCAGATAGAGCAGGTCGATCGCGACGACCGGGATACCGGTACCCGTGGTCACGCCGTCGTCGGAAATGCTCAGCACGCAGATCGGCTCCGCCGACGCCAGCACCCGGTCGAGGTCCTCGGCGGAACCACCCGGATCCACCGGTACATAGGCACCGCCCGCACGCAATACCGCGCAGACCGCGACCACCAGGTCGATTCCTGGTCGCATGGCCACCGCAACCGGGGTCTGCGCTCCGACACCGAACCGGATCAGCTCCACCGACAGCGCCCGCGATTTGCGGTCGAGTTCGACATAGCTGAGCAACCGAGCACCCTGCCGGACAGCCGGGTCGGCAGGTGTGCGCGCCACCTGGGCGTCCAACAGCGACAGCAGAGTGTTCTCGTCGTCGCGGGGGCCGAGATCGCGAATCGGCGACAGGTACGCAGTGGTCTCCACATCGGTGACCGGCCGCAGGAAGGTCGTCGGTTCCGGGTCGGCCGTGGATTCCGGCTCGGCACCCACGGCCGGCAGTTCCAGGCTCTCCGCTGCGGGGTCGTCCGCTACCGCGGCGGGTTGACGGCGCCGCGGCAGTGGCGCCGGGGTCTCTGGTACGGACCGTCCGCCGGATGTGGGCCGCCGCTGTGGGAGCAGCGGCGGCTCGGCGGTCTGTGCGGAATCTGTGGACTCTTCGACCTGAACCGGGCGTCGCTGCGGCAGCGATACCGGCCCGGCGCCCGTACCCTCTTGCGGATCCGCGCCGGTAGCCGGCCGGTCCTGGGCAGAGGTGCCGGGATAAGCCTCATCGATGCTTTGATCGGCCGGTTGCGGCCGACGCTGCGGCAGGCCCGCGGGACGGGCCGAAACCGGCAGCTCCGAAGAATCCGGGCCACCCGGCAGCCCCGGCCGGCGCCGCGGCAAATCGGTACGCAGCGACGAAACCGTCGCCTCCCCGGGCCCCGGACTGTCCTGCCACCCCGGCCGGCGTTGCGGTAGGCCGTTCGAGCCGGGACGAGCAGCCTCTTCACCCGTCCCCCCGGGGTCGTCACTCACCTGCGGCACGTCGACAAGACCGGCCAGCGGTGATTCCGGACGCTCGTCCCCGGTTTCCGTGAGCTGCTCACCGGCCGGGTGACGCCGCTGCGGCAGGTCCGGACCGGGTTCGGGCTCCGTTGGAAGCGAGCGATCCGCCACGCCGGGCTGCCGTTGTGGCAAGCCCGAATCCACCGGCGGCTCAGACGAAGGCGAGCCATCCTGCCGCCGCGACCGCTGCGGCAGGCCGGAACCGGTCGGTGGCTCGGACTGAAGCACACCGTCTTCCGGCCGTGACCGTCGCTGCGGCAAACCACCGGTACCGGGTGTGTGCTCGCCCCCTTCCGGCAGCAGCGGGCCATCGTGCAACCGCGGTTGGCGCTGCGGCAGACCCGAGATCGGCGACAGGGCCGACGGGTCCTCGCCGGCCCGGGACGGACCGGACATCAATACTTCCGGCCGCCGGTCCGCTGTTCCTGCGTCCTGCGGAAGGCCGCCCGAGCGCGACCGGGAAACCTCCCCGGTCCGGTCGGCGAAATCTCCGGGCGCCTCGCCGGCCGGCCGCTCGACCGCACCGGACGTGGATGCTTCCGGACGCTGATCTTCAGCACCCGCGACCTGGTCCTCCGCCTGACGGCGGCGCTGCGGAACGCCCGGACCACCGGGCGAATCCAGGGGAATCGGATGATCCTGCGAGCGCGGACGGCGCTGCGGCAGACCGTTCAAGCCCAGATCGGCGCGGTCGTCGAGGTTCGCGGACTGTCGCTGTGGAAGCGCCTCGGCGGCGGGTTCGGGTACGGCGGGAGCCGGGTCACCACCGGTCCGGCGCCGGCGCTGCGGCAGACCGGAGCCGACAGGGGGATGCGGGGGGTCGGTGATCGGGCGCAGCAGAGAGGTGACCTCCGCGTCCGGCAGGGGTTCCGGGGTGTTCGGATCGTGGCCCGGGCGAGGTTCCGGGTCCACCGGCGCGGGCCCGCCGTCCTGCCACACTCGGCCGCCGGAGTGGCCCGCGGCGGGCGAATCGAGGACGGCCGGCCGATGGGGATCCGGTGATGTACGCGCGCCGGCCGCGGAATCGGCGGTCTCGTACCCGGCGGGCGGGTAGGGATCGGTGGTGCGCGGCGTATACGGGTCGCGGCCGGTCGTTGCGTACGGATCCCCGACGTTGGATACCGGTGAAGCCGGGACAGGCGGCGTGGGGCGAAGGCCGTGTTCGGCCAGTCCTCCCAGGGCGCGAACCCAGTGCTCGGCAAAGGTTTTCACATCTTCGCCGACGAAGACCGCGGTGGCGTAGTCGAAACGGCACAGCAGGCCGTCGTCGGTGACGTCGACAGTCAAAACCAGGGGAACCCCGTCGGCCGGTCCGTCGGTGTGCACGCGGGCGGGCCGCAGGTCGCGGTAGCGCAGCGTGAACCGCCCCGAATCGGCGGCAGCGAATTCGGCGGAGGTCTCGGCGCTCAGGTAGCGCAGCAGCGCATACCCGGCGCCACCGCCGGGGACCGAGCGGACGAGATCGCGGATCTGGGTGAGCGCGGCTCCCGCAGCGGGACCACCGACCAGCGCATCGGCGGTATCGATATCGGTCAGCTGCACCGACAGCGGGAACTCGGTGGCGAATCCGCCGACCAGATCATCGCTGCGACTCACCAGCGAGCGGGCATCGGCGTCGTAGCGCACCAGTGAGCCGAGAGCCCCGGCCACTGCGCCCTGCTCGCCGGTGCGTAACGCGATCGCGACCGCAGTCAGCAGCACCTCGGGCACCGTGGCCTGGTACGCGTCGGCGGCGGCGGTCACCGCGGCGGTGCCTTCGGCGGTGATGGCCAGCGATACCCGGCGCCGAGGCCGCAGATCGACGGTCCCCAGCGGGGCCGCGGTCCGGGCACCCGCCAGATTCCGGCGCCACCAGCCGGCCTCGTCGAGGAGATCGATCGACCTGGCGCGCTGATCGAGAGCCGTCACGAGCTGCGGCAGCCGCGATTCCGAGGCCGCGGGCGCGGTATCGCCGGTAATCAGTTCATCGACAATCACGCGCCAGGACCGGTCGTCGACCACGAGACCGTTCGCTACGACCACCAGCCGCCGCGCCGATTCGGCGCCGGTAACCACGAAATGGATATTGCGGCCGGTCGCCGGATCGAGAGCATCCGCGGCTGCCTGCACCACATCGTCGGTGGCGACCGTGTTCTCGCCGGATTCGCGATCGAGCCACCAGTACTGCCGGTCACCGCGCTGGTCACGCGGCGGAATCCACAGCGTGGGTGACCGATCGCTGCTGTCGAGCCGGGCCGACAGCAGCGGATGCCGGGTGACCAGCGCACGAACCACTGCCTCGGTGTGATCGAGCGGCCGGCCCGCGGGCAGGTCCAGCACGATCGACCGGACTTCGACCCCCGGCAGTGGATTGTCGAGGAGACGGATCGCCGTGGGGGTGGCGGGGAGTTCACCGGAAACCTGGGAGCCGCCGGAACTCTCGTCTTCGGCAGCCGGTCCGTGCTGCGATTCGGAAACCGACGCGACCGCAGCGGCGCCCGCCGCCGGGGAGGTCCCCGCATCGAATGCGGAGGCATCGCCCTCGCCGGGCCGTGTACCGTCGGCGGCGCCGAACCCGGAACGCACACCCACGAGGTCCGCAGCGCCGGCATCGACCGCAGCACTGTCTCCGGATCGAGGACCTGCACCGGTGACCGTCGCAGTATCAGCGCCGCTGTTCGTCCTGGTATCCGGCCGACCGGCCACCCCGGTCTCCGCCGCCCGACCACCGGCCGCGTCCACAGCCGCAGACCCACGACCGGCCTCGCCGACCACGTCGACGTCCGCAGGGCCACCGCCGGCACTCCCGGCCGTGGCCCGAAAACCGACAGCTTCGGCCACATCGGTATCCGCTGGGCCCCCGGCACCACCTCCGCGGCCGGCGTCGCCCACTACGCCGGTGTTCGCAGGCCCGCCACCAGCGAGATCCGCCGGGCCGACGGCTCGGGCACCGGCACGACCTGCCGGGTCTGTGTTCGCAGTTCCCGCCTCGGCATCGTCGGCCATATCCGCGGCACGGGTGTCATCCAGGACATCCGTGGCCGTGGTCCGGACATCTGCGCGACCGGCCGGGTCCGGGTTCGCAGGATGCGCATCGCCGAACCCGTAAGCATCCGATGTCGAGGTCTCCACGGCGCCCGCAGCGGGTTCTCCACCACGATTGGCCGGTAGGGCGACGGATTCCGTCGGCCGCGGCTCGAGCACGGTGCTGAGCACCGGGACATCGTCGGGGTCCGGCAGCCGGTCGCTGTCGGGTTCGCCCGCGGAGTTCGACGGAATCTGTTCGACCACCTGGTACGCCACCGGCAGGAGCGAGGCCGGCAGCAGCCCGCCGAGCCCGGCCCGGACTCGGTCGAGGTCCGGGTCGACGCCGTGTTCGGGCACCACGTAGGCGGCCAACCGGCTGCCCGGGGCGGTCGGGTCGCTACCCGCGGCGACGGTGCGCGCCAGGACCGCGGCATCGGTGATCCCGGGCAGCGTGCGCAGGGCTGCCGCGATCACGTGCAGCCGGAGGCGGTGGCCGCGGAACCGGACCTGGTGGTCGGTGCGGCCGAGCAGGTCCAGACGGTGCGGTGTGGCGTGGGTGGCATCGCGCCACAGCACCAGATCACCGGTGCGGTACATGCGCTGGCCGTACCCGAAGGGGTTGGCCACGAAGCGGTCCGCGGTGAGCCCCGGCCGATCGGCGTATCCGCGGGCCAGCTGGTCACCGGCGAGATACAGTTCGCCGGGCACTCCCGGCGGAACCGGGCGGAGGCGGGCGTCCAGGACATACACCCGGGTGTTCCACTGCGGCAGGCCGATCGGGACCGACCGTTCGGCCGATCCGGCGGCCGGCCAGGACGTGGCCGATACCGCGGTTTCGCAGGTCCCGTACAGGTTGTGCACCTGGGCGCTACAGCGGGTACGCAGCGCGGAGACGATCTCCGGCGACAGCAGTTCACCGGTCACGAAGATCTCGCGCAGGGTGCCCACGCGATCGGGGTCGATGAGTTCGGCGAATTCGGCGAGTTCGGCCGGCCCGAAATCGGTGACCGTCACCCCGTGCGCGGTGACGGCCTCGGCGATCTGCCGGGCATTCGCGGGTCCGGCCAGTACCAGTTCGGCGCCGGCGCGCAGCGGCAGGAAGAACCCCCAGAGGGAGGTTGCGGCAGTGGCCGCGTTGCGCTGCAGGTAGACATCGGTGAACCCCAGCGGGGTCTGGGCGAGCATCAGGGTGATCTGGTTGTTGAGGGCGGTATGCGAGAGAACCGCCAGTTCGGGTCCGTCCGCGGCGGCAGATACGCACATGACGCAGGCCGGGTTACCGGGCCGCGCAGGGCGGATCAGTTCCGCGGAGCGCACCGGTTCGGTGGAGTACTGCCCGAGTTCATCCGAATCGACAAGGAGAACCGGTGCGGACCATCGGCTCGCGCGCACAGCTTCCGCGGCCGGGGATTCGCTCGTACGGTCGGCCAGGACCAGGGCCGGCGTGGCGGTATCGATGACCTGCGCGGTCCAGTGCGCCGGATCGCGCGGGTCCAGCGGCAGGTAAGCGCCGCCCGCGGTGAGCACGGCGTAGATCGCGACCACGAGATCGGGGGTGCACCGGGTGGCGATACCCACCACTGTTTCCGCGCCGACCCCGGCTTCGATCAATCGGCGTGCCAGGCGGTTGACCCGGCCGTCGAATTCCTTGTAGCTCAGCTCGGTTTCCGAATCGGCCACGGCCATCGTGTCGGGCCGGATGGCGACGGTTCGGCGATAGCCGTCGAGCAAGAGTTCGGGCGCCACCGGATAGCGGGTGTCGTTCCACACCACCAGCAACCGGTCCAGGTCGGCCCGCGAGAGCAGATCGATATCGCCGACCGGGCCGTCCGGGTCGCCGCCGGCGACGGTGAGGACCCGCTGGAACCGCCGCGCGACCTCGGCGACGGCGGTGCGCCCGATCCGGTCCGCCGCGAAGCGGAATGCGGCGGCGATTCCGTCCGGGGAACCGTCGGGCGCCCGGTGCGGATCGATGATCAGTCCTAATGCCGCGCCGTCCGGGGTCGCGGGAACCTCGACGGGTTCGGTGGCCAGACTCGGCATTTCGAGCCGGGGAATATCGTTGTGCCGCAGTGCAATCGCCACATCGAACAGAGAGTCGTCGATACCGAGTGCCTCGGTGAGCAGTTCGAACGGCAGATCCGCGTTGGCGAAGGCCCGGCGATCCGATTCCGCGACGCGTTGCACCAGGTCGAGAAAGGATTCGGCCGGATCGATGCGGGTGCGCAGCACGACGGTGTTGGCGTAGGGACCGATCGCGTCGTCGAGTTCGCGTTCGTCACCTCCGCGCACGGAACTGCTCAGCACGATATCTGCGACCGTCCCCGACCGGGCCAGCAGCACCGCGAACGCCGCCCGCAGCACGATGAATTCGGAGGTACCGGCCCGCTGGGCGATCTCGGCGATCCGGCGGTGGGTGCGGGTACCGATATCGAAAGCATGAATTCCGTGGCCGGTGGCGGCGGCTGCGGTATCGGCCGGGAACTCGAGCCGCGCAGGCAGCTCGGCCAGGTACTCGCGCCAGAACGCGAGCCGCCGGGCAGCGACGGAATCCGGGTCGGCGATATCGCCGAGCTCGGCCCGGCGGCCGAGGAAATAGTCGAGGTATTGGATCGACAGCGGCTGCCAGAGCGGCCGCGACCGGTTGCGGCGGCCGAGGAACGCCCGCAGCAAGTCTCGTAGCAGCAGGCCGGCCGAGGCGTCGTCGGCGAGGATCCGGTGCACCACCACCGCGACCACATGTTCCCGCGGCCCCAGCTCGGCCAGCGCGAACCGTACCGGAACCTGCTCGGCGTCGGCGGCGTCGAAATCGGTCTGCGATAACGCGTGCAGCCATTCGCCGAGGTCCGCGGCGGGCACCGTTTCGGCGACCACTTCGGGCACGGCCTGCTCGCGGGGCAGCACCACCTGCTGTGGTACCGCGCCATTCGCCGGGTAGACCGTGCGCAGGGTTTCGTGCCGGTCGACCACGTCGGCGACCGCGGCCTGCATGGCCGTCGCGTCCAGGGGTCCGGTCAGATGCATTGCCGCGGTGATCGTTTCGACGGCGGTACCCGGCGCGCTCTGGTTGCGTTCCCACAACCGCAGCTGCCCGGGGGAAAGCGCAATGGTCGCGGGACGTTCTACTACGGCCGGCGGGCCGGGCGGGCGGGTAGCATCCGCAGCACCCGGATCGGGCGGAGCCCCCGGTCCGACACCGGGGCGGCTCGGTAGCTCCGGCTCCGCGGACCAGGCGGGAGGTACCGCCCAGTCCGGCCGGCTGGACAGTGGCTGTGCAGGGCCGGATACCGCGGTACCGCGTTCGGCCCGGCGATCCGACTCCCGTCCGGCGGACAACGGGTTCTCGTAGAAGGCGGTGGCGTCGCTGGGGATCGGTGCGGAGCTGCCCCGCACGGGTAGCGCGTCGGCGGTACCCGGCGATCGGTCCGCGGCGGCCGGGAGCTGGTTCGCGGGATCCTCGGGACCACCCGAAGGCCCGGGAAGTTGTTGACCGCTACGCAGCCAGTCGTCGGCCGAATCCTCGAACCGGCGCCGTTCGGGGGCCGCGGCGAACCCAGGCTGGGACAACCCCGAATCCACGGGTTCCCCGCGATCTGCCCGCTCGCCCGCACCGGGTCCTGCTGTTTCCGGTGCACCGTATGTTTCCGGCTCGCCGTGTAGCCCGGGTCCGGGCGAATCGGCAACCGCCGGTTCGAACGGTTCCGCCGCGCCATGAGGACTCCGGCTCGGAAGCGGTTGCCGACGGTCGGGCATCTCCAGGTAGCCGCGACCCGGTAATTCCATATCCCGCTGTTCGGATGCCGGCCGGCTGCCGTTCTCCGGTAACGAGTCCGGGGAAAGCCCGTTGGAATGGGCGGCGAAACCATGATCCTGGGATACCGGCTCCGGCACGGCACTTGCCGCAGGGTCGGCGTCCTGTGGCGCGGAGGTTCCGGGACCGAAATCCGGTCCGGACGCCCCGAATCCGCCGTCCGTCCGATCGAGGTCGTGAACCGGACGAGCTGTGGGCGCCGGATCCCGGATCGGCAGGCTCTGCTCGTAGTCGGGTAGTTCACCGGCCGGGCTTTCCGGCGGCGGCGCCGGCTCGTCGCGACTCGGCGGCGATATCACGGCGGGCCCCTCGAGAGCCGGTAACTCCACCCGTCCCACATACTCCATGGCGCCGCCGGAACCGCGCCGCACCAGGTCACCGGTGCGGTAGAGACGGGCGCCGTCCGCGGCGAACGGGTCCGCGACCAGCAGTTGCGCGGTCCGGCCCGGCCGGCGGTGGTAGCCACGCGCCAATTGCGTACCACCCAGGTACAACTCACCCACCGCACCATCGGTGACCGCGTCGAGTTGTTCGTCCAGAATATGCGCCGTGACTCCGCGGATCGGTGCGCCGAGAGAAAGCGGGCCGCCCGGAACCAGAGGTGAGCTGATGCTGGTCATCACGGTGGCCTCGGCCGGGCCGTACCCCTGGTAGAGGGCCCTGGACGAACCGCCGGTCACCGGAATCGCCCAGCGCTGCACCGTCTCGGGCGTGCACGGCCGCCGTCCGGCGATCACCACACCCAGTTCGTCCAGTCCGGCGGGGTCGATCAGGTCGAGCGCGTCCGCGGGCAGGTAGGCGTGGGTCACCCCGGTGCGCCGCAACAATGCCGCCAATTCGTCGGCCCGCGAGACCAGCGGGGACACCACGACCATGGTCGCCGCGCCGCCCAGCGCCAGCAGCAGCTCCAGTACCGACGAATCCGAGGGCAGCGGCGCGAAGTTCAGGGTCCGGTCATCGGGTTCCACCCGGTAGCGGCCCTGCTGTTCGCTGCAGAGACCGGATAATCCGGCCTGGGTCACCACGACCCCGTCCGGCAACGTCTCGCCGTCAGCGACATAGGTGACGTAGGCCGGATGTTCGGCGCGCAGCGGGCGGACCCGGTCGGCATAGGTGACGGCGTCCGCGGAGAACTGCTCCAGTGAACGGGCCGTATCGACGGTGTCGACCTGCAACCAGTCGATTTCTTCCGGCAGTTCGGTGCGCACCCAGGACACCGACAGGCCGTAGACGGCGCCGGCGTCGACGAGTAGATGCGCGACCCAACCCGGTGGATAGGCCGGGTCGATCGGAACGAATCCGGCCCCGGTCTTGGCCACGGCCCACACTGCGAGGACCGCATCCAGCGAACGCGGAACGGCCACGGCGACCAGGTCCTCCGGACCGATGCCGCGGGCTATCAGCGCGCGGGCCAACCGGCTGGACCAGGCGTCCAGTTCGGCGTAACCGACCTGCTCCAAGGGCCCGGTACCGTCGGCGAGGACGAGTGCTACGCCATCGGGATTGGTTTCGACGGCATTGGCGATCAGTTGCGGCAGAGTGGTGACGCGGGGCCGCCGGGTTCGCTGCGGCCTGCTCCGGACCGGCCGCGTCACGCTGCGCTCCCGAGGAGGTCATACCGCTGACCGACTACCGCATCCATCTATCCGCCTCGCCTGCCTATCGCACTTCACCGCCGCGCCGACCGTGGCCGCGGCATGATGGCAGCCTGCCACAACCCGCCGGTCCCCGGTATGGCACCCGGCAGGTTACCGCCCCGGTCACTGTTCGACCATCCGGCGACGGTATCCGAACCGGCGGACGGTCAGCCGAACAGCGCCGGTAGATCCAGCACCCAGGCGACCTCGTGCCAGGCCGGCCCGGGCGGACCACCGTCCGCCAGGATCAAGGCGGTGAGGTCGGGTAGCGATCCGGGATCGAGGACCCCGAGCCCCTCGTCGTCGGACCACAGATGGGTGATCCATTCCTCGCCGGGAGTCTCCCGGCGAACGTTGCCGGGCAGCAGGACGATCGAGGCGCCCGCGGCCCCGGCCGCCACGAACTCCATCACCGCCGCCGGGCCGTCGCCGCGGCCGTAACCGTATGTCCTGGCCTCGTAGCTCAACTCGGTGGCGGCATGTACCCGCGCCACCGCAGCCGCCAAACGGTCGTATGTCACCCGCCGGCCGGTCGCGTCCACCACCACGAGATCGTCGCCGCGCAACGTCCTGGCCCGGTGCGCGTGGGTGACCGGCCGCGGGGACTGCCGGCCCGTCTCGGCCTGCATTGCCGGATCGTCCAGTATCAGCCACTCCACCTCCGGCTGCCGCGGTACCGCGGCCACCGCCACACCGAACTCCACGGCCAGACCTGCGGTCGCCGCCACCGATACGGCAGCGGCGGGCACCAGTGCCGCACCGGCTTTGAGTACCGCCCAGACGACCACCACCGAATCCACGCCACGCTCCAGCGCGGTCACGACCCCGGCCCCCGGTCCGCAACCGCGGGCGATCAGAACCCGCGCCAACCGGGACGAACGTGCATCCAGTTCCTGGTACGTAAGCACCTCGTCGCCGCGGACCACCGCCGGGCCGTCCGGGTCGTCTTCCACGGAGACCGCGAGGGCTCGGGCAAGCGCGACTCCCGCGGTCGCTGCCGCAACCACCGGTCCGGCTGCGAACAGAGCGTCCGACCCATCCGGCGGTCCGAATGCTCCGGCGGTAGCAACGGTCTCAGCGGAACCCGCGGGGACGCCCGGTCCGGCGGCAACGGCATCGCCGGCCGTGGCCCCCTGGCCGGCCTGGTCAGCAGCAGGCGCCGTACCTCCCGCTCCCGCGGTACCTGCCGTCTCGATGGCTGACGGGTTCGCGTCGGCAGGCGCCGCCTCCGCTGTATCAGCGGGCCCCTGATCCGAGTCGCCGGTGATATCGATTTCCCCGATCCGCAACCGTGGCTCCGCGGCGACAGCGGTGAGGATCCGGGTCAACCCGTCGCCGAACGAACGCACCGTCTCCTCGTCGAACAGGTCGGTGCGGTACGCCAGCGCGCATCGGAGCTCGACGGGAGTTCCGTCGCTGTCTCGGCGCGGATCGATATCTATTCGCAGATCGACCTCCGCATCCGAGATGTCGTGATCCAATCCGCGGACCGCGAGGCCAGGCAGATTCACGACGGCCGGCTCGTGGAACGGCGACAGCAACACACCGAACAGCGGGTCGTTCGAGGGTGATTCGGTGTCCACGACCTGTTCGAACGGAATATCGGCGTTTGCGGATGCGGCCAGATTCGCTTCCCGGGTGCGGTCCAGGAGTTCGGTGAAGGTCTGCGTGGCCCGTACTCGCGTCCGCACGGTCACCGTATTCGCGAATCGGCCGACCAGATCGGCCAGCGCCGGTTCGTCGCGACCGGTGATCCGGCGGCCGACTGCTATATCTGCGGCGCCCGTCAGCCGGTGCAGCATTGTGGTCACCGCCGCGTGCAGGATCAGGAAAACGGTGACGCCGCGCTCTTCGGCCAGTGCGTCCAGCGACCGATGCACCTGCGGGGACAGGACGATATCTGTTGCGGCGTCGGGTAGCGATATCCGATCCGGGCGCGACCGGTCCGGTGGTAGCCCCCTGCTCCCTGCGGATCCGCGCAACTGTTCCCGCCAGTACCCCGATTGTTGTGCCGCGACGGAATGCGCGTCGTTCTCGTCACCGAGTAGGGCACGCTGCCAGATCGCGTAATCCGCGTACTGCACCGGTAGCGGCGACCAGCGCGGCGATTCCCCGCTGACCCGCGCCAGGTACGCGATCATCAGATCCCGCAGCAACGGCGCCGGGGACGCGCTGTCCGCGGCGATCCGGTGCGCCACCAGTGCGAGGATATGTTCGTCGGCGCCGGTGGCGAGCAGCAGGCCACGAATCGGCGCGGTGGTGGTGATATCGAATGCGGTGGCGCGTAATTCGGCGATCCGGCCGGATGCGTCGTCGGTGTCCTCGATCTCCAGGCCGCCACGCAGCACCTGGACCACCGGCAGGATGTCCTGATACGGCAGCCCGTCCGGGCCTGCCGGGTAGCGGGTGCGCAGCGGTTCGTGGCGTTCCAGTAGGTCCGAGATCGCATACCGCAGCGCCGAGGTGTCGAGCGCACCGGTGAGTCCGACAGCCAGCACGATATTGTGCGCGCCCGGGTCGGCTCTGCCCCGCAGCCATATCCGGTACTGATTGGGCGCCAACGGGATCCGGTCCGGCCGCTCGGCCCGGTCCAGTGCAGGCCGCTGCGGCACCCGGCCTGCACCGGGCACTACCCGGGCGGCCAGCGCGGAAACAACGGGAGCTTCGAACACCGCACGCAGGGTGAGATCGGCACCCAGCGCCTCGTTGATCCGGGCCACCGCCCGGCTCGCCAGCAGCGAATCACCGCCGAGGGAAAAGAAATCGTCGTCCGCGCCGATCCGGTCGTCACCGAGTAGCTCCGCGAGCACCTCGGCGACAACGGTTTCCGTACGACCGTCGGGTTCCGTATAGGGCGCACGCACCCCGGAAGGCTCGGCGAGCGCCGTATCGGCCGTCTCGGGCCCGGCCCCCAATCCGCGCAGCTGCCGGCGACCGGTGTACTCGAGATCGACGCGCCCGGCGAACCCTGCCCACCGACCGAAATCCCCGGACCGGTACATTCGCGACCCCGGCGCACCGAAGGGGTCGGCCACGAACCGCGTCGCGGTGAGTCCCGGCCTGCCCAGGTAGCCGCGGGCCAGTTGGGCACCCGCCACGTACATTTCGCCGGGTGCGCCCACCGGCGCGGGCTGTAGCCGATCGTCGAGCACGAGCGCGTCCATGCCCGGCAGTGCCCGCCCGATCACACTGGCCGGGTGGTCCACCAGGTGTTCGTCCAAGATCAGGTACGCGGCGTGCACGGTAGTTTCGGTGGTGCCGTACATATTCACCACCCACGGTGTGTCCTTTTCGGCGCCCGCGGAGGCACCGTGCCGCTCGTACCAGGGGCGCAGCCGGTGCAGATCGAGAGCTTCGCCGCCCAGCACCACATACCGCAGGGCGGACGTGTCACCCGCTGCATGCGCGAGGCGATCGGCTTCGGCGAACAGGGAGAACTCCGACGGAGTCTGGCCGATCACCGTGATCCGCTCGCGTACGAGTAGTTCGCGGAATCGTTTCGGCGAATCGGCGGTCTCCTCGTCTATCACCACCACACATCCGCCGCCGGCCAGGGCGCACCACAGCTCCCATACCGAGAAATCGGAGGTGACGGGATGGCACAGCGCCCATACATCGGCGTCGTCGAAATCGAACAGCAGCTGGGTGTTCGCGAACAGCTCCACCACATTGCGATGTGTCAGGCCGGTGCGGCCGGCAGGCCCGGACGTGTGCGCGGCATACATCAAGTTGCCGGGCCGCAGTGGCGCGCGCCGGTCCGCGTCGGTGACCGGGGCCGCGGAATTTTGTTCGGTTTCTTCCAGAACCACCACCGGCAGTTCGGCGGGCACCGCGTCCCGCATCGCCGAGGTGGTGAGGACAACGACCGACCCCGTTGCCGGGAATATGGGCTGCGCCGGGTCGATCGGCAGGTACGCGGCGCCCGCCGACAGCACACCCAGCAGGGCGACCGGGAGGTCTGCGGTGCGCGGTACAGCAACCGCCACCAGGGTTTCCGGGCCGGCGCCCGCGCCGATCACACTGCGCGCCACCCGGTAGGCGCGGCCGAGCAGTTCATCGAAGCTCACAATCGCGTCCCCGGACCGCACGGCCGGGGCCGACGGGTCCAGGCCCGCACGGGCCTCGATCAGATCGACCACCGTCACCGGTGGCACCGCGGCGCCCGCACTGTTCCATTCGCGCAGGACCAGTTCGCGTTCCCCGGGAAAGAGCAGGTCGATATCGCCCACGACCACACCGGGTTCGGCGGCCACGGCGGCCAGGATGCGGAGCAGCCGGTCGGCGTGATCGCCGACGGTGGGCGCGTCGAACAGGTCGCGGGCGTAGGTGAAGACCAGGGTCGCGCCGGCGCCGTCGGCCACCAGATCGACCCGCAGGTCCAGTCTTCCCGGTAGCTGGGCGGGTTCGCCCTCGGTCGACAGCAGAACCCGGAACGGTGGCCGGCCGGCCACCGTTCGGAGGGTGTCGATCAAGTGGCCGAGGCGTTCGCTGCCCCGGCTC
The DNA here is from genome assembly GCF_001613245.1 of Nocardia speluncae NBRC 108251. GTDB lineage: Bacteria > Actinomycetota > Actinomycetes > Mycobacteriales > Mycobacteriaceae > Nocardia > Nocardia speluncae. Next base: position 131,986 of record NZ_BDBZ01000009.1, on the reverse strand, counting down.
GCCGTGCCCAGGGCCGCGGCACCGGCTTCCCGGGCTTCGACCAGTAGCGCGTCGAAACCGGCCGCCGGGTTCACATCGGTATGCAGAACCGACAGCCCCGCCGCAGAACCTTTGGTCGCGAACGCGCCCACCGCGGTTTCCCGGTATCCCGACAATCGCGCCAGCAGAACGGCCAACGCAGCCTGCACCACGGTGAAATCGTTCGTATCGCATTGTGCGGCGGCAATATTCAGTGCGTCGTGCAGCTTGCCGTCCAGTTCCCGGCGCAGCACCGCGCTGCGCCGGGACGCGGTGGCGGGTCGCGGCCGGTCGGCGGGTAGCTCACCGTGAGCGCCGAGCGCGGCGGGAGCGCGCCACCAGCCGGCGGCCGGAAAGGCAACCGGCGCAGGTACGGCCAGCAACTGCCCCACGAGCGCCCGCAGTAGCTCCGACAGTGCCTGCGCCGAGAGTTCGGCGACGCTGTCGCGGCGGTAACGCAGCCGCAACAGCAGCCGGTCGGCCGATTCCACCACCAGCGTGACCGGGTGGTGGCTGTCGATCCGGGTGGTGAGCTCCACGACTTCCAAACCGTCGAGGGCACCGGCCGCGGCGCGTAGCCCGGCCGCGTCCACCGGGTCGGGGTCGAAAGCCAGCACGGTGTCGAAAAGGTGGGCGGCGCCCGGTGCAATACCTGCCGGATCGAGATAGTGCTGTTCGAGCAGGGCGGCCTGTTCGGACTGGATCCGGGTGAGTAGCTCCTGCACTGTCCAGCCCGGCTCCAGCCGTACCCGCACGGGAATCGTCTCTGCCAGTAGCCCGGCCATCTCGTCCGCTCCCCCGAGTTCCGGCGGGCGACCGGGTACGACGACGCCGAAGACGATATCCGCGCGGGCGGTCAGACTCGCCAGGACCAGCGCCCACAGGGCCCGCACGACGGTTTCGACCGTGACACCGGAGGCCACCGCATAGGCGGCCAACGCGGCTGTTTCCGCTTCGCCGAGCGCGTGCACCGATTCCCCGTATCCGCCCTCCTCCGGCTGCCCGGCCGAGCCGAGTACCGTCGCGAGTTCGGTGGGGCGGGCTCCGCGCAGCACCTCCGCCCAGCGGGCGCGAGCGGCCTCGGCATCGCCGTGCGCGCGCCACCGGAGGTATTCGCGATAGGCCGGCGGATCGGGCAGCACTGCCCCGTCGCCGTGCCGTGCGTACAGGGTCAGCAGATCCCGCAGCAGAATCGCCGCCGACGCGGTGTCGAACAGCAGCGGATGCGCGACCAGAACACAATGCGTACGCCCGGATACCGTGCGATAGACCGTGAACCGCAGCGGTGGCGCGCTGTCCACGGCGAATCCGAGGCGATGTTCGGTCGACAGCAGGTCGGCCATCTCGTAGTCGCCGACATCGCCGACCACTCGCCACGGCACCTCGGCGGTTTCGACGACCAGCTGCACAGGTGTCCCGTCGGCACCGGTGGTGAATACCGAACGCAGTGCCGGATGCCGGTCGGTGAGCGCCTGCGCGGCACTGTGCAGCCGGTCGAGGTCGACAGCGCCGCCGAGTTCCAGCGCGAAAAGCATTGCCTCGGCAACGGAGCCGTCCGCGGTGAGCTGAGAACGGAAAAACAGTCCGGTACTCGGCGGTCCCAGCGGCAGCACCTCCACCAGGCGCGGATGCACCGCCCGCCAGGCGTCCAGTTCCGCGTCCGCCACTCGCATCAACGGCGAATCGAACCCGCTCGCCGCAGGGTCCCCGGCGTGCCGAGCCAGCGCGCGCAGAGCAGCCAGCCAGTCACCGGCCAGCTCCCGGACCGCGGACTCGTCGACGATATCGGCGAGATAACCGAACACCACGGTCATCGCGCCGTCGGCCCGCACGGCGGCATCGATATCGACGACCAGGTCCACCGGCATACCGGGGTCGGGCTCGGCCGGGAAATCGCCCAAATCACCGGTCGGCGACCAGGCCGCATCGTCGCGTTCGGCCATTCCCCCATCACGGCAGGTGAAGCCGATCTGCGCAGGGGCGGCGCCGGGTTCACCGGGGGTGGCCGGGTGCAGTAACCCGAACCCGGTCCCTCCGTCCGGAACCGCGCCGAGCTGCTCACACACGGTCTGCACCAGCGCGGCAGTCTCGGCGCCGCCACGTAGGGCCGCATCGCCGGCGACACCGGACAGATCCAGGGCCACCGGGTACTCGGTGCCGAATCGGCCGACCGTCCGGGCGATATCGGCCTCGGACAGTACCGAGGACCAACGGCTGTCCCCTTCGAGCCGGATCCGGGTAGAAGCACAGTCCACACCGCGCCGTAAACGCCAATTCCGCACCGCCAGCGCCAGCGCGGCCACCAGCGCATCGTCGGCGCCGGTGCCGTACCGGCCCGGAAGCTCTCCCCGGACTTTACGGGCGATCTCGGCCGGCACCTCGACCGCGAATCGGCACACCGTCGCGTGGGTATCGGTGGCCGGGTCCACCGCGCGAGCGCCCAGCAGCGGGTCGGGCGTGGCCAGGACCTCGCGCCAGTAGGAGTTCTCGCCTCCCCGGTCCGCTGTGGCCAGCGTATGTGCGCAGGTCAGGAACGATATCCCGGTGGGCGGTAGTTCGACCTCGCGCCCCGCAGTTGTCTGCTCCCACGCCTGCATCAGGTCGTCGACGACGATACGCCAGGACACTGCGTCGACGACGTATCGGTGCACGGCCAGCAACAGCGCATCCCGCGCGCCGGGCCGGCGCAGCCAGGTCGCGGCGATCATCCGGCCGCCCAGCGGATCCAGTTGGTTGACAGCAGAATTGACCGCCGAACGGACCACCTCGGCCGGCCCCGCGCCGCCGGTGCCCGCCGGAACCTCGACCTCGGAGATGAGCGCACCGGCCCCCGGCGGGTGATCCGGCACCTCGAACCGGTACCGGCCGCCCTCGGTCACCACCTGGGCACGCAACATTTCGTGGCGGGCCAGTACCGCACCCACGGTGACAGCCAGGCCGGCGCGATCGATACCTTCCGGCAGTGACAGCACCACGCACTGCGCGAACCCCGGAAATACCCCGCCGGCCAGGTACCGGCCGAGGAGCGGAGTCAGCGGGACCTCGCCCGGACCGGCGGTTCCCGTATCGGCCCGTATCCCGGCACAGCCCCGCCCACCACCATGTGCCACGAGCTCATGGCCATCCACCAGGCCCGCGTCGCCCAGCAGATCCGGGCCATCCGGTAGACCCGTGCCACCCGACGGCTCCAGCGGCCACCGAGCCGCCCGGCGGCCACCGGCGGCAACTTCGGCCGCGGATTCGGTTCTCTTCCCGTCCACCACTGCGGCCGCCTCCGCCGAAGTGCGGGAACCCCGCCACCCGAACATCGGCTCCGGCGGCGCACTGTGATCGGGCTCGGCTGCCACGGCGTATTCGATGGCGCCTCGGCGGCTCAGCGCGTTATCGCTCTCCGCGCGCCCGGAACCCAGCGGGAAATCGGCGCTGCCCGGGAACTCGACCTCCAGGCCACTCGGTGTTTCGACATACCGGGCCGAGTCACCCGTCCGGAACATCCGGGCACCCGGCCGCCCGGCACCGCCGGGTACGGCCACGAAATGTGCGGCGGTGAACACCGGCCGATTCGAATAACCCTGCGCCAGAACCGGACCCGCCAGATATAGATCGCCCACTTCGCCCTCGGGTACCGGACGCAACCAGGCATCGAGTACCAGCATCACGACCCCGGCAGCCGGGGTGCCGATGGTGCTCGGCTCCTCCGGAAGCACCGGTCCGGTACTCGTGGCGACGATCCCGGCCTCCGAACAGCCGTAGGAGGCCACGAAACAGTGTTCCCCTGCCCAGGGCCCGGTCCGCGCGGATCCACTCCGGTCGCCCACGACAGCGACGAGCGCGAGATCGTCGAGCCCGCCCGGGTCCACCGATTCCGCGACGGCCGCGGTGGTGATCAGGTGGGTCACCTGTTCCCGGCGGATCAGTTCGCCCAGTTCGCCCCCGCCGGATACACCGGCCGGGGCGATCACCAGAGTCGCGCCCGCGGTGCAGGTGAGCAGCAGTTCGAGGACCGCGATATCGACGGTCGGCGGGCAACTGTGCACGACCCGGGAATCACTGGATATTCCATAGCTGTCGCCGACCGCGGCGACCACCGCGCCGAGTCCGGCGTGCGGGACCACGATGCCTACGAGCTCACCGGCAGGACCGCGGGGGTAGGTGATATACGCGGGATGCCGCTCGTCGAGGGTCCGGATCCGGTCGGCGTAGGAAAGGGGGTGCCGGGGCCGCCGGGCGATACGGTCGGCCTGGACCGGGTCGTCGAGTTCGATCCAATACAGGGCGCGCCCCAGGACCCGCCGGTACTTCGACAGGGTCAGGCCGAAGGTAGCCCCCGAATCTGTGGCGATATGCGCGATGCGGTCGGCCGGATCAGCGGGGTCGAGGAAAACGTGGGCGGCCCCGGTTTTGGCAACGGCCCATACCGACAGCACCGATTCCGGGCTGCGCGCGATCCCGATCGCCACCACGTCACCCGGCCCGATTCCCCGTTCGATCAGCTCCCGCGCAACCTGCGAGGACTGCTCGTCGAGCGCACGATAGGTCAGCTCGCGCTGGTCGGCGGGCGCCCCCGTCGGGTTGTAGCGCATCGCGACCTCGTCCGCGGCGGATTCCACTGCCGCGGTCAGTAACTGGCCGAGAGGAGGGGTGCCCGCACGACGGCGGCGACTGCCACGATAAGGACGACGGGCAGTTTCCATTCGAGTGCATTCACCCTCTCGCATCGAACCCGGATCCGGCCCCCGCGTGCCCGTACGTCGGAGAACCGGTGTGCCCGGGCCGTGCGCGGTGCGGCCATCATATCGGCCGGACCGGACTTGCGATCAGTTCACAGCCAGCCGCGGCGAATCGCCTGCACCCCGGCCTGGAACCGGGTACTCGCGCCGAGCCGTTCGAGCAGCCGCGCGGTCCGCCGGACCACCGTGCGTCGCGACATCCCGAGCCGGCGCGCGATCGTATCGTCGGTCGCGCCCATGCTCATCATCGTGAGAATGGCCCGGTCGCGTTCGTCGAGTTCGTCGGCGGCCGGCTGCACCGAGATGGGCGCCGACATTGTCCACAGCACATCGAAACTGCGAACCAGCAGATCCAGCAGCGGTGACCCGCTGATCCGCAATGCCATCGGATCGGGCCGGCGTTCGTCGGCGTGCAGGACGAGGCTGGCACGTTCGTCGTCGGCGACGATCAGCTTGAACGGCGGATCGGGCAGCGTGCGGGCCTGCGCCCCGCGGGCGTTGGTGGCCAGCGTATGCCGCAGCCGGTCCGCATCCTGGTAGATCGTGTCCTGGTAGAGGATCCGGTACCGCACGCCTTCGGCCATCCGGGCCTGTTTGAGATCGGTGATCCGGCTATCGCGTTCGGCATCGCTGAGATGCGGACTGCGCTCGACCATTTTCACGCCGGACGCCGCGTTCGCGTGCAGGGCCTCGAAATCCGCGAGCAGCTCGGCCCGTTCGAATACGGGAACCACCGTGCCGTTCCAGCCCTGGGCACGACGCACCGACCGGAACGTTTCGCTGAGCCGGGCCGCGGCGGCGTGCATGGTGCTGATCTGTTGCCGGCGCCGGCGAGCTTCGGCCTCCGACAGCGATTCCGGGGCATGCGCATCCCATCGCGGTGTGCCGTCGGTATCGACCACCCGGAGTACCGCGCGCAGCTCGGACAATTCGTCCAGAGCCGTTTCGACGGCGGAGTCGGACAGGCCGGTATGCCGCGCGATATCGGCGGTACCGGACCGTGGCCGCTGCACCAGGGTGGCGTAGACGCGTCCGTGGATCGAGTCGGGTTCGAAGATTTCCGCCAGTTCGGTCACGCCGGGGATTCGTAGGTCTCCTTGCAGCCCTGTGGGGCCGGTGAGGATCGGACGGTCGAGAGAGCTCGAGGAACTCAGTGCGAGGGTCCCCACTCCAGTGGCACCCCCTTGGAAGCCATCCATGTCATCGGATCGATTTTGCTCCCACCCTGGTCCCAGATCTCGAGGTGCAGATGCGGACCGGTGGATTGGCCGCGGTTACCGACGGTGGCGATCACCTCGCCCGCCCGCACCCGCTGCCCTTCTGCGACATAGATATCGTTGACGTGGCCGTAGACGCCGGTGGTGCCGTCGTCGTGCAGGACACGGACCCACATACCGAAGCCGGAGGCCGGCCCGGCCTCGATCACTGTGCCATCGGCGACCGATTTGATCGGCGCGCCCAGTGCATCGGAGAAATCGATACCGTAGTGCATGGCGCCCCAGCGACTGCCGTAATTGGAGCTCACCGTCCCCGCTACCGGACGCACGACCGGCGCGGGAGCGAACTGCTGGTGCAGCTGTTTCAGGGTCTGTTCGGCATGGGCCAGCGGCGCGGCGACCTCGACCGGAAGGTTGCTCAACCCGAAGGGCGCGGCGACAGGCGCCGGGGCCGCGACCTCGGCGGCCCGAACGGGAGCCGGTGCCGGAGCGGCGATGTCCGCCTCCGCGGCCTGTTCGGCGGGCTGTGCGATCTCCTCCGCGACGGGGGGCGCGGGTTCGGCTTCGACGGCCTCCTTTTCACCGCCTCCCGGAAGCATCGGGGCGGCGTAGGCCAGCGCCGGCGCGACCTGCGAGGCCGTCCCGATGATCGCACCCGCCGCGACAGCGGCTCCGGCCGCCGTCCGAACCTTCTCGACAGCGGTGGTTCCGGCCCGGTGACGATGCGGCCGCACGCGGACCTCGTCGCCGATGAGGCTCATAACGGTTATGGAACCGGTGCCTGATCGATGGTGCGCCACTGTCCGTCCTCGCTATCCGGTCAACATGTTCACGAATGCCTCACGTGCGGACCCAGACTCGAGCCCGGTAAACGTAACGTTTAGGCATCCGTTGTGACGGTAACTCTACCGCCCCGTGATCATATCGCAACCTTCACCCGAAAAGGGCCGGTCAGAGGCCCGATACGCCGGTGTGAAACGGTCACGATCGCGCGAATTTTCCGTTACCTGACCGGTTGCGAACCGGCCGCCGGCGAACCGGGCCCGGCACCACTACCGCGGCCACCCGGCTGCTCCCGGCCACTCCGCCGAAGCCCTACAGCACCCCGGCCGCTTCACCCCCGCGCCGGCCCGGTCGGCCACCGAGGCCACACCCCGGAGACGACGGACCGGTAGGGCGAGAGCCAAAACGACAACCACCGAACATCTTTCATTCGCAACCCCCTGTTATTGACAACCGATTTCGATTAGACTCGGTCCGGCAGATCTGCCGCGGGTTTCCGCATCACCTGTCGCACAGACCAGTTGACCTCAGGAGGTCGCCGTGTCCTTAGATGTCCCCACCGCCCTACTGGAACGCGCCGAAAGCGGCGAGATCACCGACGCCGAATTCGTCGAATGCGTCCGCACCTCACTGCCCTACGCCTGGGAGGTCGTCAGCCGCGTCGCCGGTGAACTGCAGACCGGCACCGCGGAATTCGCCGATAACGAAGTAGCCCCGCCGGACGAGACCGCACGGGGCCAACTGCTGCGCGCCCTGGCCTCCGATGCCATCCGGGGCGGGCTGGAACGGCATTTCGGCGTGAAACTGGCGTTCCAGAACTGCCATCGCGTCGCGGCGTTCCCGCTCGCGGCCGTCGGCGGTGATACATACAGCCGGTTCATCAGCCCACGCAACCAGTTGCTCAACCAGAGCCCGGAACTGCGCAACTGCTGAGAACACAGGTCCCCGGCGCGATCTCGCGCCGGGGACCGTATTTTCCCGGAGCTCAGCGCACCGTGGTCACATCCAGTTCACCGTCGGCGTGCCGCGCCCGCAGCCGCTTCTTGTCGAATTTGCCGACGCTGGTCTTGGGCACCTCCTCGACAAAGGTCCAGTACTCGGGCAGCTGCCATTTCGCGAACCGCGACGACAAGAACTCACGCAATTCCTCCGGCCGCACCGAAGCGCCCTCGGCCACCACGATCGCCGCCAGCGGTCGCTCATCCCATTTTTCGTCCGGAATACCGATGACCGCCGCCTCGGCAACGGCAGGATGACCCATCACCGCGTTCTCCAGGTCCACCGAGGAGATCCACTCGCCACCGGACTTGATCACATCCTTGGATCGATCCACCAGTGTGAGATAGCCGTTCGGGGTGACCTTGCCGACATCGCCGGTGCGCAGCCAGCCGTCGTCGAATTTGCCCGGATCCACGGCCGCCCCGTCGGGTGAGTAATAGGAGCCGGTGATCCACGGTCCGCGCACCTCCAGCTCACCCAGGGATTTCCCGTCATTGGGCACCACCGATCCGTCGTCGCCGACCAGCCGCGCCTGCACGGCGGCCGGAAACCGCCCCTGGGTGACCCGGTACGTCCATGCCTCCTCCTCGCTCACGCCGTTCGGCGGATGCGCCAGGCTGCCGAGCGGTGACGTTTCGGTCATTCCCCAGGCGTGCACCACCCGCACCCCGTGCTTCTCCTCGAAGGCCTTCATCATCGACGGCGGCGCGGCCGAACCGCCCACCACCACGGCACGCAGATGGGTGATGTCCTGCGGTTGTGCCGCCAGTGCGGCGAGCACACCACCCCAGATGGTCGGTACGGCCGCGGCAAACGTCGGCTTGACAGCGGCCATCATCTCCAGCAGCGGCCCCGGCTGCAGGAAACGGTCCGGCATCAGAACATTCGCGCCGGTCATCAGCGCCGCGTACGGCAGCCCCCAGGCATTGGCGTGGAACATCGGCACAATTCCGAGCACGGTGTCGTCGATCCGCAACCCCATGGCGGCGGGGGTGGTGGCCTGCATGGAGTGCAGCCAATTGGAGCGATGCGAATACACCACGCCCTTCGGTTCGCCGGTGGTGCCGGAGGTGTAGCACATCGCGGCCGCCGTCCGTTCGTCGACAACCGGGAAATCGAAGGTGTCGGGGTATTTCGCGAGTAGGTCGGCGTAGTCGTGCACGGTGACCCCGTCGACCGCGGGCACCGCCGCGGTGTCGCCGTTGACCACGATCACATGCCGGACGGTTTTCAGTTGCGGCAGGTACTGCCCGAACATCGGCACCAGACTGCCGTCGACCAGTACCACCTGGTCTTCGGCATGGTTGGCGACATAGATCAGCTGTTCGGGCGAGAGCCGGATATTGAGGGCGTGCAACACCGACCCCATCGCGGGAATGGCGATATAGGCGACCAGATGTTCGTTGTTGTTCCACATGAAGGTGCCGACCCGGTCGCCTAGCCCGATACCGAGATCGGTGAGCGCATTGGCCAACCGGGCCGAATCGGCACCGACCTCGCGGTAGGTCATGGTGCGCACTCCGTCGCCGGTCCAGGTGGACACCGTGGAATCGCCGACGAAGGTGGACGCGTAGCGCAGCAGCGTCGCCAGCGAGAGCTGGTCGTCCATCATGGTGCTCAACATCGGAACTACCCCTTACTGATCTGGGTGGCGGCAGGCATGCGATATGAGCCCGGCCCTGGTCGGTGAGACACAGAAGTGGGCATGACTCACATCACACCGCCGGAGACTACCGTGGAGTAGCCGGACATGGGGAAGCTCGGGCGAAACCGAGAGAAGTAGCCGACGACCTGGTCAGCACGAAGGAGGGTGTGACGCGACGGTACGGGATGAGACGCAGCGCCCGCGACGCCCCCTGCGGGCCACCGGCACTGCGCCATCGCCGCCGAGCACTCACCTGTGATAGCCGGGAATCCGGCCTGCTGCCAAGTCAGATAACGAAACGACATCTAAACGAGACACGCACCGCATTCGTGTACCGACCGGCGGGATGAATCCACCGCCGCCCCGGCCGCGCGACCACCCTTTATGACCGACACAAACCCACTCGGCGCAGAAATCCGGAATCACTTACAGATGCACGCGCAGCGCTGCCCGAGCCCGAAAATATGGCCGGAAATATTGATTCACTGACCTTCGTTCCCCTTCGCTATGACCGCTCGCCGACCTACGCTCGAACTATGACAGCGCCGTCGATAATCATCATCGGGGCCGGGTTCGGTGGGCTCGGTATGGGACTCGAACTCCTGCGGTCCGGGATAGACGATTTCACCATCGTCGAACGCGCCCAGGACCTCGGCGGCGTATGGCGCGAGAACACCTACCCCGGCGCGGCCTGCGACGTACCGAGCCCCCTGTACTCGTGGTCCTTCGAACCGCGCTCCGATTGGCCCCGGCGTTTCTCCGAGCAGCCCGATATCCACGACTACATGCGCCGGATCGTCGGCAAATACGATCTCGAACGCTATATCCGCTTCGGCACCGAGATCAGCGACGCCGAATACGACGAAACCACCGCGAAATGGCAGATCTGCACCCGCGACGGCGACCCGCTCACCGCCGATGTGCTGATCTCCGCCGTCGGCCAGCTGTCTCGCCCCGCCATGCCGAACATCCCCGGTATCGACACCTTCGACGGGCCCGCGTTCCACTCCGCCGAATGGGACCACTCCGTCGACCTCACCGGCAAACGGGTCGCCTGTATCGGTACCGGCGCCAGCGCGATCCAGTACATCCCCCGTATCCAGCCGATCGCCGAACACCTCACCCTGTTCCAGCGCTCCGCCGCCTGGGTGCTCCCTAAAGCCGACGCCGCATACGCCCCCCGCCACCACACCGTATTCAAGTACCTACCCCCTATTCGCTGGGCCGAACGCTTCGGCTGGTGGATGTTCTTCGAGGTCATGGCGCTGGCCCTCACCGATCTGCAAGGCATCCAGGCCCCGGTTCTGAAGGTGGCGCAAGCCCACCGCGCCAGGCAGATTCCCGACCCGATCCTGCGGGCAAAACTCACCCCCGACTACGCCGCCGGCTGCAAACGTGCCCTGTTCTCCAACGACTACTTCCCCGCCCTCGGCCGGCCGAACGTCACCGTGGAGACCAACCCGATCACCGAGATCACTCCCACGGGCGTGCGGACCGCCGACGGTATCGACCACGAAGTCGACGTCATCGTCTACGGCACCGGTTTCAAGGGCACCGAATTCCTTGCCCCCATGAACATCTACGGCACGGGCGGCCACAAACTCTCCGATGCCTGGGCCGCCGAAGGCGCCCGCGCCTACCTCGGCATCTCGGTTCCGAAATTCCCCAACCTGTTCATGATGTACGGCCCGAACACGAACGTCGGCTCGGGCTCCATCGTCTACATGCTGGAATCCCAGGCCCGCTACATCCGCCAAGCCGTCGACCACCTCCGCCACCATCCCGGCCGCGGCCTGGCCGCCCGCGTGGAAACCGAACAGCGCTGGGACAACTGGCTACAAAAACGCCTGAAGGACACCCCCTGGAACTTCTGCTCCAGCTGGTACCGCAACGCCTCGGGCCGCATCACGAACAACTGGCCCGGCGCCACGGTCCTCTACCGCTGGAAAACCCGCCGCTTCGACGCCGCCGACTACGAAACCACGGTCGCATCCTGACTACTGTGGGCCCGCCGGGCGTACGATGCGGCCTCACAGCGGGTCACCCGGTAGACTCTCGCCCACCGGCCCCCGGGCCCGGCCCTCGTAGCTCAGGGGATAGAGCACCGCTCTCCTAAAGCGGGTGTCGCAGGTTCGAATCCTGCCGAGGGCACAATCTGCGACAGCGTTCCCGCAGGTCAACAGGATTTCCTGATCCTCAACAGGCTTGTGAATAATCAACAGAACCACATATATGCAGGTCAAACGGTTGCCCTGGTTCGATCCTCCAGGAAACACAAAACAAGGGCAACTAGATGTACTGACCACGGACGTTGGACAGGTACGTCGCTACTTACCGTCCGGTACGGATGTTGCCGGATCGACAACTCCGCCCCGGCCGCCGACTCACTCACCGGAACAAGGACTCCGGCACCACCGAGGAGGCGGGCGGATGGGTGACGGCGCAGGCCAGGTACCTCCCAACCTGGGGCACTGCCTCCACTGGATGCTGGGCGTTGACTGTGTCCGCAATTTCACGTAGCTGCCATCCGTGCTCGCCACGAACCAGCACTGCCAGGACGAAACCGCTGGCGGCGTACAGGCTCAGGTCGTGCCGCAGCAGTTCGGTCCCGTCGCGCGCATCCACCAACCGGTAGAACGGATTCTCGATTTCGGCGGAGCTCTGCCCCGTGTGACAGGTGACCAGCAGGACGATCCGGTCGACCACAGCCGGAACGCGGGTGAAATCGATCGAGACGACCTCGTTGTCGCCTTTGCCGTCACCAGTGACACTGTCACCGAGATGCCGCACGGAGCCGTCTTGGGAGGTCAACCCGACCACGAGCAGCACGCCCGGGCACGAGAGTTCCTACAGCAGTGCCGGGAACGGACCCGCGACAGCGCCGAACGACTGCGCCGCCACCTGACCTACGCCAACGAATTCGGCGAACTCCTCGACGCACGCACCCACCCCTGCCCCGGGCCCGGCCCGGAAGTCACCTACCGGCCGGGGTCGGCGGTATCGCGGTGGGCGGGAAGCAGCACCGTGGCGGCCGCAGCCGCCACCATCGCCACCGTGATCGCGGTGAACGCCCGGTTGTAGCCCTCCAGACCACCTGGGGCGGCCAGGCTTCGTACGAAGCCTGCCACTCCCGGCAAACCGGAACCCACCGTGGCAGAAATGGGCCGCTATGCCGCCGACCCACTGGGGGAACACCGCCGACGTCGCGGCCAACAGGGACAGCCCGTTCAGCGGACTGGCATCGTCAGACCGGATAAGAATCCGTGATGACCAGGCGCTTTCCAGTTGCCCCTGCTGTGTGCCCTGCCGGGGAACCTCTGACAGGAGCTGGAGTCGGTCGATCCAACTGGGCGTGGGAGCACGGTAGTTGGAAAGGCGTCGAAGACCGGGGGCCGGTGCTGCGCGCCTCGATCGGAACCGCGGCTCTGGAACTGCACGCCGGGGAGGAACCGGGAGTGGAGTTCCGGTACGCCGAGGACGGCCGCCTCATCACCGGACTCGACACCACGGAGCTTTTCGCACGGACAGGCAGTGACCCGTACCGCTTCGACACCGAGATGCATGCCCTAGACGCCCGACCCGAAGAAGACGAATACGGCCCCTCGGGGTCCCGCGGTCTGTTCTACAGGCTTGCAGAGAACTTCGGCGTCGGGGTGCCTGAAGAAGATGCCCGCATCGATCGCCCCGTCCTCAGCGGGAGGCTTCTGCCTCCGGCCGCGCGGTAACTCCCGAGCCAACTCCCACGCCGAAGTTTCGTGTGATGCATACGAACCAACACAATCCGGCAATACCGACATCGCGACCCGAACCGGCCCCAGCCAGCGGGCCCGAAGTACCCGTGACGACATTCGGCCATGCCGAACGCGGGAATTTCTCCTCCTCACAGAGATCCCAAGAATTTCGGTGAGGCGACGGACCGCGAGGGCTCATGATCGGTCCTTATCGCAGATGAGAGCTTCCCCAACCAACGTCGTGCGCTTTCAGTCGCGAACTCGGCTGCACTCCGTATCACTCGGCCGCGCGAATCGCCGCCGCGATGCGGTCCACATCGGTGCGTTCCTGTTCCGGCAGTGGCGCTCCCGCGGTGTCGCGTGCCGCGGTGGCGTCCGCGAGCAAGGTTCTCGCCTGTTCGACATCCCCCGCGAGGGCGGCGGCTCCGGCGAGGCCTTCCAGCGCGAGGGCAATGGCGCGAGGGTCGCCGGTGTGGCGGGCTACCGCGATTCCCTCTTCGTGCAGTGCGCGTGCTTGTTCGGGATCGCCGCGCAGTTCGGCGATGAAGCCGAGTTCGGCGAGGCTGTGTGCGAGGCCCGGTGCGTAGCCGACTTCCCGATTCCAGTCCAGGGCCGCGCGGGTGTGGCGTTCGGCGTCGTCGAGGCGGCCCGCGCGCCGGGCGCCGATGCCGAGGCCGACCTCGGCGAAGACCCGGCCGAGTTCGTGGGCCTGGCTCACCGACAGCTCGAGCGCGCGTTCGTGGAGGCGGCGTGCCTGGTCCAGATCGCCCGCGAGCAGGGCGAGCCGGCCCAGTCCGGACAGCATATCGGCGACCTGCGGCCAGAGCCCGAGCTTCTCGGCCCGGCACAGGCCGTCGTGGAGCAGGCGGGCGGCTTCGGGGTAGTCGCCGATGATTTCGGCGCGGCGAGCGAGCAGTTCGGTGGCGCGCAGCTGTCCCCAGCGGTCGCCGAGATCGGTGAACAGCCGTGCGCTTTCGGTGGCGTCGCGGGCCATGGCGGGGAGGTCGCCGCGCAGCATGGCATGGTGCGCGGCGCTGCTCAGGGCCGCGGCGATACCCCAGTGATCCTCGGTCGCACGGAATCCGGCGAGCGCGCGCTGTGCCAGCGTATCGCTGGCCGCTTGGTCGCCGCCGCCGAGCAGCACTTCGGCGAGTAGCCATTCGGTGTACGCGCGACCCGCCGGATCGTCCACATCGTCGAACCCGGCCAGCGCGGCGGGCACCAATCCCGGACGGTCCGTATCGCCGCCGCCGAGCAGCGTCAGCGCCGACCGCCAGCCGTTGGCCCGGGCCCACAGCACGGGCGCGGCGTCGTGGGAGGCGGCCAGCGCCGTGCCGAGGAGCCGGACACCCTCTCCGATGCGGCCGCGCAGGAACCAGTACCAGGCCATCGCGTCCGCCAGCCGAAGCGCGACGACACGATCCCCGCGACGCAGTGAATCTTCGATGGCGGAACGAATATTCGTGTATTCGACGTCCAGTAACGTGAGCCATCGCCGCTGTTCGGCGCCGCGTAGCCGGTCGCGTGCCTGTTCGGCCAGCGTCGCGTAGTACTCGTTGCGCAGCTCGTGCACCAGGCCGGACTCACCGGCTTCGTTCAGTCGTTCCGAGCAGTACAGTGCGACCGTTTCCAGCAGCCGGTATCTCGGCCCGTCGCCGGTGTCGGCGGTCGCGACGAGCGACCGGTCCACCAGCCGGGCGAGCAGATCGAGAACCCTTGCGCGAGAAAGTTCCCCGATCGCGCAGACGCACTCCGCCGCCGCCAGCTCGAATCCGTCGGCGTGCACCGAAAGCCGGCGCAGTACGATCTTTTCCGGCTCGGCGAGTTGTTCCCAGCTCCAGTCGATCATCGCGCGCAGGGTCTGCTGGCGGCTCGGCCCGCCACGGTGGCCGGCGACCAGTAGGTCGAACCGATCGTCCATCCGGGCGGCCAGTTCTCGCACGCCGAGCGCCCGCACCCGGGCGGCCGCCAGCTCGAGTGCCAGCGGGACTCCGTCGAGCCGTTGACAGATGGTGGCGACGGCACCGGCGTTTCCCGCATCGAGGGTGAAACCGGGCGCCGCGGCCGTCGCGCGTGCGGTGAACAGGCGGATGGCGCTGAACCGCGGTAGCGCGTCGGGGCCGGTATCGACTGGGGAGTGCGGTAATTCGAGCGCGGCCACCGGGTACACGGCCTCGCCGGCCACGCCGAGTGGTTCGCGGCTCGTGGCCAGCACGCACAGTTCGGAAACCGAGCGCAACAGCCGCTCGGTGAATTCGGCGACCACGGTCACCAGGTGCTCGCAGTTGTCGAGGATCAGCAGCACCCGCTTGCCGCGTAACGCGCTGATCAGCTGGTCGACCGGGCCGGCGGGGGAGCGGATATCGTCGCGGATGCCCAGCACCGCGTGCACGGTGTCGACGACGGTCGCGCGCGCGGCGGGGGTCTCCTCGATTCCGGCCAGCTCGACGAACCACGTGCCGTCGGGCCGGGCGGGGAGCAGCGTGCGCGCCACCTCGATCGCCAGGCGCGTTTTGCCGACACCGCCGGGCCCGACCAGGGTCACCAAGCGATGCGCGCCGACCAGTGCCCGCACATCGCGCGCTGCCTCGGCCCGCCCGATCAGTTCGGTGAGCTGGCCGGGCAGGTTCGTCGCGGTGGCCGAGCGGGGCGTGAGCAGCGGGTCCTGGGCCAGGATCGCCCGGTGCACGGCAACGATCTCGGGACTCGGGTCCACGCCGAGCTCGGTGCGCAATCGTGTGCGCAGATCGGTGAACTCGGCCAGCGCATCACTCTGCCGTCCGGCTCGGTACAGCGCCCACAGGTGCGCGGCGCGCAGGCGTTCGCGCAGTGGATGTTCGGCGACCAGCGGTGCCAATTCGCCGACCAGCCCGGTATATTCGCCGAGCTCGAGCAGCGCCTCGGCCCGGGATTCCACCGCGGACAGGCGCAGTTCGTCCAGCCGGGCGACCTCGGCCTGCGCGAACTCCGCGTCGGCCACCTCCGCGAACGCGGGGCCACGCCACAGCTCAAGTGCGGTGGTGACGGTATCGGCCCGCTGCCGGGGGTCCAGGTCGACGAGGGCGAGCATATCTTCGAAACGGCCCGCGTCCACCGCATCGGCTGTTACGTCCAGGTGGTATCCCGCGGGCCCCGACACCACGAGGGCCCGCGCCTCCGGCTCGGCCGCGGCCAGCGCACTGCGCAATTGCGAGACCTTCACCTGCAGCGCCGCCGACGCATCCCGTGGAACTCGCCGCGGCCACAGAACCTCGATGAGCCGATCGGCCGATACCGAACGCCCGCGATGTATCAGGAGCACGGCCAGCACCGTGCGCACCTGCCCGGCCGGGATCGTGACCTGCTCGCCCCGGTCCGTCCACACCGTCAAGGGACCGAGCACACCGAACCGCATGACCAGTGACGATACGTACCCGCTTTCCGGGGCGTGTAGGGCGACTGTAGGAGCGGTGTAGGCCGCGCGGGTGAAGGTCGTGACGACAACGACCCGACCGGAAGGCGGACCCGATGCCCGTAACCGACCTCCTGCCCGTGGCGATCATCATCGGCAGCACCCGTACCCAGCGATTCGGGCCGACGGTCGCCCGCTGGTTCCACGGTCACGCCGTCGAGCACGGCGGGCTCGATCTCGACCTGATCGACCTCGCCGAGATCCCCCTCCCCGCCGACCTCGACCGCCCCGACGACACGGTCGCGGCCGTGTCTAAACGTCTGGCGAGGGCCGACGCGTTCGTCATCGTCTCGCCCGAATACAACCGCGGCTATCCCGCCGCGCTCAAAACCGCCATCGACTCCTACGTCGACGAGTGGAAGGCCAAACCGGTCGCGTTCGTCTGCTACGGCGGGGTCTCCGGCGGTCTGCGCGCCG
Organism: Nocardia speluncae NBRC 108251; assembly: GCF_001613245.1. GTDB lineage: Bacteria > Actinomycetota > Actinomycetes > Mycobacteriales > Mycobacteriaceae > Nocardia > Nocardia speluncae. The sequence continues at coordinate 114,995 of NZ_BDBZ01000009.1, read as the reverse complement.
CCGAACAGCTGCGCCAGGTGTTCGGCGAACTGCACGCCATCGCGATCCGCGACACCGTCAGCTTCCACTCGTGCTGGAACAAATTCGACGACGCCGGTCAGCCGCTCGACAGCGCGGGCGCGGGCGCCGCCGCCACCGCGCTGCTCAACCAGCTCACCTGGTGGGCCCGCGCGCTGCACGACGCCCGCGAAGCCCGGCCCTACCCGCTGTAGACAAGGACACCGTCATGAGACGTCCCGCCACAACACTCGCCCTGCTCGGCTTCTCCAGCCTGATCACCTCGCTGGACTTCACGATCATCTACGTCGCCCTGCCCGATATCGCCCGCGATATCGGATTCTCCGGGCATTCCATGCAGTGGGTGGTCAGCGCCTACGCCATCTTCTTCGGCGGCCTGCTACTGCTGGGCGGACGCTGCGCGGACCTGCTCGGCAGGCGGCGGCTGTTCGTGCTCGGCATGGTGGTGTTCGGTATCGCGTCGCTGCTGGGCGGCGTGGCCACCACCACGTTCGCGCTGATCGCCGCCCGCGCTGTCCAGGGAGCCGGCGCGGCCCTGCTGTTCCCCGCGACGCTGTCGCTGGTCAACACGATGTTCGAGGAGGGCAGACAGCGCATCCGCGCGCTCGCGGTGTGGGCGATGGCCGGTGCGGGCGGTCTCAGCCTCGGCGCTCTGCTCGGCGGCGTGCTGACCAGCGCGTTCGGCTGGCAGGCGGTGTTCTTGATCAACATACCGCTGGTCGTGGTCGGCGCGGTGGCGGCGTTCCCGCTGCTGCGCGCGGACGGTCCGCGCGCCCAGGGCCGGTTCGACGTGCCCGGCGCGCTCACGGGGACCCTCGGCACAACACTGCTGGTGTTCACCGTGGCGCAGGGACCGGAATCCGGCTGGACCTCGGCGCCGGTCCTCGGCGGCGGCGCGCTCGCGGTGGTGCTGCTGGCCGCGTTCCTGGTCATCGAATCGCGCAGTGACAGCCCACTCATGCCGCTGCAGCTGGCTCGTGGGCTGGGGCCGGTGCTGGCCGTGATCTTCGTCTTCGGTGCGACCATGCAGAACATCGTCTACTTCCTCACGCTGTTCCTGCAGAACGTGTGGAGCTACAGCGCGCTGGTCACCGGACTGGTGTTCCTGAGCTTATCGCTGGTCATCGCGGTCGCGAACTTCGTCGCCGAGCGACTGATCGTGCGGATCGGCATCCGCGCCACGCTGATCGCCGGACTGCTGCTCGGCGCGGTGGGCGGCGCCCTGCTCGCCGCCGGGATGGTCGCCGACGGTTCCTACCGCACGATCGTGGCCGCAATCCTGGTCTACGGCGCCGGGATGGGCACCGTCTACCCGACCATGTACGCCGCCGCAGGCACCGGTGTCGCCGAACAGGCACAGGGCACGGCGGGCGGGATGGCCAACACCGCCATGCAGGTCGGCATCGGCGCCGGACTCGCGGTCCTCGTCGGCATCGCGAACGCGGGCACCACCGGCCTCGACGGTGACGCACTGCCGACGGCCACCGCCGACGGTCTGCGCAGCACGGTCGGCGTCGCCTCCGCCCTCATCCTCCTCGGCCTGCTCGCGGCCTGCTCGCTGCCCAATCGGCGCGCGGTGCCGGCCGAGGTCGCCTACGTCTCGCCTTCTTGATCTCAATAAGGGTTGAGGTTTTACCGTCGTGTGCAAGCAACGAGATCGGAGAATCATGACAATCGCACTACTCGGTTTGGGTGAGATGGGTTCCGCGCTGGCCGCCGCCCTGCTGGCCGCCGGGCACCCGCTCACCGTCTGGAACAGATCGTCCGGGAAAACCGAGCCGCTGGTGGCCGCGGGCGCCCGGCCGGCGCAGTCGCCGGAAGCGGCGGTGCGTGCGGCCGAACTGGTGCTCGTCAACGTCCAGGACGGCGCGGTGGCCGAGAAGCTGCTGCGGGCGGCGGGCCCCGCCTTGGCCGGGCGTACCGTGGTCAACCTGACCGACGGGCCGTCCGAACAGGCCGGGGTCGCAGCGGACCTGGTGACCGGCCTGGGCGCGGACTACCTGCACGGCCAGATCATGACCATCGCTCCCGCGATCGGCTCGCCGGACGCGGTGATCTTCTTCGGCGGCCCCCGACAGGTCTTCGACCGGTACGAACCGGTCCTGCGGTCACTCGGCGGACGTGCGACCCATGTGTCCACCGACCCCGCGGTACCACTGCTGTACGGAATGGCATTCCACGACATCATGTGGGGTCTGCTGAACGGGTTCCTGCACGCCGCGGCGCTGCTGCGCGACGCCGGAATCCCGATCGGCCGCTACACCGAACAGGCGGATCCGTCTCTGGCGGCGCTGCCGTCGCTGTTCGGGCTGTTCGCCGGGGAGATCGACCGCGCCGAATTCGCCACCCCGTTCGGCGCTCTCAAACACCACCTGCCCTCCATCGACGATGTGATCGCAGAAAGCGAGGCCCGTGGAATCGATATAGCGTTACCGACCTACACCAGGCGACTCGTGGCCGACGCCCTGGTCGCCGGCCACGGCGACGACAGCTACTCCCGGCTGGTCGAACACTTCGGCCGCCGACCGGGCCGCGCATGAGCACCTGGCGCGGTGCGGACCTGGACCTGGACGCGTATCTGGCCCGCATCGGCCTCACCGGCGTGCGTGCACCGACCCTGGCGACATTGCGCGATTTGGTCTATCGGCACACCACGACGTTCCCTTTCGAGAACCTCGAGATCATCCTGGGCCGGCCGGTCCGGCTGGACGTGGAGTCCATGCAGGACAAAATGGTTCGACACCGCCGAGGCGGCTACTGCTTCGAGAACTGCGCGTTGTTCGCCGCGGTGCTGGAACGGCTCGGCTTCGGGGTCACCGGCCTGGCCGGACGGATCTTCCTGGGCGCGGACACCCGCCTGCTCCCCGCCACACACGCCCTGCTGCACGTCACCACGACCGATGACGAACGAGGCTGGTTGTGTGATGTCGGTTTCGGCTCCGGACCGCTGGAACCGATCGAACTCGCCCCCGTCGACGGCGAACTCACCGCTGGTGCATGGCGATTCACGCTGGAACGCGACACCGATGTGCTGGGCGGCGGCTTGTGGACCCTGCGCCACTTCTCCCGCAACGGCTGGCTCACTCGTCGCACTTTCACGATGAACCCGCAGTACCCGATCGACCAGGCCGTCGGCAACTACTACGTCTCGACGTCCTCGCATTCGCCGTTCACCACTCGCCCCATCGCACAGCGCCTCCGCCCAGAGGTTCACCACATGCTCGACGGTCTCACCCTGCACACCAACTACCCCGACGGCACCGGCGAGACCCGTACGGTGCGATCTTCCGATGTTCCGAGGCTCCTCACCGAGATCTTCGATATCGAAACCGACGCCGCTGATGCGGCGAAGCTCGTCAACCACCTCGACACAGGAGAACTTCAATGAAGAAGAACATCGTTTCGGCAGCGCGACTCGCGACCGCCGGTATCTCGGGCCTGGCCTTCGTCGCGATCATCGGTTCCGGCACCGCCCAGGCCGCACCCCGGGACTGTGCCGTCGAACGTGACCTCTTCGGCGCCTCGGCGATCTGCCGACCCGACGGCGGCAGCAACTACGTCCTGCGCGTCGAATGCCTCGGCCTCTACGCCAACGGTCCGTTCCCGCTCTACGCCGTGGGCCCGTACCACACCCTCAGCTACCCCTTCACACCGTCCGGCGATCGCGTCACCGCCGGCTGCACCGGGGCAGGCCCCGGCATCCTCGCGGTGGCTACCAACGCCTATGTAGAGGTCTACCAGCGCTAGCGCACCCGGACCCGAGTCCCGCGCCGGGGCATCCGATCACGCACCAGCTCGGCGTCGGCACCGGAAGCTCGGTGGGCGGTCACCGGTGGCGCGGTGACCGCCATGGCCCTCATTTTCAGATCGGTGAGATGAGCACTGTGACCGGATACGATCCGCGGACTCCGGGCAGAGATGGGAACTCTGTGCGAATCCAGGAGCCTGTCCGTTCGGTGGAATCGCTCGAATACCCGGTCGGCGTCCTCAGGGGATAGCCCCGGCTCGGTGTCGACGAAATCGTCAGACTGGGTGCACGCCCACGATGACCAGGCGTTTTCCAGTTGCCCATGTTTTGTGTGTCCTGCCGAGGGCACCAACCTGCGACAGCGTTTCCGCAGGTCAGCAGGATTTTCCGCGAAGATCCCGGAATCACCGCATTGAGAAACCCCAGGTCAGACGCGGCTCTAGTAGGGCACATCGAACATGGGAACGCACATCGAGCAAATGCAACCATCCTCGCCAGACAACTGAGGCTCACAGATATCGCTTCGATGGTGCCCGCCACGCTCAGGCATGGAACGTTCTCGGGGCGATCTTGCATCCGTGCGCGGTCAGCGCCCGGCAGATCGAAACGACCCCGAACTGAGCCCTATACTCAGCGATGAATCCACAGATCAATTCTGTCGCGGGTCGCTCGCCCGCGCAAAGAAAGATGTTGCTGCCGAGGATATCTCGATCGTCTGTTCCAGCTCGGCGATCTTCCATTCCACTCGAGGATCGTCCGCGCGGCCTCCGTCGTCCCGCCGTCAGCCTCACCTGGTCGACTCCGGCCTGGCGGACCCATTTACGCAGAGTCTCGGTGGACATCCCCAACCGGGCCGCGACCGCCTGCATCGCGGCCGACTCGCTGTCGTAGTCGTCACGGTGATCGATGACCAACCGGGCAGCCTTGGCCTTGGTCGCTTCGTCGTACTTCGTAAGCTGCCCATCCTTCCCAAGAAGGTGAGCACCAACCCGGGGCGGTTCAGTGAGATCGGGCCGAGGCCACGCCACTCGGCAAATTCACGAGCTTGACATCGTCTATCTGTGAGCTGTCCGTGGCTGTTCACCGTTACGGATCCAGGCCGCCAATGATTCGGCTACTTCTTCATCAAGGGCCATAGAGGCGTAGGGCAAACGCGCCAGCCTCTCCAAAGCTCGCAGTACGTCGCCGAAGGGCTCACGACGCAGGGCGCCCGCAGACTGGGATGCTCCGGCCACATCGCCTTTACGAGTTTTGCGGTGCCAAGAGGTGAGTATGTCGCATGACTTGACATATGCATCGAAGCGCCCTTGTATCAGGTCCTGACGGTTAAGGCCGAAGACCCGGATGCTCTCGATGCCTTTGCGGGTCTTGCCCTCATATTGACCAACTGCCACAAGCAGTTCGAGGTGGTCGGCCGGGTCATCTGCGCTTGGATCGATCAACAGGCACTCTCCGGTCTCCCCGTCACAGGGAAAGTCTTCGCGCTTGAAGTTGCTGTTACACCTGGAGCAGGCCAGCAAGTGGTTGTGCCAGCAGAAAGTTCGCAGGGGGGTCAGTGACAACGGTTCGAAATGGTCGATATCGGTACCGAAACTGTCCAGGCAGTACATGCACCTCAGCACTCCTGGCGCCATCTTCTCTAGCAGAGTACGGATCTCGCCTTTTGCCGTCACTGCAAGTCGCCATGTGTCTCTGGCAGCTTTGCTCGTTGCCCCTAATTCTTGGATCTGTTCCGTACGGTTATCGCACAGCCGGACCAGCCGTTCAGTGGCTGGCAGCCTCTCGATCGGAATCATTAATCATTTCCCAGTCGGGCTGCCACCTCGCGCACTCGTGCTGAGCGGGAACTACTGAGCTCGGCGGCCAGCTGGCGGTATTCTCGGGCTTCCTGCTCATTGGCCTTGCCCGCAAAGACCTTACGCTCCAGTAGTACCAGGTCTCTACGTCGTTCTTCAGCACGGCTGGAGTACGGCGACTCCAGGCCGAACAGTTCCGAGAGCACAGCGTCTTCCCCGCTGCCGTACACAATGCGGTGGTACAGCGCGTCGTCGACGACTTCAGGTGGCCGATCTTCTTCCGGGCCCGGCAGTCGAACCAAGCCGCCAGGGTCCGCCGCTTGGCAGATGTACGGGCTGTGACTGGTAACGATGAACTGGATCCGTGGGAAGTGGGCGCGCAACCAGCCTCCGATTCGCCGCTGCCAAGTGACGTGAAGGTGCGCATCCACCTCGTCGATGATTACAATCCCGGGCATCTGAACCACCGGATGCCCATTGTCATCTGTGCCCGCGTCAATCGTCCCGTAGGCATTCTGCAGCTGCCTCGCGATATCCAGCACCAACGAAGTGACGGTTCGAAAGCCGTCGCTCATCTCGCGCAGCGGGTACGCGCGATCTGGTTCGCTGGCTGGCGAAACCCAGAGCCCCTCCGAGCTCACCCTCATCGCGCGATACCCATCTGGCAGCAAACCATCGGAGAGCAGCCCCTGTACAGTCTCCAGAAGGTCGGACGCCGACTGCTGCCCCTCAAGCGCTCTCAGCCGCAATTCCTTGAGCCAGCTCACTCCTTCGGCAAGGGAAGCATCCTCATGGAAAAGGGAAGCCATGCGCCCCGCTGGGCCAGATGCGAGCATCATCCGCTGGGCTTCCCCGGACCCGCCGGCCAACCGACGAAACGGACCGTAACCGGCGCAGAACCAGCCCTGCGGATTGTCAGCCCAAGGGCCACGCGGCGCGCCTCCCCATCCATAGACCTCGCCGTCGTAGGGCGCCAGCTGGGGCTGTTGTGGCGTGGCATAGAGGGGTCTGCTCGGCGAACTCTCCGGGGCGGTCCAGTCCAATCCCAGAACAACAGGACCATCAGGCGGTCTGCCCCGGCCGGTAAGCCTGTCGATGGCATAGTCCGGCTTTACGCTCACTTGTGCCCAGGCTGAGGTCTCACCTGTGGTGATCCAGCTGCTGAAGTCCTGGACAAGCGTTCGAGCCGCTTGAGGGCCGGCCAGTGTGAGCGCAAGAACCTGCAGGAAGGTCGACTTTCCCGAACCATTTCGGCCGGCGATGACTGTCCAGCTGCCGCCACCATCGGCCGGTAGCCGGAGCTCATCTACCGCGCGCGCTCCGGTGAAACCTCGGACATTGGAGAAGCCGACCCCGGTTACGTACAACTCCTCCTCCGTCCAGCACTGATGATTGGCTGTTTCAGCATCTCATGGGAGGCTGACACGGATGCAGCGGTGACCGCGACCGAATCACCCGGCCGAGCTTCAGGCCCATTCCTCTGCCTTGGCCTCGGTCTGCTTCAGCACTCGGTCGATTGCGTCCTGCGCATTGTCCGGTGGATAGCCATAGTGGTTGAGCAGCAACTGAACCTTGGCACGGATCCTGTCACGAGCCTGGCTCTTGATCCGCCAGTCGACTGTTACATCCTCCGATACCAACCGGCACAAGTGTTGGGCGATCTGACGGAGGATGTCGTCACCCATTTGCAGAGCAGAGGGGTTCGCGGCGACCGCATCGTAGAAGGCCAGTTCGTCTTCCGTCAGGCCGAGTTCCGCAGCGCGAACCCGGTCGGCGGACACTTCGCGCGCGAACTCGACGAGGATATCCATCGTCTCGGCGGATGTGATCATCCCGTTGTGGTAGCGATTCATCGTCTCCTGCATGCGCTCGGTGAAGGCGCGCTGCTGGGTGATATTGCCTGGGTGGGAATCGCGAATCTCCTTCATCAGGGAGCGGCGCAGGGCTTCGAGCGCCAGGTTGGGGTGGCGACTCTCCTGCAGTTGCGCGACAAACTCCTCATCTAGGTGGGAAAGATCAGGTTTGGTGAGACCTGCCGCGTCGTAGATATCCACCACCCCGTCGGCGACAACCGCTGCGGCATTGAGTTGCTCGATATAGCGGAGCTGGTCGGCGGCGGTGGCGAGCCCTTGGTCGGCCCGGGCATCCACGTCGAACTTCTCGCGCGAGGCACGCACCGACGCGAAGAACCGGATATCGTCGAGTACATCTTTGACGCCCTCGTGGGTAGGACACAGAGAGAAAGCTTGGGACAGCAGCTTGCCGAAGTGCATGAAGCGCTGAAGGCGGGTTGGCATCCCGGGTTGCAGTGCGGGCTCGGCCTCCTGAAGAAACTCCAGAACGGCATACAGGGCTTCCTGATAGCCGGCCGAGCCGAGGGCCTCACGCCATGGGCAGTCCTCGAGCAGCTCAGTGATCGACTGGTGCTTTTCCCGTACGACCTTGACGGCCTCCGAGATTTCCGCGGCGAGGGTCTCCTCGTTCTCGTCGCTGTCGGAGGTGAATTCGGCTATTGCATTGGTGAGGTGCTGAGCTACCCCCAGGAAGTCCACAACCAGGCCCGACGGCTTCTCGCCCCAGGTGCGGTTGACACGGGAAACGGCCTGCATCAGCGCAGCGCCGCGCATCCGGCGGTCGAGATACAGGGTGTGCAGCGGGGGCGAGTCGAATCCTGTGAGCCACAGTGACTGGACGATGACGAGTTCGAGTTCATCGTCGGGGTCGGTGGCCCGTGTCTGGATGTCCTTGATCTTGGCGGGTGTGCGCACGTACGGGGCGATCTCAGCGTCGTCCTTGCCGGGGTTGCCGGTGTAGACGACACGGATCTTTCCAGTGTTGTCGGGCAGCAACCCGGTCTTCTTGTCGGGCTCGCCGGCCCAGTCGGGCCGACGAGCCGCGAGGGCGTTGAAGAGCCGCGCCGCAATCCTGCGAGAGGAGCAGACAACCATCCCCTTGCCGGGCCCACCCGTCAACTTGAGCATTTCCATGCTGCGGCTGTCCCAATGGGACAGGAGGGTATCGGCGAGCTTCGCTATACGCTCCGGTGCACCGATTACGCTCTCGAACGTGGCGAACTGGGCACGGGCACGAGCTTGTTCTTCCTGACTCAGCCCCTCGACCAGCCCCTCGGCCCGAGCGTTCATCTCATCCAGGTCTTGGTCGTCAGGAAGCTTCACCTTGTGGAGGATCGGCTCGTAGAAGACTCGGACGGTAGCCCCGTCATTAACTGCCTGCGTGTGGTCGTAGGTGTGGATCGTCGGCCCGAAGACAGCAACAGTGTTGCCCGTCCGGTTATCAATTGGAGTGCCGGTGAAGGCGATGAACGTGGCGTGCGGCAGCGCGTCCCGTAGATGGCGGGCGAAGCCGTCCTCGAAGTCATAATGGCTACGGTGCGCCTCGTCGACGACGACAATGATGTCCCGGCGGTCAGACAACAGCGGATGCCGGGCACCGGCGACCTTCTCCGCCTTGCTGATCCGGAACTTGTGGAGCGTCGTGAAGATGACACCGCCGCTGCCTTCACGCCGGGTGAGGAGATCTTTCAGCTGGCCACTGTTATGAGCCTTTTCCGGGACACCACCGGTGGCCCTACGAAGGCTGTGGCTGAGGTTGAACGTCCTGTAGAGCTGGGTGTCGAGGTCGATCCGGTCGGTGATTAGGACGATTGTCGGATTGGACAGACCTTGGAGCCCGCCCACCCTGCCCGTATAAAAGAGCATCTCCTCGCTCTTACCGGCCCCCTGCGTGTGCCAGATGACACCTGCTCTGCCGTCCGTGGCGGCGGCGGACGCGGTGGCGGCGAGGGCCGTGTTGACCGCAATGTACTGGTGAGCCTTAGCAAGCTTCACCGTGTCGACGCTGCCACCGGTCCCCTCAGCAGAGTAGGAGAGGAATCCAGCAATCAGGCCGAGGAAGTGGTCGGGATCGAGCGCCCCGGCGATCATCCGCCCCAGGGCCCGGCCGTCCTCCCGTTCGGCCTTCTTCTTCAGCAGAACCCCATCCTCAGCGTGCCAGGGCGCCATATGCTCCCACGGCGTGAACGGGGTGCCGAGGCGGGCGGTTACCCCGTCGGAAGCGACAGCGAGACACACGGTTCGGAAGGTGCTGTCAACCTTCAGTTCGCGCCGGTAGTTCTGGATCTGGTCGTACGCCGTGCGGGAGTCATCCGGCCCGCTCGCCTTCTTCAACTCGACGACGCAGAGCGGGAGTCCATTGACGTACAGGATGATGTCGAAGACGAACGCACGCTCACTGGCCGCGCGTATCCGCACCTGCGAGGCGGCGACGAGATCGTTTCCGTGCGGGTCGGTGAAATCGACGGGACGGACAGTCACGCTGCGCTTCTTGTCGGTGAGTGAGTCCGTATAGCTGACTTTCAGACCACCGGTGAGTTTCTTGTAGAAGTCCCAGTTCTTACGAACATCACTGCCGGGCGTCTGTCGTAGCAGCTCGGTGATCGCCTCTTCCACTGCGTACGAAGGGAGTTCGGGGTGACGAGTGGCGATGGCGGTACGCAGGCGCGGGTACAGGACGAGGTCACCCCAGTCCTTACGGTGACCGCTGCTCGGATTAAGGTCCTTGCCGGAAATCGGCTGCCAGCCGGCCTCGTCTAGCCGAACTAGAGCGAACGCTTCCCAAACCTTCTCCGAATGGTCGGAGAAGGGGTGCTCCTCGAGCTCCCCTGCCCCGGCAACGGTTTCTCTACTCATGACGCAATGTCCTCCACGACACGCACGGCGTCTTTGACACGGATCTCTCCGGTGACTAACTGAGGAAGGAGAGTGTTACGGAGTTCGACGAGAGTGCGGTTCTCTACGGTCATCTGATCGATCAACGCGTGCAGTGCTTCGAGAGCGGCGGACAGCTGTTCGCGAACACCTGCGACAGGAAGCGAAATTGGCCACGTCGACAATTCCTTTAGCGGGATCCGGTCGACCGTAGCCCCAGGCACGGTGCGCCGTCGGATTTCCTCCTGGAAACGCGGGCTGAGATAGGCATGGAGTAGGAGCGCACTCCTGACGGCACCGGGTTTGGGGCGTAACAGGCCCATTCGCCGACCAAGGCTCGCCCGCACATCAGAAGGCATGAGCGCAGCCTCGCCCAACCGTGTCTCGTAGGAGAACAAGACGTCGCCCGCCCTCGGCTGCACACGTCGAGTCCAGCGGGGAAAGTCATCCTCCGTGAGATGCGCCGATTCGGCCAGATCGAGGACACCTCCCTTGAGGCTGCTGATGCTGAGAAACCACGGTCCCTCGGTAGTCTTTTGCGGCGTGGCGTGTGGACCGTCGAAAACGTCGGCTACGTCTCCGATACACATAGGTTCGGCGTGTTCCACGGCCTCTATGCGTGCCTTGGCAAGCGCGAGCGCAGTCTCGGCGATCCGCTCGTTGACGGAAATCTTGTCGTCGAGCGCGCCGAGGATTTCAGTGATGGATCGCTGCGATTGAAGCTCGGGGAGCGTGACCTTAAGTGAGCCGATATCTGCAAGGTTCAGATAGTCGGCCATGTCCGTCTGCCCCTTCAGGCCGGCGGCCTGTACGCGGAACTCATCGCTACGAAGCCAGTAGTAAAGGTATCGAGAGATGACCCTGTTACCGCCCGTAGTTCGGAAGTAACAAACCTGTGGGCTGTATGAGAACTCGGCGGACTGCGCAGGGATCACGGCTACACGGCCCACGGTGCCCTTGGTCGTGAGCACAATGTCGCCGGGGCGTGCAATCTTCTGCCTGATGGCGGATCGAAACTCCGGCCGGACGAACTCAGAGTAGACAGGAGCGATCTTCCCATCGAGCACCTCCGCCACTCGGAGGATCGGGAAACCCGAAGCCCCTAGTTCGGAGCGTTTCGTGCGGTACCCGTCGCCAAATTCAAGCTCGCCAGCCAGTACTAGTTCCCTTATTGTCCACTGCCGCTGATCCTTCGTCACAGCCTCCCTACCTGCTCTCGCACAGCCGCCTCCAGCCGCACCCCTTCTTCGAAAAGAAGCAACAGTTCCTTCGTAAGTCGTTCTACCTTCGCCTCCGCAGACTCCGCATCCGGGTCCTGCTCCGCCTCGGCGACCCCCACATAGCGTCCGGGTGTCAGGATGAAGTCGTTGCTCCGCACCTCTTCCAACGACGCGCTCCGACAGAACCCCGGGACGTCTGCATATGCTCCCGCCCCAAGGACTCCCCTCCATGCGCGAAACGTTGAAGCGACTCGCTCAATGTCTGGAGCTTTGAGTTCTCGAAGCGTGCGTTCTTCCATCGTGCCGAGCCCGCTTGCGTCGATGAACAGCACCTCCCCGACACGCCCCTTAATCCACTCCGCATGCCGCGTGCCTTTCCCCTCCGCCAGGAACCACAGACACGCCGGAATCTGAGTCGACCGGAATAACTGTCCCGGCAGCGCCACCATGCACGCAACCAGGTCGTCCTCAACCATGCGCCGCCGGATGTCGCCCTCGCCCCCCGACTTGCCGCTCATCGAGCCGTTGGCCAGTACGATGCCCGCCCGTCCACCCGGCCGCAATTTGTTCACCATGAGTTGGATCCACGCAAAGTTCGCATTGCCCACCGGTGGTACGCCATACGTCCAGCGAGGGTCCATGCCGAGCCGCTCACCACCCCAGTTGGATATGTTGAACGGCGGGTTTGCGAGGACCACGTCGGCCTTCAGTTCGGGGTGCTGGTCCTCGTGGAAGGAGTCGGCAGGCTCCTCGCCGAGATTGGCCTCGATGCCGTGGATGGCGAGGTTCATCTTCGCCAGTCGCCACGTCGTGAGGTTGCGCTCCTGGCCGTACACAGAGATGTTGAAGCGGTTGCCCTCATGCATTTCGATGAACTTCTCGGCTTGTACGAACATGCCGCCCGAACCGCACGCTGGGTCGAGGACACGCTCGCCCTCTTGTGGCTCCAACATCTCGACGAGGAGGCGGACTATGGACTCGGGCGTGAAGAACTCCCCGCCCTTACGCCCTTCGGCCAGTGCAAACTGTGCGAGAAAGTACTCGTACACCTCGCCCATCAGGTCCCGGGCACCAGCACGCATCCCATCCTCGCCGACCTGGGACTGGAATTCGAGACGGTCGAGGAGCTTGACGAGGCCAGCCAGTGTCGTTTCGTTGACCCGCGGACTGTTGTACTCCTGCGGAAGGGTCCCCCGGAGGGCTGGGTTGACCTTCTCGATGGAGTCCATCGCGCCATTGATGACCTCGCCGAGCGATTCGCCCTCCAGGGTCAGTCTCGCTCGTTCCATCACCACTTCCCAGCGAGCATTGGGAGGTACGTAGAAGAGCCCAGCACCCGTGTACTGCCTGCGGTCCTCCACCGTCTGGACGATTAGATCCTCGGAGGCAACCCCCGTGAGACCGAGCGACGCAAGCAAACTGCCGTCCCTGAGCCCGGACTCCAGCTGCGCCCTCTTCTCGGCCATAGCCACTGAGACGTACTTTAGGAAGACCAAGCCGAGCACGAAGTGCTTGTACTCGGCAGCGTCGAGGGTCCCTCGTAGCTGGTCAGCGGACTCCCAGAGAACCGCCTTCAGCGGCTTGGGCTTGACGTCCTTCTTTTTCCGCGGCGGCACGGCGTTGTAGCTCCTCTCGTCGTGCTGCGAAGGGCGGAAAATACAGCACTACGTCTGGTGGGCATCACTTGCAAGGCTCGACTGGGTAGCTTGACGCGATGTCAGATCATTGTCGACGCCTCCCTCCGAGTGTGGTCGGCGATTGGAGTCAGGTTCACCAGACGCCGTTGCACCTCGCACCTCATGCCTTCCAACTCGGTCAGGGTTATCTCCAGTTCGGGCGCCTCGTCAGCGGTGAGGTGCCCGGTAGGTCTCACGGTGGCATTGGCTGCGGCTCCAGAAGTCTGTTGCGGCGTTGCTGATGGACGGCTGGCTACGCTAGGGCCGTCGCACGCGCTTCATTATCGTCTGCGCGAGCAACATGCCAGTGGACGGGGGTTGCGCCCGTCGGGCGAAAGGTCCCCGTGGGAGGCGCGGCGACCCCCCTGACCTGGAGTAACAGGGCAACCATGATCCCTGGATGCTGCCGGCCATCCCGACCTCGCTGGCCGTCGACGGCCCCGGTTCCCCGGGATTTGCCGTGATGGTGGCTGTCGCTGCGCTTTCTCGCACGACCAGTCCCGCGGCCGCGGTAGTCAGCGGCGTCACACCGGACCGAAGGCGGACTTCGAGACCTGGGAGATCGTGAAACCGCTGGTACCGGAGTTCAGGCTCCAAGCCTCGGGGCGGTGGGACTTCACCGGTGGACGAACGAGCTGTGTCACCGCGGTCGTGTTTGTGTTGACCAGCGGCTGCGCGTAGCGGCCCCTGCCGCCCTCGACCGGGATGAGCGTTCCGACCGCGCATCGACGGTTCATGGTGTGGGCCGGCACCGGAGTATTCGATGCGCTGCACCGAGAGGTGCTCGACCGGCTCGAAGCGGCCGGCGAGCTCAACTGGAATGTGGCGATCCTGAACGCAGCGTCGTTACGGGCGACAGAAGGGGCTCGCTGACCGGCCGCAGCCCGGTCGACCACGGAAAGAAGGCAGAGGGGAAATCGGTGGAGGGACGGCAGGTTGCAGTCCTAGTATGGTCCCCATGTCCGCCGCGTCGGTCTCGCCCACGCCCAAGCCGTATGGCTCGGCCAAGGATCTGCCCAGCTACCGCGAGTTGAATCGGCAAATCCAGGTGTTGGGGTCGATCACCCATCTTGCGATGCGCACCCAGCGCAAGCCGATCCTGGCGATCCGCCACGATCTGGACCGCTTGGTCGCGGTGGTCGATGAGTTCTACGACCGTCTCGGCGTGCGGCAGTGGATCTTCCACGACCTGCTCAACATCGCGGAGATCGAAAAGATCCTGGCCCAGACTACGACCGCCGAGGCCGCCGAACAGCGACTGATCGAGCTCTACCGCGACCGCGATACCCTCTCGTTGTGGATTCTGCGTTTGAACGCCCATCACGGCCTGAAAGTGCGCCGCCGTCAGATCCAACGTGCCTTCGAGCACTACTTTTCTGATGAGTTCGACAGTGCTACTTTGCAATTGATCGCTGTCATGGATGGTTTCGTCAATGATTTCCAGCCCGCGGCGCGCCGAGGTCTGGCCGCCCGTGAGCCAGCGGAGATGGTGGCGTGGGACTCGGTGGTCGGGCATCACCTCGGGCTCACCCACGCGATGAGAGCTTTTCGCAAGACGTTCAAAAAGCGTGTCGACGTGGAGGTCTTCGAGGTCCACCGGCACGGCATGGTGCATGGCTCGATCGTCAACTTCGACAACGTCGTCGTCGCGACCAAGGCGTGGTGCATGCTGTTCGCAGTATCGGATTGGGCTCGTGCCACCACCAATGCCGCCGCACCCGCGTTACCTGAACCGAGTTGGGACACGCTGTGGCCACAGATCCAGCAGCACTGTGCCCAGCGCCGGTTCCACGAGGAGTTCGTGCCCTCGCAGCTGCTGCCCGGCGATCCCGGTTTCGACGACCAGGATGTCGTGGTGCAGGCGACAGCTTTCCTGCGGGCTTGGCAACACCAGCGCTGGGGTCTGGTCGCCGGGTTCGCGCCGCCCCCGTCGACCGGTCAAGCCAAGCAATCAGCGGTGCAGGCCAAGGCTATGCTGGAACGCCATCGCCTGGGCGCGTTCACGATCTCGCGAGTCTGTTTCGATGTCGCCTGCGCCGCGAAAATACATGCCAAGGCCGATTTGGACGGCGTCCCTGGCGAGATCACCTTCCGCATGGTGTCCTACGGCCCGACCGGCGCGCTCGGCATCCCCGGCGAGCCCGAGGTCGACTGGCTGCTGGCTACTTGGATGGCGCCAAGGCCCGTCAAGCCCGAACTCGCCGGATAGCGCCGTGCAAAGCACCGATGAGTGCGCCCGCGTTGACTTCGATGCCGATCAGCGGGACCTACGGACCCAGCTGTCGTACCGGTCCGTCACGCAATACACCCGTGTGCGGCAAATCGTCGCCACCAAGTCAGCCGCAACCAGCTTGGACCCGAGAGCCTGCAGGAACGGTCCTTCGTCTCGTCGCGGCGACGGGTTGCTCATCGACCAAAAGTCAGCCGGCCGGAATCATTCAGCCACAGGCAGGTACGCGGTTTCAGACACATTTGGCCGCGAATCGGTTCTGCCACCGGCACGCTCATCGGCACGACCGCGCATTTCGGCGTGTCAGCGCACCACAGTGTCAGCCGATACGAAATACTCCCCGACATGCCGAACGGTGTACGTGAACCATCACACCCGCACCCCGACGACCGGCAGCGACAACGAACCACCACACCACAAGCGGATGTCGAAATCATCCTCATCGACGAAGCCGACAGCGAGGCACTCACCCAGCAACAGGCTGCCGTCCTCCTCGAGATCGCCCATTGGCAAGCAGACCGCACAGACGCCCGCACCACCCGGCTATAGCGGGTACTCCGCCTGGATCACCAACCGGCCACCTGAAAATTGCAGGTCGTCCCCGTTACCATCTTCGACGTGCCCCGCCGAGGGCACAAACCTGCGACAGCGTTTCCGCAGGTCAGCAGGATTTTCCGCGAAGATCCCAGAATCGCCGCGTTGAGAAACCCCAGGTCAGACACGGTGCTGGTAGGGCACATCGAACATGGGAACGCACACCGAACATATGCGATCGTTCGTGCCGGACAACCGGGCCAACCGACACAAACGCAGCCGTGTACTGGCTGCCGGATAACACCATCGACATCTGCCCGGTCGCCCTGGCCATTCGCTACCTCGACGACCGCCTCCCGGTACTGTGGGAACTCCACCGTGTGCTATAGCCCGGCGGCACACTGGTCCGGTGATACCGGTGGATCACCGCGTCGACCTCGAACGCATCCAGCTCGCCAGCCCGGAACCCCGCCACCGCATGCTCGACGTGGCCGATCAACTCGCCCAGCTACACCCTGTGATAGCCCGCGACCCGGTCACGAGCGACCCGCCGATCCGCCTTCGACTCCACCCTGGCGACTGTATCCACAGCTCTCGGTCCGCCGGAAAACCGATCAGAAGCCGCCCGGGCGCCGCAAGGAGTGCGGGCCCAGCATCCGTGTCTTACTAGCAGTTCCGGACCGCACGAACAGCGCAAACACACGGCGCGTCCGTCCAGTCAATCTCCGTGAAGAGGGGCATCCGTCTCGACCCGAGATCCGATCAGACCGTCAGGCCCGAGATTCCACTCGTGAGCGTGTACGAGCGGTATTGCGCCGCACGCTGCGAGGCTCTCACTCGCGGTGAGAATCCGGTTCGCTATCCCCTCATCTTCGACCTCGAATTCGATTCCGGCGCCTTCATGCAGCGAATCGCACGTAACCAGTGTGTCCTGGAACAGTCGAGGAAGCTGATAGAGGGCGAAATCAGCTCGGTTACTCCGGAACTCGGGCTTGATGGTGGTGAGAATCCCCCCGGGCTCACCCCATCCGTTCCTCATAGCTTCGCCCATCGAAAAATGCAGCGATCTACTCGTAGCGCTGTGAAGATAGCGATAGAGCGGCCCCCGGCCGGTTTGCTCCGCGACCCAGTCCGCGAGCGGGGACACACGTTTCCCCCACCCGAGGGCTTCGCCGCGCTTCTTCAGCTCACCCTTCAACTCGCTTTCTTGGTTTGCTGCCGTGTCCAGAAAAGCCACTGGGTACCAGAGTTGCTGCATCACTTCATCACCCACAAAGCCACGCTGGGCAACCAATGAGCGCACCGCATCGTATTTGCCCATGTCGAGTAGCAGCTCGTGCGCTGCGGCCTTCGAGAGACCTTTGACCCAGTCGATCCACAGCAACTCGTCGAGGGCGGGCCGTACGAACCCCACGGCCAAATGACCGAAGCCAGACTTCGCCAACACCACGGCGGCTTCGAGGGCTTCGAGTTGACGCCGAACGATGTAATTCACTGCAAGCAAGCGAAGGTCTGACGCTACGGCCTCCCACGTCAGGTCGCCGATGACCAGGCTCTGGCGGAGTGACGCGAGCCACTCTTCGACCACTGCGAGCCGCGCCTCAGCGTCGGTTTTGTCACCCATTCGATCAGCTTTGCATGAATACCCCCTCACGAAGCAGCCGGTTCTCAAACCAACCTGCTCGTCCGTCTGGATCTTAGGTCCCGACTTATCTCCGGTAGCGGTTTCGTGGTGGGGAGTGACAAATGCCGTCGATGAGGGCGCGTCGGCGGTGTTGGTTGTGGCCGAGACGCCCCCGTAGAACAGCAGCGCCACCCGTCACTAGAGCTGGCAATCCGCTTCGATAACCCGCCGACCACCCGAAAACCGCAGGCCGTCCCCGTTCCCATGTTCGAGTTGCCCCGCGCAGAGGGCACAACCTGCGCCCCATTTGCGCCGGTCAGATCGACGACAAGAGGTCGGATATCCAGCCTGGGCAAGAAGCCCCAGGTCACGCGTCGCAGGTTCGCGCCCCTACGGACGAGCGACACACGGACCAAATGCCCCGACACGCCTTCGCCAGACCGCCTGCCGGGTCGACACCGCACGGATTCAGCCGGCACCGCCAGCGTCTCCATGATTGCGCAGCCAGATCGCAACTCAGCAATCGCCGTAGCCTGCACCGCACGGGGAGGAAGCCGAAGTTGGGCAGGGTCGATTGTCAGGCTGAGCCGAGCAACCCTCAGCCTTCCGCATGCGTGTCGCGCTGTCGTATCATTCGCGCGCCACGGGCCTACTCCTGTTGAGTTTCGCTACCACGAACCAGGTTCAGAAGATCAAGACGCCGAGTCTCTGCTTCCTCTGCCGAGATTTCGCTGATGCGCACGCGACTGGCCACCTCGGACGAGAAGACCTCGATAGTTCCGATCGTCTTGCTAGCCACTGTGGAATCGGAGCTTGCCTGAAAGATTTCCTGGACAATCGCGTTACTTTGCCTCAAAGCCTCCGCCTCCAATTCTGCGAGGCGTACCCTTCGCTCCACTTTGAAGGCTGATGCTCGAACGACAAAGTCGAGAATCGCATTGGCGTTCGATTTCCTGCCACGGATTGACACTGAGGCTGCTCGATACCCGGATCGCACTTGTCAGCCACCCATCGAGAAGTTCAAGGAACCCGCCGACTGTGCCTACTGCGCGACCGGAGTGCGGCAAGGCAATACCGTGTGAACTTCCCTGCTTCGCGAGTTCCTCCCGAATGTCGACCAGCACGCCGTCCGGACCCATGCGGACCCCTCGCAGCTGGGCAGATCAATCTTCGATGCTTCGTAGGCGACAAGATCAAAGAGTAGTGACCGGACGAGCGATTGTGCCTCGTGCACTTCCCGAAGCGATACCTGTTCGCCGAAGTCAACCTGCACGAGAAGAGCTCTGCCTTCACCCGCGTCAGAGGCCTCCAGAGTCGCTGACGACTCGACTCCGGCGATGTCTGCGCCGACGGGAGCCATCTCTTGCTCCTGACCACCGCCAGATGCTTGATCCGCCAACACTTCTCCCCTCACCCACGGACGCTGCCGACAGGCGATGCTACAGCCTCCCCCACTTGGACTCACGGCCCCAACCGGGTGGCATGACCCGCACAGCTCTTTACGCGGCCCGGTCCGTGCGACCGACCGCGGCTCGACACATCGCAGAAGCGTCCGCACCCGATTCGACACGAACGACGAAAGTGCTTGCAGCTAGCCACAAGCAGGAGAACCGCCTATACCTCCGTACCGACTATATGTTTCGATACCGCAGGCAATGCGACGACCCCCTCGCTGAGTGCCACAAGGTGTTCGGTAACCGCATGACAGTATTGCAAGGCTTCCGGCCCGGAATCGAAGTCGAATCGCAATCGACTCTGCACCGAAGGATTCGCAGGACGCTTTACTGTCATCCCCCACTTTCCATCGAATCTATCCATCCAACACGTTACCTGCCCGTTGGTGAGCGGATCGTAGTGCGCAACGCAGTTCCGGCCAGCGCTTTGGCCTGAGAATCGTTCGGCCCGTACCGGACTTCGCCGGTCGTGGAGGCCATCCCTCGAACGGTACGCGGTCAGGCGATCATCCCCGCTTCCCCCTCTCCGGGCTCCGAGCGCCCGGGAAAGGGGGGACCACAATGCAAAAGGATCGACTCCACTTAGAACCGTCACGCAGGCACCGGTACATCATGAGCTTTGTAGTGTGGCGACCCGCGCGGCGATAACTGCAAGGACTCCGGAGATTCGCGAATCGACGCTATCCCCTTCGTGGATGATTCTGTGAATCTCTCGGTTAACTTTCGAGAGCGCTTCAATGAGTGAGTGCGACAGATATCCTGCGTGCGGGTCTAGTTCGATAAGCTCGTAGAGCTTTATGAGGGCGTCGTCGGTGCTTCCGGTGCGAAGTTGGACGACGATATCGAGCGCGGCGAGTCCGATATGGGTATCGGGATCGGCGTCGGCGCGCAGCGATGGGATGAGTCTGCCGAGATCCTCGAATTTTCGCGCGTTATAGAGGTCATTGATAAGCGCATTCTGTGCGGCTGGGCGTGTATCTGCCCTAGGGTCGGAGTCGATGATCCTTCGCAGGATTTCGTTCGGTCCGCGCAGCGCTTCGGCCGACTGATAGCTAGCCGTGCGGGTCAACCAGAATCGAAGCTCCCCGGCGAAGGTATAGCCGAGATCTTGATAGGCTGGGCGTGAATCGGCGATCACCGCCTCGATCCCCCACACTACGGGGACTGCCACAGCAGCAACGACGTCAGGTGACACCTGCATGAACGACAGATCATGAATCATATTGGTGAGAATCGGAACAAACATCGCGTTGGCTGCTGGTTCGGTACCGACGACCCTCAATGTGGCGGCAGCCGCGCGCGCGAAGTGGATGGAGCGGTCGTAGCGTCCTCTGCTCGCATGGCAAGTGCTGAGTTCGGCTTGCAGTAACGCCTTGGTGTAGGCGTAGACACGTTGTTCCTGTAGGCCGTAGGAGTGAAGCGGCTCGTGCGCATCAACGATGGCGAGGACCGCTTCCGCATGGATGCGGATTTGGTCGGTGCCGAGAAAATCACCCCCCACGCGCAGCGACCCTAGCCATCCTCTCAGGAAATGCATCAACACAGTCGAGTCCGCCTGTAGCTGGCCCGGCGGAAGGGCGCGCAATCGTGATGTCTGCAAGATCTGGTGGATCAGCGGGTGCACGGCGACGGTCTCATCCGTGGGGCTCTGGCTTTCGCCGGTGCGCAGTGTCCGTCGCGCGATCGACTGAGTTCGGAGGGTCGCGACGACACCTCGTCGAAGTGCCGGATCTGCCTCGGATGGCGTCGGCGCCTTGGCGGCGTCCATCTTGATCGTCGGCACCGTCGCCTGCAACATAAGGTTCAGTGGGATCTGTTCCGGCGCGAACAATGATCCCATCTCAAGTACCGCGCGGGCACTTGTGCCGTGCCCGGTCGGGCCGTCAGTTGCCAGCGTAGCGACAGCATGCTGCACCGCTTTGAAGGCCGTCCGGTTGAAGCCAGGCGGAATCGACAGGCTGTCATCGAGGGCGGCGAGATCTGCGAAATACTGCGGCGCTAGTTCACCAACCGAGCCTTGAGTATTCTTGAAATACAGTCCGGCCATACTCACGGCAAGCGGAATACTCCCAAGTGACTCGACTATCTCCACTACGACATGGTCGTCCACTTCGTTCTCTTGCAGACCGGAGTACGCTCGGAAGCACAATTCGGCTTCCGCCGATGTGAAGCCCTTGATCTCGATAACCGTCGAGTCAGACCACCATCCGATTTCGTTGACGCTGGTGATCAGGATGACGCCGTGGCCTCGCGTCGGAAGATACTGTTCGATGTCGCCCCGGCACAGAGCGCCATCGAACACAAGAAGCCACGGCCCTGGATGCCGACCTAAGAGACCAGTGAAGACCGGAGCAATATCGGCATCAGATACCGGAGTACCACTAGTCAATTGGAGCACAAGATCACGGATCTGAGAATCGAGATAAGCGGCGTCTCGGCAGTCGAGCCAGCACATGAATGCGAACGACACTGCGTCGAGGTGACAGTAGTCAGACGCAACGACCGATTTCCCAGATCCGGTGTGACCGGCCAAGATGATCCGAGGTGGCCGGTTAGCGGAGTCGTCGGGAAATTCACTTCTGATCTTCGCAAGGTGGGCGAGACGTGGAACTGTAGAGGCGTAGTGGGGAACACCGGACAGCGGCAGACCCCAATCGAAACCGCCCACGATCTTCGCAATCCTCGCATCAGGCATCGCGAGCAGCTCCACGACTTCGAGTGCGTCGATCCGATACGGTGAATCCGATGCCGCCGCGTCGAAAACCTTTTCCAAAAGGATCGGCACCAGCAAATCACATGTTATCTCTCCTAGGCTGAGCTGGCGGTCTCTGCGAAAATCTCGGATCAGCGCGCTGATCGACCCTCTGATCTCACGTCGACCCCTGCTGTCCACCGTAATCGTGGGATGGAGATCAGGCTGCGACACGCCAATTAGTGCCGGTGACCACTCGTAGGACACGACCCCGGCACACGGTGATCGACGGTTGTCGACCGTGACGTCGTGGGCCAGCGCCGGCGACAAGGGCTTATTCGTATACAGCGCGAAATCCTGCGCATTGTGGAAAGCGAGTCGCTGCAAAACTTCCCGTGCCGCAGCGGGCGTGAGCGGATTCTCAGCCGGATTCAAAGACGACTTCACCTGATAGTGGTGGGTAGCGATTCCATCGGTCAGGAATCCGAAGTCCACAATGTCGTCGACCGCACCACCCGCAGCGAACACTGGAGGTTCGACCTCAAGCGCCACTCGTGGCAGCAGGTCCAGGTTGCCCCGCAAGTGCCGCAGGAACTGCTCGATGGTCGCCATATATTGATACTTCAAGCCGAACGCAGCGATTGTGCCTCCACCAGCAGTCATCGACACCACCTACTCCGGCTCCCAACCCAACGTTGGGCTCAAACGCCCAAGCTCGGACGGCGGGCGCACCCAGCCCTGTTGCTGAGGAGTACATTCTGCCTCAGATTCGGATCCACCTGCCGTTCTCACTACCTCCGGCACGACCTGTGTCGAAATGACTGAGCAGTGGGCGGGCCAGTCGCCTGCGCCGGGCAAATTCATGGCAATGCCGATTTGGACGGCACCATGGCGAGATCACCTTCCGGATGGTGTCGTACGGCCCGACCGGTGCGCTTGGTATCCCCGGCGAGCCCGAGGTACTGGCTGCTGGCTACCTGGATGGCGCCCAGGCCCGTCCAAGTCCGGCCTCACCGGATAGCGCACTTCGGTGCCGATCGGCGGGACCGGAGGACCTAGCTGTCGAACCGGTCCGTCATGCATACATCCATGTGCAGCGAATCCGACGCCACCGAGCCAGCCACAACCAGGCTGGACCCGAGATCCTGCAGGAACGGTCCTCCGTCTCGCCGCGGCGACGAGTTGCTCATCGACCAACAGTCAGCCAGACCGGAATCATTCAGCCACAGGCAGGTACGCGACTCAGACGCAAAGGCCGCGAATCGGTTCTGTCACCGACACACTGATCGGCACTGCTGAGCGTTTCGGCGTGTCAGCGCACCGCAGTGTCAGCTGGTACGGAATACTCCTCGACATGCCGAACGGCGTACGCGAACCAGCACAATCGCACCCGAGAACCTGCGGCGACAACGACCCACCACACCACAAGCGGACGTCGAAATCATCCCGGCAAAGGTCGGCATGGATGGGAAGGGGTAGTGGCTCCTCGGCGGCGTGGTCATTCGGTGGGTGTGGGATTGGTTCGGTTGCGAATTAGCGTCCCTTGCGGATGAGGGCGGTGAGTTGTTGGCCTTCGGTGGGGGTGAGCGGACCGAGTTGGTCGGGTTCGGCGACACCGAGAGCGGTGGCAAGGCTGCGTCCGTTCAGGTCCAGGGCTGCTTCAGACAGAATGGTCAAGTCGGTGACGGCCGCGCGGGCTTGAACCCATCCAGTGGCACCGACACCGATTCCGATGAGCGACGCGGGCCACCACAGGGCGCCAAGGAACAGATAGGGCCATGCCCAGCTAGCGGTGGCCGTGGCGGCAGCGAACGCCCCGTTCGCCGTGGTGATCTCAGTGCGGGTGGTGTCGGGGAGTACCAGCCAGAGGCGGGGCCAGGCGAAGCTCAGGTCGATGCCGTACCGGTTGTGGGCGATAGTTTCGAGGGCGTGGATGCGGTCGCCCATCCAGGTGGGCCTACCTGGCTCGGCCAGGGCAAGTCGGTTGACTTTCTCAGCGGCGGTGTCGATCTGGTGTTGCTCCTCGGGGGTTCGAGATGCTGGCAGATGGGTCTGTTGCAGCGTGTGTCGGTGGTTCACCCGGGTGCGCCATCGGCGTCGACGGCTTTTGACCCGCTGGTACTGAAGTGGGGCCAGCAGGCGGGGCCAAGGGCCCAGCCATATCGTT
Source organism: Nocardia speluncae NBRC 108251 (assembly GCF_001613245.1). Classification (GTDB taxonomy): domain Bacteria; phylum Actinomycetota; class Actinomycetes; order Mycobacteriales; family Mycobacteriaceae; genus Nocardia; species Nocardia speluncae. Next base: position 91,109 of record NZ_BDBZ01000009.1, on the reverse strand, counting down.
CGGGTGATCCCCGCCAACGCCTGCACGGCCAACCCGACGCCTACGGCGGCCAGCAGCACTGCGACCACCGCCACGGCCTGGCTACTTGCGGGCTGGCGTGCCATCCAGGCGGTGGCATCGGAGACGATTGTGCGTAGCCTGGTGTAGTCGAGGGCATGTTGATGTCTCAGCCGGATACCGATCCCGGCGGTCGCAACGAACAGCGCGCCGGGGACGGCCAGCAGCGTGATCCATCGTTCGGCGAGTTTCTTGGCCAGTTCCTGGAAGAAGGTGCCCACCGTGTCTACTGTCGCCGCATCGAGGTGTCAGTAAGCACGCAGCGCGGCAACGGCCCTGCCGGCAGGGTTGTGGCCACCTGATCGCAGGCGCGGTCGGGGCAACCGAACGATTCCTCGTCCGCCCGCCCGGGGCCGAATCCGGCCAGGCCACCGGAAGTCATCTGCCGCGTCTCTTCCTGGCTGGTGCCCAAGAGTTGGGCCACAAGATGCAGGATCGGTCGTCGTGCTCGGGCTTCGGCTTCGATCCGTGCCAGCAACTGCCGACGGGATTCGGGCCACTGGGCACACTCTGCCCGTAGTGCGTCCAGCCCCGTACACAGTGCCGTCAACACCGCCCGCTCGGCACCCTCCACCAGAACCTCTTCCCCTCAATTGCGGCTATCGCTGTGGCGTGACGACCGCCCACCACACTGACCCGATAATGTCACGTACTGACTGCACGCGGAAAGTGCAGTGTGCAACGAAACCACGCGGGGGCCTTGATATGTCGTTCGATGAGTTGCTTCAGCGGATCCAGCAGCGAGTCGCCGACTTCTGGCGGTCGCGTCAAGCCGAGACCGTGTTAGGCGACGCGGTGCAGGCCGAGATTACCGAACTGGCGCAGGCAGCGTTGCCGGCCGATCCCGACCACCCCACACCTGAGGAGAGTCACTGCCAAGCGGCAGCATCTCTCGCACTGGGCTGGCTGCATTTCATGCGATCGAACGCCCTACCCAATGGCATGGGTCTGCCGGAGTTGGCCCGCACCATTGCCTTCCTTGGCCTTTGGGCTGAGGAGGCCGAGGCGATACCAGAACAGCTGCGGACCATCCTCGGTCCAGGCGCCGAGGCCAGCGATCAAGCTGCCCTCGCCGCCGACATGCTAAAGCACGCGGAAACCACGGCCGACCCAATACTTCTCAACGTATGCATCAGCTTGCACACTGAGGCACTGGCCGCCGCACCCGCCGAACACCTCGACCAGACGGCGGTGCGCGCCAATCTCGGAATCGCCTATCTGACGCGGTTCGAGCGGGAAGGGATGGTAGCCGACGTTGACCGCGCCATCGACCTTGCTGAGCACGCGATAGCCGCGACACCCATCGAACATCACAACTGGGCTGGGCTCCAGTCCAACCTCGGCAACGCCTGCCGTGTGCGGTTCGAGCATGTGGGGGCGGCGGCTGACTTGAACCGCGCCATCAAGGTGGGCGAGAAAGCAGTGACGGCGACACCCACTGATGACCCGGAACTGGCCTCGCGATTGTCCAATCTCGGTATCGCCTACATGGCACGCTTCAGGCGGTTCGGGGTGACGGCTGATCTGAACTGCGCCATCAAGATGGGCGAGAAAGCAGTGACGGCGACACCCACTGATGACCCGGAACGAGCCAGGCGCCTGTCCAATCTCGGCAACGCCTACATGGGACGGTTCGAGCGAGGTGGGGCGACAGCTGACCCAGCTGACCTGGACCACGCCATCGGGGTGTACGCGCAGGCAGTAACGGCCACAGTCGACAACCACCCCAACCGGGCTGGGCGCCTGTCCAATCTCTGCGACGCCTACATGGCTCGGTACAAGCTCGATGGGGACACAGATGACCTGAACGGAGCCATCGACGCGGGGGTGCGAGCGGTGGCGGCGGCTCCCATCGGCCACCCCCACCACGCAAGGTTCCTGCACAACCTCGGTGTGGCCCATTTGGGGCTTTTCGCGTGTGACGGGGTGGCGGTCGACCTTGAGCTCGCCATCGGCCTAATTGAGAAGGCAAGAACGGCGACAGTTCCCGACCACCCCGACCGGGCTCGAATTCTGTCCAGCCTTGGCGTCGCCTACATGGCGCGGTTCAGTGCGGGACGGCAGGGCGTTGACCGGGAAACCCTGTACGACCTTGCCGAGCAGGTTGGGGCGGCGGTGACAGCTTCGCCGGTCGGGCGCATTCTGGCCGGAGGTGCAGTGGGGTCGCTGGCGTCTGCGATGAACGAGCATGCTCTCGCGGTGGAATTGCTCGACGCCGCGGTGGCGTTGATGCCGTCGACGGCACCACGGGAGTCAGACTGGGAAGACCAGGAACACCGTCTCGGAAAACTCCCCGGGCTGGTAGGAGAGGCAATCGCTGCGCATTGCGCTATCGACGACCCCGCGGGTGCGGTGGAGATCGCCGAGCTAGGCCGGGGGATGCTGCTTGCGGCCCAGCTAGACGCCCGCACTGACCTTTCCGATCTCGACCGCGTTCTTCCTGACCTAGCCGCACGACTGCGACAGGTGCGTGACCTCCTCAATACCCCACATTCCCGAGACGGGGCACCAAACGAGTCACCTGCTAAGGGAACCGTCTCGATCGAGGACCGTAGACACTGGTGGAACGAGCACGACCAACTGATCACCCAAATCCGCCGACACCCCGGACTCGACCGATTCCAGCGGCCCCCCAATCTGACAGACCTCCAGCCCGCTCCGGACGATGGCGATTTCGTCATCATGGTCAACACGGCACAACATCGCAGCGACGCGATCGTTCTCGGCCTCCACACCGGCCCGGTGCCTGTTCGGCTACCTGACCTGTCACGCGCCGACGTCGAGGCTCACGCCGGAGCCTTGCTGCAAGCGAGCTATGGCCCCGTCCTCGCAGGAATACTGCAACGCCAGCGTGTGGTCCCCGAGATCCTCGCTTGGCTCTGGGACGCCATCGTGCACCCCGTACTGCAGGCCACACTCCTGACTGGCAGCGAGGGGTCACTGCCGCGGGTGTGGTGGCTGCCTACGGGCCTGCTCGGCCTGTTCCCTCTTCACGCCGCCGGACATACCAGACGGCCCGGCGCCCTCGATACCATGATCTCCTCCTACACCCCGACCCTGCGTGCGCTGGCCCACGCTCGCACCCGGCCACCAGCCGCCGCCCGCCGCCAACTGACCGTGGCCCTGCACCACACGCCGGGCCTGCCGGATCTGCCCGGCACTTTCGTCGAAGCCACCACCCTGCACACCCACCACCCCGACACCCCCTTGCTGCTAGACGACACCGCCACCACCGACCGCGTCTTGGCCGCTCTTCCCAACGCCACGTGGGCGCATTTCGCCACCCACGCCAGCGTCGATTTCACCGCCCCTTCCCGCGGCGGACTGCACCTGCACAACGGAACCCTGTCACTGCCAGAGATCAGTCAGCTCCGGCTCACCCACGCCGAACTGGCCTATCTGTCTGCCTGCTCCACCGCGAATCGCGGAACCAGCCACGCCGACGAATCCCTCCACCCCGCCTCCGCCTTCCAACTCGCCGGATTCCGACACGTCATCGCCAGCCTATGGCCCCTCGCCGACCACATCGCCGCGACCGCCGCCACCACTTTCTACCGGCAGCTCCCGCCATCACCGACGGTCGACCACGCCGCGACCGCCCTGCACCGCACCACCTGCGACCTACGCGCTCAACATCCAACCCGCCCTGATTTGTGGGCAGCGCTCATCCATAGCGGCCCCTAGAAAGCCACTTCGGGGACGCCCTACCGGTTTGCCGCGGTTCCGAGGTGCGTAGCGGGTCGACCGCATTGCCAACGTCTTCGATATTTTCTTTCCGTGTTGAAAACCCACCATTCCGTGCAACGCGACCGTCTTGAACGAGGGTTGCCCGTCCATGGCGTAGGTGCCGAACATCCTCATCCGGGCGATCCAGAAGAACAGCAGGTCATGGCTGGTGAACAGCACCCTGTTCGGATGAAACTTCGCCAGATCTGGGGTTTGTCTGGCCAGCCAGGACTGTTCGGACTGCCGTGGCCGTCACTGTGCACCGAGTCGCCAGAACCAGCCCGATTCCCCCGGATGTAGTTGCATCGGTGCCCGCTCTCGCCGACGTTCGGATATCGGCGCCGATAGATCCTGACCGCTGTTTCTAGGCGGACCTGGTGGCCAGGTACCCAGGTAGCGCTGACGGCGAGCCGTGCCGCGAACACGAAATTTCTACCTGCCGTTGATGGTTCGGCCACTGCAAGCGTTGTGGTGGGTGAATATGGAGATATGGGCCAGTCTTCCCGCCGCAGGTGTCCCGTGTGTCGGACGGTACTGTCCCGGGACGCGCACCCGAAGCGCAGCTACTGCTCAGCGGCCTGCGTCGCCCGCGCCTACCGTGACCGCAAGCGCTGCGTGATGATCCACCAACGAACGATGGCCGCTAGCCGGTACCTGGACGCGGGCGAGGGGCCCGAGATCGGGATTGCGTGCCTCGGCTGCGGGTCGCGAATAAATCCGGGTGGTCGGCTTCTGCGCGCCGACGCCAGACACTGTTCGGCCCGATGCAGGCAGCGCGCCTACCGAGCCCGGAACGCAAAAAAAATACGTGACGATGACGCATAGCCGTCACTGCGTGACGCTTACCGTCATGATCTGCACGGATCCTGTCGGTACCTCTCCCCACACTGAGTCGGAAACCTGATCCGACCGGCTCGACGAACGCCGGAAACACGAAGTGGAAGAATCTATGTCGGCCCGCCCCTGGATAGAGCGCGCGATCGCGCCCGGAACCGAAACAACCGAGCTGTACGTCTACCTGCCCGACGACGAGTACTCGGCCCGCAGGTGGCTTCGACGCGTACTCGGCAAAGGGATCCCGATCGAGCGGGTTCGCCGCCACGGAGTCCCGGCCTGGAAGCTCGCCGCAAGCCACATGATTCCTTTGGTCGGGTCAATTGCCCACGCGTACGGCCCCACCAAAGTACGCCTTGAGATCACACGTGTAGACGAAGGAAGAACCATAGAAGAGCAGTGCGACACACGATGCCAAACCGCAAAGGTGACGCGAGTGTGGGACTGTGTATGCGCCTGCGGCGGAAAATACCATGGCAACGGGAGGGATCCGCACAGCTGGTACCCTGTCGGCCGCACCACCCTGGTCCGGGGAACAAAGACCCAGATCGAACAACTAATCCTCGTCGACGGTCAACTCCCCGACGTCAAAAAGGTCCCGAGACCGTCGAAACCCAGGCCCGCCGCCATGCCGCAAGCCCGGCTGCCTCATCCCACATCGACACCGATTCAGCCGGTGTCGCCACGTCCGGCACCCACCGCACCACGCACGGCAATTCCTGCAGCCGGCCGCTTCGGCGACCCCGACCGCTGGCCCATTCCCGCAGTCTCGGCGCCGCCCACAACCGCAGCACAGGCATCCACCCCGGTCCGCCGCCGTGTCGGGGGCCCACTGGTCGCCGCCATGGCGGCAATCGTCGCAGTCACTGGCGGCCTCTGGCTGACAACCCACCTCCAACCCGAAGCCAACAGAGCACCTGACCAGGAAACGACCCCACCGTCTGCGACTTCGGTGGAACTACCGCCGCCTCCTGCGGAAGAACAGCTGCCTGCGCCGGTCGACGAGCTGCCTGCGCCTATGCAGCCACAACTCCCAGCGGGCTGCTACCCCTTCCAGACCGGCTGCTGAACTAGAGGGAGATCGCCTGCCTGGCCAGCACCGCCCGGATTCAGCTCACACCGCCACCGTCTCCATGATCGCGGAGCCAGACCAACAGCTCGGCAATCGCCTTGGCCTGCACCGCGGCGCGGCGCTCTCCTTCCCCACCGTCGACATAGCGAATCTCGAACGACGCCGAGACGCCACCGCGCGCACCAGGTAGCTCGCCCAGACAACCACGATGGACATCGTGGCCTTCCGCACTTGCGGTGTCAGCCGATCCCTGGCTCGGCGATACCTCCAACCCCACTGCCGCCGAGTCGGCGGGATCGACCTGTTCCGCGCCAGCCATACCGACAATTGTCGGCCATCCACGCACCGAGCGTGGCAACTACGCGGACATTCTCGCCGATAAGCTCACACAACGTCGTCCGACTACCCGCCACTTCGCGACAGCAGCCGATGACCGTCGTGAAGCCGGCTCCATACAAGTAACCGACTCGACGCTGTGCTGAATGCCTGGAGCAGACCAGACTTTCGACGCTCGCGGCCATCCCCCGAAGGCCTCACGACCAGCGGCACGGTTTCGTGCCGCTTCGCCTGTGGCGGGCGAACCAGGGATACACGAGGGGAGCCTACTGTGGAGAACATCGACATAGAAGCCCTGCGGTCGGCATTCCGGAGCACCGTTGGTGACGAGGCAGATCCGATGCTAATTGCCGCAGCAGCGATCGCTCAACGGGCGTGGCGCAACTCCGAGGTCGAGCTCGCTCACGCCGGTGACGGACTAAACCGGTCCAGCAGGCCGAACCGGTCCACGACTTCACCGTCGGCCCCGAATCCGGCGACCCGATTACCTAACGAGCGTTGCACGACAAGAAATTAGCTCTGAGACCCCCACATTCGGTCACGCTCGGCTTCTAGCCGTACGGCCAAGTCTTCCGGGATGGCAAGCTCGCTAGCGTCGAGATCGACCTCGTCCCATCGAAGACCGACCACAAATTCAACCACATCCCGGTGCAACCGCTTATGCGACGGCATAGTCTGCAGGTCGAACTGTTTGAGTACCTCATTTGTCAGCATCGCGATTAGAACAGTGCTACTCACATCGCCATCGGGACTGGAAGCCAGTTCTTCAAATTTTTCCATCCCCTCATCGGATTCACGTAGATGCTCCAGCACGGTTACCAAGTTCTGGTAGGGGTCTTCTGTGCCGCCAGAAGCATCAAAGAGCTGAGCTGGGTCGTATCCGTCTCGATGCGCTGCCACGACAGCCTCGGAGAATACGAGTTTCGCGAATTCTATGTAGAGATCGGGGGTATCTCCCGCAATGCGCTCGACTTCCACCCATGCGTCGGTGAGCGTCGTATCGGGTGTCGCACCCTCACGAATCGGCAGAACATAACGCTGGAGAATGTAGGCTACGAGATCGCGGAATGACTCCGGTTCAATCGTTTCGTTTCCGGACTCCAGCCTCTGAAAGAAGTTCGCGAATCCCCCGACCGATGACGAAAGTTCAGCTGCTACATTGTTGGTGACAACCTCACGGACCTCCGCGAGATCGATCATGTCGCATAGTATCAAACGGACCAGGTCTGCATACAAGTCCGAGTAGCCTGCTGCCACAATATTGTCCCGCAGCGACTTTACGATGTCGGCGTCCAGATCACCCAAAGCGATATCGCCGAGCACAGGCCTCACGACAGCCTCGATGGCATCTTTCGCTGCGACCATAAGAAGGTCGAAGCCCTTTTTATCCCGCTTGTATTTGCCGGATTTATTCCTTTTCTTCTTACTCAATTGTTAGATCCCGTTCTGTTTCGTCCGATGGCCCTGTCTCGATCAGGCAGCGATGGTGGTCAGGGTATGGAATCGGATCCGGAACTCTTCGGCGTCGCTGCCGGAGGTGCTGAGCGCAAGGTGATGTACTGGCCGCATCTCGTTGACCAGCCGCGGGGATTTCACGGGTCCTTCGAACAGGGCGAGGGCGGTGAGCCCTTCGGCCAATGCGGCCTGGGTGTCGCCGAGATCGGCCAGAGAAGCGGCGTAGTAGGCGCGGTATGACGCCTCGTCGCGCAAGGGTTGCCGGCCCGCATGGATGGTGTCGTGGTAGATCCCGGCGGCGGTGTCGTATTCACCGAGATATCGGCGGGCGTGGGCTTCGATGGTGCGAATTTCATCCGCGGTGATGTAATGCAGCCGGACCGGATCGTCCGGGTCGTCCAGGCCCCGGTCGACTTGGCGCCAGGCGGCGGCGAGCGTGCGTTCGCATTCACGGCGATCACCGACTGCGGCGTAAGCGACGCCTTCGCGAGCGGTGAGGATGGCCTGCAAACGCGCGGAGCGATCACCGCGGCTGCGGTCACTGGCCCACAGGCTCAGCTGCAACGCTTCGCGCATGCGCCCACCGGTCCATGCCTGCTGGCGTAGTGCATCGATGATGTCTGCGGCCACGGAATCATCACCAGCACGTTCGGCCAGGATCAACGCATCTTTGTAGCAGAGGGCGGCCGTGGCTTGATCGCCACTGTCGTAGGCCAGCCACCCACTCACCAGTCCGAGATCAGCAGTCACGGCCGACAATTCGGTCCCGGTCGCGGTGTCGTAGTCGGCGTGATCGAGCAACCGCTGCGCGGTGGTGAACTGATCAACCGCGGCCTGAAGCATGCCGCCGCTGCCGAAATCGTTGTCATGGGCCCACAACCGATCCGCAGTCGCCGCGAAATGCCGGACATGGTCGGCCCCGACCAGCCGGGGCGTAGCTGGTGCGGCAGCATTCGCCGATGACGCGGTCGTGGTCAGGGCCGCGCCAAGGATAAGGGCGCTGACCTGCCCGAACTGTCGACGGTCCACATCGGCTCCTTCATAGTCGGTGATCTCGATGTTCCCAACCTCCGAGGTTTGGAGCAAGGCCGGCAGCAACGCCAACCGCGGGATCCCGAGCACGTCGGCGGCACGTCCCAGCTGGTAGATATCGCACAGCGTGGCGACCTCGTCGCGCTCGATCCGGCCCACGTGAGTGCGGTTCCAGTGCATGAGTTCACCGAACCCGGCCTGGGTAAGCCCGGCGGCCTTGCGGACCAGCGTGAACGCACGCCCTGGTCGTCCCTGGGCCAGCGCGGCACGGAATTCTGTTGTATCCCATGCGAACATCGGGTCATTCATAGCCCCACCACCTATTTGACCTGCACTGATTCCGTCACTATGGCCCAGACTGTATGCGGGAGCCGTGGTTGTCGACCGCATATTCTGCACATTCGCGTGCCCGGTATATGCGCTCGCTCAACAGTATTGGCTCGATGCAGGCTGGATACCAGCATCAGGTGCCCGGGAGTATGCCCGTGCGGCGGGTTTCGGAGCTGGGCTGAGCTGTTCTCCGAATTCCGGAGGCCGAGGCGGAGGCTTGGGCGCCTGATGCCTTCCAACCACAGGCAGATAAGGCGGTGGACGATGGCAATCGATGTCAATTGTGTGATCGTCGGCGGTGGGGTCACCGGCCTGATGACCGCGGCCCGACTCGCGGAATCCGGCCGACGAGTACGGCTGATCGAGCGCGACCTACTCGGTGCAGGCGCGACTACCAGCAACCACGGACTCATTCACTCCGGGGCGTTATACGCCCGATGGCATCCCGAAATCGTCGCCGCCTGCCGACAAGCACAGCTCGCCTACCGGTCCTCGTTCCCCGACTGTCTGGTCTCGGCCGAACCGTGCTGGTACTTCGCGACCTCGAAGACCCTGCACATCTACCAAACCCTTTGGCGCAGACACGATATCGTCCACAACAGGGTCGATCGTCGCCTCCTCGGCGCGGTCTTCCGAACCGAAGGCCGTGACATCGCGGCCTGCGCGATCCACGAGGTGGTCATCGACACGCGGGCGTTGCTGACCGTGCTGGTCGCACGCTGCATCGACCTGGGAGTCGAGGTGTCGGTGGGCCTCACCGCCGACCAGATCCTCATCGACAACGGCCGGGTCCGCGGCGTACGCACCGGTGACGGGGTGGTGCGGGCGCGGCAGGTGGTGGTGTGCGCGGGCATAGGAACCCGAGACCTGCTCGATCGTGCCGGCTCGGTGATCGGTGCCGAGCTGGCCTCGCGGCTGGAGATACTGACCGCCTACCCGGTGCCCTGACCCGTCCGGTCATCGGCTTGGAGTTCGGCTGGCCGGCCCTCGCACCCGCCGCTGTCGTCGGCACCGTGCTGGCTTCTCGTTACGGCGGAGCACAACGCACGGTAGAGCGGCGCGGGCGCTGGCCCGTTCCCACTGCGGAAGCCGCCGCACTCGACGGGGAACTGGCCGAGTGGATCGCGCCGGGAGTGATCGACCATGCCGAGCCGGTCGCGTGGGTGTGTTCGAAGACCGAACACACGATCCGCGACCAGGACCAGTGGGGCACCTCCCCGAACTACACCGTCGTCGACCATCAACGGCGTGAACAGATCGGCGGGCTGTGGACCGTACTACCAGGAAAGATGACTCTGGCGTTGCACGCCTCCCGTGACGTGGCCGCAGCGGTCACCGGTGAGATGCAACCGCTGGGCTTGGCGCCCGCGACGCTTCGCGATCTCGACGGTGCCCGTGAACTCGTCGGGATCTCGCCGTGGGCGGTCCACCAGGAGGTGCAGGCACAATGATCGTTCCGTTCGCCGCGGCTCTGCCCGAGGCCGAGGTCCGCGTCGCACTCGCAGCCATCGAGGAAATCCTGCGGTCCGGGAACCTCGTGCTGGGCCGCCACACCGAAACCTTCGAGGCCGCAGTCGCAGCGATGGCCGGCACCCACCATGCGGTGGCGGTCAACTCCGGATCCACCGCACTCGAGATCATCTTCCGCAGCCTCGAGGTGTCCGGACGCGCCGTGCTGGTGCCGACGAACACCAATTACGCAACCGCAGCCGCCGCCGGCAACGCCGGTGCCCGAGTGCAGCTCTATGACTCCGGCCTCTACCCAGACCTCGACGATATCGCCGCCCGCCTCACCCCTGACGTTGCTGCAGTGGTGGTGGTCCATATAGGCGGCTACCTCAGCCCAGACCTCCCCGAACTTGCACGGATTTGTGCCCACGCCGGGGTGCCGTTGATCGAGGACGCCGCCCACGCCCACGGTGCGCACCAGGCGGGTACACCGGCAGGCGGGTTCGGGCTGGCGGCGGCGTGGTCGTTCTTCGCCACCAAGGTCATCACCACCGGCGGCGAGGGTGGAGCGCTCACCACCAACGACCCCGACGTGGCCGCATTCGCCCGCCGAGCCCGCAACCAGGGCAAAGACGATAACGGCCGGCACATAATCGCCGGTAACAGCTGGCGGATGACCGAGATCGGCGCCGCGATCGGCAGTGCTCAACTCGAGCACCTCACCCGCGATGTCGATGCCCGACGAGAGGTTATCGACCGCTACGCCGCGGAGCTGGCGTCACCGGGTCTGACCTTCCCGACCGTTGCTCCCCAAGGTCAGGTAAGTGGCCATAAATGCGTCACTCTGCTCGGCGAAGGCATCGACCGCACGGCTTTCCGCGCGGCCGTCGCCGAGCACGGTGTGGCCTTGGCCCGGGGAGTCTACGAGCAGCCACTGCACGGCCAGCCGGTGTTTGCCGCCCTCAACGTCACCGACGCATTTCCCTCCGCTGACGACTTCGCTGACCGCCACCTCTGCCTACCGCTATGGCGGAGCATGGACAACGAAACTATCGAACAGGTGATCACCGCGGTCGAGGCCGCGATCGGCGGTTAGTTCGCAGGGTTGGGGCAGCCCGGCAAAGAATCGACGCATTCTCGGAACGCCCCACACGGCGGAGACGGGCGCGGACCCGCGAAGTCGTAGGATCGCGCGGTGGGACCCGATTTCCTGACTCAACTCAATGCCATGCGGTTCGACCATCCGTGGTTGGACGAGGCATTCGCGGAAGAGTCCCGCAGGCAGAGCACCCGAGTGGCCGATTTCGCGCTGGTACTCCTGACCTGACAACTTGCGGGCCAGCCCAGCGACGGACCTGGTAGTAGTTCGGCGATCGCGCCTCGACGAGCGAACGGATTCGTCGCGTGTTCACTGGCGGCCGAGACCGCGCTCCGGCGGCTAATGCGCCGGAGCAGGACCCATCTGACTCCAGTCGAACCCGAGCTCGCCCTTGGCGGCGATGATCGTCTCCCACCAGTCTCTATGCTCGATGTACCAGGCCACGGTCTCGGCAATTCCGGCCTCGAACTCGTGTTCAGGCCGCCACTGGAGATCGGTTTCCAGCTTGGCCGGATCGATGAGGTAGCGGCGGTCGTGGTTCGGCCGGTCGGGGATGTGTTCGATCCACTCCTGCGGATCCAGGTCGAGCGCGGTCACGACACGACGGGCGATATCGAGGTTGGTGACCTCACGGCGTGCGGAGATATCGAAGATCGGCAACAGTCCGGGGTCGGTGCCCGCGGCGGCCGGAATCGGGTCCAAGTCGGCGTGCAAGACGCGGTGTACCGCGGAACAGTGGTCGGCCACGTGTAGCCAGTCCCGTGATTGCAGCCCGTCGCCGTAGACCGGTACCTTCTTGCCCCGCAGCAGATTCGTCACGGCGAGCGGGATCAGCTTCTCCGGCAATTGATAGGGGCCGTAGTTGTTGGCGCAGTGCGTCATCCGGATATCGAGTTCCGGATAAGTCGCCATATATGCGCGCACGATCTGGTCCCCGGCCGCCTTCGCCGCACTGTAGGGCGTCTTGGCGTTCAACGGACTGCGCTCGGTGAACCAGCGCTGGCCCGCCGCCAGTTCCCCGTACACCTCGATCGTCGACACGTGCACATGCGCGGTCACCCCGACGATGCGGCTGCATTCGGCCATCACCTGCGCACCCAGCGCGTTCGACCGCATGAATGCGCCAGGTCCGAGGATCGCGCGATCATTGTGCGATTCGGCGGCGAAGTTCACCACATAGTCGGGCCGGTACCGGCGATAGATCGTCTCCATTGCCGCTGGGTCGGCGATATCGACCCGTTCGAAGCTCACCTGGTCGATCACCGGATCCAGGTTGGCCATGTTCCCCGCGAAGCCGACGTAGTCCACCGCCACCACCTGCGCGTCCGGTTCCCAGCCGGTCAGGAGGTGCACATAGTTTGCGCCGATGAACCCGGCAGCGCCGGTGACGAGGTAAACGGCCATAATCGCTGAGCCTAGCCCAGCCCCACGGATGTGGCTGATATCGCGTGGTCGGCGCCTGTGGAGATCGCAACATCAACTACCACGGCCCCGACCACACCCGTCCCCGAGCTATCCGCGGAATCGTTACTGGTTCTGTCGCGCCATCCATTCGCGGTGGTTCCCCCTCCAGATGGCAAGCAGCAGCGTCCCGTCCTCGGGAGCCCGTCTGGCAGGGCAGACGTCGAAATGGGTGATCCGGCACTCGTCAGTCGGATTAGCACCACCAAGATTGATCGCGGTGCCATCGCCCGCAACGCGCCAACGCTTGCCCGGCGGGATCTTCGCGGTGGGATAGAACCCCGGTTCCATCAGCAGCCAACGGCCGTTTCTGGTCCGATGCCATGAGCATTCGGTCTCGCAGTGCTTGCACGCCGTGGGTGTGCCTTCTCTGGCGTCGGCCACCGGTGCGACGCGTAGCTGGTCGACGGTCAGCTCGAGGTCGAGTTTCTCCGGCTCCCGGTCCGGGAACTTTACCGCCTCGTCCCAACACTGATCGCAGGTGACCGTCCGCATCGGAACGGGCCTTTCCTGCGCGCCCTCACTCGCCCCACAGACCATGCACACCGAGTTACTCACACGAAGATGGTTTCACGATTGCGTCGAAGGCCAACAGCTTTCAGCGCTTCTGCCGATCCGCCGGAGCCCGAGAATGGCCCTGCAGGGCGTGGCTACCTGATCCGTACCGAGACACCAACGGCGGACCCGGCGCCTCCTCGGTCGGCACACCGTGATCAACGCATGAGATACCCATACCGGAACAGCCCTGCGACATCACCTTGAGCCTATCGACGACGCATATCCGAACCATCGCCACCCGCACGTCGTGCGGCGGCTTCCGTGAACCTCCGGTGATCGGCATTACCGAGGGTTCGAGCGTGTCCTTCCTCGCAAACCAACTGATACGAGATACTCCCCCGCATGCCGCCCCGTGCAACCGAACCCGTCGAGCCACACCTCACCGACCGCCAGCCTCGACGGACAAACGGACCAGAAGCTGACTTCGAAATCATCCTCGCCGACGGAACGGAGGCAGAGACACTCACACGACTTCAGGCCAACACCTTCCATGCGATCGCACGATGGCAAGCGGTACAGCGAGACAGCAGCACCACCCACCTATAACTCATAATCGGCTTCGACCACCAACCGCCCACAGGAAAACCGCAGGTCGTCCCCGTTCCCATGTTCGACGTGCCCCGCCGAGGGCACAAACCTGCGACCGCGTTTCCGCAGGTAAAACGCAGTTTCACTGTGACAGCAGGCCGCAGCTCTTCTCAACGTCCTGCGGTGGCATTCCACACAATGCACACCATCATCGAGTAGCGAATTCCTGAGCCGGTAAGTCGAGTCGCGCAAGGCGGCGCGTTTCCTCGAGCGGCACGTTGTCGACGTGACACATGGTCGCTTCGAGGTCGAAGTGGTACTGGAAGATCGGTGTGGCGATCGCACCAGGGGAAAACGGTGTCGCCCCGCCCCGCGGCACCCGGCGCCCGCCGGCCAAGGAGCTCGGCATCGCCTCGGCGGGACTGCTGCCCAGCGGTTCCAGCTAGGAGTCGCGGCGGCGCAGCGCCATCCAGCCCACTCCGATGGCCGCCGCTGCCCAGCATGCGGTGACCGCAAGACCTGTCCAGGGACCGAGGACGCCGGTGGGGTCGTATACCAGGACCTGGCGGCCCGCACGATCCGGCAGGAACTCCGCGATGCTCCCACCGCGGGTGACATCGCCGAGCACGAACGAAAGCATCAGGACGAGTGGGATCAGCACGCCCATGGTGGCGGCCGAACTGCGCAGCAGGGTGGCGACCCCTGCAGCAATCAGCGCCATCAGCGTCAGGTGCACCGCGCAGCCGAGCATGGCGCGCCAGCCGACCGGATCGTCCAGTCCGATCGCGCCGTCGCCGATGAGTGGCCGGCCGACGAGGAAGCAGATCACACCTGTGACGAGCCCGACACTGAAAGTCAGTGCACCGATCACGGTCAGATTGGCCGAGTACAGCAGGCCCCGCCGTGGAACGGCCGTGAGCCATACTCGCATGCCGTTGTCGCGGTAGGGTCCCGAAGCGCAGGCCGCACCGAAGGCGATGGCGATGACCTGCCCGAAATTGATGCCGAAGAACGACAGCAGCACCGGATCGAAATCCGCTGTGCCCTTCGCTTCGTGCGCAAGCGTGGCGCTGCCGAGCAGTGAGAGTCCGACCGTCACCGCGAGCAACAGCACCAGAATGCCGTTCAGCGATGGCAGTGATCGAGCCTTGATCCATTCCGAGCGAAGTACCGGGGTGAACGTCATTGTCATGCCTTCTCGGATGCGGGGGTAGTGGCCGCGTATTCACTGTCGGCCGAGGTCAATTCGAGGTATGCCTGTTCCAGAGACGCCTGCTCATCGGAGAGTTCGAGGACCGGGACGCCCGCGCCCGCGAGTAGCGGGCCGATCCGGTCGAGGCGCTGGCCCTGGATGAACCAGTGCCCGGACTCCTCGATCGCATCGATTCCGGCACCGGCCAGCACCTCGCGTAACCGCGCTTCGTCGGTCGTACGCACCCGGACTCGCGGCTGCACGTGATCGCCGATGAAGGTCTGCAAGGCGGTATCGGCAAGCACTCGGCCGCGCCCCAGCACAATCAGCTGGTCGGCGAACGCGGCGGTCTCGCCCATCAGGTGACTGGAGACGAGCACGGTACGGCCCTCGCCCGCCAAGCGGCGCAGCGTTTCCCGGATCCAGATGATCCCCTCCGGATCGAGCCCATTGGACGGTTCGTCGAGCATGACGACCGGTGGATCACCCAGTAGCGCGGCCGCGATACCGAGGCGCTGGCGCATGCCGAGCGAATAGGTGCGGACTCGACGCCTTGCCATCGCCCCCAGCCCGACCTCCTCGAGGACCGCGGTGACCCGGCGGGCCGGAATACGGTTGCCGACAGCGAGCGCGAGGAGATGGTCATGCGCGGTGCGGGCCGAATGCGCGGCTGCGGCATCGAGCAGGGCGCCGACCGTGCGCAGTGGCCAGTCGATGTCGCGAAACCGGCGACCGCCGATGGTCGCTGTCCCCGAACTCGGCCGATCCAGGCCGAGAATCAGCCGCATCGTAGTCGACTTGCCCGCGCCGTTGGGGCCGAGGAATCCGGTGACGCGCCCGGGGCGGACCGAGAAGTCGATCCCGTCGACAGCCCTGGTGCGTCGGTAAACCTTGCTGAGTTCGCGGACTTCGATACTGGTCATGCTCACACCATCGCCTGGCTGCGATGACAAGACTTCCCCACCGAGCGGGTATCGCCTCCCCCGCGCGGGGGAATCGTCGGCCATCGAGCGCTGGCACGATGGCATGGTGTTCAAAGCACTGTTGCGGCCACTGGCACGTTCGGTGACCTATACCCGTGGACTGCATCTGGCCCTGCCGATGACCGCAGCGGCGTTGTGGATGTTCATCGACATGCACAGTCCTTGGGTGCCGCTCCTGCTGGCCGTACCGATCGGGTTGATCCCAGGAATGCGGCTGGCCGAGGCGATCCAGGCTCAACTGTTTCTCACCCCGCACGAACGCGGTGCCACCGATGCCTCGATCGCCGTGGCGCCTGCCGCCGACTGGGCGGATCGCTGGCGGACCGTACTGTGGCTCGAGATCAGATTGTTGTTGAGCACGGCGTTGTTCGGCGTCGGCATACCAGCGATCCTGCTGTGCTCGGATTTCGTGAGAGCGGCGCTGGGCGCCGGGCCCACCGGGGACACGCTGCTACCCCTCACCGGTCCGCGGTGGTGGTATGCGCTAATCGCGCCGCTACCGATTCTGGTGCTGCTCGCTCTGCTGGTCGGCCTCGGTGAGTTGGTCACCGCCTGCGCGCGGTGGTTGCTCGGCCCCTCGGCCTCGACGCGTCTGCACGCTCTGGAAGAGCGCACCCAACGGCTGCTGGAAAACAACCGTATCGCCCGGGAATTGCACGACTCGATCGGCCACTCGCTCACCGCGATGGTGTTGCAGGCCGGTGCCGCCCGCGCGACCGGTGAGCCGGAGTTCACCGGCACCGCGCTCGCTGCGATCGAAGACACGGGCCGCACCGCGTTGGGGGATCTGGAGCGCGTGCTCGCAGTGCTGCGTGAGCCGAGCACGCCCGTGGACCAGCGTCCGATGCTGACCGCGGCTTCCGGACTGTTCGACTCGGCCCGTTCGGCGGGAGCCACCATCGATATCGACATCACCGGCCCGATAGAGCGGGTTTCCGGTCCGATTTCGCGCGAGGGTTATCGAATTCTGCAGGAAGCACTCACCAATGCTCTGCGCCATGCCGGCCGCGTCGCTGTGCAGGTTCGTGTGTACGTGGACGCGCAATGGCTCGAGTTGGACGTGTCGAATCCTGTCCCTGCCGCCGAATCGGCGGCCGATCGAGCTGTCCCGGCCGATCACGGCAGCGGGCTGCGGGGGATTCGGGAACGTGCCGAACTACTCGGCGGCGATGCTCGTATGGGCCTGGAGGACGGGCAGTGGCGGACATGGGTTCGGCTACCGACCCACGGCCTAGGGTGATTCGGTGACCATTTCGGTGCTGCTGGTAGACGACGAACCGTTGACGCGGGCCGGGCTGCGGGCGATTCTCGAGGCGCAAGAGGGAATTACGGTGGTCGGCGAAGCGTCCGATGGTGTGTCGGTGGTCGGCGAGGTCAGGCGACTGCGCCCGGATGTCATCGCCATGGACGTGCGGATGCCGCTGATGGACGGGATCGAAGCCACCCGGACGGTACTTCGAGCCGTGCCGGAGCCACCGAAGATCTTGATAATCACCACCTTCGAAAACGACGACTACGTCTACGAGGCGTTGCGCGCCGGCGCCGACGGATTCCTGCTCAAACGCGCTCGCCCCGTCGAGATCGCGAACGCCGTACGCACCGTCGCACAAGGCGATTCGGTGCTCTATCCGGCCGCAGTACGCTTGCTGGCGGCAGGCCGCAGAAGCGACAGCGCACGCGCGATATTGGACCGCGCTGACCTCACGCAACGAGAAGTGGCGGTCCTGCGCCTGATGACGAAAGGGCTATCGAACGCGGAGATCGCGGCCGACCTGTACGTAGGGTCGGAGACGGTGAAGACCCATGTCAGCTCGATCTTGGCGAAATTCGGCGCCCGAGACCGCACTCAGGCGGTCATCGTGGCCTACGAATCGGGATTCGTGTAGGGGATCCACTGCACCGAGCGCATTGTCCCGGATGGCTGCAACCCCTGTCTGGACCACCACCGAGCGTCTACAGGCCGGAATCGGCTCCGATTCTCAACCGACCGCGCGAAAACCGCAGGTCGTCCCCGTTCCCATCTTCGATGTGCCCTGCCGAGGGCACATGTTGGACAAATTAAACGGCTCTAATCCGATCACAATCGCGAGCGCAGTACGTTGGTCGTCCCCTCGCAGCCCGCGGCGGTAATGGCTGGAGGCGCACCGCAGGTGATGGTGATGCACCGCAGGTGATGGTGATTCGGAGGGCAACTGCACGCAGCGGAGCATCCGGACCGGCTCTAGCGCGGACCTTCCGACCTCGACCGGGGCAGGAGCCCGCGATCCAGGGCGACGACCACGGCGCGGGTGCGGTCGCTGACGTCGAGTTTCGCGAAAATGCGAAGCAGATGGGTCTTGACGGTGGCTTCGGCGATGCTCAGGAACCTGCCGATTTCAGGGTTGGAGAGCCCGGCGGCTACGGCTTGCAGGACGTCGGTTTCACGAGCGGTCAAGGGTATCGGTTCCGGGCGGCGCATCCGGGCGACAAGTAGATCCGCGACCCGGGGAGCCAGGACAGTGCGGCCGCGGGCGGCGGAGTGGATGGCCTCGACGAGTTGGTCGCGAGTGGTGTCCTTGAGGAGATACCCCATAGCGCCGGCCTCGATGGCTCGTTCGATATCGGAGTCGGTGTCGTAGGTGGTCAGGATGAGGACGCGCGTTGTGGTGCGGCCGGTGATCTCCCGGGTAGCGGCTACGCCGTCCATGACCGGCATGCGCAGATCGAGCAAGGCTACATCGGGTTTCAGTCGCTTCGCGAGTTCGAGGGCGGCGCGGCCGTCCTCCGTTTCACCGACGATATCGATACTTGCTTCGGCGGCGAGCAGTGCCGTGAGACCAGCACGCATGACGATATGGTCGTCCGCGAGAATCAGGCGTAGAGGTTCTGCCACATCACGTCCGATCGTCGGCGGGTAGTACGGCGAAGATGCGGGTACCTTCACCGGGCGAACTGGTAACGGTGAGCTCACCGCCGAGTTCGGCGAGCCGGGCGCGCATACCGTTCAGGCCGAACCCCCGGGCCGCAGTGGGACTGAACCCTGTTCCATCATCGGTGATTTCGAGTTCCGGTCCGGAGGTACCTTCTGCCAGAACGATGCTCACCGTGCTCGCCCCAGCGTGCTTGCGGATATTGGCCAGCGATTCCTGGGCGCAGCGCACCAGTGCGATCCTGGTGCGCTGATCACAGCCGATATCGTGCAGCTCCGCGTCCACGACCAGCCCGGTGTCCTCGACGAACCTGTCGAGAATGCGCCGAAGCGCCGGTGCGATACCGCCGGACACAACACCGCCCGTCGGCGCCGGCCCGACGAGGACACGTGCTTCCGTCAAGTTTTCGCGGGCGGTGCGTTCGATGGACAAGAGTTGTCCGGCGCTTGCCACCGGATCGGTTTCGAGGCCTGCGCGCGCCGCCTCGGCCAGCACAACGATGGAGGCAAAGCCCTGGGCCAGCGTGTCGTGGATCTCGCGGGCGAGCCGTTCACGTTCCTCGGCCGCGCCCTGCCGCTGGTGCGCCGCGACCAGTTCCGATTGTGTGCGTTCCAGTTCGGCGCCGAGCATCCGGGCACGTTCTTCCCCCTGTTCGAGCACCCGGTCCATCCACAGCCCCAGCAAGACACCGCCGGCGAGGCCGATCAGGGTAAAAACCACGTTCCCCGGGGAAAACGGCGTCCCGGTGAAAGTACCGATCAATGTAGCGGCCGCGGCCGCACCGATGAAGCCGATCGCCTGGCGCTGGGTGGCGGTATAAATCCAGAACATGGGCAGCGACACGATGAAGAACGCCGCGCCACCGTCGAGCAGGATCGCGGTCCCGCCGAGTACCAGCACGAGCACCCAGAGGAAACCGCTCGGCCGCACCAGGGGATTGCCGGGAAAACACCTCAGGACGAAGTAGGTCACGGCGAGTACTGCCACCAGCGCCCACGTCCCGTACTTCGTGGCATCGATCCTGTCGTGCACAGCGATCACCGGCGGGCACAGACCGAACAGGACCCAACAGCCGTGGTACCACCGCCGCAATATCCGCACCCGGAATCGATCGTCGGTACGCGGCTGCTCGTACATTTCGATCAACCTACTTTCACCGGTACGAAGCGTTCAGTGGTGCCGACCGGCCGGACCGGCCACCAGGTTCGCTCCCCCAGTATGAGCAGTAGCGCGGGCAGGAT
Source organism: Nocardia speluncae NBRC 108251 (assembly GCF_001613245.1). Classification (GTDB taxonomy): domain Bacteria; phylum Actinomycetota; class Actinomycetes; order Mycobacteriales; family Mycobacteriaceae; genus Nocardia; species Nocardia speluncae. The sequence goes on along the minus strand of NZ_BDBZ01000009.1, from coordinate 70,847 downwards.
CACGATCCTGATGACAAACGCGTCGAGGAGTACGGCGGCAGCGAGCGCGAAGCCCATCTGCTTCATTTCTATGATGTGCAGCGGAACGAAGCTGGCGAACACGGTGACCATGATGAATGCGGCGCCGGTCACCACCGCGGCCGAACCGCCGACACCTTCGAGCACGGCTTGCCTGGTATTCAGCCCCTTGTCGACGGCTTCTTCGATCCGGCTCAGCACGAAGATCTGATAGTCCATCGATAAGCCGAACAGGATCACCAGCAGCAGCAATGGCACCCGGGAACCGATCGTGCCGGTCGAGTCGAAGTCGAGCAGGTCCTCGGCCCAGGTGTGCTGAAAGACCAGGGTCACCAGTCCCAGAGATGCACCCGCAGAGAGCAGGTTCAGCACCACACCGATCGCACCGAGCGCGAGAGACCGGAATGCCGCGGCCGTCAGAACGAAGGTCGCGAGCAACAATGCAGCGATGATCACGGGCAACTTCTGTTTCTGATGTGCCGGGTAGTCCGCGTAGCGTGCGACGTCACCGGTCACCGCGAAGTCGATATCGGACAGGGCGCCGATCGTGGTCGGCACGTAGTCCGCTCGGATTCTCTCGAGCGACTCCACGGCCGCTTTATCGCTGACGTAATGCGGCGCAGGTAGTTCCAGCAGACCGACGCGGCCGTCGGCCGAGGTACGCAGGTCCGAGGTCCCCGTCAGAGCCGGGTCCGCCGCGGCCCGTCGCGCCAGGGCATACAGCGCGGCCGTGACCTCGTTCGCCCGATCCGGTTCCGCCGCGACGACCACCCGGTGCATCGCTTTCAGTTCCGGGAAGGCGGCGTTCAGACGATCGAAGGTCTGCATGGCGGGGATAGTGCGCGGATGAGTCTCCCGCCCCATATCGGTGAGTTCCAGACCTAGCACCGGCGCGGTGAGCGCCAGCATCGCCGTCACCGCTACCGCCAGTCCAGCAGCAGGTTTCATCGCTATCCTACCGAGCAGGAACCTGGTGAATCGCCCGCCGTTCGACGGCTCACGGTGGTTCGGTGCGGTAACCGCGGCCTTGCGTGCGGCCCGACGGGTGAGCACCGCAAGCAGTGCCGGTAGCGCGGTAAGCGAGCTGATCACCGCGACCAGCGTCACCAGTATCGCTGCGGTGGCGATCGAGGAGAAGATCACGTCATCGGCGAAGTACAAGGTCGCGGTGGAGGCCGCGACGGCAAGCCCGGACACAACCACAGCCCGGCCCGAGGTCGCCGCAGCCAGTTCCACCAACGCCTGTGCACCCAGCACTCCACCGGAGCGGGCGCGCTCCTCCCGGGCACGCTTCAAATAGAACAGCGTGTAGTCGACGCCGACAGCCAGACCGAGGAGCAGGATGATGTTGGTGCCGACACCGTTATCGGGAAACAGGTGCGAGGCGGGCATCGACAACCCGATGGCGGCGATGATCGACGACACCGCCAGCAGCACCGGTACCAGCGCCATTGCCACTGAACGAAAGACGAACATCAGGGTGATGAAGGTGACCGGTAATGCGATCAACTCCGTGCGGGCCAGGTCCCGCCCGCGCAACTCGTCGACACCGCTGCTGATCGAAGGCCCACCGGTCTGCTCGATCAGCAGCTCGGGATGAGCCCGCTGCACCTCCTCGGTCTGCGCCCGCAGCGCACCGACATGCTTTTTCCCGTCGAGCTCCGCCCCTATCAAGGTCACATCGACCCGCAACGCCGTATTGCCGGGTGAATACACCGGTACTGCCACGGATTCGACCTCCCGCAGCCGCAGCATCCGATCGGCAACTTCCTGCGCGACATTATCGGCCACGCCGTCCAGCCGGGCCCCACCCCCGGTGATGAGCACCCGCTCCACCGCTCGCGGTTGCAGACCACCGGAGGCCGCGATCGCCTCACCCCGCCCGGCTTCTCCGATCCGGAAATCCTCTGTAGCAGCCGGTTTCCCGCCGATCCCCGCTCCCACCCCGATGCACAGGGCAACGAAGACGAACCATCCGATTATGGCGAGCCACGGGCGACGTGCACTCCAGCCGGCTGTGGCCACCAGGCGATTTCGCATACTCGAATACTGCTGTCCGACCTCCTCCCCAGGACAGCCTCGACCGGTCGAATTCGGTGTCCACCGATCGGTGGACACCGGCTTCGATTGTTCTGGAGACCGGCCGCACGACGATGTCGATTCTCGCTGTGCGCCGAAACGCCTCCACCCCGGGGTCAATGCCTTCGCCATTTCGCTACTACTGTGGCCGCGTGCTTCCTGTTGGCGCTGCTGTGGTCAGTCGAACTGCTCAGTCGTGCTCGGAAAACGCATCGGTCCCAAGCTGCCACATTTCATAGTTCCCGCATTCTGCTGTGATCTCAGCCGTCGCCTGAGAAAATGTTGGGGAACCTGATCGGTTAGTTGCTGAGGTCGTCTGCTAGCCGGCGGGCGGCCTCGGTTTCGATCGGGCCGGAGGGTTCCACGGCTTCCCCGGCGAGGCGGGCGGCCATGAGCCGGATCATCGCCTCGGCGTGGGCGGTTTTACGTTCGTAGTCACGGGCCAATCGTCTGCACCTCGTCAACCAGGAAACGTGCGTTCGACCACCCACCTGCGGGCAGCACCTGAAAGCCTTTCACATCGGCGTGACGGGGCACCGCCACGATCTCGATACCCTCGGTCGCCGCAGCCCACCCGACCACGCTGGTATCGACGGTGTTGACGTAACTGCCGTCGACCCACACCAGTCCCAGCAGCGGGTAACGTGCCCGGATACTGCCCAGCACCATCCGGGCACCGGGCCGGTCCTGCACCGACACCGAATGCACCAGCCCACGCAGCAGCCCACCGGTGTCGACCAGCAGATGCCGTTACGGCCCCGCACCCGTTTACCGGCGTCGTAGCCGATCTGCTCCCCGCCTTGATGACTACGCACCGTCCACACGCTCGGCGAACTCGCCCTCTTCCTCGACCGGCACGACGAGGCCGCCGCCCACTTCCTCCGGGCCGCCGCCGTCGCCGACCAGTGGCCTGCCCCACACTGGTCCGCCGACGCCCGAACACACGCCGATCATGATCTCGGCAGCCAGGTTTCGTCCCCGCGGCAACGCTGAACCGCGTCGGGCGGCGGGTGTCCTGTGCACCGGCCACAGCGTTCCAAGTCGGCTCCGAGTACCTTCCAAAACCCGGGGACCATTGTCGAGCTCATCGGAACCGACCCCTACAGGAGCGAAATATGAGCACACCTACTTTCCGGGCTGCCGTCGTCCGCACTCCGAGCGGACCCGACTCGATCGAGATCATCGCCGTCCCGCTCACCGAGCAAGGTCAGGTTCCCGTGCGTCGCAGCATGCACCACGTTGTCGGGCCACTGTTGGGGGCGATCGGTCAGGCGACGCGACGCCGGGAGATCGCTGGAGAGTGTCCTCAAAGCCTGTGCTGTCGAGGCGCCGGATTGATGTGATGTGTGGTCGTGGCACTTAGACATGAGTCGACCGAGAAACAGTGGCGCACGATCGAGCCGTAGTTGCCGGCCTCGGGAGCAAAAGGCCGCCCACGAGTGGAGGATCGGCAGATCCTGAACGTGATGCTCTACAAGGCCGAGACCGGTGCGGCGTGGCGAGAGCTGCCGAACGATACGGGCCTTGGAAAACGGTCTACAACGAAGTTCTGGCAGTGGTCACGCATCGGCACCTCGGTGATGCTCATGCAACGGGTGCCAGTGATCGCCGAAGCGATGGACGAACCCGATCGGGAGGTGGCGGTGGATTCCCGCTCGTACGCGTTCACCAGCACGCGGCCGGTGCGCGAACCCGCGTGGTTCACACAGGGGGGCAACGGATCCGGGCCAGGCCCCAGCGAACCGTTTGATCATGCCGTCGGACGCTCCTGTGGTGGTCCGACGACGAATATCAATCGCGCATGTGACGGTCACGGCCGGCCGTCGAGGCGCCACCTGTCAAACCTCTAGCACCGTGGGCCCCTGTGGCTGCCGCTGCCGTTCGGGCAAGGGGACGGGCCCGGGCGGCACTATTCCTTCGGGAACAATCGGAAAGTCCGGAATCAACGGAATCAACTCTGTGAGGCCCAGATCCGATTGGGTCTTGCTGACGATATCGACGGTTTGATCGAGCGTTTGTTCGATGGTGAGGACAAGCCTGTATTCGGCATACGAGGTAAGACCATCGCCGGCAGAAGGGTGCTCGGTGTAGGAGGCGGGCACCGTTCGGTCGAGGTTGGTTGTGTTCAACACATCCTGTAATCGACACACTAGGTACTTGACTCTTCGCAGGGCCGCCGATCCTACGGTGGCGGCTCCTTGCGTGATGGTGACGGCGGTGCCGTCGGCGCCATCCCACTCCGCCGAATGGCCCTGCAGGGTATTCTGGACGGTCGAATACGATGCGGCGGCGAGTCCGGCCAAACTGATGGTCATGTCGGCAGACGGCACGGGTGGATTCGTGAGTGGAGCTATGGGTGGGGGGACCGCATAGTCCGGGGTGCCCAGAGTATCGGCCACATTTCGGAAAATGGATCGGGCCTTGACCACATAGGTGGCCAGAGCTTTCGATGCCTGGCATGGAGGGTCGAGCTCGACCTGCCAGTCCTCGGGCTTCGAAAGGCGTGGCGACGGCGACGGTCCCGGCGAGGGCGACGGTTTGGGATCGGTTGTCCCCTCTACCGAGTTGATCTCCAACTAGCCGCCTTTGCCGGTAGTCGAGGCACGAGCACATATTTTCTCATCCGAGCAGGCACCCGGCCTTCCCGAGAATGGCAGCACCATCGGATACGGCGAAAGAGTGCTGTTCGGCGCCGGAACCGGATGGTGTGGACGAGCGGATCAGCATACTTGCCGCAGGATGAAGTCACTGACCGAGCGCTATGCCTGGCCTGCTACCGAATGTCCGATTCGAGATCAGGTCACTCTACCGATATCTGGCTCACCGCGGCCGACCCCGTACTTCCGCGGCGGCCGATACCGGCGTCTGTGGCGGCGGGGAGTTCGCAGGTCCCGGTTGCCCTTCCAGGATTCCGCACTCCGCCGATCCCCCCGAAGCAGGGCGACGACCTGCCGAGTCACCTTGGGCCGCTCACCGGTGTCGGCCGGTCGAAATTCCCGCCGCGCGGGGCTGCCCATTCCGCCGGGTTGCAACATCCAAGAGTAAGTGTTGTGCCGCTCTACGTATTTGCGCGCCTCTCAAACGTTCACGGCATTGCACGCACGAAACGATCGAGCAGCCGCGCGAATTCGCTGCGCTCCCCCACGGTCCACCCCGTCATGGCGGCCTCGAAGGCGGCCCGGCGGCGGGCGTGGGACAGTTCGAGGATTTCGCGTCCGCGCTCGGTGAGGACCAGGACCGAACGTCTACCGTCGGCCTGATCGGCGACCCGGTGGACCAGATCTTCCGCCACGGCGGCCGCCACCAGCTTGCTGGCTCGGGGCTGGTCCACGGCCAGAGCAGCCGCCACCACCGACACCGTGGGCGTCGGCGTCGCCTCGATCACGTCCAGCACATCGAAGGACTGCCCGGCCGGTTCCCCCTCTTTCGCGAGCGCTCGCCGGGTCTGCCGACGGCGGATCGCAACCATCGCTCGTTCTACGCACTCGACATCGTCCACCAGAACATGTTATTACAGACATGTACATGCCTTCCGACAACTACTTGCTGTCTGTTATCTATGTGATGGGAGAACCGATGAACGCCCGCAGCCTGCTCCTCGGCGCCGCCACCTTGCTGCTCATACCGCTGGCCGCCGCTTGCGGTGAGCCGGCCGCAGCCGAGCCGGCGCCAGTAGAACCGGCACCGGCCGGCGAAAACCGGCTCATCGGCCACCAGGTCAAACGTCTCGATCAGCTGATCGAACTGGCCTTCGACCGGAGACTTTCCGAAGCCGGTCTCTCCCGGCGCGATTGGCAAACCCTCAACGCACTCGCCGCCGGCCCGGCCGGCGCTACAGAACTGACCGACGCGCTGCGCCCGTTCTGGGAGGTCGAGAACGAAGACCCACACGAGGTGGTCGCCGCGCTGAGCGAGCGCGGTTGGGTAAGCCAGGATACGGAGGGACGTTTTGCCCTCACCGAGGCCGGACGGACCATCCGCATGACGGCCGCCGACTCGGTGGCCCGGATCCGCGACCTCTCCTCGGCCGGCGTGAGCGATCAGGAGTTCACACAGATGATGAATGTCATGGCACGCATCATCGACAATCTCGAACAGGCCACCATTTGAGTGTGCGCCCGAAAGCGAAGACCACGCCACCGAAGCCCTCGTCGCCTGCGCTGACTCGTCGCATGCGGGTAGACACATCACGGGAAAGTCAACCGCGAGGGCGACATCCGTTCACGAGTCAACCCGCCCGGAGTTCGTGCGCCGGGGAACACCAGCGCCTCCGGGGCCTTCGCCTCGCCGCTCCCTCTTTCGCTCTCAGAAGATGTGCTGGTTTTCGGCAGCGATGGCGAAACCGTGGCCGCCCGCGACACAACGGACACCCTGCGAGGACGAGCTGCAGGTGTAGCCGTTGGCAGTCAGGGATTCACCGTAGTTCAGCACCGCGCCACCGGCAGGCGAGCCGTCCGGCGAAATACCGACGAAGATGCCCTGGCTGGTGCACAGGAACTCCGACTTGCCTTCATAGAGGTGCGCAGCGACCTTGCGATCCGGCGCATCAGTACAGTTCGGCAGTTTCGGCGTAACGATGGTCGCCTTCGCCAGCTGGCAGCCGACACCGTAGGGCGCCGAGGCGAGGATGCCGCATTTGATGTTCCCGGAAGGTGACTGGAAGAAATAGCTGCCGTCGATCTGATACTTACTCGCGTCGACGTCGGTGAAGCCACCATTGGCAGGAGCGGAGGTCTCCGAGGCATTCTCCGACGCCGTAACAGGCGCTGGTGCCGAACCGGACACCGGCGCGCCCGCCGCCGGCGCCGATGCCGGCCCGGCGGTCTGCTGGTCGGACGTGATGACATGCAGGCTCGGTGCCGACGTGGTGACCGGTGCGCCTCTCTGGTCGACCGCGCTGTCGCAGGCGGTGAGGCCCACGGCAGCTGCCACCAGTGCAGCCACCACAAATACTCTTCGCACGAATTTCTCCTGTTCGCTTATCCCCGCCCTCGCAGGGACAATCGAGGAGTAGACCATTTCGTTACGCTTCGATACGAAACGGTGCTCGATCATTAGCGCGTCTGTGACACAAGATATCTGGTACGCCACCTATGGCTCCCGACATGTGTGCGGCGCGCTCCCCCAGCCGGCGCCACGCGCATGCTGAGCGCGAAAACCCGTTCCTAGCCGGCGGCTCCGCTATATCTGCCCGATTTTCAGTGAATGCTATGGCCACCCGACCCCACCGACACAGCGCGCCGGCGGGCTGCGCAGGGGCGAACACACGGCCACCGTCGCCGCCGACAGCCTCCACACCGCTCTGGTTAGGTCGCGAGCCCTGCGCCAGCGCCGGTAGAGCGCGAGGATCCACCTGGCCGGTGCAGTCATCGGCGGCAAGGCCCGCCGAGGCGCGGCAGTACCTCGGAACGCAACGAGCGAACCCGCCAGGACCTGTACCCGACGCGCCCCGAGAACACCCCTGGGGATCGGACTTCGCCCGGTCCGCGATCCCGGGCGACAACGCCGCTCGGCACGAGGCGAAGCCCTATCCCCAGGCAGCGAAACGGGGTCGCCCCGACCTTGGCCGGACTGAGCACACACCGAGCACCCGATCAACTGGCCCGATCTGACGCTGGTACTGGATGCTGGACGCCTGAAACCCTGATCAGCACGAGAATTGGCCGGGCTTCTCGCGTTCCAGGGGGCCGCACGACCTGGGGCCGCGGTGGCACTCGCCGGCAATCAGGTAGATATCCGAGGAACCGCAGCTGAGGGTGCTATCGGTCAGGACGCCGGGTCCCCGGTCCGTCAGCCGGCCACCAGAACAGCCTTCCGGCAGTCGCCGGCAACGCCGCGAGTACGGGAGCGGACCACTCGGCTCATGCCTGGACAACCACGTCGTGCACGCTCGCGCCCCCGTTCGGGCACCATACCGACACCTTCCTCGGCCCCGGCGGTACGTTGTCGACGAAGAGGTTCCCTGACGGCGCAACCTCCAGGCTGACGGTTTGTGGCGTACCGAAATAGGGATCGACCCGGCACCATTCCGGCAGGTCCCCGCCGGTGGTGGTCACCGAGACCACAATCCACTTCTTACCCGCAGTGACTGTCGCGGTCGCATCGGCGGCAGCGACACCTGTCGATGCCGCCGACATGACCGGCACCGCAACGAGCACGGCGAGGAAACCGAGGATCTTCGATGCCTGCATGAGGTCCTTTCTCGAAATATCACGCCACGCGCTGCCCTACCGCCCGTGGCGTCGTACAACCGGATTCTTCCACTCGAACTCGCCGAAACATACGCGAAGCACCCAATACTGAGAGCTCGCAAGCATGCCACTCGCGGCGCCCCGAGTTCGGTGCACACGGGCTCATCTGTCTCCACCCTGCATAATTCGGCGACTGCACGCCGCACCGCGTTGTGTGCTGGGTGTCATTCCGATGCACTCCGACGCGACCTGCACCGATAATCAGATCTACGAACAGTCACTCCGCGCCCACAACGGATTGCGCCGGCTCCCGAACCGGCCGTCGAGTGTGCGTTTTCCGGCGCCCGCTCTGCAGGGCGAGCGTGATTGCCGCCAGCAGGGCAAACACACTTCCCGTCCACATCGCAACGCCGGGGTCGTCGCCGAACGTACTGATCGTGAACGCACTCACGCCGGTGCCGACAGTGATACCCAGGGTGATGACCGAGGTATGAATGGTGCTGACGAGGCTGCCGGCGCCGCCGATCTCGACAACACGGGTGACCAGCGGTGGGTTCATGGTGACGCCGGCGAGCCCGACGATGAGGACCATGGCGAGCACAAGCGGCTGGACCTGACCGGCGATGGCAAGTACCCCGAGCGAGAGGAAGAGCAGGGCGTGGCCGAATCGCAGGACACCGACAGCGTGCCGGTCCGCCAACTTGCCGACGATGAGGTTGCCTACGAGTGAGCAGAGCCCGTACGCGAGAAGGATCAGCGTCGTCGCATCGGCACTGAATCCGGCACTCTGTTCCAGCAGCGGAGTGAAGTAGGAGAACGCCGCGTAGGCAGCTCCGATGGTCAGGAAGCTCACGAGGTAGCGCGACCACAGTGTGGGCAGACGCAGGTTGCGCAGGTCCTGGGCGTTATCGTCCGCGGTGGCGGCGTTTCTCGGGGGGAGGGCGAGCAGACTCACCAGGAATACGGCCAGCGCGGCGACACCGAGAAGGTAGAAGGTTGCCTGCCAGTTCCAGCGGCCGGCGATGAAATGGGAAACCGGAAGCCCGACCACGGTGCCCGCCATGATGCCGCTGAGGACGATCGAAACGGCCTCACCGATCTTGTCCGGACTCGGTGCCAGCTTGGTGGCGTAGACGATCGACAGCCCCACGGCAGCCCCGGCGAGACAACCCGTCAGAATCCGCATCAGCACCACCCACCAGTACTCATGCACCACGGGGACAAGCATTTCGGGGACCGCGTATGTGGCGACCACTGTGAGCAATGCTTGTTTGGGCGGACGGTGCCGTAGCGCATAGGCGATCACCGGCCCGCCGAGTGCCATGCCCAGCGCGAAGATCGAGACGAGCAGCCCGATCCTGCCGGTATCCACCCCGAGGTCCTCGGCCATCTCCGGCATCATTGCCGGGACCTGCAATTCGCTCGAGACCACGATGAGCATGGTCAGCATCAGCAGGTACAGGTGTCTGTTCATCGGTACTTCCTCAGGGATCGTGATCTAGTTATGTACTATAAAATACAAAAAAAGGGCATACCGGCGCCGTCGCAACATCGCCACGCCTTCCTTTACGCTCTCAGCGACTCGAGGTGGAGGTCCGCGACCTTTCGCAACTCGGTGACTGCCGTACCCGACTGTGCGAGAACGCGTATACCGGAGATCGCCGAAACGATCATGAGCGCCGCCGCGCGCGGTGAGACGTCTGCGCGCAGGGAGCCGTCGAGGCGCCCCGCGCGCACCGCGCCCATCATGAGGGAGAGCTGCCCGTCGTGGAACCGGTCGAGGATCCGCTGCACCCGGGGCTCGCGGGTGCCGATATCGGGCGCCATGCGCGAAGCCACGATCATGCAGCCCGCCGCATGCCCGTCGCTCCTGGCCGCACGTTCCTCGTCGAGGACCAGTGCGAAAAGGGTCACGAGACGCTCGCCGCCGGGTAGATCGGCGTCGGCCAGAATCGACTCCTGCTGCTCCAGCGTGATGGAGATATGTCGCTCCAGAGAGCGAATGAACAGCTCGTCCTTCGAGGTGAAGGTGTTGTACAGGCTGCTACGACGCACACCGGCCGCCGCACAGAGCTGCTCTGTCGATGTATCCGCGAACCCGTGCACCCGGAACTGCTTCACGGATGCGTCGAGCACCGCTACTTCGTCGAACCCTCTCGGCCTGCCCATGTGCCATACCGTACCGCATTATGTACTTGAATATCCAAAAGCGGCGGGGCGCCGGCCCCGATGTGGCCGAGCTCGGGATTCAGGGCGCCGATCTCGCTGGTCGTGGTGTGCGGCAGCGGTGTCGGTTTCGGTTGCGAGACGGATGATAATGGGATGCATGCTCCGCACCGACCACCTGGCCCAGGCCGACCGGCATCCAGTTCGGATCGATACAACCCTCGGAACCGTCCGGTTTTCCGTCCTGCTCGGTTCGGAGGAGCTACCGGCCGAACCGGATACTGTATGGCGTTTGGCGAATGGTTCACACCTGTATCGATGGCGGCATCCGGCCGCAACGGTCGATGTACTGCTCGGTGGTATCGATGGACTGCCTTGGGGCGATGGGGCGCCGGTCCCGCTCTGGGCCGCGATCTGGCAGGTGCGGGCGCGCGCCGGGATATCCGGACTGGTGGTCTCGGCCCAACTGACCGATATGCCGGTCGATGCCGACAGCGGCCCGGACTCCGGCGAATGTCTCGCAGCCGTGAGCGCCGAGAACGAAGAATTCATGGTCTCGATCGGCGGCCCGGATTACGAACTACTCGCCGCCCAGGCCGTAGACGGCCGGCTGATTCCGGCCCGCTGGGCGCAGCTGCTGCCGGCCGATGAGGATGAAACGACCGTCGAATACGGTGTGCGATACACGGGTCCGGCCGGGGTTGCGTGGCATCTGCCCGGTCTGACCACGGCAGAAGTGGCCCGCCTGTGTATCACGACAGCGTGGTGCCCCCGAGACGACGATCGGCCCGCTGCCTGGTTCGCCGTCGACCTCCCGCTCGACACTGCATACCACCAGCTCGTCACCGATCCGAACTGACCATCCGGCGGGCGGGCGGCATCATCACCCGGTCGCCGGGCCCCGCTGCCGTCCTCGGATGGGGCGGGACGGCGGATACACGGTGCAGTGGAGAACAACGACCGTGCCCGGCGATTCGCCCGGTTCCGTGAGCGGCTGGGGTTCGAGATTTGCGAACTGCTTGTGGATCTGCAACAGAACCGAATATGTACAGGTCGAACGGTTGCGCGGAAAGCTCGCCCGCCATGCCGACGGCGGCGTCACGACGGAAACCTCCGGCAGCCGCATGAGCGTCTCAGCAGGCTCCCGCTCCCGGCGCCGACGGCCGGCTCGTCCGCCCGACCGGCAGGAGACAGCGCTGCAATGCTGCGCGGAGGGCCTGCCGGTCCGTGGCGTCCGGGTGGGGCGATGCAGTTGCCCACGCGACGTAGCAGTCCGGGCGCACGAACAGTGCGGTGGGCAATCCGGGTTGGGGGTGTGCGGTGACGATATCGAGTTGGTCATGCCATTCGGGCAGCGATTCCGCCCAGCCCGTATCGCCGGTCAGGTCGAGCAGCAGTGGCCGTGCGTTTTCGGTCAGCTCGGCCAGCCGGACGGCCCCCTCCGGAGTGAGCAGTTCCATGTCCGGGGCGAACCGGCCGATGAGTGGATGGGTATCGGGTCCACCCATGTCGTAGCGGATATCGGTGCCTGCAGTGAGAGCGGCGAGACGCTGCACCGTGCCCTGATCGTGGAGCAGTTCGGTGAACAGTTCGCGCAGGGCGGTGACATCGCTGCCCGGCCCGATCAGTGCGGATTGTGCCTGGGCGTAGGTGACCATGCGGGCGGCGGCCTGCCGGCGTTCTGTCTCGTAGCTGTCCAGCAACCCGACCGGGGCGCTGCCGCGGATATCGGCCGCGAGTTTCCAGCCCAGGTTGGCCGCATCCTGCAGGCCGAGGTTGAGCCCGGGACCGCCTCCCGCGGTGTAGATGTGGGCGGCGTCGCCGACCAGGAAGACGCGGCGGTCTCGGAATCGGTCGGCGATTCGGGTGTGGCCGCCGCTCAGTCGCCGCAGCACGTGCGGTCCCTGGCCGGCGGGCGGGCCGAGGGGTATGTCGGCGGCGAGTACGCGGTGGACGCTGGCGCGGAGTTCGCTGAGGCTCATGGGAGCGCCGGTATCGGGCTGGTCCCACTCGATCGTGCTGATCAGCGGCGGATGGCCGGGAAATGGCGCGTAGGAGAACCCCCCGTACTCGGTGCGCAGCGGCAGGAACGGCCGGATGGTCCCGTAACCGGGCACGGTCAGCGCACCGGTCGCCGGGTCCACCCAGTCGGACGGGACGGTGGCGTGCGCCGCCCGGCTGGTCGCGCGGTCGTAGCCGACACCGGGGAATCCGATGCCGGACAGTTTGCGGACGAGGCTGTGGGCCCCGTCCGCGCCGACGAGGTAGCGGGTACGCAGCCGGTAGGTTCCGGACGGGCCTGCGACGTCTACGGTGACCGCGTCGTCGTCTTGCGCCAGGCCGATGACCTCGTGTCCGCGCCGGATCTGCGCGCCGAGTTCGACAGCACGCTTTTCCAGGACCTCCGTGATGCGATGCTGTGGGACGGGCAGACCGTAGATCGGACTGTCGTCGAGCAGGCTCAGGTCCAGGGCCATCGCGGCGAACATGAAGTAGGTGGAGTTCGGTTGCGGCGGTGCCGGACTACCACTGAGCTGCTCGTAGAGGCCCCGCCGATCGACCAGTTGCACGACCTGGCCGAGTAGCCCGTTGGCTTTCGGTTCCTCGCTCGGTGTAGCCAGCCGCTCCAACACGAGCGGGCGGACACCGGCCAGACTCAGCTCGCAAGCCAGCATCAGCCCGTTCGGGCCACCTCCGCTGATCACAACATCGACGGTCATCAGTGTCTTCTTCCTTCTGTCCATGCCGCGACACGGTCAGCCGCGGCCCGGCTCCTGTCGGCCGGGGGTGAGAGCGCCAGACTAGAAGAGAAAACTGCGTGCACGCAACTTTGCGTACACGCAGTAAAAAATGGGATGCTGAGGCGGTGACGACACGACGGACAGGCTTGCGTGAGCAGAAGAAACAGGCCACCCGTGAGGCGCTGCGCACGGCGGCGCTTCGACTGGCACTCGAGCACGGACCGGACAATGTGCGCGTCGATGACATCGCAGCAGTGGCCGGCGTCTCACCGAGGACCTACAACAATTACTTCTCGAGTCGCGAACAGGCGATCGTCGCCGCTGTCACTTCCGAACGGGAAAGGCGGGTCGCAGCGGCAGTGGCCGGCCGGCCCGCCGCCCGCCTCGCCGACGCCGTCATCGACGCGATCGTGGATCAATACACCAGCCAAGGCGAATCCGACCGCGACGCGCTGCTGCTGATCATCACCCACCCCGCACTGCGTACCGCATTCGTTCATGCCCCCAGCGCGATCGAACACCCCCTCGCCGAGGCGATCGCCGAACGCATCGGCGATAGCGACCCGCACACCGCCCGCGTGCTCGCGGCCAGCGTAGCCGCCGCGGTTCGCGTAGCCCTCCAACAATGGCTGCAGCCCGCCGGCACTTCCCCAGCGATCAGTGGACTCGTCGTGCCATCCGGCGAATTACCGGACCTACTCCGTTCCACACTCGCACCACTGGCCCCCGCACTCGATGCCGCCGAAAAACGGCCACACCGCCGACATCAGTGAACTCCGAAACCATGGCTGCACCTACGCTCCGCAGTCCGGCTACAACCAGGCTCGGCCTCAGCCCACCGCCGCCAACGCCTTCCACGCCTTTCTGGAACGCGATCGGATCCGCGGAGCGGCGCATTCGATTCGCCGGCGCGCTTCGGAGGTACTGATCCGCAGCAGATCGCTCAACAGCTCCGCTGTGTCCCGATAGCCGGTGTCGGCAGCAAGACTACGGCGCTCGGCCTCGGCGACTGCGGCAACCATGGCGGCACCCAGCCGCCGCCGGTGGCGCTCGGTTTCGACGAGGGTCCGCAGCAAGTCGACATCGGCCAGTTCCGACCATCTCCGTGCCGGCGCATGCGATGCCGATGCAGTCGAATGTGTGTTCACGCCGCCGAGCCTACCCCACACATAGAACATATGTTCGATATACGGCCAGGCGGCACGGGTCGTGTCACCGGGGCATCCCGCTGACCGTCACACCCGCCTACGCAAGTTCACGACCGGTCTCGGCCCGCACCTGCCGCGAGCCGAGGTAAGGCAATTCCCCACCGCGCGTTGTTCCACAACCGCGTGATCGCACCGTATTTCGATCCCCACCCCCGGTCGGCTCCACGTAGGACGTTCGAGCACGCGGAGGATCCGGTACCCCACTGGAAACACACCGTGACGCTCGGCCACCGACTCCGCCACAGTCGAGTGGGGGCGAGCCACGGCTCGCCCCCACTCGATACGTCGATACGCACCCCGGTCCACACCCAGCTGCGCCGGGCTTGCGAGATTTCCCCACGGTGGCCCGCGGGGTCCAGTCATCGCACCGGCACCTTTTCACGTACTCGAATGAACGACCGTGGAGTACGGGAAGTCCGATGGATCGAGTCTTGTTGCCTTGCGGCCGAACTCGACTCAGTGGGCGGTCCGTCGCCGATGGATCGACCGGGCCACTGCCACAGGCAGACCCTCGAACGCCGGACCGCGCCCTCGATGAGTCACTCCACCCCCGGCACGAGGCTGAAGTCGACCGGGTGCCCCATCACCCCGATCCGCCAGGTTGCCAGTTCCCGGTATGCCGCAGAGTTGTACCACTCGCGGGCCGTTTGCCCGGAAGGGAACTCCAGCACGGCGGTCTTGGTGTAGGCAACTGCGCCCTCCAGCTTTTCGGGTGCCGCGAAGGCCAGCAGCCGACCGTCGAAGGGCATCAGGGTAGCGCCGACGTTGGCGAGGTAATGGCCCATCTCGCTGTCCGGGGTTGCATCGGTCCTGGTGACAACCACGTAGTGCATTCTCAGCTCCTTTTTCCATATCGAACTTTTCGATATCGAACTTTTAACAGTAGAAGCGTACGACATCTGTGTCAAACATTTCGATGTCAAAGTTTGCTAGATTGGACACCATGGGTGACGCCACCGACAAGATCGCCGAGCAGTGGGCCGCGGTACGGCCCGACCTCGACGCCACACCGGTCCACGTGGTGTTGCGGATCTTCCGCAGCTCGCGACTGTTGGATCAGCGGGTCAAGGAGCACTTCGCCGCCCACGGCCTGGAATCGTGGGAGTTCGACGTGCTGGCGACACTGCGGCGCGCCGGCAACAACGGCACGCTGCGGATGAGTGATCTGGCGGGGGCCGCGATGCTGTCACCGGCTGCGCTGACCAACCGGGTGGACCGGCTCGTCGCCAAAGGGCTGGTCGTTCGGACGACCCACCCCGACAACCGGCGGATCGTTCAGACCTCCCTCACCGAGCCGGGGCGTCAGCTGGTCGACACCCTGATCGCAGGCCACTTTTCCCACGAACGCGAGCTGGTCGATGGACTCACCGCCGCCGAACAGAGGCAGCTCGCCTCCCTGCTGCGCAAGCTGCTGGAGTCCCTGGGCGACGGGTCCGATCACTGAGAAATGCTCCAACCTGCGCCGACACCGGAACACCCGGTAGCGGAGGCCGGAGACGGTGACAGCGATCGCTCAACAGCTCCACTGTGTCCCGTCGTACAGGGCACAGCGAACATGGGAACGCACCCAACGGAGAAAAAAATGGCCACGCCCGAACATCGACTTCGGGGACGCCCGGGGCTGTCCTACCGGTTTGCCGAAGGTCTGAGCTGTCTCGGCATACCGGAGTCCGCTCAGGGCAGGATCGAGTCGATGTAGCCGCCATCCACGCGCACGGCGCCACCGGTGGTGGCCGAGGCGTACGGCGAGGCGAGGTAGACGACCAAATTGGCGATCTCTTCGGGCTCGATGAGGCGTTGCAGCAGCGATTGTGGGCGGTGGCGGACCATGAATTCGTGCTGAGCCTGCTCCCAGGGCAGGTCATCACCGACGAGTTCGCGGACGAAATCCTCGACGCCGCCGGTGTGGGTGGGTCCGGCGAGGACGGAGTTGACGGTGACACCGGTGCCGGCGGCATCTTTGGCGAATCCGCGGCCGATGGCGAGCAGCGAGGCCTTCGTCATTCCGTAGTGGATCATCTCGGCGGGAATCACTACGGCGGAATCGCTGGCGAGATTCAGCACGCGCCCCCAGCCCTGCTCTTTCATCCCGGGCAGATAGGCGCGGATGAGGCGCACAGCCGACAGGACATTGACCTCGAAGTAGCGACGCCATTCGGCGTCGTCGATCTCCAGCGGCGGGATAGCACCGAAGATGCCGAGGTTGTTGACGAGGATGTCGACCGCGGGGACGGCCGCCACGACAGCGGCCGCACCCTCTTCGGTGGCGAGATCGCCCACGGCGCCGGTGACCGCGTCACTGCCGGAATCGGTCCGCACCGTGGCGACTGCGCTGGTTACGCGGTCGGTTCCGCGACCGTTGATTACGACTTGCGCTCCGGCGCGGGCGAGTCCGGTGGCGATGGCCTGGCCGATGCCCTGGGTGGAGCCGGTGACCAGGGCGGTGCGGCCGGCGAGATCGATCTGCACGAGGCGTTCCCTTCGTCGTTGCGGGTTCCGTTGAAGCTATCCGGATCGGGCCCCGTAGAGGCCCGCGAGTGCGGTCATGCCGATATCGCTGAGCGGAAATCACGACGAACCAACGGGCAATGACAAACCCGAGCAGTTCGGGAGTCGAGTGCCGAATCGGAAACGGACACCGATCCGGCCTCGTAGCGTTGGGGTCAGGCGTCGGGGCCGAGGGTTTTCAGGGCAGCGGCCAACCGGGCACCGGCATCCGTTGCGACCGGGCGGAGTTGCGGGTCGCTGGTGACTTCGACCATGAGTTCGGGGTTCATGGCTTCCACGTGGATCAGACCGGCGTCGTCGGGGTCGCGGCGTACGACGACGTTGCAGGGCAGCAGCAGCCCGATCTGGCGGTTGATGCCGACCGCCTGCTGCGCCAGCGGCGGATTGCAGGCGCCGAGGATGCGGTAGTCCTCCATGTCGTGGCCGAGCTTGGTCTTCAACGTGGCTGCCATATCGATTTCGGTGAGGATGCCGAATCCTTGTCCGGCCAAGGCTTCCCGGACCGCGTCCACTGCGTCGTCGAAGCCGGTCTGCATTGTGGTCGACAGGGCGAGTTCCATGACGTGCACCTTTCTTTGTGTGAGTTGTCAGGCGTGGCCGCGCGGGCAGACTCCGGAGGTGATGCCCGCCCGGCGCATGAGCAGTGTGGCCGGGCACCAGCCCACCGCGCTGTAGAGCAGCAGGTTGGCTCCGACCAGCGCCGGCACGATGAGCCACCACGCCGATATCGTCGCGGCAGCCGCGGTGCCGGCCAGGACCAGTATCCCGGCCAGCAGCGGTACCAGCCGGGCAATGGTCCAGCCGCTGTCGGTCAGCGGTGAGCTCGGCATGAGTCTTCCTTTCCGAAGTCCGCCTTCACCCGTACCCGTAGGTCAGGCGAGGGCTAGGAACAGTTTTTCGAGTTCGGCCACGGTCAACGGGTCCCCGGACTTCTTCGACTCGTCGAGGCATTCACGCAGTCCCGTGGCCAGGATCTTGAACCCGGCCCGGTCCAGGGCACGTGAGACTGCCGCGAGCTGGGTGACCACGTCTTTGCAGTCGCGGCCCTGCTCGATCATGGCGATCACACCGGCGAGCTGACCGTGTGCGCGGCGCAACCGGTTGAGAACCTGAGCAATGCTTTCTTCGTCGCCGACCACGGCGTCCTCCTTCATATCCATCCGACCGCAACGATACCCCCGCGGGTATTTGAGCTGCGCTGTCAGTGATGAGCGAAACTGATCTTCGGCAGAACCCGGCGCATCCAGGACGGCGACCACCAGGCCGCACTCCCGGTCAGCCGCAGGATGACCGGCAGCAGGACCAGCCGGACGATCAGGGCGTCCAGCAGAACCGCGACACCGAGGATGATGCTCATTTCCTTCGGGGGCAGCGGTTCGGCGAGGGCGAAAGTGAAGAACACTGCGACCATGACCGCTGCTGCGGCAAAGATGACGCGCCCGGAATGGGCCAGCCCTTCCACTGCCGCGGTCTGGGCATCGCCGGTGCGCTCGAACTGTTCTTTGGCGCTGGCCAGCAGGAATACGGTGTAGTCCATCGCGATCGCGAAGATCATTGCGAAGAAGAACACCGGACCCCACCCGTCGAGGAAGCCCTGGGGAGTGAAGCCGAGCAGACCGGCGCCGTGGCCGTCCTGGAAGATCAGCTTCGCCACCCCGAACGCCGCGGCGGTGGAGCCGAGGCTGACCAGGGTCCCCAACGCGGCGATCAGCGGGGCCTGCAACGCCACCAGCAGCAACACGAACCCCAACACCAGAATCACCGAGACAACGATCGGCAGATAGTCGTTCAGGGCGTCCTGCAGGTCCAGGTTCTCCGCGGGTGCGCCGCCGACCAGGGCTTGGTCGGGCAACCGTTCCCGCAAGTCGTTCAGCACCGTGCCCATACGCTCGTCCGAGGGGTCCATGGCCGGCAGGGCCTGCATCATGACCCACCCGGGATCGCCGGCAGCCGGCTGTGCGGGTGTCACCATTGCGATCCCCGATCCCGCCGCCGCCCCGGCGGTGCTTTCGGCCTGATCGGTGGGGGCGATGATCTGCAGCGCACCGGGCGCGCCTTCACCCAGCTGGCGCTGAACCAGCTCATAGCCCTGCCGCACCGGCGCGTCGTCGGGCACCACCTGAATCGAGGGCATCGCGACCTTCAACCCGAGAACCGGCAATGCCAGCACGATCAACACTCCTGCCCCCGCAATGGCGAACGGCCACGGGCGCTTGTGCAGGAGCCGTCCCCACTGGGCGAACCGGGGCGAGCGGTGTTGCTGACGGGTCGCATACGGTAAGGCCGCCGCATTGATCCGGCCCCCGAGCGCGCCCAGCGCGGCCGGCAGCAATGTCAATGTCGCGGCCAGAACGAACACGACTGCAAGCATGATCCCCACCGCCATCGTGCGCACCGCCGGCGCCGGAACCAGCAATACTGCCGAGAGGCTCACCAGCACAGTCAGACCCGACAACACCACAGCCTTACCCGCGGTGGCCATCGTCTCGGCGACTGCACGCCGCGCATCGGCGGTCTTGCGCAGCGCATCACGGAACCGGGCCACCATGAAGAGTGCGTAGTCGATACCCAGTGCGAGCGCGAACATCATGGCGAAGTTCATCGCCCATACCGAAATCGGCGTCACCTGGTTCAGCAACACCAGTCCACCGGCCGATGCCACCAATCCGGCAACGGTCAACAGCAACGGCAAACCCGCCGCGACCAGCGAACCGAAGGCGAGCACCATGATCAGCAGCGTGACCGGCCACGA
The DNA here is from genome assembly GCF_001613245.1 of Nocardia speluncae NBRC 108251. GTDB lineage: Bacteria > Actinomycetota > Actinomycetes > Mycobacteriales > Mycobacteriaceae > Nocardia > Nocardia speluncae. The sequence continues at coordinate 51,184 of NZ_BDBZ01000009.1, read as the reverse complement.
AATCAGTTCCGCCTGGATCATCGCATCGTGATTGGCTTTGTTGAAATCACTCCACAACGCCGAGGCCCCGGTCGGATACACCTCGACGCCCTCGTCGGAGAGCGCTGTCAACTCGGCTTTGTGCTCGTCGACGGCGCGCACCATATCGTCGGCCGACGCGTTCGCACCCGCGATCAGAATCCCGGTATGCCCGTCCGGGCTGATAGTCATTCCCGGCTGCGGGTCGATCACCGCCCCGAACCGGGAATCACCGGCGAATACCGCGGAAGCCTCGTCCAGGACGGTCTGCATCTGCGGATCGGAGATCTTGGCGGTATCGGAGTGCACCACCACCTGCACCGCCGCCGAGGAATTGCCGCCGAAATGCTGCTGCGCCAACTCCCGGACCTGCACTGATTCCGACCCGTTGGCCTGCCACCCGGCACCGGCCAATGAGCTGAACACACTCGGCGCCGCAGCCCCCAGCGCTACCAGCACCACCAGCCACACACCGAACACCAGCCGGGCACGACCGGCCATCGCAGACCCGAGTCGCGCCAGCATCCCGTCCTGCCCCGGCTCAGCCGAGCCCGGCGGCCGAGCCGTCGTCGTCTCCGTCATGTTCCTTCGCCTCTCCGGTCGCGCTTCCTGGTCGACAAGCCTGATTAATACCCCCAGGGGTATCCAACTCGATCCAATATATACCCCCCGGGGTATTGGAAGGTGCGATACTCACCACAGTCGGCGACAACAAGGCCCTGGCAGCGGCGAGTACAGGCAGGACCGGAATCCGAGCGTGTACACCGGCCGGAGCGGCAGCCACGCCCGCAGCCGCGATATCCGGCCGCCGAGCCCCCGGAGATCAGCGGTCGCTGATCGGCAGCTCGATGGTGAATTGCGCTCCCTGCCCGAGGCCGCCGCTGTATGCCCGGATCCGGCCGTCGTGGGCTTCGACGAGAGCGCGGGTGATCGTCAGGCCGATGCCACTACCCCCGTGGCGGCGGTCGCGGGCGGTATCGGCTCGGTAGAAGCGGTCGAAGAGATGGTCGAGATGGTCGGAAGCGATACCTTCCCCGGTATCGGTAACGGTGATCTCGACGTGCCGGTGACCTGTTCGCCGGGTACTGAGGGTGACCGCGCCTCCACTCGAAGTGTGGCGCAGGGCATTGTCGAGCAGGTTGCCCAGTACTTGGCCGATCCGGTCCGGATCGACGGACACGACGGCGGAATCCTGGATATGAGTGCGGAGTGCGACACCTTTGTTGTCGTACCGCTCCTGCGCGGCCCGCACCGCGTGGATGACCAGCGCCGCGGTGGTTGTGGGCACCGGCCGGATCCGGGTGAGGTGTTCCTCGGCGCGGGAGACGGCGGTGATGTCTTCGACGAGGCGTTCGAGCCGGTCGGTGGCCGAGCGCAGGACCTGCCGGGTGTCGTCGTCGAAAGTGCGGACACCGTCCTCGAGCGCTTCGAGGTAGGAGTCGAGGGTGGCGATCGGGGTGCGCATTTCGTGGCCGAGGTCGGCCAGCATTCTGCGACGGGTGGTTTCGGTGGCGTCGAGGCGGCGGGTGAGTTCGTTGACGGTCACGGCGAGTTCGTCGAATTCGCGGCCGAGCCCGGGGCTGTGTACGCGGGTGTCGTACCGGCCGCCCGCGATCCGGGCCGTGGACGTGGTCACAGCGATCAGCGAACGCTGGACTCGCCGGGTGATGTACCAGCTCACCGCCAAGGCCAGCAGTACCGCGATCGCGACCGCCAGCCCCCAGGCGAGCACGATCGACTGGGTGAACGCTTCCTCGACGTGAGCAGCCTGGCTCGAATCGTGGATACCGGCCTGACCGAGGTGGTCGTGGAAGATACCGGGGGCCAGCGCCGAGGCGACCAACCAGGCGCTGACGGCGCATCCGATCACCACCACGGTCAGTGCGACGAACAGGCGGGTTCCGAAACTCGACCCTGCCGCAGGCTCGGCCGCCACGGGGGCGGCATCGGGTTCGCGAGGCCGGGCGGTCATGCTCCGCTGCCCATCCGATAGCCCACGCCGCGGACGGTACGCACGTAACGGCCGCGGGTGGCATCATCACCGAGCTTGCGGCGCAGATGACCGATGTGCACGTCCACCAGGTGCTCGTCACCGACCCAGCTCGGGCCCCATACCGCGCCGATCAGCTGGGCTCGGGTCAGCACCACCCCCGGATCGCGCGCCAGGGCGGCGAGGACGTCGAACTCGGTGCGGGTGAGCGCCACGGGCGCGCCCCCGACTGTGACCTCGCGCCCATCGGCATCGATGGCCAGATCGCCGAAGATACGGGCCTGCATGGCGGCCACGGCGTTCGCCGGCCGGGTGGTGCTGGTGCGTGGGCGGCGCATCATGGCCTGGATGCGGGCCATCAGCTCGCGGGGGCTGAACGGCTTGGTCATGTAGTCGTCGGCACCGACAGACAGTCCGATGAGCGTGTCGACCTCCTCGGCCCGAGCTGTGAGTATCACGACGTAGGCATCGGAGAAGGTGCGCAACTGCCGGCACACCTCGACCCCGTCCAGCCCCGGCAGCCCCAGGTCGAGAACCACAACATCCGGATCGACCTCCCGGGCGAGCGAGACTGCCTCGTGGCCGTCCCCGGTGATCGTGGCGTCGAACCCGTCGCGCTCCAGATAGCTGCCGACCAGATTCGCCAGCGCCGCCTCGTCCTCGACGACCATGGCGCGCAGCCCGGTGGGCGGGCGCTGCGCCGGCCCGGTGTCGCGAGCCGGCGCGGGGGTTCGAGCAGTGGTGGCCATGCTGTTCATCATCACCAGACCACGGTGGCGTCGACACCGCGGTGCGGCTTCTTGAGCAAATCTTCATACGACCTCTACCGAAGTACCGCGACAACCGCACCAAGCTGGGCACCGGACCCGAGAACGAGGCGCAGACCAGCGAGGCCACCGACGGCAACCGGAGGGGACACTTTTGTGGGTGAGCCGAGCCGTCGGCCCTTCCTGGCCGGGTCAGTGCTCGCGGGTGCCGGCGGCCTGCGCCGGGTCGGGCCTGGCCAATGGATGATGCACTGCCACAACGCATACCACCAATAAGCCCGCAATGATGACCACCGTTTCCTACCGAACATTGGCCCGGCACACACGACGTGCCGGGCCCGACCGCTGGTTCACCTGTTCTGCGAACACTCGAGAAAGGATCTGCTCATGACCAACACGATCAAGTCCCTCGCCGTCGGCGCCACCGCGCTCGCGGTGGCATTCACTGTGGCCGCCTGCGGTGATTCCGACACCGACACCACTACCGCTACCACCCCGAGCGCCGCGGTATCGGCGACAACCCCGGCCGCCGAGGACGCCGGCGCCCATAACCCGGCCGATGTGATGTTCGCGCAGATGATGCTCCCGCACCACGCTCAGGCCATCGAGATGAGCGATATTCTGCTGGCCAAACAAGGCATTCCTGAACCGGTGACCGCCCTGGCCACCCAGATCAAAGCCGCCCAGGGCCCGGAAATCGACCAGCTCACCACCTGGCTCGGTGAGTGGGGCGAACCCACCGAGATGCCCAGCTCTATGCCCGGCCACGACATGCCCGACGGCCATGAAATGGAAGGGATGATGAGTGCCGAAGATATGCAGGCGCTGTCCGACGCGCAGGGCACCGAGGCTGCTCGGCTGTTCCTCACCCAGATGATCGCCCACCACGAAGGCGCCGTCGATATGGCGCAGGACGAGATCGAGGACGGACAGTTCCCCGAGGCCGTGCAGATGGCTCGCACCATCGTCGATACCCAGCAGCAAGAAATCGACACCATGCGCCAACTGCTGACCACCCTGTAACAACCCGCTCGATTCCGCAGGGCCCCGACCAGGTAGGAGGCTTCGCGATGTCGCATCCCGAGCACCGGCACCCCCAGCAGGACCCGCCGTCCGCCGGGCACGACCACGGCATATCCACTCGAGGCGCACCGCCGGATGCCCGGGACCGGCACACCGGCCACGGCGGTCACGGCGAGGGCGGTGGCCATGATCGGCATGCCGGGCACGGGGCCCACGGGGAGATGTTCCGCCGCCGGTTCTGGATCAGCCTGGTCCTGTCGGTGCCGGTCGTCGGGTTCAGTCATATGGTCGCCGATCTGATGGGTTACCACCTGCCGGATTTCCCGGGGGTCTCGTGGGTTCCGCCGGTCCTGGGCACGGTGATCTTCTTCTACGGTGGGATGCCGTTCCTCACCGGTGGCCGGACCGAGCTGCGCTCCCGCCGCCCGGGGATGATGCTGCTGATCGCGATGGCTATCACGGTCGCGTTCGCCGCCTCCTGGGTCACCACGCTCGGGCTGGGCGGGTTCGACCTGGACTTCTGGTGGGAACTGGCCCTGCTGATCGTCATCATGCTGCTGGGGCACTGGCTGGAGATGCGGGCGCTGGGTTCGGCGTCCGGCGCGCTCGACGCCCTGGCTGCGATGCTGCCGGACACCGCGGAGAAGATCACCGACGGCGGTGTCATCGAGGTACCGCTGACTCAGCTGTCCCGCGGTGACCTGGTGCTGGTGCGGGCCGGGGCCCGGGTACCCGCCGACGGCACGGTCACCGACGGGCGCGCCGAGGTCGACGAATCCATGATCACCGGTGAGTCCAAAACCGTGAGCCGCGATATCGGCGAAACCGTGGTCGCCGGCACCGTCGCCACCGACAGCGCCCTGCGTGTGCGGATCACCGCGGTCGGCGAGGACACCGCCTTGGCCGGTATCCAGCGTATGGTCGCCGACGCCCAAGCCTCTTCCTCGCGCGCGCAGGCGCTCGCGGACAAAGCCGCCGCGTTCCTGTTCTATTTCGCCTCCGGTACCGGCGTACTGACATTCGTGATCTGGGCGCTGCTCGGCAACCTCGACGAGGCCGTGGTGCGCACGGTGACCGTCCTCGTCATCGCCTGCCCGCACGCCCTGGGTCTGGCGATTCCGCTGGTCATCGCGATCTCCACCGAACGCGCCGCGAAAGCCGGGGTACTGGTCAAAGACCGTCTCGCGCTCGAACACATGCGCACCGTCGATGTGGTGCTGTTCGACAAGACCGGCACCCTGACCCAGGGCCGTCACCAGCTCACCGGAGTCACCGCCACCACCGGCATCAGCGACGAGCATCTGCTCGCGCTCGCCGCAGCCGTCGAAGCCGATAGCGAACACCCCCTCGCGCGGGCCATCGTCGCTGCCGCCGAAACGCGTGTTCCGGACGCGGAAAAACTTTCCGCCACCGATTTCCGGTCGGTACCCGGCCGCGGGGTACGCGCGGTCGTCGACGGTACCGCGGTGAGCGTCGGCGGCCCGGCCATGCTCGCCGATTCAGGATTACCGGTCCCCGATGACGTCGCCACCGTCACTTCCGGCTGGGTACAACGCGGCGCCTCGGTGCTGCATATCGTTCACGGCGATCGCGTACTCGGCGCCATTGCACTCGAAGACGCCGTCCGCGACGAATCCCGCCGAGCCATCGACGCGTTGCACGCCCGCGGTGTGAAGGTCGCGATGATCACCGGCGACGCCCGTCAGGTCGCCGACGCCGTCGCCGCCGACCTCGGTATCGACGAAGTGTTCGCCGAAGTCCTGCCCGAACACAAAGACGCGAAGGTCACCGAACTGCACAATCGCGGGCACAAGGTCGCGATGGTGGGTGACGGCGTCAACGACGCGCCTGCCCTCGCCCGCGCCGATGTCGGGGTGGCGATCGGCGCCGGCACCGATGTCGCCATCGAATCCGCCGGGGTCGTCCTCGCCGCGAACGACCCCCGCGCGGTGCTGTCGATCATCGAACTGTCCCACGCCAGTTACCGGAAAATGTGGCAGAACCTGCTCTGGGCCACCGGCTACAACATCATCGCCGTCCCGCTGGCCGCCGGTGTGCTGGCCTTCGCCGGCATCGCGATCTCCCCCGCCGTCGCCGCAGTGCTCATGTCGGTGTCCACCATCGTCGTCGCGCTCAACGCCCAACTGCTGCGCAACCTCGATCTCGACCCCGCCCGCCTGACCCGTACCCGAACATCTCCGGCCGTCCCCTGAAACGGGCCCCACCCCCACATGTCCCGATCACCCCTGCCCATCCGGGCGCGTGCCCTCGCTCCGCTGATAGCGGTCACCGTGCTCGTCGGCTGTTCGGCCACCGAGCAAACCGCCACAACATCCATACCGCCGGCACCGTCGCCGGTATCGGCGCCCGGCGTGACATTGACACCGCCACTGGACCACCTGCACGGCCTGCACCTGACGGCTGCCGGAACAGTGCCGGCCGGCACACACACCGGCGTTCGCTCTCGCCGACGACGGCAACACCACCCGAATCGGCACCTCCGACGACGACTTCATGGGATTGACCGGTACCCCGGGCACCGATCACCTTTTCGCCTCCGGACACCCTGGACCATCGAGCACCGCGCCGAATCCACTGGGCCTCACCGAAAGCACGGACGCCGGTAGCAGCTGGACACCACCGGCACCGCCTGGCGCAGCCGTACCGCGGCCGGGAGTGGGAGCAACGCGCCGTCGTCGCGCGCGCCGAAGCAGTACTGGCCGTCGACTTCGACACCGCCTACGCCGCGACCGCGCAAACACTTCACCCGCTGAACTGACTCGAACGCCACCGGCAGCGCCCGCATGAACGACACCGCATGGTTTGCGTTCTCCGGGGTCTATACGGCATCTTTACAGCAGGAGAGCCGGGAAGTCTGGTCGGCACACCTGGCCTGGACACGGGCCGGGGTCGCCGCCGACGAAAGATGCCCCTCGCCGATGCGTTCTCCTCGCTCCCGCCCTACCCTGTTCGCTCGCGGTTCCTGGCCCGAAGCTCGGCGGATCACCGCGCTTCTGCGCACCGAGACCGCCGGTGGCGTGCTGTTGATCATCGCCGCGGCCGGCGGTTTGATCTGGGCCAACACCCCCTGGTCAGGCGCCTACGATGCGCTTCGCGACTTCCAGCTCGGACCGTCGGCCCTGCATCTGGACCTTTCGCTGGCGACCTGGGCCGCCGACGGGTTGCTGGCAGTGTTCTTCTTCGTCGTCGGCCTCGAACTCAAACGCGAATTCGTCGCCGGCGATCTCCGCGATCCGCGCCGGGCGGCGCTGCCGGTGGTGGCCGCGGTCGGCGGCATGATCGGACCGGCGGCGATCTTCCTGGCCTTCAACCTCGGCAACGGCGATGCGGTGCAGGGGTGGGCGATTCCTACGGCCACCGATATCGCCTTCGCGCTGGCAGTACTCGCCGTGGTGAGCTCGCACCTGCCCACCGCCTTGCGTACCTTCCTGCTCACACTCGCTGTGGTCGACGACCTGCTCGCGGTGACGATCATCGCGATCTTCTACACCGACGAACTCCAGCTGCCCTATCTCGGGTTGGCGCTGCTCCCGTTGGCCGCCTTCGCCGTCGCTGTCCAGCGGGGGGTCCGGTCGGTGTGGGTGCTGGTACCGCTGGCGTTGCTCACGTGGTGGCTGGTGCACGAATCCGGTGTGCACGCGACGGTCGCCGGCGTTCTGCTGGGCTTCACCGTGCCCGTGCTCACCACACGTTCCGGTAACGGTGATCCCTCGGCGCAGGACCCTGGGCTCGCCGAATGGTTCGAACATCGGATCCGGCCGCTGTCCGCCGGCGTCGCGGTACCGATTTTCGCGTTCTTCGCCGCCGGGGTCACCGTCGGCGGGCTCGACGGGATGGTCGATTCGCTCACCGATCGGGTCACTCTCGGAATCGTCGTAGGTCTGGTTGCCGGTAAGGCACTGGGAATTCTGGTCACCACCTTCGCCACCGCCAAACTGACCCGTGCCGAATTGGACGCCGACCTGAGCTGGGTGGACGTTGTCGGGGTAGCCCTGCTCGGTGGTATCGGATTCACGGTCTCGCTGCTGATCGGAGAACTGGCCTTCGCCGATCAGCCGCGGTGGGAAGACCACGTCCGCATCGGTGTCCTTGTCGGCACCCTCGTCGCGGCGTTCCTGGCCACCGTGGTGTTGCGGCTGCGCAACCGTGTCTACCGCCGGATCGCCGAAGAAGAGACTCGCGATGACGACCACGACGGCGTTCCCGACATCTACCAGCAGGGGTCCTGACCATGCCGTCAGCGTTCGACGCCCGTCCCACATCGGAAAAGGGAGACCGGCCGATGGTTTCGGCGTACATCAACCCGGCCAGCGGTGAAGTGATCGGCCTGTGGTGCACCGAGCAACTGCAGGACCGGGGTAGGTCACACCGGCAGTGGACGATCGAGACCTCGGCGGGGTCCACCCGTGTCGTGGGGCTCGGCCACACTCACGAGTCGGCGCCCGTTGTCGTGGTTGTCCCCGGAACGAATATGAACACCGCGGCCTCGCTCCCGTTTCTGGCGGAGTTGGCAACCCGGTACCGGGTCATCGCCCTGGATGTACCGGGACAACCCGGGCTCAGCGCGCCGCGGCGGCCGCGCCGAGACCGGCTGGCCTGGTACGGCCGGTGGCTCGACGAGGTGCTGGAACAGACTGTGCCCGATACGGCCGTTCTGCTCGGGCATTCGCTGGGCGGGGCGATCGCCATGGCATGCCCGCCCGAACGAGTCGCCGGTCGTGTGCTCATAGCACCGGCCGGGCTGGTGCGCCTGAAGGTGCCGCCCCGCCTGCTCGCGGCAACCCTGGCCTGGCTCGCCGCGCCCTCACCCGACCGCACACACCGCCTCCTGCGCCTGATGACGGGCCCGGAACATGCTGTGGCACCGCATCTGGTGGAGTGGATGACTCTGGTCGCCCGCTATTGCCGGACCACCCTGGCGCCCGCACCGCTGGCGCCCGCACTGCTCGACCGCTGCCGGTCGGCCCCCTGCGTGGTGGCCACCGGAGCCCAGGACATCTTCCTGCCGCCCGACCGTCTCGAACCTGCCGTCCGCGACCTGCTCGGAACCGGACTGCACGTATTTCCCGGCTGTGGACACCTGGCCCTCGACGACAACCCGGCCGGCGTCGTGGAACTGGTGGACGACCTCACCGGACGCCTGTGATTCCGGCTCGGCCGGACGGCGGCGGGGCCGCAATCAGCTTGCCTCGGCGCGGGTCGCGCGCCGAGGCAAGTCACCTCCCGGCCTGTCATGGGGCGGCTGTTACCGGTTCCTCGGCGGCAACGGGGCGCCGGCCGAAGTACAACAGTCCGGCGGCGAGGGCGCCGACGAACAGCGCAAACATTCCGGCGAGCAGCCAGCCGACACCGAAGTTGGCAATGATGGGAATCGCCCCGGCAGTGACGAGGCCGCCCCCGAAGAACGGTTCCATGATCAGCTGTTTGTACCCGAACGCCTGATAGGCCGGGGTCTTCAGATCGGGATCCACCACGCGCAGCAGAATCAGGCCGGTGGAGGTCACACCCATGGCCTGCCCGACATCGGCGATCCCGCGTTCGAACCAGAAGTCCGGCAGCATTCGGCGCGCCAGGAAGATGAACGCACCGGCCGTCCATACCAGTCCGGTGACTGCCAGCAGGATGAACGGTCCCATATTCGCCGCGATCGCCGTCAGCGACAAGGTGCCCAGGGCGGCGATGACCAGCACATCGAGGCTGAAGCCCTGCAAGCGCTCGATCATCTGCACATCCACGATTTCCTCGCGGTCGAACGCCTGGATCAGCCCCTGCACGATGATCCCGCCGATCATGGCGATCGGAAACAGCGGTACGTGCGCGAACAGTTCGAAGCTGTCGGCCCACAGCTTCGACTCCACCCACTGGATCCCTTCCAGCATCAGCCACCCGATCAGCACCGCTACCGCCAGCAACCCGAAGTGCAGTGTCAAGGGCTCGATCGAGGACGGATTCACTGTCAAGGTGCCCGCGGAACGACGCCGCTCCTTCTCCACCAGACCCGCGCGCTCGACAACCGAAGGCTCTGCGTCTACCCGCAATTCAGTGGTCTTACCGGTGCGCACACCCCAGTTGATCAACGCGATCCCGCAAACGATGCCGGACAGAACGCCCACCGTTGCCAGACCCAGCGCCAGGTCCTGTCCCTCAGGGAATCCGAATTCCTCGAAAGTGCCTGCCATACCCGCGGCAGTGCCGTGTCCCCCTTCGAACCCGATCTCGATCAGCGTGCCCGCCATCGCCGGCAGGCCGAACACCGGACCGAGCACCAGAATCGCCAGCAGCAGACCGAATACATACTGGCCACTGGCCACTGTCATACCGAAAGCGATCTGCGGCCCGGCCACCCGAAACGCCTTACGGGGCGACGGCAGCTTATGACCCATCAACAGCCCGGCGAATACCAGCGAGATCAACAGGCCCGGAAGGGTTTTCCACACCTCGATGATCTCCGGTGTCAGCAACCCCGACTCGGCGAACCGGTCGGTCCCGAACAATCCGGCGATCCGGCCGAACACATCCGGCCCGACCAGCAGGGCCAGCGCCCCGCCGATGATCGAACTGGGAATGAACAACTTCTGCGCCAATCGCCACTTGACCCTGATGATCTTGGCGACCAACATCATCACGCCCAGCAGCAACAGGGCGAAGCCAATTGCGTTGGGAGACATATCCACCTACTTCCGTCGTAGCGACACCGGCCGCACTCCGTCGCGAGGAGCGGAGCACAAGACCAGCGAACTGTGCCGTTAATTAACGGTACGATAGATAGCGGTCCAACAATGCGTAAACCCCTCCCACTGATGGAGATACGCAGGGTCCCGGCACACGGGGTCATTCCACAACCGATCCCAGCACCCGATCTCACCCCGGGGTCGCGCCCTGGTGTGAAACGCGGCTCGTCATGCGTACGTAATCGTCTTCCTCGACAATGATCAAGCCATCGGTGAATCTCCGGTGGCTCTCGACCGTGGCACGTGCCGGCCACGGCTTGTCACCGAATGAGGCGGTTGTTCTATATGAGCGAGTTGCTCAGCAGCGCCAGCGACTTCATCTGGGGTCCCTGGCTACTGATCCCCTTACTCTTGCTGACCGGACTGTATTTGACAGTCTTGCTGCGGGGCATTCAGTTCCGGCGATTCGTCCTCGCGTTCCGGCTGGGTTTCGTCGAACGCGCCGATCCCGATGCCGAGGGCGATATCTCCCACTATCAGGCGCTGTCCACCGCGCTGGCGGCGACGGTCGGTGTCGGCAATATCGCCGGTGTCGCCACCGCCATCTCCCTGGGTGGCCCGGGCGCGGTGCTCTGGATGTGGCTGACCGGCCTGGTCGGAATGGCCACCAAGTACAGCGAAGCGTTCCTCGGCGTCCGTTTCCGCCGCACCGACGCCGCCGGTAACCAAGCCGGTGGCCCCATGCACTACCTGCGGCGCGGTATCAAGGGGCCGCTCGGCATCTTCCTCGGTGGCTTCTTCGCCGTGGCCGGTGTGGTGGCCTCGTTCGGAATCGGCAACATGACCCAGGCCAACACGGTTGCGCTGAACGTGGAGTCGGAATGGGGCCTGCCGACCTGGATCACCGGGCTCATCATCACCGGCCTTGCCGCCGCGGTCATCCTCGGCGGCATCAAAGGGATCGGCCGCGTCGCCAGCGTCTTCGTACCGGTCATGATCGTCCTGTATATCCTCGGCGCGCTCGCCGTGCTGATCTTCCGCTTCGAGGATCTGCCGGCAGCGGTCGCCGAGATCGTCACCGACGCCTTCACCGGTACGGCCGCGACCGGCGGTTTCGTGGGTGCCGGAGTCGCCGCGGCCATCCAGTACGGCGTGGCCCGAGGGATTTTCTCCAACGAATCCGGGCTCGGCACCGGTGGTATCGCCGCCGCGGCGGCCTCGACCACCCATCCGGTGCGTCAAGCGCTGGTGTCGATGACCCAGACCTTCATCGACACCCTCGTCGTGGTCTCCTTCACCGGCTTGGTGATCGTCGTGACCGGTGTCTGGAAAACCGACGCCGACGCAGCGACCTTCACCGCTGCGGCATTCGCCGACGCACTACCCGGGACCTGGGGCAGCGTCATCGTCACCGTCAGCATCATCTTCTTCGCCTTCTCCACCGTTCTCGGCTGGTCCTATTACGGCGACCGGTGCATCGAGTACTTGTTCGGCAACAGCCTTGTACTGCCCTACCGCATCCTGTTCATCGCAGTGGTGTACCTGGGAGCCACCACCGAACTGACCACCGTGTGGACCTTCTCCGACGTCGCCAACGGGTTGATGGCACTCCCGAACCTCATCGGCCTGCTGATCCTGTCCCCGCTGGTGTATCGCGAGACCAAGGCCTATTTCGAACGAAAAGACCCGAATCCCTACGAACCGCCCCCCGAACGGATCCCGACCATCTGAGCGTTACCAGGGGGCAGCGGGGCCTCCGGTGTTCGCTCCCGTCGCCGCGAGCGCGCATAACCCTTTTTCGAAGGGCGACGCTCGACCGGCGGTTCATCCCGAGCCAGGACCATACTCACCGTTACGCTCGGGCAATCGGGCGGTGCAGCACCTATGGTCCGCAGCGACCTGGCCCCGGAAGCCCCGGCGGCGCACCTCCGGGAAACCCCGGGCAAACCCGCGCCGAATACGGGACGAGGTGGAGGAGGCCACGATGTTCGAGGCGGATGTGCTCGACGTCGCACAACATGCGTTCACCGGCGATCTTCCCACCGAATCCCGAGTCGGCGAACTCGTTGCCGAGGCCCACCGGCGCTACACCGGCCTGCACGACGGGCAGGTCGCCGACTACATCCCGATCCTGGCCGAGGCCGACCCGAACTGGTTCGGGCTCACGCTGGCCGGAGTGGACGGCAGCACCCACGCGGCCGGTGACACCGATATCGCATTCTCGATCCAGTCGATTTCGAAGGCCTTCGTCTTCGCACTCGTCTGCGAGAGATACGGGCACCAGGCGGTACACGAGCGTGTCGGCGTGAACAATACGGGGCTACCGTTCAATTCGGTGATGGCCGTCGAACTCAACGCCGGCAGCCCGATGAATCCGATGGTCAACGCCGGCGCGATAGCGACGACGGGGTTGATGCCCGGCGCGACACCGGCGGAGCAGTGGGAGAACATCCGCACCGGCATATCCCGTTTCGCGGGGCGGTATCTCGAACTCGACGGGGTGGTCTACCACTCGGAAATGCTCACCAATCAGCGCAACAAGGCAATCGCGCGACTCCTCGAACGTTACGGGCGCCTCGATACCGACCCGCTGGAGACCGTGGACATCTACACCCGCCAGTGCGCCCTCGCTGTGACATCCGCAGACCTCGCCGTCATGGGCGCCACCCTGGCCGGCGGTGGTGTCAACCCGGTTACCCGGGAGCGGGTGATCTCGTCCGAAGTGTGCCGCGACACCCTGGCCGTGCTCGCCTCGTGCGGGCTCTACGAACGATCCGGTGAGTGGCTGTTCGAAATCGGATTGCCGGCGAAATCCGGGGTCGCGGGCGGCATCGTGGCGATATCGCCGGGCAAGGGTGCGCTGGGCACGTTCTCACCGCGGCTGGATCCGGCGGGCAACAGCGTCCGCGGGCAACGCGCCTGCGCCTACCTGTCGCGGGCCCTGGGCCTCAACCTTTTCGCGTCCTCCGTCCACCAGCCCGTCGCCGCCCACCGCGACAGCGCGAAAGGAGCCTGACCGTGCCGGACAACACGTTCACCGCCCGGTCCGATCCGGAACGGCGCTCGTGGGTGCCGATGATCGGACTGTTCCTCGCACAGGTACTCATGTCTTTCAACGTCGCTGCGCTGCCGATCTCCCTGGGCGGCATAGTCGAGGACTTCGGGGTTGCGCCGACAGTCGCAAGCTCCACGATCGTCGTCTACGGCATTGCCGTTGCCGCACTGGTGATGACAGGCGCGAAACTGGGCCAGCGTATCGGCTGGTTGGTCATCTTCCGGGTCGTGGTCGTCGTATTCGCCTGCTCGTCATTGACGATGATCCTGTCACCGAGTATCGAATGGGCCATCGGCGGTCAGGTGCTGGCCGGCGCCGCCGCGGCGATCATCGTTCCGGCGCTGGTGGCGCTCATCGCCGAGAACTACACGGGCGATCAGCAAGCAACGGCGGTCGGCTCGCTCGGTTCGGCCCGCGCCATCTCCGGTGTCAGCGCGTTCCTGATCGGCGGCACACTCGGGACGCTGGTCGGCTGGCGCCCGGTATTCGGTGTCACGCTGGCCATCGCGGTCGCCGTTTTCGCACTGAGTTTCGGGCTCCGCACCGATGAGGGCAACCCGAATATCCGAATCGATCTCTTCGCCTCGGCGCTGATCGGTTCCGCGATCGTCGTACTCACCCTGGGCTTCAACAACCTGAACGCCTGGGGCATCGTCTTCGCGAAAGACGCCGCGCCGTTCTCGATTCTCGACCTGTCCCCCGCGCCGGTGCTGGTCCTGGCCGGTGTGATCCTAGGGCAGTTGTTCGTCATATGGACCAGGCGGCGGATGCGGCAGGGCAAGGTTCCGCTGATCGATCTGAGCGTACTGAGCCGCCCCACCGAGCGTGCCGCCATCTACGCGATGTTCGTCATCGTGGCCATGGAAGCCGCGGTGAACTTCACCATCCCCACTTACATCCAAGTGGTGCAGGGACGTAGCCCGTTCGATACGTCGCTGGCGATGATCCCGTTCAACCTGACCGTTTTCGTCACCGCGACGCTGATCGTCCGGTTCTACAAGCAGTATCCGCCGCGCGTGATCGCCCTCTTCTCGTTCGGCCTGACAACGGTCGCGCTGATCTGGCTCGCCTTCGCGGTCACGAACAACTGGGAAACCGTTCCGACGATCCTGGGGCTCATCGTCTTCGGTATCGGGCAGGGCGCGCTGGTCACACTGGTGTTCAACGTGCTGGTCACCGCCGCACCCAAGGAACTCGCCGGCGATGTCGGATCGTTGCGGGGTAGCGCGCAGAACCTCGCCTCGGCCGTCGGCACCGCCGTCATGGGCGCCGTACTCGTAACCACACTGAGTTTCGGAGTGACCCAGTCCGTGGAGGAACATCCGGAACTGCCGCCGGACCTGGCCGCGCAGGTGAACCTCGACAACGTCAACTTCGTGAGCAACGACGAATTACGCGGCCTGCTCGAGCAGACCACCGCCACCCCTGAACAGATAGATGCCGCCGTAACCCTGAACGAAGAGCAGCGGCTGCGCACACTGAAACTCGGTTTCCTCATCCTCGCCGGTATCAGTGCCGCCGCCGCGCTACCCGCCTCGCGACTGCCGAAATACCGGCCGGGAGAAATCCCCGAACCCCACTGACGCGACGACCGATGCTCGCCCCACGAAACCGGGGCGAGCATCGGTATCCGCTACGTCAGCGCGAGTAGTCCCGGAAGGTCATCACACCGCCGACCAGGAAAACCATCACCGCGAGGATGTAGACGGTGACGCGGAACCACGTCGGCCCGAAGTAGCTGACCGCCATCGCCGCACCGAGCGCCGCGAGAATCAGTACCACCCCGTACAACGGTGTGCGCTGCTCCCTGTCAACCATTCCTCCAGTGTCCGCCGGTAGCGGCGCGGTAGCAATGAACACCGCACAGATCGTCCCCTGACCTGCGGTTCCACACCGGCCCCGCCTGACGGAGGGCGGCCCCGGCGTTTCGCCGATCAGCTGCGGTCGTTCGGCCAGAACACCGCCCAGACCAGCACGGTCACCGGCAGCCCGAGCACCACCAGCCATCCCAGACCCATCACCGGCCGGTGCCCGCCGTCGACCAGCGGGCGAAGGACAGGCGAGGGAGCACCGTCTCCACGTCGGCGACGCCCATGACCCGGTTCAGCTCCAGTGGGCCGAGATGGCCCGGTTCGGGCATGATCACCACTTCCGCCGCCGCGTTGCGTACCTGGTCGGCCACGGGTAGCACCGAACGCACATCGGGCCACATCACGCGGTAACCGAGCCGCCGCGCCAACCGCGACACCTGCGCGCGGTCCCGATCCGGCGCCGTACTCACCTCGTCGTCGACCCATCCGAACGCGATCGGCTCCCTTTGCTGCCGCATCGTGGCTCCCCTGCCTCCATGGTGAATGTGGAATGCACCCACCGCCGGGGACCTACTGGGGCGTCAGCGGTCGACCCGGCGGCGGGGCCGAGGCAAGCGTCACAACACCACAAGCACACTTTGTTCCCCAGTGGAACAATGCACTCGAGGTATGGACTCGACAGGGAAGCGCAGGTGCGCGACATGAGCGACGACTCGGATACCTACATCGGGCACCGGATCCGTCAGATCCGTGCCCGGCGCGGTCTCTCCCAGCAGATCCTCGCGGATCGGGCGGGGATGAGCCGATCGGTGATCGCGAAATATGAGGCGGGGCTACGGCCGGTCGACTCCCGCCGAACATTGCTCGCGCTGGCCGGCGCGCTCGGGGTGACACTGGGCGACCTGACCGGCAGTGACGATCGAATCGACCCTGCCACCAGCACATTCCACCGTGCAGTACCTGCCATCGAAACCGCGCTCTGGACCCAGGGCAATATCACCGACACCCGGCCGCCGCGCAACCTGGACGAACTGGCAGCAGCCGTCGACCAGGCCTCCCGGCTACGACATGCCGGGGATTACGCCGCACTCGGCCCACTACTGCCCGATCTGCTGACCGATGCCTACCGCCTCACCGAAAGCGGCAGCGCGCAAGCGTGGGACCTACTGGCCACCACCGCCTACGGTGTGGCCTCGGCATTGCGGCAGCGCGGACACGATGCGTTGGCCTGGACAGCCGTACAGGAGTCCGAGCGCGCGGCAGAACACGCCGATTCGCTCGCCCCGGTCGCCGCGGCGGCATTCCTCCAATCGCAGATCCTCGCTGCGCGTCCCGGTGCCCTGCCTGCCGCACTGGCCATTGCCGGCCGCGCGGCCGACCGGCTGACACCAGATGCGCGCACCCTCGGCGAACTGGAGATGGTCGGAATGGCCCGATTGCAGATCGGGTTCGCCGAAACACTGGCCGGGGGCGATGCACGGCCCCACCTCGACGAAGCGGCCCAGATCGCGACACGGCTGCCCGATGCACTCGGCGGCCGGAGCACCGCACGCAATCGGACATTCGGCGCAGCGAACGTTGCCTTGTGGCAGATGAGTTCGGCGGTTGAGCGACGCGAGCCCGCCGATGCGCTGCGCATCGCCGAAACGCTGAACCCGGACGAACTCCCGGCCGGTGTACGGCACGCACAGTTCTTCGTCGAAATGGGTCGCGCACAGGCGATGCGCCGAGACCACCGGGCGGCGCTACACGCACTATTGCGGGGTGAGCACGCCGCCCCCCAGCATGTGCGCGGAATGGCCCCGGTTCGCGAACTGGTGGGTGCGATGTTGCGTCAAGCGCGCCGCGACCTCACCACGGGAGAACTGGGCCGGCTGGCGCAACGGGTGGGCGTGGTGGCCTAGCAGCTTCGGGAACAATATCCCGGAACTTATTGCTACCGGCCGGTGCCGTCATCGGCCGTACACGACGGCCACCGTCGGCGGCCGGCCTTGTGATCGGCCCGGTTGCCGAACGGGCGAGAGCCTGTGGGGGCGACCGGGCCGAGGGCGTTCACCCGCTGCGGTCGGGCAGCGGACATGGTCGAGAGCATCTGAGCCGAGTGCCAACCCCGCCGTTCGGTGCGGGGTCGGCTTCTCGGTGAGTTCGCTACGAACCGCTTACGTGAGTGTCGGGAACCTGGGCGGACGAGCACGGCAGCTCCATACCGCCGGTCACCACCAGCACCGGAACAGCCAGGAGAACAACCACCGCCACCGCCACCGCCGCGACTTGTCGGCCACGCCGCCCACTGGGTCGTGCGGACGGGTTCGGAGTCGCGGTGGGTTGCCGGCGGAAACGGCGAACGAGCGCCAGGACAGAGACCAGAACGGTCGCAATCAGCATTCCGGCCTCGTCTCACTCGACCGAGGCGCCGTAGGGCGCGGGAACGATGTTGTGGCGGATCAGGCTCGCGGCTGTGTCCAGAATCGTGTCCTGCACCGGCCGCATCTCCCAGGACAACTCTCGGCGGGCCTTGTCCGAGCTGACACGTTCGTCACGGCCCAGCCACGGCAGAATCAGCCGCACCGACGGGTCGATGTATCCGATGATCCGCATCAGCGGATCAGGGATCGTGCGGGTGGGAACGCGGAAACCTTTCCGGTTGTGCTCCTCGGCCAGGATCTGCGCGATGCCGCCCATCCAGATGTTGTCGCCGGCGCAGATATACCGATTGCCTGCCGCACCAGGGCTTTCCACTGCCAGCCGATGCGCGGCGGCGAGGTCGCGCACATCGACGGGGGCGAATCCGAGCCGTGGCGAACCCGGCATATCGCGGCGCAGCAGGCGGACGATGGCGTTGACCGACGTTCCCGCCACCGGATGCTGAACAGGACCGAGCACCATTCCGGGATTGATCACGACCAATTCGAGCGGCCGGTCCGCAGGCAGTCCGGCGACGAAATCCCAGGCCGCTCGTTCGGCGAGAGTTTTGCTCTGTTGATAGGCGGTGCTCCGATCGAGCACGGACCAGTCCTGTTCGGTGCGAACGGTGTGATCGCCGGGCTCGCGGCCTGCTGACACCGCGGCGATCGACGAGGTGATCACGATGCGCTGCACCGTCTCCGAGGCCGCGGATGCCCGCAGCACCCGAAGTGTGCCGTCGACCGCGGGCCGGACGAGTTCGCCGGGGTCTTTCGGCGGTGCGCCGGGAAACGGCGAGGCCGTATGCATGACGTAATCGCAGTCGGTGACCGCGTGCATCCACCCATCGTCGCGGTCCAGGTCCGCCTGCACGAATTGGATGCTGCCACCGCGGTCGGCCGCCAGTTTCTCCAGATGAACCCGCCGGCCGGTGTCGTCGATATCGCGTACCGTCGCGCGCACGTCGTACCCGTGCTCGATCAGTTCCGCGATGCAGTGCCCGGCGACGAATCCGGTTGCGCCGGTGACGAGCACTCGGTGTGCCATATGCGATCCTCTCGGCCGTTGGATCCGGATACCGCCGGGCCCGGTCGGCGCCCGCGGCGACCACCGCTGCGTTGTCGACAGTCATGTTCGACGCCGGTGGAACACCGATATATCCGTAAAACACGAGCGAATGCTCGTAAATACAAAATACGAGCACCCTCTCGCATTTGTCAATCGGAGAGATGCCAGACGCGCACCGGAGGACCGATCCGCACGCGACCGGGAACGCGACACGAGCAGCCCGCGAAGCGCCGGGATTAGGATTTCGGGGATGGGACTGCTGTTCGAGACACGGGCATCGGATTCGCCGTGGGTGGAGTCCGTGTGGATCTGCCGAAGCGAGCAGGTCTCGGAGATGACATCGGTGGCGACCGAAACCTGGGGCCTGGTGTTCTGGGAGCTGGAGGGGCGCAGCTATGCGGCGATCACCGGACCCGAGCGCCGCACCGGGACCGCACCGGTGCCCGAAGGCGCGGAGTTCGTCGGTATCCAATTCGCGGTGGGGACATCACTGCGTACGACGGCGACGGCGGCGCTGGTTGACGGTGGGCTCGTACTGCCCGATGTGACACGGCGAACCTTCTGGCTCGACGGCGCCCACCGGGAAACCCCGCAGGCCGATGATGCCGAAGCGCTCGCCTGCCGGCTCGTCCGCGAGGAAGTTGTGATCCGCGACCCCCTGGTCGCGGCAACGCTGGCGGGTTCGTCGCCGGCAGTCACCGAGCGGACGCTCGAACGACGGTTCCGGGCGGCGACCGGGCTCACCCAGGGCGCGGTCCGGCAGATCGGCCGCGCCCGCACCGCCGCGCTGCTGCTGACCGCGGGCGAGACGCCCGGCGACGTCGTCGCCAAACTCGGATACTACGACGAACCCCATCTCGCCCGAGCGTTACGCCGGTACGTCGGCCGGACCGCTCAGGAGTTGCGCACCGGGACCGGTGGCGCGCTCGCGCTCGATCCCGGTCAGTGCGCGACCTCGTAGACGAGTTTGGTGACTCCGTTGGAGTAGGTCGCCGAGTCCCGCAATCGCAGTGTCTGCTTATCTCGGTCCGACCGGGCGAACAGGCTCTTCCCCGCCCCGAGGAGCACGGGGAACATCAGTAGGTTGTACCGGTCGATCAAGTCGGCGTCGGAGAGGCGGCGGGCCAGTTCGGCACTGCCGTGGATGTAGATCGCGCCGCCGTCGGTCTGCTTCAGCTTTGCGATGTCGTCGGCCGATCGCAGGATCGTGGTCGGACCCCACCCGGCTATCAGAGCGTCCTCGCTCAGGCCGGCGGATACGACGTATTTGGGCAGGTCCTTGTAGGCGGCGTGATCGTCCGAATCGCGCCAGACCGGGGCGAATGCAGCGTAACTGCGGCGGCCGAACAGCAACGCGGTCGTATCGGCGAGTTCCTCCCCTTTGAGCGAAAACGCCTCGGGCACGAACTCGGTGTCCATCACCCAGCCGCCGCTGCGGTGCCCCTCGGCTGCGCCACCGGGCGAGTCCACGACGCCGTCCAGCGATATGAAACCCGTGTAGACCAGCTCGCGTGTCATCAATTCCTCCAGTGCGTGGCGTCGGATTCGGGCTGAACTCAGCCTAGGAAGAGCCGCTGCCGATGTCTTGGACGAAACCGACACCATCTGCCGGGCGGAAACCCGCCGGTTTCACGCGGAGACGACCGGCCGCCCCGATCGGGGCGAAGCACAATGGCCGGCCGCACGCTTCGCGGAAGCGGCGGCCCCGCTGCCCGGCTGCGGTGTAGCGGCGGCCCGGTTGGTGGGCCGGGGCCGGGCGCGGCGGGCAGTAGGCCGGTCGCGGCGCGCCGGGCCATCGGTCCGACGGGGCAGTTCGGCACGGGTCAGGAGCCGGTTACCGACGCCGAGGTCGTCATGATCGGTACGGACCGCGGCGAGCGCCCCGGGCGTGTACGGGAGGGCCAGGTCGAGCTCGTGTTCCAGGACAGCAACGCTCGCCGGAGCCGCGTGCCGAGCGCCGACGGGACGGCCGGCAGCGGGATCTTGGGCCGCAACCTCCACCGGCACAGCGACAGTGCCGGTGATCGGCCGTATCGACTTCCGCATACTGAGAGCGATCGCGGCGGCGAGCACCGCGGCCAGACCGCAGGCGAGTGCCTGATTCGTCAGGACGGCGGTGGCCACTTGTGCTGTATCGGCACCGGATTCCCGGCCGCCGCCGAACAGTGTGCCCAGCAGGTCGCCGAGCACGGTTTTCAGTTCATCGTGCTGGTCGGTCATCGCGCCCAGCTCCGGCGCTTTTCCGTTGAGGTGCAGCAGCGCCGCCGGGACGAGTACGGCGTTGGCCGCACCGGCAGCGACCATCGCCGGCAGTCCGATACCGAAGACCCGGTACATGCACGCCGCGGCGAGGGTGATCACCGCGGCCGCGGCGGCCGAGATGCCCCACAGCCCGCTGATGGAAACGACGCCCTCGGTGAGGCGTTCGCCGACGCCGCGGAACGCGGGAACGGTGCCGTCGAGCCGGCCGAAAGCGTCCGCCTGGACGTCACCGTGCGGTCCCGAAGCCGCAAGCCAGGGCTGAAACAGAAGGATCAGGGTGAGCAGGCTGAGCGCAGAAACGGACCAGCATTTCCAATCGGATGGTAATTGCGAACCCGGTCGATCGATATTTCCGACCTTGGTTTGTGGTGAGTATTCCGACGTATTCCTGGTCTCGACCGTGTGGTCCACCGTTTCGCCTTACCGCGCGAATATCAGGGGTGCGAATCGCATTTCGCCGCATCCCCGATGAGCCCTTGCCGCTCATCGACTTTCCTCAGCTTAGAACACCACACCCGCAGGTCAAGTGGCATTTGGCCGATAAAGAGAGCTGTGCCACAATACCTTTCGGTAACATAGTCGCACCCGGCGTCGACCGTAGACCGCACCATTGTTGTGAAATAGCCTGAAATAGCCGGTTTTTCGGCCGAATTCAACGTCCGGGTACGCCCCGCCCGCCGGGAAGCCGTTGTGACCGGATCCACGCACGGCACCCTCTTCACGTTTCGTGAGCGAGCACACCACGCACGGCAATCGCCGGCCATCCCACTGCCGCACTGCCGAGCAGGCAACAGCCCGGCCGAGGTCGCACATCGTTATCAACCGAAAGGTTGACCACACCTCAGCAACCGCGCTACCTTGTTACTCAACCGTTGAGTTGAGGAAGGTTGCATGGAAGAAAACGGGGAACTGCTCAACCGCATGTTCGCGGCACTGGCGGACCCGACCCGGCGCGCACTGGTGGCCCGGCTGGCCGCGGCAGATGCGACGGTGAGCGAACTGGCCGAGCCCTACGAGATGAGCCTGCAGGCGATCTCCAAACACGTAAAAGTCCTCGAGGACGCCGGACTGGTGACCCGGAGCAAAGACGCCCAGCGGCGGCCGGTGCACCTGGACGCGGAGATATTCGACCTGATGACCAAATGGATCGAGCGCTACCGCCATACCGCGGAACAGCGCTACCGGCGCCTCGATGCGGTGCTGGCCCGAATGACCGACGACGAACAGCCGCGGATACTTCCGCCGAAGGAGGCATCGTGACCACAACCGGATACGACACCAGAATCGTCGCGGACGAGAACGTCCCCACGATCGAGATCATCCGGGAGTTCGATGCGGAGCCCGCCCAGGTGTTCCGCGCCCATATCGACCCCGATCTCTACACGCAGTGGGTCGGTCCGCATTCGATGAGCACGAAGATCACCCGATGGGACGCCCGCACGGGCGGTGCGTGGGCATTCGCCAGCGAAAGCGACGGCACCGAAATCGCCGCCTTCTACGGCAGTTTCCACGAGGTACGGCCGTCCGAACGAATCGTGTGGACATTCACCTACACCGGCGAGCCGGACGGAGTCGCGCTGGAGACGGTGACCTTCGAAAAGCTCGGCGAGCAACGCACCCGGCTGCGGACTTTGAGCGTCGTCGCCGATTTCGCGACGCGGGACGGCATGCTGGCGAGCGGAATGGATTCCGGTGTACGCGAGGGCTACGAGAAACTCGACCATCTGCTCACCCAGGAGCCCACAACGCCCGCGGTCGCCGGTCCCGCTACCCGGCATTTCGCGGACGCCGCCCGGTTCACCGCACTCGTCGAATCCGCCTCGGCCGGGGAGTGGGCACGCCCCAGCCCGGTCCCGGAGTGGACCGCGCTCGACATCGTGCAGCATCTGGTCGAGTGGTCGCGCGGGTTCCTCGGCGGCGCCGGAATCGAGTTGCCCGCCCTGGACGTCGCCGTCGACCCGGTGACGGCATGGAAGCGGCACGTCGCCGATATCCAGGGCATTCTCGACAATCCTGCCGGACGGATACTCAGCAACCCGCACATCGGGGATCAGCCGGTGGACCAGGCGATCGATAACTTCTACACACCCGACGTATGGATGCACACCTGGGATCTGGCCAAGGCCCTCGGCCGCGAGCCCGACCTCGACGAGCAGCGTTGCCGCGCAACGCTCGAGGGGATGGCGCCGATGGACCGGATGCTGCGGGAGAGCGGGCAGTACGGTCCGGCCGTACCGGTCGGCGAGAACGCTACGGCTCAGGACAAGCTGATGGCCTTCATCGGCCGGGATCCGGCCTGGCAGCCCACGTCCTGAACCGGGAAGGTCGGGACCGGGTTCGCGGAGCGCGTCAGCCCACGTCGTGAATCGCGGCGGGCGGCTGGTTCGGATCGGTCAGCGACGGATCCGGCTGCCGCCCGGTGGACGCCCATTCGGCGATGGCCTGCTGCACGACCGGTGATTGCATCCCGGAGGGGTCCATGTAATAGGCGGCCCGGCGCATCGCCTGAGCGACAGCGGGATCGGTGGTGGCGGCGGCCACCGCGAACGCTTCGCCCGCGACGGCTTCCGGATCGGGCGGGGTGTAGTTCACGAATTCGGCGCCGGGGAAGAACGAATCGGTGTTCGCGGCCATGGCGAAGGCGTAATCGGTCCACGGCGCGAGCTCGGCCGCGAATTTCTCCGCAATTCCGGTGACCGAGCCGTCCGCGGAGGCGACAACCTGCGCGAGCACGGAAGCGCCGATGGCGGCGATCGTCATCCCCTGGCCGTAGATCGGGTTGAATGCCGCGACGGCGTCGCCGATGACGACGAATCCCTCGGGCCGCCGGTCCAGCTGCTCCCAGAGCCTGCGCTGATTGCCCGGCATACGGTAGGTGTCGGGCTCGACGATCAATTCCGCGGCGCGCACGGCGCGGCCCAGAAGCGGGCTCGGGGCCTCGTCCAGGTAGTCGAGCAATTCCGGGTACCCGGCCGGCGGGTAGTTCTTCGACATCCCCATGGCCGCCACGACATGCTGACCGTTACCGCAGGGCAGAATGGCTCCGCCTTTGAGATGCGCGGGATTCGGGGTGGCGGCGATTCCGCGGAACCCCTCCGGTAGCGCCCCCTCGGGGAAGCGGACCACCATCGTGGTGTAGCCGAGGTACGGCCGCACGAGCTGTTCGGCCGGTGGTGTGTAGCCCAGTTCGCTCAGCCAGTTCGGTGCCTTGGATCCGCGCCCGGTCGCGTCGACCACGAGATCGGCGTCCAGTTTCCCGCCGTCGACCCCGGTCACCTTCGCCCCGGTGATCGTGGTGCCGTCCGTGCCGGCCAGCAGTCCGGTGGCGATACCGTGCACGGTACGCACATTGGGCAGCGCCAGCACCCGCCGCCGCAGCACCCATTCGAAGGTCGGCCGGAGAAAACCGATGACCTCCATGCCGCCGGCGACCCGCGCCGCCCAGCCCCGCGGGTACAGGACCGCGACATCGCGGTCGATCTCATAGCGTTCACAACCCTGTTCGAGGAGCGCGGCGCTGAACCCGGGGAGCAATTCGTCGATCCGCGTCAACCCGGCCGGCATCAGCTGATGCACTTGATTGCCCTGCGGCACACCGCGACGCGTCACGGCAGCGTCGGGGAGCTGATCCCGTTCGACGATCGTGACAGTCGCGAAGTTCTTGCTCAACGCGGCGGCCGAAAGCAATCCGGCAACACTCGCGCCGAGCACCACGGCATGGGAAAGGGACATCCGGAGCCTCCGAAACAATTCGACATCACATGCACGGCCACCGGCCCGCCGCGCCGACCCCGGGGCAGGCCGAAGTCACGTTCGGTGACCGTACCGGATCCGCGAGGGCCGACTGTATGGCGTCGTGTACTTTCGCTGAAGAACATACTGGAGCGCAATGACATTCAGCGTCCGCGGACCTGGTGCCAACGATCGGCCCGGGGGTTGCGAGCCGCTGGAACAGCCGGTGGCCCGATTGCGGTCCCACCGTCGGCGCACAAGGAGTTTCGTACCCGTGAGAACCCAGATGTTTTCCACACCGATCGAGCTCGACGGGCCCGCCGTGCCGATCTACACCCCCGAGTTCGCCGCGGACCCGCATGCGGCGTACCGGGAAATGCGGAGAACGTACGGTTCGCTGGTGCCGGTGGAAATCCAGCCCGGAATGCCGGCGACTCTGGTCATCGGCTACCGGGAAGCGCTGGAGATCCTGAACGACCACGAGCATTTCTCGTCCGATCCACGAACCTGGCAGGCGAAGCTGGCGCCGGGCACACCGGTCTCGCACATCATGCAGTTCCGGCCGTGCGCCCTGCGGTTGTCGGGGTCCGAACACACCCGGCTCCGTCAGGTCTATACCGACAGCCTGTCGCGTGTCGATCTTTACGGTCTGCACACGGCCGTGGAGCGCACCGCCACCGGACTGATCAACAGTTTCTGCGAAACCGGCTCGGCCGAACTCGTTTCCGGATTCAGCGTCCCACTGTCGTTCCAGCTGGTGAACCATATGCTGGGCTTCTCGCTCGAGACCGGACAGCGACTGCTGGGCGCGATCGGGGGTATCCGGGTGGCGCCGGACGCGGAGGCCGCCGAGGCGGCCAACCAGTCGCTGATCACGATCCTGCTGGAGGAACTCGACGCCAAACGCGGCGCCCCGGCCGACGATGTCACCTCTTGGATGATGGCTCATCCGGCCGGTCTGGCGGATCTGGAGGTCGCCCATCAGGTGGTCATGCTCTTCGGCTCGGGAGTCGAGCCGATGTCGGACCTGATCATCAATTCGCTGGTACTGCTGGTCACCGATCCCCGTTTTGCCGATTCCCTGCTCGGCGGCGCCCTGTCCATCAAGGATGCGATCGAAGAAGTGCTCTTCACCGACCCGCCGCTGGCGAATTTCTGTATCCGGTACCCACGCCAGCCGCAGCTCGTCGGCAAGGTGTGGCTGCCGGCGAATCAACCGGTGATCGTGAGCTCCGCGGCGGTCAGCGGCGATCCGGCGATCGTCGGCATGGGCACCGGTGACCGGTCCGGCAACCGGTCGCATCTGGCCTGGGGCGCGGGCCCCCATGTCTGCCCGGCACAGGACCCTTCCTTCGTCATCGGCCATTACGCACTGGAACAGCTGCTGGACGCGCTCCCCGAAATCGAACTCGCCCAGCGGGTGGACGAACTGTCCTGGCGGGTGGGCGGTTACAACCGTGCACTGGACGCGCTACCCGTCCGGTTCCCCCCTACGCCGCCGATTCCGCTTCCCTGAGCAGCCGGTACTGCGAGTTGTCGCCCGGTCCCCGGGGTGCTCGGTGCGCCGCCACCGGACCGCCGCGGTGCCGCCGGCGGTCACCTTCGCGCACTAGGGTGTCGAGGAGAGTGTCCGGCGAGCAGGGAGCAACGATTTGAGCACCTATCCGGGCGGGTGGCCACCGCCGCAGAACCCGGGGCCGAACCGCCGGCTTTTCGTCGTACTGATCCCCCTGGTCGCTGTGCTGTTGATCGGCACCGCGGTCGGCGCCGGGTTGCTGGCCCGTAATGCGATGGCGGAGACGATCCCCGGTACCGCGGCGCCGGCCGGCAGCGGCTCCGCCCCCGCGAACGTCGCGGCCGACGGTGCGGTGCGGATCGGCGAACCGGACGCCGAGGTAACTGTGCGGGTCGTCATGGACCTGCAGTGCCCGTACTGCAAAGCCTTCGAGGAGGCCAACGGCAAGGTGCTGGTGGACGCCGTGCGCGAGGGCAGCGCGGCGGTCGAATACAGCGTCATCTCGTTCCTGGATCGGGCAAGCACCACCGAGTACTCCTCGCGGGCCGGCAACGCATCATTCTGTGTCGCCGACTCGGGGCTGGACAGTTACCAGGCCTGGCTGGCGGAGATGTTCGCCGAACAGCCGGCGGAAGGCGGCGACGGCCTGCCCGACAGCGAGCTGATCGCCATCGCCGAATCCACCGGCTACCCCGACTCCGCGGTAGCGGATTGCATCACCGACCGGCAGTACGACACCTATCTGCGCACCAAGACCGACGAGGTACTCGCCTCCGGCGTCAACGGCACCCCGACCGTCTACGTAAACGACGAAGAAGTCACCGATTCCGAAGCCCTTCTGGGCCAGGACGGCCTCGCCCCGGTCATCGCCGCCGCCCGCTGAATGCTGCGACGGGGTAACGGCAAGGCCGGTTGTTCGCGCCGCCGAGCTCGGGCGGCGCCGCGAATTCGGCGGGGAGCCGGTTGATTGCCACGTCGACGATGGTCTGGTCGAGAGTGGCCGTGGTCGGGCCGACCACCGGAACCGCGCGACCGTCATCGGGTTACGGGCCGCCGGTTCCGGCCCGACTCCGGGCCGGCACCACACTGTGTCGCATCACGGCCTCTCACTGCCCGTAGGGGCGGGCAGCACGGGCCGCGCGAAGCGCCTCTCCCCACCAGACCAGCTGATCCAGCAGGGTTTTCGCGGCCGTTTCGGCTTCCGCGGTGGCGATCGGTTCGTCCTGTGCGGCACTGTTGCGCCACGGGTTGTGGAAGCTGACGGTATCGCGCACGGTGACGGCGTGGAGTTCGGCGAAAACGCCTCGCAGGTGTTCGACCGCGCGCAGACCGCCCGATATCCCGCCGTAGCTCACGAACCCTACGGGTTTCGCCTGCCACTCCCGCCCGTGCATGTCGACCAGGTTCTTCAGGGCCGCCGGATAGCTGTGGTTGTACTCGGGCGTGACGACCACGAACGCGTCTGCCTCGGCGAGCGCAGTCCGGGTCTCGGCAGCTCGGGGCGCGGGTGCGCCGAAGGTGTGCGGCAGGTCCAGTTCACCCACATCGACGACGCTTACCGTGAGGTCCGGTCGCGCGCTCGCCTGCCTGTGGAACCATTCCGCAACGGTCGGCGCGAAACGGCCCTGCCTGCTGCTGCCGATCACCAGGGCCAGCCGCAACGGTGCCGCGAGGGTGGTGGTGGCGGTCGATATCGTCGTCATCGGTGTCTCCCCTATTGCGTTCGGCGGCCCCATCGGCCGCCCGCAGACCACCTTTCTTCCTCAACTATTGTTGAGGTCAAGTCTCCGGTGGAAGACTCTCGTGACTCCATGACGCGAGCACCGCCGTATCCCTGGCCGGGACTCCGTCCGGTGGCCATACGGCGAGCGCGGTGGCGGCCAACTCCCGCCAGTCCGCCTTCGAACCCGCCCGCATCGCCTCGGTGAAATCCGCTTCACCGAGGCGATCTCGCACTGTCCGCTCGACCCGGACCGCATCGGGCTGGGAACGATCGGGCACTCCGTGGACCACCGCGCTCACGGCGAGCAGCCGCGCGGCTTCGGGATCGCGGCCCGCACGCAGGGCCCAGTCCGCGATCCCGACGAGCACCTGGGCGACCAGTAGCGAATGGCCGGCCTCGCTCGCCGCACGGAAGGCCGCGGCATGATGTTCGCGCGCCTGCTCGAGATCGGTACCGAGGTAGCCGCGCAAGGTGTGAACGGCCGCCGCGAACTGCGGCATACCGGCTTCACCGCCCGATACGGTGGTCGCGATATCGACCTGTTCGAGGGCCTGCTCGGTATCGCCGCGCCAGCGGGACAACTCCGCCCTGGACAGGGCGAGTTCGGCCAGCGCGAACGGCCAGGCCACCCGATTCGCGCGGTGCTGCGCCTCGGCCACGGCGGCCGCGCTGGCATCGGGATCGCCTGCCAGCCAATACAACTGGGCCTGACGCGACAGCAACGCCACAATATCCTCGGCCGAGCCGATCTCGGAGACGACGGCGATGCCCTCCTCGTAGAGTTCGCAGGCCGAAACGAACTCGCCGCGAGTGGCGCGCCGGTTCGCCAGCTCGGTCAGCGCGAACGAGATCCCCCACCGCTCGCCCAGCGCCCGGAACTCGGCGAGAGCCCCTTCGAGATAGGCGTCCACATCCGGCCCGTCCTGCCCGACCACGATCCGCATCTTGCCCATCTGCAACCGGGACAGCGCGCGCACCCAAGGGTCGTTATCGGTGAGCAGCGGTTCGAACGCGCTCGGCAGCGCCGCCGGCCCCTGCAACATGGCGTCCAGCGCATCGATGAACGCCAGGGTGGGGTGACCGGTCCGGACACCCCGGCTGAACCGGTGGGCTTTGCGAATCCACTCCCCCACTTGGGCCGCGTCATTGCGGCCGGAGCTCATGAAATGTGTGACCAGACCGTATACCAGCGCGCGGGTCGCATCGTCGACGTCGGCGGGTTCATCGGCGACCGCCGTAAGCAGCTCCTGACCTTCGGCTTTGTGTCCGCCGAGCCACCAATACCAGCCGGCGGCCGCGGCCAGCCGCAGCGCCCCGGTCGTATCGCCCACCGCGAGCGCGGTGCGCAGCGCGGCCGAAATATTGTCGTGCTCGGCTTCCAGCACCGCGAGCCATTCCAGTTGCCCGGCGCGCCGCAGATGTGGTTCCGCGGTATCGGCCAGACGGGTGAAGTAGGCGAGATGCACCCGGCGCGCGGTCTCCGCTTCCCCCGACTCCGTGAGCCGTTCGTGCGCGTACTGCCGGATAGTCTCGAGCATCCGGAAGCGCGGCTGGCGCTCCCCCGCAGCATTCGGCAGATCGGGTCCGGCGCCGGCCGTATCGCCCGGTATCCCCCGTTCCGGGGTGAGCAGCAGCGATTTCTCGGTCAGCGTGGTGAGTAGATCGAGCACCTCCCACCGCTCGAGCACCTGCCGCCCGGCGCCGGAATCCGCGCAAACCTGCTCGGCTGCCTCCAAGCTCGCGCCCCCGGCGAATACCGCGAGCCGGCGCAACACCATCCGTTCGGCCTCGGTGAGCAGCTCCCAGCTCCAGTCGACCACCGCGCGCAGTGTCCGATGCTGCGGGATCGCGGTACGACTGCCACCGGTCAGCAGCCGGAACCGGTCGTCGAGGCGTTCGGCGAGCTGAGCCGGCGTGAGGGTGCGCAACCGCGCGGCGGCCAGTTCGATCGCCCAAGGGAATTCCGTCCAGCGCCCGGCAGATGTGCGCGAGGGTGCGGGGATCGGCCGTGAAATCGGTGCGCACCGCGCCTGCCCGGTCCCGCAGCAACCGGACGGCCGGAGAGGATTCGATCGCCTCGAGGCCGGCGTCCGCGGCAGGCAGGGCCAGCGGCTGCACCTGCCACAGCGCCTCACCGGTGATACCCAACGGTTCGCGGCTGGTAGCGAGGATCCGCAGTCGCGGGCACTCCCCCAATACCCGGTGCGCGAACGCGGCCACGGATTCGATCACATGCTCACAGTTGTCCAGGATCAACAGGGTTTCGCGGTCGCGGACCGCAGCAATCAGCCGGTCCACCGGCTCGGTGTGCAGGGCATTGCCGAGCAACGCGTCGCGGAGCCCGATCGCGGCGAGAGCAGACTGTGCCACATCACCGCTCGAACCGACCGCAGCCAACTCCACCAGCCAGGCGCCGTCCGGAAGATCGTCGAGCAGGGTCCGTGCCGTCTCCCCGGCGAGCCGGGTTTTCCCGCAACCACCGGGCCCGGTCAGCGTGGTGAGGCGATGGTTCGCGAGGAGGTCACGGACGGCGGCGATATCGGCGAATTTGCCTACGTATTCGGTCAGTTCGGCCCGCAGGTTCGTCCGGCGCTCGGCGGACTGTGGCGGACCCCCTTCGCCGCGCAGCAACGCCACATGTAGCGCGGAGAGCTCCGGTGAAGGATCCGCGCCCAGCGTGTCGGCGAGGGCCTCGCGGGCGTTCTGGTACACGATCAGCGCCTCGGAACCTCGCCCGGCGGCGCCGAGGGCGCGCATCAACGCGGCGACCAGCCGCTCCCGCACCGGGTTCCGGGCCACCAGATCGGCCAGTTCGGGCACCAACCGAGCACCGAGGCCGAGGTTGATCTCCGCTTCGTACACATCCTCGAGCGCGGCGGAATGTAATCCCTCGAATCGCGCGATCACGGCATCGACGGCTCCGCTGTCGCGAGCCTCGATTCCCTGCATCGGCGACCCCTGCCACAGGTCGAGTGCCTCGCGGAGCAACCCGGCGCGGCGCGCGTCGCCGACGCCGCGCGCCCGGTCTAGCAGCTGTTCGAACCGGACGGCGTCGACCGTATCGGGTTCGGCCACCAGCCGGTACCCGCCTGCCTGCCCCTCGAGCACCCCCTCCGGCAACACCCTGCGCAACCGGGACACCAGGGCTTGCAGGGCATTGGATGCGTCGGCGGGCGGCTGCTCACCCCAGATCCAATCGACCAAAGCGGTTTTCGGCACCACCCGCCCGGGTTCGAGCGCAAGCGCGATCAGCAGCGCACGCAACCGGACACCCGGGACCTCTATCGATCCGCCGTCCTCTGCCCGGATCTCGAGCGGCCCGAGCACCACGATCTGCACCCGGCCATTCTGCCGTGCGCGGGCGACGGGTGGTTGTTGTGCCGGGCAGACCGGACCGGTTCTTTCGGCGGTATGGGGCGACTTCGGGTGCCGAAGGCGCTGTCAGTGGTCGCATCAGGCCGGTGTCAGGCGGGTATCAGCGGGGCCCGCGACAGTACTCACATGAACAGCACAGCACCTTCCGAACCACGGAAGAACTCGCACCGGAACGGACTCGCACCGAGGGAACTCCGGGTCGATCGCGAGCGCTGCATCGGCGCCGGAATGTGTGTACTGACCGCCGCCGGGGTTTTCGATCAGGACGACGCGGACGGCCGGGTGGTCGCGCTGACCACCGCACCCACCGCCGGCCAGGAGACGGCCATCCGGCAAGCCGCCGATATGTGCCCGGCCGGTGCGATCGCTCTGCTCTCCCGCTGACCGAACACCCCACACCCGACGAACAGGAAACCCGATGACCCACACAGTCCCCGTACCGCACGGCCTGCCCACCGAACGCAACGCCGGCCCCTTCGACCCGCCGCGCGAAATCACCGAGCTGCGCGAAGTGCGCCCCGTCAGCCCGCTGAACTTCCCCGACGGGCACGAGGGCCGGCTCGTCACCGGCTACGACGCCGTCCGGCAGGTACTGGCCGACACCCGGTTCAGTTCACGCCAGGACCTCGGCGTGCTGCACGCACTGGACGCCGGCCCCGATATGCCCGTCCAGACGGAACCGTCCCCGCAGATCCCGGGCATGTTCATCGCGATGGACCCGCCGGACCACACCCGATTGCGCCGCAAACTCATCAGCGCGTTCACCGTCAAACGGATGAAACAGCTCGAAGAGCACATCATCGACATCGCCGAACGGCAGCTGGCGGAGATGGCGCGCCGGATGCCTCCGGCCGACCTGGTCGCCGAGTTCGCGCTACCGCTGCCCTCCCTGGTGATCTGCGAAATGCTCGGCGTCCCCTACGCCGACCGCGTGGGTTTCCAATCCAACTCCGCCAAGTTCATGCTCCGGGAGCAGCCGATCGCAGAGAAAATGGCCGCCTACGGTGCGATGATGGCGTACCTGAGTGAACTGGTCACCGGTAAACGCGCGGAACCCGGCGACGATATCCTCTCCGACCTGGCCCGCGACGATGACCTGAGCATCGAGGAACTGACCGGGATCTCGTTCCTGCTGCTGCTCGCCGGCCACGAAACCACCGCCAACATGCTGGCATTGGGTACGTTCGCGCTGCTGGAACACCCCGATCAGCTGGCCGAACTGCGCGCCGATCCCGATCTGGTGCCCGGTGCCGTCGAGGAACTCCTGCGTTATCTGGCGGTCGCCGATATTTTCTATCGCTACGCCACCGAGGATCTCGAACTCGGCGGCGAAACGATCCCCGCGGGTTCGACCGTCGTCGTCTCGCTGCTGGCCGCCAACCGCGACCCGCGGCGTTTCAGCGCCCCCGACACCCTCGACGTCCACCGCACGACCCGCGGACTGGTGTCTTTCGGCCACGGCGTGCACCAATGCCTGGGCCAGCAGCTGGCCCGTGTAGAGATGCGCGCCGGTTTCGCGGCGCTGATCCGCCGCTTCCCCACTCTCGCCCTCGCCGTCCCCGCAAGTGAGGTGAAGCTGCGGACCGACATGAATATCTACGGCGTCCACGAACTGCCCGTCACCTGGACCGAAACGTCCTGGTCCGGTGGGCGGCAATGCCGACCGTGCGAGCCCGCCGCCCCGTTCGCCGAGCACAACACGTAGTCGGAGGAGTACCGCAATGCCCACCTTCCAGACCCCGGACCCGATCGCCGTCACCGTCGAGGTGCTGTCCGCCGATGTCATCGTGCACGCCACCGACCGCACCGACACCGCTGTCGATATCCGGCCGGCCGACGAATCCAAGAAGGCCGATATCCGCGCAGCCGAGCGGACCCGGGTCGATTTCACCGCCGGCGTCCTGACCGTGACGGCGGCGAAGGACTGGCGCACCCACACCCCGTTCGGCGGTAATCCGACGATCGTGGTGACCATCGAAGTGCCGGCCGGTTCCCGGTTGAAAAGCACTGCCGGAGTCGGCCGGATCGCGGCGACCGGCGAACTCGGGCGGTGCGACCTCGAAATAGCCGCCGGCGATATCACCGTCGAGCGCGCCGGTGATTCGGTGACCGCGAAAGTCGCCAAGGGCGATATCCGTATCGGCGAAGCCATCCGCGGCGAGCTGCGGCTGGAGACGTCCATGGGTGAACTCGAGATCGGGGTCAGCCCCGGCAGCGCGGTCCGGTTGGAGGTCAACGCCCTGCAGGGCAGCGTGCACAATCGGATGGGGCCGGTCGACCGACCGCAGCCCGAAGCGGAACCCGTGCGCGTGTACGCCCGCAATACCCACGGCAACATTGCCATCCGGCACGCCACAGCCGCCTGACCGGGCACTGTGCCGGCGTTCGAACCGCCGGTCGGCGCGGCAGGGCAGGATTCGCGCGACGACCGGCGGTATTGATCGATCGGCGCCCCTCTCGGGGCGCGAAGCTCAACCCATCCAGCCTTGGGAGAGCATCACGTGCGCGGCCAGGTCTTCGATCGTCGTCATTTCCGGATGGCTGTAATACACCAGTTCGAAGCGGCGCCACCGCCACTGCACCGGGTCCATCCGCCCCTCGTGGCTGGTATCGCACAAGGCTTCCAGGCGGCCCAGGTCGAAGGGCTCCTTACCGCGGGCATGTGCGTCCGCTTTGACGGCGGCCAGCCGCTCCGGCCCGGACAGATCCGGGCGCCGCCATATTGCACCCGCGAACCGCCGGGCGCCCTCGACATCCATTCCGTTCCCCTGCCTGCCCGCGGACTCGTCCGAACCCGCTGCTGTCGAGGATAGAGCCGTCCGGTCCTGGGCCGGGGTTCAGGAGGTGCGGCCGCCGGACGAGCCTGACAGGTCTACGCAGCCTGTGGTGAGGATTCCCGAAAGGTCTTGTGCCGACTACAGTATGGAGGTGGCAACGGAGTGGCTTGCGGTGGCCGGAACGTTGGGTGGTGCGCTGCTCGGAGCGGGTTCCACCATGATGGCCGAGGCTTTCCGCGCTCGACGGGCACGCACCGAGCGCATCGAGGATACGCGCCGGCAGGTCTACGTCACCTGCCTGTCCGCGCTGACCCAGACCGACAATGCGATGCAGGCCCTCGCGATCGATCATCCGACGCCGCTGGCGCGTGGGGATATCACCGCGGCATTCCGGTCCCATCAACTCGTCGCCGCCATCTACGAACTGGAACTGGTTGCGCCGAAAGCGGTGTGCGACTCGGCCTGGTCCGCGTACGAACGACTGCGGAATATCCGGGAGTTGCTGATTACACACAGTGTGGTGATCGGCGGCACAGGGGGTGGTTCACCGGAGTGGCAGGCGGTCCACGAACCGTTTCTGGTCTCGCTCGGACAGCTACGGGCGGGGATGCGCGGCCGTTCGGTCGATACCGTGTGACGGTCCGCGCCGCACCATCCGGCCGCACCGATCGAGGGCCGTGCGACCTCACCACCCGGATGTGGATTTCACGGGGCAGGCCGATCACACAGGGCGGGGAGGCATTTTCGCCCCGCGACCAAATCGCGCGCAAGCGCGTCGTAGGCCGCGTATTCACGAGCGAGCCGCCGGCGGTTCGACCCTTCGGAACCGTCCAGAATGAAGCGGTCGAAGCTGATCGTGTACAGATACGCCGTCCGGCCGAATACCGCGCCGAGCCCCTCGCGATGTGGCAACGAACCGGGCCGCGGTGGCCCGAGGATACGGCGGGCTCCGAGATCTATCGACAGCATATGGCGCTGCACTTCATCACAGGCACAGGCGAAAGGGTCGGTATCGGAGCCGGTTTCCGATGATCCCGGCGGTTCTCCGGGGCGCCCCCAGGGCAGCACGATGTCGTCCCAGGCCGGTCGCGCCGCGGCCATCCTACGATGCGCCACCACGAGGCCGGCCAGCGATTCGAGCATGGCGCAGCCGAATTCCGCGCCGGCGGACCGATCGAATTCGGCCGCACGGGTGAATACCGCGGAGATGATCCGGCTGTTCGGAAACGGCCCCAAGTCGTCGACATAGCTCACCCCGGTCCCCTTTCGTCCCCCGGGTACGACCGCTGAAAAATCAGCCCCCCGGGCATACTCCGCGGCCGGCGACCCACTCGCCGGCCCCCCTGGCAGATTGTCGAATACAGGGTAGCCATCTGCGGGCGTTCGGGAAGGCTGTTCGGCGGTTGCCGATCATCGAGGGGAATCCGCGCCACCGCCGGATATCCGGCGCACCGCCCAGCGCCCCTCCCACGCCTCTCCCGGTGCCAGGTGGCGCAGACCGTCCCCCGAATTGAGTGCGTCCGGAGCCGCGGTCATAGGTTCCAGCGCCACCGCGAGCCCGGGCCCCGCCGGTCGCGGAAAATCCTTCGCGGTGAACACCTGGAGATAGCGCCAATCGTCATCGAGGAGAAGCTCCACCCGCGCCCCGTCCGGTGCGGTGAGCCGGGCGGCGACACCCGGAACCACTCCGCCGAACGGAGTATCCAGCGTCAGGTTCGCCAGCGGGGCCCCGGCCCGCAGATCGTATGGCGTGCCCTCGACGGGATGCTCCGCGACAGGATTCATCCGGGCATCGACCTCGTAGTAGGTGGTCGCGGCGACGGCGAGTTCCAGTTCCTCGACCGGAACCGCGCCGACCCGGAAATACGGATGCGCACCCACCGCGTACGGCGCCGGCCGGTCCGAATGATTGACGACCCCATGGGTCACTGCCAGCCCGTCGGCGCGCAGTTCGTAGCGCACCCAGGTATCGAGCAGGAACGGCCAGCCGTGCTGGGGCGGTATCAGCGCGCCGAGGGTCACCGAATCCGGTGCCTGCGCCCGCACTTCGTAATCGGTGTTACGCAGCAGACCGTGGATCGCGTTCGACCGCGCGACCTCGGTGATATCGAGTTGCTGCGGGCGCCCGCCGAGCATCCAGACCGCATCGCGTACGCGATTCGGCCACGGCGCCAGCACGATACCGGAGGCCATCGGCGGGGCGGCACCGGCGGGAAGCGGTTCGGTCACCGCGATACCGTCGACAGTGAGACCGCGCAACACGGCGGCCACCGTCCCGATTTCAGCGCGGACACCTCCGGCTGCCAGTACAAGCGAGCGCCCGGTCGGACAGGGGTCGGATACGGTCACGGCACCAGCGTAGGTTCCGGCTCCGCCGGACGGCCGCGTTCGGACGGGTGAGTCCCGGCGCCCCGGCCCGCAGCGCGAGCCCGGTCCGGATGCCGGTGCGATTCACCGGCGCCCGGCCATGCGCCGGCGCTACAGACCGTTGACGATCACCGCATTGCAGTCGGCCGCCGCCTGCCGCAGCGGAATCGCGGCCTGGTATTCCTCGGATTCGTACCACGCACGGGCGGCCTCCGGGGATTCGAACTCCAGCACCACGGTCTGGGTGGCGGGCCACTCCCCTTCCAGTACTTGCGGTTCGGTATCGATCGCCAAGACTTTCACGCCGTTGGCCATCGCCTTGGCGGCCGCCTTACCGTATTCGGCCATCCCCGCCGGGTCCTTGATCGACTCGGTCACGATGACATAGCCCTTGGCCATCCCGGAACTCCTCACTCACACACGAGCCGGATACTTTCGGCTCCCCGACGACCATACTCAAAACGATATTTCCGAAAGAGGGAATCCCATATGGTGAAACCGGTCGTAATACTCTCGGCGGCGGGCGATGCGATCCGGACGCCGTGCAGGATGTTCAGCGCTTGCCGTTGCGCCGGAGCAGATGCGGACGCAGCCGGTTGAAATCCCGCACCCGGACGCTGCGCAGATGCCGGATATCGAACTCCGTATCCCCTTCCAGCTCCGCTGCCGCGCCGTCATCGACCAGGATCGTGCCCGGACGGGCGACACCGGTGAGCCGAGCCGCCATATTCACCACCGACCCGTACAGGTCGCCGAAACGCTGCAGCACAGGCCCGTAGGCAATCGCCAACCGCAGTTCCGGCGTGGTACCGACAGTCATGGTGGATTCCTGGATCTCCAGTGCAATCCGGGCCGCGATCAGCGGGGATTCGGCCGCGAACATGACCTCGTCCCCGACGTTCTTGATCACCCAGCCACCGTTCTCGGTGATCGCGGCGGTGGTGGTGGATTCGAATGCCTCCAGCAATGTGGACAACTCGTCGGGATGCAGATGCCGGGTGAGCCGGGTATAGCCGACCATATCGGCGAACCCGACGGCCAGCGTCCGCGTGGAATCCTGGGTCGGCCCGGTCTCCTCCAGATGCCGGATGAGCGCCGCGTCCAGGTGGCGCCGCCAGGCATAGGACAGCAGGCTCTCCATGAGTTCCACCGTTTCCGCGGTGGCATTGCGGGTGATCTCGTCGGGGTCGGCGCCGGGCCCGGCCGCAGCGACCCGCCGGTCGATCTCCTCGACCACCAGGTCGACCTGCCATTCGGCCAGTCGCGCCATGGCCTGCCCGATGGTGCGGGCGGTCGCGGCCTGCTGCCGGGAACCGGCAGCGGAGAGCACCTCGACCTCCCGGAACCGGTGGATGGCCGCGATATCGGAATCGGTGTAATCCGGCGCGCTGTCGTCCTCGCTGGCCGGGAAACCCAGCGATATCCACAACCGGCGCGCCAGCTCGGGTGTCACCCCCGCCTTCTCCGCCACCTCCAAGCGGTTGTACCGCCGGCTCCCGGCGAGCAGGCTCGTCTCCGCCGCCGACCGAACCAGTTCGGACCTCTCCTGCGACACCATGGGCGCCACACTACGACCCACCGGCCTGCACGCGGGGAAACCGGCCGTACAGACCAGTGATCTGCATCATGCCGCCCGCGGCATCGAACGCCGGTGGTACAGCCGGGCACCGGCGATGCCGGGTGACACCGCAACGCCGCGTAGTAGCACGACTGCGCGCGGGACGGCCGGTGGCTGTCCCGCGGAAAATCCGTCCCGGCCGATGGCAGCACCTGCCGATCGCGGTCCCGGCCGAGCACAACGCGCGCCGCCGCGCGAAGCGGTGCCGGGCAGCGCTATGGCTGCGCAGTCGCGGATCGCGGTGAGGTGTATTCCGGAATCGGCTCGGGCGACCGGGCAGGTGGGACAGCGGGTTGCGTCGACTGCGCCCCCGGTTCTGCGGGCGAATTCCGTACCGCGGGCTGCTGGGGTTGCGGCGTCTCGGCGCGCGGAACTCCGGCGAGCCCGGAAGTTTCCACCGACGGTGCAGCCGGTTGCTGCGGGACGGTGGGCCCCGGGTGGCCCGGGGTCGGTGCCGGAGGTGCGGCCGGGGCCACCGCGGGTTGCGGAACCGCCGACGGGCGGCCGGAGGCGTCGGGCAGTGGGCGGTCGGTGGGGAGGTTGACGAAGCTCGGAGCGGCCGGGTCCAGCGCGAGATGCTGGGGTTTGAGTTCGGTGTCGTTGAGCATCGGCCGGAACGCCAGCGCCTTCGGGGCGTTGGCGGCGAATACGTCGAGGCGGAGGCGGTGCCCGGGTTCGAGGACGGCCTGGGTCGGGATCACGCCGATATCCAGCGCGACCTGCTCGCCCGGCGACACCTGCTGCACGCTGTCCAGGGTGATCGGGTTGAACGGGGCGGTGAGGTCACCGTTGGGTAAGCGGGTGCTGCGGGCTTCGTCGATCGCGCGCAGGGAAGCGGTGAGCTGGCCGGTGCTCAGCACGGTGGAGGTGCCGTCGGGCGAGACATCGTTCACCGTGACGCTCCAGTAGCCGTCGGCGGCGTCGTGCACCGTGTTGAGATGGACGTTGATCGGCCCGGAGATCACCGTCCGTTCGGTGACCTCGGCGCTGGTGAAGGTGAGTGCGCCGCGTTCGGCGATCCGGGAATCCTTGGCGCAGGTATCGAACACCGCACCGATTCCGGCCGACCCCTGCGCCATATCCCGCGAGCAGAATGTGGTGAGCCCCGGCGCCACGGTGAGTTGCGCCTTGTCCCCGGGCTGACCGATCAGCGATCCGTCGTGCACGCTTTCCGCGCTGGTACCGCTGGGGGCACCCGACAGATACACCCGTCGATGCGCCATTCCGGGTTGCGGGTACTGGTCGAGAAAAACCCAGCCGCCGCCTTGTTCCCAGACGACCACGGGTCCGTAGTCGGCGATGCCGTTGTCCATATCTCTGAGCCAGTGGTCGAACCACGCGCGTTGCAGGACATCCAGCCGCGGTGGTGCGCCGGGTCGCCCGGTCCCGGCCCCCGGGTTGGCGTGATAGGTGTCGCCGACGACGAGTTGTTTGTGGCCGGGCGGTAGCGGGATGTCGTTGTAGAGGGTGGTGGCGCTGTTGGCGAAAATATCGTGCCAGCCGCCGTAGACGAAGGTAGGGACGGTGATCCTCGACGGATCGCCCATGATGCCCTGCCGGAACGGGCTGTTCTCGTCCAGTGCCGCGGCCAGCGTGGGCGGCATATTGTTCAGCGACGGCGTGAGCAGTGCCTGGGCGAGCAGGTCGTAGTTGGTGGCGGGATCGGCCAGCCGGTCGGCGAGCCATTGCCAGTCGAAGGTGCCGTCGAGCATCGACTGCACATCCGGCATGAGTTTGGCCTGATTCACCTGGTTCAGCCACAGCGGCAGGAAGGTCACGCCCACACCGCCGCCGGGCGCCACCACATCGCGCATGAGATCGCTGCCGGGCTCCACCGGGAAGATGGCCTGCAACGGTTCCGGGGCGTTCTCGGCGGCACGCAATTGATTGATGCCGGAGTAGGAGCCGCCGCTCATCGCGACCCGCCCGTTCGACCACGGTTGTTGCGCCGACCATTCGATCACCTCGCGGGTGTCGAGTTGTTCGCGCGCACCGAGGGTGTCCCACAGACCCTGTGACTGGCCGGTACCGCGCACATCCACCGAGACCACGGTGTAGCCGGCGTGTACCAGTTTGCTGTCGAGCCCGAGCACCGTGGCGACGGTGCCGCCGTCGAGGGCGTGCAGCAGATCCTCGAAACCGCTGATCGGGGTGCCGGACAGGTTGATCCGGCGCACCAGGTCCATGGTGAACTGTTGCGCCTCGGGGTTGTTCATCGCCGAATCGATGAGACCGGACATCATTTTCGAGTACGGCGTCATCGTGACGATGGTGGGCTGCGGTTCGGTCTCCACCCGGTCACCCGCGTGGGCGGGCCGGTACACATCGGCTTTCAGCACTACACCGTCGCTCATGGTGATGTGCACGTCTTTGTCGATATGTACGCCGGGGTAGGGCTGTGGGCCGTCGTGGGTGCCGGTCCACTGCTGCGCCAGCTCGGCCGGGGAGGCGGCCGGTGTGGTGTCCCGGCTGACCGGGTGCCGGGCGGCCTGCGCTATCACCAGGATCACGGCGAGGGCGACGACGGTGATCGCCGCTGCGGCCGCGAACCCGTGGATCCGGTACAGCCGCATGAACAACCCTCCACCTCATGGTTCCGGTTTCTGCGCACAGATGCCGCCGACGATAGCAATCAGCTCTCGGCGCAGCGTGTACCGACGCGCGGTGTCCGGATTCGGGTGGCGGTGGCGGAATCCCGGCACAGGCCGCCGCGGCCTCAGTGCGCGCGGCGCAACCGCAGGACGAGGTCCTTGATCTGATGGCCGGCTGCGGGGCGGTTACGGTCGCGCCGTTCGTCCACCTGCACCGACCACTGGTCGTCCAGCAGGCCGAGG
Organism: Nocardia speluncae NBRC 108251; assembly: GCF_001613245.1. Classification (GTDB taxonomy): domain Bacteria; phylum Actinomycetota; class Actinomycetes; order Mycobacteriales; family Mycobacteriaceae; genus Nocardia; species Nocardia speluncae. The sequence goes on along the minus strand of NZ_BDBZ01000009.1, from coordinate 10,153 downwards.
ATATCGGCGGGCAGGTAGTAGGCGTAGGGGTCGAACTGGTGCTGATGACCTTCCTGTGCATGCGAATGTTGTTCCTGCGCGGGGAATTCCGTCGGGTCGTGGGTCACGAACAGCAGGGTGCCGCCCGGCGCGACCGAATCCAGCAGACCACGCACGGTGGCGTGGCCGGGTTCGTGTGCGATCGGAAAGTAGTGTGCCGACACGAGATCGAACGAACGGGAAGGCAGTGGCGTGACCGCGATGTCGGCGTGGCGCCACGAGATCTCCGGATGCCCGGCCGACGCGCGTTCGATCGCCACCTTCGAAATATCCACCGCCGTGACTTGCCAGCCGCGCTCGGCCAGCCAGTAGGCATCGGCACCCTCGCCACAGCCGAGGTCGAGCGCCTGGCCGGGCGTCATCCCGGTCACCTCCGTGACCAGGGCGTCGTTGGGCAGGCCGCTGAATCTCTGCTCGGTCTCGCCGTACATATCGTCCCAGAACTGCTGGTCCATCCGTATCTCCTGATCTGCTTCGGGGCTTGACACCCAGCATCCGCACAACACGGAGTCTTGACAAATATATTTGCCATAACTGCAATAGAGGCATGGATCCGGAGTTCGGCGATGTCATCGATGCGATCGGCCCGCGGCTGCGTGAGCTGCGGCGACGCAACGGCACCACCCTGGCCACACTGTCCGAGCTCACCGGCATACCGGTGAGCACACTGTCACGACTGGAATCGGGCCAGCGCAAACCCAGCCTCGAACTACTGCTTCCGCTGGCCAAGGCGCATCGCGTCCCGCTGGACGAACTGGTCGCCGCACCGGAAACCGGCGACCCCCGGGTCAATATCCGCCCTGTCACCCGGCACGGCCAGACCCTGATCCCCCTCACTCGTAAACCCGGCGGCCTGCAGGCCTATAAGCAGATCCTGTCCGGCCGATCCTGGGCCGAACCCGACCTGCACACCCATGAGGGTTATCACTGGCTCTACGTTCTCAACGGCAAAATGCGCCTGATCCTCGGCGACCGGGATATGGTGCTCACCCCCGGCGAGGTCGCCGAATTCGACACCCATCTCCCCCACTGGTTCGGCAATGCCGACGAACACCCCGTCGAATACCTGAGCCTTTTCGGCCCGCAGGGCGAACGGTTCCACATCAAGGCCCGGTATCGGCCGTCGTAACCCCGATACACGCCGTACGCTGGATAAAGACGAACCGTTATCGTTCCGTTAGCCAACTTGTCCGTGTCGTTTCCGAACTCTGCGCGACAGACGGCGAAATATGACTCCCCGGGTTTGCAGGACCGACATATAGCTGTGGTGTATTTCCAACGCTGTTCGAGTAGTCGGTGAATTCCTCGCCGCGCAATCGGCGGTGAAAGTTTTGTGATCCACCGGCTCTCGACCTGAGCACGGAGGACCGCAATTATGGAGTCAGTACCGCTAGTCCGAAAACGCATGGCCGTCATGGCCGTTCTCGCCGCGGCGGCAGGTTCCGTTCTCTGCACCGCCGCACCCGCCGAAGCCCGGCCGGTATCAGTGCCCGGACTCGGTGTTTTCGAAGTTCCCGATCACATTCCGCTACCGGCCGGGGTTCCCGGCATCACCACCCCGGAACCGGCACCGCAATTCACCCCCGCCCCGGGCGATCTCGCAATCCAGGCGGCGCGCAGTAAACTCGGCGCCCCGTACGTCTCCGGCGGGACCGGCCCCAGCACCTTCGACTGCTCCGGACTGGTGAAGTGGGCGTACCAGCAGGCGGGCGTGGATGTCCCCCGCACCAGCTGGTCCCAGCTCTCCGCCGGCACACCGGTCCCGCTCGACCAGCTACACGTCGGTGATGTGATTTCCTACAGCGGCGGCGGCCATTCCGCCCTCTACGCCGGTGACGGCCAGGTGATCCACGCCGCGACCTCCATCGTGGAGATCTCGCCCATGTCGTATTCGCCCGTGGTCGGAGCACGCCGCTACTGACCCGCGGCCGCGTCGTGGCCCCTTCTCCGGCGGCAAGCCCGAACCACAGCCCGGGCCCACGACGCACCGATGGACCGCCCCCTCCAGGCGTACGGCCGGGAGGGTGCGGTCCGTCCGGTATCAGAGCCGTTCGATAATGGTGGCGTTCGCCAGTCCACCCGCTTCGCACATGGTTTGCAGCCCGTAGCGACCACCGGTCTGTTCCAGATGATTGACCATGGTTGCCAGAATCCGCACCCCCGAGGCACCCAGCGGATGCCCCAGGGCGATCGCTCCGCCGCGCGGATTCAGCTTCTCCGGGTCGGCGCCCAATTCTTGCTGCCACACCAGCGGCACCGGGGCGAAGGCCTCGTTCACCTCGTAGGCATCGATATCGTCGATTGTCAGGCCGGCCCGGTCCAGCACCTTCTTCGACGCCGGGACGGGCGCGGTCAGCATGAGCAGCGGGTCGTCGCCGAGCACCGCGAACGAATGAAAACGGGCCCGCGGGGTCAGTCCCAGCTTCGCCGCCGTCTGCTCACTCATGATCAACGCGGCCGAGGCGCCGTCGGTGAGCGGCGAGGAGTTGCCCGGGGTGATCGACCAGTCGATCTCCGGAAAACGCTGGGTGTACTGCTCGTCGACGAACGCCGGCTTCAGGCCCGCCAGCTTCTCCGGAGTGGATCCGGCCCGGATGGTTTCGTCCGCGGTGAGCTCACCTGCGGCGACCAACTCCCGGTCGAACCCGCCCGCCGCCGCGGTCTCGGCCGCCAGGCGATGCGACCGCGCCGCGAACTCATCGAGGATCGAACGATCGAGCTTCCAGCGCGCGGCCAGGATCTCGGCCGCGATCCCCTGCTGAACCAGCCCCTCCGGATATCGATGCGCGATCGGCCCACCGTTGGCGTCCTGCCCCTGCGCATTGGAGAACATCGGCACTCGGCTCATCGACTCCACACCACAGGCGATCGCGATGTCATAAGCGCCCGACATCACCCCCTGCGCCGCGAAATGCGCCGCCTGCTGACTGGACCCGCACTGCCGGTCCACAGTGGTCGCGGGCACCGATTCCGGGAACCCGGCCGCGAGCACCGCAGTCCGCGAAATATTGAACGCCTGCTCACCACTCTGGGTGACGCACCCTCCCACCACATCGTCGACCAGCGCCGGATCCAGATCGTTGCGCTGGATCAGCTTCTCGAGCACCCCCGCCAGAAGGGTCGCCGGATGCACCCCCGACAAACCCCCGCCCATCTTGCCTTTTCCGGACGGCGTGCGAACCACATCAACGATGACCGCGGACTGCATGGGTCCCTCCTGAACTGCTCGGCACGGCCTCCCAAGTTAGTGACCGTTCGAGAATAAGTTAACACGCATTCGCAATCGCAGGCCAGAATGAGCCCCAGGCCGGCAGTGGTGCACGCATGACCCGGCCAGTAGTTACGAACAACTATCCAGCCGCGTACGGGTCGGTCAGCGACGTCGGCGTACTGGCGATCTCCAGCACCGCTTCCGGGAACCGCAGGCCGGCAACATAAATGCGAGCGCGGGTGCGGCCCATCGGTTCCAGGATCTCCCTGCGCGCCAGTTCACGTAGGTCGCGCTGAGCTTGCTGAAGGTTGAGATTCTCGTTCTGCTCGTAGCGACTTCGCCGTACCCGTCCCGATATCGCCACATCGTGCAGAGCGGTCACCAGACGTTCATCGAGCGACTCCACACGGGCGAACTCGCATAACCGCTCCCACACCCGACCGGAGCGCACAAACCGCGCCCGCACGGTTTGTGCCTGCTGATGATAGGCGGTCAAATTGAATCGGACCCACTCCGATACATCCCGCTCCGGCCGGTATTCATTGCCGCGCCGACCGAGCACCTGGTAGTACTCCCAGGTATTACCCGGCCGACCGAGCCATGCCTCGATCGACGAGAACTCAGGCGCAAGCACCCCTTCGCGCGCGATCATCAGCGTTTGCAGCGACCGGGACATCCGGCCGTTCCCATCCGCCCAGGGATGAATCGACACCAGATGCAGATGCGCCATCGCAGCACGCACCAGCGCATGTGTGCCATCGTCGGCGTTCAACCACTCCACCAGTTCGGTCATCAACTCGGGAACCGCGGGAGCCTCCGGCGCCGTGTACGCGGCAATGCTCGGATCTCGCGCATCGGCGACATACACCGGACCCCGCCGCCACTGCCCCGCAGGCTTTCGCGTGGAATGTCGATGCCCCTGCAACATCCAATGCAGAGCATTGATCAGACCTTTGCCGTAACAGAAATCCCCCACATCGTGAAGCGTCTGGATGTAGGTCATCATCTGCTCGTAGGCGAGCGTCTCCGCCCGGTCCTCATCGGAGACATCCACATCACGCTCACCCGCCATCAAGTCCTCGACATCAATGGTTTCGACCTTGAACCCTTCGATGGAATTCGAAGCCGCCACAGCATCCGCTGTGAGGAACCTGCGCAGCCCACCCGCCCATTTGGCCGGAACTTTCTGCAACTGATGCCGCAATTCCTCACGCATGCCGTCGACTTCGGACAGCACACGCGCATCGCCGACGGTCAGGGCCGGCGTCGGATACAACACAACCCGATGATATGTTGACGTAATCATTACGTCAAGGACGTCTGGTTGAACAAAGCGGCCGCGGAACGCCGTCAGCGTGCAACTCCGGCAGAGGCCGCCGGTCCAGCGAGTAGTCCTACTGGATCCGCTCCCAGCCGCGCCGCTCGCGCCGGGACCCCAGTTCCACATCCCTACTCCGGTAGACGATATAGGGCCTGGTCAGGTAGCCGATAGGCATCGAGAACACATGGACCAGCCTGGTGAAGGGCCAAAAAGCGAAAAGGATCCACGCGGCGATCACATGGAGCTGGAAGCCGAGGGGGGCGGCGAGGATCAGGTCGGTGTCGGGGCGGAAGGAGAGGATGGAGCGGAACCAGGGGGCGACGGTGTGGCGGTAATCGTGGGGTCGGCCGATGGCGTTGCTGATCACGGTGGTACCGAAGCCGAGGACGAGGGTGCCGATGAGCAGGACATACATGATCTTGTCGTTGCGGGTGGTCGCGGAAAACACCGGGCCCGTGGTGCGGCGGCGGTAGATGAGTATCGCGGCGCCTACGAGGGTGGCGGCGCCGGCGAGGACGCCGAGGCCGACGGACATTGCGTGATAGATGGGTTCGCTGATGCCGACGGCTTCGGTCCAGCCTTCGGGGATGAGCAGACCGACGATATGGCCGAGGATCACCAGCAGGATTCCGAAATGGAACAGGGGGCTGCCCAGGCGGAGCAGGTGGTTCTCGTAGAGCTGGGAGGAACGGGTGGTCCAGCCGAACTTGTCGTAGCGGTAACGCCAGTAATGGCCGACGAGGAAGATGGCGATGGAGGCGTAGGGCAGGGCGACCCACACGAGGATGTCGACTGTGGTGAGCTGTTCGGCCGCCGCGGCGTGGAATATCGCATTCATCAACGCACCTCTGTGAGTTCGGCGTCGCCACCGGCGGCGTGGAGTCGGGGTCCGGTTACCAGGGCCGTGGGGTCGGCAGGTTGGAAGGCGCTGTCGGGGTGATCATCCGGAAGGCGGCGCCGGATTGGACTACTCGTAAGGCACTGCCGGAGTGGGCCGACCGGAAAGCTCCACCGGGTGGACCGACCGTGAAGGGGCGGGCTGTAATTTTGGAGACGCTCCGCGTCTCGAGGGCGGGGCCCTATTAACCCCTGGTCTTCACTCCTGCGCTCCTCCGCTTCGCTCCCCCGCTCCGTCGCTCCAGACCAGGGGCGGGCCCCGCCCGGTGGGGTGAGCCGTTCACGGAGGGCGGCAGACGATACGCCTCGCCCCTGGGGGCTGGGACGCCTATCCAGGTTGGCGGGCAACATGGTTCCGGCGCTGTTGGGGCATGGCTGGATCGGGGAGGTATTGGGGTGGAGTGAACGGTGCGAGGCCGACGGATTCCTCCGGGGGGCCTTCGGCGATGAGGCGGGTGATGGCGTCTTCTTCGCGACCGGCCAGGGCGGGCAGCGTAGCGATCACCGAATCGAGTACATCCGCCCACGGCGAACCGGTTTCGTGCAGGCCGCGGCGCATCAGTTCCAGGCCGGCGCGATGTTCGGTGAGCAACCGCACCCCGGTTTCGGCGTGACCGGAGGCGGCGAATTCCAGAACCACGGAGAGGTGGTCGGGTAGCTCTTCCTCACTCAACTGGAGTCCGGCGGCCTGGTAGGCCTGTTTGAAACGCAGCAGCGCCACTCCACGTTTGCGGGTATCGCCATAGGCGAAGTAGGTGAGGTAGGGGCTGAAGCGTTTGCGGTGGTCGAAGGTGGCGACGTAGTCGGCGGCCAGTTCGAACAGGGAGCTGCGCTGCACGTGAGCGAGGAACCGGGCGACTGGATCGCCGACCGGTGGCGGCAGGGCCACGGCGACCGCGCCGAGCAGGTGCAGGTTGCGGTGCAGCGTTTCGTCCGGGTAGCCGACCAGCAGTGATTGCGCCTGCCAGGCGGCGGAACGGAGGGCGGGATCGATTTTCACGGTTTTCTTCACAGCCGCTCCGATCCGGACGGGTTGTCTCCGGTGGGCGGGAACAGCCCGTCGGGGGCTTTACCGTCCCAGTTGAGCAGGTTCACCCGGCCCTGCCCGTGCACGGTGGTCGTTGTATCGGCGGTCTGCCGGTTGCGCAGCATGTGGAAGTTCTCGACGGCGATCGGTGCCGGCCCGCCGGAGCTTTCCCCGAACGGCCCCGACGCGGTCATTCCCGGGCCGCCTTCGTAATCGAGGCTGCATTCGGTGGCGAGTTCTTCCAGACCGTGCGCCTGTTCGGCATGTGCGGGCGGAATAACGTAGCGCTCATCGTATTTGGCCAGCGCGAGCAGGCGGAACATATCGTAGACCTCTTCGCCGGTCATCCCGACCGCCTCGGCTATCCGCTCCCGGGGTTCCCGGCCGAAATTGATATCGCGCATATAGCTGCGCATGGCGGCCAGCCGGCGCAGGACATCGGTGACCGGGGCGGGATCGCCGGCGGTGAACAATTGGGCGAGATAGTCGACCGGGATGCGCAGGGCCTCGATGGCGGCGAAGAGATTATCGTAATCCTCCGCATCGTGACCGGTATCGCGGACGATATCGACCACCGGCGACAGCGGCGGGATGTACCAGACCATCGGCATGGTGCGGTATTCCGGATGCAGCGGCAGCGCGACCTTGTAGGTGTTGATGAGCGCGTAGATCGGTGACCTGTCCGCGGCTTCCACCCAGTCGTAAGGTATTCCGGCGCGTTCGGCTTCCCGCCGGACCTCCGGATCGGCCGGGTCCAGGAATACATCACGTTGCGCCTGGTAGAGACCTTGTTCGTCGGGGGTGGCGGCGGCTTCGAGTACCTTGTCCGCGTCGTAGAGCACCAGGCCGATATAGCGCAACCGGCCCACGCAGGTTTCCGCGCAAACGGTGGGGAGCCCCACCTCGACCCGCGGAAAGCAGAATGTACATTTCTCCGCTTTTCCGGTGCGGTGGTTGAAGTACACCTTCTTGTAGGGGCAGCCGGAAACGCACATACGCCAGCCGCGGCAACGGTCCTGATCGACCAGGACGATCCCGTCTTCGCTGCGCTTGTAGATGGCTCCGGACGGACATGACGCCGCGCACGAGGGGTTCAGGCAGTGTTCGCAGATCCGGGGCAGATAGAACATGAAGGTCTGCTCGAATTCGAACCGGACCTTCTCGGCGAGTTTGCCCAGCAGCGGATCGCGGTCGCCGTATTCGGTGGCGCCACCGAGGTCGTCGTCCCAGTTCGCCGACCATTCGATCTTCGTATCCTTGCCGGTGATCAGCGATTTCGGCCGGGCCACCGGGGTGTGCCGCTGGGCGGGTGCGGTGGTGAGGTTCTCGTAGTCGTAGGTCCAGGGTTCGTAGTAGTCCTTCAGTTCGGGCAGGATGGGGTTGCTGAAGATGGTGAATAATTTCCGCCACCTTCCGCCACCTTTGAGTTTCAGATTGCCGCGGCGGTTGAGTTCCCAGCCGCCCCGCCATTTCTCCTGGTCCTCGTAGGTGCGTGGATAACCCTGTCCGGGTCGGGTTTCCACATTGTTGAACCAGACGTATTCGACTCCGGAGCGATTGGTCCACGCCTGTTTGCACGTCACCGAACAGGTATGGCAGCCGATACATTTGTCGAGATTCATCACCATCGCCATCTGCGCCATGACCCGCATCAGTAACTCACCTCCTGACCGCGACGACGGATCACCGTCACCTCGTCGCGTTGATTTCCGGTGGGACCGAGATAGTTGAACGCGAAGCTGAGCTGGGCGTAGCCGCCGATGAGGTGGCTGGGTTTGATCAGCAGGCGGGTGAGCGAATTGTGGATACCGCCGCGCTGCCCGGAGGTTTCGCTGATCGGGACATCGATGAGCCGGTCCTGCGCGTGATACATGTACACCGTGCCGGCGGGCATCCGATGCGAAACCACGGCCCGCGCCACCACCACGCCGTTGCGGTTGACTGCCTCGACCCATTCGTTGTCCGCGACCCCGGCCTTCGCCGCGTCCTGTGGCGACATCCAGATCGTCGGACCGCCCCGGGACAGGCTCAGCATGAACAGGTTGTCCTGGTATTCGGAGTGGATGGACCATTTGCTGTGCGGGGTGAGGTAGCGGACGGTGACGCCGAGTTCGCCCACCGAGCCGATACCCGGTTCACCGAACAGCGCCGCCATGTTCAGCGGTGGTCGGTAAACGGGCAGCCCCTCACCCAGTTCGGACATCCAGTCGTGGTCGAGATAGAAATGCTGGCGGCCGGTGAGCGTATGCCACGGTTTGCGGCGTTCGACATTGATGGTGAACGGCGAATACCGGCGACCACCCGACTCCGACCCCGACCATTCCGGTGACGTGATCACCGGTACCGGCGCGGCCTGGGTATCGGCGAAGGTGATGCGTTTGCCCTCGTGTTCGGCGGCGAGATCGGCCAGCGGCACGCCGGTGCGCTGCTCCAGAGTGCGGAAACCCTCGGTGGCGAGGCGACCGTTGGTGGTGCCCGACAGCGCCAGAACCGCCTCGGCGGCCTGGATCCCGCGCTGTAGTGACGGCCTGCCGTCGGCGGGGCCACCGCGGATCATGCCGTTCTTGTGGCGTAGATAGTCGACTTCCGGGGCGAGATCGAAGGTGACGCCCTTGGTGGTGGCGCCGAGCTTTTCCGCGAGCGGCCCCAGGGCACGCATTTTGGCGCCGACGGCGCCGTAATCACGTTCGACCACGACGAGTTTCGGCATGGTGACGCCGGGGATCGGTTCGGCTTCGCCGTACTTCCAATCCGCGACCCGCCCGTGCGGTGTGGCAAGTTCGTCCGGGGTGTCGTGCAGCAGCGGCACTGCGACCACATCCTTGCGCACCCCGAGCCGCGGCCCCGCCAGCTCGCTGAACTTCTCGGCGATCGCCTGGAAGGCATCCCAATCGCTGCGGGTCTGCCAGGGCGGCGCGATGGCCGGGTTGAACGAATGCACGAACGGGTGCATATCGGTGGTGTTGAGATCGTGTTTCTCGTACCAGGTGGCAGCCGGCAGCACGACATCGGAGAACAGGGTGGTGCTGGTCATCCGGAAATCCAGGGTGAGCAGCAGATCGAGTTTGCCGCGCGGCGCCTCGGGCCGCCACACCACATCGCGGGGCCGAGCGCCGGCCGGGGTGGGTGAGGCGCGCAGCGAGGATTCGGTGCCGAGCAGATGTTCCAGGAAGTATTCGTTGCCCTTGGCCGACGACCCGAGTAGATTCGCCCGCCACACGCTCAGCACCCGCGGGAAGTTCTCCGGCGCGTCCGGATCCTCGCAGGCGAACCGCATCCGCCCGGCCCGCAGTTCGGAGACCACGTATCCGGCCAGCGATCCGCCGTCCGACGCGGCCGCGTCGACCAGGTCCAGCGGATTGCGGTCGAAGGTGGGATAGGACGGCATCCAGCCCAGCCGGGCCGCCTGCGCGATCACATCGGCGGTGGTCATACCGGCCAGGCGGCCGCCCCCGTGCGCGGCCGAGAGCGTGTCGGCGCCGAACCAGTCGTAGCGGAACTGGTCGGAATGCAGGTACCAGTAGGCGGTCTGGATCATCTGCCGCGGCGGGCGCGACCAGTCCAGCGCCGACGCCAGCTGGGTCCACCCGGTGATGGGGCGGCATTTCTCCTGCCCCACATAGTGCGCCCACCCGCCGCCGTTGACGCCCTGGCAGCC
>NZ_BDBZ01000008.1 GCF_001613245.1 Nocardia speluncae NBRC 108251 | reverse complement strand
TGTCGGAGTGGAACCAGTGGTTGGTGCCGGCACCCATCACGATCATTGAGCGGCCGTGACTCTCCTCGGCATTCGTGGCGAATTCGCGTGCGATCCGCAGGACGGCGGCCGCCGGGACTCCGGTGATCGATTCCTGCCAGGCCGGGGTGTAGGGCTGGGCGGGGTCGTCATAGTCGACCGGCCACAGGCCCGGCAGACCTTCACGGTGCACCCCGTACTGCGCCAGCAGCAGATCGAACACGGTGGTGACCAGGTGACCGTTCACCCGGCGCACCGGGACGCCGCGCTGCACGGTCGCACCTTCACCGCCGGTGGTGTCGAAGCGCGGCATCAACACGGTGACGGCGTTGTCCCCCAGCAGCGTGACCTGCGGCCGAACCCCTTCGAGGTCGAGATTCCAGCGACCGGCACCGGTTTCGCCGAAGCGATAACCGAGCGAACCGTTCGGCACCACCGGCATACCGTCGCTATCGAGCACCACCGTCTTGAATGCCGCGTTCTCGGTCCCGAAGTATTCGTCGAGATCGGCGGCGGTCAGGAACTTTCCCGGTAGATAACCGCTGTCGCTCTCCTCCAGCCGCACCAGGAACGGCAGATCGGTGAACTGCCGGATATAACCGGCAAAGTAGGGCACCTCCCGCTCGACGAAGAATTCCCGCAGCACCACATGCCCCATCGCCATCGCCAGGGCGCCGTCGGTGCCGGGATGCGGGGCCAGCCATTCGTCGGCGAATTTCACGTTGTCCGCGTAATCCGGCGATACCGCCACGACCTTCTGTCCCCGGTACCGGGCCTCGGCCATCCAATGCGCGTCCGGAGTGCGGGTCACCGGCAGATTGGATCCCCACATGATCAGGTAGCCGGCATCCCACCAGTCCCCCGACTCCGGAACATCGGTCTGATCGCCGAACACCTGCGGAGAAGCTACCGGCAGGTCGGCGTACCAGTCGTAGAACGACAGCATCGCCCCGCCGATCAACGATACGAACCGCGCCCCCGAGGCATGCGAAACCATCGACATGGCCGGGATCGGCGAGAAGCCCGCGATCCGGTCCGGGCCGTACCGCTCGATCGTGTGGATATGCGCGGCGGCGATCATCTCGGTCGCCTCGTCCCAGGTCGCCCGTACCAGACCACCCTTACCGCGCGCGGCCTTGTAGCGCCGGGCCGATTCCGGATCCTCCACGATGGAAGCCCATGCGCGCACCGGGTCGCCGAGAACGTGCTTCGCCGCCCGGTACATCTCCAGCAGGACACCGCGGATATACGGATAACGCACGCGGGTCGGCGAATAGGTGTACCAGGAGAACGCGGCGCCACGCGGGCAACCGCGTGGTTCGTATTCGGGTTTGTCGGGGCCCACCGACGGATAGTCGGTCTGCTGCGTTTCCCAGGTGATGATCCCGTCCTTGACGTAGATCTTCCAGGAACACGACCCCGTGCAGTTCACCCCGTGCGTGGACCGCACCACCTTGTCGTGGCTCCAGCGGTCCCGGTAGAACTCGTCGGCCTGCCGCCCGCCGGATTCGTACATCGACCGCCGGTCCGCCGAGACCTCACCGCGGGTGAAGAACCGCCGGGTGCCCACCAGCGCGTCGGTGAGCTCGCCGTCGAGCCGCGCCCCACCGGCGCCGCGCCGGGTGCCGCTCATCGAGTCTCCTTCGAAGCAGGTACGCGCGGTCCGCGGAGGCCGCTGCACCGGCGGAGGTCTTGCATCATCGGTACTCCTTCTGCGATCGTCGATCGGGATATCTCAGCTGCGTTGCCGGGCTACCTCGCGGCGTACCACGGTGAGGGTGAACACCAGTGCGGCCAGCGCGACAGCGGCCAGCGCCAGCAGCCCCGGGCCGTAGTCGGCGGTCGATTCGTAGATGGCACCCATCACCAGCGGTGGTACGAAGCCGCCCAAACCACCCGCGGCACCGACGAACCCGGTGATCGACCCGACCTTTCCGGGCGGCGCGATCTGCGCGACGAGCCCGAAGGTGGCTCCGCTCCCCGCGCCGAGCGCCGCGGCCAGGACGAGGAACGCGATGGTGCCGACCGGCATCAGGCCGGGGGTAGTCGCCTGCACGGCCGCGGCGGCGACCACGAAACCGAGTGTGGTGGCGAGTACCACCGGCCCGTTGAACCGGTCGACCAGCCAGCCGCCGACCGGCCGCATGATCACCGCAAGCAGTACGAACCCAGCCATTCTGGTGGCCGCGTCCGACTGGGAAAGGTCATAGGCGGTGCGCAGATACGACGGCAGGTACACCGAGAACGCCACGAATCCGCCGAACGCGACGGCGTACAACGCCGAGGCCTCCCAGGTGGCGGGCAAGCGCACGGTCTGCTTCAACCGGGTGGTCATCGATTCGGTGGGTGCGGTCCGGCCGGGAGCGTCCCGCAGCAGGAACCAAGCGATGATCGCGTAGGCGGCCAGCGCGGCGGCGCACAGCAGGAACGGGGTCGCAGTATCGCCCATATCAACCAGTTGCACGGTGGTGAGGGCGCTGATAGCGGTACCGCCCATCCCCATCCCGTACACCCCGATCGCCAGTCCCTGCTGCTCCGGCGGGAACCAGCGGCTCACGAACGGCACCCCGACCGCGAACACCGTGCCGCCGACACCGAGGAAGAACCCGCCGATCAGCAACGCCGCCAGCGCCGAATGGCCGACCAGCCCCAGGAACAGCACCGGCACCACGGTGATCAGCGAAACCACCGGGAACATCAGCCGCCCGCCGTAGCGGTCGGCCAACGCCCCGACGGGTATCCGGCCCAGTGATCCCACGATCACCGGAACCGCCACCACCAGCGACTCCTGGAACGAATTGAGGCCGAGTTCGTCGCGTAACCGCGGTGCCAGCGGGCTGAGCAGGGCCCACGCCCAGAAGTTGAGCGCGAACCCGACGGTCGCCAGGACCAGCATCAGGGTGCGTCCACCGGTCGCGGTGTGGTCGCCGGCCAGGGCGCGGCCGGTGTTCAACGGAGTCGAAGAGGCCACCAGCACTCCCGAGGTGGTCGGTCCGGCAAGCTCATTGCGCCCAGTCCACAAACCGCTCGACGGGCGATTTCGGTCCAACGCGACCGAGACCACGATCACGTCCCGTGCCGCCGTCTTGCGCTATCGGTGACTCACGGCCGTACGGTCGATCCACCCGATGGACACCGCCAGCTCCCGGCGCGCGGCCGGACACCAGGCAGAACCGGGCCCGGCAACAGCCGAGTAGCTCCATCGGCCGCCTTCGCACGACCTGGGCGAAGGCGGCGGCGCGCCTCATTCTGCCTGCAAGATTGCGAAGTTGTCGGCCCCTCCGGGATTCCGGGAGTTTCGTGATCACGCAGGGCGTCGTGGGCCGGCTGCCGGATCCCGGTCCCTGCCGATCTCGGCTGTGGACCCGGCTCTTACGCTCGACCGGTGGATATCGACTGGCCCGAGCTGCGCGCCCGCTGCCTGCTCGCCGAAGACGAGGCGATTCTGGCGCTGAACAAACCCGCCGGGATCTCGGTCACCGGGGAGCGGCACGACACCGATATCGTCGCCGCCGCCGAGGCAACGGGTGAGAAGTTGTATCCGGTGCACCGGATAGACAAGGTCACCTCCGGTCTGGTGCTGCTGGCCCGGCAGCTCCCGGCACACGGGCAGCTGACCCGCCAGTTCAACAAACAGACCGCCGAGAAGACCTATCTGGCCGTCGTGGCCGCGGGACCGGAACCGCTGCCCGACCGCGGGGTCGTCGACCTGCCGCTCAGCGTCGGCCGGAAGAACCGGGTACGGGTGGCCGCGCCCCGCGAAACGATCCAGCGCATCGGTGACCGCTGGTTCGTCGCCGACGCCGACCTGCTGGAAACGAAGAACTACCCGTCCCGCACCGAGTTCACCGTCGTGGCCCGGCACCATGAACACACGGTCGTAGCCCTGCATCCGATCACCGGCCGCCGGCATCAGCTCCGCGTACACCTGGCCTGGATCGGCTATCCCATCGCCGGCGACCCCCTGTTCGACCGCACCGGCGCCCACCCCCGCACCCACCTGCACTCCTGGCGCCTGCGTCTCGCCGCCGATTGGCGTCCCGATGGCCGGATCGATCTGGAAGCGCCGCCCGAGGAGAGCTTCTGGGCCCTGCTCCCCCACCCACCCGCCGCACTGCCTGCTTGATCACGGACAACTCCCGCGCAACGGTTGTTCCGGCCCGGGTCCATACACACCGGGACAAGTAGTGGTGTGCCTCATATCCGCGCCGTTGCCGCTGGCCAACTGACCTAAGCTGGGTGAAGTGACACCGGTCCACGGAACCACCGTGGGCCGAGTTCAGCGAGGACCAAGGGGCCGAACCCCAGCGCGCCGGAGGCGCGCCGATCAACACAGGAGCACCGATGATCCTGGTGGCTCAGGTCAGCGATACACATTTCGATCTCGGGACCCGTAACACCGAGCGCGCGCAACGAGTGATGGCCTATCTGGCGGAGTTGCGGCGGCGACCCGATGTGATCGTGGTAACCGGTGATATCACCGATTCCGGAAAGCCCGAGCAGTATGCCGAGGCCCGGATGTCGTTACAGGCCGATCTGCCGGTGCTCGCGATTCCCGGGAACCACGACGAGCGCGCAGCGTTCCGGGAGGTACTGCTGTCCGGGACACCGTCGGACGATCCGGTGAACCAGGTGCACCGCATCGGCGAACTGACCTTGATCCTGCTGGACTCCAGTGTCCCCGGGCAGTCGGGCGGCCGGCTCTCCGACGAGACCTACCTCTGGCTGGACGACACCCTCGCCTCGACCCCGCCCGATGCGGCCGTGCTGCTGGCCCTGCACCATCCGCCGGTTTTCCTGCACAGTCCGATCGTGGACACGATCGCACTGGAGGATCCGCAGCGGCTGGCCGCTGTGATCGCCGGGGATCGGCGCATCATCGGAACTTTGGCCGGGCACGCGCATACCGCCGGAGTGAGCACTTTCGCGGGCAGGCCGCTACTCATCGGTCCGAGCACGGCCTCTGTACTGGGCGGCGAATGGGAGCTCGCGCCACCCGAGCGCGTGATGGACTACGGGCCGGATCCGTCGGTCGCCCTGCACGTGATCGATGACGACCATCGGCTGATCACCCATTTCCGTAGCGTCCCGATGGGCGGCTGGATCGCGAGCCCGTACTGACCGCTCAGTACCGTCCGGCGCGGGCCCGGCGGTAGGCGGCGGGGGTCGCGCCGGTCCAGCGTTTGAAGGCGTAGATGAATGTGGAGGCCTCGGCATAGCCGAGCCTGATGGCCACATCGCTCACCGACAGCGGGGTGGTGGTCAGCATTTCCTCGGCCAGCGCCTGGCGCACCTCGTCCAGTAGGGCGCGGTAACTGGTGCCGGCGGCATCGAGGTGCCGGCGCAGGGTGCGGGTGCTCATGTTCAGGTCGGCGGCCACGGCGTCGATACCCGGCGGCGCGGTGAAACCGTCCAGCCCGCCCCGGGGCACCAGCCGGGTCCGGACCTCGGCGGCGATCCCGGTGCGGGCGCGACGCCGATGGACCAGATCGCGGCATTGCGCCAGGCAGATGGCCAGGGTGTGTTCGTTGGCCTGTGGAAGCGGCTGGTCCAGGATCGCCGGATCGAGGGCGACCAGGTTTTCCGGGCGGCCGAACCGCGGCGGGGCCACGGTGACTGCGGCGATCCGATCAGCGTAGGACGGTTCGGGGAACCGGAATTCGGCCCGTACCAGTTCCAGGTGCCGGCCCAGCAGATCGCTCATCATCTGATGCATGGCGGTCACATCGCGTTCCACCAGGAACTGCCGGAGGTCGGCCGGAACGGAGTCGTCGAGGATCCGGCCGATGAATTCGTCGTTCTCCCAGTGCGTCACCGGCAGGCAGAAGGCGAAACTCAGCTCCATATAGCGCAGGGCGAAATCGATCGCCTCGGCCAGTGTGGGACTGCTGACGCAGGCGAAGCCGAAGATGCCGAAGGTGGTGATGCGGTAGCGGCGGCCCACCTCGATTCCCATGCCGGGGCGGTCGAGTTGGCGCACCAGATTCCGGACCACCGCGAGTTCGGTATGCGCGTCGATCTGGGCGTCGGGATCGTGCAGGCGGGCCTCGGTGAGATCGGTGCCCCGCAGCAGGGCCGCCGGTGCCACCCCGTGTTCGGCGCCGTACCCCACCATCAGCGCGACACTGGCGACACCACGCGGAAAATCCCAGTCCCGGACCGACGGACGCTGCACCATACCGCCATTATGGCCGAATATCTCTATCAGCCTGGCGGCGGCTACCAGGACAGTTCCGTGCAGCGTCGGGCGGTATCGGTGGTCTCGATCTGCAAGGTGGCATGCTCGATATGGAAGCGCTCGGCGAGCAGGTGCTGGGCAGCGCGCAGGATTTCGTCGCGCGCATCCGGACCGTAAGTGGTGATATGCGCCGAGGCGACCTCCATCCCGGAGGTCAGCGTCCAGACGTGCAGATCGTGCACATCGCAGACCCCGGGCACCGCGGCCAATTCCGCCGCCACCGCCTCGACGTCGAGTTCTTCCGGGCTGTGCTGGAACAGGATCCGCAGCGAGCGGCGCGCCAGCAGATAGGTGCGGGGCAGTACCCACACGCCGATCGCCACACCGACGACCATATCGGCGTAGTACCAGCCGGTGGTGAGGGTTATCGCCGCCGATATCAGTACCCCGAACGACCCGATCATATCGGCGAGGACCTCGAGGTAGGCACCGCGCACGTTGAGGCTCTCCGCCGCGCCGCGCCGCAGCAACAAGAAGGACACGATATTGGCGCCGAGGCCGATCGCGCCCGCGATGAGTACGGGCACGCCCGGCACCTCAGGGGGTTCGCCGAACCGGCGCACCGCCTCCACCAGGACATAACCGGCCACTCCGAACAAAAGGACGGCATTGGCCAGGGCCGCGATCACCTCGGCGCGGTAGTAGCCGAAGGTGCGGGTGTAGCTGGGCCGAGTGTTGCGGGCCAGCAGAATGGCCGAGAGTGCCATCGCGATACCGACGACATCGGTAAGCATATGTGCGGCGTCGGAGAGCAGCGCCAGTGAACCGGTGGCCAGCGCGACAGCCAGTTCGACGACCATGAATACGGCGCCGATGGCCAGCGCCAGCGCCAGGCGTCCGACATATTTCCCGGAGGCGCTTTCGGGCGATATCCGATGCGTATGATCATGTCCCACGCCCACAACATATGCGGTAATGCGCATGCTTGCAACACCGCCGATTCGCGCCCGGCCCCGCGGCTGGCAGACTTGACGTCGTGAGTGACCAGCCCGCTACCGCCCGGCCCGGCGTATCCGGCCGGTCCGCACACGATCCCCCAGCGGCCCTGCGGCCGATCGAGCTCGCCACCGGCGCGGTTCTGGGCGGCGCAACCGTAGGGCTCGTCACGGTCGGCTCGGTGATCCCGTTCGCCGCGGCGCTGCAACTCGTCGCCGCTGTCCCCATGGGCCTGCTGGCGCACCGATACAGATTCCGTGCCCTGTTCACCGCCTCCGTCTCGGCCGCCCTGGTCACCTTCGTCGCCGCCGGACTCACCGCCGCCATGGCCATGGTCGCCACCGCGACCATCGGCGGGATCGTCGGCACGGTCAAACGCCGGCGCGGCGGCCTCATCACGGTCACCGGGCTGTCGATCGTAGCGGGTATCGCCTGGGGCGCGTTCTCGATCGGCTTCCTGCTGGTCTTCTCCGCCACCCGCGACCTGCTGTTCGACAACATCCGCAATACCGCCACCGGCCTGGCCGACCTCACCTCCCGGCAAACCCAGCTGGCACCGCTGGGGCGCGGTGTACTGGACGTGGCCGAGGTGGTCCTGCATTGGTGGTGGATCTATATCGGCGCCACCGTCGCAATCGGCACCGTGGTCACCGCACTCGTCTCCTGGTTCGTCCTCGGATCCGTGCTCGACCGGCTCACCTGGCTCCCCGGCGCCGACCGGCTCGACGCACCCGCCGACGATCGCCCCATCGCTCCGCTACCGGTCACGCTGCACGGAGCGGGCTACCGCTACCCGGGCGCGGCCGGTGACGCGCTGGCGGGAATCGACCTACGGGTGGCGGTCGGCGAATTCGTCGCCGTCGTCGGCCACAACGGTTCCGGGAAATCCACCCTCACCCGGCTACTGGCCGGTCTACCACCGAGCAGCGGCACGGTGAGCCGGCCCGGATCGGCGGGTCTGGGTCACCTCGGCGGCACCGCCCTGGTTCTTCAGCGACCGGAAAGCCAGACCCTCGGGGTACTGGTCGCCGACGATGTCGTCTGGGGCCTGCCCACCGAACTCGCGGCCGAGGTCCGGATCGACGATCTGCTGCACGAGGTCGGGCTGGACGCAATGGGTGCCCGCGAAACCGCGACCCTGTCCGGTGGCCAGCAGCAGCGGCTGGCTGTGGCGGCCGCCCTCGCCCGGCGGCCGGCGCTGCTCATCGCCGACGAGGCGACCTCCATGATCGATCCGGACGGTCGCCGCGAACTGGTGGCGCTGCTGACCGAACTACCGAAACGACATCCGATGGCAGTAGTGCTGGTAACCCATCACGAAGCGGATGCGGCCGCCGCCGACCGGGTCGTACATCTCGCGGACGGCCGGATGGCCGACCGCCTGCCCGCCTGGCCGAAGCCGGCCCGCGCGCACCGCCGCCACCCCAGGGGTGCCCCGATTCTGGAGCTGCGCGGTATCCGGCACACCTACAACCGCGGCACGCCGTGGGAAGCGCAGGCCCTGCACGGGATAGACCTTACGGTCTGCCGCGGGGAAGCACTGCTGGTAGTCGGCGGGAACGGATCCGGGAAATCGACCCTGGCCTGGATCATGGCCGGACTCATCGCACCCAGCGTCGGCCGCTGCGACCTGGCCGGGAAACCGGTCAGCAAACAGATCGGCCGGGTGGAGCTGGCCTTCCAGCACTCCCGGCTGCAACTGCAACGCCATACGGTCGGTGAAGAGATCGCCGACTGGGGCGGAGACGGCACCGGATCGGGCACGGTCGGCAAGGCCCTCGACGCCGTCGGGCTGGACCGCTCGCTGACCAACCGCTCCATCGAAGAACTCAGCGGCGGTCAGGCGAAACGGGTGGTACTCGCCGCCATCGTCGCCAGCCATCCGCAGGTGGTGGTGCTGGACGAACCGCTGGCCGGCCTGGACCCCGAAGGCCGCGCCGATATCGTCGACCTGCTGGCCCGGCTCCGCGATTCAGGACTGACTCTGATCGTCATCTCACACGATGTCGAAGATGTCGCGACCATCTGCGACCGCACCGTGCATTTGCAGGCCGGGCGTATCCCGGAAACCGAGGCTGCGCATATCCCGGCCTCGGAACCGGATGCCGACACCGGGCCCATCCCGCCGGTCCACCCGCCCGGACAAGCCCGTCACCCCGCCCCGGGCGCGGCGTGGCAGCTACGGGGCGACGCCCACGGAGGTGCGCGATGAGTACGGTACTGCTGCGCCGGGTCCCGGTCGCCAGCCCGATCCACCGGCTCTGGGCCGGCACCAAGATGATCGGTGTCTTCCTGATCAGCCTGCTGCTGATGTTCCTGCCCAGCTGGCCGATCCTCGGCGTCACGATCGTCTTCCTGATCGCGGTCGGGGCTCTCGCGCGACTCCCTCTAGGTGTCGTCCCCAGGCTGCCGTGGGCGTTCTGGCTGCTGATCGCACTCGGCGCAGTGATCAGCGCACCGGTCGGCGGGGTCGCGCTGCTGCGCTACGCGCAGGTCGTGGTCTTCGGGCTCATCCTGCTGTCGGCATCCATGCTGATCGCCTGGACCACCCCGATGAGCGAAATCGCCCCCGCCCTGGCGACCCTCGGCCGCCCACTGCGCAAGCTACGAGTACCGGTCGACGAACTCGCCGTCGTGGTGGCATTGACCCTGCGCGGACTACCACTTCTGCTGGAGGAGATCCGGGTCCTGCGCGCCGCACGCCGGCTACGCCCCAAACCCGATCTACTGCACCGCACCACCGACCCACTGATCGATATCCTCACCGCCGCCATGGCGGTTTCCACCCGCCGGGCCGGCGAACTCGGTGAAGCCATCACCGCCCGCGGCGGGACGGGCCGGCTCACCGCCCGCCCGGCCGGTCCCGGCCGCAACGATGCAATCGCGCTGGCCGTCGTCGGCGCAGTCTGCGCCGGAGCTCTCGCCCTCGACCTGCTGACTTGAGCCGGTCCGGCTCGCGAAAGGAAACGCCCTGGCGTGCCGGTGCGGACCCGCCCGGCAGACGCACCGACGACGTCCCGTACACCGTGGTGGTTCAACTGTTCCGGGGCGACAGCCGGCCACGCCGGTGTCCGAGGTACAACAGCAGCACGGTCGCCGCCGAGCAAACCAGTACCGAGACAATGCTCGCTTCCGGGCCGAATCTTCCCCCGGACAGCCAATCCGGCCCTGTCGTCACCGCAGTTACCAGAGATTCGCGCGCCTCGCTCCCCGAGGCGACGGTGCCGAAGATCCCCACGGTAGCGGTGTTCCAGCCGAAGTGCAGACCGATCGCCAGCCATAGCGAGCCTGTCGCGAGGTAAGCAGCGCCGAGCAGCAAACCCGCCTCGACGGCAATCGCAATCGCGCCCCACACCGAAGCATCGGGATTGATCAGATGCACGAGGCCGAAGATCACGGCGGATACGACAAGCGCGACCGCGGTCCCCCAACGACCCCAGATGAGCCGGAAGACGACACCGCGGAAGAATACTTCCTCCGCGACCGCGACGGCGCACATGGCGCCGGCCACCGCAAGGGCACCGGAGACCGACCCCCACCCGCTGATGCGATACACGCCGGCGAGGGCAAGGAAACCGATCGCTACCGCCGCAAGGCCCATTCCGGACACTGCGCCGACCACGAGGTGGAGCCCGGCGCCGCGACGGGGGAATTCGACAACACGACGGCGCTCGATACGGCGACCGGCCCAGATGTAGAACCAGGCCACAACGCACGCCAGCCCGGGGCCGACGATGAGGGCAGCCACGGGCTGATGAACCGACGAGGCAATGGAATTCGAGACGAGCATCACGACGGCGAAACCGACGACCATGACGGCCGCCCGGCCTTTACTCAGCCCCTTCGGAACATCCGCAGCAACCCGCGCCCGGAGCTCCCTCCGGGCGAAGCTCACCACCTACTTCTGCTGATCACGGACGGCTTTACGGGCGGCCTCCTGCGCCTTGTCGACCTGCGACGCGTATTTCCCGCCGGTCTTCTTGTCCACCGCGTCGCCGACCTTCTCGATCAGCGGATCGACCTTACTGGAGTTCTTGCGCGCCAGACCCAGCGCTTTGTTGGCCAGCCCTTTGAAATCCATAATGTGCTCCTCGTTCCAACTCGCTACGGAGGTAACGATACCCAGCGGATTCGCGGCGAGCGGGGCAACGACGGCAGCGACGGCTGTCACACCTCGCCGAGCCAGGCGGGATGCCAGAGCCGGCCGCCGTCGGTCCAATCCATGTAGCGAACTGTGCCTTCGATTCTCGGCGTCACCCAGATCGCGTCGCGGAGTTCGTCGGCCGACATCTCGTTGATGAACGGCGAGGTCTTACGTTGCGACCGGCGCAGCCGGGCCGCCAGATCGGTCATCTCCGCTTCGCCGAACCCTGTTCCGACCCGGCCCGCATACACCAGGCCGTCCTCCGCGGGGATCCCGACCAGCAGCGAGGCGAACGGTCGTGCCTTACTGCGCCGCATACCCCCGATCACCACCTGCTGGGTGCGCCAGTTCCGGTGCTTCACCCACGAATGTCCGCGGGTTCCGGGCAGATACACCGAATCCAGCCGTTTGGCGATCACGCCCTCGGCACCTTCTTCTTCGCTGCGGCGCAGGGCCTCGGTGCCGTCGCCCTCGTAGCGAGGAGGTACCCGGAGTTCGGTGGTCGTCGCGGCCAGCGCCTCCAGCACCTGCCGCCGGTCGCTATAGCGTTTGCGTAGCAGCGAAGTGCCGTCGAGGAACAGCAGGTCGAAGGCCAGGAATTCGGCGCGGCGCGGATTCGCCTTCAGCAGAGCAATATTCATTGCATCGCCGGGGCCGCGGACGATGAGCTCGCCGTCGAGGATCACCTGGTGGCCGGCCAGTTCCGCGGCCGGCACCGATAATTGGGGGTAGCGCGCGGTGACATCGTTACCGGCCCGGCTGCGCAGCCGCAGCTCACCCGCATCGATTTCCACCAGCAGGCGGTATCCGTCCCATTTACGTTCGAACGCCCATTCCGACTCCGGCAGCCCGGCCACTTCGCCGCTGGTGGCCAGCATGGGGGTGAGTCCGCGCGGTAGCTCCGCGGTCGCGGGCTGGTCCTTCATGAGATGCATCAGCCATTGATCCCCCTCGGTCCGGATCATGGCGTACCGGCCGTTGAGGCGATCGCCGCGGAAGACCACGATCACCTCGTCGTCGCGCCATTTCTCGGTGCGGTAGGTACCGGTATCCCAGACCGACATCTCCCCTGCCCCGTACTCACCGTCCGGGATCGTGCCGTGGAAGTCCAGGTATTCCAGCGGGTGATCTTCGGTGTGCACGGCGAGCCGGTTCTGCCGGGTGTTTTCCGGCGGGCCCTTGGGTACCGCCCACGACACCAGTACCCCGTCACGCTCCAACCGCACATCCCAGTGCAACCGCCGGGCGTGGTGTTCGTGAACGACGTAGCGATCGCCGGGGCCGGGCCGGGGTGAATGCGGCGGTACCGGCTCCGGTGTGCGCGCCGGGTCACGCATCGATCGGTATTTCGTCAGCGCGTCGCTGCGCGGCGTATCCAGGCCGGCCAGCAGATCGCCTTCGGACCGATAACGCTCGAGAACTTCGTCGAATCGCAGTTGCCGCAGCTCGCGGGGGTCCTCGAGCTCCGCCCAGTGGCGCGGTGCGGCGACGTTCGGCTGCTCGCGCCCACGTAGCGAATACGGTGCGATGGTCGTCTTGGACGGGTTGTTCTGACTCCAATCCAGGAACACCTTCCCGGCCCGCACGCTCTTCGCCATGGTGGCGGTGACCAGGCCGGGAAGGAGTTTCTCCAGATTCGTGGCGACCTGTTTGGCCACCGTGGACGCCCCGCCGGGGCTCAGCGCCCGATCCAGCGGGACGTAGAGGTGGATACCTTTGCTACCGCTGGTCAGCGGGAACGCGCGCATCCCGATTTCGGCGACCATATCCCGCACCCCGAGCGCCACCCGAGCGCATTCGGGCAGCCCCGCGCCGGGGCCGGGATCGAGGTCGAATACCAGCCGCGTCGCGGGGCCGCGCGCCTCGCCGGCGAAACGCCACTGTGGCACGTGGATCTCCAGGGCGGCCTGCTGCCCCAGCCAGACCAGGCCCGCCTGGGAGGAGATCACCGGATAGTGCACGGTCCGATCGGAGTGCTGCTGGGCGCGACGCGGTAACCACGACGGCGTACCCGCGCCGAGGTTCTTCTCGAAGAACGACGATTCGGCAACCCCGTTCGGCCACCGTTTACGAGTGATCGGCCGACCGGCGATATGCGGCAGCATCGCCGGTGCAATTTCGGCGTAGTACTCGATGACCTCGCCCTTTGTGGTGCCGGTCGCCGGATAGAGCACCTTGTCCAGGTTGCTCAGCCGGACCTCGATATCCGGCTGCCCGGGTTCACCGCCGAACGTCCGGTGCACGCCGGGTCACAGCATGAGCGGGTCAGGCCCGAGGGCAGCAGCACCTGACCACGCGGGGCCCCCACGCAGGCACAATAGGCACAGCCGTGAGCGGTCGGCTCCGGCCGGCACCCGGGCGCGGCTCACGGACGGGGGCCCGACCCCGGCTCTCCCGGCTCTCCCGGCTGGCCCGGTCCACCCGGCTGATCGGGCGGAACCACCTTGCGGGCGGCTTCCTTACCCTTCTGGATCTTGTCCGAGTACTTGCCCTTGGTCTTCTCGTCGATGAAATCCCCGGCCTTGTCGACCGCCTGGTTGATCTTGTCGGAGTTCTTGGCCGCTGCCTCCTGGCCCTTGCCGGCCAGATTCTTCAGGTTGTCCATCAAGCTCATTGCCGAGTTCCTTCCTGTCGCAGAGCGGAAATCTTCACTCCATATCCTCCCACCAGGAACGGCCTGGCGGGAGGTCCCGGATATCGAGTCGTTGCCCGGGTATCGGCACCACGATTTCGGTACCGGCCGCGGCCGCGGCCGTCACCAGCCGGCGCACCGGTTCGTCCCAGGGGTGCGGAGCCAGATTGAAGGTCGCCCAGTGGATCGGCAACAGCACGCCGTGGCCCGGATCGCCGCCGCACAGGTCGGCGTGGGCGCGCACCGCTTCCTCGGGATTCATGTGGATATCGGCCCAGCTGTGGTTATAAGCACCGATGGGCAGCAGAGTCAGGTCGAAGGGACCACACTGCGCACCCGTCTCGGCGAACGCCTTGGTGAACCCGGTATCGCCGCCGAAATACACGCGATGCACCGGCCCGGCGAGCGCCCAGCCCGCCCACAGGGTGGTGTTACGGACCAGGCCGCGCCCGGAGAAATGGCGGGCCTCGGCGCAGGTGATCGTCAGGTCACCACCGGCCCCGTCCCGGGCGGGCAACGAATGCGAGCAGCCCCAATCCAATTCGACGATCCGTGATTCCGGCACGCCCCAATGCCGCAGGTGGGCGCCGACCCCCAGCGGGACGATGAAAACCGCGCGCTGGGTGTACAGCAGGGCGGTGATGGTATCGGCGTCGAGATGGTCGTAGTGGTCGTGCGAGATGACCACCGCGTCCACCGGCGGGAGCTCGGTCAGCTCGACCGGCGCCGGGTGGATCCGGCTCGGTCCCACCAGCCGTGACGGCGAAACCCGCTCACTCCATACCGGATCGGTGAGCACCCGGAAACCGTCGACCTCGACCAGCGCGCTGGCATGCCCGTACCAGGTGACGGCAAGGTCCGCGGCCACCGCCGGACGTTCCGGCTCGGCCAGCGGCACGACCCCCTTCGGCCGCCCCGCCCGCATGGCGGAGGCAATCGACAGCAGCCCGGCGGGATTGTCGGGTACGGAGATCGGTGACGCGGGTTCGGTGTTGTGGAACTGACGATTGCGGTAGCTGCGTGCCCCCGTAGCGGTGGGCGCGATTGCGGAAACCGAGGCGCCCAGCGCCGCCGGTAACCCGTCCAGTGCACGCAGCACCCAGCCCAGTGCGGTCATCCCGGCCAGCCCCGCCACCGCCGCGGGGAGAATGCGGGGTCGCATCACCGGCCCACGAATTTCGGGGAGCGCTTTTCCTTGCGGGCCTGCCGGCCCTCCTCGGCGTCCTCGCTGTTCCATGCTGCCTCCAAGGCGGACTGCTGTTCCTTGGGTGACGGCCCCCGGGTGCCGTCGTCGTTGAGTTCCAGCTTCAGGTGCCGCAGCGACAGCGGCGCGAGTTCGGCCACCGATTTCGCCCAGGTCTGCGCATCCGCCGCGGTACCGAGACGGTTGGCGAAGCCGAAGGTGTACGCGTCGGCGGCCGAGATGGGTTCGGCACCGAGCAGAACGGTACGCGCCGGACCGCCCCCGAGCAGCGAGGCCAGCCTGCGGGTGGTCCATCGATCCACGGAGATGCCCAGCTTGGCCGCGGGAATCGCCAGGTACGAATCCGGCGCCATCACCCGCAGATCCGCGGCCATGGCCAATTGCACACCGGCGCCGAGCGCGGGCCCGTTGAGGGCGGCGATCACCGGCATCGGCATCGCCTCGATCTCGTGCAGCATCTCCAGCAGGGCGTCGAGGAATTCGGCGGAGTACACGCCGTCGAGGTCAGCGCCCGCGCTGAACACCGACCCCCGGCCGGTTATCACAATGACGCGGGCGTTGTGAGTTGCCTGGAGGAGTGCCTCGCGCAGCTGTACGACCAGATCCAGGTTCAGCGCGTTCCGACGCTCTTCACGTTGCAGTTCGATGGTGACGACGTCGCCGTCGCGGCTGACCCCGAGCATGTGTGTCCTTCCCCGCTCAACGAATACTGATCCAACAGCCGAAAACGAAGCGTTACCGACCACTCTGCCACAGCGACGGGCCGGGCCACCCGGCACGACGCGGGCGGCGCCGGCCGGGTACGGGGCAGTGTGGGGGCGGCCTCAGGTATCCAGACCGACTGCGAAGGTCGCCGGATCCGCACCGGTCCGGGTGCCGCTGTCCAATCCGGAGACGGCGCTCATCTGCTCGGCGGAGAGTTCGAAGCCGAATACATCGAAATTCTGCTCGATCCGCTCGGGCGTCACCGATTTCGGGATCACGATATTGCCGAGCTGAAGATGCCAGCGGATGATCACCTGTGCCGGCGAGCGGTCCACTTCCCCGGCGATCCGGGTGATCACCGGATCGCCGAGCAGGGTGCCCTGACCGAGCGGGCTCCACGCCTCGGTGGCGATGGCGTGTTCGGCGTGGTATTCGCGCAGCTCGCGCTGAACGAGCCGGGGGTGCAATTCGATCTGGTTCACCGACGGCGTCTCCCCCGTTTCGGCGACAACCCGCTCCAGATCGGTCACGCGGAAATTGGAGACACCGATGGAACGCACCCGGCCGTCGGCTTTCAGACGCTGGAAGGCACGGAAGGTGTCCACGAATTTATCGGCGGCGGGAACGGGCCAGTGGATCAGATAGAGGTCCAGGTACTCCAGGCCGAGCCGGTCGAGGCTGGTCTCGCAGGCACGCAGGGTCGATTCGTAGCCCTGATCGGAGTTCCAGAGCTTGGTCGTGACGAAGATCTCGTCCCGGGGTAGGCCGAAGTGCCGGAGGGCGCGGCCGGTGCCTTCTTCGTTCTCGTAGGCCGCCGCGGTGTCGATACTGCGATACCCGGCCCGCAGCGCAGCGGTGACAGTATCGAAGACCTGGTCCGGCGGTACTTGGAAGACCCCGAATCCGAGCTGCGGAATCAGGCTCCCATCGTTGAGCACGATGGGCGGGACAACACCGATCTCACGTCTAGTGGTCACCGCTCCGACGGTAGGAGTGGTTCGGCGGCAGGTCAACGAATCCGGGCACCGTGTCCGAACCACCTTGACAGATTGTTGCCTTTTTACAACACTCTGTTGCGTGAGCCCAGTAAGACGCGGGGAAACCCTCCCGATCTACAACCGCATCGCAGTATTGCGTGCGGAACACCGGATGTCGCGGGCCGCACTGGCCGAGGCGGTGAACGTCAACCCACAGACGATCGGCGCACTCGAACGGGGCAACCACTACCCCAGCCTGGACCTGGCCCTGCGGATCTGCGAGGTGTTCGGGCTGCCGGTCGAAGCGGTGTTCTCCCGCACCGAATTCACCCCACTATCGGCCGAGCTCTATGCGCGCGAGAAAGGAAAGCTGCCATGACCGCAGCCACCGAGCCGTCCACCCTGCTCGAGCGTTACCAGGCCTACCGCGTCAAGCGGTGGCTCGCCCGGGAGAAACAGCTCACCGGAATGCTGCCCGGCTGGCGTACCCGTGGCCGCCGGCGCGCATTGGTGGTCACCGTCGTCGTAGCCCTCACCGCCCTGTTCGTCACCGGTGTACTGTGCGCGTTCGGCCTCGAATGGGCAGCCCTCTTCGCCGGCCTGAGCGCCCTCGTCTTCCTCCCCTCCTGGACCATGTTGCGGATCGTGTCGCACGCACAGGACGACGCGCCCGCCGAAACCCTCGACGAACTCGAGATGGCCCAGCGCGAAACGGCCCGCTCGATCGGTCTCACCATCACACAAACACTCTGCGTTCTCCCGGTGGTCTACGTGATCTGGAGCGGCGCGCTCTTCCCGGAAGCCGACGCCTTCCGCACTGCCTACGCCGGCGGCGTCATGATCCTGGCTACGCTCCTGGCCGGCGGTTGCGCACCGGCCATGATCCTCGCCTGGTCCACACCCGACCCGGAGCCAGAGGGCTGAGGGCTGAGGGCTGAGGGCTGAGGGCTGAGGGCTGAGGGCTGAGGGGAAGCGGGTCCCTCCTACGCAACACCGGCGACCATCCCGCACTGGACACAGCCATGCGCCCCTTCCGTCGAGCAGACGGGGCACGTCCGAAAAGGCGGCCCCAGCCCGTCGGCGGCGGAGTCTCGGCAGGACTACCGGTCCGCAAGACCCAGGCGGCGGTAGCGCAGGTGCCGGATCTCCCGCAACTGCTCCGCCGGTTGCGCCGACAACGCCGTCAGCTCGCCGGCGATGGCGGCGACCATACGACGCGCGAACTTGTCCGGTTCCACTGCGGCGTCGGGATATTCGGGCACTATCCGGTCCACGATCCCGTCGGCCAGCAGATCTGCCGACCGGATCCGCTGCTGCGCAGCCAATTCCGCGGCATGCCCGATATCACGGTGGACGATAGCGCTCGCACCTTCGGGTGGCAGCGGCGCCAGCCAGCCATGTGTAGCGGCCAGCACCCGGTCGGCCGGCAGCAGCGCCAGCGCGCCGCCGCCGGTGCCCTGGCCGAGCAGCACCGCGACGGTCGGGGTATCCAGGGTCACCAGATCGGCTATGCAGCGCGCGATCTCAGGCGCCAGGCCCCGTTCCTCGGCCTCCTTGGACAGCGCCGCACCGATGGTATCGATCACCAGCACCAGCGGGAGCCGCAGCTCGGCGGCGAGCTGCATACTCCGCCGCGCCGCCCGCAGCGCGGCCGGCCCCATGGTGTGTTCCGGATCCTGGTGCGCACGATCGTGTCCGAACACCACGCACGGACGCCCCCGAAAACGGGCCAGCGCAAGGACCACCGTGCGATCTGCTTCCCCCTGACCGGTACCGCTGAGCGGCACCCGCTGCCTGCTCCGGCGCAGAAGCTCACGGATCCCCGGCCGCTCGGGTCGCCGCGAAATGCGCACCGATTCCCACGCTTCGACCGGCTCGGTGACCACACCCGTCCACTGACCGCCGCCGAGCCGCACAGATCCGGCCCCGAGTCCCCCGGCATCCCAGGTCTCGGCGTCCGGAATTTCGGTGCCCGGAGCCGCCGTCTCCGGAGCCGCGACGGCCGGATTCACCCCTTTCCGAGCCGCACGAGCCGCGGAACTCGCGGTCGACGAGGTATCACCCGCCGACCGCAACCCCGCGACGGCGGGTATCGACTCGACGCCGGGGTAGTGTTCTCCGGCTGCGGATTTCGGATCATCCGGGATCCCGCCGAACACGCTCAGCGCCCGGTGTGCGATTCGCCGGAAGACCGATACCTCGACAACCCCGTCGATGACCCCGCTTCGATACAAGTTCTCCGCCGTCTGCACGCCGGGCGGAAACGGGCGGCCGTACAGCGCCTCGTACACCCGCGGCCCGAGAAAGCCGATGAGCGCGCCGGGTTCGGCGAAGGTGATATGCCCGAGCGACCCCCAGGACGCGAAAACCCCACCCATGGTCGGATTCCGCAGGTACACGATATAGGGGTGGCCGGCCGATTTATGCGCGGCGACGGCACCGACGATCTTCACCATCTGCACGAAGGCGACCGTGCCCTCCTGCATCCTGGTGCCGCCCGAGGTCGGTGAGACGACCAGCGCAAGCCCCTCCGCTGTCGCCCGCTCGACCGCGCCGACGATTCGTTCGGCGGCAGCAACGCCCACGGAACCCGCCAGGAACGCGAACTCACATGCGATGACCGCGATCCGCCGCCCACGCAACCGGCCTTCCCCGGTGCGGACCGATTCGTCGGTACCCGCCACAGCGGCCGCCTCGGCCAGTGCGGACCGATAGACGCCGGTCTGCGCCACCACTATCGGCGGCACATCCCAGCTCACGAATGTTCCCGGATCGAGCAGCGCGTCGAGCAGCTCGCGAGAGCCGATCCGGCGTTTCGCCGGCGTCATCCGAGCCATCCCGGGCCGCCCTGCACCTCAACAGTCCATACCGGCACACCGACCAGTATGACCGGCAGCGGTTCAGTAGCCGCGGGTGACCTTCTGCAGCGCGTACTCGGTGAGCCGCACCAAGGCCTCCTTGGCAGGTTCCCGGCGCCGGGCGTCGATCGGCATGATCGGCACATCGGCGGGAACCGCCAGCGCCTGCCGAATATCCTCGACCGGGTACTGCGGGGCGTCGTCGAACTGGTTGAGCGCGACGAGGAACGGCAGGTTGCGCGCCTCGAAGTAGTCGACCGCCGCGAAGCTGTCCTCCAGTCGCCGGGTATCGATCAACACCACCGCGCCGATGGCGCCACGGATCAGGTCGTCCCACATGAACCAGAAGCGGTACTGGCCCGGGGTACCGAACAGGTACAGCACCAGATCGTCGGCCAGGCTGATGCGGCCGAAGTCCATGGCCACCGTGGTGGTGGATTTGCTTTCGATACCCGCGAGATTGTCGATCCCGGCGCTGGCATTGGTCACCAGAGCCTCGGTTCTCAACGGAACGATTTCCGAAACTGCCCCCACCAGCGTCGTTTTGCCCACGCCGAACCCGCCTGCGACCACGATCTTTGCCGAGGTCGGCTTGATGACACGGGTATCGACCTGCGCCGTCGAATCATATACGCCGGAGTCCACTGAGAACCCTTTCGATCAGCTCGCGACGTTCATCGTCGCTGGAATCGTCTTTCAAAGTCGCCGAAACGCGGACATGCCCGGCTTCGATCAGGTCCGCTACTAATACACGCGCCACCCCGATCGGTATACCCAGTCGCGCCGCTAGTTCGGCGACCGACGGCGACTCCCTGCACAACTCGACTATCGAATTCTCGATATTGCTCAGTTCGTACTGGCGTTCGAGCGGTATCGGATGGGACGCGACCAGAGCCTCGAGCGCCAGCTCCACCTTCGGTCTGGTACGACCGGCGGTCAGCGAGTAC
Source organism: Nocardia speluncae NBRC 108251 (assembly GCF_001613245.1). GTDB lineage: Bacteria > Actinomycetota > Actinomycetes > Mycobacteriales > Mycobacteriaceae > Nocardia > Nocardia speluncae. Next base: position 54,815 of record NZ_BDBZ01000008.1, on the reverse strand, counting down.
GGGCGCACGAGACTGGGCTCGGAGCCTCCCACGCGGTGATCCTCTATGTCCATCCCACCATCAGGAACCCATTGTGACGCGCGGAGTGGCCTGAACTGTCTGGCCCACGCGTTCGACCAACAAAGCCATTTCGTATCCGACCTGTCCGATATCGCAGGACGTATTGGTCAGGACAGCGAGATATGACCCGTCACCTACCGCCATCAACAGCAGGTAGCCGTGTTCCATTTCGACGACGGACTGCAGGACCGTCCCGCCCTCGAAGAGATTGGACACACCCACCGAGAGACTGGCCAGTCCGGCCGTAACAGCAGAGAGCTGTTCGGCCCGATCGACCGGTAGCTGGGCACTCGCCGCCATCAGCAGGCCGTCGGCCGAGACCAGAACGGCATGGGCTACGCCAGGAACCTCGCCTGCGAAGTTCGAAACCAGCCAATCCAACTGACGGTTCGTACCACCTAGTTCGGGGTTCATCGGTCTCCTTTGTCTCCGGTTAGGTTCATTGCTCGCATTGCACGGCCATCCCGAACACCTTGCTGGTGCCGACTCAAACTAGACCGGATCGTTTCGGGATTGCGACTCGGCGTCCGTTCCTGGGCGCCGTTGACGGCGCCGGGCACCAGTCGGCCGCCCGGATTACGTTGCGGAAGACCGGCCGCGGTACGGGTTTCGGGTTCGGCCTCGCTGGCTCGCCGAGCAGCCGTCCAGCCCTCGTCGCCCGGTGATTCGAAGGAGCCGCCGGCCTCGGAGCGATCGGCGTTCGGATCCGAGAGCCAGGCCGACATCATCTCCGCGAAAATGGGTGTACCGCCCATCACGCTGTCGGTTTCCTCGGCCGGTTGCAGTCGGGTCTGGAAGAACGAAGCGGTCTTCGCCGGGTTGGACTTGTAACTGTGCCGCCCGGGTTCGCGAACCGATGCCGAGCCCTCGGCGGGTTCCGGTTCCCGGGGCAGCGCGACACCCGGCGGGTTGTCGAACCGCTCGGCGGTGTACCCACCCGGCTGCCGCCTCGGCAACGCACCCGATTCGTCGGGGCGTGGCAGGGCCCCGTTCTCACGCTGTGGCAGACCGTTCTCGACACCGGCGGGCCGGGGACGCCCGTTGGTGGCCGGGCTGCGCTGTGGCAGGCCGCTACTGCCCGCACCTCGCTGCGGCAACCCGCCGCCCGGGGACTGATGCCGGGGCGGCGGACCACCGACGGGGGGCCGCTGGGCGGGAAGTTCACCGGAAGATTCCCGCGACGGCAGACCATCGGCCGGACGACGCTGCGCCGGCAGCTCACCGGAGGAATCGCGCGGCGGCAGACCGTTGTGCGTGGGTTCTCGCCGGGTGGGCAGGGCACCGGAAGCGGTATCGGCCGGCTGCGGTGGTTCCTGGTCACGCCCGCCCTGGCCCCCCGCCGGGCGGCGCTGGGGCAGACCCGGACCACCGGGTTCGCGGGCAGCATTCGGACGGGGTTCGCGTTGCGGGAGTCCGTTGGGTCCTTGCGGGGCCGGGCGCCGCGGGGGCACCGGTCCGGCGGGACGCTGCGGTGCCGCCGTTTCCGACGCGGTTTCGGCGACATGCTCGGAATCCGAACGAGCGGGCGGTGTCTGAGGCGCCCCGGGCGCACCGTTCGCTCCGGGACGACGCTGCGGCAGGCCACCGGCCCCCGATCTCGATGCGTCCCCGGCGGCGGGCTGGCGCTGCGGGAGACCTCCGGGCGCGGATTGCGATGCATCACCAGCAGCGGGCTGGCGCTGGGGCAGACCTCCGGGCGCGGATTGCGATGCATCACCAGCGGCGGGAAGGCGCTGCGGGAGACCTCCAGACGCGGATTGCGATGCATCACCGGTCGGCTGACGCTGCGGCAGACCACTCGGGCCGGGCCGCGCCGCGTCACCCTCACCCGGCTGACGCCGCGGCAGACCTCCGGCGCCCCGCTGCGGCGACCCACCGGTGCCCGGCTGACGCTGCGGCAAACCGCTGAGGCTGCTCTCCGTGGGACGCGCGCCATCCGCCGGCGAATCACCCGGGGTGCGCGACGGCGGGGTGGGGGTGGCACCGCCGGGGCCGAGATTACGTTTGGGAAGGTTGGCGGCGGCGAGTTTTCCGCGCTGCGCCGTACTGCCCGCACTGGCCTGACGCAGGCTGGTGGTGCCCTGTTCGCCGTCACGCAGACCGCCGGCCATCGCGGAACCGGGCTGCCGCTGCGGCAAGCCGCCCGTGCCGGCCGACGCCGGACTGCCCGGACGTTCCGCCGGTTTGGGACGTTCGACCGCCGGCAGCGGACCGCTCATCCCCGGATCGACGGTGACCATCATGTTGCCGTCGGCGGTACGACTGATACCGCGGGTCTGCATGGCCGCGCCGCCGGCATTGCGCAGCGCCGCCGCGGCGGCCTCGTCGGCCGATCCCTCCGGTTCGGGCTTCTTACCGCCGTCGCTGGGCACCAGCGGCTGCGGGCCCGAACCGGTGGCCAGCGGCAGGATCTGGGTTTCGCCCGCCACGATCAGGCTCATCGGGACATGCACGGTCACCGTGACACCGGGATCGCGGGCGGTATCGAAGGTCGGCCGCAGCCGGACATCCAGGCCGTGCCGTTCCGCGAGTCGGCCGACGACGAACAGACCCATATGGCGGGCGGTGTCCGGGCCGGGTTCGGCGGTGTTCTCCAGCCGGCGGTTGATCTCGGCCATCTCGCTCGGCGGCATACCGATACCGCGGTCGGCGACCTCGATCAGCAGTCCCTGGTCGTGCGCCTGCGCGAAGGTGAACTTCACATCGGTTTCCGGCGGCGAAGCCCGCAGCGCGTTGTCCAGCAGCTCGGCGAACAGATGCGCCATATCGGAGGCCGCCGGTTCGATCAGGGCGCCGCGCGGGGTGGCACCCAATTTGACGCGTTCGTAATCCTCGACCTCGGAGATCGCGGCACGCAGCACATCGGCGATCTCGACCGGCGCCGATTTCGCGCGCCGCTGCTTGGTACCGGCCAAAATCAGCAGGTTGTCGCCGTTACGGCGCATACGGGCGGCGAGATGGTCCAGCCGGAAGAGGTTCTCCAGCAGTCGCGGGTCCTTCTCGTCGTACTCCATCGCCTCGATGAGGCTGAGTTGATGGTCGACAAGCGATTTACTGCGCCGCGCCAGGGTCTCGAACATATCGTTGACCTGGGAACGCATCTGCGACTGGTCACTGGCCAGACGTAGCGCCTGACCGTGGATATCGTCGATCGCGCGGGCCAGCTGGCCGATCTCCTCCTCGGACCGGATCGGCATCGGTTCGAGTGGGACCTCTTCCGGTGCGGCTCCCGTGCGCAGCTGCGCGACCTCGTCGGGCAGATCGCTTTCGGCGACGCGCAGCGCGGCCAGCCGCAGCCGGTGCAGCGGCACGATCATCGAACGGGCCACGAACACGGCCAGCAGCAAGGCCGCGAGGATGGTCAGCAGCACCACGATGGAATAGATGACGGCGTCGGACAGTGCCCGGTCGGCCATCCGCTGCACACCGTTGTCGATCTCGGTGGTCGCCTCGCTGATGAGTTTGTCGGTGGTCGAGGTGCTCGCCAGCAGCGATTCGCGGGCTTCACCCAGCGGGATCCGGCCCGCCTGCGCCTCCGGCGTATCCAGCATCGCCTGACGGGTGAAGACGCCCTCGCGCAGAGCCACGATATCGGGGTCTTCGGCGTTGTAGCGCTGACTCAGAATGTTCAGCAGCGCGAGTTCGGTATCGGTCGCGGCCCGGTAGGCCTGCTCACCGGTTTCCTGATCGCGCAGCAGCTCGGCGGCGGCGGTGATCTCACCGACCATGGCGGAACGCAGGTTCAGCGCGTCGACGAGCCGGAGTTTGTCCGGATCGATCGACGGGTCGCCGACCTCGCCGATGATCGCCTCCACGGCGCGGACACCGGCGTTGCGGGCTCGGTCCAGCTCCGCGACCGCCTCGTCCGGCGAACCCGACGGCGCCAGACCGCCGGCACGTACCTGCTCGGCCTGATCGATCATCTCCGACAGTGCCTGGTGCGCGCCCGGAAGATCGTCGAGATCGGTGAGAGCGTCCTTGGCTGCCGTGATGGTCTGGTCCAAGGTTGTCAGGTTGTCCTCGGTGACCATGGATCGATTGGGGGCGATCGCGATGGCCTGCGAGCCCGCGACGGTCGAGGTGGCCGAGCTGAGATCGAGAACCGCAGGGACGAGGCTGACGTTCTCGGCCGACGAGCCCAGCCGATTCGCTTCGCCCCACTGCGCCGATATCCTCGACACACCGAGTCCGACCGCGACCGCCAATGGCACAGCCAGGACGGCCGTAACCTTCCAGCGAAGGTCCCAGTTACTCAGCGCCCAGCGCTTCGTGCCGGACCTAGCGGCGTCACGCATTCCCACTCACTTTCCAACCTGGCCCCAGCCATGCACCACAGGAGAGCTCCACACTCGCATAGTGGTTCGACGGGTGGAGCTGCCCGTGGATCGCGGCTGGCCGAGAAATTGCGTCTACGACGGACCGAATTCGTGTCATCAGATTCTAACGGATCAATAACTTCTTGGTGTACTAGGCCCGGGTTGGCGCACACTGACCAGCCGATTACAGGCATAAGCCATGGTCGCGACACCCGACAGGGGGTCGCGTGAAGTCTGCCACAATCGTGCTGATCTATCGAGGCGAGGATTGCTGCGAGGCTAGGGAGCACGGGTGAACGCGAGGAACGAGTATCGACCGGTCTATCAGACCAGTTTGGTCGATCCCGCCGAGTTCTGGTCCCGGGCCGCGGCGGATATCGATTGGGATACCCCACCCGAACAGGCTCTCGACACGGCCCGACCGATTTCGCGCTGGTTTCCCGGAGCCCGTCTCAATACCTGCTACAACGCGCTCGACCGGCATGTGATCGCCGGCCGCGGCGAGCAATCCGCATTGATCTACGAATCGGCGATGACCGGCGAAAGTCTTGTCTACAGCTATTCCGAACTCCTCGACCGGGTCACCCGATTCGCCGGCGCCATGCGTGACCTCGGCGTGCAGGCCGGTGACCGGGTCGTTATCTACCTGCCGATGATCCCCGAGGCCGTGGTCGCGATGCTTGCCTGCGCCCGGATCGGAGCTGTGCATTCGGTGGTGTTCGGCGGGTTCGCCGCGCCCGAGCTGGCGGCGCGCATCGATGACGCCGAACCGGTGTTGATCGTGACCGCTTCGGGCGGCCTCGAACCCCACCGCACCATCGACTACCCGCCTATCGTGGCCCGGGCACTGGAACTAGCGGAAACCGCGGCCCCCGGGATCGTCCTGGTGAAACAGCGCCCCGGGTTTCCCGGGCACGATTTCGGTGCGGTTTCCGGCGGCGCCGCGCGCTGGCTCGACTGGGACGCCGCGGTACGCGAGGCCGCCCCAGTGGACCCGGTATCGGTGGCGGCGACCGATCCCCTGTACGTGCTTTACACCTCGGGTACGACCGGTAAGCCCAAGGGGGTGGTGCGCGACAACGGCGGGCATGCCGTCGCCCTGACCTGGTCCATGCGCAATATTTACGATGTCGGGCCGGGGCAGGTGATGTGGGCCGCCTCCGATGTCGGCTGGGTGGTCGGCCATTCCTATATCGTCTACGCCCCGCTACTGTCCGGGGCCACCACACTGTTGTTCGAGGGCAAACCCGTGGGCACCCCGGATGCCGCCGCGTTCTGGCGAGTGGTGGCACGACACCGTGTGCACACACTGTTCACGGCACCCACCGCGCTGCGGGCCATCCGCCGCGCCGATCCCGCCGCCGAACTGGCCCACGAACATGATCTTTCCTCCTTGCGCGCACTGTTCTGCGCGGGCGAACGGCTCGATCCGGCCACCTTCACCTGGGCCGACGAAACACTGCTCGCCGGGCGCGAAGACTGTCCGGTGGTGGATCACTGGTGGCAGACCGAAACGGGCTGGCCTATCTGCGCCAATCCGCTCGGGATACAGCGACTGCCGATCAAACCGGGTTCCGCCTCGGTGCCGGTACCGGGATACCGCCTGCGGGTGCTGGACTCCTCGGGTAATCCGGTCGCGGCGAATACCGAGGGAAATATCGTCATCGGTCTTCCGCTGCCGCCCGGCGCGCTGACCGGTCTGTGGCACGACGAGGAGCGGTTCCAGCGTTCCTACCTGGCGGCGTATCCGGGTCATTTCCTGACCGGTGACTCGGGCTATTTCGATGAGGACGGATACCTTTTCGTCCTCGGCCGCAGCGACGATGTGATCAATATGGCGGGGCACCGCCTTTCCGCGGGCAGTATCGAGGCCGCCGTCGCGGGGCACGAAGCGGTGGCCGAATGCGCGGTGATCGGTCTTCCGGACGAACTCAAAGGGCAGCGGCCGATCGCTTATGTAGTACTCAAATCCGATGCCCGGGTAGATATCGAAACGCTGCGCGACGAACTGAGTGAACGTGTGCGGACCCAAATCGGTGCCGTGGCAGGACTGTACGACGCCGTCGTCGTCCCCGCGCTGCCGAAAACCCGGTCCGGAAAGATCCTGCGCAAAACCATCCGCCAGATGACAGCGGGCGAAAGTTACGAAATACCTTCCACCATCGAGGATCCCACCGTCCTCGACGAACTCGTCCGGATCATCCAGCCGCAACAAAGCACAAAGTCCTCTTAAGAAAACCTCAGAGTCCGGCCAACACTGCCCAATACGGTCTGAGGTGCCCACGAGCCACGGCTCGACTCGACACGTAGGAGGCAGTAGTCCCCATGGCACACACCACGAACCGGCGGTTCGGCAAGTTCGGTCTCACCACCCTCACCCTGGGAGCGGCCGCCGCGGCCACCGCCTTCCTGAGCCCCGCCGTCGCCTCGGCAGGCCCCATGGAGATGGCCGAACCTCTGCTGACGAGCGACTGCTCGTTCGCCCAGGTCGATGCCGCACTCCACGACCAGGCTCCGGATCTCGCGGCCATGCTGGACAGCAACCCGGATGCCAAGGCCCAGCTGCAGGCGAAGTTCGATCAGCCGGTCGAACAGCGCCGGGCCGAGCTGCAGCAGTACATCGAGCAGAACCCGCAGGCCGCGCAACGGGCTCAGGACGACCCGGGCGCGCAGCAAATGCAGGCCACCCTGCAGGGCGTGGCCGACACCTGCCACAGCTACTGAGCTCTCACGCACCGAGGGTGAGAACGACCGGGCGTTCGGTTCGCGGGAGCGAGCCGAACGCCCGGGTCCCGCCTGGACACTCGCCGCGGCGTCACCGCGCACCGATTGCTCGTCAATACACTGGGCGGTGTGGTGGAGCGGACCAAACCGGCGGTTCTGGTTGTCGACGACGATGAGGATGTACTCGCGTCGGTCGAACGGGGATTGCGCCTGTCCGGGTTCCAGGTGAGTATCGCCCGGGACGGGGCGGCGGCGCTGCGGGCCGTGGCCGACAACGGACCCGACGCAATTGTGCTGGACATGAATATGCCGGTGCTCGACGGTGCGGGGGTGGTGACGGCGCTGCGGGCGATGGGCAACGAGGTGCCGATCTGTGTGCTCAGCGCGCGTAGTTCGGTGGGCGACCGGATCGCCGGGCTGGAATCGGGGGCCGACGACTACCTCATCAAACCGTTCGTTCTCGCCGAACTGGTGGCCCGGATCAAAGCGCTGCTGCGCCGGCGCAGCGATACCGCTGCGGCCGGGCCCTCCGACACCATCGTCGTCGGGCCGCTACAGGTCGATACGGCCGGGTACCGGGCCGTGCTGGGCGGCCAGGAGATCGATCTGACCAAACGCGAATTCGAACTGCTGTCCACACTGGCCCGCAACGCGGGGGTGGTACTGAGCCGGGAACGGCTGCTGGAACTGGTATGGGGCTACGATTTCGCCGCCGATACGAATGTGGTCGACGTTTTCGTCGGGTACCTGCGCCGCAAACTGGAGGTCGACGGCACTGCGCGGCTACTGCATACGATCCGCGGCGTCGGGTTCGTCCTCCGGGACACCAAGTGAACGACGGCGTTCCCCGCCGGCGCCGCAGATCATATTCCCTGCGCACCCGAGTCGCCGGGGCGGCGGCCGCCGGATCGGTACTCATCGTCGCGCTGGTCAGCGCCATCGCCATACCTGCGATCGAACGCAACAACTTGCAGCAGACCGATCAGCAGCTGCGGATCGCGTCCCGGCTGGTGGTGATCGACCCGGTGATCGCGGTCGGGATCGTGAACCTGGTGGGGCCGGATCGCGATATGGCGCTGACCGTCCGCGACGACGGTCAGATGGTGGCCTCCAGCGTCACCCGGCTACCGGAGCTGGACCCCGGATCGCGCACGGTCACCGTCGACGACACCCCTTACCGGGTGCTGACCACCACCGAGAACCAGCCCACGGGCCGGACAGTGTCACTGGGCATCCCCGCCGCGGACGCCGCGCAGGCCACAGCCGACCAGCGACGGTGGCTGCTGTTCGGTGGCCTGGCGGCGATCGCCGCGTCGGCGGCGCTGGGCTGGCTGTTCGGCGGCCGGGCGGTCCGTCCCATCGTGGTACTCACCCGCCAGGTCGGCGCACGGACCGGCTACCGCGACGCCACCCCCGAACCGGTGGACAGCTCCGGGGTGCTGGAGGCCGAGAAATTGGCGGACGCGGTGAACACCATGCTGCGCCGGGTCGACCAGGCACAGACCGAAACGGCGGCCGCCCTGGAAACCGCGCGGGATTTCGCCGCGGTCTCGGCGCACGAACTGCGCACCCCGCTCACGGCGATGCGCACCGACCTCGAGGTGCTGGCCACGCTGGACCTGAGCGCGGAACAGCGCACCGAAATCCTCGCCGACCTGCAACGCAGCCAGGAGCGGGTGGAAACCACCCTGGCCGCATTGGAACGGCTGGCCTCCGGCGACCTCACCTCCGAACGCGACCATATCGACACCGATATCGCCGAACTGTGCGATCTCGCCGCCCACGACGCGATGCGCCACTATCCCGGCTTGGTGGTCCGCGTCGATACCGATGCCGAACTGATCACTCGCGGTCTGCCCGCGGGTTTGCGGCTGGCGGTGGACAACGCCCTGAAGAACTCGGTGAAACACGGCGAGGCGACCGCGGCCGTGCTGTCGGCACACCGCGACGACGACGCAACCATCGTCATCTCCGTCGACGACAACGGCCGCGGAATACCGACCGCGGAGCGGGAAGCGGTTTTCGCCCGCTTCGCCCGCGGTACCGGCGCCCACAAGGGGGGATCGGGGCTCGGTCTGGCACTGGTCGCTCAGCAGGCCCAGTTACACGGCGGCCGGGCGTACTTCGACGACGGCACACTCGGCGGAGTCCGGCTGGTTCTCGTTCTGCCGGATGACCGGCGCGACGGCGCGCTGGAGTAGCCGCCGGCCCCATCCGGCCGGCACTGCCCGAAGCTCACGCGAGAGAACCGCGAGATCCCGGCAGCCGGACGAGGGGCCGAAACCCCGCGGGCGCAGACACCGGAAACACCGACCCAATGCGTCGGCGCGCACCCCCTGGTGGAGGCGCGCGCCGAGGCAATATTCAGGTGTGGCCGGTTCTACTTCGCGTCGAGCAGGTCGATCACGAAGACCAGGGTCTTACCGGAGAGCGGATGGCCACCGCCCGCGGGGCCGTAGGCCAGTTCCGGCGGGATGGTGAGCTGGCGGCGGCCGCCGACCTTCATCCCAGGGATGCCGTCCTGCCAGCCCTGGATCAGGCCGCGCAACGGGAAGCTGAGCGATTCGCCGCGGCTCCACGACGAATCGAATTCCTCGCCGGTATCGAATTCCACGCCGACGTAGTGCACTTCTACGGTGCCACCGGGCACCGCTTCCGGACCTTCACCGACGGTGATGTCCTTGATGACCAGCTCGGTGGGCGGCGGGCCCGCCTGGAATTCGATTTCCGGTTTGCTCATGCCTTGAATCCCCTTCGATTCAATCGGGTCAGCGGTTGGTGATCTCGGAATAGTCCCGTGCACCGTAACCGGTGTAGATCTGCCGCGGGCGGCCGATCTTGATGGCTTCGCTGTGCATTTCCCGCCAGTGTGCGATCCAGCCCGGCAGCCGGCCCATTGCGAACAGCACGGTGAACATACGGGTCGGGAAGCCCATGGCCTTGTAGATGACGCCGGTGTAGAAGTCGACGTTCGGATAGAGCTTGCGCTCGACGAAGTAGTCGTCGGTGAGCGCGGCCTCTTCCAGCGCCTGGGCGATATCGAACAGCGGATCGCTGCCGAGTTTGCTGAGGATGGTGTCGGCGTGCTTCTTGGCGATCGCGGCGCGCGGGTCGTAGTTGCGGTAGACCCGGTGCCCGAAGCCCATCAGCTTCACACCGTCTTCCTTGTTCTTGACCTTGCGGATGAACTCCTTGACGTCACCACCGGCCGCCAGGATACCGTCCAGCATCTCCAGCACCGCCTGGTTCGCGCCACCGTGCAGCGGGCCCCACAGCGCATTGATACCGCCGGATACCGAGGTGAACAGGTTGGCGTCGGAGGAGCCGACCAGCCGGACCGTGGAGGTGGAACAGTTCTGCTCGTGGTCGGCGTGCAGGATCAGCAACATGTCCAGAGCGTTGGCGATCTCGGGGTCTACCTGGTACGGCTCGGCCGGAAAGCCGAACGTCATCCGCAGGAAGTTCTCCACCAGCGACAGCGAGTTGTCCGGGTAGAGGAACGGCTGGCCCACCGACTTCTTGTACGAGTACGCGGCGATGGTCGGCAGTTTGGCCAGCAGCCGGATGGTGGACAGCTCGACCTGTTCGGGGTCGCGGGGGTCCAGCGAATCCTGGTAGTACGCGGACAGCGCGTTGACCGCCGAGGAGAGCACCGGCATGGGATGCGCGTTACGGGGGAAGCCGTCGAAGAAGCGCTTCAGGTCCTCGTGCAGCAGGGTGTGCCGGCGGATCTTGTCGGTGAAATCCTCCAGCTGGTCCTGGGTGGGGAGTTCACCGTAGATGAGCAGGTAGCTGACCTCGATGAAGGTCGAGTTACCGGCCAGCTGTTCGATCGGATACCCGCGGTAGCGCAGAATGCCCTGTTCACCGTCGATATAGGTGATCGCCGATTTGGTGGACGCGGTATTGACGAACCCGGGGTCATAGGTCGTATATCCCGTGCTCGCCAGCAGCTTGCCGAGATCGATACCGTCGTTTCCTTCGGCGGCCTGGGCGATCGTCATGGGGTACTCGCCACCCGGATAGGTCAGAACCGGTTTGGCGTCATTGATGTGATTCTCCGGCACGGAAGGTTCCCTCTCAGGCTGTGACCATCGGCATCGCATGCGGTCGGCACGCGGTGCGTTATCGGTAGACGCTAGTCCTTGCTCCGAGGGGGCCGGCGGGGAGGGTACCCGCGCCGCTATCTCACAATACGGCCCGAAAGGGCGTGCGTTTCGGCCTGCCGGACACCGCCCGGCACCGCTGTGACCGGCCGGATTACGAACCTGCGCCGTGGTGGCACGACCCCACCGCAACGATCCGCGCCGCGGTGGGGTGAACCGCCGCAGCGCCGGGTAGCAATACGGTACCCACGGCACAGGAATCGAAACCGTGCGAAATGTCACCGAAAGGCCTGGACACGGGGGTAACGGACCGTGACGGCGGACGAACCGCCAGGTCACGGCTGCAGACGCTGCACCGACATCCCGGTTGCGCCGACCCGGACGAGGATCCGGTTGTGCAGGCGACCCCGCCGCCCCTGCCAGAACTCCGCCTCGTCGGGTCGCAGCAGGTAACCGCCCCAATGCGGAGGCACGGGAATCTCGGCGGCGGTGGCGAAGCGTGCCGTGGCCCGGACCAACCGCCGATCGAGTTCGTCCCGCGAGGAGATCGGTTGCGACTGCTCCGACGCCCACGCTCCCAGCTGCGATTCGCGAGGGCGCGACCGCCAATACTCTTCGGTGGTTCCGGCAGGTACCCGCTCCACCCGACCGCGGAGATGCGCCTGACGCGCGAGCTGCGGCCACAGGAAGGTCGCCGATGCATACGGCACCGCGGCCAGTTGCGCACCTTTGGCCGAGTCGTAATTCGTATAGAAGGTGACACCGTCGGGCGAGAGCCCTTTACAGAGGACGGTACGGGTCACCGGCCGGGTGACGGGCCCCGCCGAATCGAGCGTGCCGAGCACCATCGCGTTGGGCTCGGCGATACCGGCCGAGGTGGCCTGGTCGATCCATTGCCGTAACAGCGGCTCCCAGCCACCGGCCACCGAGTTCTCGTCGAGTTCGGTATCGCGCACACCGAGCAGCGGCCCCTGCTCCGGTGAACGCGGGTGGGCCGCACCGTATTCGGCGCGCATCGCCGCGAGACCGGCGTCGGACTCCTCCACATCGGACATGGGCCAGACGTTACTCCGGAGTAGCAAAGCGCTAGAGTTCTGTTGAAAGGAGAGTCGCGTATGACCACCAATTCCGGCGTTTCGGGGGCCGGCCGGGTCCCGGACGATTTTGTCAGCGGCCTCGAGGGGGTGGTCGCGTTCACCACCGATATCGCGGAACCCGACAAAGACGGCGGCGCGCTGCGCTACCGCGGCGTGGACATCGAAGATCTGGTCACCAACCGGGTCACCTTCGGCGATGTCTGGGCACTGCTGGTGGACGGTGAATTCGGGCACGGTCTCCCCCCGGCCGAACCATTCCCACTGCCGGTGCACACCGGCGATGTCCGGGTCGATGTGCAGGCCGGTCTGGCCATGCTCGCGCCCATCTGGGGATATCAGCCACTGCTGGACATCGATGAAACCACCGCCCGGGACAACCTTGCCCGCGCGTCGGTCATGGCTCTGTCCTACGTCGCGCAGTCTGCGCGCGGTATCTACCAGCCTGCGGTCCCGCAGCGCCGGATCGACGAATGCACCACGGTCACCGAGCGGTTCATGACGCGTTGGAAGAGCGATCCGGACCCACGGCACACCGAAGCCATCGACGCCTACTGGGTATCGGCCGCCGAACACGGTATGAACGCCTCCACGTTCACCGCCCGTGTCATCGCCTCCACCGGTGCCGATGTCGCGGCTTCGCTCTCGGGCGCCATCGGCGCGATGTCCGGCCCGCTACACGGCGGCGCACCGGCTCGCGTGCTGCCGATGATCGAGGAAGTCGAGCGGAGCGGCGACGCGCGTGCGCTGGTCAAAGGCATCCTCGACCGTAAAGAAAAGCTCATGGGCTTCGGCCACCGTGTCTACCGCGCCGAAGACCCGCGGGCCCGGGTGCTGCGCGATACCGCCCGGCGCTTGGCCGCCCCGCGCTTCGAAGTGGCGGCCGCCCTCGAACAGGCGGCGCTGGCCGAACTCCGCGAACGCCGCCCCGACCGGGCCATCGAAACCAATGTCGAATTCTGGGCGGCGGTCATCCTCGATTTCGCCGAGGTCCCGGCCCATATGATGCCGGCGATGTTCACCTGCGGCCGGACCGCCGGCTGGTGCGCGCACATCATGGAACAGAAGAAACTCGGCAAACTGGTCCGCCCCGCGGCTATCTATACAGGGCCGGGCCCCCGCGCCCCGCAGGACGTCGCGGGCTGGGGCAGCGTCGCCGTGTAGTGCGTGGACTCCCGGCGTAGTTCAGAGCCGCCGGCGCATCCGCCGCGGAAGTAGGCCGACGCCGCGTCGTCAGACGCAGTCCGGATCGGCTTCCCAATCGATGGCCACCGAGTCGCCGTTGTCGACGGTGAAGAATGCGACCCGGAGTTTCGCGCCCAGGTCCAGGAGTTCGATCGCAGACAGGGGCACCGGTTGGACGACCCGCACATGCCAAGGGTCCGGTTCGTCCCAGGCGCGTAACTCCAGGTCCAGGCGCATCACCGGATCGTCGCAGCCGCAGTAGTCGACTTCGACAGGATTCACCGCCAGTACGGTCGCGGTGGCCCGGCGGCCGTCGGCCAAGGTTTTCGCCAGCGCGGCCCGGCCGGGGTCGGCCTCGCCGGGTGAATACAGCACCATGCGGTCGCGGTCGTGCGGGTCCACCCGGCAACACACCAGGTCGCCGGGGCGCATCCGGTCCAGTTCCGCGCCGGATACGCGCTGCCGGATCTGGGTCTCGTAGGGGGCCAGCCCGGGAAGCCGGACACGGACCCGGAATGTATAGCCGGGTTCACGCCGCCGGGTCCCGGCCGCAAGCACCGTGGCGGATCCGGCCGTGCCATACGTCAGCAACTCCCGGCGATCGGCGCCGCTGGGGGCCTCGCCACGACGACGGAAACGCCGCGGCAGCAGTCCGCGCAGCCACCCACCCGGCGCCGGTGGACCCGATTCCTCGCCGTGACCACCGCCACGGCCGTCATCGGATCGATCTCCGGCAGCGCCCCTCGACGACCGCATGCTCATACCCACTCACGTTAGCCGGAGTGTGGTACGCGGCACAGCAACGGCGCGGTTACGCTGTTGGCCATGACCAGTGCGTTCCCGACCATCCCCGATGAGCTCAAGCCCACCGACGGTCGTTTCGGTTGCGGCCCGTCCAAGGTCCGCCCGGAGCAGCTGCAATCCCTGGTGGAGGTGGGTGCCTCGGTATTCGGCACCAGCCACCGGCAGAAACCGGTCAAGGATGTGGTCGCCCGCGTGCGGTCCGGGCTGCGGGATCTGTTCTCGCTTCCCGAAGGTTACGAGGTCGTCCTCGGCAACGGCGGCACCACGGCTTTCTGGGATGCCGCCGCGTTCGGACTGGTCCGCGAGCGCTCCCTGCATCTGACCTACGGCGAATTCAGCTCGAAGTTTGCCAGTGTCACCAAAAAGAATCCGTTCCTCGGCGATCCGATCGTCGTATCGGCCGATCCGGGTAGTGCACCGGCACCGGTCGCCGATCCGGCCGCCGATCTGATCGCCTGGGCACATAACGAAACCTCCACCGGTGTATCTGTTCCGGTGCAGCGGCCGGTGGGCTCGGACAACGCACTGATCGCCATCGATGCGACCTCCGGTGCGGGCGGGTTGCCGGTGAATATCACCGATGCCGATATCTACTATTTCGCGCCGCAGAAATGCTTCGCCGCCGACGGCGGGCTGTGGATCGCGCTGATGAGCCCGGCCGCGCTGGCACGGGTCCAGGAGATCAAGGATTCCGGTCGCTGGACCCCCGATTTCCTCTCGCTACCGATCGCGATCGAGAACAGCGTCAAAGACCAGACCTACAACACCCCGGCCTTGGCCACCCTGCTGATGTTCGCCGATCAAATCGAGTGGATGAACCGTAACGGCGGCTTGGACTGGACGGTGAAGCGGACGCTGGATTCTTCCTCCCGGCTGTATGGCTGGGCCGAGGCCAGCGAGTACGCGACCCCCTTCGTCACCGATCCGGCACACCGCTCCCAGGTGGTCGGCACCATCGACTTCGCCGATTCGGTGGACGCCGCCGCGGTCGCCAAGACGCTGCGCGCCAATGGGATCGTCGATACCGAGCCGTACCGGAAACTGGGCCGCAATCAGCTGCGCATCGGCATGTTCCCGGCCATCGATCCGGAGGACGTGGCTCAGCTCACCCGCTGTGTCGATTGGGTGGTCGAGAAACTCGGCTGAACCGGATCACCTGCGAATTCGGGCCCGTCGCGCGTGTTGCGCGGCGGGCCCGACGCCTTGACATCCGCTTCATCCGGAATCGACTTGATACACAAGGGAATAGAGCAGATTAGCCGTAGGTGACGGCCGCAGGGTACATTTCGGTGCCGCGTGTCTTGCCACACGAATCCCAGAAGTGCACTACTGTTCCAGAACGTGGGCGGTATCGCGAGCGACGCGATAAGGAGGTAATGGTGCGTGAACTTCGAGTGATCGGGGTGACGCCCGACTCCGCCCATATCGTGTGCGTCGACACGGAAAGTGGCCAGAAATTCCGGCTTCCCGCCGACGACAAACTCCGTGCCGCGGCCCGCGGCGACCTTGCCCGATTCGGCCAGATAGAGATCGAAATGGAAGCAACTATGCGTCCTCGCGATATCCAGGCTCGAATCCGCGCCGGCGCTTCCGTGGAGCAGGTGACCCAGGAATCCGGGATGCCGTTGAGCCGGGTGGAACGTTTCGCCTATCCGGTACTGCTGGAACGCGCGCGGGCTGCCGACCTCGCCCAGAAGGCCCATCCGATCCGGCCCGACGGGCCGGCGGTGGAAATCTTGATCGATGTGGTCACCGCGGCATTCACCGCCCGCGGTCATACCCTCGACAATGCCGAATGGGATGCCTGGAAAGACGAGAAGGGTTTCTGGGTCGCGCAATTGCAATGGCAGAACGGCCGTTCCGAGATCGCCGCGCACTGGCGCTACCAGCCGGACGCGCACGGCGGCACGGTATCCCCTCTCGATGATCCCGCCACCGATCTGATCGATCCGGATTTCGGCCGGGCACTGCGCGGGCTCGCCTCGATTCTGCCGGTCGAAGCCGAAACACCGGCCGTGCCGGAACCGATTGTGGCCGAACCTCACCGGCAGCCGGCGCGGCCGGCCGCGGTGGACAACTTCTACGAGCAGCGCGCTGTCGCAGCGGGCGGCAGTACGACCCTGCCCGCTCCGGCACCGCTGTCGCCGGGCACCGGCCGGCCCACCGGCGCGGCCGCCCTGCCCGCGGGTACCAGCGCGGCGAACGCCGCTGCCCCGCCGGCTCCCGCCGAACCGTATCGGCCGGCAGCGGCGGAAGTTCATCGCCCGCCCGCGGCGGAAGTGCCGGTTGCTCCCGCGCCGGTCGAAACCCCTGTTACCGCCGACCCCGCCCCCGCGGTGACCTACCCCGTAGCGGAAACCGAGACGCGGCCGGCGGAATCCGTCGCGCCGGCCGAGCCGGAGCTCGCCGAGCCCGAGGCCGCCCCGGCCACCAGTGAAGCCGGCGCGGTAGCGCCCGAACCCTCGGGGGTCGCGGCAATCGCGGACCCGCCGGTCGAAGCCGCAGAGGTCCCCGCCGAAGCCGCAGAATCGCCGGCCGAGCCCGCCGCGGAACCGACCACCGCCCCCGCCGAGGCAGGCGGTTCCGAGGTGCCCGCCGCGGAAGCCGGCGAAACGCGGAACGCGGATACCGCCCAACCCGGGCCCGCCCCCGCCGAGGCGCAGCGGACTCCCGAACTCGAGCCGACGGCCAAACCTGCTACGAACAAGGGGCCGGCCAAAGCCACGAAATCCACTTCGCGCGGCAAACGCGGTAAGGCGCCCATGCCGTCGTGGGAGGACGTGCTGCTCGGGGTCCGCAGCTCGGGTCACTGAACGGCTGCGAACCGGCGTGTTTCCCGCGACAACCGCCCGATCCACCGGGTCGGGCGAGTAAGTTCCGCTGTACGGCGACGCGGTCGATTCGGGGCTGCCCCGATAACGACCGAGGTGCACGCCGAGCAGTTCACGACCCGGTTCGTGTGCTATCGGAGGTGGGTGGATGCTGTCCAAGATTTCCTCGGTCTGGTACGTCGATACGCCCGACCCGCTCGCGGTCCTGGGCGCCGACCCGGACCCCGACCCGGATGCGGCCTACGCACTGGCCCGGCAGTTGCATCCCGACCTCGAGGTCGAACCGAGGGCATCGGCGACTCTCCGGGAAGCCACCGGACCGCGGCCCGACGAACTGTTCATCGGCTGCTATCCGGGCCTGAACCTACTGTGCAGCCCTTACGCGGCCCGGGTACACCCGACCGAGATCCCGGACCTGCTCGTGCGACCGCTGGCCGAGGAGCATACGTATCTGGTGTCGTTCGACCTCGAATACGGCTGGGGTTCGTTCGCGCATTGGGAACGCGGCGAGTTGCGCCGGGCGTTCAGTTCCACCCGTCTCAACATCCTGCAGGACCAGGGCCTGCCGCATATCTGGGAGCGGCCGCACTGGGCGGGTGAGCATCCGATCCTGTGGCGGCTGGGCGAACTCCCGGATCCATTGGTATTGCCGTTCGACCCGCCCGGTTTCGCGGATACGGCAAACCACGAATGGCTCGGATTCCGGTACTTCCCGACGACCTCGGCTCCGCCCGAGCAGCCGAGCGCGCGGGATTCCGATACGGAACGGCCCACGGTGGCCCCCGGCGATATCCGGGTGTGTGGTTTCCGGCTCCATCCCAAGGACGAGGGCGCACGCCACGATCCCCGGCCGCCACGCAACCGGGGCGATCACGAACGCAAGGGTCTGCTGTCCTGGTTACGCGGCCACGATGCCGCGGTACCCGCCGAGAAGTAACCCCCGCCGCGCTGCGCTCAGATGCCGGCGAGCAGCCCGATCCAGCCGAGCAGTACGCCGATCCCGGCACCGGCCAGTACCCAGCGGGTCACCGGGCGGTGCCGCCAACGCCATGCGGTGGGCGCGATACCGACCACCGCGACCACATTCACCGCCGGCGAGAGCAGCGGGTGCACCTGGGTCAGGGCCGCGCCGAAAGCGAATACACCGACCGCGGTTAGTGCGGCGACCAGTGCGGCAACCGTTATCCCCGCCGCCCACGGAGTCGGTTCACTGGGCGGGCCGGGGTAGTCGCCGTAGCCGGGACGGCCGACGGGGGTCACGAGGCCCGCACCCGCTCGTAGAAAGCCATCGCCGCCGCCGTGGCCACATTCAGCGAATCGGTGCCCGGGGACATCGGGATCCGGGCTCGCATATCCGCCGCCGCCATCGCCTCCTCCGTGAGGCCGGGGCCTTCCGCGCCGAGCAGCAGCGCCACTCGGCGGCCGGCGAGCGCGGCGGCGAGCGTCGCGGCCGCTGGATCGGGACTCAACGCGATCACCTGGAAGCCCTGCCGGCGCAGCACCTCCAAGCCGGCCGGCCAGTCCGGCACCGGCGCGAACGGCACCCGCAGCGCATGCCCCATGGAAACCCGAATCGAGCGGCGGTACAGCGGATCGGCGCAGCCGGGCCCGAACAGCACCGCGTCCACGCCCAGCCCTGCCGCATTGCGGAACATCGCACCGAGATTCTCGTGGTCGTTCACGCCCTCGAGTACGGCGACCGTCGTGGCGCCGGCCAGGAGGTCGGTGAAATCCCGGACCGGCTGCCGGTGGGCCACCGCGAGCACGCCGCGATTCAGGTGGAAACCCACCACCTGCGCCATCACCTCGGCCGGGGCACGGTAGAAGGGGATATCGAAGTCCGCGAGGTCGGCCGCGAGGTCCTGCCATCGCTTGTCCACGCCGAGCAGGGCATGCGGCCGGAACGGCGATTCCAGCATGCGCCGGACCACCACGGCCCCCTCCGCGATGGCCAGGCCCTTCCCACCGGGACGGTCGGGTCTGCGGTCCGCTGCCTTCAGGTCCCGGAAATCGTCGACCCGCGGATCGGCAGCACTGTCCACATCGAGAACCACGGCCACGCACCTATCCTGCCAAGCCGCGCCACCCGGGCCGCGCTCTGGGTGCGGATATCGCGTCGCTCGGGCATGCTTGACGTATGAAGCCGATCCAGTTGCTGCTCAATATCCTCTGGCTGATCCTGTGCGGTTTCTGGATGGCGCTGGGATATTTCGTCGCTGCCCTGATCTGTTTCGTCCTCATCATCACGATCCCGTTCGGGGTCGCGGCGATGCGCAATGCTCTCTACATGCTGTGGCCGTTCGGCCGCACCACCGTCGAGAAGCCGGGAGCCGGCGCGGGCGCCCTGCTCGGCAACATCATCTGGTTCGTGGTCGCCGGCTGGTGGTTGGCGCTGGGGCACCTCGGCACCAGCATCGCGCTCGCCGTCACCATCGTCGGAATCCCGTTCGCCTGGGCGAACCTCAAACTCATCCCGCTGGCCCTGTTCCCCCTCGGCCGCGAGATAGTCGACAGCGACCAGCCCTTCGGGGCGAGCTACGGTGCCGCCCACTGATTATTCGGAGTCGGCGACGATCTGGTTGAGAATCGATACGGCCTGTTCGAGTACGGCACGCTGATCGGGATCCAGGTCCGCGAGCCGGTCACTCATCCAGGCTTCCCGGGCGCTGCGCTCCTCGGCGAGCAGCGTATGCCCGACCCGGGACAGCGAGACAATGATCTGCCGGCCGTCGGTCGGATGCGGGTCGCGATCCACCAGCCCCAGATCGGTGAGCGAGGCGATCACCCGCGTCATCGACGGCGGCTGGACCCGTTCCTTCGCGGCGAGTGAACCGGGCGTCATGGCACCCTCGTTGGCGAGGGTGGCCAGAACCGAGAGCTGGGTCAGCGATATCTGCGATTCCGCACGCCGCCCCCGCAGATGCCGGGTCAAACGCACCACCGCCAGCGAGAGGTCGCTGGCCAGCGCCCGTACATCCGAGTCCGTATTCACAATGTGAACGATACGTGACACGCGTCGAATCGGCGCGCGTACTGCGGTTACGCTGATCAGGTGAATGCCCGGCTCCCGCAGTTCCCATCGTGGCTGACCGACCCTCGCCCGGTGCTCGCGCTGGGCTCCGTATTGTTCGCGATCGCCACCGTGGTCGTCTGGCTCGGCGGCGACCGCTGGGAGACTGCGCGGCCGGTATGCCTGATGGGTCTGGCCGTCGGCCTGCTCGGCTACACGATCTTCGTCGTACAGCGCCGGGGCGCCCGCCGCGGCGACAAGGGCGCGCAGACGGGATTGTGAGCATCGGCCGCGCATTATCCGAGGCAGCGGGGCCGCACCGGCTGTCGGTGCGCCGGGCCGGACGGGGTCCCGTAGACCGCGACGGGGAATTGACTGTTGGGACCCGGACCGCCAAACTCGCTCGTGTGTCCTCCCGATTGAGCGTCGAAGAACGACGGGCCCACCTTATCGAGGCCGCGATCGGCCTTGCCGAGAAAAAGGGGGTCGCGGGTGTCACTACCCGTGATGTCGCCCAAGCGGCGGGCGTATCGCTAGGTGTGGTGCATTACTGCTTCGAGAACAAAGACGCGCTGATGACCGAATTGGTCAAGGCGCTGTCGATGGAGCTGCGCGATTCAGTGGACGCCAACGAATCCGTCTGGCAGCAGGCCGGAAGCGGCACCACCGCACTGCGCGATCTGCTGCGCGCCGGGCTGGAACTCATGTGGCTGAATATCGAGGCCACCCCCGAGCGTCAGCTGCTTACCTACGAGACCACCACCTACGCCTTACGGGAGGGCGAGCAGACGCCCGCCAAACTGGCGATCGCACGGGAACAGTACGAATTCAACGATTCCACGGTCGCCGATATTCTCGACCATGCCCGCGACGCGACGGGCAGCACCTGGAAGGTTCCGGTACGGCAGCTGTCCCGGTTCACGCTGAGCGCCATCGACGGTATCGTCCTGCGCTGGCTGGTCGACGACGACAGCGAAAGTGTGCGCACTCAGCTCGATCTACTGGCCCGTGCGCTCGCCGAACAGGCGGACTGACACCCGGCGTCCGCGCTCAGTGCGCCGGCCCCGGCCGCAGCACATGCACTGTATCGCCGTCCTGCCACCACGGAACCCGCACCGTCCGCGTCACCGCCCCCGAAAGCCGGACCCGTAGGTCGTCGTGCACCCGCAGTGTGCCCGGCTGCGGCGCAAGCGTGAACATCCGGCGCAGGACCACGCCGAGCGGTTCCCGATCCCAGTCGGTTTCGTGGCCCGCGTCGAGCACTTCTGCATCCACCTCTTCCGAGACCGAAGCAAGATCCAGGAGCATCGACAGATCCGCCGCCGTCTCGGGATCGGCGACGACCAGCCGGTCCGGGGGGACCGCCAAACCGAACCACGGCTTGTCGAGCACGAGCGCGTCCCCGGCGTCGATCACCGCGCCCGACAGTGCACGTACCCGATCGGGTGGGTCCAGGGCGGTGATATCGAGCCGGTGTACCGCCGCGCCGAGCCGTGCGTGTACCCGGGCAACCACTTCCGCAGCCGGTGTCTTCGCCGGATCCGCCAACGCTTCGAGCAGCATTGTGGCGAGCGTGAGGTCGAGGGCAGCGGGGTCGGCCAGGCAGCCGCCGAGCGCGTCCAGGTCCGGGCCGGACAACCCGGTGATCGGCAGTTCCGGGAGCAGCCCCGCGAATTCGGTCTCGGCCGGGTGCCGGTAGCCGCCCAGTGCGACCCCGTCGATCCGCGCGTACCTGCGCAACCACCACGCGGTGTATCCGTCGGTGTCACCCAGCAGCGGCCGGGTCCGCTCGTCGGACAGCAACCGCCACAGTGCCTCCGGCCAGCCGGCATCGTCCACCAGGTCCAGATCGCGTACCGCTGTCAGCTCCGGCGGGTCCTCGGAAAGCCCGGCCCACCAGGTTTCCTCGTCGTCGAGATGATGGTCGGGTCCGGTGGGGTCGGTTTCGGTGACGATCCCGAAATCCCAGCCGACCCCGATCGCTTGTAAGGCGCCCGCGCCGTATTCCTCGACCACCGCGGTGGCCACGACCCCGAACGGCGAATCAGGTACCAGCAATTCGATCAATGGGGCATCGGGCAGCAGCAGTTCGTCGGCCGGTCGGGTACCGCCCTCGCTGTCCGGGAGTTCGAGCATCCCCAGCCAGGGCGGTAAGGCGGCCGTATCGGCCATCGCCGCCAGTCGTAATACGGACTCGACCGTGTCCGGGTCGCCGGGATGATCGGTCAGTTCCGCCTGTAACGCAGGGTCCGCAAGCAGATCGGCGGGCGTTGCCCGCCGGGCACCGAGCCGAGCCAGCAGCGGGTGCGCCGCCGCGGGATGCACCAGCCGCGCCCAGTGCACGGGTACCGGATCTGCGAGCGCGGCAAGTTCGTCGTCCAGCAGCACTGTGCGCGGGCCGGTGACCGTTCGGCCGTCGGCCAGCGGTACCGCCAGGGCACCGAGTTCCTCGACCGCCAACTGGTCGGTGACGAAAGGTTCGAGCGCGGTGTACAGGGCGGACCACCACGACGGTGGTCGATCCAGGCCCGCGGACAGTTCCGCGACGCGCGCCGAACCGATCCGGTGCACCCCCACTGTCGCCAAGACATCCGCGTAGCGCGTGCCGGACAGGTCCGGGATCAGCAGTGGATCGAGCACATCACCGAGCAGTTCGGCCAGTTCGGCGGTGAGGCCGGGGAAAACGCTGGTGCGGGTGGGTGCCGCCACCCGCTCGTCGGATCGGTCCGCCGCGGGTTCGGCCGCGAAAACCGGAAGCCAGGGGTTGTCGCGCAACTCCTCCAGAATCGACTCCCGCAGCAGCCCGTCCACCTCGCTACGCGCGAACCCCGGGGCGGGGATCAACACCGGGCGCGATGCGGGCGGCAGCGCACGCGCGAAATCGGCGTACCCGGTGGCCAGTTCGCGCAGCCGGGCGCCGGGAAGGACCCGGCGGCGGTCGGGTTGCATGGGGATATCGGCGATCAGCAGCGCCGGTAACGTCAGTTCCTCGTCGGAGCGGGTGGGGGCGCGCAGCACATCGGCTCGCGCGGCGACGGGCCGGCCGTCGCGTACCGGTACCAGCCAGCGCGCACGCGCCGTCCGGTACTCCCACCAGACCTCTTCGGCTCCGGCCACGTCGATCCGGATCTCGCGTAACCCTGTCTCGCCCATATCCCGGACCGTGGACCGAACCGGGAAATCCTCGATCCGGATCTCGTTCAGGGCGGGCAGCTCCAACAGCAGATCCACCGCCTCGGCGCGCATGGATTCCAGCAGCGCCGCCCGGTCGATATCCGGTCGCAGCCGCAGCACGATTTCACTGTCCGCGCCGGCACCCGGTGCCGCGGCGTGCGGCCAGGCCAGCCTCAACACCGGTGGCGCAAACCCGCCCTCCGTCTCCGGAACGGTGACGCCCGCGGCCGCGAGCTCGGCGCGGGTGTCCTCCCGGGAGAACCGCAGCGATCCGCTGGTCGACCGGAACTCGATCTCCTCACTCACCGTGAGCACCGCGGTGAAACCGACCCCGAACCGCCCCACTTCCCCGGTACCCCCGGTTTTCCCGGAGGAACGCAGCGCGGTCAGGGCGTGCACACCCGCCAGGTCCAGCGGGGCGCCGGTATTGGCAATCGACAGCGTCCGATCACTGCTCTGCACCACGATCCGGCCCGGCACCCCCGCGGCCGCCGCGGCATCCGCGGCGTTCTGCGCCAGCTCGGTGAGCAGCCGGTCGCGGTAACCGGCGCGCACCAGATCAGCTTCGGCCGCCGCGTCCTCACGCAACCGGGTCGGCGAATCCCGCCAGGCCGCGAGCACTCCGGCGCGAAGCTGCACGGTGCCGAACGGGTCGGCGGAGTCGTGCTCCGCGGACGAAGACGCCGATCCGCTCATATCGCCCACCGCACCGGTCTCGCTCACCGCCACAGCGTACGTCGCCGCGAACCTTCGGCCGAACCCACGCCTCGGCCGGTTCGGCCCGACCCGCACTCGAGCGGGTTGTCCATCATTATCGCTGTCGCCCAGCACTATTCACGCACAACATCAGTTACATCCGTTCCGATAGGACGCCCCGGCATCGACGCAAGGCCGCCTACCGGGCCGAGTATTCTGCGGTGCAGGGCAACCACTGCGCCGATGAGTATGGCGCGCATCCGACGGGGAGAGCTCGGCATACATCCGCGAAGCCCATCCGGCAGACCCCGCCCGGCGCGCGGCTGCCACCTCCGGAGCGCCTGGAGTCGTGGGCTGCGATTTCTCGCCTCCTCCGCCACCGCGGCCTCCACACTCGGGCCGACGAACTCGGCTTCCCCGTCCGGTTCCGGCGCTACGTCGGCTGTGGGCACGGGGTCGCGCCGGTTTCCGCACCGGCACCGAGAGTCGAATTGCGTTACTGGGCGCCGGTCGCGCTCCCCGGTTCGCTACCTGCGGTCTCGGACCGGCCAGGACTCGACGGTTCGGTAGTGGCGGTCGACTCTTCCGTGGTCGCGCCCGAGGCCGCAGATTCCGCGGCTACCGCCGTCTCGGCAGCGGGTGCCGATCCGGCCGCGGCAGGTTTCGGCGATTCGGCCGGGTAGACCTCCACCGCGGCATCGTCGTAGGCCTCGTACAGCGGCGACCCGGCTCCGGACGGCAGCGGCGTCTCCGAATGGGCTCCACAGCCGTAGCCCATGTGCACGACATGACCGTCGGCACCCATGGGATTGGCGCAGACACCGAAGGCGGCGTGTAGCGCACCGGCGAGCGGAACGTAGAAACCGCAGCTCTCGCAGGATGCGGGCGCGGCCCTGGCCATATCAGTGTCCGGGCCGTACTCCTCGTACCAGCGCTGCGCGGCCTCCAGGCGGCCCTCCAGGCCGAGGACCTGTCTGCGCCCCAGACCGATCTGGCAAGCCACCTCGTCGATCTCCGGATCACCGGTCGCGGTGTAACCGGGTACCAGGCGCGGGTCGTCCGCCGGTGGTGCGAGCAGATCCCCGGGGGCGAGATCACCCGGGCGGACGCGCTGCTCCCACGGCACGAATTCCGGCGCGATCAACGCGTCGGGGCCGGGCAGCAGCGCGGATTCGCTCACCGTGACCCGGTCGGTGTCCGGAGCCGCAGCGACCACCACAGCCCATTGCCAGCCGTGGTAGCCGGGCAGCGTCGCCTCGAAGCAGTGCGTGGCGGCATATTCGTCCTCGGCGCGGACGCCGACATGCGCGCCGACCCCGGAGGGTTCCAGCTCCAGGAGCGCACGACGAGCCAAGTCGACGGCCCCGGCCAGAATCGACCGTACGTCGGTGTCCGATACAGATACTGCGCTCACGGTCTACATTTTGCCGTATGAAGCACACTCGGCGTACCTGGGTCGGCACCGCGCTGATCTGCCTGCTCGTGCCGGGCGCCTGCGCAAACGCCGACGATGCCGCTGAACACCGCACTCTCGAGGTGATCGCCACCCATCCACACGATCCGGGGGCCTTCACTCAGGGCCTCGAAATCGACGGCACGGTCCTGTACGAGGGCACCGGCATGGTCGGGCAGTCCGATGTGCGCAGTATCGATCGGGCCAGCGGTGCGGAGCTGGCGCGCGTCGAGTTGCCGCCGCCTTTCTTCGGGGAGGGCATAACACTCGCCGGCGACACTCTGTGGCAGCTCACCTGGCAGGAAGGGGTCGCCTTCGCCCGCGACCCGCACACGCTGGCCGAAAAACAGCGGGTCCCGTACCGGGGTGAGGGATGGGGGTTGTGCCACCAGGAGGGGCGGCTGGTGATGAGCGACGGATCCGCGACGCTCACCTTCCGCGATCCGGTCACCTTCGCCGTCACCGGTTCGATCGCGCTGACCAGCCATACCGATACCCGTCTGAACGAACTGGAATGCGCCGAGGACGGTTCGGTCTACGCCAACGCCTGGCCCACCGATCAGATCCTGCGGATCGATCCGGACACCGGGCGTGTCCTGTCGGTGATCGATGCGGCCGAGTTGCTGCCGGCGGACCAGCGTGCGGGCACCGATGTCCTCAACGGCATCGCGCAGATCCCGGGCACCGATCGTTTCCTGATCACCGGAAAGTACTGGCCGACGACCTTCGAGGTCCGGTTCGTACCGGCCTGATACCGCCCGGCACGGAAGCGATACAGCTCACTTTTCGGCCCGCCTGAACAGGGCGGGGTTTCGCCGCGGTCGCCGTGGGCCAGAATTGAGGAGTGCCCACTTCCCGCGAGCCCTCCGGTTCCGATCGCGGTCAGTGGCCCGCCGGCGAGTCACCGCCACCCCAGCGGCATCCAGGTTTCGACCGCTACCCCCCGCCGAACGTGCCACACCGCCGCCATCGCGAACCCGACCCCGGCAACACCCGACCGACCCCGCCGCCGACCCGGCCGCTTCCGCTGGACGATCCCGATCCCGCGCGTGGCCACGACATATCGGTGCCGCGCGAGGCCGGCTCGGTCCTCCCGGCGTCCGGCGAACCGGCCGCGCCGGGGCGAATGAGCCGTTTCGCCCGGGTCTTCGGCGCGCTGGGCGGGTCGCGGGGGCCGGCGCAGCGGGTCGGCGGGCCCGAGGCCGCCGAGACCGGCAGAACCGGGTCCACGCGGGCCGATGCGGCACCGCAACGAGACGGCCGCCGGGATTCCGCCGGACCGCACCGGACGGCGCCGGGCGCCGGTTCCAGCGCACGCGGGGTCCGGCCTGGTACCGGTGGAGGTGCACCCGAGTGGCGGCCGGGTCGGCGGGCCGACGCGCCGGGCGCGCGGGCCGGTGATTCCGCGGACCGCGCCGGCTATCGGCGTGGAACCGAATCCGAGCCGCGGGCCGGTAAGACCGAGCACTTCGCCGCTGGTGCCACTTCGTACACACCGGCCGACCTCGGCACGGGGAGCAGGCCCGGCCCACTGGATGCCACCGGACGTGACCGCTGGACACCGGGCGAACCGTATGGGCCCAGGTCCGAGCGCCCCGGCGCCGGCGAGCCCACGAAGGAGTACCGCAGCGAGGACTTCGACGCCGAGGACGACGCCGAGGGCAGGCATGTGCCCCGCAAACTCACCGTCACCCGCGTGGCGGCGATGCGCGGTCGCGAGCTCACCGGGAAAGGTATCGCCACCTTCCGGCGTGCTGCGGAGGCCGACGGGGCGGACAAATCGGGACTCACCGCACTCACTTACGCCACGATGGCAAATTTCGCACTGGACGCGGCTATCGCGGTGGCGCTGGCCAATACCCTGTTCTTCGCCAGCGCCACCGCGGAGAGCAAATCGAAGGTCGCGCTGTATCTGCTGATCACCATCGCGCCGTTCGCGCTCATCGCGCCGCTCATCGGGCCCGCGCTGGACCGGTTGCAGACCGGCCGCCGCTTGGCGCTGGCGGCTTCGTTCGCGGCCCGCGCGGTCGTGGCGGTGGTGTTGATCTTCAGTTTCGACAGCTGGGTGCTGTATCCACTGGCCCTGTGCATGATGGTGCTCAGCAAATCGTTCGCCGTACTCAAAAGCGCGGTCACACCACGAGTACTACCACCGGATATCGACCTGGTCCGCACCAATTCCCGGCTGACCGTGTTCGGTTTGGTCGGCGGAACCTTGGGAGCCGGCGGGATCGCCGCGGCCACCGCCGCGCTCACCGGTTCGACCGGGGCCTTGATCCTGGCCACCGGTATCGCACTGGGCGGCGCCTATCTGAGCTGGAAGATCCCGCGCTGGGTGGAGATCACCGAGGGCGAGGTCCCCACGACGCTGAGCTATCACGGCGACGACCCGCAGACCGAAGTGCTGCATTCCGGCCGCGAATCCGCGATACCGCCCCGCAAACGCCGGCAACCACTGGGTCGTGCGGTGGTCACCGGGTTGTGGGGCAACGGCAGTATCCGGGTACTCACCGGGTTCCTGACCTTCTACATCGCCTTCGTGGCCAAGGCCACCGAACACCGCCCGGTGCAGCAGGCCGCGATGCTCGGGCTGGTCGGCGCGGCGGCGGCGGTCGGCAACTTCGCCGGTAACGCCACCGGCGCCCGGCTGCGGCTGGGCCGGCCGACACTGATCGTGGTGAACTGCACCCTGGCCTGCACGACCGTCGCGACGGTCGCGCTGATTCTGGGCAACCTGCTCGGGGCGGCGCTGGCCGCACTGGTCGCGGCGGGCGCCAGCGCACTGGCCAAGGTTTCGCTCGATGCTTCCATCCAGGACGATCTGCCGCCGGAATCGATCGCGTCCGGGTTCGGCCGCTCGGAAACCGTGCTGCAGCTGAGCTGGGTGGTCGGCGGCGCCGGCGGAGTACTGCTGCCGACCGATTACTGGAAGGGTTTCGCGGTGGTCAGTGCCGTTCTCGCCGCGGGTCTGGTCCAGACTGTGCTGAGTTCGCGCGGGCACAGCCTGCTGCCCGGTTTCGGCGGCCGCCGCCCGCTGCACGCCGAACAGGAAGTACCGCACCACGACACCCCACGAGGAGAACCCGCCCGGTGAGTACGAACAGATTCCGCACGACTCTCGCGCTGGCCCTGGCCGGAATCCTGGTGCTGGTGGCCGGGACGGCCGGTGTGGTCTGGCTGCTGGCGCGCGATGCCGAGCCGCACAAACCGGAACTCACCGCGTACGCGCACGGCGAGGCCGTCACCGTGCCCCCGTTCTACTTCTGCACGGTGCGGATGGAGAATTGCGAACAAGGCGACACCGTGTTCCTGGAGGTTCCGGCAGGTAACCCGCTGCAGATCTCGCTGCCGTCGGAGGTCGTGGGAACACCGTGGGAATTGCTACCGCTGTATGCGGACGAGAACGGCGAAGTGGTCGAGAGGCCCAGCAGCTATCGAGACCATCCGGGCGATATCCGGGCGCTGACCGTCGACTCGAATCCCGAACCGGGGCTGGAGCTGGTCGGCGTGGAGTTGCAGGTGATGATCATCGCGATCGACGAAACCGGCCGGGAATTCTCGATACCGCACGCGATCTGGTCGATCAAGACCGCCTGATACGCGGACGGGCCGGTCCGGAAACCCGGACCGGCCCGTCACCGGCTACTACTCTGGGATCAGCGCTCGAGTTCCCGCGCGACCGCACGCACCACCTCGGAGATCCGCTGCGCGGTCTTGCGGTCCGGGTAGCGCCCCTTGCGCAGATCCGGCTGCACCTTCGCTTCGAGCAGCGTGATCATGTCCTCGACCATGCCGTGTAGTTCGTCCGGGTTGTGTTTGCGGGCAACGGGCTCCTTGCGCGCGTTGCGTTCCTGGTTCTGCCGGACCGACGGCGGCGCTTCGACCAGTTTCAGGCTCAGCGCCTGCGGGCCACGGCGTCCGGCAGCCATCCCGAACTCCACCCGCTGTCCGGGCTTGAGCGTTTCCACACCCTCGGGCAGCGCGGACGAGCGGACGTAGACGTCCTCACCCTCGTCCTGGGAAAGGAAGCCGAAGCCCTTTTCCACGTCGTACCACTTCACCTTGCCGGTCGGCACTGCGCTCACCCGTTCGTCTGTTCGGCACCCGGCCCGCGGCCCGGCGCACATGTCTGCTGAAACCCGCTGATGGGCGGGCCCCCTGCCTTCTCCCGAAAGCTCTGCCTGCACTCGAAAAACGCGCCCCGGCAAGCATGCAGGACGCGAGATCGTTCCCGAGTCTACCCCGGTGGGCAGGGCGCCAGCACATCAGTTTTACCGTCGACAAGTGACCAACCCCGCTGATCCCCGGCCGTCCACTCCACCGCCCGGGCGCACCCCTGGCAATTGGCTCCTGCGGCTGGCACTGGGCCTGTTCGCCCTCGGGCTGCTCGCGATCGTGGCGATCTTCCTCACGCCGATCGTCACCGACGGCAAGCCCGGATTGTGGTTGTACCTGGGCGCCATAGTGCTGACACCGCTGGGGTTCGTGCTGGCGCTGATATTCGCGCTGCTGTCCGGCCGGCGAGTCAAGTGACTTCTGGTCGATACCCGGGTGGATCACCGACCGAAACTGATGTGTGATGATAATCACATAACGGAATAATAACGCCTATTGCGGGGAGTTGACACCCCTCAGCGCGAGCCCACTAGCTGCACAGAGTCTCCGAGGGCCAGTCGTGACCACTCCGCAACCCTTCCGCACACGCCGGTTACCAAAAAGTGATTTTTCGCCGGATCCGTCGTACCGTCTATCCCAGCCGGGGACACCGGCCCACCGGCCCGCCGCACCGAACCTCGCCCCGCGGGTACCGGAACCCCAAAGAAACGACAGGGGCGAGGGCGGGACGGGCACCCTCTCAGCCTGGACCCGAGCGAATCCCTCGCAGGTGCGTACGAGAGGAAGACGAACCCGAATGAGTGGACGCCATCGCAAGCCCACCAATACCGGTCGCACTGTCGCCAAGGTTGCCGTCACCGGCGCCATGATCAGCGGTGCGGGTGCAGCCCTCGCCGGTAACGCCAGCGCGGCACCCGACTCCGACTGGGATCGACTCGCGCAGTGCGAAGCCGGTGGCAACTGGGGCATCAACACCGGCAACGGCTATCACGGCGGACTGCAGTTCTCGCAGAGCACCTGGCAGGCACACGGCGGCGGCGATTACGCAGCGACCGCCAACCAGGCCAGCCGCGAGCAGCAGATCACCGTGGCAGAAAAGGTCCTCGCCTCACAGGGCTGGGGCGCCTGGCCCTCCTGCTCCTCCTCGCTGGGCTTGAGCAGCGGCTCGACCCCCCGCGATACACCCGCCGAGACCCCGGCCGTACAGACCCAGAACCAGAGCACCCCGGCCGCCCCCGCTGCCCCGCAGCAAGCACAGGCCCCGGCCCAGACGCAGACCCAGGAGGTCTACACCGCGGTCGACCGTGCCCTCGCCACAGTCAAGGCCCAGGGCGTTCAGGTTCCGCAGCCAGCGCTGGACCTGTTCGAGGCGGTCAAGACCGGCACCCCGCAGCTGGATCCCGCACTGCTGGGCTTCTACGAGTCCAACAAGGGCTTGCTGCCGAACTGAGCGGCACACTCCCCTACTACGAAAGAACCCCGTATCCGAATCTTCGGATACGGGGTTCTTTCGTCCGCCCGCTCAGCGGTTGATCACCGTATGCGGGTGCACGTACGGCAGCTGCTCGGCAGCCACCGGGAACTCGGTATCCTCACCGAACGGCGAGAGATTACCGGAGCGTGTCGCTGACAACTCGGTCACGGCGTGCTCGCCGTCGGCCACTTCGGGCCAACCGTTGTCGACGTAGGGTTTCTTCGATTTGTTCACCACGCACTCATTCTGGCATGTCCACCCGGCAGCCCCGCATGACAACCGCTGTCGGCGGGCCGAGGTCGCGCGCGACTTGCCCCCGTTCCGGTACACAGGTCGGCACCGACGACAGAGATGGGCCTAATCTGGACCGGATGACCGGCCCAGACTCATATACCGCCTGGCTCGGCGGCCGCTCCGACGCCCAACTGGTGGCGCTGCTCGAACGGCGGCCCGATCTCGCGGTACCGCTGCCCGCCTCGATGGCAGTGCTCGCCACCCGCGCCGAACAGCGCGCCTCGGTGCTGCGGGCCGCCGACGATCTGGACACGGCGGCTTTCGGGATAGTGGAGCAGCTGGCCCTACACACCTCGGCCGGTAACGAACCACCGACACGCACGGAGTTGAAACGTGCGCTGCGCGGCCGCGCCAAGGCCGCGACGGTGGACGCGGCGATCACGGAGCTGGCAGACCGGGCACTGATCTGGTTCTCCGGCGACCGCATCCGGCTCATACCCGCCACCGCCGAGGCCCTGCCGTGGCCGCTGGGTAGCGGAACCGATACCGATACCCCGGACGAACAGCACATCGCCGCGGCGCTCGCCGGCTTGCCCCCCGCCGAACGGGCCCTGCTGGACAAACTGGCCGAAACCGGCCCGCGGGGGCGCACCCGCGACGCAGCGCCCGACGCCCCGGCCGACCGCCCGGTTCCCCAGCTGCTGCGCCGCCGCCTGCTGCGCCGGATCGACGACGAGACGGTAGAGCTGCCGGCCACGGTCGGTCAGTTGCTGCGGGGCGAGCCGGTCACCGATCCGCGCCGTCTCACCCCACCCGAACCGGTGGCCACCGTGCATACCGTTGCCGAGGTGGACGGTGTGGCGGCCGGTGAGGTCGGCGAACTCCTCCGGCATTGCGCCGCGATTGTGGAGGTGCTCGGCCAGGCACCCGCCCCCGCGCTGCGCGCCGGCGGCCTCGGTGTGCGGGAGATACGCAGGATCGCCCGCACAGCCGGTATCGAGGAATCCCGCGCCGGGTTGCTGGTGGAGTTGCTGGCGGCGGCGAAACTGATCGAGAAGGGTTTTCCCGATCCACCGCCCGAAGCCGATGCCGACGAATTCTGGGGGCCCACCCCGGCCGCCGATTCATGGCTGGAGGCCCCACCCGCCCGTCGCTGGGCACCGCTGGCCCACAGCTGGCTGGAGCTGGACCGCTACCCCTGGATGATCGGCCTGCGCGATGCCACCGACAAACCGCTGGCGGCGCTCGCACACGAACTGCGGGTGCCCTATGCAGTCCGGGAGCGCCGGACCGTTCTCGGGGCCCTCGCCGAACAACCTCCGGGAACCGATCTGGCGCCCACCGATATCGCCCGGCTACTGGCCTGGCGCGCCCCCCGGAGGAGACGGCTCTACCGAGGGCAGGTCGTGGACAACACGCTGCACGAAGCAGCCGCGCTCGGTCTCGTCGGCCGCGGCGCGCTCACCTCGGCCGGACGCGCCCTGCTCACCGAGCCCCTGCCGGCGGCCGAAGCCGCACTCGAGGCGGCGCTCCCCGACCCCGTCGATCATGTGCTGGTTCAGGCGGACCTCACAGTGGTTGCGCCCGGACCGCTCACCGCCGAACTGCAACAGCGCATCGCCCTGGTCGCCGATGTGGAATCGGCCGGGGCCGCAACGGTCTACCGGTTGTCGGAACCCTCACTGCGCCGGGCACTCGATGCGGGACTCACCGCCGCGGAAATACACCATCTGTTCGAACGGCATTCCCGCACACCCGTTCCCCAGACACTGACCTACCTCATCGACGATGTGGCGCGCCGCCACGGCCGGTTACGCGCCGGGATGGCGCAATCGTTCGTCCGCAGCGAGGATCCCGCGCTGCTGGCCCAGGTCCTCGCTTCCCCCGTGGCGGATACGCTGGCGCTGCGGGGGATCGCGCCGACGGTCGCGATCTCCCAGGCACCTTTGGGCGAACTGTTCGAAGAACTTCGTTCGGCGGGTTTCGCGCCGGCCGGGGAAGACTCCTCCGGCGCGATAGTCGACCTACGGCGGCGCGGTGCTCGGATCAATGTGCGGCCCCTCGCGCGCCAGCCGTACCGCCCCGCGCCGCCCACCGCTGAGCAGCTGGATCTCCTGGTCACCGAGCTGCGGGCCGGGGAGCGCGCGGCCGGGGCGACATCCGGGACAACGGTGCGCAGCGACGGTAGCCGCACCAGCACGGCCGCCGCCCTCGCCTTGTTGCAGCTCGCCGCGCGGGTGCATCGGCAGGTGCATATCGGCTACGTCGATGCGAAGGGCACCGCAATCCAGCGGGTGGTCGAACCGGTGCGGGTCGGCAACGGGCAGCTCGAAGCGCTGGACACGGTCACCGGGGCCGTCCGGCAGTTCACACTGCACCGGATCTCATCGGTCGCGCTGCTGGAGTAGCTGTGGCCGGTCAGCCGCGCAGGTCACCGGGATAGAGATACTGCTCCGGCGGTGGAGTGGTGCCGTGCAGCCAAGCATCGAAGAAACCGGTCAGATCGATCGGCGATTTCGACTGCATGAAGGCACGGAATTCCGGCATCGAACTGTGACCGTAGGCGTGGGCAGTCACGAATTCCCTCAGGGCCCCGAAGAACACCGCATCTCCCAGCTGTTTACGCAGGGCGTGCAGGAACAACGGGCCGCGGTAGTACACCGAGGTGAACATCTTCTCCGGTCCCGGGTCCTGCAGCGGTACCGCCCAGAACTTGGGCTTGTCCATCATCTTCCGGATCGTGTCCCGGTATTCGGCGTCCACATCGACGCCCTCCGTCCGCTCCGGCCACAGATAGTCGGCGGTATAGCTGGCAAGGCATTCGTTCAGGCAGATATCGGACCAGCTGTACACCGAGACCGAATCACCCCACCACTGGTGCGCCACCTCGTGCACCACCGTATTCAGATCGGCCCAGTCGGCGTAGACGGGCCGCGTTTGAGTTTCCAGCGAGAACGGCAGCGGGGCGGACAGATAGATACCGCCCGCGTTGTCGAATGGATAGGGGCCGTACAGGCTTTCGGTGAAATCGAGCACTTCGGGCAGCCGCTGCTCGTGTGCGCGCAGGTCCTCGGCGCCAGGGGCGAATGCACTCAACAACGGCGTACCGTTCGCGCGCCGCTGCTCCAAGTATTCGAACTTGTCGATGGCGACGGTCGTGAGGTATCCGATCACCGGGTGCCGCTGTTCCCAGCTCACCGTGCGGAATCCGTCGCGCACCTCGTCGCGCACCCGGGCACCGCCGGACATCACTTCCCATTCCGCCGGGACGGTCGCATGCAGGGTGAAGGTGGCCTTGTCGCGGGGGGAATCGTTGAGTGGGTACCAGGTCGCGGCCGAATGCGGTTGTCCCGCAGCGAAAGCACCGCCGGTCGGGGCGTAGGTCCAGCCTTCGCCCGCGGTGTCGGCGGCGATACCGGCGTACTCGACGGTGACGGTGAAGGGCAGCCCCGGCAGCAGCGGCAGAGCCGGGGTGACGACCAGTTCGTGCGGGTCCTGCCGGACGAAACCGGCGGGCATATTGTTCACCCGGACAGCGCTCACCGGTGGCCCGGCGAAATCGAGGTTGAAGGCGGTGAGCGGCTGGGTGGCATGCGCGTCGATACGCGTGGACCCGGTGAGCTGGTGGCCGGCCGGGTCGTACCCCAGCGTGACCTCGTAGTGCCCGACGTCGTACCCGCCGTTACCGTCCTGGGGAAAATAGGGATCACCCAATCCGTCGGCACCGGCCAGGTTCGCGGATTGGGCGTGCCCTACCGCGGGTGCCAGAGACAGACTGGACAGCACAACCACCCCGGCGATCAGCCAGCGGGTGAGTTTCATGCGGTTTCCACCTTCCGTGGTTCGGCGTGCGATCACAGCGATTACCCCGCTCGACGACGTTAGTCGCAGATCCCGCCCGATAGGCGTATGCGCCCCCGGCGCGCTGCCGGTTTCGCCGAATACGGCGTGCGCGAGCATAACCCGCGGTAGGTCAGGCGCCGAGCCCCTCCGGTAACTGCCCCGGATCGAGCAGCAGGCGTTTGGTGGAACTGCGCTGCACCTGATCGGCCAGCGCGAGATTATCGGCGAGCAACCGCCATTCGATCTCGTCGATGGCCGCGCGGGCGCGCTCGATCACGGCGCCGTCCGAGGTGCCCCAGGCGATCGGCATCGTATCGACCGGGAGCCAGCGTTCTCCGATCGTGCGCGCCGTCCGGTCGCCGCGGACCGCGACGGCCGGCACTCGTTCGCCCGGCGCGAACCGGTGCCCGGGCAACTCGCGTACCTTCTTGGTAACCAGGGCGTACCGGGATTCGCCGGTATCCCGGCGTGCCACATTGACCAGTGCGAGCAGCACCGCCCCGCGGGAATGGAATCCGGAGACGACCGCCGGTATCAGCTCACCGTCGGCGTAGAGCCGGGCGATACCGGTGCGGCGCGGCGCCCATAACGCCACCCACAGTGCGGTCGCGGCGCCCAGCGCACAGGCCAATGCCAGCGGGTAGGACCAGGCGTGACCCAACCGCACCAGATACGCGGTGGCAGTCGCGCAGACCAGTGTCGCGATCAGCGCGGCCAGGCGCAGCCGGCGGCGTCCCACGACCACTTCGTTGACCGCATGCACATGCCTGCGGTCGACCGCGAAGTCGAAGTGCCGCACTTCGCCACCCCTTACACAGTCGGTCGAATCCGCGAGACCCTACTGATCATTTGCCCCGAACGCAGGCCCCAGCAGATCATCGGCATCGGTTATCCGATAGGCATACCCCTGTTCGGCGAGAAAACGTTGGCGATGCGCAGCGTAATCCGCGTCCAGCGTGTCGCGCGCCACGACGGAGTAGAAATGCGCTTGGCCGCCGTCGTGTTTGGGCCGCAGCAACCGGCCCAGCCGCTGAGCCTCCTCCTGCCGGGATCCGAACGTTCCCGAAACCTGCACTGCCACCGAGGCTTCCGGTAGATCGATGGAGAAGTTCGCCACCTTGCTCACCACCAGAACCGGGATCTCCCCGTGGCGGAACGCCTCGAACAACGCCTCGCGTTCCTTGTTCTTCGTGGACCCCTTGATCACCGGAGCATCCAGTGCGGCGCCCAGTTCGTCGAGTTGATCCAGGTAGGCGCCGATCACCAGCGTCGGAGCGTCGCGATGCCGCTCGAGAATGGATTCCACCACCGCGACCTTGGTGTGCGCGGTGGAGCACAGTTTGTAGCGCTCCTCGGGTTCGGCGGTCGCGTAGGACATTCGCTCGGCATCGGTCAGGGTGACCCGTACCTCGATACATTCGGCCGGCGCAATCCAGCCCTGGGCCTCGATATCCTTCCACGGTGCGTCATAGCGTTTCGGCCCGATCAGCGAGAACACATCGCCCTCACGGCCGTCCTCGCGGACCAGTGTCGCGGTGAGGCCCAGCCGGCGCCGCGACTGAAGATCGGCCGTCATCCGGAACACCGGGGCGGGCAGCAGATGGACCTCGTCGTAGATCACCAGGCCCCAATCGCGGCTGTCGAAGAGTTCGAGGT
The DNA here is from genome assembly GCF_001613245.1 of Nocardia speluncae NBRC 108251. Classification (GTDB taxonomy): domain Bacteria; phylum Actinomycetota; class Actinomycetes; order Mycobacteriales; family Mycobacteriaceae; genus Nocardia; species Nocardia speluncae. Next base: position 18,039 of record NZ_BDBZ01000008.1, on the reverse strand, counting down.
GCTTGTACTCGCCCTTCGATTTACGGGTGATCACCTGATAGGTGGCGATGGTGACCGGCCGGATCTCCTTGCGTTCGCCCGAGTACTCGCCGATCTCCTCATCGGTGAGCGAGGTCCGCGCGAGCAGTTCGCGCCGCCACTGCCGCCCGGCGACGGTATTGGTGACCAGGATCAGGGTGGTGGCCTTGGCCCGGGCCATAGCGGCCGCGCCGACCATGGTTTTCCCTGCACCGCAGGGCAGCACCACCACGCCGGACCCGCCGGCCCAGAACGAATCGGCGGCCATCTCCTGGTAGTCGCGCAAGTACCAGCCGTCGCCGTGGTAGTCGAGATCGATGGCATGGGCCTCGCCGTCGACATAGCCGGCCAGGTCCTCCGCGGGCCACCCGATCTTGAGCAGCTGTTGTTTGATGTGCCCGCGTTCGGACGGATGCACGATCACCGTGTCCTCGTCGAGGCGGTCCCCGAGCATGGGGGCGATCTTCTTGTGCCGGAGTACCTCGGCCAGTACGGCTGGATCCAGGCTCACCAGGGTGAGCCCGTGCGCGGGATTTTTGACCAGCTGCAACCGCCCGTAGCGGGCCATCGTATCGACGATATCGACCAGCAGCGGCTGCGGAACCGGGAACCGGGAGTGGCCGACGAGAGCATCCACCACCTGTTCCGCGTCGTGCCCCGCGGCACGCGCGTTCCACAGGGCCAGCGGGGTGATGCGATAGGTGTGCACATGCTCGGGCGCCCGCTCCAGCTCGGCAAACGGGGCGATCGCCTGCCGCGCCGCATCCGCGAACTCGTGATCGACCTCGAGCAGTACTGTTTTATCGCTTTGTACGATCAGCGGCCCATCCGCCACGGGGCCCTCCTCACCTCGACTTCTGCCCATTGTCCCCGAAGCCACCGACAACGCCGGGTGACGAAGCAGACAGCGTGCCGGGGCCGAGCACCACTGCCACCTCACCGGCTCCGCGCCTGCCCGGCGGGAACGCGGCCAGTACTTGCCGACTGGACCGCGACACAACCGCCGATCCTGGCGATCATCGTCGAATGATCGAAATCTCGGCCGCGGCCGGCGTCGCGGTGGCGGCGCTCGGGTTGGTACTCACCCCCGGCCCGAACATGATGTACCTGGTCTCGCGCACGATAGCGCAGGGCCGCGGTGCCGGACTGATCTCGCTGGCCGGTGTCGCCGCGGGATTCGCGGTGTATCTGACGGCGGCCGCCACCGGGATCACGGCGGTGTTCGCACTGGTCCCCGAGCTGTACACGGCGCTGAAGATCGCCGGCGCCGGTTATCTGCTGTGGCTGGCGTGGCAGACGCTGCGGCCGGGCGGGACCTCGGTGTTCGCGCCCGCCGCTCTGCCCCGCGACCGGGCCGGTCGATTGTTCACCATGGGGTTGGTGACCAATCTGCTCAACCCGAAGATCGCGGTCATGTACCTGGCGTTGATCCCGCAGTTCGTCGCTCCGGCGGCCGGCCCGGTATGGCTGCAGAGCCTGTGCCTCGGCGGGGTGCAGATCGCGGTGGCGCTGGCGGTGAACGCGCTGATCGTGTGCTCGGCCGCCACGGTGAGCCGTTTCCTGGCGGGCCGGCGGCTGTGGCTCCGGGTCCAGCGTCTGCTGATGGGCACGGTGCTGGGTGGTATGGCGGCCTTACTACTCACCGACCGGACCCGGCCGGTACCCGCCTGAGCCGAATCGCGCCGGGTGGCATGAGCCGTTCCCGGCAGCGGCGATCAGCGCAGCCGGACCCCACTGAGCTTCGCCGGGTTGGCGATATCGTATGCGCCCTGGATGAGACCGTTCACAACGGTGAAACCCATTACTCGCGCCGGGAAGCCGGGATGTGTTCCATCCGACGGATGGGCCCGGACAAACGCGCCCAGCTGACCGTTGACCCGGACCAATTCCACCCCGGTCGCCAGGAAATCCGCGTCCGCCCCCTCCAGGCCATAGCGGCGGATGAGACCGAAGAACAGGCGGGCCACCTTGTCCGGGCCGACGATCACATTGCGCGCGGTCGGCGTGGTGCCGCCGGAATCGCCGATCATCAGCGCGTCCGGATGCAGGACGGCCGCCACCGTCTGGGCATCGCCGGTGTTCAGCGCGATCAGCAGCTTCTGCACCGCCGCCTCGTGCTCCCCGTCGGCGACCGGTTGCGGTGTCTGGTCCCGGACCGCCTTACGTGCGCGCGCCGCCAGCTGCCGCGCCGCCTCGGCGGTGATATCCAGGATCGTGGCGATCTCGCTATAGGGCACCGCCAGCCCTTCGTGCAGTACGAACGCGACTCGTTGCGGCGGCGTGAGCTGATCCAGCACCACCAGCGCCGCCAGCCGGAACTCCTGCCGCAGCACCACCGTGGCCAGCGGATCGGAACCGCCGGCTCCGGCCACCGGTGTCACCACCGGCTCCGGAAGCCACTGCCCCACATAGCTTTCCCGCCGCACCGCGGCACTGCGCAATCGGTCCAGGCAGAGCCGGGAGACCACCGTGGTCAGCCAGGCCCGTAGATCCTCGATCTGGGATTGCGGCGCCCCGGCCAGGCGCAGCCAGCTCTCCTGCACCGCGTCCTCGGCGTCGGACACGCTGCCGGTCATCCGGTAAGCCACCGCGAGCAGATGCCCGCGATGCGATTCGAACTGGTCGGCGAGAAGCGCGGCTACCATCACCCGAATTCTACGGAGCGCTGGACATCCCGTTCCCTCCGCACCCGGAAAACCAGATGCCGCGGACACCGCTGCGATGCGATTATCGGGCGGGTGGAGGAACAGACGCTGACCGACGGCACGATATGGCTCGGCCGGCCGGATGCCGACGATATCGATGCGATCGCCGAGGCCTGTCAGGATCCCGAGATCGCCGAATGGATCACGATCCCGTGGCCCTACCGCCGGACCGACGCCGAGGAGTTCATCGGCACAACGGTCGCGGACGGCTGGGCGGCGCGCTGCCCGATCTGGGCCGTCCGAACCGCTGAGCGGGGCCGTTTGCTCGGCACCGTGAGTCTGGGCACCCGGCCGCGCGACGAAACCGCCGCCGAAATCGGCTTCTGGCTCCACCCCGAATACCGCAGGAAGGGGATTATTTCCCGGGCGGTCACTCTGACCTGCGACTTCGGATTCGATCCGGCAGGCATGAGCCTGATCCGTATCCAATGGCGAGCCTTCGTCGGCAACCATGCCTCGGCCGCGGTCGCCCGCAAGCACGGGTTCCGTTACGAAGGGCTGGCCCGGCTCGGCAGCGATCATCGCGGTACCCGCCGCGACCACTGGGTCGCTGCCCGTCTGCACACCGATCCGCCCGGACCGGCCGGTGAATGGCCTGTCGATATCTGAACTACCCGCCGCACGCCGGTCACCAACCGAACCGGCGCCAGCGGACCACCATCTGGCCGGCGGCAGAGTTCCGGCCGCTCAGCGTTCCCGGCGCAGGCGGACAGCTTCGGCCAGCCGGTCCAGCTGGGCGGCGGTGGTGTCCCAGTCCATGCACGCGTCGGTGATCGACCGACCGTAGGTGAGGTCGCCGGCCCGGCCGAGCGTCAGGTCCTGACGGCCTTCGACGAGGAAGCTCTCCAGCATCACACCGACCACACTTCGTTCACCCGCGGCGATCCGCTCGGCGATATCGGCAACCACGATCGGCTGGCGTTTGTGATCCTTGTTGCTGTTGCCGTGGCTGGCGTCGACCACGATTCGCTGCGGCAACTTGGACTTCTCCAGCCGCGCGCACGCGTCGGCGACAGAGGCGGCGTCATAGTTGGTGCCGTTGGAGCCACCGCGCAGGATCACGTGGCAGTCTTCGTTCCCGGCGGTCTGGATCAGCGCGGACCGGCCGTCCAGGTCGGTACCGGGGAAGACGTGGCTGGCCGCGGCCGCCCGAACCCCGTCCACCGCGACCTGTACGTCACCGTCGGTGCCGTTCTTGATACCGACCGGCATGGACAGAGCGCTGCTCAGCTGCCGGTGTACCTGGCTGGCCGCGGTGCGCGCGCCGATGGCGCCGTAGGACACCAGGTCGGAGATGTACTGCGGGGTGATGGGGTCGAGGAATTCGCAGGCCACCGGTAGGCCCATGGCGGTGATATCGAGCAGTAACCGGCGGCCGATTCCCAGCCCGGTGTTGACGTCGAAGCTGCCGTTGAGATGGGGATCGTTGATCAGGCCCTTCCAGCCCAGGGTTGTCCGCGGCTTCTCGAAGTACACCCGCATGACCAGGTGCAACCGGTCGGACAGAGTCTCCTGCGCGGCGGCGAGCCGGCGGGCGTAGTCCAGGGCTGCCGCGGGATCGTGTACCGAACACGGTCCGACGATCACCATGAGGCGGTCGTCGGCGCCGGTCAGCGCAGCCACCGTCGAGCGGCGGCCGGCGCGCACCGTCGCGGCGTGTTCATCGGTGATGGCATGGACGCGGCGTACCTCCGCGGGGGAACGCAGCGGGCTCACGCTCAGGGTTCGCTGATCGTCCAGATCGCTGTGGTCGGCATCGATATCGACTGCGATGGTCATCGTGGGGTGTCCTTCTCGTTCAGGCCGACCCACGGAAAAGAAAATACCCGTCGAGCCGGTCGTTATCCGGCTCGGGGTGTACTGGTCAGCGCGCGCGGTTGCGGCAGACCGACCCGCCCCGGGCCGGCTTGCTAAACCAGAAATACACGCGCTGCACGATTTGCCAGGCTACCAGGCGGTGGAACACGCAGGTGAGCCCGGGACGGAATCGAGTGAAAGAAAGTGATGCTCAACACAACTCCGTCCCGGATCGGTTCAGAACTGTCCTGGTTCGTAACTACCTGCCGGAGTGTGGGCGATGGCGTTGATCCGGTTCCAGGCGTTGATCGTGGCGATGGCGGCAATCAGCCCGCCGACCTGCTCGTCGTCATAGTGTTTACGTACCCGCTGCCAGGTGTCCGCACCGATCCCGCCGCCGTCGGCCAGCCGGGTGGCGGCCTCGGTGAGCTCGAGTGCGGCCCGTTCGGGTTCGGTGAACACCGCCGCTTCCCGCCAGGCCGCGACCAGATTGATCCGGACCTGGGATTCACCGGCATGGGCGGCGTCCTTGGTATGCATATCAACGCAGAACGAGCAGCCGTTGATCTGGCTCGCCCGAATCTTGACCAATTCGTAGACCGCCTTGGGCAACCCGGAATCATCCACCACCTTTCCGGCGGTGAGCAGGCGCTTGCTGTAGCTCGCGGTGACTTTGTTGGCGAATAGATCGATGCGGGGTTCCATATCGAGTTCCTTTCGTGATGCGGTCTCATGGTGTCGACGACGCGCGCACTCCAGGTGTGACATCCCGTGTTGATTTCTCCTCCCGGCGGGGGCCTCAGCCGGTGAAGTCGAACTTCACCCCGGTCAGCCGTTCGGAGAGATCCCAGAGGGAGCGAGCGGTGAGCTCGTCCCGGGCTCGCCGGGAACAACCGGAGGGACCCGGGTGTCCACGCGTTCCGCCCAGGCCGGTGGGTCCGTAGTAGCCGCCGGGTTCGACCGCGGCGGTGGCGGCGAAAAGCTCCGGTAGCGCACCCATTTCGGCGCTCTGGGCGGCGAGCCTGTTCCCGAGCGCCATGACCTTGTCCAGGATGGATTCGGTATGCGATTGCAGACCGGTGGCCGCGTAACCCGGATGCGCCGCGACGGCCTGCTTCGCCGAACCGGCAGCGGTGAGCCGGCGCTGGAGTTCGAAGGTGAACAGCAGATTCGCCAGTTTGGACTGACCGTAGGCAGGCCAGCGTTTGTAGGTGCGACGCTCCCAGTTGAGGTCATCGATATCGATGGCGCCGATGGCGTGGGCCCCGCTGGAGACCGTGACGATACGTTCGCTGATCTTGCCGAGCAGCAGGCCGGTCAGCGCGAAATGCCCGAGATGGTTGGTGCCGATCTGCATTTCGAATCCGTCGACGGTGCGGCGCAGCGGTACCGCCATCACCCCCGCGTTGTTGATCAGGACGTGCACACCTTCCACCCCGGCCGCGAACTCGCGGACCGAGGAGAGATCGGCCAGGTCCAGTCGCCGGACCTGCGCGCGGTCCCCGATCTCGGCGGCGACGGCACGGCCCTTGTCCACGTTCCGGCAGGCCAGGATCACCTGCGCCCCTGCACCGGCCAGAGCGCGCGCCGCGACTGCGCCCAAGCCGCTGTTCGCGCCGGTCACGATCACGGTCCGGTCCCGCTGATCGGGGATATCCCCGACACCCCAACCACTCATGTGACGAGTCTAATCCGCATGGCCACGGCATACCCGGCCGGCGACGCCGGGTGTGCCGCACCGCCGGTATCCGCGGCGAACGCCGTGCGGATTCATCTGGAAGCGACCCACCCCCTTCCCAAATTAAATAGGGTTGCCTAACCTATTGAGGGACCAGAACGCGCCGCACACAACTTCTAGTCCCTGTCCCCGGTGAGGCATATCGCAACTTTTCCGCCGCCACGGCACCGAGCGTGTCGGCGGGGTTTTCTTCGGCAATGCGGGAGCCACCGAGCCGAAATCTGTCCGCGTCCGGCAGCCCCCCGAACCATCCACCTATCCGACGCCCACGGCGGGGAATGCTGTGGCGAGCACAGCCCGCGACGACTCCGGCAAACTGCCCCGTACGGCGCGCGAGCCGTCCATAGTTGTCACATGGAGTAATTTCGAATCCACTGCCGCCGGCGACCGGCTCCCCGGCGAACAAGCCGCGCACCGACCGCCTCGGACAGCACAGCCGCGAGCCCCTCCGATCGGACGCAGAGGATCCCACACCATGATCGAGAACCTCGGCGGCGCACCGTCGCCGGCCGACGATCCGCCGGAATCGGTGGTAGCGCTGGTGGATTCGGCATCGGGCACCGAACGCGGGCTGATCGGCCGGTGGATCGCCGAGGGCGGCCTGGCCGCCGAACTCGGCGTCCACGCACCCGTCACCCAGCTCGATCTCGATGCCGGTGCCGTGGCCGACCGGCTCACCGGCCGCACCGACGATCCGCTGGTGGTACCCGTTCGGGTGCTGTGGCTGCCACCCGAACGCGACGGCGTCCGCCGGGTGACCTTCGGTGATCTCGCCCTGCTGACCAACCCGCGCCGCCCCAACCGCTTCGCGCAACGCCGGCTGATCGGCCGGGCCCCGGACCGGCACCTCGTGCTGACCGGCGTTCCCGCCCGCCTCACCCAGTTACGCGCGAACCATCCGGAAGCGGCGGCACTGCACCACACCGGTAGCGCCGAACCCTTCGCGCGCGCGGTGGTCCGGGCCGCGGTGCTCGCGCTGGAACGCGCGGAACGCACAGTGATCGGCGACCGCTACAAAGTCCCGCGGCTGGTGGCCGAGGAGATCATGGACTCGCCGGATTTTCTGCGGCGGCTGGAACGTATCGCCGACGAGACCGGTACCGATCCGCAGGACGTGGCGAGGCGCGCCGAGAAAGCCCTGAACGAACTGGTCGCTGCGCAGAGCCGCACAGTATCGGACCTGTTCACCCAGGCCATGCGGCCGGTGCACGCGTCGACCTGGAAGGTGGACTGCGACGAGTCCGGTCTCGCCGCGCTACGCGATCTCAACCGGCGGTATCCGCTGGTGTTCCTGCCGTCGCACCGGTCGTATGTGGATGCCTTCGTACTGGGCGATGTACTGGCGCGCAATGATTTCCCACCCAATCACGTCATCGGCGGAGCGAATCTGCGGTTCTGGCCGATGGGCCCGATCGCACGCCGCACCGGCACCATATTCATCCGGCGCAGTTTCGCCGGCGATACCGTCTACCAGGCGGTCGTCGAGGAGTACTTCGGGTATCTGCTCGCCCGCCGCTTCAACCTGGAGTGGTATTTCGAGGGCGGGCGCACCCGCACTGGCAAACTCCGCCCGCCGCGTTACGGCCTGCTGAACTATCTGGCCGCGGCGGTGCGCCGCGACCGGGTCGCCGACGCGCTGCTGGTGCCCGTATCGATCACCTACGAGCGGCTCAACGAACTCGGCGCGATCGCCGACGAACAGGTGGGCGGCCGGAAGAAACCCGAAGGCCTGGCCTGGCTGGCCCGCTATGTGCGCAACCAACAGCATTCGGCCGGTCATGTGTATGTCCGATTCGGCGACCCGATCTCGGCGCGCGACCGGCTGGCCACGCACGGCGATCCGCTCACCGAGCCCCCGGTCACGATTCCGCTGCACCCTACCGACACCGGCGGGCGCCCGGCCGTCGCCGAACCGGATTCCCTCGGTGAACGAGAACGCGCCGCGGTGCAGCGGCTCGCCTTCGATGTGGCTGTCGGGATCAACGCGGTCACCCCGATCACCGCCAACGCGCTGGTCACCCTGGCGCTGCTCGGAGTGCACGACCGCGCGCTGACGCTGGCCGAGGTCCGCGAAGTCCTCGATCCGGTCATGGACTACATCGGCAAACACGACCTGCCCCGCGGCGAGATCGCGAAACTACGCGACGAACAGAGCCTGGTCGTCGTGCTGGAGCAGCTATCGTTGGCCAAAGTGGTCACGGTCTACCGTGTCGGGGTCGAACCGGTGTATGCGATCGAGCCCGGCGCTCATCTCGAGGCTGCGTTCTACCGCAACAGCGCGGTCCACTGGTTCGTCGACCGGGCAATCCTGGAACTGGCGATTCTGGCCGCGGTCGAGGCGGCCCCCGACGATCCGATGGCCGGTGCCGTCGGGCCGGACACCGATGCCCTGGATATCGGCTGGGCGGAGGCGTATCGGTTGCGGGATCTGCTGAAGTTCGAATTCTTCTTCCCTGACCGGGCGGAATTCGCCGAGCGGATCACCGCCGAAATGCTGCTCGTCGACCCGGCCTGGCGGACGCGCCCCCGCAACACCCTCGGCAGCGAAATCCTGGCGGCGCTCACCGGTAGCGGTTTCATGATGGCCCACCGCGTACTGCGCTCCTTTTTCGATGCGCAATTGGTTGTAGCCGAGCGGCTGGCCGATCGGGAACCGACGGTGGAAATCGACCACAAGGAGTTCATCGCCGAATGCGTATCGGTCGGTAAACAGATGCTGCTGCAGAAACGCCTGCACAGCACGGAATCGGTATCCACCGAACTTTTCGGGAGTGCACTGAAATTGGCTGCGAATCACGGCCTCGTCGAGGCTGCCGATCCGGATTCGGAGAAATCTGTGAAGGCGCTGGCGGAGGCTCGGCGGGATTTCGCCGACCGGCTGCGCACAATCGGTATCCGCATATCGCAGGCCGCCGCGCTCGACCCGTCCAACCGCACCAAGGGACGGACTCGATGAGCCTCGGCAGGGCCGCCGCCACGAAAACCACTGGATCAGGGGAGCTCGAGGCGTTGATCGCGGCGATCCGTTCGGGTCCGCAAGGAGCGGATATCGGCGCATTTTTCGACCTGTCGGCGGTCGCGGATCTGCACGCCATGGCGGGCCGCCGGTTCCGCGACCCCGGTTCCGCGACGGCCGGTCTCCTGTTCGAGCAGTTGCGCCACAGCGGTGACAGTGCGGGACCCGACCTGCTCGAACGTCTCGGCGGGCACGCCGCCGGAAGTACGCCCGCCGAACTGGCCGCGCAAGGTGAGCGGGTGTTCGAACGCGGCTGGTACGACCGGGTGTACCCGGAGGTCTGGCGGCTGGTGCGCGAACATTTCGCGGCCGGGCACACCGTCGCGCTGACCGGCACGGTCACCGAGTACCAGTTGCATCCCGTGGCCGCGGCGCTGGAGATCGGCCATACCCTCGGCGCCCGTCCCACCGTGGCCGAGGGCCGGTTCACCGGAGGGTTCGACGGACCCCTGCCCTTCGGCCCGGACAAAGCCGCGATGGTGGCCGATTTCGCCACCGCCCACGACATCGACCTGCGGCGTTCCTACGTCTACACCGGTAGCGCCACCGATCTCCCGCTGCTGTCGGGTGTAGGAACCGCGGTTCCGATCGCGCCGGATACCACCCTCGCAGCCGCCGCGGCCGACCACGGCTGGTCCCGGCCGGCCGTCGCTGCCCGGACCTCCCCCACCGTCGCCGACCGTCTACGCACCGTCCTCGGCTTCGCCGCCCTGCTCGGCGGCGCATTGTTCGGGGTGCTGAGCAGGGCGTATACCCGCGACCGACGCACCATGTCCGACGCACTGATGCGCTACGGCACCAGCTGGCCGTTACGGCTGTGCGGGATCAGGCTGCGGATCACCGGCGCCGAATACGCCCGGAGTCCACGGCCGGCCGTATTCCTGTTCAACCACCAGAGCCAGTTCGATGTCCTCATAGTTCCGGCGGTGCTCGGTGCGGGTGTGACAGGGGTCGGGAAGAAGGAGCTCATCCGGCATCCGGTTTTCGGTCCGCTCATGCGGTTCGTGGGGGTGACGTTCATCGACCGCTCGAACACCGACCGCGCCAAGGCTTCGCTGGCTCCGGTGGTGCACACGCTGGGCGACGGGCTGTCGATAGCGATCGCCCCGGAAGGAACCCGCTCCTATACCTCGCAACCCGGCATGTTCAAGAAAGGCGCGTTTCATATCGCCGCGCAGGCGGGCGTACCGGTGATCCCGGTGGTGATTCGTAATGCCGCCGATATCGGCCGGCGCGATTCCATGATCGCTCGCCCCGGCACCGTCGATATCGCGATTCTGCCGCCGATCGACAGCACCGGCTGGGATCCCGCGGATCTGACTCGAGAGGTCGCTGCGGTCCGGCAGCGCTATCTCGACACCCTCCGCAACTGGCCCCCGGCCGCCGGTTAGAGCGACCGGCCCAGCAGCAGCTTCCAGGGCATGAGCGCGGATTCCAGCTGTACCGACAGGCTCATCTTGGACGCGCCCAGTGTCCGCTCCTCGAAGCGGATCGGCACCTCGGCAATGCCGATGCCCTGTTTCTTGGTCCGGTAGTTCATCTCGACCTGGAACGAATAGCCGTTGCTGCGGATGGACTCGATATCGATCGCCCGCAGCGTATCGGCTTCCCAGGTCTTGAAACCGGCGGTGGCATCCTTGATGCCGAGCCGTAGGAGGGCGTTGACATAAAAGTTCGCCCAGGCCGAGAGCGCCTTGCGGTACCACTTCCATTCCGCGGCCGTCGAGCCGCCGGGCACGTAGCGCGAACCCAGTACCACCCCGATACCCGGCCGGTTCAGCTCTTCCAGCATGGCCGGGATCACCTCGGCGGGATGGGAAAGATCCGCATCCATCTGGATCACCACATCGGCGCCCTCGTCGAGTGCCTGGGTGATCCCGGCGATGTACGCGCGCCCGAGACCGTCCTTTTCGGTACGGTGCAGCACCGAGACAACGTTCGGCAGATCCACGGCCAGCTTGTCGGCCACCTCGCCGGTACCGTCCGGGGAGTTGTCGTCTACTACCAGTACGTGCAGGTCGGGCACGGGTAGCGCAGTCAGCCGTTCCACCGCAACCGGCAGATTGTCCCGCTCGTTGTAGGTCGGCACAACAACGGTAACCCTCAAGGGTCGCCCTCCCTGGTCTCGCCCGTCAGCCGAACCAAGAGCCGCGAGCGTCGCTACGTATTACCCGTGAACGGTAGCCCAACCGCGGACACGCAGCTGCAGCGCACCGGTCATACCGGCCACTTCCCTGGGTGGACCGGCCGATCGCGAGCCGGCACGTCACTGCCCGTCGCGCCACTCCCGGTCCGCAGCGTCCTGTGTGGCGTTGCGCTGTCGCACGGTCTCGAGCGCGCGCTCTGCACTGGCGCGATCCGGATACGGGCCCATTCTGTCGCGGAACCAGCACTGACGTCCGTGCTCGGCCCGCTGATGCTTCAAGCAGTAGTACCACCGTTCGGCCATGACCCCAGCATTGCATCCATCCGGGGCCAGGACGAACAAAACCCCCGGACCGTTTCGGTCTGGGGGTGGATTGTGGCCAGGGCCGGGATCGAACCGGCGACCTTTCGCTTTTCAGGCGAACGCTCGTACCAACTGAGCTACCTGGCCGCAGGCACCCGGAACGAATGCCATCCGATGGATGTCGGATTGCTCCGACATCCACTGGCGACCCTGACGGGACTCGAACCCGCGACCTCCGCCGTGACAGGGCGGCGCGCTAACCAACTGCGCCACAGGGCCTTGCTCTGTGCAACCTACTTTCGTAGGCCGTACCCCCTACGGGATTCGAACCCGCGCTACCGCCTTGAAAGGGCGGCGTCCTAGGCCGCTAGACGAAGGGGGCTCGTCCCGGACTTCTCCGGACCGGCTGTTCAACGGCTGTCCGTTGGGAGCTCGCATAGCTTATGTCAGGGTGCGCGCAATTCCCAAATCGGCTGGTCACGCTGGGGAAGCGAGCTCCTCCAGTTGCGCCTGTGCCCGCCAGCCGTGTTCGTGGAACTTCGCGACCCATTCGGTGGTGCAGCTCGCTTGCACTACAACCTCCAGCACTTCCCGGAATCGGGTACGCAGATCCGGGCCGCCACGGTGGGCGTCGACGATATAGCGCTGACCGATGATCGCACCGGCGAGTGTGCGCGTGAAACGGTCGAGATCGGTGTCCGGCCGTAGCTGCCCCTGATCGACAGCTCCGACGGCCAGGCTCCGGATTGCCGAGTAGAGCATCCGGCAACCGCCGCCGTCCTGCTGCCCGAAACCCGGATCGATGACCAGACGGAATTCGGCCTGCACGATGATGTCGTGTTCGAGGCGCAGGGCCACCTCGTCGAAGATCCCGTGCAAAATATCGAGCGGACCCAGTTCCACACGAATGAGCCAACGATCGATGGTTCGGCCGTATCGCTCTACGGCCGATTCGAGTACGGCCCGCGCCAGATCCTCTTTCGAGTCGAAATGGAAGTACATGGCGCCCTTGGTCGCTCGCGATCCTTCCAAAATACGGTTGAGCGAAGCCGCGGCGTAGCCGCTCTTCCCGAACTCAACGGCGGCGGACCGGATAATTGCCGCCCTTGTCCGACGGGCCCGCTCTTGCTGCCGTGCCATGCTCGAAACGCCTCCGAAGCCTTGTGCATCCGCCGGAATTTCCACCTGCGGAATGCCCGCGACAGATCAGCTGCTTTCGACGAGCGGGCCGACGTCGCGAACGTATCCTGTTGTATCCGACCTTCAGTCGGTTTTATGACCTGTATAGAACTTTCGGTACGGAACCCAGCCCGAAGAAGAAACACACCGGCTGGTATAATTCGAACGCCCGGGTGCGCCGCAGGGGGTGCGCACCCGGGCAACTCCGTTGCGCTCTGCCTCGTCCCCGATTCGCCTCCCGCAGCGTCGACCCAAGTGACACCCCGAATTCGCTGAATCGCCACGGTACTCGGAATCGGGTACCGCCATGCGGTAAACCGATAGAGCCGTCTACGATTTCGCGAACGAGATTTTGCGAACACAACATGACTTGCCGGGCCTCGAATGGTCGAACGAATCGAACCGGACGACACCGGATGTTCATCTGCCGGGGCGGGTTTCGAACCGGAGCTCAGCCGGCCGCTCCCATCTCTCGGTGCATACCGCCTCGCCCAGGAGCGATCGCGAACCGCCGACAATCCGGGAAACTCGGCCCAGACCCCCGCTTTTGCGCGAATTCCGCCTTTACCGATCCAAAGACATTGGTATCCAACATATTTCGATCGTATCGTGCTACCCGTTGTATCAACAATGCCAGAGGTACCGTATTTCGATACCCGGTGGTACGGTTTCGGGTCGCTGCACGGCCCGAAACCGGCCGGGCAACCGTGCTACCTCGTCCGACGCCACACCCGCAGACAGGGACCGCCGGCATCGGCACACGCCACGTAGCCACACCGAGTGACACAAAGCACCAGCGTAACCACCCGATTACGCCCTCGCGCCGTCTTCCCAGTACACTATCGGCCGCGCCCCTATAGCTCAGTTGGTAGAGCTACGGACTTTTAATCCGCAGGTCCCAGGTTCGAGCCCTGGTGGGGGCACAACTCGGGCTCCCGGTGATCACCGGGAGCCCGGTTTCGTTCCCGGACGCCCCGCCCCACTGTGACTTCCACCAGGTTCACGCCCCGGGCACTGTGACCGAAATCGGCCATCGGCCGGCGCGACCCGAGATGTGCCGTTTCCCACGCCCGCTAACGGAAACGAGAAGGCCATCGATATGCCCATAACCGAGCTTCGGGTCATACACTCGCTGTGACAACCGATGGCAGACGCCGTACAACACCGTGCACTCGCTGTCCGCCGGATGCGTTTCGCATCACACCTACGGTGCCGTAAGGTATGGCCGCATCGGCAACGGTCTACATCAGGTGACCCGCACCAACGCAACATATGAAGGGCTTGATCACATGGCAAGGGATCTGACTCAACTCGAGCTGCTCACCGAGTTGGAGCCGGTTGCCGAGCAGAACGTCAACCGGCACCTCTCCTTGGCTAAAGAGTGGCATCCGCACGACTATGTCCCGTGGGACGAGGGGCGCAACTTCGCCGCGCTCGGCGGTGCGGACTGGGACCCCGAACAATCCAAGCTCAGCGAGGTCGCGAAAGCGGCCATGATCACCAACCTCCTCACCGAGGACAATCTGCCTTCCTACCACCGGGAAATCGCCGAGAATTTCTCCCAGGACGGCGCGTGGGGGACCTGGGTCGGACGCTGGACCGCCGAGGAGAACCGTCACGGCATCGCCATGCGCGACTACCTGGTGGTCACCCGCGGCGTAGACCCGGTAGCGCTGGAGCAGGCCCGGATGATCCACATGACCAATGGGTTCGCCTCCCCCACCGAGGCCGACGCCGGATTCCTGCACTCGGTCGCCTATGTGACCTTCCAAGAACTGGCCACCCGCGTCTCCCACCGCAATACCGGCAAGGTCTGTGACGACGCCATCGCCGACCGGATGCTGCAGCGCATCGCGGCCGACGAGAACCTGCACATGATCTTCTACCGCAATATGTGCGGAGCCGCCCTGGACCTCTGCCCGGACCAGGCACTCGACGCGATCACCCTGATCCTGGAGAATTTCCAGATGCCGGGCGCGGGGATGCCCAATTTCCGGCGCAACGGCGTTCTGATGGCCAAGCACGGAATCTACGATCTGCGCCAGCACCTCGAAGAGGTCGTTCAGCCGGTCCTCAAGAAATGGGATATTTTCGGCCGCACCGATTTCACCGCCCACGGCGAGGAAACCCGGGAGCGGCTCGGCAAATTCCTGGACAAACTGTCCACGGACGTCGACAAATTCGAAGAACAGCGCGACAGGATGCTCGCCCGCGAGGCCGCCAAGCGGGAGAAGGCCCTCGCCTCGGCCGGCAGCTGAAGACGCGAACTGCACGACACAGGCGTAACCGCCGGGACCATCCCGGCGGTTACGTTGTTTCCGGCTCGTTCGGTCCCGCTCAGTTCATGGGTAGCGCGCCGTCCACTCCGCCCACATCGGTGACCTGCCAGCCGGCGTTCTCGTCCAGGGTCACCGTGTAGGTGACCGTTGTCCGGGTGCCGTCCGGGCTTTGCGCGTTGGTCGAGGTCACGTTGACGAAAACGTTCACTTTGAAGACCCCGCCCTGCTCGGACATGACCTTCGCGGTGATAGGGGTCGCCGTCGATGTCCACTGCAGCGGAACCAGTATCTGCTCTAGTTTCGGCGCGGTTTCGTCGAACTTTCCGGCCAGCTGCGGGGTGGTGTTCTGCTTCAGCGCGGCGACCCAGGCGTCGAGATCCCGGAAGCTCACCGTGGCCGCGCCCACTGCGTATTCGGTGGCCAGTTGTTCGGCACGGCGATCGTCGGCGGCGCGTTCGTCCCGTTCGGCCAGGTCACCGCGCGCGGTGAAATACAGCACGGCGAACACGATCGCCACCACGGCGAGCACGGCGATCAGTGCGCCGCGGGCCAGGCTGGATACCCGGATCGACACCGTGCCCGGCCGTTCGGCGGTGCTCTGCCCGCCCGTTGCCTTTCCCGGGGAATCGGTTGTGCCGGCGGCGCCGGCGCCCGGCTTGCTGCCGGAGTCTTCGGTCTGGTCGGCCATGGTTTTGTCGTCCTCTTTCGTTCGCCCCCGGTCGAGTGGGGCCCGGGCTGTGCGAGAAACGGTCGGTTATCGGGCTTTCGCCACCTGGAATTGTTCGTTCCCGCCGACCGGACCGTGGTGTCCGGTGACGCGTCACGGGCGATGTGGGGTTCGATCGATCGCCTCCGGCGATGCGATCAGCGGCCGGACGGGTAAGGCCGTGCCGCTATCCGTCGTGGTCGCGGGCCCGGGTCGGGCCGTGAACACCGGGGCGATTCCCTGTCCACGAGGCTAGCGGTGGTCCGGTCGCAATCGACCGGCACCCACCCCGAGCCCCTCGGCAGCCGACAACCCGCCGCAGCAGAGCAATGACCCAGACCTGTAACCGGCACACGCCGGTGAGACACCCGATAGTGACGCCGCACCCCGCAGCAGGGAAAATGGATCCTCGTGCAGGCAGAGTTGGAACAGGAGACAGGTGTGCGGATCGGCCCTTACTCGGTCGACCCGCCAGTGGTACTCGCCCCGATGGCGGGGATCACGAACCTGGCATTCCGGAAACTCTGCCGCGAGTTCGGCAGTCCTACGGCGATCTATGTCTGCGAGATGATCACTGCCCGCGCCGTGGTGGAACGTAACGAGAAAACGTTGCACATGATGTCGTTCGACCAAGGCGAATCGCCGCGGTCGATGCAGTTGTACGGGGTGGATCCGGCCACGCTCGGCGAGGCCGTGCGCATCATCGTCGGCGAGGGCTGGGCCGACCATATCGATATGAACCTCGGCTGCCCGGTCCCGAAGGTGACCCGGCTCGGGGGCGGTGCCGCCCTGCCGTACAAGCGGAACCTGTTCGCTTCGATCGTCCGCGAGATGGTCCGGGCAGCCGAACCGGCCGGTGTTCCGGTGACCATGAAATTCCGGATCGGCATCGACGACGACCACCGCACCTGTCTCGACACCGGGCGTATCGCCGAGGCCGAAGGCGCGGCGGCGGTCGCACTGCACGCTCGCACCGCCGCCCAGCGCTACTCCGGCAGCGCTGACTGGTCGGCCATCGCGCAGCTCAAAGAAGCGGTGACCACCATCCCGGTGCTGGGTAACGGGGATATTTTCAGTGCCGGCGACGCCGTCGCGATGATGGCGCAGACCGGTTGCGACGGGGTGGTCGTCGGCCGCGGCTGCCTGGGCCGGCCCTGGTTGTTCGGCGAGCTGAGCGCCGCCCTGCGCGGCCGGCCCGCCCCCACCCCGCCGAATCTGGGCCAGGTGGGCGCGATCCTGGCCCGGCACGCCGGGCTACTCGCCGAACATCACGGCGAAAACAAGGGTATGCGCGATCTGCGCAAACATATGGCCTGGTACTTCATGGGATTTCCGCTCGGCGCCGACCTGCGCCGCAGCTTCGCCACGGTCTCCTCGCTCACCGAACTCGACGGCCTGATCGCACAGCTCGATCCCACTGTTGCCTTCCCCGAGGACGCCGAAGGGCCGCGCGGCCGGCAGGGCTCGCCGGGCAAGGTCGCGTTGCCGCACGGCTGGCTCGACGATCCGGACGACGGAACCGTGCCGACCGCGGCCGACGTGATGCACAGCGGCGGCTGACCGGTTCGACACGCGCGACACGCCGCAACACGGGTAGCCGAAGCCACCGCTCGGCGCGTGAAAGCATATCGCCAGGCAACTTTTCAGCATTACCCGCGGCGCCCGCCCGCTCGAGATGCCCGAGTGGCTCTCAGTGGCGAAATCGTTATCATTGCGGAATCCCGCCACAGCCTTTCGAGCACGGCTGCGGTGGCAGCGAGTTGCGAAAGAGCGAGGTTCATTGGTGGGTGACGATCGGAACGGGCGTTCACCACGGCCCGGAGGTCGCGCACCGTGGGAGCGCTATCCCACGGCCGAGCCCCCCGAAATGGACGACGCACGAGGGGCTCGGCGGCAACGGCAACCCGAGCCGCCGGCAGACCAGGCACCACTGACGGTGCAGGATCTGGTCGATCGGGTAGACAGCGAACGTACGGCCCGGCGCCGTCCGGGCGAAACAGGGCGGCATGCCTCACCGAGTCCGGCGCAACCGCCGCCGGACCGGCCCGGGGGGCCGCCGCCGCGCCAGGGTGCCGAACCGCGACCGAGACCGGAGGCTCCCGGTCCGGCCGGCCCGCCTACCGGCCGGACCGCGCGCCCGCCGGCCGAACCA
>NZ_BDBZ01000007.1 GCF_001613245.1 Nocardia speluncae NBRC 108251 | reverse complement strand
GGCGGCGCAGGCCGGCGCCGAACGCCACCCCGCGTCCGCGGATGCGGGCACCACCGCGGCGGCCGGCCCGGTCGACGAGTACGCCGAACAAGCCGCAAACGGGTCGCTCATGGCGGCCGCGGGCACGCTGCTCGGCGGCGGCACCGCCGACGATATCGCCGATACGCTGCTGGCCGGCATACCGAAGGCGGCGCATATGGGCCGGCAGGGCTACGCACTCGTCCTCGGCCGGGGATTGGCGAAGGCGGGCTCACTCGTACTGGACCCGGGGGTGCTGCGCCGGCTCGACCGGGTCCGGGTGGTCGTCATCGACGGCGCGGCCCTGCGTGGCGATACCCGGGCAGTACTCGAGGTCGAGGTCTCGGCGCCGGGATGGCAGCGGGGACGGGTCTTCGAGATTGCCGATGCCCTGCTGCACGGTGAGCGCATCCCCGCGTCCGCATCCGAGATCGGTTTGGACAGTGCCGCGCTGCGGTGGCACGAACCTCCGCCGTCGCCGGTGCCCGGGACCGACCGGGCCGACCTGCTCGCGGACGGCGCGGTGGTCGCCACCGTGACTATCGGGTGGGAGCTCGACCCCTGCGCCGTTCCGCTCATCGAGACCGCCCGGCGTACCGGTGCGCGGGTGGTGCTGCGCAATGTGGCCGGTACCGAGGAACTCGGCGCCACCGTCACCACCGCCCACGATCCGAGTACCGGCCTGCTCGACCTGGTCCGGGAATTGCGGGCCGACCGCGGCCCCGTACTGCTGATCTCGTCGTTGCATCCGGACGCCGACGCGGTGGATACCCTGGCCGCCCTGGCGCTCGCCGATATCGGCGTCGCCGTCGACGATCCTGCGGCCGCGGCACCGTGGACCGCCGACCTCGTCACCGGCACCGACCTGGCCGACGCCGTCCGGGTGCTCGCGGCCGTCGTGGCCGCGGGCCCGGCGATCGACACCGCGGTACGGCTGGCCAAGGCGGGCAGCACCCTGGCGGGCCTGCTCGTGGTCACCGGGGAAACCGGGCGGCGCGGCCGGCCAGGGCTGGGCCGGTGGCTCGCTCCGGTCGACGCCGCGGGCGCCGCCGCCTGGATCCTGTGCGGGCTGGCCGCGCAACGAGTGGTGCGATCACCGGCCCCTCCACCGCAACCGCTCACCGCCTGGCACGCCCTCGACCCCGCGATCGTGTACGCACGAGTCCTTCGTGGCCGGCGGTCACCGACTTCGAACCCCGCACCGAACCGGCGCCGCCGGACCGCCGCCTTGTCGCACAACGTGGTGGCCGAACGACTGCGTGCACCCACGGCACTACTGGGGCGGCTGGCCGGGGCGGCCCGCCGGGAACTGAGCGATCCGCTCACACCCGTTCTCGCCATCGGCGCCGCGGCCGCCGCGATCCTGGGCAGCAATGTCGATGCGCTGCTGGTAGCGGGCGTGATGAGCGTCAACGCATTGGTCAGCGGTATCCAGCGGCTGCGCGCCGAGGCCGCCGCGGCGGCCCTGTTCGCCGAACAGGAACAGACTGTCCGCCGGGTCGTCGTGCCGAAAGCAGCCACCGCGAACCGGCTGGAAGCGGCCCGGACCTCGGGCCGGTTCACGGCCGTCTCCGCGATCCGGTTGCGGCCCGGTGACGTCCTCGAACTGCGGGCGCCGGAGGTGGTACCGGCCGATGCCCGGCTGCTGGTCGCCGAGGATCTCGAGGTCGACGAGTCGTCGATGACCGGAGAGTCGGTACCGGTGCTCAAACACGTCGAGCCGGTGGCCGGTGCCGCCGCCGAACGCGCCAGCATGCTGTTCCAGGGCAGCACGGTAGTCGCCGGGCGGGCCCGGGCGATCGTCGTGGCCACCGGCCCGGCCACGGTCGCCAATCGCGCAATCTCCACGGTGTCCGGCGTGGCACCCGCCACCGGGGTCCAGGGCAGGCTGCGCGACCTCACCGGCCGGGTGCTGCCGCTCACGCTGGCCGGCGGCGCGGTGGTCACCGGTTTGTCGCTGATCCGCCGGGGACCGCTACGCGGGGCGGTGGCCGACGGGGTGGCCATCGCCGTGGCAGCGGTTCCGGAAGGACTACCGCTGGTAGCGACCATGGCCCAGCTGGCTGCCGCCCGCCGACTGTCGAAACTGGGGGTACTGGTCCGGGCGCCCCGGGCGCTCGAGGCCATCGGCCGCGTCGACACCGTCTGCTTCGACAAGACGGGCACATTGACCCTGAACCGGCTCGCCGTTGTGACGGCGGTGCCACCGGATTTCCCACCGGGGGGCAACTATCCGGCGATCACCGACCCGCAGGCTGCCGCGGTGGTGCGGGCCGCCGGGTGGGCGTGCCCCCGCCCGCACACGGGTGAGGGACACACGCATGCCACGGACGAGGCCGTCCTCACCGCGGCCGCCCACGAGCCGGGTAGTGGTCCCGAGCCGATCGTGATCGCCGAGCTGCCCTTCGAATCCTGCCGCGGCTACGCGGCCGCGGTCATCGCCGACGGCAACGGTGGGCCCGGCACCCCGGCACGGTTGGTGCTCAAGGGTGCCCCGGAGGTGATCGTGCCGCGCTGCCGGTTCGACAGCGGATCCGGCGGCCGGACCGCGGCGGACGCTCTCGTCCATGATCTGGCGGATCGGGGTCTGCGGGTGCTCGCCGTCGCCCAGTGCGAACTCGGCTCGGTGGAGAAAGGGGCACGTTTCGATCAGGACCGGATCGAAGAACTGGCGACCGAACTGACCATCACCGGGTACGTCGGTCTCGCCGATACCGTCCGCGATTCGGCGCGCCCTCTGCTACAGCAGCTGGCCGACGCCCACTGCGCCGTCGCATTGATCACCGGGGATCACCCGGTCACCGCCCGCGCCATCGCGCGCCAACTCGGTTTCCCGGCCGACACCCGGGTCGTCACCGGTGCCGAACTGGCAGTCCTCGACGAAAACGACCGTGCCGAACTGGCGGCCTCGGCACAGGTTTTCGCGCGGGTCGGCCCGGAACAGAAAGTACAGGTGATCACGGCCCTGCAGCAGTGCGGGCGAGTGGTCGCCATGGTCGGCGACGGCGCCAACGACGCCGCGGCGATCCGGATGGCCGATGCCGGTATCGGGGTGACAGGACGTGGTTCCTCACCCGCCCGCGAAGCCGCCGATCTGGTCCTGACCGGCGACAACCTCACCGCACTGCTCGACGCTCTCGTCGAGGGCCGCAATATGTGGATCAGTATCCGTGATGCCCTGACCCTGTTACTCGGGGGCAATGCGGGCGAAGTGGTCTTCACCATCCTCGGTACCGCCCTCGGCCGCGGCGGCGCCCCGGTGAGCACCCGCCAGCTCCTGCTGGTCAACCTCCTCACGGATATGTTCCCGGCGCTCGCCATCGCCGTGTCACCGCCGAGCCCCTCGGCCACGGTGGCACCGACCGCGACCGGTACGGGACATCCGGATTCGGTCCTGTCCGCACCGGCTCCTTCGCTGGGCCGTCCACTGGTCGAGGCGATAGTCCGTCGTGGTGCGGCCACCGCCGCCGCGGCGACCATGGCGTGGGCGATCGGCCGCTGGACGCCGGGTACCCGGCGCCGCTCCGCGACCATGGGGTTGACGGCTCTGGTCGGTGCCCAGCTCGCTCAGACACTACTGCTGCGGCACGACGATCCGCTCGTGGTGGCCACCGCGGTCGGAAGTGCGGCGGTGCTCGTGGCCGTCGTCGAGATACCCGGCATCAGCCAGTTCTTCGGGTGCACGCCGCTGGGTCCGGTGGCCTGGGCCGGTGTGCTCACGGCGGTCACCGCCGCCACCGCGCTGGTCGTGCTCTCCCCGGCGTGGTTCACCCGGCGCACCGAGGAGCTGATCGCCCGTGTCGAACCGTTGCCTTCTACCTCTGCGGGCGCCATCATCGATCACGTCCACGCTCGCTGTCAGGCCCCTCCGTCGCCCGCGGAGGCGGCCCGGAACCGTTAGTTCTCGACGACGAGAGGATCGTGTCCCATGCCTTCATCCAGCAAAGCGAACAGTACCGGCCGTACCGCTGCCACCGGCACCGGCGAATCGGCCCCTGACAAGACCGCCGCTCCCCGGGAGAAACCGGACAGCCGACCGGCCGCCACCGAGACCGCACCCGCGGCCACGCTGACACTGCCCTTCCTCGACGCCAGAGTCGCGATCCCTGAAAAGGGCATCATGATGAAAGCAGGGCCGGTCGAGCTGTCCCTGCCCACCCGCTATCTCTACTACGGTGGGATCGGTGCGCTCGCCGTGGTGGGAGCGGTCGAATGGCCTATCGCCGGGGCCCTCGCGGCGACCGGGTTGATCATCGGCCGCCTGCGCAAATCCGCCCCCGAGCCCGAGACCGTGGGCGCCACCGCGTCCGCGACGTAGCACAGCCGGAGCGAGACGCTCGTGGTCTCCCCCGGCGCCAAGCCTTTTGTGGATCTGTGGCTTCAGCGAGAGCTACATGTGGACGCCGCGGGGTAGTGGCCTATCGGGCCGGGGTTGCGGCAGTTCTGCGCCGGCACCGGGTCGGCCGGCGCATCCGACGTCGGAGTAAGGACTCGATCCGCTGGCAACTACGTCCGGCCCCCGGCCCGAGTCCCGCGCTGCGCCCCGAATCCGGGCACCACCGCGGCCGCGACGAAAGGTCCGGGCCCATCGGCGGGGACAGTGGACGAGCCGCACGATCGGAAAAGGCCGACTGGCAATGGAACTGCCTGGCGAGGACCACGCGATGACCGGTAGCCCGGGGCCCGACAACCACGCCGCAACATTCGGCGGGCCTTCGGTCACATGCTTGCACTGCCCCGAATACCGACCGCCACGCTGCCGAACCCCCTCACCACACCCACTCCGATCATCGGACGGTCGGTGCAGGTACCGGCCTTGACGACCCTCATTGCCGTCCTCGTTGGAGGGGCACTGCTCGGCCTTGTCGGGGCGCTGATGGCGATCCCGGTCGCGACAGCCAACTGAATCGGGTTCGGGTCACCTGGCCCGTACCCGGCGGACGCGGCAGCCGAGTGCTCCGGACGCTCCCCGGCTCCCACGACACGCCGTGCGGGCGCAGCAGTCGCCTGGATACGGCACTCGCGGAACAAACTGATCGGTGTCGAACCATACGGCTGCCGCAGTCCTGTGCGCACTGCTCGCCGCGCTGCTGTTCGCGGTCGCCGCGGTCGCGCAGCAGCGGGCGGCCGCCGCGGTGCCGGAAGAAGCGGCGCTGATCGGATCCCTGGTGCGCAACCCGCGCTGGTGGGCGGGCCTCATCGGGGACATCGGCGGATACGCCCTGCAGGTCGCGGCGCTGGCGCTGGGCGCCGTGCTACTGGTGCAGCCGATCCTGGTGAGCGCGCTGGTGTTCGCGCTGCCGCTATCTGCGCGGCTCAACAACCGCCGAGTCCCGCCGGGCACCTGGGCGACTGCGCTCGCGCTGGCTGCGGCCCTGGCCTGCTTTCTGATCGTCGGCGACCCGACCAAGGGCAATACCGATGCGCCGCTGCGTGATTGGCTCGTGCCGCTGGCGGTGCTGCTCGGGCTGATCGCGGCGGCGACCGCAGGCGGGATCGTAGCGGCGGATCCGGCACGGCGCGCGCTGTTGCTCGGCGCGGCGAGCGGTTCGCTGTACGGCCTGGCCGCCGCCCTCACCTCCTATGTCACCGGCCTGTTCGAGCACGGAGTCGGCCACGTGCTCGGCGCCTGGCAGACCTGGGCGCTGGTCGCGTCCGGTGTCACCGGCGTCTACCTACAGCAACGCGCGTATCAGGCCGGGCCGCTGCCCGCGTCGTTACCGGCCGTCATGATCGCCGAGCCCCTGGCGGCTGCGTTCCTCGGTCTCACCGTGCTGGACGAGCGGTTCCGCACCGGCACCGTGGGCTTGGTCATCACCTCGCTCGCGGTCGTCGTCATGTGCGCCACCACGATCACGCTGTCCCGCTCCCAGGCCGCCACCTGACGAGTACCTGGCGGCTGCGCCACTACCGCGGCGACGATGGCCGCGATGTTGTCGCGAGCGAACTGGACCGCCGGCCCCTGGTGACAAACGTCCTTCCCTTCAGCACGTAGACGAGAACGGTAAAAGACACTCCCCCAACGCTTCTCGTCCAATAAGGTGGAGCGGGCGGGTTTCGTCGACGACAGGGTGGGTGTCATGGTTCGCAGCAATGAGGAGACTCGCCGGCAAGCTCGGATCCTCCAGTACTGGCGGTCTGTGGAGTACTTCAGCCCACCGTCCGGGATCGAGCGCCCCGGGTATGGCAAGGACACGGTGAAAGCCCTCCGCGGGCAGCAACTGCCGTGGGCCGGGCAGCAGCGGCCCCCGGGCACGAACAAGGTGTGGCGTTACACCGTCTACGCCGGGATATTCGAAGTGGAGCGGGTGCGTACCGCGCTCGGATCGATATTGGCCCCCGATCAGCAGGAGCACGATCTGGGCGGGCGTGTCCGGGGCGATGGAGCATTGCTGAGTCTGACCCTCGACGAGAACGGCAAGCTGTTCAAGGACAGCGTGACCCTGTCATCGTGTGCCTGGGCTGTCGGCCGGACCATCGGCACGCCGGGACCGGATGCCGATAACTGGCTCGATGGATTCGAGGAGGAGGAAAAGCGAATCCTGAACGTCCTGTTCGATATCGGTGACGGGCGGGTGCGTATCGACTCGTCCGGTTCCGTCGAATCACGGGGTAGCCGGGCTGCCCGCTTGATCGCCGGCCTGGGCGCCCGTGTGGCGATCGATGCCGCAACCGGCGGGATAACCGCCATCCCCGGTCTGATCGGGTCTGCCGTGGAATCACATCTCGGCAAGAACGCGGCCACGATCGCGGAATCGATGGCGGGTTCGGTGGCCGGTGATGCTGTCGGCTCCCTGGAGGCCCGTCGGGACCGCATCGGTCAGAACCCTGAGGAGCGCGATGGATCTTCGACCTCGGAAGATACCGGTGCATCAACGCAGGAAGCGCTGGGTAGAAAGTCTCTCGAACTCGTAGACCTGGTCGCCCTCACCCGGTGGGTGTCCGAACAGCTCGGTGTGGACGAGACGTTGGAGCCGGACGACATCTGGATCAAGCCGTATCCGGTGTCCCTGCGTCATGCGGACGAAGTATCCGGCGACGAGCTGATCAACAGCTTCTACGCCGAAGACCTGAACCGGGTGGCCGGCGAACTGCTGTCCGGCAACGCAGGGCAGGCCGTACAGGACTACTTGGCTTCCGACGGAACCGTAGAATCCGTTCGACGGCTGGATGTGCGGATGGATCCGGCGCGGGTGCTGAAGGACCTGCACCCGGCCGTCATCCCGAACGGGCGTTGGCCGGGCCGCCCTGATCAGCCGCTGGTATCTAGCCAGCAGTTCGCGATCAACAACATCATGCGCAAGCTCTCCGATCCGGACGCTCGTGGCCTGTACGCGGTCAACGGACCCCCGGGAACCGGTAAGACGACCCTGCTCCGGGATCTGATCGCGGCGATCGTCGTCCAGCGTGCGGAGGTACTCGCCGGTCTTCCGGGCCCTCGATCGGCCTTCCGGCCCAGCTCGGAAGCAGTGAAATGGCAGGATCCGGAGAAGCCGCAGTATTCTCTCAGGATCGTTCCGCTCATCGAGGAGCTGACCGGTTTCGAGATCGTGATCGCCTCCTCGAACAACGGTGCTGTCGAGAACATCACGCTGGAAGTGCCCACCGAGACATCGATCGACACCGAATCGTTCCCGGACGCCGATTACCTCTCCGGTGCAGCGACCCTACTCGCCGGCGAACCGTGCTGGGGTGCGGTTGCCGCACGCCTGGGCAAGCGAGCCAACCGCTCGGGTTTCGTCGATCTCTTCTGGTGGGGCAAGGAACAGGGGCTTCATCCCACCCTGCGGGAGTACATCGACGGTTCGGCCGCCGGAGGGACCCCCTCCTGGGGAGACGCCAAGCAGCGATTCCGGGACGCTGTGGCCGAAGTAGAACGGCTCAGAACCGAACGTGAGGCGGTCGCCGGCCTCTACCAGATGTGCTCCGGCCCAGACGCGACACTGACCGATCTTCGTGCGGGAGCGGCCGCCTGGCGGCGTGAGTGCGGGCAGCTCGAAACCCGACGAGACGGACTGCTGGGCTCGCTCGCAGCGCACAATGATGCCCATTCTCAAAACTTGGCAGTAGTTGCCGACAGGCGTGGTGCACTGTCCGCCGTGGAGGTGAGGGCCCGCAGAGCCGGGAGGCAGCTCGCACAGCTGGAAGAGCACTGCCACCAGCATGCCGAAGAACGACCCGCCTGGTGGAAGCGGCTCTTCGTGCGAGCCGCCGACCAGCGGTGGCAACGCGAGCACACGGCGTATCAGCAAGCAGTGACACAATCGAGGGAGAGCGTGCAGGCCACGCGCTCGGAGCAACAAGAACGCGAGATCGCGCTGAATACTGCTGTTGAGCAGACGACTTTGTCGGAGGAGCAAGTAGCCATTGCTCGGCAGCAGGTGCAGGACTGCGAGCGCCGGTTGCAGCAATGCCAGGCGAAAATCGCTGAAGCCGATGACATGGCGCAAACCCGTGTGATGGAGCTGCAAAACGCGGCAGTCGAGCTGGAACAGGAACGTCTTCGCCGTCCGGGCCACGTCCCCGGCCCGGAGTGGACAGCCCCGCCGGAAGACCGTTCCGCAATGGAGACACGAGAGCAGACAGCACCGTGGATGGACCCGGAGTTCGCTCGCGCCCGTTCAGAAGTTCTCCTTGCCGCGCTCGACCTGCACCGGGCAACTCTGTTCGCCGAACCCGATCTGGTTTGGCGGAACATGCGCGCCGTTACCGACATCGTCCGCGGAGACTCCCCGGACAACCTTCCAGAAGGCACACTGCTTGCCGGTTGGCAGATGCTGTTCTTCGTCGTCCCGGCCGTATCGACAACCTTCGCCTCATTGCCGACCATGTTCGCCGGACTCGGCCGGGAAAGCATCGGCTGGCTGGTAATCGACGAAGCCGGCCAGGCCACACCACAAGCCGCAGTCGGTGGTCTGTGGCGTAGCCGCCGCGCTGTGATCGTCGGGGACCCACGACAGCTCGAACCGGTGGTGACCCTCCCGATGCCCGGTCAAAAACTCCTGGCAAACCACTTCGATGTCGATATCTACTGGGCACCGCAGTCGAATTCGGCGCAGTCCCTGGCAGACCGGGCGACGCCAGTGGGAACCTGGCTGCCCGGACTCGACGAACTCGAAAACGTCTGGATCGGTTCACCTCTTCGGGTGCACCGCCGCTGCGACCAACTGATGTTCGAAGTCAGCAATGCCATCGCCTACGACGGAATGATGGTCAACGGCGTCAACGGCCGCACCGAATTCCCGCTCGCCCGCAATAACCTCTGGATCGACGTCCAGGCCCCTGCTGACGGTCGCAAATGGAACCCGGAGGAGGGCAAACAGCTGGTATCGGTGCTGGAAAAGCTCCATGCCCGGATATCCGAGTCGATGATCGACGAACTGGCCGGCATCCGAGAAGAATCGACCGACCGCGACGCGCTACCCGCCTGGGCACAGGATCCACACGAAAAGCAAGCCGAAGCCCGCCGCCGGCTCGCCGACTCGATATTCATCGTCAGTCCCTTCCGCGAAGTTATCACCGAAACCTCGCGCTACCTCCGGAGAAACAACTTCACAATCCCTCCTTCCCGCTGCGGTACTATCCACACCACCCAGGGCAAAGAAGCCGACATCGTCATCATGGTTCTCGGCTCCGCCACCGACCAGCGCCGCGCACGCGCCTGGGCCTCCGCCACTCCGAACCTCCTGAACGTCGCTATCACCCGCACCCGCCGCTGCCTGATAGTGATCGGCGACTACGAGAACTGGTCCAAACTCAGAAACTTCGCCGAACTGGCCGGACACAACGACGGACTACTACGAAGGTGGAACCCCACCGCAACAGTAGAAGTAGAAGCCACAGGAATCGACCAGCAGTTGCCGTGACCACATCAATGCTGCCCACGGAACGTGCATCCTTCTTTGCCGGTCGACCGAGTTTTCCTGAGACTTTCCGCGCCGGGCGTGATGAGGATGTCGAGCGGGGTCCATCGAGACTTGTCGTGCCGGACGTCGCTCGGCCGGGGAGGCCCTCAGACGCATCAGGGGCGCTTCCGGCGGGACCGATATCGGTTACTTCCGAGCTATTGCTATGGCCGTCGCGCTGGAGGAGCGTGGGGGCATCGGTGGTGCCACCGGGGCGCTGCCCTGAGCACAGAGGGAGCGGGTCGTGTACGCACGTTCTACAACAATTCAAGCGAAGCCCTCCGCGATAGACGCCGGGATCGCGCATATGCGCGACCGGGTGATGCCGGCCCTGGAGGCCATATCCGGCTGTATCGGGATGTCGTTGCTGGTCGACCGGGCGTCAAGTCGCTGCATCGCGACGACATCGTGGGAGTCCGCGGGGGCGATGCGCGAGAGCGCCGACCAGGTGCATTCGCTCCGTGACCGCGCCGTCCAGCTGTTCGGTGCCGATTCGGCGCAGGTCGAGCAGTGGGAGGTCGGGGCCATGCACCGCGACCATCGCATACGCGAGGGCGCGTGCGCCCAGATCACTTGGGCTGAGGCTCAGGATCTGGGCCGGTTCGACGCAGCGGTCGAGACCTACAAGTCCATGGTGGCGTCGCAACTCGAACAGATGCCGGGATTCTGCAGCACGAGCCTGCTGATCGACCGAGCAACTGGACGCGGCGTCGCATGCGAGACGTTCGACAGCTCCGACGCGATCGAACGAAACCGCGAACAGCTCGAGACCCTGCGCCGCGAAGGCACCCGCCGAGCTGGTGTCGATGTGCTCGAAGTCGGCGATTTCGAGATCGCGCTCGCCCATCTGCGCGTCCCCGAGCTGGTCTGAGGACGGATGACGCCGCGCCCAACGGCTCGGTCAGAGCATAGCCACCCCGGCGAGGACGGCGGCGCTTCCCGGTACCGCGCCGCGGCAGCGGTCGATCGAGGCTGAGGGATTACAGGGTTTCAGCACCCAACAATCAGGCGGTGGTGGTAGCCGGGTCGCTGCAGGTACTGCGGGCTTCCCGATTGCGCTGGGCTTCATGCCGCCGAGTTCCGGGCAATCACCGACTGTGAACCGTCACGAGCCGGGGTCCGGCTTTGGGGTATGGACAGCAATGAATTCCCGACCGGCGGCACTTTCGCGGCGCCGTGCCACGCCGGTTGGACGTGCAGAGGAGTGCAGCATCCACCTTCGCCGCGGCCGCGCCGGCAAGTGCATGCTCGACGGGCTGTGCGAATTGCCAGGGCGGCCGGATACCCGCAGTGCGGCCGGATTCCCGCAGTCACTGCCACGGCGATCAGTCCATCCTGCTGGGTGGGGGTAGCCGATACACCCGCCGTTCTCCGTCTCCTCGCCGTATCCGGCTACCGCGGGTGGGTCTCCGTCGAAGACTTCGGCGATACCGGGTGGGGTGGTTCCGACCGGTACCCGGCGCCTGGCCGTGGCACGCAAGGCTGAGCAACTGGATGCTGGCGAGCTGGTTGCGCTGCCGCTACGGTCTCGAGCTGCGTGATCTGGCCGCCATGCGCGTCGTCCGGCGCGCAGAGCTGGCGCGGCTGGGTCCGCTGCACCCACGATCGGGCTATCCGCTGGCCCTGCTGGCCCGTGCCGCGTCGGCGGGTTGGCGGGTCGTCGAACGCGATATCACCTACCGTCCGAGAAGCCACGGTGTCTCCAAGGTCTCGGGGTCGCTGCTGGGTACCCTGCGGGCTGCCCGCGACTTCTGGAGTGTCCGATGAACCGCCGGGAGATCGTGGCGGCAACAGTGCTCGTGGTCGCGAAGGCACCGATCGCAGGATTCGCGAAGACCAGGTTGACACCGCCGCTACGACCCGTCGACGCGGCGAAGCCGGCCGCCGCCGCCTTGCTCGACACTCTCACCGCGGTGCGCGCCAGCGGCGCACGCCGCGCGGTCGTGGCCTGGACAGGCGAGCTCGCCGACGCCCAAGACTCGGCCGAAATCGAGCGATATCTGGTCGATTTCGAGATCGTTCCACAGCGTGGGCGTACGTTCGGCGAATGGCTGGCCAATGCACACGCCGATGCTGCCCGGTTCGGCCTGCCCGTACCGAACCGGTGAGCTCACCCGGGACATGCTTACCGCCCAAGGTTTCGAAATCACGCTGCTACCCGCCCTGACCGACGTCGACCAGGTAGACGATGTCGCGGCCGTCGCCGAAATGCGCGCGGCCCTCGCGGCAGCAATGACTGATCTACCCGACCGCAGCCGGATCGTACTGACACTCAGAGACGCGGAAGACTACTCCTCCGGAGAGGTCTGTGCGCTGCTCGGTATCACCGCGGTGAGCCAGCGCGTGATCCTGCATCGCGCCCGCGCTACCGTCCGGTCCCGCCTGGAAACTTACTTCACCACGACCGGGGAGGCATATGCTCGGCGCTGACTCCGACTCACCCCGGCGGCCGGACGAGTACGAGCGCGTAGTCACCACGTGAGTCCGTCCACATCCGATCTATCTCGAGACCGGCTGCGGTGAACGCGGATTCAACCTTCTCGTGCCCGAACGTCGCGACCGTCTCGATGTGGATTACGGAGCCCGCAGCCGGCTCGACCGTCGTACCGAAGCCGTCGATGGCAACCCGGTGCCCACGCCCGGCCCGCAGAATCGCCGGCTCGGGGTGCGGCGCAATGCCCGGAATCCAGCGGGTATCTCGCCTGTTCGCCGGGGCTAGAGATCATCGGGCAACAGGCGGAACGCGGCATCACCGGTAAGCGGGCTGATTGCGCGGAAATCACGTCGGTCGAGTGTCAACACCGCCACGGTCTCGTATCGTTCCGCCAAGGAAACATTGGTGGCGTCTGTGAGATCCAATCGCAAGGCCAAGTATCTGTCCTGCACCCTGCGTGCGACCCGCAACAAATCCGCCGACACCGTGGGCACTTCGATGCGTCCGGTGCGCTCCTGCGCCAACAACCAATCATTCACCGCATATGCGGCTCTACGATTGAGATTTCGGGTGGTGATGTGTTCGACTTCGAGCAACACGAGCGGAGAGACGATGGTCAGCGCCGCCTGCTGCAGCGCTGCGCGCGCACCAACGTGCTCGGGATCCGCGGAGTTGAAAGCGGCGACCAGACCCGAGGTGTCGCCGATCACGATCATCCAGCATCGGTGTCGGTGATCGCTTCTCGCACAGTGCTATCGATTTCATCCGCCGACACCGCGTGCCCGTAGTCGAGAACGGGGATATCCCACTCCTCGTCCCATCGACGAGTGCGTATCGCGGCCAGATGAAAAGCTTCGCGAAAATACTCGGACTCCGGCCGCCCTTCACGTGCTGCAGCCATCTTCACCAACTCGAGGTCGGCCTCGTCGACCATGACCGTCGTCTTTTTTAAACCCATAAGGTTATGGTACCCGCACCATAACCTTCGGGCGAGCGCCAGATATCACGACCGGCCGGCCCGGATCAGCACGGACAGCGAGAACGTCTCGTGGCCGTCAGAATGGTCACGATCGCGGAGGATCTGCGCGCCGAGTATTGAATCGGCAAGTCCGAACAGCGTCTCGCCGCCAACCGCACCGCACGCGGTGAATTGTGCACTTCGCCGACGGAACCTCTAAACTGAACCTCACTGGAGTCAATGGTTGAACCAACTCCCCATGATAGTCGCGACAGGGAGGATCGTGATGGATGCGCGGCTGAAGTTCGAACCGGCGAAGACCCGGCGCGCGTTCGATGACATCATCGAGCAGGTCCGTGATCGTCTTCAGTCGGGAGACCTGAGGCCAGGTGAGAAGTTGCCCAGCGAGCGTGAATTCGCGGAGCAGCTCGGGGTCAGCCGGAATACGGTACGCGAAGCGCTGCGAATGCTGGAAATCTCCGGGCTGGTCACCCTCAAGAAGGGCCATACGGGCGGCGCCTTCGTCGCGGATTCCACCTCGGGAGCCGTCGCACGCGGAATTCTGGACGGGATGACCCTCACCCAGTACTCGCTGTCCGATCTGACCGAGGCGCGGATCGGGGTCGAAAGCCTGATCATCCAGAAGGTCTGTGAGCGGGCCACCGAAGCCGAAATCGATGCTCTCGAGGAGGTGGTGGAGCGCACCGACGCCATCGATGCCACCACCCGCTGGCGCGACAAGATGATGGTTCACCTGGAGTTCCACCAGAAGCTCACCGATGCGGCGCACAACCCCATCCTGTCGATACTGAACCGGCCGTTGATGGAACTCACCCACGACCTGACCTTGCGGGTGGGCCCGGCCGCCGACGACTACATCATCGAGTCCCGGTATCGGCTGCTCGCGGCCCTGCGCAAACGTGATACGGGCGCGGCGACCGCCGAACTCGAATGGTATCTGTCGAAGCTGCAGAGCCGCTGGATCGAGGGCACGAACCGCACGCACTCCGCCGCAGATTCGGTGTAGTCGTGGCTCCGGCCAGGTGCCGGTCGGTATTCGAGACAACCGGCCGGCAGCCGCCCGGTACCTCCGGGTGAATCGAGCTATCCCGGATTTGCCGAAGCCCAGATCTCCCGAACGGGGGTGACGGTCCGGGGTGGGCCCGCCACAGTCCTGCGGTCGGTACGGGAGAACCGGGGAGCCGGTGCGGGCTGGGTTATTCCCTGTGATTCGACAATCGTCCCCCGGGCCACCAGATGCGGATCGCGCGCCGCTTCTTCGTACGACAGCACGGGCGTCACACACGCGTCGGTGCCGGCGAATATCTCGGTCCACTCGTGCCGTGTCCGGGTCTTGAAAACTCGGGTGAAGATCTCGCGTTGCTCCCCGTACCGGTCGCTGTCGTGCTGATCGGGTACCTCGTCGAGCCCGAGGCCGGCGACGAAGGACGAGAAGAACTGCGGTTCCAGCGCTCCCACCGCCATGTAGCCGCCGTCCAGCGTTTCGTAGACATCGTAGAAGGGGCGACCGGTATCGAGCAGGTTCGTGCCGGGGATATCGGACCATCGACCGCGGGGCCGCATCGCCCACATCCAGTGGCCGAGCATGCTCGCGCCGTCCACCATGGCCGCGTCGATGGTCTGGCCGCGACCGGAGGATTGCCGTTCGGCCAGGGCGGCGGTGATGCCGAGGGTGGCGAACATGGACCCGCCACCGTAGTCGCCGACGAGGTTCAGCGGCGGTACGGGCGCCTGCCCGTACCGGGCAATGGCGTGCAGGTGCCCGGTCAGCGCGATGTAGTTGATATCGTGGCCGGCCTGCTGCGCCCGCGGGCCGGTCTGGCCCCAGCCGGTCATTCGCGCATAGATCAGGCGCGGGTTTCGAGTACCGCAGTCGCGAGGGCCCATGCCCAGCCGTTCCAGCACACCGGGACGAAATCCCTCGAGCAGTACGTCGGCCCGGTCGATCAGTGCCATCACCTCGTCGCGATCGCGGGGGTCCTTGAGGTTCGCCTCGACGAGGACACGGCCGCGCCGGGTGTGGTCGGGGTCGGCTCCCTGCTGGGCGAGCCAGCCGGGCCGGGCCACGAGCACGACCTCCGCGCCGAGATCGGCCAGCATGGTTGCGGCGTGGGCACCGGGGCCGAGGGTGAGTAGTTCGACGACGCGGATACCGGCGAGCGGGCCCGGCGCATCGACAGGCGGAGTAGGGCTGGTCATGGAAATCCGGGCTCTTTCTACTCGACGTCCGTGCTGGTTCATGTATCGATCCACTCGACGGCTTCGCGCAAGGACGCACGCGAGGTACGGAAGCTGTTGGCGGGGTGCGATTCGTCCGCGTACCCGAAGGAGACCGCGCAGACGATGCGCCGATTCGCCGGGATCGCGATCTGTTCGCGTACGGTCGCCGACGTCATGGCGATCGCGGCCTGGGGGACCGCGGCGATGCCGAGGCTCTGAGCGGCGAGCAGCAGTGTAACGACATAGCCGCCGCAATCCACGGCACCATAGGTGCCGAGTTGCTCGCCGGTGGTGATCAGGGCGACGTGAGGAGCGCCGAAGAATCGAAAGTTCTCCAGCCGCTGTCCTTCTCGGCGCTCATGGTCCGCTCGGGAGATACCGAGACCGTTGTACAACGCGTGACCGCATTCGCGGCGCCGATCCCGATAGACCCCGGTGTACTCCCCCGGCGGCTCGAGTTCGGGCCGGCGTTCCCCGCGGCGAGCCGCGTCGTACAGCGCCGACGCCAACCGCTGGGTTGCCGCGCCGCTCAGCACGTGCACCTGCCAGGGTTGGGCGTTACACCAGGAGGGGGCACGCTGGGCGAGCAGGAGTATCCGCTCGATATCTGCGCGCGGCACCGCGGTGGGCAGGAAAGCGCGACAGCTGTGGCGGCCGGTGAGCACATCTTCCAGCGTGGCGTGTGGAACCGCAGGGTCGGCCATTCGGTGGTCCTTCGAGACGATTCGTGGTGCCGTATTCCTATGAGGCATTGGAGCGGCCGGGCAGCCACAGCGCGAGATCGGGCCAGAAGATGAGCGCCGTGAGTACGACGAGCGCGGCGGTGATGAACCAGGCCGTGCCCTTGAAGACATCGGTGAGATGAACCGTGCGGCCGAGGTTGACCTCGGGATGCTGGGTCAACCGGTGCACGATATAGCTCAGCATCCCGATGGGCGGCGTAACCAGCCCGATCTCCACCAGGATCACCATGAAGACGCCGTACCAGATCATATCGATGTCCAGTGCCGACAGCACCGGCATGAGGACCGGAACGGTCAGCAGGATCATCGCCAGACTGTCCATGAACATACCGAGGATCAGGAATACGACGATTAGGACGAACAGGAAACCGACCCGCGAAAGGCCCATCCCGGTCACTGCATCCGCCATGATGTCGGCGAGGCCCGAGAGCGCGACCACCCGGGTCAGGACGTGCACACCGATCAGCAGCAGGAAGATGGAGGCCACCCCGGCGACGGTCTCGCGCAGGCAGGCGGCCAGGGTGACGCCGAGTGTGCGGACGCTGCGGTCGCCGCCGAACAACCAGCCCAGCAGTACGGCCAGCAGCGCCCCGAAGGCGCCGGCCTCGGTCGGGGTGAACAACCCCGTGTACATGCCGCCGATGATCGCGGCGATGATGACCGCCATCGGAGCGACGCCGCGCAGCGAAGCGATCCGCGAGCGCCAGGTGACCTCGGTGGACTTCACGCGGGGCGCCAGGCCGGGATCGAGCACCGAACGGATCAGGATGAGTGCCGCGAATGCCACTGCCAGGATGAGCCCCGGCACCAGCGCGGCGAGGAGTTGCGGCCCGATCGCGGTACCGGCCGCCCCGGCGTAGATGACGAGGACGACGCTGGGTGGGATGAGCATTCCGAGAGTGCCGGCCATGGCGACCACGCCCACGGCGAGCGAGGGCTTGTAGTTCGCACGCAGCATCTCCGGGATGGTGATCCGGCCGAGGGCGTAGGAGATTGCGATGGAACTGCCGCTGGCGGCCGCGAGTCCGGCCCCGGCGAAGTTCGTCGCTATGGCCAGTCCCCCGGGTAACTTGCCCATCCACTGCTGGGCCGCGTCGAACAGTTTGGTGGTGAGGTTGAACTTCCCCAGCGCGATGCCCATGAAAATGAACAGGGGAATGACGCTCAGGCTCCAACTGGCCGCTGTCGCGAACGGCACATCTTCGAAAGTCACTGCCATGGCGTCGAATCCGGCCAGTCGCCACAGCCCCACCCCACCCGCCGCGAGGATCGCGATCCCGACAGGTACTCCGGCCAGCATGAGAAGTACGGTCATGGCGAGCACGACGAGACCCACCACCGAGTCGGCCATCGGAATCAGCCCGAGCGCCACCAGCGCTGCCACCGTGGCCGCGGCGACGACGAGGATCACGTGGTCGGCGCGTGGCCCCCGGTTCGCGGCACCCGCTGTTTCCTCGGGCGTGGTTTTCGCCGCGCGGGTTTCGGTTGTCAGGCTGTCAGCCATGATCGTTCCTCGTCGTCGAGCGGATGAACAGAGTGGCGGTCGAGACGGTCTGTTGCAATGCGAACAGTGCCCATCCGACGGCCGTGAGGATCTTCACCGGCCATACCGGCAAAGTGATGGCGCCGAGCGCCTCGAGCCGGATCTCGGTGGCATAGATCGCACCTATCACGGCGTAGTAGGTCAGCACCAGTACCACCACCAGCGTGACGATCCGGCCGGCGAGTTCGGTGGCCTGCGCGATCCGCCCGCTCAACCGGGCGACGACGATCGTCGCCCGGATGTGTTCCTCGGCGTACTCGGCATAGGCCAGTGCCAGGAAGACGATCAACGGCATGAACAGGTACGCCGTCAGCTCGAGCGTTCCCGGGATCGGCTCGTTGAATAGGTTCCGGGACACGACGTCGGCGGTGATCTGGACGGTCATCAGCAAGACGATGACTCCCGCCACGACCCCCGCAAACCGAGCCAGGCTGCGCGATAAGGCGCTCAAGGGGGACAAACTCGTGGTAGGGGCTTCCATGGCAGGCTCACTTTCCGCAACGATGCGGTTCGGGCGATGAAGATTTCGGGGGCCGGCCGGGGCAGACCGGCCACCCGGTGGTTCGGAGAACGGGAATTCTATGGACGATGGCGGTCGAAAACTTCCCGACGTACTTCGGCGGCATACTCGGTGAGATCGATATCTCCGTTGTCACCGGCGGCACCCAGATCCATTGCGGCCAGCCGATCGTGCCAGATGCGCATGGTGTTCGCGTAGTCGCGGACGATCGTTTCCGGCGATTCGACCCGGTCCGGAGCGACGGCAGGTAATTCCGCTCGCACCGCTGCCTGCTGGTCTTTCAGAACTGTCGATAGTTCGTCGGCCGGATCGTGGAAATTCAGTCCGTGTTTCGAGATGCCGGCATCGACGAGAACCTTTTCCAGGCCCAGCCCTTCGTATTCGAGGTAGCCTTGGAACCACAGGTACGCGGCATCCCAGATCACCCGCTGATCGTCGACCGGCAATGCATCCCAGACCTCTTGATTCATCACGACGTACTGGGCGTTGATACCGGTCAGCGGCAGGCGGGTGTAATGCTTGGCAACCTCCCAGAATCCGTAGGAGGTCACCGTTTTGGGAGAGGCGAGCGCACAGTCGATGACCCCGCGCTCGAGTCCCTCGTAGGTTTCGCCGATGGACAGGCCGACCGGGGTCATCCCCAGCGCCCGGACCTCGTCGTCCCACATTCCGCCACCGGAGCGGACACGTTTGCCGGCCGCATCCGCGAGGGTGGTGACCGGAGTCTTGCAGAGGATGTCGTAGTTGGTGATGGGATGCGCCGAGAAAAGCAGCTTCATTCCGCGATTCTCGAATTGCCGATTCACGTCCTCGCTGGACATCGCGAAATCGGACTGGGCAGCATTCGCTTGCATGACACCTCGGGGATAGTCGGTATCGGCCGAGTTGCCGAGACGCGAAAGCCAGTCGGTGACCGGAAATTCACTCGGGTAATAGGTGGCGGTGAACATACCGAGATCCGCGACCCCGCCGCGCACACCCGAGGCCATATCCGTACCCGACAGCAGGCTCCCGCCCCAATACGCGTCGAAGGTGATCCGGCCGGCGGTGCGGTCGGTGACCTCGGCGGCGAAGGCACGGAAACCCTCCCCCGACTGCGCACTCGTGTAGTCCGCGTATCGCAGGACCAGCGCCTCGCCGGACCGCTTCCCGACCGCGGCGCCGCAGCCCGAGACGAGCAGCAGAATCGCCGCTGCCACGGCACCCCGACGGAGGTACCTCCCGAGTCGGGCAGCGGGTATTCTTCGCCCCATTGTGATACCTCTCGTCACGGGGGCTCAGAGTCCCATTCGTTTTGCTATGACATTGCGCTGTATCTCGTTCGTGCCGCCACCGATGGGACCGACCCGGGAGTCGCGGAAGAACATTTGCATATCGTATTCCATGGAATAACCGGCGCCACCGAGAATCTGTAATCCCATATCGGCACATTTGAAGTTGTTCTCGGTGCAGACGATTTTCGCGATCGATGTCTCCTCGATCGCGTCGTGGCCCGCATCGAGGAGTTCGGCGACCCGGTAGACCGATTGCCGTGCGGTTTCGGCCATGATCCGCATATCGACCAGCTTGTGCTGAGTCACTTGGAAATTCGAAATCGGCCGGTCGAACTGGATACGGTTTTTCGCGTATTCCTGAGCGTACTCGGTGATCCGGAAACAGTGCCCGGCCGAGATCGATGCCAGCGCCAGGCGCTCGACGGCCAGGCATTTCATGAGATTCTTCCAGGTCTTGTTCTCCTCGCCGATCAGGTTCGCCGCGGGCACGAAGACCTCGTCGAGTATCACTTCGTTCGCGTGTGTGGTGCGCCGGCCGAGCATCGCGAGCGGGTTGATCCTCACGCCCGCGGCTCGGGCGTCGACGAGGAACGTACTCAGCCCCTGATGGCGGGGCGCGGACGGATCGGTCTTGGCGATGACGACGAGATAGTCGGCCAGATGACCGCAGGTGATCCACACCTTCGTCCCGGACAGCACGTATCCGTCGTCGCGGCGGACCGCTTTCGTCTTCAGACCCGCCACATCGGAGCCGGTCCCCGGTTCCGACA
Source organism: Nocardia speluncae NBRC 108251 (assembly GCF_001613245.1). Taxonomy (GTDB): domain Bacteria; phylum Actinomycetota; class Actinomycetes; order Mycobacteriales; family Mycobacteriaceae; genus Nocardia; species Nocardia speluncae. The sequence continues at coordinate 514,901 of NZ_BDBZ01000007.1, read as the reverse complement.
TGGCCAGCGCGAGCTTGACCTTGCCCTCGATGATCTGCGGGATGATGCGGCTCTTCAGTTCGTCGGAGCCGAACTTGGCGACGTGGCCACCCGCGTAGATCGAGGTGGTCATCACGCCCTGGCCGATACCGGTGTAGTGGTACCCGAGGGTTTCCATGAGAACCGTCAGATCCTTGAACGATCCGTCGGCCCCGCCGTATTTCTCCTCGAACGCAATACCGAGGAATCCGGAGGCGGCGAGCGCCTGGTACGCCTCTTCCGGGAACTGCCGGTTCTCGTCGAGTTCACGAATACTGTGGAGGGGCAGAGTGCGGTGCAGAATGTCCAGCACACTGTCGCGGATCATGACTTGCTCCTCGGACAGCCCGGCGGTGTTGACGAGACCGCCGTTCTGGCGGATGACTGCGGTGGTCATGCGGTTACTCCTTGTGGTCTGTTCGGTTCAGCGAGGGTTGTTGCCGGATTCGGCGGCCGCGAGACCGGCCTTGGTGTACACCATGGTTTTCATCAGCCCGCGCTGGACGATCTGCGAGTTTTGATCGAGCAGCTCCATCCGCCGGACCACCACCCCGCGATCGGGTTTGGTCGAGCTCACCCGGCTCGATACGACGGTGGTTCGCAGGTGGACCGTGTCGCCGATGAAAACTGGTGCGAGGAATTGCCATTCGTCGACGCCGAGGGCGGCGATGGAGGTGCCGTCGAACTGCCCCATCCGAGCGCTGAGTCCCGTGCAGATGGACATGCCCAGGGTTCCGTGCGCGATGCGCCGGCCGAGCGGCGAGCGAGCGGCGTATTCGGCGTCGGTGTGCATGGGGTTCGTATCGCCGGAAACCCAGGAATACTGGACCACGTCGGTTTCGGTGACGGTGCGACCCGGGCTGACGGATACCTCACCGATAACGAATTCTTCGACACATTTGCCCATGTTCTGTTGTCCTCCTAAACGGTCACTGCTTCGGTATCGCGTACGGCGACGAGGGCGTCGGCGGCGGTAGCGCCGGAACGGCCGACGATCAAGGGGTTCACATCCACCTCGGCGAGAATGTCCGCGAGATCGCCCACCATTTCCGAGAATCGGGCGGCGGCGTCGACCAGGGCCCCCATGTCGTAGCCGGGGTCGCCCCGCACACCGGTCAGGATCTGGTGCAGCCGCAGTGATTCGATCATCCGGCGGGCATCGTCCACCGATACCGGCGCCAGCCGGGTCGAGATATCACGATGCAGCTCCACCAGGATGCCGCCGGAACCGACGGTGATCAGCGGCCCGAACTGTAGATCGATCCGGGCGCCGAGCAGGACCTCCGCCCCGCTGTCCAGCATTGTCTGCACACTGAGACCCTCGATCCGCGCGCCGGGCACGAGCAGGCTTGCGTTGTCGAGAATTTCCGCCGCTGCCTGCCGCACTTCCTCGGCGGAGGTGAGATCCAGCCGGACCGCGCCGATTTCGGTTTTGTGCTGGATATCGGGCGAGGCGACCTTGAGCACCACCGGGTAGCCGATACGGTCCGCTGCCTGCGCCGCCTCGTCCGGGGTGCGGACCGCCACATCCCGGGGGACGGCGATCCCATAGGCCGACAGGATGGCCTTCGCCTGCTGTTCGGTCAGCGCCGACGCACCGATACCACTCGCGGTGAGAATGCCACGGGCGGTTACCGCAGCGGCGGGATCCGAGACGCGCTTCGCGCGGCGGGTGCCGGCCAGGTGCCGGCGTCGCGCGTGCCAGTCCTGCCACAACCGGATCGCCCGCATACACCGTGCCGGGGAACGGAACAGTGTGACGTTCGGATCGCCGTCGAGAACGCGGCTGCCCGGACCCTCCAGCCAATCGTTCATCCACACCGCGGCGAGGGCGGTATCGGTGCGGGCCCCGGCCGCGCTGAGCAGCGGCGCGCGCACACCGGTCGTCGACTCGTGCACGAATACCAGTGGCACCACGACCACGCCGAGGCCCGGATCGGCGGCGAACGCGTCCAGGCAGCGGGAGAAGGTTGCCGCGTCCTTGAGCACTTCGGCGGTCAGATCGGCCGGGTTGCCGATCGACCCGAACACCGGTACGACCTCGGTGAGGACATCGCGGGTGCTCTTGTGCAGATCGGGTAGGTCGAGCTCGTTGTCCTCCGCTTTATCGGCGTTGATCACGCCGGCGCCCCCGGAGGTGGACATGATGCCGACCCCGGGCGTATCGGGACCCAACGGATTCTTCGCGAAGAACGCGGCGGTTTCGGTCAGCGCCTCGAGGTCGTCCAGCCAGATGGCACCGACCTGTTCGCAGGCCGCTCGGTACGCCGCGGTCGAACCGGTCAGGGTGCCGGTGTGCGACAGCGCGGCCCGGCCGCTCTTCTCGTTGTTACCCGCCTTGTAGACGATGAGCGGTTTGCCGGCGGCCTCGGCGAGTCCGGCGGCCTGTAGGAAGCGCTCGCCGCTCTCTACCCCTTCCAGCAGGCAGATGATCACCTCGGCCGTGGGTTCTTCCGCCAGATAGGCGATGTAGTCGCAGACATCGACATCGGCGGAATTCCCCGCGGCGAGGTAGTGGCTGATACCGACGCCGCGCACCACAGCCTGTAGGACGGTGTAGCCGAGTGCGCCGCTCTGGGACACGATCGCGATTCCCCCGTCCGCGCCCGCGGTGATCGCCCCCGAGTCGGTCATGAAGTTCATGGCGCCGCCGGTGGCGACGTTGACCAGGCCCACACAGTTCGGTCCCGCGACCCGCAGACCGGTGCGCCGGGAGAGTTCGGCGATGGCGTGCTGCGCGGCGATGCCGTCGTCGCGGCCGGTTTCGCTGAAGCCCGAGGCGTAGACAACGGCGCCGCGAGCACCGATCCGAGCGGCTTCCTCCAGTGTTTCCAACACCAGCTGCCGTGCCACACAGACGATTACGCAGTCGGGCACTTCGGGTAGATCACCCAGCGTAGGTACGCAGACCCGGCCTTCGACACTGTCGTAGCGGGGGTTCACTCCGTAGACGCGGCCGGTGAAGCCTCGCAGGTTCTCCATCGTGCGATGACCGAACCCACCCGGGGTCGTCGAGGCCCCGACCACCGCGATCACCGCGGGATCGATGAGTTTGTCCAGTTCATCGTGGAGAAACAGACTTCTCCCGTTCGGCTGGGTCACAGAATCCTCCTTCTGACCAAGTGGCGCATTGGTCCTTCCATTGATATGTTGTGAGTCACAAACCGATCTGTCAAGAGGCCGCATCACACCGACGGTGCTTTCAGGCCGTTGAGAAGTAGGGACTCGCCCGTGGAGAAAACCGTGACCATCATCGGGGCCGCCGCCCTGCCCGTCGGCAAGTGGCAGAGCCCGCCCGAGTCGGCTGTCCAGGTACTCGAACACGAGGTCCTGGCCCGGCTGGTATTGCAAGCCACCACGGCCGCCGGAATAGATAAAAGTGATGTGCAAGGAATGGCTTTCGCGCAGCCCCGGCCCTATACCGCGCAGAAGTACTTCGCCACCTTCATGGCGCACTACCTGCAGCTACCCTGCGCGGGCAACGTCTGCGAAGTACTGGGCAACGGGATGACCGGCGGCTTCGCCTTCGAGCACGCCGCCAACGACATCCTGCTCGGACGCTCGAAAGTCTCTCTGGCACTGGGAGTGAACTTCGAAACGGCGATTCCCGCACGCGAACACATGATGAGTTCGATGCGCGCCGTGGGCGATGTCGACTTCCAGGCCCCGTTCGGGATCACGCCGATCGCCTGGTACGCGATGGATGCCACGCGCTACATCCACGACCACGGTTCGTCGCGGGCGGAGCTGGCCACCGTCGCGGTGAAAAATCGCCGCCACGCCGAATTGAACCCGTTGGCGCAGTTCCGCACTCCGATCACCCTCGACGAGGTACTGGCCCAGCCCATGATCGTCGAACCGCTCGGACTCTACGAGGTACCACCACGCAGTGATGGCGCCGTCTGCCTCGTCCTTGCCGAAGAAGAGGTCGCCCGATCTACGGGCCGACCGTATGTGCGCGTTCGCTCGCGCGGCTTTTACCACGAGGGAGCACACCAGATCAGCGAAACACCCAACGATATGACCGCACTCGAGGCCGCCCGGGTCGCCGGCCGACAGGCCTACGACGACGCCGGGGTCACTGCGTCCGATATCGACCTGGCCGAAATCTACGCGCCGTGCACCATAGTCGAGGTGTTGGCGGCGGAGGCCCTCGGCCTGATGCCCCGGGGGATGGGCGCGAAATACGCCGCCGAGGGTCGCACCGGCCTCGGCGGCGATATTCCGATCTGCACCTCGGGCGGTCTCACTTCACGCGGGCACCCCGCCTACATCACCCCGCTCTACAGCTTCGTCGAAGCATTCGAGCAACTGTGCGGAGCAGCCGGCGCACGCCAGGTCCACGACGTGGAACTCGCGCTCACCAGCGCCGAACTCGGCAATTACAACGCGGCGCTGGTTCATGTTCTGGAAGGCGTGCACTGATGATCCCGATAGTCGATATCCCCGCTCGCCATCCCTACCCCCCGCGCATCACCGAGGCCACCGAGCCGTTCTGGACCGCGCTCCGCGAAGGGCGGTTGATCACGACCGCGAGTATTGCCACCGGCCGGCCCACCTTTCCACCGAAACCGATCGACCCACACACCTGGGATCGCCAGGTCACCTGGATCGACCTGTCCGGCCTGGGCACCCTCTACTCGTTCACCACGATCCACGCCGCGCCCACCGCGTTCGTCGACGAGGTCCCCTACCGCGTGTGCGTCGTCGACCTCGACGAAGGGCTGCGACTGGCTACCCGCCTGTGGGGCGACACCGAGGTCCGGCCCGACGATCGAGTCGAAATCGTCGCCCTCCGTTACACCGACCGGATGTCCTTCGGCGCACGCCCCGTCGGCACCGGCGACAGGCCCACACCAGCCCGGTAACCGCAGGCCCGGACCGGCCCGGAATCCCATCCACTCCGAGTACTCCCTCATCCGGCAACGCCACACGAACCACGGCGGCGCCCGGACAACGCTCAGCGGAAAGGAAACGAAGTATGAGCCCGAAAACCGTCAAATGCGATCTGTTGATCGCCGGATCCGGCGCGGCCGGGATGGCCGCGGCGCTCAAGGCGGCGAGCGAAGGCCACAGCGTGATCGTCGCCGAGAAATCGCAGTGGCTCGGCGGCACCACCGCGATCTCCGGTGGCTGGGCATGGGTTCCCGGCAACAAACAGGGTGTTGCCGAAGGTGACACCCGAGAAGAGATCGAGACCTACATCAGGGCGCTCGCCGAGGACTGCTTCAAGGCCGAAATGGTGGAGACCTTTCTCGACGAAGTACCGGAAGCCATCGACTGGCTGGAGCGGGAAACCGATGTCGAATTCGTCTACCCCGAAATGGCACCCGACTATCAGATGGATGTCCCCGGCGCCAAAGCCTCCGGCCGGGCGATCTCCGGCAAGATGGCGGACGCGCGCATGCTCGGCACGAACCGACTGCGCCTGCGCCCCTACCTCGACACCTATACTGTGTTCGGCTACATGCCCGAGGTCGGTCCCGATATCGGGGAATTCCTGCACGCGAACCAATCCTGGAAGTCGTTCGTCTATGTGACGAAGAAGCTGCTGAAGACATGGGCCGAGACTGCGGTATTCCGACGCTCCTTCGATCGCACCAACGGCAACTCGCTCATGGTGCGGATGGTCTCGTCGGCCGCGAAGCTCGGCATTCGGATGTGGACCGGGACCCCCGTGACGAAGATCGTCCGCAACGAGCACGGCAGCGTGACCGGAGCCGTACTCGGCGGCGCGCAGGCATGCACCGTGGAGGCGCGGCTCGGCGTGGTGATCGCCGCGGGTGGATACTCGGCGGACGCCGCACTGCGCGGCCAGCACTGGCGGCACGACCCACAGGGCCACAACCACTTCACGCCGACGGTGGGTCACGACGGAGACAATGTCCGGCTCGCCGCGCCGCTCGGTGGGCACGTCGATACCGCAGTGCACGAACCCGCCGCCTGGGCACCGGTCACCGTATTCACGGGACTGCGCGGGCAGCAGCGCATCTTCCCGCACCTGCGCGCCTTCGGATTGCCGGGTCTGATAGCGGTGAACCGCCGCGGCGAGCGTTTCGCCAACGAATCGAGCTCGTACCACGATTTCGGGGTGGCGATGATCCGGGACAATACCGGCGCCGACGATACGGTCGGCTATATCATCGCCGACTCGAAAGCGATGCGGAAGTACGGTATCGGCTATGCCAAGCCGTGGCCGATCCCGCAGGGTTATTTCAAGAAGACCGGATTCCTGCACCGCGCGGACACGGTCGAGGAACTCGCGGACAAGATCGGCGTCGACGCGCGGGGCCTGAAGAAGACGCTCGCGGAGTTCAACAGCGGCGCAGCACGAGGCGAGGACCCGAAATTCAACCGGGGCTCCAACTGGTTCCATCACTTCAAGGGCGATATGGCCCATACCCCGAACCCCAACCTCGAACCGATCGACAAGGGACCCTATTACGCGGCGCGGATCCAGATGGGCGACCTCGGCGCCTACTCGGGTCTCGCCGTCGACCCACACAGCCGGGTACTCGATCAGGACGACCGGCCCATCCCCGGACTGTTCGCAGCCGGTTCGGCGGCGGTGAGCATATTCGGTGGCGGTTACCCCGGATACGGCGCGAACATCGGGCCCGCCCTCGTCTTCGGCTACACCATCGGCCGCGACGCCGCCGGCCTCGCCCGGCAGTCCCACGGTCCCGCGGCCACCGAGACCTCGAAGGGTGCGTGACGTGGCGTTCTTCCTGGTCCGGTATCGCTATACCGACGACCACGCGGGCCGCGACGCGCGACGCCCCGAGCACAAGGATTACCTCGCCGCGGCAGCGGACCGGGGGCTGATCCTCGGGTCCGGGCCCTTCGCCGCTGGTGAGAACGCCGGCGCGGCGATGATCTATTCGGCCCACCGGAAGGACGACATCGTCGCTGTCGTCGAAGAAGACCCGTTCTACCGGCACGGATACATCGCCTCGTATGAGATCACGGAGTGGATCCCGATGATCGGGCCGTGGGCGGTCGACGCCCGGGCGCGCCACCCGTAACGGAATCGGGCGAATTCCACCCCGGCCGGGGCCGGGCAGCGTCGTCCACGTACTCGAGCACACCGATGCGGTGTATCCGGCGGTTTGCCCACAGACGCCTTCCGCCGGGCGATACCGAGCGATGGAGGGAAAGGTATGGCTACCGAATCGCTGTCCAGCGAAGTGGAAGTCGCCGGTGGACGGGCCGCTGTCGTCCGGACCCCGTGGGGCAAACACGCACTGGCGAGCGTGCTGTTCTTCCTGCTGGGTTCGGAAATGTTCGTCCTGTCCCCGCTGCTCCCCGTGCTGGCGAACGAGTTCGGCATTTCCACTGCCCGCGCGGCCATGTCGGTCTCCGCCTTCGCGCTGACTTACGCCACCGTCAGTCCGCTGGTAGCGGCCCTGGCCGACAGGTGGACCCGCAGGACGACGATCGTGGCCGGAGCCTGCGTATTCGTCGCCGGCGAAACGCTCAGCGCGCTGGCGCCGTCGTACGAGTTCCTCATCGCGGGACGAGTACTCGCCGGTGCCGGCGCCGCGCTGATGGGTCCCGCGGTGTGGTCCTATGTCACGGAGACCGCCGCCGCGACACAACGCGGTCGCGCGGTATCGCGCGTCTCCGCGTTCTTCGCGGCGGGCCAGATCCTGGGTGTCCCCGCCGGTGCGGTCGTCGCCGATACCGTGAGCTGGCGGTGGGTATTCGCCGCCATCGCGATCGCCGCGGCCGTCGCTACCGTACTGGTGGGCCTCGCGCTGACCGGCGAGACCCGGGTTCCGCCACGAAACCGCAGTCCACGGCGGGTGCTGGCGGCATCGGCCGGGCTGTGGCGTAACCACGACTTCACCCTGGTGGTGTCCGCGAACTTCTTCGCCCAGGCCGCCCGGTACGCGACCTACACTTTTGCCGGTGCCCTGCTCCTGCACCGGTTCGGTTTCGACACCTCCCGGCTCGGCCTCGTCGGCGCGGCGGTCGGATTCGGGTCGATGATCGGCGCGCTGGTGGCCGGGTACCTCGTCGATCTCTTCCACCGAAGGGATCACGACCAGTTCATCCTGAACATCGGCTACGGGTCGCTGATGATCGTGGGGTTGTACGCCGCAACAAGCTCGACTATCGCCTGGGTCTGTGTCGCGGGGTGGGTCGTCACCTTCGCGGCCGGCGCGGCGTATGTCGGCACCGGCCAGGAATACCTCACCGCGACAATGGGCGATCTCCGCGCCCCTGCGGTCTCCTGGAACAACTCCGCGCTCTACGCCGGCACCGCGGCCGGCACTGCACTGCTCGGAACCACCGCGCCGGGATCTACCCAGTTCACCGTCCTCGCAGTCTCTTTCGCCGCCACCGCCGTGCTCTCGAGCGCCTTGGTCACACTCCACCACCGAACCGGACGCCGTGTGGATGGACCTTGTGTCTAGGCCGCCTGCACGGCACCGATGATCGACGCCGAAACCACGCCCACCGGCCGGTTGCGCGCCTACATCCGCTCGAACCTGGAATACGTGCGCGCCGCCCCGGTGCGGATGACCGCGGTCGTGGAGATCGTCACCAGCGGCGGCTTGGCCGAATCCGACCAGCAGATGCTGCTGCCACTGGGACTCGCACCGCAGATGTTCGGCCGTCTGCTGGTGGGGCTGGTGGTCGTCGCCGCGGCGATCATCCCGATCCTGCTGGTGGCCGGACTGTTCACCGCCGCCTCGGCGCCGGGCGCCTTCGGTAGTTCCTTCCGATGAGAAGTCGGTTCCGGATACCTATGCTTTTCTGAATTGTTCGGCAGTGCAGGGAAAGAGAGAAATACGGTGTCTGTCCCCAAGAGAACCGCCCGACGGCTATTGATAGCGGGCGCGGTGATATCCGGTTCCGCGGTCGTGGCGGTATCGACGACCGTCGGCGCGGGGGCCGCTCGGGCACTGCCGCCCGGTGACGCGTTCTGCTCAGCGGTTCCGGTCGGCAGTCGGCTCGATATCGAATGCACGAATACCGATGTGGGCGCGGCCACCGCCGGAGTCTTGGGACTGTGCACCAACCTGCGCATCCTGCATCGGCCGGCAGAACGGATGCGCCCCGAATCGACCATCCGATGGAGCGAGGACTGCGGTCCCGGCGCCCACCCGATCCTGTGGTCGCCGAACGCCCGAACCGACTATGATCGCTTACGCGACAACGAGCGCACCCGCGACAACGATTTCTGATATGTCTGCTGCCGGAACATCGTTCCGGCACAGGCGAATCGACGGTTTCGGCGATATGTGATGTCCGAGGCGGCGCGCCGACCCGGCCGCTCCTCACCACTTACACCCAACTGCGCCTTGCTCGTGAACTCACCGTCGATATCCGAAGGCCCTGGGAGAAACCTTCAGTGCCCCAACGGCTTACACCCGCACGTATCCGTCGAGGGTTTCGGCGCCTCCACCGGAAAGTGGCATGTCCGGCCGGCGCCACCGTGTGGTCACGGCCTAATCGGCCGGCCCTGAGGAATTCCTTTCACGTGCCCAGCGCAAGGATGGCCCTCGAGCTCGCCACGGTGACCTCGGGCATCCAGTCGGGCACCGAGTTCCGCAGGTACGGCCGCACCAGCCCGTAGGGCCCTTCGGCCGCTGCGACGCGCACGAGGGACCGGTGGCGATCGGTCGGCTGCGGATAACGCATTTCGGTCAGCTCTGCGAGACGGCGATGGATCCCTTCGTTCACCTTCTCGACCTCCTCCCGACAGGACTCGGGCGCCGTCTGCACCAGCCGTGACTGCCGGTACAGCGTCATCGCGACAGCCTCCTGCGGATGGTCTCGGGTGAACGTGACCACACACTCGGCCATGCCGAGGAGCGCACGTTCCGGGTCTTCATGATCTCCGGCGGCGAGGTAATCGACGTGAAAGCGCCGGATGCTCCGGAGCCACAGACGGACGAGTAGTTCCTCGCGCGACCGGAACCGATGATAGATCGACCCAGTGGGAGCCTCCAGCCGGTGAGCGATGTCTACGATCCGCACGTCCGCGCCGCGCAGGAGCACTTCTTGGGCGCAGGCGTCGAGGATTCCGTCGGAGGTGAACTTGGCAGGAGGCACAACACCAGGCTACAGCGTTGACGAATTCCCATTCTAGAATCTAGGGTCTAGAACGATGATGCTAATCAGCTTCGCGTCTCGCTTCCTCCTCTCCTTCAGGGGCCCGACTCGGACCGCGACCGGAAGGACTCACCCATGGCACTGACGCCTATCGACAACGCCCCCCAACGCATCGCTGCGCCCACCAAGATCGTGGCAACCGTAGGCGCGCTGGTCGCGGTGTGGTGCGCAATATTCGCAGCGATCAGCTTCTGGTTCGAGTTCACCGAAAAGTTCGCTACCGGTCCGCATGCAGCGAACGCGGACGCGATCTCGGTGATGAACTGGTATGTCGCCGCCCTGAAGCTTCTCGGCGTAGCCGTGGCGGTGCTCGCCGTTACCCAGCCGCCGAAGTTCCTCCAGCCGAAAGTCGTGGGCACCATACTGTGGGCCGCCTTCTCGACGGTGGTCATCTACGTGGTGGGGAGTCTCACCCAGGCGGCAGTCATGCTGACCGGGGTGGCGGGCGATGCAGAACACCTCGATCTCGCATCGGGAGGCTATGTGTTCGCCTTTCTTCTCGCGTCTGCGGGATTCGGAATCCTCGCGCTCTCCTACGCCAGACGCGCCGGCCTGGGGAAACGCGAAGTCCTGCTGGGTATATGCGGGGGGCCGCTGGTACTGGGCAGCACCCTTTTCATCCTTCCTGCACTGCTCAGAGTGGCCGGTATGCTTTCCGGCTGACGCGGCACTTCCATCTGATGCACCGCCCCAGCGCAATTTCTCGCTGACGGGAAGACGACACAGCGGCACAATCGATCCGCGAGCAGAAGCGTAGGGGGCGCGGAACTCGAGCAGACGAGCGAGCTCCTCTAGGCCGCAACGTCTTTGCTTGCACGGGCGAATCACCCGCCACGGAAGCGAGCTGCCGGTTCATCGCCGAAGTCCTGGCGCGCGGTTGCGTGAGAAATCCGATCGGTGGACGGCGCTTCGTTCGCCCACTCCCCGACATGGCCGACTGCTGTTCAACGGTATTGTCACCGCACCCCGGCGGACCCAACCTCTCGACCTCGAAGAGTTTGCATACCCCCTAGGGTATTTGCATACCCCCCGGGGTATATGTCATCCTGGGTGCGCACGCGGCAACCATTTGGAGGAACCCGCCATGATTCTCGAGCAGTACTACATCGAGTGCCTTTCGCATGCCTCGTACCTGATCGGCGACGAGAGCACCGGACGCGCCGTCGTGGTCGACCCACGCCGCGACGTGACCGAATACCTCACCGATGCGCGCCGGCACGGCTTGACTATCGAAGCGGTCGTCAACACCCACTTCCATGCGGACTTCGTCTCAGGGCACCTGGAACTTCTGGAAGCGACCGGAGCGTGGATCGGCTTCGGAGAAGCCGCGCGAACCGACTATCCGATTCGCCGTCTCCGGCACGGTGACCATCTCGACCTCGGCGAAGTGGACATCGAGATCTTGTCCACCCCCGGTCACACCTGGGAATCGATCGGCCTCTTGATACGAGAACACGCCGGGGAGATGCCGTCGGCCGTGCTGACCGGCGATTCCCTGTTCATCGGTGACGTCGGCCGCCCCGACCTGGTCAATTTGGGTGACGGCACGAACACCGACCTGGCCCGGGCGATGTACCACACCATCCACGAGACGCTGCTGGTCCTTCCCGATTCGGTCACAGTCCTCCCCGCGCACGGCGCGGGCTCCTCCTGCGGAAAAAACCTGTCCAGCGAACTGTCCTCCACCATCGGTGAACAGCGCCGTAGCAACTATGCGGTACAGCCGATGAGCGAGGACGAGTTCGTTGCCCTGATCACCGACGGCCAGCCGACGGTACCGGCGTATTTCGCGGTGGATGCGGCCTTGAACAAAGCCAACCGGCCCCTCTTCGACGCGCAACGCCGGGTACCCGCGATGTCGGCCGCGCAGCTACGGTCCGAACTCGATTCCGGAACGCATGTCCTCGATGCCCGCACCCCCGATGACTTCGCAAAGAGGCACCTCGAGGGCGCGGTCAACGTCGGATTCGACGGCCGGTTCGCCGAAACGGGCGGTATGGTCGCCGAGATCGGTGACCGGACCGTCCTGATCACTTATCCCGAAGAGGAACAGACGGCGGCCATGCGGCTCGCGCGGATCGGCTCCGATCACACTGTGGGATACTTCAACGTCGGCGCAGACGGCGCGTTCCCGGACGAACTGACCGATCTGGTGCGGTCGACGCCACGGACCTCGGTCGCCGAACTCGAACACCTGCTCACTACGGACGCTGTCACCGTTGTCGATATCCGTAACCCGAGCGAGCGCGAGTTCGGGGTGATCCCGGGCGCAGTATCGATTCCGCTGGCGCAGCTGCGCACCCGTGTGGGCGAGCTACCCGACGACCGCCCGCTGGTGATGCACTGTGCCGGCGGATGGCGATCGAGCGTGGCGGCGTCGCTGCTGCGTGCGCACGGCATCCGACAAGTCAGCGACCTGGCCGGCGGATACGACGAATGGGCCGCGCGATCAGCTGACGCGGCACGAATCTGACCCCTCTCGATACCGACCCCCACAAGGAGACAACCGTGTGTTACCAGACGACCTGCTCGAGCTGCCGCAGGACGACCTGGGGCGGGTGCGGGCAGCACGCCGACAGCGTGATGAAGTCCGTACCTGCCGCCCAAAGGTGCACTTGCACCGGCGACCGCCGCCCGGCGAGGAAAGGATTCCTCTCCTCGTTTTTCGGCCGCTGACTTGCCAACGGAGTCGTAGCACATGACATCGGCGATCGCTCTGGCGCTGGGCGCGATCATCGGAGTACTGCTCGGCCTGCTCGGCGGTGGCGGATCAATTCTGGCCGTGCCGGCCCTCGTCTACGGGATCGGGCTCGATATCGAGCAGGCGATACCGGTTTCGCTGATCGTGGTCGGTACAGCGGCCGCGGTCGGAGCGCTGCCGAGGGTCCGGGCCCGGCACGTCGAGTGGCGGCTCGCCGCGGTCTTCGCCGCCGCCGGAATACCTGCCACGTTCGCCGGGAGCGCCCTCGGCCGGCTGCTACCGCAACCATTGCTTCTGATCGGCTTCGCCGCGGTCATGGTGTTCGCCGCGGTGCGCATGCTGCGCGGTACCGAAGGGAGCGGGATCGCTTGCAAGCGCACGGACACCGGGATCGACTGGCGGCGCTGCGCTTCGCGGTCGATACCGGTAGGGATCGGCGTGGGATTGCTCACCGGGATGTTCGGTGTCGGCGGCGGATTCCTCATCGTTCCCGCCCTGGTACTGATGCTCGGCGTGCAGATGCCTCTCGCGGTGGGCACCTCACTTCTCATCATCGTCGCGAATTCGGCGGCAGGTCTCGTCGCGCATCTCGGTGCCGGCGGAATCGACTGGGCCGTCACCGGCCTTTTCGCCGGGGCCGCCCTCGCCGGATCGCTGATCGCCGGGCATTTCGGCACCAAGACGAACACCGAACGGTTGCAGCGATGGTTCGCTTATCTGGTGTTCGCCGTGGCCGCGTATGTACTGGTCGACACGATATTCCTGACCTGATGTCAATGGCGGTAGGACCTCTCCGTAGGCGGCCCGTTGTTTCCCCGCTGGTGGCCGGCCGGGTTTCCCAACGGCGGTGCAGTCACTACCCCCGTGGACCGATCCGCCTCGTCCTCATCCCCAGGTGAGGGGGTCGAGGTGCAGGTAGAAGTCCAAACGGTCACGGTCCAGCGCGAGGCCGTACCGGGCCGCGAACAGTGTGTCCGCGGCCAATGCCTGCTCCTCGTCCTCCCAGGCCTCCCGCGCGTTGGCAAGCAGGAGCGACAGATCGGCGTAACGATCGGCGGTCCCGAGACGGCCCAAATCGATGAATCCGGACACCTTCAGCGTTTCCGGGTCCACAACGATGTTGGGCAGGCACAGGTCTCCGTGACAGACGACGGTATCCGCCGCCTCGTAGGCCAGCATCCGCGCGATCTCGGGTTCGAGGCGGGCCAGCAGCTCGTGGGGTGGTGTGTGCTGCTGCTCGACAGAAAGGAATTCCGGGTTCACGGCATCGCGGCCGACGACGTCACGCGCAAGGGGGACCATCATGTCCAGACCGCGGTCGAACGGGCAGTTTTGCGCCGGTAGTGCGTGCAGGCCACGCACTGCGTCGGCAATATGTTCCCAAGCCGCGCGGAGGTCGGTAGCCGAGAGTTGATCCGCGGGAACGCCGGGGACGGCGGTGGTTATCAGCAGTGCCCCCGCCTCGCCGGAGTGCCAGTCGAGTACCTGCGGGCCCGGCACGCGCCGGCCGGCCAGCCACTGCACCCGGTCGTGTTCTGTTTTCAGCGCGGCAGCCTCCGCAGCCGGAACGCATTTGGCGTATCGGGTGGCGTCCTCGTCACGAAAGACCGCGGCCCCCGACTCGCCCGAAGTGACAGGTGACCAGTCTTCGATGCTGTATCCCGCACTCGCCAGTACTTTTCGCGGGTCATGACCATGACTCATTTCGGTCACTATAGCCAGCCCGCGTCCACGCTTGCCGGCCCGAAGCGGCGACCACACACGCCCGGCCCGAGGCCGGTTGACCCCAGAAGCCGTGAGCCGATGGGGAAGCCTCGTTGCGCTGGGCCGGCGTAGTGCAATGGCGTGATCGGCTGTGACCAATTCGCTGGCCGAGTCCGCCGGGGCGTCGGCCGTGAGAACCGTGCCGGTGTCCGCGATCTCTGCCCAGCACCCCCGTGGTCATCGGGGTTCTCGACGCGCGGTATACAGCCATCCCCGGGCGGGAATCCGCACGAGATCGGTCTCGTGTGGCCGCAACGTCGCTTCGACGGCGGCCTTGGCTTTGCGGACAACGGTCGCGTCGGCGCCCGCGACGAACGAACGTAGCTGGGCGTCGAACAGGAATTCGGTCGCATCGCGGCGGTCTCGGCCGAGAACGGAAGGCGTTTCGAAACCGGTCACTGTGAGGGCCGTGAAGCCCGCGGCGGTAAGTACGCCGCGAACCTGATCGGGATCGGCGAAGTCGGTGACCCCGGGGGCGAGATCGACAAAGCGGGGAGTGGGCAAGTGTTCGGCCAGCGCCGCGAAGATCGCAGCAACGGAGTCGCCCGGCTCCCGGTGACAGGTGAACACGAGCCGGCCGCCCGGCTTCATCGGGCGTGGTGCTCGGCCCAGTGGTGTCCGTCGGCTCCGTTCCATACCTGGAACTGCTCGGTGTTGCTGATTTCGGCCATCAGGGGTTCTCCTTGTGCGAGGTGGTCAGTGGGACCGACTGTGTCTCGTGGCCCTGCCGAACCGGTGTCAGATGCCTGTCACCGACCCTGGATAATCGAAATGTGCGCATCGAAGTTCTGGGTCCGCTGCGGGTGGTGGCCGGTGACCGATGCGTCGGTGTAGGCGGTGCGCGGGCGCGAGCGCTACTGATACGGCTGGCGCTGGAGGCGGGCCGTGTGGTGGCCGCACGGACACTGGTGGAATCGGTATGGCCGGAAGATATTCCGGATCATCCGGATGCCGCTCTCCATTCTCTGGTGGCGAGGTTACGGCGGGCGTTGCCCGAATCGACGATGCTGCGTGCGGAGACAGCGGGATACCGGCTGAACGTTCCCGCCGAGGCGGTCGACGCCGTACGTTTCGAGCGGCTGGCCGAGGCAGGGCGCCGGGATCTCGAGGCCGGGCGCTACGGCGCAGCTCAGGAATTGCTCACCGGGGCACTGGGATTGTGGCGGGGCGATCCGCTCGCTGACGTCGTTCATCTGCCGTTCGCGGCCGCGGTGGCCGTGCGACTGGACGAACTGCGGCTGGCTGCCACCGAAGACAGGATCGAGGCGGTGCTGAGCGGATCCTTCCCGCAGCGATCTGCGCTGTCGGTAGAGCTGAATCAGCTGATTGCCGCCAACCCGCTGCGAGAACGGTTGCGCAGCCTTCTCATTCGCGCTCTGGTTGCCAGTGGCAGACAGGCGGAGGCGTTATCCGCGTACGAGGACTACCGAACTGTGCTCGCAACGCAATTGGGTACCGATCCCGGGCCGGAACTGCGCGAGCTACATCTGCGAATGCTACGCGGAGACACGGAGTGGTCGCACGTCCGCGGGAACCTACGCAAGCCGTTGACAAATGTCGTCGGCCGCGAGGCCGATCGGCGTCAGGTCGGCCGGCACTTCCTGGACAATCGGCTGGTGACCTTGGTCGGGCCCGGCGGGGTAGGTAAGACCCGCCTCGCCACCGCGACCGGCGCCAGGCTGGATATTCCGGTATGGCTGGTGGAGCTCGGGCCGGTGGCACGTCCCGATGACGTGCCCCGCGCGGTGCTCGCCGCACTCGGCCTGCGGGACGCGGCGGATGCGATATCTCGCCTGGTCGAAACGCTCGCGAACCGTGAAACGGCCGTCATCCTCGATGGTTGCGAGCATGTGGTCGAGGCGGCGGCACAACTGACAGCAGAGCTACTCGGCCGTTGCCCGCGCCTGCGGGTACTGGCCACCAGCCGCGAACCGCTCGGCATCACCGGCGAGGTGCTGTTTGCGGTGGCGCCGCTCGAAGCGGGTCCCGCGACGCAGCTGTTCACCGAACGGGCGCGAGCCGTGCGACCCGATTTTGTGCCGAACGACGATGTCGATCGGATCTGTCGTCGCTTGGATTGCATGCCACTGGCCATCGAGCTGGCCGCCGTTCGCCTGCGATCGATGTCGATCGAAACGCTCACCGCCGGGCTGGACGACCGATTCCGGCTACTGACCGGCGGCAGCCGCACCGCCCCTCCCCGGCACCGGACATTGCGGGCCGTAGTGGAGTGGAGTTGGGACCTGCTGACCGACACCGAACGCGCCGCGGCGGACCAAGCGGCCGTCTTCCCGGGGAGCTTCTCCGGTGAGGCCGCCGAATATGTCGGTCTCACCGCAGATGCCCTGCATGCCCTGGTCGATAAATCGCTGCTGGAGTACGCCGGCGGCCGGTACCGGATGCTCGACACCATCCGCGAGTTCGGCGTCGAGCAGCTGGCCACGACCGGCCGCATGGCTGCCGCTCACGCCGCCCATGCCGCCTATTTCCTCGAGCTGGCCGAACGGGCAGAACTGCACTTACGCGGCTCCGGACAGCTCTCGTGGCTCACGCGCCTGGATGCGGAACGGGACAACTTCAACGCGGCACTCGCGTGTGCCGCGGACGAAGAAGATTCCGATACAGCCATCCGTTTGGGCGCCGCACTCGGTCAGTTCTGGGCTGTTCACGGTGATCACGCGGAAGCCACCGGAAAACTGCATACAGTCCTTTCGATGTCTGGTCCGGCCCCGGCCGAGGCACGACTGCGTGCGATCGCGGCCTACCTGCTCAACGCGACATTCGCGGGCAGTCTCGGCGCCGCCGCAGCCACCGTGGAGCGCCCCGACCCCACACACGACCCGACCGCTGCGTTCATCTGTGCCCTGCTCGCCTTGGCCACCGGCAACACCGATGACGGATTGGCAGCGCTGGAACCGCACCTGCCACACCCCGATCCGTGGATGCGAGGAATGTTGTGGTTCACACGCTCCCTGTTGCACGGTGCAGCGGGCCGGACCGACAGCAGCCGACTCGATATCACCGCAGCCATCGAGGGTTTCCGCGGCTGCGGTGAGCGTTGGGCGTTGTCGCTGTCGTTGATGTCGCTGGCAGCCGCTTCGACCGCCGGCGGTGACACCGCCGAGGCCCTGATTACGCTGGACGAGGCGGCGCTGCTCTCCCGCGAGCTCGGCACCCACGACGGACAGCAGGCGTGGCTGGCGATGGTCCGTATCGACGCCGGGGATATCGATAACGCGCGCAAGCAGTTGTCGGAGGTTCTCACCGGGGGCACCGCCGGGCACGAGATCACCCTTGCCCGGATCTCCCTCGCCGACCTGGCTCGCCACGACGGCGACCTCGCCAAGGCGAAGCGACACCTCGGGTACGCCGCGGATGCCGCCGATCCACCTGAACGCGCCTTGTACGCCGCCGGTGCGGGATATCTCGCCGCGGCTACCGGGGATTTCATCGCCGCCGCGCGATACCTGCGCGAAGCGCGAGACATCGCCGTCGGCCTGCCCGATATGCCGATGTCGGCCCATGTGGCTGTCGGGATGGCCGACCTGGCCCACCGGCGCGGCGAGCCCGATCGGGCGTCGGAGATTCTCGGCGTGGCCCACGCATTACGGGGCGGCCCCAACTCCGGTCACCCCGACGTCGCGCGGTTGGCGGATGCTCTGAGCGGATTCAGAGACGAGTACGAGCGCGGATGTGGCCTCGATCCCGCGAGCGCTCTCGCCGAGATCCGGGCATATTGATCCCGACTGCTGTCACGACCGCGCGGCCTTCTCCCGTTTCGCCACGTACTCGGCGCGACAGCCGCGGCAACAGAACGCGTACAGTTCACCATCGATCTCGAGGGTGGCGGTGTCCTCGTCCAACGGAACGAGCACTCCGCACATAGGGTCCTTCAACGCCTTCCCTGTCTCCAGGTCGTCCCGATACGGATCACTCAACATCTCGACGAGGTCTGCGGACTTCGCCACCTTTCCGAGCATCCCGATGCTTCCCTCCGAGATGCCGAGAACATGTACCTGCACCGTCGGCCGGCGGTAGGGCAGTTCCGGGTCGTCGAACTCGTCGCAGACGATGCGTGTCGCATAGGAGATCAGTGTCTCGCTCATATCCTTGCGCCACGGTCCCGGAACATGAATTCGCACCAGACAGTGGGGGGGATCCTGCTCGGTGAGGACTTGCTCCCCGGCGACCCAGATCTGCGGCTCGTGCACTACCACCTGATACATCGACGCGAACACGGCCGCGGAACGCGGCGCCATCTCTTCTCCGCCACCGGGTTCGCCGGCCCCCAACTCATGGATCGTGCCCAGGCGCCGGGCTGCGCGCCGCCGTCGTTCCGGATCGAGCGCGCCTTCGGACAAGAACAATTCGACGAACATCATCGTCGATCACCTCCCCGCGCAGCATCTCGAAGCGGCCTGCCGGATCGCTGTCGAATCGCTGTCGCCGGTCGCCGGAACCGGCCCAGGGAAAGGATCCGCCAACGGTCTCGCGCCACGTGCAGAGCGGGACCTACTCACAACCCTGCGTCTCGCGGTCGAGTCGGGCCTGCGACTCCGGGCGACCTCGGCCGGATGTTCCGGAACTGGACGATCTCGTGGTAGCGACCGGTCCTTTCCACTCGATGGTTGCCCTTCCGACCGGCGATCGTGTGGCAGTTCTCCGACCGTTTCATCGACCCCCGTGCCGACGGACGGTGTCCGCGATGCGGGTGGGCGCAGTGCCGAGATGGCATTGCTGCGCAGCGGTCAGTGGGGCATTTCAGCCCACTTTCCTCCGCAGTCACCAGTGTCCGGCCGGCTTCGCCGACCACGGTCGGCAAACCTGTCGCGATGCGCAGATCTTCGAGAGCCCAGCCAGTAGGCTCCTTCCATTTCGGCTCCGGCCCTGCGTATTCGGACGCCTCACCGGCGTTGACTGCAACTGGTGGAGGGTATTCATTCGATGCTTGCGGTATTCGGGGCTGGGGGTCCAGGCTTACCGTCGAGAAATGGCGACCTCACCAATGCTCGGGGACTGGGTGCCGGATGCGTGCACGCTGCCTCCGTGGCGCAGCCGATTCGGACCGCCGAGTTCGAGCGGTTCTTCACCGGCTCCGTCCGCGATATCCGCCGACTGGATCCGGAGCGGTTGGAACTTGTGCTCACCGGTGGCGCCGAACCTTCGGCCCGGGACCTGGCCGCGCGGGAGTCGAGTTGCTGCTCGTTCTTCACCTTCGACTTCACCACCAGTGCCGAGGGCACGGTGATGGGCGTGGGGGTCCCGGCCGCCTATATCGAGGTTCTCGATGCCTCCGCGGCCGGATAGAAGGCCTGTGTGACGGGTGTTCACCAGGTGTTCGTTTGCCAATCTGAATAGATACACGTCAATATCGATGCATGTCTAATCCGCAGTTGCCGGTGATACCGGTCGAGGCCTGCCACCCCGCCCCGCGCGTACGGGAACCCTTGTCGGCGGAAGCCGCGGTGAAGTTGGCGTCGGTGTTCAAGGCCCTGTCGGATCCGGTACGGCTGCGATTGCTCAGCTCGATCGCGTCGCGGTCCGGGATGGAGGCGTGCGTGTGTGATCTGTCCGAGGGCATCGACCTCACTCAGCCGACCATCTCCCATCACCTGAAGGTGCTGCGCTCCGCTGGGCTGCTGACCAGCGAACGCCGCGCATCCTGGGTGTACTACCGCGTCGTCCCGCAGGCGTTGGCGCGGGTCTCCGATGCGTTGCTGCTGGAAAGCGGCGAGGCCGCCGAGGTGACCGCGTGAACGCCACGGACACCACCACGGTCGGCGAGCAGGGTGTGGTGGGCAAGCTGTCCACGCTCGACCGGTTCCTGCCGGTCTGGATCGGCGTGGCCATGGCCGCCGGTCTCCTGCTGGGCCGGCTGATCCCCGGCCTCGGCGACGCGCTGGCCGCAGTGGAGATCGACGGTATCTCGCTGCCGATCGCGATCGGCCTGCTGATCATGATGTACCCGGTGCTGGCCAAGGTCCGCTACGACCGCCTCGACAGCGTGACCGGCGACCGGCGCCTCCTCATCGGGTCACTGGTCCTGAACTGGGTGCTGGGCCCGGCGCTGATGTTCGCGCTGGCGTGGCTGCTGCTGCCGGACCTACCGGAGTACCGGACCGGATTGATCATCGTCGGGCTGGCGCGCTGTATCGCGATGGTGATCATCTGGAACGACCTGGCCTGCGGTGACCGGGAAGCCGCCGCGGTGCTGGTGGCGTTGAACTCGATCTTCCAGGTGATCATGTTCGCGGTCCTGGGCTGGTTCTACCTCTCGGTCTTGCCCGGATGGCTGGGCCTGGAGCAGACCACGATCGAGGCCTCGCCGTGGCAGATCGCGAAATCGGTGCTGATCTTCCTCGGGATCCCGCTGCTCGCGGGATATCTCACCCGCCGATTCGGGGAACGCGCGAAGGGCCGCGACTGGTACGAGACCAAGTTGATTCCGCGGATCGGGCCGTGGGCGCTCTACGGGTTGCTGTTCACCATCGTCGTGCTGTTCGCGCTGCAAGGCGACCGCATCACCTCCCAACCCCTCGACGTGGTCCGGATCGCGGTCCCGCTGCTCGCGTACTTCGCGATCATGTGGGGCGGCGGCTACCTGCTCGGCGCCGCCATGGGCTTGGGGTACGAGCGGACGACGACGCTGGCGTTCACCGCGGCCGGTAACAATTTCGAGCTCGCCATCGCGGTCGCGATCGCCACCTACGGCGCCACCTCGGGCCAAGCCTTGGCCGGGGTGGTGGGCCCGCTGATCGAGGTCCCCGTCCTGGTCGCCTTGGTGTATGTGTCTCTGGCCCTGCGCAACCGGTTCCGCACCTCCGCGGCTGTAACCGAAGCGGGTTCGCGATGACCACGGCCCCGACGGTGCTGTTCGTCTGCGCCCGCAACAGCGGCAAATCGCAGATGGCGGCCGGGCTGATGCACCATGCCGCGGCCGGCCGGGTCGTCGCGCTCTCAGCGGGCACCGACCCGTCTACGAAGCTCAATGCGTTGTCGGTGGCCGCCGGGGCCGAGGTCGGCGTCGACATTGCGGGCGAATCGCCGAAACCGGTGGATCCGCTGCTGCTGCACACCGCAGACCTGGTCGTCGTTCTCGGCCGGGAAGCCGACCTCGATACCCCGCCCGGTGTGCCGGTGCGGCGGTGGGAGACCGAAGAACCGTCACAGCGCGGGATCGAGGGTATGACCCCGCCGGCCTCGATGTCGCCGCGATCCGGCCGATCCGCGCAGAGATCGAAACCCGTGTCCGCGCCCTGCTCGCCGAGCTCGACGTCCCCATCGTGTGAAAGAAGCTGTCCCTGTGACCACACCGAGTGTGTTGTTCGTCTGCGTCCACAATGCCGGGCGCTCCCAGATGGCCGCCGGGTTCCTCACCCACCTCGCCGATGGCGCGATCGAGGTCCGCTCCGCGGGCAGCGCGCCCGCCGAACACCTGAATCCCGCCGCTGTCGAGGCCATGGCCGAGGTCGGGATCGACATCACTGCCCAGGCACCGAAGATCCTCACCTCCGACGCGGTGGAATCGTCCACGGTGGTGATCACCATGGGTTGCGGTGACACCTGCCCGGTATTCCCCGGTATCAGCTACCGCGACTGGGACCTGGAAGATCCCGCCGGCAAAGGCGTGGAGGCGGTGCGCCCGATCCGGGACGAGATCCGCGCCCGCGTCGAGGCGCTCATCGCCGAGTTGCTGCCCGCCCACGCCTGAACCACACTCGCCGGCCACGGTCGAGGGAGAAGGTGATGACCAGCGCCACGCCCGCACCGAGCCTCGATGCATGGGCGGCTACGCGATATAGCGCGGACCTGCTCGGTACCGGTGCGGTGATGGCGGCGCCGGTGACGGGCTGGTGGGCAGCGCATCTGGTCGGCACTGGGCCGGCACGGGCAGGGCTCGCCGCAGCCGTGACGGTCACGTTCCTGGCTGTGGGCACCGGGCTTTTCCGGAGCCGGGCCCCACAGTGGAACCCGCTGCTGATGGTGGCCGATGCCCTACTCGAACGCCGCCGAAGCCTTTCCGGCGCTCAGCTCGCCGGCCACCTCCTCATCCAGGTAGGTGCAGCGACAGCCGTGGCCGGTGGTGTAGTCGCGGGGTACCTCCTGGCCGGGATCCCCCTGCCGGCGGTGCCCGCCCCGGGCGGTGTGCACGCGTTGAGCGAGATGACCGCCGCCGCGGCGGCGGTCATCTCGCTTCTTCGCTGCCGCCCGCACCCCGACCTTGAGAATGTCCGCGGCCGGTGCCAGCGCACTGGCTGCCGCGGTGTTCCTGGTGTCGGGGGCGGGTTTCCTCGGTAACCCTGTCGTGGTCACGGGTGCGGTCGTGCTCGGACTGGATCCGGCGACCGGGTTGGTGCCCGTGGTCTGTCAGCTGGGTGGTTGCCTCGTCGGCTACGGGGTCGCCACCGCCTTGTGGCCGGATATCGGCCGTCGCCTCGACACACTCACTGTCTAGTCCGGGAGCAGGGCGTGGGCCAGGGCGCCGGGGTCGACGTGATGGCCTTGTCCCGGCAGGGTTTTCCGTGTCGCGGTCGGCAGCGCGCCGGTGAGCCGGTCGGCGGCGTCGAGGAGGTAGTCGGCGCTGGTGGTGCCGGTGATCACTGTGGTCGGGGCGGTGATCGCGGTGTAGCGGCTCACGTCGGGATCCAGATCGGCCAGCACCCGCAACGTCGCCGCCAGAGTCGGGGCCTGGGCGACCTTGTGCCACCACAATGGATCGCTGCGCAGCGCGGCCAGCTCGGCCGGGGAGAGTCCGCCGGATTCTGCGGAGGCGTCCAGGATCAGGCGTTCGTAGTCCCCGCCCGTGATCGCCGCGTCCACCGCCGCGAAATCCGGGATCGGGTAGGTGACCGGCAACGGTGGCTCGTAGACCGCCAGACGCGGCACCCGATCCGGTGCGCGCAGTGCGGTTTCCAGGGCCAGGACCGCGCCGAAGGAGTAGCCGAACAGCACTTCGATCGGTCCGAGTGCGTCGATCACCGCGGTGATGTCGGCGACCTCGTGCCCAATACCCGGCGGTGACTGCGGAACACCAGAGGTACCGTGACCACGGCAATTCACTGCGACCACCGTGTAGTGCTCGGCGAGGTGGCCGGCCAGCGCCAGCATGCTCACCGCGCTGCCCAAGCCACCGTGCACCGCCAGCAGCATCGGCCCGACACCGCGGGTCAGATAGGTGATCGGAGTGCCATCTGCGGATATCGCGCGGCCGCCGCGGACCAGCGTCTGCGGGGCGGTACTCAGCGGTGCGGGGGTCACCGCGCGTGCTCCCGCTGCTGTGCCGTCGCCGGCCGGAGCCGCCGCACCAGATAGGCCGCGTCCCGGCCGACCCCGCGCAGCGAGTTCGACGACGGGGTGCGCTGCCACTCCAACCCGAGGAAACCCAGCCCAGGATGGGTGAGCGACATGCCTTGGCGCTGCCGCGCCACCCCGGTATCGGCCAGCGCCCCGGTTCCGGCGAGATAGGGCAGGTGCGGGCGGTAGCCGGTGGCGAAGACGACCGCATCTACCGGGGTCCGAGTGCTGTCCGGCCACACCACCCCCTCGGAGGTGAAGGCGGTGAACATTTCTCGCCGTTCCGGTTTCCCGGCGGCGAGGGCCGCGCGGTAGCGGCCTTCGTCGAGCACCGGCTGGGTCGGCGCCTGTTTCACGATCCGGCCCAGCGGGGCGGCGTCGAATCCGGTGAGGGTGAACCAGAAATGCACATCCCGGCCCAGGGGACGTTGCGGCACGAATTTCACCGGCGCCCTACTGGCCAGCACCACCTGCGCGTGGCCGGCGAGTTCGGCGGCGATCTGCACTGCGGAGTTCCCCGCGCCCACCACGACCACCTGCTGGTCGGCGAACTCAGCCGGGTGACGGTATTCGCTGGCGTGCAGGACCCGGCCGCCGAACTCGTCCCGGCCAGGCACGGCGGGCAGGAACGGGGACCCGAACGACCCGGTCGCCGCGATCACCCGCGGTGCGGTGAACACCGCACCTGTACCGGTGGTGACCGCGAATCCCTCACCGCCGGTGGACGTGACGGATTCGACGGGAGTGCTGGTGTGGATCTCCGCGTCCAGGGCCGCGGCGTAGGAGCGCAGATAGTCGATCACTTCGTCGCGGTGCGGGTACCGGTCCGGATTACCGGGGAATCGGCGCCCGGGTAGGGCGCTGTAGCGGGCCGGGGAGAACAGGGTCAGGCTGTCGTAGTACCGCGGCCACGATCCGGTCGCCTCCCCAGTGGCTTCGAGGATCGCGGTGTTCAGGCGGCGAGCGGTGAGGTGGTGAGTGGCGGCCAGGCCGGATTGGCCGCCGCCGATGACCACCGCGTCATAGTCGTATTCGCTTGTCACAACATCTCTTTCTTCGAAACACGGATTCCGGTGAGAGGCGCGATCACCGCGGCGAGGGCGGCGACGGCGCCGAGGATGAGGTAGGTGTGGGCGTAGCTGCCGGTCCACGCCGAGAGCACGGTGCCCGCCCACGGGGCCAGCGCGGACACGATCACCACGGGAGCGGACAGCAGGCCGTTGAGCCGGCCGTAGTGGGTGGTGCCCCAGCGGTCGGTGATCGCGGTGGCCTGGATCAGCGTGAAGATCCCGCGCACCAGCCCGGCACCGATCGCGACCGCGATCAACACGATCGCCGCCGACACCACCCCGAGCAGCGCGGTCGAGGCGGCGAGCGCGGCCAGCACCACCACGGTGCGGGCGGTGGCCCCGGTGTATCGGGCCAGCGGCAGATATCCGATGCGGCCCAACACCTGCCCGGCACCGCCGAGCCCGAGCGCGGTCGCGGCGAGCCCGGGGCTGAAGCCTCGTTCCTGGAGGAGAGCGACGAGGTTGAAGATGCCGGCGAAGCTCGCGAACGCCGCCAGGCACATGGTCACCACCAGCGCAGCGAAGCGTGGGCTGCGCGCAATCTGCGAGTGGTCGGCATGCGCAGCCACGGTCGGGGCCGGTGGCTCCGGCCACAGCGCCCGTAACCCGAACCAATGCGCCGGGATCGTCAGCACCGCCAGGACCGCAGCGAGGACGAGATAGGCGCCGCGCCACTCGATACTGGTGTCCAGAGCGGAAGTGAGCGGCGCGAACACCGTGGATGCCAAGCCACCGGCGAGGGTGAGGATCATCAGCGCGGTCACACTCTGCGGCCCCCACCAGCGGGTCAACGCCGCGAACGCCGGCGGATACAACACCGCTCCCATCGCCACACCCGCCGCCAGCCAGCCGAGGTAGAACACGGCCAGATTCGGCGCGGACGCGATCGCGACCAGCGCGGCCACGGCGAGGATCGATCCGGCCGTCATCACTTTCCGCGGGCCGGCCCGGTCGATGATCGCGCCGACCGGGATCCCGGTGAGCGCGGTCGCGAGCTGGCCGAGCGAGAACGCGGCGGTGATCACCGGCGCCGACCACCCCGTATTCCGGGTGATCGACACCGACAACACCGGAAACGCGTAATACAGAATCCCCCAGCTCGATATCTGGGTCAGGCACAGCACCGCCAGCACCCGGCGGCGCCCCGCCCGCGACAACCCACCTACCGCTGCCGCGGGCGCGGTCTCCACATCGGTCACGCCGAGACTCTGGCGTCTACTGAGCGGCGGCCGGCGCGCAGCACGCCACCGTCGACTCCGTCTCCGGTGTGGAATCGCTGCTGCCGGTTCCGCAGCATGCCTGCACCGCCTCAGCGTCGTCCTTGTCGGCGAACCGGGGCTCGGTGCCGAAATGCTCGGTATCGGCCAGCACGGTGTAGACCTCCCACCGCTCGGAGTTCGGGCCGGTCACCCACACCTTGTCCTGGGTGGCAAAGCAACACGTGGTCGCGATCTGCTCCTCGGTGAACAGGCCCGCCTCCGACAGACGCGCGATCTCGGCGTGCACCTTCTCCGAAGACTCCACCTCCACCCCGAGGTGATTCACGCTGCCGCCCTGACCGGGGTTCTCGAGCAGGACCAGCTTCAGCGGCGGCTCGGTGACCGCAAAGTTCGCATAACCGGGCTTGCGCTTCGCCGGCTGAACTCCGAACAGGGTCGAGTAGAACTCGACGGCCTGCTCCAGATCGTCGACGTTGAGTGCGAGCTGAACACGTGACATCATGACCACCACCTGTGTGACATATATCGAAGGATTGACAGCGCCTAGTTTGCCACCTTTTCGACATAAGTCAACATAGTAGGTAGGATGGATTTCATGCCCAAAGCACTGCCCGTGATCGACATGACCACACCCCTGTGCTGCCCACCCGTAGCCGCGGGCCCGGTCGATGATGAGGCCGCCCTGCATGTCGCCCTCCGGCTGAAGGCCCTGGCGGATCCGGTCCGGGTCAAGCTGATGTCGCTACTGCTGGCCAGCCCCGAGGATGGACGCAACGGCGGGGAGCTCGCTGACGCGGTCGGGCTGTCGGAATCGACGGTCAGTCACCATCTCGGTCAACTTCGCAAAGCCGGGCTCGTGAACTCCGAACGCCAGGGTATGAATGTGATCCACCGCGTTCACCGCGACGCGCTCTCCGCGCTCTGCGTGGTCCTCGACCCCAACTGCTGCCGATAGCCGGCACCAACCCAGCAGCCTTAAGGGTGTACGTGGGCGAGGTAGTCTGCCCAGCCGGCCTGAGCGCAGTGGGCCCATTTCTGGGCGGTGCCGGGGTCGATCCCGAACAGGTCGCTCATGACCATGGGTGGGAGTTCTCCGGCAGCGGTGATCATGGCGGTGTTGCGGGCCGGCCGGATCGGAAGCCCGTGCTCGGTGAGCACGTCTCGCAAGGAGTGGGGGTGGCGCGGGCGGCTCGGTGGCCGGCCGGGAAACAGGTAGGCGGGCCCGGGTCCTGCGGGCCTGATCATCGTGTGGATGGCGTCGGAGGCGATGAGCCGGTCGAGTCGATGAACGCCTCACCTTCCTCGGCCGTCCACTGCCACGGATACAACCCGGAAAACCGCACCAGCCGCTCGATGAGCTGGATCCGCGGCCCGATCGTCGACACCCGGAGAAACCGCGCCGACTGCTGGCGCCGCCACCCCTCCAACATGGCCGCGAACACCGCCGGCGCCGGATCGAGATGCACAACGTTGTCCACCAACATCAGATGCGCCGAACCAGGAGCAATCGAAGTCACCCCACTGTTGTATCCAGCGCAACAACGATGCATCAGAGGTCAGCCCCAGGTCACCCCCACCGCCTCAGCTGTCCCCCAACCCGATTGGACGGCCGCCACCAGCGCAAACCGTGGTTTCACCAACCTGCCGAATATTGCATTGAATGCAATTCCGCCTCTTTGGGCCCACATCCGGTGACCGAGGATTCGATCGAGAGCTACAGTTCCGGTCTCCTACCCAGGCCACCCGGGCGCTATTGCGGCGCAGTAGCGGCCGACCCGATCCACGCTCTTCTTTCGACGAAACGGGGGCGTTTCCGCACTCCCGCGAGTGGGTCACCGCACCGGTCCACCCACGGCCGAGGCGGGCTCACGGAAAAGTGAGGCTGGACACACAGCTCACTCTATGCCAAACTGCGATCTGACGATCAGTCAGATTGAGTCAGAGAGGCATAGAACTCATATGTCAGACCTCCCGAAAATCATCAGCGTCGACGACCACATCGTCGAGCCCGCTCATTTATGGCAGACCTGGCTGCCGAAAAAATATCGCGAGCACGGTCCCCGCGTCGAGCGTCGTGGAATCGGCGAAATCCGGCACACCGGAGGCGGGCGATACGAGCAGACATTCGACCCGGACGGGCCGATGGCAGACTGCTGGGTGTTCGAAGATCTCGTATATGTTCATAAACGCCACGTAGCGGGTGTCGGGTTCAGCCGCGAGGAAATGACCATGACCCCGATGACATACGACGAGATGCGCCCCGGATGCTACGACCCGGCCGAACGCACTAAAGACATGCTCGCGAACCACGTCGACGGATCGCTCTCGTTCCCGACCTTTCCCCGGTTCTGTGGACAGACATTCACCGAGAACTCGGACAGGGAGTTGGGGCTGGAATGCATCAAGGCCTACAACAACTACATGGTCGAGGAATGGTGTGGCGACAGCAACGGGGTGCTGATTCCGCTGATCATTGTGCCGTTGTGGGATGCCGAATTGGCTGCCGCCGAAGTCCGGCGTAACGCCGAACGCGGCGTCCGTGCTGTGTGCTTCAGTGAAATTCCGGCACATCTGGGCTTGCCGAGTATCCACAGTGGGTTCTGGGATCCGTTCTTCCAGGCCTGCGAAGAGACGTCCACCGTGATCAACATGCATATCGGGTCCTCGTCGAGAATGCCTGCGACCTCGGCGGATGCACCGGACGGCGTTGCTGCCACGCTCTCCTTCAACAACTCCATGACATCGCTGGCAGACTGGCTGTTCTCCGGAAAGCTCGTCCAATTCCCCCAGCTCAAACTTGCCTATTCCGAGGGGCAGATCGGCTGGCTGCCGTACCTCCTCGAGCGCGCAGATACCGTCTGGGAAGAGCACCGAGCATGGGTGGGACGCGACGGAATCACTCCGGAACCGCCCTCGGAGTATTTTCGGCGCAACGTATTCGGCTGCTTCTTCAAGGACTACCACGGAATCGCCTCGCGCGATGTTATCGGAATCGATAACATCACCTTCGAGACCGACTACCCGCATACCGATTCCACGTGGCCGGAGTCGAAGACTGTTGCCGAGAAGCATCTCCTCGGATTGAGTGACGAAGAGAAATACAAAATACTTCGAGGCAATGCCATCCGAATGTTGAGCCTGGACAGGGTCTGAACGGGATCGCGGACTCCCCTACCCCGAACCACTTCCCGGGGCGACGGCACCGGCAGCCGTAACGATATTGCCATCCAGTTCGGAATCGAATGGGACCGATCAGATATCAGGACGGTCGCATTTGAAAGGTCGAGATGAACGACAAAATCTACATCCACGAGTACATCGACATAATCGGCCACAACCGTGACAAGTACATGTACCATATGACTGCCAATTTCAGCCCCATCGGACAGGAAGAACGCAACCAGAGTTGCTACGGAGTCTGGGGCGTGGTGGGAAGTACCGGATACTGGCCGCAAGTGGTGAATATCTGGGAAGAAGACGGACTTTCCGGCCTCGCCGAATCCTTTCGGCACGA
This sequence comes from Nocardia speluncae NBRC 108251, assembly GCF_001613245.1. Taxonomy (GTDB): domain Bacteria; phylum Actinomycetota; class Actinomycetes; order Mycobacteriales; family Mycobacteriaceae; genus Nocardia; species Nocardia speluncae. Next base: position 485,195 of record NZ_BDBZ01000007.1, on the reverse strand, counting down.
GCTTCAACACGAAACCCTGCAAGATCCGAAGCTCGCAAAATGGTGGGCCACCGCAGCAAATTTTCGTTCGGGAGGTCGCGATCGTCTTCTGCTTCCTGCGCCCTGGAGCCCCACTTCCGCGGATCTCTGCGGTGCCGGAGTGACCGGCGATGTCTACGCCCAGGACGAGGTGCACGTCGCTCCCGGACAAGCATCCGAATACCTGCGCAAAGTACGTGAGATCGCCGTACCGCTCTGCGAGCGCTTCGGTTGGCGGCTCGCCGGAGCCTGGGAGACATTGATGACCAACGACAGTGAGGCCTTCGTGCTCTGGGCAATACCGTCGTGGGCTCAATGGGCCGAGCTGGAGAAAGCTCTACGCACAGATCCCGCCCTCTCGGCATGGCGCATGCAAAACAACGAGCTGACCACTGCCTTCAATCGATATCTCCTCGTCGATGCCCCGCTCTCTCCGTTCCGGACCGGCCGGCAGCCGCGCCGAGAGGATCGCACCGAACCATGGGTGGAGTGATTCGGGCACCACGAGGTTCGGCAGGAAGGAAAGACCGGTCATGACGATTGCGCACCCGGACTCGACGGCGGCAGAGCTGGAGGTCCGCGACCTCCTCGGCCGCTGCGCCCTCTGTGCCGATGAGGGCCACGCCGAGGAGTACCGGAACTTCTACAGTGAGGATGCGGTCTGGGAGACCGGCGATACGCGGCAAGCCGGCATCGCCGAGTTGGTCGCTGCCGCGGTCGAGCGGCGCAGGACAGGCGTCAGCGGACCGGGCTCACACACACGCCACGTGATCACCACGCTCGCCGTGACCATCGACGGCCCGAAGGCGCAGGCGGTCAGTTATCTGCAGTTCTACCGCAACACTCACGCCACTCCGGTACTGGCACTGATCATGCGGTACTCCGACGAGCTCTGCCGTGGCGACGACGGCTGGAAGATCACCCACCGCCGCATCACCCCCGGCTGAGTACCGGACCGCAATCCAGAATCTCCACGGCTATTGATTGGAGTGTTACGCCTAGCGCGACCGAACCTTCGTCCACATATCGGTCGTGGACCGTCCGGTGACACCGAGTTCCGTAGAACACGGAGTACCAATTCACTTCGAAGGCCAACAAAATGACCACAAACAGCTCGATCGCTTCCGAGACCCGAGAACAGGTCCGGACCACCGATCTCTCCGATAGTCCGCTTCCGAAAATCGTCGCTGATGGTGTCGAACGTTCTTTTGGGTCGGGTAAGGGCAGCGTCCACGCCCTCGGCCCGATGGATATCAGTATCGACGAGGGTGAGTTCGTTTGCATCGTCGGCCCCTCCGGCTGTGGTAAATCCACTTTCCTGAGGATTGTGGCCGGCCTGCTACCACCTTCCATGGGAAAGGTCAGTGTCGCAGCGAAATCGGCCCACCCGGCGTCGATGATATTCCAGGATTACGGAATCTACCCGTGGAAGACGGTCGAGGCCAATGTGCGTTTCGGTCTCGACGTCCAGGGAGTGCGTAAGTCGGAGGGACGTAGACGTGCGCGTTCATGGCTGGAGAAGATGCGAATAGCCGAGTTCGCCGATGTTTATCCAGCTCAGCTCTCCGGCGGAATGCGCCAGCGGGTTTCGATCGCCCGAGCCCTGGCATCGGAACCTGAAATCCTTTTGATGGACGAGCCCTTCGCCGCACTGGATGCCCAACTTCGTACGATCTTGCAGGAAGAGCTGCTCGAACTGTGTCAAGCCGAGCGCCGCACGGTTCTCTTTGTCACACACAGCCTCGAGGAGGCGATCATCCTCGGTGACAGAGTGGTGGTGATGAGCGCCCGACCGGGGCGGATCCTGGCGGAGCGGCGTTCTCCGTTCCCTCGTCCCCGGTCCGCCGCCGTCCGGGATGCTCCGGAGTTCGCGGCATTCAAGGCGGAGCTGTGGGAGTTGCTCCGCGATGAGGTAGAAGCGGGGCAGGGTTCCGCCGGCAGGAGAAGTTGAGATGTCAGAGATTTCCAAAAGCTCTACCGATCGCGTATTGGTGCGCCTACCGGGCCGGGCGGAAATAAACTCGGCCGGCGCCATTCGACGCCGCAGAGGAATCGATGCCGCACTGGCTATCGGCTTCCCGGTACTACTGCTCGCGCTATGGCAATTGTCCAGCACCATGGGCTTGATAGACAGTCGTCTCTATCCGGCACCCACGGATATCATCCGAGACGCCTGGGGCCTCATCGTGGATGGGACACTCTGGCCTGATATTCAGGTAACGACCATGCGGGTCTTCTACGGATTCGTCATCGGCGCATTCGCCGGCATTGTTGTCGGTCTGGTCATGGGTTCCATCCGGTGGATTCGAAAGATGCTCGAATCGACACTCGATGCGTTGTATGTGGTACCGAAACTCGCTCTTCTCCCCATTCTGTTGAATATATTCGGGCTGGGCGAGGGGCCGAAGATAGCTCTGGTTGCCACGACCGTATTCTTCTTTGTCTGGATCTCCACCATGTCGGCTGTTATTTCGGTTCCCGAGGGCTACCGAGAGGCAGCGCAGTGCTTCGGCGCCAACCGGTGGGACATGTTTCGGCATGTTCTCATGCCCGCTTCGCTACCACAAATATTCGTCGCCATGCGGGTAGGCGCCGGGATAGCCTTCCTGGTGATCGTCGCCGCTGAATTCATTGTGGGAACGGACGGGCTCGGATACCTTATATTCAACTCTCGCGCACTGTTCCTCAATGGCCACATGTTCGTCGGCATCGTTGTCGTCGCCATCGGCGGTGTGATCTTCACCGAGATCGTCCGATTCATCGGCCGGCGGTTGACGAAATGGGCACCGCACGACGGCGCTGCCACGAATGCCTGACGGCCGGCCTTGTCCCCCCTTACAAGAATGCTGAGGACAGCATGAGAAGAACACGTACGTCATTGGGGCTCATCTTCGCCACAGTGCTCACTCTGGCCGTATCCGCCTGCGGGAGTGGTGACTCGGATGCCTCTCGATCTGCGGGACCGGTAACTCCCAGGGCCCCGGCCGGTCTTCCCGTAGCCGGCTGTGCGGGCGGCTGGACCGACCCCGCCGACCGCACACCGGACAGGTCACCCGCGCGATGTGAGGCGAATTCTCCCCAACCGCAACCGTTACCGGGCAAGACCAAGCTGCTGGTGACTTCCTCGACACTACAGAGTGAGTTCATGGCCAATGTTCGTCTCGCGATAGCGAACGGCGAGTTCGAAAAAGAGAACCTCGAAGTCGAACTCAAACAGGTCCCTGCGGCGGACAGTATCAATCTCTTGGCCTCGGGAAAGTCCGATATCTCTGTCGGGGCACCCGATTCGGCGTTCTTCAACGGGCTGACAGCCGGAATCGACCTGCGCTGGGTCCTGGGAAATTACTTCTCCGCCGACGACTCCAAGGCAGGATTATGGATCCGGGACGTGGACGGGCGTCCGGGGGCGATATCCGACCTGAAAGGCAAGAATATCGGCGCGATCGTGGGCTCGGGCAGCGTGGCGATGTATCCGATCACGCAGGGGTTCGCCGAAGCGGGTGTGGATATCGACGACGTGAAATTCCAGTCGCTGCCCGCCGCCGACCTGGTCACATCGCTGGAGAACGGCGCGATACCCGCAGCATGGCTGAGTGACCCCTACTGGACCCGGATCAGCGGCCGCAGTGGTTACACATTTGCGATCGGACAGCCGCCCGCCGAGCCGTTCGGCGGGATCATCTTCGGGCCGAACATGCTCGAGGAGAAGGGCGATGCGGGCGTCGCCTTCGTCAGGGCTCTCGTCCGGACGGTCAACACGTACCTGGCCGGCGACTACAAGGCCGATCCGAAGATGGCCGAGAGTGTGGCCGAGGCGATCGAACTTCCGCTGGACATCATCAGGCAAACCCCGTCGATGGTATTCGACTGGGAGATCCGCGAAGGAACTTCCGACCGCCTGCAACAGAGTTTCCAGGAGACCGGTGTATTCAAGGCGAGTCAGATTCTGCCGGAGTCCGAGGTCGTGGATCGTTCGTATTACGAAGAGGCAGTGGGAAAGCCCGCCGGTCAGTAGGCCGGCCGCCTTTCTTCCAGAGTAGTGGCACCAAGGAGTGTTAAATGGTGAGTACCGGGCCGGAAACGGAGCCCACACATTCGGTGCTGGATTCGAATACCGATTCTTCGGATCCATTGAATCTCAGGACTTTTTATCGGCCGCGGTCCATCGCGGTGGTAGGTGCCCATGACACGCGCGCGGGTCTGGCCAGCGTCACCAGCCGCGCATTGGCCCATGCCAACCGAATCGACGCCGCCTTCTATCCGGTGAATCCGACCAAGGACAAAGTCTTCGACATCCCCTCGGTGGCAGACCTCGCCGCCCTATCGGGGCCGATCGACGTCGTTCTGGTTCTGGTGCGAGATGCCGAGGCCGTGGTGAATTCCGCGAGAGACGCCGGGCTCGACGTGAGCTTCTTTCTGGTGTTCGCGAACGGCTATTCGGAACTCGGCACAGATGAGGGTATCGAACGGGAGAGGTCTCTGGTCAGGGCGGTGCACAGCGCGGGCGCCCGGCTGATCGGACCCAATACGAATGCGAACGCATGGGACCCGCTCGACGAGCTACCGGGGCGGCGGATAGGAGTGATTTCTCAGAGCGGCGCTCAGGGGCGGCCGCTGACTCATGCCCAAGAGCTCGGCGTCGCATTGAGTTACTGGGCGCCGACAGGAAATGAAGCAGACCTGGCTGCGGCGGACTTTGTCGAGTTCCTGGCACAGGATCCCGAGACCGCCGTCATCTCTGCGTATATCGAAGGGTTCACCTCGGGCCGGCGCTTACGAGACGCCGCGGTGGCCGCGATCGAGAACGACACACCAATCGTTCTGGTGAAGGTCGGGCGCAGTGAGGTCGGCCGGGCGATGGCCCAGTCCCACACCGGGCATCTGGTCGGCACCGACGAAGTGTGGGACGCCTTCTTCGAGCAGTTCGGTATCGTGCGCGTCGATGATTTCGACGAACTCATCGAGATCGGTGCGGCGCTGGCCCGCTGTCCGCTCCCCATCGCGGACGGGGTCGTAGTATGCAGCGTATCCGGCGGCTCGGCAGCTCATGTCGGTGATCTCGCCACGGTGGGCGGTTTGCCTCTTCCATCGCTCAGTTCCGCGACGCAAACCCTGCTACGCGAGGTGGTTCCTGCGGAATTGAACATCTCGAACCCGGTGGACAATGGCGGCGTGGCCGTGCTGGCCGGCCACGGGACCCGCATCTTGGAATTATGTCTGCGCGACGATTCCATCGGTGTGATGCTCTGCCCCGTCCCGGCCCCGGGCGGTGGACTCACCGAAGCAGTCGGGGCCGGCCTCGTCGAGTTCGCGCGAACCGCGAAGAAACCGATCCTGCCGATCTGGAATGGGGCATCCGCCGATCATCCGGTGTATCGGGAGCTCTGGGCCGCTGGTCTGCCGGTATTCCGGAATGTTCGTAATGCTGTCGGCGCGGCGCGGGCGTTGCTCGGGCACCCGGCACGAAACCAGGAGCTTCGCGAGGTCGTCCGGCTCGCGCGTGCATTGCCCGGTCCCCCCCAACCGGCCCGGTCGACCACCCTGTTGGATGAGAGCCGGTCGACTCGCTGGTTGGAAGATCGAGGTTTCGAGTTCGCCGCTCATCGAACGGCCGACACGGTCGCGGATGCCTGCGCAGCCGCGGACGAGATCGGCTATCCCGTCGTGGTGAAAGGCCGTGGCCATTCCCACAAGAGCGAGCACGGATTCGTTCGAACAGGACTCGACGGCCCGGAAGCCGTGCGTTCGGCCGCCGAAGATATGCGATCACGTGGTGCCGAGGGTTTCCTGATCGCACAGCAGGTGTCGGAGGGGATCGAGCTGCTGGCCGGTATCAGCGTCGATCCTGTACTCGGCCCCGTTGTCCTCATCGGCGCAGGCGGAGTCAACACCGAATTATATCGTGATGTTGCCCGCGCCGTTCTGCCTCTCACCCGTTCACGGGCGGAGAAGATGGTGGCAGGCCTGCGGATCTCTCCACTGCTCGACGGCTGGCGAGGCGCACAGCCTGCCGACAGGACCGCTGTGGTGGACGCCCTACTACGCCTCGCCGAGCTCGCGGCGACCGGCGAGGTAGCGGAACTGGATATCAATCCCTTGCTCGCGCGCGCCGATGGGGTCATCGGGCTGGACGCGCTGGTGCGGCTGACGACTCCGGGGGTCGACGTTACCGAGGGGCAGGCGCTGTGAATCCGGCCCTTCAGTGCGCAATCGCCGGAGTCGGGCATACGGTGTACACCCGAGGAACAGACAGGTCGACGCTCGAACTGCACTTGGAGGCGTGCCGGCGCGCGCTGGACGATGCCGGACTGACCGTAGCCGACGTCGACGGGGTAATTCCCAGTTCGCTGGCCGAGGGCACGGTCGAGGACTTCATCGTCAACCTCGGCTTGCGGGACCTGGCGTTCAGCACCTCGATCCAGCTCGGCGGCGCAAGCCTGATCGCCTCGGTGCAGAACGCCTGCATGGCGATCTCGACCGGTGTGGCCTCGTGCGTCCTGATTCCGGCAGGTCGACGTGGATATTCCGGTGAACGGGTGTCGACCGGCAAGGCCGTCACAGCGGCGTCGATGGCGACTGTCCGCGAGTTCGAGTTCCCGCTCGGAAACATCGGCGCTGCACAATGGTTTGCGCAGGCGGCCCAGCGTCATATGCACGAGTTCGGCACAACCAGTGAACAGCTCGGCCACGTGGCGGTGAACAGCCGCGCCAACGCCAATTTGAACGAACATGCGGTCATGTACGGCAAGCCTATGACGCTGGCCGATCACCAGAACTCGAGGATGATCACCTCACCGTTCCGCTTGTTCGACTGTTCATTGGAATCCGACGGGGCGGGAGCGCTCGTGATCGTCAGCGCCGAGCGCGGCCGGGATCTTCGAAAGCCGCCTGTTCTGATATCGGGAGTGGGAGTATCCCATAGCGATTCGCCGACATCGATCACGCAGAAGCCGCATATCGCCGGTGTGCCCGCGATAGGGGTGGCTGCGGGCCGCGCACTGAGGATGGCGGGTATTCACATAACGGATGCAGACTGTCTGATAATTCACGAGGGATTCACCTGGTATGTAATCGCCGCACTGGAGGCGCTCGGGGTGGTCGGCACGGGCGAAGGCGGACCCTATGTAGAGGAAGGCCACATCCGCCTGGACGGAGCCACCCCCGTCAACCCCCATGGAGGTGCCCTCTCGGAAGCACACGTATCGGGTATGAACCACATCATCGAGGGTGTGCGCCAACTCAGAGACGAGGTGGAGCCGGCCCGGCAGATCACCGGATGCGAGAACATCCTGGTGGTGAACGAGGGCAACTTCTTCGACGGTGCCGTCCTGTCCTTGCGGCGTGCGTCATGATCCCGCGTCCGGCGCCGGAGCCCACAGCTCTGACCCGCGGCTTCTGGGAGGCTGCGGGCCGTCACGAATTGGTGGTACAGAAATGTAGCGCCTGTGGCGTGTACCGCCACTACCCTCGGGTGCTGTGCCCGGACTGCCACAGTCCCGAGTGGCAATGGACCCCGGTCAGCGGTCGCGGCACGATCTTCACCCTCACCGTCACGCACCGGGCCTTCCATCCCGCCTGGGCGGATCGGGTGCCGTATGTCTGTGCCACCATCGAACTCGATGAGGGAGTTCGTATGGTCAGCGATCTGCCCGCCGAGGACACCACCCGTGCAGAAATAGGCATGCGGGTAGAGGTGTTCTTCGACGAGCAGCCCGACGACGGCGCCACGCTGCCGAGGTTCCGTCTATGTCAGAATCCACCCGCCTACGTCGTGCAAGAGTAGTGCGGCCGATCGAAGGGAGCATTTCAGTATGTCGCCGGACACCTCTGGCCTCGATATCCAACACGTCAAGGCCAGCGATGGTCGTGTACCCCAGGCGCGGGGGCTGGCGACGCGCACGAAGCTGTTGCAGTCGACATCCGCGTTACTTCAGGTGCACAGATATCACGACATCACGGTAGCGGATATCGCCGGCGAGGCGCAGACGAGTACCGCGACGTTCTATCAGTACTTCCCCGATATAGCCTCGGCCGCACTGGAACTGGTCAGGCTCGTCATCGACGAGGGGGGGCGTATGACCAAGATCGTCCGGGAAACCGACTGGAGCGGGCCGTCGGCGTATACCGGCTCCGAGGCCCTCGCATCCGAATTCCTCTCGTTCTGGGCAGAGCACATGGCAATACTGCGCGTGCTCGACCTTTTCCTCGCCGAAGGGGATCGGCGCTTCTACGAATTGCGACTCCGGTTTCTCAGCGAGGTCACCGACGAGATCACCCATGCCGCCGGCAGGTACCGCACGCACAGCGGTGAAGCCGGCTCGGCGGAGCCGCGAGCCGTCGGAGCAGTTCTGGTGTCGATGCTCGCACACGTCGCAGCACATCAAACGGGGATGCAGACCGAGGGCATCGCCACCGCAGAAACACAGAAGGTCATGGCACAGATCATTCATCATGCGATCACGGGCAGGTGAGTGCTACCACCACACGAGCTGACGAACGACGAATTCCGAGGTGAGCGACGAGACCCGCTTCTTCGCCACGGCATGACGCGTCGCCGTCACGGCGACTTCACAGTCGTCCGGTCGGGCGCTGTTCCTGTTGTACTGCCGGCAACTGCGAGCGCGCACATAACTGTGACCATCATCCATCCGGTGGCCGACGTGTCGAAGACGCTGAGCAGGTAACCCGCGATCATCGCACCGAAGGCGACCGCACCGTCGGTCAGCATCGACACCATCCCGACCGCCCGACCCAATACTTCTTCGGGAATCCGTTCCACCCGAAACAAAGTCAGTGCGATATTCACCACGACACCGACCGCGCCGATTCCGAACCACGCCGCACCGACCACCAGCGGATGTGGGCTCAGCGCGACGGGGATCAGCAATACTGACCAGCACCACAGCGACCACCGGTACAGCTGCTGCGCGCCGAATCGCCTCGCCAGCCCGGCCGCAACAGCGGATCCGATGATGCCACCCACTCCGGCGGCCCCCAGCACGACGCCGGCCACCCAGACCGGCTGCTCTGATCGTTCGATATCGACGATGGTCAGAAGGATGACGACTTGAATGACGATATTCGACAATCCGCTGATCACCGTGGAACTGCGGAGAAAGGGCTCGCTGAAAACCAGATGAGCCCCGGTCCGCAGCGTCGCCGGGGTGGATTCCGGTGACCCGCGATCGCGGCGCGGCCGCGCCGGGGCAACCTTGATCGAGGCCAAGGTGCACAGGCAGACCAGATAGGTGACGGCGTCGGCAACGAACGGCACCCATCGGGCGAGACCGTAAGCCGCGGCGCCGACGGCCCGGCCGATGACCAGGGCGATCGGTTGTTCGGCCTCGAAAAGCGAGAAGGCCGTCGGCCGTTGAGAGATATCGACGATATCGCGGATCATGGCCAGTTCGCTCATTCCGAAGAAGACGAAGGCGGTGCCCTCCACGAACGCAGCGGCTATCAGTAGCAAGCCCGGCTCGGGCAGATCGAGCACGATGACCAGCCACGCCGAGCAGGCCGCGGCGAGTCCAGCTGTCTGACAGGCGATCATGATGGTCCGGCGATCCCACCGGTCGGCCGCGATTCCGGCCGGGATCTGGAATATCAGGGCGGGGAGTGAGATCGCGAATCCGACCCAACCGGCGAGAGCCGCCGACCCGGTTATCGCAAGTGCCAGTAGTGGGTAGGCGATGCGGACCCCGTGGAAGCCGATGAGCGATATCGCATTACCGGACCACAGCAGTACGAAATTCCGGTTTCCGAAGATACCGGAACCGGTCACCGGCCCGTCGCGGTCTGTAGGTCGGCCCGTATCCGGGATTCGATATGCCTGATCAGCTTTTCGAGGTCGGCGCAGTACACCGAGGGGTTCCGGAACCCGCTTCCGGCACGGTAGCGATGTGCGTAATGTCCGGCGCCGCAGACGCGGTGGATCGGACAGGCTCGGCAGCCCTCACCCAGTGCCTCGATACCGATCTGCCGGGCGATCACCGCGGGTTCGTGAACCGCCCGGTCCAGTGCGTTCCCGCGGGTTCCGCCCTCGATCCGGGCGGCGCCTGCGAAGGCGGACTTCAAGGCGTCGACCTGTTCCAGGCTGCCATCGGTCTCGATCACCGCAAGCTGGACCGGCGCGAGTCCCACCGATTCCGAGGCGCCGGTGCCGCCGAACAGCAACTCGATCACCTCGTCGAAAAGCCTGATGCGGGTTTCGGCGACCGGGGCGCCGTACCATCGATCGAAGATCGCGATGAGCCAATCCGCGTACGGTGTCCGGGACTGATCCGTAGTCCGTCCCGGGGGCGGGGTGGTCCAGTTGCCGTGCGGTAGCAGCAGATCGAGGGCGGGCGGTGCGAAGTCGACAAGGGCCGCGTAGGTGTCGAGTGGATCATTGGCGATATCGATCGTGCAGAGCAGGCCCGAGTACAGGTGCCGATACGCCGGCTGGTTCAGGAGTTGCAGTCCGGCAGTGACATCGGCGTAGCTGCCGGCGCCCCGCCGGTACTTCCGGTGCCGGTCGTGGCCGCGCTCGTCACCGTCGAGGCTTACGCCGATCTGCACGTTGTGCCGAGAACAGGTATCGAGGAATTCGGTGTCGAGCAGGACGCCGTTGGTCTGCATTCCCAGCCGGATTCGCGTGGCCGGTTCGACTATCTCACGGGCGCGTCGCGCGAAATGCTCCAGCGACGCATGCCCGACGAGCAGCGGTTCGCCGCCGTGGAGGACCAGGCTGACCTCGGGTACCTCGAATTGTGCGGCGTGGTCGCGGATCATGAGGCAGGCGTAGTCGAAGATCTGATCCGACATGGTTTTGGGCTGGTCTTTCCAGCTCTGATCGGACATCTCGTAGACGTAGCAGTAGTCACAGGCGAGATTGCAACGGCTGTGGATCTTCATGACGAACTGAGTGAACGGCAGACTCTGCCGACGGGCCTCGCGGATCGCTCGCGCATGCCGCTCGCCGGCCGGCCACTCGTCTGCCGCTGGGCCCTGGGTGAATTCCACGCTCGAGTTCATACCGACTTCCTCGCCGTTTCCGGCGTCCGGAGCCCCGGCGCGGGCGAGCGCCGGGGCAAGCTGGACAGGGTTCAGGCGCCCGGTTCGATGAACGAGCTGAAGTTGCCCTTGTTCTCGATGAAGGAGCTGAAGTTTCCACGTTTCCGTGCATCCGAGGAGGCCAGGTGCGCCCGTAGGACATCCGGCACGGAGGTCGATCCGGTCCACTGGCCGCCGAGCTCGGCGAGGCCGGCACCGACGGGGGCGCCGACGGGGAGGGTGAGGAGGGGCATAATATGCCTTTCTGTGGGAACTGCTGGACGGCCCGCGCCGGTCCATAAACGCACAGTTGTTACTGAGCGGCGTGGAAATGGGTGAGGCTGCCCGAATCGGTTGGGGCCCATCCGCGGCCGGGAATCCTTGTGGTGTCCGAGAGTCTGCGATGTAGCGCCCGCCGATAACGCTACGGCGATACCCCTGGCGGCGGTATCGGTCATACACCCGGTCGCCGGAGCGGTTGTATCGGACTGTTGACCGGCTCCGCCTCAGACATTCGACGGATCGTCGAGGCCGAGAGGAAGCCGGGCCAATGCTCGTCGATTGCTGACACCGAGTTTGGGAAAGGCTCGGTAGAGGTGATGAGAGACAGTCTTGGGGCTGATCTGCAACCGGGCGGCGATCTGCCGGTTGGTTGCCCCGCCGGCAGCGAGGCGCACGACCTGTAGTTCTTGCGGAGTCAACTGTGCGGACGTGGCGCCCGCGTGACTTCCTGTCCCCTCGCCCGCGGCACGCAGTTCCGTTCGCGCTCTATCGGCCCAGGATACGGCACCGAGACGTTGGAAAGTGCGCATTGCCGCATGCAGTACTGTGCGCGCCTTCAACGTGCAGCGCTCACGTCGCAGCCATTCGCCGTAAAGGAGACCGGTGCGGGCATGGTCGAACCAGCGGTGCGCCTCGGCGTGCAGGGGCAGTGCCTGGGCGAATGCGGCGCCGTCCTGCTCGAGCAGTCCGCGGCAACGCAGGAGCTGGGCTTCGATCCAGGGGGCGGAGTTGGCGGCGAACCAGCCTTCTAGAAGTGACATCGGTTCGGCAGCCTGCGCCGGGTCGCAACGAGCTGCCGCCTCGATATGATCGCTGATCAGGGGAATCCAGCAGCCGATAGCCCGGTCTCGATGGTCGGCCGCTGCTTCGAAGTGGGCCATCGCCGCCTCGTGACGTCCGTAACCCAAGTCGAGAAGGCCCAGCGCCCACCGAGCGTTCACCGAACTGGTCGTGTCGAAGCGAGAAGCTGCCCCGGGAAGGCTCTCCTCGGCCAGTTTTCGGCAGCGGTCGCGCTCCCCGCGCACGGCGGCGAGGACAGCCAGGCCGGCACCGGCGCGACCGGCGCGGTCGGGCTGGCCGATTTCCTGTGCCGTCCGCAGACTCTCGGAAAAGGCCGCTTCGGCCTTCTGGAAGTGGCCGAGCAGTGTTTCGGCGGTGCCGAGTGCGATACCGACGAGGGGAAGACGCCCCGCCATTCCGTGTTCGCGGCACTTCGTGTTCAGTTCGACCAAATAGGTGCGCGCATCATCGACCTCGCCCGCGCTCATCGCCTGCACGGCGAGAACGAACCGGATCGAATGGTCCTCGGCAAACCGAGCCCGGCCGAACCGGACGCCGCTGCGGACGGTTCGAACCGCCTGCGCTCGGTCCCCATCACCACCGTGCAGAGCGATCTGGCCGTCCAGCACAGCCAGGTATCCGTCGCGTTCGGTACCGAGGGCAAGGGTGTGCAGTGCGGCCCGAGTGCTGAGCATCCTGGACGGGTCCGGGTCCGGCCACACAGCTCCCGCCGCGTAGATGTGCATTCGTGCCGCAGCATCCGGATCCGCGGAGTACAGGTGTGCGGCGTGGGTGAATGCGTCGTACGCGCCGCGCGGGTCACCCTGAGCGGAGAGAATACGGCCACGCGCCGCGGACAGGCGCGCACCGACCGCGAAATCGACCTCGCGTGACGCAATTTCAGCTGCCAAGCCGAGGGCTCGGGCCGTCTGCCCGGCTTCGATATTGGCCTCCAAGGCCGTCAGAAGCCGGGTGTGACGATCGTTCTGGGCGGGTGAGAGGCGGCCCGCGTGTTCGGAGGCGAGTGCCGCGCGCCGATAGTCGGTGTTGCGCCGCGCGCTGTCGGCGACCGCGTCCAGAGCAGCCGCCGCGGTTTCGTCGGGCGCTGTCGCGGCGGCGGCCAGGTGCCAAGCCCGCAACTCCGGGTCGTCGATACTCGCCGCAATGGTGGCGTGGATGAACAGCCGCATGCTGTACGGAGCCATCCGATAGGCCGCCGCTCGTTCGAGCGGATGCCGGAAAGTGATCGAAAGTCCCGAAATATTGACAACGCCGACTCGTTCCGCGGCATCCAGCGCTGCGGCGGTGGAACCGAGTTCGGCGAGTACCTGCACAGCGACGGTCAGGCTTCCACTGCAATCGGCGGCTACTACCAGCAGGGCGAGCCGGGTGTCTTCGGGTAGGGCGGCGAGGCCGCGTTCGTACTCGCATTGCAGGCGGGCGCTCAGCGCCAGCGGTCCCAGCGTCGGGAAATCGCTGTTCGCGCCGGGCAGTTGAAGCAGGGCCGACGGGTTGCCTGCCGCGGTGTCGAGAACTCGTTCACGTGTATCGGCCGGTAGCCCGGGCATCCGCTCGACCAGCAAGGCTTTCGATTCGTCTCTGCTCAGTGGCATCAGCTCCTTCTCGGGAAGTCCGTGGGTGTTGCCTCGGGCACGGGATGTCACGAGTACAGCCACCCGGTGCGCGATCAGCCGCCGGGTAGCGAAGGCCAATGCGTGGATCGAGGGCTGATCCCACCAGTGAGCGTCGTCGATCAGCAAGAGCACCGGGCGTTCGGTCGAAAGCCTCGACCAGAGCGCGAGGAGCCCGAGGCCTACCTGGTGGCTGTTGTCGTCCTGCTCGAGTGGGTCGGTGCCACTCGCCGTAGCCGAAGCTGCGCGGGTGGGTTCCGGCACTGTCCCTGCCGCGTCCGGTATCGGCGCGAGCAACTGATGCAGTCCGCCGTACCGCAAGCCTGCTTCACGCTCGGTTCCGCAGCAACGAAGGAGATTCCAGTCTTTTCCGAACGTGTCGGCCACATGGTCCAGCAGTGCGGTCTTGCCCTGGCCGGGTCCGCCTGTGATCAGCAGCGAATTGCCGCGACCTTCTCGGCTGTCGTCGATGAGTGTTGTGATCTGTTCGATGACATCATCTCGACCGTGCAGCACGCGGCCAACCTATTCTTCCTGATCAACGGCTCATCGCTCGCGCCGCGGCAGCCGGACGAGGTGAGAAGCCGGTCCGGCCGGGATATCGTGCGAATCGGATCGTCAACGGTCGGTGAGTGCCGCCAGGAAGAAGTTACGGGCGGCCCCGGCCGCCCGGGCGAACCGCTCACCGCACACCGTGTCAGCGGGACTTCCAACTCATCACGCATCCCGACCACGCCTTCCATTACGTACCGGTGCGTAATGGAAGTTACCTTCGCGGGTATTGCAACGTCAAACCCTGGAGCTGCCGATGCTCACAGAGGCCCACGTGCCGAGCGCGGAACGCACCGCGTGCTGCACGAACTCGCCGCCGGGCTTACGACTCCGACCCGGATAGTCGAGCGGCCGAGCCGCATCCGGGAACCGATGCCAGTACGGCCCTCGAGGTTCACTGCTGTCGACAGATCGAGCACACGGGCTGCGCTGGTTGCTGGAGCCGCCATCGATCCGGCCGTGGCGGCCGCGTCGCGCCCGAGCGCCGGGTGGCCGCCCAGTTTCTGGACGCAGCGACGATCTGGTGTTCGCACTGGTGAGGATGCTGTTGCGCCGCATCAGCGACGGCCGCCGACCGGATCGCCGATATACGGAATCGACGCCGCCACGATGCACGGACTCACCGATAGCCATTCATGGGCAACATATTACGATGCCGAATTCACCAATTCTATTGGCCTGAAACAACTCCCGGTATCATGCCAGCATGCCCACACAACGAACGGCAGGCAGCCCCTCGCCAGGCCGAAAGGGATACACCGCAGCACCACGCGGAGGAGCCACGCGTTGAGCGATACAGCTTCGGGTTCGCCGGGGGAATCCTCGATCGCGCACAAGCCCCCCGTGACTGTCGGCCCGCACGCTCGACTGGATACCCCCTCGTTCGCGGCCGATCCGCACCGCACCTACGAAGAGATGCGGCGTCACGGCCCGCTGGTGCCGGTCGAGCTTTGCCCGGGTGTGCCGGCGACGCTCGTGATCGGCTACCAGGTGGCAATGCAAATCCTCAACGACGAGCTCCATTTCCCTGCCGACCCACGCCGATGGGAGAAGAACGCTCCCTCGGACTCCCCGATGTTGCCGATGCTGGGCTATCGCCAGAATGCCCTGCGAACCGCCGGTGTGGAACACGAGCGTTACCGGCGCACCATCATCGCGGCGCTGGACACCGTCGACCTGCACAAGGTTCACGACACAGTCGCTCGCGCCGCCGACGCGCTGATCAACAACTTCTGCGAACGCGGCACTGCGGACCTTCGAACGGACTACGCGTATCCGTTGACCTTCCGCGTCCTCAGTGAACTCATGGGATTTCCCGAGGACGCTGCGGCCGCGGCTTACGAAGGGATGGCGGCGATGCTGGAGGGAGTCGGCGCAGAAGAGGGGCAGCAGCGATTCGTCGAGGCACTGATCGGAGTTGTCCAGCAGAAGCAGGCCGAACCGGGCGACGATCTGACCTCGGAGCTGTTGAAGCACCCGGATGGGCTCGATGCCATGGAAATGGTGAATCAGGCCGCTCTCCTGTTTTCGATGGGTACGGAGCCGACCTGCAATCTCATCCTCAATGCGTTGCTGCTGTTGATGACCGACGAT
Source organism: Nocardia speluncae NBRC 108251 (assembly GCF_001613245.1). GTDB lineage: Bacteria > Actinomycetota > Actinomycetes > Mycobacteriales > Mycobacteriaceae > Nocardia > Nocardia speluncae. Next base: position 469,308 of record NZ_BDBZ01000007.1, on the reverse strand, counting down.
CAATACGGGGGTGAACTCCTCAGCGGCGCCATATCCACCCGCGACGCGATCGATGAGGTGCTGTTCGAGGATCCGCCGCTGGCAAACTGGTGCGTGAGCTATCCCAGGCAGCCGCAACTCGTCGGCGATACGTGGCTGCCTGCCGATCAACCGGTGGTCGTCAGCTTGGCCGCGTGCAACAACGACCCCACCGTTGTCGGCGGTGACCGCAAGGGCAACCGGTCGCACCTCGCCTGGGGAGGCGGCCCGCACGGCTGCCCGGCCCAGACCCTTGCCCAGACAATCGCCGCGCAGGGCATCGACCTGCTGCTCGACGCCCTGCCGGAGATCCACCCGCAAATATCTGCGCAGCAACTACCTTGGCGGCAGGGACAGTTCCACCGCGCATTGGCAGCACTGCCGGTTCGGTTTCCGGCGTGCCCGCCGATGCGTCTCGTCTGATAGACCTCACCCGATCGAAACCACTCGACCAGCACTGAATCCGGACACGGACACGGGTCTCGGCGGGTCCGGAAACAGGAGAGCCGCCCGGGTGGCGGGCGCGGTGCGGCGCCCGCCACCCCCGGTTTTCGGTCACTGCGTCAAAGTGAAACCGTCGTAGCCGTCGGCGGCGACCTGGTCGCATTTCTCGCGATATGCTCCGACGCCACCGATGTATGCGTACATCACCCTCGGCTTGCCCGGCACATTCGATCCCACGTACCAGGAGTCCACCTTCGGATAGAGCGTCATATCGCCGGCTTCGCCGACATGCCGCGTCCATTCCTGCTCCGCGTCGCTCTCGGCCTCCATGGTCGTGACGCCCGCGGACCGCATCACTTCGATCGCGTCCGTGATCCAGTCCACATGCTGCTCGATCGACACCGCCATGTTGGACAGGACCGAGGGGCTCCCCGGTCCGGTGATCGTGAAGAGGTTCGGAAACCCCGCCACGGCGAGACCGAGGTAGGTCACCGGGCCGTCGGCCCACTTCTCCCGCAGTGACGCACCACCCCGGCCGCGAATGTCGATCGCCGCCAGCGCACCGGTCATCGCGTCGTACCCGGTGGCGTAGATGATGTCGTCGAACTCGAAACTCTCGTGTGTCGTCTCGAGGCCGGACGCGGTGACCGCGGTGAGTGGGGTCGCGGCGGCGTCCACGAGCCGCACATCGTCACGATTGTAGGTTTCGTAGTAGTTCGTACCCAGAACCGGGCGCTTGACGCCGAACAAACCGGAAGGCTGAAGTAGCCGGGCGACGGCCGGATCCGACACGATCTCGGCAATACGATCCCGGATGAATTGGGCGGCGGTCTCGTTGGCGACTTCGTCGGTGAGCGTATCCGTGTATCCGGTCAGCATGCTGACCAGCTCGCTGTCCTTGTCTTCCCATACCGAGCGGTAGAAAGCATTTCGCTCGTCTTCGCTCACCTCGAGCGCTCCCGTGGTGGCAACGGGTCGCGCGATACCGAACGACGATTCCCGGTTGGCCTTGCGCACCTCGCGATAGCGCGACTTGATGTCACGCTGGAATTCGGGATCGATGGCGTGATTGCCGGCGGGCAGGACATAGTTCGCGGTCCGCTGGAACACGGTGAGCGCGGCCGCCGCCTCGGCAACGAGCGGAATCACCTGTACCCCGGAGGAACCCGTGCCGATCACCGCAACCCGCCGACCGGTGAAGTCGACGTCCTGCTCGGGCCAGTTGCCGGTGTGGAAGCTGCGGCCCCGGAACGTCTCGATACCCGGAATTTCCACCATCTTCGGCGCCGACAGGCAGCCCGTCGCCATGATCGCGAATCGCGCCGAGACGGCGTCGCCACGATCGGTCGTGATCCGCCACCGCGCGGCGGCGTCGTCGTAGACCGCGCTGGTGACCCGGGTCCGCAACTGCACGTCCTTACGCAGATCGAAACGATCCGCGACGTGGTTGATGTAGCGAAGCAACTCCGGCTGCGGCGGCAGCTTCTCCGTCCACTCCCACTCCTGCTCGAGCTCCGGGTCGAAGGAGTAGTTGTAGTACATGCTTTTCACATCGACGCGTGCGCCCGGGTAGCGGTTCCAGTACCACGTGCCGCCGAGCCCGCCACCCGCTTCGTACACCTGCACCGAGAGTCCGAGTTCGCGCAATTTGTGCAGCATATGGAGGCCGGCGAGGCCGGCTCCGACGACGACTGCGTCGATCTCGCGAGCCTCCTTTCCGGTCGGGATTCCGGAATGCTGCGAGGTCGTTGTCATCGTGGGATCTGCCTTTCGATGAGACGCTGCGGACGGGACACAGCGGTTCGGTTCAACTACATGGCGAGCCGGCAGCTGCCTGGTCGAGGGTGACTGGGCGTGATGCGGTCGGACGCTGCCGACGACTACGCCGCAGAAGTTTCTGTTCCCTCCCTCAAATCGCTCCAGCTCGGTTGATGTCACGAGCTCATCGGTGCGCGGAGGCGACTCGCCGAGCTTCAGTTTTCCCGGACCGGTGTGGTTGCCGGTCGGCGAGACATCATTGCGCGCGTGCGCGTTTCGCACACTACTCCGTGAACTATCTTGCCGGACAACATAAACGCGAGACGGTCGGCGGCACGGTCACCATCGTGGTCGCGGCCGAGGGCCCGGGTTTCGGAAACCGGCTCAGCACCGCAGGTCATCGCGAGGGCACCGCGCGGCTGCTGAGTGACGGCCGACAGTCACTCGATCCCGACGTGCCGCGTGATCGAGATCCGAGGTATGGGTCCCGGCTGTCCCGCTGTCCAGGAATCCTTCCGCGGGGCCCGGGGCCCGACCCTACAGTCCGGCCATGTCGATCACCCTCGAAAACAAGATTGCCGTCATCACCGCAGCGGGCCATGGAATCGGACGTGCCAGCGCCCTCGAGTTCGCGGCAGCCGGCGCCACCGTGGTACTGGGCGACGTGGACGGCGATTCGGTGTCCGGTGTGGCGGGCGAGATCGCGGCAGCCGGTGGGCGGGCTCTCGCGATGCCGTGCGACGTCACCTCCGCGGAGCAGGTCGGCGCCCTCGTCCGCGCGGCCGAGGAGACCTATGGCAGGCTCGATATCCTTTTCAACCATGCCGGCGGATCCCGCGTAGGCCCGCTGCACGAGGTGTCCGTCGAGAGTTACCGGCATATCGTCGATCTCAACCTCGGTTCGATGTTCTACGGTGTCCGCGCAGCATTGCCGGTCATGATCGATCAGGGCGGGGGCACCATCGTCTCGACCACGTCCGGCGCCGGGCTCGGTGCCGTTCGAGGTCTCGCCGTGTACGGCGCCGCGAAGGCCGGGATGATCGCGCTGACTCGCAGTATCGCCGCGGAGTACGGCGGTCTCGGCATCCGCGCCAACGTCATCTCCCCCGGGTCGATGGACACTGCGGGATTCCGGGGCTGGCTCGACACACTGCCCGGATCGGACCGCGACTACTTCGAGCAGATACCGTCGGGTCGCCTCGGCGCCGCGGAGGACATTGCCAGGGTTGCGTGCTTCCTCGCCAGTGACTATTCGGCCTACGTGAACGGGGTAACCGTACCGGTCGACGGGGGAACGGCCGGGTTGCTGGCGATCCCTCACGTATGAGCACGGCCGCCCTTCGGCAGCACATGCTGCCGAAGGGCGGCGGGCCCGCACCGACTCCCGGAACCTTCAGTCTGCGGGCATCGGGTCTTTGCGCGAACGGATGAACGAGGAGATTTGTTGCGCGACTTCGGGCCGGCAGACCAGCAGGTCGGGCAACAACACATCGGCCTGGTTGTAGCGCAGCGGCGAACCGTCGGCACGGCTGGTGTGCAGCCCTGCGGCACGCGCCACGGCGACGGGTGCGGCCGAGTCCCACTCGTACTGGCCACCCGCGTGAACGTAGGCGTCCGTCAGATTGCGGACGACCGAGATCGCCTTGACACCAGCGGAACCCATGGGCACGAGTTCTGCACCGAGTTCGCCGGCCAGTTCGGCTACGAACGCGGGCGGGCGTGAGCGGCTGACCGCTATCCGCAGCGGTCCCGGCGTGCGGGCGGCGACTCGCGGCGGAATATCTGTCGCGTAGGTGATTCCGGCAGCCGGCAGTGCGACTGCCCCGGCCACCAGGTTCCCGCCCTCCCACAGGGCGACGTGGACCGCCCAGTCCTGCCGGGGCGGCTCGGAGAACTCTCGCGTTCCGTCGACCGGATCCACGATCCAGACCCGGTGCGCCGCTGTCCGCGCCCGGTCGTCGCGCCCCTCCTCGCTGAGCACTGCGTCATGGGGGCGGTACCGCGCAAACAGCTCGATCAGCAGGTCATGTGCGGCGGCATCACCTGCGTTCGCGAGGGCGGATCCTTCCAGGCCGGTGACGCGCACCCGCAACAGCAGATCACCGGTCCGCTCCGCCAGCCAGCGCGCGAACGTATCGTCGCCTCCTGCGACGCTGTCCGGGCAAACAGGCAGGGCGGTCATCGAGCAATCCCGATGTGTGTCCGGCCGGGTGAGATTGCACCGGCGAGCAACCCGGTTCCCGGAGAACTCCACCCCGGAGTACGGCTTTCGAACGATATGCAGTGCTGGAACACGATAAGCCTCCACGGCTCGGATCAGGGACACTGTGATCTCCGCACACTCCCCACTGCGTCGTGGCCGGCGTACCGCGGAGTGGGACAGCGGAAGCTGGTCTATACCTGCTTCCGGAGTGCGCTTGCCGGCGTTACTCGCTCGAGGAATCCCGCCGATTCGAGTGCCTCGAGCACCGTTTCCGCAGCCTCTTCGATCGTTCGGCCGGCCGTATCCACCCGGACATCGGGATCCGGCGGTTCCTCGTACGGTGAGGAGATACCGGTGAAGTCGGGGATCTCGCCGCGCCGAGCCTTGGCATAGAGGCCCTTCCGGTCGCGCTGCTCGCATTCCTCGAGCGATGTGGCGACGTGGACCAGGAAGAAGGCACCACCCGCTTCGGCAACCATCTCGCGGACCTGCCGACGAGTCTGTTCGAAGGGTGCGATCGGCGAGCAGATCGCCACGCCGCCGTGCCGGCTGATCTCTGCCGCCACCCAGCCGATCCGGGAGATGTTGACCTCGCGGTCGCGCCGGGAGAACGTCAGCCCAGCGGACAGGGTGCGCCGTACGCTGTCACCGTCGAGCGAGGTCACCGTGCGCCGGCCCTGTTCGAGAAGACGGTCGTGCAGGGCGCGGGCGAGCGTCGATTTTCCACTGCCCGAGAGGCCCGTGAGGAAGAGGACCAGGCCGCGCCGATGTGGCGGTGGCCGGTCGAATTCGACTACTTCTGCGATCGCGGGAGGCAGTTCGCCTTTCCCCGCGACTCGATGGACCTGCCCCGGGGCATACGCCGTGACCACCCGTTCACGAAACAGCCGGTCCGCCGCTGGATCGCCGCGCGAAACGACGGTCACAGCGACGACGACGGCATTGCCCAGCAGCTCGGCTGCCGCCTGGGTGGCCCGGACCAGTCCCACCGTAGTCACGGTGCGGACGTCGCCGGGGTCGCAGAGGACCAGCAGCACGACGGATCCGTTCAGGGCGCGGATCGTGGCGAGATCAGTACTGGTGAGCGGGCCGGAGACCGGGACGGTCGGCCACCCTCGGTACTGCTCGTCGAGCCGGTCGGGACCGAGATGCAGGTGCCGGAACGCGCCGTGCTCCGGACGGGCGAGCAGCGTAACCGGTCCCCAGACATGTGTGCCGTCGTTTCCCGTCATCTCGACCCGCGCGACCGGGACGCCTTCCGGATCGACGAGTTCGAGCTGGGTGGCTGTGACCCCACCGGCGTCCAGCACCACATACCCGCCGGGCGGTTCGAACACCGGCGCTATCACGCCGTCCGCCATCAGCACCAGGTCGGCCAAGGTGCGCTCGCCAGGGCAGTACTGGGCAGGCAAGTCATGAGACATGTGTTCATGGTCGGGCGCAGCGCATCTGCTCATCGCGCCGATCCCGTCCAACGGGACCGGCGCGTATCCGAAAGCGCATCGACGCAACCGAGCCGGCAAGTACCGAGGTTCCTGAGGCCGGTGTCGGGTCAGCCTTTCCAGTCAGTGAGAACGGCCGGACTACCGGCCATCGCGGCAGCCAGACTGGCCGGGATCATCCTCCCCGGCCGATTCAGGAGTGCCGATGAACGAGCGCGTGGCGATCCGGCCCGATATCCGACTCGATGACGGGCCGATGCAGGCGGTCGGTTGCACGGCGTGCGGTGCCACTGTCGAGGTCCGCAAGAGCAGCTGGGAACAGACCAGTATCCAGTGGCACGCCTCGGCACTCGCGGCCTGTCACCGGCGTCGCGAAGCAGGTGGCACAGCGGACGGCGTGACGTTTGCCGGATGCTCGAGCCTGGGTGAGTCGATACGTGCCGCGGCCGCGAGCGGAACGCTCACCGTGCAGTCCGGAGACCCGCTTCCCGTCGACACCGAACAGACCCGGCCATGACCGACATGTTTTCCCGCGCCGGCCGATCCCGTTTCTCGGCAGCGGCGCGATGACCACGATGTGGGCCCAGCCACTGACTGCCCCGAGATCATTCACGCAGATACACAAGATCACCCTCCGGATGTCGCCATGAGCGAGGGTCTCCGCTTCGCCCTGACCGCGCGCAGCGAAGGTCCGATCACCATCGCGGATTACCGCCGGAGCGCACGGCGCGCTCTGCCCGCAATGGTGTGGGCCTACGTCGACGGCGGCGCGGAAACAGGGCTGACGATGGCGGACAACTGCGCCGCCTTCGACCGCTGGACACTTCGCTCCCGCGTCCTCACCGGCAACAGCGGCACGAAACTGGACACCACCGTCGCAGGGACCGCGCTATCCCTCCCGGTGTTCTTGTCCCCCACCGGGATGACCGGGCTGGCCCACTGGCAGGGCGAGCGGGCGGCTGCACGCGCAGCCGAGGCGGCCGGTACTCGCGCAGTGATCAGCACCGCATCGAGCTACACCGTCGAGGAAGTGGCCGAGGCAACCGCGGACGACCACTTCTTCCAGCTCTACCCGTGGACGAGCCGGACCACAGGGGAACCCCTTTCGGGTAAGTTCATCGATCGCGCGCGGACAGCGGGGTACACGGCACTGTTCGTCACGGTGGACGTGCCCACCGCAGGGAACCGGATCGGCGAACGCAAGCACGGAATGGGGATTCCGCCCACGCTGACACCGGGCCGGGCGCTGAGTGCCGCCGTCCGCCCGCGTTGGGCCTACGGCTTCCTGCGCCACCAGCGAATCTCCGCACGGATGCTGGTCGACGAGCGGGGCACGAAAGCCGCGGTAGCGTCGGCCCGGACCCAGCAGAACCTGTTACGACCGGACCTCGTATGGGACGACTTCGGCCGAATCCGAGACCTGTGGCCGGGGCCGGTGTACATCAAGGGCATCCTCGATGCCGAGGATGCCTGCCGGGCTGTCGATCTGGGCGCAGACGGAGTGTTGGTCTCCAACCACGGCGGGCGGCAACTGGACGGCGCTCCGGCCGCCCTGGACGCACTGCCGGCGGTGGTCGACCGTGTCGGCAGCCGTGTCCCGGTCTTCCTCGACGGCGGCGTGCGCCGGGGCACCGACGTGGTCAAGGCGCTCGCCCTCGGAGCCACCGCCGTCGGTATCGGACGACCGTACGTCTACGGGCTGGCTGCTCGCGGGCAGGCGGGCGTCGAGCATGTCCTGGAGATCTTCCGTCAGGAGATCGTTCGGACCCTCACTCTGATGGGCGTCGACGACGTGGCCGACCTCAACCGTTCCCACGTCCAACGGGCGGCCGCCCGGCCGGTTGCGCCCGGGCGCTGAACCCGTCCAGGAAGATGCGGGCCGTGTCGTCGGCGAGGTCCTCGATCCTGTAGATCTCGGTGGGCAGGTGCCAGCGCGCGGCCAGGAACACCGCGTCGCGGAGGAAACGGTGGAAGACTCGCGGGTTGACATCGGACCGGAAGACACCTGCCGCGACACCGGAGTCGATCACCTCCGCCCAGGTGCGGTGCACGGACGAAGCGAGCTCGCGCACAGCCCGGAATCGTTCCCGGCCCTCGAAGGAGTCGCGATTGTCCTGGTAGATCTCGCTGGCATGCGGATGGTCATGCATGACCTGGAGCGAGACCAGCACCAGATCGTGCAGCCGCGCCCCCGGGTCCGAGTGGGCCAGGACTACGTCGGTATAGCGCTGAGTGAGGGCCCGCAGGTACTCGGCCACGATCGTCTCGACTATCGCGTCCTTGGAGTCGAAATGGTGGTACAGGCTGCCCGAGAGAATACCGGCGGCACCGGCGATCTCCCGAACGGTGCTGGCGTTGATCCCCTTCTCGGCGAACAACGCCGCGGCGTGTTCCATGATCGAAGATCGGCGATCGGTGTCGGGCACGTTGAAGACCTTGTCTGGCGAGCGGATCCGGCTGTGTCGTAGCGTACCGAGCGGTGGGCACGACCATCGGACCTGCTCGGCCAGTGGGCCCCGGAGATCACCGGCTCGTGAAAACGAATCCCTCGTAGTCGGAGGCAGCGATTTCCTCGCAAATGCTCATGTAGGTCCCGAGCCCACGGGTGTAAAGCATGAAACGCCGGGGCTTTCCCTCGATGTTCGACCCGAGATACCAGGAGTCGGTCCGGACGAAAACAGTTCCCGCGGCCGCTTCGCCGACCTCGGCGGTCCACTTCTGCGCCACATCCGTGCGGGGTTCCACCCGGTCTGCTCCCCGGTCGTCGGCGGCACGGATGAGGCCGAGGATCCAATCGACCTGGAGCTCCGCGTGCATCACCATGTTGGCAAGAACTCCGGGAGACCCGGGACCGTTGACGAGGTGGAGATTCGGGAAGCCCGGCACCTGAACACCGAGATAGGTGAGCGGCCCGTCCGCCCATACGTCCTGGATCCGGACGCCGCCGACCCCACGCAGATCAATACGTGCCAGTGCCCCGGTCAGGGCGTCGAACCCGGTGGCGAAGACGATGACATCGAGCTCGTAGGAAGCGGAACCGGTTTTGATTCCCCAGGTGGCGATCGACGATATCGGCTCCTCCCTGAGGTCGACCAGCGATACGTTGTCGCGGTTGAAGGTCTCGAAATATCCTGAGTCGGTACAGATCCGCTTGGCACCGAGGGGCTGGTTCCGGGGAATCAGATGACGCGCGACCTCGGGGTCGTCGATAATCGAGGCGATCTTGGCCTCGGCGAACTCGCGTGCGTAATCGTTTGCGGCGATATCGGTGTACTGGTCCGGGAAGGTCTTGCCGAATAGCACTCCACCGGTCTGCCAACCGTTCTCGAGGGCCGCATCGCGTTCCTCGGGGGTGCAGTCGGCGGCGGTCTTCGGGTATGCCACATACGGCGAACCGCCCCCACTCAGCCGTGACTTGCGGCGACGCTCGGGGTATTCCTCCCGGATCCGGCGCTGGTCCTCTTCGGTCAGCTTCCGATTGAAGGCGGGCACACTGTAGTTCGGAGTACGCTGGAACACGGTCAACTCGGCCGCCTCCTGTGCGATCAACGGAATCGACTGGATGCCGGAGGATCCGGTGCCGACCACTCCTACCCGCTTGCCACCGAACGACGGTTGCGTGTCCGGCCATTGGGCTGTGAACAGCACCTCCCCCTCGAAGTCGTCCACCCCCGGGATGGCCGGCTTGTTGGGGATCGACAGCGACCCCGTCGCACAGATCACATGACGCGCAATGTGGACATCCGCGGCTTCGGTGGCCACCCGCCAGACTGCTGCAGCCTCGTCCCATTCTGCGGTCGCGACCCGGGTCCCGAGCCGGATGCTGCGCAACAGGTCGAACCGCTCGGCGACGTGGTTGATGTAGGCCAGGATCTCGGGCTGGGTGGCGTAACGCTCACTCCAGACCCAATCGTTCTGCAGATCCTCATCGAAGGAATAGGAGTAGTCGATGCTCTCCACATCACACCGTGCGCCGGGATAACGGTTGAAGTACCAGGTCCCGCCCACACCCGCGCCCGCCTCCAGGCAGAGCACCTCGAGCCCGGCCTGCCGGGCGGCGTGCACCGCGTACATTCCCGCGAAACCCGCGCCTATCACCAGGACATCGAGTACATCCCGTTCGGTTGCTGCAGTCATGCGATCTCTCCTCGGTTCTCGGTGGTCGAGCGAAGCAGACCTGCGAGGTCATGCCACAACAGCTCGCGGGCCGCTTCGGCGGCCCGTAGTGGAAGGATTGTGAGGAAGCCGTGGAACAGCCCGCCGTACTCGCGGTGCAGGACCGCTACACCGTCACCTCGTAGTGCCTGCGCATAGTGCCGCCCCTCACTCGCAAGCGGGTCGAGGCCGGCTGTCACGACTACCGCCGGCGGAAGCCCCACCAGGGTTGCCGCGGTCAGTGGCGCGATATGGGCCGTGGGTACCGGCAGCACACCGTCCTCCGGAAGGTACTGCTGCCAATACCATTTCATCGCGGCAAGGGTGTTGAAGTAGCCGGTGCGGTAAGCCCGCGCGCTGTCGGAGTCGCAGCTCGGATCGATCACCGGGTAGATCAACACCTGCGCGGCAGGGAGCGGGCCTCCGGCGTCGCGCGCCATCAGGCAGACGACGGCAGCCAGGTTCCCTCCGGCGCTGTCTCCCATCGTCACTACCCGGCTGGGGTCACCGCCGAGATCGGCCGCATTTTCCATCGCCCACATCGTCGCCGTCAGCGCATCCTCGGCGGCGGCCGGAGCCCGGTGCTCGGGCGCCCGCCGATAGTCGACCGAGACGACGATCGCTTCGGTCGCCCTGGTCATCGCCCGGCAGAAGGCGTCATGGGACTCGAGATCGCAGAAGACGAATCCGCCGCCGTGGAAGAAGACGACGACCGGCCGCGAACCGGCCACACCGCCGGCACGGTGCGGTTGGTAAACCCGGGCACGGACCGACCCGTGCGGCGCGGGAATATCGACATCCTCGGCGCCGGCCACGTCATCCGGATTCGTGACGGGAACCCGGCGCGCGGCCACGGCCGCGCGCGCCTCGGCTCCTGACATCGACTCGACCTCCGGAAAACCTACGTCGAGCACCTCGAGCTGGTCGGCGACTTCGGCGTCCCACACATCGAACTCCTGGTTGTGAACGGGCTGTAGATGATCGAAAAATCAGTGTCGAGCACAGCCGAGCCGGTGCGACCGGTTCTCCTGCTCAGCGGGACGTGGCCCGATCAGGTCCCGAGTGTGCGCTGGAGCGGAGCCATCGCGTTCATATCGACGTGAATCAGGCTCGGACCGTCGTGGTCGAGCGCGGTCCGGAACGCCTTCTCGAACTGGTCCGGGTCGGCGACCCGCGCACTCCGCGCACCGAACGCGGACGCGACCGCAGCGAAATCGGGGGTGGCAAGGGCAAAGGAGTCTGCGGGGGTGCCCCCGTTCTCGGACTCGATCGCTCGCAGCATCCCGTAGCCGCCGTCGTCGAAAAGGCAGACCACGATCCTCGACTTCGCCTGGACGGCACTGGCCAGCTCGCCGAGCCCGAGCATGAAGCCGCCGTCACCCTGCAGGAGCACTGTATGAGCGGTCGATCCGGCCGCGGCGCCCAGTGCCAATGCCATACCGGGACCGATCCCGGCGGCCGTCGACCGGATCGACGTGCGCGGCGCGTGGATCGGCACCAGCCGGTCGCCCCAGACGTACGCCGGCACGGTCGCATCGCAGACCAGCACACCGTCCGGCGGCCGGTGCCTGGCCACGGCCCGGCTGATCCGCAAATGATCGGGTCCGGCCTGGGCCGCGACGATCTCACGTGCCGCGGCTGCTGCGCGTTGCCCGGCCTCGAGATGCGCCGAACGACAGCTGTCACCGGACCCGTCGGCGAGCACTGCGGCAAGCTCGGCCAGACCGGTCTTCGCGTCTGCGACCAGGCCGACGCCGGCGCGGTAGCTGCGGCCTATCACCGTCGGATCGATGTCGAGATGCACAAGCGCTTCGGGGATCGGGAGCTGCCATCGGGCGGTCGGATACATCTGGAAGCGCGTGCCGACAGCCAGCATGACGTCGCACTCGCCGAGGAAGTCACGGACTGGAGGCAGAGTGGCATATGCGCCGATGTTCATCGGATCGAGCTCACTGATCGCACCGCGCCCCTCACGGCTGGTCAGCACCGGCGCGTTCCAGCGGCGAGCCAGGTCGAGTAGTTCCCGGGTCGCCCCGGAGCGGATCACGCCACCGCCGGCCCAGATCACCGGGCGCCGAGCCGTCGCCATCAACCGTGCGGCCTCGTCGAGCGGACCCGCCGGTGGCCGGGCTCGCCGTAGCGGCACACCCGCACGAACACCCAGTCCCTTCGAGTCGAGGGAGGACACCGACGCGAGCTGGACGTCGAGCGGGACCTCGAGCGCGACCGGTCGAGGCCGGCCTTTACGCGCCTGCCCGGCCAACCGCACCACGGTGTCGGCGAGGTCGTCCGCCGAAGTCTCGGTAACGACCTCGCGAGTGACGGCGGCGAGCATCGCGCTCTGATTCTCCGCCTCGTGCACGTAGCCGCGCCCCCGGCCGAGATGTCCCGACTCGACCTGGCTGGTGATCAGCAGTACCGGCGACGAGGCGAAGTGCGCCTCGTACATCCCGCCCATGGCGTTCGCGGTGCCCGGACCGCCACTGACGACACCCACCCCGAGCGATCCGGTCGTACGGGCATAGGCATCGGCAGCGTGCGCGACGCCCTGCTCGTGGCGGCAACCGACGATCCGGATCGTTGCGCGCGCCTCGATGGCGCGCAAGATCGGCAGGTTGTGCGCGCTCGGGATACTGAAGACTGTGGTGACACCGAGCGCCTCCAGGGCATTCGCAATCGCGTCGCTGCCGGTCCTACCCATTGCGCACCAGTCCCTTCCGGCCACGGCGTCGATCGCCGCGCTTGTCCAGGCTGGCCCGCCGATCACTGCCGGCGAGCACGGATCCCGTGTAGCGGGACCGCGATCTCGTGAACGCTCATGGCGCCGGCTCCCCCGGCGCCCGTGTGAACCCGTCGAGGAAGATCCGCGCAGTGTCGGCCGCGAGGTCGGGCAGGAGGTACTGCGCGGTGGGCGTGAACCAGCGTGAGGAGAGGAAGACCGCGTCCCTGAGGTAACGATGAAAGACACGCTTGTCGATATCGCCGCGGAACGCACCTTCCCGGATACCGGCCTCGATGACGTCGTTCCAGGACTGCTGCACCTGGGCAGCCAGTAAACGGATCTTCGCGAACCGCTCGTCCCGGGTGAAGTAGCCGCGGTTGGCCTGATAGATATCGCTCGCGTCCGCATTGGCATGGCAGACCTCGAGCGAGGCCGCCACCAACGCCTGCAACCTGGTGCGTCCGTCGGTGCGGGTCGTGGCCACCTCCGCGCACCTGTCCGCGAGCTGGGTGAGGTAACCCGCAACGATCTCTTCGACGATCGCGTCCTTGGAATCGAAGTGGTAATAGAGGCTGCCGGCGAGGATTCCGACATCCTCCGCGATGCCGCGGACCGTGCACCCGGTGATTCCGCGCTGGGCGAGCAGCCGGGCAGCTCCGTCGAGGATCTCCTGGCGACGGTCCGGATACCCCATCAGGCGTGTTGTCCGCTCACGGACACGACCTCACCGGTCATGTACGACGAGTAGTCACTGGCCAGGAAGACGATCACATTGGCGACCTCCCATGGTTCTGCAGCCCGGCCGAGAGCCTGCTGGGTCCCGAGCTGCTCCATCATCCCCGGTGGCAGCTTGCGCCCGAGGTCCTCGTGGGCTGCCAGCGTCGGAGCTACTGCGTTGACGCGGATACCGGCGGCAGCCGCCTCGAGCGCCACGGACCGGGTGAATGCCATCACGCCGGCCTTCGCCGCCGCGTAGTGCGCCATGCCCGGTGCGGCCTTCCAGCCGACTACCGAGGCGTTGTTGACAATCACCCCCTTCCCGCGGGGGAGCATGTGTGCCAGCGCGGCGCGGGTGCATCGGAAAGTGCCCTTGAGGGTGCTGTCGAAGACCTCGTCCCATTGCTCGTCGGTCATCTGGGCGACCGGCACCGCTCCGCCGACACCGGCGTTGTTGACGAGCACATCGAGTCCGTCGAAGCGGTCCGCGACGGTGTCGAGCAGCCGGCGTACGTCCGATTCCACGGTGACGTCGCAGCGCACAGTGAGAGGGCGCTGCCCCACGGCCGCCTCCATCGTGTCCGCAGCGGCCGCCAGGCGACCCTCGTGACGTCCGGAGATCGCCACCCGGGCCCCCTCTTCGGCACATCGTCGGGCGGTCGCGATCCCGATTCCGGTACCGGCGGCTCCGGTGACGAGGACGGAGGATCCGCTCAGTAGGCCGTGGCCCGGCATCGAGGCTGCCGGCTCCGCATCGTGCGACATGACATCTCCGCTCATCGATCCGAATCGACAGACCCCTGATGAGCCTGTCGTGCACCCTAGCAATGTGAACCGTATTTGCTACGGGCGTCTGTTGCTGATCATCAGCGCCGGAACCGATTTGGCGCCGAGGCTATCTGCGAACGCGGCGCCGACCCCACGATCCTGTGAAGAGCCGGCCCACCGGGTCAGGTGAACGACGCGGCGGTGAAGCGGCGTTGCCGCGGACTACGGCCGGGAATCGCGGCCAGGAGCTCACGTGTGTAGGCATCCTCAGGATCGGTGAATACCTTTTCCGCGGAACCGATCTCCAGCAGCCGGCCGTGGCGCATCACCGCGACTTCGTCGGCGATCAGCCGAACCAGCCGAAGGTCGTGGGAGATGAACAAGTAGGAAATGCCCCGCTCCTGCTGTAGCTCATTGAGTAGGTTGATCACCTGGGCCTGCGTGGAGACGTCCAGAGCGGCGACCGGCTCGTCGCACACGATGAACGACGGATCGGTGATCAGTGCGCGGGCGATGGCCACCCGTTGCAGCTGGCCGCCCGACATCTCATAGGGGAAGCGCTCCATATGTGCGGGATCGAGCCCCACGCGCTGGAGCAACTCGAATGCCTTCTCGTACCTGGTGGCCCGGGAATCGTCGGTGTGAACGATCAGTGGCTCGGCCACCGAGTCCTTGATCAGCATTCTCGGATCCAGGGAGGTATACGGGTCCTGAAAGATCATCGTGGCGTGCGATCGCATTCGGCGCAGCCCCATCCGCGACAGCTCGGCGATATCGGTGCCGAGCAGGTTGATCGACCCCTCATCGGCCTCGATCAATCGCAGAACCAACCGGCCGACAGTCGACTTGCCGGCACCGCTCTCGCCGACCAGGCCCAGCGTCTCACCCGCGGCGACGTCGAAGTCGACGTGGTCGACAGCGGTCAGCCGGTGCGGATTACGACGCAGCAACGTGGGGCGGCGGCCGTACACCTTCGTGAGCCCCTTTACCGACAGTGTGGGGCCGAGGGCGTTCATGCTCCCACCCCCGGCAAGACGAGTTCGTCGACCCGCGCGCACCGGCTCAGATGACCGGAGGTGGCGGGCTGTAGCGCAATGGGCCGTCGGCACGGATCCCCAGCGGCATGCCCACATCGATCCTGGAATCGGCAGCCGGCCGGGAACTGGTGCGGCGCCGGCACCACACCGGAGATATAGCCGAGCGGCTCGCCCCTACGGGTGGGCTCCAGCATCGATTGCAGAAGCGCGCTGGTGTAGGGGTGCGCAGGGTGGTGGAACAACGTGTCGACATCGGCTTCCTCGACAACCTGTCCGGCGTACATCACCGAGACCCGGTCACACATCTCGGCAACCACTCCGAGGTCGTGGGTGATCAGCATCAGCCCCAGCCCGAGCTCGGCCTGAAGCCGGCGGATGAGCTCGAGCACCTGGCGTTGTACGGTCACATCGAGCGCGGTGGTCGGTTCGTCGGCGATAAGCATCATCGGGTCACAGGCGAGCGCCATCGCCAGCATCACTCGCTGGCACATGCCACCACTGAACTCGTGCGGATACTGCTTCACCCGATGTCGTGCCTGTGGGATCTCGACCAGTTCGAACAGTTCCACCGTGCGCTCCATAGCCCGCTTGCGGGACCAGCCTCGGTGCCGCCGCAGCGACTCCGCAACCTGATCACCGACCGTGAAGGCCGGGTTGAGACAGCGTCGCGGCTCTTGAAAGATCATCGCCACCTGCACACCACGCACGTCGGCGAGCTCGCGCTCGTCGAGGTCCGAGATCCGCCGGCCCATCAGCTCCACCGACCCCCTGCTGATCCGGCCGTTCTTGGGCAGCAGCCCCATCACCGCGAGCGAAGTGACGGTCTTGCCCGAGCCGGACTCGCCGACCACACCGACCACCTCGTTGCGGCGTACGGCGAGATCGACGCCGTCGACGATCGTCACCGGGCCACGCTCGGTGCCGACCTCGACCGTCAGATCTCTCGCCTGTACGACGATTTCGCCCGTGCCGACGGTACCCGCAGTATCAATCGCAGTCATCGTCATCGCCCATCCGTGGTCTGGCGCCCGAGGGCGTCGCGGAGGCCGTCACCCAGAAGTGAGAAGGCCAGGATCGTGATTGCGACCATGACGGCCGGCGGATAAATCAGGTAACTGCTCGTGGTGATGTTCGCCGACGCATCGCTGAGCATCAGCCCCCACGTCGCCTGCGGCGCACGGGCACCCAGTCCCAGAAACGACAGGCTGGCCTCGGCCACGATCACCACCGACGCAGAGAACGACGCCTGCACCAGCAGTGGCGGCGAAACCGCGGGCAAGATGTGTCGCCACAGAATGCGCCAGCTACTGCAACCACTCGCTCGGGCACTCTCGATGTAGAGCTCGCTACGTGCCCCCTCCGTGGAGGCCCGGACGATGCGATAGAAACTCGGCACGATGAGAATCGCGATCGCAAGCATCGCATTGTGCAGACCCGGACCGAGAATGGCGACGACGACGACCGCGAGAATCAGCGGCGGCAACGTCATGAGTGCGTCGATGATTCGGCTCAACAAGGCGTCGGCCACCCCGCCGGCGTACCCCGCGACGATACCGAGCGGTACCCCGATCAGCAGCGCCAGACCGACAGCCTGGGCGGAGGCGAGCAGGTCGACCCTGGTCGCGACGATCACCCGGCTCAGCACATCGCGACCCAGTTCGTCGGTGCCGAGCCAGTGCGCACCGGACGGACCCATGAGCCGCTGTGACAGCGAGACTGCGTTCGGGTCGTGGGGTGCCAGCAGCGGCCCCACAGCCGCAACCACAATCAGCAAGAACAGGACCACCATGGAGGCGACTGCAATCTTGTTGTGCAACAGTCGTTTCAGCACTCGGCTCTTCAACCGCCGGCGCACCTTGAAACGCAGGACCCGCACGGGGGCACCTGGAGTTCGGCGAGTAGTCATCGGGTCCTCAGTCTCGGGTTGAAGTAGCCGTAGGAAGCGTCGATCAGCAGATTGACGAGGGTCACGATCACCGCGACGAGCAGGACCATGCCCTGCAGGGTGATCAGGTCACCGTTGAGCACGGACTCCACGCTCAAGGACCCCAGCCCCGGGATAGCGAAGATCTTCTCGACGACGACGGCGCCGCTCAACATACTGGTGACCACCAGGCCGAGAACCGTAACGACCGGCACCGCGGCATTTTTCGCGGCATGCTTGCCGACCACCATCCGGCGCTGCAGGCCCTTGGCTCGGGCGGTGCGCACGTAGTCTTCCTCGAGGGCGTCCACCAGGGCGCCGCGCACCTGTCGCATCAGCAATGCGCCGGGGATGATCGCGAGCGAAAGCGCAGGGAGGGTGCTGGATTGAAGCCACGGACCGATCCCCTCGGACAGGTTGGCATAACCGGTGGCCGGAAATACCGGGGACATGATCGCCAGGAAGAGCACCAGGAGAACGGCGGCCACGAACGGTGGGATCGCCATCAGCAGGTTGGCGATCCCGTTCATGATCCAGTCGATGACACCCCCTTTGTTCAGGGCTGCGGCCGCGCCCAGGCCGACGCCCATCACGAGACTGAAGATCAGCGCCAGGATCACCAACGAAGCGGTGATCGGGAGGCGGAACATCAGGTCCGATACCACCGACTGGTGCGTCACCGCCGAGACCCCGAAGTCGCCCTGGAGTGCGTTCCATCCCCATTCGAAGTAGCGGGTATGGAACGGCTTATCCAGCCCGAGCATCTGGTGCAACTCCGCGAGACGTTCCGGTGTCGGGTTGTCGCCTGCCAACGCCGCCGCCGGGTCCGTGGGAGAAAGCTCCATGAGTACGAACACCAGCAGGGTCACCAGAATGATCGTCGGCACCGCCAATAGCAGGCGTTTGGTGATGAATCGGGTCATAGCACTCCACCATCGTTATGCAGGGCCAGCCATCGTCGATGCCTGTTCCGAGCGTCTGAGCTGCGGCGGCGCCTCCGCAGGACGAATATAAGTTGAGCGATACAGGTCACATTCCACGTTCCCAGTGACCGGGAGTGTGTGGTCGCGCAGTATCGGCAGAGGTTCGGCCTGCCGCCTTCAGATCCAGTCCGAGCCCGTTCCGACGGTCAGCAACGAGTCCAATGCTTCGGCAGACCAACCCTCGGCCACCGGCGCGGCTGCCGGGCCGCAGGAAGACTTGCGGCGTGGGAACAGCTCCTCCGACACCGCACGTGCCGCCTGTGCTACCAACGGTGCCACGATCTCCAGATTCGAATCGATATTTCCGCACAACGAAATGCCGGCGACGGGTCCTTCGGGCGAGCGGATGGCGGCGGCTACGCACGCTACCTCCGGAAAGCATTCGCCGCGTTCGAAAGTCAGGCCGCCGACACGGTTGCGGATACGTGCGAGTTCCTGGTGCAGTGTCGAGATACGGCAGATGGTCCGGGCGGTGAGCCGCCCGATGGCCCCCTCCAGCTGGCGATCGACCTGCTCCGGCGGCAGCCACGCGAGCATCGCCTTCCCGGCGCCGGTCGAGTGCGCGGGCGCGCGTCCACCGACCCGGGAGGGAACCCGGGTAGCGAAACGACCGCCCACCTTGTCGAGGTAGAGGATCTCGGTGTCGACCAGGACGGCCAGGTGGACCACCATCCCGGTGCGGATGGCGAGGTCGTGCAAGGTTTCGGCGGTCGCCTCACGGAGGCGTCCGTGTACGTTGTTGCCCTGGAGCGCCAGCGGCCGAATACCCAGACCGTAGCCGTCCCGGGTTCGCCCCAGCCAACCCAAGCGCACCAGGTCCACGAGGATCCGATGGGTGGTGGATCTCGGCAGTTGGGTGGCCGCGACGACGTCCTCGAGGGCCAGCTGCGCCGGGCCCGAGGTGAAGCATTCCATGATCAGCGTCATCCGGTCGAGCATCGACGACGGCGCGGGCGCCGGGGTGGCGCACCCGGCATCCTGGATCAGTGTTGTCATGAGGATCCTCCTGTTGTCGCCGCTGCTGCGATCTTGTCGACGATCGGACCGAAGGCGAGTGCTTCGGCAATGTGCAGACCGCCGTCCTTGTGCCGACTGCTGTTGGGGCCGAAGGCCCTCGCTGGGGCCGGCCCTGGTTCGGTGGCGCCGAGCGGACCGAGCCCCCGGCAGTACTCGTCACACTGCGTCCCCCGGGCGCTCCGGGTACCCCTCGGAGCCGCGGTGCAGGTGTAGTAGGACCCCGCGTCCAGCGGGTGGGTACCGGCCGCGGTCGCGGCCACACGACCAGCCGCTCCCCGGCCGGGCACGATGGCCTCGGCCTCGATTTTCGATTCGGTCTGCACGTCCGGTCCGCTCATGGACGCAGGTCCTCTCGCGTTTCTGGGCGCCTGATGATTCCGGTCCGAAAAACCCACCAACGGGCGATATTCCGGCGGATAAGTCACCAAACAAGCGCTTGGAAGGTGACGGTAGCAGCCGAACCACACGTGCAGGAGGGTTTTCGGCAGAATCATCGATCAGCCGCTCCGGCAAGGTGAGTCGCGCAAGTGGCCGGGCCGGGCACTCACACAAAGGTGTCCTCGACCGTGAAGCCGAATTCGCCTCGTCCGTACATCGCCAGAGCCCGCTCCACATCGTTTGCCACGTGCACACTTCCGGCATGCGCGTCCCGCCAGGAACGCTCGATCGGATTTCCCCGCTTGAGGGAATTGCCGCCCGCGGTCTTGAACAAAATGTCGATCGCCTCCAGGGCCCGTTCGGTGCCGCGGACCTGGTCACGACGCGTACGCAACCGCAGCTCGGCGGGAATGTCGGCACCCCGGACGGCATAGGCGTAGAGCTCGCTGATGTTGCGGTCCATTTGTAATATTGCGGCATCGATCTCGGACGCGGCGCGCGCCACGGCAACGTGAGCGAACTGATCCTCGGAGTAGCGGCCGCCGCCGAAACTGAGGCGGATCCGGTTCCGCATCTCGGCGATATAGGCCGTATAACAACCGGCGACCCCACCGATTACCGGCGCGGTGATCGTCGAGGTGAAGATCGAGGCGAACGGCATCCGGTAGAGCGGGCCGGTATTGACCTTCTGTCCCGGACCCCGCAGGTGTGCCTGTTCGTAATTCCGGATCGTGCGATGATCGGGTACGAACGCTTTGTCCACGACGATATCGTTGCTCGCCGTGCCTCGTAGGCCGGTCACATCCCAGACCTCGTCGATGCGGTAATCCGTCTGCGGCACCAGCAGTGTGATGACGTCGACGGGTTTACCCCCGGCGCCGGTCACCAGTCCACCCAGCACGGCCCACGACGCATGAGCGCAGCCCGAAGAAAAGCTCCAGTGGCCGCTGAGTTCGAAGCCGCCCTCGACCTGTTTGAGGCGCCCCACGGGCGCGTACGCCGACGAGATCAGTGTGTCCGGATCCTCGCCCCATACCTCTGTTTGGGCCCGGGCGTCGAACAGACCCAGTTGCCACGGATGAACGCCGAGAACCGAGGTCACCCATCCGGTCGAACCACACGCACCCGAAATCGCCCGGACGACCTCGTAGAACTGCACCGGGTCGCACTCGAGCCCACCGAAGCGCCGCGGCTGGAGCATCCGGAAGACCCCCGTCTCCTTGAGTTCGGCGATGGCCTCGGGCGATACTGCGCCGTCGATATCCGTTGCCTTGGCGCGTTCGGTGATCTTGGGTAACAGCGGCCGAACCTTGTCGAGAATCTCGTTGGTCATCGTTCTCCGTCCTCAAACCGACCCGCAGGCGACACCCGGATCGTGGGCTTTTCCGCGCCGTATCGGTGCACCATGTCTCGGCCAGTGAGAAACCTCTCCCCATGAGACCCGGCGCCGCCCAGTTGATGAACAGACCGGGCCGCGACAATGTCGGCGGATGCGCCGACGGGCGCTCACAGCTGCGCAGCAACGAATGGGTACTGGTCATCGAACGGAAGTTCACCGAGCATCCGGGGGCGCCCGGAAACGATCCCGTTGACCGGGAAATACCGGAGGCCGGGAGCAGACCGCACCTACATTGTCGATTGCCGATCAGTGCGCCCGACGGCGCCCGAGAGCCTCTGAGGAGGCGCGATGCAGACCACCACGACCGCACCGGCACAAACCGATCGCGGCATACCGACTCCCCTCGAGATGCGCCGGGCAATGGGCACCTTCGCGAGCGGCGTCACGATCGTATCGGGAATCGACGACGGGGAGCCGGTCGGCTTCGCCTGCCAGTCCTTCGCCAGCGTCTCCCTCGACCCGCCGCTGGTGCTTTTCTGCGCCGACCATCGCGGCCGGGCATGGCCGCGGATCCGTAAGTCCGGCCGGTTCAATGTCAGCGTTCTCGGTGAGGACCAGGGCGATATCTGCGCGCGCTTCGGGTCCAGCCGAGGAGAGAAGTTCGGCGGTCTGGTCTGGCACGAATCTGTGTGGGGAACCCCACTGTTCGATGACGGACTGCTCCGAGTGCACTGCGAGGTCGCGGATGTCCACGTAGCCGGTGACCACGATGTCGTCATCGGACGGGTACTCGCCATCGATGGACCCGACGAGGCGAACCGGCCGATGATCTTCTTCCGCGGAAAGTTCGGCGTCGACAACAACGAACCCGATGCGCCTGCTCCCGATGCCTGGGGCCGGGGCGACCGCTGGGGCTGAGCCACGACCCCACCGATCCGGTCGACAGGACGGCGGGGTGGGCCGCGCGTCCGTTCCTCATATCGCGCCGACGAACCGATCGGACAGGTGGGTACGTCGCGAAACACCTGTCGTCGCGTGACGACCGGGGCTGCAACCTCGTCCGATGCCTGTACCTCAGTACTTCGCTATCACCTCGTCGGCGAACCGGCGTAGTGCGCCGATCCGGCCGGCGGTGGTCTGCTCCGCGTCGAAGATCCGCCAGGGTGTGACCCGGCAGATGGTCGCGCCGGCCGACTCGATCTCGCGGTAGCCGGCGACGTCGCCGACGTCGGTCGGTGACACGTCGATCTCGAACGGCAGCTCCGAACGGCCGTATCCGGCGCGGAGCTCGGCCAGCCGGCCGATGGCCACCTTCAGCTGATCGGCCGGAACATTTACCGAGATCCAGCCGTCACCGGCCCGCGCAGCACGCCGGAGGCCGGGCTCGCTGTGGCCACCGACGTACACCGGCACAGGCCGGTCGGGTGCAGGACTGATCATCAACCGGTCGAAATCGTAGTGCTTACCGTGGTATTCGACCCACTCCGGACCGTTGCCGGCGCATACGGCTTTGATGATCTCGATGGCCTCGTCGGTGCGCGCGCCACGGGTACGCATCTCGGTCCGGGTAAAGGCGAACTCTTCCGGAATCCAGGAGAGCCCGACCCCGATACCGATCCGGTTGCCGGACAGTACCGCCATCGTCGCGATCTGCTTGGCGGTGAGCAGCGGGTCACGCAGTGGCAGCTTGAGCACGTTCGTGGAGAACTCCAGCCGCTCCGTGACGGCGGCCATCGCCGACATCGTGATGAACGGGTCGGGCATCGGCATCTCTGCGGGCCACATCCGCTTACCGTCGGGGGTGTAGGGGTAGTCCGCCGAGACCTTTTCCGGGTAGAACACCGAGTCGGGCAGGGCGATGCTGTGATAGCCGGCTTCCTCGGCTGCGGGAGCGAGTTCGAGCAGCTCACGCGCACCGATCATCGCGCCGGACAATGCCCACTTCATCAGAAGGCCTCCTCTCCACGTACGACGGCCTCGGCGCCGCCGTCGATGAAAATCAGCTGGGCGGTCGTATGAGTGTTCCCGGGACGGACCAGCCAGACCAGTACGTCGGCGATCACCTCCGGCTCCATCCAGCCACCGAGTTTGGAAGGCACCGCCCGTTTCATCATCGCCCTGCCCTGCGCCGAGGACCGCAGTTCCGCAGTCATCGGTGTGCAGACCACACCGGGACCGACGGCGTTCAACGGGATACCGGCGGCGGCCCATTCGTCGGTGATCGCCGTCCGGCGCAGCCAGCGGGCCAGCGCGTTCTTGGAACTCGCGTACAGCTGGTTCCCGCGGCCCTCGGCATGTACCTTCTGCGCGATGGCCACCGCACGCTGCTCGTCGAGGTCGAGGCAGGCCGCGACCACATCGGGGTCGGTCTGCTGAGTGGAGGAGATCGAGGCGGTGACCGCCACCCGGGGCGCGGACGCTTCGGCCAGCGCCGGCCGCAGGCCTTCGAGGATCTCCACCACACCGAAGAAGTTCACGGTGATGTCCTGCGGCGACAGCGACGAAGTCCCCGCACAGGCGACCACGGCATCGACCACCCCACCGGTCCGCTCGAGTACTCCCGCCACTGCCTGCGCACGCCCACCACGGGCCGAAAGATCGGCGACGATATCGGCGTTGCGCTGGTCGACGCGGATCACCTCGTCACCCTGTGCGGTGAGCATCGCGGCCGTGGCCGCACCGATCCCCGAAGCAGCTCCGGTGACGACGACCTGACGTGGCATGGTGACTTCTCCCCTGGGGCTGGTGTGTGTCCTCAACCTAGGGACCGGTCGCGCCGGAACCGGCAAGGATCCCGGTCACCGGGATGCCGGAACGAGCGGCTCGAAGATGTCCAGCGCAGCGACGGCCTCGAGCTGTTCACAGTAGTGCTCCAGCGACCGGTTCACCGGCCGGAAAGGCACCATCGTGACGCCCGCCTGCGCCAGCGCACCGAGCGTATCCGCCACCCGGCCGGGACTTTTCAGTGGATCCATCGCGCCACCGGCGCCCGAGACGACCTCGAAGCCGGCGGGCCGGTCGGGGTAGGAGGCCAGCATCGTCCGAACGGTATCGGCGTTCGGGGCGCCGGGAATCCATCCGTCCGCCAGCGTAACGGCCCGGCGGAGTGCGCGTTCGGAATGTCCGCCCACCCATAGTGGCACCCGGCGCTGTACCGCGCACGGATCGACCACCAGACCGGCGAAATCGTAGAACTCGCCGTGGTATTCGGGATCGGTTCGAGACAGCGCCGCCCGCAACGCCCGGATCGCGTCGTCGGCCCGGGCACCTCGGTCCTCGAACTCCGCCCCCAGCGTCCGGAACTCCTCTTCGGCCGTGCCGACACCGAGGCCGAGCCGGACCCGGCCGCCACTCATCCGGTCGAGGGTTCCGTAGCGTTTGGCGATGGCGAGCGGATGGTGGTATCCGAGCACGAGAACATTGGTCAGCAGCCGAATGTTGTCCGTACGAGCGGCCAGCCAGGACAACGTCGCCAGCGGATCCCAGTAGCGGGTGCCCCGGCCCTGTGGCAATTGCGGCGACGGAATACCTGGTGGCATCGCGATATGTTCGCTACAGGTGAGGAAGTGGAAGCCCAACCTGTCGGCCAGCTCGGCCACCCGGGTGATCTCCGCGATTCCCGCAGTGTCCTCCCAGGCCGCAGTGTGGCCGGGGACCTTGATGACCACGGGTGTGGACAGCCCCAGTCTCATCGCTCGATCCGCAGTTGCGGCACAGTGCGCTCTGTCGACGTCACCGGTCCACGCTATCGGCGCCCGCATGCTCGGGCAGCCGTGATCCCGGCCACCGGGAAGTCCTGAGCGCCGCGGCGAGTCGGGTCGGGTGATCCGCTCGCGCGTTTCGCAGGCGCAGTGCGGCGACCGCGGCCGGCACGGTGATCAGGGTCAGGATGAGGAAGGTGTCGGAGTAGGCGGACGCGTTCCCGGTGTAGAGCGGATTGATCGGCTCGGTGTCGCCGGCCTGGCGGACCGAGAGCAGGACGCCGAACAATGCGGGGCCGGTGCCTGCGCCGAGGAACTGGGCACCCTGGAAGATGCCGACTCCGGCGCCGAACTGGTCCGGTGGGAGGAGGTGGCCGAGCGCGCTGGTCGTGAGCGTGACGACGAGTGCGAATCCGGCACCGAGCGCGAACACCGCCACACCGGCCCACACGGCGGAGGCTCCGACGGCGAAGGTGGACAGGAACAGCATCGAGGCCGCGATGATGCTCAGTCCGGCCAGTGCGACGGTGCCCTCGTTGGCGCCTTTGGCGCCGATGCGTCCGGCCAGTGGTGCGAGGGCGGCCAGTGCCAGTCCGCCGGGGATCATGACCAGCGCGCCTTGGCCGAGGGTGAGCCCGTTGACGTCGATGAGGAGAAGGGGGACGAGCACAAGGGTGGTGAGGTTGACCATCATCGCCAGGAAGATCACCGAGGCCGCGGCGAGGTAGCCGCGGTGGGTGAACAGCGACGGTGGCACGAATGGGTCCGTAGCGGAACGAGTGCGCCACGCGAAGAGCGCCGCCGTGGCTGCTCCGGCCAGCAGTGCGCCCCATGACGAGGGGGCGGTGAACCCGTGGGTGCCTTCGGCTCGGGTGATGCCGAACAGCAGCAGGCCTGCGCCGGCGCCGAGCAGGATGCCGCCGAGAAGGTCGATACGGCGGGTATCGGCCGGCTGTGTGTCGGTGATGACGCGCAGGACGGCGGGGATGAGGCCGACCGCCCAGACAGCGAGCAGCCAGAACAATGCCCGCCAGCCGAGTGCCTGTCCGAGGCCGCCGCCGATGGCTGGGCCGAGCGCGGTGCCCAGACCTCCGGCGGCGGCGATGAACCCGACCCCGATCGCGGCCTGGCCCCGGGGCAGAAGCCGGGTGGCGGCCACGATGGCGAGCACGGGGATCGCGGCGCCCCCTGCGCCGGACGCGATACGCGCGGCCACCAGGAGCAGCAGATTCGGTGCGAGGGCACTGATCAGGTTCCCGATCCCGAACACGGCCAGCGCGATGACGAAGAGCCGGCGCAGGCTGTAGCTGTCGGCCATCCGGCCGTAGATCGGGATGCCGATCGCACACGCCAGCAAGAACCCGGTCACCACCCAGGCCACCTGAGGCGTCGAGGCATCGAACCGGCCCGCGATGCGCGGCAGGACAAGGGAGACCATGTCGCTGGCGACCGGGACCAGCAGCATCGCCGGGACCAGCACGAGTAGCAGGCGTGCCAGCGACACGACGCCGTCGGGCCGGGGCGAAGGTGAGTTCATGAAAGCTCCGATCATGCCGAAATCTGTAATCGTCGTGGTTGCAGTTTTGGTCGCGAAAAGCCCGCGACCGGGGGCCGCGGTGGTGAGGCGCTACGAGCCGGTGGTGGTGTGGTCGCGGCCCAGGATGGTGCGGAGCAGATCGGCGACACTGGTTTGGGACAGGCGCTCCTCCACCGCGCGTTGCGCGGCAGTGAATTCGTCTTCCAGGAGAGCTTGCATGTGACGTCCGATCACACAGCTCTGGTTGGGTGGATGAGCGTGGGTCGGCAGGACGCTGGTGCCGTCCTCGACGGCGGCGTAGGCGTCGAAGAGCGTGATCTGCTCAGCTGGACGAGCCAGTTGCCAGCCGCCCCCGCTGCCCTCGGCGGAGGCGACCAGGCCCCTGGCCCGGAGCATCCCCAGGACGCGGCGGACCAGGACCGGGTTGCTCTCCAGGCTTTCGGCGATCTTCGCCGAGGACTGCCACCCGTCATCGCGCCAGCGAGCCAGGAACGTCAACGCGTGGGCGGCGACCGCGGTACGGGTGCTGACTGCCATCAGTGCTCTACCTTCCTCGACTCGAACCTCGCCGCAGGCACGCCGAGGCCAGGCCATTCCCGACCCCGTCGGCCCCACCCTGCACGACTACAGTCCGCACGCCTGCCACCTTCGGCCTCGATCTACGTTGAACTGAAACTATCACAGTTGCAGTTATCGAGACCGGTACGTCCCTCTGCGGAGCCTGCCGTGACACGATCCGATTCGCGGACTCCTGCGTCATCCGGGAGATAGCGCTTGCCGTCGATGCCCCACAGGCGGTCCCGACGTGATCACCACGCGGGTGGGCTACATGTCTTCTACGAGCCGTTCTACGTGATCACGCCCGTCCCCACGGAACACGAGCACCGATCTGCACCGGAGCCGCTCTCTCCCACACCCTCAGCGCGTCTCGACATTCCCGGCGGCCGGATCAGAGCCTCTGAGATTCCCCCACACGGTTGACACCGAGGGCGCAGAGTGGGTGCGCGGGCGCGCACCTGACCGCCGAGGTGACCCTTTCCGAGTTCGTCTCGGGACAAGCCTGTCCGGCCTCGACAGCGGCCAGGGCCCGCCCCTCGCGGAGGGCAACACTGTGACCGAGGAGAAGCTCGGGTCGCCGGAGCCGCGTGTGCGACCCCCGCGCGAGCGAATTGCAGCGAGGGTTGCACGGCTGGATCAGCGATTCCGCCCCACCTTGACCTCGACTTAAGTTGAGGTCTTAGCGTGAGCGGCAGTTGATCCCACGCGAGAGGACATGCTCATGATTCTGGTCACGGGAGCCACCGGGAACATCGGAAGCTCGTTGCTGAAGGAGTTGCGCGCGTTCGGCGCAGTGCCGATCAAAGCACTCACCCGTGATGCCGCTGGGGCCGCCTTCCCAGCCGGTGTCGACGCTGTCGAGGGTGATCTGGCCGATATCTCCTCGCTGACGGCCGCTCTGGACGGGGTGCGGTCGATGTTCCTCGTTCCGCGGCTCGGGCCGGATGCCGAGATCATCGACCGCGCCCGCCGGGCCGGTGTCGAGCATATGGTGCTGGTGTCGTCGATTACCGTGGAGACCCATCCCCATCTCGGTCCCGCTGCCGACAATGCGGCGGTCGAAAAGCTCCTCGAGGCCAGCGGAATGGACTGGACAATCCTGCGGCCGACGCAGTTCGCGTCCAATGCCCTGATGTGGGCATCGACTATTCAAGCGGGGCAGCCCGTTCAGGTGCCTTATGCCGACACCGGGCTGCCCACGATTCACCCCGCTGACATTGCGTCGGTGGTCCGGGTCGCGCTGACCGAGCCCGGCCACCGGGGGCAACGGTATGCGCTGACCGGTCCCGCACCGGTCAGCGCGCGTCAGCAGGTCGGAACAATCGCCGGGCTGCTGAACCGGGACATAGAGTTCGCCGAGGTCGCCCGGGAGGACGCCCGCGCGAGCATGATCGCGGTCTTCGGTGAAGACGCCGCCGACGCCGTCCTGGACGTGACCGGCGGCGACGTCAACGACGCTCTGTTACGGGTGCGCGACACGGTCCCGCGGGTGACGGGCTCAGCGGCCAGGACCTTCGCGCAATGGGCCGAGGAGAACGTCGACGCTTTCCGGTGAGGGGCCGGTGGCGTGGAAAGCGATCGGTGAAGCACGATCATCGCGCCACCACCGGCCTTTCAGTGGTGTCGAATTTCGCGATCACGAACATCGCGCTCCAACAGGTGGTGTCGCAATCCGTACGCAAGTGGTGTCCGGGTTCGGGGTCAGAACCAGCGTGCAGGTGATCGAACTGCGGCGTCCTGCACACTGAGATGTCTCACCGCGCCCCGATACACCGGTCCTACGTTGTGACGAAGGGACCGGCACCCATCGACCGTGGAGGATCCGATGACCGTGAACAAGGCATGGAACGACTTCTGTGACGACCTGCGCGAGGCCGGGCAGTCACTGATGGACCCCGATGCGCCGCAGGACGCCATGAATCAGGCCGAAGGGGTTCGCTACCTGATCCGCCTGCTCCGCTACGCCTCGCTCAACTCGATCGAGAACTCCGACCCCCTCTACCCCGCAATCACCAACGCGCTCGACCCACATCTCAAGTGCAAGATCGGCGCCGACAATCCGGACAATATCTACATGCGGGCCGCGGTTTCCGGAAAGCACCGTTACCGGATCAGTGGTACCCGTGGCACCGTGCCACTGCTGACGTTCGGGTCGAAGATCAACGGCTTCGGCACCGATGGGACCTTGAGGTCGACCGGTGAGATCGGCAACGACGAGATCCCCGTCGACGAAGACGGCCGGTTCAGCATCATCGCCAGCGTCGACAAGCCTGCCGAGGGAGCCTGGCTCCCCCTGGCCGAGGACACCACCAACATCGTCGGGAGACAATCCTTCCAGGATCGCAGCACCGAAACCGCGGCCCAGGTGCACATCGAGCTGATCGACGAGATCCCCGCACCGCAACCACTCGACCCCGAAATCTTCGCCCGGCAGCTGAAAACGACCACCAACTTGGTCAAGGGCACGGCCGCCACGTTCCTGCACTGGACCAAGTGGTTCATGGAGAAGCCCAACGAGCTGCCCGATTGGGGGCAGGAGGTCTTCGCGAAAACCGGTGGGGACCCGGCAATCTTCTATATCCACGGCTACTGGAAGCTCGCACCCGGCGAAGCCTGGGTCATCGACACCGAAGTCCCCGACTGCGAATACTGGAACTTCGTCCTACAGAACTGGTGGATGGAATCACTGGACCACGACCGGATGAACATCTACATCAACAACCACACTGCCACACTCAACGACGACGGCACCCTGACGATCGTGGTCTCCGCCGAAGATCCCGGCTACGGCAACTGGCTGAGCACCGCGGGCCACGCCGAAGGAACCGCGCTGCTGCGCTGGGTGAAGGCCGACCACCACCCGCTGCCCACCTGCAAGGTGATCACGCTCTGACGACCGGCACAACGATGCCCGCTCGAGGACATGCCTGTCCTCGAGCGCGTTTCGGCACCATGGCCCGGGAGCTGGAAGCCGCGGGGTTCGGATTCGGTTGTGCGACCGCGTCGTTCAGGTGAGGACTGCGTCACCGGCCCGCGTTCGGGAAGGCCCGCTCGATTCGATCGCCGAGATCGACGTCCTCGCTGTCGACTACGGCCGCCGACCCGAAAACTCCGACCACGTGATCCGGGCGCATTCGGCGACCGGTCGGCGTGAATTCGGTGCACGAACCCCCGGACAGATCCCTACCTGTGGTCGATACCTCGGCGCAGCAGCGCGTACACCGCCTCGGTGACCTCGTCCTCGGCCACATCACCGAGGCCGGCGATATCCTGAACGTATCGCCCGAATATGCCCCAGCCGAGAGCCATGCCCGTTATCGCGGCCACGGCGATCCGAGCGTCGTGGTCCGAGTCGGACGGGCTGTCGATATCGTCTGCGATGCGCCGGCTCAGCGCCGCCAACGCCGGGGACCGGCCGAGGAGGGCCTCGGGTGTCTCCCCGGCGAGGATCGACCGTGCGACGATGCGAGCGTATTCGGAAGATTTCGGTCTCATGATGTGGGTGACCGCATCGTCGGCTGTCGGTGCCTCTACGAAATAGTCGACCCATTCGGCCGATGCTCGTTGCAGAACGAGCTCGAGAAGATCGCCCTTGGTCCCGATGTAGTGGTGGATCAGTCCGTAGTTGACGCCGGCTGCCGCTGCTACTTCGCGCAGCGAAACCGCACTCGTGCCTTTCTCCGCGAAGAGTGGGCGGGCGGCCGCAACGAGACGGGCGATCACTCGCTCGCGGGCTGCCGAGGTCGTTGTTTCTGTCACATCGGTACCGTATCCATCTTCTCTTCGGTCGCAATGCCATCGCCACTCCAGCCGGGCCGCGCCCGCTACTGTCTGGCCGTCATCTTGGCCATGTAGCGTTGCGGCATCTCCATGAAAGGTGTGCGGAACCGGGCCCAGAGCGGCAGGTCGTCCATCGAATAGATGTCCTGCTGGTCGGTAGGACGCCGCGGCCACGACGGGACGTGCACCCAGAGCCGCATCAGATGACGACGCCGGTTGACATCCTCGTGATCCTGGTAGGCGGTGCGGCCGTGCACGATCAGACGGTTGTTGAGGAATTGGATATCGCCGGGCGCGATGTCCATATCGAGGTAGAACTCGGGCGAGGACGACAGTTCACAGAACAGGTCCAACGCGGCTTCCTGTTCGGGCGTGATGTCGAAATAACCGGCTCGGGCGGCGTCGCGGGTCTGGGCGACGTGGACGCATGAGCTGAAAACACCGTCGGTCTTGGTGAACAGCGCGACGTTGCGGGGCGTCACGATTTTGCCGTCGCCACGTTCGGCGTCCAGCCGGCTGCGCATCACCGGCATGCCGCCGTAGAGCACGCGGGCCAGTTCGGGATTCGTTTCGATCATGCGGTCGTGGATCGCGGCCGCGCTGGCGATACGGCTGGCGCCGCCGGATTTCGCCTCGCGCAGGCAGAGCAGCGAGACCACGTCGTGACCGTCGCTGTGCATGTTCTGCGCCTGCGCGGACCGGTAGCCGCGAACCGGTTCGTCGACAAGGTCGGCCACGTTCAGCACGTGTCCCAGGAGCTCGCCGTTGCCCGACTGGGGAATGATGTCACCCAGGTGAACGCCCAGGCCGCAATAGATCCGGGCCAGATCGTCGTCGCTGTACCGCTCGCGGGACAGTCCCCGGATCAGCACGAAGCCGCGCCCCGACCACAGCTCGTCGCGCAGCCGGGTCAGGAACCGCCCGACGGTGGGCAGCGCGAAATTTTCCGGTGTGATCTCGGGCAGGTCGAGATCACCACCCCGCTTCAGCGTGGTCAGTGCCGCATCGATCTCGCCGAGCTCTGCCGTGGACAACTGCCAGAGGCCGTCCCGACGGTAGTCCAGCGTGCTGCCGAGCCAGGCGGAGCGGCCGCCGACCGGTGTGCGAATGTCGTTCATTGTTCCTCCGGGAGGGAGCGGGGATTCTTCTCGCAGGACAGGGCCATTCGTGCGCCTCATGCGGGCAACATCACGTTCGGCACGGTGAAGGCGCTGGTTGCGGGCCTCGAACGAGGTGACCCGGCAAGGCGCCCGTCGGCTTTCCGTCTCGGGACACGGTGACACCGTTGACGATGGTGGCGGTGTAGCCGCGCGCGGCCTGCATCAGGCGCCGGCCGCCGGCAGGCAGATCGCGGACGACGCGTGGCAGCTCCACCGCGAGGTTGTCCAGATCGATCACGTTCAGGTCGGCACGGTAGCCCGGTGCGATCAACCCACGATCCCGCAAGCCCATCATCTCTGCGCACCGCTCGGTCATCAGATGGATCAGATGAGGCAGGGGAACTTTCTCGCCCTGCGTGCGGTCGCGGCCCCAGTGCGTGAGCAGGTGGGTGTAAATGCTGCCGTCGCAGATGACCCCGAGGTGTGCCCCGCCGTCACCCAGCCCCGGAACAGCGTGCTGATTGAGCAGCATCTCGCGGGCCGGTTCCAGGGAGAAGTCGGCATAGTTCGAGAAGGCGAGATAGAGAATGTTGCGGCCATCCTTATCCAACAACTTGTCGTAGACCAGACTTTCGGGAGAAACCCCGAGGCGTTCGGCCTGCGCACCGATGCTGCTGTCTGCGGGAGGCTCGTAGTCGAAACCTTCACCCATCTCATAGAGCTGGTCGAAGTCGCGCACCCGCATCCCGATCTGGATGTCCGGATCGGGATCGTTTGCCTCGGACAGGATGCGCTCCTTGACCTCCGGTCGCCGCAGTTCGCGGACGCGGTCGGCCAGCGCCATATCGGCCAGCGCCAGATAAGCCGGGGTGGAATAGAAGGGGTTCAGGGTCAGCTCGAGCCCCAGCAGGACCCCCAGCGGCCTCGGTAGGGCCTGCAGCGTGGCTTCGCCGCCAGTGGCGTTGAATTCGTCGAACTTGTCCAGGATCGAGCGCCAGATGCCGGGGCGACCGTGGCTTTGAACCAGTGACATGGTGAAGGGCCGGCCGAACGCCCGTGCCTGGCGCAGGCCCATGTCCACGACCTGCTCCCAGTCGTCGTTGTACTCGATGACGAACTGGATAAGACCTGCACCGGCACGATCGAGGGCCGCGGCCAGACCTGCGTACTCTTCTTCTGTCGCGGCCAGGGTCGGCGTCGGCCGGCCGTCGCTGGATCGGTGGAACATCGTCTGCGAGGTGCCGAAACCGAAGGCGCCGGCTCGAATCGACTCCTCCAGAAGAGAGGCCATTGTCTCGATCTCTTCCGAAGTGGCAGGTTCCCGGTGGAAGGCTCGCTCGCCCATGACGAACGTGCGCAGGGCGGCGTGGGGAACGTAGCTACAGATATCGGCGTCGAACTGACGCCGACCCAGGTAGTCGAGATACTCGGGGTAGCTGGTCCATTGCCAGTCCACACCCTCGCTCAGCACAACATTGGGAATGTCCTCCACACCCTCCATGAGTTCGATCAACATATCGCGGTGTTCGGGTTTACACGGCGCGAATCCCACACCGCAGTTGCCCATGACGACAGTTGTCACACCATGATTGGTCGACGGCACCAGGTTGTTCTCCCACGTGACTTGGCCGTCGTAGTGGGTGTGGACATCGATGAAGCCCGGGGTTACGAGCCGGCCGTGCGCATCGATCTCTTCACGTCCAGCGCCGTTGATGTTGCCTACCGCGGCGATAACGCCGCCACGGACAGCGATATCCGCCTGCCGAGGCAGGCCGCCGGAGCCGTCGATAACAGTGCCGTTGCGAACAACGAGATCAAAATTGTTCATGTTCACCTCTCTGAGGTCACGATCTGAACGGCC
Organism: Nocardia speluncae NBRC 108251; assembly: GCF_001613245.1. Lineage (GTDB taxonomy): Bacteria > Actinomycetota > Actinomycetes > Mycobacteriales > Mycobacteriaceae > Nocardia > Nocardia speluncae. The sequence continues at coordinate 435,866 of NZ_BDBZ01000007.1, read as the reverse complement.
TCGCTGGGCTTTGATCACAAGGGCCGCAGTAGAACTGCATCCTCGGCAACGGGCCGGCACATTCCACTTTAGCCAAGTGGCTAAATCTGGGCAAGAGCTTGTGCACACCTGACCTGACCACCGGGTGGTCCCGGTCACCGGGATGCCCGGGCCGCATGCTCCCTTCGCAGCCGGTACCTTCCGGAGCAGCCGCCGACGACCGGGAGGATCGGGATGACCGTGAACAAGGCATGGAACGACTTCTGCGACGAGCTACGGGAAGCAGGGCAGTCACTGATCGACGAGGCGGCCCCGCAGGACCCGCTGAATCAGGCCGAAGGGGTTCGCTACCTGATCCGCCTGCTCCGCTACGCCTCGCTCAACTCGATCGAGAACTCCGACCCCCTCTACCCCGCGATCACCAACGCGCTGGACCCCCATCTCAAGTGCAAGATCGGCGCCGATAATCCGGACAATATCTATATGGGCGCGCGGATCTCGCCCAAGTACCGCTACCGGATCAGTGGAACGCGCGGCACTGTTCCACTACTGACCTTCGGCTCGAAGGCCAGCCGGTATCACATCGACGGCACCATGGCGTCCACCGGTGAGATCGGCAACGACGAGATCCCCGTCGACGACGACGGCCGGTTCAGCATCATCGCCAGCGTCGACAAACCCGCGGAGGGCGCTTGGCTCCCGCTCGGGCCGGACACCACCAATCTGGTCGGTCGCCAATCCTTCCAGGATCGCAGCACCGAAACCGCGGCACAGGTGCACATCGAGCTGATCGACGAGATCCCCGCACCGCAACCACTCGACCCCGAGGTTTTCGCCCGGCAGCTGAAAACCACCACAGACTTGGTCAAGGGCACGGCCGCCACGTTCCAGCGGTGGACCAAGATGTTCATGCAGCGGCCGAACGAGCTGCCCGACTGGGGCCAGGACTTCTTCCAGCAGGCCGGTGGCGACCCGACGATCTTCTATATCCACGGCTACTGGAAGCTCGCACCCGGCGAAGCCTGGGTCATCGACACCGAAGTCCCCGACTGCGAATACTGGAACTTCGTCCTACAGAACTGGTGGATGGAATCGCTCGACCACGACCGGATGAACATCTACATCAACAACCACACCGCCGAACTCAACGACGACGGCACCCTGACAATCGTGGTCTCCGCCGAAGACCCCGGCTACGGCAACTGGATCTCCACAGGCTTCCATAACGAGGGCACCGCACTGCTGCGCTGGGTCAAGGCCGACAGCCACCCGCTACCGACCTGCAAGGTCGTCAAGCTCTGAAGACCGGCGGGCCCAGCGCATCAGTCCTGTTGGCGCCAAATACATATCGGGTCGCCGACCCACGCAAGCAATCCGCGGTACCGTGCACCGCGGGAGCCGGCAGGACTCAGAACATGGCATCTATTCGGTCGACAACTGCGCGACAGAAGCCGGCCATCTCATCTGGATCGTCGATGAAACAGGCCGGCTTGATCGCGACCAGGTCGCAGCCCTGTTCGACCCGCATCGGAAGCAGCGCTTCAAGGGTCGTGTCGAGGTCGGCGGTCCCCGTCGCGGGCATCTCAGCTCATTGTGGCCGGAAAGCGGCGAAAAGGAACTGGCCGAGCGCGGCCAGCGGATGGTCCGGTCGCGGAATCGCCGGCAGGGGCCGCAAACCGGCGGTCGTCATTTCACCGAGCCATTCAGCGCCATCGAGGAAGATGCGATCCGAACCGGCCCGCACATCTGCTCGCCCGGGGTGGGGTAGCCCGAATCGTGCCGACATCAGAAAATGCATGGAGGTCAGCAGCTGACTGTGCTCCTGACACGATTCGAGGAAGACCAGCAGCCCGCCCGGGGTCAACGCATCATGAATCCGTCGCAGTGTTTCCCCGGCGTGGTGGGCGTTGTGCAGCACATTGGCCGCCACGATGATGTCGCTGGGCTCCTGGCCGGGCAGGTCGGTGTTCAGGTCCAGCAGGTCGTAACGCAGCCACGGGTGGGCCGCGAAACGTTCGCGGGCGGCGGTGAGGAAGAACGTCGACAGATCGGTGAAGCGATAGTCGACGTCGTAACCGTCCAGCTGTCCGACGATATCGGCGGTCGTCCCGCCGATCCCCGCACCCAGTTCGAGGATGCGTACAGTGCCCTCGGATGCGCGATGGCGGACCGTTTCGGCGACCAGGTGCGCCGCGGCGGCGTTGAGGTATCGGTTGACGGTGTTGTCGCGGTAGGCGACTTCGGCGGTGAGGAAATCACCGTCGGGGAACAGCAACTCCTGCACCAGGACACGGTCGCGTAAGAGAGGTAGCGAGCGGGCGTTGGCCTGCGCGAAGAAGGTCGCGAGCGCAGGCGGGTACCCCAGGTCGGCACATACGCTGCGCAGGTCGGCGCGAGTGGGCGCGGGCCCGCGGTGCAGGGTGTGGTAACCGCCGTCGGGATCACCGGTGAGCCAGGCGTGTTCGGTCAGGGTGCGCAGCCACCGTCGCAGCAGCCAGCGGTGCCGGGATGCCACCTCCAGCCGGTCGGCGGCCTCGGCGGCGGTACGGACGGAACCCTCGGTGAAGATCGAGGCGAGAGCATCGGCCATCGCCTGCAGGCCGAAGGTATCGAGATCGGCTCGGGCGGAATGGAAACGGGCGCCGTCGAGCGGTCCGGCAGCCGTCTCGCCCGCATGCTGGGTGGCATCGATCAGGGTGTCGGTGTCCATGATGGCTCCTGTGGCGTCCTGGTGCGGGCCGGGACGATGTTGTGATTGGCCCGGAAGGTGTTGCCGGGGTCATAGACGGTCTTGAGCGTCCGTAAGCGGCGGTAACTGTCCGGCAGGTAGGCGGTCTGCACAAGCTCCGGCGCGTCCCCGTCGAGGAGGCCGATATACGGTCCGCCCGCGGCACTCGGCCGGACAGCGCGGCAGAGGGCGGCGATCCAGTCGCGTCCCGGTGCGAGCAGGTGCGCCGCCGGCGCACTGACGAACAGGGCGAGGTGATGTTCGGCGCCACGGAATCCGAAAGCGGTGGCCGCCGGTGCAATCCGGCTCAACGCACCGCCCTGCTGATGCAGCGAGATCATCGTGTGCGGTGTAGGCATCCGGGCGCCGGCCGCCACCAGGCGATCTATGGTGGTGTCGTCGAGGGCATGCAACCATCTACTACCGGTGGTGGTGGCGTATCCGTCGATGAAGGCCTGCTCGGATTGGCGTTGCACGCTCGGGTAGTCGAGCGGGCGCAGCAGGTCGAGTTCGGGTTCGGCGATCGCTCGCAGTGGTGCGAGGACGGAATGGCTCTGTTCGGCCGGACCGGCGTAGACAGCGCTGATCGCCGCCATCGGGGGTCCCTCCGGTGCGCCCGGTGGCCAGTGCAGTAGTGCCGCCTGGAGCGCGAGGCCGTCCGGTGCGCTCGCACACAGCCGCCGGTAGGCGGCGAGGACTGTGCGGGCGTGCCGGTACTGAAACACCAGCGTGCCCGCGTGCACGGTGCCGACCGGGTACAAGCGCAGTTCGGCCTCGACCACCACCCCGAAGTTCACGCCGGCACCACGCAGCGCCCACCACAGATCGGGATGCTGGTCCGGGCCCACCGTGAGTTCGCGTCCGTCGGCGACGACCATCCGGGCCGATACGAGGTTGTCACAGGTGAGCCCGAACGATCGTTGCAACCAACCGCTGCCACCGGCCAACGCCGAGCCGATGACGCCGACACTGGACACGTCGGCGCCGGTGACCGCGAGCCCGTGCGCCTGGGTAGCCCGGTCCAGCCGCGCCCACGTGACACCGGGTCCGACCACGGCACGACGCCCGTCGGGATCCACGTGTACCGCGTCGAGGGCGGTCAGATCGAGCAGTACCGCCCCGTCGGCGGCGGCGAACCGGGAGATACCGTGCCCGCCGCCTTTGAGTGCCACGGCGCTGCCCTGCCGGCTCGCGATGCGCACGGCCGCAGCGATATCCGCGCGGCCTGCACATCGCACGATCACCGCCGGACGATGATCGACCGCGCCGTTCCAGCCGCGGCGAGCGAGATCGTAGGCGGTGGAACCGGGCACGAGGATCTCGCCTCGGCACGCGGCCGCGAGATCCGCCGCGAGGGTGCCTGCGGGGGCGTTCACCGGACCGTCACCCCCGCAGCGACAGTGATCCGCGGCGGTATCGTCCCGGGCAGTCGCTGTTCGAGGTGGTCGGCGAGTAATTCCGGGAGTCTGCGACGTAGGAACCCGGCGAACGGGTCGTTACAGCCGGATGTCTCGATGTTCGGGTCGACCGCGGGCAGCCGGTGGGCTTGCGATGCGGGTCCGACGGCGAGCCTGCGCCCGTCGACGGAGTCGAGGAGTACCGACCATCCGGCCGGGACCGCAGCGGTGAGCGTGGCTGGGGTGACCGCGCCGGCTACCCCAGGTGCCAGCAGCGCGTTGGGGATGTCCCGCACGAGCAGCTCGTCCTGCGGCGGGTGCGCGGCCAATACCCGCAGGTCACCGTCGGCCCATTCGGGCCAGGTCACCACTGGGCAGGGGCGCGGCGCGGGCACGTCGACGGTGTAGACGATGTCGTACCGGTAGCGGGTGAGCTCGGTATCGGCCCGCATCGGCTTGGCATAGCATGCCGGATGTACCGTGCGGGGATGCCGATCGGCGATACGCGCGAATACCCGTGGATCGCACACCAGTTCCTCGTCTGCAGCGGCCCGGCGCGCTACCCGCTGTTCTAGTTCGGCGTCGCCGACAGTGCGGTCGCGGGCCCGCTCCACCCAGCGTGCATAGTGGTCGAGCACAGTCGAGTTGCGGACGTCTCCGACCACCACCGTGCCGCCGGGCGCGACCCGGTCCAGGGCGGCGTCGACCACAGCGGTGAGATAGTCCTCGTTCGGGAAGCATTGGGTGACGCTGTTGAGGACGAGGCAATCGGGTGGGGCGGTCTCGTCGAGCAGCTGCCGGACGGCGGCGGTACCGAGTTCGTGTGCGGCGGCCCGCGCGATCCGCGCCGACGGCAATTGCCGCGCCAGCCGTTCAACCACCGGTGCCGCCACATCGAGCCCCACATAGTGGCGGACCCGGTCGCGGACTCGATGCGCGAGCAGGCCGCTGCCGCAGCCGACTTCGAGCACAAACCGGGGCCGCGAGCTCAGGGTCAGCCGAACCGCGTGGTCGATCCACTCGAGCATATGCTCACGCGGCAGCGGCGCACCCGTATCGGAGGCGCGCCACCCCGACAGGTCCAGATCGTCGGCGTGCCGGTCAGTCGCCCCAGCGTAGACGAATTCATAGACCTGCTGCCAATGCCGCAGATGTTCCGCGAGCAGGGGGCCGGGTACCGGTCGGACAGCGATCGCCGCCGTGTCCGGGATAACGGTGATATCGCCCGAATCGTGGTCCCGGGTGGCGCCGGCTATGAACGGATGCTCGGCCAGCAGGGACAGTACGGAGTCGTTCACGAGGCCTGCCTTCGTTTCTCGTTCGCGTGCGGGGAGCTGGGCCGCAGCGTGCCGACGGCGAGCACGGCGGCGATGCTGCCGGCACCTGCCGCGGTCGCCAGCACGGCCGCGGCGGCGGTTTCCAGCCGATCGGTGGCGGTGAATACCACGCCGAGCAGCGCGGTGCCGGCGGCCGTGCCCATCGGGATGAAGCAGTTGGCCAGGCCCGACGCCATACCCGAACGCGCGGCGGGCACGGTGGATACGGCCACCGCTATCAGCGGTGTGGAGGAGATACCGAACCCGAAACCGGCCGGGATCAGGGCGGCGGCGATCACTGGTAACGAGGTGGCGGGGCCGATCAGCGCCGCGGTCGTCGCGGCACCCAGCGCGCCGAGCGCGAATCCGCCCGCGACGACCCACGCCACCGGATAGCGGCCGGTCACGCGGCGCGCGACCAAGCCACCGGTGAACGCGGCTATGAACATCGGCACCAGCACGACGCCCGCGGCGAAGGGGCTCGCGCTGAGCTGCTGCTGGAGATAGATCACCAGGAACACCGGAGGTGCCATGGTGACGAACCGGCTGAGCATGGACAGGGCCGCTGCGCCGCTGAAGCAGCGGTTGCGCAGCACAGTGAGATCGACCAAGGGCGCGCCCGATCGTCCCTGGGTGGCGAGTGTGCCCGCGACGATCGCGAGGGCTACAGCGCCGAGTGTCACCCTGCCCGCCGTCCACTCCTGACGCGCGGTGTCGAGCAGGTAGAAGATGCCGAGCAGTCCGGCCGTGATCCCGGCAGCGGCCAGCACTTCACCGCTGGTGACCGTCGCCGGCCGCAGGGCTCGATCCGGTGGCAGCACGCGCGGCGTCGCGGCCAGCACCGCCAGCCCGACCGGTATGTTCACGGCGAAGATCAACCACCAGTCCCCCAGCGAGATCAGCGCTCCGCCCAGCAGTGGGCCGACCGCACTGAACGCACCGGCTGCCGCCGCCCACAGCGCCAAGGCGCGGGGCCGCGCGCTGTCGTCGGTGATCGCGACGACCAGCGGCACCGCGGTCGCGAAGATCATGCCCGCACCCGCGCCCTGCACGGTGCGGAATACGTTGAGGATGCTGATATCCGATGCGATCGCGCAGCCTGCCGAAGCCACCGTGAATACGGACACCCCGGCAGTGAACAGCCTGCGGTGCCCGATCCGGTCGGACAGGCTGCCGGTGGGCAGGATGAACGCACCGAAGGTGACGGCGTACCCGACAATCGTCCACTGTGCAGCAACCAGCTCGACCTCGAGATCGGTGCCGATGGCCGGGATGGCCACACCCATGATGGTGGTGTCGATGACGATGAGCGCGGTCGCCGCGACGATGAGCGCGAGTGCGGGCGCGGTGGCGATTCGCGGTGTCTCAGTATGCATGAGCCACCTCCGGCCGACCGAAACACAGCAGTCCGGGACCGACCTCCGCCGACCGCGCCGTCAACCCGGCGGCCGCGGCCTCCGCGACGACCCGGTCGGCGGGCACCGGCCAGACCTGGTGTTCGGTGCGGTGTTCGCGCAGTAATTCCGTATCCCGGTACGCGCGATAGGTCATCCGCCAGATCAGCGATTCGTCGTCGACGGGCAGCGCCCGGCTCCACCCCTCGTATCGCAGTGCACCGGCTCGGGCCCGGGTATAGCAGCGCTCGGAAACCTCGACGACCTGCCCGGGTTGCTGCACCTCCACCACGGCGAGAGCACCCGGTGCGAGCAGATCCGCGATCGCCGTCCACACCCGGGCCCGGGCGAGGCCGTCGAAGTGCCCGAGCACGCCGAGCGCGACGACTGCCGCGCACGGACCGGCCAGGCCCGCATCGAGGAACCCGCTGGGCAGCACGGTGATCCGCTCCCGCAGATCCTTCCGTGCGGCCAGTCGCGACATCAGCACCGCACGCATCGCACCGGACGGCTCGACCGCGATGATCTCGGCATCCGGCAGCGCGTCCGCGACGGCCATAGTGGACAGACCGGTGCCCGCTCCGATATCGACGACCGGACCGGCCAGCGTGTCGACCTCGGCCAGCAGGTCCGGTAGCAGCGGGTCGACCTGCGCCCAGTACGGGGTGGCCATCAGGTCGTAGAACTCAGCGGTGACGGAATAGGTGTCGGCATTCGTATGCTCAGGCATCGGCTGCTCAGGCATCGGCGCTCCTCTCGAGCGTTGGCACGGTGGGCACAGCGGACAGTGCCCGCGACACCACCCGCGCCAGGTCGGCTACGGCGGGCTCCCGCAGCAGCGCGTAGTGGTGAGCGGCGACCGTCGCGGTATCGAGGGGGGCGTCGGTGTACGCGCTCCAGCCGAGGTCGGTGAGGTCGCCGCAGTCGTCGACCCCCATGCCGACACCGGAATTCCGTGGCGCCTCGGCACCGGCCGCTACGATGACCAGCCGCCCCTGCCCCTGCCCCAGCGTCAGTCGGCCGGTCCGGTGCGCGCCGAGCGCCCGCAGGTGTCGCCGGAACACCTCCTCGCGCGGGGCGAGTTCGGCCGGGTCGGGCTGCCGCAGCAGGCCGGCCTCGGCAAGTACCGCTGCCATCCGTGCGCGCTGTTGTTCCGCGGTCGCCGCCGCGAAATCGCTGTCGAGCGTGGCCGATCCGAGATCGATGTCGAGGAATGACTCCAGCGAGCCGAGATAGCGCGACCAGAACCGCGCACCGTCGGCGTCGTGGATACGGTCGGCGATATTCGAGTCGATCAGCACCAGGAGCGCGATCTCGCTGCCGCCCGCCCGCAGCCGGCGCGCCACCTCGTGGGCGACGATCCCGCCCATGGACCACCCGCCCAGCAGGTAGGGGCCGTGCGGCTGCTGGGCGCGGATGGTGCGCTCATAAACCGTGGCGAGCCCGTCGATGCCCTCCGGGCCGGGGTGACCGGCCAGCGCCGGATCCTGGATCGCGATAACCGGCCGGTCGGTGTCCAACCGGCTCGACAAGTCGAGGTAGCAGGACACGTCGCCGCCGGTCGGGTGAATCAGGAAAAGCGGCGCGCCTGCACCGTCGCGAATGGTAATCGCAGCATCGGTCTCCTCGGCGAGTGCGGGTGCGGGCTCGACCTCGATTCGCGCCTCGAGCGCGACGGCTGTGGCGGCGAGGGTCGGATCACGCAGGAACTCGCGCGGGGCAACGGTGGCACCGAGGCGGGCCCGCAGCCTACCGAGCATGCGGATGGCGAGGACCGAATCACCACCGAGGGCGAAGAAGTCGGTGCCGCGGTCCACTGCCACCGGGTCGAGGACACCGGTATCGGCGAGCAGGTCGGCCCAGATCTCGGCCACTGCATGTTCGACAGGGGTCCGCAGTGGTCCGGCGAGCGCGGCGGGTGCGGCGGTGGCCGTCGCGGCGGCAGGCTGTTCGGCAGCAGGAAGGGTGAGCGGGCGGGTCCAGCCGGCGGTCGAGTCGGCCAATACCGCCAACCGCCCGGTGATATCGGCGAACAGCTCGTCGAGAACACCGGGAGCGAACAATTCCGCAACGGCATCCAGATTGACCACGACCTCGTCGTCCCAATCCCATTCGAACACCTGCATATCCAACGCCACCTGTGGGGTACGCACTCGTTGGAAGAAGTCTCGGACCCGCACTGCCTCAGGTGTGCCCGTCGGCGGATGCAGGCCGAGCGTGCTGTGGAACACCACCGGAGCCTGCGGTGCATGGTCGCGCCGCCGACGCGCCAGCTCGCGCACCACCTCGACACCGGTCACCTGACCGTGATCGAGGGTACGGCCCATCGCGGCCTGGACCCGGCGCGCCGCGGCGACGAAGGTGGCGTCGGCCGGCACATCGATATCGACCAGTACGGTGCCGGCGTACGGACCGACGGCGTGGTCGAGATCCGCGGGCAGATGCAGCCGGTTCAGGTACAGCACATTCAGCAGGAACCGCCGGTGCCCGGCCAGCCTGGCCAATGCCAGCGCGTAGCAGGTGGCGAACAGCGTCGATGGCGTGATACCGAATTCGGTGCACCGCGCCCGCAGCACGTCCATCCGGTCGCCCGGCAGGCGCAACTCACGGCGCACCATCGCCTCCGGCCGTGCCTCGTGCACCGGCATCGCCAGCGGCAGCGCCGGTGCGGCGGGCAGATCGTCGATCTGTTCCCACCACCAGTCGCGCTGGGCCAGCCAGCTCGCCTCGCCCCGCTGCCTGCGCACGGTCTCGACATAGTCGCCGAACTGGGCGGTCAGCGGTGGCAGCACCGCGTTCGGTTCGTCCAGGTACGTGAACAGCTCGGTGAAGATCAACTGGAACGACCAACCGTCGGCGACCAGCAGGCTGGTGACGATATGCAGCCGCAGCGCCTCGTCGGGCAGTCGCAGCGCCACGACCCGAAATGGCCAGGGATCCAGATTCGGTCCGCTGTGCTGCAATTCGGTGCGGGTCGCGATGACGGCAGCGTCGATGTCGCCGACCGGCGCAGTTCGCAGATCGATCTCGGTGACCGGCAGCTGGGCCAGACGTGCCTCGTCGACGGGCAGAACCTGCTGGTTTCCGTCGGCCGAGAAGACCGCACGCAGCATCGGCTGGCGCTGCACCAGACGCTGCACCGCGGTCCGCACGCCGTCACCGTCGACACCGGTGAGCAAGAAATCGACGTACATGTGGGCGGATTCGTAGCTCAGCGCCCACCCGTCATGCTGGCCGACCCAGTACGCCTGCTGCAGCGGCGTCAACGCGAACGGCGCATAAGCGTCGGTGACGTGCACCAGTTCCGTGGTCGCCGCCGGTGCGGCGACCGGCCCGGACCGGTGTTCGAGCACCCGCGACACCAGCTGCGCCAGCGTCAGATCGCCGACCAGATCCGTCACAGGCACCGTCACACCGAGTTCGGTGCGCACCATGGCGGCCATCCGCACGGCGAGCACCGAATCACCGCCGATCGCCACGAACGTCGACTCCGGTGCGATCGTGCCCGCCTCCAGGCCGAGTACCCGGCACCAGATACCGGTGACCGTCGTGGTGATCTCCGCCTGTGGATCGGTACCCGCATTCGGCCCGTCCTCGACAGCGGTCCACGCCTGCGGACCCGCCGACAGCCGGCCGACCCAATCGACGTAGGTACCGAACGCGGTGTCGGCTGCGGCCGGGTCGAGCACGGTCTCGAGCACGTCCCACTGCAATTGCAGCGCGCCGGCCTGCACGAACACCTGGTGATCCAGCCACACCTGCGGGGTCTGGCTGACGCCGTGCACGATACGCCCCGCCCATTCCAGGTCGGGTTCGCCGCCGACGAGTTCGGCCACATCGAGCGCGCTGGTGAACACCACTGGCAGTAAGGTGCGCGTGCCGGTACCGGTGGCGAGCTCGGCCAGCCCGTCGAGCGCCGAATAAGCCCGGTGATCGAGATCGTCGAACAACCTGGCCTGGGTGCGTTTGACCCGATCGGCGAAACTACCGCCCGCGCCACTGTCGACCTCATGCACGATCAACGCCGTGAAATCGCCCACCACCTGATCGATATCGGGCAGCGCGACCGGCCGATCGACGAGGGTGAGCATCACCGCGAACCGCTCATCACCCGACCAGGCGGCCAGCACGTCGGCATAGGCGGTGAGCAGGACCGCCGAGACAGTGACCCCGTGCTCGACGGCCAGTTCCCGCAGCCGAGTCCACCGCTGCGGTGGCAGGGCGGCGCGGCGCCGGCCGAACCACGGGCGCGCCTGGGCCCGGGTGCGCGTCGGCAGGGCGGGCGCGCCGGGCAGTTCGGGCAGCCGTCGACGCCAGTAGGCCGCCGCTCGGGCATAGTCGGTGCTGTCTTCGCGCCAGCCGATATGGGCGACGTAGTCGGCAAACCGGGTACGCGGCGTAGGTAGTTCGGCCTCGGGCTCACGGTAGTACCGGCGCAGGTCGCGGTCGAGTAGGAAGTAGCTTGCCGAATCGCAGATCAGCGCGTCGATGCCGATACACAGCCGCACCGTGGTGTCGTCGAGGCGCACCGCTCGCACGTCGAACAGCGGCCAGCGGTCGGGGCGCTGCACCCGATGCGAAAGCTGGCGGCGCAGCTCCGCGAGCCGGTCCGCGCGTTCGGAGGCCGGGGCCGCAGCCAGGTTGTGGCGGCGGATGCGATATTCGGGCACCGCCTCCAGCACCCGGTTGCAGCCGTCGTCGGTGATAACGGTGCGCAGCATGTCGTGCCGGTCGATGACACGGTTCCATGCGCGTTCATAGCGGTCCAGATCGAGGTCGACGCAGTCGTGTTCGAAGTAGAAGTGGCATGCGACGTCGCCGAGACCGAAGCCGCCGCTGCGGCCGATCCAGTAGGCATGCTGCACGCGGGTCAGCGGGAAGGTGCCGTCGGCTGCCGTGGCGGGCTGCCGGGCCGGCTCCGCCGCGGTGTCCACGCCCGGCTGTCGTCGACGGCGCATCAGATCGGCCACAGCGAACAGGGTCGGTTCGGCGATCAGGTCGCGCAGGCGTATTTCGGCTTGTTCCCGGGTACGTAGTAGATCGAGCATGCGAGTGGCCAGCACAGAATGCCCACCGAGGGCGAAGAAATCGGCATCCGGCCCGGTCACCGGGACGCCGAGCAGTTCGCTCCACAATGCGGCGACGACCTGCTGATCCTCGGTGAGGTCCCCGGTCGACACGATCGCCGGGGTGGTCGGATCGGTGATCGCCGGCCCACCGGCAGCCGGTCTGCGGGCCGCTTCGTCCAGCGAACGCGGTGACACCGCGAGCACCGCCGGTGCCTGCGGTAGCTCGCCGAGTGCGAGCAGGCGGTCGAGCGCGGTGAGCGCATCCGGTACCGCGAGCATCGCCGCGCGTACCGCGGCGAGCGCGGACGCGTTCACCCGATCGTCGCCGTCCCAGGTGTCCCACACCACCGACGACCATCGGGTGCCGTCAGCGGCCGGGCTTGCCTGCGACCATTCGTCCAGAAACCGGTTCGCGACAGCGTATTCGGCGAGTCCGACACCGCCCAGTGCCCCGGCGACGCTCGACATCAGCAGCACCCGGCGCGGCCGGTGCCGGTCCGCGCAGGCGGCGACGGCCTCGGCGAGCGCCCGCGTGCCCTCGACCTTCGCCCGCAGGTTCACGCCCGGGGCTCCGGTGTATTCGGACAGCCCGGCGATCGCCTGGGCGCCGACCGAGCCGGCGGCGTGCACGACCAGATCGATGCCACCGTGTTCGGTGGCGATATCGGTGAACAGGGCACCGAGCGCGCCACAATCGGTGATATCGACGATCCGATCGGTGTATGAGGTCGTGGCAGCGGCGGTGCCTTGCGGCGCGCTCCGCCCGGCACGCACGACCTGCGCGCCCGCTGCCGCGAAATGCTCGGCCAGCAGGGTGCCGAGCCGCCCGAACCCGCCGAGTATCACTACCAGACGCAGCGGTGCGGACCTGGGCCCGGCCATCGGCTCCCAGCGGGTCCAGCTCCAACGCCACCGGATACCCGCTCGGTGCGCGATCTCCGCATAGGGCGCGTCGGCGGGCCGGCCGAGCAGGTCGGCGGCCTCGGCGGCCAGGGCACGCAGGTCGAGCGGCGCGGTCTCGGCGGCCAGGTCGACGGTGCGACAGCGGATCGTTGTCTCATCCGCGATGACCCGCCCGAGCGCGCTGGTGGCCGCATCCTCCGGTCGTGGCGACTCGCCCGGCAGGCTCGCCGAAGAGCTGTTCACCACCAGCACCGCGCGCGGCGCCGCACGCAGACCGTTCACGCGCCGGACCGCGTCACCGGCCACCGCCAGGGCGGCCCCGATTCGTGCGACCGCCGGGTCGTCGACCGTGCCCTCGGTGACCACCGGCTCGGACCGCAGTGGATCCAGCGACACCACCACGCCGTCGATGGGCTCCGTGGGCTCGGCCGAATCCGCCGTGCTGACAGTGGCCCCGGCATCGGTGAGCGCCGCCACGGCGACCGATGCGCTCGGGCCGGACAGTCCGGTGAGCATCCAGGTGGTGCCGTGCAATGTTTCGAGCGGGGTGGTCGGCGGCCCGATCCGCGTCCACGTGGGCAATTGCAGTACCGAGGTCGGGTCGGGTTCGGGTTCCTCGGTCGCGGGTGGGTCGATCCAGTAGCGGCTGCGCTGAAACGGGTATCCGGGCAGGCGCACCCGGTGCCGTCGGCGGTGCAGGGCCGCCGGATCGAAGGGCGTACCCGCACACCACAGGTGACCGACGGCGGTCAGCAGGGCAGCGCGTTCGCCGGTCGCGGCCTCGCGCGCGTCGGGGAACGTCGTCACCGCCGCGACCAGGTTCTCCCGGTTGTCACGGCGTGCGGCCGCCGCGACCGCGGCACCCGGTCCGATCTGGATCAGAATCGTCGGCCCGGCGGCCGTGGCCGCATCCAGCGCCGCCGCGAAGAGCACCGGCTCACGCAGTTGCCGGGCCCAGTACTCGGCATCGACCGTGGTCGTCTCGGCGCCGGTGTGGGTGCTGTAGAAGGGGATCGTGGCGGGCGCGTATCCGATGGCGGCAGCGGCCCGCACCGGCGGTACGGCGGCCTCGACCGCGGGCGAATGCAGGGCCAGCCCGATCCGCACCCGGCTGTGCCGGACACCGCGCGCGGCCAGATCGGCCGCCACCTCGGCAACGACGCTGGCCGGACCTGCGAGCACTCGTTCCTCCGCAGCGTTCACCGCGGCGAGCGTGAGGGCCGAGTAGCGGGCCAGCAATGCGTCGCTGCCGGTGGCGTCGAGCGTCACGGCGAGCATGGCTCCGGACGCGGTCTCGGCCAGGGCGCTCGCCCGGACCGCTACCAGCCGCGCTGCGTCCGAGACGGCCAGCATTCCCGCCGACACCGCCGCGGCGAACTCCCCCAGGCTGTGGCCGAGCACCCCGTCGGGTTCGATGCCGCAGGCCCGCAGGGTCGCGGCGGTCGCCAACGATACCGCGAACAGCGCAGGCTGGTGCAGGCGCGGATCCTCGGCGTCGCGATGTGGCTGCGCCGCGGTGATGATCTCGCGGATATCGACACCGAGCACCGGCCGCATTGCCTGCGCGCATTCGTCGACGACGGCGGCGAATACTGGTTCGTCCCGGTACAGTTCGGCGCCCATACCCGGGTACTGCGATCCGGCTCCGGGGAAGGCGAACAGGATGCGCGGCCGCTGCTGTGGCACGGGCCGCACCGCAACCAGGTGATCGCCCTCGGCCGCCCCGTTCGTGCGGACGAGCGCCGCCCGGTAGCCGGTGTCCGGATGCCGGGCCACGGCCGCGGTGTAGGCGAGATCGGCCGGTGCACCGGCCGCGGCATACGCATCCACCTGGGCCTGGCAGGCCGCCGCGTCGGTTGCCGATACGGGTATCAGCTGGGCCCGCGGATCGGGCGCGGTAGGTGCGGGCGGCGCCGGTGCCTGCGCCACCATGACGTGACAGTTCGTGCCGCCGATTCCGAACGAGCTGACGCCCGCGATCCGCGCCTGTTCGCCCGGCCAGTCCCTGGTCTGGGCAACGATCTCGAAGAGCCCGGCATGCCGGTCCGGCTCCGGATCGGCCGGATCGGCGTGCAGTGTCGCGGGCAGCTTGCCGTGCTGTACCGCGAGCACCGCCTTGATCAGCGCGGCGATACCGGCCGCGGTATTCGTATGCCCGATATTGCTTTTCACCGAGCCGATGGCAAGCGGCCTGCGTCGCCGGTCACCGAAAACCGTGGCCAGTGCGGTCAATTCGATGCGGTCGCCGAGGACCGTGCCAGTGCCGTGCGCCTCGATCAAACCGACCTCACCGGGGTCGATATCGGCGACGGCGAGTGCCTCGATGACGACCCGGGCCTGTCCCGCGACCGAAGGGGCAGTGAACCCTGCTTTCGCAGCGCCGTCGTTGTTGGCCGCGCTACCGCGCAGCACCGCGTACACGGGATCGCCATCGGCCAGCGCGTCGGCCAGCCGACGCAGTACGACGACACCGGCGCCTGGTGTGTGCACCATGCCCGACGCGTTCGCGCCGAACGACCGAGTGTGCCCGTCCGCCGCGAACACCGCGTCCGGCACGTGCAGATAGCCACGCCCTTGCGGCACGATCAGCGACACACCGCCCGCCAGCGCCGCATCGCATTCACCGAGCAGCAGCGACTGCGCGGCCAGGTGGACCGCTACCAGCGATGACGAGCAGGTGGCCTGTACCGCGAACGCGGGCCCGGTGAATCCGAGCCGGTAGGCGATCTGCTGCGGATAGTAATCGGTCAGGGCGCCCATCGTGGCCTGCAGGTGGCCCATCGGGTCGAGTTCGGCGCGCCTGCGATAGCCGGCCAGATTGTGCTCCAGGTACACGCTGTGCGCGGCGCCGGTGAACACGCCGACAGCGCCCAGATCTGCGCCGCCGCCGTGCCCGGCATCGTCGCAGGCATGGCGGCAGCACTCCAGCAGTACCCGCAGCTGTGGGTCGAGCAATGCGGCTTCGGCGGCAGTGAAACCGAAGTGTGCGGCGTCGAATTCGTCGTAACCGTCGATGATTCCGGCCACCGGTACGTAGTTCGGGTCTCGGCGCAGTGCAGCGGGTACGCCGCGCGCGGCGGCCGCGGCCTCGTCGAATCGGGTCAGGCCCTCACGGCCGGACTCGATGAGGTCCCAGAACGCGGCCACATCGGGCGCGCCGGGAAAGCGGCAGGCCATGCCGACGACGGCGATCATATTGTCGGCGCTCATGAGCCAACCTCCAGTTCACTGTGCACGGGAACGCGCCCGTGCGCGATGGCCAGCACCGGACACGAGTCGTCCACCAGCCGTTGCAGTTCGCGATAATCGGCAGCCGTAGCCGGGCCCTCGACCCGTATCCGGATGCGGATCGCCTCCGGGTATCGGGCCAGGTCCGTGAGCCCGAAGACCGGGCTCATGTCGAGGTGGGCGCGCACCTCGGCCTCGATAGCGGTGACCGCGATCCCCAGCCGCGCCGCCTGGAATCGATAGGTGATGATCTGGCAGCTGCCCAGCGCGGCGAGGGCGAGTTCGATCGGGTTGGGGCCGCTGTCGGTTCCCCCCGCCGCGGCGGGTTCGTCGACGGTCATGGTGTGGCCGTCGAATCGGACACCGACCCGGGTGGTGGTCTCCGGGTGCCATCGGGCTCGGGCGGCGAAGGGCTGCCGCCCGTCCCCGCGCCCGCGGATGGCGGCATGCAGCCGCCGGACGGTATCAGCAAGCGGCATGCGGTACCTGGCTTTCCGCCAGCCGACGTCCGCGACGCCGGCCTCGGGCGGCCGCGGCCGCTAGATCGACGCCGTGGTGCTGCCGGCGTCCCGACGGCTGCGGCGCCTGCTCGGGCACCGGTGCCGAGCCTGCGGCCCTGGTCAGAAAACGTGCCAGCTCCCGCACCGATCCGTGATCGAACAGATCAACGACGGTGAGCGCGGGGGCAAGGGCACGCAGTTTGCGATGCGCGACCACCAGGGTCATCGATGTGGCCCCCAGATCGTGAAACGGTGTGGTGACCGCGACCTCGGTACCGAGCAACTCGGCGAAAACCGCGGCCACCGCGCGTTCGATCTCCGGTCGCGGACGGTCAGCGGTTTCCGGTTCGGCCGGTACCGGAGTGGGCGGTGACGGAGCGGGCGGCGCGGCGGCCTCGACGCCGAGTTCGATGATTCCGTCTCCGTCGCACAGAGTTTCGGTGATGCGCACCCCCTGGTCTGCCAGCAGCGGCCGTAGATCCCGCAACCAGGTCACGACCTGCGACAGGGCTTCGCCTGCGCCTGATCGGCCCGCATCCACCCGGACCGTGAGTCCCAGCCCGCGCTGCCCGAGGTCGGCGGCCGCGTCCCGAAGCCAATGTCGATCGCCGGCACCTTCGGTCCCCTCCCTTTCGGTGCTCATCGCGGCGGGCCGAGCCGCAGCCGATGTCGATTCGGTGAAGGGCCGCCGACCATCCAGCGGTTGCGCATCTCCGCCGGCGGGTGGGGCGGACGTGGTCGCGCCCGAATCCGATAATGCATTGCGCAGCGCGTCGGGACCGGCCGTCGAGGCGCCGGCTGCGGCGGTCTCGGCGCGGAACGGGTTCGGCAACCGTGCTTTATCGACCTTCCCATTGGCGGTCAACGGGATGCGGTCCAGGATCACCCATCGTGCGGGCACCATGTACTCCGGCAGGTGGTCGCGGATCGACGTCGACAGGGCCGCCGGTTCGGGCGCGTTGCCGCTGACACTCAGATAGCCGACCAGGCGTGGGCGGTCGTCGGCACCCGGTACGGTGGCCACCACACATTGCCGCACCCCTGGGAGACGTGCGGCAACGGCCTCGATTTCACCGAGTTCGATCCGATGCCCTCGGATCTTGACCTGCCGGTCGACGCGGCCGAGGAATTCAATGGTGCCGTCGACGCGCCAGCGGCCGAGATCGCCGGTCCGGTACAGCCGTTGTCCCAACGCCGGGTGCACGGCGAACCGGTGTTCGGTCTGCGCGGGATCACCCACGTACCCACGGGCCAATCCGGCTCCGCCGATATGCAGTTCTCCCGGTTCGCCCACCGGGCACGGTGCACCGTTCTCGTCCAGGATGAGGAAGTACTGGTCGCGCAGGGCCCGCCCGTACGGAATGCTGGCCCACTCGGCGGGCACCGTGCCGATGGGATAGCAGATGGACCAGATCGCGGCCTCTGTCGCACCACCGAGGCTGATGATGTCGACGGCACCGATGACCGCACGCAACCGCTGCGCCAGGGTGATCGGGATCCAGTCGCCCGACAACAGCATCACGCGCAGTGATGCAAGCCCGGCGGCGGCCACCGGGTCGGCTTCGGCGTATTCCACCAGCATTTCGGCCACCGCGGGCGCGGTGTTCCAGACCGTCACGCCGTGCTGGGAGATCAGGTCGCACCAATGGGCTGGATCGCGTAACCGCGCCGGATCGGGCAGGACCAGCGCCCCACCCGCGCCCAGTACACCGAACGCGTCGTAGATGGACAAATCGAAGCTCAGCGCCGACAGCGCCAGCACCCGGTCGGCCGGCCCCACCTCGAATCGATCGTTGATGTCGTCGATGGTGATGCGCGCGGCCCGGTGCTCGATGGCCACACCCTTGGGCTCACCGGTCGAACCCGAGGTGAAGATGATGTAGGCCAGTTCTGCCGGGTCGAGCACGGCAGTAGCGACAGGATCGGCTGCGCCGGTGTGAATATCTTCGAGTGAGTGCACGGACACGGTATCGGGCAGACCCACCGCCACATCCGGTGCGACCAGCGCGTGCGCGATCTCGGCGCGGGCGCAGACCGAGGCGATACGCAGCGCGGGCCAGTCCGGTTCCACCGGCACGAAGGTCGCGCCAGCCCGCAGCACACCGTAGGCCGCGACGAGTTGCCGCGGCGATTTGGCGATCGCCACCGCGACCCGGTCTCCGGGCCGGACACCGGCGGCGCGCAGCCGGGTCGCCACGGCCTCCGCCGCAGCCGAGAGTTCGCCGTGGCTCAGCGTCACCCCGTCGGCCAGGATCGCCGGATCCTGCGCCCGGGTGCGGGCGATCCGGCGTTGCGGGTCGTCGAGCAGCGGACCGCACATCGGGACGGCCGCGGCGGGCAGCGGTTCCGGTTCGACGAAGTACGGGTCCCATCCGAGATCGGCTCGGCTCCAGCTGGTCTCGTCCTCGGCCAGCCGGGTGAGCAGCCGTTGACAGGCGGTGAGCATCCCGTCGACGAAACCGGCCGGGAAGACTTCCGTCACCACGTCCCAGGCGATGCGGAGCGCGCCGGCCTCGTCCCAGACGATATGGTCCAGCACCACCTGAGGGGTTTGTGACAGGCCGAAAACCTCATCTCCCAGCCAGGCCGCTGCCGCGCCGTCGGCTTGCCCCAACCCGACCCCGCTGGTGAAGACCACCGGGTACCGTGGCACGAGGTCGGCGCTGTGGTTCCGCTGGACCTCGACGCCGCTGAACGACCGATGCTCGAGATCCGACCAGAATCTGGTATTGACGCTGGTCGCGAATTCGGTGAAAGTGCATGCCGCCCCCGTATCGGGAACTTCGACGAGCGCCGTGGTGCTGAAGTCGCCGACGATGAGGTGCTCGTCGCCGGTGGAGTCCGGCCGATCGAACAGCGTGACGTTGAGGCAGTACGGGTCGCCGGCGCCCCATCGGGTCAGGGTGAGCCCGAATGCCGCCAGCAGGACTGCGGTCGGGCTCAGTCCGTGCGCTGCCGCGCGATCGGTGAGCGCCGACCAGACCGACGGCTCCAGCCGCGCCTCGTGCCGGCGGAATCGTGGTCGGCCGACAGCCTCCGGAGCAACCGCATACGGCAGCGCGGGCCCTGGTGGCAGCGACGGAGCCCGTTCCAGCCAGTAGGCCCGGTCCCGTTCCCACCGCCGCCGCTGCTCCGCCGACTCCCGGCCCACCAGGTATTGCGGGAATGTGGTGGTCGATCGGGGCAATTCGGTGGTGGGGTCGGCGAGCGTGGCACCCCACTGACGCATCAGCAGAATCCAGCTCGCCATATCCAGCACGATGATGTCGAAACCCACGAAGAGGCGGAGTCCGCCCTCCGGCAGGATCGCGGCATGGATATCGAACAGCGGCCAGCTACCGGTATCGCGCACCTGATGTGACTTCTCGTCCCGCAGGGCGGCGGAGGCCGCGTCCGGGTCGGTGTGTCCGCGCAGGTCGGTGACGCCGATCGAGTACCACGAACCCGGCACGATAACCCGCTGGCGCCCCTCGTCGGTGATCACCGCGCGCAGCATCTCGTGCCGCTCGACGACCCGGTTCCATGCCGATTCGAGTGCCGCTATCTCCGCCTCCGGGTCGCCGGTGACGAATTGCGCTGGGATGCGCTCGTATTCGTGATAGTAGTGAGTCGCCACCCCACCCAGCGGAAGCCCCGCTTCGCGGCCCACCCAATACGACGCCTGGATCGGCGTGAGTGCCGCTTCGGTCACCTCCGCGGCCCTGGGCTCCGGGTGCACCGGCGGCTCACCCGGCGCATCGCCGGGCTCCGTATCGGCGATCCGATCGGCGACGGCGGCGGTCAACGACCCCACTGTCGCGCCGACGAACGACTCCAGCGGCACTCGGATCCCGGTCCGTTCCGCGATCCGCAGGTGCAGCCGCACCGCGAGAAACGACTCCAATCCGAGCTCATGTAATCGCTTGTCCGGCACACATTCCGCAGGATCGACCGAGAGTACCGCCTCGATACATCGACGGACTTCCTCCGCTACAACCACCATCAACGAGCCCTTCCGCCGAGAGTTACCTCGACGAGACTAATTGATATTGGTTGTCATTTTCAATAGCCCCACGGCTCAGTGCTCGATGTCACCACGGATCGCCGTCACGAGCTGGAACGACCCACCACCGACGCGCCCCACGGAAACCGAGGTGAATCCCGCAGTTTCGAACAACCCGGCCAGCTCGTCGTCGCTGTACAGCCGCATCCGCCGCACAACCGGCCGCGGCACTACCGCGGCAGGCCGGTCCGCCGCCAGGGTGTGCACCACCACGCGCCCACCCGGCGCAAGCACCCGCACCAACTCCGCCACGACAGGCGCGGCGTCGAGAAAGAAGAAGACGTTCGTCATCACCGCAGCACTGAACTTCCCTGCCGGAAAAGGCAATTCGCCCGCGGAAGCGGTCGCCACCGCGAGCCGCCCCGCCGCCACCGCCTCGGCATTGTTACGCCGGGTCAGCGCCACCATGTCCGCGCTGTGATCGACCGCCGTCACCCGACAACCGCTCCTCAGCATCCAACTCGCGAACGTTCCCCCACCGCACCCGATCTCGATCACATGATCGTCGGACACAGGCCGTAACGCCGCGAGCGCATCCCGGAATATGTCGTGGTGAGATTTCATATCCCGCCACCAGCGGCGCGCCAACACCCCGGACGGCCTCCGCAACATGCGATCCACCAGAACATCCATCGCGGCCATTGCCACCTCCGATTACGGGCGGCCGGCAGGCCGCCGACACGCCGAGTACCAACTATTGGATAATGATAACCATTATCGATTGCGCTTACGCGCACAGCGTCCGCCCGGAGAACATGTACCGGAATGCGACGGTGTCCGGCGACCACCGAGACGAGTCACGACAAACGACCGACTCGCCCAACCACCGTCCGCCCCAGCTGGAACCCGCTCCGCGGCAGACATTCGGCAGCTCGCCGACGTGCCGCCGCGATTCTGCACACCATCGCGCCGTTCTGGCTCGATCATTTCAACCGCTACAGGCACCGGGGCGCGTCCCCGGAATCTCGTACTCGCACCCCGAGTCCGGCCCGGCAACCGCAGGTTGTCCACCGGCGGTCACTTCATGCTGAACGACGATGAAACGCTGATGGTCACCTTGGACGCCCTTGGTGCCGACCGCCCAGGGATCGGTAATCGACTTCGCCTCCGGTGCCGGTCTCGAAGGCCAGCAGACCCAGGGTGCGTACGCCGCGGCGAAGGAAGCGATCCGCGCCATCAGCCGAGTCGCGGCCAACGAGTGGGCGCCCGACAACATCAATGTCAACATCATCTCGCCGCCGGCACCGACCGAGGGCATCGAGGCGAACCCCGGGGTCGAGAACGTGCTGCTCGCCAAGGCCCCGCTGCACCGGTTCGGCGATCCAGAATCCGATATCGGGGTCGCGGTGTTCCTCGCCGACGCGAGCGACATGACCGGACGGACCCTGATGGTCGACGGCGGCAGCATCAAGCTGCGCTGACCAGCCCCCCGCACACATGCTCCCTTGCCCACTGGACAAAGGGCGCAGTGCATTTCATCGACCAGCAGGTGGTCTGGGTCGTCTTGCCGGCCGGCAGCGCCCCGGTGAAGTCGGTGGCGCCGGGCAGCGAGAAGGAAGTCCTGCTGCGCCAACAGTTGGCGGCGATCCGGCTGAGCGCGCCGATCGATCCGGTGGATCATCGAGACGCCACGCTCAGCGCATCACACTGCCACCGTCGACGTTGATCACCTGCCCGTTGACCCAGCTCGACTCTTCGGAGAGCAGGAAGGCCACTGCGGAAGCGATATCGAGGACGTCACCGAGTCGGCCGCTCGGAATGGCGGCCAGAGCCGCTTCCCAGAAGTCCTTGGAGTTCGCACGTGCCCGGGGCGTGTCCACCAAACCGGGAGCGACTGCATTGCACCGGATGCCGTGCTTTCCCCAGCGGGAAGCCACATGGCGGGTCAGCGCGCCCACACCGGCCTTGGCCACGGCGTACGCCGGCCGCTGCGCCTCGCCCACGAACGCAGCACCGGAACTGGTATTCACGATCCTGCCGCCGCCGCTTTCGAGCATGCGGGGCACGGCGCCTCGAATCGTCAGCATGGAGCCACGCAGGGCCACCTCGAGGGTGTGATCCCATACAGCGAGGTCGAGGCTGTGTCCGGCGTGATAGCGACCTCGGTGAACCTGGTCCACTTGCTCCCTCCGAAGCTTTCCGCGTAGACACGCTCGGCTGCGTCGAGATCAGTTACCACACAACCGATCTGGGCGATCGGTCTGTTCTCGACCGTCATCAGAACCGCGCCTGGCCGCCGTCGAGCGGGATCGTCGCTCCCGTGAGGTAGTGGGCGTCCGGGCCGACCAGCATCAGCACGCCGCGACCGATGTCGTCCTCGCAATCGCCGACACGGCCGAGCGGCACTGTGTCCAGGAAGGCTGCGGCTTCCTCGGGACGAGCTTCGATCCAGCCCGCCAGCCCGGTCGAAAGCGCCAACGGCGCAATGCAATTGACGCGAATCCCGTCCTTGCCCCATTCCGAGGCTGCCGTACGGGTCAACGACTGAACCGAAACCTTCGCAGCAGCATAGGCGCCGTACCCGCTCTGGTCCCACCGAACCATTGCCGAGGTCACCAGGTTGACTATGCTCGATCCCGCACGTTGCGCGAGGAACGGGTGGGCGGCTTTCATGAAGGCGAAGGTCGCGAACGGCCCGCTCTCGAAACCTCGTCGGAACTTCTCGTCATCCATCGACAACAGTGACCCGAGGACACCGGTATAGGCGTTGTTCACCAGGATGTCGAGCCCACCGAAAGTATCTGCGACCTGGCCCACGACCGTGGGGATGGCATCGGTGTCCGAGACGTCGCAGGTGAACGGCTCCGCCTTCACTCCGAGCGCGCGCAGGCGTGCACAGGTGGTCTCGAGCTTGCCGGCTGTACGCCCGACGACGGCGATATCCGCACCGGCGCCGGCCAAGGCGAGCGCGATGCCCTGCCCCACGCCTTGTCCTGCGCCCGTGACCAGCGCGACCTTGCCTTGCAGTGTTGCCATGATGTCCGCTTCCACTCAGTGAAGGGAGAACTCGACACGGTCGAGTCCGCCTTCGAACGGGTACACATGCGGGTAGTTCCCCACCGGCGAACCGGTGGTCTCGCCGATGTCGAATGTCTCGTCGATCGAAAAGAATCCGGGCGGGGTCCGCTCGGTCCGGCCGCTGCCGAGTTCGACGCCGTCGAGTGACAGCGTGATCGTGGCGCCTTTACCGATTCCGCCACCGTCGTAGGCGAGGTTCACCTCGAGTACCCGGCCGCCGGCGGTGAGCGGATGCTCTCCGGCAAGGTGGACAGTGCCGGCCTCGAAGGCGCGGTAGACGAGTTCGGGCCGTCCGTCCAGGGTCACGAAGAGCGCCCAGCCGCCGGTATTCCCGCCCATGGTGGCGAGCACCCCTCGACTGCCCTGCTCGGGCACGTCGATGTACGCGCGCATAGTCCACGACCTGCCCCGCAACGACGGACCGTTGGTCTCCGGGATCCCGATCGCGCCCCGGTGATAGGTGAACTCGGTCCGGTCGCCGGCGAGATTGGGCATCAGCGTCCGGTTGGTCCGGGCGTCGCGCAGCGGCAGGATCTCCACCCGAGCGGCTTCCGCCGTGAACAGTTGCTGCAACTCGGCGAGCTTGTCCGGTTCGGTCGCTGCCAGGTCATGGGCCTGGCTGAAGTCGCGGGTGGTGTCGTAGAGCTCCCAGATATCGTCCTCGAACGGCGCGTCGACCGGTGGCAGTCCTACCGTCCACGGCATCCCCGCCCGGTGGAAGGCGGAGGCGATCCAACCCTGGTGATAGATCGACCGATGCCCGAACACCTCGAAGTACTGCGTCGTATGCCGCTCCGGCGCATCGGCATCGGCGAAGCTGTAGACCAGGCTGGTCCCGTCCATCGGCGCCTGCTCCACCCCGTCGACCACCGTCGGCGCCTCGATCCCGGCCACCTCCAGAATCGTCGGCACGATATCGTTGACATGCCCGAACTGGGTACGCAGACCGCCGGCATCCTCGATCCCTGCCGGCCACGTGACAACCATCGCGTTGCGGGTGCCGCCGAAGTGCGACGCGACCTGCTTCACCCACTGGAACGGTGAGGTCATCGCCCACGCCCAGCCGGCCGGATACTGCGGATAGGATTTCTTCCCACCGATCTCGTCGAGCCGCTCGAGCTGCGTCTCCAGAGGTTCCGGCATCCCCTGGAGTGCACCGAAGTAGTTGATACTGCCCGCCAGGCCACCCTCGGCACTGCTGCCGTTGTCTCCGACCACATAGACGAACAGCGTGTTGTCGTATTGGCCGCTCTCCTCGAGCGCTGCGATCAGCCGGGCGATCTGTACATCGGTGTGCTCGAGGAAACCCGCGTACACCTCCATCATCCGCTGGGCGACCTGCTTCTCGCCGTCGCTCAACGTTTCCCACGCCGGCAACTCGTCCGGTCGCGGCGTCAGCACGGTGTCCGGTGGCGCGATTCCGAGGTCCTTCTGCCGCGCCAGGATCTCCTCCCGTACGGCGTCCCAGCCCTGCGCGAACCGGCCGCGGTACTTCGCGGAGAATTCCTCCGGTACGTGTAACGGCGCATGCGTCGCCCCCGGTGCGAGGTACATCAAGAACGGCCGCTCCGGCGCCACCGCATTCTGCATCCTGATCCAGTCGATCGAGCGATCCACCAGGTCTTCGGTCAGATGGTAGTCGTCCCCCTCGGGCCGGTGCACCGGCGTGGTCCCAGAGTAGAGCGTCGGCTCGTACTGGTGGGTTTCGCCACCGAGGAACCCGTAGAAGGTATCGAACCCACGACCGGTCGGCCACCGGTCGAACGGACCGATCTGGGACGTCTCCCAGGCCGGAGCGAGATGCCATTTGCCGAAACAGGCCGTGCTGTAGCCGTTTTTCTTCAGCACGGTGGCGATCGTGGCCGTACTGTCGCGCATGATGCCGTCGTAGCCGGGATGTTTGTTGGCGGAGTTCATCACCGTACCGACGCCCGTAACGTGCGGGTCGCGACCGGTCAGTAGCGAAGCCCGGGTGGGCGAGCAGATCGCCGTGGTGTGGAATCGGTTGTAGCGCAAGCCGTCCGCTGCCATTTTCGCGACGGCCGGCGTTTCGACCGGCCCGCCGAAGGATGCGGACGCCCCGAAGCCGACATCGTCGAGCAGGACCAGTACAACGTTGGGAGCGCTGTCGGATGCGGTGGACAGGCCGGGGCCGTCGGTCGGAGTCATCTGCTCAATTCCGTTCGCGAAGGTGTGCGGTCATGACTGTGCGGGCGCGAAGGCGGCCAGGGGCTCGGACCCGGACCAGTCGTGGCCCCAGTAGGAGTCGGCGGTGATCTCCTCGGACGTGTACCAGGTCTCGTCGACGAGCATCCCGTCGCAGCCGTACTCGATATCCCAGCCGCCCGGCGCGCGGACGTAGAAGGAGACCATCTTGTCGTTGGTGTGGCGGCCCAGTGTCGAGGACAGCGAGAAGCCGGCCTTGTTGACGTTGTCGAGCGCGCGGCCCACCGCATCGAGAGAATCCACCTCCACCATCAGGTGGATCAGGCCCGGGGCGCCGCCGCGCGGCGCCGGGCAGATGGCCAGGCTGTGATGGCGCTGGTTGATGCCCAGGAAGCGGATCCGGGCCGAGGATCCGTCCTCGGCCGGCGGACCGACCTTCATCGCGCCGCGGGGCAGGAAGCCCAGCACCTCGGTGTAGAACGTGAGGGTCTCCTCCACGTCCGTGGTCGGTAACACCACGTGTCCGAGCCCGCACCGACCGGTAACGAACCTCTGACCAGCACCGGTCAACACCGGCGAGTGGTCGAGCGCAGGACCGAAGAACACTTCCACGGGCATGCCCGCCGGGTCCGTGAACGTGATTACCTGCTCGGCCGAGCGGTCCGACGCCTCGCCGGGCGAGAGCATCTTGACCGCGAAACCCGAAGCCTCGACCGCCCTGCCGACGGCGGCAAGAGCGAACTGATCGCGTACCTCCCAGCCGACGGCGAGTACCTCATCGGTGTCGCCGGGCAGCACGATCACCCGCGAGGTGCGTTCGTCCATACGCAGGTAGAGCCCGTCCGGATCGGGTCCGGTTCCCTCGGCGAAGCCGAGCGCACCGACCGCCAGTTCGCGCCAGCGCTCCACATCGGTGGCCTGCACTTTGAGGTATCCGAGTCCACGAAGCTCAGTCATTGCGTTGTCCTGTCCTGTCGAGGAGGTTGGCGGTTGGGCCGGAATTCCGGTGGCTGCTCGATGTGGTGGGCGGGCCGGCGCGGTCGTGCACCAAGGTCGCAAACTCGGCGTCCCCGCATGTGTCCGCTCCCGCCCATCGGGAGTGACCGGTGAGCCGACGGGCCGTCACTCGTCATAGCTCACCCGGACGCGGTCGCTGAGTGGGATGGCTTGGCAGCCCAGCACGATCCCGTCGGCGAGATCCTCGGCCTCGAGGATCTCGTTGCGCTCCATTTCCACATCACCCTCCAGCACGATGCAGGCGCACGCACTGCAATTGCCTTCGCGGCAGGAGTACGGCGCATCCAGGCCCGCGGCGAGCAGGACGTCGAGGAGCGTGTTGCTCCGTGGCCAGGCCAGGCTC
This sequence comes from Nocardia speluncae NBRC 108251, assembly GCF_001613245.1. Lineage (GTDB taxonomy): Bacteria > Actinomycetota > Actinomycetes > Mycobacteriales > Mycobacteriaceae > Nocardia > Nocardia speluncae. The sequence goes on along the minus strand of NZ_BDBZ01000007.1, from coordinate 408,766 downwards.
GTGGTGACGCCGTCGAGCAGCACGTCCAGCGTGCTCATCGGGCCCTCGCCGTCGAGCTCGACGGCTGCGTCCGAGAACGGGTCGTTGCCCAGCGAGAGGAACTTCTCGTGGTGAACCCGGTCGCGTGCCACACCCACCGCGCCGACCGCACCGGTGACAGCATCCATGAAGGGAGCGGGTCCGCAGATGAAAACGTCCCGGTCGGCCCACGGCCGCGCCAATGTCTCCAGCGTCTCCGCCCGTGGCAGCCCTTGCACGGACTCGAGCAGGTGGGCCACGTGCAATCGGTCGCCGTACTGCTGCTCCAGGGTGATCAGCTCATTGCGGAAGATCACCGACCGTTCGTCCCTGTTGGCGTACACCAGCGCCACCTTGCCGGTCCCCGCGTGCAGCGCCGACTTGAGGATCGCCATCACCGGGGTGATTCCGCTGCCGCCGGCGAACAGCAGAAAGTCCACATCGAGCGACCTGGGCGTGAACGTGCCCGACGGCGCCAGCACTTCGACCTCGTCACCCGCGGCGAGGTGGTCGCAGACCCAATTCGATCCGTAGCCGCCCGTTGTGCGCTTGACCGTGATCTTCAGCTTCTCTCCGAGCAGGTGCGCGCTCGACAGCGAGTAACACCGCGCGGCGCCACCCGCTCGCTCGGTAGGGATATTGAGCGTCAGGAACTGGCCGGGCCGAGGGGTGAAGTGGAGTTCGTCGGCCGGGTCGGGTTCGAGGACGAGCGAGTGTGCATCAGCGGTTTCCCGGACCACCTCGACCACCCGGAGCCGGAAGGAATGTGGTGCTGACATCGGTAACTCCGTGAGCCTATGAGGGGCGGTCGGCCACGGCGGCCGGACTGCGTATGGCATGGCGGGCGGCGATGTAGCCGAAGACGATCGAGGGACCGATCGTGCCGCCCGCACCCGGGTACTCGTTGGCCATCACCGAGGCCGAGGTGTTGCCGGTCGCGTACAGGCCCTCGATCACCGAACCGTCCGCGCGCAACACTCGGGAGTTCTCGTCGCAGATCAGGCCGCCCTTGGTGCCCAGGTCCCCGGCTTCGACACGGATCGCGTAGTACGGCGCCTTCTCCAGCGTGTCCATGGCGGGGTTCGCCAGCGTCGGGTCGCCGTAGTAACGGTCGTAGGCGCTGACACCGCGGTCGTAGTCGAGGTCTTTGCCGTGGCGAGCGAACCCGTTGAACCGTTCGATCGTCCTGATCAGTGCATCGGCCGGGACACCGATCTTTCCGGCGAGACCGGTCGGTGTTTCCGCCCTGTGCACGATTCCTGCCTTGTACCAGTCCTCGGGGAAGTCGGCGCCGGGCAGGACCCGGGCGAACGGGTAACGTGCGCGGGCCTTGGCATCCATTACGAACCATACCGGGACGTGCCCGCCATCGAGCTGGTCGTGCACGAAGTTCACGTACGGCGCCGCCTCGTTGGTGAACCGCTCACCGGTACGAGCCGAGACGATCACCGACGGCGGGATGGAGCGCTCGGAGACCAGCGGGATGACGGCGCCGGATGGGTGCGCGACCGAGGGCATCCACCAGGCATCGTCCATGAACGCCGTTGCCGCGCCGAGCCGTTCGCCGGCGACGATGCCGTCGCCGGTGTTCTCCCCGACGCCACCGCTGATGTCTTCCTTGCCACCGTCGGGCAGATACTGCTCACGCATCGCCGAGTTGTGGTCGAACCCGCCGGTGGCCAGCAGCACGCCACGCCTGGCGCGGATCCGCGTCGGCTTTCCGTCACGCTCGACGACCAGCCCTGTGACAACCCCGTTTTCGGCGAGAAGCTCGATCATCGGGCTGTTCAGCCAGAGCGGCACGCCCGCATCCTCCAGCGCCATCCGGAGCCTCGACACGAGGGCTCGACCGGTGGTCGCCATATGCCGACGGCGTACGAGGTTCGAGGAGACCCGCCAGGCGGCGACAACCGACATCCACCGGCCGCGCCAGGTCCGCTTGACCATCGCGAGGTCGTGATAGTCCTTGGCACTGACCCAGAGTCCGAGCGGGCCGGCCATCCCGTTCGGGGGCAGATGTTGCTCGGCGGCACGGAGTTTGCGGGTATCGAAGGCCTTGGCCTCGATGGACCGGCCGAGCGGCCGCCCACCCTCGAGCTCGGGGTGATAGTCGGCGTAGCCCTTGACCCAGAAGAAATCCAGCCATCTGCTCTTCTCGAGCAACTGCATCGCGGCCGGGCCGTTATCGACGAAGGCATCGATCCGCTCCTGCGAAACCTTGCCTTCGGTGATCGCGGCGAGATATGTCCGGATCGATTCGCGGCTGTCGTCGTGGCCGGCGCGCCGCAGCGTGGGGTTGTTCGGGATCCAGATGCCGCCGCCCGAGATGCCGGTGGTGCCACCGAAGCGGGCACCCTTCTCCACCACCAGGGCGTCGAGCCCGGAGTCCGCCGCCGTCAAGGCAGCTGCCATGCCGCCACCACCGCTACCGACGACGACGAAGTCGGCCTCATGATCCCAGGTTCCGTCCATAGCCGTTGAAGCTAGTTATGCCCCCGCGGCGAAACCGGAACTTTCTCGATCAGCGGGACCATCCAGACCACCCGCTCCGGATGTTCGCGCGCTGACCACGGCAGTACCGTCATGAGCTGACCATTTACCGGACCGCTCTGTCCCACTGGTTGAAAATGATGCTCTCGAAACACTATTCACCGAGTAATCCTGAACCTCGAAGCTTTCGATTCGCCCCCTGTCCGGGCGCGGACACCGCGCCCGGACGGCTGCTCACGCGGGCGAGATCGCGGTCTCCCGCTGGGCGATGTTCGCAGCGACCTCGGCGCGCCAGGCCTCGACCGGCATCGTGGTGTCGATCTCGAACTCGAACCGGTCGGTCATCTCGGGGGTGATATCGGCGACGTCGACGTAGAACTGCTGATACCAGCGACGCAGCTGATAGACCGGCCCGTCCTCCTCGCACAGCAGCGGGTTGTCGATCCGGGTCTTGTTGCGCCAGATCTCGACGTCCTGCATGAATCCGGCCAGGATGCCCTGTCCGGTCTTCTGCGCACCGGCCTCCGCGGCTTCCGCCGACATGCCCGGACGACGTTTCACCCGCAACCCGAAGTGCAGCATGAAGCTGTTGTTGTCGATCGGATAGTGGGCGTTGATCAGGACCGAGGGGTTGGACCCGTCCTCGAATTCGTGGTCGAGGTAGTCGATCATGAACGAAGGCCCGAAGTAGGCGGCCTCGGACGTGGAGCCGATGAACTTCGGCGCGTCGGGGTCCCGCGCCTCGTCCACCTGGTGCAGGACGTCCGCACGCTGCACGCCGTCGAAATACTGCGTCGCGACGTGTCCCTCGAAAATGTTCTTGAAGTACGTCGGGAAGCTCTTGTGGACGTAGAAGAAATGCGCCATGTCCACGACGTTGTCGATCACCTCGCGGGCGTTGGTGTGCACGACCATCTCGTTCCACACCCAGTCGGTCCACTCGCCGTCATCGAATTTGCCGATGACCGGGATGGTCACCTCCGCAGGCGGTGGGTTGCCCTCGGGGTCGTTCCACACGAAGAGCATGCCGTCCTGCTCCAGGGTCGGCCAGGTGGCCGTACGGGCAAGCAAGGGAACACGTCGGGCGTAGGGGATCTGCTTGCAGCGACCGTCGCCGCCCCAGCGCCAGTCGTGGAACGGGCACGCGATCTCGTTGCCCTTGACGGTGCCCTGGGACAGGTCACCGCCCATATGGCGGCAGTACGCGTCGAGCACGTTGATCGTGGCGTCCATGCCGGTGAAGACCACCAGTTTCTGGCCGAAGGCCTGGATCGAATGGGGTTCACCGTCGCGGAATTTCTTCGCCAGGCCCAGGCAGTGCCAGCCTCGCGCGAAACGGGTCTCGATATCCGCAGCTTCGATGTTGCGAACTTCGTCCGGATTGATCTCGGCAACCGACATGTCGGCTATCCTCCTGTGTTCGCGGGCAACGACTCTCGTCGTGCTCCTGCTACTCGTCCGGGAACGATAAATGCCGTAGACAGAACCAGGGCCCGAAATCCTGATGATCGGGATTTCGGGCCCTTTCCGGTCTTGCGGGTTGCCACGGGGCTTGGAGATCTTCCCGATCGGCGGGAATCCGAGTGGCTCAGAACCCCGCGCCGGCGCTCATGCCGCCGTCGATCACGAACTCCGAACCGGTCGAGAAACTCGAACTGTCGCTCGCCAGGAACAGCACCATCTCGGTGACCTCGCTCGCCTTCGCAAGGCGTGGAATCGCGATCTTCGACATCGGGCCGTCGGGGGCTTCGACCTCGTCCTCGCCCTTGCCGAGCATGGGTGTCGCGACGCCGCCCGGGTGCACGGAGTTGACCCGGATTCCCTTGGGCCCCAATTCGATCGCCGCCGATTTGGTCAGTCCGGTGACACCGAACTTACTGGCACTGTAGCCGGTCAGATTCATCCCCCCGACAAGCCCGTTCAGTGAGGAGATATTGACGATCGACCCACCCCGTGCCATCACCGCACTCACATACTTCAGCCCGAGCCACTGAGAGACCAGGTTGACCTCGATTATCCGGCGGAAATCCGCGAGGGTCATCGTATCCAGGGCGCCGAAACCGAGGATCCCGGCATTGTTGACCAAGATGTCGACTTTACCGAACGTCGTCACGGTGAGGTCGACGATCGCCGACCAGCCGTCCTCCGAGGTGGCATCGTGCGGCAGGAACCGGCAATCCTGCCCCAGCTCCTTCTCCAGCAGCCGCCCCTCGTCCTCCAATACATCGCCGAAGACAACCTGGGCGCCCTCACGCAGCAACCCGCGTACATGGGACGCGCCCATGCCTCGGGCTCCGCCGCTAACGATCGCGACCCTTCCGTCGAGCTTTCCCATCGCCACTTCCTCGCTCGTCATTCAGTCGGCGTCGTTGATCATCCCGGCACCGACGGTGACCCCGGTGGCCTCGTCTACCAGGATGAACGACCCCGTGGTCCGGTTCTTCGAGTACGGGTCACACAGCAGCGGAACCGTCGTGCGCAGCTTCACCCGGCCGATCTCGTTCAGCCCCAGTTCGCCGGTGTCCAGGTCACGGTGCAGGCTGTTCACGTCGAGGCGATAGCCGATCTCCTTGATTACGGCCCGGCCCGTGCGGGTCGTATGCTTGATCGCCAACTTCCGGCGCGCGCGCAGTGGCTCGTTGGTCATCCAGCAGATCATTGCGTCGATGTCCTGGGAAGGCTTCGGCGCATTGTTCGCCCGTGCAATCATGTCGCCACGGGAGACATCCACGTCGTCGGTGAGGCGCACGGTGACCGACATAGGCGGGAAAGCCTGGTCGATCTCGTTGTCGTACAGGTCGATCGAAGCAACCTTCGATGTCATGCCACTGGGTAGGACGATCACGTCATCGCCCTTTTTCAGCACCCCGCCCGCCAGCTGTCCGGCATAGCCACGGTAGTCGTGGAAGTCGTCCGACTTGGGGCGGATCACGTACTGCACCGGGAACCTCGAGGTCACCAGATCGCGGTCGGAAGCGACATGGACGTTCTCCAGGTGGTGCATCAGGGATGGTCCCTGGTACCAGTCCATGTTGTCCGATCGGGTGACCACATTGTCACCCTTGAGGGCAGACAGCGGGATCACCGTGAGGTCGGGGATGTTCAGTTTGGTGGCGAAGGCGGTGAACTCCTTGTGGATCCTGGCGAATACCTCCTGGTCGTAGTCGACCAGGTCCATTTTGTTGACAGCGAGCACCAAGTGCGGGACGCGGAGCAGGGACAGCAACACCGCATGGCGCCGCGACTGCTCGGTCAGGCCCTGACGGGCATCGACCAGCACCAGGCCGAGGTCGGCGGTCGAGGCACCGGTGACCATATTGCGGGTGTACTGCACATGCCCCGGGGTGTCGGCGATGATGAACTTGCGTGCCGGCGTGGCGAAGTAGCGGTAGGCCACGTCGATGGTGATGCCCTGCTCACGCTCGGAGCGGAGTCCGTCGGTGAGCAACGCCAGGTCGGTGTAGTCGTAGCCCTTGTCCTGGCTGGTGGCCGCAACAGCCTCCAGCTGGTCCTCGAAGATCGACTTCGAGTCCAGCAGCAGCCGCCCGATCAGGGTCGACTTGCCATCATCGACAGAGCCCGCGGTCGCGAACCGCAGCAGGTCCATCGAGCGTTCGGCGTTCGGGATCTCGTCAACCATCCGGGACATCAGAAATAACCTTCCTTCTTGCGGTCTTCCATCGCTGCCTCGGAGAACCGGTCGTCGCCCCGGGTGGCACCCCGCTCGGTGACCCGGGCGATGGCGATCTCGTCGATGATTTTCTCGACTGTGTCGGCCGTTGATTCGACGCAACCGGTGAGCGTCATATCGCCGACCGTGCGGAACCGGACGGTCCGTGTCTCGATCTTCTCGCCGGCGCGGGGCCGGACAGCGTCGGAGGCCGAGAGCAACATCCCGTCGCGCTCGATGACCTCACGCTGGTGGGAGAAGTAGATCGAGGGGATTTCGATATTCTCCCGGCCGATGTAGTGCCAAATATCCAACTCGGTCCAGTTCGAGATCGGGAAGATCCGCATATGCTCACCGGGATGGATCCGCCCGTTGTAGAGGTTCCACAGCTCGGGCCGCTGGAGCTTGGGGTCCCACTGACCGAACTCGTCGCGGTGTGAGTAGACCCGTTCCTTCGCGCGGGCCTTTTCCTCGTCCCGGCGCCCGCCACCGAATGCGGCGGTGAAACCCTCGGTCTCCAGCGCGTGCAACAGCGTCCCGATCTGCATGCGGTTGCGGCTGGTCTTACCGTCGTCGACAATCACCCCCTTCTCGATGGCGTCGTCGACGCCGGCCACGATCAGGCGAAGGCCCAGTCGATCGACCCAGTTGTCCCTCGAGCAGAGCACTTCGGGAAAGTCGAATCCGGTATCGACCTGAAGAATCGGGAAGGGCAGCTTCGCGGGGAAGAAGGCCTTCTCGGCAAGCCGGAGCATCACGATGGAGTCCTTGCCCCCGGAGAACATCAGCACCGGCTTCTCGAACTCGGCCGCGACCTCGCGGAAGATATGGATCGATTCCGCCTCGAGCTGATCGAGTTGACTCAGCCGGTAATCGGATTGAACGGTGCTCATCGGTTTGGCCCCTTCACAATTGCTGTTCGACATACACCGCCGAAATGTCCGGTCACATATGCCACGGCTCCGAAGAACCGCCGTGCTGCCGAACGCTAGTTCTGTCCACGTGACCGGACCCACTACATCCCAGTGATCGAGATAGCTGGACGGAAGGTGACCGGGGCCACATAACGTCACGACTCGACCACGGGCGCGCATGCGCCGAACACTACGGAGCGATATGAACCGGTTCGAAGGCAAGAACGTTCTCATCACGGGTGCATCGGCCGGCATCGGCCAGGCCACCGCAGCACGCTTCATCACCGAAGGAGCAACCGTTTTCGGGCTCGGCCGCAATATCGCCAACCTCGAAGAGACCGGGAACCTCGTCACGGACCCGGCCCGCTTCGGTTCACATCACGTGGACATGCTCGAGGACACATCGATCGTCGACGCTGTCCGGGCGGCCGCGGTGTATCTCGACGGCCGGATCGACATCATCTGCAATATCGCCGGTGTCACCCTCCGGACCCCGATCGACGACTTCGATCCCGACGTGGCCCGCGAGATCAACCAGGTGAACTTCCTCGGCCCGCTGCGGCTGATCAATCAGGCGCTGCCGTACGTCCCCGACAACAGCTCGATCATCAACATCTGTTCGAGCTCGGGCACCCAGGCAGTCCCGACGATGGCGGCATACGCCGGATCAAAGGCCGCCCTGGTCTCGGCATCGTTCACCATGGCCGTCGAACTCGCCCCCCGCCGCATCCGCGTCGTACCGATCTCGCCCTCCGGGGTGCAAACCAGAATGATGTGGGAAATCTGGGACCAGGTGAAGGATTACCAGGGCGACTGGTATTCGCGCTTGATCCATCTCTGGGGCCAGGAGGAGTCGGGCAACGCCGCCGATATGGCGGGATTCATCGCCTTCGCAGCCTCCGAAGAGGCGAAGTATTGGAATGCCTCCGAGATCCGTGTCGACGGCGGAGCGCGCGCGTCCTTCTGAGGTTCGCCCAATCAGCTGTACACACACAAGGAGAAATCATGGAGAAGCTGATCTATGTCCTCTGGCGGCACGAGGACAACAGTGCCGCACGGCTGTCCGCGGCGCTGAGAGGTGACCTCGCGCAGGCGCTCGGGAAAGCCGGAGCGCGCGGCATACAGGTCAACGTCACCGATGCCGACGTCGCGAACGCGACGCTCAACAGGGCCCCGTGGGGAAAGGCCGCGGATGCCGTCGTCAGTCTCTGGGTCGACAGCTGGCGTGACGAGGTGCGTCACCCGCTCGAGACAGCTCTACAGTCCGTCGCCCGTGAGATCGCCGGCTGGCTGGTGACGGAGAGCGTCCCGCTGACGCCACCGGCGACCGCACCGGGCGCCCGGACTCCTGGCCTGTCCAACATCGCCTTCATCCGGCGCCCGGAAGCGATGGCGCCGGCGCAGTGGCTGGACCGATGGCACAACCACCACACCACGGTGGCGATCCGGACTCAGTCGACATTCGGCTACATCCAGAACACGGTGGTACGCAGCCTCACTCCGAACACGTTTCCGGTCGACGGCATCGTCGAGGAGCTCTTCCCCCTCGAGGCAGCCACCGACCAGCACGCGTTCTACGGCAGCGGTGGCGACCCCGATGAACTCGCCCGCCGGCAGGGCCTGATGTCCCAGAGCGTCTCGGCCTTCCTCGACGGCGCCGCGACCGGCGTCATGCCCACCAGCCGTTTCGTGATCGGCTCCCCCTTCGGCTGAGCGTCGCCGGCGCGCTCACGCCTGCTGTGCGGGCAGTCTGCGGCCGTGCTCTGCCAGGTAGTGCACGGTCAGCTCCGGCGGTTCCGGTGTCGCGGTGACGGTTTCGTAGATCCGGAAGTATCCGGTCTCGCTGATCTGCCAGACACCATCGGTCTTCAGGTACCTGTCGGTGTAGATGGCGGTACCCACCGTGGTGCTCTGCTGCCGAAAGCTCATCGCGATATCGGCGAGATACCACTTCCCGGTTGCCTCGGTCTCGCTGAGGATGTCGATCTCGGGGTGGTGCCCGGTGTGCTGGCCGACGAATTCCGAGTTGAACGAGTTGGCCAGCATCTCCAGGTAGTCGTCCCGGTTGTCGAATTCGAGGAGATAATGCCCGCCGGCCATCTTCGAGCGCAACCGTGGGTGCAGCAGCTCCCGCATCTCGGTCAGGTTCGCCGTGTCCAGGCACCGGAAGTAGGCGTGTTTGACACGCTTGATCGCTTCGATGTCCTTCAGGATCCGGATGTCGTTGCGCAGCTGCTCGATATCGTTCAGGTCAACCATGATTCCTCCTTGTGAGCTTCCTCAGTGCGCTGCGGTGGCCGAGAAGTACTCGTCCACGTAGCCTGCGAATTTCGCGTCCACTTCGGACTCGGTCAGTCCGAAATCGGATAAGGAGTAGTGATGTACCGGCCGGCGCTCGTCGGCCTTGCTCTGCTCGTGGCTCGCGGCGACCCCGGCGTGCACCTCGCGGCTCGAGGGCAGGCCGAACTGCCGGTAGATCGCCTCGACCACGCCCGGCGCATCGGCGACGAAGTCCTCGTAGTACACGTCGGCGAACTGGGCGGAGTCATACTTCTGCCGGGCCGCGCGAAAGGTCTCGGCTCCGCGCGCCCACAGGTCCAGGCAGTCGCGACCGACCACATCGGCGGTGAAGACAGTCGATGTGCCCGCGCTGGCACTGTGGTTCAGGCTGCTTACCGAGGCCACGATGGTGCGCGGGTGGCGGTGCGTCTGGATCACCAGCGCATCGGGATAGGTGGCCATCAGGGCGTCGAGACCGAACAGGTGACTGGGACTCTTCAACACCCAGCGACGGTCGAGGTCGTCGAGCCCGATCATCCGGAGCATCTCCCGGTGGGCCCCGTACGCCGGGGCCATGTCACGAGCCGCGAGCCAGTCCGAGTACGTCGGTAGATGCGCGGTGTTCTGGAACGCGATCGACCGCATCGACAGCCGCTCCGCGCGCCAGCACTCCTCCACCATGTCCGGGGACATGAAATGGATGCCCTTCATCTCCGGCTTGGCCTCGTGATGCGCGTCCAGGAACTGCTGCATGCGCTGATGGTCCGGGTTGTCGGCCCAGGACGATTTCGGTGGACGAGGTTGGGGCGCCTCTGTCAGCCAGTGCTCCAGTCCCTGGTGCGCGGGGTCGAGACACAGCAGCCGGTGCAGGGCTGTGGTTCCGGTGCGGGGCAGGCCGGTGACGAACAGGGGGCGCCGAATCGCGACATCCGCCGCCTTCGGCCAGCGGGTGTACGCCTGCCGGAGGCGCAGCCGGGTCTCCAGTACCGTCCCGAGCATTGCCCGTATGCGCTGCACACCCGCCTCGGTGAGACCGGCGTCGTGGATGTAGCTTTCCATCAGAACCTGCATCGCCTCGCGGTAATCGGGATTCCCGAAATCGTCGAGCCCGGTGCCGGCAGACGCGGCGTGATGCAGTTCCTCGAGAGTGCCGAGGGTCGTCGTCATGGTTGTCCCTTCCGTCGAACGCTCGCCGTGCCGTATCAGTGGTGGGTATGGCCACAGTTCACATCGAGACACTGGCCGGAGATCCCGCTGGCCAGGTCCGAGGTGAGAAAGACCGCGGCATCGGCGATCTCATCGGGTGTCGGCAGTCGCCTCAGATCCGTCGCGGCAGCCACCTGCTCGTAGATCGCATCGGCGGCGACCCCACGTGCCGCCGCCTGGCGTTCGAAACTCCGGCGAACCTTGTCGCCCCAGATGTATCCCGGCGCGACCGAGTTCACCCGGACCCCCTTCGGCCCGAGCTCCACCGACAGGCTGCGTGCCGCGGCGAGCAACGCCGCCTTGTCCATCCGGTAGGCACCGAACCCCGGCAGCTGGTTGCGCAGCACCATCGAGTTGACCAGGACGACGGAGCCACGGTTCTCGGTCAAGGTGTCGGCAAGCAATTGCACGAGGCCGACCGAGGCGAGGACATTGATATCGGTCCATCCGCGCATCGCATCGAGATCGGTGTCCAGCAGGCGTTCCTGTGGCGGTTGGATGAACGCGGTGTTGATCAGCCCGTCCACCCGGCCGAAGTAGGCCAGACTGCGCCGCACCATCTCGGATCGGGACGCCGCATCGGCCAGATCGGTCGGCACCGACAGCGCCTTGCGGCCGAGCGCTTCCACCTCGGCGGCGACACTACGCAGCCGCGACTCGGTGCGGGCCACGAGCACCACATCGGCGCCCGCCTGCGCGGAACGCACCGCCATCGACCGGCCCAGATCGGGCCCGACACCACAGACCAGTACTACCTTGCCGGCGAGCAGATGGGACTCGCCCGGGCGGGTACTCACCGGACCTCGATGGGCACGTCGTGACGGGACATATAGTCCTCGAACGGCTTTCGTACCTGCACGGGCTCGACGCCGAAATGGCCGCGCAGATCGTAGACGATGCGCCCGTCCCTACCCTGAACATTGTTGTCGATGAAGCCCTGGATCTCGTCGCGGGCACGATCGGTCAGCTCGATCCCGGCCGTGTCGTAGACGGCGCGCACCGCGCTCCAGTTGTCGGCAACCATCGTGTCGTAACGCACGTCGACGACCCGGCTCTCGATGAGATACCGGTCCCGGAGACCGCTTTCGAGCAACCGCAGGCTCAGGTCGCGCCAGTAGTCGAGGTGGTGGGCGTAGTCGATCTCGTGCTGCCAGGTCCTGGCCATGTACGAATGCATCGTGGCCTGCGAGACGACCGACCCGACCGGATCCCGGTGCGTCTCCACCAGCACGGCATCCGGAAATACGTTCAGGAGCGCCGGAATGTTCTCGATATGGGCCGGGTACTTGGTGAGCCAGCGCTCCCCCGGGCGGAACCAGGTCATCACCTGCATGCACAGCTTCTGGAACTCGTAGTGCTGCGTCTGGTCGTGTTGCAGGTAGTAGTCGCGCCACTGCGCCGCGTGCTGCAAGAGGTGCTCGGGGTAGTAGCCGGAGAAGTCGGCGGCGAGGATCTCGATGTCCTCCTCGATCCGCCACGGGTCCATCGGATGCCACGATTTGATGTAGGGGTTGGCTGCCTGGGCGGCCGCGAAGGCGGCGGCCGTGGCCTGATAGCGCGGGTCGATTCCGTCGGGGCCCGGGCCGCCCCCGCGGTGGGGCACCATCTGGTTCAGTTCCCACAGCGGCGCAGCGCGGAAGCGCGAGTCCGCCGCCAGCAGGTTGACCAGGTGCGACGTCCCACTGCGCGGCAGGCCGATCACCATCACCGGCGCCTCGATCTCGATCTCCCGCACTTGCGGATGCCGGGCGGCGAAGTCGTAGATCCGCATCCGGTTCGCCAAGAACTTGATCGACAATGCAAGCATCGAAACCCGCGCCAGTTCCCTACGATTCGGCTCGTGTGCCACATCGATCCACACCTGCAGCCGCTCGGCCCAGCCGTTGTCCGGTCCGGGTTCGGTCAGACCGGTCCGGGCACGGGCTCCGGCCAAGACCGCATCCACGCTGTAGTCCGCGGGGTGGGCTTCGGCGAAGTCCACCATCTGCTGCTGCGCGGGGGTCAACTTCGGATCCAGCAGGTCGTCGAACCGCAATTCCACCATGCTGTCACCTCCTCTTCGATCAGTTGGTGCCAACGTAGAATCCGCTCCGCGGGGAGACCGATGTGATCCCGGACACTGAGACGGGGCCGGCTCCGGTGGAGCGACGTCGCCGGCTGCGGGCCGGGTGTCGTCTACCCCGACGATTTGCGTTGATGGTCACGTGTCGATATCCGAGCGGCCGGGCGCGCTTCGAGCGCGCCCGGCCGTCCGGTCGATGAAGTCCCGCGGACCTTGTGCCTACTCGGTCATGTAGACATTGCGGAAGTCCGCGACCCCGCCGTTGACCGATGCCAGATCATCGAGACCCTCGACCTTCGGGTTCGATACGAATCCACCTACGCCCTGCCACAGCGGCGCGTAGAGCGCATTCCGGGTCGCGTAGTCGACGATCTTGCCGATTCCTGCGGCCCTGGCCTCCTCGCTCAACGTCGAGTTGTCCAGCCCGGCCGCCATATTCGCCACTTCAGTGGTGTTGCCGGGTGTCCAGACCGGGTTGACGAACAGCCGCTGCGTCCACGAGTAGGGGTCGATGGACGGCATGCTCATGTACATCATCTCGGCTTCCGAGTGGCCCTGGGCCCACTGGGTTACCAGCGTGTAGACGTCAACGTTGCGCAACTCCACTCTGATGCCGACGGCTGCCAGGTTCGCCTGGACAGCCTGTGACACGTCGGGAAAACTGCCGACGTTGGCGACCGCGATCTCGCCGCCGTCGACACCGTCGGCGTAGCCGGCGTCCGCGAGGATCTGCTCGGCCTTGGCCGGGTCGAACGTGTAGCTGTCCTCGCGGGCCTGATCGAACCCGGGGAGACCCTCCGGCCAGGGCTGCACGCGCGCAACAGTGTCCGGCATGAATGCCTCGACCAGCGACTCACGGTCGATGGCGTAGTTCACCGCTTCACGCACCCGGGGGTCGTCGTACGGCTCGCGGGTCTTGTTGAGGTTGATGCCGACCATATTCAGCACCCCGCCCATCACCGTGTGCTCCAACGTGCCCGAAGCGATCGCCGACCGGAAGCGACCGACGTCGCTGCTCCACACGATCAGGTCGGCCTGATTGCCCAGCAGCGCGTTGCTCATCGCGTCGGCGTTGCCGAAGGTATCGATCGAGACAGTGGCCGGCTTGCCGGTCTTGTCATCCCAGATACCGCCGTTGTCCGTACGCCGCTTGTAGGTGACCTGCTGTCCCGGCTGGAACGAGTCGATCACATACGCACCGGTGCCGACGGGACGGCTGGCGAGGTCCGGGCTCTCGAGCGCCTTCGGAGAAATCATCAGTCCACCGAGTGTGCTGCTGAGAGTGGACAACACCGTGGTGCTCGGCTGCGCGAGGTCGAGCTTCACCGTGTCCGGCGAGATCACTTCGACCGTGGTGATGCCGGCGACATTCGCCTGCAGCGCACTGCCCGCGGCTGCCTTCGAATGCTCGAGGTTGGCCTTCACCGCGGCGGCGTCGAAGGGCGTGCCGTCGCTGAACGTCACGCCCTGGCGCAGAGTCAGCGTGAGCGCCTTGCCATCCGGCGAGAACTCCCATCCGGTCGCCAGCATCGGCGCGTACTTCGCATCGCTGGTGACCTGGATCAACCGGTCGTAGACCGGCCACGTGGCAATCAGTAGCTGGGCCGGCTCCGCGGCCTGGGCCGGGTCGAGCGACTGGGTGACCGGATAGGCGATTCGCAGGCTCGCCGTCCGGTCCACCTCACCGGATCCGCCGGGACCGACCGATGCGCTGCCACATCCGGCGACGAGGGCAACAACGAGGATTGCACTCACCGCGAGGGCCGGCCACTTCCCTCTCCTGTTTCTGTTCCTGTTCATTGCTGCCCTTTCGACCACGAGCCGGCTCGGACGACCGACGACATGGGCTGAAGCTAGAAGCCCACCCACCTGACCTGTGATGTGATCCCGGACACCGAGACCGGACCGGCCGGCTGTGGATCTCAATGCGTGGCCATCACGACTCGTCGCTGTTCCTCGACGCTGGGCCCGTCGGTGCGCTCGGCCAGGTCTATCCGGACCTGGCCGATCACGCCCTGGTAGGCGTTGGTGGCCGGCAGGGCGGCGTACTCCTCGGTCACCGGAGTGCCACGGTCACAACCGATATCCATGGTTTCGTCCATGGAGAACATGAAACCGATCGTGCTGTCCAAACGGCCCGATCCACAGGGCTCGCCGTCGATCGTGATTGTCACGCCGGCTCCCTTTCCGACACCCCCGCCGTCGTAGGACAGCGACAGGCCGACCACATGGTCACCCGTGGGCACGGCGCGTTCACCGCGCACCCACGTCCGCTCGCCGCCGAGGTTGTGGCAGTAGACCGGCCGGCCGCCGCTGATGTAGAGCGACCAGCCCCCGAAGCGCCCGCCCTGGGCGATCAGCACCCCCTCGGCTCCCCCTTCGGGCACGGTCACTTCGGCAGTGAGGTCGTAGGAGGTGTTCTTCATATCGGGTGCCACGCCTTCGCGCAGACCGTGCATCGACGGCCGCAGGGTGATCGAACGCCGGTCGCCCATCACATCGGGGTGTGGCGCGGCGGTCGGGTCGAACCGTTCCTGCATCCGGTCATCGAGTGGCAGCACTCGGTAGCGGGCGGCCTCCACCAGGAACTTCGCCTGGAGCTCCGCGAGCTTCTCCGGATACTGCTCGGCCACATCACGCGCCTGTGTCCAGTCCGCCCGAGTGTCGTACAACTCCCAGTGGTCCTCGGCGAACGGCACGGCCGGACGGCGGGGCCTGGCCCAGGGCATCTGATTGTGCAGCGCCGAGGCAACCCAGCCGTGGTCGTAGATTCCGCGGCTCCCGTGCACCTCGAAGTACTGCGTCGTATGCCGCTCGGCCGCCTCGGCCTCGGTGAAGGTGTAGCCGAACGAGGTGCCCTCCATCGGCGCCTGCGGTATTCCGTCCACCACGTCGGGCGCCGGTATCCCGGCAGCCTCGAGCACCGTGGGCGTCAGATCGACGCAGTGGTGCCACTGGTGCCGGACTTCGCCGCCGGTGATCCGTGCGGGCCAGTGCACGATCATCCCGTTGCGGGTGCCGCCGTAATGTGAGGCGTACTTCTTCGACTGCTGATAAGGGGTGTTCATCGCGAGCGCCCAGCCCACCGGGTAGTGCGGATAGGTCATCGGACCGCCCAGCTCGTCGAGCTGGGCGAGCACGTCGGCGACCGTGGCCGGAAGGCGGTTGAGCGGGCGCACCAGGTTCGCCGACCCGTACAGACCCCCCTCGGCGGCCGCCCCGTTGTCACCGAGGATGTAGAACACCACCGTGTTGTCGAGCCGGCCGAGCCGTTCGATGGTGTCGATCAGGCGGCCGATCTGGGCATCCATATGTTCGGCGAACTCCGCGTAGAGCTCCATCAACCGCTCGCAGACGAGGCGCTCGTCCGCGCTGAGGCTGTCCCAGTCCGGCACATCCGGATCGAAATCCGGCAGGGTGGCGTTCTGGGGCAGCAGGCCGAGTTCTTTCTGCCGTGCCAGGGTGCGCTCGCGCTGAGCGTTCCAGCCGTGCGCGAACTCGCCGCGATAGCGCCCTCGCCACGACTCCGGTACGTGCAGCGGGTCATGGCAGGCACCGAAGCTCAGGTAGGTGAACCAGGGCCGGTCCGGCTCGAGCGAGCTGATGTTCTCGATCCAGGTGGCGGCCTGGTCGACCAGATCCTCGGACAGGTGGTAGCCCTGCTCCGGAGTCCGGGGCGGCTCGATCGGGGTGAACCCGTTTATCAGGGCAGGCGTGAACTGGTTGGTCTCGGCCCCGAGGAATCCGTAGAACCGGTCGAAGCCCTCGTTGAGTGGCCACCGGTCGAACGGCCCGGTCTCGCCGACCTCCCACATCGGGGTCTGGTGCATCTTGCCGAACGCACCGGTCAGGTAGCCGTTGCCGGACAGGATGCGCGGCAGCGTGGCCATGGTGTCGGGCCGGATGCAGTCGTAGCCGGGCGAGGAGGTCGCCATTTCCGGGACGGTGCCCATCCCGGCACTGTGGTGGTTACGCCCGGTCAGCAACGAGACTCGGGTCGGAGCGCAGATGGCTGTCGTATGGAAGCGGCTGTAGCTCAGTCCGCCGGCGGCCAGCCGGTCGGCGGTCGGCATCCGGCATGGGCCGCCATAAGCCGAGGATGTACCGAAGCCCATATCGTCGACCAGCACAACCAGGATGTTCGGCGCGCCTTCCGGTGGCGAGACCCGCTGCCGCACGGGGTATCCCGGATTCTGGTGAGCGCGGTCGACCGACGGCGAAATCGTGGCGGGCGGCTCGGGGACGGGAAGAATTCTACGATTCATCGATTGCTTTCCTCGGTCGGAAATGAGTGGCCGTGCGTTCTGGGGGCGGTCCGGCTGCGCGGTCAGGACACCGGCGGCCGATGAACCATGTCGAGGACCGCGAGGTGGCTGAACACCATCGAGGACCCGACCGGGTTGCCGCCACCCGGATAGGCGGTACCGCTCGCGGCGGCCATCGAGTTCCCGGCCGCATACAGACCGCGGATCACCGTGGCGTTGCCGTCGAGCACCCGCGCGGCGGCGTCGGTTCGCAGGCCGCCCTTGGTGCCCAGGTCGGAGACCCCGAATGCGGCCGCATGGAACGGAGCCTGCTCGATCGCGACCAGGGGCGAGCCGCCGCCGGAGAACGAACGGTCGTACGGCTCGCTGCCGCGCTGGAAGTCGGCGTCCTCATCGGCGGATACGAATTCGTTGAACCGCCGGACCGTCGCGACCAGCCGATCGGCCGGGACACCGATCTTGCCGGCGAGGTCCTCGAGAGTGTCCGCGCTGATCCACAGGCCGGCGTCCTGATAGTCCTTCGTCTCTCCTATCGGGATGCTCGCGGTATTCACGGGCGGGCGTTCGCCTGCGCGGTCGTCGTAGATCATCCAGTACGGCAGCGTCATACTGCCGGCCGCGATCCGGTCCAGCACCTCCCGGCCGATACGGTCGTAGGCAGCGGATTCGTTGACGAACCGGTCACCGGCATCGTCGACGAAGATGCCGCCGGTGAACCACAACGAGAACGTCGAAGAGCCGTCGGGGTGGGTCAGTCCCGGTGACCACCACGCCTCCGACATCAGGTCCACATCACCGCCGGCCGCGATCCCGGCCCGGATCGCCAGACCCTGGTTGGTCTCCGGACCCATCGCGTCGCGGCATGCGCCGGGAACCCCGTACTCGTCGCGCATTTTCTCGTTGCGCTCGAAGCCACCGGAGGCGATCAGCACACCGCGCCGGGCGTGGATACGGCGGCGAACGCCGGCCTGGGTGACCACCGCGCCGATCACGCTGTCACCGTCCTTGATCAGCTCGTCACAGATCGTGTCGAGCCGCAGGTCGGCCCTGGCCTGCCGGGACAGCGCCAACAGCAGCCGGCCGATCAGTGCTTGGCCGCCGATCACCGAATCGGGTAGCGGCTCGCCGGCACGCTCGACCGCAAGGGTGGGACGCAGTACCTCGCGCAGGGAACCGAGCTGCTCGGGTGCGAGCGGCAGCATCATGATGTGCCGATCGCCGGCGCTCGCCTTCGGCGCCGATCCGTAATAGTCCGGCCACGGGTAGGCCATGAACTCGAAGTCGTCGTCGCTCTCCAGATAGTCGACCAGTTTCGAACCGGTTTCGAGGTATGCGTCCTGGAGTTCCACCGGGGTGCGATCGCCGACGACCGAGTGGTAGTACGTCTTTGCGTCCGCGAGAGTATCCGTGCTCCCGGCGCGCGCCAGGACCGCGTTGCACGGGAACCACATGCCCCCGCCCGAGTAGGCCGTGGTGCCGCCGAAGCGGTCGCCGGCCTCGGCGACGATCACCGAGAGCCCCTCCCGCGCTGCCGTGTACGCACCGGTCAGGCCACCACCGCCGGCTCCCACCACCAGCACGTCGCATTCGTCGTCGTATCCATCTCGCGCTGTGGTCATTCGAAGGCCATCCCGATCTCTCGTTGTTTCGCCAGGGTTTCCGGACCGGTGCCGGGTGCGTGCTCGCCCGGGGTCCAGGTCACCGAGTGGAGGTTTCCGGTCCAGGCGAAGGTCCCCTCGGCGTCGTACCGCTCCCACGACACCGGGGAACCCCGGTCGATGCCGATATCGATGCCCTGGAACATGGCCTGCCCCATCGGCATCACCAATCCTTCGGCACGTCCGCGTTCCGCGCCGTCGACGCACGCCCGGACATCGACGTGCAATCCGCCCTCCAGGGCACAGACGTCGAGTTCTATGCTGCGCCGCCCGGCGGGCAGCGCGCCCAGGTCGAGCACGTCCACCTGCCCGGAGTGGTTGTGGTAGTAGCACAGCCGATCCCGGTCGACCGACAGCGAGTAGCCACCGCTCTGACAGCCGTGTGCGAAGAGCACGCCCCGGTCGCCGGGGCGGAAGTCGATGTCCACGGTGACGACGAACGATCGGCGATATACCAGCATCAGCGACCGGTAGCGCTCCAGCGTGGGCGTGCCCGGCACCAGTCGCACCGGCCGGGCGAAGGCGTCCTCGCGCTCGGGCCGCTGAGTGCGCAGCAGGCCGGAGCCCTCGTTCAGTGGGAAGACCTGGTTTGCCCAGGCGGCCCGTTCCCAGCAGGCGGCGAGTTCGGCGACGAGATCGGGATGTTCGGCAGCCAGGTCGTGGGTTTCGGTCGGGTCGCGGCGCATGTCGTACAGCTGCCACTCGTGGTCGCCGAACGGGGTCAGCGGGCGGTGCCGGGTGACGATCTCCCAGCCGTCGCGGTAGTAGCCGCGGTGGCCCTGCATCTCGTAATACTGCTCGCGGTGTGTCTCGGGTGCAGCGGGATCGGTGAGTGAACCCAGGAAGCTGCTGCCCGCCAAGGGTTTCAACGGCACCCCGTGGCGGTGGTCGGCGGCGACAGCGCCGGTCACCTCGAGGACCGTCGGGAGGAAGTCGGTGACGTGGACATACTGGCGGCGCAGGCCGCCTCCGCTCTCCACCTTGCATGGCCAGCTCACGATCGCCGGGACCGCGTGTCCACCGGCATGGGTGTTGGTCTTGTAGAGCCGGAACGGCGTGTTCGAGGCCATGGCCCAGCCGCGGGGGTAGTGCGGTAGCGTACGCGGACCGCCGATCTCATCGATGCGCGCGCGGTCGCGCTCGAACTCCTCGTCCAGGCCCGCGCCGCCGCCGTGATAGTGGCGCAGCACATCGAAATACTGGGTACTGCCCTGGGTTTCGCCGTCCCGCGAGGCACCGTTGTCAGAAGTGAAGAGCAGAAAGGTATTGTCCCACTCGCCGATCTCCTCGAGCGCGGCCCGCAGCCGGCCGAATGAATCGTCCACCGACTGCACCATGGCGGCGTAGACCTCCATATAGCGCGCGAAGACCTCCCGGCGCTCGTGGGGCAGGTCATCCCACGCCGGGACATCATCTCCGGCCTCGCTGTTGCGGGGAGGGAGCCGTGTCCCGGCAGACACGACACCGAGTTCCTGCTGACGCGCGAATCGCTGTTCGCGGATACGATCCCAACCCGATTCGTAGGCGCCGCGGTGCCGTTCTATATCCGCCGCGCGAGCGTTGAGCGGTGCGTGGACCGCACCGTGGGCGAAGTAGAGGAAGGCCGGTTTCGCCGGATCAGAGGCCTTGACCGACCTGATCATCGCGATCGCCTCGTCGGTCAGATCGTCGGTGAAGTAGTAGTCCTCGGGGTGGTCCTGCGGTGTGATCCGGCTGTTGTCACGGTAGAGGGCATGCGGGTGGAACATGTCCGTCATCCCGTCCATGATCCCGTAGAACCTGTCGAAGCCACGCTGTAGCGGCCACGATCCACGTGAACCGGTATCGGTGACGTCGCTGTCCTTGCACAGGTGCCATTTGCCGACCATCAGTGTCGAATAACCGTTGTCCCGCAGCACTTCCGCGACAGTGCTGACATCGTCGGCGAGCTCCATCGCCTGGCCCGGGAATCCGGGGTCGGCGTGGGCCACATAGCTGACCCCCGCCGCGTGCGAGTTCCGCCCGGTCAACAGCGCGGCCCGGGTCGGCGAACACATCGAGTTGACGTGGAAATTCGTGTACCGAACCCCTTCCGCAGCGAGGCGGTCCAGGTGCGGTGTCTCAATCTCGGATCCGAAACAGCCGATATCGGAGTAGCCCATATCGTCGACCAGCACCACCACCACATTCGGGGCCTTCGCTGCCGCCCGGGGGCGGGGCGGCCACCACGGCTCGGAACCGGCGATCGTGCGGCCGATACGCCCCTCGAACCCGAGGTAGGCACGCGTCGCCTCCGGCACGTCGTCAGGGATTCCGCGAGAGTCCGGCGTCATGCGCCCAATACTCGCGGTCCGAGCCGGCCGCGGCGTGCGGATCCCACTGATCAGGACCGCCGGCCGTCGACGTGGGGCCGAGCGCCCGGTGAACTCGTGCGGGTGAATCCTGCCCACTGGGACCGGGCAGCAGCGGGGCCGGCCGCGGGCACATGCTCGTCACGGACTTCAGGAGGCCCGATGACTGCCACTGCCCCCGAGCGCAGCGCCGTAATCGATGTCGGCGCGATCCGGATGCGTTATATCGAGCAGGGCACCGGCCCGGCCGTGGTGCTGTGCCACGGCTTCCCCGGCCTCGGCTACAGCTGGCGGCATCAGCTACCGGCGCTCGCAGGAGCCGGCTTCCGGGCGATCGCAGTCGATATGCGTGGGTACGGCGGCACCGACCGCCCGAGGGATCCGGCGGCGTACTCCCGCACCCATACAGTCGCCGACATGGTGGGGCTGTTGGATGCCCTCGGGATCGATGACGCGGTTTTCGTCGGCCACGACTTCGGTGCGGTCCTGGTCTGGGATCTGCCACAGTGGGCTCCGGGGCGGGTGCGCGGGCTGTTCCAGCTCAGCGTCCCACGGGCCGAGACCTCGCCGGTCCGGCCGAGCCGGGTGTACACCTCGGTTGCGGCGCGGCACTTCTTCCACATGCACTACTTCCAGGAGCAGGGTGTGGCGGACGAAGAACTCGACGCCGACCCGTCCGGGTTCCTGCAACGCGTGTTCTGGGCGCTGAGCGGGGGCTACCGCTACACCGATATCTTCACCCACCCGAGCCGTGGAAACGGCTATCTCGATGTGCTCCCCCAGGCGCCCGAGCTGCCCTGGCCGTGGCTCTCCGCCGACGAGTTCGCGCACTATGTCAGGGAGTTCACCCGTGCCGGCTTCACCGGTGGGCTGAACTGGTACCGCGCCGCCGACCACGTATGGGCGGAGAAGCAGGAGCGCCCCGATGAGCCGATCACTGTTCCGGTGTGCTTCGTCACCGGAGATCGCGACCCGGTCCGGCAGATCGTCGGCCCGGCCTCGATGGAGGCCATGCGCGCCTCCGTCCCCGGGCTTGTCGGCACGCATGTCATTCCCGCTGCCGGCCACTTCATCCAGATGGAGGCGGCCGGCACCGTCAATGAGCTACTCCTGGAGTTCCTCACTCGATGAGGACCGCGAGAGCCGGCTCATTGCTCTGATGAAACCCGGTCGGCCGGGGGCCGGTTCGGGTCGGCGGCGGCATCGGGAAGGACAACGATGGCGGAGATCAGGCCGTCGTCATCAACGGTGATCAGGTCGGTGGCCGTCATCGAACGGATCCCGTCGGGTGTCGGGATATCGACACGGGCCTGGAACGCGCCGCGGTTGCCGACCACGGTGACCGGGCCGAGCCGGGTCAGGGTGAAACCCATCTCCTTGTACTGGTCGAGGAAGCCGAAGATCTCCTCGCGACCGTGGCGCGCCGCAGTGTCGATCGGCTCCTCGTGCGAGGCATTCGGCGCGAACAGCTCGACCGTCCGCTCCGGATCACCGGCCGACATCGCAGCGATGTAGGCGTCACATACCGAAACTACGGTCTCTCGGCTGATGCTCATGGCTCCCTCTCTGCGGTACGGAACGGAGGTGCTCACCAGGGGGCCGACAGTGCGGCATCCGGTCGGAAGCTGCCTCCTGCGGTCCCCTCGAACCTAGGGACCCGAACAACCTGTGCCCCTCGGTGTCCCATCCACCGAGACCACTATCGGGCGCGGCAGCGCCCCGGGCAACCATGGGCGCACCCGAGACTGGAGGTTCCCATGCCCCGCACCGGCCTGCGCTTCACCTTCGCGCTACCCGATCCCGACCCTGTGCAGCAGTCGCATGTGTTCCGCGCCGCCCTCGAGATGGCCCGTTTCGCGGACACCAGGGGCGTCGATCTGATCAGCCTGGACGAGCATCATGCGAGCGGCTTCGGGTGGAGCAGCAACCCGATCCTCACCGGTGGCATGATCCTGGCCGGCACAGAGCGTATACGCGTCGGCGTTTCGGCAGCGCTCGGTCCGCTGTGGGATCCGGTCCGGCTGGCCGAGGATCTCGCGGTCGTCGACCAGGTCAGTGGTGGGCGGATGACCGTCACCCTCGGCCTGGGATACCGCCCGGTCGAGTACGCGGCGATGGGCAAGGATTACCACCAGCGCGGCAGGCTGATGGACCAGCTACTGGATACCTTGCTGAAAGCCTGGACCGGTGAGCCTTTCGAATACCACGGCGCCACAGTGGCGATCACGCCGCGACCACTCACCCGGCCGCATCCGTCCATCATGATCGGCGGCTCTGCGAAGGCGACCGCGCGACGAGCCGTCCGGACCCGGCTCCCGCTCCAGATCCCCGATTATCTGCCGGAGTTGAAAGCCTTCTACGAGGACCTCTGCCGCGAAGAGGGCATCAGGCCACAGGTGCACATGGTCGCCGCACACCGCCCCGGCATGGTGGTCCTGCACGAGGATCCCGACCGCGCCTGGGCCGAGCTCGGCAAGCACCTGATGTGGGAAGCGGTGGAGTACGGAGCCTGGGCTGCCGGTGATATGAGATCGGTCATGCATATTCCCGGTGTAGCCGGTATCGAGGAGGTCAGGGCGTCGGGCCGCTACCGGGTGCTCACGCCCGATCAGCTGATCGCCGAACTCGCCACGCACGGAGGGAACGCTTCGGTAACCCTGCACCCACTCGTCGGCGGGATGCCGATCGAGGAGGCATGGAAGAGCGTGCATCTGCTCACCGATGTGGTGATTCCAGCACTCGCGGCGCAGCACTCCACTGTCCGAGCCCAAGGTGTTCGGCCGCCGGGCGCCGATGAGCCGGCGGTCTTCGATCGCACGCTCGAAAACCTCCGCGGATCGGTGGGCTCGTCGTGAACCGCTTCCAGAACAAGAACGTCCTGGTGACGGGAGCCGCGTCCGGAATCGGTCGCGCAACCGCGGTGCGGCTGGCCGCCGAGGGGGCCCGGGTGTTCGGTCTCGGCCGCGACGTTGCGGGCCTTGCGGAGACCGCTCGATTGATCGTCGGCTCGGACCGCTTCACGCCGTTCACCGCAGATCTCACACACGAAAGCTCACTTGTCGCCGCCGTCGAAGCGGCACGTACCACGATGGGGTCCATCGACATCCTCGCAAACATCGCGGGGATGACCGACCGGACACCGGCCGATGCTGTCACCGTCGAGCAGCTCACCGGCGTCTTCATGGTCAACACCATCGGGCCGATGCTGCTGTGCCGCGAAGTGATTCCGCACCTTCCCGACGGGTCCGGCGTGATCGTCAACGTGTGTTCCACCGCCGCCACGCAAGCCCATCCCGGGATGTCCGGCTACGCAAGCTCCAAGGCTGCGCTTCTCTCCTACTCCCTCAGTCTGGCCGCTGAGCTGGGCGAACGCCGGATCCGGGTGGTCCCGATCTCACCGGGCGGCGTCCGGACCCCGATGATGGACGGCACGATCGGCGCCTTGGATCCCACTTGGTACTCCCGGCTCGCCACGCTCTGGCACGAGCCGGGCGCGCCGGAGGACCTCGCCGCGGCGATCGCCTTCGCCGCGTCTGCCGACGGCGCCTACCTCAACGGCGCCGAGATGCGGGTCGACGGCGGGGCACGCAGCGCGATGTGACCGGATGAATTTCGTCTGCCGATCCGGCCTGGGCCCCGAAGACCTCGTACTGTGCGCCGGTACCGTGCCCGGGACCGATATCCGTGCCCGCGTCGAGGCCGCCGCATCGGCCGGATACCGCGGCATCGGCCTGCGCGGCGGCGACTGTCTGCGGGCACGGGCGGACGGCGTGACAGTCGCAGATCTGCGCACGCTGCTCGATGAGCACGATATGGAGATCGGCGAACTGGACGGCCTCACCCATTGGGCCGCCCGGCATTTCGCCCCCCATCATCAGGCAACCGGTCGACCGGGGTCGGCGGACCCCCGTGCAGCGCACGAGGCTCTGTGGTGGGCTGCCGAGAAACTCGGTGCCCGCACCCTCAACGTCATGGAGATGGACTACGAAGCGGGGCCGGTCGAGATGATGGCGGCGGGTTTCGCGGCTCTGTGTGATCGGGCCGAGCCGCTGGGCATGCTGGTCCAGCTGGAGTTCCTGCCCTGGTCCGGCATTCCCGATCTGGCTGCCGCAGCCTCGATCGTCCGACTCGCCGGACGCGCCAATGGCGGGCTGTGCCTGGACACCTGGCACCTGCTGCGCTCGGGGCAGGGCCCCGAGGATCTGGACCCCGGCCTGATCGATCTGATCGTGGGAATCCAGGTCAACGATGCCCCGGCCACCGCCGGTGACGATCTGATCGACGAGACTTTGCACGACCGGCTGCTTCCCGGCAAGGGAGCCGCCCGAGTCGCGGCAGTCCTGCGCCGGCTCCGGCAGGGCGGCATCAACGCTCCCGTCGGCGTCGAGGTGATGTCGGACGAGCTGGCACTGCTGCCCGCGGCCGAGGCCGCATCCCGGGCGGCGATCGCGACCCGCATGGTGCTGGCCGAGTCGGCTATTCGGTCATGCTGATGTAGCGCAGGTCGGCCACGCCCCCATTGGTCGAGCCGATATCGTCCAGCCCCTGCACTTTGTGGCCGGCGGCCAGGCCACCGACTCCGCCCCACAACGGCGCGGAGAGCGCGCTGTCGGTGGCATAGTCGACCGCTTTGCCGATCTTCGCCGCCCGGTCCGCCTCGGAGATCGTCGGATCGTCGATGCCGTTGATCAGGCCCACCAACTCCGGTGCAACGCCGCTCGGATTCCAGAGCGGAAGCACGAAGAGCCGCTGCAGCCAGGCATACGGGTCGATCGAGACAATCGACTGAAACTGGAACTGCCCGGGGTTCGCGCCCTTCGGCCACTCGGTGACCTGGGCGAGGATATCCATCGACCGTAGGTTGATCGTGATCCCGACGGCGGCCAAGTTCGCCTGTACGGTCTCGCCGGCCTTGTCGATTTTTGCCGCCTTGGAGATGAGGAACTCGCCAGGGATCGTGACGCCGCCGGGATAGCCCGCATCGGCCAGCAGTTGCTTGGCCTTCTCCGGATCGTAGGGATAGGTGTCCTCACGCGCCTCGTCGAACCCCGGTAGCCTGGCCGGCCACGGCTGGACCTGAGGTTTGTTGGCCTGGGCGAAGGCCGCGACGATCCCGTCCCGGTCGATGGCGTAGTTGATCGCCTGGCGGACCTGAAGGTTGTCGAGCGGCTTCACCTTCGTGTTGAAATACATCCCGACCATGTTCAGGCTCGGGAGCACCGAGGTCTGCACCTGGCCGGGGGCGTAGGTGGAAGGATCGCCTTCCCAGGTGGTCAGGTCGATCTGGCCGCTCTTGAGCGCGTTGACCTTTGCGTCCGGGCCGGCGATCCGGGAGATCACCACCTCGGCGACCTTGCCGCTCTTCGGATCCCAGATCCCGCCCTGGTCCGTACGCCGCTTGTAGACCGCTTGCTCGCCGGGCCTGAACGATTCGATCACATAGGCGCCGGTCCCGACCGGATGCGAGGCCAGGTCACCGGACTCGATTGCCTTCGGGGACATCATGATCCCGCCGAGGGTGTTCGAGAGCGCCGAGAGGATTTCGGTGGTCGGTTTCTTCAGCTCGATCGCGACTTCGTGATCTCCGACCGTCTCGACCCCGGAGATCATCGCGACATTGGTCTGCACCGTCGACTTGTCCGCGGATCGGTAGTACTCGATATTCGCCGCGACCGCTGCCGCATCGAACGGCGTGCCGTCGCTGAAGGTGACTCCTTCGCGCAGGGTCAGGTTCAGCGTCTTGCCGTCGGGGGTGAACGTCCATTTCGTGGCCAGCATCGGCTGATAGGTCGCGTCCGGTGCGACCCGGATCAGCCGGTCGTAGACCGGCCAGGTGGAAAAGGTCATCTGACCGGGTTCAGGAGCGTCCGCCGGGTTCAGCGACTGGGACATGCCGTACATGATCCGCAGCGTGGCGTTCGGATCCGGTGTGCCACCTCCGGCGTTCGGGCCGCCGCCGCCACACGCGGCCAGCGCCGTCGCCGCCACCACTGCGGCAACCAGCGCTGTCGCTTGTCTGATTCCGCTCCGCCACAAGCGCATATCGATCCCTCTCGTCCATCCCCTGTTGCTCTCCGGAGACTATGAGGAAACGACTGCTCGGTACCAAATTTCTCAGTGAGCGGGATCACATATCCCAGCAGCCGCCGTATTCAGCGCACCTCGACCGGCATCGGATGACGGTCGAGGTGGAAGGTGTAGCGCCGGCGCAGCGCCTCGGGACTGATCCCGAAGTCGGCACGCAGGTCATAGCTCATCGCCCCGTGCTCATCACGCGGGTGCGCCTCGACATACGCCGCGATCTGCGCGCGTGCCACCGCCGTCAGCTCCATTCCGGCATGCTCGTAGACCTGCTCGGCGGTGCCCATCGTATCGGCCATGTAGTCGTGGAACGGCACGTCGAGCACTCGCCCCTCGGGAACCAGCCGCCGGTCACGCTGCGCTGAGCGGAGCAGCCGTTCGACCAAGGCGGCCCAGTAGTCGAGGATCTCCTCGACGTCGAAGCGGTGATACATCGTCCGGGCACCGTAGGCACGCAAGGTCGCTGCCGACTGCACCACCCCGACGGGGTCACGCTGGGTCATCACCACCGTCGCGTCCGGGAACACGGTGGTCAGTGGCCGCAGGTTTTCCAGATGCTGCGGGCACTTGAGCAGCCAGCGCTCGCCCGGGCGGTACCACTGCAAGATCTTCAGCACTGTGCGGAGGTATTCGTAGTGTGGGGTCTGGTCGTGGGCCAGGTAGTGCGCCTGCCACACAGGCATCATCTGGAAGATCCACTCGGGGTTGTAACCGGCAAAGTCGTTGGCCCACAACTCGATATCCTCGTGGATCGAGTCGGGCGCCATGGTGTGCCAGGCCGCCAGGTAGGGGTTGCCCGCGCGCATTCGGTCCCAGGCACGGGCACAGCGGACGAACCGCGGATCGACCCCGTCCCGGCCGGGCGCCTCGCCCTTGTCGGGGACGGGCTGATCGGCCTCCCACAGCGGCAACGACCGGAATCCGGTGTCGGCGGCGAGCAGGTTGACCAGATGCGTGGTGCCGCTGCGCGGCAGCCCGGTGACGAACAGCGGCGCGACGATCTCCTGGTCGTGGATCTCCGGATGGCGGGCCAGCAGTGCCTCGATCCGCAACCGGTTGGCGGCATGTTTGACGCAGAGGTCGAACATCACCGTGCCGGCGAGGGCAGTCCGGTTCGGGTCGGTCCGGATCTCGTCGAGCCAGACCTGCATCCGCTCACGGAAGCCGGCGGCGCCGAAGTCGTCGAGCCCGGTGATTTCCCGAGCTCGCGTCAGCACCGCTTCGGTGGTGAGGTCGGCCGGATGCTGTTCTGCGTACGCCAAAGCCGTCCGTTGTACGTCGGTGAGCACCGGCTCGCGCAGGTCCTCGATGCGCAGTTTCACCGGTCCGTCACCAGCCGTGCGCCCGGCGCATCCTGCGGATCGGCGCGACGGTCCGGAAAGGCGAGGATCTCACTGATCAGGCAGTCGTCGTCGATGGTCAGCACATCGGTCGTGGTCATCGCGAACGGCCCGTCCGGGGTGTCCATCGCGATATGGGCCTGGAAGGCGGCGCGGTTGCCGACGACATCGACCGGGCCGAAACGAGTCACAGTGATCGGAGCCTCACGATGGGCGTCGAAGAAGGCACGGATCGCCTCCCGCCCGACGTTGGGGGGCGTGCCGACAGGTTCCTCTTGGACGGCGTTCTGCGCGAAGTAGGCGATCACCGCATCAGGGTCACGTTTGTTGAGGGCGGCGATGTAGTCGTCGCACAGGCGGCAGATCTGTTCACGAGTGGGCATCGGCTGCTCCTTGCTCTGGTTCGAGAATGTGGTCCACGACCGCGGTGATCGCGATATCGGTGAGGCGGTCTTCGTCGATGCTCGTGACCCACCCCTGGGCATGCAGATCGGCGATCCCCATCAGCGAGGACCAGACGAACGGCACGATCTCCGGTTCCGGGCGCAGTCTGCGGCCCTGTGCTGCCGCGCATTCCCGCAGTGCCCGCTCGAGTGCCTCGAACTGCGCGCGGGCCGCAGCGACCTGCCGCTCCTGGGCCTTCGCCGAGATGCCGGGACGCTCGGCCCGCCACACTCCGACGACGCGCCCCACCCGCAGCCACTGCAGTCGGGTCGGCGGGACGATCGCGTGGAGCAGCGCGCGCACCCCCGCTGTCCGTGGATGGTTGTCGAGGAGGTCGACGAGCGCGGCCTGGTGGTCCCGCATGAGGGCAGCGAACACGGCGTGCTTATCGGCGAAGTAGTAGTAGAGCAGTCCCTGGCTGATCCCCGCCCGGGCTGCGAGTCCGCGGATCGAGAGCGCGGCATAGCCGCCCTCCGCGAGCAGTTCGGTTGCGGTGTCGAGGATGAGCCGGAGCCGGTCCTCGCTGCCCACCTCAGCCTGCTGTCTTGTCACAGGGCACAGGGTAACCCGGTCTTTGAACAAAGTTCAGCGGTTTTGAACAAAGTTCAAAACCGCCGTGTTACGTTCATCGCATCCGAGCAGAGAACGAGACGTAATATGAACTTCTCCTTCGATTTTCACGGTCGGCACGTACTGGTCACCGGCGGCTCCAGCGGGATCGGCCTGGCCACGGCACGCAGCTTTCGCGAGGCCGGCGCCGAGGTCACCGTCACCGGCCGCCGCGCCGCGGCACAGGATTACGACACCGACCTGACCGACTTCCGCTACGTGCAGTGCGAGATGGCCGATTCCGGACAGATCGAGGCCCTGGCCCTCGGCCTGGACCGCCTCGACGTGCTGGTCAACAACGCCGGGCAGAACCTCGCCCGCAACAACGAGTGGGACCCGGAGATCTTCGACCGAACCGTGCGGATCAACCTGTCATCGGCGTTCCGGCTCGCGAGCGCCTGCCGCAAGCTACTCGCCGACGACGGCGGCGGGTCTGTGGTGAACATGGCCTCGATGACCAGCTACCAGGCAGTGGAGGTCGTTCCCGCCTACGGGGCCGCCAAGGCCGGCGTTGTCCAGCTCACCATGTCCCTCGCACTCGCCTGGGCGCGCGACTCGATCCGGGTCAACGCGGTAGCGCCCGGCCTGACCGAGACGAACATGACCGCAGGGATGGTCGCCGACGACGCGGCCGTCGGTCCCACCATCGCCCGTACGCCGATGCGCCGGGTCGGCACACCCGAGGACATCGCACCGGTGGTGTTGTTCCTCGCCAGTGACGCCGCCCGTTTCCTGACCGGACAGACCATCGCCGTCGACGGCGGCTACCTGATCCAGGGGTGACAGTGATGACCGGTTACACCGAAATGGCCGACCAGGTAGACAGATTGATCGACGAACGCCCGGGGAAGGTACTGCTCGAGTTCGTCTACGACGACGAAGCCGTGGCGCTGACCGACTTCCTCTACCGGTCCAGCGGCTCGTCCTACGCCTACATGCTGCTCACCGATGCCGGGCGGATCATCGTCAACACCGGCATCGGCTACGAGTCGGTGCACCACCGCTACCTCTTCGACAAGGTCTGTCCGGGCCCGACACCGTACGTCATCACGACTCAGGGCCATACCGACCACGTCGGCGGGGTGGCCACCTTCCGGGAGGCCGGAACCGTCTACATCGCCCAGGAGCGCAACCAGTTCACCCAGGGCCAGGATGCCCGGATCCGAGGGCGGATGCGTCAGTGGAACGCGGCCTGGTTCGACCTGACCGCGACGGCGCAAATCGAGCGGTTCGCCGCCGAACGACCCGATCTGACCATCCAGCAAGATACCCCGGTACCCGACCTGACCTTCGACGACAGGATGTCCTTCACCCTCGGCGGGCTGGATATCGAACTGTGGCACGGCACCGGCGAGACCACCGACGGCGCGATGGTCTGGCTCCCCCAGCACCGGATCGCGCTGATCAGCAACCTGCTCGGCCCGTTGTTCTGCCATTTCCCCAACCTGAACACGATCCGCGGTCACGAGTACCGCCAGGTCGAGCCCTACCTCGCCACGATCCGCCGGCTCCGCGAGCTGCGACCCGAGATGCTCGTCACCGGCCGCGGCGACCCGATCAGCGGAGCCGGCCTGATCGACGCCTGCCTGCAACGGATGTACGACGCCGTCAGTTATGTCCGCGACCAGACCTTGCACGGGATCAACACCGGCGCCGGCCTGGACACCCTGGTTCGTGAGATCACACTGCCGCCGGAGTTGCGCGTCGGCCAGGGATACGGACGAGTCGCATGGGGCGTGCGAACGATCTGGGAGACCTACCTGGGCTGGTTCCACCACGAGCGGACCTCCGAACTCCTGGCGATCGGCCCGCACCAGGTGCTCGCCGACCTCGTCGAGGCCGGCGGCGTGGACAGTGTTCTCGCGCTTTCCCGTACACGGGCCGAAGCGGGCAGGCACGCCGAGGCCATCGCACTTGCCGAGGCCGTTCTCGCCCACACACCCGATCATCCCGGGGCGAATCGGCGGCTATTCGACTCGCACCGCAGACTGCTCGAGGACCCGGCCGTCGAAGCGAACTTCTGGCTCTCCGGCTGGCTCGAACACCGACTCCGCAGCCTGACCGAAGCCATCGTGGCACAGGAGGACTGATCGGCCATGGCCAAACTGATCGGACTGTTCCACCGTAAGGACGGACTGTCCACCACCGAGTTCCGCGACTACTACGAGAACCACCACGCACCATTCGCCGCCTCGCATTTCGGTCACCTGTTCGCGAGCTACACCCGCAACTACATCGACCCGGATATCGGAGGGGATTCCGGGGCGGACACCGCCGGTATTGCCGTGGTCACCGAGATCGTCTTCCCGGACGACGCAGCCATGCAGGAGATGTTCGCGATGGCCGAACGCGATCCCTCGCTGCGTGTGGCCATCGCCACCGACGAAGGTGCCTTCATGAACCGCGAGGCGAACCGGATTCTGCTGGTCAGCGACGCCGGGGTCCGGGTGTCCCGAGGAAGTGGGTCGTCATGAGCGGATCCGGCTTGCCGGCGGATTGGGACCTCGAGGCCGACGTCGTCGTCCTCGGTATGGGGGCGGCCGGGTGCGCGGCGGCGATCGAAGCGCACGATGCGGGGGCACAGGTCCTCGTTCTCGAGAAGCTTGCGCCGGAGTTCGCGGGAGGCAACACTCGCGTATCCGGTGGGGCATGGTTCGACAACCTCGCCCCCGAGCGCGCCGCGGTCTACCTGAACAGCCTCGCGGGCGGATTCCCACTCCCGCAACCGGTGGTGCAGGCATGGGCGCACGAAACCGCACGCAACACCGAATGGGTGGAGAAAACGCTCGGAGCCACCACCGCTGCGGTCGGCGGCGCGATCGGCGGCACGGGTCCCGGGATGCCGGCCGAGTTCCCCGAGCTCGACGGCAGCGATGTCTACGGTGGCCAGATCGCCGTCGACGGGAAGCTCGGAAGCGCCCGGCTGCTCCACGCCCTGCACTCCACGCTCGCGTCCCGCCGCATCGAGGTCCGGTATTCCACCCCGGCCCGTTCACTCGTCCAGGACTTTTCCGGCACGGTACTCGGAGTCGAGGCCGAAGCCGTCGACGGCGCTACCCTCCGTGTGCGCGCCCGTCGCGGTGTCATCCTGGCCACCGGCGGGTTCGAGGCGAACGCCGATATGGTGCGCGACTATCTGCGCTTCCCACAGACCCTGACCTGGGGTTCGCCGTACAACACCGGTGACGGGCATCGGATGGCCCAGAAGGCCGGCGCCGACCTGTGGCATATGGACAACATGATGAGCATCGAGGGATTCGCGGTGCCCGGCTACGAGAGTGGCTTCTACGCCCGGTTCTCCTACCGTAAGGGCTTCATCTATATCGACTCCGACGGTAAGCGATGCGTCGACGAGCTGCCGCGCACCGGACACGGGAACGCCCTGATCCACGGTAGCTACGAGCATGTGCCGGTACGGCGCCTCCATGCCGTGTTCGACGAGGCGACCCGGCTGTCCGGCCCGATCTCGCCGAACGGCGATATGCTCGCCGTCGGCTGGAACGTGCTGATCGAGGGTTACCAGTGGAGTCCCGACAACAGCGCCGAGGTCGAGAAGGGCTGGCTCCGCAAGGCCGGCACGCTCGAAGAACTCGCCGCCGAGCTCGACGTCGACCCGGCGAACTTGATCCGCAGCGTCGCGCGCTACAACGCGGCATGCGCGGCAGGCGAGGACGAGCAGTTCGGGCGGCGCGCGGATACGTTGGACGCCCTCGGGGACGGGCCGTACTACGCCTTCACCTCGGCACCGATGGTCGCCTGGAGCAACGGTGGACCGCGGCGCGACGAGCACTGCCGGGTGCTCGATCCGTTCGGTGCGACCCTCGGCAGTCTGTACGCCGCGGGCAGCGTCAGCTCGACCTACAGCTGGTGCAAGGACGGTGGCATGCACATCGGCGATGCACTCGCCTTCGGACGTATCGCCGGCCGGCACGCTGCAACAGCTTCGACTACGGGAGCTTCTCGATGACCCTCTCCACCGATTGCCCAGCACGTTGTGAGATCCGTGATGTCCTGGCCCGTTACGTACGAGGGGTCGATCGGCTGGACGTCGAGTTGATCCGGGGCTGCTACCACCCGGATGCCTACGAAGTTCATCGCATCTTCAACGGAAATGCCCACGAATTCGCCACCTGGCGGGTCCGCCAGACCTTCCGGTCTCATCATGTGCTCTCCGAGAGCGCCATCCGGTTCGACGGCGATCGAGCCTTCGTCGAAACACCGCATATCGCGGTCGTCCATGTCGATATTGCGACGCCCGAAGCGACCGGCATCATCGAAGCCCGGTCCAGCGGCTGGTATCTGGACCTTTTCACCCGCGAGCGCGAACAGTGGCTCATCAAACATCGCCACGTCAGCACGTTCGCACGCTCGGATCGGCTCATTGCTGCCGCGGGGCAACCGGACCCAGCCGAGAATGCCCGGCTCTCCGCCCTCGAATTCGATCTGCCCAGTGCGGCACCGCCTCCCTTCGTGACCCTCGATGTCGCCGAGGCGATCCGCGCCCGTTTTCTGGCGGACCGGGGTGGTGAGCAGCCCGTGGGCGGCCGCGGGCCCGGTCGCCGGTGAAGCGGCCGGCCGGAGTCCGGTGTCGATTGCCGAATCATCCGGCCTGCTCACCCCACCCGGCCGGCGGCAACCACCATCCCGTCGAAGAAGACGGCGAGGCAGTCATTCGCGAGGTGGTCAATGGTGTAGGGGTCTTCGGGACGATGCCAGTACACGCTCAGCCAGACGGCATCCCGGATGAACCGGTGGAACACCTTGGTAGGGACGTCCTTACGGAACACTCCGGCGCTCTTTCCCGCCTCGATCGCGTCGAGCCAGATCCCCTGGGCCGTATCCGAGAGCTCGCGCGCCGCGACGAAATCCCGATCATCGCGGTAGAGGGAGAACTGACTCTGGTAGACCTTGGTCGCGTCCGGGTGCGCCGCTCCGACCTGCAGTGACACTTCGACAATCGCACGCAGACGGGACTGCGGGTCCAAGTTCTCGAGATCCCGCGCACGGTAAGCCTCGACCAACTCTGCCAAGTGACCGGTGATCAGTTCACTCACCAACGCCCGCTTCGACCGGAAATGGTGGTAGATGGCGCCCGGATTGATCCCGACGGCTTCTCCTATTTCCCGCATCGAAGAACCCGCGATGCCCTCGGTGGCGAACAGGGACGCTGCGGCAGCCAGGATCGCATCCCTGCGCCCGTCCGATGCAGACCCTGACGCGAACGTTGTAGGCGCACCTTGTCGAACCGTCATTTCGGGGACCGTATACGAGGATATTCACCATTGTCAATCCAAATCCCGAACGAACCGTAAACGCATCATTCCATTGACATCCGCCGATGTATTGAACGATCATTACACAGGTGATTCCATGTGCTACCCCAGCGTTCGACGGCATCATGAAACTCGGCCGGCTGCATCACCTGGGTATCGTCGTCGACGACCCGGACAGCGCTGCCCGCCGAGCCGAAGAAGTCTTCGGCATTCCCATTACCCTGTTGGACGAGTCCACGTACACGTGCCGCGTCGACGGCGTGGAGCAGTCGACTGTCCAGCGTCTGGGCATATCCGTCGAGGGTCCTCCCCACCTGGAACTGCTGCGTACAGTGCCCGGATCCGATGTCTGGCACCGTTCCCACGGGGTGCACCATCTCGGGTTCGTCGTCGACGACCTCGCCGAAGCATCGCGCGAACTCGAACGCCGGGGCGCGCCACTGTGGGTCGGCGGGCTGCGCGACGGCTCGTGTCCCAGCGGTACCGCCTACCATCACGGCCCGTTCGGAATCACGATCGAACTGCTGGACACCACTACCCGCAACGCCCTCGCTGCCCGCGCGAATGCTGCACAGCCCGAACGGCCGAAGCCTTGAATCCCTGGCGGTTCACCCGGGCACGAACCACCATCGGCGTAGACATGTAATGAACGTTCAAGATGTATTTTCTCAATTCATCGAGACATATTTTCCAGGCAGAGATACGGGAGGATTCCAGTGAGATTCGAGGGCAAAGTCGCTCTGGTCACGGGCGCGTCCCAGGGACAGGGGCGCAGCCATGCGGTGCAGCTCGCCGCCGAAGGCGCCGATGTGATCGCGGTGGATCTGTGCCGCCAGTTGGATTTCGTCCCGTACGCGATGGGAACCTCCGACGGCCTTGCAGAAACCGCCCGTCTCGTCGAGGCGCACGGTCGGCGTGTCTACACATCGCGGGTCGACGTGCGTAGCCGCGAAGACGTACTTCAGGTGGTGGATCGAGGAGTCGAACGTCTCGGCCGCCTGGATATCGTCGCGGCGAATGCGTCGATCTGCACGGTCCAGCCGCACGAGGACGTCACCGAGCAGGTGTGGCAGCACACGCTCGACACCAACCTGACCGGAGTGTGGAACACCTGCGCCGCGGCGATTCCGCACCTGGCGGCCACCGGCGGGGGCGCAATCGTGATCACGGGCTCGACGGCGAGCACCGTCGGACTGCCCTTCTACCTGCCGTACGTCGCGTCCAAGCACGCATTGACCGGAGTTACCCGAACGCTGGCGCTCGAAC
Source organism: Nocardia speluncae NBRC 108251 (assembly GCF_001613245.1). Lineage (GTDB taxonomy): Bacteria > Actinomycetota > Actinomycetes > Mycobacteriales > Mycobacteriaceae > Nocardia > Nocardia speluncae. Next base: position 372,860 of record NZ_BDBZ01000007.1, on the reverse strand, counting down.
TGGCGGACCGGGCCATCCGGGTCAACATGATCAACCCCACGGGCGTCGATACCGCACAGGGACATTCCGAGATCCTGCCGGCGCTACTGGAACAACGCCCCGATCTGGCACCGATTTTCAAGAACACGCTGCCGGTGGAACGCATCGACGCGATCGATGTGACCCGGGCATTGCTGTTCCTTGCCTCCGACGAAGCCCGGTACATCACCGGCATCGCGATGCCGGTGGACGCCGGCTCGACCATCCGCTGAGCCACAGCGATATCCGACCATCGAAGGAGTTCTGATGACAAGGGTTACCTACGCACGTAGCGTTCACGACGAGGCCGAGATCAACGCGTGCCTGGAGGTACTGCGCGGCGGCCCCTATGCGATGAAGATCGGCAAGAACGTCGCCGAGATGGAACGGCAGGTCGCCGGCCTGTACGGCAAGAAACTCGGCCTGATGTGCAACTCCGGATCTTCGGCGCTGTACCTTGCGCTGGAACTGCTCGACCTGCCCAAGGGCGCCGAGGTGATCACCTCTCCCCTGACGTTCTCCACCGATATCGGGCCGATCGTGCGAGGTGGCTGGGTACCGGTGTTCGTCGACGTCGAGCGCGACACCTTCAACGCGGACGCCTCGAAGATCGAAGAACTCGTCACCGACAAGACCCGGGCGATCCTGCTACCGAACCTCGCCGGTAACGCCCCGGACTGGGATGCGGTTCGCGAGGTCGCCGACCGGCACAATCTGTTCGTGATCGAAGATTCCTGCGATTGCATCGGGACGACCCTGCGCGGCACCAAAACCGGTAGCCGTTCCGACATCACGGTCACCAGCTTCGCGATGTCCCACATCATCACCTGTGCCGGCAACGGAGGCATGGTGTGCGTCGATGACGAGGCGGTTCGCGACAAGGGGCTGATGCTGCGGCGCTGGGGCCGCCGGTCGGAGCCGCACTTGTTCGGCTCCGAGAAGGCACGCACCGGCCGGGTGTTCCGGGAAGACCTCGACGGGGTGCCCTACGACAACGATTTCATCTTCGATGTGCTGCCCTGGAACTTCGAGCCGTCCGAACTCGGGGCGGCGTTCGGCCTGGTCCAACTCGGCAAACTCGAGGCCAACTACAAGCGCCGCGCGCAGATCCTGGACGCGTTCAACGGTGCATTCGGGGCGTACCCGACTCTGTTCCGCCTTCCCCGGCAGCTCGAGGGTTTCCACACCGCGTGGCTGTGCTATCCGGTCACCGTCCGCGAGGATGCCGGATTCACTCGCTCGGACCTGCAGGAATCGCTCGAGAACGCCGAAATCGATACCCGCACGGTGTGGAGCGGCAACGTCACCCGTCACCCGATGATGCGCGGGGTCGAACACCGTGTCCCCGTCGGCGGCCTGCCGCACGCGGACGAGGTATTCGAGCGCAGTATGAGCTTGGGGATGAGCCACGGCATGTCCGACGAAGAAATCGACCACGTCGTCGCGAGCATCCACGCATTCGCCTCCCGGTACGCACAACCCCAGTCGTGAGGGCCCGTCGGGCATCCGCGGGCGAAGGAAGCCGGCGGCGATACCACAGCGCAGAATCGGTGATCTATTCGTTTCTGCGATCGGCTTCGGCGCGATGACTCCGACACAGGTGCCCGGCTACGACGTCGAGCGAGGCCGGCGCACCGTCGGCGCCACGCTCGACGCGGGTGTGTGGTAGTTCGATACCGCCGATGTGTACGGACCCGCGGGCGGCGGTGACGGCGTCGACGAACTCGCCCTCACCGCCGCCTCCGCAGCTGGGCAGGTGACCTCGACGACGGTTTTGTCGGCACCGAGGCAGGCTACCTCCGGTTCGATCCGGCCGGATAAGGGCGCGCGACCTACTTGCTCATCCAGGCGTAGCGGAAGTCCTGCCCGCCCAGTGGCGCGAGGAATGCCTTACCGGCTTCGACGCCGTGCACCTTGTTGGTCATCACCCAGCCGGGGACGCCCTGCCAGATCGGCGCATACATCGCATTGTCGGTGGCCCACTCGACGACCTCTTTCGCGCGGGAGGCCCGCTGCTGGTCCGTCGCGGTCGAATCGTCGATCGCGGCAATCTTGGCGGCGATATCGGCCGGCACCCCACCTGGCATCGTCGTCGGGTTCGTCAGGAACCAGTTCAGGTCCACGCCCGGCTCGAGCCCGGGGTAGGACATCCACATGAGCGCACCCGGCCGATTGCTCTTGGAATAGCCGCCGGCGGAGAGCTGCCGGATATCCATCAACTCCAACTGGATCCTGATCCCGGCTTTCGCCAGGTCGGCTTGGACGATCTGAGCTGCCTGCGGGAACGGCTCCCAGTTGGCAACGTAGAAGGTGCCGGCATCCACCCCGTCCGGATGGCCTGCGGCGGCCAGCAACTGCTGGGCCTTCGCCGGATCGTAGGGGTAGGTCGACTCCAAGGACTCGTCGAAGCCGTTGATCACCGACGCAAACGGCTGCACCCGTGCGGTAGTGGTCGGCACCAGTGCTTCGACCAATGATCTGCGGTCGATCGCGTAGTTGACTGCCTGCCGTACCCGGAGGTCGTCGAACGGCTCGACCGTGTGGTTGAGGTGGAGGGCGGCGGTCGTCGAGGCGTTCTTCAACGGTCGCATCGCGAGGGTGCCCTGGTCGATACCCGACTGCAGTGCACTGACATCGCCGTTGGACAGCACTACGTCGACCTGGCCGCTACGAATCGCGGAATAGGCGGCATCCGTCGCCCGCACCGCGATGTCGACTCTGGCGATCTTGCCGGTATTCGGATCCCAGATTCCGTCTTTGTCGGTCCGCAGTTTGTAGGTCACCCGCTCGTTGGGCCGGAAGCTGTCGATCTCCCAGGCGCCGGTGCCGACCGGGTGAGTCGCCAAATCAGGGTTGTCGAGCGCCTTCTCACTGATCATGATGCCGGGTGCCGCCGCGGACAGCGCGCCCATCACCGCACGACTGGCGGCGGCCAATTGCAGGTCGACGGTGTGCTCGTCGACCACCGTGACACTGTTGATCGTCGCGGTCAGTTCCTTGCTCACCGGAGCCTTCCGGTACCGCTCGATGTTCGCCACGACCGTCGCGGCGGTAAATGGTGTGCCGTCGGAGAACTCGACGCCGGGGCGCAGGTCCAGCCGCAAGGTTTTGCCGTCCTCGGAGAAGGTCCATTTCGTGGCCAGCATCGGGAGATACTGCCCGTCCTCGGAGATCTGGAGCAGCCGGTCGTAGACGGGCCAGGTATTGGACAGCACCGCGGTCGAGCCCGGGGTCTGCGCCGGGTCGAGGGTTGTGACCCCTGCATAGGTGAGCCGTAGCGTAGCGTTCGGGTCGGGCGCGCCGTTGCCGCCGGAGTTCGGGCCGGATCCGCAGGCACTGAGCACGAGGGCGCCGACAGCAAGGAGCGCGCCGAGAGCCGTGCGCCGGCCCGTGCCCTTCCGCCGGCCGAGTTGACGTGACAAGGGGCTACTCCTTCGTATTTCGGTCACCGGAAGTTGTCCGGAACCGGGGACATGTAGGTGTCACCACCGTGGGTGGAGATGCGCAGCTCCCGCGAGGTGATGAACTCGAGCAGCACCGGCCGTCCGGCCTCGGTCTGCGCGATCCCCCGGCGGATCGCGCCGGCGATATCGGCGGGATCGGTCACCTTCTCCGCATACAGACCGAGCGCCTGCGCCATCGCCGTGTAGTCGCCGGAGATTTCCATCGTGTGGTATTTGGACTGGGAAAGGCCCATGGCGTTGGTCTCCATCGCCATGTACGAGTTGTTGAACAGGATCGAGAGCACCGGGATCTGCTCGCGCACACAGGTTTCCAACTCGATCCCGGTGAACCCGATCGCCGCATCCCCCCAGAGATTGACGCACAGTTTCTCGGGATGGATCAGCTTGGCTCCCATCACCAGTCCGAGGCCGTAGCCGAGCTGGGTGGTCTTGCCCCAACCGAGGTAGGTCAGCGGCTCCGTGCACTTCCAGAACGGCGAGAGCTGATCACGCGGCGAGCCGGCGTCGTGGGTGATGATCGTGTTCGCGGCATCGGTTGCCGCGATCAGCTCCCAGATCACCCGGTACGCCGAGATAGGGTTCTCGTCCGAGGTCAGCAGCGGCAGCCACTCGGCGAGCCAGTCGTCATGCACCTGCTCGATCTCGGCCGCCACCGCGGTCCGGTCGCGGTCGGTGTCGACGAGCTCGTCCAGCACGGTCAGGAGGGCATCGAGTGTCAGCGCCGCGTCGCCGACCAGTCCGACGTCTGCTTGCACGACCGTATCGAGGTGCCCGGGGTCCACCGTTGCATGGATCACGGTCTTGCCTTCTGGCATCGCGGTGGCGAAGTCGGACGGCGTGAAGCTGCAACCGACGCCGAAGATCAGGTCGGACTCAGCCAGGAAGTGGTGCACGGTACGCGGAATCGCGCGACCGCACGAGCCCAGCGAGAGCGGGTGGTCCTCGGGGAACGCGCTCTTGCCCTGCAGACTCGTGGTGACCGGGATGGCCAGCTTCTCGGCGAGCCGCTTCAGTTGCGGCCAAGCCTCGGCGTAGTGCACGCCCTGTCCTGCGTAGATCACCGGCCGCTGTGCTGCCACCAGCATCTCCGCGGCCCGGCGTACGTCGGCGGGGTCGGGTCCGGACCGGGTGCTGATCACCGGCCGGTAGTCCAGCGGCACAGTGACGTCGGCGAACCACATATCCCGCGGGATCTCCACCACTACCGGGCCACCACGCCCGTTGCGCAGACGGCTGAATGCGCGGCGGAATACCGCGGCGACCTGGTTGGCGTCGTTGAGGGGCTCGACCGACTTGGCGATCGAGCGCAGTGAGATCGTGGAGTTGAAGTTCGGCGCGATATGGGCCTCGTCCCGCCGGTAGCCCATGGGCAGCACCAGCAGTGGAACCGATTCACCGAAGGCTTGCGCCACAGCACCCATACCGTTCTCGATGCCCGGACCGTGCTGGGTGGCATACACACCGATCTGTTTGCCGCTGGTCACTCTCGAGATCGCATCGGCGATATGTCCGCCGGTGCGTTCCGCACGAGTGATCACCGGCCGGATATCGGCATCTGCCGCGTATTCGAAGAGGTAGTTCAGCGGGTAACCACTGACGATCTCGATGCCTTCGGCGGCGAGGATCTCGGCGATCGCAGTACCCAGTTTCATTGATCCCTGCTCTCCGGATTCGGTGCGCGTGCTCGCCCGTGGATATCGCCGACGTCGATCCGCTCGGCGGACCGCCGTCATAGGGAAAGTAGCGAGACTCCCGGCCGGTCCCGGGACCATCTCGGTGAGCGGGAACACGCGGCCCTCAATCCACCTGTGCGGCCAGCCCCGCCTGCTCGATCCCGGCGACCGCAGCGATCTCGTCGTTGTCCGACGTGTCACCGGTCACCCCGACCGCGCCGAGCACCGCGCCGTCGGTACCACGGATGAGCACGCCACCGGGAACGGGCACGAGCGCTCCTCCGATCGCGGCAGTGACCGAGGCGATGAAGAAGGGCTGCTGCTCGGCGCGCGCCATCAAGGCACGTGAACCGCGGCCCAACGAGAGCGCGCCGTGTGCCTTGCCGAATGCGATCTCGAACCGCTTGTTGGACGATCCGTCCTCGCGCTCGACCGCGAGCACATGGCCGCCGGCGTCGAGGACGACCACGGTCAGCGGCTGGAGACCCTGGTTCGCGCCGGCTTCACGGACACCGGCAATGATGGTGCGCGCAGCGTCCAGGCCGATACTCATGCACTGTTCCTGAGCAGCAGGCCGGCGCCGGCGATACCGTGAATCTCCTCGATCATCTGTCGCGTATCCGGCAGGTCGTTCTCCGGTTGTGCCCCCGGCGCATCCAGGGTCTCGATACTCTTCTGCGGCATGGCTATTCCTCTCTTCAGCCCGCGCAGAGTACTGAGCAGGCGAACAGCTACACCGGGGAGTTCTCGTGCGCTGGGACACAGAAGGGTTACTCGGTCGGCACTACGCTCGGCCTCGAAATATTCTCGGCCGGTGAGCGCGCCGGGTGTCGACGCCGAGCAAGCACCCGACGAAACGGACGGTACCGAGATCTGCCGCGACACGATCGGTATCCGCCGACCGGCAACCGGCGGGATTCGATCAGACGATGTGATCGGTGCCGAGTCGCCGCAGGCACCCCTTGCACTCGCGCGCGGCCCCGTACGCGATACCGGCGGGAGAACCGACCTCAGCCGTTCTCACTGAATGAGTCGCCGAGTCGCATGCGACGCACGAAATGCTTGATTGTCCGGGTGAACCTCGACGGTGTGGTTTGCCTCGGGGCCGATCACGAATCGACGGCAGGAGATCGGGCTCGCTGCCTGGCCCGACCCGACTCCAGGAGGACAACGCTATGACCGCATCATCATCGTCGGCGCGAACCGGGGTGACCCGCCGCGAGCCCGGCAACAGCGATGCACCGGAGTGGCCGGCGTTACCGGCCGCGCCCGCGGAGGCACCCAATGTCGTGGTGATCATGACCGACGACGTGGGCTACGGGGCCAGTAGCACTTTCGGTGGTCCGGTCCCCACGCCGACCCTCGATGCCCTTGCCGACCGTGGACTGCGCTACACACAATTCCACACCACTGCCATGTGCTCGCCCACCCGCGCTGCTCTGATGACCGGTCGCAATCACCACCGCGTCGGTGCCGGGCGGGTGACCGAGATGGCACTCGCCTATGACGGATACACCAGTGTGATACCCGACAGCGCCGCTACGATCGCCGAGATCCTCCGCTCGAACGGCTACAGCACCGCGCATTTCGGCAAGTACCACAACGTTCCCGTGTACGAGACCGGTCCGGCAGGCCCGTTCGACCATTGGCCCACGAATATGGGTTTCGAGCACTTCTACGGCTTCCTCGGGGGCAGTACCAACAATTGGGCACCTGCGCTGCACCTGAACACCACTACCGTCGAACCGCCCACCGACGACCCGTCCTATCACATCGAGAAGGATCTCGCGGACAAGGCGATCGCCTGGATCCGTCGGCTGAAATCGGTAGCGCCCGCCACACCGTTCTTCCTCCAGTACGCCACCGCTGCCTGCCATGCACCGCACCATGCCCCGCCGGAGTGGATCTCCCGGTTCTCCGGCCGTTTCGACCGCGGGTGGGACGCCGTACGAGAGGAAACACTGTCACGCCAGAAGGATCTCGGCGTGGTGCCCGCAGGCACCCGGCTCACCGAGCGGCCCGCTCAGATCCCGGCCTGGGACTCGCTGTCCGCCGATCACAAGACCGTGGCGACGCGCATGATGGAAGTGTATGCCGCCTCGCTCGCCTACGCCGACGCTCAGATCGGCCGCGTCCTGGACGAGCTGGAGCGGATCGGTGAACTGGACAACACGCTCGTGATCTACATCCAGGGCGATAACGGGGCAAGCCCGGAGGGCGGCGCCAACGGCCTGCTCAATGAGATGACCTACGTCAACCGGATGGAAGACAGTATCGAGACCCTGCTCGAGCATCTGGACGAGCTCGGTGGTCCATTGCACTACAACCACTTTCCGGCGGGTTGGGCGCACGCCACCGACTCACCCTTCCAGTGGTTCAAAATGGTGGCATCCCATTTCGGCGGCACTCGCAACGGAATGGCCCTCTCGCTGCCCGCCCGGATCGCCGATGCCGGCGGCGTGCGCACTCAGTTCCATCACGTGATCGATATCGTGCCGACCATTCTCGATGTCATCGGAATCGATGCGCCCGCCGTCGTTCGGGGTGTGCCACAGGTGCCGATGGACGGTGTGCCCATGACCTACACGTTCGACGGCCCCGAGCAACCGTCGACCCGGACGACCCAATACTTCGAACTCATGGGCAATCTCGCGATCTACCACGACGGTTGGGTTGCCGCGACCACACCGACGGAGATGCCCTGGGAGTATTCGGCCGACATACCATCCATCGACGACCGGCAGTGGGAGCTGTATCACGTAGCCGAGGACTACAGCCAGTCCCGTGATCTGGCAGCAATGCATCCGGACCGGCTGCGTTCGCTCGTCGACCTGTTCTGGGCCGAAGCCGAAGACAATCACGTTCTCCCGATCATTTCCGGCAAGGCATCGCGTCCGGGGCCGCCCAAGCCCAATCCCACCGAGGGGCGCACGATATTCACCTACTATCCGGGAACCACACGGGTGCCGCCCGGCGCCGCCCCCGACATCACCAACAGATCGTTCACGATTACCGCGGATGTAGTGGTCGATTCCGGCCGCACGAACGGTATTCTGCTGTCCCAGGGCGGGCGGTTCGGCGGACACGCCCTCTACTTTCTCGACGGCCGGATCGTCTACCACTACAATCTGCTGGGCCGGGAACGTTACGTCGTCGTCTCGGATTCGGCTGTCGCTGCGGGCAAACACATCATCTCGGCCGGACTCGAGCTGCACGACGCCGATCGTGGTAGCGGTGCGACGGTCACCCTGCTGTGCGATGGAATACCCGTGGGAAACGGGAACATCGACCACACAGCTCCGTGGCGCGTCAACTACATCGAGGGCCTGAACGTCGGGCAGGATACCGGTTCACCGGTATCCGAGGACTATCGAGTCCCGTTCGCATTTCCCGATACATTGAACTCCGTAACACTGGAATTCAGCTGAATTACCTGCCTGCCACACGATGAACCGGGCAGGTGAACTCTCCGTGCCGGAGGTGGTGCGGAGGGTTCACCCGCCCCATATGACGGTAATGCCCGTAGTGAGCGCCATGGCGACCGTCAGTCCGGTCAGCGCCGCACCGTGCCTCAGGAGCGGAACGGTGCGCCCAGCCGAGAACGAGGCAACGGCGCGGTCGTGTCGCCGGGCCGAGCGCGCAATGACGACAACTGCGAATCCGAGCCCGGCCAGACCCACCACGGCATGCGCCGCGTTCGACTCGAGGCCGTGCCGAAGGAACAACAGCGCGACTCCCGCGAGACTCGCTGCGGTACGTACCCACGCCAGCGTTGTCCGCTCCGGCTGCAATCCGGGGTCCGGGCAATGCTGCGACACACTCATCGCACTACCACGACAACACCGAGAACCAGCGCGGCGCCGACGACCAGCCCGACGAGCAGCCAACTGATCGCGGGAACCGGCAGGCTCCGCCCCGTACGCAGGGCGCCCTCGACCGAGAGCCAGCGGGTGAAGGCGAAAATGCCCACAACAGCGGCACCGACCAGCAATCCGAGCACAAGCACAGTCCGGACCACGGGCCCGACCACATCCGTTCCGAACGCCTCGAGACCGACCGCCGCGGCGACCAGGCCGAGGGCCGTGCGGGCCCACGCGAGGAACGTCCGCTCGTTGGCCAGGGTGAACCGGGGATCCGGATCCTCGCCGACCTTGAATTGTTTCGGGCGCCAGTCACGCAACGTCATGAGCAGAATCTTCCGGCATCCGGGTGCCGGCGGCCGCAACCGACGGCATTCACTGGCTCGCCAGCGCGGCCCGGCCCACGTCCATCGAAGCGGGGGACGAACCGTCGCCGAGTTCCACACGAACCGAGTGCACGGTGCCCGCGATGCGGTCGGCCGGCGCGTAATCGCCGGTGATCGGGAGGCCGTGGCAATATCCCACCGTGAAGAGCCCCGTCCCACCGAGGTAATGGGCGGTCGAGTTCCCTATCCGCCCGCCGCCTACCTGCTCGTCGTCCACGAACAGGCGGATGGCGGCGCCCTTACCGAGTCCGCCGCCGTCGTAGTCCGATTCCATGCGCACCACGTGCGCACCCGTCGTCAACAGCACATCGCTGCGGATATGCCACACGTGCAGGTCGGCAACGTTGTGGCAGTATGCCACCCGGCCTTCCCGGAGATAGAGGGACCAGCCACCGTCGGCCCGGGCGCCCTGCGCGACGAGGGAGCCGGTGCAACCCTCGGCATCGAGGGTCAGCCGCACGGAGACGGCATGGGAGCGGTTCAACACCTTCACCGCGGCATCGGGCAACAGCGCAGGCATCGTTCCCGGATAGGTCACCACGGGGGCGATATCGCGCGTCGGCACGCCCTCCCGCATACGCTGCATCCTGTTGTTGTCCAGCAGAACCTGGTTGCGCTCCGCTTCGCGAAGGAACACCCGCTGCAGTTCGGCGAGTGTGCCGGGATGCGATTTCGCGAGGTCGTGATTCTCGGTCCAGTCCGCGGTTGTGTCGTACAGTTCCCACACGTCGTCCTCGAAGGGCTTGTCCGCCGACGGGGCCTGCATCGGGATGCGATGCGGGGTACACGCGATCCATCCCTCGTGATAGATCGCCCGGTTTCCGAACACCTCGAAGTACTGGGTCGTCCGACGGTCCGGTGCGGACACATCGCCGAAGGTGTAACGCATCGATACCCCGTCCACCGGCTGCTGTTCGACCCCGTTCACGAACTCCGGCGGTGTTATTCCGGCGCTTTCGAGGATGGTCGGTGCGATATCGGAGACGAAATGCCACTGGGACCGCACCTCACCACGAACGTCGATACCGTTCGGCCAGTGGATGATCAGCGGATTGCGCGTGCCGCCGTAGTGCGATGCCATCTGTTTCACCCACTGGTAGGGGGTGTCCATCGCCAGGGCCCACCCGAACGGATACTGCGGCGCCGTTGTCGGGGATCCCAGTTCTTCGGCACGCTCGAGGATCCGCGCAGCGTCATCCGCCAGGCCGTTGAAGAGGATGCCCTCGTTGGCTGTGCCCCGGAGTCCGCCCTCCGCCGATGCGCCGTTGTCGCCGAGGATGTAGCAGACCAGGGTGTTGTCCAGCAGGCCCCTGTCGGACAGAGCGTCGACCACGCGGCCGACCTGCGCATCGGTATGTTCGGCGAAGCCCGCATAGAGTTCCATCAGCAGCTGCGCCGCCTGCCGGTCGTCGTCGCCGATCGCGTCCCATTCGGGCACGATGGCGGGCCACGACGTCATCTCGGCGGAGTCCGGAACTACGCCCATCTGCTTCTGCCGCCGCAGCGTGAGGTCACGCTGCCGGTTCCACCCGTGCGCGAACTGCCCGGCGTACTTGTCCCGCCACGGCTTCGGCACCTGGAGCGGTGAGTGAGTGGCGCCGAGCGCGAGGTAGCCGAAGAACGGCTTACCCGGAGCGGCTGCCTGCTGGTGGGCAACCCAGTCGATCAGCTTGTCCGCAAGGTCTTCCGACAGGTGGTAGCCGTCCTCGGGGGTCGCCGGGCATTCGACGGGAGTCACACCGTCGTACAACGCCGGGTAGTACTGGTCCGTCGAGCCACCGACGAATCCGTAGAAGCGCTCGAATCCCTCGCCCGTCGGCCACCGGTCGAAGGGCCCGGCCGGGCCGGTCTCCATCCCGGGGGTCTGATGCCATTTCCCGAATGCTGCTGTGCTGTAACCGTTCTCCTTCAGCACTGTCGCGATCGTTGCTGCGCTGTCGGGCCGGATGCAGTTGTATCCCGGATCGGAGCTGACGAAATTCGTGACCGTACCGAACCCCACCGCGTGCGGGTTCCGGCCGGTCAGCAGGGACGCCCGGGTCGGTGAGCACAGTGCTGTCGTGTGGAACCTGTTGAACCGTAGTCCCCCCTCCGCCAGCCGTTGGGCGGTCGGCATATCGACCGGCCCGCCGAAAGCCGAGGAGGCACCGAAGCCCATATCGTCTATGAGAACGAGCAGTACATTCGGTGCACCCTTCGGCGCCGTCGTTCCGAAACGAGTCATCGAACCTCCTCTGGCCGTGGTGCGGCGACGTTAGCGAAGGAGACGGCGCCTGCCGCACGGTCTTCCCGCGTACCGAGACACGCGGTCCGGGAGGCGGGGCGCCGCCCGCGGTCATTCCGGCGCATCACCGTCGATGACCACACGGTGCATCCGGCGCCGGCCCGAGTAGTCGGCCACCGCGTAGTGCTGGGTGCACCTGTTGTCCCACAATGCGATCGAGCCCGGCTGCCAGTGGAAGCGCACCTGGAAATCGGGCGAGCGCACGTGGTCGGTGAGCATCGGCAGCAGAGTGTCGTTCTCACGTTCGGTGAGACCTTCGAGTCGCGTGGTGAAGGTCTTGTTGACGAACAGCACCTTGCGGCCGGTCACCGGGTGCGTCCGCACCACAGGATGTGTGGCCGGCTTATAGTCGGCGTTCGCTGCCTTGCCGGCATGCGAAACGGAGTTCGACGAATCGTGGACCGCCGTCATGCCGTCGATCAACCGCTGAACCCGCGACGAGAGCGCCTCATAGGCGGCGTACGTCGACGCCCACAACGTGTCCCCTCCTACGTCAGGGAGCAGAACGGCGCGCAACAGCGAGCCGAGCGGTGGGTGCTTCAGAAACGTTGCGTCGGAATGCCAGATATCGGCGTTCGCGGTCTTGGGCTTCGACAGGTCGATATCGATCGCATGCACCTCGGGAAGCTCCGCCGACACCGGAGGCAGGAAGGCGAAATGCTGCAGCGGTCCGAAATGCGCGGCGAAATCCCGCTGGGCCACGTCGTCGATGTGCTGGTCGCGAAAGAACAGAACTTGGTGGTCGTGGAACAGGTCCTGAACTTCCTTCACCAGTTCTGGTGCCAGCGGGCGGGAAAGGTCGATCCCACTCACTTCCGCACCGAGTGCATGAGTCGAACGTGTCACCGTCAAAGTCGTCCGGGTCATTGAAGTCTCCTCGATAAGACACATTGTCTTAATCACCACGCTATGGGGCACTAGGCGAATCGTCAACACCCGCCAGGGGGGCCGGCCCCTCGCCATCGGGCACAATTGCCCGGGTGAGTGACGAGGCCCGCCGCAAGATCTTGCTTGCCGCCGAACGGCTGTTCGCCGAGCGCGGCGTCGAATACGTTTCGCTCCGCCAGATCGGCGAGCACGCCCAGCAGAAGAACAACTCGGCCGTGCAATATCACTTCGGCGACAAGAGCACGCTGATCCAGGCACTCTACGATCTCCGGCTTGTCCCGCTCAATGCCGAGCGGCACCGAATGCTCGCCGAGTTGGACCACCGGGACGTCGACGCGCTGGCAGCCGCCTACGTCCTCCCGCTCGCCCGATCGGTCATATCCGCCGGCGGAGCGTCGTACTATGCCCGCTTCCTCGACCGATACCTGGGCCGCGGCCGCGAATTCGAACCCTTCGACGACCGGCACGGAAGCGGCTCACGCGACGTTGTGCGCCAGATGTCGGAACTGATGGCCGGCATGGATCCGGGCATGCGGGAAGAACGCCTGCGGATGATCCAGGTCCTGACGATCCGGACCCTGGCCGACCTCGAGTACCGGCTGGAGACCGGCGGCACCGACCGTCCCGGTGCCGAACTGACCGTCGCCGGCTTGACCGAGGCGGTCGGCGTGCTGGTGCGCACGCCGACCACTGTGGCGCCCTGACCGTGGCCGCATCGCGATGATGCCGTGCCCGATCACCGACGATGTCAATGCGCCGTCAGTACCGAACGACTCGACGTGTCGTCCCCCTGACCGGAAGCGACACCACCACTGGCCGGCGTACGCCCGTGGCGCATCATCAGCATGACGACGAACGCGAGCGCGGCGAAGCCGCCGCAGATCAGGTAGGCGTACTCGAAGCCTTGCTCGGACGGAATCGGCTGCCCGGTCTTCGGATTGACCATCAGGATGTAGCTACCGACGAGAACACCGAGGTAGGCACTTGCGAGCGCACTGACGACCTGTTCGGAGGTGAACTTCATCGAACTGCTGACGGCCTGGGTGTTCGCCGGCACGGCCTCGATGAGCAGGTTGGTCGAACTCACGTAGTACAAGCCGTTGGCGACGCCGAACACGAGACCGTAGACGATGACCATGCCGAAGGATCCGACGAAGCCGAGACCGATCAGCAAGGACGCGCACACCGCGGCAGCCATACCGAACAACCCCACACTCCGGGGCGCGAACCTGCGAGCCGCCCAGCCGCCGAAGATTCCGCAGAACGCAGCCACCAGCCCGGCCGGCATCCCGTAGTACAGCGAATACTGGGTGGCGGTCATCCCGAGCCCGGATTCGTCATTGCCGGGGATCGACGGGAGTCGGAGCAACTGCGGCAGCAGGGCCGCGCTCGTACCGTTCAAGACTCCGTAGGCGCCCGCAACGAGCAGAGTCATCCACACCCCGGGGCGGGCGAGGAGTTTCATCGAGATCAGCGGCTGTGCGATGCGCCGCTCGACGAGAACGAAGGCGATCAGCAGGACGATTCCGAGCGTGAACCCGAAGACGCGCAGGTCCGGACGGACCGCCCCGACGATCAACGAGGTGGCGCCGAATCCGAGAAGCGCAGCACCCGGATAGTCGATCCGATGAGCAATTCGCACCGTGGTCTCCGGAACACAGGCGACGACAGCGGCGACGACTACCGCCGAATACACGAACAGAACCCAGAAGTTGCTCCGGAATCCGTGCGTGTCGATGAGCCACCCACCGAGGAGGGGGCCGATCAGGGACGAGGCCCCGATGCCGACACCGATACCGCCGATGCCGAGGGGAACCCACTTGGACGGGATCAGGTCGCGGACCAGCCCGTAGCAGATGACCGGGGCCACCAGCCCGAACCCCTGGAGGGCACGGCCGAGCAGGAACAGCGGGAACACCGGTGCGATCGCGCACAGCATCGTGCCGGCCAGAAAGGCGGCACTATTGCAGAGCAGTACTTTTTTCTTGCCGTGCACGTCGGCAAGCTTGCCCAGAATAGGAACGAAACAGCCGGCGACCAGCAGTGGAGTGGTCATCACCAGAGCGATCTGCTGCGTTTTGAAGGCTGCTGCCATCTCGGGCAACCCGGGTGCGACGAGCGTGAATTCGAAGGCGACGATCTCGGTCATCAGCGCGACCAGCGCGACGATGAGAATCGACTGTCCCTTCGATCTCGATTCGGAGTCCGCAGGTTTTTCCGGCCCGGGAAAATGCAGGGAATCGACCATGGCACATGGTTCCGTTCTGTGGGCGGTGAGGCGATCCCTGATCTGTGGAGGTGCCGCGAGGAAATCGGTCCGAAGACCTCGCCGGGAGTGGAGAACTCCTCCGTGAACCATGGACCAGCCGGCCACTTCTTGATGTGGTGCGCGTCACTGTCCCAGCCCTGGTCGTTACATATGGCCGAGTGTCTCATTCAACGAGATAGGCCCGATACGGTAGTGCGGGCCGGGAGAACGCCACCCGGGCGTCAGATCCAGTCGTCACCGTTGATGGTGTTCAGCAGTTTGATCATCATCGTATCGGCGGCAGATGAGGGGAAGCCGTCCGCTCCCACCCCCGATTCCGGAGGTCCCTCAGAGGACAGTCGAGCACTTATGCGTCGAGCCGCCTCGTGCACGAGCGGGCCGACACGCTCGAGATGATGCAGCGCGGCGCGCCCCGAAACAGCGATCGCCGCACCGCTGCCATCCGGACATCCGAATGACGCCGCGGCGCAGCACACCCCTGCGCTCGCCTCCTCGTTCCCGAAGGCGAGCCCGTCCCGCCGGCGGATCCGATGCAGCTCGCGGTGCAGGCCCAACCGCGTCGAGATGGTGCCGGTGGTGCGCTTGTCCAGGACGGCAGGAAGCAGTTGGTCGATGGCTTCGGCGGGATATCGGGCCAGGATCGCCTTGCCCATGCCGGTCGTATGGATGGGAATCCGGCTGCCGACCTGGGTGGGAAGCGTGTTTCCGGACCGGCCCCCGACTTTGTCGACGATGACGATGTCCGGCCCGTCCGCCACCGCAAGGTGTGCGACGATCCCGGTTTCTTCGTGGAGCACCTGTAGCAGGGGTGCCGCCGCCGCGCGGAGGACGAGCTGATCCCCCGGCCCGGGAATGCCGAGAATCGTCGGCCCGAGACCATAGCCCTGGCCGGTTCGCACGAGCCAACCGAGCTGGATCAGCTCGTCGAGGATGCGATGCGTCGTCGATCTGGGCAGACGAGCGGCAGCCGCGATCGCCCCGCTCTGGACACGGGCGTGGGGGCCGTCGAAAATCCTGATGATATCCGTCATCCGCGTGAGCATGGACGCTCGATGTTCACCGACGGAGGCAGGTTCTCCGGCTGTATTCGCAGTCCCCGGCATTCCCAACAGCGGTCATTCCTTCGATATCCATGGGCATGCAGCTTCTCGCTGCACGAGAACCCCGTGCGGACATAGTAGTCATCACTAAACGAACATCGTCTCGTCCGAGCTGAGGCCGAGACTCGCACGCCCGACCATCGCGAGCGTGTCCTCGAACTCGTTCACCCGGTGGGATGCCCCGGTGTGAATATCTCGCCAGAATCGCTGAATGGGACTGTCGAGTGATAAGCACGTTCGTCCACCTGCCTGTACCAATCGGTCGATGGCATTCACCGCAAGCCGGGTCCCGAGCACCTGATCGCGTCGCGTGCGCGCCTGAAGCGCCGGCGGCAGGTCCTTCGCGACGGCGAGCAACGCGTGTATCTCGGTGAAGTCACGCTCCACCTGCAGAACAGCACTGTCGATCTCGTACGCGGCGAGGGCTATCGCGCCCTGCACCGACTCTTTGTCGAGAGCGCGCGCTCCGGCCTGCCGTTTCGTGGGCGCCCCCGCCAGCAGGTCGAGGGCGCAGGCGTACGCACCCTCGGCCGCGCCGATCAGCGGGACCGTCAACGACGTGGTGTACAGGGCACTCACCGGGTATCGATAGAGCGGCCGGAGGGCACGCTGATGCTTGCGGCTCTCCCGGAGGGCACGCTGTTTCGCGCCGTACAAGCGGTGCGCCGGTACCACGACGTCGTTTGCTGTGACGTCGGTATTCGCCGCCGCACGCAGACCGACACAGTCCGGGCCGAACGACATCGAAACATCCGAACTGCGCACGAGCGCCAGTGCATGCTCGGCCGGATTGCCCGCGGCGTCCAGAACCAGTGCCCCCATGAACAGCCAGGCACAATGCTCACTCCCGGACACGTACCGCCACGATCCCGAGAGCCGATAGTGGTCCCCTTCGGGCCGAAGCCGGCCCGCCGGCTGGTATGCGGAGGCGACGAGGGTGTCGGGATCGTTCCCCCACACCTCGTCCTGTGCCTGCTCGTCGAACAACCCGACCTGCCATGCGCTCACTCCCAGGGTCGAGGCGACCCATCCCGTGGAGGCACACGCGGACGAGATCGCGCGAATCGCGGTGAACAATTCCAGCGGTGTCGATTCCAGTCCGGCGAATCGGGACGGAAGCATCATCCGGAAGAGGCCGGAACCGATGAGAGAATCCATCGCCGCATCGGCGATGCGGCGACCGTTTTCGGTATCCGCCGCCGCCGCCGACAACTCGGGTTGCAACGCCCGAACGTTATCGAGTACATCCGTGACCACGGGTGCAATTCCTCCGCTCTGCGACTCGATCGCCACGCCAGCAGGCTACGTGACCCAGCTCACCCCATCCAGGACACTGCTCCGAGAACTCGTGAACCCTCCTCATCTCGTTGGTCGGGAATACTCGGGTGGTCCGGGCGTCCCGCCCACTACCTTCGGGCACGAACGAATGGAACAGAGGCAGCCGCATGATCGAGCTCAGCCGCATGTCCCCCGAACCCATCGCCGGAGCAGACGAAAGATCATGACATCTTCCGCAGAAACTGCGCCCTTCAAAAATATGGTCTGGATCCCCGGTGGCCGTTTCCGCATGGGGTCGGAAGACTTCTACCCCGAGGAGCGGCCGGTCCGCACGGTGTCGGTGGACGGTTTCTGGATGGACAGCCATCCCGTCACCGTCGCCGAGTTCCGCAGGTTCGTGAAGGCCACCGGGTACGTGACCACCGCGGAGACCATGCCTACGGCGCAGGACTATCCCGGCGCGGATCCGGACCTGCTGGTGGCCGGTTCACTCGTGTTCACACCGCCGGACCGACCGGTGCCGCTGGACGACTACCGCCGGTGGTGGTCCTTCGTTCCCGGTGCGTATTGGCGCCGTCCGGACGGACCCGACAGCAATGCCGGGGACCGGCAGCGTCATCCGGTGACGCACGTGTCGTATTTCGATGCGCTGGCGTACGCGCAGTGGGCCGGCAAGGAATTGGCGACCGAGGCCGAGTGGGAGTTCGCGGCACGTGGCGGACTGGACGGCAAGGCATACGTCTGGGGCGATGAACATTCACCGGGACGCAAGCCCCTCGCCAACGTCTGGCAGGGCCGTTTCCCCTGGGAGAACCTCCTCGAGGACGGCTACGCGGGCACATCCCCCATCGGCAGCTTCACACCGAACGGTTACGGCCTGTCGGATATGGCCGGCAATGTATGGGAGTGGACGGCGGATTACTTTGCGGCCGAGCTCGACGCGACGGACGCGTATTCGAGGCCGTCGTGTTGTGTGCCGAGCAACCCGCGGATCACGACTCCGCAAGCGGTATCGCCCGCGGAGCCCTATCCCAGGCGAGTGATCAAGGGCGGCTCACACCTGTGTGCGCCGAACTACTGTCTGCGCTATCGTCCCGCCGCGAGGCAGGGAGAGTCCGAAGAGACCTCGACATGTCATATCGGTTTTCGTTGCGTGGTCCGGACCGGCTCGGAATCACGGCGTTGACTACCTCGCCCCGGTGCCCGGGGTTTCCCTGTGCGCCTTGCTTCAGGGCTCGGCAGAGATCCCGATAACCGCTCGATCACCGGATTCGGCGCGCACACTGATCACGCGACGAACCAGTTTCCAGCGCTCACCGGCACGAATCCACGAATCGTCGTAATACCCGAGGCATTCGTAAACGCTTCCCGTGTACGCGCCGGCACCGGTATGAAAGGCCCGAAAGGAGGACCTGGTGGTGGCGAAATCACCTTCGAGTCGCACCTGTACATTGCCCATGAGATGTTGGGTCGGGCCGCACACATCCAGGTGAGCACGCATCACAGCCACTGCATCGTCGATTCCGCGGGCGCCGTAGGCGTGGACGCCCTCCTGCATCGCCGTTCGAATCTCGTTCCACTTCTTTCCGTCCAGCATGGTTTGGAACGCATAGAGGCCGTCGACGATCGTGTGGTGATCGGCGACCTGTTCCAGATCGCGCAGCACGGTCGAGCGGAACGTGGTGGCGGGTTCTGCTGTCGGCATGGTGGCGGGTTCCTCTCGCAGTGGCATATCCTGCCGTCTACTATCCGTCCGAGCACAGCCACCGGCCGCCGTCTTCTCGAACAGCGAGACCTATGAGTCAGCGCCGGGACTCGATACCTTCCAGGAACACGGTGACGACGGCGGCGGCGAGCTGGTCGATGCCGAATTCGGGTGTCGGGGTGAACCAGCGCAGCGAGAGCCATACCGCATCGCGGATCAGGCCGTAGAGGACTTCGGCGGGAAGGTCCGAGCGGAACTCGCCTGCCGCGATCCCGCCCTCGATCACCGAGATCCACGCATTCTTGGTGGTGCGGGCGGCCGCGCGGATCTTTCGGTACGCCGCGAGTTTGCGAAGGTATGTGGTGTTGTTCTGGTAGATCTCGGACGCATGGGGGTGGGCCCGGCTGACTCGGAACGATGCCTCCACCAGCCCGGTCAGCTGCTTGCGCGGATCTGTCGGAGTCCCGAGCAGCGACTCGTACTCGCTGGTGAGGTCATCGAGGTAGCGGGTGACGATGACCTCGGCAATCGCGTCCTTGGACGGGAAGTAGTGGTACAGGCTTCCCGACAACACCCCGACGGCATCGGCGATATCACGAACCTTGGTGCCGGCGATGCCTTTGGTGGCGAACAGTTCTGCTGCCTGCTCGACGATCAGGGTGTGGCGGTCGGACCACTCCATGCATCCCTCCTGGAACGAACTGCGTAATGCTTCCGCGGCTGCGCGGACACGCTGGACCCTACCGCGTTGATCAAACGTTTGCTACTTGCTGGCGCGCCAATCAAACGTTTGCTACGGTCGCATGACGCCGTGTGGATACCGGCAACCTCGATACGCCAGGAGGATTCGTGCATCAGCAAGATGTCGATCGGGCCGGCAACCCACTGAGCGTGTGCCTCGCCCCCACGGCCGGCTGGCCGATCGCCGATTCGCTGGCCATGCTGCGGCGAATCGGCGCACACCGGTTCGGCGTGCCGGCCGCCACGCTGGAAAGTCAGGGGTGGGACATTCCGCTCGCGGCGATCACCGCGAGCGGAATGTCTGCCGAATTCATCATGAGCGGCGTCCGCGCAAGTCAGGACGACGACTCCGGATGGGACGCGGCGCTCACCACGCTCCGCCGCGCAATCGACGGCGCCGTCGAGGTCGGCGCCACGGCGGTGTCCTTCACTTCCGGCGGTTCGGGCGCACTGACCTGGGAGGACGCAGCGCAGCGCGCGGTCACCCGTTTCGCACCGCTGGTCGCGCACGCCCGGGACAAAGGTGTCGCGCTGGCGCTGGAGAACACGATGTCGATCCGTTCCGGAATCAGCTTTACCCACAGCGTCGCCGACATCGCCGAACTCGCCCACAGACTGGGCGTGGGGCTGATGGTCGATCTCTACTCGGCATGGCAGGAACGCGGCCTGATGCAGACCATCACCGACAACCTGGAGGCCGTTCGAATCGTCCAGATCGGCGACCATCGCACGTCGGCAACATCGGTGCCGAACCGCTGGGTACCTGGCGACGGCGAGATGCCACTCGAACGAATGGTCCGCGAAGTGCGTGAGCTCGGGTACCGCGGGGTGATCGACCTGGAACTGCTCGGTCCCGCAATCGACGACGAGGGCCCGGAGCGGGCACTCGAACGAGGCTGGGAATGGATGCGTACGCACGTGCCGTAGCAGGCGGCATGTAGCAAATATTTGATACACACCGGCCGTGATTCTGCGGCGCTGGGGCTCAATGCAACGAAAGGAGTGAAACGACATGTCGGACAAGACCATGTCGGAGTCGGACGTTATCGGCCGGCTCGGATCCGGGATGACGATCGGTATCGGCGGCTGGGGCTCGCGCCGCAAACCGATGTCCCTGATCCGCGCGATCCTGAAATCGGATCTGAAGGACCTGACCGTCGTCTCGTACGGCGGGCCCGACGTGGGCCTGCTGTGCGCGGCGGGCAAGGTGAAAAAGGTGGTCTTCGGGTTCGTCTCGCTGGACTCGATCCCCCTCGACCCGCATTTCCGGGCAGCACGGCAATCCGGAAACATCGAGGTCGAAGAATACGACGAGGGCATGCTCCAGTGGGGACTGTACGCGGCCGGTATCCGCCTGCCGTACCTGCCGACCCGGGCCGGTCTCGGCTCGGACGTCATGACGGTCAACCCCGGACTTCGCACGGTCACCGATCCGTACGGTGCGGAAACTCTGGTTGCCATGCCGGCGATCCACCTGGACGCCGCGCTGGTGCATATGAATCGCGCGGATGCGCAAGGCAATGCCCAGTACCTCGGGCCGGACCTCTATTTCGACGATCTCTTCTGCATGGCAGCCGAACAGGCATTCGTCTCCTGCGAACGGATCGTCCCCACGGCCGAACTGACGGCACGGGCACCCGTGACCACTGTGCGTATCCCGCGTCTGCTCGTCAGCGGTGTGGTCGGGGCGCCACGCGGGGCGCACTTCACCTCCTGCGTTCCCGACTACGACCGGGACGAGGCCTTCCAGCGCGAATACGTAGCGGCCGCAAAGGATCCGCGGCAATGGAAACAGTTCGTCGATCGCTATCTGTCCGGTTCCGAAGCCGATTACCAGCGTGCAGCACTGACCGAGCGCGAAGGAGTGCTTGCGTGAGTACCGTTACCAGGGCAGAGGTCTGCGCCGTCGCGTGCGCGGAAGCGTACCGCGACAGCGGCGAGGTCATCGCCAGTGCCTTCGGCACGATCCCGGCCGTCGGCGTGCGCCTGGCCCGGCACACGTTCTCGCCGGACCTGGTCGTCTCGGACGGCGAGGCCACCGCGGTCCGGGGTACGTGGGCGCTGGGCGGCCCCACAAGCGGCGATGCCGAGGCATGGCTGCCGTTCAACCAGATCTTCGACCTGGTCTGGAACGGCAAACGCCACATCATGATGATCCCGACACAGCTCGACACCCACGGCAACTGCAATATCTCGGCGATCGGGGACCATGCCCGGCCGAAGGTGCAGCTGCTGGGTGTCCGCGGCGCACCGGGCAACACCGTGTACCACCCCACGAGCTATTGGGTGCCCAAGCACAGCACGCGGGTGTTCGTCCCGAAGGTCGACATGGTCTCCGGCGTCGGCTACGACAACGCCCGCAAGGCGGGCCCGTCGGCCACTCGATACCACGAACTGCGCAAGGTCGTCACCGATCTCGCGGTGCTCGACTTCACGACCGATACCGGCCGACTACGACTGGTATCGGTCCATCCCGGGGTCACCGTCGACGACGTCGTCACGGCCACCGGGTTCGAGCTGGTGATCCCGTCCGAGGTTCCGCAGACGCGTGTGCCCACACCGGCGGAGCTCGAGCTCATCCGTACCGTGATCGACCCGCATAACCTGCGGGACAAAGAGGTTCAGGCATGACCCCCGCGGACCACCCGGTCCTGCGGACCCGACTCTGCGAGCTGTTCGGGGTGCGGTACCCGATCGTACAGACGGGTATGGGTTACGTTTCCGATGCGAAGCTGACGGCGGCGACCGCCGAGGCCGGAGGTCTGGGCATCATCGCCGGTGGCATGCTCGGCTACGACGACCTCGAGCAGGCGATCAACTACGTCAAGGACCGGACGGACGCGCCGTTCGGGGTGAACCTACGGGCCAACCAGGAAGATATCGGCCAACGCCTCGACCTGCTGATCCGCTCCGGCGTGAAGGTGGCCTCGTTCGCGCTGGCGCCCAAACGGGATCTGATCACCAAGCTCAAAGACGCGGGACTGGTCGTGGTGCCGTCGATCGGTGCGCGCCGGCACGCGGAGAAGGTGGCCGAATGGGGTGTCGACGCTGTCGTAGTGCAGGGCGGTGAGGGGGGCGGCCACACCGGCGCCGTCCCCACGAGCCTGCTGCTGCCGCAGGTCGTCGACGCCGTCGACATCCCGGTTATCGCGGCCGGCGGCTACTTCGACGGCCGCGGACTGGTCTCGGCGCTCGCCTACGGTGCCGAGGGTATCGCCATGGGCACGCGGTTCATGCTGACCAGCGATTCGCCCGTCGCACAGGCAGTCAAGGACGTGTACCTGTCGAAGTCGGTAAACGACACCGTCGTCACCCTGGAGATCGACGGTGTTCCGCAGCGGGTACTCCGCGCCGGCACCATCGACCGGCTCGAATCCACTCGCGGCCCACAGCGGATGATGCGCGCTGTACGCAATGCTGTGGCGTTCCAGCGTCTCTCCGGCACTCCCTGGAGAGAAATGATCCGCGAGGGCCTGGAAATGAAGAAGAGCCACGAGCTCGGCTGGCGTCAGGTCGTGATGGCCGCCAACGCGCCGATGCTGTACCGCTCTGCCCTGCTCGACGGCAACGCAGATATCGGCGTGATGGCCACCGGTCAGGTGGTCGGGCTGATCGAGGACATCCCCAGCTGCGCGGAGCTGATCGACCGCATCATGCGTGAGGCAGAGAAGGTACTCACCCGACTCGGCACTGCCGAGTAAGGCCAGTACACCGCGCAATTCCACTTCGCACGAGGAGACGAACCATGAACCAATTGAAGGATCGCGTGATCGTGGTGACCGGCTCGGGTCGCGGCATCGGCCGTGAGCACGCCCTGCTTGCCGCCGCAGAGGGAGCCAAGGTCGTCGTCAACGACTCCGGCACCGGCCCCGACGGCAAGGGATCGGACCCGTCGCGGGCCGCCGAGGTAGCCGACGAGATCACCGCTGCGGGCGGAACCGCCATCGCCCGCAGCGCCGACGTGACCACCGTCGCGGGCGCGGAGGAACTGCTCGACGCGGCGGTCGAGAAATTCGGCGCCGTGCACGGATTGGTGAACAACGCCGGCATCCTGCGGGACCGCATGTTCGTCAATATGAGCGAGGACGAGTGGGACGATGTCATCCGAGGCCAGCTCCGCGCAACGTTCGCGCCGTGTCGCGTATTCGGGGCCTATTGGCGCGACCGCTCCAAAGCCGGTGACGAAGTCGAGGCGTCGATCGTGAACGTCTCCAGCACATCGGGCCTGCTCGGCGCGGTGGGCCAGAGCAACTACGGCGCCGCCAAGGCCGGAATTGCGTCGTTGACGGTGATCCTGGCACAGGAACTCGAGCGCTACGGGATTCGGGTCAATGCCATCACCCCCGTTGCTCGCACCCGCATGACCGAGAACGTAGCGGGTATCAAGGATATGGTCGCGAAACCTGCCGACCCGGACGCGTTCGACGTCTACCACCCCGGCAACGTCTCCCCCGTCGTCGCCTATCTGCTCACCGAGCAGTGCACCGCCAACGGCTCCGTCTTCTATGCCAAGGGTGGCGAGATCCGCCAGTTCCTGGGCTGGCAGTACGGGAAGGTCATCGACAAGGGCGCCCGCTGGACCGTCGATGAACTGGTGCAGGAGATGAGTAGCCTTGCCTGAGCCGGCCACCTCGCCCCCTGGACCCGCGCACGGTCTGGTCGACGGTCGATCCGTAGTCGTCACGGCCGCGGCGGGAACCGGGATCGGATTCGCGGCAGCACAGCGGTTCGCCGCCGAAGGTGCCCGGCTGACGATCAGCGACCGGCACGAGCGCCGCCTCGCGGAGGCCGCGGATCGGCTCGAAGCCGAGTTCGGAACCCGTCCGCTCGCTGTCGTCTGCGACGTCACCGACCAGCAGCAGATCGACACCCTGATGGACAGCACGGTAGCCGAATACGGTGCCATCGACGTGCTGGTCAACAACGCCGGTCTCGGTGGCACGGCAAGCGTGCTGGAGATGACCGACGGCGAGTGGAGCTCGGTCCTGGATGTCACCCTCACCAGTACGTTCCGCGCCACCAGATCGGTGCTGCGGCATATGGTTCCGCGCCGCAGCGGCGTCATCATCAACAACGCATCGGTGGTCGGGTGGCGGGCGCAGGCCGGGCAGGCCCACTATGCCGCCGCGAAGGCCGGAGTGATGGCACTGACACGATGCTCGGCACTGGACGTGGCCGAACACGGCATCCGCGTCAACGCGGTATCGCCCAGCATCGCGATGCACGCCCATCTCGCCAAGGTGACCAGTGACGAACTACTCGGACAGCTCAGCGCCCGTGAAGCTTTCGGCCGCGCGGCGCAGCCGTGGGAGATCGCCAACGTCATGGTGTTCCTGGCCAGTGAGTATTCGTCGTACATGACCGGTGAGGTCGTATCGGTCAGCAGCCAGCACGCCTGATCCGTATTCGCGCAGCCGTACCCCCCCGAGGAGAGAAATGGCCAATACAGATGCCGTCGGCACCGAAGGCGTGCCCTTCGACCTCGACGTGGAGCGGGGCAAGATCCGCGAGTTCGCGGTCGCCACCTGCTCGACCGATCCCGACTATCTCGACCGTGAGGATCCGGTATCCCCGCCGACGTTTCTCACCACGACGCTGTTCTGGCAGCCGGAAGACGGAAACCCTTGGACGGCAGTGGAGCTGGACGGCAAGCGTGGACTGCACGCCGAACAGCAGTACGAATTCTTCGGTCCGCCGCCGAGGGCCGGGACGCGGCTGCGTTGTACGTCCCGGATCTCCGATATCTATACCAAACAAGGCCGGCGCGGCGGCGAGATGACGTTCGCGGTCATGGTCACCGATTTCGTCGACGAATCGGGCACCCTGGTGGCCCGTGCCACCTTGACCGGCGTCGAAACCGCACGTCCCGCAACGGAGGCATCATGAGCACGCCGGCAGTCCCCGCACCCTGGACCGTCGGTCCGGTGACCCGGACGGATTTCGTCCGGTACCAGGGCGCCTCGGGCGATATGAATCCCATCCACCACGACCAGGTATTCGCGGAGGCCGCCGGATATCCGACGCCGTTCTCGGTGGGGATGTTCCAGGCCGGACTACTCGCCACCTACGCCACCGGCTGGCTCGGCGCCGAGAATGTGCGCTCCTTCCGGGCACGGTTCCTCGAACAGGTGTGGCCCGGCGATGTGCTCACCTGCACAGCGCAGATCCTGCGGGAGTACGAGCAGGACGGTGCCGGCAGAGTCGACCTCGAACTCGATTGCGCCCGGCAGACCGGTGGCCTGGCCGTCAAGGCGTGGGCCACGTTCGTGACGGATGGGAACACGGTGTGAAGGCCCAGCTGTGCACGACCCTCGGCGCTCCGGATGTGTTGCGCTACAGCGATATCGACGATCCGGTGCCGGGACCCGACGAGATTCTCGTCGAAGTCCACGCCGCGGGCGTCAACTTTCCCGACGGCCTGATCGTATCCGGCAACTACCAGACGAAACCGGCGCTGCCGTTCGTTCCGGGGTCGGAGGCGGCCGGAGTGGTCCGGGCGGGCGGTGCGAACCTCATCGGAATCGATATCGGTTCGCGGGTGCTCGTATTCTGCGGCATGGGCGGCTATGCAGAGCGGGTGGCGGTGCCCGCGACGATGGTGTTCCCGATCCCGGACTCCATGTCTTATGTCGACGCCGCCGGCTTCGTGGTCACCTATGGAACGTCCTACCACGGCCTGGTCGACAAGGCGGACCTTGCTCCGGGGTCGACCCTGCTCGTACTCGGCGCGTCGGGCGGAGTCGGACTCACTGCCGTCGAGATCGGAAAGGCACTGGGCGCGAGGGTGATCGCGGCAGCATCGAGTCCGGGCAAGCTCGAGGTGTGCCGAGATCACGGCGCCGATGAGCTGATCGACTACACGGCCGACGATCTGAAGAGCCGGCTCGCGGCGCTGGCCCCGGGCGGTGTCGACGTGGTGTACGACCCGGTCGGCGGTGAACACGCGCAGACCGCCATCCGGGCATTGGCGTGGGGCGGGCAATATCTCACCGTCGGGTACGCATCGGGCGACATCCCGAAAGTGGGAATGAACCGACTGCTCGTGAGCAGCGGCGCCCTGCACGGCGTGCTGTGGGGCGCGTGGGCCAAACGCAACCCGGATCGCAACGCGGAGAACATGCGGCGCCTTTTCGACTGGTACGACCAGGGTCGACTACGCCCGCACGTCGGCGCGACCTACCCGCTGAGCGAAGCGGCCACGGCGCTGGATGTCGTGGTGGGCCGGCGTGCCCGCGGCAAGGTCGTCCTGACGAGCCGGTGAGCCGCGAAGTCCCACCAGATCACGAGGAGCAGCACATGGATCTTTCACCGAGCCCGGAAGCCCGGGACATCATCGATCGCCTCGAAGCATTCATGGACGAATACGTCTACCCCGCCGAGGCGGTGTACGCCGAGCAGCGCGAGGCGGCCGGCCCACGCAGCCACGAGTTGCCGCCGGTGGTCGAGGATCTCGTGGCCGAGGCCCGCCGTCAGGGTATGTGGAACCTATTCCTGCCCGCCCTCTCGGGCCTGACCCACCTCGACTATGCGCATATCGCCGAGGTGACGGGCCGCTCGCCCTACATCGCGCCGGAGGCACTGAACTGTTCGGCGCCCTCCACCGGCAATATGGAGATCCTCCATATGTTCGGCACGCCCGACCAGAAGCAGCGGTGGCTCGAACCGTTGCTCGACGGCCGGATCCGCTCGGGATTCTCGATGACCGAACCGGACGTGGCGTCGTCGGATGCCCGCAACATCTCCACCTCGATCGTCCGGGACGGAGACGAATATGTGATCAACGGACGCAAGTGGTGGACCACCGGCGCCGGTGATCCACGCTGCAAGATCCTCGTGGTGATGGGCAAGACGGATCCGGACGCACCGGTGCACCGCCGGCAGTCGATGATCCTCGTCCCGGTCGAGACGCCCGGCGTCGAGATCGTCCGCTCGCTGCCGATCTTCGGCTACTACGACCAGCAGGGGCACTGCGAGATCACGTTCACCGACGTCCGTGTGCCGGTCACCAATATGCTGTCCGGTGCGGGCGAGGGATTCGCGATCGCGCAGGCCCGCCTCGGTCCGGGCCGCATCCATCACGCGATGCGCTGCATCGGTATGGCCGAGCGTGGACTGGAGTTGATGTCACGAAGGGTGATGTCCCGCCACGCCTTCGGTGGGCCGATCGCCGATCAGGGCGTGGTGCGCACGTGGATTGCCGAGTCCCGTATGGAGATCGAACAGGCGCGGCTTCTGGTTCTCAAGACCGCGTGGCTGATCGATCGGCTGGGCGCCAAGGGCGCGCAGATCGAGATCGCCGCGGTGAAGGTGATCGGTCCGCGCGTGGCACGATCGGTGTTGAACCGGGCGATTCAGTGTCATGGCGGCGGCGGAGTCACCGAAGACTTCCCCCTCGCCCGGATGTGGGCCAGCGCGCGAATCCTGGGAATAGCCGACGGACCGGACGAGGTCCACATCCGCAGCGTAGCTCGGCACGAGCTGAGCAAATACCGATAGCAGGCCGGCTCTTCGGCTGCACCGTCACGGTGACTCACTGCATGGGAAAGCGCCTGCGCCCACCGAGCTGTGCAGACCACAGTGAGCAGGCCCGTGCCCTGCACGGCAATGCCGATGAATATGAATCGAGACGAGTGAAATGTCGCCTGAAATCGAGACACCCGAGCTCCCCGCGGTCTTCACCCCCGGCAAGCTCGGTCCGCTGACGCTGCGTAACAGGATCATCAAGGCGGCGACCTTCGAAGGACGCACGCCGAACGATCTCGTCACCGACGAGCTGATCGCCTTCCACGAAGAGCTCGCCGCCGGCGGAGTGGCAATGACCACGGTCGCCTATTGCGCGGTGGCACCGGAAGGGCGCACGCAGGGCGGTCAGCTGTGGATGCGTCCCGAGGCGGTGCCGGGATTACGCAGACTCACCGACGCCGTGCACCGCCACGGGGCGGCGGCACAGGCGCAGATAGGCCACGCCGGAGTCGTGGCGAACTCGACCAGCACGGGGCGCCCCGCGCTGGGGCCGGGCCGGCGGTTCAACCCGATGACCTTCCGCGTCACGAAGGCGGCGACCACCGCCGATATCGAGCGGATAGCGGCAGCGCACGGTGAGGCGGCGGTGATCGCCGAGGAATCCGGCTTCGATTCGGTCGAGGTACATCTGGCGCACAACTATTTCGCCAGTTCGTTTCTGAGCCCGGCCCTCAATCACCGCAAGGACGGTTACGGAGGGGCGCTGGAGAACCGCGCACGGGTGGCGCTGGGCGTGCTGCGAGCAGTCCGCGAGCGGGTCGGTGACCGTATCGCGGTGACCACGAAGATGAGCATGGACGACGGCGTCCCCGGCGGATTCTGGACCGACGAGGCAATACAGCTGGCCCAGTGGATCGACGAGGAGGGCCTCGTGGATGCGGTGGAATTGACGGTGGGCAGCTCCGCGCAGAACCCGATGTACCTGTTCCGCGGCGACGCGCCGGTGCGGGAGATGGCCGCTCTGATGCCGCCGGTACGCAAGCTCGGCATTCGACTGTTCGGCAAGTACCGGATCAAGTACTACCCCTACGAGCCGCTGTTCCTGCTGGCGCAGGCGGAGCAGATCAAAGCGGTCGTGAAGAACACCAAGCTGACGCTGCTGGGCGGCATCACCGACCTGGACGCCATGAACACGGCCATGGACAGGGGGTTCGATTTCGTGGCGATGGGGCGGGCGCTGCTGCGGGAACCGGACCTTGTGAACAAGATCCGTGCGGACGCGACAACCCACTCGCTGTGCATTCATTGCAACAGGTGCATGCCCACCAACTTCTTCAACACACGCTGTGTGCTGCGACCCGAGACGGTCGGGCTGCTGCCGTTTCCCGGACGTAGCTGACCGCGCAGCGAGCCGGCATCGCCCGGCCGCAGAAGTACCGAGACCGGAAAGGACGGGTATGACGCTCGCCCCGGCCGATCGTGGCGGCACCCGGCTACAGCGTGGCCGCGGCGTCCACGGCCGAGCTCGCCCATCGGCAGTGGTGGAACTGCGTGAGCGTCACCCGATGCGAATTCAAGGCGGCGTAGCAAATGTTCGATTCAGAGACCGGTGGCAAATCTCCCGGAGGAGTACTCATGGATGCTGAGACAGTAGGCATCGCGTATGACGCGGTGACGGAGTGGTTTCACGCGCATGTTCGAGGCGTAGTTGCCCCCGTGCGTTTTACGCAGATCGCAGGCGGTCGATCCAACTTGACCTACGAGGTCACGGACTCCGCGTCGGGCCGCTGGGTACTGCGCAGGCCACCGCTGGGCGTGCGAGAGGGGAACGCCCACAACGTTGTCCGCGAGGCGGACGTGCTGAAGAAGGTCGCCGGCACCGGCGTCCCGGCGCCCGCCGTTCTGGGCGTATGCGATGACGAACGGGTCAACGGCGCGCCGTTCTTCGTGATGGAACATCTCGAGGGTGCGATTCTTCGCGGTCCCGCAGATTTCGGGCAGTTCACCGATCCGGCACATAGATCGCGTATCGCATACTCGCTGATCGAGGTGATGGCGACACTGCACCGGGCCGACCTCGCTCCGATCGGATGGGGCGCACGCACCGAACAACGCGGTTTCATCGAACGGCAGCTGGCGCGCTGGTCGCAGAACTGGGTGTGTGATCGAGTGCGGGTCCTCCCGGACATCGAGCACACCCGCGACATCCTGTTGCGAAAAGTTCCCGTGCAGCACCGAGCCTCGGTCGTACACGGAGACTTTCGGCTGGACAACTGTCTCATCGGCCCGGACTGCACAGTCACCGGAGTGCTGGACTGGGAGTTGACGACAGTGGGTGATCCACTGGCCGACCTCGGGCAGTTCCTGGTGTATTGGGCGCAACCGGGCGACGAGGTGACAGCGCTGGAGAACCCGCCGACACTCACGACGGGTTTGCCCTCCCGCGCCGAGCTGGTGCGCGGCTACCGCGACGCGATGCGGGGGACACTGGACGTGGCCGAAGCGGACGTCGATTTCTATGTCGCCTTCAGCTGGTGGAAAACGGCCTGCATCGTCGAGAACGTCTACACCCGAATGTCCCGGGGATCGATGGGGCGGACCGACCGGAGTCCCGAATCGTTTGCGGCACAAGCGGAACGACTCGCGGCCCAGGCGTGGGCCTGCGCGCAGCAGTTGCGCTGACAGGAAACTGCGCTGAGGTAAGCCGACGGCGCCGGGCAGTGATCTCACACCGGGCCCGCCCGTGGTCGCAACCGTGCGGATCCCGGCGAGCGTGATCCGCACGGTCACCCTAGGGTCAAGGCGCGTCCGGAGGTAGTGCACCGGCGAGGAGCCGGGAGCGTCTGCCTGCGAGCCTGTCGAATGACTCCGGGTGGGTGATGATCCAGAAATCCTTGCGATCGACCCCGTCGAAGAAGATGCGGGCAGCATCCGCGGGGGCCATCCCCTTCGCACGGAGTTGACCCCTCCAGTATTCGACTGCCGCACCGGTGTTCTCTCCCGGCTCCAGGTCCTCGAAGATTCGGGTCGTCACGTGGGCCGGCACGAACGCGGATACTGTGACGTGCGGAAATGCCTCGGCGCACTCGAGATAGAGGCACTCCGTCATCTCCTGCGCTCCGTGCTTGGAGACGGTATATGCCCCCATCCCCGGTGTCGTGCCGATACCTCCCACGGAGGTCGTGTTGACCACATGCGATGGGCGCGGATCTGCACCCATCCGCGGAACGAACGAGCGGATACCGTGGAATATCCCGTTGATATTGACCGAGATGAGCCGGTGCCACTCTCCCGGCGGGATCTCCCACAGGTTGCCGAGCGATTCGAGGCCCGCGTTGTTGGCCAGCAGGGACACGTGGCCGAAACGGTCGTAGGCGGCATCGGCCAGGGCATCCACCGAGCCGGGGTCGGTCACGTCGGTCGGCACCGCGACCACCTCGTGTCCGGCGTGCGCGAGTTCCCGGGCGATCGCGTCGATGCGCTCGGCAGCGATATCCGCCAACACCACACCCATCCCGCGGGCGGCGGCCCGCCGGCCGATCGCCTCACCGATACCGCTACCTGCACCCGTGACAACAGCGACCCCGCCGGAGGCAAATCCGTTGCTCATCGTTCTTCCTCCACCCGGATGTCTGTTTTCGGTTACCGCAGCGGACGCTAGGGCACGACGGTGGGTCCGGTTCCATACTTCCCGGCAGGTGAGACAACCGTGCCGGCGAAGCCGCGGTCCTGCCTACCGTGGCGATACGACCAGAGGAGTGACTGTGACACGTTTGGCAGGAAAGGTTGCGTTGGTGACCGGCGCCGGAGCGGGCCTGGGATCGAGCGTTGTCACCCGGCTCGCCGCGGAAGGCGCGGACATCATCGCTGTCGACATCGACGCGGACCGGCTGGCCGATACGGCGGCACGGGTCCGTGCACAACAGCGGAGCGTGGTTGCCGTACACGCAGATGTGCGGGATCAGGCGGCGCTGGCCGGCGGTGTCGAGGCGGGCGCCGGGCAGCTCGGCGGCCTCGATATCGTGGTGGCGAACGCAGGGGCATACGAGAACCCCGGTCCGTCCTGGACCATCGACGAGGACGTGTGGAACCGGTCGATCGGGATCAATCTCACCGGGGCGTGGCACACCGTCAAGGCTGCGGCGGCAGCGCTGCGCCGGCGCGGCGGCGGCTCGATCATCCTGGTCAGCTCGACGGCCGGCATAAAATCGGCTGCGGGGGCCTCGCACTACAGTGCGGCGAAACACGGAGTCGTGGGCCTGGCCCGCACGTTGGCGAATGAGCTGGGGCCCCAGTCGATCCGCGTCAACACTGTCTTGCCGGGGGCCGTCAACACAGAAATCACCAACAATCCCGCGACATTCGCGCGGCTGCGGCCGGACCTGGACAACCCCACCGAGAACGACGTCGCGCCGGTTCTCGCTCAGCGGAATCTGCTACCGATGCCGTGGGCGGAACCGGAGGATATTGCGAATGCCGTCCTGTTCCTCGCCTCCGACGAATCCCGGTGTATCACCGGTCAACAGCTGATCGTGGACGCTGGACAGACCCAGAAGGTGGCGTGATGAGTGCACGTTTGACGGGGAAGACCGCACTGATCACGGGCGGTGCGCGCGGGATCGGACGCGCGCAGGCCGTGCGCTTCGCCGAGGAAGGGGCGAACGTGATCGTGGTGGACCGCTGTGCACCGGTCGCGCACTCCACCACTCCTGGGTCGTCGTCGGCCGACCTCGCCGAAACAGTGCGACAGGTTCAGGCACTGGGCCGGCGGATCATCACGTTCGAGGCGGATGTGCGCGATCAGGATGCGCTGAACTCGGCAGTAACGGAGGGGACCGCCGAGTTCGGCCGGCTCGACATACTGTGTGCCACCGCGGGGATCAGCTCCGCCGGCCCGGCCGTGGAGCTGAACGAAGATACGTGGCAGACGATGCTGGACGTCAACCTCACCGGCGTGTGGAAGACCTGCAAGGCGGCGATCCCGCACATGCTCGGGTCGGGCCGCGGCGGGTCGATCGTTCTCATCAGCTCGATCGCGGGGTTGCGCGGACTCGTCGGAGTCGGTCATTACGTTGCGGCCAAGACCGGCGTCGTGGGTCTCATGCGGGCGCTCGCCCAGGAGCTGGCGGAATCCGGGATCCGGGTGAACACCGTCCACCCGGCGAACACCCGCACCACGATGATCCAGAACGAAGGCACGATGCGCTCGTTCTGCCCCGGGACCGATCATCCCACGCAGGAGCAGTTCGAGGCCGGTACGGCGTCGATGCACTTACTTCCCGTGCCGATGCTGGAGCCGGCGGATATCGCCAACGCGTGCCTGTTCCTCGCCTCCGACGAGGCCCGCTACATCACCGGCGTCACCCTCCCGGTGGACGCCGGACACTGCGTCAAATAGGGCGCTACCGAAGGAGTGGAAATGACTACTGGGAACACAGGATTCGACGGCAGGGTAGCGCTGGTGACGGGCGCCGCGCGCGGGCAGGGCCGCGCACACGCCATCGCTTTCGCCGAACGCGGAGCAGACCTGGTGATCTGCGATAGCTGCTCGGATGCGGCGGGCATCGGCTACCCGCTCGGTACCGAGGAAGAGCTGGCAGAGACAGCCCGCCGGATCGAAGCCCTGGGTCGCAGAGTCATCTCGCGGAAGGTGAACACCGCGGACCGGTCCGCTCTCGAGGCCCTGGTTGCGCAGGCGGAAGGCGAATTCGGGCACGTCGATATTGCCGTGGCCAACGCCGGGGTATCCGCCATGTCGCCGATCACCGACCACGATCAGGCGGTGTGGGACGACGTCGTCGGCGCCAACCTGACGGGCGTGTTCAACACTATTGCCGCAGTCGCACCCGGAATGGCCCGGCGGAGGTACGGGCGCATCGTCACCATCTCGTCGATGCTCGGCCGTAGTGCTGTACCCGGTCAGGCAGCCTACTGCGCATCCAAGTGGGGCGTGATCGGCATGTCGAAGTCTGCTGCGAGCGAACTCGCCCCGCAAGGGGTGACCGTGAACGTGGTGGCCCCCGGAAATATCGACACTCCCATGGTGCGAAACGACAACCTCTACCGTGTGGTGCGCCCGGATCTCGACGATCCCACGTGGGACGACGTGGCCCCCGTGCTCCAGCAGAACCACGCGGTACCGATCGCGGTGATCGACCCGGCCGAAGTGACGCGTGCCGTGCTGTTTCTCGCGGATGAGGCCGGCGCCCACATCACCGGCATCGTGTTGCCCGTCGACGCCGGCGCCGCATCGCGCACCTCCGCATAACCTGTTGCTGTCCGGCTGCTCATCGTATGGGCAGCCGGTGGCCCGGCCCCGGGTTCGTCGTCCGCGCGCGCAGCGCGCTAATAGCCCTTCGCCGACCGGTTGGTCGCCGCGCGGCGTTCGGCTTCCTTGGCCTGGACTCGTTCCTCCTCGGCACGCACGGCGGCGTAACTTTCACGTTCGCGGATCAGCCACTCCGGCGGATCCGCGAGGAAAGCGGCGATCTCGTCGGCGGTGAGCGAGTCGGATACTCCCGCTCGGGCCAGGCCGCTGTTGGAGATGCCGAGCTTGCGGGCCACGATGTCACGTGGGAACGGCCCGGTGCGGAGCAGCTCGGTGAGCCACTGCGGCGGGTTCGTTCGCAGCTCGTCCAGCTCGGCCCGGGAGATCGAGCCGGTCCGGAACTCTTCGGGAGCCGCCGGAAGATAGATGCCGAGCTTGTTCGCCGCGGTCAGCGGCTTCATCATCTGCGGGTTATTGTCCTGGCTCACTGCGACAGCGTATCGGGCCACCGAGCCGGTCCGGACCCCGCGGTGCCATACGCTTGCCGGTATGAGCCGGTTCTCCTCGATCGATGTGCAGCGTCTGCGCTGGTTTGCCGCAGTCGCGGAGGAGCTGCACTTCGCACGCGCCGCGAAGGCATTGCACATCTCCCGCCAGAAGCTCAGCCACACCGTCATCGACCTGGAGTCCGAACTCGATACGAAATTGTTCGTACCGGGGGCACAGCCGACGCAGCTGACCGACGCGGGACGCGAGTTGCTACGGGAAGCACGCGATATCATCGCGGACGCCGAGAACGAGGCGGGCAACACCGTGGCCCCTGCCCCCGCCGCGCTGCGGGTCGGGTTCGTGCCCGGCGTCACCGTCACCAAATGGGAGCGGGTCTGGGGCCGGCGGTTCCCGGATACCCCGCTCGAGCTGGTCGCTGTCGCCCAGGCCGACCAGGAGCCGGCCCTGCGCGAGGGCCGCGTCGATATGTGTTTCGTCCGCTTGCCGATCGATCGCACCGGTATGAACGCGATTCCGCTCTACCGCGAGCTGCCCGTCGTCGTGGCCCCCAAGGACCATGAGATTTCACTGTTCGAGGAGGTCGCCGTGGCCGAGCTCGCGGACGAACACGTGCAGGACACCGCCGATATCGACGCGGTCAAAGCCGCCCTCGAACTCGTCGCCGCCGGAGTGGGCGTGGCCATCGTGCCCCATTCGATCGCCCGCCTGCACCACCGGCGCGACCTCATCTACCGCACGGTGACCGACACCGGCGACACCGAAATCGCCCTGGCCTGGCCCTCGACCCAAACCACCGATGCGATCGAGGAGTTCGTCGGCGTGGTGCGCGGCCGCTCGGAACACAGCTCCCGCTCCCCCGCCGGAAATCGCACCGAACCGGAACAGCGCAAGCCGCGCCCCGCGGCGAAGGGGCCGCGTCCCGCGCGCAAACCCGCACCCTCGAGGAAGAAGCCGGCACGGGGGCGCAAACGCTAGTGCCTCGTCCGGATCGGAATACAACCCCAGGTTCTGATGGTTGACACGGCAGTATTCATCGTTGTCGACGTGAGGAAACTGCGACGTTGTCCGTGCCACTGAGCATTCTCGACCTGGTCTCCATACCCCAAGGCTCGACGGCCCGCGACGGCATCGCCGCTTCGATGGACGCCGCCCGGACAGCGGACCGGCTCGGCTACCGCCGGCTCTGGTTCGCCGAGCATCACAACACCGCCAACCTTGCCGCCAGCGCCACATCGTTGCTGATCGGGGCGGCAGCCTCGGTGACCGAACGGATCCGTGTGGGATCCGGCGGTGTGATGTTCCCCAACCATGCGCCGCTGATGGTTGCCGAACAGTTCGGGACCCTCGCGAATATGTACGGCGACCGGATCGATCTCGGCCTGGGCCGCGCCCCGGGCACGGATATGATGACCGCTCGTGCCCTGAGCCGGTCCTCCAGCGAACCACAGGCTTTTGCGGAGAACATTTTCGATCTGCAGGGCTGGTTCGGTGCGGACGGAACGGCCCGGAGCGCTCCGATCGTATCGGCTGTCTCGGCGGGAACCGAGGTCCCGATCTGGGTCCTGGGTTCGACCGTAAACGGAGCCTCCATCGCCGGTCAGCTCGGCTTACCCTTCGCACTCGCCTCACACTTTGCGCCCGATCAACTGGACGAAGCCGTCGAGGTCTACCGGGACACCTTCTCCGGTACCGCGCCCACCGCACAGATCGCCGAGCCGTACCTGATGGCGGGCATCAACGTGATGGTGGCACCGACCGACGCGGAGGCCGAGCGAGAGTTCACCACGCTGGAGCAGATGTTCCTCGATATCCGCAGCGGCCGGCGCCGCAAGCTCCAGCCGCCCGTCGACCCCGACCGGCTTGCCTCCCAGGGCGCTGGTGATCACGCCATGCTGCGTATCAAGGCGGTCGGCGCCCCGCAGACTGTCGTGCGGGAAATGACCGAATTCGCCGAGCGCACCGGCGCCGACGAACTCATCACCGTCACCTACGCCTACGACCCCGCAGTGCGGCAGCGCTCCTTGGAACTGCTCGCCGACAACTGGTTCTGATATATCGCCGGCGCGTGTGGCACAACAGGCCACTGACAACATGAACGTCGTCAGCCGGGCGAATCGGTAGGGCGGCCGGTGAACCAGACGTTCTCCTCGCGCAGCGCCCGGCTGCGCCAACCGTCGGTGGTTCGCACCAGTTCGTGATGGTAATAACCGCCACAGGCACTTACTCCGGCCACTCCCGGGAGTTGCATCGGGTTGTAGAACATGGCGCGAACGGTTGCGGTCCGAGGGCCGCGGGCGAGCACCTCGATGTTGGTGATGTAGTGCATGCTCCACGGCAACGCACCGAGATTCGCGGCGAACCAGTCGACGACCTCGTCACGGCTACCGGCAGCGGCACCGGCCGACGAATAGTCGATATAGGCGTCGGCAGTGAACACCGAGCGGTACAGCTCCCAGTCCTTGGTATCGACAGCGCGGGCGTACCTGTAGAGCAGTGCGGCGATCTGGGTTTCGTCGCTCATTCGGGCGATCCGATCCTCTGGGCCACGCAGGAAACTCTCACGAGTGGGCATTACACCGAAAGTATGCCGGTTTCGATCGAACGAGAACATCATTTCTTCAATTGAGCAGCATTCCACTCCGCAAATGAGAGTCTAGTTCTACACTCGAGTAGATTGTGGTTCTACATGCGGAGGCAGCGATGGACAACGACGCATTCAGCGGGATCCGCGTGGTGGAGCTCGCGCAGTGGGTCTTCGTCCCGGTGGCCGGTGCACTGCTCGCGGACTGGGGAGCGGATGTCATCCGGGTCGAACGCCCCGACGGTGACCCCTACCGCAACCTCGCCACGCAAGGAATCGGCTCCGATAGCGGCGGGGTGAATCTGTCCGTGGCCCTGGCCAATCGAGGAAAACGCTCGGTCTCGCTGGATCTGCGGACCGACCGGGGCCGGGAACTGCTCGGCGAACTGCTCGCGACGGCCGATGTCTTCCTCACGAATTTCCGGCCGGCCGCACTGCGCCGCCTGGGACTCGATGCCGAACAACTCACGCAACGGTTCCCGCGTCTGGTCTATGCCCGCGGGCACGGCTATGGCGTGCGCGGCCCCGAAGCCGATAAGCCCGGCTACGACTCTTCGGCGTTCTGGGCCCAGGGCGGTCCCGCATATGTTCTAACACCACGCGACCGCGAGTATCCGATCAGTCAGCGCGGCGCGATGGGTGACCGCAACGGTGCGATGGCACTGGGGTTTGCGATGGCTGCCGCACTGTTGCGGCGAGACCGCACCGGCCAGGGGTCGGTGGTCGATGTCTCGCTGCTCGCGACGGCGATGTGGATGCTGTCGTCCGATCTACTCGCGGCACTGGCGGGCAACACCCCTGTTGCGGTGACCGGACGCGGAGCTTCGGCCAATCCCCTGGTCGGCGCCTTTCGCACCAAGGACGGCCGCCATATCCAGCTCGTCTTCCTCCAGGCCGACCGGTATTGGGCGCCGTTCTGCGATCTCGTGCAGCGGGCCGATCTCCGGGATGATCCGCGCTTCGCCGATATGGCGTCGCGGGCGGCACACCGCGCGGAATGCGTGGCCGAACTCGATACGGAATTCGCGCGCCACACCTTCGACGAGTGGAAGCAGTTGCTGTCCCGGCTGGACGCGCCGTGGGCGCCGGTGCAATCGGTCGGTGAGCTCCTCGAGGACCCCCAGGTGCTGGCCAACGACTATCTCGGGGTCGTCGAGACCGAAGCCGGTCCGGCGTACCGGCTCCCGACCGGGCCGGTGCAATTCGACGAACGGCCACCGGCGATGCGGCGGGCACCGGAACACGGTGAGCACACCGAGGACCTGCTGCTGGAACTCGGGTACTCGTGGAACGATATCGCCGAACTCCAGGACGCCGGGGTGGTCCCGTGACCACACCGCCCCGGCCGCTCCCGGTCCCCGACGCCCGCTCGGCTCCGTACTGGGCCGCGACGGCACGGCACGAGCTCGCGATCGCGCGCTGCGCCCGGTGCGACCGCTTCGAGATACCGCCCGATTCGATCTGTTCCCATTGCGGCACATCAGATCCCGCATTCCGCTTCGAACCTGTCAGCGGCCGGGGAGTCGTACGGTCCTGGACGGTGG
The DNA here is from genome assembly GCF_001613245.1 of Nocardia speluncae NBRC 108251. Classification (GTDB taxonomy): domain Bacteria; phylum Actinomycetota; class Actinomycetes; order Mycobacteriales; family Mycobacteriaceae; genus Nocardia; species Nocardia speluncae. Next base: position 333,828 of record NZ_BDBZ01000007.1, on the reverse strand, counting down.
TCCACCGGGCCTCGTTGGCCGGTTTCACCGAGGAAGTGCCCTACCTGCTGGTCGATGTCGAGCTGGCCGAACAGACCGGACTGCGAATGATCGGCCGTCTCCTTGACGGCCCCGATACCGCGCTGCGCGACGGGGTTCCGGTTCAGGTGGCGTTCGAGGACATCGTCCCGGGAACAGCGGTCCCGGCCTTCACTCTGGCCCTGGGTGGATCGTCGTGACCGGCCGGTTCCACGGCCGCGGCCGAGTCGCTGTCGCCGGATACGCCCACAGCAGCATTCGCCGGCACAGCGAGCGTCCGCTGGGCGCCCTGACCGTCGAGGTGGCGCGGGCGGCAATCGCGGACGCCGGGTTGCGGCCCGAGCAGATCGACGGGTTCGTCACCTCGGCGCTGTTCCCGACCGCCGGCGGTCACCGCGTCACCGACGGGGTGAGTACGGTCTCGGCGGATTGGCTGGCGGCGCGTCTGGGCGGTACGCCCCGGTATACCGCCGGGTTCAGCGGTATCGGCCAGATTCCCGGTGCGATAGCGCTGGCGGTGAACGCGATCATCGCCGGTGCCGCCGACTATGTCGTCGTGCATCGTGCCCTGCACAACCCGGCCGGTGGCTATCACGACAATCCGATGACAGCGGCCGAGGGCGCACAGCAGTGGACCGCACCGCAGGGTTTCGGGGGCCCGCTGCCGATGATCGCCTTTCCGTATCGGGAGTACCTGAACCGGTACCGGGCCGATCCGGGCACGCTGGCCGCGGTCGTGGTCGAGGCGCGGAAGAACGGTGCGCGGATCCCGTGGTCGCATTGGTACGGGAAACAGCTGACCACCGACGAATATCTGGCAGCACCGATGGTCAGCGACCCGGTCCGCCGCTTCGATTGCGATCTGCCGGTGGACGGGGCCGCCGCTTTCGTCCTCACTTCCGCCGAACGGGCCCGCGACCTTCCCCACCGCCCCGTATACGTGTCCGGTTACGCGCAGAGCCCACCTCCTCGGCACCGCTTGGCGCTGCACTGGCCGCTCGACGACATCATGGCAGGCGGAGAGGCCGTGGCCCGGCGCCTCCGGGACGCGACGGGCTCAGACCCTGCCCAGGTAGATCTGCCGCAGCTCTACGACGGGTTCTCGCCCTTCGTATATTTCTGGCTCGAAGCACTGGGGTTCTGCCCGCGCGGCGAGGCGCACAATTTCGTCCGCGACGGCGGTATCGACAGTGATATACCCGGTCGCCTACCGGCGCTGTCGGGTGGCGGAGCGCTGGGTAACGGGCGGATGCACGGCATACCGCAGATGCTCGAGTGCTATCTGCAATTGGCCGGTCGCGCCGGCGCCCGCACCCGTGCCGACGTGACCACCGCCTTGGCCTGTCACTCTTCGCCCCACTACGGCGGCGTCGTCGCCTACACCACCGAACCCGGCTGAATCGCCCGAGACCGACGCCGCGGCAACAGGAACTGGAACCTCATGGAAAACATTCTCACGGAACACCACTCGTACATCGCCGGCGACCGGGTGACCGGTGGCGAAGCCTTCACCGTCGAGAACCCTGCCGACGAGTCCCGTGTCGCCGAGATCCCGGCCACTCCCCTGCCCGAGATCGACCGCGCAATACGCGAGGCCCGGCGCGCCTTCGACAGCGGCATCTGGGCCGATATGCCCGCCAGGGAACGGGCCGGGGTGCTGGGTGCACTGCTGTCGTACCTCGAGACGATGCGGGAGCCGTTGGTGGCCACCATGGTCGCCGAGGCCGGGCAGCCTCGAATGTTCGCCGAACGCTCCCAATTCCATTCGGGGCTGGCCATGGCGCGCGGCATGATCGACCTCTACCTGTCCATAGCGCATGAGGAATCCAACCCGGTCCCCGTCGGCGAACTGATCCGCGGACGGGTGGGGCTCAGCCTCCGCAGACACGAACCGGTAGGTGTCGTCGCGGCGATCACTCCGTACAACGCGGCGTTCATCATGGCGCTGCAGAAGCTCGTTCCCGCGCTCATGGCGGGCAATTCCGTGATCCTGCGACCGAGTCCGCTCACCCCGATCTCGTCGCTGATCTTCGGTGCTGCCGCCGAGGCGGCCGGGCTGCCCCGCGGGGTGCTCAGCGTGGTGGTCGAATCCGGTTCCGCCGGTGCAGAATTACTCACCACTCATCCCGCTGTGGATATGGTGTCGTTCACCGGATCGACCGCGGTCGGGCGCAGCATCATGGCGCAGGCGGCACCCACACTCAAGCGGGTCGCGCTCGAACTCGGCGGCAAATCGGCCCAGATCTACCTCGATGATGCCCTCGGCAAGGTCGCGACCGGGGCCGCTGCCGTGATCGCGGGTACTGCCGGGCAGGCCTGCGTCGCCGCGACCCGCATGCTCGTACCGCGGGAACGCAAGGACGAGGTGCTCGAGCTGGTCTCGCGGGCCTATGCCGGTCTCGTCGTCGGCGGCCCGGCCGATCCGTCGACCACCATCGGCCCGTTGATCAGTTCCGCGCAACGGCAGCGGTGCGAGCGAATCGTCGACCGCGCCGTCGACAAGGGCGCGACCGTGGTGCGGGGCGGCGGGCGGCCCACCGGCTTCCCGCGCGGATACTACTTCGAGCCGACCGTGCTGGACGTTCCCGACAACGGTAACCCTGCCGCGCAGGAGGAGATCTTCGGCCCGATCCTGTCGGTGCTGGGCTACCGGGATATCGACGATGCCGTGCGGATCGCCAACGACTCCCCGTACGGCTTGTCCGGTCAGGTGTACGGGGGCGATCCCGCAGCCGCCACGCACGTCGCGCGCCGCTTGCGCACCGGCGCGGTCAATGTCAACACCGCACTGTTCAGCGCCTACGCCCCCAGCGGCGGTTACAAGCAGAGCGGCCTCGGCCGCGAACGCGGCCCGGACGGTATCCGGGCCTTCCAGGAAGTCAAACACCTCGTCATCGGCGAACTCCGCTGAACGCCCGCCCGACCCGAAGGAGTAATGATGTCCACCGATCTCGCACTCGACTGGTTGATCTCGGTCGACGACCACATCCTCGAACCGCCGAACTTGTGGGTGGACCGCGTACCGCGCGCCGACCGGGACCGTGCTCCGCATATGGAGTTCGACGACAACGGCGTGGACTGCTGGGTTTACGACGGTAAACGGTTCCCGAGTTCCGGACTGAGCGCGGTCGCGGGTAAGGAGAAGGAGGAGTTCAGTCCGAAACCGCTGTCGTACAGCGAGATGCGGCCCGGCTGCTACGACCCGGCCGCGCGCATCGAAGATATGAACCGGGCGGGAATCCTCGCTTCCCTCTGCTTCCCGACGATCACCCGCTTTTGCGGCCAGCTGTTCATGGAGGCCGGCGACCGCGAATTCGGGCTGGTCTGCCTGAAGGCCTACAACGACTGGGTGATCGAGGACTGGTGCGGCGCGGCTCCGGGCCGCTATATCCCGCTCGTCCTCATCCCGCTGTGGGATCCGCAGCTCGCTGTGAAGGAGCTGGAACGGTGCGCCGCGAAAGGCGCCACCACCTTCGCGTTCTCGGAGAACCCCGCACCGCTGGGCCTGCCCACGATCCACGATCCCAGCGGCTATTGGGACCCGGTGATGGCCGCGGCCAACGACTTGGACCTGGTCCTCTCCATGCATGTCGGTTCGTCCTCGACAGTTCCGCAGATCTCGAAGGACGCCCCGTTCCTGGCCAACCTGTCCTGGGGTGCGACCCGGACCTCCGGCGCGATGCTGTCCTGGTTGTTCAGCGGGATGTTCCAGCGCTTCCCCAATCTCAAGATCGCCTTGTCCGAAGGCGAGATCGGGTGGATGCCGTACTTCCTGGAGCGCGCCGAGCAGGTCCTGGACAAACAGCGGCACTGGGTGAAACGAGGCATGAACTGGGGCGACCACGCCGGTAGCCACGGCGTCGACCTCGACACCCTCGATATCCGCCAGACCTTCCGCGACCATATCTTCGGCTGTTTCATCGAGGATACGCACGGTATCGCGAGCATCGCCGAAATCGGCGAGGACAACATCATGTGCGAAACCGACTATCCGCATTCCGATTCCACCTGGCCGAACTGCCTCGAGGTCGTGAAAAAGCAGATCGCTCATCTGCCGGAGCCGACGCAGTACAAGATCCTGCGCGGCAACGCCGAGCGCCTCTACCGGTTCACGCCGGCCCGGCCGCCGGTCCGGGCAGCGGGTTGAGATGCCGGGCTGGAGTGTCCAGGTCGACCGGACACGCTGCCTCGGCTGCGGGGTCTGCGCCGCCTACGCGCCGGGCAGTTTCACCCAGGACGACGAGGGGCTGGCGGTTCTGTGCGATCCGCCGGCAGATCCAGTGGAGCAGGTCCGTACGGCCGTGGACAGCTGCCCGACCGGGGCACTGAGCTTGGCGATCACCGATATCGCCACTGACGATCGAGAAGGGTGAGCCACGTGCTGCTCGAAGGAAAAACCGCGGTGGTGACCGGCGCCGGATCCGGCGTCGGCGCCACCTCGGCCCAGCGATTCGCCGAGGAAGGTGCCTCGGTCGTCTGCGCCGATATCCAGTTCGACCGGGCACAGGAAACAGTGCACCGGATCGAGGCCGCGGGCGGGGTGGCGGTCGCGGCCGACACCGATATCACGCGTGAGCAGGATGTCGCCGCGATGATCGCCACCGCTGCCGACCGGTTCGGTCACGTCGATATCGTCTTCAACAATGTCGGCATCCCGACACCGCGCCTGGGAGCCGCGCTCGAGGACCACACCTTCCAGGATTTTCAACGCCTGGTGTCGGTGAATATCGGCGGAGTATTCCTCGGCTGCACCTATGCCGTTCTCCAGTTCAAACGCCAGGGCGGTGGCGGCGTCATCCTCAATACCGGATCGGTCGCGGGCCTGGTCGCCTGGGGCGGTGCGGTTTACGCCGCGACCAAAGGTGCGGTGCACCAGCTCACCAAGGCGGTGGCGATCGAGGGTGCCCCCTTCGGGATCCGTGCCAATGCCCTGTGCCCGGCCGGGATGCCTTTTACCGGTTTCATGGCGGCAGGTGGGCTCGACGACAGCGCGGACATGACCGCGAGAATGGCCGAACGTACCGCCGCGAACCATCCTCTCGGGCGCCCGATCACGGCGGAGGATTGTGCGGAGGCAGCTGTATTCCTGGTATCCGATCGCGCCGCGAATATCACCGGAGTCCTGTTTCCGATCGACGGCGGATACGTGGCGAGGTGAACCGAATGAAACCTGCACCGACCCTGGATCGCGACCGAGTTCGCGAATTGTTCGATCTACGCGGCGCCTACCTGGCGCAGACGGGTGGCGGATATCGAGAGGATCCTTATCCCGTTTGGCATCGGCTGCGCGCCGAATCCGAGGTGCATCCGGGCACTGTGCACGAGCTGACCGGATACCCGGGCCCGGCGCTGTTCAGTGGTCTGCCGCAGCCCGACCGCCCGCATTTCTCGGCGTTCGGTTTCGCCGCCTGCGATACCGCCTACCGCAACCCCGACCTGTTCGCCTCCGCACCGGAACCGGTCGATCCGAACAAGGGCAAACTCGATGCCCTCAACAGCATGATCTCGATGAACGGGGCGCAGCACCGGCGCTACCGGGCACTGGTCCAGCCCTCTTTCGTTCCCGCGAAGGCCCAATGGTGGATACGTAACTGGATCGAGCAGACCGCGCAGCAGCTCATCGACGGCTTCGCCCGCGACGGCCGGGCCGAACTGAATGTCGATTTCTGCGCGGCCATCCCGGTACTGACGATTACCGGCAGCTTCGGCGTACCGGTCGAACAGGCGCTGGAGTTCCGGGCGGCGCTCGGCCGGCCGGACGCGGTGGTGGAGCTGATCCGGCCGATCGTCGCGCAGCGCCGGAAAGCACCGCGCGACGACCTCATCAGCGTGCTCGTCGAGGCCGAACTGACAGGCGAGGACGGCACCACACAGCGGCTCACCGACGCCGAGATCCACTCCTTCGTGGTTCTGCTGCTGGCCGCCGGATCCGGCACCACCTGGAAACAGATGGGGATCACGCTGACGGCGCTGCTACAGCGGCCGGACGTACTCGCGGCGGTCGCGGCGGACCGGTCACTGCTGCGGCCCGCCATCGACGAAGCACTGCGCTGGACACCGACCGATCCGATGTTCTCCCGGTACGTCACCCGCGACACCGAATTGCAGGGTGTATCGCTACCCGCGGGGTCGGTCCTGCATCTGTGCATCGGAGCGGCGAACCGAGACCCCGCACGGTGGGACAACCCCGACGAATACGACATCACTCGGCGGGTGCGGCCCTCTTTCGCCTTCGGCGGCGGAGCCCACGCCTGCCTGGGCATGCATGTCGCGAAGGCCGAGATGACGACCGGAATCGGCGCCCTGCTCGACCGGCTGCCGAATCTGCGGGCCGACCCGGACGCCGAACCTACCCGTTTCATCGGAATGTACGAGCGTGGGCCGACCGAGATACCCGTGGTTTTCGGCTGAACCGATCGGCCCTTGGGAAGAGGAGAAACTTCGATGAGCGAACCCGTTTACCGGCCGCCGGACCTCGGTCTGGTCGGGGCCACCCACGTCGCCCGATATGAGGAGACCGGCGGCGAGGTCGGATACGTGTGGAACGGCGCCCATATCCTGCTGCTCACGACCACCGGCCGGAAAACCGGCCGACCGCGTACATCGGCGCTGATCTACGGCCGTGACGGTGCGGATTACCTGGTCGTGGCCTCGGCCGGCGGGGCGATGAAGCATCCGGCGTGGTACCTGAACCTGGATGCGAATCCCGGGGCGGAGATTCAGATCAAGGCGGAGCGGGTCCGGGTGACGGCGCGCACCGCCACCCCGGCCGAACGACCGCGCCTCTGGGCACTCGCCACGGAATACTGGCCGAACTACGACGTCTATCAGACCCGCACCAGCCGCGTTATCCCGCTCGTCGTGCTCAGCCCGTCGTGATAGGACTTCAGGCGTGTCCACACCCAAGAGGCCCACCCGACCCGACGCCCCGATCACCGCACCGCCCGGCTGGGCCGACCGGGCCGCGGATCAATCACAGTCGGTCCGGCGGTCACGGGCTCGCACCATCGAGCAGGCGCAGGCGATCGTCGCGGCCGCGCAGCGGTTGATCGAGGTCAAGGGGGCCGCCTTCACGACCCAGGAATTGTCGAAGGAGGCGGGGATCGCCCTGCAGACCTTCTACCGGCATTTCCCCAGTAAGGACCATCTCCTACTCGCTGTCCTCGAGGATGTGATCGCCGACCGGATGGCCGAGATGGCGGCAGCCGCAGCCGAATTGCCGGATCCGGTGGCGCGCTTACGTTTCTATATTCTCGCGGCGTTGCGATCGCTGCGCACCGATGAGGGCGGATCCGCCCGGCAGTTCATCACCGCCGAGCACTGGCGGCTCTACCAGATATTTCCGGAGGAGATGGCGCAGGTGAACCAGCCGTTCGCCGAATTGGTCGAGCGGGAGTTGCGGGCCGCGGCCGACGCGGGACTGCTGCACCCGAACGACCCCGCCGCCGACGCCTGGCTGGCGGTGAATCTGGTGATGTCGGTGTACCACCATTTCGCGTATGCGCCGCGCGAGAACATCGAAGCTGTCACCGAAAAATTGTGGTCATTCTGTTCGACCGCCTTCGGGGGTCGTCCACCTGAATAAGTAACGGGGCACCAGCAATGAAGCACGCGCCTGTATTTCCCAAAGGTCGTGATCTCGATTCCACCGCCACGATCCTGCATTCGTGGCTGGCGGCACGGGACGAGATCACCGCCGTCGAGATCGACGATCCGGCTTACCCGCAGGGCGCCGGAGTATCCAACGAGACCGTCTTCGTCCGGGTGCATTCCGCGCGCGGCATCGAGCAGGTGGTTCTGCGGGTCGCACCGGCGGCCGAACATCAGATGTTTCTCGATCCGAGGTTCCGGATTCAGCACCGGATCCTCGCCGCGCTGCGGCAGCACAGTGAAGTACGGGTGCCGGAACCGTTGTGGCTGGAGGAAGATCCGTCGGTGCTCGGCCGGCCGTTCTACCTGATGCGACGGGTCACCGGCTCGGTGCCGGTGAGTATGCCGGTGTACAACATGTCCGGCTTCCTTGCGGAGGCCACCCCCGCCCAGCGGCGGACGTTGTGGGAAGACGCGATGGGCCAGCTGGCCGCAATCCATCGGGTACCCGTCGATACGGTCGGTTTCGTCGACCGGCCGGAATACGGCGTCTCGGGCGATCAGCAGCAACTCGCCTATTGGAGCGCACACGCACACTGGACGATGGAGGACAACGTTCCCGGCACCGTCCGTGCGCTGCTGCAGTGGCTCACCGACAATCGGCCGGCGGACTCGGTTCCCGGGCTGTCGTGGGGTGATGCCCGTATCGGCAATATCGTCTTCGGCACGGATTTCCGGGTTTCCGCGGTAATGGACTGGGAACAGGCATCGATGGCGGGGCCGGTCGCCGACCTCGCGTGGTGGCTGGTGTTCGACGAAGCCCACAGCACCGGCCTGGGCGTCCCCCGGCTCGACGGCCTCGGAACCAGGGACGAGACCATCGACCTGTGGCAGGACCTGACCGGGCTACATGCCGGCGATCTGCTCTGGCACGAGGTCTTCGCCTGCGTGAAAGCGGGTCTGCTCAGTCTCCGTACCCGGCGGGTCCTGCGGCTGCCACTGGTCGACACCGGCACCCGCCGGTACTCCTTCCTGCGGCGCGCCTGCGAGCTGGTGGGGATTGCGGAACCGCAGGAGGGTTTGTGAGGACACCGGCCGACCCCGCACCGTTCGACGAAGCGGTCGTCCTGTCACCCGAATGGCTCGCCACGGTGCTGGAATCCGGCCACCCCGGCGCGGTCCCGGCCGCGACCGAGGTGGTCGAGCGGATCGAAACAGTGGCCACCAAACTACGTTTCCGCGTGACCTACGCGCATCCGGCCGGCGCGCCCCCGGCCCTGTGCGCCAAGGGATATTTCAACCCGCAGTGGCGGCGGGGGTCACGGGCGGAAGCGGATTTCTACCGGGATTTCGCACACGATCTTCCCGTGCGCACTCCCCCGTGCGTGCACGCCGCGGTGGACGAGAAGACCGGACACGCGCTGGTCCTCATGCACGACCTGGTGACGGTGGGCGCCCGGTTCCTCGATCCCCTGGTCGGCTTCGGTGCCGATCAGGCCGCGGGGACCCTCGATCAGCTCGCCGCCCTGCATGCGGCGACCTGGGAGGGCAGGCGTCCTGACGCGAACGGGCTGTTTCCGCCCCGCCTGGCCTCGCTGGCCGGGCATATGACCGTCGACAAGCTGCAACCGCTACTCGACGACGGCCGGGCGGCCGGTATCCGGGCGGACGTACGCCGCGCGGACCGGCTGCTGGCGGCCATGGCCGCGATGGATACCCTCGGCACCGCGTCCGCGCGGTGCCTGGTCCACGGTGATCTGCACGCCGGAAATATCTACGAGATGCCCGACGGCAGCCCGGGTCTCATCGACTGGCAGGTTGTGCAGAGCGGCCACTGGGCCCAGGACGTCGCCTACCATCTGGCAACCGTGCTGCACCCGGACGAGCTCGCCCGCACCGAGCGCGACCTGCTCGATCACTACCTCCACCGGCTGGCCGCCCACGGGGTCGAACCGCCGGATCGGGACCGGGCCTGGTGGATGTACCGGGCACATCTGCCGTACGGGTTCTACCTGTGGTCGATGACCAGAGCGGTCGAGCGGCCGATTGTCGAGCACCTCACCGGCCGGCTCGCCACGGCGGTAGCCCGGCACAAAAGCCTCGAGCTCCTCGAAGTGTGAAAACCCATAACGAGTTCCGGGGAGCCGAGAGGTGCTCGGCTCCCCGGAACTTCGTCTTTCGGCCGGCAGTCGGTGTTGCCGGCGCCGAGTGCAGGACGTGACGGCCCGGAGCGAACCGGGATCTGCGCCGTCCGCCGCGGTGTCACCAGGACCGGCCCGGCAGCAGCTCGCGAGCACGTCCGCCGGATGATCCGGAAGACACGACGAAAGCCGGCACCGGCTCAGCGCTCGGCGAGGCTTTCCCGGATCTTGTACTTCTGGACCTTGCCGCTGGGGCTACGCGGGAAATCGTCGACCGCATGGACCTCCTGCGGCCACTTCTGTTTCGCCAGGCCGGCGTCGGCGAAGTAGACGCACAGATCCTCGAGCGACGGCGCGGTCGTGCCGGGTTGCAGCCGCAGTACTGCCGCGACGTGTTCGCCCAGTCGCGCGTCGGGCGCGGCGACCGCCACCGCTTCGGTTACGCCGGGGACCGTCAGCAATACTTCTTCGACTTCGAGTGCGCTGATGTTCTCGCCGCCGCGGATGATCAGGTCCGTGGTGCGGTCGGTGATGGTGAGATAGCCCTCGGCATCGAGAGTTCCGATATCGCCGGTGCGGTACCAGCCGTCGTCGTCGAACATTTTCGACGTCAGGGCCTCGTCGAGGTATCCGAGGCACAGATCCGGTCCGCGGCTGAGGATCTCGCCGTCCTCGGTCAACCGGATCTCGACGCCGGGTTGCGGAGCACCGTCGGTGTAGAGCCGTTTGGATCGGGGCGCGCGCCAATGGGAGGCCGTCATGGACGGATGTTCGGTGCTGCCGTAGGACCGGTATACCGTCAGGCCCAGATCGGTCAGCCGCTCGGCCACCGGCGCGGCAACGGGAGCACCACCCATACCGAGATACCTCAGCCGCGCCAGGTGGTCGCGGGTGCAGTCCGGGTGGTCGATGAGACTGGTGACGTAGTACGGCACGCCGCCGCCCAGACTGACGCCGTGGGTGGTCATCAGGTTCAGGATGCGTCCGGGATTCCAGACATCGGTGATGTCTATGGAGACACCTTCCACGACCGGGACGAGCAGCGCCGATAGCATTCCGATGAAATGGCCGATGGGTGCGGCATTGATCAACGGTCCCAGATCGTCGGGAAAGCGCTGCGCCATCAGCCGGGTCTCGCAGCCGAGCGTGCGATGACTGTGCACGACCCCCTTCGGCACCTGTGTCGTACCCGAGGTGAAGGCGACCACGGCGGGGCCGGCCGGATCCACTTGCGCCACAGTGGGAACGGGCTCGTCTGCGAGCAACGCGTCGAAATTCCGGTGCGGGTCGCTGCCACCGACAACACCCACGATCGGCACATCGGCGTAGACCGCGGGGTCGTACACCAGGTTTCCGAAACATTCGGCGCCGAAGAATGCCTTGGGCCGCACCGTGTCCACGATATGGCCGACTTCCCGTGAGCCGTAGGTGTGCACGATCGGCACCACGACCGTGCCCAGCAGCGACGCCGCCCAGAAGGCTGCCGCGGCCTCCATCCAGTTGGGTAGTTGGAGCGCGACGACATCCCCGGGCTCGATACCGCGGTCCTGCAGACCTTTCGCCAACCGGCGCGCTACCAGCTCGACCTCACGGAACGTGCCCGAGTAGGGCCGGATATCGGAATGGACGCGAAAAGTGGTGTCCGGAGCGGAGGCGAGACCGCGGGCCAGCAGATCACCCAGGCTGTCGCGGGTCCACCACCCTTGCTCCTCGTACCGTGCGGCCAGCTCGGGGGGAATTGTGCGCATAGTGAAACTCCAACCACCCGGCACGCGTACGCCGGTGTCATACGGCGGTGTTGCCGGTAAACAGGGTCGCCGGAAGCCGGGGGCATCCCGGCCGCCGGTGGGAAATGTGACTCTACTTAATAGTAGAATCACATTCTCCTTCGCGGGGCCGATTCCGCGCTATTCGCCGATCGGTATCGCAGCTGCCCCGTCTTCGTGAACCATCCAGTGGACGAAGCGATGCAACGGATACATCGCGTCGTGCGGATTGCCGACCGTACTCGGACCGGCTTCCCCGAGGTGAACGATGCGCTGCACGCCGCCGGCCGCGAGCCGATCACGGAAATCCGGCATCCGGTCGAAGGGAAAGAATCCGACGGTCTGCGTTGCCACACCGACATGGCGGATCGCCTCGTCGAGCGAGGGCACCGGAACCACGTTCACGGTCTTGCCGACCGGATGGAAATCGACCGGGGCTTCGGAGCGGATCACCACGCCCGTACCGTCCGTTGCGCCCCATACCCGGAATTCATCGTCGAGTAGCGCGAGCGTCCGGATCTGCTCCTTCAGCTCGCTGTCCAGCGGCCGGTTGCCACCGGCGGCGGCCGCGCGCTCGGCGATCCGCCGGTACAGCCGGTCACAGAACCGGTCCGCGTTCTCCTCGTCCGCCTCCAGGAAAACGAACCGGCTCGCGACGCAGGCGTCCTGGTTCAGCACCATGACGTCCTCGGCGGCGAGCCCGGCAGCGCAGTCGAGCGTTTCCTCGGTATCGAAGGCTTGCCGGCCGACCATAGAAATCGAGGTTTTCGGATCGAAGGACACCAGCTGTAATCCCGGGCCGAGATACTTGACAACGTTATCGATGGCATCGCCGCCACCCCACGCGACGATCTTGTCGAAGTACTGCGGGCGGAAGAGTACTCGTTCGACGGCCGCGTCCCCGCCACGCCAGTAGACGGCCGACATCGACCGCACCACCGGATGCTCCGGATCGATATCGGCCATGGTGCGCAGGATGGCCACCGTGGTGAACGGATCGCTGGACGACATCTTGAACAGATTGACCCCCTTCACCAGCGCCCCCTGGGCGATGGATTTCACCGCCACCCCGGGCGAATTGCCGGGAAGCACGTGGATCAGCCGGGGCGCGAAGGCCCGGACAAAGCTCTTCCGGCCGAGGAAATCCCGTTTGGGGACCCACCCGTCGAGCGCTTTCGGATCGGGAAAGTTCTGCTCGACCACCGCATGCAGCACCCGCTTGTCCAAATAGCCTGCCGCACCTACCACCTGCGCTTCGAGTTGCGCACGAGGCAACGTATGGGTGGCCGACATCCGATCGATACAGTCGCGGACGAACGGGCTGCGCGGGTCGCGGATCCGCTGTCCGGCCTCGACCAGGAAGTCGACGATATCGTCCAGCGCTACATCGAGTAGCGGCGGGACCTCGCTGCGTAGCGGTACGGCCCGGTCGAGGTCGATCTCGGGTGTCGTGAAGGAAACTCCGAGGTCCCGTGATCGGTGCACGGCGCCGGCTCCCTCGACGACCTCGCCGCGGAAGAAGAACGGTGCGGACAGCGCCGTGCCGCCGGCGTGCTGCGATTCGATGGTGGTCATGCGAGTCCCCGTACGTAGGCGTCGGCCGTTCCGGCGCAGCCGATCTTGTCGTCGCCGGCGATATCGGCGTAGCGGACGATGGAATCGGCGATCGAGGCGCCCTTGTTTCCGCAGGCGCACGGCCGGAAATCGACGACGATCCGGTCGCCGGTGATGATCCCACCCCAGCGTCCGTCGAGCGATAGATCGAAGAAGGCGGCACGCCCTTCCACTTCACCCGTGCCGTCGGACAGCAGAGTTTCGCCCGCGTCGTCGAGCACGAAGGGCACCACCCAGGGCGGGACGTGATAGCGATTGCCGTCGCGGCATTTCGGCATTCCCGAATTCAGTTCCTGCATGGAGTAGTTCTGGAATTCCCGGCCGGACGGAATATTGAACGTTTCGTACACGAATTCCCGGTAGTCGGAAGGCAGTTGGGCCCGCTTGAGGCCGCCGCCCACATAGATGCAGTTGTCGGGATGGAAATCGGCGGCCCCGAACCCGCGCTTCCGCACCAGCGCGGCAACCTGATACAGGATGTTCCACATACCGGACACGTAGAGCTTTTCGGAGCGGTGTTCGATCATCGCGTCGGCGCCGGCGACCAGCGCCCGGTCGAGTTCTTCCTGGCGTTGCGCCGATATCTGCTCGTAGGCGGCCAGCTCTTCCGGCAGCGCGGTACCGTCGGTGATCTTCCGGCGTAACCGCACCTGGCCGGTCATCGCCTCGACCGTGAGAGGCGAGATCGGCAAACGGAAACGCTCCTTGCCCGGATCACCGTATGCCTCTTGTTGTGCTACACCGATGATGACGTTCTTGGGCACCATCGCGGTCATACCGAGCCCCATCATCCGCCTGTCCCGGGCCGGCTGTACACCGGAGCCCCAGGCGAACAGGTTGACAGTATCTCGACGCGACCAGTCCATATCGGCCCCGGATGCGAGCAGCATCGCGGGCTTGCCGGTTGTCCCGCTCGAACAGGACACATAGTGACCCGCATCGCCCAACCGCTCGATCCACAGATCGATTCCGGCGATATCGCTCGTCTCCATCGTGGCGATGGGATGGGAGGCGAGGGTGCCCAGCCATTTGCCGAGCCGGTCCCAGCGGTGCTCGGTCAAGAAGTTCTCCGGATAGCTCTTGTAGACCGAATGCGGAAACAACAGCGCGACCGCATCCTCGAGCCGGGCGACCTCGGTGACATCCGCTTCGTCCGCGCGGTGTTTCAGTAATCCGATGCGCTCCCGCCGTTCCCGGAAGCGCTCGTCCAGTGCCGCGATCTGCACGTCCCGCAACTCGGCGGCGGAGTGATCGAACCGGTTCGGATCATCGGCAAGGTCTGTCAATCGTTCTATGGCCGTAGTCATGGGCCACCCCTTCGCGAATCACGTATCCCCCGCGATTAATAGCACCCGTCAGGTGTCATTAATGTAGCACCCCGGTCGACACCCAGGGAACGAATACGGTGAACTGACGTCCGTGGAGACGACGAGCGAAGGGCGCGACCGGCCCCGGGGAGCCGGACGCCCGACACACGAACAAGCCCGTGCGCGACAGCTCGAGCTACTGGATGCCGCACTGGACCTCTTTCTCGAACAGGGCTACGAACAGACCACGGTCGAGATGATCGCCACCCGAGTCCATATGGCCAAACGCACCGTCTACGCGCGTTACCCCGAGAAGGCCGCGCTGTTCCTCGCTGCTGTCCGGCGCGCAATAGAAGCACAGGCCGTACCGCGAGAGACCTTGGAGCGCTTGGACAACGGTGACCTGGCCGAGACACTGGAGGCGGTCGCGCGACTCCGAATCGGTCAGGCCATGACCGCCAACGGCCGCCGGCTGCACCGGATTCTCGCTCTCGAAAACCTGCGTTTCCCCGAACTATTCGCCCTCAGCAACACAGTAAACACCGGCCCGGTCGTCGCTTTCGTCGCCGAGGTACTCGACCGCGCGGCCGACGCAGGACAGATCACCACCACAGATTCCGGTCTCGCGGCGCGCGCATTCATGAGCATGGTCGTCGGCACCCAGGTACGCAGCATCGAGGCGGGCCGCGTGCCGAGTCCCGAACAACTGGACGAGCGCATCCTTTTCATGGTGCGCCTGTTACTCGACGGCCTCCATCCACGCTGAACCCGCTACCGGCACAATTGTTCGGACAACTCCCACAACTCCGCGGCCCGCTCGGGGTCCACCGCATAACCCGCGATTTCGGGCTCGGCCGCACAGTTCGCGAAGTACACGCCGTCGAGGCCCAGCGGCTCCGGATGTACCGCCGCCCACACCTGGGTCGCCGCACCTTCCTGCGGCGTGAGAACGCCCGGTTCGGGATCGGGCCGGCGGGGCGGCCCCGCCCGCTCGACCGGAATCGCCGCCACATCGGCCCGGGTCAAATGCCGGGCCAGCCGGGTGGCGACCCTGCCGGGATGCACCGCGCAGACCCGGATTCCGTCCGCGCGCAGCAGCCGGTCGAGTTCGACGGCGTGCAGGATGTTGGCGGTCTTGGACGCACCATAGGCCCGGAACTTGTCGTAGTCCCGTTTCTCCCAGTGCGGATCGGTCAGATCGACGTCGGCGATCCGGTACCCCTCCGAGGCGAGGTTGACAATTCTGGCGCCCTCGGCCGCACGCAGCCGGTCGAGGAGTAAACGGGTGAGTTCGAAGTGGCCGAGATGGTTCGTGCCGAACTGCAACTCGAAACCGTCGGCGGTGCGGGCGAACGGGGTGAACATCACTCCGGCGTTGTTCATGAGCACATGGATGACCGGGGCGAGTTCGGTGATGCGT
Organism: Nocardia speluncae NBRC 108251; assembly: GCF_001613245.1. GTDB lineage: Bacteria > Actinomycetota > Actinomycetes > Mycobacteriales > Mycobacteriaceae > Nocardia > Nocardia speluncae. Next base: position 317,972 of record NZ_BDBZ01000007.1, on the reverse strand, counting down.
GCGGCGGCTGCCCGGACCCCGTCCAGCGAAGCCAGATCCAGGCCGACGGTGGACAACCGTGCCGCGGGGACCTCGCGGCGGATCTCGGCGGCGGCCTCATCGGCAGCACCGGGACGCCGGGCAGTCAGGACGATATGGGCCCCGGCGCGGGCGAGGACCCGTGCGGATTCCAGGCCGAGCCCGGAGGAGGCCCCGGTGATCACACAGGTGCGGCCGGTCAGATCCGCTCCGGAAACGACCCCCTCGGCAGTGGGGCGCGAACCAGGCCCGGCGCGTTCGATCGTGGGTGGAATCGTCATCGACACTCCGATCCAGGTGAGGCAGGGATTACACACCGTGCCGGCGAAGCGGAACGGCCTCTCCGAAAAGTATACTAAGAAGGATATTATATCGCTGCGGAACGGTAGGCTGCCCTGATGGTGGAGACGAGACGCGGCCGCCCCACACAGGCCGAGGCCAAGAAGCTGAACCGGGCAGTCCGCGAGGCCGCGGTCGCCATATTTCTCGAGTCCGGCTACGACGGGGCGACGATGGAAGCCATCGCCCGGAAGGCCGGGATCACGAAACGTTCACTGTACGCGCGCTATCCGGACAAACGTTCCGTGTTCGCCGATGTCATTCCGTGGGCGCTGTCGAAGTATGTGTCGCCCGAGGACGACCCCGCCGTCGACGACAAGGACCCCGAGACGGCACTCCTCGAGATCGGCCGGGTGGCGCTCGACCGCGCACTCGACCCGGAGAATGTCCGGCTGATGCGGATCGCGATGAACGAGTCGGCCAGGTTTCCGGAATTCGCGATCAGCACGGATTCGATGATGTGGTCCGGGCGGCAACGGGCGGTCGTGCGGATACTGCGCCGCGGCACCGCCGAGGGCACGATCGACGTCGAGGATATCGAGCTGGCCGCCGAACAGTTCCTCGCGATGGTGGAGCTGGTTCCCGGCAGGATGGCCGATTTCGGCCTCTTCCGCTCGGCGCAACAAGAGCAACGCCATCTCCGGCACGCCGTCCGGCTTTTCCTCCGCGGGGCCACGCCCCGCTGAAGTGTCACCCGAAAACGGTCACCCTCCCGCCGTCCGGGCCTTATAGTAAAAGTATACGGATCAGGATATTTTAAGCGCGCCGTCCTCCGGTGCGCGGCGATCCGTCGTCCCACAACGAGGGAGAACCCATGACTCCGTCCGCCCCGACGCTCCCGACGGCCCAGAACAACGTGACACCGGTTGCCGCCCTCACCTACATCCACGGCCGGGCACACTGGGGCCTACGGCCGCAGCTGGCGGTACTCGGGATCAGCATGGACGATGCGGTGAGCGCAGCGGGCGGCGCGATATTCGATCTTTCGATGGCCGGCTGGGAGGTCACGGTGGTCGCCGGCGAACTCGACAATCCGCGGCCGGCTCGGATATTGGGGGCCGACGCAATCGATCTGGACACCGTACTCGGTCGACGGCGAGTGCTACAGCCGCAGGCATTGGCGATTTCGGGGGCGTTGATGGCCGCCGAAGACAGGCTGCGCGGCCGCGTTCAGGAGTGCCTCGACCGGGGAACGATCGAGGTCTCGACCTGGGGGCAGCAGTACGCCGGGATGACCGGCGACCGAGCCGAATCCACCACACACCGGCTCAGCCACGCCGCCCGCGTCTTCAAACAACAGGCTCTGCGCGTGGTCCGCGGCGAGGTCGATGCCGTCGCGCCCACCGAGAGTTTCTGCACCCGTGCCACCTCCCGGTCCGCGCCGCAGGCTCGCACCGGATGGCCGGTCGGGTGACGGGTATCGCGAGGTGAACCCCATGCCTGCTACGGAATCGTTCATCGACGGCACCGCCGTGCCCTCCGCCGAGGTATACGACAACATCGACCCCGCGACATCCCGGTCCTTGGGGCCGGTGGCACGCGGCGGACCGGACGAGGTGGACCGGGCGGTCGGCGCGGCTCGGCGCGCGCTCCGCCACTGGCGCACCACCACAACCGAACACAGGTCGGCGGTCCTCGGCCGGATCGCCGACGCGATCGATACCCATCATGGCGAAATCGCACGGTACGAATGCGAGGACACCGGTAAACCGGCGAGCCAGGCGCGCGCGGATGTCACCGTCGCGGCGCGATACTTCCGCTTCTACGCGCACGCCATCGACACCTACTACGGGCAGACCATCCCGTTGAACAGCGATCTCCACGTCTACACCCGACGCGAACCGCTGGGAGTCACCGGACATATCGTGGCGTGGAACTATCCGATCCAGCTCATCGCCCGTGCGGTGGCGCCCGCGATCGCGGCGGGTAACGCCGTCGTCGCCAAACCCGCAGACGAAACACCCCGCACCGCAGTAGCACTCGCCCGGATCGCCGTCGAGTGCGGTCTGCCGGCCGGAGTTTTCAACGTCGTCACCGGTATCGGGGCCGAGGCCGGTGCCGCGCTGACCGCCCACCCCGGAATCGATTTCCTCGGCTTCGTGGGATCTACCCGGATAGGCTCGGAGGTAGCCCGTGCCGCCGCCCAGCGCGTGGTACCGACCGTCCTGGAACTGGGCGGAAAATCTCCGCAGATCGTCTTCGCCGACGCCGATCTGGACAGCGCGGCGGAATTCGTCGCGAAGGCGATTCTGCAGAATGCCGGACAGACCTGTTCGGCGGGTTCGCGGCTGCTGGTAGCGGAATCGGTCCACGACGCCCTGGTGGAGAAGGTGCTCCAGCAGTTCGCCCGGGTCACCATCGGGCCCGGTTCCGACGATCCCGCGCTGGGACCACTGATCTCCCGAAAGCAGCAGGCACGGGTCGCCACCATGGTGGCCGGGCTTACCCGGGGAGAAATCCTGTGTGGCGGCGCCGCGCCCAGCGGTAGCGATCTGGCCGACGGCGCCTACTTCGCACCGACGCTCATCGACGGTGTCGATCCGGCGGCCGCCGTCGCGCAGGAAGAGATCTTCGGGCCGGTACTCACCGTCAATACTTTCGCCGGCGAGGACGAAGCACTCGCCCTGGCCAACGGCACCGACTACGCACTGCTGGCAGCACTGTGGACGCGGGACCTGTCCCGCGCGCACCGGCTGGCGGCCGAGGTCGTCGCCGGGCAGGTCTACGTCAACACCTACGGCGCCGGCGGTGGTGTCGAATTGCCGTTCGGTGGATTCCGGAGATCCGGGTACGGCAGGGAGAAGGGCGTCGCGGCCCTCGATGCGGTCACGGCAACCAAAACCGTTGTGGTGAAACTGTGAGAGCCCGCGGCTCCCACCTACTCGGCGCATCGGCCTGCCGCACCCGCCACCGCGACAAGGACAACGCAACAGTATTAGGAGACGTGTTCCGATGACAGAAACAGTGGCATTGAGCCCCGAACTCGGAGCCGAACTGATCGATGTCGGCGATCTGCTGTCCGACGCCACCGTCGCCCGGATCCGGGAGGCGATCAAGTGGCGCGGCGTACTGCTGATTCGCGGTGCCCACCTCGACGACTCGGCCCAGCTCGAGCTGAGCCGCAAACTGGGTACCGTACTGGCTCCCGGCGGGAAAGAGATCTTCACCGTTTCGCTGGACCCCGGCAAGAACCCCACCGCCGAATATCTCAGGGGAACCTTCTGCTGGCATATCGACGACACCACGAACCGGATACCCGCGAAGGCCACCATGCTCACCGCACGGCATGTGGCGATGGTCGGCGGCGGCACCGAATTCGCCAGCACCTACGCGGCTTACGAGAATCTGCCGGAGCGTGACCGCACACGCTGTGCGGACCTGCGTGTGGTCCACAGTCTCGAGGCGGCGCAGCGCGCGGTGAACCCCGATCCCACCGAACAGCAGCTCGCCCGATGGCGGCGGATCCCCACCCATGAGAGCGCGCTGGTGTGGCAGCGACGCGACGGCCGGCGGTCCTTGGTCATCGGCGCCACCACCGACCATATCGTCGGCATGGACCCCGACCGGAGCCGCGAACTACTCGACGAACTGCTGGAGTGGTCCACCCAGCCACGTTTTCGCTATACCCACGAATGGTCGGTCGGCGACCTGGTGATCTGGGACAACACCGGCATGCTGCATCGGGCCCTACCCTACGATCCGGCGTCCGAGCGAACGATGCACCGCACGACCATCGCCGGCGAAGAAGCATGGAGTTGAACCCCGCCCGCGACCGTCCGGCCCCCGACAGGCAGGAAGAACACCCATGAACGAGGACACCTACGACAGGGGTCGCCGGATTCGTGCCCAGGTGCTCGGCGCGGACTACGTCGGTAGCAACGCCGGCGACGATTTCACCAAGCCGTTGCAGGACCTCGTCACCGAGTACTGCTGGGGAGCGGTGTGGGGGCGCGACGGCCTCTCACCGAAGATCCGGTCGATGCTCAACCTCGCCATGATCTCGGCACTCAACCGGCCGCACGAATTACGCACCCATGTCAAGGCAGCGCTCAACAACGGTGTCACACGCGACGAGATCCGTGAGGTGCTGCTACAGGTCGCCGTGTACGCCGGTGTCCCGGCGGGTGTCGACAGCTTCCGGATCGCCCGGGAAGCATTCGCCGAGATGGACAGCGACCGATGAACAACACGCACATCGGCCTGATCGGCCTGGGCAACATGGGATTCCAGATGGCCGCGCGGCTCCGGGAAACCGGGCACCGGCTCGTGGTGTTCGACGCCCGACCCGAGCCGATGAGCCGGGCGGTCGCGCTCGGCGCCACGGCGGCGGCCTCCCCCACCGACGTCGCCGACCGCGCCGAGACGGTGCTGACCAGCCTGCCGACGCCGCGGGCCTCGCTGGAGGTCGCCACCGGAGGCGAGGGCATCATCCACGGGTCCCGGGTACGCCGGGTCGTCGAACTCTCCACCATCGGCGCGCACACCGCCCGGCAGCTGTGCGCGCTGCTCGCCGAACGCGGTATCGCCGTGCTCGACTGTCCCGTCAGCGGCGGCACCGCGGGGGCCCGCAACGGCACCCTCGCCCTCATGGCTTCCGGGCCCGAGCACGAGTTCGCCTCCGTCACACCTCTTCTCGAAGCGCTGGGCCGGCCATTCCTCGTGGCCACCGAGCCCGGCGCCGGCCAGACGATGAAGCTGATCAACAACCTGATGGCCGCCACCACACTGGCCGCGACCGCCGAAGTGATGGTGATGGGTGTGAAGGCCGGCCTGGACCCCACGGTGATGATCGACGTACTCAACGCCGGTTCGGGCGCAACCCACGCCAGCCGCGACAAGTTCCCCCGTGCGGTGCTGCCCCGCACCTTCGACTTCGGCTTCGCCACGGGACTGATGACCAAGGACGTCCAGCTCTACCTGCGGGAGGCTGCGAAACTCGGCACTCCGACCGAACTCGCCGAAGCGGTGGCCCGGCGCTGGGAAGAGACCACGGACTCCCAAGGACCGGACGCCGATTTCACGACCATTGTGAAGCCACTCGAATCGGCCGCGGGCGTGATCGTCGACGGGCGAGACGACCGCCGCAGGCGCTGACACGCACGAGCCTGCCGAGGGCAATCGCGCAACCACGCGAGTGTTGCGGGATGTGGCCGGCTCGATCAGACCGTCGTCCCCGATGAGGCTGTCGTGCAAGTCCAGTTCCCACAACTGTCTGCTTGTGTGGCAGGGACGGGCTTCCCGCTGGTGGGGCGATTCATCACCGGAGTTGGCTAGATTGAGTCGGATTTGTTGGATGTGGACGGACACAGCCACGGGGCGATGGTGCTCTGAGCATCGTTCACACAAGATCTGGATCGGTTCATCGCGAGGGGAACATCATGCCAAACCTTTCCGATGCTGGAGACGTGTCCGCCGAGATCGAGCAGATTCTCGGCGGCACATCCAGCAAGATCGCGTTCCGTGCTCTTTGCGCTGCGATCGGTCGTGCCGCCAATCATGAGGACCTCGTCTCGCACTGTGATCAGCGCTTGGCCGCATGGCCTGCCGAGATGCGTGAAGCGCCATGGTCCTGGATCGCCGCGCTGGACGCCGGCTTCTCCACACCGGCATGGCCGCTGGTCAAGTCGCTGGCACCGACATCGGGTCAACCGATAGGCGGTGTTGATCTCGCGTTTCCGGATCCGCGTTCGCATCCGGAAATTCGTGGCATCACGCACCTGGATCTTGGTCGGTACGCGCGCGGACAGCTGGCTTCATTGGTCGAATCTCTGGACCACTGGGACAACGTGCGGGCTATCCGTATCGGCGGCCTGTGGAACGAGAGCGACGGAGAGGCTCTTGCGGCACTGGCTGGTTCTTCAGCTGTCACACGGCTCGAATCCCTGGACCTCGATGTCGGCGGTTACTCGATATTCCGACCCACACCAGGGCCTGCGTGGCGGTTGCGCCACGCAGGCCTGCGAGTAGGTGATCTGATTCATGTGATGGGTTGTGGGTTGGTGCCGGACCTGTGTTCGGTCGATGTGTGCATCGGGAGCGTGCAGGAGGCACACGAGCTCGCCGAGTGCACCGAACTGGACAGGCTCGAGCGACTGACCATCCGATTCCGCTGCGGCCGCAACGGAACCTTTCCTCGGTCCGGGCCGTATCTCGGTAACGTCATCGAGGAGGATGACGACGCCTGCCATGTGTTCTTCACGCGGGCGAATCTCACGAGCCTGCGCAGCCTCGAAATCACTGGTGCCAGCGGGGAGGCCGGTCGTGAAGGGCTCGGTGCCCGCGGTGTCGACGCTATCGTCGCCAGTGGCGTACTGCGGCAGCTGACCGAACTCGACGTGGTGGCATCACCGTTCGGGGACGCGGCCGTTGCGCATCTTGTGGCGGGCGTGGATCCTGACCGTATCGAGAAGTTGACGCTCGCCGACGTCTTCGCGACCGATCTCACCGCGGCGGCTTTCGTCGGTGTAGGTGCTTTCCCACGCTTGAGCCACCTCGATCTGAGCTGTAATCGACTGGGTGAGCAGGGTGCGCAGCAGCTGGCGGTGGACGTCGCGATGCCGGCGCTCGAGCACCTGGACCTCAGCGGAGAGCGCGCGTACTCGCCGTACTACGATTCTCCGGATGTCCAGCCGATCGGCGATGACGGCGCGACAGCCTGGGCTGAATCCCCGAACGCGACGAGGCTGAAACATCTTGATCTTTCAGCTACCGGGCTCGGCCCGGACGGGCTGTTCAACGTGATGAGATCCGACCGGCTACAGCAACTGGCTGTTCTCAACCTCTCCCACAACCCGATGGGCCTCTGGTCTGCGGCATTCAAGGACGCGCCCCTGTGGCACACACTGCACACGCTCGATCTCACCGAGTGCGGCCTCGACACCAGTGACATCGCCGAACTGGTATCGACGCCGGCCGCCCCTCAGCTCCGCAGTATCTCGCTGGCATACAACAGCGTCGGGTCGGGAGGGGCACGAAAGCTTGCCTTCTGGCCGCTGCTCCCGCAGCTGTGGGAGCTCAACCTGCACGACAACATCATCGACGATGGTGGCCTTATCGCACTGGCTACATCCCGCGCGGCCCAACGACTACTAGAGCTCGACCTGGAGCAAGACTGCTGGAACGCCCGCGTACGCGAATACGACTACAACACCCGGACCCCTGCCGAACTACTCGACCCTGCAGCGTTTCCCGGCCTGGACTCGATCCGCCTCGGCCTCATCGACGAATACCATGAAGCCCGGCACACCGCAGGGCTACCTGCACACCTGATCGACGACGCGACATCAGCGCCCGCCCTATGGCCTGTCCTCGTTGCATTTGTCACCCACCTGAGTCCTGAACAGCTCTGGATCCCCAGCGATCCAGGTGCCGACGACGACGAGCTGGAGACTCACGACTTCTTCCGCGACGTCACCAGATTCCACCACAAGCGAAACGACAGAGATTTCCGCTCCAACCGATTCACCAAACACGACGCATCCCTGGCCCAAGCGCGCGAATACGCCCGCCGGATGATCGATGGCGACACCGTCGCGGCCCCTACCACCTCAGGCGGAACGATCCATCGGATCGGAACATGACCCCTTGATTGCCGCCCGCGACGCCTCCGAGGGCCACCGGTCGGTCGTCCTCGCCGGAACACCAAAGGTGCTGCCGAAGGTTCGGGCTCAGGTTTCGGTCAGCGGGAAATGGCAGGCGGCGTACTGTCCCGGCCGGACCTCGCGGACCTCGGGTTCTTCCTCGCCACATCGGTCCTGAGCGAGTGGGCAGCGTGTCCGGAACCGGCAGCCTCGTGGCGGCGCGAGTGGTGAGGGCATATCGCCGGCCAGTGCCGGGCCGGCGAAACCCTCGTCGGGGTCGGCGAGCGGAACCGAATCGAGTAACGCCCTCGTGTAGGGGTGCGCCGGGCGGTCGTACACCTCGACCGCATCACCGAACTCGCAGACCTTGCCGAGGTACATGACCATGACGTTATCGCTGATCGTGCGCACGACACCGAGGTCATGGCTGATGAACACCACGGTCAGGTCGTATTCGGCCTTGAGCTCGGAAATGAGATTGAGAATCTGCGCCTGCACCGAGACATCCAGCGCGGACACCGGTTCGTCGCAGATCAGCAGCCGGGGATCGAGTGCCAGCGCCCGCGCTATCGCGACCCGCTGAGCCTGACCACCGGACAGTTGCCGGGGCAGCGCCGCGGCGAACCGCTCCTCGCCCATCCCTACCTTCGCCAGCACTTCTTCGGATGTCGCCGCGCGTTCGTCCGCGGGTTTTCCGGCCACGGCCAAGCCTTCGACGACGATATCTCGCACCGGCCTGCGCGGGTTCAGCGAAGCCACCGGATCCTGGAAGATCATCTGCATCTCGCGCCGCAACGCACGCATACGGCGACCGTCGGCCTCGTCGATCCGCTCGCCGGCGAAGGTGATCCGGCCGGAGGTCAGTCTGTCCAGACGGAGGACAGCCCGGCCGGTCGTGGACTTTCCGCACCCCGATTCCCCGACGATTCCGAGGGTTTCGCCGGGCCGGACATCGAAGCTGACCGAGGACACCGCCTGCACGGTCCCGCCGTCGGTGTCGTACTCGACCACCAGATCTCGCACACTGAGCAGTGTCGGCTCGTCGCGCAGGTGCGCGGTTCCGCTACCCGCCATGGATATCACCACCAGAATCGGAACGGTCTGTCACGGATTCGGGAGCAGGATGCGCACACGCCACCGAATGGCCTGCGGAGATCTCGGTCAACGCGGGTCCGGGAGCCTCACGGCATCCCTCGCCCACGTGAGTGCACCGGGGCGCGAACCGGCAGCCCGGGGGTGGTGCTGCCGGATCCGGCAGGGTGCCCCCGATCAGCCGCAAGGGCGCGTACCGCTGGTGTTCGATCGTCGGGGTGGCCGCCATCAGGGCCCGGGTGTATCGATGCCGGGGCGCGGCGAAGACCTTCCGAGTTGCCCCGGACTCGGCGAGCCGCCCGGCGTACATGACCGAGACCCGGTCGGTACGACCGGCGACCACCGAGAGATCATGACTGATCAGCATCAGCGACATGCCCCGGTCCCGTTGCACGCGACGCAGCAGGTCGAGAATCTGGCGCTGGATCGTCACGTCCAGGGCGGTTGTCGGTTCATCGGCGATCAGCAGGTCGGGCTCGCACGCCAAGGCGATGGCGATCATCACTCGTTGCCGCATACCACCGGACATCTCGTGCGGGTAATTGCGTAGCCGGCGCTCCGGATCCGGGACCCCGACCTCCCGGAGCAGCTCGAGGGCGCGAGTTCTCGCTTCGGAACGGCTGGTTCCCAGATGTTTGCGCATCCCCTCGGTGAGCTGGCGGTCGATACGCACCACGGGGTTGAGCGACCGTCCGGGGTCCTGGAAGACCATGGCGATCTGCTTTCCCCAGATGTCGAGCTTCTCCTTCGCGGAAAGCGCGAGAATATTGCTGCCCCGGAATATCACTTCACCGGAGCACCCGGCGCGAGGCGGCAACAGGCCCATGATCGCCCGGGCCATCACCGACTTCCCGGACCCCGATTCGCCCACCACGCCCAGTGCCTGAGCACGATCCACATCGAAGGAGACATCGTCCACGGCTCGCACGACACCGCGTTCGGTCCGGATATAGGTATGCAGATTTCGCACCTGCAGATTCGGTTGAGCACTCATCGTTCTCAGCTCTCCTCGGGTCGTGCCCGCTACTCGACGATCCACAACTCCTCGGGCCGCACCGACCCGGCGCCGTACATGGTGAGACCGCCGACGTTCTTCGCGGTGGCGGCACCCGCGACCGTTCGTATGTAGAAAACGGCGGGCACGAGCTCGATCAACCGCTCCTGAACCGTCCGGTAGATCCCGGTACGCTGCGGCACATCCGTCGCCGTCCGGCCGGCGTCGAGTGCCTCGTTCAGGACCGCATCGTCGATACCGGCGGTGTTCCGGCTCGAGTCGCCGTGGAAGGCCGTCCACAGCCGCGGTTCGGGATCGTCGAAGAACGCACCGCCGGTCATCACCTCGAAGTCGTGCGTATAGCGCAGCTTCACCAGATCGATGATGTCGATCACCTCCACCTCGACGTCGACGTTGTCGAACGCGCTGAGCTGAGCCTGCACACTTTCCGCCAACAGCCGGTTCTCCGTCTGCGCGGTGGTGGTGTATGTGAACTTCACGGGTTTGCCCTCGGCTGCCAGCTCGTCGAACAACCGTTGGGCAGTCTCCTGATCATGGCTCTGCATGGGCAGGTCCGGCGCATAGTACGGTGAGGATTCTCGGAACAGGGTGGTCGGGAGCTCCCCGCTGCCGTGGTAGATGGTCAGGTTGAGCGCGTTCACATCGACCGCGGCCGCCACGGCCCGGCGGGCCCGGATATCGTCGAACGGCGCTCGCCGCATATTCATCGACAGGTGCTGTCCGCCGTGCAGCGGCGCCACCGCGGTGGGAAAACCTTGATTTTCCAGCTTTTCGATACTTCCCCAGTTGGAGCTGATGATCACGTCCGAACCACCGCTGATCAGTGTGTTGTAACCCTGAACGGAATCGCCGGAAGTGCGCAGTTCGATCCGGTCGAGATACGGTTTCGGCGCATCCCAGTAATCCGGGTTGCCGACCAGTTCGATCACATCCTGCCGGGCCCACCGCTCGAGGATGAACGGACCCGCACCCACCGGGTTGCCGTCGAATGCCGCGCGCCCCGCCTGCAACGCCCGCGGTGAGGCGATCCAGTTCATCGAACTCTCTACGAGTGTGTAGGCGAAATGCGGTGCCGGGTAATGCATCCGCACTCGCAGCGTGGTCGGATTCACGATATCGGTCGACGCGATCACCGCCGCATCCTCGCGATAGGTGGAACCGTTTTCCGGGTCGCTGAAGCGGTCCCAGTTGAATTTCACGGCCGCCGCGTCCAGCGCAGTGCCGTCGGTGAACCGCAGATCCGGCCGCAACGTCAGGTCGAACGTGATACCTCCGTCGTGCGTGGCGAAGCCTGTGGCCATGGTGTATTCGATTTTTGCGCTATCCGGATCGTTGACCATCAACGTCCCGAACAAGGCATTGCCCAGCATCGCGTTGATCACCCACTGATTTCCCATAGCGACCGGGTCGAGGGTGCGCGGCTCACTGATCTGGATGATCTGTGCGGTACCGCCGGGCACGGGATCGCCACCGGGGCCGGTGCCGGTACCCGCTCCGGTTCCGGCGCAAGCAGCCAGGACGAGAGCGGTGCAGCACACGGCAATCGAACGGAATAGGGATGTTCGGAGCATCTTCGACCTCTCAGTCATTCGCGCATCGTGCGATCGAATCGGCCACGCAGGTGATCGCCGGCCTGGTTCAGCGCGAAAACGGTGCAGAAGATGACCGCGGCGGGCACGAAAACCAGGTGCGGTGCACCTGCCAGGCTGTCCTTGCCGTCGGAGATCATTCCGCCCCAGCTCGGTGTGGGGGGCGGAATACCGAGCCCGAGGAAGCTCAGCGACCCTTCCGCGACGATGAGCGCCGCCATGATGATCGGGAGATATGCCAGCAAGGGTGGCAGCACATTGGGCAGGATTTCCTTGCTCAGGATCCGGCCGTGACCGGCACCCATGTTGCGGGCGGCGAGGACGAACTCGCGTGCCGTCCACGCCAGCGTATTCGCCCGCGCGAGCCTGATGAAAGAGGGGATGATCACCAGTGACAGGCCGGCCATCAGGGTGCGCAGTCCCGGAGTGAAGACCGCGGTGAGCGCCATCAGCAGGATCAGTGGCGGGAATGCCAGCATCGTATCGCTGAGCAACCGGATCCCCGAGTCCGTCCGCTTCTGGAAATAGCCGCCCAGCATCCCGATACTCGATCCGAGTGCGGACCCGATGAGGGCCGCGACTGTACCGATCAGCAACGACACCTGGGCGCCGTAGACGCATCGGGACAGCATCGACCGCCCCAAGTTGTCGGTGCCCGCCAGAAGATCCAGGGACCCGAGTTGCGGAGGTTGCCGTGGTGGGCCGACCGGGATCGAATATGACGCCAGGGGAAGCAGGTCCGCGAAAATCGCCGCCGCGATCATCACGCCCAGCCAGGCATAGGACAGGTACACCAGTATCGAGCGAGGTTTGCGCAGCCGGGGAACTTCCGGCTTCTCCGGCGCTGCGATCCGCTGCTCGGGCGCTGCATGCACTTCGGCTCGGGTCATACCGTGGCCACCTTCCTGATCCGTGGGTCGATCAGCTCGTAGCTCGAGTCGACCAGGATGTTGATGACGACGTAGACGATCGCCATGAATGCCACGATTCCCTGCACCATGATGAGATCCCGGGAAACGATCGAGGACGCGAGCAATTGGCCTAGGCCGGGCAGCGAGAACAGCGTTTCGACGATCACCGTGCCACCGATCAGGCGCCCGAGATTGATACCTGCCAGAGTGATCAGCGAGAACGACGACGGACGAAGTGCATGCCGCACCATGACATACCACTCGTTCATCCCTTTGGCACGGGCCGCGCCGATGAAATCCTCACGCAGAGTGGTGATCAGGTCTGTCCGTAGCAGCCGGTGGAAAGCGGCGATCTCCATCAACGCCATAGCGATGGCGGGCAACAGCGCGGACTGCAGATTCAGCCCGATCCCGTCGCCGAGACGGTTCCATCCGGCCACCGGAGCCCAGCCGAGTTCGACGGCGAAGAAGTAGATGAGTACCGGGCCGGCGACGAACGCAGGTACCGAAAGAAAAACAGAAGAGAGCGCGGCAGTCCCACGGTCGACCGGACCGCCCGGCCGCATCGCCGACAGCACGGCGAGGAAGATCGCGCTGACCAGCGCGATGACGAGTGACATGGCAGCCAATTGGAACGTCACCGGTAAGCGCTCCGTGATCGCCGTCGTCACCGACTGCCCCGTGAGTGGCGAGGTGCCCAGATCACCCTGGGCGGCGTTTGCGACCCAGTGGAGGTATTGCATCCACACGGGCTCGTCGAGGCCGAGCTTGTTGTTGAGCGCCGCGACAGCTTCCGGCGTGGCCGCGTCGCCGAGGATGGCGTGCGCCACGGATCCCGGAGCGAAACTCAGAAGCACTACGACCGCCAGGGTGACCAGAAGGACCACCAGTAGGCCTCGGCCCAACCGCCTCACGATGGAGTACATCATCCACCTTCGCCTTTCCGTAGCGCGCGACCGTCCGGCCGGGCACCCATGGGGTGCCTGGCTCGGGTTTCTCGGTCTGATGCGGGCTGACGCGACCTGGCGAGAATTTAATTCTTCTCACAGAGATTCTCGTTCGCGTTCTGGGTAGAATCCTATTCTACCCAGAGCTGGGGTGTGAGGAAACGGCAAAAGAACTTCGAAGTCGCCGGTAACAGCCCCCTCCGGACCGGGTTGCCGGTGTTTCCGAGTAGTGGAATCGATGGCCCGAATCCTGGCGCCGCACGGCGGCCGCACACCGGACCATCAGCTCCCATCCAGTTCGGTCGCTGTCGACGCACGCAAGCAGCGTGCCGAATTGTTCAGTGAATCGCGCGTCCCGGGTCGTGGTCGGTATCCGGGCCGGAGCGCGCGAAGGACACGGCAGCGTCGGCGGTCGCGGCCACCACTTCCCGGGTCGTGCGCTGACGCACGAGCCAGGTGGTCATGGCCAGACCGAGGTTGAGCAGGGGCGACCAGGGCCACTCGGGTAGCTGTCGCGTCGCCGTATATCGACTGATGAGGGCGGCGTCCGCGCCGGTTGCCCGCGCGGATGCCGCCGCATGCTCGACGAACTGGGCGAACTGCCAGTGTGGGTGGATGTTCGCCACCACGGCCGCCCCCATCAGCCCGTCCTGCTGGGTCGGGACCTGGTCCTTCGAATGTACGAGGACCCGCAGGCCGTCGAGATCGACGAGGTCGAACACGGCCGAACCGGCGAGCGGATGATCGGGCCGGACCGCGACACCGAACGGCTCCTCCCGGATTCTCCACGACGCGTAGTCACTGGGTGGCGCCTGATGAACCGTGCACAGGTCCAGCCGGCCCTCACGCAGCATGCGGAGCTGTTCGCTGCTGTTGGCCTCGACGAGGTTCGGCGCACAGCGCGGCGCATGTTCGGCCAGATGCTCGATGAGCCCGAGCAACCACGGTCCGGGAGTGCCCGGACAGATGCCGATCGTCACGATCTCCCGGACCGCGGCGCCTCCCGCCAGCACGTCCCGCGTCGAACTCTCGAGCGCGAGCAGCTGGCGGGCGTGCTGGAGTAGCGCGTGGCCCGCCACGGTCAACCGGGCGCCGCGGGCGGTGCGCTCGAACAGCCGGTGGCCCAGTTCTCGTTCGAGGCTCTGGACCTGCCTGCTCAACGACGGCTGCGAGATGCGGAGCTGGTCGGAAGCATGACTGAACGATCCCTCGTCCGCCACCGCCAGGAAGTATTTCAGGTGCCGGAATTCCATCGCTTTTCTCTCTGAGGCGCAGACAAATCATCGAACTATACCTTTCAGGCATGGCCGGTAAGCCTGGCAGGACTTGGACAAACAGTGTGACCGCCCTCTCTAATCATGGTGACCGTGCCGACCGGCATCACCCGAATACGAGGACAACGATGAAGCTAGGGGTGTACTCGATCTGCCTCCCTGCCCTGACCCCCGCGGAGGCGATCGAGGCAGCGGCAGACCAGGGATATGCAGGTATCGAATGGCGGGTGTCGCCGGAAGTGGGCGACGGCAATGCGCCGCATTTCCTCACCAACAATCGCTGCACGGTGCCACCGGACCCCGCAGCCGTCGGCGATATCTGCGCCCGCACGGTCGCGGCCGGCCTCGAAGTGATCGGTCTCGGCGTGTACGTGGACTTCGGCGATCTCACCGGGGTGGAGCGCGCGATGCGCCTGGCGCGCGATGCGGGCGCCCCGCGCATCCGGTTGCGGGCCCCGTGGATGGGCCCGGAGGGGTTCCACTCGCTGTTCGCGGCGGGGGTAAGCTACTTCGAGCAGGTCGCCGAGCTGGCGGAACGCTTCCAGGTGCAGGCATTGCTCGAGATGCATCAGCGTTCGGTGTGCCCGAGTGCCTCGCTGGCCCACCGGATGGTCGGCCGGCTGGACCCGGACCTCGTCGGGGTCATCTACGACGTGGGCAATCTCGTCCTCGAGGGTTACGAAGACCACGCCATGGCCTTGCAGATCCTCGGTGCCCACCTCGCCCACGTCCACCTCAAGAATGCCGCGTTCGTCGCGTCCGAATCCGGCGGAGTGTGGACACCCACCTGGACTCCGATGGACGACGGCATCGCCGATATTCCGCGGGTGCTCCAGCTACTGAGCGACTCCGGCTATACGGACTGGGTATCGGTCGAAGACTTCAGTAGCGCGCGGCCCGACACCGAGGCCCTCGGTTTCAATGCCGAATTTCTCCGCCGGCACGCCGAGTTCACCCTCGGCGGATCGGCCTGCTCAACGAACGGACAGGTATGAAACACAACCACCCGGTCGCGGTGGTCACCGGCGGCGCAGGCGCCCTCGGTGCCGCGATCGGCCGCAGGTTCGCCGAGAACGGCGACACCATCGTGCTCCTCGATATCGATTCCGAGGGCCTCGACAGCACCGTCGCCGCGATCACGGCGGACACCGGACGCCCGGTCATCGGCCGGGTGGTGGACATAGCAGACCCCACGGCTGTCGCCGCCGCCGTCGGCGCGATCGACGACGAGTTCGGCCGGCTCGACCGGCTGGTCAACAATGCTGCCGTGAATCATCGCGCCGCGCTCTCCGATATCGAGGACGAGTTGTGGGACCGGTCGATGGCGGTCAATCTGCGCGGCCCCATGGCACTGTGCCGGGCTGCGCTACCGATCTGGACACGGACCGGGGTCGGTCATGTCGTCAATATCGGCTCCCGGACGTGGCAGAGCGGCGGCCCCTCGGCTTATGTCGCCTCGAAGGCCGGTGTGGTCGGGCTGACCCGATCCCTCGCGCTCGAGCTGGGCCGCCTCGGTATCACCTGCAATGCCGTCGCCCCCAGCATGGTCGTCACGCCGTTCACCCGGGGTGAGCGCACCGATACCGAGTTCGATCGCTTCGTCGAACGCCATACCTCGCTCTCACCGCTGGGACGGCTCGCCACCGCGGACGACGTCGTCGACGCGGTCGAGTTCCTGGCCTCCGCCAAGGCGCGTTTCGTCACCGGCGAAGTGCTCCATGTCTGTGGGGGCGCACAACTGGCGGCGGCACCGTGACCGGGCGCCGCCACTCGATCCCCCTGAAGGAGGGAAAACCGATGTCACTGCTTCGATCCCTATCGGCCCGGCGGGCCTGCGCAGTGGCCACCGCGCTTGTTCTTGCGCTCACCGTCGCCGGCTGCTCCGGCGTCGATACCGAGGTCGAGACGAACGCCGACGGGCTGACCGTTCTCAATGTCGCGCTCATCCCGGAGGCCGGCGTCGCGCCCATCTATCTGGGCAATCGCGAGGGATTCTTCCGTGAAGAGGGCCTCGATGTACGGCCCGTTATTTCGTCCGGTGGGGCGGCTCTGCTGCCCGCCGTGCTGAAGGGTGATATGCAGATCGGCTGGGTCAATCCCGTAACGCTGCTGCTCGCCACCAATCAGGGCATCGCGCTGCGCGCACTCGCCTCGGGACAGCAGGCGACCGATCCGGCCCTCGGCCTGGAGAACACGGACTCGCGGGGGTTCGATACGGTCAGTGTTCCGGCGGACAGCCCGATCCGGACGGCCGCGGATCTCAACGGCAAGGTCATCGGCGTGGCGAGCCTCAACAGCATCGTCGATCTGATGCTCAAGGCCAGCATCGACGCCCACGGCGGCGACAGCAGCACCGTAGAGGTGATCGAGATCGCCGGGGCGGAACAGGCGATTGCACTCGAACAGGGGCGGATCGATGCAGCCAAGGCCGCGGAGCCCTTCTCGAGCGCCCTCGCCGATGCCGGGGCCCGAACGATCCTGAGCCCGTACACCGATGTGGTGCCCGGACTTCAGAACTCCATCTATGCGACGACGCCCGCCTTCGCCGATGCCAATCCCGAGGTGGTCGCCGCTTTCCAGCGGGCGATCGACAAGTCGATGCGATTCGCTCAGCACAACCCCGACGCGGCCCGGGAAATCGTGCCCACCTACACCAAGCTCACCCCGGAAGTGGCCGGGCGCATCACGCTCCCGTACTGGGGGACGGAGATCAACTGGGCTGCGGTCGATTCGATGGTCGATCTGATGCAGCGGTACGGGATGACCGATTCCCGGCCCGACCCCGCAAAGATAGAACGGTGAGGTCGAACCGATGACAATCACAGAAAAATCGTATTCGGTGCCGGCCTCGGCACCCGCCACCGAGCCGTGGTCCGACCGGCTCCGCCGGATGCCGGACGCCGTCTGGTTCGTGATCTCGGGAACGGTGGCCATCGCCGCGTTCCAGGCAATGATCTGGCTCGACATCCTGCCCTCGAAGTACTTTCCTTCCGTCCCGGAAATAGGCGCGACGCTGGTGGAACTCGCCGGCACCACACGCTTGTGGGCCGCGCTCGGGGATACGCTGATCAGTGCCGGCATCGGATTGCTGATCGCGATCGTGCTGGCCACCGTCATCGGGGTGGTGGCCGGAATGTACGAGCTGGTCTATCGGAGTATCCGGGTGGTCGTGGAGTTCCTGCGGCCGATCCCGTCCGTCGCCCTCGTCCCGCTCGTGGTACTCGCCTACGGCACCGGGCGGGCATCGGCATTGTTCCTCGTGGCGTTCGCCTGCTTCTGGCCCCTGCTCGTGCACACGATCTACGGGATCCGCGATATCGACCCCGTCGTTCGCGATACCGCCCGGGTCTTCCGGATCAGCTGGTACCGAAGCTTCTTCCGCGTCACCGTGCCGAGCGCAGCACCGTACATCCTCACCGGTATCCGGATCTCGGTGTCCATCGCCATGATCCTGGCAATCACCGCCGAGATCGTGATCGGCATGCCCGGTCTCGGCCGGCAGATCACGCTCGCGCAGCAGAACGGTGCGCTCGCCGAGATGTATGCGTTCATCATGGTGACCGGCATTGTCGGGTACGGCATCAACCGCACGATCATGTACCTGGAGAAACGCACCCTCTCCTGGCACGAATCGCAACGACCCAGGTCTGGTGGCGCAGCATGACGAAAAGGAAACTCGGAACGATTCTGGAGTTCGCCGTCCCCGTACTGCTGGTACTGGGCTGGTGGGCGATATCGGTGACCAGTTCGTCGTTCTATCTGACACCACTGGACGTCGTACTCGTCGAGTTCAAGAACAATTGGTTCTCCAGTAGGTTCGTCACCGATGTACTGCCCAGCCTGTGGCGGTTGTTCGCCGGCTTCGGGCTCTCCTGCCTGATCGGTGTCGCAGTCGGCGTGATCGCAGGGAGCGTGTGGTGGATCGATAAGCTGCTCGAGCCCGTAGCGGCCTTCTTCCGCGCGGTGCCCGCACCTACCATCCTGCCGTTCGCGGTGGTGCTCTTCGGTATCGGCGACGGAATGAAGATCTTCCTGATCGTCTTCGTCTGCGTCTGGCCGATCATGCTCAACACCACCCAGGGTTTCGCCAGCGTGGATCGGACCATGATCGAGACTGCTCGTGTCTTCCGGATCAGCCGGCGCCGAACGGTGTTGCGGGTGATGCTGCCCAGTGCGCTACCCCGGATCTTCGCGGGAATGCGGACCGCACTGGGCCTCGCCGTCATCACCATGGTCATCAGCGAGTTGATCGGCAGCACCAACGGAATCGGCTTCTTCGTACTGCAATCGCAGCGATCGTTCGCGCTCGCCGATATGTGGTCGGGAATCATTCTGCTCGGCATCGTGGGCTACGTCCTCAACGCATTGTTCGAGTTCATCGAGCGCCGCGTCATCGGGTGGCAGGTGGAGAGCAAGTCCGCGGCGGCCTGAGCCGCCGAGACGCCACACAGAACATCAGTACAGCGAAAGGATCCGACGGATCATGCTCGAAATATCGGGACTGGGTAAAGAATACGGATCGGGCAGCGCTCGGCACACCGCGCTGCGCGAGGTCACCTTCGATGTCCGCGCCAATGAACTCATCAGCGTGGTGGGTCCCTCCGGCTGCGGTAAGACAACTCTGCTCAAATGCATCAGTGGTCTACTGAAGCCGACCACCGGCACCGTCACCATGCACGGACGGCCGGTGAACGGGCCACCGCCCGGAATGGCGGTGGTGTTCCAGGACTATTCACGGTCGCTCTATCCGTGGATGACAGTCAGCGAGAACGTCGCGTTCCCGCTACACGGTCAGTCACGTTCCACCGGCGAGATCGCTACCCTCGTTGCGGATTCACTACAAGCTGTCGGTCTCGCGAACGCCGCCGACAAACATCCCTACGAGTTGTCCGGCGGTATGCAGCAGCGCGCCGCCATTGCCCGAGCCGTGGCTTTCCAACCGGAGATCATGCTCATGGACGAGCCGTTCGCGAGTGTCGACGCGCAGACCCGGGAAGACCTCGAAGATCTGGTGCTCGCCATCCGCGCCGAATTCGGGATGACGGTCGTGGTGGTCACCCACGATATCGACGAGGCCGTCTATCTGGGTGACCGGGTGGTTGTCCTCTCGTCGGCGCCGACTGTCGTCCGGGCAGATCTGTCCGTGGATCTTCCGACGCCCCGCAACCAGCTCGATACGAAGTCGCTGAACGCGTTCGCCACCACCCGCGGACGGGTCTACCGACTGGTCAAGTCCACCGAGCCGGTGGACACGGTGGAGACCGCATAGCCGGCGTATCGCGCTACCCGCGCTCGATGATGGTGACGTTGGCGGTGCCGCTGCCCTCGCAGATCGTCTCGAGCCCGAAACGACCACAGACCAGCCACACCAGCGCACACAGGTTACTTCCGGCCCACGTGCAGTGCGCGCAGTCCGGCCGCCATGAACTCCGGGGTCGCCTCGGCCGCCTGCCCGGCGGCCGAGCCGGCGTCGGAACCGTGCAGGGCCCGGTGGGTGATCCCTTCACCGATCACGCCGAGTTTGAAATTGGCCAGGGCGAGGTAGAAGCCCCAGTTGCCGAGGTCGCGACCCGACGCGGTGGCATATGCCTCGGCGAGCGCGTCGGGTGCAGGCATCCGGTGGCTGGTCCACGCGGCGCGGGAGCCGAGGACCAGGTCGAAGATCGGCGTCCGGTACACGCACATCAGCGCGGCATCGGTGAGCGGGTCACCGAGGGTGGACAGTTCCCAGTCGACCACGGCCCGCACCCGGCCGGGGTCGGCCGAGTCGAGGATGGTGTTGTCGATGCGGTAGTCGCCGTGCACGATCGAGGCCGCCGATTCCGGCGGCACCGCGTCCACCAGCGCCGCGTGCAGGGCTGCGACATCGGCGAGGTCACGGGTTTTCACCCGTTCCCACTGGGCGGCCCAGAGATTCACCTGGCGGGTGAGGAATCCGGCGGGGCGGCCGAAATTTTCCAGGCCCACCGCCGCGGGGTCCACTGCGTGCAACTCGGCGAGCACCCGCACCAGTTCCGTGACACCGGCATTCACCTGCTCGTCGCTGAGCGCGGCGAGGTCGTCCTGGTCGCGGATCACGGCACCGTCGACGAATTCGACGATCGTCATCGGCGCACCGAGCACGGCGCCTTCGGCGTCGAACGCGATCGTTGCCGCCACCGGTACCGCGGAATGTTGCAACGCGTCGGTCACCGTGTATTCGCGCGCCATATCGTGTGCCGACGGGGTGAGCCCGGACACCGGTGGGCGGCGCACCACCCACCGCGACATATCGTCGGCGGCGGTGAAGGTCAGGTTCGACCGGCCGCCGCTGATCAGGTCCACTCGCAGTTCACCGCGCACCTCGATCCCCTGCTCGCGCAGGTAGCGTTCGAGCGCGGCGACATCCATGCCGGGTAGGTTCATTTGCTGTCCCGCAGCGCACGTTTCGCGGCACCGACCGTACGTTTGGCGATCGCCCACCGATGAACCTCCGAAGGCCCGTCGTAGATCCGGAACGGACGCACCTCCCGCGAGAGCCGCGCCAGCGGCAGATCACCGGAAACCCCCAGACCACCACACATCTGCATGCTGCGGTCGACGATCCGGAAGATGGCCTCGGCCGCAAAGGTCTTCGCGATCGAGGTGGCGTTACCGGCGGGTTCGCCGCGATCGAGTTCCCAGCAGGCGCGGGTCAGCAGGGCGCGGGTGGCGGCGATATCGATCTCGTTGTCGGCGACCATCTTCTGGATCATGCCGAGATCGCCGAGTTTCGAACCGAACCCTTCGCGTTGAGCCACCTGGGCCACCGCCACATCGTGTCCCCGGCGGGCGGCACCGAGCCACCGCATCACATGCGTCATCCGGGCCGGCCCGAGTCGCACCTGCGCGTATTCGAAACCGCGATCGACCTCACCCAGCACTGCCGACTCCGGGACCAGCAGATCCTCGAAGAACACCTCACAATGCCCGCCGACCATCGACCGGTCCAGAGTGTCGATATGTCGCCCCACCCGGATACCCGCAGTATCGGCCGGGGCCAGGAACATCGTCGCCCCGCCCCGCTCCCCCGGCTCGCCCGAGGTGCGCGCCATGATGATGAAGAAACCCGCACCGTCCGCGCCGGTGATGAACCATTTGCTGCCGTTGATCCGCCAGCCGCCCTCGGCCCGGACCGCACGGGTCGCCAGCGCGGAAGGGTCCGACCCGGCGCCGGGGGCCGGCTCGGTCATCGCGAACGCCGAACGGATATCGCCGTGCGCGAGAGGAGCGAGATATTGCTGTTTCTGCTCCGGGTTCGCGATATGTGCGAGCATGTGCACATTGCCCTCGTCGGGAGCGGCGATATTCAGCGCCGTAGGCCCGAACAGGGAGTACCCCGCCTCTTCGAAGACCGGCGCCCGGTCCGACATCCCCAGGCCGTGGCCGCCGTACTCGACCGGCGCGTGCGGCGCGAACACTCCGGCATCCCGGGCCGCCCGCTGCAATTCCACCCGGAACTCGTCACCACCGGCCGCGGCGATATCACCGTCGTGCGCGTCCTCGAGCGGGACGACGTGCCCACGGATGAAGCCGCGAGTCCGATCGACAAGCGCTTGTACGTCGTCGGGAACGGACAGATCGATCGCCACAGTTGACTCCTCCGGCTCATGCGCCGAACGATCGCTCGGCCACCAACAGATACGAAGGGTGACATGTCGCGATCATCGCTGTCAATCGCCGGTTACAGCGAGAGGATGAGTGTTCAGATAAGCTGAACACCATGTATGACTCGGAGAGTGATCGGCACCGCGTGGGAACGAGAGTGCGGCAGGCCAGGATCGCGGCCGGCCTCTCGCTGCGGGCCGCCGCGCAACGGCTGGATGTCAGCCCCGCCACCCTCAGCGCCGTGGAGAACGGCAAGACCGGCACAGCCATCCCACGGCTGCGCGCGCTGGCGACTGTTCTCGGCACCACTGTGTCCTGGCTGGTGGGCGAACAGGAATCACTCGGCAACGATCATCCGCGCCCGGGTGTCCGGCCCGAGGTCGTCGCCGAACCGGGCAGCGAATCGCCCGGCGCCTGGCGCAAGTTCCCGCCACTGGAAATCGACCCGGTGCTCGCCGCAGCCATCGCCTCGTTCGTCGAAACCGGATACCACGGCGCCACCATGCGCTCGATCGCCCGGCGCGCCGGCATGAGTGTGCCCGGCGTATACCACCACTACCACGACAAACAACAGCTGCTGGTACGGGCACTCGACCTGACCATGGACGAATTGCACTGGCGGGCACGCGCGGCACGCCGCGACGCGGACACCGGACGAGCCCGCGTATCCCATGTCGTCGAAGCACTCGCCCTGTTCCACACCCACCGCCGCGAACTCGCGTTCATCGGGGCCAGTGAAATGCGCAGCTTGACCCAGGACAATCGGCAGCGGATCACCAGCTCCCGCAACGAACTCCAGTATCTTCTCGACGAGGACATCGACACCGCCCTGAACGAGGCGAATCTGACCACCGCCCAAGCCCGGGTCGCGGGCCGGGCCATCGCGACCATGTGCACCTCACTACCGCAATGGTTCCGGCTCGAAGGACCGGCAACTCCCGAACAGATCGCCGTGGAGTACGCCGGCTTCGCTCTCGGGCTACTCGGGATTCGAGAGGATCGGCCGGCCACCTCTTGCCCGGCCGGCACACCTACCGGGTGACACTGCGACGCACCAGACTTCGCGAGCACAGTTTCCGTAGCTCGCAGCCGGGGTCTCGTGCCGACATCCTCGGCCCGTCGCCGGCCAAGACCGACGTCCCGGCGGCGCGTCCAGAACAAGAAGCGGCGGACGTCGAGGTGAGGGAGTCGATCTACTTCGACCGCGAGTCCGGGCCGTCCGTATTCGCAGCGGTGAGCAGAGCATCGAGCTGCTCGGGCGCCATCCCGAAAAGGGCGAGCCGGTTCAGCGGGATGGAGGCGATCATGCGCATCATGTCCACGCCGAGCGCGTCGCCACCGCCCATGGTGGCCGCCATCTCGCCGAACACCGCGCTCAACGCGGCCGCAGCACGCGGGTCGGCCATCGCCTCGCCCAGCGTCGAATCGATGGTGATCGGCACCCGCAGTGCTTCACCCACCAGATGGATATCGGTCTCGGCGCGCAGATCCCGGCTGGAGGCGCCGGCCCAGATCCGGTAGGTGCCCGGTTCGAGCACCCACTGTTCGATACGGGTTTCCCAGTAGGCCAAGTCGTCCCGCGGCACGTCGATCGAGACCCGTTCGCTCACACCGGGGGCCAGCTCACCGGTGATCGCGGTGCCGGCGAGCACGCGGACCGGACGCTGCACCATCGAGTCCGGAACCCCGGTGTAGATCTGCACGACCTCGCGGCCGGGCCGGGTACCGGTGTTGGTCACGGTGAGCCGCACGGTGAACCCGTCGCCCGCCGGCTCCGCGGAAAGCTCGGAGTAGCCGAAGGTGGTGTAGGACAGGCCGTGCCCGAACGGGTAGCAGACGTCCAGGTTGCGAGCGTCGTACCAGCGGTAGCCGATGTACAGGCCCTCGCCGTAGCGCACATGTGAGTTCTCGCCGGGGAAGTTCAAGTACGCGGGTGTGTCCTGCAGGCGCACCGGCACCGTCTCGGCCAGCCGGCCCGACGGGTTCACCACACCGAACAGCACATCGGCGAGCGCACCACCACCGGCCTGCCCGAGCAACGTCCCGTCCAGTACCGAAGGAGCCAGCCGGGCGACCGGGTCCAGCCGCAGCACGCCGCCGTGCGCGAGCACGACCACCGTATCCGGCTGTTCGCGCGCCACCGCGGTGAGGAGATCCACCTGTTCGGCGGGCAGCTCCAGGTGATCGCGGTCGAAGCCCTCGGACTCCTGGTCGGCGGCCACGCCGAGGAACACGACCGCCACCTCGGCGTCACGGGCCGCCGAAACGGCTTCCTCCCGGAGGGCCGAGGCGTCGGCCTCGCCCGGCGCGACTGTGAAGCCGGGGTGGTAACTCACGGTGTCCCCAGCGAGAGCGCGGATCATATCGAGCGGAGCGTCGACACGGGTCGCGGTGACGTGCGAGCTGCCCCCGCCCTGGTAGCGGGGTTCGGTGGCGAAGGCGCCGATCACCGCGATCCTGCGGCCCGGGGTCAGCGGCAACAGGTCGCGATCGTTCTGCAGCAGGACCACGCAGCGGCCCGCGACCTCGCGAGCCAGTCGGTGGTGGGTTTCGGCGAGCTCGCCGGAGACGCCGGAGCCGGCCGAGCGGGCCCCGGCGCTCTCCTGCTCGGGTGTCGTGGCCGCCGCGCCGGCCCCGCTGGGCCCGGCCCCTGCTCGAGTGCGGGATGCGTGGACGCGTTCGGCTAGCCGGGCCACGTTGGTGGCAGCCGCGGTCACCTCCGCCTCGTCCAGGGTGCCCGACTCGACCGCGGCGACCACCCGATCGTCCCCGGCACCCGGGCCGCCGGGCATGGCGAGGTCCAGTCCGGCCGCCACCGAGGCGGGCCGGTCCACCACCGCGCCCCAGTCGCTGACGACGACACCGTCGAAGCCCCACTCCCCGCGCAGCAGATCGGTGAGCAACCAGCGGTTCTGCGCGGCCGACACGCCATTGATGCGGTTGTAGGAACACATGACCGTCCACGGCCGCGCAGTGCGCACGATATGGGAGAAGGCGCGCAGGTAGATCTCGCGCAGCGGGCGGGGGTCGATATCGGAGCTGGCGCGCATCCGATCGTGTTCGGCGTTGTTGGCCGCGAAGTGCTTGAGTGAGGCGCCGACACCTGTGCTCTGCACGCCCTCCACCCAGGCGGCACCGAGCCGGCCGGTGAGCAGCGGGTCCTCCGAGTAGTACTCGAAGTTGCGGCCGCCGCGCGGATCTCGCTTGATGTTCACGCCGGGCCCGAGCAGCACATCCACCCCGAGGGCGCGGGCCTCACGGCCCAGAGCTTCGCCGACCCGGCGCGCCAGTCCCGGATCCCAGCTGTTCGCCAACCCGACAGCGGGCGGGAAGCAGGTGGCGGGCTCACTGCCCGCCAGGCCGAGGTGATCCGTCGTACCGGTCTGGCGGCGTACCCCGTGCGGGCCGTCGGTCAGCGTCAGCGCGGGAACGGGGCCGATCGCCTCGGTGGTCCAGAAGTCGGCGCCGCTACCGAGTGCGGCCTGCTCGGCGAGGGGAAGATCGGACAGATCGGTACGGCTCGTCATCGAGACTCCTCCGGTCGGATATCGAAAACAGTCAGCTCGCGTTCCTTGTGCCCGGCAGCCACACCGCCCATATCCCCGGCAGTTTCGTCCGGTTGCTGCAGCACAACGCCGAGGACCCCGGCCTGGTCGAGCTCTACACCCGCTTCGCCGGCGAGGCCGCCCGCCCGGAGCACCGGGCGCACGCCTTCTTCCGCGACCGCTACCACGATATCCGCCTTCTCGTCGCCGATACAGTCACCGAGCTGTAGCGCGACAGCCGCCCCCCTTACCTCGATCCGCAGCGCTTCGCCGTCCTCGCCGTCGCCCGCATGGTCGGCCTGCCGCTGCATCAGAGGTCGATATGGCCGCCCACGTGGCCTATCTTCGGGTGCTCCGCACGGCGTTCACGCCGCCGGAGCCCGGATGAATCCACGTCGACCGGCCACTACCGGCAGGCTGCACAACTCTCACGGGTAACGGCGCGGCATGCCCCGGTCAACTCACGGCGCGCTGATAGGCCTCCTGCACAGCCGACGGTATCCGGCCGCGGTCGGGGACATCGTGACCGTTGTTCCGTGCCCACTCGCGTACCGTCTTCGCATCCTTCGATCGCGCGGCCACGAATCCTTTGGTTCGGCCCCGGCCGCCCGTCCGGCGGGCGAACGGCACCCATTTCGCCATGCTCGCGCGGAATTCCCGTGCGTTCTCGTCGGTCAAATCGATCTCGTACAGCACCCCGTCGATACCGAACGACACGGTCTCCGCCGCCGCGGATTCGCCGTCCAGATCATCGATCACAGTGACAACAACCTTGCGCGCCACGCTCCATACCTCCACTCACCGACCCATCCGGGTCACCCAAACGTCCCGCGGCACAGTAGCAGTCACCGATATCCGACCTCATGAGCAACGCCGGGCAAACCACCGATCCGGCGGAACCCGAGTGCCGAGCCCTCACCCGCACCTACCGGTACGGGCCCGTCTACGCCGCCGCTACATTCCGGGTGCCGGGTCGCGCGGCAGCCCCAGGACTCGCTCGCCGATGATATTGAGCTGGACATTGGTGGTCCCGCCGGCGATCGACAGCGCCTGCGCGTTGAGGAAGTTGTGCGCCGGGGCCGACCGGTCCTGTTCGTCGACCAGCGCGCGCGGACCCGACCAGTCCATGACGATCTCCCACACCTGCTGCGTGTGTTCGACGCCGAGCAGTTTGGCGATGGAGGATTCCGCCCCGGGTTGTGCCCCGCCGATCGATCGCAGGGTGCTGCGCAGGCTCAGCAATGCGCCGGATTGCGCATCGCACAGGACCTTTCCCAGGACGGTCGCCTGCTCGTCGTCGAGTTCGTGCGGCAGCGCGGCGGCCAACTCCAGCAGGGCCTCCCCGCCGGAGCCCAGCATCGAATCGCCTGCCATCGCGACCCGTTCGTTGGCCAGGGTGGTGCGCGCCAGTTTCCAGCCGTCGCCGGGCGCACCGACGAGGCAGTCGCCGGGTACGAACAGGTCGTCGATGAACACTTCGTTGAACAGTGTTTCGCCGGTGATCTCCCGGAGCGGACGGATATCGAGACCCGCACTGTTGCGAATATCGATCAAGAAGTACGAAAGACCTTTGTGTTTGGGGACCGAACTATCGGTGCGGGCCAGGCAGACACCCCAGTCCGCGACCAGCGCCTTGGAGGTCCACACCTTCTGTCCCTGCAACCGCCAGCCACCGGCGACCTCGGTCGCCTTTGTCGCGAGCCCCGCGAGATCGGATCCGGCTCCGGGCTCGGAGAACAGCTGGCACCAGATGATATCGCCGCGCAGCGTCGGCGGCAGGAAACGCTGCATCTGCTCGGCGCTGCCGTGTTCGATCAGGGTCGGCACCACCCAGTTGCCGATGACCATCTTGTGCGGTTGCACGTCCGCCGCCCGCAGTTCCTCGGCGATCACCAACTGGGTCACCGCATCGGCCCCCTTGCCCCAAGGCGCCGGAAGATGCGGTGCCGTATAGCCGTTTTCGGCTAGATAGGTGGTGCGTTCGGTACCGGTACGGGCCGCCGCGCCGGTAAGTTCGGCGCGGATTCCGGCACGAATCCGCTGAGCTCGAGGCGGTAGCTCGAGGCCGAGTGTCCGGCGCACCCCCTGCCGGCCGAGCGTGGCGACCCGGCGTCGCCACAGCGCGGTGGAACCCAGCAGGATACGCAGGGATTGGGCACGGCGCAGGTACAGATGCGCATCGTGTTCCCAGGTGAAACCGATACCTCCGAGTACCTGGATACAGTCCCGGGTGACGGTGAACGCGGCCTCGGGCGCGACCGCACCGGCGACCGCCGCGGCCAGCGAAGCTTCGGCTCGCTGCGCCGACGGCCCCATCGCGCGCGCGGCATCCCACGCCGTCACCGCGGCCTGCTCGGTCAGCGCCGACATCCGGGCAACTTTGTGTTTGACCCCCTGGAACTGGCCGATGACCCGGCCGAACTGCCGACGGGTGCGGGCGTATTCGGCCGCAGTCCCGGTAGCCCAGTTCGCCAGTCCCGCCGCCTCGGCGGCACACAGGGTGGCCGCGATATCGAGGACGCGCCGTGGGTCGAGGTCGGCCGGGTCACTACCCACGGAGACCGGGGCGGCGATTTCCACCTGTGCGTTCCGGCGGATCGGATCGTAACTGGACAGTTCGGTCACCACCAGGTGCTCCCGCCGCACCACCACGAAGACACGCACACCGCCGTCGTCGGCGGCCAGCAGGAACAGATCACCGTGCTGCCCACCGAGAACTGTGCCGGAGACACCCGATACGGTCACCGAGTTTCGCGTGCGCGTCAGTCGCAGCGATCCGGGCTCCAGTGCGAACGCACCGCGGAGGCTGCCGTCGGCCAACCGGGCGAGTTCGGTATGGCGACCGGCCTCGTTCAGCACCGCCGAGACCACAGCGCTCGGCAGGAACGGGCCGGGCACCAGCGCACGGCCCAGTTCCTCGGTGACGATCGCGAGTTCGACCAGACTCGCGGCGGATCCGCCGAATCCTTCGGGTAGGTGCAGCCCGAGCATTCCGAGTTCGGCGAGCGACTGCCAATAGTCCGGCAGTACTTCGGTTTCGGCATCGACCGCGTCCCGGATCGCCTTCGGTGTCGCATGGCGCGCCGCCCAGCCACGTACCGAATCGCGCAGGCTGCATTCGTCTTCGGTCAGTTCGATTCCCATATCGATCTCGCTGTCTCGGAATCCCGCGTCACACGCGGTCGATGATCGTGAGCGGCCGTGAGCATCCGGGCCGCCGCGCCCGCAGCACGTGCGAACTGGGTCCCGCGCCATCCCTTGCCTCGCCGATTCTCGGCACAGTCCATCCTCCTCTTCGACCGGCCACCCGGGTTCGGGTTGCCGACTGCCCACCACCGTGGGAACTTCCCGGTCCGCCGGCCGAACGGAATCGGCTCCACGCGGACCGCCGGGCGTCGTTATCGGTTCGCGTCCGCGAGCGATCCACGCGCGGGCCGGACGGACGGGACCCCTAACCGGTGGCCTGTCTGCGACATACCGGATTCCGTGTCCATGATCCGCGATACCACCCACGTGGCATGGGCGACCAACGGGGCTACCCGCTCGAGCTGGGCGACGGGGGCGTCACCGCACAGCGAGATAGCAGCAATCGGGCCGTCGGCCCCGCGGACTGCCGCACCGACGCACGAAATGCCGCGCACCGACGCACACTGCCCGAACGCCAGGCCATTGCGCTGACGGATGCGATTGAGTTCCCGGTGCAGGGGTGTCGAGCCGGAAATCGCGCGGTCGGTATCCGCATTCGGCCAATACCGGTAGAGCGCGTCGACGCGTTCTGGGTCCTTCCAGGCGAGCATCGCTTTGCCGCCGGCGGTGGAATAGGCCGGACCGCGGCCGCCGACCCGGGACGGGAGGGAAGCGGCCAGCCGGCCACCGATCTTGTCCAGATAGACGATCTCACCACCGTCGAGCACAGACAGGTGCACCACCATCTCCGTCCGCAGATGCAGGTCGTGCAGCAACGGTGCGGCGACGGCCCGGAGTTGGGCATGACCGCCGCCGCCCAGTCCGAGCGCCCGCCGGCCGAGCCGGTACCCGGTCGAAGCGTGCTCGATCCAGTCCAGCCGTTCCAGTTGATCGAGTATCCGGTGCACGGTCGAGCGAGGAAGCCGCGTGCGGGAGGCGATTTCTTCGAGGCTCGCGCGCGCCATCGGGCCGTCGAACGCGTCGAGAATGAGCGTCATCCGCTCCACCATCGACGGTGGCACCTCACGCCGCGGGACCCGCCCCGGAACTTCCGAACCGGAACCGACCACCAACATCGAACCTCCTACCAACCTGACCTCTGCGCTGAGCAGGGTCGTGCTTGTCCATCTCGGCCGTTGTCACACGCGATGGCAAGCGACGTAATGATTTTCGGCAATCTCGCGTATCGGCGGTTCCTCCTGGACGCACCGTTCGTCGGCCAGGGGACATCGGGTCCGGAAGCGGCATCCCGAGGGCGGAGCAAGCGGTGAGGGCAGATCGCCCTCGATATCGGGGGGCTGTCCGGTATCGCCCCGCTTTCTTTCGGGGTCCGGGATCGAGGCGAGAAGCAGCTGCGAGTACGGATGGCGCACAGTGCTTTCCATATCCGCGCTCGGAACGCTCTCGCAGACCTTGCCGAGATACATCACCATGACCCGATCGCTGATGTTCTTCACCACGGCCATATTGTGGGCGATGAAGATCATGCTCAGCGCGAACTTGTTCTTCGTCTCCTCGAGCAGGTTCAGGATCTGCGCCTGAACGGATACGTCGAGACTCGAAACCGGTTCGTCACAAATCAACAGCTGGGGTTCGAGCATCATCGCACGGGCGATACAGACTCGCTGGCACTGACCGCCCGAGAGTTCCGCGGGCAGCCGGTTCCAGACGGCATCAGGGTCGAGTCCCACCGCCGTCAGCATCGCGCGCGCACGTTCGTCCAGCCGCTTCTCATCGTGGACGCGCCAGATCCGCGCGCCCTCGGTTACCAGATGCTTCACCCGGCGGCGTGGGTTCAACGACGAAATGGGATCCTGCATGATCATCGTCATCTGCGCGCGCATCTTCCGCAGTGCGGACGGGCTCAGCTCGGCAAGATCTGTGCCGTTCAGTGTGACACGTCCCGACGTGGGTCGCGGCAGTTGCATGACCGCGCGGCCGGCGGTGGATTTGCCGCATCCCGATTCGCCGACGATACCGAGAGTTTCACCGGCGAACAGATCGAAACCGACTCCGGATACGGCGTGCACGGTCCGATGCCGTCCCACCGGGAATTCGACGACGAGATCCTCGACCGACAGGACCGGCCCGGTATCCGTGCGTATGAGCGCTACTCCACTATCCGCCATCAGGTATTCCCACCTTCGGTTTCGAATCGTCCGTCGTCGCTCCGGGGTCGGCCGGGACGCCGGTTCCGCTGCCGAGCGGGAAGTGGCAGGCGACGTGGTGCGCTCGGGTGTCATCCGCCTGGTGCGCACTCTCCGTCGACAGGGGGACGTTGTCGAAACATTTCTGCTTCGCATAGCGGCAGCGCGGGGCGAACGCGCATCCACTGATCGGTTTCGTCATATCCGGCAGACCGCCGTCGATCGATTCGAGCCGGGTATGCGGCGTGTCCTGGATCCGCGGGACGGCGGCCAGCAGCGCTTCGGTGTAGGGGTGCCGCGGGCTGCGGAACAGCTCCCGTGTCGGCGCCGTCTCGATTATCCGGCCCGCGTACATCACCGCCACCCGGTCGGTCCGCCCTCCCACGACACCCAGGTCGTGGCTGATGAGGATGCCGGCCATTCCGCTGTCCCGGCGCAAAGAGTCGAGAAGATCGAGGATCCGCGCCTGCACGGTGACATCGAGGGCGGTGGTGGGTTCGTCCGCAATCGTCACCTTCGGATCGCAGGCCAAGGCCATGGCGATCACCACCCGCTGACGCATACCGCCGGACAGCTCGTGCGGATACTGATCCATCCGCCGGGACGGCTCGGGGATGCGAACCTTGCGCAACATATCGGTCGCCCGTTGCCGGGCCTCGGCCTTCCCCAGTTTCAGATGTGCGCGCAGCGGCTCGGTCAGCTGGGTACCGACCCGTTTGAACGGGTTGAGCGCCGACATCGGGTCCTGGAACACCATCGCGATGTCCTTGCCCCACAGTCGCTGTTGTTCCCTACGGCCGAGTGCCTGCATATCCCGGCCCAGGAATCGGACACTGCCGGAGACCGTCGTGGATCCGCCCGCCGCGATCAGACCCATGATCGTCTGTCCCAGTACGGACTTTCCCGACCCGGATTCTCCCACCAGGCCCAGCGTTTCACCGGGGAACAAGCGCAGCGAGACATCGTCCACGGCGCGCAGCGATCCCCGATCGGTGCGGAATGTCGTGGATACACGGTCCACGGTGAGGAGCGGTTCGGTGGTCACAATGTCACCTCCCGGGTGCCGCCGGTCCGCTTCTGCGCCTTCTCGCCGACGACGTTGAACGAGGCGACGGTCAGGAACAGGAACAGTCCGGGGACGATGACGATGTAGGGATGCTGCCGGAAGACATTGCCCTGGCCTTCGGAGATCATGTTTCCCCAGGTGGGCGTCGGCGGCTGAATACCGAGTCCGAGGAAACTCAGGGAGGCTTCCGCGACGATCATCACCGAGATCATGACCATTCCGAGCGCGGCCAGCGGCAGCGCGACATTCGGGGCGAGTTCGCGCAGCATGACCCGCCCGCGGGTGGCCCCCATGGCCCGAGCCGCCAGCACGAACTCCCGTTGCGAGAACGTCAGCGTATTGGCGCGGGCGACGCGGACCATACCGGGAACGGCCAGCACAGCCAGCGCGAACGAAATATTGCGGAGGTTCGGCTCGAGCACCGAGGCCAGCGCGATCAGCAGGATCAGTGCCGGCACCGCGAGCAACGAATTCGTCAGGATGCCGATGAGCCGGTCGGCCCATCCGCCGAAGTACCCGGCGATGATGCCGAGTGCGCCGCCGACGACGATGCCGATCACGACCGCCGCGACCGCGACGATGAGCGAGGACCGGGCGCCGTAGATCGACCTGGCGAACATATCGAGACCGAAATTGTTGGTACCCAAGGGGTGCGGCGAGAACAAGGCGGGCGCCCGGTAACTTTCCGCGGTCAACGTCTTACTGGTGTCCTCGTGTTCGGCCAGCGGCAGGAGCGGCGCCAGCACCGCCGCGACGATCAGTGCCGTCAACCACATACCGGATATCAGGAAAGTGAGATCGAAGTCCGGCCCGAAGCGGGCCAGCCCCAGCCGCCGGACGCCCGCATACAGGGCGACGACACCGGCCACGACGAGTACCACCCGGACCGGTATCACCAGTAGGGGCGCCGAGCCGAAACCGATGGCGACCGCACCGGCCGCGGCGAGGATCGTTCCCACCCGGTACAGATGCCGGCGGTGCGATGCCGCGAGCGGCCCCGCCGGGTCGCGGTGGGCACCCTCGGCGGCCGGCGTCTCCACGGCGGCGATCGTTGTCTCAGACATGGGCTCGCCGGCTCCTCGGGTCGAGATATCCGTAGGAGATATCGATAACGCTGTTGGCCACCACGTACACGACCGCGATGACCAGTACCACCCCCTGGACCATCGGCATATCGCCCTGCTGCGCCGCCCGCACCACCAACGACCCCAGGCCGGGAAGCGAGAACAGCGTTTCGACGATCACCATGCTGCCGATCATCGAACCGAGAACGACCCCGAGCATGGTGATCAGTGAAAACGACGACGGTCGCAGAGCGTCGCTGAACAGGAGCCGTGCATTCGACATCCCCTTGGCCTTGGCCACGAGGATGAAGTTCTCTTTCAATGTCTGGATCAGATCGCTGCGCAGGATCCGCAGGAACATCGCCATCTCCAAGAGGCTGATGGCGACGGCCGGCAGGATCGCGTGGTACAGGTTCTGTACCGGCCCGTCCGAGAGGCGAACCCACTGCGAGCGCGGGAACCAGCCGAGGTGGTTGACCATCAGCATGATCAGTAGCAGACCGGAGAGGAAACTGGGGATGGACAGTACGCCGAACGTGCAGGCGCTGATCGTGCGGTCGATCCATCCCCCCTGATGCCGTGCCGACCATACCGCCAGTGGAACCGCCACTGCCAGCGCGATCACCAAGCCCATCACCGCCAGCTGCACACTCACCGGAAAGGCCGCGGCGACACTTTCGGTGACGGAGTTCTGCGGCGGAACCAGCGACGTACCGAGGTCACCGCCTACCGCACCCGCGAGCCATTCCCAGTACCGCGTGAGGAAGGGATCGTCCAAACCCATCTCCGCGCGGACTCTCGCGTAGTCCTCGGCCGCATGCCCCTCCCCGAGTATCGAAACCGCCGGATCACCCGGGATCAGCGATACCAGCGTGAATGTGCCGAGACTGACCACGAACAATACGACGAACAGTTCGATCACCTTGTCGACCACTGTTCTGGCCATGGCCGCACCACCTCCTTCCTTCCCTGCGTTCGGCACCGATAGACCCCGTCCCCTGGCTTCGGTTGCACCCGGCGGTGGCCCGGCGTGCGGGACACCGCCATCACGCGCCGCCCGTCAGCATCAGGGTCTGTCCTGACATGTAGCCGAAGTCCGAGCTCACCAGGCCGACCACTGCGCGTCCGATATCGAGTTCCGGATCGCCCACCCGGCCGAGCGGAACGGCTTTCAGCACTCGGGCCGCACGTTCCGGGTCGGCGGCATGGAACTCGGCCGCTGCCGGGGACAACGCATGCGGGACAACAACGTTCACCCTTATTCCGTATCGGCCCCATTCCGTTGCGGCGACCCGGCTGAGTCCACGGATCGCTTCCTTGGCCATGGCGTACGCACCGAATCCCGTGCTCCCGCGGATCGCGGTGGCCGAACCGAAGTTCACGATGCAGGAGTCTGTGTTTTCCCGCAGATGCGGGAATGCGGCTTGCATCATCCGGAATGTGCCCAGCGCACCGCTCTCCCAGGAGAGGCTTATATCGTCCTCGGTGGCGAACTCCAGTGGTCCGTCGCGCAACGACTGAGCGTTGTTCACCACTGTCGTCAGGCCACCGAACGACCGGACGGTGCGGGATACGGCGTCCTCGATATCGCTGCGTAGGGTGACATCGCACCGGAGCGCGATCGCGGTGCCGCCGGATGCCCGGATCTCCTCGGCGACCGCAACGCATTTACTTTCGGTGCGCCCGGCCACGGCCACCATGGCCCCCTCCTTGGCGAGTGCCACGCAGGTACCGCGCCCTATGCCCTGGCCCGCGCCGGTTACCAGCGCGACCTTACCTTCGAGTCTCTTTCTCACCAGCGATCCTGTTCTTTGCTCGGTATACCTGTGACCGGCGCCCGTGCGGTCAGCCGTCGGCGCCCAGGATCAGAGCGCTGGTCGGGACGCCGGTACCGGCGGTCACCAGCACATTTGCGACATTGTCGACCTGGTTCACCGAGTCCCCGCGGATCTGGCGTACCCCTTCGGCGATGCCGTTCATCCCGTGGATATACGCCTCGCCCAACTGCCCGCCGTGCGTATTGATCGGCAGGCGGCCGCCGAGTTCGACGGCACCGTCGCGAATGAAGTCCTTGGCGTCACCGCGGTCACAGAAACCGAACTCTTCGAGCTGGCACAGCACGAACGGAGTGAAATGGTCGTAGAACACCGCCGTCTGGATGTCCGATGGGCGCAGGCCCGTATCGGACCAGAGTTGCCGGCTGACAACCCCCATCTCGGGCAGCGCCCGATCCTTGTCTTCTCGATAGAAACTCGTCATCGAGTGCTGGTCGTAGGCGGAGCCCTGCGCGGCCGACCGGATCACCGCCGGTGTCGACCGCAGGTCGCGTGCCCGCTCCAGACTCGTGACGACGAGGGCTTGCCCGCCGTCCGATTCCTGGCAGCAGTCCAGCAGATGCAAAGGTTTGGCGATCCACCGGGAAGACTGATGATCGGCGAGCGTGATGGGCGCTCCGTGGAACCATGCCTTGGGATTGGTCGCCGCGTGGCGGCGCGCAGCGACCGCGATACGGCCGAAATCCGCACTCGTGGCGCCCGATACATGCATGTATCGGCGCGCGAGCATCGCTACCCACGACGCCGGGGTCAGCAGCCCGTAGGGCAGATACCACCCGTAGTTCACCGCGCGTGCGTCGGGCGCCATTCCCGCGACGCTCATCCCCTTGCCGAAGCGGTTGCCCGACCGTTCGTTGAAGGCGCGATAGCACACCACCGTATCGGCGGCTCCGCTCGCGACCGCCATCGCGGCATGCAGAACCGTGGCCGCCGCGGCCCCGCCGCCGTAATCGACGAGGCCGAAATAGGACAGTTCCTTACACCCCAGTCCC
The DNA here is from genome assembly GCF_001613245.1 of Nocardia speluncae NBRC 108251. Lineage (GTDB taxonomy): Bacteria > Actinomycetota > Actinomycetes > Mycobacteriales > Mycobacteriaceae > Nocardia > Nocardia speluncae. The sequence goes on along the minus strand of NZ_BDBZ01000007.1, from coordinate 281,746 downwards.
CTGGCCACCTCGATCGCGGGATTGGTTTCCATCGAATAGGTCACCATGCCGTCGACCTCGGAAGGTGCGATACCGGCATCGTCGAGCGCTGCCTTACAGGCCTCGAGTGCGAGCTGCAACTCCGAGCGTCCGGAGGCCTTCGAGAATTCGGTGGCACCGATACCGGCGATGGCGGTCTTGTCGACGATTTCACGCATTCGCCGGCACCCCCTCGGTCACCCAGGTGAGATGCACGGTCGCCGATACATGCACCCCGAGCGAATTCCGGCCTTCCACCTCGGCGCGAACTGTTCCGTCTTCGGCGATATCGGCCACCGATCCCGTGAAGATCAGGCAATCGCCCGGAAAATTCGGAGCTCCGAGTCCGATCTTCATTTTCGACAATTGGGCGTAGGGGCCCGCCCATTCGGTGATATATCGGCTGACCAGGCCGTTGGTGGTCAGAATATTCATGAAAATATCCTTGGTACCCGCGGCGCGGGCGGCGTCCCGGTCGTGGTGCACGGGCTGGAAATCCCGGGTCGCGAGGGCACCGGAAACCACCAGCATGGTGGTCACGGCTATTTTCAACTCGGGCAGCCGGTCGCCCACCTGGCACTTCTTCATGGCATTACTCCTCGTCGAGACTGGTGATCGGTGGTCACTGCGCGGGTACGGCGACCGGGAGCACCAATTCGGCGTCGACAGCCCGGACGGCCACGTGGATCTTCATTCCGATCTCGATATGGTCTTCCTCGATCTCCTCGAGGTTCATCACCAGCCGCGGGCCCTCCGCGAGTTCGACCAATGCGACGATGTATCCGTCTTGGAAAGGGGGCCGGACAGGGTGGTGCATCACGACGAAACTGATCAGTTCGCCCGCGCCGGACATCGTGCGGGCCGACCAGGCCAGCGAGTGGCACGCTGGGCACATCGGCACCGGCGGATGGCGCAATTCTGCGCACGAATCGCAGCACTGCACCGAAATCCGGCCCGCATTCAGCTCGTCGAAGAAAAAAGCGTTGTCGCGGTTGACGGGTGGCCGCGGGCGCAATGCCTCACTCATCGCCGACCCCTTCGGATACGTTCGCGTACCACAGTGTTCGGAATCGCATCGAACCGATGGGCCGTGATTCCTGATCGGTGTAGGTGGTCGAGGTGGTGATGAAGTAACCCCGGCCCAGTTTCGTATTCTTCGGCTCCGAAATATGCTCGACTCTTTCCTCGCAGGTCAGCACATCGCCCGGAACCAGGTAGCGGGTGTAGTCCTGTTCGCAGTTGACTGCGACAACGTTCGGGTAGCCACCGTGGCGCAGGAGGTCGTAGGCCCGTTCCACGGGACTGGCGGTGGGCGTCTCGTCGTTCTCGCCGGGCGGGAGCATATTCCACACTTGCAGGGCACCCGGCGGCGCGACCACATCGGTGTACCCGGCCGCCGCGGCGAAATCCGGGTCCAGATAGACCGGGTTCCGGTCGCCCAGCGCATCACATAAATGATGAATCATCGGCCGGTTCACCGGGTCTCGCGCCACGGAGATCCGGCTGCCGCCCGAGTCGATCATCCGCTGAATTTCCCGGCCTATTTCATCCTTACCCATCAGGAGTTCCTCGCTTTCAGATCGCCGGATTTCTGTACCATCGACAGCAGATTGGTTCGTCCGTTCGCCTCGAATTCGCGCGCGATCCGGGCCCGGTCCGCCGCAGTCAAGGGCCGGTACCGCAGTTCGGCGGAGGGCCGGTAGAAGACCGGATCGCCGACGTACCACAGCTCGTTCCGCAAGGTGACTTTGTTGATCTTGCGGGTGGCCGTGATGGGTACATCGGAGACGATACGGATGTACTTCGGCGCCCATTTCGTGCCCAGATCGGGCTGGTTCCGCAGGAATTCCGCGAAATCGCCGGGATCGAACAGGTGCGGATCCGCCATCTGAAATGTGGCCATCACCTGATCGCCCGTCCGCTCGTCCGGTATCGGATACACGGCCGCGAGCGCGATACGGGAGTAGCGGGACAGCAGGCGCTCCACCGGAGCCGCGGAGAAATTCTCGCTGTCCACCCGGATCTTGTCGCCGGTCCGGCCCGCGAAATAGAAGTAACCGTTCTCGTCCCGGTAACCGAGGTCGCCCGACAGAAAGATATCGTCCCGCACCCGCTCCGCTTCGGCGGCCGGGTTCTTGTAGTAGCCCTCGAATGCGCCGGCGCCGTTCAGATTAACCATTTCGCCGATGGCTTCGTCCGCATTGAGCAGACGACCGAACTCGTCGAACCGGGCGTGCGGACATTCCTGCAGACTGTCGGTGTTCAGTATCGCCGCGGCCATACCGTCCTGCGGGCGCCCGAGCGCGTCCTCGGGTGTATCGGCCGTCCGCACGATGCCGAGACCGCCTTCGCTGGCTCCGTAGCTCTCCGTCGGCACAATGCCGAACCGGCGTTCGAACTCCGCCCGGTCGGCTTTCGATGCCTCGGTGCCGAAGGCGTGACGCAGCCGGGTGCGCTTCTCTTCCGGACGCGGCGGCCGGGCCAGGAGATAGGACAGTGCACGCCCGACGTAATTGAAGTACGTCGCCTCGAACTTCAGCAGATCGTCGACGAACCGGGACGCCGAGAATTTCCGGGCCATAGCGAACGTCCCGCCCGTGTACAGCGGATTCGCCCAGCACGCCATCAGCGCGTTTCCATGGAAGATCGGCATGGCGTTGTACGAGACGTCATCGCGCCCGAGATTCATATGTTTCCGCGATGCGATACGGGCGAGCCGCCCGGTCGAGCAGATGACCGCCTTCGGCCTGCCGGTCGAGCCGGATGTGAACAGCAGTAACAATCGCGTCCGTGGATCACGCGCCGCCGGACAGTCCGGAATATCCACCTCTCGGTGAGCGTCGAGCAGACTTCTGTATCCGGGTGAATCGACGACGAGAATCCGGGCCGTATCGAGGTCGAGCCCGTCGAGTTGTCCGGCGAGAGCGCTGTCGGTGATTATCACCTGGCAATCGGTGAAGCGGATATCGTCGGCCAGCTCTTCGCCCCTGCGCGTCAGATTTATGCCGACCACAGTCGCACCGGCAAGAGCCGCCCCGGAAATGAGGAACAGGTATTCGGGGACGTTTTCCAGCATCACACCGATATGAAAGGGTCGTTCCGGCTCTCGCAGATCCTGCAGCAGATGCGCACGCCGGGCCGATTCGGCGACGAACTCGCGCCACGACCATCGTGAATCCTCGAACAACAGGGCGTCGTGATCGTCGGCTGCGCGCCTGCGCAACAGGGCGGCTGTCGTCAGCGCTGCCTCGTCCGGCAGTGTCGTCCGGCCGGTCAACGGTGGGCCTCCACTGCCGAGTGGCGGCCCCGCGGTGTCCCTGCCACGCTCAATATGTCGCCGAGCTCGTGCAGTAGCGCCGGTGCGGGGCCTGCCACGATATCCAGTTCCCGGGCCCAGAGGAAGAACCGGTGGATGTGGCTGTCGGTATCGGCGCCCATCCCGCCGTGCAGGTGCTGCGTCGCGTGCACCACGCGGACGCCGCCCTCACGTGCCCACCAGGCGGCGATCAGCACCGCCTCCGTCGCGTTTTCGCCCTGGTCGAGCTGCCAGGCCGCATCCAGCATCGTCAGGCGGATGGCTTCGGTGTCGATATGCGCATCGGCGGCCCGCATCGCGACCCCCTGGTTGGTCGACAGCGGGCGGCCGAACTGTTGCCGTTCGGAGCTGTACCGCGCGGTGCGCCGTACAGCTTCCCGGCACAGACCCGACTCGATCGCGGCCAGCCCCGTCAGCAGCCGGTCCCGGACCCACCGCGCGGGTTCGCCGGCGTTCGCGGGACCGCCGAGACATTCGGATGCCTCGGCGACGCAGTCGGTGAAAGTGATCGCGGCCTGGATATTGCGGCTGATTCCTTCGAACGGATCGATATCGATACCGCAGCGTTCGACGGGCAGCAGCAGCGCCCGGTCGCGCCCGGAATCATCGGCGATCACGAGCAGGTGTGTGCACGATCCCGCCAGGTACACCTGCGGCAGGGCCCCGTTGAGAACCCACTGGTCACCGCGTTGCCCGACGGTCACTCTCGTCAAGGGATCGACTCCCGCGACCGCGACGCGGGCCCTGCCGTCCCGTATCGACGGCAGGATTTCGGTGCCCTCGTCACCGAAATGCGCCAAGGCCATCGCCGCCACTGCCGTCGGCGCCAGCGGAACCCGGCACAGGTACCGTCCCTGCTGCTCCAGGATGATGGCCAGTCCGACCATTCCGAGACCGCCACCGTCGGCGGTCACGGGCAGTATCGCGTCGAGCAGCCCGGTGTCGATCAGCTGCGCCCACAGTTCGTGGTCGTAGGCCGTGCCGTCGCGTTCGGTCTGCGCGATCCGCTCGTCGGCACCGTGTTCAGCGAATACCGCGGACGCAAGGTCACGCAGGATCTGCTGTTGCTCGTCGAACGCGAAATCCATGCTGGGTTCGTTCACCGTGGCCTCCTTGCCATATCCAGCCGCGTCCACGCCACGATCTCGCGCTGGATCTCGGCGACCCCGCCGCCGAATGTGTTGATCTGCGCGGAAAGGTTCATCTGCGCCAGGCGGCCCGATTCGATCCGCCACGGTTGCTCCGTGACGCGCATGGCAGTGGCACCGCGGACTTCGAGTAGCGCTCGATAGACGTCGACGGCGGTTTCGGTGGCGAAGACTTTCGCCGCGGACGCATCTCCGGGGGTGGCGGATGCTCCGTTCGTCGAATCGACGAGCTGCCAGTTCGTCAGTTCCATGGCCCGGACTCGTGCCTGCGCCTGTGCGAGAGCCGTCCGGATCCAGGGCACTTCGATCATGGTGCGCCCGTCGGAGGTCTTGTGGTCCCGCGCCCATTCGAGCGTGTCGTCCAGCATCCCCGCGCAGATGCCGCTGAATGCGGCCAGGCCGACCCGTTCATGGTTCAGCTGTGTGGTGATCAGGTCCCAGCCACGGTCCTGCTCCCCCACGACATTGGTCACCGGAACCCGGACATTGTCGTAGTAGGTCGCCGTGGTGGCGCCGCCGCCGACCGTGCGGATCGGGGTTACGGAGAACCCGTCCGCGGAGGTCGGTACGAGTATCAGCGAGATGCCTTTGTGCTTGGGCACTTCCGTATTCGTGCGGGCCGCGAGCCAGATCCAGTCCGCACCGTCGGCGCCCGAGGTGAACACCTTGTTCCCGTTGACGACGTACTCGTCACCGTCTCGTACGGCCCTGGTGCGCAACGAGGCGAGGTCTGTGCCGGCGCCCGGTTCGGTGTACCCGATCGCGAAAACCAGTTCGCCGCGGAGGATCCGGGGCAGGAAGTGGTCCTTCTGCGCCTGCGAGCCCTTCGCCATCAAGGTCGGGGCCACAGTCGTCAGTGTCACCATCGACAGCGGCGCACCCGCACGATATGCCTCGTCGAAGAGCACATACTGCGCGTCCGGCCCCTGTTCCTGCCCGCCGTACTCGGCCGGCCAGCCGATTCCCAGCCACCCGTCGCTGCCGATCTGCCGGAGCACGCGAGAGCGGACCGGCCCGCCCGCGGTGCCCTCCGCCCGTAGCTCTCGGCGGATCTCGTCGGTGAGCAGTGCACCGAAGTAATGACGAAGTTCTGCACGTAACCGTTCGATGTGTTCCGAAGGACGGAGATACACCCGGCGCCTCTTTTCCGTGTCGACACGCGGTGCCGCGCAACCACAATCCGGTCGCACGCGGTTGTGAGGAGGCTAACAACCAATAGTTGCTTCACACAAGACTTGCATTAAACAACTATTGACTTATGCTGCATGTGGGCTCGCATCCGCCGCATTCGCAAGTGCTGTTCGGGACAGAGCAGTTCACACCCCAGAGCCCTCCCGGTTCACAGCGGACCGAAAAACAAGCGTCCGTAGCCGAACAGCGCTCGGGACCGAGGCCCACGTGCCGGCACTCCCCCTCCGGAGGGGCGATCACGCAGGCGAACCACCCTGGCTCCTACACCCGGCACGCGGACGCCGATCCCACCGTATGGAGGTTGGTCGATGAAACTCCAGAAATCCTGGCTCGCCCGGATCGTGGCTACCGCGGCAGTCGGCACAATGGCGCTGGCCGGCTGCGCGAATCCCGCGACATCGGGCAACGACAACGGCTCATCGGCCTCGTCGGCAGCCCATGGCCCGATAGGCGACCAGGGCGACCCCGGCACACCGACCCAAGGCGGAACGCTCAGCTTCGCGTCGTACTCCCCCGTCTCCAGCCTCGACCCGACGGTGATCGCGGCGACCGCTCCCACCGGTGGGACCGAAATGGCAGCCGTCTACGACGTGCTGATGCGCTACGACTACGGGTCGCAGACATTCGAACCGCAGCTGGCGCAATCATTGGAAGAAAGCCCGGACCGGCTGACCTGGACCATGCGGCTGCGGGAGGGCGTCCGGTTCAGCGACGGAACACCTTTCGACGCACACGCCGTGGTGGCCAGTATCGACCGCTACAACACCCGGCGCGGCCTGTACGCCTCGCTCTACACCAAGATGGTGCGCAGCACCACCGCGAAGGACGCGTCCACCGTCGAGTTCCGGCTCGAGCAGCCGTGGAGTAACTTCCCGGGCATCCTCGCCTACGGGCACGGCATGATCGTGGCCCCGTCGGCGCAGCAAGGCGATACGTTCACCCCCATCGGCGCCGGACCGTTCAGCCTGGTGAACCTACGGCCGCAGCAGGAACTCGAACTGGCAGCCCGTCCCGACTACTGGGGTGGCAGACCGCATCTCGACGGCCTGAAGTTCGTCGCCATCGCCGGCGAACAACCGAAAATCGAGGCACTCAGAACCGGAGGTGTGCACATGATCTATCTGCGCAACGCCGAAACGGTCAACGCGGCCACCGCGGAGTTCCCGGGATTCATCTCCACCTTCAGTGGGACGACCATCGGGCAGATCAACAGCGCACCGGGTCGCCCGGGGGCCGATCGGCGCGTGCGGCAGGCCATGGCCTATGCCATCGATACCGATATCGTCAACCAGCGCGCCCGCGGCGGGCAGGAGATCATGGGCACCGACCTGTTCCAGCCGTGGTCGCAATGGTCCGGCAGCACCACCGGAATCACCCCCGATCCCGCGAAGGCGAAGCAACTGCTCGACGAAGCCATGGCAGACGGCTTCGACGGCAAGGTGACCTACGTCGGTATCAACGATCCCGATGCACAGGAGGTCGCGCTGGCGGTGCAGGCGCAGCTCAACGCCGTCGGCTTCGATGCCACGATCGAGTACACCAGCAGCGTCCCCGATATGGTCCGGCGCCTCTATGCCGATCGTAATTTCGATATCGCGCTCGGTGGCTACAACGTTTCCGATATCGAACCGGCGATCGGCCTTTTCAACGCACTGCACAGCACATCGAACAACCTCATCGGCCTGAAGAACCCCGTGATGGACGGCCTGCTCGACGACGTGCTGTCGGCGCCCGACACCGAGACCGGACAACGCGCACTCGATGCGATCCAGCGGTTCATCAACGAAGAGCAGTCGTTCCTCACCTGGGGCGCCGGTCGGACCTACGTGGCGTGGTCGGACAACGTCTTCGGAGCCGACCCGTCGATCGACCAGATCATGCTTTTCGACGACGCGTTCATCCGGAATTGATCCGGCGAGATACCGGAGCGCACCGAGATACGGAAGGACCGAACGTGGCTGCTACCGCAGATACGCAACGGCATCTCGACCAGGTGGTGTCCCGTCTCACCGGGCCGGGCGGACGGTTCGAGATCGTCGAGGAAGAGGTGCTGGGTGCGCGAATGCCGGTGATGAAGATCCGGAGAACGGCCGTCGGTGAACTACTCGCCGACTCCGTCGCCTGGGGCGATCGCGAATACCTCGTCACCGCAGACCGGCGGGTGACCTTTGCCGAACATGCCGCGGCCGCCTACTCACTCGCCGCCGCACTGCGGGAACTGTACGGCGTCGGGAAAGGGGACCGGGTTGCCGTCCTGGCCGCCAACACACCCGAATGGGTGACGACGTTCTGGGCCACACAGGCGCTCGGCGCTGTCTCGGTGGGGCTGAACGGCTGGTGGGTGGCGCCCGAAATCGAGTACGGCCTGCGGCACTGCACGCCGAAAGTGGTGGTGGCCGATACCAAACGCGCCGCCGCGCTCGCTGGTATCGACACCACCGGCGTGGTGGTTCTGACCATGGAAGAGGATCTGCCGCGCCTGATCGCGCAGTTCCCGCACAGTCCGATCCCGCGGGTGGATATCGGCGAAGACGATCCGTCCGTCATCCTCTACACCTCCGGGACCAGCGGGCGCCCCAAGGGCGCCTTGCATTCACAACGCAATCTGCTCGCCGTCGTCGATTACCTCCGGTTCAGCGACGCCAGGATGGCTGCGTTCACCGGCAATCCCGCCGACGCAGACAGCCCGAGCGATCGGCGCTATCTGCTCACGTCTCCGCTGTTCCATATCGCGAGCCTGCACAATCTCGTGATCCCCCGCCTCGCGACCGGCAGCGCGGTCATCATGAACCAGGGCGCATTCGACGCCCACCAGATCCTCACCCTCATCGAACGTGAACGCGTCACCAATTGGGGTGCCGTACCGACGATGGCCTCGCGACTGCTCGAATACGACGATTTCGAGCGGTACGACCTGACGTCGCTCACCACGTTTGCGCTGGCGTCGGCGCCGTCGTCGACCGCATTCAAGGAACGGCTGCGGGCGAAGGTTCCCTTCGCCCGCACAGCGTTGGTCGACAGTTACGGCCTCACCGAGTGCAGCACCGCGATATCGACCGCGAGCAATACCGAACTCGCCGATCATCCGGGAACTCTGGGCCGGCCGATCATTACTGTCGCCGTGGAGATTCGGGATACCGAGGGCAACGCCGTTCCCGACGGTTCGGCGGGCGAAGTGTGTACCCGCAGTCCGTTCGTCATGCTCGGCTATTGGAACGATCCGGTGGCGACCGCGGCCGCTATCACCCCTGATCGCTGGCTGCGTACCGGCGATTTCGGCATCGTCGAGGACGGCCGGGTGTACCTCACCGGTCGCCGTTCCGACCTGATCCTGCGGGGCGGCGAGAACGTATACCCGACGGAAATCGAGCAGGTGCTCGACGAACACCCTGCTGTCCAGGAATGCGCGGTGGTCGGGGTCCGGCATCCCGATCTGGGCCAGGAGGTCGCGGCAGTCGTCGTCGTCGGCCCGGACACCACCGTTACCGACGTGGAATTGCGCGAGTACGCCGCGGCCCGGCTGTCCTACTTCAAAGTGCCCACCACGTGGCGTATCACCACGGTCCCGTTACCTCGCACTGCTACCGGCAAGATCGTCCGCAGGCATCTCGAAGTGTGACCACCGAAACGGCGATCCCCCGGACCTGTTCGGGCCGGGGGATCGCCGTTCCACCGGTGGGGATCACATGCGCTCGATAATGGTCGCGGGTGACAGTGCGCCACCGGCGCACATCGTGATGAGCGCGGTGGACCGATCGGAGCGTTCCAGCTCGTGCAGCGCGCTGGTGATCAGGCGTGCTCCGGTGGAGCCGACCGGATGTCCGAGGGCGATCGCACCTCCGTTGACGTTGACCTTGTCCATATCCGCCCCGAGCACCCCGGCCCACGACAGCACAACGGACGCGAACGCCTCGTTGATCTCGACGATATCGATATCCCGCAGCGTCATCCCGGCCTTGCCGAGCACATCCCGCGTGGAGTCGATCGGACCGTCGAGGTGGTAGTGGGGGTCGGAACCCACCAGGGTCGATGCCACGATCCGGGCCCGCGGACGCAGGCCCAGTGCATGCGCCTTCGCCTCCCGCATCAGCAACACCCCGGCAGCTCCGTCGCTGATCTGCGACGACGAGCCGGCGGTGTGGATACCCTCCTCCAGCACCGGCCGCAACGACGCGAGCCCTTCTGCTGTGGTTTCGCGTAGACCGCCGTCACGGGTGACCGTGGCGGTCGCGCCAGAGGGGTTACCTTCCTTGTCGACGACGGGGGCTTCGACCGGCACGATCTCCCGGTCGAATCGGCCCTCGGCCCACGCGTTCGCGGCACGGTTCTGCGATTCGAGTCCGAAGGCATCGGTATCCCGGCGTTCGATACCGCGCGCGTCGGCAATACGTTCGGCGGAGGTGAACTGGTCACCCATATCGATCGACCAGTCGTCAGGGTGTGGTCTGCCCGTGCCGGGGGTCCCGGCCTGTCCGAGGAAGACCCGGCTCATCACCTCCACACCGCAGCCGATTCCGGCGTCGATCTGTCCACTGGCGATCAGCCCCGCCACCAGATGCACGGCCTGCTGCGACGAGCCGCACGCGCAGTCGATCGTGGTGGCGGCGGTGGCGTAGGGGAAACCCGCGTGCAGCCATGCGGTACGGGTGACGTTGTTCGACTGCTCGCCGGCCTGCGTCACCGCACCGCCCACGAGTTGCCCGATTTCCGCGGCGTCGATCCCCGCGCGGTCGAGCACCGCACGCTGGGCGACACCGAGCAGGGTGGCCGGGTGCACACCGGAGAGCGCACCGCGCCGGCGGCCGATCGGTGTGCGCGCGGCCTCGACGATAACGACATCGGTCATGACAGCTCCTCGGGGATATGACGAATGCGGGAAGTCAGAGTGCGGCCAGGTAGTCGAAGAAGCCCGGGGTATGCGTTTCCCGTAGCCGGGTGAGTTTGCGATAGCCGATGAGCCACTCGTCACCCACCTTGCGGTATTCCTCGTGGTAGTGGCCGTAGCCGTGGAGGTGTTCCTCGGTGTCGCCGCCGGTCCACCACAGTTCGTCCTCCATGGCCCAGATTCCGGTGGCCGTGGTGTCGGAGGTCAGCACGATCTCGGGAGTGTGCCCGTGGTGCACGGTCGTCACGTGTGTGGACGTGCCGAGCATGCCGCGGATCGCCGCGGTCAGCGCTTCGCGGCCCACGACCCGGTTCGATATCCCGCCGGTCCGGGGCTGCTTGTCCGCCGGCAGCCCGCCCCAGGTCTCGCTGACGACATCGTCGGTGTGCAGGGTCGGATAGATATCCCAGCGCTTCTCGTCCAGTGCGCGTAGCCGGGCCGCGAATACCCGTTTGATCGCCTCGATCGCCAGCGCCTGCTCGCCGGCCGTCATCGTCGAACTCATAGCGAGGTACGCCCCCCGTCGATGGGCAGCACGGTGCCGGTGATCGCGGACGCCTGCTCCGAGACCAGGAAGGTGGCACAATCGGCGACCTCGTCCATCTCGAGGATCCGGCCCATGGGCATCTGCTTCACCAGGCCGTCCACGATTCCCTTGGTCGATTCGTCGGCCAGCAGCCCCTCGATCATGGCGGTCCTGATCGAAGCCGGGCAGATCGCGTTGACCCGGATGTTGTGTTTGGCAAGGTCGACGGCCATCATTTTCGTCAACAGGATCAAACCGTGTTTGGCGATCGGGTAGGTGGGAGCCGTACCGACCGGCGGCTTCAGCGCGGCGGCCGAACTGGTGAACAGGATCGCGCCGCCGCCGCGCTCGAGCATCTTGTCCACCGCCAGCCGCGCACCGAAGAAGCCCGCCTTGAGGTGGACGTTCATCTGCTGATCCCAGTCGGCCTCGGTGATGCCGGGATGGTACCCGGACGGGCTGGAAGTGACCGAGGCGCTGGAGGTCCCGGCATTGTGCCAGAAGATGTCCACGCCGCCGTAGGTGTCGGCCGCGAACGTCATCAGCCGTTCGAGATCGCAAACCTGCGTGACGTCGCTGTGGCAGTAGGCCGCCTCGTGCCCGCTGCTGCGGATCTGCTGAACCGTCTCGGCTCCGGCCGCATCGTCCAGGTCGCTCACCACGACCCGAGCGCCCTCGGCCGCGAAACGGACGGCCGCCCGGCGGCCGATGCCCGCGGCCGATCCGGTGATGACGGCAACCTTGTCTTTCAATTGCATTGCTCATATCCCTCAGGTATCGGTGTTTCCCAGGTACTACGCGTGTGGATGGCGGTCACCCGAGGAGGGCGAACAGATCTCCGACGTTGTCGACGGATTCCAGATCGCGGAATCCCGCCACTGCCCGATCGAGGGCCTCGACCGGAATCGGGCGCGCCGCGTAGCCGGCGCAATCCTTGAACTTCGCGATCAGCCCGTCCCAGGTCATCGGTACGAGCGGATGACCGTATGCTCTCGGCTGTTCCCGCGTCAGCGTCCGGCCGTCCCGGAGACGTATCACGATCTCGCCGCCGGGGAATCCGGAGCCCGCGACGAAGTCGTACTGCTCGTCGTAGCGGGACTCGATCCGGTCGGCCATGGCGAGCACATCGGGATCGGTCAGCTTCTCGTCGAAGTAGTCGGCGATGGTGACATCACCGTGCTGCAATGCCGTGGCCACCGTGAACGGCACGCTCAGTTTCGCCAGCATCGGGTTGGCCGGGCGGCGCCACTCCGCGAGCGGCTCGGTCTGGCCGCGGGCGAAATCGCCCACCGTGACGGTGACCGATTCGACGTCCGCCGGCCCGAACACGTGCTCGCGCCGCAGCGCCCGGACCATATCGATGAACACGTGCGTGAAAGCGCACGAAGGCCACGGTTTGAACCCGTCGTCCAGTACGTTGTACCGGATTCCCAGATCGCCGAGCAGCAGGTCGCGATCGTAGTCGCCCTGGTAGTAGACATTCCAGAGTCCGTGCGTCCCTTCGAAACTCCGGCGGACCCCACTGATGCCGGCCTGCGCCATCAGGGCCGCGCGTACGCCGACCTCGCCGGGGACGGCATGCCCGAAACCACGGATGGTGGAGTTCTTGCCGAAAACGATCTCGTGGGTGCCTGCCGCTTGTGTGAACGCGATACCCAGCGCGTCCACGGTCCGGTTCTCATCGAGGCGCAGCAGTTTGCTGCATGCCAGCGCGGCGCCGAAAACCCCGAACAGCGGCGCCGGGTGCCAGGGAGCCATCCGCCCGCCCGGCTTCCCGGCGGCGATGGTGAGCCGGCACTGCAGGTCGACGCCCAGCGCGACGGCGGTGATGAAATCTTTTCCGGTGATGTCGCCCTGCCGCTCGGCGAGTGCAATGGCGGCCGGTAGCACAGGTGAGGAGATATGCGCGGCGTCCGGGTGCAGATCACTGAAGTCCTGGCAGTTGGCCATGGCCCCGTTGACGTAACCGGCGAGCCAGGCCGGGGCCTTGCGGCCGAATCCGAGGAGCGTGGCTTCCTCCTTGCCACCGAGGTCGAGCACGAGATCGGCGAGTGCCTTGGCTTCCGGCGACGTGGTGGCGGCCGGGAGGATCACACCGGTGGTGTCGAGAATCGTCTTGCTCGTCATTTCGGCCACCCCGGCCGGGAGGTCGGCGTACGTGAGTGCCACAGCATGCCGGGCGAGAACGAAGGCGGCTTCCTCGACTTCTTCTTCGATGCGCTCAGTGGTCATACCAGCCCCTTCGGTCGTTGATATCCGGTGCACCGGGCGCCGGCTCTGTCGGGATGCGCTCGCCGATCGGTGTGCACCGGAGTTACGGCAGTGGGTCAGGCCCGGCGGCCGTCCACAGCTGTGCCGCTGTCTCCGGAAGACATCGAGGGAAAGCAACGTGCGGCTCCTACAAGTCTTGTAACCTACAAGCGTTAGGAATTAGATGGACGGTACCCGGATATCGATGCACAGACAAGGGCAACCGAGGGATCCCACCGGAGGGCAGCACGCACGCACACCACAACGAACGAGGCCCGCACCACATCTCCGCGGAACATGAATACTCTCTGCCGCAACCACTTTCGCAATCCGACATTCGATCACGGACACGCCGTGCAACCGGTAAGGTCACATATGACGACTCCCCCCACCGCCGACCGTATGTGGGTCTGCGATGCGCCGACCGCCACTATCGACAAGGGCCTCATCGAGGCCGGCGCATCCGGCGACTGGATGACCCCGTTCCCCACCTTCCTCATCGAACACCCCGAGGGACTCGTACTCTTCGACACCGGACTGTCTCCGGACGCGGCCGGCGATCCCGCGTCGGTATACGGCGCGGGCGCCACGAAATCCCGTATCGAGTACTCCCGGGAACAACGGCTCGACCGACAGCTGCGGAAAATCGGATTCGAACCGTCCGATATCGGCCACGTGGTGCTGTCCCACCTGCACTTCGACCACACCGGTGGCATACAACTGTTCCCGGACGCGCAGTTCTACCTGGGCGCGGGCGAGCTGCGCTACGCGTTGAATCCCGATGCGCACCTGTGCGGGTTGTACCGGCGCGATGAACTGGAGGCTGCCCAGCATTTACGTCTGCGCGAATTATCCGGCGACCACGACCTTTTCGGCGACGCCGCCATCTCGCTGCTCTTGCTGCCCGGACATTCGCCCGGATCCCTGGCTGTGCAGGTGCGATTACCCGGCCGGACCATCATCCTCACCGGCGATATCGCCCATACCCGCGCGGCGTTCGAATCGGCTTCGCCGTTCCCGCTCGATCAGGACAGCACCGCCGCGGTGCGATCGATCGAGCGGCTGCGCGCTCTCCGGGACCGTTCCGGTGCCGAGGTGTGGATCGGACACGACCCCGGCGATTGGCTCCGGTACGGCCCCGGCTGCTACGAGTGACTACGACCGCGCGCAGGCCCCTTCGACCGCGGCAGATGGACAGCCGTCAGCGGCTTGACGGGGTCAGCTCGAAATCCGCGAGGTCGGGGTGTGCCGACATCGCGAAGACACGCTCACCGGTGAACGGCGCGATCACCTGGAGCCGGCCCCGGTCGTTGACGTAGTAGTTCTTCTTCCGGGCGCCGTTGTCTGCCAGATACAGCAGCCGGCCGGCTTCGTCGTCGACGAGACGGTTGTACTCGGCGCATACCTCCGGTCGCACCGCCATGGCGCGATGGCCCCCCTCGATCATGGTGACGATCGCCTCGCCGATATAGCGCGACCAGATCTCGAACCAGCACGGCAACCCGGTACCGCTGGCGGCCGGCTGCGAGTTCGGGCCGTTGAGCATGAACAGGTTCGGGAAACCGGGAACCGTCATCCCGAGATAAGCCTTGGCACCCTCATTGCGCCAGGCTTCTTCGAGACTCACCCCGGCTCGACCGATATACCGGGTCGGCCACAGATAGTTCTGGGTGTCGAACCCGACAGCGGTGACGATCAGGTCCACCTCCAGATGGCGCCCGTCGGCCAGGAATACGCCGCGTTCGTCGATGGACGCGATTGCCTGCGTAACCAGCTCGACGTTGTCCCGGGTCAACGCGGCATACCAGTTGTTGTCCACCACGGGCCGGCGGACCATGGGCGCGTAGTCGGGCACCAGGCGCTCGATCAGATCCTGGCGGCCGCCCACTTGCTGGGCGATATATCCCTCGAGGACGGCGCGTAGCGCGTCGTTGCGCTCGTTGACACTGCCCCCGTTCCGGATCCAGTCGCTGTCCACGATCAACTGTTCGCGCAGGTCGGTAGAGCTCATCCCGGCCACGAACTTGTCCCAATTCCAATAGCAGGGCATGTTCTCGATGAGCCAGCGCAGCTCTTCCTCGATGGGCCGTCCGTACCCGGTGCGCGGCATGATCCACTGCGGTGTCCGCTGGCAGACATGAACGGTGCCGGCGCGGGCGGCGACCTCGGACAGGAGCTGCACGCCGGTGGAGCCGTTGCCGATGATGGCCACCTTCCGCCCCTCGTAACGCACCGCGTCACTCCACTGCGTCGTGTGTACGAGATCGCCCGCGAAACGCTCGACGCCGGGCACATCCAGCGATTTGGGCTGCGCGAACAAACCACTCGCGGTGACCACGACCTGCGCCGTGTGCTCGACAGTCCGCACACCGTCGACCTCGATCGTCAGAGACCACCGGCCGGCATCGTCGTCCCAGCGCGCGCTCCGGACGTGATGGCCGAACCCGACGTTGTCGCGGACGCCGTACTTGTGTGCCACGTGATCGAGGTATTCCCGCACCTCCTCCTGCCGCGCGAAGTGCTCCGACCAGGGATAACTCTTCTCGAAGCCGAATTGGTAGATGGCGCTGAGCGTATCGACCCGCACATCCGGATAGCGGTTCGCGCTCCATACCCCTCCGAGCTCGCCGCGGCGTTCGAAGAGCTGATAGGCGATACCGAGCTGTTCGAGCTGGACGGCCATCGCCACTCCCGCGAATCCGCCGCCGACGATCGCCACCGAAAACCCCTCGGGCGACCGCTTCTGCCCGGTCCAGCGGGCGCGGTGCGGAAAATCGCCGAAGCTCGGCAGCAACCGGCGCATCTCGAGGTCGAACGGGGAGATCGTACGCGCCTCGGCCATCTGGACCAGTTCGTCGAGCTCCGCCGGAGAAACCTCCTGCGGTGTGGGCTCACCGGCGTGATCGATGAGGAAATCGACCGCCTTCTTCTGGATCTTCTCTCTGTCGGCCGGGTCGATCACCACGGCCTCGGAACCGCCCGTCATCACCCGGCGCACCGGGATGGCGGCTATCTCCGGGTCACGCGTCGTCTGGAACAACGCCATGCGCAGGGCATTGGCATCGGCGAACGCGACGGCACGCTCGAGGAAACTGCGGTCTGGTAGGTGGTCGGGCATCAGCAAGGCTCCGATACTTCTGGATGGATAGCACACCGGGAACGGGCACGCGGTTCAGTTGCCCGCGCCGGTTTTCTGCGGTGCCGGGGCACCGGCGCGGGGTTGCGTGTCGAACCGGTTGCGCAGCTGGTGCTTACGAATCTTCATGGTCGGGGTCGTGGGCATACTGTCGACGATCTCGACCTGCTCAGGTGATTTGAACGGTGCCAGCCCCGCTGCACGACAGTGTTCGCGCAGCTCGGCGACGCTAGGCGCCTCGCGTCCGGGGACGAGTTCCAGCACCGCGCAGATCCGCTCGCCCCGGTTGTCGTCGGGTAACCCGATGACGGCCACCCCCTGGACGGCGGGGTGCTGTCCGAGTACGTCCTCGATCTCCATCGGGCTGATCGACTCACCCTTGCGGATGATGAGGTCCTTCTCGCGGCCGACCAAGACCACGTGCCCGTCCGGCCGCAGGTACCCCACATCGCCGGTGTAGAACCAGCCGTCCTCGTCGTGGGGGACGACGATATCGCCGTCGACGAGATAGTGGTGCACCAGCATCGGGCCCCGGACCCACACCTGCCCCTCGGCTTCCGGTCCGAGCCGCTGCCCGTCGTCGGCACGCACGGCGACCTCGCACCCCAGCACCGGGCGGCCCACCGTCGAGGTCAGCTGTTCCACACTGTCGCCGGGGCGTCCCTGCGTGATCATCGGGCACTCGGTCATCCCGTAGCCGTGGAGGACCGGTATCCCCATGCTCGCGACCACCTCGTGATAAACCCGCGGCGGCATCGGTGCACCACCCCCGGCGAGGCACCTCAGCGCCGGGGCCACCGGCTCGGGGCCGCTCCGGATCTGCTGCTCCAGATACATGGTGTAGAACGACGGTCCGCCGCCCGATACCGTGACCCCGTACTTTCGCAGCAGTGCCATTGCCGCGGCCGGCTCGAAGACCTCCGACACGACGATCGGCATGCCCACGGCCAGTCCGGCGATCAACATATCCGGTCCACCGATATGGGCGAACGGGAAGAAGATCGTGGCGACATCCTCGCCGCTCACGGCGAGGGCATCGGCCACACCGAGGCCGCCGGCTATCAGCGATCCATCGGAGTGGCATACGCCTTTGGGCGCCGAGGTGGTGCCGGAAGTCGTGTAGATCCACCGGATCTCGGCACCGGATCCGGGAGGCGGCCCCAGCTCCGCCGGATCGCCCACGGGTAGTTCACCGGCGAGCACCAGGGCCCGAATATCGTAGGACGCCGCGATATCGCGGGCCATCGCCCCATGGGCGAAACCACGGAACTCTCCCACCGTGATGAGCCACGCTGCACGGCACTGCCGCACCATCGCCGCGACCTCGCGGCTGCGGTAGACGGGAATGATGGGATTCTGCGTGACGCCGAGCCGCGCGAGCGCGAGACTCAGCAGCACCGTGTCGATGCGGGTGGGCAACTGCCAGCTGACGGTATCCCCCGCCCGCACGCCGAGATCGTGGAGCCCGGCGGCCACCCGCTGCGCCTGCCGCACCATCGCGGAGAAGGTCACGCTGTGGCCGTGCTCGTCGATGAGCATGATGTGGTCGGGAGTCAGCGCCGCCCGATGGGCGAGCAGGCCCCACAGGGTGTTCGGAAGTGCCGCGAAACCTGTCACGCTCGTCCCCCGCGCTGTCCGGCTTCGGGGGAGCTCAACGGCCCCTCCATCAGTAACGGATACCCGGTGCGAACCAGCGCGTTCGCGTGCCCCGACCAATGGATTTCGAACGCGGCCTGCAGCGCACTGTGCTGGCCCATGATGTCGAGCGTCTGGTTGACCGCGCGCTTGGCTTGCGCGAGGCCCCAGCTGTCCATGGCCGCGATCTGCTGCGCGAGTTCGCGGCTCCGGGCCTCGAGCTCGTCGAGCGGGACCACGCGGTTCACCATACCGAGCTGCAGCGCTTCCTCCGCGGACAGCGAGGTGGCGGTGAACAGCATCTCCTTCGCTTTCCGGGCGCCCATTTCCCAAGTGTGGGCGTGGTATTCGACGCCGCCGATGCCGTAACGCACCACCGGGTCGCTGAACCAGCTGTTATCCGCGGCGACGATGAGATCGCAGGGCCAGATGACGTTGAGCGCACCGGCGATACACGCGCCTTGTACGGCTGCGATCGACGGTTTCGGGATATTGCGCCACCGCTGGCTGAAGCCGAGATAATGCTCGGCCTCCCAGCGGTACCCGGATTGGACCGCGCCCAGGTCTGCCCTGGCGTAGTCGGCGACTTCCGACTTCAGATCGTGTCCGGCCGAGAAATTCGCCCCGTTGGCGCGCACCAGGATCACCTTCACGGCGTCGTCCGCGGCGGCCTCGCGCCAGCGGGCGTCGAGTTCCACGAGCAGCGCCTGATCCTGGGCATTGTGCTTATCCGGACGGTCCAGCGTGATCGTCGCTACCGCCGCGTCCACGCGGTACTGCACCGTCGTCATAGTCGTCCTCCGATCGATTCCCGCCACAATTCGGCGAGAATGGCCTGGTCGTTCCGGTGTTCGTCGCCCAGATCGAACATCCACTTCGCGGACGTCTTGGTGAACATGTGCACATCGGACTCGACCATGAACCCGATACCGGCATGGACCTCGTGGGCGGCGTGCACCATTTCCTCCGCTGTCATCCGGGCCTGTTTGCCCATCAGCGCCACCTCCGCTGCCGCGTCCGCGCCCTCGTCGAGGCGGCGGGCCGCGTCGCGGACGAACGCGGAGGTCAGGTGGACGGCCACCGCGATATCGGTGCACAGATACTGCACGGCCTGGAACCGGCCGATCGGCCCGCCGAACTGCCGGCGTTGCTGTGCGTAGCGAACGGTCCTGTCCAGCAGAGCCAGACCGGCTCCGTGAATCTGCGCGGCCGTCAGGACCGCTGCCCTCCGGCGCGCGGTGACGACTGCGGTATGCGCGGTCCCGGCGCGCGCCAGAACCTCGACCTCGCTCACCGGAGTTCCGGAAAACGTCACCGCGAACATCGAATGCTCACCGAGGTTCGGCATCGGCTCCACCGCGACCTGCGGCCCGCGCGGCACGGCGACCAGGACATCGCTGCGGTTCCCGCCGCCCACATCCTCCGTGGCTTCCACCATGAGAAGGTCGGCCGCGTCGGCGTAGGGCACCGCGAGTGCCGTGCCGCTCAGGACTCCCCCGCGCACGGCCGGCTTCGCCTGGCCCCAGGCCGGGTCGTGAAGCGCGGGCAGCACCGTGGTGGTACCCGACTCGATACCGGCGGCGAGTTCGCCGGCCCTCGGTGAGCCGCACAGTACCGCGGCGTCGCGCGTTGTGATGAGCGGCAGCAGCGGGCTGCACACCAGGGCACGGCCCGCTTCCACGAAGACGGCCGCCGTGCTCGCCAGACTCGCGGATCCGGCGCCACCGCCCGGATTCCCGAGCGTGAGCCAGTCCAGTTCCGCGAATTGCCGGACCAGACCGGAAAAATCGGTGGTGCGGTCGCGGTCGGTCAGTGGCGATATGCGCTCGAATACCGAGCGCGCCACGTCGGCGAGGGCATCGTAATCCTCACCCCAGGTCAATTCCATCCGTAGCTCCTAACGCGGCAGGC
Source organism: Nocardia speluncae NBRC 108251 (assembly GCF_001613245.1). Lineage (GTDB taxonomy): Bacteria > Actinomycetota > Actinomycetes > Mycobacteriales > Mycobacteriaceae > Nocardia > Nocardia speluncae. The sequence continues at coordinate 261,730 of NZ_BDBZ01000007.1, read as the reverse complement.
CGAGTCCACGGGTGGCGAGCACCATCCGTTTCAGCTGGCTGGTTCCGCCCGCGTGATTCGCGAACGACTGGCGATACCAGGCCTCGGGCGCCCCACCCAGTGGGGCCCAGCGGGACGCTGCGGTGAGCTGGCTGCCCGGACCGAGGACACGGTCGAACACCCGGGCGAACAGTGGCTCGAATTCCTTGGCCACCACCTGCTGTACCGCACCGCCGTACGGTGTCGACCGGCCGTTGACGTTATCGCCGACGACCTCGTAGGCCAGCAGGCGCTGAGCGTGGACCATCCGGGCGAGCTCGGCGATACCGGAGGCCACGACGGGATCGTCGTACGTGCCGGGAATTCCGCGAAGATGCTGGATCAGCGCGTCGAGGCGTGCCTGCTGCGCGGCGTAGATCGGCTCCACGGTGCCCGACGCGTAGAACGCCCCCATGATGTACCGCCAGCCCATCCCCTCCGCACCGATGAGCGCATCGCCGGGAACCCGCACGCGGTCGAGGTAGGTCGTCGACTGGACTCCGCCCCCGAAGTTGCGCATGGGGTGCAGGGTGACGCCCGGCGCGTCCAGGTCGACCACGAAGATGCTGATGGCGCCGCTCGATCGGGCTTCCACAGAAGTTCTGGCCGCGACGTAGAGCACATCGGACATCGGCCCCCACGAGGTGAACGCCTTCTGGCCCGTGATGATCCAGTCGTCACCGTCACGCACGGCACGGGTCCGCAGTGAACCGAGATCGGAGCCGGCTTCGGGTTCGGTCAGCCCCTCGGCCCACAGCGTTTGCATCGACGATATCGCCGGGAGCAGGGTCTTCTTCTGTTCGTCGCTGCCGGCGGCGAGAATGGTTCCGGCGGCCAGGAAGATACCCACCGAATTGACCATCGGCGCATCGGCCGCGTTCAACTCCTCGAGCAGCACCTGATTCTCGAGGGGAGAGCGGCCGGCACCGCCGTACTCGACGGGCCAGGTGAGTCCGATCCAGCCCTTCGCGGCCACCTTCCGGCTGAACTCGAGCGCGATCTCCCACTGTTGCGGCGCATCGTCGAACTCGGTATTGAATGCCTGCTCCGACGGCAGCTCCGCGGCGAGGAATTCGCGGATCTCGGCGCGCCATGCCACCAGATCGGGCGCGAGCGGGCGGCTCATCGCGCCGCCCCGTCGCCCGCCTGGGCATCGGTCGCGGCACGCTGGTCCTCCGCCGCGTGACCTCGATGCCCCTCGGGATAGAACCGGCGCGCCCACTGCCGGAGATCGCGGAAGCCCGCCGCTTCGGCGGTGGCCAGGCCCGGTGGCTCGGTGTACCGCTGGTGCCGCCAGATCGCGAGGTCGGCGCGGACCTGCGCAATCGCGCTACGCTGCCGTCCCCGCACCGTCGCCTCGTCCTCATCTTCCTTGCTGACCCATCCCGAGAACCACAGCATCGATTTCTCGTCGTCGATCGGGGTAACGGAGGTCAGACTGCATACCCGGCCCGCGCCCGCGGCATACGAGTACCCCAATCCCACTCCGAGAATGGCGGCATCGACGCTGCCCTGTACCTCCTCGACGGCGCCGTCGGCCTTCTTCCGCTTGAACTTCAGCGCCAGGCGGGTGCGGAAGTCGTGCTCCCCGAATTCTCGCCGGGTCACCTCGGGTAGTTCGTCGGCGCGGTGCACGTACTTGAAGTGGGCGAAATCCACCCCGTTCTCGATGACGTACTGCGGGTGAATCGCCAGATCCGACTCGCTGAAGGTGCCCTCTGATCGTGCCGGGTGGTAATCCTCGGCCGGGCCGGATCCGGGGAACAGTTCGAAGACACTCGGCACTTCGTGGTCGGGTTCCCGGCCGTCGGCGTCGTGCCAGAGGAACATCGCCCCGTCGCGCTCGACGGTGGTCCAGGTTCCGATACGCCGCGCCCGGTTCGGCTTGTCTTGATACGGAATGCAGGTGTTGCGGCCCAGAGGATTCCAGCGCCAGCCGTGGAACGGGCACTGGATTTCGTCGCCGTGGACGGACCCCCCGTACGCGAGATTGGCGCCCAGATGTTCACAGAACGCGTTGAGCACTACGAGCCGGCCGGCGTCGGTGCGGTACGCCACGAGGTCACGGCCGAAGAAGCGGAGCGGGCTCACCGCACCGATACCGATCTCATCGGACCACCCGATCTGGAACCAGCCCGTGGGTTTCATCGACAACGACATCGACGGCATTGCTTCTCCTCATTCGTCGAACGCGAGCGAAACTCCACGCGCCCCAGTGATATCCGCACTGTAGCCACTGGCTACATGGCCGTCAATGGTCGGTCCCGGGTTGACGTTCCGGCGCGTCCGGCGAAACTGCCACATCCCGAACCGCACCTACAGATTCACAAGCCAACGCAACACGCACGCGCATATGCCCTATACAGCAGAGTCTCCCACCGTTCAGCGCACCACGGGAGCAATATCGGCGCAGAAAATCGGCACAACGATATTGACGACAGATGTAGCCGCTGGCTACCGTTGAAGACCCCTCCGTAGAACCATCTACGTCAACCCGACGGCACCGGCGCGCCTGCGCCGGCGAGCATCCAGCGCGCTACTCGGCCCAGCCGGTGCACCGGCGCCCCGATACGCCTCCGAGCATGTACAGCGAGGAATCACGTGAAAGCGATCCTGTTCGACGGCAACCACAACCGGATCGTCGATGATCTGGAGGTCAGAGCTCCGGCCGAGGGCGAAGTCGTTGTCCGGATCCACGCCAGCGGCCTGTGTCAGAGCGATCTCAGCGTTATGAGCGGCACCATCCCCTTCCCCGTCCCCGTCGTACTCGGACACGAGGGCGCCGGTGTAGTGGAGGAAGTGGGCCCGGGAGTGTCCACACCGCGCGTTGGCGAGCATGTGGTGACCTCCACGCTCGCCAACTGCGGTCGCTGCGCAGAATGCGGGTCGGGCCGGCCCACCATGTGCCGCCGCTCGTACGGCACACCGGATGCGCCGTTCCGCCGGCGGGGGGAGAAGGTGCACAACTTCGCGGCGCTGTCGACCTTCAGCGAACGGATCGTAGTCCGTGCCGGTCAGACCACGGTCATCCCGGACGATATTCCCTTCACCTCGGCATGCCTCGTCGGATGCGCGGTCCTCACCGGCGCCGGAGCGGTATTCCACCGGGCCCGGGTCGCTCCCTGCGACCGAGTGGCCGTGATCGGCGTCGGCGGAGTCGGTTTGAACGTCGTACAGGCCGCGCGACTTGCCGGAGCGGCCACGATCGTCGCGGTGGACACCAACGAGGCGAAACGCGCGCAGGCCCTGCGATTCGGCGCCACGCATTTCGTCAACCCCGATTCCGGCGATTCCGTCGAGGCCGTCAAGGACCTGACCCGCGACGGCGCCGATCACGTATTCGACTGCGTCGGCGCCCCGGCCACCGTACGCCGCGGATTCGAGATGCTGAGCTGGGGCGGCCAGCTCATCCTCCTGGGCGTGCCGCCGGCGGATACCGAGCTGTCCGTGCCGGCGGGCCTGCTCTACCTCGACCGTTCCCTGCTCGGCTGCCGATACGGCAGCTCCCGCCCGAGCGCCGATATTCCCCGCTACCTGGAGCTGTACCGGTCCGGGCGTCTCCTGCTGGACGAACTCGTCACCCGCACGTATCGATTCGACGACTTCCACCAGCTCGTCGACGATGCCCGCGCCGCCCAACTGGACCGCGGGGTCCTGACCTTCCTGCCCTGATTCATTCGGATACACCCGCACAATGACGACCGGAGAGCAATGACCACCAACAAGCCCGGCAGCACCCCCTCCGTAGCGGACCTCGTCGAGGCCGCCGAGGAGATAACCGACCTTCCGGCGCGTTTCCGTCTCGACGGGCGGCGCTACGTCGTACTCGGCGGCGGCCGCGGAATGGGCAGGCATACGTCGCACTCCCTCGCGCAGCTGGGCGCTCGGGTCGTGGTAGTCGATTCCGACCGGGAACGAGCCGATGCCGTGGCCGCCGAAATCGGCGACGGCGCCACAGCCACGGTCGTCGACGCGACCAGCGATGCAGAGATGGCCGCCCTGGCACGCGATATCGGCGAGGTCGACGGCGTGATCGACGTCATCGGCATCGCCCGCTACGAAGCGTTGCTCGACATTTCCGAAAAAGACTGGCTGTGGGAACACGACATCGTGCTGCGGCACGCCTGGCTGGCCGTCCGTCACTTCGGACGCCGGCTGGCACAGCAGGGCTGCGGAACACTGACTTTCGTAGCGTCGGTCTCGGGACTGAGCAGCGCCCCGGGCCACGGGGCCTACGGAGTGTTCAAGGCCGGGCTCGTCTCCCTCGTACGCACTGCCGCAGTCGAACTCGGTCCGAGCGGGGTGCGTGTCAACGCGGTGGCGCCGGGCTTCGTGCTCACCCCGCGAATGGCCGATGTCCTCGACGAAGCTCAACTCGAGAACAGCCGGGCGGCCGCGCCGCTCCCGCGGCTGACCACGCCGGCCGATATCGCTGCCGGAATCACCTTCCTGGTCAGCGATCTCGCCGCCGCGATCACCGGACAGACCCTGATCATCGATGCGGGCGCCACGTCCAGCTACCCCTATCGCATGGGAAGTCTCGAGAGCGGGACCGACAACGAATGACCGACGCTACCGCCCCGGACCGGGACCGCAGGCCGGCCCCCTCCCCGACCCTGTTGGACATGCTCCCGCCCGACCGGACGGGCATGACCGCAACGGCCGACCTCCGCGCGAAACGGAAACAGTTTGCCGCCGGGGAGCACGACGGATCGGTGCCCCGGACAGAAATCGAACTCGGATCGGTCCCGTGCCACGTCCTGGCCGGCGGTGACGAGGTGGCCGTCCTCTATCTGCACGGCGGGGGCTACCGGATGGGAAGTGCCTCGGCGTACACGAACTACGGCGCCGAACTCGCGCGGTCGGCCGGGGCGGAGGTGGTGCTGGTGGACTACCGGCTCGCTCCCGAATCGCCTTTCCCGGCGGCCGTGCGGGACGCGATGGCGGTCTATCTCGCTTTCCGCGCCCGGCGGCCCGGCCTGCCGATCCTCGTCGCCGGCGATTCCGCCGGCGGGGGTTTGGCCGCCGCCGTCGCGGTAGCCGCGGCGCGGATCGGCATCACCGGACCCGACGGGATGGCGCTGCTTTCCCCCTGGCTCGACCTGCGCTGCGATTCCCCGTCGTACACATCGGCGACCGACCATCTCTTCGATCGCACGACCGCACTCAGCGCTCGCACGGCGTATCTCCAAGGTTACGACGGCGACGATCCGCTGGCCTCCCCCCTCCGGGCGGATCCCCGCGTCTTTCCGCCGACCCTCGTCCAAGTCGGAACGGCCGAAACCCTGCTCGACGATTCGCTCGCCTTCGCCCGGCAACTCGCGACAGCGGGCGTCTCATGCCGGCTGGAAACCGTTGCGGGCCGGGGCCATACATGGCCGTTGATCGAACCGCGACATCCCGATTCGGGTAGGGCGGTGCAATCGTTCGGACGGTTCGCCCGCGGCATCGCCGATAGCGCCCGACGCCACGGTGCGTGATCCCGGCCGCCCTGCGCCAGGGACGGTCGAGTAGCACACGCGGCGGCAGGCCCGCCCGAGCGCACGCCCGGCCGGCGACTCTGCGCACTATTGCACACCACTCGCCTGCCGGGTAATTCGGGAGACAACGCCGTACCGGCCCACCAGGGGCCGGTACGGCGATTCTAATGCGATCCACCGGCTCCGCTATACGACCTCGGTGGCCGCGCGGCCGGTTTCGCGGTCACCGCTGTCGCCCTTGTGGAGTTCGTCGCCGGCAATTCTGCGGCCCGGCATTGTCAGGATGACCGAGATGCCCAGGGCCGCTGCCGCCGCGACCACGCCGGCGGCCGCATAGGCGTTACCTGTCATCTCGGTGAACTTGCCCGCAAGGTACGGTCCGAGCCCACCGCCCAGCGCCGAACCGACTCCGAAACCTATTGCCGCGCCGGTGTATCGCACCGCGGCGGGGAAGGTCGCGGTGAGCGTGGCGTACACCGGCACCGCGGCCGCGCCGGCGAACCCGATGAGCAGCATCTGACCTAGTGCGGTGACAACGATATTGCCGTCGGTTGCCTTGATCAGGTACATGATCGGGAACATGATGAGCGCCAGTGCGCCGAGGAAGATCACCATGGTGACCCTGCGGTCGGACTTGTCGATCAACAGACCCGCACCGAATCCGATCGCGATGGAACAGGCGGAGGCGAAGGTGGCGATTCCCGCGGTGACCCCGGCCGCCATACCGACCTGCTGCTGCATGAACAGTGGCATGTAGGCCGGCATGATATAGCCGATCGCCAGTACCGAAACACTGAGCGCAGTCACCTTGAGCAGGTTCCGAGTGTGGCCCCGGAACAGCGCACGTACCGGAGCGGTCGGGACTTCGTGACTGTCGGCGAGCCTGCGGAAGCCGGGCGACTCCTCCAACCGGGTCCGCAGATACAGGGTGTAGGCCATGAGCGGTATCGACAGCAGCAGTGGGATACGCCAACCCCAGTCGGCCATTGTCTCTTCCGAGGTCAGCATCGTAGTGAGGGCGACGGCACCCGGCGCCAACGCTGTGCCCATGCCGAACCCCATCGGGGTCATCGCGCTCAGGAAGCCGTGGTTGGCGACCGAGGCATGTTCGGTGACGAACGTGGCCGAACCTATCTGCTCACCGCCCGCGAAGAATCCCTGGAGGAGCCGGGTGAGGACGAGCAGGACCGGCGCCAGGGTTCCGACGGTCGCATGGGTCGGCAATGCGCCCATCAATGCGGTCACCGCGCCCATTCCGGTGATCGTCAGAATAAGAGTGAATCGCCGACCGCGCCGGTCGCCGATACGGCCGAAGACGATCCCGCCGATCGGCCGGGCGAGGAAGCCGGTCCCCAGGACCAGTAGTGAGTTCAGGACCCCGGTGACCGGGTCGTCGTCGGGGAAGAACAGCGGCGCCAGGTAGACGATGATGTAGGTGAAGACGATGAAATCGTAAGCCTCCACCGCTGTCCCGAGGAAACCCGCCAGAGATGCTCTGCGCACGGTTTCGCGGGATGGCTCTGCGATATCAGATGTGGTCATGGCGCTCCTGCATGATGCGGTGCCCCCGTAAGGGCACCGACGGAAGATCAAGGAGTGATCGGCGGAGAGGAACCGCCACACAATCCACCGCTTGGTTCGAACGCGGTGTGAGGAGACTAACAATCAACAATTGCTTACCACAAGCCTTGTAATTACCAAGAGTTGCAGAGAGGCTATTATGTGAGGGTTCAAGCCTGCGTACACAGGCAAACAACCATCCGAAGGAGATATGAGCGTGCCCGTTCAACCCAGTAACGACCAGCCCGGTCAGAACCAGGACGGAGCCGCGACCCGAACTTGGACCGCCGCACAGTCGGACGCCGCATTCGAGATGCTCGGGGACCGGCTGATCGACGCGACCCGGCGCTTCCTGCGCTCGAATCGACGAGAGCGAATCCAGTCCAAGCTCTACACGGTCAACGGCCGAGAGCTCGGCCCTGCCCAGATCGATGCCTTCGAAGCAGTCGCACAGGAAGGTGAGATCCACATGAACCGGCTCGCCGCGCAGCTCGGACTCGACCCGTCGACCGTCACCCGCGCAGTCAACCCGCTGGTCGACCTGCAACTCATCGAGCGCTACACAGATCCCACCAACCGGCGCTTCGTCCTGCTGCGATGCACTCCAGCGGGTAAGGAAGCCATCACTCACGTAATGGTGGAACGCCGGAATATCATGCGCGAGACTCTCGTTCCCATGGCCCCCGAACGCCGGCTGCTACTTGCCGACCTTCTCGAGGAATACACGACGCTCTTCGAAAACACCCGGGCCGCCGCGGGAAGCTGAGCGCCCAGTCCGCAGATCAGCGCACACCGGGTGTACCGCTGGTCAGACGTCCGGCGCCGTCAGATGTTGTGCCGGCGCCGGAGCGTCTGCCCGTCCGGGTCGCGCGGCCCATGCGAGCAGTTGGAGGAGTTCGATCACTTCTTCGTGCTGGGACGCAGACTCAGGAGCATCCTCCCCCAGCAGAATGCTGAGATAGGGCTCGAACGTTTCCCAGGTGCCGATCACCAACTGAATCAGCGACGACAGGACTCGCGGATCGAAGTTCTCCCGCACCCGGGGCGGCTCGGGGCTCTCCCACAATTTCTCGATCTGTGTGCGGTAACCACCCGAACGAAGGCCCGGCCGGAAGAGCCGGGAGGGCGGGACCTCGTCCAGGATCGCCCAGGTCACCGCCTTGCTCCATTGCCCCGAATCGGCACCGAGCGTATTCGCGATGGCCGAGTAGGCATCCGTCTCCTCGTAGAGAGACTGTCCACCGTAGGTGACAAGCAATTCCATGGCGGCAGCCAGGAGATTGTCCTTGGTTCCGAAGTAACGGTAAATGAGACTGTAAGGGACACCGGCAGCCGCGGCCACCGACCGCAGGGACACCTTGGCCGGGCCGTGCTGGGCGAACAGTTCGGCCGCCGCGAGCAGGATCGCCAATTGCGAGTCCGGCTCCTGTGATGCGAGCTCCGTGCGAACCCGTTCGAAGAACCGCCCCCGCGAACTTGCTTCCTGATGCCCACCCACAGGTTCCCCGGCATCGGCGACCAGAGTTCCCGCTCGACGTCGTTCGGCTGCCAGCCGGAGGGCGTCCGATTTCGTCGTCTCGGACAGGAGAAGCTGCGCCGGAGTAGCGTTCAACTCCGGTATGACCGTGCCGGTCCACCGCGACACCTCGGCGGGTTCGAAACCCTCGCCGAGAACTTTCAGCAGTTCGGTCACTTCAGGGCGCACTTCGGCAGCGGCGCGATCGAACTGCCATGCCGGGAAACGTGTCCGGCGCCCGTCCCGATACCCGAGGATTGTGCGTCCGTGCAGCCTCTTGTTCACCGCCTGCCGGCTGACCCCCAGAAACTCGACGACGCGCGGGGTCGTCCAGTCATCACTGTCGCCCGGGCTGCACAGCCCCGACTGCCTGCTCATTGCTATGCGCTCCTCGGTGAGGTCGGCTGTTCCGGTCGGCCCACCGGGTTACGAACGCCGCAGCACCCGCGCGGCCCCGGCGTGGCACGCACGGGGCGGGAACCGCTCTCTCCGGCGAGGCACCACTCAGACTAATCGCGCTCCCCACCACCTGCCGCCGACGGCACCCACGAGGGTTCCGGCTGGTTGCGTCGAGCTCGAACGCCGTTCCGGGACCATGTCACCCGAACGGCGTCGAGCCTTCGGCGGAGTGTCTCATCCGGCGGCAGGCCACTCAGAGGCTGCTACTCGCCTTCGCCACGAACTCGGCGAGCAGATCGTAGTCGATATCCTGACCCTCGACGATATCGGCAGTTTTGCGCTCCCCGTTGCCCATCGACCTGAGCACTCCCTTGATCGGCTCGATTTCCGAGGCGTTGAACACCATGAACGACACCTTGGTCTTGGCCGCGTGGATCAATGCCGCATGCTGCCCGTTCTTCGAGAAATGCGGTTTGCCGTATTGAATCTGCTCTTCGGCGCCGGGGATCGTCTTGTGGACCATGGCACGCAGCTGCCGGCACACGTCGATCTGCCACGCCGGCAACTTGTCGATGTATCGGGTTACTTCGTCGTTCACGGGGTGCTCCTCGGGATTCGATGTGATTGTCCACGCCGACGGTGGGATGGCCGGCGCGATGACACAGCAGGCAAATATGATCGCCCACCGGTAGTTAGATGTCAAACTATCAATCAGTGAATAGAGTGGAGGCATGAGTGAGAACACCTCAGACCCCGACTCCGTCGACGCCGTCGTGGCGGCTTGGACGCGCGAACGCCCGGACCTCGATCTCACGGCGATCGGTATCGCCGGACGCCTCGGCCGGGCCGCTCTGCTCCTGCGCCCGGCGCAGGAACGAGTATTCACCGGATTCGGACTCCAGCGCGGCGAATTCGATGTTCTCGCGACCCTGCGCCGGGCGGGCGAGCCCTACACCCTCACCCCCTCACAGCTCTCGGCTGCCCTGCTGCTCACCAGGGCAGGGATGACCAACCGGATCGACCGGCTGGTTGCCTCCGGCCTCGTCGAACGCACCCTCGACCCCAACGATCGGCGCAGTTTTCACGTCCGGCTGACCGAACAGGGTTTCACCACGGTGGACGAGGCGATGACCGCACACACCGCCAACGTCACGCGGCTACTCTCCGGGCTCCCCGCAAGCGAGCAAACGGCTCTCGAAGACCTCCTGCGAACCCTGCTGCACACGCTGGAAGCGCCGAACGGGCGAAACACCGGATAACGGGTCCGCCGCAACGCGCCGGCCGAGCCCTATCCGGCCTCCCCGTAGCACTCCACCACCGCCGTCGAAAAGGGGAACCGCACCGGTGTAGACCCGAAAGTCAGCCGACCCGCGGCATCGGCCGCGGTGGCAATCATTTCGGCGACCCCCGCCGCCTCCTCATGGGGGCAGTGCACGATCACCTCGTCGTGCTGGAAGAAGACGAGCTCGGCGCGGAGCCCGGCGCGGCTCATCGCATGACGTAGGCCCGCCAGAACCAGCAGGGCCCACTCGGCGGCGCTACCCTGCACCACGAAGTTCCGGGTGAAACGGCCCCGAGCACGCGCGGCCGAGCTGGTGCCGCGCTCGCTGCCGACCGGCAGGTCCTGCCGATCCCGGGTCTCGACCGAAACCGGCGGGCACGTCCGCCCCAGCCAGGTACGCACCAGCCGGCCCTCTTCACCGGCCCGCGCCGCATCGTCGACATAGGCCACGGCCGCGGGATAACGACGCCGCAGACCGGCCAGATGGGTCAGGGCGTCGCCGGAGGTCTGGCCGTAGACGGCACCCAGTAGCGCAAGTTTGGCTTGATCACGGTCACCGCCGAAGCCACGGTTCGCGAGATCCGCGTACAGGTCGTCGACCCGGCCGGCCGCCTGCATCAGCCCCGGATCGCGCGAGACGGCGGCGAGTATCCGCGGCTCCAGCTGGTCGGCGTCGGCGACCACCAGGCACCAGCCCGGGTCGGCGCGGATCGCCCGGCGGATCACCTTCGGAATCTGCAAGGCACCACCGCCGTTGGTGGTCCAGCGACCGGAAACCGTGCCGCCGGGGAGGTATTCGGGACGGAAGCGTCCCCCGTGGACCCACTGTTCCAGCCAGGACCAACCGTGGGCTGTGTAGAGCCGGTACAGGGCCTTATAGGCCAGTAGCGGTTCCACCGCCGGATGTTCCACTCGTTGCAGCTCCCATTTGCGGGTGGAGGTCAACTCGATTCCGGCGCGGGCGAAGGCCCTGATGATGTCGTTGGGCAGATCCGGGCGGACCCTGGCCCCGAATGCCCGCGATACTTCGTCGGCCAGTTCCGCCATCCGGCGGGGTTGCGACCCTCCCGGATAACGTTCCCCCAGGAGTGTGGCCAGCAGTTCGCGGTGGATATCGGCGCGCCACGGGATGCCGGACCGCGACATCTCCGCCGCGACCAGCATGCCCGCCGATTCCGCGGCCAGCAGCAACCGCATCCGCTCCGGATGCCCGGTGGCCGCCGTCCGGGCGAGCTGGCCCACGTAAACCTCGAGCAGGGCGGTGAATTCGTCCGTTCCGGCGGGCAGCGGCACCGGGCCCGATTCGAACAGCAACGGCTGGAGCTCGGCAGCCCGCGCCGGGGCATCGGGCGGCACGGGCAAGCCGCGCAAGCGAGCCCACGCGGCCGCCAAGGACCGGGCCTGGCCGGCCTGCCCCTCCTCGTACCCGATCAGCAATGCTTCCGCGGCCTCCACGTCGTAACAACGCTCGACCCGCACATCCGCCGCCAGCAGCGATCGGTAGATACCGGCAGTGGAACGCCACACCCACCTCTCGACCTCGGGGCGCGTACGCACCGCTTCGGCGAGTGAAGGCTCGTGAACCACCGCTCCCGCAGGCCGGCCATCCGGACCGAGCGGACACAGAATTGCACCACCATCACCCGTGTCCGCCACTGCCCACCTCACCGCACGAGTTTGGCACCAGCGTCCGACAATTTCGGCAGTAGTTCACCGCATACGAATCAATGGTTGAATGCGCATATCCAGGTATCGGCACAGATATGCCGACAGCGTCGGCGGCGTCGCCGTGGCACCAGCGGCCGACGAAAGCGGATGGCCGGTCAGGCGGCCATGACGTCCGCCACCGGGCGGCGAGGGGTTTCGGCCAGGGGTGCGGAACTGCCGGCAGCCCATCCGACGCGGACCATAGCCTGCGGGTAGGCGCAGTCGTACAGGAGGCCGGTGCGGATCGCCCGACGGAAGTCGGGCATGCCGAGGGGTTCGGTCTGCAGACTCGTCGCCAGGCCGAATCCGGTCGCGGTCAGCAGCAGTGCGCTGATTGCTTCGCCGGCACGCAACTGGGCGCGGCGATCGTCATACGGGGTGCCCAGGACCAGCCATTGGGCCCCGTCGGGCGCGTCGGCGGGGTCCGGGAGCGCAGGCTCGGCGAAACTGCGCACCGGGATTTCGCCGGTCGGGCGGGGTGCGGGGGCATTACGGGAAGGAACGCCGTCGGCAGCGCGGCCCGCACCGCTCCAGCGGGCGATCTCCGCCTGATAGCCGGGGTCGGCGCCGTGTAGTTCGGCGGCGTGGCGCATGGGTTCGGCCAGACGTGGAAGAAGCGGATCCGGGACCTGCCGGACCGCGGCGCCATAGGCGGATACCTGGCCGGCGAGTGCGCGGATATGCCCGGTGGGAATCGGGCGGGGCAGGTAGCGGCGGCGGTCGGTGCGCCGCAGGAGGATAGCGGCGGCCTGCTCGATCTGGGCGCTGGAAGGACGTTGCCGGGCGGTATGCACCGTGGCGAGGAGATCGGCATCGGCGGGATCCGGGCAGTACTCCACACTGGTCGCCCAGCTGAGCGCGGCCAGGGCTGTCCGCAGATGGTGCAGCGCTGCGCCGCAGCTGATAACCAGGGCCCGCCGGTAGGGATCGGTGGCGGTCAAGTGGCGAGTGGGATCGGCGAAGAGCTGGATCCCGGCGGGAGTCAGCCGCCACCGCCACGGCTGGGTGTTGTGGACGGACGGAGCTCGGACGGCGAGACCGAGGGCGATATCGATGGCCTCACGATCCGGGGTCGCGGCGAACATTTGTGGTGCGTCCTTCCGATCACAGAAATGGTTTCCGGATGTGGTCGCTCCCCGGCGGCCGGCTATACCCGGCGACAGCGTGTCCCCTGCGGCGCGCCGACCGGTGTGCCGCGACCGCAACGGCGATTGCGCTGGTCCCGAGGGTAGACAGTTGCGCCGGAGCCGGCATCCAGGTGTCGGACAGGTATCCGGGGCCCCCTCCGGCCCGGCCGAATCGCACTCTCGGAAACTCACAGCGCACCAGGCGATTCCGGAATCATCCGGACACCACGTCCGGTAGCGGGCCGCGTATGTGACGTCGACCACACCACCTCGGCGCCGGATCTCCAGGGGACCGCACCCCGCGACACGCACGTGGCCACCCTGTTTCCCGCACCGAATGCCGGGTAGATCGCCAGTACGCTGGGCAACCTCCCCTGGTTTCCGGCTGTGACAGATGCGATACACCGAGGAAAGGGATGCATACCATGCTGATACGTCGGCTTGCCCGGCCGCTGCTGGCGAGTACGTTCGTCGCGAACGGCGTCGAAACCCTGATGCATCCGCAATCACGGGTACAGGAAGCGTCGAACCTGGTGGTGAAGGGGCAGGAATCACTGCCGTCGAATATCGCATCGTCGCTTCCCGCCGACCCGGATACGCTGGTCAAGGTGACGGCGGCCGTCCAGATCGCGGGCGGCACGCTGCTGGCACTGGGGAAGGCGCCCCGGCCCGCGGCGCTGGCCCTCGCGGTGACCGTGGTCCCCGCGACGGTCACCGAACAGAATTTCTGGGCCGAAACCGACCCCGCCCGCAAGGCCGCGAAGCGGACCGCTTTCCTGAAAGATATGGGCCTGCTGGGTGGGCTGATGATCGCCGCGGCGGATACCGCGGGCAAACCGTCACTGGGCTGGCGGGGCCGGCGGGCGGCCCGTAAAGCCGCGGCCACGGTAGGCACAGCGCTGCCGGTCGGGGCGTCGGGGCGTCACGGGTCCGGTGAAGCGGTACGCCACCAATTACAGCAGGCAGCGGAGCGCGGCCAGGAGTTCGCGGGAACCGCGGCGACCCGCGGGCAGGAGCTGGCGGGCACCGTCGCCGGTAAGGGGGCCGAGCTGGCCGAGATAACCCGCGAGCGCGGCCCGGATTGGGCCGAGGCGGCCAAACATCGCGGGTCCGAATGGGCGGATATCGCCAAGCACCGGGGCAGCGAGCTGGCGGAGACCGCGAAACATCGCGGCAGCGAACTGGCCGATACCGTGCAGACCCGCGGACCCGGGTGGACCGAAGCAGCCAAGAGTCGCGCCACCGAGATCGGCGGTATCGCGAAACAGCGGGGCAGCGAACTCGCCGATACCGCGCAGGCCCGGGGCCCGGTATGGGCCGAAACGGCGAAGCAGCGAGCGGCGGAACTGGCCGATACCGCGAGGCACCGGGGTGAGGAAGTCGCGGAGGCCGCGAAACATCGCGGCAGCGAACTCGCCGGCACCGCCCATACCAAGGGACCGGAGTTGACCGAGGCCGCCAAGAAGCGGGCGGCCGGTCTCGCCGACTATTCGAAGAACCGGCGTGGCGAACTGGGCGCCGCCGCGAAGGAGCAGCGCGCCCAGCTGAAGAAACAGCGGGCGCAACTGGAGAAGGCCTACCGGAAGGGGCGGGCGGACGCCGCGAAACACCGCTGAGTCGACGAGCAGAATGCCCGAGCATGGTCGGCATGCCCGGGCATTCTGCTTTGCCGGAACGGAACTGTCGGGCGCGGGCCGTGTCACAAACGTTCTGTCGGCACAGACCGTGCCACGGCTGCCGCTCCGGACACGCGGTTACTCGAGCCAGACCAAGCAGAACGTATGCCCCACCGGGTCTGTGTACACCCGGAATGTATCCGCGGTCTGGATGAGGGTGGCGCCGAGAGCGAGCACTGCGGGTTCGGCGACCTCCACATCGCTGACCCGGATATCGAGATGGACCTGCTGAGATCCCGTCGGGTCGGGGAACTGCGGCGGCCGGTACTGCGGGCAGAGTTGGAAGGCGAGGCGGCGGCCCTGTGGGTCGGCCATCGCCACCCAGGTGTCGTCGCTTTCCGGCCGGACTATCTCCCCGCCGAGCAGGGCGAGGTAGAACTCGGCCAATTTCCCCGGGTCCGGGCAGTCCAGAACGACTGTACGCAAACCCTCGACACCTTCGGCAGCCATCGGCGGCCCTCCTTCCACAACCGGACGACTGTCACGGCTTACCCGGGTGGGCTCCGGGGAAAACGTCGCCGCTCCCCCGGCGCACCGCGCGCCGGCCCGGTCGTCGCCGTTCAGAGTGTGGCCGCAACCTCCTCGTAGACCTCACCCACGGCCGCATTCAGCAGCCGTTCGGCCATCTCCTGCTTGAGCACCGTCAGCCGCGCTTCGTCTTCGGAGGTCCGGCCGGTTTTCGCGCCGAGTGCGATGAACTCGTCGGTGACGAATCCCGCATCGCGCAATTGCACCCGCACAGTCCTGCCGCGGTAGCCGAATTCCCAGACATACCGGGCGAGAGTGGTTCCCCGGGAAGTCGCGGCGAGTTCGGAGTCGACGGTGAAGCGGTCTCCCGTGACGGCCCGCAGCGTCATCTCGATGGCGTCCCGGCCACCCGGCCCGGGGAAAGCGGTGCGGACGGCGACCTCACGGCGTTCGACCTCGCCGAGCACTGCGAGGGCCTGCTGCATGGCGCAGTAGGCGTGGGCGACTCCGCCGGGGAACCCGGGGCCGTGGTACTTCATGAGGTCGGCATACGAGATGTTCAGCGGTACACCGTTTTCGTGGACGGTCAGCATATGTCCTTCTTTCACCGGTCGCCCAGTACAGCAGCGAATAGACCGTTGGGCCGGCACCGGGCCACCCGCAACGCCACCCAGGTTAGCCTTGCCTATTTCGCTGGTGTCAATCGGGTCTGTTTCACTTGTGCGCGAGCGTGTTCGGCCACCACACCTTCGGGCCGGCAACGGTGAACAACGCCGGGATGACCACCGTGCGCACCAGGAACGTATCCAGCACGATGCCGATACCGACGATGATGCCGAGCTGGGTGAGTGTGATCAGCGGCAGTACCCCGAGAACACAGAACACCGCCGCGAGCACGATGCCGGCACTGGTGATCACCGCCCCGGTCGCCGAAACCGCGCGCACCATACCGCCGACGGTGCCGTGGCCCGGAGTTTCCTCGCGGGCCCGGGTCACCAGGAATATGGTGTAGTCGACGCCCAGCGCCACCAGGAAGAGGAAGGCGAACAACGGCGTCGTGGTATCCAATGCCGGGAAACCGAACAGATGGGTGCCGACCAGGCTGCCCAGCCCGAGGGCTGCGAGAGCACTCAGCACAGTGACAGCGATCAGCAGCACGGCGGCGGGTACCGCGCGCAACAAGACCAGCAGCACCGCGAAAACCACCACCAGGATCAGTGGGATGACCAGGAACTGATCGCCGCGGGCGGCATCGCGGGTATCGAGGGCCTGCGCGTCACTGCCGCCGACCAGCGCTTCGGTCGCAGGCTCGCCGGCCAGCGCCGAGCGCATCTTCTCGATCGTGTCGAATGCCTGCGCCGATTCCGGGGCAGCGTCGAGGGTGACCATCCACCGGTCCGTACCCGCATGAGTCCCGGCGGGGTTCACCGCCGAGAGGGACGGAACCGTCGACAGGGCCCGGCGCACCTCGTCGGCCGTGCCCTGGCGGGCCAGCACGATAGTGGGATCCGAAGATCCGGACGGGAAATGCGCGGCCAAGGTGTCGAAACCGTCGACCGATTCCGCCTCGACCCGGAATTGCTCGGTCTGCGACAACCCGATGGAGACACCGAAAAGGCCGGCGCAGCAGCCGAGCAGGACCACGATCGCGGCCGACGATACGGCCACCGGCCGAGCCACCACCCAGGTTGCGATCCGATGCCAGACGCCCCGCTCGGTGATATCGTCCGTGCGCAACCGAGGAACGAACGGCCAGAACACGTTCCGGCCACACAGTGCGAGCGCGGGCGGCAGCGCCACCAGGACGAATACGACGGCGACCAGGAGTCCGGCCGCGGCCATCAAACCCAGCGACCGAGTGTTCGGCAGCGTCGCCAGCAGCAGGGTGCACAGCGCGAGGACCACGGTGATATTGCTGGCCAGGATTGCCGGACCGGCGCGGCGCACCGCTTCGTACAGCGCCTGCCGGTGGTCGCGGTGGCGGTGCAGTTCGTCGCGATAACGGGAGATCAGCAGCAACGCGTAATTCGTCCCGGCACCGAAGACGAGAACACTGGTGATGCCCGAGGTGGAGCCGTCGAAACTCAACCCGGTGAGCCGGGCCAGTGCGGTACCGACCCCGATGGCAGTCCGGTCGGCGAGACCGATCACCAGCAGCGGAACCAGCCACAGCACCGGGGACCGGTAGGTGATGATCAGCAGCAGCGTGACCACCAGTGCAGTGATCGCCAGCAAGGTGATGTCCGCGCCGGCGAACGAATCGGCGATATCGGCGCCGAACGCGGGACCACCGGTTATCTGCATGGCCAGGCCGGGCGGCGTCTGCCGCGCCGCTACCTCGCGGAGCCGGTCGATCTCCTCGGTGAGGGTTTCACCGCTCAGTTCGGCCGATACGCTCGCCCGCCCCAGCGCGGCCGCACCGTCGGGCGAGAGGACGAGCCCGGACCCGCCCGCTGCGGTACCCGTGATCTGGCCGACCGCCGTCTCGGCCGCCGCGAGATCCGCTTGGGAGAGCGGGCCGCCGCCGGCCCGGCTGATGACGATGATGACCGGGGCGTCCGCACCACCGGGGAAATCGGCTACCGCCGCTTTCACCCGCGCGGATTCCGACGATTCCGGCAGCGAGGTCGGCGCCCGGCCGGCGTCGTCGTTGCTGCCGGCCCCGAGAATCGCCGCGCAGGCCGCGAGGACGACGGCGACGAGTAGCCACCACGATCGACGGCCGGTGGCCAGTGCGGCATAGCGCTCCCAGGCATTCACCCGGCCGACTATTTCAGAAACTGAAATAATAAGCAAAACTCGACTACACTCGGTGCGCCGATCGAACAGGGAGGACCCCCGAGCGTGACACCAGCAGGCGAAACGGCCGATACCGCGGCGCGCATCTCCGCCGAGACCGATATCGCCACCGATATCCGCGCGCTCACCGCGATCTCCGAGCAGATCGCCCACCTCTTCGCCCGTTCACATGCGCTGCGCAGTACCGATTTCCGTGCGCTCATGCATATCGCCACCGCCGACGCCGAAGGGCACCCTCTCACCGCGGGACAACTCCGCGAACTCATGGGACTGTCCCCCGCTGCCATCACGTATCTGGTGGAGCGAATGATCGCTTCCGGTCACATCGAACGGGAAACGGATCCCCGCGACCGCCGGCGAGTACTCCTGCACTACGCCGACCACGGGATGGCGGTGGCCGGCGAATTCTTCGGCCCTCTCGGCGGGCGCACTCGCGCCGCCATGACCGCCCTGCCGACCGACGATCTACGCGCCGCACATCGCGTACTCCAGGAGGTGGTCGCCGCAATGCGTGACCACCACACCGCGCTGAACGATCAGCGGCCGGCCGGCGGCTGAGGCCACAGCTTCCGCGAGCCGCTCGTCCATCCGTGATATCTCGCCGCAGCGACGCGGTGGGCAACGGTCGCACAGCAGCAGACCAAGCTGTACAACGAGGCACGGCGGCGCGGGATACGAGGCCGCCCGAAGAGCAGCAAGGACGAACTCGCCGACGCCCTGGCCGGTCGTCCCGGCAATGGGCACCGCCGCGCGCGGTCCGGCGGCGGTTTGCCGCTCAACGGCCGGGTCCCAGATCCAGTCGCCGGGTGACCCGGTCCACCAGGTCGGGCGGCATTCCCGGTTCGCGACGCGCGGCCAGAGCTTCGCGCCGGCCTGCTTCGGCGAGTTCGGTCCTGAGCCGTTTGACGGTGGCGGCCATTCGCTGCTCACGTTCGCCCAGTGCCCGCGCCTCTTCGTCGGCCGCTTCGGGATCGGCGCGGGCCATCCGTTTCCGGACGCCTTCTCGTAACCGTTCGTAGAGTTCGACCGGGATGTCCTCGGAGGCGGCGAGCTCCTCGAGACGGGCCAATTCCGCATCGACGACGCGTTTCCACAGCTGCCGTTCCAGCCGGCGCTCGGCGCGGGTATCGGCGTGCACACCGGTGAGCCGAACGATCAGCGGCAGCGTGGGACCCTGTACGAGCAAGGTGAACAGCACCACCGCGAACGCGATGAACAGGATCTGGGTGCGGCCGGGGAAATCGGCGCCCGCGTCGGTGAGCAAGGGAATGGCCAGCGCCAGCGCAACGGTCGCCACACCGCGCATACCGGCCCACCAGGTGACCACGGTTTCCCGCCAGGTGTAGGGCTCGTCGGCCTCCTCGTCGTGCCATGAGGCGCCCCGTAGCCACCAGGTCACCGTCAGCCAGATGAGCCGCAGGACCACGACCACAGCCACCACCGCGGCGGCGACGGCGACCAGCTGCGGCCAGTCGTCACCGGTGGCGGCCAGTACCGCGCTCAGTTCGAGGCCGATGAGACCGAAGGCGAAACCGCTGATCAACAGCTCGGTGATATCCCAGAACGATTCACCCACCATGCGGTAGGCGGTATCGCCGAACTCGGTCGCCGCGTCGGTCAGGTACAGGGCGCACACGAGGACCGCCAGCACACCGGAGCCACCCCACGATTCAGCGAGCCCGTAGGCCGCGAAGGGCAGCAGCAGACTCAACGCCACCTGCCGGCTGGCCTCGGCGAGATATCCCGTGAGTTTGCTGCCCAGCATGCCGAGCAGCAGCCCGACGGCGACCGCCACCACGGCAGAGACGACGAATTCGAGGCCGGCGTGCGCTGCCGAGAAATGACCGGTGACCACCGCCTCGATCGCGACCGAATAGATCACGATCGCGGTGACATCGTTGAACAGCCCTTCGCCGCCGAGTACGACCACCAGCCGCCGCGGTAACCCGAGCCGCCCGGCCAATGCGGTCGCGGCCACGGGATCCGGTGGCGCGACCATGGCACCCAGCACGACGGCCGCGGCCAGCGGCAGACCGGGGTACCAGGCGTGGAACACAGCGGCGACCGCCGCCACGGTGGCGATCACCAACCCCACCGCACGCAGCACGATCGGTTCCCAGTTCTCCGCGAACTGCCGCCAGGAGGTGCGGCGGGCGGCAGCGTAGAGCAGCGGCGGCAGCACCAGCGGCAGGATCAGTTCCGGCGGCACCCGGATCTGGGGCACGAACGGCAGCAGTGCCAGCACGCAGCCGAACAGCGTCATCAGCACCGCGGAGGCCACGCCGATCCGGCGGCCCACCGCCTCGGCGAGGACAGCGGCGAACAGCAGCGTGAACGTCAGCACCAACTGGTCCATGACCGTCCAGTCTGCGATGCGCGGGCCGCCGCGCTGGTGCGCAATGCCGGAGCGCGGCGAAACCGAGTTCCGGCGCGGAAGTCCGGCAACCGGGGCGAAATCGAGGTCTGGTCCGGAAATGTCTGCCTCACACGCTATTTCGCGGCAACCACGAAACTCGCAGTTTCCTTGGCCTTGCGAACAATTCCGAGGCACACTTTAGATATTCACCAGGACCGAAGCGGCCGATCGGACGCGGGGGCGAGGGCAGAGCATGAGAATCAGGCCGCGGCAGCAGCTGTTGGATCTGT
Source organism: Nocardia speluncae NBRC 108251 (assembly GCF_001613245.1). Classification (GTDB taxonomy): domain Bacteria; phylum Actinomycetota; class Actinomycetes; order Mycobacteriales; family Mycobacteriaceae; genus Nocardia; species Nocardia speluncae. The sequence continues at coordinate 241,052 of NZ_BDBZ01000007.1, read as the reverse complement.
GGCAGGCGGTACTCGCCTGCTGCTACCGGGACGAACAATGGAGCTGGGGCGGCCGCGACGGCGCCAATTCCATCAGCGACGCCGAACAACTGTTGTGCCTGCTGTATCCGGCCACCGAACTCCAGGCATTCGCCGTGGATCAGCCGAACTATGTGGCCACCGATACACTCCTGGCCCTCGAACCGTTCGGCGAGGAGACCCGGATCGGTGGCGTCCTGGTCGGCCTCCTGGAGGACTACCTGCAGCGCTACACCAGCCCGGAGGGCGACCCGGTCTTCGCTGCCGGCAGCTACCTGCACCCCACCGAGGACCGACCGCTCACCGCGGAAGAATTCGAACTCGAGGTGGTCGACTCCTATTCGATGTCGCTGAGCCTCTGTATCGCGGCGCTGCGATTCCTGCGCGGCTACCAGCGTTTCGTCAGCGGTGAGGTGCGGCGCGAGGCACGCCGCCTCAGCGAGCGGATTCCGGAGGTGATCGATGCGGTCGGCGCTCGCTTGACGGCCGCGATGGCGGGCCTGGTCCGCAGCTTCGTCATCCATACCCCGGAGCCGAAATCCGCTTCCGGGCAGTCCATTCTGCACATGATCAACCAGAATCACGCACCCGACGACGAGGTGATCGCACAACTGTCGGCCCGGCTGGAACGGTTACGGGTGCAGGCCGCGAACGAGGTCCGCCTCAGCCAGGCCAGCGAGGTGGATGTCGCCGACGACGAACGGCTCTTCGAATGCGGCTGGGGCTGGGGAATCGTCCGCACCGCCGAACCCATCGATTTCGTCCCGAGCACGGTCGGCCGGATTCAGGGGTATGCCGAACCCCGCCCGTACCTGTACTTCACTGCGGTGGCGCTGGACGGTATCAGCGACCTCTCCTCTCAGCGCATCCGGGAGCTCGACCTGCTCACCGACGAACAGCGCAAACTCGCCGACGCCCTACAGTTGCGGTTCGAACTCGCACGCACCTACTGGTCGACGGTGGCCCAGTTCGGCGGCGGCCGCTGGCCGCTCGAGGACATCCCGTGGCGTACCTCCGACGGCGAGGAATCGGACTATTTCAGCCTCACCGTCACCGCGATGCTCATCCAGGACCTCGTCTACCGCGACAGCACCGAGGATCTCGCGCGTACGGTCGCCGTCTTCGACCAGCTCGCCCGCCGCGGCCGCATCACCAGCCGTCTCACCGCCGGAGACCCGGCCGCGATCCTGCACTATCCCGGTGTTCGGCTCGGTCTTTCCGGTAGTGAGGACGTCAGCGGCGGCGCCCCTCTGCGCTGGTATGTGCCCGATTTCGTGACGATGATGCTGAAACGCTGCCTGCAGGCCGCCCGGTTGCGTACCGATGTCGGTACCCGCGATCAGTTGATGGCACTCGCCGAAGCGGCCATGGACCACCTCGACCGGCGGGTGCTGCGCGAAGGCCCGGCAGCCGGACTATGGGACGACCCGGTCGCCCTGCTCGGCCCCTCGGTGGCGCCTGCCGCGGGCCCCTCCTGGTTCGTCACCGAACGGATCATGGAGTGTCTCGTGATCGCCTACGACACCTTCCGCGAACCACCGCTGGCACCACCCAGCATGGTCGACCGAGCCATCGACCTGATGAGTGAGGCCGACCATCTGCTCAATCAGGAAGAGCTCGAGGTCGAGGGCAACGATCTGACGCCGAAACAGGCCGCGGTCAACCGGATCCGGCAGACTTTGGACCGGGCCCGCAGTGTGCTGCGCGAACGCCCCGGCACGGCGTACAGCCTGGCGACCCAGGCACTGGTCCAGCTCGACGAACTGGCCTACGCGCGCCAGGACGCGACCCGGTGAGGCGGCGTAGGTGCTGATTTTCTCCACATCCGACAAAGGTGGCACCGGACGGTCGGTGACCAGTTGCAACCTCGCGTACCGGCTGTGCCTCACCGGTCGCAACGTCGCCTACGTCGACTTCGATTTCGGTTCCCCCACCGCTGGTGCGCTGTACGAGATCAGCGCGGTCGAACGCGGGGTCGCCGACGGCGGTGTGCACTCCTACCTGCTCGGCGAGACCGGTGCCGCCGCCCGAGTCGATGTCGGCACCGCCACCGACCGCCCCGAACTCAAGCGCATCGGGCCTCGCGCCGGGCGATTGGTGCTGTTCCCCGGCGACGAAGGCGGCGCCGAATTCCTCACCACCAGCGATGCCGTGGTGACCAGGTGCGCGGAACTGCTGGTCGCGCTGGAGCAGGAATTCCGGGTGGTGTTCGTCGATCTGAGCGCGGGCCGGTCGGTCGCCCTGGAGCTCGCCCTCCAGGCCACCGCGCTGCCGCAGCTGCGCAACCGCACCACCCGCTGGCTGATCTTCCACCGCTGGACCCGCCAGCACATCCTCGCCGCGGCCGGGCTGGTGCACGGTCCGCACGGCCTGCTGGAAACCGGGTCGGTCTGCGGGCACGATCCGGCGGAACTGCTCGGATCCACCCGCTATGTGCGCACCGCCGTACCCCACGGCGATTCGCATCCGGTCGCGCAGCGGGCCGCGCAGGCGGCCTGGTTGCAGGAACAGGATGTGGCGCTGCGCCGGCTCGCAACCGCGAACCGGCTCGGCACCACCGCCGTTCTGGGGGAAACCCCGATGGAACCGGTTCTGCAGTGGCGCGAGCAGCTGATCCTGGACAGCGATGTGAATGCCCATATCGCCAACCCGGGGACCGCGTCGGCCTACACCGAACTCGCCCATCTGCTCGTCGATACCGCCATGTGGGAGAGGCTTCAATAGATGCGTGATGCGCAGGCATACAGCGAGGCCACCGAACAGCCGCGGATCGCGCCGGTGCCCCTGTCACATCTGTCGATCGAGGTCGGACATTTCTATCTCAACGACATCACCGGCGATCCGGAACGCGTGCAGGCCGAGTTCCGCCGTATCGTCCCGCTGGTCGCGGCCTTCGCCGAATCGGCGCGGGTCGAATACGGTCCCGGCGCCCGGGTCAGCACCTGCTATCTGATCGACGACTACTTCCAGCCCGATACCGACCCCGCCGAAATCCTGCGCAAACTTCTGAACGCGGCCGACGCGGCCGGTTTGACCATCGATTACCTCGCCCGCGAATCCGGTTGCTGGCAGACGTCGCCGTTCGCCGACGGCGTACCGTCGGGCGAAGCGATCCCGATCGCGGAAATGGTGGCCGCGCGGATCGTGGCCGAGCCCGCACCGCCCGAGACCGGAAGACGGCCACCCACCGTGGAATCGGGCTGGTTGTGCAATGGCCGCCGCTCGTCCGAGCACGAAAAGGCGATGGCCATGCGCGACCGCTCCTATCAGCCCCCGGAGGAATTCGGCCGACGCGAGCATTCGATCTTCCTCGATGTGCAACTCTGGAGCAAACAGGTGGTGGCCGGTCGCACGGAGACCAAATGGTCGTGTCCGTTCCTGGCTGCGGTATGGCACCTGCTGCGCCTCGGCATGCTGCGGTATCACGGTGCGCCCGTGGTGGTTCCGCAACAGTGGCGCGGCGAGCCCTGGCCGCGCCGCTGGCACGAAGTTCCGCCGGTCGTACAACTCCGGCCCGGTGCGGCGCCGTTTGCGGCCTACAAGACGCTGTCGATGTTGCCGAAACGCTATATCGGGATCGAGCACGCAGTACGGCTGGTACTCGATCACCTGGACCTCGACGACGATGTGGTCGAGCAGGTCGTCGCCGCCGGCGCCGCCGATGAGATCCCGGTGGCCGTATCGCGCAAGATCAGCGAGCGGCTGTCGCACCTACTACTCGACGGGTCGTGAGATGGTATCGGCCACTCCCCTGGTCGTTCTCGGCGAGGTGCACACCTGTCTGCTCCCCTCGGCCGCCGCACTGGCCCGCGCCGAGGCGGGTGATCTGCTGGCGCTGATGCCGGGTCGCGAGGTGCGCTGGCGGGAGCGGCCGGGCACCCTCGGGGTGTCTCCGACCACGGCGGTAGGTGTCGATTGCGACCTGGCCCTGGGCGAACAGACCGCGCGGATCGTGGGGACGGTCGCCACCAGTGTTTCGCTGACCGGCGGGCGGGTGCTGCAATCGTCGGCGCACACCCGGATTCTGCGGGCCGGCGAACGCCGGCGGCAGACATGGTCGCACTACATCAGCCGCAAGGGTGTCACGGAGGTCATCACCCGCATCCCGGAACGAGAAGCCGCCGGAAACGAGTTGGCGGAAGGTTATCTCACCCAGGCACCGCGTACGGAGCAGCTCGATCTGGCCTCGGTCGGGGAACGCCTGCTGAACCGGGTACGCGCCCACCCTCAGCTCGATCAGAATCCGCCGGTCCAGGCCGGTAAGACCCGGCTGCGCTGGGCCGCGCGGATCGGCGGAAGTGCCGGGCCTGCCGCCTCATTGCATCTGGACGACGATACGGTCCGGTCGGTCCGCCTGATCCTGCGCGACGAAGCCGATATCGCTGCGGCGCAACGGTTCTGTGAAGATCTTGCGGCCCACGACTGGCTGCTGACGGTGATGGCGGATCTACTGGACGAAGCCGACCGCTTCGCCCTGCACAGCAGTGAGCGGATGGATATTCTCGCTCCCGCACTCGAACATCTCACCGGGTTGTGGATGCCGGGTGCCCATACCCCACCCGCGCTGCGCGCGTTGTGGAAGGAGTTCCAGAACGACCCCGGATTCAACAAGCAGTGGACCACCCTGGTCGGGCGGCTCCGCGACAATATCGCCGTCGCGACGCTCTACACATTGCGGCACAACGAGGTCGACACCGGCTGGTAGCCGCGGGTTCTACATCCGGAACCATTTGCGCACGAGGAGTGCGAAGAACACCGACATCGATACGACGCCCGCCCACCCCTCCAGCACGAACAACGCCTGCCCGGCGCCGGGCAGTGCACCGGCATCGTCCAACCCCGGCGGGCTCAGAAAACTCACCACGCCCAGGTAGACCGTCTCACCGGTCGCCAATCCCTCTTCTCCACCGCTCTCCAATGGCAGGGCCAGCGCAATCCCGGTGAATACCGTGATCTGCGCGACCACCCAGCCCAGCAGCCAGGAGGGCCGGTAGCCATGCCCGCACAGCACATCCGATCCGAATCCCGCCCAGCGCCGCAATCCCGGTGGAAGCGAACGGGTCTCGGCTCGAGCAAGCAGGAGGCCGCAGCGGTCCTCGGATTCGTTGTCCTCGTTGATCCGGTACAGCGCTACGGCCCGCCGGTAGGCCAGCGCCGCATGAGTATCCAGCCGGGCCTGCGCCAGCTGAGCACCGATCCGCTCGTATTCCTCGGCCAGCAGCGTGTTCTGGCGGCTGCTGAGCTTCAGGGGGCCACGGAATTCCACCTCCGCGGCGATCAGCGCGGCGACCACGGCACTGGGGACCCGCCACTCCTCCTCGTCCTCGGCCGGATTCCGGGCGGCGGCATAGAGATGCGGGAAAACCAGGGTGCCGGAATGTTTACGCCGTGCGGTCGGCGGATCGTATTCGTCGAGTACCGCCTCGACCCGGGTGCCAAGCTCGTCCAGTGTCATCCGGCCGGGATGCCGCTGCTGATCGAGGAGTTCGGTATAAGCCGTTGCGTACCTTCGGATCCGGATCGACGCCGTTTTCACGAACGCCGGAATCTCGTTCATGACACAGTCTAGCGCTCAGGGGAAAAGGTAGTCGTAGACATCGCGGGGTTCGCCTGCGCCGAAGTAGGTCTCGTCGTGGTCGCGGGGAGTGAAACCGGCCTGTTTGAACAGGCTCCTCGCCGGATGATTGTCCGGCCGGACGGTGAGGTAGAGCTTGGCGATACCCCGTTCCCGGCCTACCTGCAGAGTGTGGTCCAGCAGGCCACGCCCGTAACCCGCCCCCTGATGCCGCTTGGCCACAGCGAAAGTGAAAAGGAGTGCCTTGTTCTTTTTTTCGAGCATCAACGCGTAGCCGATGACTGTGCCCCCCACTTCGGCGACCAGCCATTCCTCCCCGTGCAGCTCGAAGAGCTGACGTAACATCAGGTACAGGTACGGCTCCGCGAACACCTCGGTTTCGATGGCCGCGATGGCCTCGAGGTCGGCAAACCGGGCCTGCCGGTACTCCGGCTGCGGCGCCTCCGCGATATCCATGTGCTCCCTCATGCCAGGGCAAAAGCCGTCCGATTCCCGCCTAGAACGCAACTCTCGACCGCGTCAGTGTAGAGGCCCGGTGAAATGATTCCGTGACCCGCCGGTCCCGTTTCCGGCATACCCGGTGACGCACGCCGCAATCGTCGTCGGTACCGGGCCATACGATGCACCGGTGACCGAATACGACCACCTCGACACCTCCGTCCTGCCCGACCGTCAGCGCCGCATACTCGCGGCCATCCAGGAGTGGGTGATCCGGCACGGTTATCCGCCGAGTACCCGTCAGCTCGGCGCCGCGGTCGGCCTGCGGTCGGGCTCATCGGTCTCCAGGCATCTGAAAAGCCTGGAGGAGAAGGGATTTCTGCGGCGCGGTGCCGGAATGGCGCGGCCCATGGATGTGCGGTTGTTCCTGAACACCGGGCAGAGCGGCCTCGCCGATCGGGAGGATGCCGTGGCGGTGCCCGTGGTCGGCGATATCGCCGCGGGTTCCCCGATCACCGCCGAGGAACATATCGACGACGTATTGTCGCTACCGCGGGAACTGGTCGGGCGGGGCACGGTATTCGGGCTGCGGGTGCGCGGGGATTCCATGGTGGACGCCGCCATCTGCGACGGCGATATGGTGGTGGTACGGCAGCAACCCGAGGCGCAGTCCGGTGAGATCGTCGCGGCGATGCTGGACGGGGAGGCCACGGTGAAGGTGTATCGCCGCCGCGGCGGGCATATTTATCTCGAACCCCGCAATTCCGCCTATCCGGTCCTCGACGGTGACCGCGCCGCAGTGCTGGGCAAGGTGGTGTCGGTGATGCGGCGGATGTGACGGTGCCGGAGGCGGATGTGTGGGCGCCGGAGGCGGCGGCCGGCGCCCCGCACCGATGGGGCATGATCGAATTCATGGCCGCCGACCCGGGACCTCGGGTCCCCGACAGTATCGACGAATTCCGCACGCTCGCCCGCGCCCGGCTGAACACCTTCGAACGTATCGCCGTACCGGGCGATCTGGCGACCCGCCGCGCGGCGGTGGCATTATGCGTGGTGGACAACGGTGCCGGGCCGGCGGTGATCGTCATCAAACGGGCCTACCGGGGCCGCAATGCCGGGCAGTGGGGTCTGCCGGGTGGCCGGGTGGAGCGGGGTGAAACCCTCGAACGGGCCGCCGCCCGCGAACTGCACGAAGAACTCGGTCTCGTCGCCGATCCCGCCGATATGCTCGGGGTTCTCGACGATTTCCCGGCCGCCTCCGGCTTCGCCATCACTCCGATCGTGACAACACTGAGCAATATCGCGGACCTGGAACCCAGCGCCGACGAAGTGCACTCCGTACATTTCGTGGATCTGCACAGCCTGGCCGCCGCAGGAACACCGCACTGGGTTCGCCGCGGTGATACAGAAACCCCGGCGACTCCGGAGACCGGCCTGTTGCAGATGCGATTGGCCCCCGATATGACCATCCACGCGCCGACGGGCGCGATGCTCTGGCAGTTCCGGGAGGTCGTCCTGCTCGGACGGCGGTCCGAGGCGGCCCGGGTCGCGCATTTCCTGCAGCCGGACTGGACCCATCACTGACGAGCCGTAGTACCCGGATCAGCCGGAGATCGTACCGGCAGCCCGCCCGGTTTCGCGGTCCTCGACGCCGCGGCCGCGCCGGCTACCGGTATAGGCGGCCTCGCGGATCCGCTGCACCACCCGGGGCACTGGTTGCACGTCCTCGGGATGGTTGAGCATCGGATCGAAGAAATCCGTCCGGTGTTCCTCCGGATCCGCCCGTCGTAAGGCCAGCTCACCGACCACCCGCGGGCGTGAGCGGAAACCCGCCGCGGTGATCTCGAAATCGAACGGGTGATCGCGCAGGTGCTGTTCGAGTTCCCCGAGCGCCGCGCTGCCGGGGTGCGGCCCGACCGGATCGGCGAAGATCCAGCGCAGGCTCGCATCGGGAAAACGGTACGGCAGCAGGGATCCGTACCGGGCGTGCGACCACCCACGGGCGGGGGTCACCACGAACCGGCCGGCCATGCCGCGGCCGGTGGTGGCGAGCGCGAAATCCCAGGGGTGTTCGTCACGCGCGAGGACACGGAAACCGATGCCGAGAATATCCGGCACGGTGCCGGGAGTGCCGGTGCCCTTGGACAGGCGGGCGATCACCGCGCGATCACCGCTGCCGAACAGCTCCTGGAATTCCGGTTCGGCCCGGAACCGCCCGGCAAGGCGGATACCGCGGGGGTGGAAGAAACGGGCATGCCGCAGCCGCGCGCCGGTATCGAACGCGGTCCGTACAACGGGCGTGATCGGATCACGCATCGGCCACCTCCTGAACCGCACCGGGACGGCGCCGGATCTCGTCGCCGACCAGCCGACCGGTGTGCGGATCCGTGTGCGCCATCCCGCCGTCGGCGAGGTGGGCGGCGCCGGTGGCACCTCCGGCGGCCGGGTTCGCGAGCAACGCGGCCACCTCGTCGATGTGACCGGGCCCGCCGCCGCCGGGCAGTGTCACCGCGACGGCCCGCCCGATACCCGGATCAGATCCGGTCACCACCCCGCAAGGAGGTGCGCCGATACGTTCTTTCGGTAAGGGAGCGATAGTAGCCATGGCCGGCGGCTACCCGGTCCGGGCGCGGTGACACACCTGTTCGTGGACCGGATCGTGCCCGCCGACGCCGGAGCCGGATTCGCGGTACCGGGCGGGGCCACCGGCGCCGGTTACCAGCGGAGGGCCGGCCTGCCGGTTCCGCGTCGGAAAGCGTCGCGTAACTGCGGCAGCTCCCTGCCGGTGAGGCCGCTCACCCGGTTGTCCGGTGCACTTGTCGTCCAGCCGTACCCAGCGCGGGTGATTCCGGGTCAGGCGCCGGGGCGGGCGCCGGCCGGACCACCGGAATGCCCTGGTAGCACACAGGCTGCGTCGAGTCCGAGCACATGATTGAGCCGCCCGAACGCGAGCCAGGATCCCAGGCACATGCTGAGCTCCACGATTTCGGCCTGGCTGTAGTGCTCGGTTATCCGGGACCAGAAGTCCTCGTCCAGATTGTGGTGGTCGAGGGCGTAGCGTTCGGCGTATTCGGCGGCCAGCCGGGTCCGATCGTCGAGTTCGGCCGATACGCGCCAGTCGGTCACCGCATCGGCGAATCCCTCCTCGACCTTCTGCCCGTCGCGTTCGGTACGCCAGTCCAGGCAGAAGATACAGCCGTTGATCTGCGCGATCCGTAGCCGTGCGGCCTCGAATTCGCGCAGTCCCAGCGTCGTGTGCTCGTAGACCGCCAGCGAAAACTTCGAGGCGGCGGTGCCGATACCGGGCACCATCTCGCCCCATACATAGCCGATGGGGTCCTTGCCTTCGGGGATGTCAACTCGCATGGCTGTTCCTTCCCAGCCGGCCGGCGGCCGGCCGCAGCGGTACGTCGAATGCGTCGTAGAGACCGGGCGCGGCGTCGGCCAGCCAGTCGATGGCGCCGACGAGGCGCCCGACGGCGGTGGCGTTACCACCGGCCGCGTAGTTGCCGCCCTCGTCGGTGGCTTCGACGGTGACCTCGATACGCGGTCGCCCTTCGATGATCACCCGGTGCGCGCCCGACCCGTTGGGCGGAGCGGGCCATTCGGGTGCGCAGGACGGGTGGATACGGGTGATGTGCTCCACGATGATCCGCGGCACCCCCGCCACGATGCCCTGCACTTCGAAACGCATCGCCCCTTGAGTGCCGGCCACGAAACTGCCCATTGTCGCGGTCTCGATCGTGGCCTCCAGCGGTAACCGCTGCACGTCCTCCCGGACCTCGTCCAGTTCGACCCCGAGCGCGCGGGCCATGAGCCGCACCTGTCCGCCCCACACCATGGTCGGCACACCGGGCGCCACCATCGGCGGCAGCTGGTCCATGGGTTGACCCATACCCACCAGATAGCGGACGGAATCGGGCTGGTCGTAGGTGGAATAGTCGAAGATCTCCTGGCAGCGCACCACCTCGACCACACTGCCGAGACCGCTGATCAGTACGGGCAGGACATCGTTACCCCAGCCGGGGTCGATCCCGGAGACGAACAACGATCCCCCACCGGATTCGACGGCGGCCAGTACCGGTTCGCGGATTTCCGGGGGCGCGCCGCGCTGGTCGTAGAGGGCGTACAGGGCCGGTGTCACCACCACGGCCCCGGCGCCTACGGCGCGGACGATATCGGCGAGCGCGTCATCGGGCCGGATATCGCCGGACGCGGCGTAGACCACGGCACCGGGCCTGTCTGCGAGGACAGCGTCTATATCGACGGTGGCGGGCACACCGAGCGTGCGGTCCAGGCCCGCCAGTTCGCCGGCGTCCCGTCCTTTTTTCGCGGGGTCGTGCACAAGCACGGCCGTCAGCATCAGTTCCGGATGGGCGTCGACCGCGCGTATCGCCGCGCGGCCCACATTGCCCGTCCCCCAAACGACCGTGGAGATCATCGCCGAATCCTAGCAAGCGCTTGGTTCAGTGCGGCCGGAATCGTCGGTTTCCGCGCGATCGGGAACCGCCCGCTGTCCAGGCCCGGTCGAGGCGGTGGCCGATTCCGCCGAAATCCTTACCGAACCCTCACCGGCGCCAGACCGTCCTCCCAAAAAGCAGCCGTACTGTCCGGTCTGTGATCGGAACCCATGTCCGGGCGGCATCTGTGAGTCTCGTAGTCCTCATCGGTGCCGCGGCCGGTGTCACCGCATGCACTCGCGTCTCCACTGCGCCGACCGGTATCGCCCTCGTGAACACCGACACCGGGCCGACCGGCGACCGAGTTCTCGAATCGGTACAGCAGGCCGGCGGCTACGACTGGCACATCTTGTCCGCCGAACCCGCGCATACCGGCGGTTACGCTGCGGTCATCACCCTGCCCGCGGACCTGACCGACGCCATGACGACCCTGGCCGGTAACTCACCGCGCCGCGCCCGGATCACCGTCGAAATGCACGACAACGCCGAGAACGCCACCGTGGAGGGCGCGATCACGACCGTCACCCGGCAGATCGGCGCCGCCGGGATCACGACCGCACTGGAGGCCACCGCCCGCGCCCGGACTCATATCTCGTCGGCACAGTTCACCGCCCAACTGCTCGGCACCGGGTTGGACGCGGCGGTGGCGGGCACCGAACAGTTCAGCGTCGGGTCGGAACAGCTGCCGGCTCTCGTCGAAATCACCGAACTCGGTGTGGCCCAGCTATCTTCGGCGATCGACTCCCTGACATCCACACTCGACGGCGTGGCCGAGCAGGCCGAGCAGCTCGGCACGGCACTGGATACCACGGAGATCACGCTGGGCGACGCACGGCAGGCGGCGGCCGCGACGACGACCGGACTCGACCGGATACTGCCAGTCTTACGCGGCCTGCCCGGCGCGGACACCGCGCCGATCGCCGATATCACCGCGAAACTCCAGGCTGTCCGTGACGTATCCGGGCAGGTGACCACGCAATTGGATGCTCCCGCCGGGCAACTCGGCACCGTAACGGATCCTGATGCGGGGCTGGGCACCACCCTGCACGACCTGGGCGGCCGCCTCACCTCGATCTCCGATCAGCTCGACCGGGGCAAAGCGCTCGCCGAGGATATTCCCGGGCGCGCCGACGAGGGCGTCGCACAGCTTCTCGGCGCCACCGAGCTGCTGGAAAGCGGAATCGGCCGGCTCCAGCACATGGTGTCGCTGCTCGGCACCCATACGACCGAGGCCGCCGCCGCGATCGCGCCCGCGGGCGCCGCGCAACAGGCGGCGCTGGCTCGAGCACTCAGCGACCCGGTGGAGGTCATTCGCGAATAACGCCCTACTGCTCGATGATGCGCAGATCCCCGCCGATCCGGGTGAATGCCGTGGGGGTGAGCCCGAACATCGCCCGGAAGGTATCGCTGAAATGCGACGGTGACGCGAACCCGGCATCCGCCGCCGCCCGGGTCAGGTCGTGACCGGCAGCATGGGACCGGGCGATATGCACCATCCGTGCCCACTGGACGTAACGGCGGAAGCTGGTCCCGGTTTGCCCGGCGAAGGTACGCAGGAAGTACGAGGTGGAAAGCCCTGCGGCGCGGGCTGTTTCATCGGCCCGGTGCGAGCGGGCGGGATCGGTGCGGATCCGGCTCGCGGCGCGGGCGATCCGGGCGTCCCGAATGGTGGGCACCGGGATACTGGCCAGGTCGAGTAGCCGCTCGATATCCGGCTCCGGTTCGTGGCACAGTGCCACGAGATCGGCTTCACGACGGTGCGCGTAGGGATAGTCCCCGGCCAGGCGGGTCATTCCGCCGAGACAGCGAGACAGCGCGGTGCTGGTCGGATCGAAGAAACAGAACAACATGCGGCCCTGGGACTCCACCACGTGATGCGTGACCCGGGCCCGGAAAAGGAAACTGCGGGCGGTGATATCGGGTAACCCGCCGGCCCGGACCCGGAACGGCGCATCGATCCCGACCCCGAGCGACGGTATGGCAGTCGAATGCGCATCCAGTCCCAGCCCAGGCCCCAGGTAGACAGCGTGGCCGAGCCGCACCCACAGCCTGGCCGTAGTCGTCGGCGCAGCGCACGTTTCCGGAAGTGCCGCCTGTGTCATATGCGCGACGATACCGGCGCGGGATCGAGGAGCGGCATCTTTCCGGTGCCGGTGAGCAGCGCGATCGGGCCCGGCCGGGCCGCCGGAAATTCTCCCGGTACAGCCGGCCCGGAAACGAGAAAGGCAGACGGCGATGACCACAGATCGGATCGACCGGGGAGCGGCACCGGAGCTGAAGGAGACGACGGTCGACGGCACCCGGTTGTGCTACGCCGAGGCGGGCACCGGCGACCCTCTGGTGCTGCTGCACGGCTGGCCGGAATCACATCGGGCCTGGCGGCACCAGATCGGCCCGCTGTCGGCGCGGCGGCGAGTACTGGCCCCCGACTGGCTCGGCTGGGGCGACTCCGCCCGCGATACCGCTCTGTCCTGCGATTACGACAGCGAAGTCGACCGGATCGCGCGGATGTTCGACGCCCTGGGACTCGAACGGACCGATCTGGCCTGCCACGATTACGGTGGTTTCCTCGGCCTCGGTTTCGTCCAGCGCCACCCCGATCGGGTCCGGCGGCTGGCCATCCTGAATTCGCGGGCGCACCGCACATTCACCCCGCCGTATCGGCTGCTGTTCGGCGCGTTCACTGTCGGCGCCCGGCACCACCCGATCCGCCGCCTGCTGGCCACACCGCCGGTACACCTCGTGCACCGGATCGGATTGGCGCGCTACCTGCGCAACGGCAGCTTCGACCGGGAAACGCTGGCACGCTACCTCGACATGCTGCGCACTCCGGCCGGCCGCCGCTGGTACGCGCATTTCTGGGCGGGTTACGAGGTCCGGATACGACCCGAACTCGGTGCCCGGCTGCGTGAGATCGCCTGCCCCACCAGTGTCATCTGGGGCACGCGCGACCGGGCGATCTCCCTGCGCACCGCCGAGGAGCTCGCCGAACGGATACCCGACGCCGAGCTGGTACTGGTGGATGCCGATCATTTCCTCATGGAGGAGCGGCCGGCCGAGGTCACCGCGAGCCTGTTGCGCTGGCTGGACCGACCCGCGCCGGTGTGACCGGCACTATTCGTACCGACACCCCTACGGTGGCGAACCGGCCGTCACGCTAAGCAGCAAGGTCGGTCGGCGACGTGGCGAATCGAGCGTGCTGCCGTAGCCACGCGTACCTCGACCAAATGCCGCGATCGACTGGCGGATCCGGGCCGGGTCGACCGCCGGCGCCCGGACATCGCGGATCCCGGCTCGGGTGCGGCTCCCGTTTCGCCCACCGACGCTCGGGTAACGCGCTCGTGTCCGGTATCTACGCGCAACTGTTGTCTGCGCGCACCCGCCACTACAGCTTTCGGAGGAACCATGCAGATCGGGTACAAGCTGGCCGCCGAAGCCTTCGGGCCCGGCGAACTGGTCCGCCAGGCCGTACGCGCCGAAGCAGCCGGTTTCGATTTCGTCGAGATGAGCGACCACTATCACCCCTGGCTGGACATTCAGGGGCATTCGCCGTTCGCCTGGTCGGTCCTGGGCGCCATCGCCGCGGAAACCGAGCGGATCGGGCTGGCCACCGGTGTCACCTGTCCGACCGTGCGATACCACCCGGCGATCATCGCGCAGGCCGCCGCCACCGTGGCCCTGCTCTCCGATGGCCGGTTCACCCTCGGGGTGGGTGCCGGGGAACGTCTCAACGAGCATGTCGTCGGAGAGGGGTTCCCGGTCGATGTCACCGGCCGGCACGCACTGCTGCGGGAGGCACTGGAGATCATCCGGTTGCTGTGGCGGGGCGGCTACCAGTCCTACGACGGCCGGCACCTGAAGCTTTCCGATGCCCGCGTATTCGATCTGCCCGACGAGCCGCCGGCGATCGCGGTCGCCGCCGGGGGCACCCGGGCCGCCGGAATCGCCGCCGAACTGGGTGACGGCTTGTTCGCCACCGAACCGAAACCGGAACTTGTCTCCGGCTACCGGGAGGCAGGCGGGGACGGGCCGCGCTATGCCGAGGTCCCGATGGCCTGGGCGCCCGACGCACAGACCGCGGCCCGCGCCGCCCACGAGACCTCACGCTGGGCGATGACGGGCTGGAAGGTGATGAGCGAACTACCCAACCCCGTGAACTTCGCCGCGGCCTCCGCCACTGTGCGGGAGCAGGACATCCTGGACAAGTTCGCTTGTGGCCCGGATCCACAGCGCTATCTCGAGGTCGCGCAGCCGTTCGTGGATGCCGGATTCGACCGTCTCGTCATGCAGAATGCGGGCCCCGACCCCGACGGTTTCCTCGAATTCTTCCGCGCCGAACTCGACGAACCGCTGCGCAAGCTGACCGCGCAGCCAGGCTGAATTACCTGTTCGACCCGTGTTTTCCGCGGCGGCCACGGATCGATTCCGGACACCGCGATTCGATCCGGCCGCCCCGGGTACGCGACGGCGGCGGTGCCCTGCTGCGACACACCTGAACGCCGCCGCGCGAGGTAGGAGGATTCGATGGAACGAGGAAACAGTAAGCACGGCCCGATCCGTGACGACGAGCTTGCCCACGAGCTGGAGGGCACGTTGCGCGGCAACCGGTCCAGCCGCGCCGAGGAGTGGAACGATCCCGAGCCGCCTGCGGACGACGACGATCTGGTCAACGAGCGCGTCGACCGGACCGAGCGCCCAGGGAACAACAAGGCATAACGCCAGGCTGCCGGCCCCGTATCCGAAAGGAGTGCGGGGCCGGTTCCTGTGTGAACCCCTCGCGACCGAGCGGCCCGGAACAGGATCCAGCAGTTCCCGGTGGATACCGGCGCTGCCGAACCCACCACTGTGGGTTTCCCCGGCATCACCCCGGTGATCGCCGGCGCCTCGCTGCCGATCCGTACAATCGGACCCGGCCTGGGTGAACACGCGCCAGGTACCCGCCTCGGTGCTCCGCCTCACCGACGACGAAATCGACGCCGGCACCGGCACGGCCGAAACGGGGGTTACGGTATGAGCTTCACCTACACACCGGCCGCGCGATTGCGCGATGTCACGCTGCGCGACGGTGTGCAGCTCACCGGGAAGCTGCTGCCGGCCGAGCGCAAGGTGGATATCGCCCGCGAACTGCTCGCCCTGGGTATCCCGGAACTCGAGATCGGTTCCATGGCGCGCCCCGACCTCGTACCGCCGCTGGCCAATACGCTCGAGGTCATCGCCGAGCTGACTCCGCAGGAGCTCGCGAAATGCTGGGTGTGGGTCGCCACGCCCAGGCATATCGAGAAGGCCGCCGCTGCGGGAGCGCGCAACTTCCAATACTGTTTTTCCGCCTCGGATTCGCACAACCGAGCCAATATCGGGCGCAGTACCGAGGACAGTGTGGCTGCCATGCCACGGGCCGTAGAGCTCGCCCGGGACTGCGGCGGCACCATCGGGCTCTGTATCGCGACCTCGTTCACCTGCCCGATCGAAGGCGTGGTCGATCCGGAGCGCGTGCTCGGTATCGCCGCCGACCCCCGCACCGGCGGCGCCGCCGATATCGTCATCTGCGACACCCTCGGCCAGGCCGTACCGGCGCAGGTCTCCCGGCTCGTCCAGGCGGTCGGCTCCACCACGCCGGACCGCCGGATCGTGTTCCACGGCCACGACACCTGGGGTCTGGGCGTGGCCAATACGCTGGCGGCCATCGATGCGGGCGCCGGCATGGTCGACGGCTGCCTGGGTGGCCTCGGGGGCTGCCCCTTCGCGCCCGGCGCCAGCGGTAACACCGCGAGCGAGGATATCCTGTTCGCCACCCGCCCCGACTGGCTCACGCCGGACACGCTGGCACGGATGGTGGACATCAGTGAGCGGATGCTCGCCGAACTCGGCGAACCCAACCGTTCCAAAACTGCACAGGGCGCACGCTCGCAAGCCCGCGCCTTCGAATGGGTGATCTCGTGACGGCCACCGATTTCCTCGTCACCACCCCGCTGCCCGATCCCGGTATGAGCCTGCTCGAAGCGGCCGGAACGGTGACGGTTGCCGGAAACGGGATGAGCCACGCCGAATTGGCGGAGGCGTGCGCTTCGGGTAACTACAAGGTGGTGGTGGCGCAGTTACGCGATGAGTTCGACGCCTCCCTGCTGGACCGCGCAAAGATCGCCGGGATCAGCAATTTCGCGGTGGGCTACAACAATATCGATATCACTGCCGCCACAGCGAACTCCATCATCGTCGGCAACACCCCCGGTGTACTCACCGACGCCACCGCTGATATCGCGATCCTGCTGATGCTGGCGGTCGCGCGGCGATGCGTCGAGGCCGATGCGTTCGTCCGTGCCGGGAAATTCCACGGCTGGGAACCGGAATTGCTTCTGGGCCACGATGTCAGCGGGAAAACGCTGGGCCTGGCCGGTTTCGGCCGGATCGCCCGCGCCACCGCCCGGCGTGCGCTCGCCTTCGGGATGACGGTCGTGTTCTGCCCGCGGCCGCCGGGCGACCGCGAGGTGAGCGACGAAGAACTGGGGGAATTCGCCGGCAAGGTAGGGCATATCTCCTGGCCGGAACTCATCGCGACCAGCGACTATCTTTCGGTGCACGTACCGCTGAACGACCAGACCCGGCACCTCGTCGACGCGGACGTTCTGAACGCGATGAAACCGTCGGCGATCCTGATCAACACTGCCCGTGGGCCGATCGTCGACGAACGGGCGCTCGTGGCGGCCCTACAGGGCGGGACCATCGCCGGCGCCGGACTCGACGTGTACGAGGACGAGCCGCGTTTGGCACCGGGGCTGGCCGAACTGCCGAATACCGTGCTGCTTCCGCACGTCGGCAGTGCCACCGTGCCGGTGCGGGCCGAAATGGCCCGCCGCTGCGCCGAGAACGCGATCATGATGGTGCGCGGCGAGATGCCACCCTATCCGGTCAATCCGGAGGCACTCGCCGGCTGAGAACCGGCCGGGCCGCCGCCGGCCGGCCCGGCGGCGATCAGACCTCGACCAATTCCCCCTCGGCCTTCTCATCGGAGCTTTCCTCATCCGGTGCGCTGGACCGGTTCGGCAACAGGATCGCCATGACGATCACGACCAGTGACAGGGCCGCCGAGACCGCGAACGCCCACTGCATCCCGCCCAGCTGTGCCGGCACCTGATCGGCGCCGCCGTCTTCCAGCATGCCCGCCCGGGTCGCCATCACGGTTACCACCAGCGCGGTACCCAGCGCGGCGGCGACCTGCTGGAGGGTGCCCAGCATCGAGCTGCCGTGTGAGTAGAGGTCCTCCGGCAGCGCGCCCAGCGCGAGGGTGAACACCGGAGTGAAAACCGCGGCCAGCCCGATCATGAGCAGGATGTGCAGCCCGAGCAACTGCCAGTACGGCGTGCTGATCGAGATCTGGGTGAAGCCCGCCAGCGCGGCGGTGATCGCGATCGATCCCGGAACCACCAGGATACGGCCACCGAAACGGTCGAACATCCGGCCGATCACCGGCCCCAACAGCCCCATGGCCAGCCCGCCCGGCATCACCAGCAGACCGGTGAACAGCGGCGACAGCTCGCGCAGATTCTGCAAATACAGTGGCAGCAGCATCATCGAACCGAGCATCGCCAGGAACGCCACCGCCATGAGAACCAGCCCCTTGGCATAAGTCCCCGCCCGCAGCACCCGCAGATCCAGCAGCGGCGTCCCGTTACGCTGCAACCACAACTGACGGGCCACGAACAAACCGATCAGCACGATCCCGGCCACGGTGATCAGCGCCGGGGTCGTGATGCTTCCCACCTCGAACTGGCTCAGCCCGTAGACCAGGCTGCCGAAACCGAGTGCCGCGAAGACCACGCTGAACCAATCGATCGAGCCGGTTTCCGGTTCACCGACGTTCTCCAGACTGCGCAGACCGAACCAGGTGACCACCCCCGCGATCGGCAGCACCAGCACGAACAGCCACCGCCACGACGCGACCTGCAGTACCAGGCCCGAGATGACGGGCCCCATGGCCGGCGCCACCGAAATCGCCAGGGTCACGTTGCCCATGACCCGGCCGCGATCACGTTCGTGCACCACCGTCATCAGCGTGGTCATCAGCAGCGGCATCATCACGGCCGTACCGCCCGCCTGCACGATCCGCCCGACCAGCAGCACCGCGAACGACGGCGCGACCGCGGACAACGCCGTACCGGCGAGGAAGATCCCCATGGCCATGGCGTAGGCCCGCCGCGTGGTGACCCGCTGCAAGAACCAGCCGGTCACCGGGATGACGGCGGCCATGGTGAGCATGAAGGAGGTGGAGACCCACTGTGCCGCGCGTTCGGTGACCTCGAGGTCGTTCATCAGCCGCGGAATCGCGTTGATCATGATGGTCTCGTTGAGGATCACGACGAAGGTCGCGATCACAAGTAGCCGAATCACCACCGGTGTGCCCCCGCCTGTCCGGCGAACAGACTTCAGTGCGGGCATCGGCTACCTCCGGGATTGCGAACGAACGGGTGCGCGGACCGGGCGGTCATCGTCGACCGGCCCCGGGCCACATATGAAAGCAGACGGATACGACATGTCCGGCTCATCGGTGACGCGCCAGTCTTTCCTACGGCTACGCACGAGATCAATCGATTTGCGGGCAACATCTATTCCCGAAACACCACCGAAAAAGTGCCGTATACCGCCGAAAACCTCCGATTCCACAGCCGGACCTCGCACCCGGGCCCCTTTTCGCTGTGAGCGACGTCACGCCGGCAGACGAGCGCTACCACGCACCATCGCGAGTCGTTCTTCGTCACGCAGCGTTCGGGCAGTGACAGCGTCGGACCTTCCCAGTGGGCTGCTGTGGATCAGCCGAGACCCAATCGCTGCGCCGCGATTTCCAGGTCCTTGTCACCCCGGCCGGACACACACAGCAAAACCACCGCATCGGCCGGCAGCTCCCGGCGCTCGGCCAGATCCAGGAGGTGACCGACGGCGTGCGCGGATTCGAGGGCGGCAATGATCCCTTCGCTGTGCCCGAGCTCGCGCAGGCCCCGCAGGGCGAGCGCGTCGGTCGCGGCCGCAACGTGCACGCGGCCGCTCTCCTTCAGGTAGCTGAGTTCCGGCCCGACCCCGGGATAGTCCAGACCCGCGGCCACGCTGTGGGTGACCGCTATCTGCCCGTCGTCGTCCTGCAGCAGATAGCTGAAACTGCCGTCCATCTCCCCCGGCGAACCGGCGCTGAGCGACGCCGCATGCGCGCCGGTACCGACGCCGTGCCCCGCCGCCTCCACGCCGATCAGCCGGACCTGTGGGTCTGCGACGAAAGGATGGAACGTCCCGATGGCGTTACTTCCCCCGCCCACACACGCGAGGACGAAATCGGGCAGCCGGCCCGCAGCGGCCAGGGTCTGCGCCCGCGCCTCCACACCGATGATGGTCTGGAAATCACGGACGATCCGCGGGTAGGGAGCGGGTCCGGCGGCCGTTCCGAAGAGGTAGTGGGTGCTGTCCACATGCGCGACCCAGTCGCGAACGGATTCACTGATCGCTTCCTTGAGTCGCCGGTTCCCGGTTTCTGCCGCCCGGACCTCAGCGCCCAGTAGCCGCATGCGCACTACATTGTGCCGCTGCCGTTCCATATCGTCGGCACCCATATAGATGGTGCAAGTCAGCTCGAGCATCGCGCACACCGTCGCAACCGCGACCCCGTGCTGCCCCGCGCCGGTTTCGGCGACGATACGGCGTTTACCCATCCGCTTCGCCAGCAATCCCTGCCCGAGCGCATTGTTGATCTTGTGCGACCCGGTGTGCGCCGCATCTTCGCGCTTGAGATAGACCGTCACCCCGGGCACCCCGAGCCGCGCCGCGAAACGCGGCACCTGGTGCAGCAGGGTCGGCCGCCCGACCCGGGTCCGCATCAGCTCGGCCAGTTCACCCACGAATCCGGCGTCGGCACGGGCCTGTTCGTACGCGCTGTCCAGTTCGATCAGGGCGGCCATGAGCCCTTCAGGAACATACCTGCCGCCGAATCGCCCGAACCGGCCCCGTTCATCGGGCAGATCCTCCTGGTAATCGGGACTCTGATCCAACCCGTGACCGACGACCATCCAGCACCCGCATTCTCTGAATCCTGACTACCGAGCGAGATCCTGCGTCATCGGCGCAAACACCGGATCTCCTCCCGGCAACGGATCAGTCAACAGTAGAAAAGGTGTTGG
The DNA here is from genome assembly GCF_001613245.1 of Nocardia speluncae NBRC 108251. GTDB lineage: Bacteria > Actinomycetota > Actinomycetes > Mycobacteriales > Mycobacteriaceae > Nocardia > Nocardia speluncae. The sequence continues at coordinate 220,404 of NZ_BDBZ01000007.1, read as the reverse complement.
CAGTACCGATTCCCGTCGCAGGGAAGGAAAGCAGTTCGCATTCATGCTGCGCGGCCTCTTTTTGTGTGCCGTACCGACCCAGCGCGACCAACGCTATTGTAGGATTGTCGACAATTCAGCCCAGGCATGTCCGGGCGCCGACAGGGAGGAGCCGACGCCGTGCTCACCGAAGAGACACTCACCGCCGCCGAACGCGCCGCCGTGCAGTCCGTACCCGACGGACTCTTCATCGGAGGCCGATGGCGCCCGGCCACCGCCGCCATGCCGGTGATCGATCCGGCCACCGGGCGAGAGCTGCGTACGGTCGCCGACGCCACCCCCGAGGAGGGGATGACTGCGCTCGATGCCGCGGCGGCAGCTCAACCGCAGTGGGCACGGACCCCCGCTCGCGAGCGCAGCGATATCCTGATGCGCGCCCACCGCCTGCTCCTCGACGAGGCCGATCGCCTGGCCCTGATCGCTACTCTCGAAATGGGCAAACCCCTCGCGGAGGCCCGCGGCGAAATCACGTACGCCGCCGAATTCTTCCGGTGGTTCGCCGAGGAGGCCGTCCGGCTCGACGGCGGATATATGCCCGCGCCGGGCGGGGGCTCCCGGTTCCTGGTCACCAAACAGCCCGTGGGTCCGAGTTTGCTCATCACGCCCTGGAATTTCCCGATGGCCATGGGTGCCCGCAAGATCGGCCCGGCGCTCGCGGCCGGCTGCACCTGCGTCGTGAAACCCGCCGAGCAGACTCCACTGTGCACGCTGGCACTCGCCGAGATCCTGCACCGGGCCGGGGCGCCTGCGGGGGTGGTGAACGTCGTGACGACTGCGAACCCGGGCCCGCTGATGACGCCACTGATCCTCGACCCCCGATCCCGCAAACTGTCCTTCACCGGGTCGACGGCGGTGGGAAAAACACTGCTGGAGCAGTGCGCACGCACTGTGATGCGCACCTCCATGGAACTGGGCGGCAACGCCCCCTTTCTCGTGTTCGACGACGCGGACCTGGACGCGGCCGTCGACGGCGCGCTGGCCGCGAAAATGCGGAACATCGGGCAGGCGTGCACGGCGGCGAACCGTTTCTTCGTCCACCGTCACGTGGCCGCCGATTTCGCCGAACGGCTCACGGCTCGGATGGCTCAGTTGCCGCTGGGGCCCGGCACCGAGCCCGGGGTCGTCGTCGGGCCGCTGATAGACGCCGACGCCGTGGCGAAGGTGACGGAGCTGGTGGCCGACGCCCGCGCCCGCGGTGCGCAGATCCTGCTGGGCGGTGAGCCCCTGGACGGCCCCGGCAACTTCTATCCGGCAACGGTACTCACCGACGTCCCCGACGAGGCACTGATCTGCCATACCGAAGTATTCGGTCCGGTCGCCTGCCTGAGCACCTTCGATACCGAAGACGAGGTGCTCGACCGGGCCAACGACACCCCGTACGGCCTGGTCGGTTACGTCTACACCGAAAGTCTGCGGCGCGGGCTGCGGGTCAGTGAGGCCCTCGACACCGGCATGGTCGGCCTGAATCAGGGCGTGGTGTCCAATCCGGCGGCCCCGTTCGGTGGGGTGAAAGAATCGGGCCTCGGTCGTGAAGGCGGCCTGGTCGGTATCGACGAATTCCTCGAAATCAAATACATCGGAGTGCCCCTGTGAGTTCCTATCGGATCGCGACCATTCCCGGCGACGGCATCGGCGTCGACGTCACCACCGAGGCGGTCAAGGTCATCGACCGGGTACTGCCCGGTATCGAATGGACCGAATTCGACTGGTCCTGCGAGAACTATCTGCGGACGGGCGCGATGATGCCCGAAGACGGCCCGCGCACTCTCGCCGGCTTCGATGCGATCCTGCTGGGCGCAGTCGGGTTTCCCGGGGTCCCGGACCATATCTCGCTGTGGGGATTGCTGATCCCGTTGCGGCGCGCTTTCGGCCAGTACGTCAACCTGCGGCCCGTCCGGTTGCTGCCCGGCACCGAATCGGCCCTCCGTGACCGCACCGCCGCGGATCTGGACCTGCTGATCGTGCGGGAGAACTCCGAAGGCGAGTACTCCGAGATCGGCGGTAAGCACAACCCCGGCCGCCCCGAGGAATTCGTCCTGCAGGAGTCGGTGTTCACCCGCGTCGGCTGCGAACGGATCATCCGCTACGCCTTCGAGCGGGCGGGCGAACGCACAGGCCGGTTGTGCTCGGCGACCAAATCGAACGGGCTCATCCATTCGATGCCGTACTGGGACGAGATCTTCGACCGGATCGCCGCCGAATACCCGGCGGTGCAGACCCGGCAGATGCATGTGGACGCGCTCGCGGCCGAAATCGTGCTGCACCCCGACCGGCTCGACGTGATCGTCGGCTCGAATCTGTTCGGTGACATCCTCTCGGATCTGGCCGCCGCTGTCACCGGCGGACTGGGCCTGGCGCCCTCCGGCAATATCAACCCCGCCCGTGACGCTCCCTCCATGTTCGAGGCGGTACACGGGAGCGCCCCGGATATCGCCGGGCAGGGTATCGCCAACCCGGTCGCGCAGATCCTCGCGGCCGCCATGCTGCTCGACCACCTGGGCGAGCACACGGCGGCCGCGGCCGTGGACCGGGCCGTCACCGATGTCCTCGGAAACGACGGCCCGCGCACACCCGATCTGGGCGGCACCGCCACCACCACCGAGGTCGGCACCGCCATCGCCGACCGCGCGTCGGCCCTGCTTCCGGCCGGCTGACACGGCGGTGGGCCGGGCCCGGCCCACCCGAAAATGATGTGCCGAGGAATATGCCCTGGGTGGCCCCCGTACCGGTGGCCCCGGGGTCGGCGGAACAGTCCGGACGACCGTAAATCGCTGCGCCGCCGACGGCCCGGGGACCGCTGCCGAGGGAACGGTCTACCGCACCCGGCAGCGCCGGACGGGGCGTACATGATGCTCGTCGGCAACGGTGCAGGTCGGCGCGCGACCGATCGCGACCGTCGCCGTGACACGTCCACTCGATCGCGGTGAGGGAGGCCGCCCCCTGTCCGGCATGGCACTCGGCCGCCGGGCGGCGCACAGGGCACCTGCGGAACTCTCCGGGTACGTCCGGGCAGCCCGCGCCGATAGGGTTGGGCCATGAACGTCCCCGAGAACCGAGCCGCCGGCGATTCGCCGGAATGCGGTGGCCGGCGACTGTCCGGCCGGGGCTCCGGAACGTCCCTGTCCGAGACGGAGATCGTTCGGTCGCACCCGACCATGAGCCCGGTCCGGTCGCGGTACAAGAGAACGGCACTGTCGTGAACGTGATCATCGCCCCGGACAGTTTCAAAGGCACCTACTCGGCGACGGAGGTCGCCGCGGCGATCGGCCGCGGGGTCGAGGAGTCCGGGGGTCGCGCGCTGCGGTTACCGGTCGCCGACGGCGGCGAGGGGACGCTGGATGTACTCGTCGAGCCGCTCGGTCTGCACCGGGTGACCGTCGAGGCACGCAACCCCTGGGGGGTGCCGTGTAATGCCACGATCGGCCTGTCGGACAACGGGATCGCACTGGTCGAAGTCGCCGCGGCCAGTGGGGTGACCACCCCGCACGAGGGGCCGCGTGATCCGGTCACCGCCGACACCTACGGCACCGGCATGCTCATCGCGGCGGCCGCGCGCCGGGGCGCCCGGCGGATCGTGGTGGCGGCGGGCGGTTCGGCCACCACCGACGGCGGTACCGGCGCCATCGCGGCCATCGAGGACGGCGGTGGCCTGCGCGGCGCGTCGATCACCGTGCTCACCGATGTCACCACCCGTTACGTCGACGCGGCCCGTGTCTTCGGCCCGCAGAAAGGCGCCGATCCGGCGACTGTGGAACTGCTGACCCGCCGCCTCGCCGAGACCGCGCACCGGTTACCGCGCGACCCGTCCGAGATCGACGCCACGGGCGCGGCCGGCGGTCTCTCCGGTGGGATGTGGGCCCAGTACGGCGCGGAGTTGCGGTCGGGTGCCGAGTACGTCTTGGATGCCGGCGGATTCGACGCGCTGGCCGCAGGCGCCGACGCGATCGTCGTCGGAGAGGGACGTCTCGACGGGCAGACCCGCGCCGGGAAGATCATCTCGGCGATTCTGGTGCGAGCCGGCGATATCCCGGTGTACGCGGTCGTGGGATCGGTGGGCGAGGACCTCGGCGACTACCGGTCACGGTTCGCCGAGGTGATCGTCGCCTCCGACACCACCGCCATGCAGGCGGCGGGCCGGCGTATCGGGGCCGTGGACTCCTGAACTCGCGGCCCGCGCATGCCGGCCGATTCCACCCGCGGTTCACCGATGCCGACCGGCTTCATCGGCGGCTGGAGAACCGATGCCGCCGACCCGCGCCGGTGGCGACTCAGTCGGCCGGATCGTGTTCGGGCGGGAAGCCTCCGGTAGCGATAGGACCCCAGCGTTCGATGGTGATCCGAATCAGCGATTTGTCCTGCCGGGCCATGGCCGAGCGATAGTCGTCCCAATCCGGGTGCTCACCGGCGATCCCCCGGTAGTAGTCGACCAGGCCGTCGAGCGCCGCCGGCATATCGATCACCTCTGCCTGCCCGTCGACCTGCACATACGCTTCATCGAACTCATCGGACAGCACGCAGATCGATACCCGCGGATCGCGCCGGGCATTGCGGGTCTTTGCGCGCCCAGGATAGGTGGAGACGACGATTCGCCCGTGCGGATCGAGGCCGCACGTGACCGGGGACAGCTGCGGCGCCCCGTCGGACCGGGTGGTGACCAGGACTCCGCGGTGCCGGGTCCGCAGGAACTCCAGCAGGGCGGCGCGGTCGACAGTGGTGGTGCTGGCGATGCGGGGCATGAAGACCTTTCTCTGCGTTCGCTGGGTGCGCTTTCTCCGCAGCATAGCCAGGGCCGGTGGCCCTGAGCCGGCTCGCTCGCGCCGTCGGATTCAGCATTGCGCGAACGGGTAGCCGCCCGGCACCCGAGCCGGACGAGTTCACCAAGTCCGCGCCGGAACGCCTGAAAACCTGGAACAGGAAGGAGTACGCGATGCCGAAGACGACTGCTCGCGGGACCGTCCGGAAATCGGAACTGCCGAGCACACTGCAGCGCTCGGACGGGAAGGCGCAGCGCACCTTCGCGAAGGCCCACGACTCGGCACTGCAGACCTACGGCAGCGAACAACGTGCGCATCGGGTCGCCTACGAGGCGCTGAAGCACAGCTTCGAGAAGGTCGGCGACCACTGGGAACCGAAGAAGAAGCGGGGCCCCTCCGATGAGCGCGCGGCCCACGGCGGCCCGGACCCGAAGGGCACCAGTGCCCGAGGTGTGGACGCCAACGCGTCGAAACAGCATCTGCTCGACGTCGCGGGGCGGCTCGACATCACCGGACGGTGGAAGATGACCAAGGACGAACTCATCACCGCCATCGAGAAAGCCAACCGCCGCGAAACGGCTCGGCGCAGGAAGTGAGCGAACAGGAGGCCGTCATCAGCATCCAGCAAGCCGAATTCTTCGGACGCGCCCAGCACGAGAGCCAGAAGGGCGCCGAGCAGGCCAAAGCACTGCTCGCCCAGCGCCTGAGCTGATCCTGCCCCGATGCGCTCACGGCCACCGGCCACCCGCCTCCAGTCGGTGGCCGGTGCCCGGTGGCCCAGTAGCGGAGAGGGCGATGATTCAACACCCGATGAGCGGGTATTCGGGCCGAAGTCCCTGGTCGGAAGGCCGACAGGAAGGACATGATCATGGTCTCCGGACCCGACGAACCGCAGCGACGTAGTGATACGCCACCGCATCCCAGCGGTGGCCTGCAACGCGGCAGCACACCGCAACCGCAGACCGGCGGCGCCCCCCAACGCCGTGTCAATCCGCCACCGCCGCCCAGCAGCGGTCCACACAACATCCCGTACGAACATCGTTTCCCGGACGATTCGCGGACCACGCGCTCGCATGCCGGGGAATCCATCGAGGTTGCCCGGAACTGGCCGGGCATCATCCTCACCGCAATCGGCATCGTGCTGGTGGCGCTGACCCTCACCGCAGCCGGCTACGGATTCGCGGGCTGGGCCGTTATCGCGGGTATCTGCGGCGCGGTGTGCCTGGTGGCCGGCATTGCGATGGTGATCGCCGAACATCGCCGGGTGAAGTCAGGAGAAGGGGCGACTCTGCGGGAGCAGCGTGGGCACTGAGGACGGTGTCCGGGACGTGCGCGCCGAGAGCAGAACCCGGGAACATCCGGACCAGTCCCGGGCGCCGATGCTGGAAGCGCTCGCCGACTACCAGCGGCTGGGCCGCTACGGGTTCACTCCCCCGGGGCACCGGCAGGGCCGCGGTGTCGACGAGCGAGTACTTGCCGTCATCGGTCGGGATGCGTTCGCTTCGGATGTGCTCGCGGCGCCGGGCCTCGACGACCGGTTGTCGCACGGTGGATATCTCGCGCACGCGGAAGAGCTCATGGCCGACGCGGTCAATGCGGAGCGCACGTACTTTTCCACCTGCGGCAGTTCGCTGTCGGTCAAAGCCGCGATGATGGCTGTCGCCGGTGGTGGCAACGGGGGCCTGCTCGTTGCGCGCGACTGCCATAAATCCATCGTGGCCGGTCTGATCTTCTCCGGGGTTCAGCCCCGCTGGATCACGCCGCGCTGGGATATCGGACGCCATTTCACCCATCCCCCGTCGCCCGCGCAGGTTCGCCGGGCGTGGGACGAAAACCCCGACGCCGCGGGTGCCCTGATCGTGAGCCCCAGCCCGTACGGCACCTGCGCCGATATCGAAGGGATCGCCCGGGTATGCCACGAACGCGGGAAACCGCTGATCGTGGACGAAGCATGGGGCGCGCACTTGCCGTTCCACCCCGATCTGCCGACCTGGGCGATGGATGCGGGCGCGGATGTCTGTGTGGTGAGCGTGCACAAAATGGGCGCCGGGTTCGAGCAGGGCTCGGTTTTCCATCTGCAGGGTGATCTCGTCGACCCGGTGCGGCTACGGCATTGCGCGGATCTGCTGATGACCACCAGCCCCAATGTGCTGATCTACACCGCGCTCGACGGCTGGCGCCGGCAGATGGTGCAGCAGGGCCGCGAGATCTTCGACAACGCATTGCGCACGGCCCGGCAGGCCCGCACCGAACTCGACCGGATTCCGGGGATCGAAGTCATGGAGGAGGACCTCCTCGGAGTCGAAGCGTCACACGACCTCGACCGCTTGCAGGTTCTGCTGGATATCTCCGAGACCGGAGTCAGCGGGTACGAAGCCGACGCCTGGCTGCGCAACAATCGCCGGATCGATCTGGGGCTCAGCGATCATCGGCGGTTGCTGGCCACCCTGTCCTTCGCCGACGATGCGGGGACGGTCGAGACCTTGGTTGCGGCAATGCGCGAGTGGCAGGCGCAGGCCCGCCCCAGCGATTCACCGCAGAAGATCAGGGTCCCCGGGCCGGACGAATTGCTGTTGGAGACCACGATGTTGCCCCGCGACGCGTTCTTCGGCCCCACCGAAATGGTGCCGATCGGCAAGGCTGCGGGCCGGATCGCGGCCGAACAACTCACCCCGTATCCGCCGGGAATACCCGCGGTGATCCCCGGCGAACGGCTCGGGGTGGGTGTTCTGGACTATTTGCGCACCGGTCACGATCACGGGATGAATCTGCCCGATGCCTCGGACCCCGAATTGCAGCAGATCCGGGTCGTGGCCGGCTGACCCGGCGCCGGGCTTTCGCCTGATTCGGCCGCGTGGTGCGGGGTACGCGCCCACCATGGAACTACTCGTGATCGCCGGTATCGCGATACTCGTCGCCGTAGTCGTCGGCTACCGGCGGTTGACGGGCCGACGCCCGGACGAGCCCGAATCCCCCGGCAACGACGGCAAATAAGTCCCGTCCCGGCACCGGCCGAGGTGGGGGTACCGCTGCAGCCGGCGCCGATTGGGTTTCGATCTTGTCGGGAATGGGCATTCCTCACTGCGGGCCCGATGTGCGCGGCGCGCAATAGCCGGGCACCACCCGTATGCTCTCGCCGGCGACGTGCCGCGCCGGTACCCGGTCCGGTCGTGGCGAGGCCGCGACAGCCTGGTCGCACCGGACAGGTGGAGGTCTGATCCTGGACACGTTGTGGACCTTCGTGGTGGAGCGTCGCCACCAGCTTTTCGTGGATTCGTATCTGCACGTCTCGGCCGTACTGCAATCACTGTTGATCGCGACCGCGATCGCGGTGCTGATCGGTGTGCTCGTCTACCGCAGCCCGGTCGGTTCCGCGGCCGCCACCGCCGTGGCCGGCACCATTCTCACCGTGCCGTCGTTCGCGCTGCTCGGACTGCTCATCCCGGTATTCGGATTGGGGGTCGTGCCGACGGTGATCGCCCTGGTGCTCTACGCACTGCTGCCGATTCTGCGCAACACCCTGGTGGGCCTGTCCGCGGTGGACCCGGCCGTCGTCGATGCGGCGCGCGGGGTCGGGATGAACCGGTTGCGAGTCCTGACCGCGGTGGAACTTCCGCTGGCCTGGCCGTCGATTCTCACCGGGATACGGATCAGCACTCAACTCATCATGGGCATTCTCGCCCTCGCCGCCTACGCCAAGGGGCCGGGCCTGGGCAATCTGATCTTTTCGGGTCTGGCCCGGCTCGGCAGCCCGAACGCGGTGCCGCAGGCGCTGACGGGCACGGTGCTCATCGTCGTACTCGCCCTACTGCTCGACGGGATCTTCCTGCTCGTCGGCCGTTTCACCGTTCCGAGGGGGATCCGTGACTGATACTGCTACCGCCACCGGCAAATCGGCGGTTTCCGGTGTCGAGATCGTGCTCGACGCTGTCACCAAACATTATCCGGGCCAGCCGCATCCGGCCGTCGACGCGGTGTCGATGACCATTCCGGCGGGCGAGATCGTGGTTCTGGTAGGGCCTTCGGGCTGCGGGAAGACCACCACCATGCGGATGATCAACCGACTGATCGAACCCACCTCCGGCACGGTGACGATCGACGGCCGCGACGCCGCGACGATGGATCCGGACCGGTTACGCCGCGGGATCGGGTATTCGATCCAGCAGGCGGGCCTTTTCCCCCATATGACGGTCGCCCGCAATATCGCTACCGTCCCGGGTCTCATCGGCTGGGACCGCAAGCGGATCGCCGCGCGCACCGACGAAATGCTGGAGCTGGTGGGTCTGGATCCGGGCACGTACCGGCGCCGTTATCCGCGGCAACTGTCGGGAGGCCAGCAGCAGCGGGTCGGGGTGGCGCGGGCGCTGGCCGCCGATCCGCCGGTGTTGCTGATGGATGAGCCGTTCGGCGCCGTCGACCCGATCACCCGCGGGCTGCTACAGGACGAGCTGCTGCGTTTGCAGGCGGAACTGGGCAAGACGATCGTGTTCGTCACCCACGATTTCAACGAGGCGGTCAAGCTCGGCGACCGGATCGCAGTGCTCGGCGACCGGTCCCGCATCCTGCAGTACGACACTCCCGCCGCGATCCTGGCCGATCCGGCCGACGATACGGTGGCCGGTTTCGTCGGCGCCGATGCCTCCCTGAAACAGCTGACACTGACCCGTATCCGGGATGTCGAGCTCGGCGACTGCCCCACTGTCACCGAGAACGATTCGATCGGTACCGCCCGCGCGGTGGTGGCGAACAAGGACTGGGCCCTGGTCCTCGATGCCCGCCGCCGCCCGCTGCGCTGGGTCTCGTCCGAACAGCTCGCGCACGCCCCGGCGGTCCGCGACGCCGGGACCCCGCTCGGTGAAACCCTGTCCATGGCATCGACGTTGCAAGACGGTCTGGAGGCATTGCTCACCGACCGCAACGCCACCGGTGTGGTCACCGGGCCGCGCGGCGAATACGCCGGTCTGATCACCATCGATACGCTCGTCGCCCATCTGTCGGCGCTACGCGCCGAGCACGGTGGTGCACCGGCGACGGAAGCACCGGCATGACAGCCCACCTCGCACCCGATACCGGAAATCCCCCGGCGCTGCGGCGGGCGGACGGCGCGCGGCTGCTCGTCCAACCCGTCCTCGTCGTGCTGCTCACGGTCGGCGTGCTGGTGTGGGCGTTGCGGCGTGACCTGACCGTCACCCAGCAGGCCAGCCTCAACGCAAGCAATATCGCCACCGTTACGTGGCAGCACGTACTCATCAGCGCCACGGTGGTGCTGATCGTGATCGCCGTCGCGGTACCGCTGGGCACCCTGCTCACCCGACCCGGTTACCGAAGGCTCGCGCCGTTGTTCGTCGGTATCGCCAACATCGGCGCGGCCGCGCCCGCCATCGGGTTGATCGTGCTGTTCTACCTGGCCACCAGGACCACGGGGTTCTGGATCGGTGTCGCGCCGATCGCGTTCTATTCGCTGCTGCCGGTGCTGCGCAACACCATCCTCGGTTACCAGCAGGTGGATCCGCTGCTCATCGATGCCGGGCGCGGACAGGGGATGTCGGCGCCGACGGTGCTGCGGCGGATCGAATTCCCGCTGGCCGTCCCCTATATCCTGGCCGGTCTGCGCACCTCGCTGGTACTGGCCGTGGGCACCGCGACCCTCTCGTTCCTGGTGAGCGCCGGCGGGCTCGGGATTCTCATCGACACCGGATACAAACTGCGCGATAACGTCACCCTGGTCGTCGGCGCGGTGCTGGCGGTCGCGCTGGCGCTGCTGGTGGATTGGCTGGGCGCCGTCGCCGAGCGCATGCTCGGGCCGAGGGGGCTGCGATGAGCGCGCGCTCGGCTCGCCTGGATGCGGTGCGCAGGACCGGGCGGCGCCGCATGCTGTGTGTTCTGTTGCTCACCGGGGTCGTACTGCTCGCGGGTTGCGGCCTGCAATCCGGTAGTGCCGTACCGCTGCGGGTGGGGCCCGGCAGTATCCGGCCGGTGCCCGCGCTCGAGGGTGTCCCCGTCACGGTGGGGTCCAAGGATTTCACCGAACAGCAGACACTCGGCTACATCATCGAATTCGCGTTGGTCGCGGCCGGCGCCGACGTACGCGATCTGACGAACATCCAGGGTTCCAACAGTTTGCGCGACGCCCAGCTCAGCGGTCAGATCGATATCGCCTACGACTACACCGGAACGGGCTGGGTCAACTATCTGGGCAACGAGACACCGGTCCCGGACGAACAGGGCCAGTTCGAGGCGGTCCGCGACGCCGACCGGGCAGCCCACGCAATGACCTGGGAGGCGATGGCGCCGATGAACAACACCTACGCGCTGGCCACCGCCCGGCGCACCGCCGAAAGAACCGGCGTGTGGTCGCTGTCGGATTACGCCGAACTCGTCGCCACCGATCCCGCCGCGGCCGCCACCTGCGTCGGCACCGAATTCAATGTGCGCCAGGACGGCTATCCGGGTATGGCCCGCGCCTACGGTATCGACGAGAGCCGGGTGACCAAACGGATCGTGCAGGACGCCGTCGTCTTCCAGGCGACCGCCGATGCCCGCCAGTGCGCGTTCGGTTCGGTTGCGGCCACCGACGGCCGGATCCCCGCGCTGGACCTGGTCCTGCTGGCCGATGACCGTGCCTTCTTCCCGAAGTACAATGCGGCGCTGGTGATGCGAGCGGAATTCGCCGACGCGCACCCGGAGGTCACCGCGATCATGACACCCATATCGCGGTTGCTGACCAACGAGTCGATCACGGAACTGAACCGGCTGGTCGATGTGGAGGGGCGCGAACCTGCGGAGGTCGCGCGGGACTGGATGGTCGCGAACGGTTTCGTCACGGCGGCGTGACCGCCCGGGTCGCTTCAGCGGGGTGACGGGCCGGTCTCGGCTCGGTAGAAAGACGGACCGGTTCGGCGCGGCGGTACGACAGCCCAGCACCGACCGGCTTCCGAGGCCGGTCAGGGAACGACCGGTTCCCTGAGCAGCACGTCCAGATCGGCGCGACTACCGTCGACGGTCAGTCCGGCCTCGTCCACAGTGATCCGGCCCCACAGCAGCAGCGCCAGTCCCTCGGCGGCGCCCGAGACCCGCAGCGGTACCTCGTCGATATCGTGGCCGGCGCCGCCGAGCACCCACCCACGAGCAGGGTCGACATCCGTGGCCACCACGGCGAACGGAGCCGGTAGCGGTTGCCTCCGGCCGGTACCGACCTGGCGGGGGTAGAAGACCGAAACCACCTCGTCGACGGCATCCGCCCAGACCTCCGGCACAGCCCGGATCAGGCCGAGTGCGGCCTTACCCACGATCGCGGCGCGCAGATCGTGCCCGTGGACGAGGGTTTCGTGGACCTGCCGGCGATGCCAGAACGACACCGGCCCCTCCCCCATCGGATCCGGATACGCCAGGATCCGGGCGGTCGCCGCCGGATCCAGTTCCGCGAAAGCTTCGCGTAGTTCCGCGGCGCAGGCGGCGTAGTGGCCGGCGAGGTCGAACGGACCGTCCCCCAGGCGGGTCGCCTTCCGGGCGCGCGCATTCGCGGCAGCCCAATGATGCACGAACGCGAGATGTTCCACGAGTTCGCGGACCGTCCAGTCGCCACACGCCGGGACGATGGCCGCCGGATCGGCGTCGGGAATCGAGGCGAGGAACTCGCCCTGGAAATCGGCCAGCAGCAGTGGAAAGTCGAGACCGGACGGCGCGCTCATGGCGCCAAGCTACCGCAGGCCTCCGACACCGAAGGTCCGCTCGTGCCGGGTCGGATAACCTGGCTCCGCGCTCGCCGAGGGCCCAGCAGATCTGTCCCGGGCGGCCTGCACACTTCGTGCAACGAACCATGAACCGAGCAGGTATGGGGCCGGTTTCAGGCGATCGGCAACCGCGGATCCAGCAGGAACGGCAGCAGGAAATCGCTCAGCAGCGCACGCTCCTCGGCCGCGTCCGCGGGCGGCAGGGTCAGCAGCGACACCATGATCCGCACCGCCCACCGGCCCAGCCGCTGCGCCGCGGCGGGCGGCAGATCGGGCCGGAACCGGGCGACGAAGGCGGTGACGAGGGCGTCGATCACCGTTGACGAATCCGACAATCGCGCCACGATTCCCGCATTCGCCGGTTCGAACCAGACCGCCAGATGGGCAGTTTTCCGGGTTTCGGCCAGGGTGGCGGTGATGCCGTCCAGGAGACGTTCGGCCCGGTCGGGACCGTCCAATCGCTGGTCCCGCCAGACCCGTTCGATCAGCCGGGTCGCCTCCCGTCCGGCGAAGGCCACATACAGCGACTGCCGGCTGTCGAAATACCGGTAGAGCGTGGCGCGCGAACAACCTGCGGCTTCGGCGATCTCGGCCATACCGACGGCTCCGGCGCCCTTGTCGATCACCAAGGCCCGGACGGCATCCAGAACTCGCTCCGCCGCCAGTTCGGTGCGCCCACCGGCGAGCCAGTCGCCACTCGTGCGCCGCCCCGTCAGGGTGACGCTCCGCCGCCCCGAACCCGGCTCGCTCATGCCGCACACCGGAACGGAACGCTGTTGGGACGCCGGACGTATGGGCCGGGGGCGTAGGTGACGGCGTCGATATCCACGTGGTACTCCGGGAAGCGGTCGAGTAGTTCCTCCAGCGCCACCCGCGCCTGCATCCGGGCGGCCGCCGCACCGAGGCAATGGTGCGGGCCGTGGCCGAAGGTCATGATGCGCTGCGGGTTGCGGTCGATCTGTAGTTCCGCGGCATCGGCGCCGAAGGCCCGTTCGTCGCGGTTCGCCGAGCCGTACACCAGCAGTACCTTACGGCCCGCCGGGATCGTCCGGCCGGCGATCTCTACATCCCGCGTCGTGGTGCGGGCCAGCCCCTGCACCGGGGAGGTGAGCCGGGCGAATTCCTCGATCGCGGGCCGGATCTGTTCGGGGTCGGCGGCCAGCGCGGCCCGCTGCTCGGGGTGCAGCTGTAGCAGTTGCACGGCACCGCCCAGGAGCCCGGTGGTGGTGTCGTTTCCGCCGGAAACCATCGTCCAGGTGTAGGCCAGGATCTGTACCAGCCCGTTCACGTCGGCCTCGTCGGCCGCGATCCCGGCCTGCACCAGCAGCGAGACGGTATCGTCGCCCGGGTCGGTGCGCCGCCGCTTGATCAGTTCGGCGAAATAGCCCAGCATCTGCATCGACGCCGCCTGCGCATCCACGGTGCGCTGGGTACTCGCCGCGACGACAGCATCGGTCCACCCGTCGAAAAGCGGCCGGTCCTCCTCGGGAACGCCCAGGTAATAGGCCACCACCATGGTGGGCAGGGGTTTGAACAGATCGGTGACGATATCGCCGCCGCCCTGTTCGGCCAGCCGGTCCAGCCGCTGCCGGACGAACCGGCGGACCACCGGTTCCACCTCCGCCACCTGCCGCGGTGTGAAGCCCGCGGCCACCAGTTTGCGGAATTCGGTGTGTTCGGGTGGGTCCTGCATCACCATCGGCGGATTGTCGGTGAGGTTGATCTTCTCCAGTTCGCCGTACTCCACGGTCAGGCCCTGACCGGAAGAAAACGTGGCGACATCGCGCGCCGCCGCGTGCACGTGCTCGTGCCGGGTCAGCACCCAGTAGTCGTCCGCCGGTTGTTTCGGCGGCACGACCCGGTGCACCGGATCATGCTCCCGCAACGCGGCGTACATCGCCCACGGCGACCGCCAAGTCTCACCCGAGCGCAGCTCGAAAAACGCCTCGTTCTGATACGCATAGCCGGTCATGTCACGACAGTAAGACACATTCCATGTTTTGTCTGACGATTCACGCGATTGTGACCACTCGGAACACCACGGCCCCCCGGAAGCCCTCCACCGACCGGACACGACACGGGCATAGTTGGAATCGCCCCGAACCGAACTCTGGCCCGGTACGCGACGCCCCCATAGCCTCGGCTGGCCGCACCGGCGCAGCCGGAAAGTACGCTTGATCGTTCCCGACCCAGGACAGAAGGAAATCGTGATGACCGATTCCACCCCGCCGCCGAATCCCGCCGACGGCTGGAGCTTCGAGACCAAGCAGATCCACGTGGGACAGGTCCCGGACGGCACCACCAATGCACGCGCCCTGCCGATCTACCAGACCACGTCCTACACCTTCCGCGATACCGAGCATGCGGCCGCTCTCTTCGGCTTGGCCGAACCCGGCAATATCTACACCCGGATCATGAACCCGACCCAGGATGCGGTCGAGCAGCGGATCGCGGCGCTCGAGGGCGGCGTCGCCGCACTCGTGCTGTCGTCGGGGCAGGCCGCCGAAACCCTGGCTATCCTCAACCTGGCCGGTGCCGGTGACCACATCGTCTCCAGTCCGCGGCTCTACGGCGGCACCTACAACCTCTTCCACTACACGCTGCCCAAACTGGGTATCGAGGTGTCGTTCGTCGATGATCCCGACGATCTCGGCCAGTGGCGCGCCGCGGTCCGCCCGAATACGAAGGCCTTCTACGGGGAGACGGTGTCCAACCCGCAGAACCATATCTTCGATATCCCGGGTATCGCCGAGGTGGCACACACCGCCGGTGTCCCGCTCATCGTCGACAACACCGTCGCCACCCCCTACCTCATCCAGCCGCTGGCGCACGGCGCCGATATCGTCGTCCACTCGGCGACGAAATACCTGGGCGGCCACGGCGCCGCGATCGCCGGCGTGATCGTCGACGGCGGGACCTTCGACTGGACCGTGCGCACCGACGACGGACCCCGCTTCCCCGGATTCACCGAGCCGGATCCGAGCTACCACGGCGCCGTATTCGCCGATCTGGGCGCACCGGCATTCGCGCTCAAGGCCCGCGTGCAGCTGTTGCGCGACCTCGGTCCCGCAGTTGCCCCGTTCAATGCCTTCCTGATCAGCCAGGGCCTGGAAACATTGAGCCTGCGGATGGAACGGCACATACAGAACGCTCAGGCCGTCGCCGAATTCCTCACCGAACGGCCGGAGGTCACCTCGGTGTCGTACGCCGGTCTGCCGTCGTCGCCCTGGTACGAGCGCGGTAAGCAGCTCGCACCGAAGGGCACCGGCGCGGTGATCTCGTTCGAGCTGGCCGGCGGGGTGGATGCGGGCAAGAAGTTCGTCGACGCACTCACCCTGCACAGCCATGTCGCCAATATCGGTGATGTCCGCTCGCTGGTGATCCACCCGGCCTCGACCACACATTCCCAGCTGACGCCCGAGGAACAGATCAGCTCCGGAGTCACGCCGGGTCTGGTCCGGCTGGCGGTGGGTATCGAGGGAATCGAGGATATCCTCGCCGATCTGCGCGCGGGTTTCGTGGCCGCGGCGGGTTAGTCCCGGCCACACAACTACCGAATACCGAAGAGCCGGACCCCGCACACCAGCGGGGTCCGGCTCTTTGCTGCCACCACCGGCCGGACGTCCCCGCGGCAATCGCCGGCCCGGAGTCGCGATCCGGTCTCCTGAGGCCGTCGGCGTGATCCGGCCCGGACCGGCGCGTTCACCCCGGCTGCGAGTCGCCGCGGGCGGCCCGCGCGGTACCCGGTGAGCCACTCACATAGGGACGCACGGCGTACCCGACGAATACACATGTAGTACGCAGCGCACGGCCAGGATTATGGCATCGGCCAGTTCGGCGGGCGTATAGGCGAACGGGTGCATGAACGGTCCTCCGTATGCGGGGCCGGGAACGTCCCGGCCGGGCGGACTTTCCTTGCGCGAGACCTCACGGTAAGAGTGCGCTCCCGACCCGATTCGTGCGCCGTTTCGCCGGACACGAATCCACATCGACTTCACCCGCAGTCCCATCCCGGAGCGCCACGCGTCCGCACATCCGTGCCCGGAGCCGGCCGGGCAGCCGTGTTCGGAGCCGTGGCACCCGCCCGCACCCTGGGCAGGCCGAACATCGGTATCCGGAGCGAGCCGTTCTTTGTGGCGTGCACCGCAGCACAACGGAGGGCGCGCAAGAAAGGCATCAAGGCGCGCGCAAGAGGCGTAAAGGACTCGTCAACGGGTGGGGCGCGGGGAGATGCGGATCGTAGTTTCGACCCGGTCGGGCAGCCGCAGCCGTTTCGGGTTGCGTCGCGCTGCCCCGGTTTTCGGAATGGAGGCAGACGTGTCGATCCTGGCCTATCTCCTGGTCACGGTCGCGGTATTCGGTGTGCTCGGGTTCGTACAGCGAATGGTGGAGCGACTGTGAACATCGTCAATGCCGTGGGCCTGGCCCTGGCCGTCGTCGTCATCGGACTGATGGTGGCCGCTCTGCTGTTTCCCGAGAGGTTCTGAGTGAGTACAACCATTGCGGGTGTGCTGTTCCTCGGCACGCTGGTGGCGGCGCTGGCGGCGGTACATGTGCCGTTGGGCGACTACATGTACCGCGTCTACACACGCACCACCCATTCCCGCTTCGAACGCAGGATCTACCGGCTGGTCGGTGCCGACCCCGACCGCGAGCAGACCTGGGGTGGTTACGCCCGCAGCGTCCTCGCCTTCTCCGCGGTGAGCTTGGTCTTCCTGTTCCTCCTTCTGGCCGTGCAGCACAAACTGCCCTTGTTCCCGGACGAGACGGCCACCCCGATGACCGCCGCCCTGGCCTGGAACACTGCCGCCAGTTTCGTGACCAACACGAACTGGCAGAACTACGCGGGCGAGTCCACACTGGGCCCGCTGGCCCAGGCCGCGGGACTCACCGTGCAGAATTTCGTCTCCGCCGCGGTCGGGATGGCCGTCGCCATGGCCGTCGTCCGCGGCCTGGCGCGGTCGCGTGGCGGCACCCTCGGGAACTTCTGGGTCGATCTGGTGCGCGGTACACTGCGCATCCTGCTGCCCATCGCGACGGTGGCGGCCATTGTGCTGATCGCCGGTGGGGTGATCCAGAACTTCCATCTCAACGATCAGGTGGTCACCACACTCGGTGGCGATCGGCAGAACCTGCCCGGCGGTCTCATCGCCGGCCAGGAAGCCATCAAGGATCTCGGGACCAACGGCGGCGGACCGTTCAACGCGAACTCCGCGCATCCGTTCGAGAACCCCACGGCGTGGACCAACTGGGTAGAGATCTTCCTACTGACGGTGATCGCCTTCTCGCTGCCGCGCACCTTCGGCCGCATGGTCGGCAGCCGCAGACAGGGCTATGCGATCGCCGCCGTCATGACCGTGCTCGCGCTGGTCAGCGTCAGCCTGGTCACCGTTTTCCAGCTCCAGCACCACGGCACCGTGCCGGCCGCGGTCGGGGCATCCATGGAAGGCGTCGAGCAGCGTTTCGGCGTGGCGAATTCGGCGACCTTCGCCGCCGCCACCACCCTCACCTCCACCGGCGCGGTGGATTCGATGCACGATTCCTACACCAGCCTCGGCGGCATGATGCTCATGTTCAACATGCAGCTCGGGGAGGTGGCGCCGGGCGGCGTCGGCTCGGGCCTCTACGGCATGCTGGTGCTGGCGCTGATCACGGTGTTCGTCGCCGGATTGATGGTCGGGCGCACCCCGGAATACCTCGGGAAGAAGATCACGCCCCGTGAGATCAAACTCGCCGCCGCATATTTCCTGGTGACGCCGGTAATCGTGCTGAGCGGGACCGCGCTGGCCATGGCAATGCCGGGACAGCGTGCCGCGATCCAGGATTCGGGGCCACACGGCTTGTCCGAAGTGCTGTACGCATTCACCTCGGCCGGTAACAACAACGGATCCGCCTTCGCCGGCTTGTCCGGCAATACCGAATGGTTCAACACAGCGCTCGGCCTGGCCATGCTCCTCGGCCGGTTCCTGCCGATGATCCTGGTGCTGGCGCTGGCCGGTTCACTTGCGAAACAGCGCACCACCCCCGCTTCGGTGGGAACGCTGCCGACCCACCGGCCGCAATTCATCGGCCTGGTCGTCGGGGTCACCGTCATCCTGGTCGCTCTCACCTTCCTGCCCGCGCTGGCGCTCGGGCCGCTCGCCGAAGGACTGCATTGATGTCCGCTCCTACCATCGAATCCGATCCCGTACCCGCGGCACCGCAGCCCGCGAAGAGCCGGGTCCGCGGTGGCCTGCTCGATCCGCAGCTGCTGCTGAGCTCGTGGCCGCAGGCGATGCGCAAACTGGATCCGCGCACCCTGTGGCGTAATCCGGTGATGTTCATCGTCGAGATCGGCGCGGTCTGGGCGACGGTGCTCGCCGTCGTCGATCCGAGTTTCTTCGCCTGGGCGGTCGTCGTCTGGCTGTGGCTCACCGTGGTGTTCGCCAACCTCGCCGAGGCCGTGGCCGAAGGACGCGGTAAGGCCCAAGCCGATACCCTGCGTCGCGCCAAGTCCGATACCGTCGCCCGCCGGCTGGTCGACCGGTCGCCCGGCGCCCCCCTCACCGAGGAACCCGTTCCGGCCCCGCAACTGCGCCGGGGCGACCATGTCGTGGTCGAGGCCGGTCAGGTGATCCCCGGGGACGGCGATGTGGTGGAAGGTATCGCCTCGGTGGACGAATCCGCGATCACGGGCGAATCCGCCCCGGTGATCCGGGAATCCGGCGGCGATCGGTCCGCGGTCACCGGCGGCACCACGGTGCTGTCGGACCGGATCATCGTACGTATCACTCAGGAACCGGGCCAGAGCTTCATCGACAAGATGATCGCGCTGGTAGAGGGTGCGGCCCGGCAGAAGACACCGAACGAGATCGCGCTCAATATCCTGCTGGCGGCACTCACGCTGATCTTCGTGGTCGCGGTGGTCACGCTGCAACCGCTGGCGATCTTCTCCAAGGACAACAATCCCGGCGTGCCGGACAGTCTCGCCCTGGGCAGCTACGGGGTCAGCGGGATCGTGCTGGTCTCCCTGCTGGTGTGTTTGATCCCGACGACCATCGGCGCGTTGCTGTCGGCTATCGGTATCGCGGGGATGGACCGGCTCGTACAGCGCAATGTCCTGGCGATGTCGGGGCGGGCCGTCGAGGCCGCGGGTGATGTGAACACGCTGCTGCTGGACAAGACCGGCACGATCACCCTCGGCAACCGGCAGGCCACCCGGTTCGTACCGTTGGCCGAGGTCGGCGAACAGGAGCTGACCGACGCGGCACAGCTGTCCAGTCTCGCCGACGAAACCCCCGAGGGCCGGTCCATCGTGGTGTACGCGAAGGACGCCTACGGGCTGCGTGAACGCACTCCGGGGGAACTCGCGCACGCCCAATGGGTGCCGTTCACCGCCGCCACCCGGATGTCCGGGGTGGATATCGACGGTGTCCAGTTGCGCAAAGGCGCGGCGAATTCGGTGGCCCAATGGATTCGCGGCAACGGCGGTTCGGTGCCGGCCGAACTCGATACCGTCGTCGGCGCAATCGCGGAAGCGGGCGGAACGCCGCTCGTCGTCGGCGAGATCCGCGATGGTCAGGCCCGGGTTCTCGGTGTGATCCGCCTCGAGGATGTGGTGAAACAGGGGATGCGCGACCGGTTCGCGGAAATGCGGCGGATGGGCATCCGCACGGTCATGATCACCGGTGACAATCCGCGCACCGCCAAAGCGATCGCCGACGAAGCCGGCGTGGACGATTTCCTGGCCGAGGCCACACCGGAGGACAAACTGGGTTTGATCCGGCGGGAACAGGAAGGCGGGCGGCTCGTCGCGATGACCGGCGACGGCACCAACGACGCGCCCGCGCTGGCGCAGGCCGATGTCGGGGTCGCGATGAATACCGGTACCTCGGCCGCCAAAGAGGCCGGGAACATGGTCGATCTCGATTCCGATCCGACCAAACTGATCGAAATCGTCGAGATCGGCAAACAGCTCCTCATCACCCGGGGCGCGCTGACCACGTTCTCGATCGCCAACGATATCGCCAAGTACTTCGCGATCATCCCGGCCTTGTTCGTCGGATTGTTCCCGGGGCTGGATCTGCTGAACATCATGCGGCTGGCCAGCCCGCAGTCGGCGATCCTCTCGGCGGTGATCTTCAACGCGCTGGTGATCGTGGCCCTGATCCCGCTGGCCCTGCGCGGTGTGCAGTACACGCCCGGGAACGCAGCGAAACTGCTCAGCCGCAATCTGTCGATCTACGGGCTGGGCGGAATCGTCGCGCCCTTCCTCGGGATCAAACTGATCGACCTCATCGTCCAATACCTGCCCGGGATGTCCTGATATGCCTGTCTCCGATCTGATCCGCCAGCATTCCGCCGCGCTGCGGGCCTTGCTGATACTGACCTTGATCACTGGTTTCGCCTACCCCGGGATCGTCTGGGTGGCGGGCCAATTACCAGGGCTTCACGATAAATCGCACGGTTCGATCGTCGAGGCCGGCGGTCGCGCCGTCGGCAGTTCCCTGCTCGGCCAATCGTTCACCGACGCGAACGGCGACCCGATCACCTGGTACTTCCAGAGCCGTCCGTCGGCGGCCGGCGACGGTTACGACACCCTGGCCTCGGGTGGTAGCAACCTGGGCCCGGAGAATATCGTCGACACCCCCGCCGACCCGGCCCTGCTCGCCACGGGATCCGACCCGGAATCGGCCGGATTCACCCCGAGCCTGCTCACTCAGGTGTGCACGCGCAGCCATGAGATCGGTCTTCTGGAGGGCGTCGACGGCACCCGGCCGTTCTGCACACCCGACGGGGCCGGGGCGGTGCTCTCGGTAATGGGCACCCACACCGCGAACGGTGCGGTGATCCCGCAGCGGGTGGTCAGCGTCAACGAACCCTGCCGGGCCCGGTCCACCCGATCCACGCCGGTGTTTCTCGCCGAGTACCAGGGCGTTCCGGTCGAATGCGCACCGTACGGCGAGGACTTCTCGACCGGTCGGATCGTGCCGATCGCCGGGAACGCACCCGCCGAACCGGCCGTCCCCGCGGATGCGGTGACCAGCAGCGCTAGCGGCCTGGATCCGCATATCTCACCTGCCTACGCCGAGATCCAGGTGAACCGGGTGGCGGCCGCGCGCGGTATCGAACCGGCCGCGGTCCGCGATATCGTCGCGGCGCACACGCAGGGTCGCGAACTCGGGTTCGCCGGAGAACCGCGGGTCCACGTCCTCGCACTCAACCTCGACCTGGACAGCCGCTACCCCGTGTCCGGCACCGCGAGCGGACAGTGATCCGTGCACGGTGAAATGATGCCGAGGTGACCGCTACACCACACCGCACCCCGGGTGAGCTGCGCATCTATCTCGGCGCGGCCCCCGGGGTCGGTAAAACGTACGCGATGCTGGGTGAGGCGCACCGGCGCCTGGCACGCGGCCAGGATGTGGTGGCCGCCGTGGTCGAGACGCACGGCCGCGCGCAGACCGCGGAACTGCTGGAAGGTATCGAACAGGTGCCCCGGATCGCGATCCCCTATCGCGGCACGGTGCAGTCCGAACTGGATGTGGACGCCGTCCTGGCCCGCCGGCCCGACCTGGTGCTGGTGGACGAACTGGCGCATACCAACACCCCCGGCAGCCGCAACCGTAAACGGTACGAGGACGTTCAGGAACTGCTGGCCGCCGGGATCACCGTGGTGTCCACCGTGAACATCCAGCACCTCGAGGGTCTCAACGATGTGGTCGAGCAGATCACCGGCGCTACCCAGCACGAGACCGTGCCCGACGCGGTGGTGCGCGCCGCCGACCAGATCGAACTGGTCGATATCACCCCGGAAGCGCTGCAACGGCGGATCACGCTCGGCAATGTGTACGCGCCGGAGAAGGCCGATGCCGCGCTGGCGCACTACTTCCGGCGCGGTAACCTGACCGCGCTGCGCGAACTCGCCCTGCTGTGGCTGGCCGACCAAGTGGATGCGGCACTGGCCAAATATCGGGCCGATCACCGGATCACCGCCACCTGGGAGGCCCGGGAACGGGTGGTCGTCGCCGTCACCGGGGGCCGGGAATCGGAAACGCTCGTGCGGCGGGCGGGCCGGATCGCCGCGAAATCCAGTGCCGAACTGCTCGTCGTCCATGTGGTCCGCGGTGACGGTCTGACCGGAGTGGCGGCGCCGCAGATGACGGCGGTCCGGAAACTGGCCGCGCACCTCGGCGCGGAACTGCATACGGTGGTCGGCGACGAGGTACCCACCGCCCTGCTGGATTTCGCCCGCACGGTCAACGCCACCCAACTGGTGCTCGGCACCTCTCGCCGATCGCGCTGGGCGCGGATGTTCGACGAGGGTATCGGTGCGGAAGTGGTACAGCACTCCGGCAAGATCGACGTACATATGGTCACCCACGAGGCCGCGGGTCGCCGGCGCCGGCGACCACGCCCCAAGGCGCGCCGCACCGCGGCCTGGATCGCCGCATTCGTCGTCCCCTCGGCGATCTCCGCGATCCTGGCCGTCTGGCTCGACCGCTACCTGGATCTGGTGAGCGAAAGCGCGTTGTATTTCGTGGCAGTGCTGGCGGTGGCGTTGTTCGGCGGTGTGCTGCCGGCTGTCGCGTCGGCATTGATCGCCGGTTTACTGCTCAACATCCTGTTCACCGATCCCCGCTACAGCGTCACGATCCAGGAGCCGAACAGTTTCCTACCGGCGGTACTGCTGCTGGTGGTCGCGGTCGCGGTGGCAGCGCTCGTGGATACCGCCGCGCGCCGGGCCGAACAGGCCGGGCAGGCGTCCCGGGAAGCCGAACTGCTCACCCTGTTCGCGGGGGCGGTGCTGCGCGGCGCCGACCCGGCGGCCCTGCTGGAACGGTTGCGCCAGACCTACGGACAGCGGGCAGTGAGCCTGCGCCACCGCGACCGCGGCACGCTCGCCGCGGTCGGCACGGATCCCCCCGAGCGCGCCGACGGGGCCGATACCGCGGTCGAGGTCGGCGACGGGGACTACAGCCTGCTGCTGGCCGGCCCGACCTTGCGCGCCCGCGACCGGCGAGTCCTGGAGGCGGTAACGGGTCAGGCCGTCGGCCTGGTTCAGCGGCGCCAGCTCACGGAGGAAGCGAACAAGGCCGCGGCGCTCGCCGAGGCCGACCGGTTGCGCCGCGATCTGCTCTCGGCAGTCAGCCACGATCTGCGCACCCCACTGGCGGCGGTCAAAGCGGCGGTCTCGAGCCTGCGGTCCGACGATGTCGAGTTCTCCCCCGCGGACCGGGCCGAATTGCTCGCCACGGTGGAAGAATCCGCCGATCAGCTCACGGCGCTGGTCGGTAACCTGCTCGATTCCTCGCGGCTCGCCGCGGGTGTGGTCCGGCCACGGTTGCGGCCGGTGTATCTGGACGAGGTGGTACACCGGTCGCTGGTCAGCGTCGGAGTGAGTCCGCGCGGCGCGCGCCGCGGCGCGCTCGACCGGGTACGGGTCAGTGTCGGGGCGACAGTGGTGCAGGCCGACCCCGACCTGCTGGAACGCGTTCTGGCCAATCTCGTGGACAACGCCTTGCGCTACGGCGCCGAATCGGAGGTGACGATCGATGCCGCGGCGGTGGACGGCCGGATCCTGACCCGGGTCGTCGACCACGGGCCGGGGCTGCCCGGCGCCGATCCCGAGCGGGTTTTCGACCCGTTCCAGCAGCTGGGCGATCGGGACAACACCAGCGGTCTGGGTCTGGGGCTCTCGGTGGTGCGCGGGTTCGCCGATGCCATGGGTGGCTCCGTGAGCGCGGCCCCTACCCCCGGCGGGGGGCTCACCGTCACCGTCGATCTCGCGGTCGCGCAAGGCCGCACCGATACGTCGCCCACGGAGGTTTCGCAATGAGAACCGGACCGCAGCCGGAGCACGGTGCGCAGCAACAGCCCACCGTCCTCGTGGTCGACGACGAACCGCAGATCCTGCGGGCGATGCGCATCAATCTCTCGGTGCGCGGCTACGACGTGGTCACCGCGGCCACGGGTGCGGGCGCGCTGCGGGCAGCCACCGAACGCAGACCCGATGTGGTGGTACTCGATCTCGGACTTCCCGATATCGACGGGATCGAGGTGCTCGCGGGTCTGCGCGGCTGGACGAAGGTGCCGATCATCGTGCTGTCCGCCCGCACCGATTCGGCAGACAAGGTGGACGCGCTCGACGCCGGCGCCGACGACTACGTGACCAAACCGTTCGGGATGGACGAATTCCTCGCCCGGTTACGCGCGGCACTGCGCCGGGCCGCGGATGCGGCCGAACCCGACGAACCGGTGGTTGTCACCGATTCGTTCACCGTGGATCTTTCGGCGAAGAAGGTGACCAAGGCGGGCACCGAGGTCCATCTGACTCCCACCGAATGGGGCGTGCTGGAAATGCTGGTGCGCAATCGCGGGAAACTCGTGGGCCGGCAGGAACTGCTCCGCGAGGTGTGGGGTCCGGCCTATCAGTCCGAAACCCACTACCTGCGTGTCTATCTCGCCCAGTTGCGCCGGAAACTGGAGGACGATCCGTCCCATCCCAAACATCTGGTCACCGAGCCCGGGATGGGCCACCGTTTCCGGGAGTGACCGGTCACGGGGTGACGATCGGGAAGCGCGGATCGGGTGTGTCCAGCAGGCCGATGAAGGTCTGGAGCAGGCGCTCGTCGCCTTTCATGGTCACCCCTTCGAACCCGCCGCCGCTCACGGCCGTCAGCAGTTGAGCCTTGGTCAACGTCAAGGTGAGATCCGCCGGGCCCAGGGCCGGGGTCTCGGCTGTGGGTGTGCGGTGGGTCAGGGCACCGTTGGACAGGGTCAGGCGGTGCACGCGGTGCTCGTCGGTCAGCTCCCAGTCCATGATGAAATCGGCTGCCGCCGCGCGCGGGCCGTCGATCCGGACAGCGAGTGAGTCGACGATCATGTTCAGCGTCAGCGCGGTCAGCATCTCCGGGCCGGCCGTACTGGTCGCCATCGGGCTCGGACCTGTCCGCAGTTCTTCCGCGCCGACCAGAAAGAAGTTGCGCCACGGCCCGTTCTCGGCACCGTGACCGAGGCGACGGTAGACATTCGCCAGCTCCTGTTTCGCGCCGTCGTGCTCCGGTTCGGCGAATACGGCGTGCTGCAACAGGGTGGCGGCGAAGCGGAGATCACCGTCTGCCGCATACTGCCGGCCCTTGGCGACGATCGCGTCGATACCGCCGTAATCGGCGACATACCGCTGAGCCAGCCCGGCCGGTGGGTGTTCCCACAGATGCGCGGGATTCCCGTCGAACCAGCCCATGTATCGCTGATAGATCGCCTTGACGTTGTGGCTCGTGGAGCCGTAATAACCGCGATTCGCCCACAGATTGTCGAGTCCGGGCGGGAATTCGAACTGTTCGGCGATCTCCGGGCCGGTGAACCCCTGGTTCGTCAGGCGCAACGTCTGGTCGTGCATATAGGCATACATATCTCGTTGCCCGGCCAGCCAGGCCGTCCAGTTCTCCCTGCCCCAGGTCGGCCAGTGGTGGGAAGCGAAGGCGATATCGGCCTTGTCACCGAATCGAGCGATGGCCTCGTCCAGATATCTGGCCCAGACCCGGGAATCGCGGACCACGGCACCTCGTAGCGTGAGCACGTTGTGCATGTTGTGGGTCGCGTTCTCCGCCATACACAGGGCGCGGCGGTCCGGGAACAGGAAGTTCATCTCGGCCGGTGCCTCGGTCCCCGGTGTGAGCTGGAAGACGATCCGGACACCGTCGATCTCCTCCTCCTGTCCGGTGTGGGTGATGTCCACGGTCGGCGGGAGCAGGGTGACGGTCCCGGTAGATGTGGTCATTCCGAGCCCGGTGCCGATCTGTCCGTCGGGTGCTTTGTCGAGGACCGCGCCGTACATGAAGATCGCGCGCCGGTTCATCGCATTGCCCGCGTAGACGTTCTCACTCACGGCGTGTTCGAGGAATCCTTCGGGAGCCAGGATCGGGATCGGCGGGTGCCCCTCGGGCACCACTCCCCGCGCCCCACCGAAATGATCGACGTGCGAATGGGTGTAGATCATCCCAGTCACCGGCCGGTCACCGCGGTGCGCTCGATACAGCGCCAGCCCCGCGGCCGCGGTCTCCGCAGAGATCAAGGGGTCGATCACGATGATGCCCGCACGGCCTTCGACGAAGGTCATATTCGACAGGTCCAGGTTGCGCACCTGGTAGATCCCCTCGGTGACCTCGAACAGCCCCTGCTTGTTGCAGAGTTGCGCCTGCCGCCACAGGCTCGGGTTCGCGGTGGACGGACAGTCGCCGGCGAGGAACCCGTAGGCGCCGGTATCCCAGACCACACTCCCGTCTGCGGCTTTCACCACCGGCGGGTCGAGTTCGGCGATGAACCCCCGTGCCGCATTCTCGAAATCGGTGGTGTCGTCGAAATCCACCTGCATGGTCATGGTTACCTCACTCTGCGATGTCTCGGCTGGCAGCGGTCACGGCGCGGAGGTTCGAGCGCCCGCTCGTCCGGCGGGTCTTCCGGGAGAAAGGCGGGCATCCGGCATCGCCCACGCTAGCCAGCGTTGCGCGGCGGAGGTATCACCTGACGCGGGTGAAGTGCCGCGCGTCTCGCCCGACCGGGGTACCGGGACAGGGAACTCATCCGACGCGGGTGAGGTCGCGGCGGGCCGGCCGTCGCACACTCGTGCTGTACCGTCAGCCCACCGTTCGGAGGACCGGATGACACCCCAGGACGCGCCGAAACGTACATTGCTGTCGCGTATAACGGTGAACCAATGGCTGGCAGTCGTCCTGATCGTGCTGGCCGCGGTGTTCATCGCGCAGAACCGCAACCGAGTGGATATCAATTTCCTGCTGGTCACCGTCCGCTCGCCGATGTGGTTGATCCTGCTGATCATGTTCCTGGTCGGCGCGGTCGCGGGTCTGCTGATCAAGCGCCGGGGCCGCCGCTGAAACGAAGGCCGGTCGCAGATCGTCTCCCTCGGGGCGCAGCCGACCGATTCGGGGTCCCGGGTCACCGCACCGAGTCCGCAGCTCCTGGGGAACGCGGTGGTTCAGTCGTCGCGGCGGCGACACTCGCATAGACCGGGACCCGATGAGTTCCGGTTTGCGCGGCCGCCAATTCCTCCCCGAACTGCCCGATCGAACGGGCGATCCGGAAGTCGATACCGCGGTGCGCAAGGCTGTCCCGGAGATCCACCAGCATCGCCGCGGCGGTGACGTCGATAGCGGGTGAGGTTTCGGCGTCGAGGACCACCAGCCGGGTGTGCTCGGTGCACAACTGCTCGATCCGAGTCCGGATATTGTCGGCGTTGACGAAGTACAGCCCCGCCTCGACGCGGACTACCAGCTGGTCGGGTGATTGCGCGAGACCCGGGTGCCGGTGCACGTCCAGCCACAGACCGTCGCGTGGGCCGAGGACCGCGATATGCGGCCGAGAGCCGCGATAGACGAGCAGCAGGATCGAGACCCCGACCCCGATGAGCAGGCCCGGCAAGGTGTCGAACAGCAGCACACCGAACAGCGCGGCGAGCGCGGCCAGGAAATCGGCGCGGGCGACCCGGCCGTAGATATGGCCCAGCCAGTCGGTCCACACCCGGTAGAGCCGCCGCAGGGCGGCGATATCGACCAGTTCGATCACGGCCGCGATCACCACCGCCGCCAGTGTGGCCTCGGGCAGCTGTTCGAACAGTCCCGTGAGCAATAACAGGGTCACGACTGTCAGGACCGCTACCACCAGCCCGCTGACCTGGGTCTTCGCTCCGGCCGACCCATTGACCGCGGTTTTGGACAAACTGCCGTTGACCACCATCCCGGCGGTGAAACCCGATCCCAGATTGGCGGCGCCCAAACCGAACAGTTCCCGGTTGGGGTCGATTTCGTAGCCGGCTTTCGCGGCATAGGTTTTGGCCGCGCCCAGTCCTTCGGCGAACCCGATCAGTAGGACGCCGACCGCCGGTCCCAGCAGATCGAGGTAGTCGCTGAAACCCACACCTGCGGGCAGGCCGGGAACGGGCAGACCGGGGTCGATTTCCCCGACGATGGCCACCCCCCTGTCGTCCAGATCGAACAGCGCCACCGCCAGAATTCCGGCCAGGACGGCGAGCAACGCGCCCGGGACCAGTGGGAGCCACCGTTTCACGGCAAGCACCAGCAGCAGGCTCAGTCCGCCGATCAACAGTGTCCGCCAGTGGGTATCGCCGAGACCGGTCAGCACGCCCCACAACTGTTCGAAGAAATCCCCCTCATGCTTCTCGATGCCGAGCAGCTTGGGTACCTGGCCGATAATGATGACCAGCGCCAGCCCGACGATGAAACCTTTCAGCACCGGTTCGGAGATGAACGAGGCGATGAACCCGAGCCGCAGCAGGCCGGCGAGCAGCCCGACCACACCCGTCGCGATGGCGAGCGCCGTGGTGAGCACCAGGTAGCGACCCTCGTCGGCACCGGCCAGCGGGGTGATCAGCGCGGCCGACAACGCCGCAGTCGCCGACATCGGCCCCACCACCAGATGCCGCGAACTACCGGCCAGCGCATACAGGATCAGCGCCGGGACCGCCGCGTACAGGCCCACCACCGGCGGCACACCCGCGATCGTGGCGTAGGCCAGCGCTTCCGGCACAAGCACCGCCCAGACGGTCAGGCCGGCGACGATATCCGGCCGCAACCAGCTACGCCGGTACCCGTGCAGGGAGGGGAACAGCTGCGCGGCGACCGCCCGCGGCCGGCGAGCACCGCTGCCTCCGGACGGACGAGTGTGTTCGTCGCTCACCACTCACCGTGCCCTTCGCCGAAGAGGTGGGACCGGCCCGGACGCCCTGGGCGGCCGGGCCGGTCCCACGCTGCGGGCGTCTCAGGTCCGGGGGTGCCAGGCGGCGATCGCCCAGATCACCACGATGTTGAGGGCTATGACCAGCGTCGACCACCAGGGGTAGTAGGGCAGCCAGAGGAAGTTCGCCACTATCGACAGCGCCGCGACGATGATCGCCAGCACCCGGCCCCAAGTCGTCCCTGTCAGGAGCCCGAGCGCCGCCACGATCAGAATGGCGCCCAGCACGATATGGATCCAGCCCCAGGTGGTGATATCGAACTCGTAGACGTAGTCGACACCGACAACGAACAATTCGTCCCGGGCGACCGCGGATATCCCCTCGAGTATCGAGAGCGCGCCGACTGTCAGCAGCAGGATCGACGCGCCGATCGAGACACCCGCCGCGAAGCCCTGCCGCATCGGGCCGTCGCGGGTCTCGGTGGTGTGTTGCGGTGCGGTGGTCATCTCGGCTCCTTCCGAGCACTGTGGTTACGACGACTGTCGCCGCTCGGAAACGACCCCGCCTCACCCTGCCCGGGTGAACCCGCAACCGTTCACCCCGGCGCGGCCGGCGGTTCGGCCTCGGGCCGCTTGCTCCGAGCCGGGGCGCGTTCGCCGATGAGCACATCCATCCACCTGGTCGCGGGGTCGATATCGAGCAGTACTGCTTTCGCCAGCAGGGTGAGCGGAATGGCCAGCAGCGCGCCCAGCGCGCCGAGGACCCACGACCAGAACACCAGCGACAGGAATGTGACGGTGACGCTGAGCCCGACCGCGTCACCGACGAATTTGGGTTGGATCACCGATTGCACCACGACGTTGAACACGCAGTAGACGACGATCACCCAGACCATCCGGGTCCATCCGCCGTCCAGCAGGGCCAGCAGCGCGGGCGGCACCAGCCCGATGACGAATCCGATATTCGGGATGTAGTTGGTGATGAACGACAGCAGCGCCCACAGCAGGGGGAACGGCACCGCCAGCACCCACAGCGCCACGCCGTCGAGGACCGCGACGATCAGGCCGAATACCGTGGACACGATCAGATATTTGCGGGTGCCCGAGGTGAACGAGCCCAGCGCGCGGGCGATATCGGGGCGCATGCCGTGCAGCGCTTCCATCCGGCGTCCGATGGACATTCCGTCGAACACCATGAACAGCAGCAACGTGACCACGAAGACCAGGTTCGAGAACGCACCCGCCAGCCCGCGCAGCAGATTCTCGAGCAGCACGACCAGGTTGCCCAGGTCGAAGCCGCTCAACGCGTGATCGATCCGTTCCTGATCGATATCGAAGCGCGCCAGCAGGTCCTGTACCTGTGCGAGAAGATCGGCGAACCGATCGGAGTAATCCGGTAGCGCGGTGGCCAGCTGAGCCGCCGACAGGGCCAAGGCCGCGACCAGTCCCAGCAGGATCAGATACACCACCACCAGCGCCGCAAGCATACCCAGCCAGGCGGGCCGGCCGCGGCGCTGCATCCGCTGCTGGATGGGCTGCACGGCGATCGCCAGCATCAACGCCAGGAAAACCGGGCCCAGGACACCGGAGAACGCACGGGCGCCGGTGACGGCGACCACCGTGGCCGCCGCGACCAGCAGAACGATCAAACCGCGTGGAATCGCCCACTGCCCGGGGGCCGGCACCGCGGGTTGCGGTGCCGGCGGGAGGGCATCGGTCACGACATGGCCTTGGCCTTGAGCTGCTCGAACTCTCCTTCGGTGATCGTGCCCTCGGTGAGCAGCCGTTTCGCCTCGGCGATCTGTGCGGCCGGGTTGGTGCCGGCGGTGCGCTGGATATATTCCTTCTCCGCGGCCTGCACCTGGTGGGCCTCGGTGATCGACCGCTGCGTCATTCCCTTACCGCGGACGATCAGATAGACCAGCGACGTCAGCAGCGGCAGCACGATCAGCAGAACCACCCAGATCGCCTTGACCCAGCCGGAGGTCTCCCGGTCTCGGAAGAGGTCACCGATGATGTAGAACAGCAGCAGCAGGTACGCGATGAACGCGAAGCTCACCACGACCAGCCAGAGTGCTTCCCAAAACGACACGGTCCACCTCGCTTACGTCGGATCCGGTGGTCCCCGCAGCGGGGATCCGCCCCACGGTATGGCGGCCCAACCGGTGCACGACTCACCCGATACGGATGAATATTCCCGGATACGCCCTGGTAACAGGTTGGTTCAGGGGCCGCTGAGGGTGCCCTCCGCTCAGGTAGGCTGCGGCCGAGTGCGTGCTAGTGCTGTTTCGGGAATTTTCTTCGGGAGGCACCGTGACCACTTCGCCAACACTGGATCCGACGGGCCGCCCGCTATCGCGAGCCCGGCCACGGTCCCATATCCCGGTGTTCCCCTTCGACCCGGTGTCGCGGCCACGATTGCATACTGGGCTGGACACCGTGGTCGATCGCCGCAACGGGGGTGTGCTGCTGGTCTGCGGCGCGGTGGGGGTCGGGAAAACGGTCGCCGTGGCGGACTGGGTGACAACGCATCTGCCGCGTTCGCATCCGGAGGCCAGGATCGCCTGGCTCACCGTTCGCGACCAGACCGCCCTGTGGCCGGAACTGCGCACCCGGCTGTGCGTACCCGCCGCCGGATCCGGACAGCCCGCCGCGGGGGTGGGTGAAGCCGAAGCCATCCTCACCGCGCTCGGTGACAGCGCGGACCCGACCGTCGTGGTGATCGACGACGCCCACCTGATCACCGATCCACTCGCCTTGGCGGGCCTGGAGTACTTCCTGCAGCACGCACCGCCGGCGGTGACCACCGTCTTGTGCGCCCGCTTCGATCCGCCGATCCGCTGGCATCTGCTGCAACTGCATTCCCGGCTCACCCGGTGGAGCGCGCACGATCTGGCGCTCTCCTCCGCCGACGCGTCCCGGCTGTGCGCGGGACACGAATGCGCACTCGACGACCAGAGCTTGCATACCCTGATGGATCTCACCGAGGGGTGGGCCGCGCTGGTGCGGATCGCGGCGATCTATCTCACCGCCAGCTCGAGCGAGAATTCCGATGCACTCACCGCGCTGGCGCGGCCACCGCATGCGTTCGCCGATCTGCTGGTGGGCGAGCTGATCGATACCCTCTCCCCCGCGCTTCGGCAGTTCCTCACCTGCACCAGCGTTCCGGAGGAGTTCACCGAACAACTCGCCGACGATCTCGTCGGCGGTGGTGCCGCGCATCTGCTCTACGAACTGGACCGGATCAATTTCCCGATGACCTCACTGTCGCGAAGCGGAAAGGTCTGGTACTCCTACCATCCGATGTTGCGGGCCTATTTCCTGGCCGAGGCCAATCGCCTGGGCCCGGATCTGTGTGCCGACCTGCATCTGCGGGCCGCTCGCAGGCTCACCACGATCGGTGAATTGCAGGCCGCGCTGGCGCATCTGCTCGCGGTACCCGATCACCGTGAGCTGGGGTCGTTCCTGGCCGAGCACGCATTGGCACTGGTTTTCGCCGATCACGGCGAGAGCTTGTTCGACGCACTCGCCACTGCGGCGCCGGATGTGCTCACCGACCCGTTCCTGCGTCTGCTGCAGGCCACCGACGCGCTGCTGCGCGGCGGCAGCGGTACGGCGCAGGCCTACCGCGACAGCGCACGCCTGCTCGCCGACGACGACCCGCATTCGCTCGCCGGCCCCTACCGGCTGGAGGCCCTGACCGCGGCGGTGGACGCCGAGCTCGCGGTAGCGTCCGGCACCGATTCCGATCCGATCGTCTTCCCACAGCGGATGCCGCCCGCCGACCGCCCCGACCTGGACGGCTATCTCGCCGTCACCACCGGTACGGCGCTCGCGCTGCGCGGTGAAATCGCCCGGGGTGAGGAACGATTGCGGATCGCCCTGAGCCGCACGCGGTCCCGCTGCCACCCCCGGCTGCGATTGATCGCGGTGACCCGGCTCGCCGTCACCGCCGGTCTGGCCGGGTCGATCACGACGATGCGGCAGCGCGCCGAACGGGCCTGCGCCATCGCCCGTGATCACGACCTCCTGGATCTGCCGGAAACCGTGCACGCCACCGCGCTCGAGGCCTACGGCGCCTACCTGCAGGGCTCGGACCCGCACCCCGAGCAGATCCGGGTGCTGTGCGCCGAGCACATCCGCCGCGACGGAACCCCGGGTCCGGTGGCGGGCCGGTTGCCGCATGTGGTCGGCAACCTGCTCGACTGCCAGTGCGGTGACGACCCGGCCGCCACCGACCGGCTACGCCGCAGTATCGGCCGGCTGCTCGATGCCGACCCCGCGCCGGTACTCGGTGGCAGTCTGGTGAGTGCCGCGGTGTGGGCACTGCTGGGCTCGGGCGATACCTCGGCCGCGCGGCAGCTGACCGAACGGGCGCGGGCAGTGCTCGGATTCATCCCCGACACCGTCCTGTCCACGGCGGCCCTGACCTCCGTAGGAGGGAACCATCAGACGGTCCTGGGTCAGGTGGAGCCGGTACTCGCGGCGACCTCCGGCGCCCATCCCGTCGCCCGGCTCACCGGCTGGCTCCTGCACGCCCGCGCCCACCGCGAGCTGGGCAACGATTCCAAAACCCGGGAGGCCGTGGACAACGCCCTGCGGATCGGCGCCGCCCATCGGGTGGCCCGGCCGTTCTTCGACGTTCCCGGCACCGTCGACCTACTCGACTACTACGCCGGTTGTTTCGGGCAGTGCAGCGCCTTCGCCGATACCATCCGGGCCGGTCACCGGCCTCGGCGCCGGGTGCAGCATCCACCGCTCACGGCGACCGAGCTGCGGATTCTGCAACAGCTGCCGTCGGGTCGCACAACCCAGCACATCGCCGACGATCTCAGTGTCTCCATCAATACGGTGAAAACACATCTACGCGGCATCTACGCCAAACTCGGTACCCGCTCCCGGATGGAAGCGCTGCAGGAGGCGCGACGCAGCGGACTGCTCTGATCGGCGGCGGAGCCGGTTCACCCGCTCCGGACGATGTGCGGCGGTGACGCCGTGGGCCACACTTGATTCCGACGCGGCGACACCTGCCGTCGCGCCCGGCCCGGATGAGGCAGGAGACGGCGATGCGATACCAGTTCACCATCGACGGCGAACTCTCCGAACGTGCGCTTGCCGCGTTTCCCGAACTCACCGGCGATCACACCCACGGCACTACGGTGCTGTCGGGTCCGGTCACCGATCCGACGGGTATCCGCGGAGTCCTGGCCCGTATCGACAACCTGGGCCTCACCGTGATCGAGATGCGCCGGCTACCCGATTGAGTCCGGTGCAGACATCAATAGGTCTGTGCCTGATCGGCCCAGCGCGGGTCGAGCCGGTTCCCCGAGCTACGCGGAAAAGAGATACGTGCGGGGTCGCCGTCGGAGGTGTAGCGGCGGGCCGGTTCGGCCGCGAGCAGGTCGAGCCAGTAGGCGGAGTCGAACGGTACCGCGCCCGGCCCGGACCGGATGCGCGGTACCGCGGCAGGTTCCACCGGACCGAACGGTGAGGGCGCGGGGTTCGCGCCGACCAGCATCGCGGCAGCGAATCTGTAGGGCGTCCCGTCCGAGTTTCCGGCGAGCGCGAGAGCTGGATCGGCCGGGGCGCTGCCCAGCGGCAGCGCCATCGTGGTCACCGGGGTTCCCGGCGCCGCGGCGGTGATCGCCCGGACATTCTGCGCCAGCTCGCGTTGCACACCGGCGGCGTCCAGGCCGGCGAGATCGGGATGGCTCGCGGTATGCGCCCCGATCTCGTAGCCGTGCTCGGCCAGCCAGGGCAGGGCGCGGGGATCGGATTCGAACGGGTCGTTGTTGACGTAGAAGGTCGCGCGGGCGGGGAAATCGGTGTGCTCGGCGGCGAAACGCTCCAGCACCCCGACCGCACAGTCCGGGGTAGGGGCCCCGTCCGTGGTGAACCGGAGCTGGCTGCCGGTGGAATCGTCGAAGGTGAGCACCACCGGATGTGTTCCGGCCGCAATATCGATATCACCGGTGATGTACTGGGCGGCGGTGATCGGGCGGTACCCCTCGCGATACAGCCGGTCCAGTTCCGCTCGGAATTCGCCCGGACTCTGATCGTATTCACCGGCCGGATCTGCGGTCACCTGGTGATACATGAGAATCGGGACCTCCCCCAGCTCGTCGGCGCCCACGGTTGCCGGGTCCGGGGGCGCCGGCGGCGGGGGTGCCGCGGAGGTACGCGGCGGTGTGTCCGCCGAGGCGGGTTCACCTGTCGCCCCGCAGGCCGTGGCCGCCGCGCAGATCAGCGCCGCCGCGACCACCCGAACATATCTCCCCGGGTACCGCACCATCGCCCGGATATTACGTGCCGGCAACGATTTACGGTTCATCTCCGCGAAACAGGCCGGCGCGGCGGCGGGCTCGCCATAGTGGGCGGGAAGCTGTTCGTGGAAGTTGGTGTGCTGTGCTCGTGCGGGACCGGGCGGTCGACCGAAAACGGTTGGCGGTCCTCGTATTCGGTGTTGTTGTGATCGTTGTGCTGGTATTCGCCGGGATCGGGGCCGGCCGTTCACCGGCCCCGGATCTTCCGTTGGCCGGCCTCCCACCCGGACCCGTCGGCGCGGTAGCGCTGCAAGATCTCACTCTTCGCGTCGATGCCGCCGGACACGATCCGCACGCAGTAGAGCTCATGGTGGACGGTGCCCCCGTCACCGGCCGGGTCGACGGCGATACGGTCGTCTACAAGCCCGAAGGACTGTCCGACGGCGAGCACACCTTCACCGCCGAAATACCACCCGGCGGGATGACCGGCCGGCTACGCGACGGCCCGGGCACCGAAACCACCTTCACCGTGGACACCACCGCCCCGGAATTGGAAGTGACCCAACCGGATACCGTCGCCTCCTACCGCGACCCGGTCACCGTGCGCGGGCGGGCCCCCGACGCGGAACGGGTCTCGATCGGTGCGCATTCGGTGACCCCCGGCCCCGACGGCAGTTTCGTGAGCGAACTGCCGCACAACCCCACCGGGTCGGAGGTGGTGGCGGTGGATGCGGCGGGAAACACCACCACACGGGCGCTCACCACCGGTATCGACCTGCCGCGGATGCGGGCCGTGCATGTCACCGCGCACGCCTGGTCGTACGGCCCGATGCGGGAAGCCGTCCTGGATCTGGCCCGCCAGAAACGTATCGATACCGTGCAACTCGATATCAAGGACGAGGACGGTGTCGTCGGTTACGCATCGAAGGTGCCGCTGGCCCGCTCGACCGGCGCCGCCACCCCTATCTACGAAGCGCGGGCGGCGCTGCGGCAACTCCACGATATGGGCGTGCAGGTGGTCGGCCGGATCGTCGCGTTCCGCGATCCCACCCTCGCCGAATGGGCCTGGCACCACGGCCGCCCGGACTGGGTGGTGCAGAACCCGGCCGGGCAGCCGTATTCCAGCCACTACGGTTCGATCGCATTCACCAATTTCGCGCACCCCGAGGTCCGCGGATACAACATCGCGCTCGCGGTGGAGGCCGCCGAACTGGGCTTCGACGGGATCATGTACGACTATGTCCGCCGCCCCGACGGCAGGCTGTCGAGTATGCGCTTTCCCGGCCTGGAGGGTCCCGCGACCGAAGCCGTCGCCGGGTTCCTAGCGCAGAGCCGCGCTCCGGTGCACACCGCCGGCGCCCACCAGAGTGCCGCGGTCTACGGGATCGCCGCCAGCCGGCCCGACCAGATCGCGCAGGATATCCGGCTCATCGCACCGCAGGTGGATTACGTCGCACCGATGATCTACCCCTCGCACTGGGGACCGGGCGAATACGGTGTGGCGAATCCGGACGGGCAGCCGTTCGATATCGTCGCCGCCTCCCTCCGCGATTTCCGGACCGTGACCAAAGGCACGGGCGCGAAGGTGATCCCCTGGCTGCAGGATTTCAGCCTCGGCGTCGACTACGGGGATGCCCAGGTCAGGGCACAGATCGAGGCGACCTACACCACCGGGATCGACAGTTTCTTCCTGTGGAGTCCCAGCGTGGAATACCACGCCGGCGCACTCGACCCGAAATAATCGCGTAACGCCGCGCACCCCCGCCGCGACGTCTCCCTTGACGTAACGGCCCGTCGGGGGGCCAGTCCGTCCATTTATCAGTTCTGGAATGGAGCATGGGACATGGCTTTCCGAAGTAGCTGGATTCTGCGATCCCGCGGCTGGTTCACCCAGCACCGGATCGCCGCGGCGATCGCCGCACCCGCGGTACTGGGCGTGGTGGCCGCGGTGGGCGCCACCTATTCGATGACCGCACCCTCGCAGCAGGCGGATACGCAGCTGAAGGCGTCGGTCACCGAATGCCACGATATGGTCACCGTCTCGGTCGCGGGCCGCGGTGACACCCCACGCGAGGGCACCACAAAACTGCTGGTCGACGCGCACGGCAACCCGTTGCCCGCGGCGTTGTCGGGCGATCACAGCAGCGAATGGGTGGACCCGGTGGTCAACGCCCCCGCCGACGCTGTGGACCCCGGCTCCTACGCCGCGGTCTATATCGCCTACCCGGCGGATATGGCCACCTACGAAGATGCGGTTACCGCCGGGGTCGCCAACACCCAGCAGGTGATGCGCGAGATCTCGCAGGCCTGCCCGGACACCCGGTTCGCCATCGTCGGCTACAGCGAAGGCGCCGATGTGGTGCGCCGGGTCGCCATGGAGATCGGGCACCAGGAACAGCAGGACGGCGGTTACGCGATCGTCGACCCGGACAAGGTCACCGGCGTGGTCATCCTCGCCGATTCCGGCCGCGCACCGGGCGACGGTCCGTTCCCGGGTGCCGAGAACCCGCACGGCAACCCGGACGGATTCGACCAGGCCTATCAGAACGGGAAGAACCCGGTTCCGGGACAGGGCGCGCTCCCGGATACGGGCGGCGATTTCGGTTCACTGAACGGGAAGATCGCCTCGTTCTGCTCCGACGGCGACCTCACCTGCGCGGCACCGGAGAACATCGCGCTGCTGCAACTGGTGGTCAACGTGGCGCGGCAGATGAACGTCGACGCGCTCGAACGCGACGGGCTCACCCCGGCTACCGGACAGGATGTCGCGGTTGTCCTGAGCCGGGTCGCGCTGCTCGCACTCGCCGATGTCGGGTCGCAACCGAACTGGATGGCCAGTGACGAAACCTTCCTCGAGGTTCTGCTGCGGGTCTCCGAACCGGGCTACGAGCCCGGCGCCACTCCCCCGCCCGGCGACCGGCCCGCCGATTCCATCTCGACCGGCCAGATGGCGCCACTGGCCTACCTGCCGCAGAAGGTGCTCAACGAGATCATCGGCCTGATCGTGACGAATCAGAACACCATCCCCGTGATCCTGTCCGACCCCTACAACCTGACGCTGGGCCCGAACGCCACCGGCCACCACTTCGATTACTGGCGCGACGCCGACCCGGCCAACGGCAAACCACTGACCTCCGCCGAATACGCCGCGGCCTGGCTCACCCACCTGGCGAAACAAGCCCAGGCAGGCGAACCCGTGGATACGGAGTCCACCCCGACACCCGAAGACCTGGACGACGCCTACCAGGCGGCCGCGGAGACGACCACCGACCACGCCGCCGAGCCGACCGGCACCACTACAGCGGCACCGACCACGACGGGCACCGCCCCGGCCACGACCACGCCGGAAGAGACAACCACCACCACACCGCCGGCGGGCGAGCAGACGACAGTGCCGCCCTCGTCGACAACGGAACCCCCGAGTTCGACAACTGTGCCCCCGAGCTCGGCAACCGTGGCCCCGAGCTCCACGCCCGCAACGGAGGACGCCGCTCCGCCGACGGCCACACCCACCACGACGGCACCCCGTACCACCGAGACCACCACAGAAACACCCGCCCGGTCGGCCGGCGATTCGGTCGCGCACACCACGCGTTGAGAAGCCACGCGGCTTCGCGCCAGGACTGAACAGGAGGCCGGACCGGCACACAGGTCCGGCCTCCTGTGCGGCTCGCACCATCGAAAAGGCAGCAACGTCCGGTTCCCCGTCTACTGTTCACCGGCCGGACACCCGGTATCCGGCGGACATGCGGCCGCCCACCACCTGCGCCTCGTCCCCGATCGACAAGGATGTTCGCATGACCATTACCGAACAGGATCTGACCCATCTCCGCCGCTGCATCGACCTGGCTCGCGAGGCGCTGGCCGCCGGCGACCAACCCTTCGGTTCCGTCCTGGTCGCCGCCGATGGCACGGTGCTGTTCGAAGACCGCAACCGAGTGAAGGACGGCGACGCCACCCAGCATCCGGAATTCGCGATCTCCCGATGGGCCGCCGGGCATCTGGCCCCGGAAGAGCGCGCCGCCGCCACCGTCTACACCTCTGGCGAGCACTGTCCGATGTGCTCCGCAAGTCACGGCTGGGTCGGGTTGGGGCGCATCGTCTACATCACTTCCAGCAGTCAGTTCAGGGCCTGGCTGCGCGAATGGGGTGTCCCTGCGGCGCCGGTCGCCGCGCTGCCGATCGGCGACATCGTCCCGGGCGCAGTCACCGACGGGCCTGTCGAGGAACTGGTCGCGGAGGTCGAAGAGTTGTATCGCGCATGCTTCGCCCAGCAACGCTCGACCTCGTCCTGACTCGTACGGAGCAGCACCGCATCGCGCGATCATCTCGTGTGCTTCCTTGCGGATCGTGTTCTTGTCCGACACGAATCGGCACACCCACATGCGGGCGCCTACAGCGGACCGTGCTCCCCTGCACGACCCCGCCACCGGCAACCGAAACCTGCACGTGGCGAACCGGCCGGTGCAGTCGGCGGCGACGGCCATCGCATCGGTGTAATGGTCCACGTCGGTCAGTGTCGCAAGCGTGCCGATCCGGTAACCACTGTCCCGTAATGCGTTCCGCGTGGCTTCCCCGGTGTGGTCGGTGGACATAGGTATGCCGGCGAGCAGTTGGGCGGCGCGCGGGCCGGGCAGCCCCAGCGCCCACCGGCCGCCGTCGGCGGCCGGAGCGAGCAGGGCGGGCAACGCTTCGGCTTCGTTGCGGCACGGGATCACGACGGTAACGCCGGCCGGTGCGCTCTCCTCTGTCGCCATGGCTGCCACGCTGGGCCGGAATCGGCTCGAAACCTGTGACAAAACGATGACGCCATATCGGTCCACCAGATCGATCCGGTGTGACCGGCTGCGGCCGGGCCTAGGGTGGCCGATGTGCCGGATCCGATCGAAACCCCCGCGGCCCGCCGCCGGATACGCGGGGAGCTGTTCGGCGCGGGCGGCCTCAGCAAGGCCGAAACCGAGCGGATCTGGTTACCGTTCGATATATGGCTGCTCGTCGCCACCGCGTACCTTCCGTACGCTCGGGCTCGTCCCTGGCCGGCGGTGCAGACCGCGGGGACACTGCTGCTGGTCCATCTACTGTTCACGAATTGGTGAGGCGATCCGATGTGCATACTCGTGGCCGATGACGACCCGGTGGTCCGGGAGGTGGTGCGCCGGTATCTGGAACGCGACGGCCGCACCGTCGTGGAAACCGGTGACGGCCGCGCCGCGCATGCCGTGCTCGCCCGCACCGGCACACCCGACGACGTGGAACTCGCGGTCCTGGATGTGATGATGCCGGAGCCCAACGGGATCGAACTGTGCCGTGCGGTGCGCGCCGGGCAGCGTCCGGATATGCCGGTCATCCTGCTCACCGCGCTCGGCGACGAGGACGATCGGGTACTCGGCCTGGAAGCCGGCGCCGACGACTATGTCACCAAACCGTTCAGCCCGCGCGAACTCGCCCTGCGCGTCGCCTCGGTCCTACGCCGCAGCTCCCGGCCGGTGCCGACCCCCGATCGCCAGATCCTGCGTGATGGGCCCCTCACGGTGAATCCCTCCGCCCAACTGGTGTTCGTCGACGACACCGCACTCACCCTCACCCCACGCGAGTTCGACCTGCTGGTGTTCCTGCTGCGCAATCCGGGCCGGGTCTACAGCCGGGAGAGCCTGCTGGAACAGGTGTGGGGCTGGGATTTCGGGGATCTGTCGACGGTCACCGTGCATATCAAGCGGTTACGCGCCAAGCTGGGTTCGCGGCACCGGATCGACACCGTCTGGGGTCGCGGTTATGCCTGGGGCCGCTCGGAGATCACCGGGGAGCCCTCGGATGCCTGAGAACCTGCTCCAGATCATCGGTTTCACGCTGGCGTGTTCCCTGCCGGTGGTGTTCGTCGGTGCGCTGGCACTGCGCGCGCTGCGTGACCGCTCGCTCACCGCGAGTATGGCGGTGCTGGTACTCATCCCGACCTTGGCGACCCTGGCCGGGATCACCGGGGTGAGCGGTTTGATGTTCAACGCCGAGTTCCGGCGCACCTCCCTGGTGCTGCTGCTCGTCGCGGCTGTCACGGTTCCCGCGGCTGTCCTGCTGGGTCGGGAGCAGGCCCGTAAAACGGTGTGGGAAAAGCAGGTTCGCGAACAGGAACGCGCCGCGGAAAAGTCGCGCCGCGAGCTGGTGGCGTGGGTGAGCCACGATCTGCGCACCCCGCTGGCCGGTATCCGGGCGATGACCGAGGCGCTCATCGACGGCGTCGTCGCCGATCCCGCCGATATCGCCCGCTACGCCGGGCAGATCGACCGGGAAACCCGGCGGCTGTCCCGGATGGTCGACGACCTGTTCGAAATGTCGAAGATCTCCGCAGGCGCCCTGCATCTCGACCTCGGCCCCCTCGACCTGCGCGAACTCATCGACGAGATCTACGCCGCCCACCGCGCGACGGCCGACCGGGCGGGCATCGGTTTCACCGCCGAACAACCCCCGGCGCCGCTACCTGTCGCGGCCGACGACCACGCTTTGGGCCGGGTGCTGGCCAACCTGGTGTCCAACGCCATCGCACATACACCGCCCGGCGGGAAGGTCGTGATCGCCGCCGGGCGCGATAACGGGCATATCTGGACCCGGGTCGACGATTCGGGTCCGGGTATCGCGGAAACCGATCTGCCACGGATCTTCGAGGTCGCCTACCGGGGCACCGCGGCCCGCTCACCCGTGGCGGACGAGGGTGTGCCGACCGGAAGCGGTATGGGCCTGGCGATCGCGGCGGGCCTGGTGCGGGCGCACAGGGGCGCGATCACTGCGGCCAATCGTGAGGCCGGCTGCCGCTTCGAGATCCGTTTACCCGCCGACACCGGATAGCGACGTACGAAGCGCTGCCGGGTATCCACTGCATATTCTTCGGCGGGGAGATCGGTTTCGTCGCGGAATTCATCTGTCAGCGCGGCACATCGCCGGCGATGGCGACTCGCTCCATTACCCGCCGATGGGGGAAGTAGTCGCTGGCCGCATAATGCTGGGTGGCCCTGTTGTCCCAGAATGCAATGGAATTGGGCGCCCAGCGAAACCGGCACTGAAAATCGGGTACCTTCGCCTGATCGAACAGGTGACGCAGCAGCTGTTGCCCTTCCACCGGGTCGAGATCCGGAATGTGTGTGGTGAACAGACTGTTCACGAACAATGTCTTGCGTCCCGTCTCCGGATGGACCCGGACGATCGGATGATGGACCGGTGGATAGGTCTCCTTCATCTGCTCGAGCCGGTCGGGGGTCATTCCGCGGCCGAACGAGGGGACGAAATCGTGCACGGCGGTCAGCGTGTCGATCCGGCTTTTGATTTCATCGGAGAGGCAATCGTAGGCATTGCCCATATCGGCCCACAATGTGTCGCCGCCAGCCGGTGGAACCTCGAGTGCCCGCAGGACCGACCCCAGCGGCGGGCGCTGCTGCCAGGTGACATCGACGTGCCAGATATTCTCGGTTCCGGGGTCG
This sequence comes from Nocardia speluncae NBRC 108251, assembly GCF_001613245.1. Lineage (GTDB taxonomy): Bacteria > Actinomycetota > Actinomycetes > Mycobacteriales > Mycobacteriaceae > Nocardia > Nocardia speluncae. Next base: position 177,457 of record NZ_BDBZ01000007.1, on the reverse strand, counting down.
TCCTGACTTCTTTCGAAATGCACCACTTCCGGGACGTCACCTTGGGCGAGGAACGGGTGCACTTCCAATGTGCCCCAGTGCTCGGCGAAGTCTCGATGCTGTGCCGCCGTGATGTCCTGGTCGCGGAAGAACAGCACCTTCCATTCCAGCAGCGCGCGGCGTAGTTCGTCGATCTGTTCCGCCTGCGGATCGCGAAGATCGACCCCGCTGACGGTAGCGCCGATATGAGGAGTCATCGGGTCGAGGTGCAGAGTTGTATACGGCTCCGACTCGTTGCCGCCGACCGTGCGACGGAGCAGCCGCGGGCCGAATTCGATTGTGTGATCACCGATTACCACGGTGCGGGACGATATCGTGCTGGTCATGACGCTCCTGTCCGGTCTGCGAGCAGCGCGCCCACAGCCATATCGATCAGGTGGTCGACGGTGTCGTCGAGGCTCGAGAGTTGGGGACGTCCTTCGGCTCGGCGCTGTTCGACAAGGGCGAGCGCCGAGATGATCATGTTGAACATCAGGTCGATTCGGGTGAGGGCCACTCGTCGTGGCAGGTGCCCCAGCGCGCCGATGAGCCGTTGGACGATTTCGCGGCCGGCGCCCTGGACCTCACTGAGTTCGGGCAAGGTGAAATCCACGGACGGTGAGACACGCGCAAGAAAGCGTGCGTAGTAACTTCCGTCCGGGGTCTCCGCGAGAAACTCGGTGAGGGGCCGGATCTCGGCCTCGACAAGGGCGCGGACGTCGCCTTCCCGACCGGCCCCTACGACGTTGTCGAGATAGGCACGCCGAACCTCATTGATGGTGCGCATCCGAAACCGGAATATCGCCCTCAGAAGCCCTTCCCGGCTTCCGAAGTGGTATTGCACCGCAGAGTTGTTGCGATGTCCCGCGGCGGCCGCGATATCTCGCATCGACACCCCTTCGAGCCCGCGTGCGGCATAGAGCTGTTCGGCTGCCTCGAGGAGAGCTTGACGTGAATCGACTGCCGACGACATGGGGCCACGATATGCGAACGAAACCGCTCCCGTCAAGACACTGTCTTAAATCTCTGGAAGTCCTGCTGGGCAATTACTTTCGAATCAATTCGGGCTGTGCGAGCACCCCCGAGAGAGGGGTCCCGCTCAGCGGGACCCGAGAGGCGGAGCACGCAAATCCGTGATTACCGTCATACTTCGACATTCTCGGAACCGACTCCGGCATCCGAACCTCTCCCTGCGCGCGCCGACCTCCCGCCGCGAGCCACCGGCCTTCCTCGGTCCTCTGCCCATCCGAAACAAAGGACAACCCTGGTGCACGAAACACCTCCACCGACTGCCGGTGCATCGAAACGACGATTGTTCGCCATCCTCGGCGTCATCATCCTCTTCTCGGAAATAGCCACCTTCGAAATCTTGATGGTGTACCCGGCGGTTCCGCATATCGCCGAGGAATTCGAGACCCTCGACGTGGCGTGGGTGATCTCCATCGTCACCCTCGCGGGCGCGACCCTCATGCCGCTGATCGGAAAGCTCGCTGACAAGGTCGGCAAGAAGCGCGTCATCATGGCGCTGACCGTCGTGTTCGTACTGGGCTGCCTCATCAGTGCTGTGGCACCGACTTTCGTCCTCCTGCTCGTCGGCCGTGCGGCCCAGGGTGCACTGGTGGGCATCGTGGCGCTGTCCTACAGTCTCGTGCGCGACATCATGCCGCGCGATTTCGTGCCGATCGCGCTGGGTGTGGTCGCGACAGGGATCGGGATGTCGGCTGTCGCCGGACCGTTCATCGCAGGGTGGCTGATCGACGGCTTCGGGTTCCGTTCGGTGTTCTGGTTCCTGGCGATCTACGTGGCCGCATTGATCCCGCTGTACGCCGCGGTGGTACCGGAAAGCCCGGTGCGGGCCGACCGTCCGGTCGACTACCTCGGCACCGCACTGCTCGGCCCCGGCGTCGCTGTCCTGCTGATCGGCGTGAGCAAGGGATCGGCGTGGGGCTGGTCGTCCACGACGACCCTGGCGCTGCTTACCGTGGGTGTGCTCATGCTGGTGTTGTTCGTTGCGCGCCAGCGCACCGCGACCCACCCCCTCATCGACTTCACCATCCTGTTCGGTCGCAGATTCGGGCCTACTGTCCTGGCGGTCGCCTGCGTCGGGTACATGATGAACGCACACGCCCTGATGATGCCCACCCTGCTGCAAACTCCGGCAGGGATCCCCGGCATCTCGTACGGGGCGGGCCTGTCCGCCACAACGTATGCGCTGTGGACCTGTGCGCTCGGGCTGTGCGCGATGCTCGCCGGCCCGGTCGGTGGCTACTGTGCCCGGAGGTTCGGCCCGCGCCAGGTACTGCTCGCGTCCGGTGCGCTGTTCGTGCTCGTCATGTTCCTCGGCGCCGGGATGCCGACCTCATTGGCGCAGGTCGTGCTGATCAGTGCGCTTGCCGGCGTCGCAGTCGGCTTCCTGCACTCGTCCAACGCGAACCTGGTGCAGGAGGCCCTCCCGTCCGAGCAAAGCGGTGTGGGTTCCACGATCGCCGGTGTCGGAATGCAGTTGACGTCCGCGGTTTCGGTCACTGTCACGGGTGCCGTCATGGCCGGTCACCTCGGCGATGCCGGTTCCGGAGGCCGGTCCGTGATGTACGCGGATTCGGCCTTCGGCTACGGCTTCGGATCCGCCGCGCTCGTCGGCGCCGTCGGCATAGTGATCGCCGTGTCCATGAAGCACGGCCGCTCGCCGGCCGCCGGCGGACTGCGGACCCCGGAAGAAACCGCGGTGGCTCACCACGCCGAACGCGTCTGACCACCCGCACCAGCCCATCCCCGGCATCAGAACGAAAGGGAATTCATAGATGGACCGCCATTCGCTGCCGATCGTCACCCATACCCCGCAACCGGCGGCTGCCCTCGACTATCGCAGTCAGAGCCGCCCCTTCCAGCGCAGCGCTCCGGTCCGTCCCCCGCAGGGGGCGCCGAACATCCTGGTCATCATGATCGACGATGTCGGATTCGGTGCATCATCCGCATTCGGCGGTCCTTGCCGGACGCCGACGGCGGAGCGGCTTGCGGAAGAAGGGCTCGGGTACACGAGATTTCACACGACCGCATTGTGTTCCCCGACCCGCGCCGCAATGCTCACCGGCCGGAATCACCATTCCGTAGGCATGGGGGTGATATCCGAAATGGCCAGTGCCGCACCGGGCTACAACGGCACACGGCCCGCGTCAGCGGCGACGGTGGCCCGGATTCTGCAGGGCAACGGATATGCGACGGGCGCGTTCGGCAAAATGCACCAGACGCCCGCCTGGGAGATCACGCCGGTGGGACCGTTCGACCGATGGCCGTGCCGGGAAGGCTTCGACAAGTTCTACGGATTCCTCGGCGCCGAATCCGACCAGTTCAATCCTGTCCTCTACGAGGATTTCACCGTCGTCGAGCCACCTCGCAGCGCCGAAGACGGATACCACCTTTCCGAGGATCTGGTGGACCGCGCCGCCGCGTGGATCGAGGGCGTGAACGCGGTGGACGCCGACAAACCCTGGTTCTGCTATCTACCGTTCGGTGCCTGTCACGCCCCGCTCCAGGTGCCCGACGTGTACCTCGATAAATACCGGGGCGAATTCGATCACGGCTGGGATCGGCAACGTGAGATCACCTTGGAGCGGCAGAAGCGCCTGGGGGTCGTACCGGACGATACGGTGCTGGCACCGTGGGCGCCGGGGCTTCCCCACTGGGATTCGCTGGACGAGAAGCAGCGGAAGGCATCCGCGCGACTGATGGAACTGTACGCCGCCTTTCTCGAACACACCGACGACCAGGTCGGCAGGCTCGTCGACCGGATCGAGGAACTGGGCGCCCTCGACAACACTCTCGTGCTGTACATGCTCGGTGACAACGGTGCGTCGGCCGAAGGTGGTTTGGAAGGGTCGTTCAACTACCTTGCGGGTCTCAACGGGTACGAGAGCACGACCGATGACATCCTCGACCGTTTCGACGAACTGGGCACTCCGACGAGCTATCCGCACTATCCGGCAGCGTGGGCACTGGCACTGGACACGCCCTACCAGTGGGCCAAACAGGTCGCGTCACACTACGGCGGCACCCGCAACGGGTTGATCGTGCGGTGGCCCGCCGGTATTGCCGAGCGCGGCGAGCTACGGCATCAGTGGCACCACTGCGTCGATCTCACGCCCACCATTCTCGAGGCAGCCGGAGTACCGGCGCCGCATACCGTGGACGGTATCGCCCAGATGCCGATGGAAGGTGTGGCGATGAACTACACCTTCAGCGATGCCACAGCCGAAGACAGGCACACCACCCAGTACTTCGAGATCTTCGGCAACCGCGGCATCTATCACGAGGGGTGGACGGCGGTCACCGCGCACCGCGCGCCCTGGCTCATGGCGACCGCGGGCGTGGAACTCCCCGATCTCGACGAGGACCGGTGGGAACTGTACGACACGCGGACCGACTGGTCCCAGGCCCGTGATCTCGCCGCCGAGCACCCGGAGGTCCTGGCGCGGTTGAAGCAGCTCTTTCTGGTCGAGGCCGCCAAGTATCACGTGCTCCCGCTCGACGACCGCACCGCCGGACGGCACACCCGGGGGAACCGCCCCCCGCACCCGTTCGAGGGCCGCACGAGCATCACCCTGTATCCGCATATGCAAGGCCTGGTGGAGAAGGCGGCACCGTCGTTCTTCAACCGATCGTTGCGGCTCACCGCACGGATCGACAGCGACGGTTCGCCGTGCGAAGGCATGCTGGCCGGGATCGGGGGACGATTCGGCGGCTTCGCACTGTATGTACTCGACGCGAAACCGGTGTTCTGCTACAACTTCTGCGGCCGCGAACACACCTTTGTGCGTGCCCCGCAACGCCTTCCGGCAGGGCGGAGCGAGGTAACACTGCACTTCGATTACGACGGCGGCGGAATCGGGAAGGGTGCCACGGTGACGCTGTTCATCGATGGCGTGAAGGCCGCGGAGGAACGTATCGAACGCACCGCACGGGCGATCTTCTCCATGAACGAGCAACTCGATATCGGCGTGGACAGAGGAAGCCCGGTGACGGAGGAGATCGCGCGCAGCGGAAAGTTCTCCTTCACCGGCACGCTGCACGAGGTCCGGATCAACCTGTCGCGGGGCGGCGGTGTCCCCGAGTCCGAACGCCGGAAGGTGGAGTTGACGACGCACTGAACCACACCGTGCGTGCTACCGGAGCCGGGTGGGTGGTCCGCTGCGACCGCTCACCCGGCCGCCGGAAACCCACGGACGCCGTGAACTATGCACAACGTCGAGGAAACCCCAGATGTCTCCGATATCCAGGCACGAACCCGCCCACGTCACGCCCGGCCCACAGGTCACCCGGCCCGCAACCGGCCGGCGGTGGCGGCCGAGCGCACTCCGGGCCGGCACCGATCCCGACCCCCGCTTCAGTCTCGCCAACGAGCGCACCTTCCTCGCTTGGATCCGGACCGCACTCGGTGCCGTCGCTGCGGCGCTTGCACTGCAAGCACTGGCCGGCCGGACCGATGCGGAATCTACCCACCGAGTGACGATCGTGGCGTTGCTCGTCTTCGCCGTCTTACTGACCGCCGTCGCGCTGGCCCGCTGGTTTCGGATCGAAATCGCGATGCGCACCGGCCGGCCGCTGCCGTTACCCGGCGTCGTGCTCCTCATGGCGGTATTCGCTGTCGTCTGCGCAGCGACCGTTGCGGCGCAGACTTTTATATGAAAAGGCGCCGATCGACACCGGGTGAGGACACCACGGTCGATGTCCACGACGATACCGGGTTGCAACCGGAGCGGACCACGCTCGCCTGGGTCCGCACGGCCGCTCTCGCAGTTGCCGTGTGCCTCCTGTTCATCCGCACAGTTCCGGGCCCCGGCGTCCTGGTCGTCGGTGCAGCCGCGGCCGCCGCGTTTCCCGCTCTGGCGATTCTGGCCACGGCTCGACGCAACCACCGGCTGCGAGTGCGCGAGTTCGTCGACGGCCGCGCACCGATACACGTCGTTCCTGCACTCGCTGTGAGCATCGGGGTCGTCCTGCTCGCCTGCGCCGCGGCATCACTACTGTTGACACAGCCTTCGAGTTAGCGACGGGCCTCCACCACCGGGCCCGGGTGTCACCCGAGCGAAGAAGACCTGGCGTCATACTTTCGTCACTGCTTTCGGCCCGCTGATCCAGCGTTCGACGGATAGCGTTGTACACCGAAGGCCGTGGCGGTTGGAAACCATTCTCGCGAACGGCAATATCGGTTGTTGATAAAACGTGCCCGTAATCGAGAAGGTGATGATGGATAGGCGTACATTGCTCCGCGCGTTGGTAGTCGGCGGCGCAGGGGCGCTGAGTGTGGGCGGTTTTCTCTTCACCGAGAACATTATCGGTCCGTACAGGCTCACTGCCCGCGCAATTGCGGATCGGTTCGAGGAGGTCAACGGCACCTTTCGGGGATTCCGGCGAAACCACGCAAAGGGTGTGGCGGTCCGCGGGTATTTCGAAAGCAACGGCACGGGTGCGGAGTTGAGTACGGCGTCGGTGTTCCGGGGCGGGAAATACCGGCTGAGTGGCAGATTTTCGTTGTCCGGCGGAAATCCATATGCCGCCGACGCCGCGGATTCTGTCCGCGGGCTGGGCCTGTGTATTCAGCTTCCCGGCGACAATCAATGGCGCTTGGCGATGATCAACCTGCCCGTATTTCTCGATCCGACACCTCAGGATTTCTACGACAGGATGCTGGCTTTCGCACCCGACGCAGCGACCGGCAAGCCGGACCCCCGAATAATGTCGGACTATCTAGCGACCCACCCTGGAACCGTGGCGGCTATGGCAATTGCGAAAGCCGCGCCTGTTGCTCCGACATTCACGACCACGACCTTCAACGGGCTCAATGCCTTCGAAATGACGAATGCGCACGGAGTGAAGGTTCCGGTCAGATGGAAACTGGTTCCTGAAACGACGACCAAGGCACCGGCCGTCGACCGCGGACCCCACTACCTTTTCGATCGATTGATCGCCGATATCGCGCAGCGGCCGAGGCGTTGGGCGATGGTGATCGTCGTGGGAGTACCGGGCGTGGACCGCACCGATGATGCCACTATTCCATGGCCTGACGGCCGGAAGACCGTGACGGTGGGCACCGTAGTGCTCACCGATATCACCACCGAGACGGCAGACAATGTCCGCGACCTCAACTTCGATCCACTGGTGTTACCCGACGGAATCGCGCCATCGGACGACCCGCTGCTGTCAGCACGTTCCGCAGCGTATGCGGAGTCGTTTCGCCGGCGAACCGGCGAAGCCGGCGGGCGGGGCGCGGTGGAGGCGGGGGGCCGCGCATGAATGCGCCCGGGAATGATCCGGCGGAGTCCGTAGCGCCGGATCGGCCTTTGCGATTCGATGTTGTCACCCGAATTTTGCATTGGGCGATGGCGGTTCTGATCGTCACGATGCTGTTTCTGGGTGCGATGCTGGTGGGCTCGCTCGGCAACTACCACCGTGTGCTGATTCTGCACGAGACAACCGGTATAGCCGTGCTGATACTGGCTGTCGTTCGAATCGGTAACCGGTTGCGGCGGCCGGCACCGCCGATGCTCCCGTCGATCAGTCGCCCGGAACGAATGGTCGCAGCCGTCTCCGAGGTGCTGATGTACGTGCTTTTCGTCGCGCAGCCCGTCGTCGGATGGGCTCTGGTGTCGGCCTCCGGGGCACCGATTCGGTTACTCGGTGGCGTGCACCTCCCTGCCATCACCCCGCACAGCGCTCATCTGTACCACCTCCTGAGGGATCTGCATACACTCCTCGCCTTCGGTCTTCTGGCGGTGTTCACCGCGCATATGTGCGCAGTACTGGCTCATACATTGCTCCTGCGTGACCAGTTGCTGAGCCGGATGACGTTCACGTCGATACGCCGAGAGCGGGGGTAGGGCGAAGCGGGGCGGTCGCGAATTCGGTCAGGCCGGTGTCGAGGGGTGACCTGGGCGGTGAACCCCGGCATCTGCCGGGTCCGGGTGGGGTCGGCGACGATATGCCGGACATCACGGGTGAGCACGGGCTCGGGACCGCCGTACGCGGCGGCGGGGGTCCGGGCGACCTGTCCGATGGTGATCGGCCCGCCCGAACAGATGTTCAACGGTACAAACCGGAAAGGCCGGTTTCGATGGCGGCCGGGAACACGCCCGGACTTGACCTCAATAATGGTTCATGTTCCAGGCTGGTCCGGGAACAGCGAAACGAGGAGGCTCACCGTGCAAGCAGTGCTGGTCAACGAATTCGGCGCCCCGGACGTGCTCGAACTACGGGAAGCCCCCGTACCGGAACCGGGGCCCGGCCAGGTCCTGGTGCAGGTCGCCGCGGCCGATGTGATGTTCCTCGATACCCGGCTGCGGTCGGGCTGGGGCACCGATTTCTTCCCGGTCCAGCCGCCCTACATTCCGGGCGGCGCGATCGGCGGGACCGTGCGCGCGGTCGGTCCCGGTGTCGATACCGGCTGGCTCGGCCGCCGGGTCGCGACCCGTACGGCAGCCAGCGGGATCGGGGGCGGCCTGCCTATCGGCGGATACGCCGAACAGGCGCTCGCGGTGGCCGAAACACTCACCGAGATTCCGGACGGGGTGAGCCTCGACCAGGCCACCGCACTGGTCCACGACGGCCACACCGCGCTCGCTGTCTTCGATCGTGCCACGGTGCGGCCGGGTGATTCCGTGCTGATCACCGCGGCGGCGGGCGGGCTGGGCACCCTGCTGATCCAGCTGGCCCGGCAGGCCGGCGCGCAGGTGATCGCGGCGGCCCGCGGCGCGACGAAACTCGCGCTCACCGAACGTCTCGGCGCGCATACCGGCATCGATTACTCGGAACCGAACTGGACCGACCGCGTTCTTGCCGCCACGGACGGCCAGGCCCCCCGTGTGGTACTCGATGGTGCGGGCGGAAACCTGGGCGACGCCGCACTCGCGGTCGCCGCCGACGGCGGGCGGTTCATCGGATACGGGGCGGCTGCCGGCGAATTCGCCGGGTCGGCCGCGGAGCACGCGCGGCAACGCGGTGTCGAGGTGGTGGGTTTGCACGATCTGACCAACACCGGTGACGATCACCGTGCCGCATCCGCCGCGCGCATCCTCGACGCGGTCGCGACCGGCGCGATCGAGGTGGTGATCGGTCAGACCTACCCGCTGGCCGAGGCCGCCGGGGCGCACGCCGCCATCGAAGCGCGCACCGCCCTCGGCCGCACCCTGCTGCGTATCGGCTGACCGGCCGCCGACACCGAGGTCGCTTCGACGGCCTCGGTGTAGCGGCTCCCAGCTGAGGGTGCGGCCCGGCAGTTCCGGGTCCTCGAGTTCGACCTCCATCTCGGTCGGTTCCGCCGAGGCCTGTTCGAGGGCCTCGGGCCGGAATCGGAACCGGATCTCGGCCCCGGCGCGCCGTTCGCCGAGGACACCGGCCGGGAATCAGTGCCGGATATCCGGCAGCCGTCACGGGATCCGGCCGCACGCACGGGAGTCAGGAAACCGGGCTGCCGGATATCCGGTCGACGGTCCGGCGTGCCCACGCCATGAATTCGTCCACCTCGCCGGCGGAAAGTTCGCGCGCCGATTCACGAGGCCGTTCGAAACTCCGTATCGCTGCCCCGATAAGCGGACGAAACCTCTTCTCAGCAGCGGCGACCGACCGCCCGGCCGCCCGTTTGGAAACCCAGGCACCCGTCCGGCAGTAGTACACCGAACGGCAACCGTTCAGGATCCTGTTGTCCGCGAGATGCCCGGCGCCCGAGGCATGCTCGCGCACCGACGCCGAAACGGCGGCGAGCAGGTCCTTACGCGCGGGCGGACCGAGCGCCTCCCGTATCGGGTGACCGGACAGTGTCCACCCACTCTGGTGCCCGATCGCCCGATCGATCACGTACCAGAAGCCCGGCGCCCCAACGGATTCGAAGTCCACGACGGCAGGCAGCACGGGGCCGGTATTCATATTGAGCAGATACCCCGCCCCCGGCGCACCCGAGGCGGCGAACCCGGCGTCGTACACGACCAGTTCCAGTCCGGCAGCAGGGCAGCGCAATCCGGGGTGTGCCAGCGCATCGGCCAGCTCGTGCGCCAGCCGCGTGGGCGCCGGATCGACAACAACGGTGATATCGATATCGCTGCGTCCGTGCCGGTAGTCACCCAAGGCCAGCGATCCCACCGCCCCGACACTCACCAGCCGGTCCCGGTAGATGGTTCGCGCACGCTGAACCAGTTCGGACAGGTAGCGCCCCACCTCGGCGGGCACGCGCTCGATATCGGAATCCATCACCGCTCGCCCGGCGGGCACCGGCCACCCGCCGAACCGGCACCACCGAACCCGATCGTCATCCCCTCAGGCTAGCCCCGGCCCGCTGGTGGAGCCGGACAGCGCGCCCGAGCGAACTCACCGGCACAGGCCACCACGCACTCGAGCCATATCCCGTTGACACCGTGACTTCAATGGACAGGTGAGGAACCTGATGGATGCTGTACGGCAGCGGGATCCCGCTGCCGTCGAATCGCTGCTGAAGGACGGCGCGTCGCCGGAGGAGACGAACGAGGACGGAACCACACCGCTCTACCAGGCCGCGGTCAGCGGTTGTGCCGATCTGGTCCGCCTGCTGCTGGCGTACGGGGCCGACCCGAACCGGCCCAGCGAGCCCCCTGAAGAAGGCCTGCCCCTGTGCGCCGCTGCCTGCTGGAACCATATCGGCGTCGTTTCCGCGCTACTGGCCGCCGGAGCCGACCCCGACCTGCCCGAACCACCTCATCCGCAGCAGCACGGCCCGGGGACACCGCCGTTGTTGTGGGCGGCGGGCAACGGGCACCTCGAAACGGTGGACTTGTTGCTCGCGGCGGGGGCCGACCCGAATATCGAGGGCACACCGCTGACCCGCGCGGCCCGCCGCGGATGCTACGGAATAGTGCGGTCGCTGCTGGCCCACGGCGCCGAACCCGGCCTCGCCGACCGCGATGGGGACACCGCTGCGACGATCGCTGCCGGCCTGGCGGGCGCCGATCCGGTCGCCGTACTCGCCGAGCAGGCAAGCGGAGACGAGCGCGAATACACGGTAGAGCGCAGACCCGCCGGAGACGGCACCCAACGGATCACTCTGCGCTACGAGAACGCCGACGGGGGTGGCTGGGAGGCGTCGATGCAGAACGGGCACGACGCGATCGCCGCACTGCTCGCAGACACGAACGGTTCCGCGCCGGGCCTTGCCTGAGCGTCGGCGTGACTCCTCCCTCCCGACGCTGCCAGGCGTCCCCGACCACTTGGCCCGAAGTATCGATCCGCAGGCCTGCCGCGGCCCTACAGTGAGAGGGACCACAGTGCACGGGCACGGGCGTGAGCGAGTGGGCCCGGAGGCGGCGGTGGAGCGTCACGACGCACGAGCCACCTCGTGCCGGCGGGACAGGAGCAGGTATGAGCGGGTCACACCAGGTATCGGCGCTGGTGATCGGGGCCGGATTCGGCGGTATCGGGGTGGCCGTCGAATTGCGGCGCCACGGGTTCGACGATATCGCCATCGTGGAGAAAGCCCAGGACCTGGGTGGAGTCTGGCGGGACAACACCTATCCCGGAGCGGCCTGCGATGTGCCGTCACCGCTGTACTCCTACTCGTTCGAGCCGAAGCCGGATTGGCCGCAGCGCTACTCCGGGCAGGCCGCCATCCACGACTACCTGCGCGGGGTCGCGCGCCGGCACGACCTGCTCGATCGCATCGAGTTCGGCGTCGAGGTCACCGAGGCCACGTTCGACGAAAAGACCGGCCGCTGGACCGTCCACACGGCCGACGGCGCCACCCGGACCGCCGATGTGCTGATCTCCGCTGTCGGGCAGCTTTCCCGCCCGCAGCTGCCGGATATTCCCGGCGTGGACAGTTTCACCGGGCAGGCTTTCCATTCGGCGCTGTGGGATCACAGGGTCGATCTCGCCGGTAAACGCATCGCGTGCATCGGCACCGGCGCGAGCGCGATCCAGTATGTACCGCAGATCCAGCCGCAGGCCGAACAGCTCACCCTTTTCCAGCGCACCGCCGCCTGGGTGCTGCCGAAATTCGATACCGACTATTCGCCGGTGCAGCACACACTGTTCGCCCGCATTCCCGGCGTTCTGCTGCTGGAACGTCTCGGCTGGTGGCTGACGGCCGAGATCTCCTCGTTGGGGTTGGTCGAGCTACCGATCATCAGCCGTCTCGTGGCGCGGATGGCACAGCGGAATCTACGCAAGAATGTCGACGATCCGGGATTGCGGGCAAAACTCACCCCCGACTATCCGATCGCCTGTAAACGCACTCTGTTCTCCAGCGATTACTACCCGGCGCTCACCCAGCCGAACGTCGAGGTGAACACCGCCGCAATCACCGAAATCACCCCGGAGGGTGTGCGTACCGCCGACGGCACGCTGCACGCGGCCGATGTGATCATCTACGGCACCGGTTTCAAGGGGACCGAATTCCTGTGGCCGATGCGGATCAGCGGCCGTGCCGGCCGGGAACTGGCCGAGGTGTGGTCGGACGGGGCGCACGCGTATTACGGGGTAACGGTGCCCGATTTCCCGAATTTCTTCATGGTGTACGGGCCCAATACTAACCTCGGGGTGGGGTCGATCATCTCCATGATCGAAACGCAGTCCCGCTATATCCGTCAGGCTGTGCAATTACTCGCCGATAAACCGGGCCATATGCTCGAGGTCCGCGCCGAGACCGAGCGCGCGTTCAACGATGCGTTGCAGAAACGCCTCGAACGCACACCGTGGAACTTCTGCTCCAGTTGGTATCGCAATGCGGCCGGGAAAATCACCAACAACTGGCCGGGTACGGTCACGGGCTACCGGCGCCGGGTACGCAGACTCGAGCCCCGAGACTATCGCCTCACCTCCGCCGCGTAACCCATTGGGTCGCAGCGCCTCACCAGGCGATCCTTTTCACATGTGTGTCTCGTCTCTGGGCACGGCGGGGCCGGCCTGCCAGGCTGGCCCGAGGGTCACGAGGAGGTACCGGTGGTGGGAACACACAGTGAATTCGGATCGGTATTCGACAATGCCGCACGCAATGCGGGATTCGTCCTCGACGAGTCCCAGCGCACCGCCGCCGCCCTGCTCGGCCGCCTCGGCGGCGAATTGGCCGGGCGCCGACGCCTTTTCGGATCGCCGCCGCGTGGCGTCTACCTCTGGGGGCCGGTGGGCCGCGGAAAGAGCTGGCTGGTCGATACTTTCTACGACACCGTGCCCGTGCAGCACAAACGGCGCATCCACTTTCACGAATTCTTCCGCGAGTTCCATTTCCGCTACGCCGCCCACCGCCACGGGCCCCGAGCCGGAGAACGTGCAGTCCGAGACCTGCTCGGCGAGGCCCGGCTGGTCTGTTTCGACGAATTCCATGTGCACGATCCCGGTGACGCCACCATTCTCGCCAAGGTCGTGAACGCCCTGTTCGCACGGCGCATCACATTGGTCGCGACCTCGAACTATCCGCCATCGGGCCTGCTACCGAACCCGCTGTTCCATCATTTGATCGAACCGGTCACGGCCGCGCTCGAAACCGCCCTGGACATCATCGAAGTGGCGGGCCCGCACGATTACCGGCAGAGCGCGCCGGCGCCCGCCACCGGATTCGGTCGCGGCCGCTACCTGTGGCCCGGCGACAACGCCCAGCTCGCGGCTGCCGGACTACGTATCCCGGTGCCGTCCGAACGCCGGAGCGTCGCATTCGGGACACGCAGCGTGAACGCGATGGCGGTACACGGTACGGAGATCTGGTTCGACTTCACGGACCTGTGCGACCGGCCCTACTCCACCATCGACTACCTGCACCTGGCCGACCGGTACCGCCACTGGACACTGTCGGGTCTGCCCGTCCTGGCGACAGCCGACCGTGACGCCGTGCAACGTTTCGCCAACCTGATCGACGTCCTGTGCGACCGGCAGATACCGCTGAACCTGATCGCCGCTGCCCCGCTGCGCGAATGCCTGTCCGGCGACCACCTACCGCCGGATATCCACCGCACGGCCAGCCGCCTGGCCCTGCTGCCGGGCGCCGCGGATACCGCCGCGGCCGCAGGTCGCTCACCGGGATCACGCGGATCCACCCCCCGCACCCCCGGACGGCTGTAAGGTCGGCATCCGCGGCGGGCGCGTCCGTTCCCGGACCTACCCAGCAAAGGGTTTACCCGTGGCGACTCCCGGGGTAACCGGCCCGGAACCCCGTTTTTTGAGAGGAATGTTCTCTTGCGAAAGTTCTTGCGACCGTTTGCTGTAGGCGCTATTGCCGCAACCGCCCTGCTCCCGGTCGCGGCACCCGCGGGTGCCCAGACGGCCGCCGATTTCCAGGACGCCCGCGTCGACGTCGCACCCGGATGCGCCGGCACGGTTCGCAGCCAGGTAGCCGTCACTCCGCTGCCCACCGATATCGCAGGCGTCGGGGTGTCGGTGCTGTTCCGAGCGGACCGCCCGGACCCGTCGTGCACCCTGTCGGCGACGGTGTCCTGGCGCAATACCGCAACCGGTGCCACCGGGTCCGAGGAAGTCGCCGTCTCGTCGGTCCCCGCCCCCGGCGGCTGGTTCCCGACCGACCACGGTTTCCAGCGGGCGCTGGCCGATACCGGCCCGGGCCCGGTGGTCATCACGATGAGTACGAATCCGGGCGAGGTCAGCGTCACGGTCTGACCGGTCGTGGGCCGGGCGGGCACCTGCCGCCCGGCACCCGGCCCATCACGAGCTACGGCGACCGCCCCGCAGCACCTCCCGGAACGGCACATTATGGTCGGATCGCGCTTCCCTGGGCATGCCCAGCACTCGTTCGCTGATCACATTGCGCGCCATTTCGGTGGTGCCGCCGCCGATACAACTCACCTGCCGCATCAGGAACACATCGCCGGCGTCGCCGAACTCCTCGTCCCACACCGCGTCACCCGCCACCTCGAATTCTATGGTCGCCCTCCGTGATTCGGCGATCCCACGGAACAGGCGCCCGATGGCCGCCGACTGGTCGGGGATACGACCGGAGGCCATCCCGGTGGCGAGCCGCCGCTGCAGCGCGGTACCGACGATATCGAGCATCCGATCTTCGCCGATGAGGTCGCGCACGCCCGGTTCGCCGACGGTCCCGGCCCGGCAGGCAATCTCCACCGGCGACCGGTCGGAGATAGCGGGTTTCGCGGGCACCGTGACGTAGGGCGATTCCGCGAGCAATCGTTCGTGCGACATCCAGCCGGTCCCGACCGTCCAGCCGCCGTTCACCTCCCCGATCCGGTCGGAATCCGGTACCCGCACATCGGTGAGGAATTCCTGGCAGAACTCCCGGGCACCGTTGAGCATCTCGATCTGGTGGACCTCGATTCCCGGCTGGTGAATGGGCAGGATGAACACCGTGAGCCCGCGGTGTTTCGGCGCATCCCAGTCGGTGCGGGCCAGGCACAGCGCCCAATCCGAATACCAGGCCCCGGTGGTCCAGATCTTGGCGCCGTTGATCACCCAGTCGTCACCGTCACGCACCGCGGTCGTCACTGCGCCCGCCACATCGGAGCCGCCGGACGGTTCGGAGAGGAACTGCATCCAGATCTCCTCACCCCGCAGCATCGCCGGAATATGCCTGCGCTTCTGCTCGTCGGTCCCGAAGTCCAGCAGCACCGCCGCACACGGCGACAGCGTGGGCACCTGACACCGCGACGGATATTCGAACCCGGCCATTTCCTCGGTGAATGCCCGCTGATGCGCGGCGGTGAGCCCACGGCCGCCGTATTCGGCCGGGATGGCTATACCGGCGAACCCGGCGTCGTAGAGTGTGCGCTGCAAACGCCGGTCATTGCCCACGGCCGCCAACTCCTGCTCCCGCGTCACTTTCCGCAGCCCGGCGACGGCTTCGGGCCGGAACGGGCCCAGGTTGGCTCGTATCCATTCCCGGGCGCGCAGCCGGAAGGTCTCGACGTCCTCGCTCACGCTCTGCTCATCCGGCTCGAACGACGGCCCCGTGTAGGCGTTCTCCGCCGCTGCCTGTCGGCGCGGCGCCCGTAGTCCATCCTGTTCGATCAGCCGGTCGGCAAGACTGCGGCGGTGTTCGGCCGGCGTGCCGTACAGCGTGCGGTTCACGGTGGCGCGGCGCAGGAACAAATGCAGGTCGTGCTCGAAGGTCAACCCGATTCCGCCGTGCAGCTGCACGCAGTCCTGCAACAGCTCCGGCCCGTAATGGCCGATGAACGCCTGCGCGACAGCCACCAGCTCACCCGAATCCGCCCGGCGTTCGCCGACCGCAGCGGCGGCACTGTCGGCGATCGCGTGCGCCGCCTCGAGCCACGATTTCAGATCGGCTATCCGGTGTTTGAGCGCCTGATACGACGCCAGCGGGCGCCCGAACGAATACCTGTCCCCCATCCAGTCCAGCGCCATCTCGAAACCGGTCTGCATCGCGCCGACGGTTTCCGCGCACTGCGCGGCAATCGCGACCTCCGACTGCCACGCCACCTGCTGTGCCGCCATCCCGGGCTGCCCCACCAGCGCGCTCCGCGGAACCCGGACATTGTCGAAGGCAACGGCCGAGAACCGGCGGGTGAGGTCGGGCGAGCGCAGCGGGGTGACGGTGACTCCGCCACTCTCCGCTGGGATCAGGACCTGCGTGGCCCTCCCCTCGCACAAACCGGTGACCAGCAGATATCGAGCTATCCCAGCGGACTCGACGGGCTGCTTGCGACCGTTGAGCACCAGTTCGGCACCGTCCACACGGATATCGAGCTCGACCCCGCACCGCGGCGCCGGCTCGGCATGACACCAGGTCGCAAGGGATTGCCCCGACAGGAGTTCGCCGAGAACCTCCGCGTGCGTTTCACTATCGGACAACGCGGCTGCCACGATATTCGCCGGCACCAGCGGCCCGGGCGCCGCATGCCGCCCGAATTCATAGGCGATCAGCGTCAGATCCTCGACGGGGCGCCCACTGATCGATCCACCACCGGCCTCCTCGCTCACCAGCAGGGACGTCCAGCCCAGATCGGTCCCACTGCGCCAGTAGCCGACCGCGAATCCGTGCTCGTCGTGACGCAACTCGCGAATCTCGTCCCGCCGTGCGCGAGCCGTCAGGAACTTCGCCGTGGTGGAGCGGAAGAACTCCTGGTCATCGGTGGTATCGAAAAGCATGTGGTCGGCTCACTTCGCTAGGGGTCTCGGGAAGCCGGAGCACACGCCGACGGATCAACGCCATGGGTAACATTGCTTCCTGGTTCGGAAATATCACTCTCTTTATTGTAGATTGCACTTCTAATTCGAATACCGCACCGCCCGCCGCTCCGCAATACCCACTATCAACCGCCCTGGTGAGCGCAGTGCCGCAGCACCGGCGCCGCCGGGCCGGCCGCCGCTCCCGAGCCCCCTCCAGCCGAGCAATCCGGAGACGTGCCGTCAGCGGCGTCTTCGCTAGCGCTGCACATTGCGGCTCTGCCATGCCGACCGACCTCACACCGGCTGCCACCAGTAACAACCGGTATCGCTCGGCCGCCGGCTATTCGACGGAAGCGTCCGATGACAAGGCGCGCCGATTCTGTTCGTGGCCGGCCGGCGGCAGCGATCGACCCCCCGGCGCGGTAGGCGATCTCCTCCTGGACTGGTGGGAACCGGTGTCGCGGGGGCGGCCTCACGCAGCAAATCGGCCGGCGTGGCGGCCCGGCGATCAATGCGGCGCGTTGTACCGCCGATCCGGTGGGCTCACGCGACCGGGCCGCCCCGCGAACCAGCAGAGTCAGCGTTTGATCACCAATTCCAGACCCCCACGGAACGGCAGAGTCTGGGTCAGCAGGCCGTGCCGGGGGTCCTCGATGAATTCGAAGGCTTCGCGGTAGCTTTCGGAATGGTTCTCGGTGTTGTCGATCAGGATCAACCCACCGGGCCGGAGCTTCGGTGTGATCAGCTCCAGCGCCGGTCGCGCCATGACCGGCCAGATATCGATCAATGCCAGATCGATGGGCGCTTGCAGGTTTACGAGGGTTTCTCGGAGATCTCCTGCACGCAGGTCGACATAGGCTTCCACTCCGGCTCTGCGGAAGTTTTTCTCGGCGGCCGCGATTTTGCCGGGTTCTTGCTCGGTGCCGATCACCACGCCGGTGCCACCGTCGGATTCGGTGACCAGCCTTACAGCCTGGGCAAGGTAGAGCGTGGAAACCCCGTAGGACGTCCCGACCTCCACGACCCGGCGTGCCCGCAGCGCCAGGCACAGCCGGTGACACAGCAGCGCTTTGTCGTGTTCGAGGGCTATGAGCTTATCGGCGAGGAACTCGTTGGCTGCGGTATCGAGGTCGCTGAGGTCGGCGGCGTTGCCGCGATCGGCGCGATCGGCGAAATACGTGGTGATCCCAGTGACCTGATCCGAGCTTCGCTGGTGCAGCTCGGCGACGAACCGGTCGAGATCAGGGTTCTGCAGGGGGCTGGAGTTCATCGTGGGCCTTTCGGTCGCGCGGTTCGGCACCACCACAGGCGGCGGCACCTCAGTGTCCGAGCGACCCACCTTGATGTCAATAGGTTGTGAACGTCAACAGTCACAGGTAGTGTCCAGCCGGTGTCCGAACCGCTCCCGCCGGGCCGTCGGCGCCGCAGCCCGCGTACCCGCGCCGGACGTGCCACGCTCACCGCCGATTCCATTGCCGCCACCATGCTCGAGCTGGCGGGCCGGCGCGGATTCCGAGCGGTGACGATGCAGGATCTCGCCGGTCACCTCGGTGTCACCGTGCGGGCGCTGTACCGGCACGTCCAGGACCGGGCAGAAGTCGTGGACCGGGCCGTCCAGCTGTGGCTGTCGCAATGGCCCGACCCCGAGCTCGACCCCGCAACCTGGCGGGTGAGCCTGCGGGAGTTCTGCCGGCTGCATCGCAGCATCGCGCGCCGCCATCCCCGCGCGCTGCTGGTTTCGCTGGACGAACAGGTCGGAGATACGCGCGTACCCGCCCAGCGGCTCACCGCCCCCGAGGCATTCCTGCAGTTCCTGACCGATATCGGGGTCGAACTCGACGATGCCCTGCTCGTACACGCGGATGTGATGATCCGGATCTACGGTTTCGTATTGCTCGTCGATCACCGGGCCGACACCGGCGCCCCGGTGGACACGCAATACTCCGCCCCAACGGCCTGGCTCGACCACCACAGCGACCTCGAACTCCCCCTCCATCGCGCGGCGGCCACTATCGGTTTCGACGCCGACAGCCTCTTCGAACACATGATTACCGAGGTGACCCATACGATCGAACGCCTGATCGCTTCGGCTGAACGGGAGACCGGCTGATTCCGGTCGGCGGCAACTGAACCCGCACGGCCCGGAGCCCGCTGCATGTGGCATGCCGTCGCCTGACGAAACCGCCCGCCGCATATCGGCATTCATGGGCTCAACCACCTCCCCCGATGGCGTTACTGGACACTGGCTCGAACGCGCCACGGGGTCGTCCAGGAATAGCTTCTCTCCCAATCGTTCTCGAAGTGAGACGGCCACGACGGCTATGGTGGCGACATCACCAGCGAAGGGAGGGGTGGGCTCGATGCTCGTCATCGCCGACAAGCTCAGATCCGGGGCGGAGAAGCGGGTGGTCTCCTGGCTGCGGAAATGGCAGGACGATTACCGGGTTCCCGGTGTGGCGATTGCGAACTGTTTCGTTTCCGGGCAGGAAGTCGATCTGGTGATCATCACCCCGTACACCACCGTCGTATGCGAGATCAAGGGATTGAATCCAGGGGTCACCAGCGGTGTCCTGCACTGCACCAGCAACAGCCGGTGGAAGGTATCGGGGTTCGAGGGCGACCCGGTCGGTGTACGGCAGAACGACACCACACCCTACGACCAGGTCAGGGACGGCGTTTTCAAGGTGAAGAACGCGGCCGCACGCGCCGGTGGGCCCGCGTTCGTCACCGGTCTGGTGGTCGTGGTCCCGCCGCGCGGGTCGAATCTGCGACTCGACAAGAAGTCGGCGCCGCAGGGTTGCGATGTCCTACTGTGCAATACGCAGAACCCGCTGCGCGCCTGGTTCCATCGCGCCCACCACCGCGCCGCTGTCGTGTGGACTGCGGAACAGGCATACGCCTTGATCGAAGCGCTGGAACACGGTGACAGCACCAGCGTCGCCGGCCTGGCCGCGGAAGGGTTTCCGATGGAAGCGCCATCGCCCCCGGCCGCAACGCCCAGCCCGGCCGCGCCCCCTGCGGAACCGGCAGCACCGGCCACCACGCCGCCGATCGAGGTGGCGCCACTACCCGCAATTCCCACCCGGCCACCGGCTTCCCGGCCCGCGCTGCCGCCGCCGGCACCCCGGCCGGATAGTCCGCGTCCGGCCCCTGCGGAACCCCCGCTACCACTCCCGCGTGAGACCCCGGTTCCGGAACCGGCCGAACCCACCCCGGCTCCGCCGATTCCGGCTGCACCACTGCCGATTCCGGCTGCACCACTACCCCCGGCTCCCACAGCCGTCGACGACCGGCGTCGCCGCCCTGTACAGACCGCCGCGGCATTCGCGGCAATCGGTGTCCTGGCCGCCGGGATCTGGCTGGTGGCCCAGCTCGGTAACGGCCGAACCGAACCACGCGACACCACCGGTCAACACCAGAACAGCGCGGTCACCGAGCAGACCGGTGCGCCGCCACCGGCGCCGCCCGCGCCGAAAACGACACCACCCTCACCCCCGACCGCCTGTTTCCCATTCCAGCCGGACTGCTGACCGTCGTACGACTCGACGAGTAGCCACAGATCGCTCACTTGCCTTCTTGCCGGCGCACCATTTCGGTAATCCAGATCGGCGCGAACGGCGAGGTGCAGTTCGGCGGTGTCGGGTAGTCCTTCAGGACCTCCAGACGCTCACCGATCTCGATGGCGCGGGCGCGGTGCTCGGCGTGGTCGATCCCGATCTGGGCCAGACAGTGGTTCATCGCCCATTGCAGCCGGTCCGGCGCTGTTTTCATCTCCGCCTCGATGGTGTCCAGCAGCCCGCGTAGGTCGAGGCCCTCGGGTTTCTTCGCCACCCGCTCGGTGGTCAGTGCCCAGCCGGCGCTCGCCACCACCGGGTCCGGGTCGGCGAACCAGGCCACCCGTAGTTCCTCGGCGTGCGGGTTCTTCTTCACCACGTAGTTGACCAGCCAGTCCTGGACTTTGGGGGTGCGGGCCTGACGCAACATGGTGTCCGATTCGGCGCGGCCGAACGCCTTCGGGCGGCAGATCAGGAGCGAGAGCAGTCGCGCTGAGCCGTCGGCGGTGGCCCAGAGTTCCCGGGCGAGTTCGTGCCGGGTTTTCAGCTGTTTCGCGAGCGCGCGCAGCTCGGTGAGCTTGACCCCGTGGTCATCGCCGTGTTTCTCGTTCACCGCGCGGATCCTCGGATCCTCGAGCACGGCCAATCGGGCCATCACATCGGCCACGGTTGCCGGGTTCGTCGTCGCCTGGGCCACCTCGATATCCTTCCTGCACGTCCGGGACTCAGCGTACGACGGCCGTGGGCACCCTATTGCTCCCCGGCATCACCTGAACAACTCGCCGAGGCGTAGGGACCGCTGGAGGTCTGTTCGGTCATCACCCGGCCGTCGACCAGGATGCGGCAGGTGATGTCGCCGCCGGCGGGACCGTTGGCGGCGGTCATGGACACTATCCGGTCCCAGCCACTGATGAGTACGTCTTTGCTCCAGGGCAGCGAAACCCCCGTTTCCTGCGCCATACCCTGGTCTCGGCCCAGGTAAGTGACCGCGGCCTCGGAGCCGGTACCGCGCACCTCGTAGGTCACGGTGATCTCATCTCCGGCGTCGTCGTCGCTGTCTTCCGCCGAGATCATGAACCCGGCAGCAGCGAGGAGGACGAGTATCAACACAAACCCCCCGACGATCCATGGCCATCTCACCTTCGCCCGAGGTGGCCGGTATTCCGGCGAAGGCCGGCCGGCGGGTGGGTCCTGCCCCGGCCGGTACCCCTGCGATCCGCCGGCATGCTGCGGCTGATCGCCGGAAGGATAGGACAATGTGCCTCCTCTGCTCGGAACGCGTCCCTGCGCCATCAGGAGGTAGATCACATTTTCATTCCGTGATGTTACACCGCTATTTATCCAGTTCATAGCCGCGACGGTGCACCGACCGGGCCGGCCACCGGCTCACCCACCCGCGCTCCGGGCGATCACGACCCATCTATTCCGGCAGGCCGTGGACCTGCGTGCGTCCGGGTGGGAAGCTCATAGAGGGGAGCTCATAGACGACCGCGTGCCGATTCCCGAGGACGGTGAGTCATGGTGGACAGAGCGAACGGCGCGCCACGGCCGGTGGATATCCGGAATGTGGTGCTGGTCGGGGGTAGTGGCGCCGGAAAAACGACCCTGGTGGACGCATTGGCGCTGGCGTCCGGGGCGGTGAACCGGGTGGGACGGGTCGAAGACGGCACCTCGCTGTCGGATTACGACGAGATCGAACAGCACCGGCACCGGTCGGTGCAGCTGTCGGTGGTACCGGTGCGCTGGGGCGGGGTGAAGGTGAACCTCATCGATACGCCGGGATACGCGGATTTCGTGGGCGAGCTCCGCGCGGGTCTGCGCGCGGCCGACGCCGCCCTTTTCGTGGTCTCGGCAGCAGACGGGGTCGAGGGGGTCGGCGGGGTTTCGCGGGCGTTGTGGGAGGAATGTGCGCGTGTCGGGATGCCGCGGGCCATCGTGCTGACCCACCTGGATACCGCGCGCGCGGATTTCGACGAGATGACACGAACCTGCCAGGCGCTGCTCGGCGGGGGGTCGGCCGAGAACGTCCTCCCCTTGCATCTCCCGGTGTACGGAACGGCCGCCGCGGACGGGCACCGGCCGGCCGTCGGACTGGTGGAACTGCTGGAACAGCGGGTGGCCGATTATTCGACCGGCGAACGACGGTGGGTCCCGGACTCGCCGGACGATCCGGCGAGCGTCGAGCGCGCCCGGGAGCGGCTCATCGAGGGCATCATCGCCGAAAGCGAGGACGAAACCCTCATGGACCGCTACCTCGCCGGGGAAGCCGTGGAACTCGGCGCCCTGGTCGCCGATCTCGAACGGGCGGTGACACGCGGCAGTTTCCATCCGGTCTTGTTCGCGGCTCCGGCCACGGGCGAGGGCAGGCAGGGGCTGGGCACTGTCGAACTGCTCGACCTCGTCACCGCCGGCTTCCCCACCCCGAGCGAACATCCCGTATCGGCCGTTCACCTGACGAACGGGTCGACACCGGTCGCGTTGCGCTGCGACCCCGCCGCGGAGCTGGCGGCCGAGGTCATCCGCACCTCGTCCGACCCGTACGTGGGCCGGATATCCCTGGTCCGGGTGTTCTCCGGAACATTGCACGCCGACGATACGGTGCATATCTGCGGGCACGGCCCGGTCACCGGCCACGACGCCGAGGATCGCA
Source organism: Nocardia speluncae NBRC 108251 (assembly GCF_001613245.1). Classification (GTDB taxonomy): domain Bacteria; phylum Actinomycetota; class Actinomycetes; order Mycobacteriales; family Mycobacteriaceae; genus Nocardia; species Nocardia speluncae. The sequence continues at coordinate 154,132 of NZ_BDBZ01000007.1, read as the reverse complement.
TCGGGGGCGTGACCGCGCCCTTCGGGCGAGAACAACGCCCGCTCGACGAGGCGATCGCCGGGGATATCGCCTACGTGACCAAACTCGGGCACGCCGAAACCGGCGATACCCTCTCGGGCACCGGTGCACCGCTGCTGATCGAACCGTGGCGGATGCCGGATCCGCTACTGCCCACCGCCGTTCGCGCGCACAGCAAAGCAGACGAGGACAAACTTTCGCAGAGCCTGGCCCGGCTGGTCGCGGAGGATCCGGCGCTGCGGGTGGAGAACAACGAACGCACCGGGCAGCTGGTGTTGTGGTCGCTCGGGGAAGCGCAGCGTGACGTTGCGCTGGAACGGTTACGCAGCCGGTTCGGGGTCTCGGTGGATATCGAGGAGTACCGGGTCGCGCTGCGGGAGACGTTCGCGGGCAAGACCACCGGACGCGGGCGCCATGTCAAACAGTCCGGCGGGCACGGGCAATACGCGGTCTGCGAGATCGAAGTGGAGCCGGCGCCGGAAGGGGCGGGGATCGAGTTCGTGGACAAAGTGATCGGCGGAGCCGTACCGCGGCAGTTCATCGGTTCGGTGGAGAAGGGGGTGCGGGCCCAGGCCGCGCGAGGTGTGACGGCCGGGTATCCGCTGGTCGACGTGCGCGTCACCCTGGTCGACGGTAAGGCGCATTCGGTCGACTCCTCTGATGCGGCGTTCCAGACCGCCGGGGCGCTGGCGCTGCGCGACGCGGCCGTCCAGGGCCGGATCGACCTGCTCGAGCCCATCGCCCAGGTGGATGTCCGTGTTCCCGACGAACACCTCGGTTCGGCGCTGAGCGATCTGTCCGTCCGCCGCGCCCGCATCCTCGGCACCGAACCGGCCGAGTCGGGGCGGACGCTGATCCGCGCGGAAGTGCCGGAGTCCGAACTCGCCCGCTACGCGGTGGACCTGCGTTCACTCACCCACGGCATCGCGCACTTCACCCGGAAGTACCTGCGGCACGACCGCTTACCCACACAACTCGCGGAGAAAGCCCGCGCCGGCGCTACGGTGGCGACCGGCTGACGGAAAAACGGTGTCGGAGAGCGAGGCGGTATCCATGGCGTGGTGGGGCCAGGAGGCCGCGATCGCGCCACGTAGCGGCGGTGCGTGGGTTCGGTTCGGTGGTCGCCGGACCCACGGGCTAGGAATCGAGGCGGTGAATTTTGCCTTCGAGTACTGCGCGCTCGCGTTCGTTGCCGCAACAGGCCACCGCTTGTGCCAGTTCCGTGCGCGCTTCCGCAGGGCGGCCGAGACGGATGAGCAGTTCACCGCGCACGCTGGGCAGCAGATGCGAGTTGGGCAGCGCGCCGGCGGCCACGAGTTCGTCGACGATCTCCAGGGCGGCGGCCGGGCCGTGGGCCATGGATACCGCCACCGCCCGGTTCACCTCGACCACCGGGGAGGGCGCCAGCCGGTCCAGCGCCTCGTAGAGCACAACGATCCGCTCCCAATCGGTTTCCGGGACCGATGGCGCCACAGCATGGCATTCCGCGATCGCGGCCTGCAAACCGTAGATCCCCAGCCCACGCCCGGCTTTCCCGGCTCGGGCCAGGGCGGCCCGGCCCCGGCCGATGGCGCTGCGGTCCCAGCGTCGCCGATCCTGGTGCTCCAGCAATACCGGTGCACCGTCGGGGCCGGTGCGGGCGGGGAAACGCGCGGCGGTGAGTTCCAGGAGCGCGAGCAGGCTCTGGGCTTCCGGTTCGTCCGGCACCAACCGGGTCAGTACACGGGCCAGGCGTTGCGCTTCGGCGGCGAGGTCTACGCGGATCAGGTCGGTGCCAGAGCTCGCCGAGGAGCCCTCGGTGAAGATCACGTACACCACCCGCAGCACCGACACCAGCCGGGCGGGCCGTTCGGCGGCGGGTGGCACCTCGAACGGCACCCGGGCCGCGGCAAGGGTTTTCTTCGCCCGGGTGATTCGTGCCTGCACGGTGGCCGTCGGCACCAGGAAGGCGCGCGCTATCTCATCACTGGTGAGACCGCCGACAACCCGCAGGGTCAATGCCACCCGCGCCTCCGGCGACAGCACCGGATGGCAGGAGATGAACATCAGGGCCAGCACATCGTCGTCGATCCGGTCCGGATCCCACAGCTCCTGCGCCGGCCGCGACGCCTCGTCGCTGCCCGCGGCTATACCGCCCTCCCCCAGCTCGCGGGCGAGAGCGGTATAGCGGTCGTCGAGCGCGGCGCGCCGGCGGAAGCCGTCGATGGCGCGCCGCTTGCCGACCGTGAGTAGCCAGCCGGCCGGATTTCGTGGCACACCTTCCCGGGGCCAGGTCACCAGGGCTTCGGCGAGCGCCTCCTGGGCGAGATCTTCGGCGAGGGCGAATTCACCGGTGTACCGGGCCAGGGCGCCGACGATCCGCGCGGATTCGATCCGCCACACCGCCGCGACCGCCTCCCGGCCCTCGTGGCCGGCCACCGTCGGCACGGTCAGAGCTGACCGGTGGATTCGCGCCAGGCCCGCTCCTTCTGGATCCAGATATTGTCCTGCGGGAATTCGTCGATACTGCTGACCCGGCGGACCTCGGTTTTGAACCCTGCCCCTGTCATCGGCATCCGCTTGGCCCATTCCACGGCCTCTTCCTTGGAAGCGACATTGAGAATGTAGAAGCCGTTGAAAAGCTCTTTCGTCTCACCGTAGGGCCCGTCGGTAACCACCGGGTCCGTGGAGGAATAGTCGACGACCACGCCGCCGGCGGCATCGTCGAGGCCTTCCGCGGCGAGCAGCACTCCGGCCCGGATGAGCTCGTCGTTGAACCGGCCGACCGTTTCCAGCATCTGGTCGAAATCGATATCCCCCATCTGGGCGAAGGCTTCGTCGGTAGCGCGCATGATCAGCATGTATTTCATGGTCGGTCTCCCTTGTGTCGTAGGGCCCTGTTCGAACCCTCTCACCCATAGGTCGAACGAGGAGCCGGCGGATCGACAACCCGCCGGAATTATTGTCCGAAGTATCGCGACTCGGCACCGAAATCGCTCGGTTCTGTTCGAACTACCTGGCCAGTGGCATAATCCACCCTCAGAACAAGGGAATCGAAGTGTGGCGTATGAGGGCGTCATCGGCGATCAGTTCTCAGGGTCCGGTGTTGGCCCCTCCCGTCCCGAAGGGAGCACTATGACCACCCAACCCGCAGCGCCGACCCCCCGAACCGGGGCACACGCGGCGCACGAAGAAGGACAACCGGTGAAACAGGCCATGGCCGGCGGTGCCACCATCGCCGCCGCCGCGCTGCTGCTCACCGCGGGATTCATCACCCTTTTCCAGGGCATCTCAGCGGTCGCCGAGGACGAGGTTTTCGTCGCCGGCCCCCAGTACGTCTACGAGCTCGATCTCTCCAGTTGGGGCTGGGTGCATATCGTCTTCGGCATCCTGCTGATCCTCACCTCGCTCGCGCTGATGACCGGTGCCACGTGGGCGCGGGTCACAGCCATCGGCCTGGCCGCGCTGTCGATCGTGGTGAACTTCCTGTGGCTGCCCTACTACCCGCTGTGGTCGATTCTGATCATCGCGCTGGATATCGTCATCATCTGGGCGATCGCCACCTGGGATACCCGGCGTATCTGAACCACCGGCGACCGGCACGGAACAATGAGAGCGCTTTGCCGTGTCGGCGCCGGGGGTGCGGGTGCCGCGATGCGAGCATGATCGAATGACGGTATGGGCGGCGTCCGTGGAGCCGGAACCGTCGGCGATCGTCTCGCTGTTCTGGATCGCGGCCGCCGCGGTGGCGGCACCGTTGTTTTCCCGGCTGCTGCGCGGGGTGATCCCCGATGTGGTCCTGTTACTGGGGTTCGGCGTCATTCTGGGGCCGCATGCCCTGGCGTTCGCGGGCACCGATGGCGGTGTCGACCTACTCGGCGAACTCGGGCTGGGGATGCTCTTCTTGCTCGCCGGCTACGAGCTGGACCCGAAACTCCTCGGCGGCAAACCCGGCCGCACCGCCTGGCTGACCTGGCTGGCAGGTCTGGCACTGGCGCTGCTGCTGGTGTGGCTGGCGGCGACCGACGCCGGATTCACCGCGCTCATCGCGGTGGCCATCGCACTCAGCTCCACCGCGCTCGGCACCCTGCTGCCGATCGTGAAACAGGACGGTGTGCTGGAGCAACCGCTGGGCCGCGCTGTACTGGCCCACGGGGCGGTGGGCGAACTGGGGCCGGTGCTGGCCATGTCCATTCTGCTCACCGGGCACAACCTGCTGGCCTCCGTGGTGGTCCTGGCCCTGTTCGCCGCCGCCGCCGCGGTGGTGGCGTGGGTGCCGCAACGCATCCTGGACCGCCATCCCGGCGTCGACCGGGTGATCGCCGCGCTCGCCACCGGGACCACCCAGCTCCCGGTGCGCCTGGTGTTCCTACTGCTGCTGATCCTCATGACCGTGGCGGAGGTTTTCGACCTCGATGTGGTGCTCGGCGCGTTCGCGGCAGGCCTCATTCTGCGCCGCCTCATTGCCGAAGCGCATCCGGAGATCCAGGATTCTCTGGAAACCATCGGATACGGGGTGCTCATCCCCATCTTCTTCGTTACCTCGGGTATGGGTATCGACCCCGCGGCCGTGGTCGCCGAACCTCTGATGTGGGTGCTGTTCGTGGTCGCGATCGGGGTGGCCCGCGGTTCGACGGTATGGCTGAGCGAACGATTCGTCCCGCACGGCGCCAATCTCGAATATCCGCGTGAGCGGGTCCAGCTGGCGTTGTACGCGGCGACAGGCCTGCCGATCATCGTCGCGGTCACCCAGGTCGCGCTGCGGGGCGACCTCATGACCGCGACCATGGCCTCCACGCTGGTCGCCGCGGGTGCGACCACGGTGCTGCTGTTCCCGCTGCTCGCCACCTGGGTACGCGGCCGGGCGACGAGTCCGGTTCCGGAACAAGGCCGTCGCCGCTAGCGCATCGTCGGCCCGCGGCACCCAGAACTCGCCGAATTCGGCGGTGAGTGCATCCAGCAGCAGCCCGACCGGCACGTTTTCGGTTCGGCTGCGGCCGCGTTACCGCACCGGATCCCGCACCGAACCGGCGAGGAGCAGAGCGAGAAGCGTGGGCAGGCTCAATGCGACAGCGAGCCCGGTGTGACCCGCCGTTGCGAGCCCGAACCCACCGAGCAGCGCCCCACCGAATACCCCGAGGCTCATTCCGGCCGCGTTCAGGCTGAACGCGACCGTGGACAGGTCGCCGCTGCGGACGGCGATCAGCGTGGTCACCTGAGCGGCCACCACTGCATGGCTGAATCCCATCAGGGCGGTGGCGGCCAGCGCCGGCAGTAGCGCGTGGATGTGGAAAACACCGAGCACGGCGACGAGCGCGCCGAACAATCCGGCGGTGAGGACAGTGCGCGGGTGCCGCCCGGCCCCGGTGGCGGGGTCGCGTACCCACCGGCCGGTCAGATAGTTCCCGAGGAAGAACGAACTCCCACTCAGTGTCCATACGAGTGTGAAAGTCGCGGCAGAAAGCTCGAACTCGTCGTGATAGAACGCTGCCAGGAACGCCAGGTACCCCATGAACGATGCGGTGCGCAGCGCGGCGATGACGATGAGCGCGAGCAGAACCGGTCGCGCCCGTAACGCGCGGAATGAGGCGGCATATCCGGGAGGAGCACCGGTGGATGCCTGCGACCTATCCTGTTTCCGGCCTCGACCGCGGAGAAAACCGTAGGCGACTGCCGCGCTCACCGCCGCGGTGATCCACAATGCCCCCTGCCAGCCGTACCACACGCCGAGGGCGCCGATGATCGGCCCGGCGAACACCGCCGCCAGCGACTGCGTGGCGGTGACCATGGTCGCCGCCCGGCCGATATTGCCGGTGCCGGTGAATCGCGAGGTCGCCGTGGTCAGCAGGGCCGGTGTCAGCACGGCCGTGGCCAAACCGATTCCCAGGCAGAAGACAGTGAGCGCCGCGACGGTGCCGGTCGTGGCGACCGCGCTGGCAATGGCCAGAAGCACAAGCCCTGCCGCGGCGACACGGTTTCTCGCCCATCGGGTGATCAGTGGCGCCAGCGTGATACCCGCGAGGAGCGCCGCCAGACCACCCAGGCCACGCAGGAAGCCGATCCCTTCTTCCGGTGCTCGGGCAGCGGCGGCAATGGGGACCAGAAAAGTCGAGTAGACCGTGAAGGGGAACAGTCCGATGATCGAGGCCAGCAGGACCAACCAGAGGTCGCGGACCATTCGGCGTTCGGGGACGAGCTGCTCGCCGGTATCCGGAGAAGGACCCGGCGGCGGTCCGGCGATATCGGATCGCGGGTCGTCACCCGGTGGCTGCGTAGTCACGCAGATACTCCGCGAACTTCTCCAGACCGTCGATATTGCGTGGGCCGGAAATTGCTTCGTTGTAGTCGAGGACGAAGAAGTTGTCGCTCACCACCGCCGGGAGGGACGCTGTGGCCGGGTGGTTCTTCAGAAGGTCGATTTTCTCCTGTGCGGGCGCATCACGGTATTCGAGGATGACAATGACCTCGGGTGCGGATTCCACCACCGCCTCCCAGCTCACGCCGGCCCAGCGTGCATCGACATCGGCGAAAACGTTGACCCCGCCCGCGAACCGGATGATATCGGTCGGCGGCACCTGGCCCGCCGCCGTGAACGGCTGGTCGGTCCCGGAATCGTAGAGGAAGACCCGCACCGGCTCACCGGACGGCGCCTTCTGCTGCACTTCGGTGACGCGTTTGCGGTAGCCGGCGATCACATCGGCGGCTCGTCCTTCCACACCGAAGATCTTCCCCAGCCGCTCCAGGTCGATGTACAGGCCTTCGAACGGGGTGTGCCGCTCCGGAAAACCGGGGTAGTTGAAGCACGACTCTGCATGCATGAAGCTCTGGATACCGAGGGTGTCCAGAATCTCGGGGGTGATGCCCCGAGTGTCGGAGAACCCCGAGTTCCAGCCCGCGACAACGAGATCGGCCTGGGCGTCGGCGACGAGCTCACGATTGAGCAGGTCGTCGCTCAGGAATTCGACCCGCTCGTAGTCGGCCGCCCAGGGCGATTGACTCACCGGCGGATTCGCCGGCGGCATGACATAGCCGTGCACATGACCGGCCAGGCCGAGGGCGAACAACTTATCGGCACTTCCGCCCTCGTAGACCACCGCGCGCTGCGGCACGGTGTACTCCACGGCCTCACCACAGCGCTGAACCGTCGAACGGGAATCGGGGCCCGTGGTTTCGTCGATCTGGGCACCGCATGCCGACAGCAGAAATGCCCCGGCTACGGCCAGCACTACGCTTCTCGGTGTTGCCGGCACAGTCTTCGGTGTCATCATGTCCGCTCTTTCGCGACAGTCTCGGGGAGGGGGTCGGCGTGTGCACTACCGTCCGGCAGCGCATACAGGATCTGGGGTGCTCCGGTGAGCGGGTGCTCGACCACCGAAACGGCGACACCGAACACCTCGGCGATCAGCCCGGGGGTGAGCACCTCCTCCGGCGTCCCCACCGTGATCAAACGTCCGCGGGCGAGCACTCCGATCCGATCACAGGCGGCGGCCGCGAGGTTCAGGTCGTGGAGGACGACCACGACGGTCGGCGCGGCCTTGCGCAGCATGGCGAGCAGTTCGATTTGATGGCGCAGATCGAGATGGTTCGTCGGCTCGTCGAGGATCAGGATGCGGGGCTCCTGGACGAGCGCACGCGCCACGAGAACGCGCTGCCGTTCACCGCCGGAGAGTCCGAGAATTCCCCGGTGTGCGAGATGTTCGATATCCAACTGCCGCATGGCGCGCCGGACCAGGTGCTGTTCGGAGACGGTGAGTGGCTGGTTGCCGTGTTTGAACGGGGCCCGCCCCAGCGCGACGACCTCGGCGACCGTGAAATCGAAATCCGCGCCACCTTCCTGCGTGAGCGCGGCGATATGCTGCGCGGACTCCCGCCGCGACAGCAGCGACAGTTCGCGCTCGCCCAAGCGGATGACGCCCCCGCTCGGTGCCGATGCCCGGTAGAGACAACGCAATACCGTCGACTTACCCGAACCGTTGGGCCCGATGAGCCCGATCACCTCACCGGGCCCTGCCTCGAGGGTCACCCCGCTGACGATTTCCCGGCCGTCGACCACCACGGCCAGGTCCGCAATTCGCAGCTGCACTATGCGCCTCCGAAAACGTAGCTCTTACGGCGCATCAGGAAAATGAACACGGGCACGCCGATCAACGCGGTGACCGCCCCGAGCGGAAGTTCGCGCGGAGCGACGACTGTCCGTGCCAGCAGATCCACCCATACCGCCAGGATCGCGCCGATGAACGGGGCGATCAGCAGCAGCCGGGTATGCGCCGCCCCGACGAGAATGCGGGTGATATGCGGGATGATCAGCCCGACGAACCCGATGGTGCCGCTCACGGCGACCATCGCACCGGTCATCACCGCGGTGATCGCGAACATCGACCGGCGCATACCGGCCGTATCGACGCCCAGGCCGGCAGCGGCCTCGTCGCCGAGAGACATGACGTCCAGGGTCCGGCCGTAGCGGAACAGCAGCACACCGCCGGCCACCGAGATCGCGGCGACCACCGGTAGTGATCCCCAGGTCGCCCCGCCGAACGAGCCCATCGACCAGAACAGGATCGTACTGGTGGCCTCGGTGTTCGGTGCGAAATAGATCAGCACACTCATCACGGCCTGGAAGCCGAACGCGAGGGCGACTCCGGTCAGCACCAACCGCAACGGTGTCACGCCCATCCTCCGGTAGGCCACGGCGTAGACCAGCGCTGTCGCGACCAGCGCACCGAGGAAGGCGCCGGCCGATACGGCGTAGATCCCGAGGCCGGACAGCGCACCGAGCAGCGTAACTGCGACGGCACCCACCGACGCTCCGGAGGAGACGCCGAGGATGTACGGGTCGGCCAGCGAATTGCGGACCAGTGTTTGGACAACCGCCCCTACGACGCTCAGCCCGGCACCCACGACGGCCGCGAGAAGTACCCGCGGAGTGCGGATCTGCCAGATGATCTGGTAGCGGGTCGCGTCCTCGGCGCTCACCGTGCCACCGGTGAGCGATGCCCACAGGAATCGCGCGGTATCCGCAGGTGGCACCGAGGCGGACCCCAGACCGATCGCTACCAGGGCCGATCCGGCGAGGACGAGCGCGAGCAGGGCGACGAGAGCAGCGGTAACCCGGCGTGATTCCCACGGTGGTACCGGGGCGGGGATGCGTTCCCCCGCTGGGGAATCGGCAAGGCTATCCGGCGTCAACTCACGTACCCTCATTCACTATTTGTATTGATAATCATTACCAGTTAGTCCCGGCGACAGCAACACTCGCTACCCCGAAATGAACACCCGAAGCCCTCACCGACCGGGCCTCCCGAGGTGAAGGTGCTGCTCACCCGGGTGAACAGCACGATCGGAATCCTCACGACGAGGACTCCACGAACGAGCGGAGCCGGGACGACTGGGAGCACATCGGGACAACCGCATGATCGCCCACCCTCCCCTTCCGCTATCCCGGCCCCGGCCCGGTCGCGGTGGAGGGCTCGAACTGCTCGACCGTCGATCGGGAGCGCTGCGATGAGCACCACCCGCACCACCGGCTACCGGATCCGACTCGCCCGGCCACGAGTATTTCCGGGCTCGCGGCGTTGTGCTCGGCACCTTCTACCAGGTCTTCGGCATCGGGTATCTGCCCGAGCATCACACCGATGTCATCGATACACCTGAAGATCCCGCTCCCCGGCATCGCCGACCGGTGACCCCGGGAGAAGGACTCGACGACATGCGTCGCTTGTCGCCGGAATCCGCCGCCCGGTCCGTGTGACCCAGGATGTTTCGACAACCTGTGTTCCCTCGGCGAACCTGTCGTGCCGACCCGGACCGGCGCCGACTGCGATGGCCAGGGCGGCGGCACGTACCCCAGGCTGCCGGGTCACCCTGTGGCCGTGCCGAAATCGGGGCCGGGTATCCCGCGTCCTCCTGCCGGCAAGCGTGCCGCTTCCTACGGGCGGGTGACGCCGCCTGCGTGTGATGCCTTGTCCGTGGAGGCCACGGGTAGCAGTCGCTGGAGGACATCGGTGATGGTGATGAGCCCGAGGAGTTCGCCGGTATCGGGGGCGGTGACAGTGGCGAGGTGGCTGCGGGTTTCGCGCATGGTGCGCAGCGCCTCGTACACGGGAACTGCGGCGGTCAGGTTCAGCACCGGACGCATCAGCTGCCGAGCGGTGGTGGCGCCGGCCTGCAGACTGTCGCGTACGTGCAGGACTCCCTCGATCCGGGTGCCGTCGCGGACCAGCAACCGCAGGTGCCCGGTCTCGCGCGAGGTCGCCTGGATCGTCTCGGGCGCGGCATCGGGCGGCACCGTACTGGGGGCGGTGCCGGGGTGCACGATATCGGCGATGGTGAGCTGCTCGAGTTCGAGAGCACTGGTGAGGTTGCCGTGGTAGCGCTCGTCGAGAGTGCCGGCGGTGGCCGAGTGTTCGACCAGGTGCCGCAGTGCCGCCGGGTCCTGCCCGGTTTCGACCTCGTCGACAGGGCTGACCCCGACTTTGCGCAGGCACCAGTTGGCGGCGTGGTTGAGCGCGGTCAGCAAGGGGCGGGTGAGCCACATGAAGGCGCGCATCGGGATGGCCAGCATCGTGGCCGATTTCTCCGGATGGGCGATGGCCCAGGACTTGGGCGCCATCTCCCCGACGACGAGGTGCAAGAACGTCACGATGATCAGCGCGAGTACGAATCCGACGATATCGGCGGCCCACAAGGGTGCGCCGAAGTCCTCGAACAGGGGTGTGAGCCAGTGGTGCACGGCCGGTTTGGTGGTCGCACCCAGAGCAAGGGTGCAGACCGTGATGCCGAGCTGGGATCCGGCCAGGAGTACCGACAGCTCCGAGGAGCTTCGCAGCGCGGCGCGGGCCGCCCGGCTGTTGGGTGCGGCGTCTTCGAGGCGGTGGCGGCGAGCGGCGATGAGCGCGAACTCGACGGCGACGAAAAAAGCGCTCGCAGCGATCAATCCGACGGTGACGGCCACGACGACCCAGGGGTTACTCATCGCCGGCCTCCTCCGATTCGGTGCGCACGGTGAGCAACACCGAGGACGGCACGTGATTCTCGACGGCACGCACCTGTGCGGTCACACTCCGGCGCGGTGCCGGCCGGTCGTCCAGAAAATCGGCGCCGTCACGGGGCAGCGGAATATCGATCCGGGCACCGACGTCGGGCAATCCGTTGAAGACGGCGATGACCAGACCGGCGATGGTTTCGTAATCACCGGCGGGCAGGCTCAGTTCGAGCAGGCGTTCGACTTCGTCGAGATGCACATCGCCGGCGATCCGCCAGGCGTTGCCCTCGGCGACGATATCGCCGGCGGTGCTCGGATCGTGTTCGTCGGCGATCTCACCGACGAGTTCTTCGGCAATATCTTCGACGGTGACGATGCCGGCGAAGCCACCGTATTCGTCGACGACGAGCGCCATTTCCTCGCGCTGCGCGCTCAGCCGGTTCACGACCTCCGGCAGCGGCAAGGTTTCGGGCACCAGGACCGCGGGCCGCAACCGTGCCCCCGCCGTACCGTCGGCGGCGCCGCCGAGCAGATCGTGCAGGTGGATCACCCCACGCAGATCGTCGGTGGAGGTGCCGACGACCGGATAGCGGGTATGCCCGGTACGCATCCGGGCCAGCACATCGGCGACACTGTCGTCGATATGCACGGTGTCGACCCGGGCGCGCGGGATCATGGCGTGCTCGGCGGTGCTCGTCGGGAAGTCCAGAATGCGGTCGAGCAGCGTGGACAGCTCGGGTGGGAGCTCACCGGCGTCGCGGGAGGCGGCGACGATATGTTCGAGATCGCGTGGGGTGGCCGAATGCTCGACATCGTGCACCGGTTCGATGCGCAGCGCCTTCAGCAGCAGGTTCGACGACTGGTCGAACAACCGGATCAGCCACCCGAACACCTTCAGGTACGCCGTGGTCGACGCGGCCAGCCAGCGGGCCACCGGTTCGGGCCGGGCGATCGCCAGGTTCTTGGGAACCAGCTCACCGAACAGCATCTGCACCAGCGTCGAGAACGCGATGGCCAGCACGGCACCGACGCCGACGCCGACCGCGGTGGGGATCCCGACACCACCGAGTAGTTCGCCGAGGCCACGGCCGATGAGTGGTTCGGCGACATAGCCGACCAGCAACCCGGTCACCGTGATTCCCAACTGGGCGCCGGAGAGCATGAACGATGTCCGGCGCGTCACGCGCAGGGCGCGCCCGGCGGCCTTGTCACCGTCGCCGGCGCGGGCTTTGAGCCGGGAGCGATCCACGGCCATATACGCGAATTCCTGGGCCACGAAGTACCCGGTCAGCGCGGTGATCAGCAGCACCACGGCGATACCGAGCACGATGTTGAGCACGGTCACCACGACCTCACCTGCCGGTGAGATCGCCCACGGTGCTCGTCACGGGGCGAACCGGGTTGTCGGTATTTGCGCTTGGCGCGTCTCATCAGCTCTCTTTGTCCGAGGAACAAGGTGGGGAACGGTGGGTACCGGGAGGCGCTATTTGCGGCCTGCTGCCCAGCGCATCCCCCACTGGTAGGCGCGGTCGAGGTCGGCCTGGCTGCCGGAAATGTATTCGACTTCACGTGCAACTGTCAGCCCGCTGCCGGTGTTGGTCAGCATGGCGACCGCGCAGATCCGGGCGCCGTCGACGGCGGAGTCCAGGGGGATCTCGAGCTGTGGGCCGGCAGTCGGGAACATCGTGACCACACCGTCGACCGCAGCCCAGTTCGCCGCACCCTGGTAGATCATCGCGAATACCAGGATCCGGCGGAAGGCTGCCGGGTCGGCGAGGTTGATATGCAGGTTCTCGCCACCGGCAACCGTGCCGGTGCGGTCGTCGCGGTCCAGGGCGATGAACGGCTGCTTGTGCAGCTCGCCGTAGCTGTTTCCCAACGCCTGGATTACGCCCGTGGTGCCGTCGGCGAGCTCGTAGAGACAGCCCAGATCCAGGTCGATACCGCCGCCGCCGAGAAGTTTCGCGAAGAACCCGGTTTTGACCGGTTGCGGGTTGCTCCAGTTCAGGTTGACCCGCATCACGCCTTGACGTTCACCGGCCTTGGTGAGGTTGACGCTGCGTTCGGTCTTGGTCAGGGTCAGCTTGTGCAAACTGACCGCCGGGTCGGCGCCGGGCGCCGATCCGGCGCCCGGCGCGGGTCTTTTGTTGTAGTCGATACCCATCAGGTGTGCGTTTCTCCTATCGGTTGGTACGTCAGATGTTCACGCCGTAGTCGCGGGCAATCCCCGCCAGCCCCGACGCATAGCCCTGCCCGATCGCGCGGAACTTCCACTCCGCACCGTGGCGGTAGAGCTCACCGAACACCATCGCGGTCTCGGTCGAGGCGTCCTCGGTCAGGTCGTAGCGCGCCAGCTCCGCACCCGTACCGCGGTCGACGACCCGGATGAACGCGTTACGAACCTGCCCGAACGACTGCTGGCGTGCATCGGCGTCGTGGATCGAAACAGGGAAGAAGATATTGGTGATCGTTGCGGGCGTGTTCGCCAGGTCGACGTTGATCACCTCGTCGTCGCCCTCGCCTTCACCGGTGAGGTTGTCGCCGGTGTGCTCGATGCTGCCCTCCGGCGAACGCAGGTTGTTGTAGAACACGAAATGCTGGTCCGAGACGACCTTGTGTTCGGGGCCGGTGGCGATGGCGCTGGCGTCGAGGTCGAATTCCGCGCCGGTAGTGGAGCGGACATCCCAGCCCAGACCGACCGAGACCGCGGTCAGATTCGGCGCTTGCTTGGACAGCGAGACATTGCCGCCTTTGGCGAGACTGACACTCATTTCTGCTACTCCTGATCTCGTATGTTCGAGGAATGCCCTGCAAATGTGCCGGAATTCGCCCGCGACCACCGTGCGCCGCGACAGTAATCCGCCGCTGCCGGCCGGCCGGGCCGCCGTGTCGAGTACATCGTCATGCGGCGCCGGCACCCGCGGCCCGAAGACCGCGCACTGCGGAAAACGTCGACGTGTGCAGCTGACACGCCCGGTCGGCCATCGCGTACCGGTGATGTCGTGGAGTCCCACACGTGGACATAGAACCCACACTAGCACGCAGCACTGTATGGTTGGCGGGAAGGGAGGTGACCGATGTCGTCCCTACTGAGAATCGGCGAGTTCGCCACACGTGCCGAGGTCAGCCCGCGAACGGTCGATTACTACACGAGCCTGGGACTGCTGACCCCGGCCGAACGCACCGCCGGTGGCTATCGGCTCTACGACTACGCCGATATCGCCCGCGTCCACCTGATCCGGCAACTCGAAGCCCAAGGGTTGTCACTCGAGGAGATCACCAAGGCTCTCACCTCCGGAACCGGCGATATCGGCGACGCCCTGACCCGCCTCGACGACGACCTCAAACTTCTGCACACGGTCGCCGAGACCGCCCCCTCCGAAGTGCACGGCCTGCTGACCCTGATCAGCGCTCGCGTCCACTCCCTGATCACCGTGGCGCTGCAACTACCACCCGATATACCGATCCTGTAGGGACGCAGCGCCGCCACCGTACTCGCGTTCCGGTCCGGCGAGCTTCCCGACAGCGGCCGGTGCCGGTGGACGAACGCCGGAATCCGGAGGCCGGATATCGACCGGGCGCCCCGGAGGCCCGCCACGCCGAGGTCGTGGACGGCATCGCCGGTGGGCAACGGGGCACCCGGTATTCCAGTGCGGTCAGCGACCGAACAGACCTTCACCGATATAGCTGCCCGAACCGACTCCCGGTGGGATCACGAACACCGCGGACCCGACCGGGGTGGTCCACTCGTTGAGCGCGTCGAATTCGTCGAGGCGTCGTTGAATGGGCAGGAACTGGGTGGTGATATCGCGCTGGAACGAGACGAACAGCAGGCCCGAGTTCGATACCTGCCCCGGCGCCGGTGGATCGTCGTAGTTGTAGACGCGCCGGAAGATCCGCTCTCCCGCATGAGTATGGCGGGCACGGGCGATATGCGCACTCGGCGGTATGACCGGTATGCCGTTGCGGTCGGTCGCCGAAAAATCGGGTTCGTCGGATTCGTACGCGCCGGTCAGGGGCGCACCGGTGCTCAGCGTGCGGCCGACGCTGAGCTCGCGACCGGGCCGGTCCAGCTCGTCCCAGGTATCGAGTTCGATCCGGATCCGCCGCAACACCATCGTTGTCCCCTCCCGCATCCACGGCCGGTCGGTACCGTCGTCCCACACCAGCGAATCGAAATCCGCGGTACCCGCTTCCGGGTTGGTTGTACCGTCCACCTGCCCCATCAGATTGCGCATCGTGGTACCCGGGGTCTCGGCGCCCCGGGCCCGGCGGAACCCACGCTGCATCCACCGGACGGTGACCAGCGACCTGACGTTCTTCACCAGGACGCGCACCGCGTGCGCGACGGTGACCGGATCGTCGGCGCACACCTGCAGCGCCAGATCCGCACCGGTGTAGGCCGGATCGAGGCGATCGATCGCGAATGCGGGCAGCGGCGGCGCTACCTCCGGCCGGTCGAGCGCCACGAAAACACCCGGGCCGTATCCGACGGTCACGGTGAGCCGCGCCGGCGCGGCCGCCAGCTCCGGTTCGGTATCCGCCAGCGCGGGCCGTCCCTGCGTGAGCCGGGCGATATCGGCCGTCCAGACCTTCATGATGCCGGTCAACTCGGCGGCACCGACCTTCGGCAACAGGTCGAGTCCCACGAATATCGCATGCGCTTGCGGCGGGGCGGTCGCGATCCCGGCTTGGCGCGGGCCGTCCCAGGCGACGGTCTCGGTGCCGGTGACGGCCTCCGTGCGCTCGGCACTGTCAGCGACACCGTAGATTCCCGCACCGGCTCCCACGGCGCCGACGGCGGCGGCGCTCGAACCGAGCAGCCGCCGCCGGGTCATCGTTCGCCGCCGCGGGTCCTGCTCACCCACTGTGTGCGGGGGCAGCAGGGGCGGCCGGGACACCGGCGGAATCGCCGCCGCCCGGTTGGTAGTCCTCCTGGGCGCCGGCGAAATCACGGACCTGCGCGGTGAAGGTCTTGGTGGACCGGTCCTCTAATTCGAGAGTTATCTCCGTTTCCGCACCGGGTGTGAGCGGGGCGAGCAAATCCATGAGCATGAGGTGGTCACCGCCGGCGGAGAGTGTGTAGGTGCCGCCGGCGGGAATAACGAAGCCTCCGGCTTTCGGCCGCATCACCGGCGCACCGGTATCCCCCGGGGCGATCTCGTGGAGTTCGGACCATCCGGCCGCCGGTGAGGACGCGGCCACCACCCGGACATCGGTATCGGCGGAATTGCGGAATTCGGCGAAAGCCGAGGTCATCCCGGTATCAGCGGCCTTCACCCACTGTTCGTGGACGACCACGGAATCGGCCTGGCGGTGAGCAGATTCCGTGTTGTCGGCCGAACATGCACCCGCGAAAGCGGCGGCGAAAGACAGCGCTGTCACGAAGGCACCGTGTCGGATCGAAATTTTCATTTGTGATCACTTTCGGATCGGAAGTCGGCGAGCGTGCACTGGCCCCGGCTCGCGGTACGCGGAACGCAGTCCTCGGCATCGAGTGACGGGACAACCCGAGACCGGGATACGCAGCTCCGGCCGGGACGAGACCTCGTGTGCGCCTCGTCCTGTCGTTTTCGTGAAGTCGTTGCGCCCTACTACTCGGCAGCTCTGGCCTGCTGCCGGGTGGTGTGGCGGATCAGGCGGCCGACGGCGGGCCGCGGGTACCGGTGCTGGAAAGGTCGACAAGGCGCGGTGTGCGGGTGGCCCGATCGCCCGTCACCGGCACGCACCGTATCCGGTCGAAGGGCACGGTCGCGGGGCCGGGCACTACGCGCCGGAGTGTGGAGGCCGCCCGCCGGGCGCCGCGCTCGGCGGCACCGATCAGATACGCTCCCGCGACCGCCGCCATCAGATGCGCCCACAGCATGCGGCTGTCGGCCGGGCCACTGTGCGGGTGTCCGTCCATCGCCGACAGCACGAGATGACCGAGTGCCTGCGCGGCCACGAGCGCCCCCATCAGCCGGTGTCGCGATATTTCGCGCTTCGATGCGGCTCCCCAACCGATGACGGCGCAGACAACCATGAGCAGCAGGGAACCTGCCTCGGAGGGATGCGCCCCACCCCCTGCGCTGTGCGCTGCGGCCGTGACAATCGCCGATAGCGCCCCGACGGATGCACCACGCAGTACGCGATTCACATCCGACGCCATACACAGAAGCTTAGCCTCTACTACAGCCAGTAGTTTTAGCGGGGGCGCGGGCCACGGATCGACGCACGGCACCATTCGACGTGCGCACCGAGCATCGCAAAGAGTGCCGTACACCGGGTCTCGGTGCGCGGCCACAGTGCTCCCACGGAAAACAAAATAAGTGTGCGGAATTCTTCCACTACCGTGGCGCGACGTATGTAGGTGCGTGGAGCGATGACCGAGCCGCGGTGATCGTCGAAGGCACGAAACACCGCGGCGGCAGCAGGATTACGACGGCCCGGGACCCGTTCGGCCCGTGTCGCCCGCAGACCCTGCGGTCTCCCACACAACCGCCGGCGAGCCGGCAAGCGGGGTGGTGTCGAAATACCGGACCTCATAAACCCGTTCGGTGAACTTCCACCCCTGCGGGGTGCGTCGGTAACAGTCATGGAACAGGGCGTAGTTGAAGATCGACCGCCCGTCGTTCAAGCGGCCGAGTTCGCAGATATACGCTCGACCCGACGCCCTGTCACCCTCGAGGTGCACAGCCCCCGAATGTGTGTTCTGCACAAAATATTCCCACAGTTCGGCATGATTTTCGATTCCGGCACGTATTGCTTCCCGGCCGGAGTGCTCGATGTTCACCGCGGGTATCCGGTACACGCCGTCCTCGGTGTACAGCGAGGCGATCCGGTCGTTGTCGCCCATCATCGCGGCATCGCTGAATTCGGCGCGCAGCGCCTCGATTTCGACGCGGTCGGCGATCGCCTGCAGGTCTCTCATAGTTCTCTCCGTTTCTTGCCGAAGCCATCTACTTCGATTTCACGAGGGTTGAACTTGTATCGTCCGAAGGATTCTGGTGACGAAATCCAGGACTTGCCCTCGATGATTACGACGAACCAGCCCATCGGATTGTGCGGGGATGAATTCAATGGCCGGCGACCTGCCGCACCTCCCGGTGCCTTCCCGGCTTCGTCAGTACTGTCGGCGAAGCCGTTCACCGGGAGGTGCGGCAGCAGGCCGGCCTCACATTCACGCGCTCCATTACGTCGAACAAGTGAGAGCCGTAACGAACTGAGGAGGCCGCCCCATGCCCATCCCATTTCGGCCACCGGACGAACGGCCGGACCCGAATCTGGACGTGCTGCTCGGCGAGCGGACACAGCTGATCGGTCTCGCCTACCGGCTGCTCGGCTCACTGGCCGATGCCGAAGACGTGGTGCAGGAGGCTTTCGCCCGCTGGTATGCCATGTCCGAGCAACAGCGGGGGGTTATCCGCTCCCCCGGCGCCTGGCTGCAGACGGTCGCCAGCCGCATCTGCTTCGACCTGCTCGGCTCCGCACGGGCTCGGCGCGAACACTACGTGGGCGAGTGGCTACCGGAACCGGTACCGGAATCCGCGGAGTGGATCACCGGCCGCAGCGATAACCCGGCGGACCGCATCACCCTCGACGAATCCGTCAGTATGGCTTTTCTGGTCGTGCTCGACACGATGACCCCGGCCGAGCGCGTCGCGTTCACCCTGCACGATGTCTTCGGCTACTCGTTTGCCGATATCGCCGAAATCGTCGGCCGCACGCCGGCGGCGTGCCGGCAGCTCGCTTCCTCGGCGCGCCGGCGAATCCGCGCAGCACGAACTCCCGAGCCCCGGACCGGCCGACCGGCCGATATCGTCGGCAACTTCAAACGAGCATGGGCTGCCAAGGACATCGAAGCCCTGATCGGTCTCCTCGACCCCGACGCCGTCGCGATCGCCGACAGCGGCGGAATCGTCAACGCTGCGCTCGGCCCCCTCGAAGGCGCCGACCGGATCGCGCGGTATTACGTCATGCTCGCGTCGTGTGCGCCCGGGAACCTGGACATCGTCGAACGCACGGTCAACGGCCGGCCCGGCTTGGTCGTGCAGCACAACGGGGTTGCCGCCACTGTGCTCGCCTTCGACCTCACCGGTGACCGGATCACCCGCATCTGGGCCATGCGCAACCCCGACAAACTCCGCTCGTGGACGGAGGACCGGCACCCACCGAGATGATGCGCCGACCCGCCACCGACACGTGCAACAGCGACCCCGAAGGAACCGATGATGACGACATCGAACGACTCCCCCTCCCACAGTGACCGCGTCGCGGCGGACGAGGCCGCGATCCGCCGCCAGATCGGCAAGCTGATCGAAGGGCTCCAGGCCGGGGATCTCGCGGCCGTACAGGACGCGTACACGACAGACGTCGTGTCCTTCGATATCGAACCACCACTCCAGCACGCCGGGACCGCCGCGAAACTCGAGAACTGGGCGCGGGTGTTCCACACCTTCGAGCAGGTGACCTACGAGGTTCGCGACCTGCGCGTAACCGTCGGAGGCGACGTAGCGTTCGGGTATGCCTTCGCCCGGCTCAGCGGCACGCTGAAGAGCGGGGCGGCGACGAACGGCATATGGGTCCGGGTCACCTATGGCATGCAGAAGATCGACGGCACCTGGTTGATCGCGCACGACCAGGTCTCGGTGCCACTCGATATGGCGAGCGGCCGAGGTGCAGTAGACCTGGAACCCTGAGGTGCCCCGGCATCCACTTCGCCGCCTCACCTTCCGGCGGGGTGTGTCCTCGCTGTTACCGGAGGCGAAGGCCCCACAACCCGCGGCTCGAGTAGCTGCGACAACCTATCCGAAAAGGCCACTCATGAGCACCACCCCTACAACCGTATCGAAACCGGGCTATCGCGCCGGCCGCTGGAAGGTCGACCCGGAGCGCTCCGAGATCGATTTCTCCGTCCGTTTCCTCACCGTCGGGATGACACGCGGTCGGTTCACGGACTTCGACGCCACCCTCGCCGCCGCCGAGAATCCG
Source organism: Nocardia speluncae NBRC 108251 (assembly GCF_001613245.1). GTDB lineage: Bacteria > Actinomycetota > Actinomycetes > Mycobacteriales > Mycobacteriaceae > Nocardia > Nocardia speluncae. The sequence continues at coordinate 134,184 of NZ_BDBZ01000007.1, read as the reverse complement.
ATCTACTCGCAGGTCACCGCGTCGATCCGTACCGCATCTGTCGACACCGCCAACGCGAAGCGCGACACTCACCTCCGCTCGGACCAGTACCTCGAAGTCGAAAAGTATCCGGCGATGAGCTACCGCTCCACCGGGTTCCGGCACACCGATACCGGCTGGATCATCGACGGCGAACTCACCGCGCACGGCACCACTCGGCCGGTCCCACTGAAGGTGGTGATCAAAGGCTTCGGGCCGAGCCACGACGGCCGCCGACGCGCCGAATTCTCGGCGACCGCGGTGATCGATCGGCGCGACTTCGGCATTCACGTCCCGCTGGACGGCAGAGGCAGCGTGGTCGGCCGAAAGGTAACGATCGGTCTCCACATCGAGGCCGTCCTCGAAGACTGAGGTTTCTCGAGTCTTCGGTCTGTGTTCGACAGGTTCTCCGGCCTCCGGACTGGCAGAATATTGCACTGTGAGCGTGCCGGAATTCGGAATCTATGTACCGCAGATGGTTTCGGAGTACCAGCCCCTACTGGACCTCGCGAAAACGGCCGAACGCACCGGATTCACCAATTTCTGGCTCTTCGACCATCTCTGGTCACCCGGACTGCCCGAGCATCCCGCTCTGGAAGCATGGACCGCGGCGACCGCGCTGCTCGCCGGTACCACAACATTGCGGGTGGGCGCCCTGGTGTTGTGCAACAACTTCCGGCACCCAGTGGTTCTCGGCCGGATGGCGACCTCTTTGGACGTGATCTCCGGCGGGCGGCTCGAATTCGGGCTCGGCAGCGGTTCGATTCCCGGCGAACACCAGCAGACCGGGTTGCCCTGGGGCTCGGCGGGAGAACGAGCCGAGCGGCTGGGTGAGGCACTCGAAATCATCACCTCGATGTTCGCCCGCGAGCGAACCTCGTTCGAAGGCAAGCACTACCAGGTCAGCGATATCGCCAACGTGCCCGGACCGATTCAGCGCCCGCGGCCGCCGATCCATATCGGCGGCACCGGTCCGAAGTACACGCTGCCACTGGTCGCGCGCTACGCCGACGTTTGGAATGTTCCCACCTACGGCCTGCGCGGCCGGCGCCGGTCGGCCGAACTGCTGGACGCCGAGTGCGCCCGCATCGACCGCGACCCCGCATCGATCCGCCGCTCCCACCAGGCGATACTGGCGATCGCCGAGAACGAGCGCAAACTACCCGAAGTCCAGGCCCGGGCGCGACAGCATTACGGGGCCGAAGCGTTCGCCCTCGACGAAGGGTACGTCGGCACGCCGGCCATGGTGGTGGACCGGCTGGCCGAACACGCAGGGCAGGGAATCGATTCGGTGATCTTCATGACCGGGGCGAAACAGGCGGCCGCGACCATGGAGTTGTTCGCGGCCGAGGTCAGGCCACACCTGCCGGGCTGAGGGTCCCCGCACAACGTCCACCCAGGACAATCCAGGAACGCGGTGCAGTGGACTCTGCCCGGTCTGTCAGCCCAAGTCGGCGAAGGACCCGCCGCGGCCTGCGCCCTCGGCGAAGCGCCGGGCTCCCGCCACGGCATCGGTAACAGATATCCGGCCGTGTTCCCATTCGTTGGCCAGGGCTTCCGACTCGGCCATTCCTTCCTGTTCGAGCAGGGAGAGCCGGTCCTGGCGGGCACAGGTCTGAGGGAAGCGGGCGATCTCGGCGGCCAGTTCCTCGGCGGCCGCACGTTCCTCACCGGCGGGCACGACCCGGTTCACCAATCCCATCGACAGGGCTTCCGCTGCGTCCACCGGTCGGCCGGTGAGTACCAGGTCCATGGCCCGGCCGGTGCCGATCAGCCGGGGCAGGCGCACGGTGCCGCCATCGATCAGCGGCACTCCCCAGCGACGGCAGAAGACCCCGAATACCGCGTCCTCGGCCGCGACTCGCATATCGCACCAGATCGCCAGTTCCAAACCACCGGCGACGGCATGCCCGGCGACCGCGGCGATCACGGGTTTACCGAGCCGCATCCGGCTCGGCCCCATCGGGCCGGGGCCGGCGGCCGCGAGCCGGTTACCCCGGTCGGTACCCACCGATTTCAGATCCGCACCGGCACAGAAGGTGCCGCCCTCTCCCCACAGCACAGCCACTGCCGCCGACTCGTCGTTGTCGAACTCGGTGAACGCCTCGTACAGCGCCGCGCCGGTGGGTCCGTCCACCGCGTTGCGCGCTTCGGGCCGCGACAGAATCACCGTGAAAACCGGGCCGCTTCGTTCGATACGTACTGCCGGAAGTGTCATGGAAGCTCCTTGCCTGTTTGGATCCCTACGCTACGCGGAACATACCGACGGTGGACGGGCACAACCAGCCTTCCGTTGCCGCGGGATGCACGGCAACCGGGGCCGCCGGAACACGGCCGGCCCCTGGGCGATCGTGTCGAGATACTCCGCTCGGCGGGCCGGCGACGATCCGCCGTATCCGTGGTCCGTCCACAAGACAGCCGCGCCGAGGGCATGCGGCGGGAAGCCGCCGACGCCTACCCCGGCCCGCTGGTGGCACCGACGCCCTTCACCGCGGCGCGGTCCATGAAGCCGAACAGGTAGCCCGCCACCCGGCGCATCTGGATTTCCTCGGCGCCCTCGGTGATCCGGTAGCGGCGGTGGTGGCGGTAGATGTGTTCGAACGGGGTGTAGCGGGAGTAGCCGAGCCCCCCGTGCACCTGCATGGCACGGTCAGCGGCCTCACAGCAGAGGCGGTTGGCCCAGTAGTTGCACATCGATACCTGCTCGGATACCGCGAACGTGCCGTACTTATCCATCGACCAGGCGGTTTTGTGCACCAGGGCGCGCAGCATCTCGCACTGCGTGTGCAGTTCGACCAGCTGGAACTGGATGGCCTGGTTCGACGACAGCGGTTTGCCGAACGGTTTGCGCTCGTTGGCGTAGGCGACGGCCCGGTCCACGCAGTACTGCGCGGCACCGAGACTCGAGGCGGCCTGCCGGATGCGGTTCTCGTTGAAGAAATGCTGGACCACGCCCAAGCCCCGGCCCTCCTGCCCGAAGATCGCCGAATCCGGCACCCGGACATCGGTGAGCGAAACCCGCGCGTGATCGGTGGGCATATTGAAGGTCCACAGGTATTCCTCGACCGTGAACCCCGGCGCGTCGGTCGGCACCAGGAATGCGGTGATGCCCCGGCCGTCGCCGGCGTTGCCGGAGGTGCGGGCGAAGATGAGGTTGGCATCGGCGATATGGACCCCGGTGTTCCAGGTCTTTGTCCCGTTGATCACCCAGTCGTCGCCGTCGCGGACGGCGGTGGTCTCCATATGGGTTGCGTCGGAACCGTGTTCGGGTTCGGTGATACCGAAGGCGAAGAACCGGGTACCGGCCGCGAGACCGTCCACCCACAGCTGTTTCTGCGCCGGTGAACCGTATTCCAGCATCAGCAGCAGGCCGACATTGTTGGCGACGACGGCGTGCTCGTTCTGCAGATCGCAGTGCAGGCCCAGCCCGCGACGGGCGAGGTGCTCGCGGATCACTGCCATCCCCAGATTGGTGCCGTCGCGGCCGCCGAACTCCTTCGGGAAGGCGTAGCGGTAGTGACCGGCGGCGTCGGCACGGCGGCGGGATTCGGCGAGCAGTTCCTCCCATTCGGCACTCGGCAGGCCGCCCCGGTCCCAATCGGTGCGGGCGTCCTCGCGGCGATGGTCGAAGAAGCGGATATTGTCGCCGGTCTGTTCGAGCGGTTCGATATCGCGTTCGATGAACTCGTCGAGTTCGGCCAGATAGGCGCGTAGGTCGGCGGGCAGTTCGAAATCCACGGTGGCTCCTATGCTTTCGCGGCGGGACGGATCTGCATGAGCAGATCCCATTCGATCTCGGAGACACGCCGCCCGCTGGCGGCCATGACGATATCGCGGACGGTGCCGTCCAGGTGGGCGGCCGCCTGCTGGGCCAGACCGGCACCCCAGTACAGGGTGCCCATCACCTTCCACCAGCGATAGCGGTCCGGATCGAAGGTTCCGCCCGCCTCCTCGTAGCCGTGCACGAAGGTGTCGCGGTCGGCGAACCCACCGAATTCCTTTGCGTCTTCGCGGAACCGCCACATACGCAGCGCGGGCCAGGCGACATCGCGCATGGGGTCGCTGAACCGTTGCGCACCCTCCCAGTCGAGGACGGCCCGCAATCCGTCCGCGCCGATGATCAGGTTTCCGTTGCGCATATCGGTGTGCACGAGCGCGGGCCGCGGCGGCGGGCCGGGCAGCCGCTTTTCCAGCCAGCGCAGAGCGAGCGAGAAGACGGGCCGGTCGGCCAGGAGTTCGCCTACTACGGCAGCCACCTCGGCGAGATGTTCGGCGGCGGGGTCGGCACCGGCGGCCGGAACCGATTCCGGGGCCTGCGCCGGATCGATACCGTGCAGCCGGGCCATGGCCGCGCCCCACTGCCGTGCCGTGGACTCCGCGTTGCCCGCGGCGGCGACGGTCCGCAGCACCCGGCGGGGCACGGTTTCGCCGTCGATATGTTCGGAGATCAGGAACGGTTCACCGATGTAGGAGGTGTCTGCGCAGGTCGCGACGACCTCGGGGACGGGAACCCCGTGTGCGCGCGACAGTTCCCGGACACCGGCTTCCGCTTCGACGGGCATCAGTTCGACTGCCGGCGGCACCACTGTCGCGACCATGCGGCGCGGGGTGTCACCGACGGTTGCTGTGAAGGCGATATTGCGGCGCCGCGCACCGGCGGACAGAAAGTGGAAATCGGAGAGGGTGACCTGGTCACCGAGTTCTCCGGTGAGGAAATCGGCGAGGCCACGGGCGGGGTCGGCGCTCATACCGCCGCCACGGCTACCGCGCAGGGCCACCCGTGATCACGCGTCGCCACTTCCCCGCTCATTCGCCCTCCCAGTCGGCGTAGCCCGGTTTGGCGATTGCGAGATCGGCCCGCACCACCGCGGTCAGGGCATGCCAGAGCGCTGCCTCGTCACCGGCCGGAACAGCCTCGAGCAGTTCCTTCTCCCGAGCGGCTGCCGCGGCGCCGAGTTCGGCCTCGCGCCCCAGGATGCGGGCCAGATTCGCCCCGACCCGCGCGCGATGTTGCAGATCGGCGGGTAGCGCAGGCAGCAGGGTCTCCTCCAGCAGTTCGGCGAGTGATTCCAGCAGCTCGGCTGCCGTGGGTCTGTTCTGCACTACGGCTCTCCCCTCGATGGATTCCGGCGCTCGCGGACAGGGCGGCCCGGTTCCGCTGCACGCTCGCTGGAGTCCACGATCCGACCTCCCTGTCATCGCTTATGGGCGCTGCGTGAGACAAACAGTAGAGGATCTTCTCACCGTCGCACCAGGACTTGACGGGCCACCGTCGCCCCGGGTAGCGGTCGAGCAAGACCCACGCTGTCGCCCATCGCTCCCGGCTGCGCGGACCGTGGCGTTTCACGCCACCGGGGCGAGAACGACCCCGGGTTCACCCGTTCCCACCACGCGCCCACCGCGCAGCAGAACGCAGTGGTCGGCGTGCCGGACATCGGCGAGATCGTGAGTGGCGTGCACGACCGTGACCCCGGATGCCGCGGCCTCCCGGACTGCGGAACCGATGGCCTCCTGGGCCGAAGAGTCCAAACCTGTGCTCGGTTCGTCGAGGAGCAGCAGGTCCGATTGCTGCGCCAGTGCGCGAGCCAGCAGGACACGCTGGCGCTGACCACCGGACAGGGTGTCGAGGCGACGGCCGGCGAGGTCGGCGATATCCATGCGCGCCAAGCACTCCGCGACCACTGCCCGGTCGGCGCGGGTGAGGCGGCGCCAGAAACCGCGCTGCGCCCAGCGACCCATGGCGACGGTTTCGGCGACCGTGATGGGCAGGGTGGGCGGGACCGACTGCTGCTGGACAACCAGCGCCGGGCGCCGGGCGCCGGGGCGGGCGATCGATCCGGCCGACGGTGCCAGAATGCCCGCGAGCACCGCGAGCAGGGTGGATTTCCCGGAGCCGTTGGGGCCCATCAGCGCGGTCACCCGGCCGCCCGGCAGGGCCGCCGTGACGTCGCGCAACACCGGGTTGTCCCGGTATCCCGCCGACAGGCCCGTGATTTCGATATCCGCCGTGCGCATACAGTGACTCCCGCAACAAACTTGTAATGACAATCGTTATCAGTTTACAGTGTTCGATCATGGATTGGCTGATCGCCCCGTTCGAGGTTTCATTCGTACAACGGGCTCTCTGGGGCGGACTGCTGGTCTCGTGCCTGTGCGCCCTCGCCGGTACGTGGGTTGTGGTGCGGGGCATGGCTTTTCTCGGAGAGGCCTTGGCGCACGGCATGCTGCCCGGGGTAGCGGTGGCCGCGCTGCTGGGCGGAAACCTGCTACTCGGTGCGCTGGTGAGCGCGTCGGCCATGGCAGCGGGAGTATCGGTGCTCAGCCGCAACCGCCGGTTGTCCACCGATACCGGGATCGGGCTGCTGTTCGTGGCGATGCTGGCCACCGCGGTGATCCTGATATCACGGTCGCAATCGTTCGCGGTCGACCTGACCGGATTCCTGTTCGGCGATGTCCTCGCCACGCGGCCCGGCGATCTACTCTTCCTGCTCGCGGCACTGGTGCTCGCACTGGTGATCACCGTGACGGGGCATCGCGCCTTCGTCGCCCTCAGCTTCGACCCGCGTACCGCCCATACGCTCGGGCTGCGACCGCGCGCCGCGCAGGTCGCCCTGCTCGCATTGCTCACGCTGGCGATCGCGGCGTCGTTCCATATCGTGGGCACCCTGCTGGTCCTGGGCCTACTCGTCGCTCCCCCGGCCGCGGCGACCTATTTCACGCACCGCATCCCACGGATCATGGTGCTGGCGGCCGGAATCGGCGCGCTGTCCACCGTGGTAGGGCTTTTGGTCTCCTGGCATGCGGGCACCGCGGCCGGGGCGACCATCGCGTTGACCGCGGTCACGGTCTTCTTCCTCTCCGCCTTGGCAGCGCGCGTTCGCAGCGCGGTGCGGGCGCGCACCGGAACCGGCGGCCCCGGAGGAGGCAGTGGAGGCGGCCTGGCACCGGCGAGAAAAGATGCCGGAAGCTCCGCGCCGGGCAGCACAGGTATGGGTGTATCCGAACCGGCCGGAGCCGGCATCGGTACGGAAGCGCCGGAACCGGCCGGAAGAAGCGCCGCCGGGCGCGGAAGCGCCGCGGCCGGAGGTGTGCACTGCTCCCGATCAGATGGACGCGATGAAGATGCTGCCGGCGCGGCCCCCGTAGCGGGTCGTACACCCCGAGCAACCGATGCGGCCGCCGCGATGGACGGCCTCGGTTCACCGGGCCCCCGGACCGGTTCCTGCGGTCCGGTCGTCCCGCACGTTGGTAACTCCGCGCTCGACACCTCCCCGCCGGGGAAGACGCGACGGGCCCGCCGGACCCCGCGACCTCTGAGCAGGCAAACCCTTGCACGAGTGGCATTGTCCGGACTGCTGGTGGTTCCGGTCGCCGCCTGCGGTAGCGAGGAACCGGCCGAACCGGTCCCGCACGGGTATGTGGAGGGTGCCGAAGAGAGTGCGAGCGCGCAGCCGCGTCTGGTGATCGCCGACCGGAGCTCGGGTGCGGTCCGGCTACTCGATGTGGTGACCGAGGAGATCGCGGATCTGGAGCCGGTCGCGGGCGTCACCGGAGTCGCGGGTGACGGGCGTTACGCCTATCTCGCCGCCGGCGACGCGACCACCGTGGTGGACAGCGGTAGCTGGGTCGTCGACCACGGTGATCATGTGCACTACTACCGGACGCAGCCGCGCCGGATCGGGGTCGTCGACGGATCTGTCCGGTCGGCGCACAGCGATCCCGTGGTGTCCGCCGCGGTACTCGATACCGGATCCACCGTGCCGGCCGACCGCGCAGCTCTCGATGAGGGGGAGCTGCGTACCGGCCCGGTGGTGAAGGGAGTTGCGGTTCCCTACGGTGGACACCTGCTCGTCGCGGCCCCGGGGTCGGCGCAGGTCGAGGTCCGCACCCGGGAGAACGAGCCCGTCGAGACGTTGACACCGCCGTGCCCCGATCCCGGCGGAACCACGGTGACCCGGCGCGGCGCGGTCTTCTCCTGCGGTGACGGAGCCTTGCTGGTGACCGAGCGCGACGACCGTTTCACGGCCGAAAAGCTGCCGTATCCCGCCGGGACGACCGGGAGCGTCGCCGATTTCCACCACCGTCCGGGCAGCGATGTCCTGGTGACGGTCCGGGATTCGCGGGTTCTGGTACTCGATATCGCCCGGCGGGCCTGGCGGCCGGTCGAGACCGGACCGGTGACCGCCGCGACCACGGCGGGTGCGGGGACCGCGATTCTCGCCCTCACTCCCGACGGTGTACTGCACGCCTACGATCCGGCCACCGGCGCCGAAACCGCCTACCACCGCGTACTTTCCGCACCCGTGGATCCGGCTGTGGCACCGGTACTGCTGGTGGATTCCGAGCGCGCCTACCTCAACGATCCGGCCCGCCGCGAGGTCCACGAAATCGACTACGCCGACGATCTGCGCGTGGCACGCACCTTCTCCTTCGATATCGACCCCGACCTGATGGTGGAGACCGGCCGATGACCACGATCACCCGTATCTGCGCCGTCTTCGTCGCCGGCGTGCTCGCGTTGAGCGGCTGCGGTATCACCGATTCCGGGGGCGGCGGGGTCGTGGTGACCACCGATATCCTCGGCGATATCACCCGCGCCGTGGTCGGCGATACGGCGCCGGTCGCGGTGCTGATGCCGCCCGGATCCGATCCCCATTCCTTTGCACTCTCGGCGCAGGACGCCGCGGTGCTCGACAAGGCCGATCTCGTCGTCGAGAACGGTTTGGGCCTGGAAGAAGGTCTGGCCCGGCATGTGACGGCGGCCGCCGAGGCCGGGGTACCGGCACTGCCGGTGGGTGACCGGATCGACCCGCTCCCCTACCGGACCGGCGACTCCGCGGGCACACTCGACCCGCATTTCTGGACCGACCCGCAGCGGGTGTCTCGGGCGGTCGAGGTGATCCGCGACGAGGTGATCGCCTCGGTACCCGATATCGATACCGCCGCCGTACGCGCGAACGCCGACCGCTATCTCACCGAACTCGACGCCCTGCAGCGATGGATGACCGAGCGTTTCGCGACCGTGGCACCCGAGCACCGCAAACTGGTCACCAACCATCACGTATTCGGTTATCTGGCCCAGCGTTTCGATCTCGAAGTGGTGGGCGCCGTAATCCCCGGCGGCACCACCCTGGCCTCACCGAGCGCCGCCGACCTCGCCGACCTGGCCGGCGCCATCCGCACCACCGGGGTGCCCGCGATATTCGTGGATTCGTCCCGGCCCGACCGGCTGGCGCAAGCGCTGGCCGAACAGTCCGGCGTCCGGGTGCGGATCGTCGGTTTGTATTCCGAATCCCTGACCGAGCCCGGCGCAGGTGCCGCCACCTACCTGGAAATGATGCGCGCCAACACCACCGCAATGGTGACGGGCCTGACACCCGCCTGACCCGAGAACACCCGCGGTGGATCGCCGCCGCGGGGCAGCAAGAAGAAGATGAGGGAACACAATGCACAACCGATCCGGCACCAGAAGAGCGGTCGCACTGTCCGGCCTGTTCACCGCAGTGGTTGCGTTGAGCGGCTGCGGCGGCGCCGACTCCGGCGACCAGACCGCGATTGCCGAACCGCTGGCCGTCACCTACGACGGCGGGATCCATCTGCTGGACGGCACCACCTTGGAGCGGGGCGGCGGGGTGGAACTCAGCGGATTCAACCGGGTCAATCCCGCCGGGGACGATCGGCATGTGATCGTCTCCACCACGAACGGTTTCGAAGTGCTCGATGCTGCCGGAGCACAATTCACCGATATCGAATTCCCCGGTCCGAAACCGGGGCATGTCGTCCGACATGCCGGTCGCACGGTGCTTTTCTCGGACGGCACCGGACAAGTGATCTCGTTCGCTCCGGCCGATCTCGCCGACGGCGCCCCGGAGACCACCGAATACCAGGCCGCCGAACCGCATCACGGTGTGGCCGTGGAATTGGAAAGCGGTGAACTGGCCGTCACCCTCGGTAACGAGGAGGAGCGGACCGGGATGATGATCCTGGACACCGCCCGCAAGGAGACCGCCCGCAACGAAAAATGTCCCGGGGTGCACGGCGAGGCCACTGCTGCCGGTGACACCCTGGTCGTCGGCTGCGAGAACGGTGTCCTGGTCTACCGGGACGGCAAACTCACCAAGGTCGACAGCCCGGACTCCTACGGCCGGATCGGTAATCAAGCGGGCAGCGAGGTCTCCCCGATCGTGCTGGGCGACTACAAAACCGACGAGTTCGCCGAACTCGAACGCCCGGACCGCGTCTCGCTGATCGATACCGAGAAGGGCACGCTGCGGCTCGTGGATCTGGGTACCAGCTACACCTTCCGTTCGCTGGCTCGCGGACCGCAGGGCGAAGCGCTGGTCCTGGGGACCGATGGCGCCATCCATGTGATCGACCCGGTCGCCGGCAAGGTGACCCGGAAGATCGAAGTCATGGACGCGTGGCAGGAGCCGATCGATTGGCAGCAGCCGCGTCCCGCGCTGTTCGTCCGCGAAGGCAACGCCTACGTATCGGATCCGGCCACCAAGCAGATCCACCGGATCGATCTCGCCTCTGGCGCTCCAGCGCAATCGGCGACCCTGCCGGATGTGCCGAACGAGCTCACCGGTGTGAGTTCCTGACCCTTCGGCACGGCCGCTGATCAGGACCACCCCCGCGGTGCGGACCCGGATCCCGCCGGTCCGCACCGCGCCCTCGCCGGTCCGCACCGCGCCCTCGCCGGGCGCACGGGCCCTCGCCGAGGGCCATCCGCACAAACGTCGAGAACACCGTCCCGGGCGCGCCACGCAGGCACCGTGAGCTGCGCCGGGGGCGGGTGCGGCTTCACCCCGGCCGCCCCCACAGCGTCTTGTGCGGAGCTGTCCGGCATGTGGCGGTGGCCGCCGACACCGCCACGCGCCCCTCACCGGCCCTAGGCTGAGAGACGACGCGATGAACGACAGGGGTGTGGATGTCCGAGATGATCGGCAAGGGCGCGAATACCGCGCTACGAGGTGGACAGTTGCGGATATCGGCGGCCCCGGCCGGAACCGACCTCACCGTGCTGTGCCTGCGAGAGCACGGGAAGGTCGGTCGCGACGCCGATTTCGTGTTCTACAACCAGCCGGTATCCCCCGATTCGGCGGTGCGGTTGGCAGCCGGTGAGATCGCCATCGACCTGGCGGCAGTGTCCGGCGACACCCACCGGATGGTGGTCGCGGCGTCGGCGGATACCGGGACCTTCGGCGCGATTGGGCTCACCGTGCGGATCACCGAAGCCGGCGCCGGTGAATACGAACTGCCTATCACCGGCCTGACCTCCGAGACGACGGTACTGCTCGCCGAGGTGTACCGGCGGGCGGGCGGCTGGAAACTCCGCAATATCGGCCAGGGGTACGCCACCGGATTGGCCGGTCTGGCCACCGATTTCGGGATCACCGTCGACGACGACCCCACCCCAACGCCACAGACCTCACCGGCACCGAGCACATCGACGCGGCCGCCGGCGGCGGGCTGTCCGGCGCAACCGCCCGCAGACCATCCCGCAGCGCCGGCCGGCCCGCCGCCCGGTTTCGCCACTATGCCCGGCGCCGTAGGTCCCACAGGAGACGGGCACTCGCCATCCCCGCCGCCCGGAGTGAATTTCAGCAAAGGTGCCGTCACACTCACCAAGGGTGCGGGGCCGGTCTTGCTGGAGAAGGCGCCGCTCGTCCGGTTGCGGGTGGCATGGGCCAGCGGTGCCGACTACGAGGCCTACGCGCTGGTCGTGCTGTCCGACGGCAAAGTAGTGCATGTCGCCACTTTTCCGGCCGCGGGAATTCCGGCGAGCCCCCACTACAGCGATCTGGTGCGCCATCTGGGTGACCGCGGCCGCGGAGATGTCCAGCGGGGCGGCGGCCGGACCGAGGAGATCATCGAGGTGCGGTTGGCACCCGAGATCGTCGCGGTGGTGCCGGTGGCGTATTCGGCGATCAACAACGGGACCGGCTCATTCCACAAATACCGGGTCACGCTGTCCATCGAGAGCGGCGCGGATTCCGTGAGCATCCCGGCCGACCAGGCGAAGAAGTCCAGCTGGATTTTCACCTGCGTTCCGGGCATCGTCTACAACCGCCCCGAAGGCGTGCTCATCGAACGCCTCGAACGCTACAGCCGCCGCTTCTCCGAACATCGGCCCGCGGTGACATTGCAGCCCGACGGGCGGGTGGAGGTGCGGATGGACAAGGGGCCGGTGAACCAATTCAAGGCCGACCGCACCTGACCGTCCCGCGGCGGCGAGAGACAATCGTCGGCGTGACGAGTTCCGCCGAAAGCCCGGCCTTCACCTATTCCGAAGTGGGCGCCACCCGCGGCTCGATGCCCGCCGGCTACCACCACCTGGAGGTCCGCCGCCGGCTCGGCCGCGGACGCGACGATTTCCGGCGGTTCGGAGACGCTGTCCTGGCCTACCGGATGCAGCGCGGTCTGGGCCTGCTGGCCGATGCGCAGACGCTGCGAGCCGAACCGGGGGCGCGCGTCACGGTGCGGCTCGGGATCGGGCGGTTCGGCGTGCTCGCGCCGTGCCGGGTGGTCTACGTCCTGGACGAGGAGGATCGCCGCGGGTTCGCCTACGGCACGCTGCCGGGCCATCCCGAGTCGGGTGAGGAGCTGTTCGCGGTCGAATACGACCCCGCGACGGCGGCGGTGTACGGGGTGGTCACAGCATTCTCGCGGCCCGCGGCCTGGTACACCCGCCTCGGCGGGCCGGTGGCTCGGGCCGCGCAACGCCTGGCCGCCGAGGCATACCTCGTGACATTGCGCCGGTTACCGTCCGAACCGTGATGCCCGCGCTTGTCTTCGCAAATATTGCAATCATTGATGAACTAACCGTTTCGCTATAAACTCGCAGCCATGGTGCACTTTTCCGGCCGTAGGCGGCTGTCGTGACGACCCCGCGGCGTGGACGGGTCACCCAGCACCGGGTGGCACAGACGGTGGCGGACGAATTGCGCACGCGCATCCTCAACGGCACCGACGATTACCGCCTGCCCACCCAGGATCAGCTGGTACAGGAATTCGGTGTCTCCTATCCCTCGATCCGCGAAGCGATCCGCATTCTCGAAACCGAGGGCCTGGTCACCGTGCGCCGCGGCAATGTCGGCGGCGCCGAGGTGCACCGGCCCGACGAAACGTCGGCGGCGTATCACCTCGGCCTCGCCTTGCAGGGCGGCCGGGTGACCTTGCGTGATCTGGCGTCCGGGCTGCAGATGCTGGAACCGATGTGCGCCGCCGAATGCGCTCGCCGCGACGACCGCCTCGACGTGGTGGTACCGGCACTCACCGAGAACATCGAGAAATCGAAAGCTCTGGTGGACGACGGGGTCGCGTTCACACAGACCGCGCGCGAATTCCACGACCTGGTGGTCTCGTTCACGCCGAACGCGACCGTCCGCTATGTGGTGAGCAGCCTGGTCGCACTGTGGTCGGCGCAGGAGGAGGCGTGGGCGGAGGCGCTCACCGGCCGCGGCGAGTATCCGTCGCGGGAACAGGCGCAGGCCGCGGTGCGCACCCATCAGAAGATCGTCGACGATATCGCCGCCGGTCAGGCCTCGGCGGCCGAACATATGGCGTGCGCGCATCTCGCGGCGACGCAGTCGCTGTTGCTGGACCGGTTCGACGACGGCATCGTGAACGCGTCCTCTACCCTGGCCCAGCAGGCGATCCGCGGCGCTCAGAGCCTCCGCCGCTGAACTACAGGCGCGCCGCGCTCGCGATATCGGTGACGGGTCCGGATTCGAACGCGCGGATCATCGCGTCCTGGGTGAACGAGGCGATCAGCCGGCCGCTGCCGGTACTGATCTGGCCACGGATATGCGCGGAACCGGCTCCCACGAAAGTGGCCTCGTGGTGGTAGCGCAACCAGCCGTCCCATTTCACCGGGTCGTGGAAGGTCACCGCGATTCCCATCGGCGCTGTCGACAGGGTGTGGTGGGCTTGTGCGGTACCGAGGCCGGGATGCGGGCGCAGCGCCGTGGAGATCCCCAGATGCCCGGTGAAATGCGCGAGTACGGCACGGTGCAGATCGTCGCGTGCCGGCACCTCGTCATAGCGCAGCCAGGCGTCCACCATCGGCGGGCCGATTTCGTCCGGGTCGTTGATATCGGTGCACCCGGCGATACGGACCTCGCGGCCGGGCAGCGGCAGACTGTCGGCCGGTAGGGCCTCGTCCGGTCCGGGCGCCGGCGGTCCGGCCGGTTCGTCGCGACGCACGAGGTCCGGTTGCGGCGTATCCAGCAACACTGTGCAACTAGTCCGGACCTTCGATTCCTGCCGGACAGTCACCGTGGCACTCGCGAAACTACGACCGGCCTTGATCGGTGTGACGGTGAAGTCCAGCGGAACATCGGGGTCGGCAGCGGAAACGAACAACGCGTGCGCGTTACGCACGGTGCGGCCCGGCAGCGCCTTGGTAGCCGCGACGATGCTCTGGCCGAGGATCTGACTACCGTCGACCACCCGCCGGGATCCGCCATCGCTGTCGCCGCGATAGCGGGCCGGAACCACAGGGTCGGGGCGGACGTCGAAGATCTCCAGCATCCGTACCATCGACGATTCGGGAGTACCACCCGGCGGTGTCACGGCATTCACGAACGCACTCCTGTATACCGACCAGGACCGATCGTCAGCTGGACGACGGACTGGTCGAACGCGATGTAGCCGGCCAGTCGCGCCACCTGCGGGTGCGGGTGCGGGTAACACCACGCGATCCAGGGACGGCCGCTGTCCGGCAGGGTCCAGTACGACGCCTCACCTTTGAACGGGCACACCGTATGCAGTTCGATTGTTTCGAGCAGGCCCGAGTTCACCGCCTGCGGCGGGAAGTACACCACCAGGCCGTGATCCTGTTCGTCCACCAGCAGGCATTCGTCGCTCACGGCCAGTTGCTGCCCGTCGAGCGTGGCGGTCATCGTATTGGTTCGAGCCAGCAGGTCGACCCGGTAATCGGGGCGGTGCTGATACCCGCTGGGCTGGGCTTGTTCGCTCATCATTGCTCCGAATCTCGATCGGCCGGGCCACCGGAGGCGACTCGGCAGGTGGCCTGCGACTCTCGCTTCACTGTCGCACAGGCAAGTAAGGTTCGAGATCAGGCTCGGGCCGGACCCCGAACGACCGCATCGCCATGGCCAGCATCGCGTAGGCACCCACCGTGAAAACGATATCCATCAGCTGCTGTTCGTCGAATTCTGCCGCGAGTGCCTGCCAGGCGCTGTCCCCGACCGCACCCGATTCGCGTAGGTCGTCGGCCGCCCGCAGCAGTGCCGCGTCCACCGGGGACCAGCCCGCAGCGCCGGGCCCCTCGGCAATCCGGCCGATCTCCGCATCGGTCAATCCCGCATTGCCGCCGAGCACCGCGTGCTGGGCCCATTCGTAGTCGCTGTTCCAGAGGTGGGCGACCCGCAGGATCAGCAGCTCGCGTTGCCGATCCGACAGTGCGGTGCCGTACAGCAGATGTCCGTTGAACGGCAGGAAGGCCATGGTGAACGCGGGATGCCGGGCCAGCGTGCCGAGCAGGTTCGTGCCCGAGCGCGTATTCGCCGGCGCGGGCCCGCCGTGATGCACCCGGGTGCGGAAGTCGGCGAAGAATGCGCGCAGTTCCGCCGACCATTGCGCGGGCTTCAGCGGGGCTATCCGCTCCATCTCCATCTCCTTGTCCACGAGGGGTTCACCGGTCCGCGTCGGTCTCGACAGCCTGCCCGGCGCTGCACCCGGCGCGCCCACCGGCGCCGGGTGCGCGGGTGGCGGCGATCGGCATTACGCGATCGGTTCCGAACCGAGCACCGTCGACCGTGCCATGCGGCGGGGTTCGGACCGATCGAATTCGCAGGCCCGGTGCACCAGGCCGGTGTTGTCCCACAGCACCATGTCCCCCACCGACCAGGTGTGGGTGTAGACGCGGTCGGGCGTGGTCGCGCGGTGTTCGAGGTCGTCGAGCAGCTGCCGGCCGTTCGCCGGGTCACTGCCGTCGATATATGCGGCGGTGGCACCGAAAACCAGGGAGCGGCGGCCGGATTCGTGCTGCCACACCAGCGGATGCACGCGGGCGGGCCGGCGCTCCCATTCCGCGATCTGCTCGGGTGTGGGGTTGGGATGACTCAATCGCTGCACCCGCGCCATTTTATGGACGACCCGGATATCGGCGAGTTCCTTCTTCTCTCGCTCGCTCAGTTCGTCGTAGGCGACATAGGTACTGGCGAACGCTGTTTCGCCACCGCGGGCAGCGATCACCCGGGCGCTCATGACCGAGGTTTTGGCGATCATCCGGTCCAGGCAGCCGTCGATATGCCAGTAATCGTTGCTCGGGAAATACGGGGCCAGCGGGTTCGCCGGATCGAAGCTGATCTCCATGACGTGTTTGTTAGGGAACTGCGGGAATACCGCCAGCTCACCGAGTTTCGCACCGAATTCGACCTGGGCCGCTTCGGTCGCATGCAATTCGCGGAACAGCACCACCCCGTACCGTTCGAGCAGGTCGTGACAGATATGTGGGAGATCGGGGTCCGCGGTGAGCCGTTCGGCGTCGACGTCGAGGACCTCGACGCCCACTTTTTCACTCAGTTCCCGGGTGGCCACTGCCGGCATGATGGGCTCCTCACTTCCGCGATCATCTCGGAATATTCGGCCGCCGCGTGGTGCGCAACGGTCACGCCGCTACACCTCGGCTGATTCGGGGGCATAGCCGAGAATGCCCTTGACTTCGAGGTATTCCTCGAAACCGGATTCACCCCATTCGCGACCGTTACCGCTCTTCTTGTAACCACCGAACGGCGCCGCGAAATCGAACCCGCCGTTGATGGCGATCGACCCGGCTCGCAGGCGCCGGGCGACAGCGCGGGCTCGGTCCAGGTCGCGACCCGCAACGAAACCGGCGAGACCGTACTCGGTGTCGTTGGCGATGGTGACGGCATCGTCGATGTCGTCATAGCCGATGATCACCAGTACCGGACCGAAGATCTCCTCCCGCGCGATGGTCATATCGTTGGTGACATCGGCGAAGACGGTGGGTTTGACGTAGTAGCCCTTGTCCAGGCCGTCCGGTCGCCCGATACCACCGGCTACGAGAGTGGCGCCCTCGTCGATTCCCTTCTGGATCAGGGATTGGATCTTCTCGAACTGCGCGGCGGCGACCACGGGACCGACAGCGACGTCGCCGGTGGGATCACCGACGGTGATCGTTTCGGCGGCGGCGCGGGCGGCCTCGATCGCCTCCGCCATCCGAGCACCGGGAACCAGCATTCGCGCGGGGGAACTGCAGGTTTGCCCGGAATTGCCCATCATGTTTGCGACGCCCGCGCCGACATTGGTGGCAAAATCAGCGTCGTCGAGGACGATATTCGGGCCTTTGCCGCCCAATTCCTGGGTCACTCGTTTCACGGTCGGCGCCGCGTTACGAGAAATTTCGACGCCGGCGCGGGTGGATCCGGTGAACGAGATCATATCGACCTCGGGATGCGACGACAGCGGTACGCCGACCCCCGGGCCGTCGCCCTGTACGAGGTTGAACACACCGGCCGGTACACCGGCGGCAGCGAGGATCTCGGTGAATATCTGCCCGGTGAACGGTGCACGTTCGGACGGCTTCAGCACCATCGTGCAGCCGGTCCCCAGCGCCGGAAAAACCTTCACCGCGATCTGGTTCATCGGCCAGTTCCACGGCGTGATCAACCCGCAGACCCCGATCGGTTCCTTCACGATCAACGTGGCCCCGCGCTGTTCTTCGAACCGGTAGTTCTCCAGGATCTCGATCGCCTGCTGCAGATGGCCCGCCGCCAGGTCCACCTGGAATCCGTTCGCCAGTCCGGCAGGAGCGCCCATCTCCTCGGTGAGTGACGCGGCCAGATCGGCGGTGCGCTTCCGGTATTCCGCGCCGATTGCCCGGAACAGGTCCAGCCGTTCGGCGACCGTACTCGCGGCCCAGACCGGAAAGGCCACGCGCGCCGCGGCTACGGCTGCGTCCACATCGGCTGCCGATCCGGCCGCAACCTTCCCGGCAACTTCTTCGGTGGCGGGATTGACCACGTCGAAGGTCTGGTTTCCGGCCGGCTCGACCCATTCCCCGTCGATATAGAACTTCAGGTATTCGCGCATCACTGCATTCCTTCCGCGTACCAGGTGCGGAACTCGTCGTAGCTCGGCATTTCTTCGGAATTGGCCTTCGGATCCACCGCCACGTGGATGACGCCGGGTTTTCCACTGGCGAAGGCACGTTTGATGGCGGGCGCGATCTCGGCGTCGGTGTCGACATATTCGCCGTAGCAGCCGAACCCCTCGGCGACCTTGTCGAGCCGGGTCTCTTTACTCCAGTGCACCGCGGTTTCCCGGGAGCCCTGACCGAAAGTGCGCTTGTAGACGCCCACTTCGAGACCCCACGCGTAGTCGACCGCGACTACGGTGACGAGCGGAAGCTTCAGCCGGGCAGCTGTTTCCAGTTCGGCGATCTGGAACTGGAACGAGGAGTCGCCGGTGATCAGCAGGACCGGCCGTTCACCGCCGTCGGCCACCGAGGCCCCGACCGCGTAAGGCAGACCGGTGCCGAGGTGCCCGAAGTTCTGGTTCCAGACCACATCGTGTGGTTTGCACTGTGTGTAGGTCCAGCCGAAGATCGTGGTGGCCCCGCCGTCGCGGACCAGGATCCCGTCGGCGGGGAAATCCTTGGTGGCCTCCACGACCAGGCGGGCCGGATGCACCGGCGACATTCCGGAGGGCGCGGATTCGGCGAGTTCGGCCAGCCGGGTGGCGTCCTGTTCGATCCAGCGGGCCAGTTCCGGGGTGGCGGCGCGCGGAGTGTTCTTCAGGGCTGCGGAGAGCTGGGGCACGACGGCACGCAGATCACCGACCAGCGGTACATCGATGGGACGGTTGACCCCGATAGCGGTGGGGTCCTGTTCGATCAGCACCCATTTCCGGACGGCTTCGTTCGCCAGCCAGTGCCGGCCCCGGCCGTAGTGCACCGGTTCGCCGAGTTCGGTGCCGATGGCCAGGCACAGATCCGATTGCACGACGGCTTCCACCGCGGACGGCGAGAAACCGTACGGGAATGTGCGGTCCTCCAGACCTTCGATGAAGGAGGTACCGCCCGAGGTCTGTACGACCGGGCAGGCCATGAGATCGGCGAGTTCCTTCACCGAGGCACCGGCGCGGGAGGTGTGCACCCCGTGCCCGACCAGCAGAACCGGCTGTTTCGCCTGCCGGATGAGCTCGGCGGCCTCGTCGATCTTGTCCTGACCGGCCGTCTGCCCGACCAGCCGGTAGCGGTGCGGCGGCAGCGGCGCCGCAACGTCGAGCTCCTCCTGGATGACATGCGACGGGTATTCGATGTACACCGGGCCGGGTACACCGGTCAGCGCCTTGCGCAGGCCTTCGCGGATGATCTCGTCGGTCTGGTCGGCGTATTCGATACTCGCCGCGTACTTCACCGAGGGTTCCAGCAGCCCGGACTGTTTCACGAACTGGATCCGCCCGCGGCGTACTCGCTGTTCGGTGATCCGCGCGCGCTGCCCGCCCAGGAAGATCACCGGCGAATTCTCCACCTTGGCGCACATCATCGCGCCCGCCATATTCGCCATACCGGGACCGAGGGTGCCGATACAGACGGCGGCCTTACCGGTCATCCGGGATACCGCCTCGGCCATGAAACCCGCCGATTCCTCGTGGTGCGGGGACACCACATTCCAGCCGCGTTCGTCGGCCAGATGGAAGAGGTGCACGAAGTTCGGGTCGGGGATGCCGAAAATCGTGTCGATACCTTCGGCCTCGAAGAGATCCAGTATCCGTTCGTAAACCTTGACCGTCATAATTCACTGTCCTCCCATGGCCATTGCGAAACTCCGGCCGATATGGTCGCTGTGTGCGGAAGGCACCACCGGTAGCAACCACGAATCGGCGGTATCGCGTATGTCGTCGATCTGTTCGCCGACGTCCTCGATCGACCATTGCGGCCGGTAGACGCCGGGGGTTTCCGCGATATATGCCCGTGCCATCCGGCCTGCCAGCGCGACCAGCATCTCGCCGCTGATCGTGCAGGATTCGTGGGCCAGCCAGCCCACGGCCGGGGCAACCAGCTCGGGTTCCATCGGCGGGTACTTCGAGGTATCCAGCCCGTCGGCCAGCCGGGTCACCGCCGCGGGCACGATCACATTGGATTTCACTCCGTGTTCGGCCCCCTCGAGGGCGACCACATTCGACAATCCGATCACACCGGCTTTGGCGACAGCGTAATTCGCAACATTCCGGTTGCCGTACAGTCCGCCGATCGAGGAGGTCAGAACCACCCGGCCGTAGCCGGCTTCGCGCATCACCGGGAATGCCGCGCGAACCATATGGAAAGCACCCCGTAGATGCACGTCGAGGACGGAATCGAAATCCTCGTAGGTCATTTCGGTCAGCGGCGCATAGCGGACGTTGCCGGCATTGTGGATGAGGATATCGATGCGGCCATAGGTGTCGAGCGCCGTGTCGATGATCGCGCGGCCGCCTTCGGGGCTCGCCACCGAATCGGTATTCGAGATCGCTTCCCCACCGGCGTCCCGGATCTCGGCGGCCACACCACCGGCCACCCCGGCATCGGCATCACCGCCCGGGATACCACCGCCGATATCGTTGACCACGACTTTCGCGCCACGCGCGCCGAGCAGCAGCGCGTAGGCCCGCCCCAGCCCGCGACCGGCTCCGGTGACGACGGCCACCCGGCCGTCGAACCTCTTCTCCGGGCCCGCCTCCCTCATTTGCCCAAAGCCAGACCCTCGAGGCGGCCGGTACCGCGCCATTCCTGCAACAGCTCCTCCAGGGCGTAGAAGCCCGGCCAATACGGTTCGCCCAGATGGGAACGGATGTTCTGCTCGCCCTCGTTGTTGTAGTAACCCGGCGTGCACTCACGCTGGAAATTACTGTTGTCGACGGCGGTGTCCTTGATAGTGGCGCACCACCCTTCGACAGCGTCCGGGGTCGGTTCCACGACATTCGCGTCCCGGTTCAGCGCTTCACCGATGATGTAGGCGGCATGGGTGGCCTGCTGATCGAACATATCGGTGGTGCTGGCGGTCACCCCGCCTTGCACGAACCCGGTGAAGAAAATATTCGGGAAACCGTTACTGGTGAGGCCGTGCAAGGTCCGGTAGCCTTCCGCCCAATGCTCATAGAGCGACAACCCGTCGCGGCCGGTGAACGGGTGGATACCGTAGCGGCGATCCAGATCGGTGGTGATCTCGAATCCGCTGGCGAAGATGAGACAGTCCACTTCATGTTCCACACCGTCGGCCACGACGCCTGTGGCGGTGATCCGCTCGACACCCTTGGTCTTAGATACGTCGACCAGGGTGACATTCGGGCGGTTATAGGTCGGCAGGTATTCGTCGTTGAAACAAGGCCGCTTGCACAGGAATCGGTAATACGGTTTGAGCGCTGCCGCGGTCGCCGGATCATCGACGATCTCGTCCACCCGCTGCCGGACCCGCTCCATCGCCCGGTAGTCCTGGTTCTCCCGGATCTCCATGAATTTCTCCGGGGTCACCTCCGCCCAGCTGCCGGTTTCGTCCAGGTAGGCCTGCACATTCCGGCTGACCTCGGTCCAGCCGTCGCACACCAGATCCGGCTGGCCGGGCGCGAACGCCTCGAACGCGGCGGTGTGGAAATTGCGGCGCCGTTCCAGCTGCCAGCCGGGCTGCAGCGATTTCGCCCATTCCGGATCGGTCGGGACATTTCCGCGCTCGTTGATATAGGACGGGGTGCGCTGGAAAACATACAGATGCTCGGCCGACCGGGCGATATGCGGAATGATCTGGATCCCGCTGGCGCCGGTTCCGATCACCGCGACCTTCTTGTCCGCCAAACCGGTCAGGCCACCACGCATATCACCACCGGTGTATTCGTAATCCCAGCGGGCGGAATGGAAGGTGTGCCCGGTGAAATCGTTGATCCCCGGGATTCCGGGCAGCTTCGGCTTGTTGAACGGGCCCTGCGCCATCACGACGAACCGGGCCAGGATCCGGTCGTCGCGATTGGTGCCGATCCGCCAGCGCCGCAGCGCCTCATCCCATTCCAGCGATTTCGTCATCGTCGAGAAGATCGCCTTCTCGTACAGTCCGAAATGTTTCCCGATACGCTGGGCGTGCTCGAAACATTCGTCGCCGAAGGCGTACTTCTGGGTCGGGATGTACCCGGTTTCCTCGAGCAGCGGCAGGTAGCAGTAGGCGTCGGAATCGCATTGGATACCGGGGTAGCGGTTCCAGTACCAGGCGCCGCCGAAATCGCCGGCCAGTTCGATGATCCGGAAATCCTCGACGCCGGCCTGGGTGAGCCGAGCGCCCGCGGTCAAACCGGCCCAGCCCCCGCCGAGGACCACCACATCAACTTCCTCGGTGCAGGGTTCGCGCGGTGTCACCGGAGTGTACGGGTCGCCTTCGAAGACCTCGGCGAACCCGTCTTCGCTGGCGACGTACTGCTGTTGCCCTTCCGATCGCAGCCGCTTATCGCGTTCGGCCAGATACTTGGCCCGTAACGCGGCTTGGTCGATCTCGGGGGTCTGCGTGGGTGCGCAGTTGTTCATTCGGAATCCTCGGTGGTGGATCGGCCCGGCGGCGCCGGGTCAGGTGAGGTCACGCGGTGCGCCGGTGCCCATGTACTTCGCGAGGTTGTGATGCAGGTTGACGACACTGCGCTCGCGATACGGATTCGGTTTCGGGCCGGAGAACCCGGCGGATTTCATTCCCTGCTGGACGGCCGCCATATTGTCGAAATCCTGCGGCAGCACGGTGCGCCAGCCCGGATCGTCCTGCGGGGTGTGGATCCATTCCGTCTCCGGCGCTTCGCCTTCCGGGAACAGTTCGTAGACCGCAGCCTCGAAAATGCATTTGTCCGGGTCGTAGCCGTAGGGTCGCGCGCTGTAGCAGAGCATATTGTTGACCGCCTGCCCGATCTGGAAGTTCGGGAATATCTGCCACGCGGTACCGGCGGCCGCGACATCGGCCGGCGTGACAGTCGGCCAGATGACTCCGCGCGCCTCGTCGGTGGCGCGTGCCGAGGCCAGCCAATGCTGCATGACCTCCGGAGCCGGTGTGCCCTCGGGAAGTTCTTCGGTCAGCCGCCGCGCCGCCTCCACCATGGTCCAGGTGGTGTTGGTATTAGCGTTCTCCCACGTGAAATTCTGCAGTTCGATCGTCGATATGCGGGCGTCGGGGCCGTGACCGAGGCGGATCTTGCCCTGGCTCTCCTCTTGGCCCTTCGGTGCGTCGTAGCCGATATTGCTGTGTTTGCCCTGTGCCCGCGCCCAGCCCAGGAACATGCCGAAGTTCATGAACTCCGGATGGGTGTAGGGCACGTGGTAGGTCTCCATGAAGGCCTCCAGGGCGACCTTCCAGTTGCAGTCGAACACCAGCCACCGCCGCCACCGGTAGCGCATGTTCTGCAACTGGAACGGATCGAGCAGAGTCGCGGCCGGCTCCAGGTATTCCAGCAGGGTTTCCGGGGGATTCGGATCCAGGTTGACGAAGATCCAGCCGCCCCAGGTGTCGACATGTACGTCGACCAGTCCGTCGTTGCGTTCGGTGAGTCCGCACGGCCAATCTTCGCGTTCGGGAACGAAGGTGTTGCGGCCCTCGAGGTCGTATCGCCAGCCGTGGAACCCGCAGACGAACTGCTTCTTCTGCCCCTTGGCATTGCGCTGGCCCGGCGGGGTGTCGACCAGTTTGCGACCGCGATGCGCACACACATTGTGATAGGCGCGGATCGTGTCCGCGGCGGTACGCACGATGATGATCGAATCGTCGAGGATTTCGTAGGTGAGGTAATCGCCCACCCGCGGGATCTCCTCGACCCGGCCCACCTGCTGCCAGACCTTGCGCCACAACTTGTCGCGTTCGTCTTTCACGTATTCGGGACTGAGGTAGGCCTGCACCCCGATCGTCATCGGCGCGGACAAGGGGTCGGTGTTCGTGGCGATATCGTCGACGGGCTCGGCTGTATTGATTGATCGCTCGCTGCGCTCGCTCATGCCTCCGCTTCGCTCCGGCACGAGCGAGGGCTCGGCTGTATTTATTGATCGCTCGCTGCGCTCGCTCATGGCGTTCTCCCACCCCGGGTCCGGGGACAATCGGTGTCGGTGCAATACATTTCGGTGGTCAGCTGGTGATGGCGGCGCGGAAGCCCTCGTCCTTCAGGAACAGCGAGGTGTTGTCGGCGCCCAGATGGGTCCATTTCAAGTTGAGCCCGCCGTCGACCAGGATCGTCTGCCCGGTGATATAGGACGACAGCTGGGAGAGCAGGAACAGCACGGCGCCCGCCTGCTCTTCGGGCCGGCCGCGGCGCCCCATGGCGATTGCGGTGCGATCGCGCTCGACGTCCTCGTCCACATAGGTTCCCGAAGCCGGAGTTTCGGTGACACCGGGCGCGATCGCGTTCACCCGGATATCGCTGAGGGCCAGTTCGACCGCCATCGTTCGGGTCGCGGCGACGAGCGCGGCTTTCGCGGTGCCGTAGGCGATATGGAAGGGCGCGGTGTTCATCCCGCTGATAGACGACAGCGAGACGATCGCACCCGGCCGGCCTGCCGCTTTTATCTCCGCGGCCACCGCCTGACTCATGAAGAACATCGATTCGAGGTTCTGCGCGAACAGGGCCCGCCAGTCGTCACGCGTCACCCGGGTGGCGGGCATCCAGGTGGCGGGCGCGGCACCACCGGCGATATTCACCAGGCCGTAGAGGTCACCGTCGGCCTGCCGCGCGGCCTCGAGTACGGTGGCGACACCTTCATCGGTGGCGGCATCGGCCTGCACGGGGACGACCTTCAATCCCCCGCCCGCAAGCGGTTCCACATGTTTCGCCAAGTTTTCCGCCCCCCGGCTGACACCGAGCACAGTGGCTCCGGCCTGCGCGACCAGTCTCGTCACGGCGGTCCCGATCCCGCCGCCGCCCGCACCGGACACGATCACCACGCGCCCGTCGAGTCCGAAGAATTCACCGGTCATGGTTGTTTCACCTGTCCTTCCGGAATGCGAGCACACTGCCCTCGGCATCGGCGGCGATATACAGGGTCCCGTCGGGGCCGGCCGCGATACCCGCGAACGGCCCCTGTGGCCCGGAGAAGGGCGGCATACCCAGCAGCGGTTTCGGCGTCACTCCTGGCGGCGCACCCACCGGGAGGTTCCACGCGAGCACCTCGCGCGCTGTGGTCTCCAGATCGACCGCGACCAGGTTCTTGGCACCGGAATCGACGATCAGCAGCTGCGATCCGCGGATCAGCAGGCCCTGCGGGGTGTCGAGACCGTCCACCACGGTGTCCACTCCCCCGGCGGTCACCGAGACAACCCGGCCCGCCCCGGATTCCGCGACCAGGCAGGTGCCGTCCACGGTGAACGCAATGCCGATCGGCTTGTCCAGCCCGGCGGCCAGCACCTCGGCTCCGCCGTCGCCGCGCAGCCCGAGCACCCGGCCGGTGCCGAACTCGGTGGTCACGATAATTCCGCCGGGCCCGGCTTCGATCCCGTACAACTGATCGAGCGGCGCGTCGGCGCCCGCCAGGAATTCACTCTCCCCGCTTGCGGGCCGCCACCGGGCGACCTGACCGCCCGCAGTCGCGACGAGGAACTCCCCCGGGCCGGCGGCCGTCACACCCCGCACGAAGCCCGGATACCCCGGGCTGAACAGCATCCCCAGGGTTTCGAGCCCGTCGGGACCGACCGCATAGAAGTAGGTACCGTCGGCAACGAACAACGTGCCGTCCGGACCGACAGTCAGATCCAGCGGCCAGTTCAGTCCGCCCGGCAGCGTGGTGCGGGTGGTGCCGTCGGCGCGGATCTCGGTGATCTCACCGGTGAAGTTGGAGACGAACAGCCGACCGTTCACCAAGGTGCAGTTGTCCAGGCCCGGGTCGAGCTGGGCGAGGACGGTTTTCTCGCCGTTGCGGGGGTCGATCCGCAGCACCTGTCCCGAGGCGACCTGGGTGGAGACGATGCATCCGTCCGCATCGAATTTCACCGAATCGGGTACGCCGAGGTCCCCGGCGACCCGTTCGGGTTCACCGCCGTCGGGATGGATCCGCCAGATCTCGTTGAGCCCCATCACCGGGTAGTAGAGCAGCCCGTCGGGACCCACTTCCATGGCGTTCGGCTGTTCCAGATTTTCCAGCAGGACCCGAGGTGCGCCACCGTCGAGCGGCAGTTCCATGAGCCGGCCGCCGGGCCGGCATTCGTTGACGAACAACCGGCCCTGATACACCGTGATGCCGTTGGCGCTGGGCAGATCCGCGCGCAGCAAGCGAGTGGTGCCGTCGGCGTTTCGGGCGCTCACGCGGCCGTCCATCACCTCGGTGGCATACAGGTTGCCGTCCGGGTCGAACGCGCAATCGTCGGGCGCGACGATATCGCCGCCCTTCGCGCTGATGGTTTCGATCGCACCGGTATCGATATCGAGGGCACTGATCTGACTTCCGGTCACCTGGGCGATAAAGATCCGCCCGTCCGGCCCGGTCCGCAATCCGTTGGCCCCGAACAAGCGGCTCGGCGGGGTGATCCGCCGCTGACTCCAGCCCGCCGCGAGTCCGATCGACTGGCCGCCCTGATAGCGAGCCTCTTGCTGCAACATTCCGACTGACTCCCAACCGACCCGGCCGCTAGCGCTGATCCGCCTCGATGTCGAGGACTTTGTAAGGAATCTAACGCTCCATCCACGCAAGCGCAATAAGTATTGCAATCTTTGTAAGGATAGAAGGGAGCATGAGGTATCCGCGCATCCACCAGAGCTTTCAATGCCACCCGAGCGCCCCCCGGGGCACCTCGCCCACTAATTGGAGAATACCATTCTCCAATTAGGAGATGGATAACTCTGCCCAGATCGGCGGGGGCACTCCGCGCAGGTCGGGCCGGACGCACACCGCCCCCGGGAAAGAGGAGCCGGCCACCGATCACCGCCGAGGGAAAAGCGCTGAGCCGGCCCGCTACGAACGCCGGTTCAACCGGTCCGGAGGATGCGGGAACAGACCCCTACTCCCGATCGGGGCAACACCCGAGCAGAAGAGGTGGCCGGCAGCGCCGGACGGTTCATCCACCGCGCCGTGTCAGAAATAGGTCCCACTGAACGGGTGATCCTGCACCGCGAACAACGCATCGGCGACGGCAGCCGCCCCCGGCCGATGCTCCGTTACCCGGCCCGCAAGCGCCATATGACGCCATGACGTCCCGCCGAGATAGGCGGCCCCGAGCGTGGCGATATCGGTGCTGAGGTCGGCGGGAGCGTCGGTTGCGACCACGCCGCTCCCCGCGACCCGAAGGCGCGTGTTGTTGGCCGGCAGGATCGGGTCCGTCACCGCGAGAACTACCGGCGCACCGGGTTTGTAGGCGCGGCGACGCAATGCGGCGGCCACGTCGACCAACCGTAACCAGGTCTCGTCGCGGATATCGGTGACGGTGACCGCCCGCTCGTCGGTCAGCAGGTGCCGCAGCGGCGCATCGGGCGCCGCCATCGGGATCACCACGGAATCGACGATATCCGCGGCGAGCAGGTGCCGGATGAGCCCGAGGTAGGCCGTGGGGGTGGTGGCGACCAGATCGTCGACCACCACCGTGCGTTTCGGGTCTCGTGCCCAGGCGGCGGATTCGGCGCCGTGGTAGCGCACGAACCCGTCCTCTGCGCCGGGGTCCCCGTGCACGGCCACATGCCCGCGATCACCCTTCACCTGCAGCAATCGCCACCATTGCGGCGGCCGGTCGATGGCGCCGACCCACGACACCCCTGCGGTGGCGTAGATCTTGGCCGGCACCTCCCATATGTCGGCGGGCGCAAGCAGCCGAACCGGCCCCGACTCCGGGACGGTATCGCGGAACCGCACCCGCCGCCGGTCGATCTCCAGGCGCGCGGCCGACCCCGCAATCCCGTATCCGAACCGCTCGTAGATCCCGCCTTGAGTGGCCCGCAGCGTGGCGACGATCTCGCCGCGCTCCGCGATATCGGTGAGCTGGTGGCGAAGCAATGCCGACGCGATCCCCTGCCGGGCATGCGTCGGCAGGACACCGACATGGGTAACGGCGGCATGCGGCAACCGCTCCCCGCCCGGCACGACCAGCCAGCTCGTGTACGAGTTGGCGGTGCCGACGAGTTCGCCGCCCACTCGGGCACCAAAAGTCCGGCCGGGTTCGTTGAGCCCATCCGCGGCGGCAGGGTCCAGCAGCGGTACTCCGACCATGGCGGTCCGGAAGACCTGCTGGGCGGCCCACAGGTCCGCCCGGTCGGTCAGTGCTCCGATATCGACGGACATAGCCGAGGCTCCGTTTCTGCTGGGATCGGTACTGCTCACCGCGCGAACCGGTGGTGCAGGCCATGGGGTTCTCCGCCCACTACGGTGCCATGTCGGCCCTGCACCAACTCACCCCCTGCAACCCACTGATCAGAAGTCGCAGCATTCACCCGGACGATCGCGGTTGCCACCCGAGGGCAGTCGCCGTGCCCGAAAGCAGCTAGAGCAGGACCGATTCGATGCCTACGACACCGCGACCCGCTCGTCCGCGGATGCGGGCAGCGGTGGTAGTTCGAGATTGTCGCGAAGGGTCGCGCCGAGATAATCGGTGCCGACGATATTCCGGCGCCGCAATTCCGGGAGTAGTCCATCGGTGACGAAATCCCGCGTGCGTGGATCGTCGAGACCGCCGAGGGATACGACATCGAGAACTCCCGCGCGATACCGCTCCTCGATGGCGTCGGCCAATTGTTCCGGCGTGCCCGCCGCCGACCAGTGTCCGGTGTGGCGAGACTCCAGGATGAGTTCGCGCAGGGTGCGCCCCGAGGCGGCAAGGCGGGCGAAGATCTCGACCCTGCCCCGCCGGCGGTGTACCGATCCGGGGTCGGGTAGCAGCGATTCCGGCAGCGGCCGGTCCAGCGGGAGCCCGGACAGGTCGATACCGCCGCCGAGCATATCTGCGAGTAGCCGCCGCCCTGCCTCGAGGTCGAAGGATTCCTCCTGCTCCCGCACCAGCCGGGCGGCCTCGGCCTCCGTTGCTCCGTAGGTGGCGTGCAGTGAACTGAAGATATAGGGCAGTCCCGGCGCCCGGCCCAGTTCTCGCGCGCGGGCCCGGATCCCACCGGTGTAGGTGAGCGCATCGTCGAGGGTGGTGAGCGAGGTGAAGACGACCTCGGCGAAACGGGCCCCCAGTTCCACTCCGCCCGCCGACTGACCGGCCTGGAACTGCACCGGCCGGCGCTGCGGCAGCGGCGGGATGTTCAGCGGTCCGCGCACCGTGAAATAGCGGCCGCGGTACTCGATGGGCCGGACCCTACTCGGGTCGAGAACGGCCCCGCCGTGGCCGTCGGAAGTCAGCGCGCCGTCCTGCCAGGAGTCGAAGAGGGCATGTACCACCTCCAGGGATTCCGTGGCCCGCGCGTAGCGTTCCTCCGGGCCCGGCAGCTCCAGATCGCTGTAGTTCTCCTCCCCCAGCGACGAGGTCACCGCGTTCCAGGCGGCGCGCCCGTTGCTCACGTGGTCGAGGGTGCCGAACAGCCGAGCCAGATTGTACGGATGATGGAATGTGGTCGTCACGGTGCCGATCAGGCCGATACGCGAGGTGACCGCGCTGAGCGCGGAGAGGTAGATCAGCGGTTCCTGCGCGCCGATCGCGCCCTGCGCACCGAAGCTGAGCAGATCAGCGGCGAACAGCGCATCGAATCTGTGCTCCTCGGCGATCTTCGCGACGGTGAGCGCGGTATCGAGCGTCGACCGGCCCGGGTCCACAGCGGCGCCGTAGATATCGGTTCCTCCACTGACCCCGGTCACCGTTTTCAGATATCGCCGGGTACTACTGCCAGATGCCACCGGCCGACGGTACGACGGCTGTTGCGGTGCGGAAACGCTTGCGCTCAGCGTGATTTCTGCGCCGCCACCCGGAGATCTGGACGGCGGCGATCCCGGTGGTGGATTTTCCGAAGAGTCCCCGCACCTGTAGCAGATGATGTCGTTGCTGTCACCGTTGAGATTCCGGGCGAATCCAATCCCCGCGTCCGGAATACGACTCGCGGCCGGGGCGGTTGCGGCGGATATGGCACTCACCACACCGATCGGAATCGCGCTCAATCCCGGCCCTGCCGCGGCGAATACCGTCGACGATCTCATCGAACGGGCACGTTCCGTACAGCGCGCGGGGATCGACCGGGTCTGGTTCGCGCAGCGTTTCGACTTCGATTCGCTGTCCGTCGCCGCGGTGGTCGGCGCGACGGTTCCGGGACTGCGGACCGGGACCTCGGTGGTGCCGATCAATCCGCGACATCCGCTCGTGGTGGCGAGCCAGGCGCAGACCGCCCATGCCGCGAGCCATCGCCGCTTCACCCTCGGCCTCGGCCTCGGCGCGCGGGCGCTGGAGGAACCCGCGTTCGGGGTGCGTACCGACCGCCCGATCCTCCGGTTGCGGGAGTATCTGACGGTCCTGCGCTCGGTGGTCACCACGGGAACCGCCGATTTCACCGGTGAAACACTCGCGGCCGCCCCACCGCTGCCCGCGGCGGTCCCGGGCGGCGACGGACCCGATATCGTCGTGGCCGCGATGGGCCCGCAGGCGGTCGCCGCATCCGGGGAACTCGCCGACGGGATTGTGCCTTTCCTGGCCGGCCCGCGCACGCTCGGCGACGATATCGTGCCCCGGGTCCAGAAGGCCGCCCACGCCGCGGGGCGTGCGCGGCCGCGGGTGGTCGCGGGAGTCGCGGTGGTGGTCACCACCGACCCCGACCGGGTCCGTGCCGAGGCCGCCGGACAAATGGCCTTCTACGACGCGATCCCGTCCTATCGTTCGGTGCTGGACCGGGAAGGTGTCGCTACCGCGGCCGAACTTCTGGTGACCGGCAGCGAAACGGAGGTCGAGGCGCAGCTGCGCCGCTATGTGGACGCGGGAGCGACCGAACTGCTGGTAACGCAGACGGATCTGGGTGGTGCCGAGGACGAACGCGCCACCTGGCGATTCCTGGGTTCGATCAGCGGCATCGGCTCCTGAATTCCGGCTGCCGCCGCATTTCGCTCACTGCGCGTCCAATTCTTCCCGGCTCCGGCCCACCTCGATAGCGTCGACCCTCGTGCCGGTTTTCGGATGGTCGGCCGGGCAGCCCTGGTCGGGCAGAAGTAGGGAGATCGGTGTGGCCGGCTCGGGGCGAACTGTGCGGTGCGGACGATGACCGCCACTGCACAGCCGGTGCAGACCCCGGCGCAGGCACAGGATCCGGCGGCGCGGCGCAGCTACCGCAGACTGCTGCGTCCCGCGTCGACCCGGCTCGGCGCCCTTGTGCTGGTCTTCGGGCTGTGGGTACTGGTCACGGCGACCGGGCTGGTGGATCCGCTGTATCTACCGTCGCCCGGCGCCGTCTGGGATGCTTTCGTGCGGGCCAGTACCCGGCATTCGATCGCCCCGGGCGTCGATCGAATGGTGATCGGTGCGCAGGACTATTACCTCTGGGAACATCTGGTCGCCAGTCTGCAACGGATCGGCGCCGGGGTCGGGGCGGCCGTGCTGGCCGGGCCGCTGGCCGGGTTCGTCATGGGCATGCTGGCGCCGGTGCGGCTGATCACCGAACCGATCCTGAACTTCCTGCGCGCCCTGCCCCCTTTGGGATATATCGGTTTGCTGATCGTCTGGTTCGGTATCGGTGATGTATCGAAGATCTGGCTGCTGTTCCTGGCCGCATTCCCGCCCATTGCGATCGCCACACTCAACGGTGTTTCGGGGGTGCGGCAGGATTATCTCGACGCCGCCCGTTCACTGGGCGCCGGTCGCGAACAGGTGATCATCCGGGTCGTTCTCCCCGCGACCCTCCCCGAAGTGATCAGCGGTATCCGAATCGCCACCGCGTTCGCCTGGACCACCGTCGTCGCCGCCGAGCTCAACAACGGTATACCCGGGATCGGTGGGCTCGCCTATATCTCCGGAACCCAGCTGGACACTCCGCTGACCATTGCCTGCATCATCGTGATCGGCTGCGCGGCACTGATTCTCGATTCGGTTATCAAATTCGCCGGTGACGCGGCAGTTCCCTGGAAGGGCAAGGTATGACACGCACACTGCGTACGGTTCTGGCGCTGGTTCTGGCTTTCGCCGCCGCCGGATGCGTGGAATCCGGTCGCGGCGATACCGGCGCGCAGAGCGGCGCGAACTGCCCGTTCGAACCGGATACCGGGATCACCGCGACCGCACGTCTCGGCTACCAGGCGATCCCCAACGCCGACCTGTACGTCAAGGACCGGGGCCTGCTCGAGGCGTGCCTGCCGAATGCGACCATCACCTGGAGCCGGTTCGCCTCCGGCGCCGACGTGGTGCAGGCCTTCGGCGCGGACAGTGTCGATATCGCCACGCTCGGGTCCAGCCCGGCCACGAAGGCGGTTTCGGCACCGCTGAACCTGCCGGTGCGGGTGCTGTGGATTCACGATGTCATCGGCGAATCCGAATCGCTGGTGGCCAAGGACCCGATCACCGATGTCGCCGGTCTGCGCGGGAAACGGGTCGCGACCCCGTTCGGCAGTACCGCGCACTACAGCCTGCTGGCCGCACTCGACGCAGCCGGACTCACCGGTCGGGTCGACCTGGTCAACCTACAGCCCGAGGCCATCCCCGGCGCCTGGACCGGTAACCAGATCGACGCCGCCTGGGTATGGGCACCCACGCTACCGAAACTCCTCGAGGCGGGTGGCACAGCCATCGCGTCCAGCGCCGATACCGCCGCCGCAGGCTCGGCGACCTTCGATGTCGCCGCCGCGACGACGGCATTCCTGGACCGGCACAGCGATTTCGCGGCTGTCTGGGCGAAGGTGCAGAACTATGCGATCGGACAGTTGCGGGACAACCCGCAGGACGCGGCTGTCGCGGTGGGCGCGCAGTTGGGTATCGAGCCACAGCAGGCCCTACCGCAGCTGGCCGGGTACACCTATCCGACTGCGGCCGAACTGGCCGGGCCGCGGTATCTGGGTGGTGACTTCGCCGGTAACCTCCGCAGTACCGCGCAGTTCCTGCTGGCCCAGGGCGATGTTGCAGCGGTCGGCAGCGAACAGGACTACCTGGCCGCGATCTATCCGGACGCGGCGCGGGCCGCGCAGTGAGCGCGACCGCGCACCTGGTCACCTGTACGGCGGTGGCCAAGAGCTATCCGGGCGGCGACGAACCCACGCAGGTGCTCGCACCGACGGATCTCACCATCGAGAGCGGCGAATTCGTCTGCGTCGTCGGCCCGTCCGGTTGCGGGAAGACGACCCTGCTGAAACTTGTGGCCGGTTTCCTGGAGCCGACACAGGGCACGGTGTGTATCGGTGACCGGCGGGTCACCGGCCCCGACCCGGATCGCGGCGTGGTGTTCCAGCAACCCGCGCTGTATCCGTGGCTGTCGGTCCGGCAGAACATCGAATTCGGGCCGAAGGTTCGTGGTATCGCCCGTGCCGAACGCACGGCGGCGGCCGAACGCCTGCTCGCCATGGTCGGCCTCGACGGGCTCGGCGGCCGCCGGCCCTACGAGCTCTCCGGCGGGCAGCAGCAACGCGCCCAGATCGCCCGCGTATTGATCAACGACCCGCAGATCATCCTCATGGACGAACCCTTCGGCGCCCTCGACGCACTGACCAGGGAGAAGCTCCAGGGCGAACTCCTCGCGCTGTGGCGGGACCGCCGCAAAACCGTTCTGTTCGTTACCCACAGCATCGATGAGGCACTACTGCTGGGCACCCGGGTGCTGGTCATGGGCACCCGGCCGGGTCGCATCATCTACGACCACCCCACAGATTTCAAGACCGATCTCGGCGACGCACCTTTCCAGGTACTCCGCACGGACCCTGGGTTCACCGCCATGCGCGACGAGGTCGCCCAGCACATCTATACCGCCCACGCGACACCGTGACCGGCCGCTACGGTGCGGCCGACGAACGCCGCCCGGCTGCACGACCTGGTCGGCGCCACCTGTATCGGGCTCACTGCCCGGCCCCCGGCCGCCCGTCAGCCGCCGCGGAGAAGTTCGACGGCGACCGCCCGGCCGATCTGTAGTGGCTCGATCGCATGCTCGAGTTTGGAACCGGCCAGGGCGCCGTCGTATATCAGCTGGATCCGGCGGGCGAGGCCGGGGGGATCGGCGGCGCCGCGGATCCGGAGCAGTTCGGTGAGGGTATCGAACATCCAGCGGCGGTGCGCGACGACGGGAGCGAGCGGCTCGTCCGGGAATTCCGTTGCGGCGTTGGCGTATCGGCAGCCGCGGAAACCGCGGTCCGGGGCGGAAGCCAGGGCGAGGTCGAAGAAGGCGAGGATCCGGTCCTGCGGATCCACGACCTCGGCGATGGCCTCGTGCCAGCGGGCGCGATCGCACCGGTCGAGGTTCTCCAGATAGGCAACGACCAGTGCGTCCTTGGATCCGTAGGCGGAGTACATACTGGCCCGCGCCACCCCGGCCTCGGCCAGTACCCGGTCGATACCGACCGCGCGGATGCCGTACCGGGCGAACAGGGTGGTCGCGGTGTCCAGCAGTCGTTGTGCCGGCGTGGGTTTGCCGCGACGGTCTGCCGGGGACACCGCGGGCTCTGTTGTCGTGGCCACGTTCCCACCATAACCATGCCAGCGTATAGACAGATCGTTCTGTCTACGGTTAGTCTTGATTCGTGACCCGCAGCAACCTCACCCGCCGCCTGCACGTGGACCTCGTGCGTGTGGCCACCGCTGCCTGTCGTCACCAGCGCTGATCCCGCTCGGCGTCGCCGAGTAATCCTCACGCGCATTCCCGGCGTCGACCGCCGTCAGCGGTCGCGTCCCTTCGTAGATTCCACTGTGGGAAGGCAGACCGCCCATGTCCTTGTACCTGTACGAACTCGTGCCCACCGGCCCCGCAAACCGGACGATCGAAGAATTCGGCGCCCGGGCCGAGAAAGAAGGCGGTGCCCTGATCGAGGCACAGGTCACCGGTGCGTCACGGATCTTCGCGATCACCGAATTCGCCGACTGCCGCGCCCCAGCACTGCCCGCGGACGATGTACTCGCGACCGCCGTCGACGGCCCGCATCAGGTCCGACTGGTCGGCGCCGAACTGGCGGCGATCAAGGCCGCCCGCCCCACCGCGGGGTACCTGGTCGAATGGGATATCCCCGCCGAGATCGACATGGACACCTACCTCGCACGGAAGAAGGCGAACGCACCGAAATACGCCGATGTGCCCGAGGTGAGTTTCCTGCGCACCTACGTCCGCGAGGATATGGACAAATGCCTGTGCTTCTACGACGCACCCGACGAGGCCGCGGTGCGCCGGGCCCGGGACGCGGTGAGCACGCCGGTGGACCGGTTGCACGAATTGGCGGACCCGAAGATATGACCGCCACTGTCATCGCCCTGTCCGCCGTCACCGGCTTCGTCCGCGACCGCGCCGCCGACCTCGATCTCGGCCGTACCGATATCCGCCCCGATATCCGCGAAATCGGCGGACACGGCTTGTTGTCGGCCGGGCTGGGCGGTTCGGATATCCGCGAGATCACCGAGCTGGTGGAGCAGGTCGCGGGCGAAAGCCTGGCCGCGGGCTTCTCGCTCTGGGCGCAGCGGATGTCGCTCGAATACCTCTGGCGCGCACCGGGGCCGGTGCGCGAGCAGCACCTCGACGACCTGGCCTCGGGGCGGCGTATCGGGGTGACCGCCATGGCGGCCGCGCTCAAACACCTCGCAGGACTGGGCGAACTGCCGTTACAGGCAGACGAAACCGACGGCGGCCGGATCTCCGGTCCGATCGCGTGGGCCTCGAATGTTTTCGACGACTCGGTGATCGTCTTCCCATTCCGCGACGGCGACGGTCGCGGCCGGGTCGGGGTGGTGGCCGCCGATGCCGCGGGAGTCCGCATCCGCCCGGCACCGGAATTGCTCGCCCTGGGCGCCACCGCCTCTACCGGTTTGACCTTCGAACAGGTCGAGGTTCGGGCGGATCAGCTGGTCACCGCGGACCTTCCCGGTTTCTGCGGCGCCATCCGGCCGGTGTTCCTGCTGTTGCAGTCAGCGTTCTGCACCGGTATCGCCGGCACCGCGGTCCGGGAGTCCGGTCACCGCCTCGACGGCCTCGGCGCCCAATTCCGCGACGAATACCGCCAACTCGCCGGCCGGTACACCACCGCCCGGCAGGCACTATACGACCACGCCGCCGACGCCCACGCGACACCACCGGCCGAACTGCTGCGGTTGCGGCTCGAGGCCGCGCGGCTGGCAGTGGACGCGACCCGCCTGGAATCCACCCTGTGTGGTGGCGCGGGCTACGCCCTGCGCTGTGGTACCAACCGGCGGTTCCGCGAAGCCGCCTTCCTCCCTGTTCAATCCCCTTCGGAAGGCCAGTTGCGGTGGGAACTGTCGCAGTACGACTAGCGGATGCCCGCAAAACCTTTCCAGGCCGCGCCGACCCCGTACTCGACGGTGTGGATATGCAGATCGGCACCGGCGAACTGCTGGTGATACTCGGCGCCAGCGGCAGTGGTAAATCGACACTGCTGCGGGTGATCGCGGGACTGGAGCGGCTCGACCGCGGCGAAATCGTCTGGGATACCGAGGCTTCCGAGAACCCGGCGACGGGCATGGTGTTCCAGCAGCCCTTGCTGATGCCGTGGCTGACGGTGCGCGACAACGTCCGGTTCGGTGCGCGCTTCGCCCGGCACCGTGCGAGTTTCGACCCGGACTACGCCGACGACCTGCTCGGCCGATTCGGGCTCGGTGGTCTCGCCGGACATCGTGTCGGCGAGCTCTCCGGCGGGCAGGCGCAGCGGGTCGCGGTGATCCGAGCGGTGGCCGTGCGACCGCGACTGCTGTTGCTGGATGAACCGTTCAGCGCGCTCGACCCCGCCGTCCGCGCGGATCTGCAGAGCTGGCTGGCCGGCCTGGTGCGGGAGATCGGCTGCACCACGGTGCTGGTCACCCACGATATCGACGAGGCGCTGCGGCTCGGCGACCGGATCGTGCTCATCGGCGCGGGCGGCACCGTCCGCGAGGAATTCACCGATCCCGGCGGATCCTCGCAGCCCGATCAGCTGCGGCAGCGCATCATCGACCGCTACCGGGATTCGTCGGTGACAGTATGAGTGTGCCCTCGATATCGCGGCGTGGCCTGCTCTGCGGGTGCGCCGGACTGGTGGCGGCGGGTGGTATCGCCGGAATGGCCGATCTCGGCCGGGCCGCGGCACGACGGCGCGGCGGCGGCGGGGAACACCTCCGTATCGGCTATCTGCCGATCACCGATGCCGCGCCGCTCCTCGTCGCCGAACGCACCAGCAGGGCAGTAGATTTCGCTGAACCGGTACTGTTCCGCAGCTGGGCGGCACTGGCCGAAGCGTTCCTCACCCGGCAGGTCGATATCGCACATCTGCTGATGCCGATGGCGGTGCAGCTGAAGTTCGGACTCGGCGCACCGGCGCGGATCCTCGGGTGGAACCACACCAACGGATCGGCTCTCACGGTCGCGCCCGGGATCACCGAACTCGGGCAGCTGGCCGGAACACAGGTCGCGATCCCGTTCTGGTGGTCGATCCACAACATCGTCGTCCAGCAGCACCTGCGCGCGCACGGATTGCGGCCGGTGATCCGTGGTTCGGCGTCGCGGTCGGCGGGCACAGTGGAACTGGTGGTGATGAGCCCGTCGGATATGGTTCCTGCGCTGGCGAACGGTTCGATCAGCGCGTTCACCGTGGCCGACCCGTTCAATGCCGCCGCCGAACTACGTGGGGTCGGCCGTATCCACCGGTTCCTCGGAGATCTGTGGCGGGACCACGCGTGTTGCGCGCTGGTGGTCCATCAGGATCTGGTGGACCGGCGTCCCGCGGCTGCACAGGCGGTCGCGGATGTGGTGGTCGCGGCCCAGGGGCGGATCGCCACCGACCGGCCCACGGCCGCGAAACAACTGGCGGACAGGTACCTGCCCCAGCCGCTGCCCGCGATCACCAAAGCCCTCACCTATTCCGGCGAACTCCCGGTCCGCCACCCCGAGTGGCAGCCTCAGCGAATCGGATTCCAGCCCTTCCCTTTTCCCAGTTTCACCACCGCACTGGTAACCGCCATGCACGACACCGTGGTCGACGGCGACACCCGCTTCCTATCCGCCCTCGACCCCGACCGGGTGCACGAACAGCTCGTCGACGACCGATTCGTCCGCGCCGCGCTCGACCACGCGGGCGGCCCGGCCGCGTTCGGGTTACCGGACCGGCTCACCCGCACCGAGGAGATCGACCCAACGTGAACACCGTCGTCAACCGGCCGCTCCGGACTCCCCCGTGGCTGCCGCGGCTCGCCGCCGTGGCAGCCGCGATCCTGCTGTGGTGGGTACTCACCGACCTGGTGGCCGGGCCCGGTTCGCTGCTGCGCGAATTCGGGCCGCAGCATGTGCCCGGCGCGGCCGCGCAACTCTTCGACCGCGGCGTTCTGCTTCCCGATATCGCGGTCAGTATGTGGCGGCTACTGGTGGGGCTGCTGATCGCGGTCACCGTCGGTGTTCCGCTCGGGCTGCTGCTCGGCCTGCACGCCGCCACCGAGCACGCGGTGGCGCCGGTCGTGCAGTTCCTGCGGATGATCTCGCCGCTGTCCTGGGCACCGATCGCGGTCGCACTGTTCGGTATCGGGAATCAGCCGGTGATCTTCCTCGTCGCGGCTGCCTCGGTCTG
This sequence comes from Nocardia speluncae NBRC 108251, assembly GCF_001613245.1. Classification (GTDB taxonomy): domain Bacteria; phylum Actinomycetota; class Actinomycetes; order Mycobacteriales; family Mycobacteriaceae; genus Nocardia; species Nocardia speluncae. The sequence continues at coordinate 95,573 of NZ_BDBZ01000007.1, read as the reverse complement.
GCCGATCGTGCTCAATACCACGGCGGGGGTGCGGGCGATCGATCCCGGGTTGCTCCTGGTGGCCCGTTCGTTCGGTGCGTCCCGGCGCGAACAGCTGTCGGCGGTGGTTCTGCCCGCGATCCGGGGCCAGGTGCAGACCGGTTTCCGGGTCGCCCTGGGGATCGCGTGGGTGGTGCTGGTGCCGGCGGAGATGCTCGGCGTCCGCTCGGGGCTGGGCTACCAGATCCTCAATGCCCGCGATCAGTTGGCCTACGACCAGGTGATGGCCGTGATCGTGGTGATCGGCATCATCGGCTACGTGCTGGATTCGCTGTCCCGGATGGTTCTCGACCGCCGGTGACCCGCCAACCGTCGGCGGTCCGGCTCGTCGTCCGGCAACGAGCTCAACGGGAAGACGGATCGGTCTCACGAGCGTACCGATCGAATCACCATGGACGTACCGGCGGATCGGCATGCGTAGCGTGTGCTGCGTACCACCGCCAGCCGCGAGCACGAACGGACCCGAGGGAGCGCGATCGTGTTTTACAGCAGTGGGAACTATGAGGCATTCGCCCGCCCTCGCACACCGGCAGGCGTCGAGAACATGAAGGCATGGCTGGTAGGGGCCGGTCTCGCCGCTATGTCGGCGGCCGCATTCCTGATCCGGGACGGCCGGATGCCGGGCAACCGGATCACGATTCTGGAGCGACTGAAGCTCCCCGGTGGCGCACTCGACGGCATCAAGGAGCCGGAGCGCGGATTCGTGATCCGGGGCGGACGCGAGATGGAGAACCATTTCGAATGCCTCTGGGACCTCTTCCGGTCGATTCCCTCGCTCGAGATCGACGATGCCAGTGTCCTCGACGAATTCTACTGGCTGAACAAGGACGACCCCAATTATTCGCTCCAGCGCGCCACTCACCACCGAGGTGAGGACGCACATACCGATGGGCTTTTCGCGCTGAACGAGAAGGCACAGAAGGATATCGTTCGAATATTCCTCGCCACCCGCGAGGAAATGGAGGGGAGGAGAATCGACGAGGTGTTCGGGGCGGACTTCCTGAAGAGTAATTTCTGGCTTTACTGGCGCACGATGTTCGCTTTCGAGGAATGGCACAGCGCACTGGAAATGAAGCTGTATCTGCACCGGTTCATCCACCATATCGGTGGTCTGCCGGATTTCTCGGCATTGAAGTTCACCAAATACAACCAGTACGAATCGCTGGTACTTCCGCTGTACCGATGGCTGCTCGACCAGGGTGTAACCTTCCGCTTCGATACGGAGGTGACCGATATCGATTTCGATCTCGGCGCCCAGCACAAACAGGCATCACATATCCACTGGGTGTCCGAGGGCGTACCCGGTGGCGTCGACCTGGACGAGAACGATCTGCTGCTGATGACCATCGGCTCGCTGACCGAGAACTCGAACAACGGGGACCAGCACACTCCGGCCCAACTCGACGAAGGCCCGGCCCCGGCGTGGGATCTATGGCGGCGGATCGCGGCAAAGGACCCGTCCTTCGGCCGTCCCGACGTATTCGGCGGTCATATACCGGAGACGAAATGGGAATCGGCGACTGTCACCACATTGGATTCGCGGATCCCCGAGCATATCCGGCGAATATGTAAGCGAGATCCGTTCAGCGGCAAAGTAGTCACCGGTGGAATCGTCACGGTCCGTGATTCGAGCTGGCTACTGAGCTGGACAGTCAACCGGCAGCCGCATTTCAAGCAGCAACCGCCCGACCAGATCGTCGTCTGGTTGTATTCGCTGTTCGTGGACACTCCGGGTGATTACATCCGCAAGCCCATGCAGGACTGCACGGGCGAGGAGATCACGCAAGAATGGTTGTATCACCTCGGTGTGCCCGAGGGCGAGATATCCGAACTGGCCGCGCGCGCAGCGAAATGCGTTCCGGTGATGATGCCGTACGTCACCTCGTTCTTCATGCCCCGGCATGCGGGCGACCGGCCGGACGTGGTCCCGGACAAGGCCACGAACTTCGCCTTCATCGGCCAGTTCGCCGAAACATCCTCGCGCGACTGCATCTTCACCACGGAATACTCGGTGCGCAGTGCCATGGAGGCCGTCTACCAGCTGCTCGATATCGAACGTGGAGTACCCGAGGTATTCGGTTCCACCTACGACGTTCGCGCGCTGCTGGCGGCGACCACCCGGTTACGTGACGGCGAAGCGGTGGATATTCCGGGCCCCGCCTTCCTGCGCGATTATTTCGTGCGCCGGCTGGAATCGACCGAAATCGGCGAACTACTCGAAGAATTCGGCCTTGTCGCTGGGCAGAGCCGAGATGCCGAACACAGATGAGAGCTCGGCGCTGAGGAGCGGATCCGGTGGCGATCACCCGGCGCGTCGTAGTGCCCAAAGCTCGCCATCGGGAGACAGTGTCCACTTCACCAGGGAGATGGGATGGCTGCGACCCCCGATCCGACCGCCCTGCTCCACGGACCGCTGTTCTCCCGGCGTATCCCGCTGGACCGCGGCAAGGCGGCCAGCCGTATCAGCGCCTACATCTACGGCAACATCCTCGTCCTGGCCGCCCTCGTGCCCATCGTCACCGCGGAGAAACACCTCGGAATCCTCGTAGTCCTCGGCACAGCCCTGTCCACCTTCATCGCCCACAGCTTCGCCGAAACCGTCGCCCGCACCGTCCGCGAACACCGCACCCCCACCCTCGCCGACCGGCTCCGCGAACTGCGCAACTCCGTACCGATCCTCACTTCCGCGGTGCTGCCCTGTGTCGTGCTGGCCGCCGGGTGGCTGGACTGGCTCCAACCCCGGACCGCACAGATCATTGCCGAACTGATCATCCTGATCCGCATCGGCGGCATCGTCTTCGTCATCGGCAGGTTGCGCGGGCAGCGCCCGACCCGCGCCACCGCCGTCGCTGCGGTCCTGCTCACCCTGGCCGCCACCCTCGTGGTGATCATCAAGATCGCACTCACACACTGACCCGCCGGCCGGACGATCCCGCAGCGCGCGCACCCGCTCGACCACGCCGACGCCTCTGCCGCCCGGACACTGCCGGTCCTGAACGCAAATGCGCCGGAAGGAAGGGCTGCGTGGCAGGCGGCGCAGCTGCTATCGCGCGGACGTCTCCGCCGGCGCGAACGGGGAGCCCGGCAGCCGGTTGTTGACCGCATGATCGCCGACGATCCGGGCCTTGTAGATCGACGGGTTGTGCGAGGAGATGGTCCGGGCGTTGCGCCAATGCCGGTCCAGGGCCAGATCCGCATCCACCGCGGAAGCGCTCGCGGCGTCGAAGAGCAGCCAGGTGGCCTCGCTCACCATCCTGGAGTTGAGGACCTGCACTGCCGCGGATTCGACGACAACCTCGGCCAGCAGCGCGGGCCGCTGTACGAGCGGGGCGGCGTGGAAGCGGTCGAACGTTGCTGCCAGGGCGGAGACGCCGGCGCGGGCGGCATAGCCACGGGTGACGACCTCACCGACCACACCGAGGACCTGCGGGTCACTGCGGGGTTCCGGGGCGGCGGCCAGCGGGTAGCTTCTGGTGCGGCCGCGCACGATACCGGCGAGGTCTTCGCCTGCGCGGCGGGTGATTCCGGCCTGGGTGGCCGAATGCACGAACTGGTAGAAGGCGTTGAGGTAGGCGTCCAGGTCCGGGTCCGCGCGGGGGAAGATATGTTCCGGGCGGACCGGAACATCATCGAAAACGGCAGTGCCGCTGGCGGTGTGGCGCTGTCCGAAACCGTTCCAGTCGTCGGTGACGGTGACACCGGGATCGTCACGCCGAACCACGGCCTCGGCGTAGCCGTTCTCGACAGGGACGAGGACATTGATCCACTCGGCGTACAGACTGCCGGTGGTGTAGTACTTGGTGCCGGACAGGCGCGGTGTGCCACCCGTGTCCATGAGCCGGGTATCGCCGTCGACGAGAGAGGTGGCGCCGGCGACCGGTACGGCGGGCCCGCGGACCGACGCGGCCGGACCGAAGAGTTCACCGCTACCGGCGGCCTCCAGAAGTTCGTCCCGGCCGGCCCCGGGTGACTGTGCGCGCAGCGATTCGACGAATCCGAGGTGCCCGCGCACGATCTGGGTCAGGTTGGAATCGGCGGCGGCGACCTCGACCAGCAGTTCGGCCAGGTCGCCGATGGTGCCGTCGGCGCCGCCGAACTCCGCCGGAACGCGCAGGGCACCGAGACCGGCGTCGGCGAGGCCGCGCACCTGGCCGGCGGGCGAACTGCGGTGCCGTTCGCGATGCGCGGCTTCGGCGCGGGCGGTGGCGGCCACTGCGGCGACCTCGTCGCGGATCGTGGCGGTGCTGCGGGTACTCATACGCCGATGCGCTCCTGAGTGCTGGTTCGGGTGGTGTGCAGCCGTGCGTATTCCAGGCGCGGCAGGGAAGCGAGCAGCCGCCGGGTGTAGGGCTCGCGGGGTTCGGTGAAAATCTGGTCGGCGTCGCCCTGTTCGACGGCCCGTCCGCCCTGCATGACCAGGACCCGGTCGCTCATGTGGTGGATTACGCCCAGATCGTGGGAGATGAACAGATAGCTCAGGCCCAGTTGTTCCTGCAGGTCGGTGAGCAGGTCGAGCACCTGGGCCTGGACCGAGACATCGAGTGCGGAGACCGCTTCGTCGAGCACAATGATCTCCGGGTCGGCGGCCAGGGCGCGGGCGATGGCGACGCGCTGGCGTTGCCCGCCGGACATGGTGGCGGGCCGGCTGCCGATATGCGCACCGGCGAGACCGACCACGTCGAGCAGGGTCAGCGCTCGCTCACGCGCCCGGTGCGCCCTGTGTGGGTCACCGAGGCGGACGGCGTCGGTGAGGATCCGGCCCACGGTCCAGCGTGGGTCGAAGGAACTGAGTGGATCCTGGTAGACGACGGCGATCTTGCGCCGGATGCGGCGTTGTTCGGCGGTATCCGCCGCCGGTCGTACGGCGCCGCGATAGCGGATCTCGCCGCCGTCCGCAGTAACCAGCGACAGCGCGATCCGGGCGAGTGTGCTCTTACCGGAACCGGATTCACCGACGATGCCCAGCGTCTCTGCGCGCGCCAGCCGGAAGGAGACATCGTCGACGACCCTGCGGGTGACACGGTCGGGGCCTCGGTAGGACTTCACGATGTGACGTGCTTCGAGCAGGATCTCGCCGGGGTCGGCGGCCGGGCCGGGCCGGTCGGGGAACAGCGTGGCGGCGGTATGTGCGGCGGGGCCGCGGGTCAGCCGGGTGCCCTTGGTGTGTTCGCTGGGAATCGCATCGATCAGCTGCCTGGTGTACGGGTGGCGGGGCGAGCCGAGAACTGTTTCGGCAGTACCGGATTCCACGATCCGGCCGCCCTGCATCACCAGGATATCGTCGGCGAGCCGGGCAACGACGGCCAGATCGTGACTGATGAGCACCACACCGGTACCTGCGGCGAGCATCTCCTCGAGGACGGTGAGGATTTGCGCTTGTACAGTGACGTCGAGTGCGGTGGTGGGCTCGTCGGCAATGACGATCTCGGGGCCCAGCGCAATAGCGGAGGCGATGAGCGCGCGCTGGCGCAGCCCGCCGGACAGTTCCCCCGGGCGCTGGCGTGCCCGCAGCCGTGGTTCGGGGACGCCTACTCGCTCGAGCAGTTCGAGGACGCGCTCCCGGCGGCGGGCGCGGCCGATCCGGTGGTGCAGGCCGATGCTCTCACCGATCTCGGCACCGACCGGGCGCAGCGGGTCGAGGGATACCAGGGCGTCCTGGAGGATGAACCCGATCCGGGTACCGCGGATTCGCCGCCAGCGGCGCTCGGTGGTGGTCAGCAGGTCCTCTCCGTTCAGGGACAGGCCGGCGGCGTCGACGATCGCGGTGTCGCCGGTGAGTCCGAGCAGGGTGCGCGCGGTGACGCTCTTCCCGGATCCCGATTCACCGACCAGGGCGACACAACGACCGGGCTGCACGCCGAAGGAGACATCGCGTACGACCGGCACGATATCCCCGGCCGGTGTGCGGAAAGAGACGTTCAAATGTTCGACGTGGATACCGCGTTCGGCTTCGGTGGTCATCGGTCGGTTCTCCCTTCGGCACGGTCCTGCAGGAAACGCCCGAGCTGTGTGACACCGAGCGCGATCAGCACGATCGCGATCCCGGGGAATACCTCCAGCCACCAGGCGGTCAGGACTTCACTCTTGCCTTCGTTGAGCAGCACACCCCATTCGGCCGAGGGCGGCGCGACGCCGAGCCCGAGGAACGACAGCCCGGAGGCCCAGACCACGCATTGCCCGATACCGAGGGTGAACAACGCCAGCAACGGGCGCAATGCGTTCGGGAAGATGTGCTGGACGAATATGGTGCGGCCGGTATGTCCCAGGGCGCGCGCCGATTCGACGTAGCCGGAATTCTTCACTCCGAGCGCTTGGGCCCGGATCAGGCGCGCGTAACCCGGTGCGGTGCCGACTCCGACGGCGATTACGAGACTCTGTGCGGAAGGTCCGAGCAATGTGACCAGGAGGAGCGCGAGCAGCAGTGTCGGGAACGCGAGCAGGATCTCCAGGAGGCGGTTGACGGGTTCGGCGACCAGGCGCGGTCCGATACCCGCAGCGAAGCCGAGGACGACGGCGATGGCCAGCGCGACCGCGATCGCCCCGACCCCGATGGACAGGGATTCGCGGGTTCCCCAGACGATGCGGCTGTAGAGGTCACGCCCGGCGTTGTCGGTACCGAGCAGGTGGCTGAACGACGGGGCGTCGAGCACATTGTCCAGATCGGTATGCCACGGTGAATGGGTGGCCACGACTCCCGGGAGCAGCGCGGCGACAACGAAGAACAGGGTGATCCCGGCGCAGACGAGCACACGCAGCGGTGGCCGGATGCGCCCCGCCGCGCGGCCGGGCGGTGCCAGGGTGACAGGTGTGGTCATCGGTGGGACTCCAGACGCGGATCGACGACGACGTAGACGGCGTCGATCACCAGGTTGATCAGGATGTAGGCGAAGCTGATCAGGATCACGATCCCCGAGACGACCGGGAAGTCCTTCGAGGTCACCGCGGTGACCAGGACATTGCCCAATCCGGGTCGGGCGAAGACTGTTTCGACCAGCACGGCACCGGACAGCAGGCTGCCCACCGCCCAGCCGGTGAGGGTGATCCCGGGAATCAGGGAGTGGCGCAGCACATGCCGGGCCCGGACACCGGCGATACCCATTCCCCGGGCCCGTGCCGTGAGGACAAAGGGCTGGCGGCCGGCCCGGTCGAATTCGCCACGAATGGCCTGCCCGAGGAAACCGGCCAGCGGTATCGCGAGCGTGACCAGCGGCAACACGGTCCCGGCGAGAGTTGTCCCGCCGAGCACCGGAAACCAGCGCAGCTGGACCGCGAGCACGATGAGCAGCAGTATCCCGACCCAGTATTGCGGCAATCCCGCCGTGATCGTTTCGACCGCGGAGCCGAGTGCCCCGGCCCGGCGGCCGTGTCCGGCGGTGAGCAGCGTCCACGGGATGATCAGTACCCAGGCAAGCACCAGGGCCCCGAGCGCGAGGGTGAGGGTGGGGGCGATCTGTTCACCGATGATGTCGACGACAGGCCGTTGCAGTTGCAGTGATTCGCCGAAGTCACCGCGCAGCAACCCGCTGAGGTAAGTCCAGTACTGCGCGAGGACAGGCTGATCGAACCCGTATTCGGCATTGATCGGGGCGAGTTCTTCGGACGTGCGTTCGATGGTCTGACCGGAGCGGATGTTCAGCAGGATGGTGGCACGGTCCCCGGGCAGGACCGACAGCACCAGGAAGGTGACCGTGGCCGTACCCCACAGCACGAAGACGGCCGAGCCGATCCGCGCGGCAACCGATCGGACGATCGCATCGGCGCGGGCCGCGGACACCGGTGCGGTGGTGGCTTCGGAGACGCTTGCACCGGTCATGACGGCTCCACGAAATAGGCGTCGCTGAAGACGGGCAGTCCATTGCCGCTGTCCTGCCAGACATCCTTCAGGTTGTCGGCGACGGTGAGGTTGTAGGTGTAGTTGTAGAGGCCGACGGCGACGGCCTCGTTCTGGAACCAGACCTGTAGTTCCGCGTATTTGCGGGTGCGTTCGGCGGGTTCCGGTTCGCGTTGCGCATCGAGGATTTTCGCCTCTACCTCCGGATTGTCGAAGAAGGCGGTGTTGTTGCCGTTGGGCGCAGCGGCGGTACCCGCCTTGTAGGTTATGTAGAGGATGCTCGGTGACGGCCACACCCAGTAACCGAAGCTGATCTCCTTCTCGTGCTGTTTCGCGTGGGCGCCGCCGAACTGCTGGGTCGGAGTGAGCGGAATGAGATCGAGTTTGATCCCGACCCGGCGGACCTGATCCTGGACGATCTGGACAGCCGTGGACCCGTCGGGGGTGATGATCGAGCCCAGCCCGTAGGGCAGCCGCGCCTCCAGCACTTTCCCGTCCCGCATCCGGTAGCCCGCGCTGTCGCGCTCGGTCCAGCCGGCCGCATCGAGCAGTCGGTCGGCCGCAGCGGGGTCGTAGGGCAGGGCGTCGTCGACGGGCAGATACCCGGGCGTGGTCTTGCTCAGTGATCCGTTGCCCTCGAACGGTACGGAGCCCTTGAATACCGCACCGGCGATCTTCACGCGGTCTACGGCGTGAGTGAATGCCTGGCGGAGACGACGGTCGGTGAACGGCCCCTGCGCGGTGTTGAAGGTGAGTGCCTGCGGCCGGCCGGTCGCGACATAATTGAGGACCTGGTAGTCGCGGTTGGCGGTCGCCCACTGGGACGAGGGGATGTCGTACACCGTGTCCGCCTGGCCGGTGAGCAGCGATCCCCAACGGGTGGTGGCGTCGGGAACGAATTTCCATTCCAGCCGTTCGGCATACGCGGGACCCTGATGCCGGGCATTGGCGGGTGCGGAGTTGTAGTCGTCGTTGCGCACGAAGTCGATTCCCTCGCCGCGCTTCCACTGCCCCACGATCCAAGGACCGGTGCCGACCGGGGTGAGGCAGTTCTGTTCCGCGGTATGTTCGCGCAGCGCCGTGGGTGATTGGATGCCGAAGTGGCCGTTGGCGAGTTCGTTGAAGATCTCGGGGTTGGGCTCACTCGTGTGCAGGGTGACGGTGTACTCGTCCACGGCGTCGGCGCCGGTGAGGAACGAATAGTCTACCCAGCCCAGGTTTTCCAGCCAGAAGTTCACATTGTCGACCACGGCGTCTGCGTCCAACGGTGTGCCGTCGGTGAAGCGGACGTCGCGGCGCAGGGTGAACGTCACTGCCTTGCGGTCGGCCGACTGTTTCCAGGCGGTGGCCAGCCATGGACGGATCTCACCGTGGTCGTAACTCACCAGCGAGTCGAAGACCTGCCGCGACAGATACGCCTGCTGGACCCAGCCACCCCACAGGCAGGGCGGCTCCTGGTAGTGCGCGTAGGTGATGGTGCCGCCCTCGATTCGCCGGGTGGCCGCGGAGTCGGGCAGTGTGGCCGCCGCGCCGCATCCGGCGGCCAGTACCGCGGTGAGGGCCAGCCCCATCACGGTTGTCGCCGCGCGACGCCCACGTAACCGCGGGCCGGTCACGCCCGGACAGTCCGGTCGCCACCCAGGGTCACCGTATGCGCGCGGTGGGTGGGATCGATCGCGGCTTCCTTGCGGAACAATTTCTCCCGCAGGGTGCCGGGATGGTATTCCCGCTGGGCCAGCCCGCGGCGTTGCAGTACCGGCAGCACGTGGTCGACCCATTCGTCCCACCAGCCCAGGGTCGTGATGGGGACGACGTTGAACCCGTCCACGCCGGCGTCGGCCCAACGCTGCACCTCGTCGGCGATCTGCTCCGGGGTACCGGCGAACCGTCCCGGTAGCAGCGCATGCCGCAGCAGATAGTCGCCCCAGGTGACAGGTGCGCCGTTACCGTGATCGGCGTCGGCGGCAGCCCGCAGAGTGGAACGCACATGCTCGCCGAACGAGGCGCGCTCCTGTAGCTCGGTCAGGGTGGTCGCGGGGTCGAGCCCGAAGAAATCGATCCCGGTACCGCCGCTGTAGAACGCCTGCAACGCGGCGAAGTCGGTGTTGTCGTGCAGGTGACGTTGTTTGCGCAGTGCCTCTTCCTCGGTCGACCCGATCACCGTGGACAGCTGGACGATCTTCTTCAGCGAGGCCGGGTCGCGACCTTGCGCGCGGGCGAGATCGTCGAGAACCGCGATATCACGGCGCGCCGCCTCCGGCGTTACCGACGGTAAGAACGTCACTTCCGCATTGCGCACAGCAAATTCCCGACCGATCGGTGAATTACCGGCCTGAAAAAGAACGGGCGTGCGCTGCGGGGATGGTTCGACAATATGCGGACCGGCCACGCTGTACCTCGGACCACGGTGGTCTATCCGGTGAATCTTTTCCGGATCGAAGAATCTGTTCGTCTCCGGGTCGTGCAGAACGGCGCCGTCCTCCCACGACTTCTCCCAGAGCTTATACGTCACATCGACATATTCCTGCGCCCATTCGTAGCGCTCGTCGTGACCGACAATATCTTCGTACCCGAAATTCTGGAAACCGTTGCGCAGGTATGACGTGACAATATTCCAGCCGACCCGCCCGCCGGTGAAATGGTCCAGTGAGGACAGCTGCCGCGCGAAAGCGAACGGGTGACTCTGGATGATATTGCTGGTCACCGCGATACCGAGATGTTCGGTGACCAGTCCGAGCGCCGAGACGATGGTGACCGGATCCGGCTCCGGGAACTGGGATCCGGCGCGGATGGACGCGGTGCCGTCGCCGAAATCGAGATCGTACACACCGGAAACATCGGCAATGAAAAGGGTGTCGAACCGTCCACGTTCGAGCGTTTTCACTATTTCCACATAGGGATCGAGCTTCGAATAACCGTACTGAACCTGCCCTTCGGGCGTACGCCAGTAGCCATGACTGTGATGATTCGGGGTCAAGTGCAGGAAAGCGTTGTACAGCAATTCACGCGGCACCGGCGAGGCTCAATTCTCTAGACTAAGTAAACAACCGGTGAATGACGCTAGCACCGCACCCGAAAGCAGCGGAATACTTAAAATCACCTGGATCGGCAACCGACATCCAGACCACGGCGGCACGACCACGAGTATCGATATTCTCGCCGGCGTCGGCACCTTCTAGGCCGCTGTGCTGCCTGGTCGCGGATTCGCGCCGGCCGGCACGTATTTCTCGAAGGGGTGTAAACGGCCGACCTCGTGTTCGAGCACACGGCCCAGCGCCGTGTATCCGGCGGCGTTGTACAGCGCGACCGCTTCGGGTTGGCGGGGGCCGGTGGTGAGGTAGATGCGGCTGTAGCCGCGGCGGATGATCTCGGCTTCCAGTTCGGCGAGAACAAGGCGGCCGAGGCCGCGGCGGCGGTGTTCGCGGGCGGTCCAGATCCGTTTCAGTTCCGCGGTGTTCGTGTCGTAACGCCGGAAGGCGCCGCCTGCCACAGGTTCGCTGTCCTCGATCACAATCAGCAGGCCGCCGTCCGGTGGCGCGAACTCCGCGGCCGGGTAGGTCGCCAATTCGTGCCGGATCTCGCCGGCGGTTCTCCCGTAGCGGAGGCTGTATTCGATTGCCAGCTCGGTGAGCAGCGGGGCGGCGAGCGGATCGTCCTGGGTGACGTGGCGGATGCGGCGCATCGGTCACCCCTGTTGCTTCGGTAGTCCGGGTGGGTTGATACGCGACTGCGGCACCGCCTCGCTCTGCAAACCCCAGCGGTCGATGACCCGCTGGTAGATACCGTTGCCGACAGCGTATTGCAGCGCCTGGTGGACGGCGCCGATCAGGCCGTTGTCCTTCTTGGTGGCCACGGCGATCTCGGCCTGCAAGGCGTCGCCCGCGCCGGACACGGTCGCGGCGATCTTCGTCTCGCCGGAGGTCGCGCAGTGGTAGACGGCTACCGGGTTCGGGCCGAGGAAACCGTCGATCCGGTGCGCGGACAGGGCCAGGTAGTAGTCGGTGGTCTGCTGGTAGTAGGCGATATCGATGGCGGGCAGGCCCTCGGCGGTATTGCTGTCGCTCCATTCCACCAGCAGTTGTTCCTGGTTGGTGCCGCTGCCGACGCCGATCCGTTTACCGGCCAGCGATTTCCGGTCGGTGTAGGTCCAGTCGGCGTCGATCGGGACCTCCAGCGCGATATTGTCGAGCCGGTAGGTGGCGAAGTCGTATTTCTCCTTCCGTTCCTCGGTGACGGTCACATTGGAGATGAAGGCGTCCACCTCGCCGGAATCGAGCTGCACGAAGTTCTGTGACCAGTCGGCGGCGCGCACCTCGAGACCCAGCCCGAGAATATCGGCGAGGAGATAGGCGAAATCCACCTCCGAGCCGACGATCGTACGGTCGTCGGTGGCGTAGAACCGCAGGGGTGGGCCGGTGGTGGACGAACCGGTGACCACCAGGGTGCCGCGGTCGCGGATATGCTGCGGAACCTGCGCGGCGATACTGTCGACCTTCTCGGTGCGCACGCGGCTCGACTGTTCCGGGGAGAGGTCGAAAACGTGTCCGTCGGCGGTGCGGACCTCGTTGCCGATTTCGCCGCCGCCCCCACAGGCGGTCGCCGCCAGGACGAGGGTGGTGGATGCGGCGGCCAGGGCGGTGCGGCACCGGCCGGTTCGGGGATAACGCATAGGGGTGTCCTTCACTTCCGGAATCGACGCCGGCGACGCTCGTGCGCGCTCAGAGCACATGTGACAGAAAGGCTTTGGTGCGATCGTGGCCTGGGTTGTCCAGCACTTCGTGTGGTGGGCCCTGCTCGATGATGCGGCCGGCATCCAGCAGGACGACGGTGTCGGCGATCTCGCGGGCGAATCCGACCTCGTGGGTGACGATCACCAGCGTCGCGCCGGCGCGGACCACGCCGCGGATGGCGTCGAGGACCTCGCCGACGAGTTCGGGGTCCAAGGCCGAGGTGGGTTCGTCGAACAGGATCACCCTCGGCCGCAGGGCAAGTGCGCGCGCGATGGCGACCCGTTGCTGCTGTCCGCCGGAGAGCTGGCGCGGATAGGCGGCCGACCGGTCTCCCAGGCCCACCCGCCGCAGCAGGTCCGTAGCGGCTGCCTCCGCCTCGGCTCGGGGGCGGCCCTGCGCCGCGATCGGCGCGAGGGCCACATTCTCCAGGACGGTCAGGTGCGGGAACAGATTGAAGTTCTGGAAAACGAACCCGATCCGGGATCGCTGCCGCAGGATCTCCCGTTCGCGTAGCTCGTGCAGTGTGGCGCCTTTGCGGCGGTAGCCGACGAGTTCGCCGCCCACCCGCACAATGCCCGCGTCCACCTTCTCCAGGTGGTTGATGATGCGCAACAGCGTGGATTTTCCCGAACCGGAGGGGCCGAGGATCGCGGTCACCTCACCGGCCCGGACTGCCAGATCGACACCGCGCAGCACTTCGGTGCCGGCATAGGATTTGCGGATTCCGCGCAGTTCCACGGCGTACTCAGGTGTGGTCATATCCCCTCCCCCGGTTCGGCACCGGTAGGCCGGCTCATCGCCGCTCCCCGGTGATCTCGGCGACCTTACGGCGGACGCGCTGCCACGGCGTCAGCGGCAGTTCACGTTCGCTGCCCTTCGCAAAATGCCGTTCGATGTAGTACTGCGCGACCGTGAGAACGGTGGTCAGCACGATGTACCAGACCGTGGCGACCATCAGCAGTGGCACCACGCGCCCGTTGCGGCCGAAGATCACCTGCACCTGGTAGAAGAGTTCCGCGATCGCCATCACCGAAACGATCGAGGTGCCTTTGAACAGGCTGATCACTTCGTTCACGGCATTCGGCAGGATTGCCCGCATGGCCTGCGGAGCCACGATGGTGAAGAACTGTCGCCGCCACGGCAGTCCCAGCGATTTCGCCGCCTCCACCTGGCCGGGGTCCACGGAGATGATGCCGGCGCGGATGATCTCTGCCGCATAAGCCGCCTGATGCAGCGCCAACCCGACCACGGCGGCGGCGAATCCGCTGATCACACCGTTGACGTCGAACCGGACGAACTCGGGGCCGAACGGGATGCCGAGGGACAGGGTCCGGTAGAGGTAGGCGAGATTGAACCAGAACAGCAATTGCACGATCAGCGGTATGGATCGGAACGCCCAGATATAGGTCCAGGAGATCACCTGCAATACCGGATTGCGCGACAACCGCCCGATGGCGAGCCAGATGCCGAGCAGAAATCCGAAGAAGGTTCCGTAGAGGGTGAGTTCCACGGTCACCCATAGGGCTTTCAGTACCGCGTCGGCGGTGAAGTATTCGAGGAAGGTCGGCCAGTCCCAGCCGGGATTGGTGGCCAGGCCGTGGATGAACTGGGCCACCAGGACCAATGCAATTGCCGAAACCACCCACCGCCACGGATGCCATCGCCGCGCCAGTGGCAGGGTGGTCTCGTCGACCGTTGCGGCCCGCACGGTGGCGGGGTCGTCGCCGACGGCTGCGACTGTCTTCATGACACGATCAATCCTCCATCGGACGCCGTGGCGGCACCGGTCCGATATCGGGGCGATACCGGCGGTTCGTCCCCTGGCCGCTGTGGATGGTGAGCCGAATGTAGGCGCGGCGGTAGTCCGGTGTCGCCGTTCATGTTCACCGTGAATCCAATCGCGAGGGTGACAACAGCACCGCGGCCTGCATTCCGCCGCGCTCGGACTGATCCCAACCGTTGACACGACATGTCCGGCGAGCGAGTAGCGGCAGCCGACGGCCGTTCGAAAGCGCCCCCGCCAGGGGTGCCGGGTGAACAGCTGACCTCCGCCACGGGTAGGACCCTGATTTCCCCCCGCCCGCCGAGTACCCCGGAACCCACCGCGGACCGCCGGCCCGCGTTCACCTGTACACCACTGGCGTACGCACAAGAAACGAGAGACGATGGCGCAGCAACTACATCTCGGCGTAGCGCTCGACGGGGCGGGGTGGCATCCCGCCGCGTGGCGGGCGCCGAATTCCCGGCCGGCCGAACTGTTCACCGCGGCCTACTGGACGGATCTGGCGGCGACGGCGCAGCGTGGTCTGCTGGACTTCCTGAGTATCGAGGACAACCTGGCGGTTCCCGGTGACCGCGGCACGGCCGTCGATCCGCCGCTCGATCGCGTCCGGGCCCGGATCGACGCGCAGCTGATCGCCGCCCGGATCGCACCGGTCACGCGGCATATCGGCCTCATCCCGACCGTAACCACCACCCATACCGAACCGTTTCATCTGTCGACCGCGCTCGCGACCCTGGACTACACCTCACGCGGCCGGGCGGGCTGGCAGGCCCGGGTATCGGCCACTGCCGCGGAGGCCGCGCATTTCGGGCGGCGCACCATCGGTGAACTCACCGGCACCGAACTCGCGCAGGCCCATGCCACCGGCACGTTTCCCGATTCCGTCGCCGAATTGTTCGAGGAGGCCGCCGACGCCGTGGAAGTGGTCCGGCGGTTGTGGGACAGTTGGGAGGACGGCGCCGAGATCCGCGATATCGCCGCGCGCCGGTTCATCGATCGCGGCAAACTGCACTACATCGATTTCCGTGGGCGGTTCTTCGATGTCCGCGGGCCGTCGATCACCCCGCGTCCGCCACAGGGGCAACCGGTGGTCAGCGCGCTCGCACATGCGCCGTTGATCTACGAATTCGCCGCACGCAGTGCCGATCTCGTCTTCGTCACCCCGGCGCGCGAAACCGGACCCGAACCAATACTCGAACAGGTCGCCACCGCATCGGCCCGAGTGGGACGCACCGGGGAACGCTTGCGGACCTACACCGACCTGGTGGTATTCCTCGATACCGGCGACGCCACCGGACCGCAGCGCCTGGCCCTGCTGGACGACACCGCCGGGTCCGAATTCGACTCGGACGCTGCAGTCTTCGCCGGACGCGCGGAGGAGCTCGCCGACCTGCTCGTCGACTGGAGCGAGCGGGGTGTCGACGGTTTCCGGTTGCGGCCGGGTGTCGCGGTCGACGATCTCGCCGCCATCACCGACCGGCTGGTGCCCGCACTTCAGCGCCGCGGAGTCTTCCGGGCCCGATACCCGCACGGATCGTTACGCGCACTGCTCGGCCTGCCCACCACCGTCCCCAACCGTTACGCGACTGCCTGAGCGAGGTCCCCGTGAGTACTCCCCGTAAGCAGGTCATCCTGGGCGCATTCCTCGGCGGCGTGAACCACCACACCGCGTGGTGGCATCCCGAGGCCGGCAGCCAGATCGATTTCGGCAGTTTCGAGCACACCGCGCGCACCGCGGAGCGGGGGAAGTTCGATTTCTTCTTCCTCGCGGAGGGGCTCGTGCTGCGCGAACGTGCAGGCAAGATCTTCGACCAGGATATTATCGGCCGCCCGGATACCTTCACCGTTCTCGCCTCGCTCGCCGCGGTAACCGAACATCTCGGTCTGGCGGGCACCATCAACACGACCTTCAACGAGCCCTACGAACTGGCCCGCCGTTTCGCCGTTCTCGACCACCTGTCCGGCGGACGTGCCGCGTGGAATGTGGTGACCTCCTTCGACGCCTTCACCGGCCGCAACTTCCGCCGCGGCGGATTTCTCGACCCCGCCGATCGATATGTACGCGCCGCGGAGACGTTGGCCGCGGTGCGCGAGCTCTGGGATTCCTGGGCGGACGGCGATGTGGTCGCGGACAAGGAGTCCGGCCGATTCCTGGCGCGCCCGGACGCCGGCGCGTTCGCCTTCGACGGCGCACAGTTCGATATCTCCGGGCGTTTCACGGTGCCGCGCAGCCCGCAGGGCCGGCCGGTGATCCTGCAAGCCGGAGTATCCCCGCAGGGCCGTGATTTCGCCGCCGCCAATGCCGACGCGATCTTCTCCCCGTACGGGCAGCTGCCGGAGGCAGCGGAGTTCTATCGCGATATCAAGGCACGCGCGGTGGGCGCCGGGCGTGATGCCGGCGATATCAAGATCCTGCCGTCGGCGAGTTTCTTCCTGGGCGATACCGAAGCCGAGGCCGTCGAGAAGTACCACGCTGTCCGCAACGAACAGGTCACCGGGCAGACAGCCCTGATCCTGCTCGAACAGCTCTGGAATCGCGACCTGTCGGCTTTCGACCCGGAAGGCCCGGTACCCGATATCGACCCGGACCCCGAGGCCCCGCCGATCATCCAGGGCCGCGCGTTCGTGCACCAGGACCGCTTCGCCACCGTGCGCCACCTGCGTGCGGTCGCCGAGGCGAAGAAGCTGACGCTGCGGGAGGTGGTGCTGGACCAGTTCGAACGGGGGGCGCTCGTCGGCACACCTGCGCAGGTCGCCGAACAGATCGACAGCTTCGTGCAGGGCGGCGGCTCGGACGGTTTCATCCTCGGCTCGCATCTGGTGCCGTGGGGTCTGGACGAATTCGTCGACCGGGTGGTCCCGCTGTTGCAGGACCGTGGTGTGCTGCGTACCGAGTACACCGGCACCACCCTGCGTGAGAATCTCGGCCTTGCGGCAGTGCGGTCCGCGGCCGAATGAGCGGACCCGGCCGTCCTCATTTCGGGACGGCCGGGAACCTGCCCGGGATATCGACGTGTTGTCGAAGCCTGGACCGTCGGTTCGCCGCAGGCGGGAACCGGGACGACGGTGGTGGCGGATTCGCGCCGTCAGCGCAGTTCGAAGCCCTGGTTGCGGAAACTGGCGCGGATGCCCTGGCGGCCGTGCAAGCTCTCCTTGGTCGAGATGCGCCCGGCAAGCCGGTTTTTCACCCAGTCGGCGGGAAGTTCCTGTTCCCGGTAGTAGGCGTTGATGCGGTCCAGGTATTCGGCGATATCGATGTCGGCGGGCGGGGTGTAGGTGTTGCGGTGGACGACGACGTTCTGGTTGTAGCGGGGTTTGATACCGGCGGGGTCGGTGGGGTCGGGGATACCGATCGCCAGACCGTAGACCGGGAACGTCCACTCGGGGAGTTCGAGCAGGGCGATGACGTCGTCGATCCGGTTGCGCAGGGCGCCGACGAAAGTGATGCCGTAGCCGAGGGATTCGGCGGCAACGGCGGCGTTCTGGGCGGAAAGAGTGACATCGACGATGCCGGAGATCGCGCTGTCGAGGTAGTGCGCGGCCTCGACGGTGTGACCGTGCTCCCGGGCAACCGCGATATTGCGCGACCAGTCCGCCACCCACACCAGGAATACCGCGGCGTCGAGAATCAGCTGTTGTCCGCCGGCGAGTTCCGCGAGCCGGGCGCGGACGGCCGGGTCGTCGATCACGATCACGCTGGTGAACTGGAAGTTCGCCGAGGTGGAAGCCGATTGGGCGGCCGCGAGAATCACCTGGAGTTCGTTCTCGCTGATTTCGCCGGGGAGGTACTGACGCACCGTGCGGTGGCGCAACAGTACTTCGAGGGTGGCGTTGCCGGTGTCGCCGGCGGCGGGTGCGGTGGCGCCGTAGCGCGCGTCCAGGTGCTGTTGGAGGGAATCGGAGATCGTGTTGGTCACGGTGGGTCCTGACTAATCGTTCGGAGGTTCGTCGAAACTCGGCGGGAGCAGGGGTGTCCGAGTGAACTGGGCGGCGGCGTGCCGGTAGGCGGGCCGGCGGTGCTCTTCCCACCACTGCCGGAGCACGAATACGAGTTTGGGGTTGTGTTCTTCGTCCTCGAGCCACGCCCGGCGGGCGGCGACCTCGAACTCGGCTACCGGGAGATCACCGGTCTCCGGGCCGGTATCGGGGTAGATATCGGCGAGGGCCCGGAGTTTCCGTGGGTCGGGGATTTTGCGTTCGGCCGCGATGATGATCCGCAACCCCGCCCAGAACAGGTCGTGGATGCGGTCGCGCTCGGCGGCCGAATCCAGCCGGTCGGCGATCACCTCCAGTGCGAACAGCGAGGTGATCAGGTGCAGCACCACGAAATCGCCGGGCACCGCCAGGTACAACAGGGTGACAGCCCGGCGCAGCTCGGCGCGCCGATCGGCGCCGTCACCGACCCAGGCGGGAGTATCGGCCAGAGCCGGAATATCGGCGGCGGCGATGGCCGCCACCCGGGCTTGTAATCCCGACCGGCGTAGCTCCGGGTGCAGTTCGGTGACCGTGTCGGTATGGTCGATCACCGATTCGACGGCCGACCGGAATTCGGTATCGGCCGCCCAGCCCGCACTCAGCCGGAGGAGGGATTCCCACGGGTCGGCGGCGTCGGCGTACGGGCTCGGTGCGCGGTCACCGGGGGTAACCGGCACCGCGGAGAACGTGAGGTAAGCGAGTGCTTCGGCGGTCATTCCCGGGTGACCGGCCCATACGGCCCAGCCCAGGTGAATGGTGGCATGAGTGAAGGCGCCGATCCAGCCGTGCAGTAGCTCGGGTGCGTAGGTGGCGAGCGCGCCGTCGATGCCGAGGCGCCGCACTTCGGTATCGAAGAATTCGTGATACGCGGTGAAATGCACCCGCTGCCCGAGATATTCGCGCCAGTTACCGGCATCGATCACTTGACCGGTCGTGCGTTTCGGCTCCAGCGGGAAGCCGTAGGCGGTGAGCCGGGCGTATTCGGTGTAGTAGTCACGGATGAGGTGTTCCGGGGCGCCGATTCCGGCGAGCGCGATCACCGCGTGTTTGACGTGATTGGTGAGGTGACCGTTGAATTCGATGTGATAGCTGCGGTCGTCGAGCAGATCGGCGACCGCGCCGAGTGCCGGGTTCGTCATGAACGGGACTCCTGTCTGTCGTCCGGATGGGCACTGTCGTCCGGATGGGCACTGTCTTCCGGGTGGGCGGCGGTGGTATCGCCGACGACCGCGGCGAATACGGTTTGCGCCACGGCGACCAGCAGGAGGGCGATGAGCGGCACCGTCCAGCCGTCGCCGGTATGCCGGAGCAGCCCGATCGCGTACGGGCCGAGGGCGGCGAGGAGGTAGCCGATCCCCTGCACCGCACTGGACAGCAGCACGGCCTGACCGGCGGATCCGGCGCGCAGGGTGATCACGGTCAGTGCCAGGGAGAACACCGACAGACCGGTCCCGAGAATCAGCGACCACAGCAGTGGTGCCGTGGCGGGTGCGACCAGGAAACCGGCGATCCCGGCAACGCTGCACGCGCTGAACCCGGCCAGCCAACGGGACGGGTGGGCCGACGTGGCCACCAGCGGTGTGACGAGCAGGCCGATCGGTAGCCCGACGCAGGTGAGCAGGGCCAGGTGGCCACCGGCGGCGGCCGCACTCTGCCCGGCGTCGCGCAGCACCGACGGCAACCAGCCGATCACCACGAAGGCGACCAGGGCTTGGAGGCCGAAAAAGATCGCCAGTCGCATGGTGCCGGTGCGGAGCAGGTAACGCACGGGATCGATGGCCGTTGCGGGGCCGGGTAGCGCCACGGGCGACGGGCCGCGCTGCGCCCGCCACAACGCCCCTGCGGCGGCCGGCGCCAGCACCGCCCACAGGGCCATACCCCACTGCCAGCCGAGCCATTGCGACAGCGGCACCACCGTCGCGAAGCCCAGTACCGCGCCGCCTTGCAGCGCGGTCGTGAAGGCCGTCACCAGGATTCGCGTGTCCCCCACTGTCCGGATCAGGGCCGGCAGCAGCACGGTCGCCAGGCCGGCGCCCACAGCGGCGACGAAGGTCGCGATCACGAATACGGCGAGCCCCGCCCAGGGACGCACCGCCAGACCGGCACCGGTCAGTGCGAGTGCCCAGAGCAATCCGGTGCGCACCGATATCCGGGAGAGAACGTGCGGGGTCGCCAGGCTCACCAGCGCGAAGGCGAATACCGGCAGTGCGGCGATGAGCCCTGCGATGCGTGGGCCCGCCACGAAATGCGCGGTGATGGCCGCGAGTTCGGGCCCGACAGTGGTGACGCCGGGACGCAGGTTCAGCGCTACGGCCGCAACGGCCGCGACCATAGCGCCGAGCGCGGCCGGGGCGGCTGTGCCCGCAGGTGTCTCGATACGCGCCGCCATCAGTAGTCCGGTGAGCGCAGCAGCCGGCTGCCGGCGGTGTCGGCGCGCTCGGTGATCCGGGGCCGGTAGACCTGGTCGTCCCAGTGCTGTGCAGGGATGGTTTCCGTACCGATCGACACCACGCCCTCGGGTACGCCGTAGGCCCGGACCACCGCGGCGGCGATATCGGTTGCCAGCCGGCGGCGCGCGCCCTCGGACAGCTCGGCGGGCTGATGCCAGATCTCGACGTGCGGCATATCAGATCAACTCCTGTTCCAGGACCGCCGCCGCAATATCGAACGCTCCGGCGGTGATGATTTCGTAGTGGTGGTACAGCAGATTGCCGACCGGCCGGATGCGGTGGCGCAACGGCGGGACGGGCACATCGGCGAAGGACGGGCCGTCGCCGCGAGCACGCAGGAAGATGCTGCTGTCCAGCAGGTCGGGGTCCACCCGGGCGGGCTGGTCCCGGAGCCGGTAGGTGTGCTCGACCACCGTGACGATCCGTTCGGCCAGATCCCGGCCGAAGGCCGGTTCGCGAGCTGCGATCAGGTCGAGGAATTCCGGCCGGCTCGTCACGCGGGTATCCAGATCGGCGGCGTAGGCCGGTGCGACGCTGCCGCAGAACACCGAGGCGAGGATCCGTTTGAAATAGGGGTTGCGGTAGTGCGTATCCCCGGTGTCGCCGGGCAGCCCGGCGATCACCGGGGAACCGGGTGCGATCAAGACCAGGTGATCTACGCGACGGCCGGCCTCGGTGAGCTGTTGCGCCACCTCGGCCGCGATTCGGGCACCGAACGAATATCCGACGATCCGGTACGGCTCGGGCAGTCCGCGAGCGAGTAACTCCGCGACATCGTCGGCGACCAGCGCCGCGATTTCGGTATGCGGCCGCTCACCGATATTGAGTCCACGGGCCTGGACCCCGTACACCGCCCGGCCGGGCCGGCCGAGTTCCTGTGCGAGCGGGCGCAGGCTCATCGGATAACCGCCCAGCCCGGGCCAGATCACCGTGGTCGGATCCCCGGAGCCGGTGCTCCCGGCCAGCCGCAGAATGCGCGAGGGGCCGGGCGCCTCGCTGCCGGCACCGGTGGCCGACGGCCGGGTGAGTACCCGGTCCGGACCGGCGGCTGCGGGTTTTCCGGCAGCGGCGGCGGCTTCGGCCGTCGCTGCGGACAGACCGGCAAGGGTCGGGGTGCGGAACACGGTCTGCACCGGTAGCGTGCCGCCCAGCCGCTGTTCGAGGGCGCGGAGTAACCGCAGTGCCGATATCGAGTTCCCGCCCTGGTCGAAGAAGTCGTCGTCGCGGTATACGGGGCGGTACCCGAGGATTTCCGACCAGATCTCCGCGACCTCACGTTCGCGTTCGGTCCGGGGTGGTTCGGTGTGGCGTTCCCGTTGCCGATCCAGTCGCACAGCGAGCTCGGTCAGGGCAGCGCGGTCTTGTTTGCCGTTCGGCGACCGCGGGATCCGGTCGAGTACATGGATCGTGGCGGGCACCATGGCCCGGGGCAGTACCGTGCGCAGATCGGTGATGAGCAATTCTTCGGGGCCGGCCATGTGTAGGGCGTCCTCGGTCATTCCGGTGTCGGCCAGCTGGTCGTCCGAGACCCGGCCGCCGAGAGCGAAATAGGTGAGCGAATCGGCCGGCGGGGTCTCGGCGAACAGTTCGCCGAACCGGCGGGCCGACGGCAGTGGGCGACCGGTCAGCGAGGAGTACCCCGCTGACATCAGGCCGAGGTTCGCCCGGATGCCCCGCTGCTGGAGCCGGGCGAGGACCCGCCCGAGTTCGGTGAAACCCGCCCACCCGCGACTCTTCGGGACGGTCAGGACGATTCCGAAGCAGGACCGGTCGTAGGAGCGTTGATTGATGGCGATCACGTGACGGCGTTCGATTTTCCGCTCGGTGAGCCGCCGCGGACCGGATTCGGTGAACTGGTAGATCCCCTGCGGCGTACCGCCGATATCACCGTGGATCTGGACCAGTGCCTGCACCTGTGGGCCCGGCTGCGCAATATCGGGTTGCGCCTCGATCGTGACGGTCGCGGTGAGATAGCCCTCGGGCACCCCGCCCGGCAGTTTCGCCGCGATCGTGCGCAGCTGCCACCCGCATTCGGCGCCCACCTCGTCGAGCACGCCGAGCATATGCCCGGCTTCCAAATGCAGCACTTCCCGGACATTGGTCGAATACACCGATTCGATCACCCGGGCCAGGCCCACCAGGTGCAGATGCACGCCGCTCCGGCCGGTGGGTGCGACCCGGAACAGGCCGTGCCGGACGGGATGGAAGTAGTACACACCGTCGGCCAGCCCCGGCAGGCCCGCGGCCTCGACGTACACCTGGGTAGCGTTGAGCGCCCCGGGCGACGCGTAGGCGTACTTGGGCAGCAGCCGGTCCGGACTGTGGAACGGTCCCAGCCAGCGCAGCAGTGCCCCCAGTGTGGCGAGGTTGAGCGGGCGGCGGGCACTGGTCACCTCGTTCGCCGCGCCCCGGACCAGTGCGGTCAGCTCGGCGAGGGTGGGCGCGGAGTCGTCGAAGGTCCGGTAGGTCTTGCGGGCGAAAACGCGGCGGCGGACTTCCGGGCGGGGTTCGGCCCCCGGCAGCCCAATACCCTCGCCGGGGCCGAAATGCCGGAGTCCGAGATCGGATAGTTGCGCAGTCACCTGGGTACGCGTCGACTTGGACCGGTGATGGCGCCCGGCCAGCTCCTGATCCATCAGCGGCGCCTCGGCGGGATCGAGCTCGACGAAACCCGCCAGCCGGGTACCGCCGCGTTCGGGCTGCCACGGCACCACCGCGGCCGCACGCACCCAGTGATGCTGTTCGATGCGGACCCGGACCTCACCGGTCTCCACCCGGTGCCCGCTGATCTTCACCTGTTCGTCGTCGCGTCCCACGAACTCCAGGACCCCGTCGGCGCGGCGGCGCACCAGATCGCCGGTACGATAGCGGCGTTCCGGAGCTCCGCCGCCGAGAGCCTCGGTACGGAACTTGGCCGCGGTCTCCGCCGGCCGGGCGCGGTACCCCGCTGCCAGCTGCACGCCACCGATGAGCAGCTCACCGATCTCCCCGTCACGGGCCACCGCACCGGCCGGATCGACGACCACGGTGTGGCAGCCGGGCACCGGCCGGCCGATCGGAACCACCCGCGATCCGGTGAGGTCGGCTGTGGTGAAGTCGAACCAGGTCGCATTGATAGTGGTTTCCGTCGGGCCGTAGAGGTTGATCATGCGGGCGCCGGGCAGCGTCTCCCGCAGGCGCAGCGCGAGCGGAACCGGCAGCGGCTCCCCGCCGCTGGCCACGGTGGCCAGTCCGGTCGCCGTGGTGAGGCCGGGCAGGGCCACCAGTTCGGACCACATCGTCGGCACGCACTGCACTACGGTGATCCGGTGCCGGAGGATGTAGCCGAGAATGCTCTCCGGGCTGGTGTGTGTCCCGGCCGCGGCCACCACCACGGTGGCACCCACCGCGTTCGCCAGCAGCTCCCACTGTGCCGCGTCGAACCCGACCGGGGTTTTCAGCAGAATCCGCGCCCCCGGCGATAATCCCAACTCGCCGGCCAGCCAGGTCATCTGGTTCACCATCGCG
The DNA here is from genome assembly GCF_001613245.1 of Nocardia speluncae NBRC 108251. Lineage (GTDB taxonomy): Bacteria > Actinomycetota > Actinomycetes > Mycobacteriales > Mycobacteriaceae > Nocardia > Nocardia speluncae. The sequence goes on along the minus strand of NZ_BDBZ01000007.1, from coordinate 71,258 downwards.
CGCCGGCCGATCATCACCCCTTTGGGCGCTCCGGTGGTACCCGAGGTGTAGATGGTGTACGCCGGGGAATCGGTGTGGACAGCGGCCGCGGGCGAGGCCCCCCGGTGGTCGTGCGGCCACCGGTCGATCGGCACGGTGCGGGCGGCCGGCGGCAGGATACGGGCGGCCGCGGGTTCGGTGCCGGCTTCGGTGATCACTACCCGGATACCGCTGTCGGCGACCATACAGGCCAGCCGTTCGTCCGGATTATCCACGGCCAGCGGCAGATACGACGCACCGCTGCGCAGGATCGACCAGACCGCGACGACCAGTTCTACCGACGGAGTGAGCAGCAGCCCCACCGTATCGCCGGGCGCGACACCGGCCTGCTGCAACGTGCGCGCGCCGCGACCGGCCCGCTCCCACAGTTCGCGATAGGACAGCGAGCCGGAATCATCGATACAGGCGACGGCCCCCGGACAGGCCGCGACCTGGGTATCGAGCAGACGTATCAACTCGGTCGATGTCATGGCTGCTCCTCACGCGCCGGTTACCGTGCCGTGGAATCGGTCCCCGAAATCGCCGATACCGGGCAGCATGAACGCCTGGTCGGTGAGGCCGGTATCGATATGGGAGGTCACGATCCGCAGGTCCGGGCGCCGGGAGAGCACCGTGGCGATGGCCTGCGGGCAGGTGAGCACATTGACCACGATGATCCGGTGCTCCTCGACCCCGGCGGCGACGAGTTCGTTCACCGCGGTGAGCAGGGTGCCGCCGGTGGCGATGGTCGGATCCAGCAGCAGCACTTCCTGTCCGGCGATATCCGGCGGTAGTTTGCGGTAGAACAACTTCGGCTGTTTGGTGGTGGGATCGCGCTGGATGAGAATCTTGCCCAGGCGGGTATCGGGCCGGATCTCTCGAAGTCCGCTTTCGAGCGCATCTCCGGCCCGCGGAATCGTCACCGCGTACAGTCGCGGCGACACCGCCCGGGTGCCGTCGAATTCATATCCCGTGGGCGTGGTGACCGCGTGCGGGCGATGTTCGAGGTGCGAGAGCGCCTCCTCGAGCAGCAGCCGGATGATCCGCCCGGTGGTGCGGACGAACCGCTCCTGGCCGGTACCCGTATCGCGGGCCTCGGTGTGCAGGGCGAGCAGTCCCGGCCGGTGCGGGAGTTCGAAAACATTGACCCCGAGGTATTTGTCGATCCGGACGGGTTCGGTCGCCGGGTGGGTCCATGTGGTCATATCCGGTCTCGCTTTCGATCCGAGGAGAGACTGCGGTGGCGCCGTAGCACGGCGTAGGTGAGGTCGTCGAAGGTGTGGGCGACGAGATCGGGGGTCGTCGCGGTGATCTGCTCCGGCGAATACACCCCGTAGCTCACCCCGATCGTGAATGCCCCGATAGCGCGGCCGAGGCCGATATCGCCTGCGGTATCGCCGATCACCGCACCGGCCGGGCCGATATCGTGCAGGCCCGCACCGGCCAGGGCGGCATCAGCGCTGTCCCGGTGGGGCTTCGGATTACCGACATCATCGGCGCCGATCACGACCGCGAACCGGTCGCGGATACCGGCGGCTTCCAATATCAGCTCGGCACTGTGGTGCTTCTTGCTGGTGACCACGGCCGGCACCAGCCCGGCGGCGGTGAACCGGGCCAGCCCCGCGCCCACGCCGGGGAACAGCAGATCCGCCGCTTTCGGAACGATCAGTTCCCGGTACCGCACGAGGTATTCGGCGGCCACGGCGGCGGCCACCACCGAATCCGGTTCGCTACCGGACAATGTGGCGGCCATACGTTCCAGCGGTGCGCCGATCAGCCGGCGGGCCGCTTCGATACCCGGGTGGTTACCGGTGACGGTTTCGACGGCTGCCGAGAACTGCTCGGCGATGGCGCGGGGGGTGTCGAGCAGGGTGCCGTCCAGATCGAACAACAGCGCCGAAGGTTCAACGGACATGGGCGGGCTCCGTTCCGGTCGTGGCCGGGCCGGCCGGTTCCGGCGGCCCGCTCGTGCGGTGGATTGCGGCGCGCGCCACCTCGATATCGGTGGCGGCCGCGGTGGTGCTCAGTAGGACCGCGCGGTTCGCGGCCGCGGCCGCACCGCCGGTGGCATCGTCGACCGCTCGCAGCACCGCGGTGGTCACCGCGGATCCGGTGATACCGGCGGCCGCGGTATCGGCCAGGGCCTGCGCGATGGCCTCCTCGATGGTGTCGCCGTCCAGTGCGTCCGCCTCGGGGATAGGGTGGGTGACCAGGACCGATCCGCCCCCGGCGAACCGCCGGTGCAGCCGGGCGACCTCGGCGATGCGGCGCGGATCGTCGATTTGCACGGGCACCGGGAACCCGCTGTCGCGGCAGTAGAACGCGGGAAACCGGTCGTATCCGTAGCCGATCACGGGGGTGCCCTGGGTTTCCAGGAACTCCAGGGTCCGGCCGATATCGAGGATCTTCTTCACACCGGCACACACGACGATCAGACCGGTGCGGGCGAGTTCGGTCAGATCCGAGGAGATATCCAGGGAATCCTCGGCACCGCGGTGCACACCCCCCAGCCCGGCCGAGGCCACGGTGCCGATTCCCACGTGCCGGGCCAGCGCCATGGTCGCCGAAATCGTGGTCGCGCCGAGCCCGCCCCCGGCAACCGCTACGGCAATATCGCGACTGCTGACCTTGGCGACGCCGGAGGCGGTGGCGAGGCGTTGCAGTTCGGTGTCTTCCAGGCCGATGACGACGGCGCCGTCCACGATCGCGATCGTCGCGGGCACCGCGCCTCCTGCCCGCACCACCTGCTCGACCTCGCGGCCGACCGCGAGGTTGCCGGGCCGGCGGAAGCCGTGGGCGATGACATTGGATTCCAGTGCCACCACGGGATGGCCGCGGCGCAGGGCGGTATCGACTTCCGCGGCGATCCTGATCGACACGAAGCTGTTGCGGTCGGCATCGGACATACATGGACTCCGTTCCCCCGGGAGTACGGGTGTGGACGCGGGGCACTGACTGTTCCGTGATGGTGCGCCGGGCGAACCGCCGGGACCACCATTTCGGCCACGGTGAGCCGAAGCGTTTCCGGCGCCGTATGTTTCGTGGTTTTCTCCTGCGAAATCCGCTTTCCCGCGCGGTCGCCCGGCGGTATCGCGCCCGCACCCGAACGAGGTATCGAATGGTTTCAGCCGACGATCTTCCTGCCCGCCTCGAACGCCTAGCCGAGGTCGTCTCCGGACTTTCGGCCGGTGCGGCCGAGCGGGACGCCCGGCACATATTGCCCACGCGGCACCTGTCGGACCTGCTGGCGGCCGGCGTGGGTGCGCTGCGAGTGCCGCCCGAGTTCGGCGGCGCCGGCGCCGAAGTGAGCGTGCTGGCCCGGGTCCTGATCGATATCGCGGCGGCGGATTCCAATCTGGCGCAGGTCCTGCGTGGCCATTCCGGGCTCGTCGAGATCCTTTGCCAGGCCGCGCCGGGTCCCGCTCGCGACAGCCTGCTGCGGGCCGCCGCCGGCGGCGCGTTCTTCGGACCCGCGGGGACGGAAACGAATACGTCGAGCTTGAATTCGTTGTCTGCCACTCTGGAACATGCCGGTGACCACTATCTGCTGAACGGCCGCAAGTTCTACACCACCGGCAGTCTCTACGCCGACTGGCTGAACGTGCTGGTCGTCGTGGACGGCGAATTCGTCTCGGCCCTGGTTCCGCGGCATTGCGCGGGAGTCACCATCGTCGACGACTGGGACGGCTTCGGGCAACGGCTCACTGCCAGCGGAACAGCGGTATTCGAGGATGTCTGGGTAGACCCGGACTACCTACTGCACCATCGCAATCCGCTGCTCAACGACTATATGGAGGCGTTTTACCAGTTCGTGTTGTCGGCGGTCCAGGCCGGTATCGTGCAGGCCGGCGCGAACGACGCCGCCGCCCTCGTCCGGTCTCGCACCCGCAGTTACCCGCTCGCCTCCACTCCTGAACCGGCGCAGGACCCGCAGGTGTTACAGATCGCCGGTGAGGTGGCGGCCAAGGCATACACCGCCCGTGCCACTGTGCTGCTACTGGCCCGCACCCTCGACGAATTCGCCGCCGACCCGGCCCCGCACCGGGCCGAGCAGGCCCTGCTGGACTCGGCGGCCACCCAGGTCACCAACACGGACCTGGCCGGAGCCGCGACCTGGCGATTGTTCGACGCGGGCAGCGCCACCGCGGTACGGGCCGCCGCCGGGCTCGACCGGCACTGGCGTAACGCCCGCACCATCTCCTCCCACAATCCGGCCGCCTACAAGGCCGCACTCATCGGTGACCACACGGTGAACGGCACCGCACCCCGCAGTTATCTCAACAGCCTCGCCGCCGAGCGGGCCGACAGGACATAGCCGATGCGTATCCCCCGATGGTTCGGGCGACTCTGCGCCGTGCTTGCGGTCGTGGCCGCCGGCACGGCCTGCGGTGGCGGCATCGCGCAGAACGACTCCCCGGCGTTCGTCTACATCACCAACGCGCCGATCGGCCAGAACGAATTCCTCCAGCTCGGTGATACCGGCACCGCCGCCGCCGCGGCCGCCCTGGGCGGTGGTGCGCGCACCTACGAAAGCAAGGACGAGCAGTCGCGCCGCGCCAATATCGAGGCGGCAATCGCCGCCGGCCCCGAGGCGATCGTGCTGATCACCTACGAATTCGACGATCTCGCTGTCGAGTACGCCGAACAATACCCGGACCAGCAGTTCGTACTCATCGATTCCTGTCCCGACCCGATTCCGGAAAATCTGCGCTGCGCGACATTCAAGGAGCACGAGGCGTCGTATCTCCTGGGTGTCGAAGCCGCTCTACTCAGCCGCAGCGGTCACCTGGCCTCCGTCGCAGCGCTGGATTCACCGTTCTTCCACCGCTGGTCGGATGCATTCGCGCAGGGCGCCCGCAGCGTGAACCCCGCGGTGACCGACACCCAGCTGTTCGTCGGCGGCGACAATGCGGTGGGCGATCCGGCTCGTTCGAAGGAGCTCGCACTCACCGCGATCCACAACGGCGCCGATCAGATATACGCCGTGACCGGTGGCGGGAACGGGGGCATCTTCGAAGCGGCCGTCGAGCGCCGGGTGTTCGCCTACGGCGTCGATGTGAACCAGTGCCCGCTCGCGCCGGGCCGGGTCGTCGACAATGCCATCAAACGCATCGATACGGTGGTGCTGGATCTGCTCGCCGCCGTCCGTGACGGCGTGCCCGGCGGCACCTCGAAGGCCTACGGCCTGGCCGAGGGCGGTTCGACGGTCACCTCACTGACCGACGACGCCGCCGCGAGCGGTTGCGTGATCCTCGATCATCCCGATATCGTCGCGCAGGTCCGGCAGACCCGTGACAATATCGTGGCCGGCCGGGTCACGGTCCGCGCGCCCGGCGAATAGGCGCCACCCGTGCCCACGCTCGAGCTCGACGGCATCACCAAACGTTTCGGCCCGGTGCGCGCCAACGACGGTATCTCGTTCACCCTCGGCCCCGGTGAGGTGCTCGCCGTGGTCGGAGAGAACGGCGCCGGGAAAACCACCCTCATGTCCATCCTGTACGGCCTGGTGAGCCCCGATTCGGGCCGTATCGTGCTCGACGGGCAGCCGGTGGAGTTCGCCTCGGCGGCCGAGGCGATCGCGCACGGATTGGGCATGGTGTTCCAGCACTTCCAGCTCTTCGGCGAACTGTCGGTGGCCGAGAACATCTGCTACGGCGCCGAACCCGGCCGCTGGGGTGTGCTGCGCCGCACCGAAGCCGTCCGGCGGGTCACCGCGCTGGCGGCCGAACACGGGCTCGCGGTCCCGGTGCACGAACCGGTCGCGGGACTTCCGGTGGGGGTGCTGCAACGTATCGAGATCCTCAAGGCCCTGTACCGCGGTGCGGAACTGTTGATTCTGGACGAACCCACCGGCGTCCTGACACCACAGGAGGCCCGGGCACTGTTCCGGGTGCTGCGCACATTCACTGCCCAGGGCCGGTCGGTTGTGCTCATCACCCATAAACTCGACGAAGTCATGGCCGTCGCCGACCGCGTGATCGTACTCCGCGACGGCCGGAAGGTTTTCGAATCCGCGGTGGCAGCAACCGGTACCACCGAACTGGCTCGGCACATGACCGGCCGCCTGGTCGACCCGCGGCCTCGTCGCGCCGGGGGTCCTGCGGGCGGGCCGGTGCTTCGCGTCACCGGTGCACGAACCGCTTTATCCGGGCCCGGTGCCCTACACGATATTTCACTCACCGTGCGTGCCGGTGAGATCGTCGGGATCGCCGGGGTTGCCGGTAACGGCCAGGAGACCCTGGCCGCCGTGCTGGCCGGGCACCAGATGCTGACCTCAGGCTCGATCGAACTGAACGGTGCCGAGATGACCGAGCTGGACAACGGCGGCCGCCGCCGGGCCGGACTCGCCCATATCCCTGAGGACCGCTATCGCGACGGGGTGGCCGCGGACGGCTCCGTCGCCGTCAACCTGGCGGCCGGGTTCCACCGCCACCCGCCCCTGGCGATCCGCGGCATTCTGCGGCCACGAGCCCTCCGGGCGCACGCCCGTGACCTGATCGGCCGCTTCGGGATCAAGGTCGCCGATCCGGCCGACCCGGTTCGCGCGCTGTCCGGTGGCAATACCCAGAAACTCGTCGTGGCCCGCGAACTCGCCCATTCGGCACAGTTGCTGGTGGCCGAACAGCCCACCCGCGGTGTCGATCTCGGTGCCGTCGAATTCATCTACGAATGCCTCGACGAATACCGGGCCGGCGGGGGTGCGGTCCTGCTGATCTCCAGTGACCTGGCCGAACTGCGCGCGCTCAGCGACCGGATCGTGGTGCTCTCTGCGGGGGTGATCAGCGGGGAACTCGACGCGGCAGCGGCCGATCCCGAAACGATCGGGATCCTGATGTCGGGCGGCACGGTACCCGAAGCCTCGGTACCGGAGCGTGATGCGGTCGTCGCCGAGGTGGCCGGGTGAGTATCACCGCCGAACCTGCCCACTCGCAGGCCCCACGCCGGGCGGGCCTGCGCCGAATGTTCACCGCCCCGGCGTCCTGGGTGCGGGCCTGCGATACGGGACTCGCGGTGGCGGCCACCGCCGTCATCGTGACCGGCCTGTTCGTCGTGCTGGGGTATCCGCCGGGCACCGTCTATCCGACGATGCTGCGGGCGTCGCTGTCCGGGCCCGGACTGGTGACCACCGTGCAGCAGGCGATTCCGGTGATCGGGCTCGGGCTGGCCTTGTCGTTCTGCTTCCGGGCCGGGCAGTTCAACCTGGGCGGTGACGGTCAATTCGTGGCCGGTGGACTGGCCGGGACGGTGGTGGCCCTATATCTGCCCGGACCCGGCTGGATTGCGATCGCGGTGGCCCTGGTGGCGGCCGCGGCCGGCGGCGCGCTCGCCGCCACCGCTTCGGCGCTCGCATTCACCCGGTTCGAGGCGCCGGTGTTCGCGACCTCGCTGCTGCTCAATTTCCCGATCATCGCGCTCACTTCCTACCTGATCAACACGGCGCTCGCCGATCCGGCATCGAAACGCGATGCCACCGCATCGATCCCGGCGGACCGCCGAGTGGCGGCACTCGTACCCCGGGATTCGGCCGGGCACGATCTGCTCGAATCGTGGTTCGGGTCCGGCAATGTCCTCACGCTGCTCGCCGCCGGGGTGAACTGGTCGGTGCTGGTGGTCGCCACCGTCTTCGTGATCTGCGTGTTCGTGAACAACCGGCTGCCGATCGGCTACGAGACCGCACTCATCGGCCTCAACCCGCGGCTGGCCGCCGGCGTCGGCGTGCGCACCGGGCGGGCCGTCGTGGTGAATATGGCCACCGGCGGCGCGATCGCCGGGCTCGTCGGGGTGCTGGTCGTGCTCGGTTCACACTTCCGGCTCATCGACGGCGGCCTCAACGGCACCGGGTTCGCGATCACCGCCCTGCTGGTGGTGTTGCTCGCGCGCACCAGTCCGGTCGCGGTGGTCCTGGCCGGGTTCCTGTTCACCGCGCTCGGCGTGGGCGCCGCGCAGCTCGAGCGGGATTACGGGTTGTCGTCCTATGTTTCCACGGTGGTGCAGGCGCTGGTGGTTTTCCTGGTTTCGCTACAGCTCACCCCTGCCGCGCTGGTCCGCCGCTGGGGAGTGCGCCGGTGAACCTCGCGCTGCTGATCTCACCCGAGGTGCTCGCCGCCGTCGCCCGCTCATCGACACCGCTGCTGCTGCTCGGCGCCGGTGGCCTGATCTGTCACCGGGCGGGCGTGTTCAACGTGGCTCTCGAGGGGCTGCTGCTACTCGGCTGTTTCACCGCCGTCGCCGCCAGTGCCTGTACCGGTAGCGCCGTCCTGGGGGCCGCCGCCGCGGCTGTGGCGGGTGCGGCCGCGGCCGGCGTCTTCGCCTTCGGCACGATCACCCGGTTCGGGCATCCGCTCATCCTCGGGTCCGCGGTCAACCTGCTCGTCGCCGGGGCGACCACCTTCGCCCTGGAAGCGGTATTCGGTGTGCGTGGCACCTACCAGAGCCCCGATCTGGCACGTCTGCCGCATTGGTTCTCCGGCGCCGCCGCAGTACCCGGTATCGGACCGGTGCTCGCCGCACTGACCCCGCTCGGACTACTCGCCCTCGCTGCGGTGCCCCTCACCCACCTGATGCTGCACCGCACCATTGCCGGTACCCGGCTACGCGGCGTCGGCGAAAACCCGGACGCCGCCCGCTCACTCGGCGTCCGGCCCGACGGCTACCGCTTCGCCGCCCTCGTCCTCTCCGGAATACTCGGCGGTCTGGCGGGCGCCGAGCTCGCCCTCGGCGCCGTCGCCCTGTTCACCGAGAACATGTCCGCCGGCCGGGGCTGGATCATCGTGCTCGCCCTGCTTCTCACCGCCGGCCGGGCCGGCCCCCTGCTCCTCGCACTGGCCTGCTATGCCTACACGCAGGCCCTCGGCTTCCGCCTGCAAACCGTGGGTTTGCCGATGCAGGTTTCGGACGCGGCACCGTATCTGGCGACGCTGGCGCTCATGGTGTGGCTCGGCGTCCGGCCCCGGCGGGTGCGCGGACAGAATCAGGACGAGCAGAAACGTTTCTCGTTCGGCGGCCGCGGCGGATGATCACGCACAGTCTCGCCCCGATCCGGAGGGAACACCCATGACGACCCCGGCAACCTCGGCCGATACCTTCACCGCCGACTGGCAGGACTGGCACCGGCGGCAGGAGGAGAACCTGGCCGATCCGCACGGCTTCCTCTCCGTCACCGGGCTGCACTGGCTCACGGCGGCACCGCAACGTTTCGCCGATGCACCGGGTGAGTGGTCCACCGGCCCCGACGGGGTCGTGGTGGTTCTCGGCGAAGGTGAGAAACTGCTGATCGACGGGAGCCCGGTGCCCGGCACCCACCGTTTCGGCATCATCCCGGAGCGAAGTGGGATCAACGCTGTATGGGGCCCTGCCGTGATCGAGGTCGCCGCACGCGGCGGCCACGATATCGTCCGTCCGCGGCACCCGGACAATCCGCTGCGCACCGGTTTTCGCGGCACTCCCGCCTATGCCCCGGATCCGAAGTGGGTGGTCACGGGGCGGTACACCGCGTTCGCCCGGCCGCGGCCGACCACGGTGGGCGCGGCCGTGGAGGGACTCGAACACGTCTACGACGCGCCCGGAGAGATCGAGTTCGGCCTCGACGGTCGCACCCTCCGGCTGACCGCCTTTCCCGGGAAGGCGCCGGGGCACCTGTCGGTCCTGTTCACCGACGCGACGTCCGGGGTCACGACCTACGCCGCGAACCGCGTACTGCAGCTACCGCCGCCCGGTCCCGACGGCACGGTGACCCTGGACTTCAACCGGGCCGTGAATCTTCCCTGCGCGTACACCGATCTCGCGACCTGCCCGTTGCCCCCGGCGGAGAACCGGTTACCGGTGGCAATCGAGGCAGGCGAGAAAATCCCTTACGAACGCGGCTGATCCGATGAGCGCCGGCGCACCGTCGATCACCACACTCTCACTGCTCACTCCCGGGAACTACCCCGACGGTGATCCCGCCGCCGGACTCGAAGACACGCTGCGGCTGTTCGAGTTCGCCGAACGCCGGGGTTTCGACGGTGCCTGGATCCGGCAGCGGCATCTCGAGCACGGAGTGGGTTCGGCGGCGGTTTTCCTGGCCGCCGCCGCGCAGCGCACCAGCCGAGTCGAACTGGGCACCGCCGTGATCCCTATCGGCTACGAAAGCCCGTTCCGGCTGGCCGAGGACCTGTCGATGGCCGACGTCCTGTCCGGTGGACGGCTGCAACCCGGTTTCAGCGCGGGCACACCGCCGCACGCCGACCTGATCGGCGACCTCGTCTTCGACGGCGACTGGCGCAGCTACGACCTGTCCTACGGACGAATCGCCCGCTTGATCGACAACCTGCGGGGCGACTACCTGGGCGGCCCGGATACCGTGATCCACTCCCCCGGCAATATCCAGCGTCCCCGTCTGCAACCCCACAGCCCCGGGTTGATCGACCGGCTCTGGTATGGCGGCGGAAGCATCCGTTCGGCAGGCTGGGCCGCAACGAACGGCCTGAACCTGCTCACCGGCAATATCGTGTTCGGCGAGCACAGCGACGATTTCGGCACTACTCAGCTGGATCTGCTCGCCGAGTACCGGCGTCGTATCGATCCGGCACGGCCGGCCAGAGTCGCGGTGGGCCGGGTGATCGTCCCCTTCGACAGCGCCGACCGCCCCACCCGCGAGCGCTACCGGCAGTACGCGGCCACCCGGCACGACCGGACGCTGGCCCCGCAGGGTGAGCGGCGCATCCTGTTCGCGCCGGATCTGGCCGGTACCGCCGAACAGATCGTGGCTCGTCTACGCACCGATCCGGTTCTCGCCCACACCACCGAACTCCGCCTCGAACTGCCCTACGAATTCCATCGCGGCGACTACGAGCAGATCCTGCACGACACGGTCGAACTCATCGCCCCGGCGCTCGGCTGGAAGCCCGCAGCGGCGCATCCGCCCCCGGGCCTCGCGGACCGGAAATCGGCCGGAAACGAATCACGCTGAGCCCATGCCGTGAGCGTCGGGGTCGGGGTCGATCGTCCTGTGTTTCTCCCTCGGAAGTCTTCAGTACCGACGGAAAGTACAAGTGGCATGACATATTCACGCTCCGGCACGCCGCAACCATCTCGCGATCGCCTGCGTCCTTCTGTAGGCTGAACAGCCGCCGCGCCCGGTGCCCGTGCTGTCCACCGCGAGCGCCCGAGCCTGCCCCGGTGCCGTGCATTTCACCATCTACAGTGGGACCGTCTCGGCGTGATCGCCACAGTCACCGACGAAGGAGTGGAATGCCACGGGAACTGGCCGATCTACCGTTCACCCAATGGCTGGAACCGGTCGGCGAACTGGCTGTCGAGCGTGAGTACGACTGTGCCCGGTTCGAGGATATGGTGCTGGCCGAACCCGATCTCCGCAATACGGTGTTCGGCCAGTGCGCCTTCCGCTCGATGCATTTCGACCGCGGTGTGGCCGGGGGCGCCCGGTTCGCCGATGTCTGGCTGCACGGTGTCCGGTTCACCGGGACGGATATGCCCGACGCCGCGTGGCTGGATGCGGAAATGATCGAGGGGGCCTGGTCGGGGGTGGAGGCCAGCGGTGCCGAGCTGCGCCGGGTGGTCTTCCATAATTGCAAACTGGACTCGGTGAATTTCCGGAATGCCCGGTTGACCAAGGTCCGTTTCGTCGATTGTGTGCTGCGGCACGTCGATTTCGGTAGCGCGAAGCTTTCGGAAGTGAGCTTCCCGGGTTCCGAGGTGTCGGCTTTGGCGGTGCGCAATGCACAGCTGAAGAAGGTCGACTTCCGGCAGGCGCACAGTATCGGTATCGCCGATGGGGTGGAATCGTTGCGCGGCGCACTCGTCACACCGGGCCAGCTGCTGGACCTCGCGCCGACTCTCGCCGCGGCGGTCGGACTGGTCGTCGAGGAGTGAGCCCAGCGGGCGGTCGTGCGCACCACGTCGGCAGCGGCAGGGCTAGCCCCCGTCGTCACCTCCGATAGCGGCGCTGCCCGGGTCGCCGGACGTCCGGGGAGTCAGTCGGATGTGTCCTCGTACCGGGTGTCGCGTGTCCAGTCGAGTGCGGTTCGCCACCGGTCGTCCTGGTCGAGATAACCGAGGAAAACCTCCAGCACGGACTCTCGATCGGTGTTGGATGCCGCGTAGTGCAGGCTCGGTCCGCCGTCTCGGAAATCGATACCGAACTCGGGCTCACCCGGGATGTAGTACAGGGCCGCCGCGGGAAGATACACCGCCTGGACATAGATCTCGTCGGCGCGAGCCAGTCGTGCAATGGAATGCTCATGCCCCAGCGCGCGAATCAGGCCGATCACGTCGTCCCGCGTCGCATTCTCCGCCTCGGTGGCAAAATCGGACTCCAAATACATTCGCGTTCCCCTCGTATCCCGACGCAGGATACCGGGTTCGGCGCTGCTCGCATCAGCTGGTCACGGTCGCCAGGACGGCTGTGGTGGCGTCGGCGACGGCCTTGTTGCTCGGGGCGGCCATGGGGTAGCCGATGGTCGAGCGGCTGAAGATGACGAGAACGACCGAGGTTCCCGTGGGGCTCCACACCACACCGGCATCGTTGACGGTGCCGTAGGCGCCGGTCCCGGATTTATCGGCCGCAACCCAGCCGACCGGCAACCCCTCGCGCATCCGATCACCCGAGGTGACGCTCGAACGCATCCAGCCGGTGAGCATCCGCCGGTGTACCGGGATCAGCGCATTGCCCAGGACGAGCCGGTGCAGACCACCGGCGAACGCGGCAGGGGTGCTGGTATCGCGGGTGTCGCCGGGGAGGGCTTCGTTGAGTGCCGGTTCCCAGCGATCCAGCCGGGTCTCGGTATCGCCGATCATGCGAGCCAGAGCGGTGACCGCGGGCGGGCCGCCGATCCGGCGCAGGATGAGGTTGGCGGCCGTGTTGTCGCTGCGCACGAGGGCGGCTTGGCACAGGTCGTACCAGCTGAGTGTCTCACCGGCGCGGTAACTGGTGGTCGGTGACGCGATCACGATGTCCGCGTGCAGGATCGGCACCCGCTCGTTCAGATCCACTTCCCCGCGTTCGGCGAGGCGCAGCAGCGCGGCGACCGCGTACACCTTGAAGGTGGAGGTGAGGGCGAACCGGTCCGCGGCATTCCACTCGAAGGTCCGCGCACCCGTGGGGCTGTAGGCGGCGATGCCGAACAGCACATTGTGGCGTTCTTGGATCTCCATCAGCGAATTGCTGAGTTCGGCGACGGCCGGCGCGCTGATCGTGGCGGGTGTCGAGGTGGTGGGCTCGCCCGGATCGGAACCGCATGCGGTGACGGCGAACGCGGTGACGGCCAGTACGGCCGCCAGCGATCGGCGCGGGACGCGGAATTCGGATCGGATCGGTTTCACATCGGCAGCACACACGGGTCCGTGGCGCGCCGCCAATATCCGACACTCCCGCACACGATACGCAACAGATATAGACGCAGGTAAATCCCTATTTCGCCGTGCGATCCCGGCGCTGAAACCGCAGTTGGACGGTGGCCGGCGGGGGCGCTGGTTCAATATGGCTATGGACCTCATCCGCCACCTCGGCTATTTCGTCGCCATCGCGGACGAGGGTCATTTCGGGCGGGCGGCCACGGTTCTCGATATGACCCAGCCGCCGCTGTCCCAAGGGTTACGACGACTGGAGAGCCGGCTCGGGGTCGAGCTCGTGCACCGCACGCGGCAGGGCGCGGTACTCACGGCAGCCGGACGCCAGCTCCTGCCACGGGCCCGGCTGCTGGTCGACGACGCGGCCCGGCTGCTGGCCGAGGCGCACCGGATCGCCCGCACTCGCGGCACCGTGCACTGGGGCGCCACCACCGCGCTCTCCGACCGGATCCTCACCGCCTGCGTCACCGCGCTACGGACCGAGAAGAACAGTGGTGACGCGGTATCCACCACGGTGGCCGCCACGGTCGACCTGGTGTCGGCGGTGCGGTCGGGGTTGTGCGATGTGGCGGTGATCGAACATCCGGCACTGGTCGACGGTGTGGAGGCCAGACCGGTGGTGAAACTGCCGCGCTGGATCGTGGTGCCCGCCGAACATCGCAGCGCCGCCACCGAACGTCCGGCGTTCCCGATGCTCGCCGATCTCACCTATGCGGCGTATCCGCGCGCCGCCAATCCCCCGGCCTCAGATACGGTCCGGGACCTCCTGCGCGAGCGAGGACTCGACGCTGCGACAGTCACCGTGCACGACGACCGTTCGATACTCGCGGCCGTGGCCGCCGGGACCAGTTTCGGTCTCACCACCACCCCACCGTCCGATATCCCGGGCGTCGTCTGGTTGCGGATGGCACCACAGGCGGTGGCGTTGCGCTGCCGGGTGATCCACCGGGCGGGTGCCGAAGAACAGGCCGATGCCTTGGACAGTGTGCTGTACCGGGAACGAGTACGGTGACCGTCGCCGAACGGATCCATGCGGTATTCGCCGACGCGGGCTGCACCGGCCGGTTGCACGCCAGGCGGTGTGACGGTGGCCCCGCGGAGGTCTCGATCGGCGGCACCGAGCGGGTGGTGACCGCCTCGGTGTACAAACTTCCGTTACTGCTCGCGTACTGCCGGGCGGTGGACGCCGGCCGGATCGATCCACTGGAGCGGCTCACCCTCACGCCCGCCGAATGCACCCCCGGACCCACCGGGATCTCCGCCCTGCACGATCCGGTGACCCTGAGCCGCCGGGATCTGGCGACCTCGATGATGACGGTGTCCGACAATGCCGCGGCAGATCTGCTGCTGGGCGAGATCGGTCTCCCCCGGGTGCACGACCTGCTGGATTCCCTCGGACTCACCCGGACCCGGCTGGTCGGTGGTACGGCCGATATCCAGCGCAGCCTGATCTCCGATACCGATACCCACAGCACGGTGGAGGCATTCGCCGCGCTGGCCGACAACGACGAGGCTTGGACGGTCTCGGCCTACGATCCCGCCTACACGAGCGCGACCACACCGGAGGAGATGACCCGATTGCTCTCGGCGCTGTGGCGCGGCGAGGTGGTATCGCCGCAGCAAACGGATTTCGCGCGCGCAGTGATGCGCCGACAGGTCTGGCCGCACCGGATCGCGGCGGGCTTCCCGCATCGCGCGGTATCGGTGGCGGGCAAAACGGGAACCATCGGCATCATCCGCAACGAGGTCGCGGTGGTCGAATTCCCGGGTGAATACTCGGTCGCAGTGGCGGTGTTCACCCGCGCCGCCCGCGCGGATCCCGCTCTCCCGGCGGTCGATGCCGCCATCGCCGAAGCCGCGCGGATAGCGGTCACCGAACTACGCCGCGCCCTACCCGGCGAATGAATCCCGGATAGCGCCGAACTCAGAAGGCCAGTGCCGACCAGGGGATATCAATCGAAAATGGAAAGCCGATCGATATCCGCTCGGAATCTCGCGGCGACCATTTACCGGCCAGCAGATAGTTGGCAGGGTAGAGCGGGTGCACTCCCTCCGGTAGCCGGCCGTGAGTGGTCTCCAGCGCGAATGCCCTGACCGTCTCGATGGCACTTTTCTCCGGAGCCAGGGTCACTTCCCAATACCAGGGAATTCCGGCCTGTGCATAGCGAGACTTCTTCTCATCCATATCGTTGCGGGTATTCGACGGCGAGAGCACCGCTCCGGCGAGAAGGACATCATCGGCACGGAAATCCTGATAAGGCTCTGCAAGGCACCGGGCAACCAAGAAATCCGGGGTGACGAAATCGGACTTGCCGCTGCGGCCGAAAAAGACATTCGTTTCGGTATGCACCCGCCAGCACAGCTCGGGGCCTCGCCCCATCTCGTGCCGGGCGCATCGGCGTAGCTCGCTCCACAGCAGATTGGTGAACTCCTGATGCTCGGCCGGTCCCCGACGGACCCATACCACGCGACCGTCCCAGAGTTCGATCTGCGCGGCGATCTCCACCGGTAGCTGCTCGAGCTCCTCCCACGTCATGTATTCGGGGAGGTCGCAATATCCGATGGATGGGCGCGGCATTCCCACATCGTAGCCGCCGACGCTATCGCGACCCACGACGTGAACGGAATCATTCGCGTGTGACCAGCAGGTTCACGCGATAATCGGGCAGGGCGATTTCGCTGGTGGATCCCGGCGGCGCTAACGACCGCAGCGCGATCCGGTAGCCGCCGGTCAGCACATCGGCCGGGTACTGCGGGTTCGAATGGAGTTCGTGGGCCGACTGTGTGCCGTCCACCGTTACCTCGGTGAGCACCGTCGCATCGCCCTCCCAGACACAGTTCACCTCGGCGGGGCATCTGCTGTCCTCGGGGACATCGCGAAACAGCAGCGTCACCCGGCCCGCGTCCAGGACGGCGGTATCACCGCCTGCCAGGGTGAATTCGGTGCCCAGTTCCGGGGGTGGCGCCGGCTCGGCCGATACGCAGCCCCGCCATGGCCCCGACGATCCCCAGGGCGATTGCCCACCGACCCGCACGCGCGGCATTCATAACAACCGATCCTCGCACAGGGGTATCGGCCGACGAGCCGATTCGGTGCGCTCGGTCTGTATCCGGACCGATGCTGCCGGGCCGGCACCACGACATTGCGAGGAAAGCATTCCATCCCGCGACGCGCGGGTTACCCGGCCGCCCGTTTCGGGACAGCCGGGCACCGGCGAGCGTCCACCCGCGCTGTCCCGGCCTACTTGAGCATCGAACCGCAGTCGACCGGAAGCGTGACGCCGGTGAGGTAGCGGGCCTCTTCGGAGGCCAGGTACAGCACGGCGTTACTGATATCGATCGGATCCACCCACGGCACCGGCAGCGTGTGGAACATCTGGCAGATCGGCGCCATATCGTCGGCGGTCGGGTTCTCCAGATCGGGGCGGAACATCTGGAACGTCTTCTCGTTCATGATCATGGCGGTACTCACGTGGGTGGGGTGCACCGAGTTCACCCGGATCATGTGCTGACCGAGTTCCACCGCGAAGGCCCGCATCAGGCCGACGACACCGTGTTTGGCGGAGACGTAGTGGCCGGTCTGTGGGTAGGCCTTCAGCCCGCCGACCGAGCTGGTGAGCACGATGGAACCACCGCGTCCCCCCTCCAAGATATGCGGGACACCGGCTTTCACCGATTTCCAGACACCGCTGAGGTTGATGTCGATCGTTTCCTGCCAGACGTTCTCGTCGGTCTCGGCCAGGGTGTCGCCCCCGCTGGCGATACCGGCGTTCGCGACGATGATGTCGAGGCGCCCGAGCTTCCCGACGCCTTCGGCGAGAGATTCCCGCAGACCGTCGGCGTCGCGAACGTCCACCTCGGCGGTGACGATTCTGCGGCCGGTGGCCTTGACAAGTTCTTCGGTTTCGGCGAGATCGGCCGGTGTCGCCGGGGGGATCTCGGCGGTGTCGATCGGTTTGCAGATATCGATGGCGATGATATCGGCGCCTTCTTCGGCCAGCCGTACCGCATGGCTGCGGCCCTGGCCGCGGGCCGCGCCGGTGATGAACGCGACCTTTCCTTCGACCCGTCCGGTCATGACTTCCTCTTTTCTCGTTGCGGCAGCCCGCCTGCCGGTTCCGGTTGCTGCGTAGGTCTTTTCAGGATTGCGGCGTGTAGGTGATGTGCAGTTCGGTCAGGCCGCGCAGGATGAAGGTCGGCTCGAACTGGAAGACCGGATCGTCGACGGAGCCGTGTTTTTCCGGATCCGCCCGGATATCGAGCATCCGATCCAGGATCCGTTCCAGCGATACCCGGCCCTCCACCCGCGCCAGCGGGCTACCCGGGCAGGTGTGCACACCGCGACCGAAAGCCATGTGCTCACGGAAGTTCGGGCGGGCGAGATCGAATTCGTGCGGGTTCTCGAAGCGCCGCGGGTCACGGTTGGCGGCGCCGGGGCACACCATCACCAGGTCCCCGGCGGACAGCGGCACCTCGCCGACCTCCACGGCCTTCTTCGCGAGCCGGAAACCGCTCTTCACCGGTGCCTGCATCCGCAGGGTTTCCTCGATGAAGACGGGAATCCTGCTCCGGTCCGCGCGCAGCACATCCTGCAGGTCGGGGCGGGTGATCAGGAACTGCATGGCGCTACCGAGCAGTTTGGCGGTGGTTTCCTGACCCGCGGCGAAAAGGAAGGTTGCGGTGCGGACGACCTCGGTGACCTCGGGCGTCGACCCGTCCGGGTACTTCGCGCCGGCCAGCGAGGTCAGGACATCGTCGCACGGGTTACGCCGCCGGTCGGAGATCAGCTCGCTGAACAGGTTGTCCAGCCATTCCAGCGGGTTGACGGGCACGATCTCCTTGTCGATGGAGCCCACGGTCGGCCCGCCGGCCAGGTTGATACGCAGTTCTTCGTGGTACGCCTCGGGCACACCCAGCAGGTCCGCGATCACCAGGAGGGTGAAGACCTTGGCGTAGGCGCCGAGGAATTCGCATTTCCCGTCGTCGATGAATTCGTCGAGCTGTTTATCGGCCAGCTTCCACATGAACTCCTCGTTCTCCTTCAACCGGGAGGGGACGAGCAGTTTGTTCAGCAGCGACCGGGCGCCGGTGTGCTCCGGCGGGTCCATGGTGACCATATGTTCGAACATCGGCAGTTCGGTGCGATGGGCGGCGATCTGCGCGGTGATGTCTTCGCCCTCGGGGGTGAACGGTAGCGGCGGGAACGGGCCGCCCACAGCGATGCATGAGGAGAAGGACTCCGAGTCGCGCAGTACATCGTTGGCTTCCTGGTAACCGGTGACGGCGTACACGCCGTAGTTGGGTTCGCGGGTCACCGGGCATTTGGCGCGCAGATGGTCGTAGTAGGGGTGCGGGTCGGGCACCAGCGCAGGGTCGGTGAAGTAGTCGACCGTATCGAAATCGGTCACGGGAACCTCCTGATATCAGCAGAGTCTTGTTGCCAACCGTGGATCGCCGGTTGATACGGCTCGCGTGTTCTGCGGCCCGCTCGGGCTGTTGCCGCCGAAACCGCCGCCCTCGACGCGTGGTGGCCCCATGCGCCGGAATGCATCTCACCCGACGGCGCCGCTGCCCGGAGCCGATCCGGATCGCCCCTTGCTGAGCAGCCGCTCAGATGTGATGCTGAGCACATGCTTAGCATGCGCGGCACGCGGCCGTCAACAGTCGCTGCCCGCGAGATACCATCCCCGGTGATCACGAGACCACCTCGGCCGCGCGGAAATCCAGGAGGAGACACGACCATGCCAGCACCCCGCCGGCTCGGCGCACCCGAGGCCAAGAATCGCACCGTCCTGATGGACGCCGCCGAACAGCTGATGCTCGAACAGGGGTGGGCCACCGTGACCTCCCGGCGCATCGCCGAACACGCCGGCCTCAAACCGCAACTGGTGCACTACTACTTCCGCTCGATGGACGAATTGTTCCTCGCGCTCTTCCGGCGCCGCGCCGACCAGGGACTCGAAACCCTGGCACAGGTCCTGAAATCCGAGCGTCCACTGCACGCGCTGTGGGCATTCAGCACGGATGCCACCGCAGCGCGGTTCACCATGGAGTTCGTCGGCCTGGCCAACCAGAAACCGGCCATCCGCGCCGAGGTGGTGCGCTACTCCGAACAGTTCCGTGCCGCCCAGACCGAGGCTCTGGGCCGAATGCTCGAGGGCTACGGGGTCGATACGAGCCGCTTCCCCGCCGATGTGCTGTCCGTGCTGATGACCAGCGCCGCCCGGATGGTGGTGCTCGAGCAGGCACTCGGGATGACCGCCGGGCACGCCGAAACCTTCGCGTTCGCCGAACGCGAGATCGACCTGCTCGAACCCGAACAGTAGGTGTAGCGAATTCATTTCCCGCGCTTCAGCACCCGGTCCGCCGCGGCCCAATGAGCGTCGGCGGCCCAAAGTCCGGCGAAGGCGTCCACCGCCTCCTGTGGAGTAGCACCGTCGATCACCCGTTTGATCGCTCCGGCCGACGGGTTTGCCAGGGCCAGGGCCAGCGAACGCCAGCCCGCGTCGAACTCCGCGCGCGGCAGGACCCGGTCCACCAGACCCAGCCGTTCGGCATCGGGCGCGGTGAGGATCTCGCCCGAACCGGCCAGCAGCAGCGCCCGGCTGCGGCCGACCAGTCGCGCCAGCCGCTCGGCCCCGCCCCAGGCGGGCATGATCGCCAACGCGACCTGATTGAACCCGATCTTGATATCGGCCGCCGCGATCCGGATATCGGCGGCGACGGCCACCTCGGCTCCGCCACCGAGGGCGTGCCCGTTGAGGGCGGCGATCACGGGCCCGGGGAATCCGGCGAGCTTGTCGCATACCTGCCGCATCCGGTTCGCCATTGCCGCCGCCTGTTCATGAGTGCGCAGCGCGGCGAGTTCCTTGAGGTCACCGCCGGAGACGAAGGCCTTGTCGCCGGCGCCGGTGATCACCAGGGCCCGCGCGCCGGCGGCTCCGTCGACCGCCTTGTCGAGCTCGTCCATCGTGTCCAGGGCGATGGCGTTGCGAGCGTGCGGGCGGTTGATGGTGACGACGGCCAGTCCGTCCGCCAGTTCGAGCTCGATCACGACTTGTTCTCCTCGACGGAAATATGATTCTCTTACATAGAGAACCATATACTTTTCCGCTGGTTTCCGGCGCTCGGATCGGGAGTTCGATATATGCCGCATTCATGGCGCACGAGCGAAGACCCCGCTCGGGCACGCTCCGCTACCGGGCTCGACCTGTTCACCCGCCATGTTCCCGCCGACCTGGCCCGGAGCTATCGCGAAGCGGGCTGGTGGACCGACGAAACACTCGGCGAACTCCTCGCCCGCGGTCTCGCGGCGGCCCCCGGCGCAACCTTCGCGGTGCACTCACAGACCCGCCCGTACACGGGCACTTTCGGCGACGTGGAACGGACCGCCCGGCGGCTGGCGGCCGGATTGCACCGGCGCGGTGTGAGCCCCGGCGATATCGTCGCCTTCCAGCTACCGAACTGGATGGAGGCTGCCGCCACCTACTGGGCCTGCGCGCTGCTGGGCACCACGGTGGTGCCCATCGCGCATTTCTACGGCCGCAAGGAGCTCGGCTACATCCTCGGCACGGTCGCACCGAAAGCATTCATCACCTGCGACCGCTTCGGCCGCAACGAATTCGACCCGCAACTGTGCGCCGATGTACCGGTGGTGGGGGTGGTCGGCCGGGATTTCGAGGATCTACTCGACCCCGAACCGCTGACGGGCGTGCTCACCACCGATCCGGACAGCCCGGCCTGCATCGCCTTCACCTCCGGCACCACCCGGGCACCCAAGGGGGTCGTACACAGCCACAACACCCTGGGCTACGAAGTGCGGCAGCTGGCCGGGATGTACCCGCCGGATCGGGGCGATCAGCTCACCTCGGCCCCGGTCGGGCATTTCATCGGTATGCTCAACGCCCTGCTCATCCCGGTACTCGACGGCGCGCCGATCCATCTGCTCGACCTCTGGGATCCGGGCCGGGTGCTCGAACTCATGGCCACCGAGAACATCTGCGTGGGCGGCGGGGTCAGCTATTTCATCACCAGCCTGCTCGATCATCCCGATTACGAATCCGCGCATCTGGCGCAGCTGCGCTACGCGGGACTCGGCGGCGCGGCGGTCCCGGCCGCGGTCAGTACCCGGCTCGAAAACCTCGGGATCCGGGTCTTCCGTTCGTACGGGAGCACCGAACATCCGTCGATCACCGGGTCATCGGCCACCGAACCCGCGGACAAACGCCTGTTCACCGATGGTCACGCACTACCCGGTGCAGAGTTCCGGATCGCCGCGGACGGCGAGATCGTCAGCCGCGGGCCGGATCTCTGCCTGGGCTATACCGACCCCGACCTCACCGCCCGCGCGTTCGACGCCGACGGCTGGTACCACACCGGCGATATCGGCACCGCCGACGAGGACGGCTACCTGACCATCACCGACCGCAAATCCGACATCATCATCCGGGGCGGGGAGAACGTGAGCGCCCTGGAGGTCGAAGAGGTGCTGCTCACGCTGGCCGGCGTGGCAGAGGGGGTCGCGGTGGCCGTCCCTGATCGACGCCTGGGGGAACGGACCGCCGCGGTGGTGCGCTGCCTGCCGGGCCACCCCGAACCCGATATCGGGGCCCTGCGCGCACATTTCGCGCAGGCGGGGCTGGCCAAGCAGAAATGGCCCGAGGAGCTCCACATCGTCACCGACTTCCCGCGGACTCCCAGCGGAAAGGTCCAGAAATTCGTTATCCGGCGCGAGCTGGCCGCGGCGCACGAGCAGGCCACTGCGGCCGGTAACGAGGCCATTGCGACCGAACCTTTATGAGAATACGATTCTCATAAATAGCCAAGGAGGATTTCATGAGTAAAGTCGAGCTGCCCTACCAGCTCTTCGACGCGGACAATCACCTCTACGAGACCAAGGAGGCGCTCACCCGCCACCTTCCCGAGCAGTACAAGGGGGCCATCCAATACGTCGAGATCAACGGCCGCACCAAAATCGCGGTGCTCGGCCAGATCAGCGAGTACATCCCCAACCCCACCTTCGAGGTCGTCGCCCGCCCGGGGGCAATGGAGGACTACTTCAAACACGGCAATCCCGAGGGGAAGAGCCGCCGCGAGATCTTCGGTAAGTCCATGAAGGCGATCGACGCCTTCCGTGACCCGGAGGCACGGCTGAAGGTCATGGACGATCTCCAGTTGCAGCGCGCGCTCATGTTCCCGACCCTGGCCAGCCTGGTCGAGGAGCGGATGCGCCACCATCCCGAACTGATCCACGCGGTGATCGAATCGCTGAACCGCTGGATGCTCGACGACTGGGGCCAGGACGGCAACTTCGTACACTCCGGCCGGATCTTCACCGTTCCGGTGATCACCTTGCCGATCGTCGAACGGGCGATCGACGAACTGAACTGGGCCGTTGTCGAACACGGCGCCAAGGCCATTCTGGTGCGCCCGGCACCGGTACCCGGCTACAAGGGCATGCGCTCGTTCGCGCTGCCGGAGTTCGATCCGTTCTGGAAGCGCGTCGTCGAGCTCGATGTGCTGGTCACCATGCATTCCTCCGACAGCGGCTATTCACGCTTCGACGCCGAATGGGACGGCAGCGACAAGGAGATGCTGCCGTTCCAGACCAATACTTTCGCGATGACGAATCAGTGGCGGCCCGTCACCGATGCGGTCGCGTCCTGGGTGTGCCACGGCGCGCTGAACCGCTTCCCCGATCTGAAGATCGCTGTCATCGAAAACGGTTCGGCCTGGCTCGAACCGCTGCTGCAGCAGCTGTCCGACGTCTACAAGAAGGCGCCGGAGGGTTTCGGCTTCCAGAATCCGATCGAGGCCATCAAACGGAGCCTCTATGTGAGCCCGTTCTGGGAAGAGGATCTGCAGCGGCTGTCGGAGGTGATGGGCGCCGACCATGTGCTGTTCGGTTCCGACTGGCCACATCCGGAGGGGCTGGCCGAACCGGCCCGCTACATCCACGAGATCAAGGATATGCCGCTGGAGAACCAGGCCAAGATCATGGGCGGCAACCTGGCACGGCTGCTGAAGGTCTGAGCGGGACCACATGAGCTGGGAGACCATCCCGCAGTTGGCCCTGTCCACCGCCGACCGCTTCGGCGACGCCGAAGCGGTCGTGGACGGGGACCTGCGGTTGACCTATACAGAACTCGCGGACTGCATCCGGCGGGCCGCGGGTGCATACGCCGAAGCAGGGATCGGTAAGGGCGACCGGGCCGCCATCTGGGCGCCCAATTCCGCCGAGTGGATCATCGCCGCGCTCGGCCTGCTGACCGCGGGCGGCGTACTGGTGCCGGTGAACACCCGGTTCAAAGCCGGGGAAGCGGCCGATGTGATCCGGCGCAGCGGCGCCAAGGCGTTACTTGTGCAGAAGGGCTTCCTCGGCGGCGACTATCCGGCACCGCCCGGAGTTCCGGTCTTCGACCTGAAATCGGACTTCCTCGGCAGCGGTTCTCCGTTCGAACGCCGGGTGGCGGGCACCGATATCGCCGACATCATCTACACCTCGGGCACCACCGGGCGCCCCAAGGGCGTGATGATGAACCATCTGCAGACGCTGCGTCTCTATGCGGAATGGTGCGATCTGGCCGATCTCCGCGAGGGCGACCGCTACCTGATGGTGAACCCGTTCTTCCACACCTTCGGGTTGAAGGCGGGGATCGTCTCCTCGCTGATCCGCGGCGCCACCATGCTGCCGGTGCCGGTCTTCGATGTCGGCAAGGTGCTCGAGCTGGTGGAGAAGGAAAGGGTCACCATGCTTCCGGGCGCGCCGACCCTTTACCATTCCCTGCTCGAATACGAGGGCACGCGCGATATCTCGTCGCTGCGGGCCGCGGTCACCGGGGCTGCCGACATCCCGGTCGACCTGATCCGCAGGGTCCGCCAGGAGCTGCCTTTCCAGTCCATCATGACCGGCTACGGGCTCACCGAAGCGGGTACGGCGACCGCGTCCCGCCCCGGGGACACCTTCGAGCAGATCGCCACCACTGCGGGCACCGCGTGCGACGGTATCGAACTGCGTATCGCCGACGACGGGGAAGTGCTCATCCGCGGGTACAGCGTGATGCAGGGCTACCTGGACGATCCCGGAGGCACCGCCGCGGCGATCGACGCCGACGGCTGGCTGCACACCGGCGACCTGGGCAGTCTCGACGAAGGCGGTCGGTTGAAAGTGATCGGGCGCAAGAAGGATATGTACATCGTCGGCGGCTTCAACGCCTACCCGGCCGAAATCGAAGGCTTCCTGCTGGAGCATCCGGCGGTCGCCCAGGCCGCGGTGATCGGTGTACCCGACGAGCGAATGGGGCAGGTGGGCAAGGCGTTCGTGGTGGTGCGCGAAGCAGTCCACGAAGCCGGCCTGATCGCCTGGGCCAGGGGGCGAATGGCCGGCTACAAGGTGCCACGGTCGGTGGTGTTCCTCGACGAGCTTCCGCTCAACGCCACCGGAAAGGTGATGAAGGACCAGTTGCGCTGAGCACCGCCGGTCGGCGACCGGCCAGGGGGCACTCCGTCGCGCGGGCACGTCCGCGGAGCCCGCCGCGGCCGCGAGCCGAGCACGTCGACGATCCGCTCCGATCCTCTCGCCCCGGCACCGGCCGCGGTGTATCGTCGACCATAACCGAGAGCGCAATTCTCACAACAGGAGACTATTACTCTCCCCGCCTGGGTGCGCCCGGCGTCGACCATGAACAGCGAGGAATCCCGTGAATATCGACGACATGATCCTGGTGAGCATCGACGACCACGTGGTCGAACCGCGCAATATGTTCGACAACCATGTGCCGAAGAAGTACGCCGAGTACGTACCCGAGGTCGTCGTGGACGACCAGGGCATCGACCGCTGGATCTACCGGGACCGGCCGACCGGTGTCACCGGCCTCAACGCGGTCGTCTCCTGGCCGCCCGAAGAGTGGGGATACGACCCCGCCGGGTACGCCGAAATGCGGCCCGCGGTCTACGACATCCACGATCGGGTACGCGATATGGACGCCAACGGCGTCCTCGGCTCCATGTGCTTCCCGACCTTCACCGGCTTCAGCGCCGGGCATCTGAGCCGCGGCGGGATGGACGAGATCACCGTAGCGATGATCTCCGCCTACAACGACTGGCATATCGAGGAATGGGCGGGCGCCTACCCCGGCCGGTTCATCCCGATCGGCATCCTGCCCCTATGGGAACCGCAGCTGGCCGTCGACGAGATCAACCGGCTCGCCGCCAAGGGCTGCCGTTCGGTGACCATGCCGGAACTGCCGCATATCGACGGCCTGCCCAGCTACCACGATATCGACTACTGGGCACCGGTGTTCCAGGCGCTCTGCGATAACGACACCGTCATGAACCTGCACATCGGACAGGGTTTCGGTGTGCTCAAACTGGCTCCGGACGCGCCGATCGACAACCTCATGGTCCTCGCGCCCAGCATCTCGCTGATCGGGGTCCAGGACCTGCTGTGGGGTCCGGCGTTCCGCAGCTACCCGAAGCTGAAGGTCGCCATGTCCGAGGGCGGTGTCGGCTGGATCCCGTTCTTCCTGGACCGTTCCGACCGCCATTACACCAACCAGCGCTGGCTGCGGCGCGATTTCGGCGGCAAGATGCCCAGTGAGGTATTCCGTGAGCATGTCATGGCCTGCTACGTCACCGACCCGACCTCGCTGAAACTCCGCCACGAGATCGGTATCGACAATATCGCCTGGGAATGCGACTATCCGCATTCGGATTCGCTGTGGCCGGGCGCCCCGGAATTCGTGCTGAGCGAACTCGAGGGGGTCGGTGCCGACGATTCCGATATCGACAAGATCACCTGGCAGAACGCCTGCCGCTTCCTGAACTGGGACCCCTTCGCCCATCAGGCCCGCGAGGAGGCCACTGTCGGCGCGTTGCGCGCCAAGGGCGCCGATGTCGACCTGTCCACCACCACCCGCCAGGAATACGCCGACCGCTACGCCGCCAAGTACGCGAGCTCGTCGGGGTAAGACCGACGCGCAGCAACCCGGCGTTCACGCCGGCCACCTCGAGGCACCCCGGGCTCCGGGGGCAGGCGGCATGCGAGCACGGCAGGTGAGCTGCGCATTGGGAACCTGTCGGACCGACTCGATAATCTGCCGGGATGGTCCGACCCGATCCGGCACTGCGCCGTCTGCTGCGGGACACGCAGAAGTTGTTGGAGCCGTACGGTTTCCGCGGCAGCGATCCTCGCTGGATACGTACCGAACCGGGCGGTGTCGCTGCCGTCGGGCGCACCCGGGCGTCCCGCGCGTGGAGCGACGGGCACCAAGTGCTCCGATTCGACCTGCACCTGACCGCCACACCGGCCGCGTGGTGGGAGTTCGGGAACTGGCGTAATGCCCGGGTGGGCCTACCCGCGATACCCCCCGAGGAGGCCACCGGCCCCGATCTGCTCACCACCGGCAATGGAGCCGGCGCGCCGCCGGGGCCGTGGAGCCTGCGATCCGGCCCCGACGGGCACGTCCTGCAATCGGATATCGACACCGTCCGGACCGAACTTCCCCGCCGGATCCACGCCTGCGCGCGCCGCGCACTGCAACTGGTCGAGCCGGACCGCTACCTCGATGAACTGCTCGCGCAAGCGGATCCGCACATCGGCACCTGGGAGACGATCGTCGTCCTGCTCGCCGACCGCGGGCCGGGCCCGGAACTCGACGACGCCGTACGACATCTCCGGTCATGTTTCGCCGGGCGCGAGCTGCCGGCATACACCGAGGACGTCATCGCCTTCGCACAGAACAGAAGCGCCCTGGTCTAGCCGGTCCGGGCGGGGCGACGGCGGGATCGGCGATTGCCCGCCCGGCAGAGGCCCCTCCGCGACCAACACTTCCGTACGGCGTAAGAACCCGTTACGGTGAGGGGGCATCAGGGCGAGGAGGAGTCGGAATGTCTGTCGGCGCGACGGTGAACAAGCATATCCAGGAGCTCGGCGGCGGGTTCATGTTCTCCCGGGAGGCACGCACGTACGCGGCCGAAACCGGTATCGAAGAATTCTTCGGCCCCTACACTCGCGGCCGCGGCGGTGTCCTCGGCGAAGTGGATGCCGATGTGGTCACCGCGGCGTTCGGATTCTTCCCCGGACATTCGATCCGCACCGCGTGGGAATCGGTGTCTATGCCGGCCGAGAAAGCTGCGCAGCGCTACGCACAGGTCTGCCAGGAATTCGGCCGGCGCAAACTCGGCGCATTCGAGGAAGCTGCGCGGCTCGCAACGCTCATGGAAACCGTTGCCGCGGCAGCCGACCCCGCCGGAGCTCCGCTGTTCGCGGGCTGGCGGGCGATGCCCCTGCCTGCCGATCCGGCCGCGCGAGTCATGCAACTCGCGCACGTCCTGCGCGAACTCCGCGGCGGTCTGCACCTGATGGCCGTGCGCGCAGCCGGTATCACCCCGCTGCAAGCCGTCCTGGTCTCCGGTTCGCCACTCAACGACGGCCCCGGGCAGGCCCGCTGGTACGGCTGGCCCGAGCCCTTCGAAGAGACCACCGACGATATCCGCGACCGCTGGCAAGAGGCCGAATCGATCACCGATTCGCTGATCGCCCCGGCGTTCGCGGTCCTCGGCGATACCGATGCCGCCGATCTCGTCCGGCTCACCGCTGCCGCCCACGCCGCAACCTTCGCCCGCTGAAGGCACCGGGGGGACACGCTACGGATCTCCCATGGCGGCACCCGCCGGGCCATGGGAAGTGGCCGGCATGAATTCGCAGTAGGCCACACCGCGCGCGGCCGGGGACGAGGAAGTCGGAGGCCGCGGGTCCGCGGGCCGCTCGAGCACCGACTACCGGCCGAGGGGCCTATCGGAGTTCCGGCGCCGCCGCCGAGGGCAGGTGCGGCGCCCCTCCTCGGTAGGCCGCACCGTCGTGGATATGCAGGATCGCGTCGGCCTCGTCCACCGTCTCGCGGTCGAGCGGAAAGTAGCCGTGGGCCGGCGTGTGGTCGATTCGCGTGGTGGCCACGGGGATTCCCGCGGGCGCTACGAACTCCCGGATGGCAACCCGCCCTTGCAGAAAACCCTCGTAGGTACCGGGTTCGGGTTCCGGCATGCCGATGGTGTCGTCGCGGCCCAGACTGCCGATGACGACAGGGTACCGGGGACCCAGCAGCGACCCGACGATCGCGCCGGCGCTGGACCACTCCAGGTCCATATCGCCCATGCGCATCCGACTCGTATTGCGTTGCAGGTGCAGGTTGTGCGCACACACCAGGGTCGCACCCCGCCCGGTCTCGATACGCCGGATATCGAGAAGATTCCGGGCCATGAGTGCGTCCCGGGTGGCGCACATCCGGGTCCACCGGGCTTCCTGTCCGATGGGTTGCGCTGCCTGCCTGTGGTACCGCAGCAACCCGAGTCCGGCCGTCAGCTGGGTTTCGGCCCGAACCCATTCGGTATGTGAGGTTTTCGCCACCAGCTCGGGCGCACGGGTATAGAGCTCGGTGAGCATATCGTCGGCAAGCACCCGGAGAACGCCGGCTTCGCTTGTGGCGCCCGCTGATTCGGCCGGATCCATGACCGCCTCCGTGCGATGCCAGCGTTCGTCCGGGCCCGCCGCGGCGGCGAGGTCGTAATCGAGGCCCAGATAGTCGCGGGCATATTCGAGATACCGGCGCGGACTCGGCGCATTCATGGTCTCCATCGACCCGTCGAAGCCGTGGAAAGCCACCCGCTCCTCGACGGGCCGATTCTCGTTGTATTCCCGAATCCAGGCGACGAGCTGCCGGTTGGCCGCCGATTCGCCGAATCCGTGCGAGAAACCGGCCCGCATGGCCTCGTCCAGCGTGCCCACACCCTGCCGCACGTAATCGTCGACGACGAGCGCGGCCACGCGATCGCTTTCGAGTGCTACGGACCGGAAGCCGCGGCCGGCCAACTCGGCGAAAAGCTCGTTGCGCGTCCAGGCGAAGGCCGGTTCCAGGTGAGTCGGTTCACCGAATCCCAGCAGGTCGAGGGAGCCGATATCGAAGATTTCCGTATCGAAGTTCATTTCTTCGATCGTATCCTTGAAAGATCGGTTGAGACTTCTTCACCAATTACCCGAGGCCAGTGGAATATAGTCTCAAACAGTGAGCACACTGCGCCCGGCCGACCTCGCCCGCGAACACGGACTCTCCACACAGGCCGTCCGGAACTACGAACGCGACGGGTTCCTTCCCGCCGCGGAACGCACCTCCAGCGGCTACCGCATCTACACCGAAGCACACGCCGCGGCCCTGCGCGCCTACCTGGCCCTGGTCACCGCATACGGTCACGCCCTCGCCGGCCGGATCATGACCGGACTACACGACAACGACCTCGACACCGCCCTGGAACTCATCGATCGCGGACACCACCAACTGCTGCGCGACCGCGAAACCCTCGACGCGGTGCGAAAGGCGATCAGTCATCTGACCACCGCTACCGGCGCAGCCACAGACGACACCACCGGTGCCACCGCCCGCACCGTCGGCGAACTCGCCCATCACCTCCGCGTCACCCCCGCGACCCTGCGCACCTGGGAAACCGCCGGCATTCTCACCCCGGTCCGCGACCCGGCGACCGGATACCGGATCTTCCACGCACCCGATATCCGCGACGCCGAACTCGCCCACCTCCTGCGCCGGGGTGGCTACGGGCTGGCCCGTATCGCCGCCGTGGTGGAGCAGATCCGCGCGGCCGGTGGCACAGCTGCCCTCGCCGACGCGCTCGACGGCTGGCAGCACAAGCTCACCGCGCGCGGAGTCGCGATGCTTGTGGCGGCCGGTCTGCTCGGGCGCTATCTGCACGATACCGAGCGGATATGACCCGCTTCAGCTCTCGAGGACCACGGGCAGCCCGCGCAACCCGTGCAGCGCCCGCGAATGCAGGGGTTGCACCTTTCCCGCGAGCCGTGCGTCCGGAAACCTCTCGAAGAATCGCTGGACGGCGACGGCTGCTTCCGCACGAGCCGGCGCGGCGCCGATACAGAAGTGGATTCCGGCACCGAAGGTGAGGTGGCGGTGCGGTTCCCGGCGCCGAGGATCGAATACGTGCGGGTCGGTGAAGATTTCGGGATCGCGATTCGCGGCGGCGAGGAGCAGCACGATCGGTGTTCCGGCGGTAATGGCTCGATCGGCGAGCCGGGTATCGGTTTTGGCAACCCGGACGACGTACTGGACGGGTGTGTCGTAACGCAGGGATTCCTCTATCACCGCCGTGTAATCACCATCGGCCGGATGGAGCCCCGGCTGCCGCAGCAGCATGTGCAGGGCGTTTCCGAGCAGATGTGTGGTGGTACCGAAACCACCGACCAGCAGCATGCTGCAGGTCGCGATGGCCTCCCGCAGGTTCAGTTGCGCCGGGCATTGCTGCGCCAGACCGGCGATGAGCCCGGCACTCTGCGGTTCGGCCTGTTCCAGGCGATCCTTGAAATACGCCGTCATCTCGGTGACGAGGGCCCGGGAACGCTCCCGTTCCTGCGTCGTTCTGGCCCCGTCCAGCAACGAGGCCAGCACGTTTCCCCACGCGGCGAAACGTGGGGCATCCGCGGGCGGTAGGCCGAGAATATGCGAGATCATCGCCATCGGAACGGCTTCGGCATAGTTCGTGATCAGTTCGGTGACGCCGCCGCGCGGAAGCTCGTTCAGGCAGTGCTCGACACTCTTTTCGATCCGTGGCATGAGATCGGCGAGTGCGCGCCGGTGGAACGTCGGCGCGGCCAGCGACCGCAATTCCGTGTGCCGGGGTGGTTCCAGCTTCAGAAAGGAATCGTCGACCGGATGGACGAGCGTGACGTCGCCGGCGGCATTGCGCCGGCGTGCCGACGCACCGATCGGCGCCGGGCCGAAGTCGCCACTGGTGAGGACCTGGTGACACAGTCCGTGCGTGGCGGTGAACAGCAGGCCGCGGCGACTGGTGGCCAGAGCGCCCCGGGCACGGACCTTCTCGTATTCCCGGTGCCGGTCGGCCCCGGGGCGGGCCCAGAGGATCCGCGCGCCCGGGTCACCACGAAGGACATCGGAGAAGAGCCGTGCCTTTTCCAGAGACATCGGTGCCATGGTCGGCTGCTACCCGGCCCTAAGCACCGACCGCCGGTTCGGCGGGTACCTGCCGGGCGGGATGGTAGCTGGACCAGTAGTACTGGCGGTAGAAGTTCTCGGCCAATGTCACCCACGTGTTCAACTGGTCGCGATCGGCCAGGAAACGGTGCAGATTGACGAGCAACCAGCTCCATACGGCCTGACTGTCCCGGCAGTTGTCACAGTCCCCGGTGGTGGCGCAGTACTGGACGCTGTGGTCGGTCCGGTACGCGTTGAACCTGCCGACGATCGGGTGGCCCTCGGTCAGGCGTGCGGCGTGTGCGGGGTGATCGTTGCTGATGCTGGGGCAGGTTTCGGCGCCGAAGGTACCCCAATGCGTACGGCCCGTGACCAGCGTGCGGAAGTAGTAGGGGTCTCCGATAACGGTATCGGGGTAGGTTTCGCGCATCCGGGTCATTTCCTCGATTGCCCGTTCTTCGTTGTGTAGCCGGGCAGTGGGGTCCGTGCCGTTGTCGCTGTAGTAACCGAAGTTGATCTGGTTGCCGTTTGCGGCGATGGCCTCGACGGTTCGTTCGAGGTAGGGCATCCCGGCTTCGCTGAGCGTGTAGACCCAGGTGGCCCGCGGGTCGTCGGTATAGGTGCGCAGCGCCTTGTCGAACAGGCCGCTGATCCGCCTACCGTTGACCCCGTAGCCACGCAACTCGTCGTCGACCGGTCCCCCACCCCACAGAGATACCGCGATAGCGAGATCTTCCAGCCCGTCGTAGGGAATCGGCCGCGTCCCGTTCGTCACCACCGTGACATTGCGAATCGTCTCCGCGAAGACGCGGACTCGATCCAGGACGAGGGCCGGTTCGCCGCCGATCAGGAGTGTGCTGGTGATCCTCTTGTTGTCGCGCAGATCTTCGGCGAACGCGCGAATCGTCCCCAGATCACGAATCTCGATGCTCTGCTTGTCCATATCGTGTTCGAAGAACCAGCAGCCCTTGCACCGCAGGTTACAGGCGTCGGTAATCCAGACCTCTACCGTTCTGATTCCTCGGGCTACCTCGTTCACTCGCATCAACCGTTCGGCCAAAGCCGGATCCTCTTGCGCGAGTTCGATTGCTCGGGTTAGTATGCGTTCCTTACTTGGCCTGACGTCCAGGAAAACGGGCTGAGCCACGACATCCTCCTCGGGGCGGTGCAGCAAGTTTTGCGCGCTGCTAGATGTCACCGGCTAGCCGAACATGCCGAAAACCGACGGTGCTGCCGATGTGTAGCCGAATCAACGGGATTCGGTTGTCGTTGGTAAGAGAGCGGATACGGAGCGGTCTTACGGAACTGAAATCATTAGCGCCACAAAGAATTCTAGGATAGCCCCGGCGACTGCGCGAGACCTCAGCGTTATCCTTGATATCTTTATGATATAACTGGACTGAATCAGTATTATTTCCGACGCAACAATACAAGTTGCGTAGATTTTTCACACCCACATGATGGGGGCATGGGCCGATCAGCTCGCGTAGACGTGAACGATCCACGGTGTGACCGCATCCGGCCACACCGCAGCAAACCTCAGGGCCCCAGCGGCGGCGACGGCGGAAACATCACCGGCATCGATGAGAGTGCACGATGGAAAGGCCCTGGCCGCCAATGCAGTTCCTCGGGCCGGCAGGCGAGCTGCACCTCGGGAAGCGCGTCGAGCAGCTGATCGATCGCGTTCTGGGCAACCATGTAGGCAATCGACCTGGCAGGGCAGGCATGCGGGCCCGAACCCCAGGCCAGATGCGCGTTGTTGTCGGTGTATTGGCCCGAGTGGATCGCCGGATCATTGTTGCAGGCCGACATGCCGATGAGGACCGGCTGATCGGCGGGTAGCCACACACCATCGAGCATGATCGGCTGCCTCGGGTAGCTGAGACAATAATTCGCCATCGGCGGGTCGGTGTACAGCAGCTCGTTGAGCGCATCCCGGGTCGTCGGCGCCACACCGGATGACGATGTGCCGGTGAACCGCGGGTCGGTAATCATGAGAAGCAGGGTGTTGACCGTCAGGTTGGTCAGCGGCTCGATACCCGCCCCGTACAGCACAGCCAACTGGTGCACCATCTCCGAGTCCTGTAGCTGCGCCGGGTGGGCCAGCAGACGAGAGGTGACATCCCGGCCGGGTTCGGCGCGCTTGAGTGCGACCAGCTCCAGGAGCGCTTCGTTGATCTGGGCATCCGCTTCGGTGGCGGCGGCACCGCCTTCGAACATCGCGGCCATACCGGTAGCGATGTACTGCCCGAGATCCAGCGGGCACCCCAGCATGGCGTTGAGCACTTGAAAGGTCAGCGGGAAGGCGTACTGACCGATGAGTTCGGCTTTGCCGTCCATACAGAAGTCGTTGATCAAGGGGGTGGCAACCCCTTCGACATTCTGATGCATGGAGAACAGGTCGACCCCGTCGAGAGCCGCCGTGATCGCCTGCCGGTACCGGGTATGTTCCCGTCCGGTACTGCGCATCACGTTGGGCCGCCACGCCATCATGGGCATGAGTGGATGGTCGGCAGGGACGGACTTCTCCCACGAGCGCGCATCGGCCGGGAAATGCTCGGGGTCATTGAAGATCCGGATTGCGGTGTGATAGCCGATCACCAAGGTGGCCGGAATACCGGGAGCCAGCTCCACCGGCGCGAGAGTTTCGTGCCTACGACGCATCTGGCCGAACGAGCGATGCGGATCGGCGGCGTACTCCTCGGTGTACAGGGCAACGCGGGGCGGCGTACCGGTCCGAGCGGGGGCGGAGTACGGGCAGCCGACAGTGCCGGTTTCGGTCGACGGTAGGGACTTTGCCAATGCCTTGGAACTCCAATGAAAGCAACAACAACAGATCAGAAGTTGTCTCAGTTGGGACATCTCCTGTGTCGGAACAGTATTGGTGTAGGCCATAGACCGCAAGCGGGCGGGTAGTGCGATCGGCCACTGCGCACCGCACGACACTCGATGGCCCGCGTCGCCGTGCCCCGGCCGGACGCGCCCAGCGGTTCAGAAACCTCGCAGGCGGTCGGGAATCACTCGGATGGGCACCGAATACTCGGCGCGGAACTGTTCGGCCGTCGTCGACAGGCCCGCCAGCCCATCCCGGTACTTCTCGAGATAGACCGCGACCTCGTCCGGGTCGGTGACCGGTTCGAGCCGGGCGGAACCGCCGAACACCACGATATCGCCACCGGATCCGGTGCTGTTGAAGTGCAGCGCCACTCGGGGGTTGCGGGCGATATTACGAAGTTTGGGGCGGTCGGGCCGGCTGAAGATGAGGAAGGATCCCGCCCGCCAGAGGAACCAGACCGGGTTCGGCTGCGGCGTACCGGTGGGGCCGACGGTGCTCAACCAGATGATCTCTTCACGCTCCAGGCGCGCGGCGACTCGTCCGCCGAACTCCGTTGCGGGGTCGAATAATTCGTTGACCTGCGGTGTTTCCATGGGTCGACCTCCAGATCGTCGCTGACTTCGCCGGAACAACACCCTCGCCCGCTCACCGCTTCCCCGCAAGAGCGGCGACCGCGGCAAAACCGTAAGTATTCGATAACAGGCTATTTTATAGGTCTATTTTCCGTTGAAAATCGCCAGCGGCCGCCGCGCCGTTCACCACCAGCCCAGCAGCGGATGCAGCGCGCGTCCGAGCGGACCGGCCAGAGAGCGGGAGAAGCTGGCGCTCAGATGGTGTTCGTCGTGGTAGACGAGAATATTTCCCACTACGACCGGGCACAGCTCGTCCGTGCAGACGGCGTCACTGAGATCGATGGGGAAGACATTCGGAAAATACGACGCCGGTTCGAAGCCCGGATTGATCTCGTCCAGCGCGTCGATACGGTGCATCCCGCAACCGGCCGCGGTGCCGCCGAAAGCGAGGCAGTCGCCGGCCCGATACGGGACGCCGCCGTCGCGGCGCAGCCACGGGGTATCACGGATCGTGATCACATTCAGGTCCTGATCGGCCAGCGCCGCCCAGACGTCGGGATAACCGGGCGGCGTTTCGTCACCACTTTCCAGACGCGGATGGGTGCCGATGGTGAACACCCAGTCCGGGCGTTCGGTTCCCAGCCGATCGATGACGTCGCGGGACCAGTCGCGGCAGTCCGGGATGGCCTCGCCGTTGTAGGTGGCGTCTTCCGCGAGTGTCAGGGCGCAGCCCATCTTGAGATAGGTCCGGATACGGAAATTGTGCTGTTCGGCGAGGACTTGCAGGGCGGGCAACCAGTGCTCCACATGCGAGCTTCCCGCCATGGCCAGCGTTCGCTCCGCGTCCGGGTCGCCGTAGGTACACGTCACGACCTCGCGGGTGTCCCAATCGGCGATACAGCCGTCGACCGTCGTGGGCGGCAGATCCGCCGAGACCTCCAACGGGCTCGGGCGCACCCGGGCCTCCGGAACAGGAGCACCGGAGGCGAGCGCTTCTGCACCGGGGTAACGGACGGGGTCGAGAGCACTGGGCACGCTCGCCTGCTCCACGACCAGGACCTGCCAGGCGACTGTGACCGCGACCATCACGACAGCTACCGCCGACACCACCACACCGGCCACCCGCCGGTACCGCGGCGACCCGCCACCCGCCGTGAGCCCGGCCCCGGAGCGCAGCCGGAGCGGCTGTTCGACCCAGCGATGCGTGCACCAGGCGAGCACCACCGACAACGCCACGATCGCGACCCCGCCGGCGAGCCCGGCCCGCGGCTGGTCGCGGTAGGCGAGATAGAAGATCAGGATCGGCCAGTGCCACAAGTACAGGGGGTAGGCGATATCACCCAGCTTGCGCGCCAACGGGGTGGCCAGGATCCGGTTCGGCCACGGCCGGTCCTCCGGAGCGAGACCGGTGCCGGACAGGATGAGCGCCAGACAGGCGCCGACAGGCAGCAGGGCCGCCGGCCCCGGAAATCGATTTGCGCCGTCGACGATCAGCCATCCGCACCCGACGACCCCGACCAGACCCGACCAGGCAAGGACATGCCGGACAGGTCGCGCAGGTGCCCGGATGGATGCGGCGAGTACCAGGCCCGCGCCGGCCAGCAGCTCCCATGCCCGGGCGAAACTGTCGTAGTAGTTCCAGCCCTGATAAGTGGCCGTGCCATACGCCGCATACACGAACGAAGCGGCCGCGGCCACGGTGACGACAACCCCCAGTACGGCCCGTAACCACCCCTGACGTCCCAGGTACCGGCACAGCGCGGTCACCACCGCGACAACGAGCAGCGCCGCCAGGTAGTACTGCCCCTGCACCGACATCGACCACAGATGTTGCAGCGGGCTCACCGACGGGTCCGCGGCCAGATAGTCCGACCACGTCCATGCGAGCTGCCAGTTCTGGTAGTAGAACAGCGACGCCAGCGTCTGTACGGTGATATCCGTCCATTGCGTATAGGGACGCAACACCACGGCAGCGCCGAGGACCGCGACGAGCACCACCACGAGCGCCGGCAGCAGACGCCGCAAGGTCCGGCGCACCGTGGACCACACCCCTACCGACCCGGCACTGCCGGCCCGGCGCAGGAGCAAACCGGTGAAGAAGAACCCGGACAACACCAGGAAGACGTCCACCCCGCCGGATACCCGGCCCATCCAGATGTGGAACACCACCACCAGCGCGATCGCCACTCCGCGCAAACCGTCCAGATCAGCGCGGTAGGTGGTGCTCGCCGCCGACTGCGCCCCGGGCCGGGACTCGGCCGGATCGGCTACATCGCCGGCCACCGCCCCCGGCCCCACGGGCGTCCCGGCCGTCCGAGGCGCGGGGCCGGGTGAATGCGACGCAGCCATGACCAACCGTTCTGTTACCACTGTGAAGCCGATCGGCCCGGTCCGGCAGCTCGGCCCCGACTCGGCGGCGGCCGAGCTCCACCGGCCTCCTGCCGTGCGCCCTCCCTGTCTTGCCTGTACTCCACTGTATCGGACACCGATCACCGGATTCGCACCCCGCGCAGGTCTCAGCGGCCCGCGCAGGTCCCGCTGATCTGGACGGGCGATCTCGACGCGTAGGTCGCCGGCATCCGCTGCCACTGCCCGGCCGACAGCGTCTCGACCGGGCAGTCTCGACCGGGAAGCGGCCCGGCAGCCACCATGGAGTTCGACGACGACCGTTCCGGAAGGGGCGGGCGGGGTTTGTCGGTGGGTACACCGATGCGGTAAACAGGTCGGGTTTTCATAAGCATGGGTAAGGGTTTTTCGTGGTCGACACGCTGGCAAGAACGGACGCACACACAACACAGGCATCGCCACCGGCAGCCCGCCCGTACAATCACACCGCCGATTTCGTGCGGGTTGCTCTGTTCACCCTGGTGGTCGCCGCACACACCCACGGCACCACTCCCGATGTCGCCGGCGGCAGCGGATTGCTGGCCACTGTGGGGCACATCACTCGGTACGGGTTCGTCGCGATCACCGTTTTCGTCCTGTTCCTGGGCTATTCCGGTCGCAAAGTCTCCCCCGGCGCCTTCTGGCGGCGGCGCTTCGGGCAGGTCGTCCTGCCGTATCTGGTGTGGTCGGTTCTCTACACGGTGTTCTTGGTCTGGTGGGACGATTCCACGCCGATGCCCAGCGCCGGGGAACTGGCCCGGAATTCGGTGGGCAGCATCCTCACCGGCGACGGCCGGTATCACCTGTACTTTCTGCTCATCTCCATGCAGATCTATCTACTGTTCCCGGCACTCCAATGGCTGATCCACCGCACCGCCGGTCACCATCTGGAATTGCTCGCCGCCACCGTCACGCTGCAACTGGGCATATTCATCTTCTTCGACTGGCCCGGCGCGACCGCGGCACTCGGCTGGAATCCCTACCTGCACCTGTGGAAAGCCTTCCCGATGTACGCACTGTTCGCGGTGATCGGTGCCTTACTCGCGGTCCATTTCGAACGCGTAGACGCCTGGATCCGCGCGAATCTGCCCGTCGTCATCGGAGTGGCGATGCTCGGTTGTGCGTACGGTCTGGTGGGGCATCTGCGGGACGTGGACGCCGGTATCGACTCCACGCGCAGCTCCTCGCCGTGGAACCCTCAGTTCCTGCCGCTGTTCGTCGGCGCACTGATCCTGCTGTACCTGGTGGGTATGGCGTGGAACGATCGCCGGGGAAACGGCACCGGCCCGGTCGCGCGCATCGTCAGCTACGGCGCGCTACGCGCGTTCGGCGTCTTCGCAGTGCATCCGATGATGATCGACGTGGTCTACCGGGTACTGCCGGTGGACTGGATGCTGGATCCCATCCCGCGCTTGCGGTCGGCGATCCTCACCGTCATCGTGCTGGCCGCCAGCCTGTTGGTGGTTGAGCTGGCCCTGCGCACGCCGCTGAGCAATGCCCTTGTCGCCCGGCCACGGCAGCCCCTGCGACGCCGGAAATCGCTCCAGCGGGCGAGCTAGGACTTATCCGGTCGCGGCCCTCGCCACGCTCATGTGCCGGCGCGGGTGACCTCCTGCGGCCACACCACCACGCGCGGCGTCCAGTTCAGCGCGGCCGAATGCACGGCTGTCAGCGGGGCCGGCCACAAGAAGACGGTGTCGGCCTCGTCGTGATAGCGGCGCATGGCACGGTCGATCAGGTCACGCTGGGTTGTCGGATCGCCGGTGGCGAGAGCTCGGGTCAGCAGAGTGTCGAACCCGATGTCGGTGGTATTGCTCATCGAGAAGGTCGTGGTGTAGTAGTCCAGCCATTGATAGCCCCCCTTGTATTCGGTCGTCCAGGCGATATAGGCGAGATCGGGGGGATTCGGCCCGGCCTGGCGGTCGAACGAATCGGCTTCCGGGGTGAGGCGCAGGGTCACCCCGATCGCAGCCAGCTGCTGGGCGATCGCCTGCACCACGGTTTCGCCGGCCACATAACTGCCGGCGGGAATCGAGACCTCGAGCGATAGTCCACCGCCGTGCCCGGATTCGGCGAGCAATGCCTTGGCCTGCTCCGGATCGTAGGGATAGGCGCCGACTCCCGCGGCCGGGTCCTGGTAGGGGCCGAAGAGCACCTGGCCGGGCAGGATCGGGAAGTCCTTGCCGAATATCGACGACACGATGGCCTGCTTGTCGATGCCGTAGTTGAGCGCCCGACGCACCCGCGGGTCGGCCAGAGCGGGATGAGATTCGTTGATCGCCAATGTATGTGCGCGAGGTCCGGGCGCGAGCACCGTTCGGTGGGAGTCGGCGAACTGCGGCAGGTTCGAGGGCTCGATGGTGAGCGCGAGATCGATCTCCCCGGACTGCAGGCCCGCCACACGCGCCGCTTCGGAGGCCAGAACGGAGAACGCCACCTCCGGGAATGCCGGTGCGGGCCCGAAGTAGTGCGGGTTCAGCGACAGCTGTGCCCCGTTCTCCAAGTCGATATCGTCCAGCCGGTAGGGACCCGTGCCCCAGGCCGCGGTGTCGAGATTGTTGTTCGCCGCGAACGCGGCGGTGGTGAGGTAGATCAGGCTGAGGCGGCCGGGCAGATCGGTAGCGGGCTCGCGCAACGAGAACTGCAGGACCTCCGATTGCGGCAGGCTCACCGCGGAAACGAAGGCGCGCAGTTTCGAACCGGACTGGGTCGTGTCCGCAGGATCGAGCAGATGATCGAAGTTCCAGAGAATATCCTGGCTGGTCAGCGGGGTTCCGTCAGGGAAAGCCGCATCCTGTCGGAGTGTGAACTGCCAGGTGAGTTCGTCGACCTCGCGCCAACTGGTGGCGATTTCGGGCTGGGTACTGCCGTCGGCACCGGTGCGGGTGAGAGCGCTGTAGACCGCCCCCTGGACAGCGCGGTCGGCATCGGGCGAACCGACGCTGTACGGGTTGATCGTTTTGATGGACCGCGACAAAGAGATCCGGAGGGTGTCGCCGACAGTCGACCCCGGCCCCGGATCCGACAGCGAGCCGCAGGCAGCAACTACGGCCGGTAGCACCGCGGCGGCGGCCAGGAAGGAACGTCTCGACCAGTTCGTCATGAGGAAATGCTTTCTACGGTGGGCGCCCGGCCCGGCAGCGAAGAGCCGGGAACGGCCTCCACGAGCCGGCGCGTGTACTCGGTTTTCGGGTCGGTGAGCAGATCGGCGGTGCGGCCGGATTCGACGATGCGGCCGTCACGCATCACCACTACGGATTCGCACAGGTAGCCGACGACCGCGAGGTCGTGCGAGATGAAGAGAAGCGACAACCCGCGCCGGGTGACGAGCTCCTTCAGCAGGCGCAGAATATGGGCCTGGACGGTCACGTCGAGCGCAGAGACCGGTTCGTCGCCGATGAGTACGCGCGGATCGGTGGCGAGGGCGCGGGCGATACCCACCCGCTGTCGCTGACCGCCGGACAAGGTGCTTGTCCGGCGGTCGGTGACATCGGCCGGCAGGCCCACCTCCGGTATCAGGGTGGTGATCCGCGCGTCGGCGGCGCGGCGATCCAGGCCGTTGGCCTCCAGTGGCTCGCGCAGGCACTGGGCGACGGTCATCCGCGGATTCAGCGAACCGTAGGGGTCCTGGAAGACGTATTGCACATCCCGGCGCCACTGCGCGCGACGGGCGCGGTCCAGATCGGACCAGCTTCCGTCGCCGCCGAGTGACAGCGAACCCGACGTGGGCGTGAGC
This sequence comes from Nocardia speluncae NBRC 108251, assembly GCF_001613245.1. Lineage (GTDB taxonomy): Bacteria > Actinomycetota > Actinomycetes > Mycobacteriales > Mycobacteriaceae > Nocardia > Nocardia speluncae. Next base: position 30,350 of record NZ_BDBZ01000007.1, on the reverse strand, counting down.
AGTCCGGCCACAATCCGAGCGAGTGTGGTTTTGCCGGAACCGGATTCGCCGACGATACCGAGCGAGCAGCCGGGACGTAGCTCCATATCCACGCTGTGCAATACCGTCCGGGTCCGGCGGCGTACCGTGCCCGCCTCCGGGAACCCGGCCGTGACGCCGCGCACTGTGACCAGTGGTTCGGCGGCTTCGGTGTCCGGCGCGGTCGCGATACCGAGACGCTGCGGCAGCGCATCCAGCAACTCCTGGGTGTAGGGATGCCCGGGAGCGGCCAGCAGCGCCGCGGTCTCGCCGTGTTCGACGATTTTCCCGCCGCGCATCACCAGCACCCGCTCGGTGGTATCGGCGACCACGCCCATGTCATGGCTCACCAGCAGTAGCGCCAGGCCCAGATCACGGCGGAGATCGGCGAGCATACCCAGCACCCGGTGCTGGGTGGTCACATCGAGCGCCGTGGTGGCCTCGTCGGCGATGAGCACCGAAGGCGACGCCGCCAGCGCCAGCGCTATCGCGACACGCTGGTTGAGGCCGCCGGAGAGTTCGTGGGGATAGGCCGCCAGGACCCGGTCCCGGTCCGGAATCTGCGCCAGATCGAGGAGTTCCCGCACTCGTGCGGGTCCGGTGCCGGCCTTCGACTTCGCTGCCCGTACCACCTCACCGACCTGGGTGGCCACAGTGAGCCGAGGATTGAGCGAGGCAGTCGGATTCTGGAAGATCACCCCGACCCGCCCGGCGATGAACCGGCGCCGCTCGGCCGCGCCGAGTTCACCGATATCGCGGCCACCCAGCCGGATGGTGCCCGTGTCCTGCTGGGTACCGGCCGGCAGCAACCCGGCTGCCGCCATGACGGTGAGCGTCTTGCCGGATCCGGATTCGCCGACGATACCTACGGATTCGCCCGGCTCGAGGGTCAGATCGATCCCGTCTACGAGTACCTGCCCGGTGCGGCGGGCCCGCACCACGAGTCCCTCGAGGGCCAGGGCAGCGGTCTCGCGCGTGGTACCGGGAACTGCGCCGGCGGTAGGTGTCATCGTGTGTTCTCCTCATTTCCGCCGAGCCGATCGGAGACGGCATCGCCCACCATCTGCAGGCAGAACACGGTGACCGCCAGCACGCCACCGGGTATGAGCGAAAGCCACGGCGCGGTGGACAGTTTCGCCTGGCCGGCCGCCACCATCTGGCCCCAGTCCGGTATGGGCGGTTGCAGGCCCAGTCCGAGATAGTTCAGGCTGGACAGCGAAACGAGCACCACCGAGGCGCTCGCCGTGGCCGAGACGACCAGGATCGGGGCTACCGCGGGCACGACATGCCGCAGGGCGATCCGGCCCGGCCGGACCCCGGCGATCCGGGCGGCATCCACGTAGGGCAGCGCGAGTGTGGCCCGCGCGGAGGCCCGGACCAGCCGGAATGTCGGAACCCAGCCGCCCAGCACCATCACAGTGACGAGGATGGCCGGCGAATTACCCGCGAAGGTCAGCAGCACGATCGCGATCACGATGGTGGGTACCGCCAGCGCGATATCGCCCAGCCTCCCGGCGACGGCGTCCACGGCGGGCCCCAGGGTGGCCGCGGCGATGGCGAGGACGACGGCGATCAGTGCGGTCAGCACGCTGCTGATCGCGGTGATGGTCAGGGCGCCGCGGCCGCCGTGCAGCACCCGGCTCAGCAGGTCCCGGCCGAGTTCGTCGGTGCCGAACGGATGGGCGGCCGACGGGGATTGCAGTACCCCGGCGAGATCGCCGGTAACCGGATCGTGGGGAGCCAGAAATGGCGCGCACAGCGTGATCAGCACGATCAGACCCAGTACAGCGGCGCAGACGAGCGCGGTGCGATCGGTCCGGCGGCGGACCGCGACAGCGGGGGCGGTCATGCGGTGATCCTCGGTTCGAGCAGCGCCGACAACACATCGGCGAGCAGATTGGCGATGACGAACCCCACGGCCAGTACCAGCACACATGCGATGACCAGCGGGTAATCCCGGTTCTGCAGTGAGTTGACGGCGAGCTGGCCCAGCCCCGGCCAGCCGAAGGTCGTCTCCACCACGACCGCGCCGCCCAGCAGATAGCCGGCCTGCACCCCGAGCAGATTGACCACGGGCGCCGCCGCGTTGGCGACGATATGGCGCAGCGCGATCCGCCGCCCGCTCAGGCCGCGCGAGCGAGCGGCACGCACATGATCGGCGTCCAGCAGTTCCAGTACCGAAACCCGGACGGTGCGTGCGATATCCGGGATGATGCTGACGGCCAGCACAACCACCGGCAGGACCAGTCCGGCCGGTGTCCGCAAACCGTTGGTGGGCAGCACTTTCAGCACAACAGCAAAGACGTAGATCAGCACGACGGCGAGGAAGAAGGTCGGCAACGCATGCGAGGCGATGGCCACCGCGGGCAACCCCCGGCGACGCCACCAGCCGGTACCGGTCGCCGCCAGATAGCCGACGAGGCCGCCGAGACCCGCGCCGATGAACAAGGCCACCGTGCCGAGCAGGACGCTGGCGCCGAGATGGTCGAGCGCCAGTGCGAACGGGTTCTCCCCGTATCGGAAGGAGTCCGGCAGGTTCCCGGTCAGGACGGAACCGACGAAGTTCGTGAACTGCACCCAGATCGGCCGGTCGAAACCGTACTCCGCGGTGACCGCCGCGACGTCGGCGTCGGTCGCATCCTGGGGCAGCATCGCCCGCGCGGGATCGGCGGAGGCGTACAAGGCGAAGAACAACAGGACGAACGCACCGATCACCGCGAACACACCGGTGATCGCCCGGTGCAGTAGGAACCGGGTGCCGGCGATTTCACGCACCCGCCACCGCCGGGGCAACGGCGCGGCGGTGTGGACGGTATCGGTCATCTCAATGCTCCAGCGGTGCGAAGCCGAGGTTCTCACGCAACGTCGAGCCTTCGTACTCGTCGCGGAACAGCCCGCGCCGCACCAGTTCCGGCACCAGCAGGGTGGTGATCGCGTGCAGTCCGCCAGGGTTGTAGAGGGGCAGGAAGTTGAACCCGTCCGCGGCGCCGGCCCGGAACCACTCCTCCATCTGGTCGGCCACCCGCTCCACCGAACCGACCGGACTCCAGTGCCCGCCCCCACGCTGCGCCACCCGGATCAGTTGCCGCACGGTGTAACCCTCGTCCACGGCGAGCCCGCGCAACAGCCGGTACCGCGATTCGACCCACGCCTGTGAGGTCTGCGGGAGCAGTTCTGCGGGGATCCGCTCGTCGAGCCCGATGGTGGAGAGATCGATCCCACCGAAAAGCTTCTCCAGCATCGGCAGCGCCGTCCGGTTGTCGATGAAATCGTCCAGTTCGTCGAGGATTCGCTGCGCCTGCGCATCGGTCTCCGCGACCACCGGCGCGATTCCGGGCAGAATCTTCACTGCGTCACGTCCGCGCCCCCGCGCCTCGGCCCGGTCACGGACGTCCTCGGCGTAGGCGTAGGCCCCTTCCAGCCCGCTGCCGGCCGTGTACACGAGTTCGGCGTGCGCGGCGGCGAGCACTTTGCCGTCGTCCGAGGCACCCGCCTGCACCAGCACCGGCCACCGCTGCGGGGACGGCGGTAGATTCAGCGGGCCCTGGGAATGCAGGAACTCACCGTGGAAATCTGCGGCACGCACCTTCTCGGTATCCACCCACACGCCATGTGCCCGATCCACGGCGAGGGCATCGCGGTCCCAGCCGTCCCACAGAGCTTTCGTCAGGCGCACGTACTCCTCGGCGCGCCGGTAGCGCAGACCGTGTTCGAGATGCGGCCGGTCGGTGAAGTTCTCCGCGCCCGAATGCGAGGTGACCACATTCCAGCCGGTGCGGCCGCCGGAGATGATATCGAGCGAATTCAATTGCCGGGCCAGATTGTACGGTTCGTAATAGGACGTGGTGAAGGTCCCGATGAGGCCGATCCGCTCGGTGGACAGCGATAACGCAGTGAGCAGGGTGAGCGGCTCCAGGTTGCGGTGGGCCTTCTTCCGGAGCTGCCGCAGATCCTGGCTCGGACTGTCGGCGGCGAACAAGAAGTGCAGTTTCGCGTCCTCCGCCAGGCGGGCGAGATCACGATAGAGAGAAACGGCGTAGATCTCCTCGGCGCGGCTGTCCGGCAGCCGCCAGCCACCTTCGTGATGGCCCGCGCCGTTGAGCAGGGTGCCGAGGATCATCCGGCGAGGAGCCGCGTTGGCAGACAAGGAAATCCACTCCGTTCTAGGTCGGGACGGCAGGGTCGGAGCCCGGCGGTTGCCGGTCGAGGGCGGCGCTGTCGCCGGGTTCAGTCCGCTGGGGTACCGGCGGTCGGGCCGGGAAGGCCGAGGTGGTCGCGCAGGGTCGAACCGGCATAGGTTTCGCGTAGCAGTCCGCGCGCCCGCAACCGGGGCACTACCGAGTCGACGAACCGGGTCAGGCTGTCGACGATCACCGGAGGCGACAGGATGAAACCGTCGGAGGCGCCGGTGGTGACCCAGCGTTCGATCTCGTCGGCGATCGCCTCGGGGGTACCCGCGAACAGGCTGTCGCGTTTGAGATGCGCGATCAGCTGCCGCACGGTGAACCCCTGCTGTTCGGCCAGGTCGCGATAGGCCGTGACACGCTGCTGGTGGGTGGTGGCGGCGCGCACCGCGAAGCGGTCGTCGGCGGGCAGACCGCCGGCGTAATCGGGTTCCTCGGCGGGGAGCGGCCCGTCGATATCGAAATCGGGGTACGGGCGGCGCCACATATCCTCGAGCCACGCCCTCGCGAACAGGGGCGATACCTTCAGGTCGGTCAGGTACGCAGCCTGCTCCACGGCTTCGGCGGCAGTATCCCCGACGACGAATCCGAATTCCGGCAGAACGAGAACGCGCGCCGGGTCGCGGCCCGCCTGGCCGGCGAGGCGGCGCAGATCGGCGCGGAAAGCTCTGGCCCGCTCGATATCACCGCCCGCATTGGTGAACACCACATCGGCGTAGCGGGCAGCGAAGGCACGCCCGTCTGCCGAGGCCCCGGCCTGGACGAGAACCGGCTCCCCCTGCCGGCTGCGGCCGAGTCCGGGTGAACCCGCATAGCTCTGGAAACGTCCCTCGTGGCGGACCGCTGCCTCGGGCGCCGCCCGCCACAGTTGCCGCACCAGATCGACGACTTCACCGGCGCGTGTGTACCGCTCGTCGTGGGCGAGGTAGTTACCGGCGGAGAAGTTCGACCCCACCGTTTCGGTGGTCACGATATTCCATGCCGCTCGACCGGCACTCAGCTGATCGAGGGTGGCCAGCTGACGGGCCAGGGTGAGCGCATCGTTGAAGGTCGTATTGAGTGTGGCCACCAACCCCAGGTGGGTGGTTGCGCGGGCCAGCGCCGCGAGAACGGTCAGATTGTCCACCCGCCCGGCGGCCAGATGTTCGTGGACCCGGCCCGCGGCACCGCGGATCCCGAGCCGTTCGGCAAGAAACAGGAAGTCCAGGCCGCCACGTTCGGCGGTGCGGGCGAAATCGAGATAGGTATCGAGTTCGAGAAACGATCGGGTGGCCGGATGGCGCCACACGACGGACTCGTTGTTACCGGGGAATATCACGCCCAGGTGGGCGACTGGCTGGTTCATCGAGAACTTTCGGCGAGATCGATCAGGCGGGTATGCGGCCGGTCGGCAGCCCGGCGGCGGCGAGCCGATGCCAGAGCTGGGCGGCCCCGCGAGTGTCGGGCAGGCTGAGCAGGATCCGGGGCGTGGCCAGATCCGCGGCGAGCCGTTCGAGTTGCGCCACGATTTCCCCGGCGGTGCCCACTACCGGAATCGCGCGGGTCGCGGCGGGGAGCACGCAATCGGCTACCTGCAGTTCACGGGCTTGCCCGGCAGTATCGGCCAGGTAGGGGCGGACCGCGATACGCAGTGGAATATCGCGCCGCCGGCCGGGGGGATTCGCGGTCCACGGCGGGGCGTCGCGCTCCGGTCGCCCGGATCTCTCCCGGAATCGGCGGGGCCCCTGTCCGGGTCGCGTGGAACTCTCATGGTGCCGGGCGTCGTGCTCGTTCAGAGATCTGCGCAGCGCCGTCGCTACAGCCGCTGCTTCGGCAGGTGATTCCGCGCGCACGATTGCCTCGTCGGCCCAGCGTGCGGCGAGGGAAACTTCCTGCGCGGTCGCGTCGACAACGGTGTACAAACCGCCGCGTGGGGGGCGCGGGGTCGGCGAGGGGCCGATGACCGGAAAGTGTTCGCCGAGCGGCTCGAGCGTATGGATCCTCGCCGCGTCCAGGAACCGCCCGGCGCGGGTGTCCCACAAGATGGCATCCGGCTCCCAGCTCGTCGCCAGTGCCCGTGTGACGGCAATATGTTCGGCGTAGCGATCATTGTTCACCGATGGGCCGCCGGGCTCGGCGCCGGGGCGGGAACGGTCGACGAGGGGGTCGTCCTCCGGCGCCACCGGATGCCAGCCGCCGCGACCGCCGGACAGGATATCCAGTGTGGCGACGGCGCGGGACACATGGAAGGGTTCGGTCGCCGGGAGGCCGATCGCCGGGATCAACCCGAGTTGCCGGGTGCGCGTGACCAATCCGCTTGCCACCAGCAGCGCATCGGGACGGACGCTGTCGATATCCGGAGCGAACCGGGAGGTGAGCGAATCGGCGACGACCAGGTAGTCGGCGCCGGCGGTGTCGAGGTGGGCGGCGGCTTCCTCGATTGCCTCGAGCACGGCCTCGTTCGTGCGGGGTCCGCGACGCCAGGCGGCCGGCCCGACGCCGAGGCCGTACACCTCAGCGGCAACCGTGAGCCGCGCCCGGGCATCCGGGCGCGGCGATCTGCACTCTTCGGGCATTGCGAACTCTCTTCTGCTGCACGGCATGCCGATCGGCGCCGGGGCACCCGCGGAATGGATACCTGCCGTGGTCACGGCAAATCCGCGGCACACCATCAAACCTGGACGATTGATGGGATGTTTACCGATCAAGGACTCTAGATACGCACAAACTTGCAGTACAGAATTAGCCTCGCCGAGATTTCAATGGCGTCCGCAGGCCCGTGGGCCCGGCTCGGACACGGAGGGCATCGACTCGGCAACAACCCCGCGAGCGCTGCTACGATCCGGCTGTGCCGTCGTCGGCCGAGCCACGCCGACCACCCTGCGGTGAGAATTCCGGCGGCAAACCCCCGAGGTGGAGACTGTTCGATGACTGCTCGTGCTGAAGTGTTCACTACCGCCGAGGAACTGGCGCAGTCGATTGCGGCGGGCGAACCGGTGACGCTGCTCGATGTCCGCTGGCGGCTCGACCGGCCGGACGGCCGAAACGACTATCGCGCCGGTCACCTCCCGGGCGCCGTCTACGTCGACCTCGAGAACGAACTGTCCGATCACTCGGCGACCGGACGCGGCCGGCACCCACTGCCCGGCGGTGCGGCTCTGCAACGCAATCTGCGGGCGTGGGGTGTGCGCAGCGGCACCCCGGTCGTTATCTACGACGACTGGAACCGCGCCGGTTCGGCGCGCGCCTGGTGGGTGCTCACCGCCGCCGGGCTGCATGATGTCCGCATCCTGGACGGGGGCCTCGCCGCCTGGCAGGAAGCGGCCGGTTCCCTCGACACCGGCCAGGTCACCCCGGACACCGGCGATATCACCGTGACCCACGACGATCTCTACACTGGCGCACGACAGGTCGCCACCGCCGCGGAGCTGGGCGATATCGCCGCCCGGGGGAGCCTGATCGATGCCCGGGCGCCCGAACGCTACCGGGGTGAGAACGAACCGGTCGATCCCGTGGCCGGCCATATTCCCGGCGCGATCAACGTCCCCTCGACGACCCTGCTCGACGCGTCCGGCCGGTTCCGGCCGGACGCCGAGGTCCGCGCGGTGTTTCCCGGGCCGGGGGCCGGCCCCCCACCGGTCGTCTACTGCGGTTCCGGCGTCACGGCGGCCGTCGCTGTTGCCGCATTGGCTGCCGCGGGTCGCGAAGCCTCCCTGTTCCCGGGTTCGTGGTCGCAGTGGAGTGCGGACCCGTCCAATCCGGTCGAGGTCGGCGAAGCAGTGGAGCCCGGGACCGCAGCGCAATAGCTTTCCCGGTGGGCGACCGGGGCCGGGACGGAACCGGTGCGGCAACCGCAGGATTCGCCCGTATCCAGTTCGACCCGCGCCACGGCGGCCTCCGCACGCTGTCCCGGCTCGGCCGCGTCGCCGAGCAATCGGTCCAACGCAGTACGGGTGATCGCGCCGATCGGCTGCCGCACCGAGGTGAGGATTATCTGCCCGAAATTACCGGCGGTATCGGCGTCGAAACCGACCACCCGGATATCGCGGGGTATCCGTAATCCGGCGTCGGTGACCGCGCGCACCGTGGCGGCGGACTGCCCGCCCGTACCGATCACCATTGCACCGGGCGGCCGCACGCCGTCCCGGAGGAACGCGCTCACCGCGGCGTAGGCCCCTTCGGCCGTCAGATCCGTGCGGATCACCTCGTGGTGTGCACCGGCGACCTCGGCGAAGCCCGCGTACCGCTGGGCCACGGTTTCCCGGTCGCCGTGGCGCACGTCGCCATCGGTGAAACCTCCCACGAAGACGAGGTTTTCGCATGCGTGCGTCGCTACCAGGTGGCGAGCCGCGAGCCGGCCGGCGGCGCGGTGGTCGGCGCCGACGATCGGCGAGTCGCTCGTGCCCCGGCTGTTGTGCACCCAGACCGCGGGGACGCGCGCCTGCTCGCAGATCGCGGCCGTGCCGGGGGCGTCGACCGCGCCGACGACCAGCAGGCCGTCGATTCCGATATCGATGAAGGCAGCGGCGAACTCCCGCTCCCGTTCGGGATCGAAGCCGGTGTTGCCGATCATGGTGAGGTGATTGCGTGCCCGTGCCTCGATTTCGATCCGGCCGGCGAAGGCACCGAACAGCGGCATGGTCATATCGGGGACGAGCAAACCGATCTGGCGCCAGCGGCGCGGCCGGCGCAGGGCCTGGGCGTTGCGGTCGGGCCGGTAGTTCAGTTCGTCGGCCGCGGCGACGACTTTGGCACGTAGCCGGTCCGAGACCGGGCGCGGCCCGTTGTTCATCACATAGCTGACCACGGCTGTCGAGGTGCCGGCGTGCCGGGCGACATCGGCGAGGGTGGGGCGTTTGACTCTCACGATCGATCCAGTCTGGTCGTCGGGGACTCCGGTGCCGGAGGGTTTGATTCGCCCCGATTCTTACACTGTGCGCGCTACCGCAATCTCCCTACGCTAATCGATTAGACCCGTTCCGAGCAGGACCCACGGGTGCAATGAGCGAAGGGTGAAGTAGCGGGCATGGCATACACACGACAGACGGGCGTCACCTGGTGCGACCCCGAGAACGCCTACGACAGTTACGTTCTCTTCACCGGCGCCGACGCGGTCACCCGGCTGATCGACCTCAACGGGACCGTGCTGCACGAGTGGCCCTTCGCGGGCGTGCCGCCGCGCCTCATCGATCCCGCCCTCAACGGCGGGCGGCTCGGCGACGTCGGAGTCCAGCTGTCCGACAGTGGCGACGCGCGCGGCGGGATCTACGCCAACGGGACGGTGGGCCAGCTCAGCTGGTCCGGTGAACGTGTCTGGGAATGGGGGCATCAGGCCCCCGGCGGCGCGGCACGGCAGAACCACGACTGGGAGCTGCTACCGAACGGCCATCGGCTGCTGCTGGTCACCGTACCGCGGGTTGTCCCGGACCTGGCCGAGGCGACCGTGGGCGATCAGGGACTGGTCGAAGTGGACGCCCACGGTGCGATCGTCTGGCAGTGGCTGGCCGGCGACCACCTCGACGAGCTGGGTTTCTCCGCGGCGGGCCGCTCTGCGCTGCGGGAGACGGCGGCACGCGATCCCGAGGACCCGTGGGGGTATCTGGAGATGAACAGCGCGAAAACCCTCGGCCCCAACCGCTGGTACGACCGGGATCCGGAGGGCGTGTTCCATCCCGACAATATTCTCGTCAGTTTCCGCAAGGCCAATATCGTCGCACTGATCGACAAAACCTCGGGCGGTATCGTCTGGAAACTCGGCCCCTATTTCGAGGCGCTCGCCGGGGCCCAGCATCAGCGGATCAATGTCCGCAAGGTGCCGCGGCCACTGGATCAGATATCCGGCCAGCACAATCCGCACATGACCGCCGCGGGCCTGCCCGGCGCGGGCAATATCCTCGTCTTCGACAACCAGGGTGGTGCGGGGTATCCACCGGCGGCGCTCGGGATATACGCGGGGTCGCGGATCCTGGAAATCGACCCGGCCACCGAGCAGATCGTCTGGCAGTACACCGCCGAGGATTCCGGCCGGCCGTCCTGGACGTTCTTCAGCTCCTTCGTCAGCAACGCGCAGCGACTGCCCAACGGCAACACCCTGATCACCGAGGGTATGCAGGGACGACTCTTCCAGGTCACCGCCGCCGGAGACGTGGTCTGGGAATACCACAGTCCCTACGAGGGCTACGGCGTCGCAGGTGAGCCCGAGGTCCGCGAGCCCCGGGTGCCGGGGGTGGACCGGCTCACGCTGACACCGCTGGTCTACCGGGCGCAGTCGGTGCCCTTCGGCTGGGTTCCGGCGGGCACGCCGCGCGACCCGGCACGCCCCGTCGGCACGGCACCGAATCCGTAGATCCTTGTCCGGCTCATCACCCCAGGAAGGTTCGCCGACGTGAGCACCAGCGTACGAGCCACGATCACCGGGACCGCACCCTCGTCCACCGCCGGGCCGGACCCGGCCCCGCGGAACACGGGGCGCGCGGTCCCGCGCTGGATCGCGCGCTTGCGGGCCCTCGGCTGGACCGGGGCCGGGCTCGCCCTGGCCGCGATGGTCTGGAGCCTGGTCGTGGCGAGTGGCCGGTTCCCGCGCGAACTCTTTCCCAGCGTGCCGGAGATATTCCGGGCCGGATACAACCTGGCGGCCGAGGGCCTGCTCGCCGAAGATATCGTCGCGAGCCTGCGGCGGGCGTTCGCGGGATTCGGCCTCGGGGCCGTCGCCGGGATCGCCGCCGCGGTGGTCACCGCGAATACCGCGGCGGGGCGCAATCTCCTGCAACCGGTCCTGCGGCTGCTGTCGCCGATCCCGACCATCGGGCTCGTGCCGCTGGCAATCCTGTGGTTCGGGCTGGGTGAGAGCAGCAAAACCCTTGTCATCGCCCTCGGGGTCTTCGTTCCTGTCTGGATCAACAGCCATGCGGGACTGGCGAGTACACCGGCCGACTATCTGCGGGCCGCGCGCTGCCTCGGTGCCGGACGATGGCAGACCCTCACCCGCATCGTGCTACCCGAAGCGACGCCCGATATCGTCTCCGGCCTCCGGGTGGGCGCGGCCATGGCCTTCGTGCTCATCGTCGTCGCCGAAATGACCGGTACCACTGCCGGTCTCGGCTACCGGATCTATCAGGCGCAATTGTTCTCCCAGGCCGACCGGCTCATCGCCTGCCTGATCGTACTGGGGATCATCGGCGCGCTGTGCGACCTCGTGATCGCGACCGGCACGGCGCCGGTCACCCGCTGGGCCCGCAAGGAGCAATGAGATGCCACTCGAAATCAACGACCTCGTAGTGCGATTCCCCGGGCAGTCGCTGCCGACGCTGGACCGGATCGACCTGACGATTCCGGACGGCTCCTTCTCCGTCCTCGTCGGCGCCTCCGGCAGCGGGAAATCGACGCTGTTGCACTGCCTGGCCGGGCTCATCGCCCCCACCGCGGGCACGATCACCGATAACGGTGAACCGGTCGTCGCACCGGATCCGCGCCGCGGGATGGCCTTCCAGCGCGACGTCCTGTTCCCGTGGATGAGTGTCGCCGACAATATCGAGTTCGCGCTACGGGCCCGTGGTGTGCCGGCACGCCTTCGGCGTAGCCGCGTCCCGGAACTCCTCGAACTCGTCGAACTCGCCACGGATGTGGGACGCCGGCGCCCCGATGAACTCTCCGGCGGGATGCGGCAGCGGGTGAGCATTGCGCGTGTGCTTGCGGGCGAGCCCACCGTGATGCTGATGGACGAACCCTTCGCGGCCCTCGATGCGCTGACCCGCCTGAAGATGCAGGACCTGCTCATCGATCTGTGGACCCGGTTGCACCGGACGGTCGTCTTCGTCACCCACGATATCGACGAGGCGATCCGGCTCGCCGATACGGTCAGTGTCCTTCGCGACGGCCGCATCGCCGACCGGATCACCAATCCTCTCGGCCGCCCGCGTCCCGCGGACGCCCTCGCGGACCAGTCCGGTTACAGCGAGATCCGGAAATCGCTCCATCACGAACTCGGTATCGACCATGCAGTACCCGCGCACCACCTCTGAAGCAGAAAGTCGCACGACTGTGAAAATTCGTCTCCGGCGGTTGCTGTCCGCCTCACTAGCAGCCGCCACCCTGACTCTGTCCGTCGTCGCCTGCGGTGACACCGGCAACGACTCCGACACACTGACTGTCGGTTTCGTCGTCGACCCGTCCTGGGCGCAGATCCCCGTCGCCGCCGAGGGGGGCCATTTCACCAGGCACGGTGTGGATGTGGAAGTGGTGAACTTCCCGTCCGGAATCGAGGCTCTACAGGCAGTCGCCGCGGGGCAGGTCGATGTCGCGACGGCCGCCGATGTACCCACCTCCGCCGTCCTCACCCGGTCACCGTCACTGCGCGTGGTCGGCGACGGCTCGCGCTGGGAGGGCTCGCGGATCGTCGCCCGCCGCAGCGCCGGAATCGCGAGCATCGACGATCTCGCCGGGAAATCGATCGGCACCCCCATCGGCACGAGTGCGGCGTATTTCGCCGTCGATGCCCTGTCGGAGAACGCGATCCAGGCGAACCTCGTGCAGGTCGCGCCGTCGGCGACGGTCACCGCGGCCACCCAGCGCAATGTCGACGCGGTCTCGATCTTCCAGCCCTACCAGGCACAGGTGATCCAGGCCCTGGGCGAGGATGCGGTCGAGCTCGCGGGCGGCGGCTACAGCCAGCACAGCCTGTACCTCGCCACGCAGGCGGCGATCGATTCGAAGGGCCCCGCGCTCACGGCATTCTTCGCGGCGCTGAGGGACGCTGGAAGCGATCTGGCGCAACTGTCCGATCCCGCCGTGGCCGCCGTCGCCACGGCCACGCAGCTCGACCCGGAGCTCCTGCGCACGGTCCTGCCACAGTTCGATTTCACCCTGCAACTACAACCGGACCTCGCAGCGAAATTGACCGAACTCGCCGAATGGGCCAGAACACAAGGATCCCTCCAGGACTCGACTGTGCTCCCCGAATACGCCGCCTTGCTCAACGCTCATTTCCTGACGCCGGCCGGTTGACCGAACTCGCAATCCGGCCACGGTACGCGGTTGCGTGAGCCGCGTGAGTCCCGGAACCCGGGCAGGCGACCATCGCCCGCCGGTCCGGGTACTCCTGTCATCCCGCAGGCCACGACGCCGAGTGTCGAACGCGCCGGCCCCGCCTGACCACCTATCTTCACTGGAGTGACTACCGCTGAGCTGCCCCGGCTCCGGTCGGCCTCCGGCCGGTGGATCGTGCTGGCCACGGTTCTCGGTTCGTCGGTGGCGTCCCTCGACGCGACAGTCGTCAATATCGCCCTGCCCCGGATCGGCGAGGCATTGGACACCGATGTCGCCGGACTCCAATGGACGCTGAACGGCTACACCCTGACGCTGGCCTCGTTCATCCTGCTCGGCGGTTCGTTCGGCGACCGGTTCGGCCGGCGCAAGATGTTCGTGGCCGGCGCCGTGGGTTTCGCCCTGGCATCACTGCTGTGCGGCGCGGCGGTAAACATCGAAATGCTGGTGGCCGCCCGGGTGTTGCAGGGCGTCGCCGGCGCGATGCTCACCCCGGGCAGTCTCGCGCTGATCTCCGCGTCCATCGACGATCGCGACCGGGGCGCGGCCATCGGGCTGTGGTCGGGATTCGCCGGGGTGGCGGGCGCGCTCGGCCCCTTCCTCGGGGGCTGGCTGATCGATGTGGCGGGCTGGCGGTCGATCTTCTTCATCAATCTGCCGCTGGTACTGGTGGTGGTCCTGGTCTCGCTGCGGCATGTGCCGGAGAGTCGAGACCCGGATGCCGCGACCCGGCTCGACCTACCCGGCGCACTGGTGATCGCGGCCGCGCTCGGCGCGCTGACCCTCGGGCTGATCGATACCGTCCCGCTGCTGGTGGGCGCGGGCGGGCTGCTGCTGGCAGCATTCGTCCTGATCGAGATGCGCAGCGACCACCCGCTCGTCCCGCCCTCGTTGTTCGCCTCGCGTGTCTTCACCGCGGCCAACCTTGTCACGCTCGCGGTCTATGCCGCGCTCGGCGGGGTGTTCTTCCTGCTGGTACTCCAGTTGCAACTGGTGGCGGGATACTCACCGCTGCTGTCGGGTGCCGCCACCGTTCCGGTAACCCTGCTGATGCTGCTGCTTTCGGCCCCGGCCGGCCGGTGGGCCCAGCGGCACGGCCCCCGCCTGCCCATGACACTCGGGCCGCTCATCGCGGCGGCCGGATTGGTGTTACTGCTGCGGATCGGACCGGATGCGGGCTACATGGTGGATGTACTGCCCGGAGTGGTCGTATTCGGCCTCGGCCTCTCGGTGCTGGTCGCACCGCTCACCGGGGCCGTACTCGGGGCGGTACCGACGACCGAAGCGGGTATCGCCTCCGGTGTGAACAATGCGGTCGCCCGGACGGCGCAACTGCTCGCCGTGGCGGCCTTGCCCGGTCTGGCCGGTATCTCGGGTTCGCTGGAGGATCCCGCGGCCTTCGATTCGGGTTTCACAGTCGCGATGTGGATCTGCGCCGGGTTGCTGCTCACCGGGGCGCTTCTGGCCGCGCTACTGCTGCGCCCGCCCCGGCGTGCCCCCTCCCTGGACTCGGTCGACTGCCTGCCGCAGTGCGCGATCAGCGGCCCCGCGCTCGCGCCGCAGCACGCCCCGGACTGACCGGGTGGCCCGGCGTGGTGCCGGGTCGCGCCCCGGCACCACGTCATCGTCGGATTGCCCGGATCAGGCCACGGCTCCACTGGTTTTCAACTCGATGATGCGGTCCCAGTCCCAGCCGAGTTCGAGCAGGACCTCCTCGGTCTGGGCGGCGAATTCCGGACCGGGCCGCAGTTCCGGGGCGGTGACATCGAACTGCACCGGACTCGAGACCAGCTCCAATTCCCCTGCGGGAAGAATGTATTCATTGGAACGGATCTGGTGGTCGTCGGCGACCTGACGGGAATCCTGGACAGGGGCCCACGGCCCTTTGAGGGTCGCGAATTCGGTGGTCCATTCCGCGAGGGTCCGCTGGGCGATCGCCTCGCGCAGGATCTCCACCCCGGCATCGGTGTTCGCCGCGATCTGCGCGGCATCGGCGAAACGGGGATCCCCGGCCATGTCGGGGCGGTCGATATGGTGGCAGACATCTGCCCAGAACTTGCCGGGTTGCAGCATGACGAACGACAGATAGCGGTCGTCGGCCGTCTTGTACAGGCCCGACAGCGGATTCGACATCGCACCGTGTGTTCCGGGCGGCGGGGCGATCATCGGCTCACCCTGATAAGCCGACAGCGCCACGGTGTGGCCGAGCGACCACAGACCACTGCCCAGCAGCGAGACGTCCACGATCGACGGTTCCCCGGTTCGTTCCCGCTTCAACAGTGCCGCGGCGATACCGCCGGCCAGGTTGGTACCGGAGATGGTGTCGCCGAAGGCGGGACCGGGCGGCGAGATCATCCCGTCGGTGCCTTCCGGGGTGATGGTGGCGGCCACGCCGCCCCGGCACCAGAAAGCCGTCATATCGTAGCCGCCGCGATCGGACTCGACACCGCGCGGACCCAGCGCACTCCCCCGGGCATACACGATCTCCGGGTTCACGGCCCGGATATTGTCGACGTCGATCCCGAACTTGGTGCGCGCCGACGGCAGGAAACTGGTGAGAAAGACATCCGCTTTCCGTGCCAGCTCATAGATCACTTCCCGGCCGCCCTCGACCGACATATCGATGCCGATACTGCGCTTGCCGCGGTTGGCGTGCTCGATATTCGGATTCGGGTCGCCCTCGACCTTGAACTTGCCGATCTGCCGCAACCCGCGCTGCGGATCGCCGGTCACCGCGTGCTCGACCTTGATCACGTTCGCACCCCAGTCGGCGAGTACCGCCCCCGCCGACGGTACGAAGCCGTACATGGCGACCTCGAGGACCGTGATCCCCTCCAGCGGCTTACTCACGCTGCCTCTCCTCTCGGCATGAGCGAGGGCCCTGCGTGGTCACGCTCCGCTACTGCCTCCGGGCCCGACCCGCTCATGCCAGCACCTCGGCGATCGTCTTACGCTCCATGAACTCCTCCATCCCGACGACGCCCATTTCGCGGCCGACACCGGACTGCTTGTATCCGCCGAACGGCGCGTCGGGGTGGAAGTAGTTGCCGCCGTTGATGCTGAAGGTTCCGGTGCGGATCCGCCGCGCCACCGCCCGAGCGCGTTCGGCGTCGGCGCCGAAGACACCGCCGGACAGGCCGTAGATCGAGTTGTTGGCGATCGCCACGGCGTGGTCGATATCGTCGTACGGGATCAGTACCAGCACCGGGCCGAACACTTCTTCCTGCGCGATCTCGCTGTCGGGATCCACGTTCGCCAGCAGCGTCGGCTTGTAGAAATAGCCGGGATCGACCTTCTCGCCGCCCGCCACCAGGGTGGCACCGGCCGCGACCGCACGCTCCACCAGACCGTGCACCTTGTCACGCTGGCGTTCGCTGATCAGCGGGCCCATATAGTTCTTCGGGTCGGCGGGATCACCGTAGGTGATGTTCGCGAGGTTCGCGGCGACCAGTTCGGCGACCTTGTCGTGGTCGGCACGCGGCACCAGCAGCCGGGTGGTGATGGCGCAGCCCTGGCCGGCGTGCGAGCAGATACTGAACGCGGCGAACATGGCGCCCAGGTTGTAGTCGGCGTCGTCGAGCAGGATCGCCGCGGATTTGCCGCCGAGCTCGAGGAATACCTTTTTCAGGGTTTCACTGGCGGCGGCCATGATCTTGCGACCGACCGGGGTGGAACCGGTGAAGGAGACGACGTCCACATCTGGGTGCGTGGTCATCCGCTCACCGACGGCTACTTCGGAACTGGTGAGGATGTTCACCACACCGGCCGGTATATCGGTGTGCTGCGCAATGAGTTCGCCGAGTGCAAGGGTGATCAGCGGCGTATCGGGCGCACCCTTCAGTACGACGGTGCAGCCCGCGGCCAGCGACGGCGCGAGTTTCGCGAACGCCAACTGGTAGGGGTAGTTGTAGGCGGCGATGGCCGCGACGACCCCGGCGCCTTCCTTCTCTACCCACCGTTGATGCTGTGCGCCGCGGATCTCGACCGGCCCGAGGTCCTCGGTCCAGGTGTAGTCCCGCAGCAGCCCGGCGTAGTACTTCACGATCTCGAACGGTGTTTCGAGCTGGTTGCCTTTGGTGAGGATGTAGCTCGCGCCGACCTCGGCGATCATCAGGGCGCGCAACTCTTCCACATTGTCCAGCAGCGCCTGATAGAGCTGTTCCAGGCAGCGCGCGCGGAATTCGTGATTCGTCGACCAATCGGTGGTGTCGAACGCGCGGCGGGCGGCGGCGACAGCGGCGTCGACCTCGGCCACACCGGCTTCGGGCGCGTGGCCGACCACGTCACCGTTCGCGGGATTGAGCGAGGCCAGGGTGCGCCCGGTCTCGATCAGCTGCCCGTCGATGAGCAGCCGCTGGGTGGCAGTCACCGCCTCTTCCTGCGTTGACATCCCGCCTCCTCGAAGTTTGTGGAAATAGCATTCTCGTTTCAGGAGAATAGTACATTTGACAGCGGGCTCGCGCGGTCGATTCGATGAGCGGGAACTTTCCAGCCCACAGCAGACCAGGGGTCGGACTGCACGGATCGAACGGATCTTGCGTAGCCGATCTTCACGAGAGTACGGTTCTCTTATTCGGAATGCATATTCTTGCGCCGGCGGGCGCGAGAGAGGAAAGGCCAGCTTGACTTCCGCCCGGCCCTAAAGGGCCGGGATTCCCATCGGGCTCACGCCCGATAGTTCCTGCTTCGTAGCCGACAACCGAAGGGAGGACCCTTGCAGATTTACGCCAGCTCCACAGGCATCACCAGGGCTTTCCCTGGCTACGGCAAGACCTGCCGCAAGGATGTTCTTCGCGGCGTTGTGGTCCCGGTCATGCCGGGTGCCGCAGTCGGGACACCTCCAGTGCCGCACCGACAGCTTCAAGCTCGACAGCAGGTGTCCGCACGCGGAGCACGTCTTGCTGGACGGGTACCAGCGGTCGATGACCACGACCCGCTTACCCGCGCGTTCGGCCTTGTACTCCAGTTGACGCCGGGCCGCGTCCAGCACCGTGCGATTGAGTCCGGCTTTGGCGCGCACGTTGCGGCCCGGCTTGTCGATCGTTCCCTTCACGCTGCGGCTCATGCCTGCAACGTTGAGGTCTTCGATCGCGATCACATCGTTCTCGCGAATCAAGCGCGTCGATGTTCGGTGCAGGAAGTCAAAGCGCGCGTTGCGTATCTTTCGATGCGTTCCGGCAACCTTGTTCCTGGCCTTGCGGCGGTTCGCGGAACCCTTCTGCTTACGCGCCATCTGCCGCTGGTAACGCGCGAGGTTGCGCGCCTTGCGGTCCAAATTCTTCGGGTTGGCGATCTTCTCGCCTGTGGACAGGGCCGCGAAGTCCTTCACTCCGAGATCAACGCCGACCGTACTGCCGGTTTCCGTTGCGTGGTCGGAGTCGCCGGCGTCGACAGCGAACGTCACATACCAACGCCCGTCCGACTCCCGCGACACAACAACCATCGTCGGATTCAGATCCGCCAAGACATCGACGTCCCAAGACCATACGAACTCCAGCGGCTTCGAGTGCTTGGCCAGCGTCAGCTTGCCGTTACGAAGACGGAACGCAGATCGCGTGTAGTGCGCAGACTGACGTCCATTGCGGGACTTGAAACGCGGGTACTTCGCGCGTCCAGCGAAGAAGCTCGCGTACGCGGTGTGCTGATGCCGCAGTGTCTGCTGCAACGGCACCGACGACACCTCGGACAAAAACGCCAAGTCCTCGGTCTTCTTCCACACAGTCAGGGCGGCGTCGGTCTCCCGGTAGGCAGTCTTCGTGCCGTGCGCGTGGTAAGCGCGGTGCCGTGCGTCGAGGGTCTTGTTCCAGACCAGGCGCACGCAGCCGAACGTACGGCTCAACTGGGCCGCTTGCTCGGTATCCGGATAAACCCGGACTTTGTACGCCTTCCGCACAGCGGAATTCCTAACACACAGCACCGACACACATACAGAAAGACGGGTTGGCATGACAACCACTGACCACGTCGCCACCGAGGTTGACGCGTTTCCTCCCCGCCGTGAAGGGCCGGACCTCCACGCTACGGAGGCCCGGTGAAAACCGCAGTTGTCACCGGCGGCGCCTCGGGCATCGGACTGGCCATCGCGCAGCGGCTCCGCAGCGACGGCTTCCATGTGGCGGCCCTGGACCGCAATGCCTCCGCCGGCGACGATTCCGCCTACCGGGCCGATGTCACCGACCCCGACAGCCTGGCCGCAGCACTCGGCACCATCCGCGAGAAACTGGGTCCGGTCACCGTTCTGGTGAATGCCGCCGGCGTAGACGGATTCAAACGCTTCCAGAACATCGATTTCGCCGAATGGAAGCGGGTCATCGAGGTCAACCTGCACGGCGTCTTCCATACGATCCAAGCGGTCCTGCCGGATATGGTCGAGGCCGGATGGGGGCGAATCGTGAACATCTCGTCCTCCAGCGCGCAGTCGGGACAGCCGTTCATGTCGCACTATGTCTCGTCGAAATCCGCGGTCAACGGGCTCACCAAATCGCTGGCGCTGGAACTCGGCCCGTCCGGGATCACCGTCAACGCGGTCCCGCCGGGGTTCATCGATACCCCGATGCTGCGCCGCTCCGAGGAGCGCCGGCTACTCGGCGGCACCGTCGAGGACCATATTCAGCGCACACCCGTGCGGCGGGTCGGTACACCCGAGGATATCGCCGCCACCTGCGCTTTCCTGATCTCCGAAGAGGCCGGTTACATCACCGGCCAGATCATCGGCGTCAACGGCGGACGCAACACCTGAATCAGCCCCAGGTATCCGCCGGCCGCACTCGAAGGGAAGTGACAACCGTGAAGGTCCATGTCGACCAGCAACGCTGCCAGGGCCATACCCTCTGCTCGATGATCGCGCCCAAAGCGTTCGAACTCAGCGAAATCGACGGCCACTCGTCACCGGTGGACGAGAACGTAGCCCACGATCAAGAAGATCACGTGCGCGAGGCGGTGCACTCCTGCCCCGAGCGCGCCATCACGCTCACCGAGTAGACCGAGCAAGACGAGGGGGCACCCGATGTCCGCCACCGAATCCACCGGCAGTCACCGTCCTCAGTTCCATTACGACCGCTACGAACCCGGCTACCGGGAGTCGTTCCAGACGATCACCGAGCATATGCACCGGCACTGCCCGGTCGCCTGGACCGACAACCACGACGGTTACTGGGTGGCGGCGGGCAACCGGGAAGTCTTCGAACTCGCCCGCTGCCCTCACGTCTCCAACGACCGCGATGTGGAGGGGGTGCGGCGCGGATATCGAGGCATCACGATCCCCTCCACCAACCAAGCCGCCATCCGCAACGGCATCCTGGAGATGGACGATCCCGAGCATCGCGAACTGCGTTCGGTGCTCAACCCGTACCTCTCCCCCGCCGCCGTACAGCGATGGATCCCGTTCGTCGACGAACTCGTGCGGGCCGCACTCGACGAGAAGATCCGCAGCGGGCGCATCGATTTCGTCGACGACCTCGCCAATATCGTGCCCGCGGTGCTGACGCTGGCGATGCTGGGCATCCCGCTGCGCAACTGGGCGGTCTACAGCGAGCCCGCACACGCCACGGTCTACACCCCACCGGACTCCCCGGAGTACGAGCGGGTGCACCGATTGCACCAGGAAATGGGCCTGGACATGTACACCAATCTGGTCGAGATCCGGGAGCACCCGCGGCCCGGTCTCGTCCACGCGCTGGCCACCGAGGCGACACTCGGCGGCAAACCGCTCCCCGATATCGAGATCCTGGGCATGCTCGGGCTCCTGATCGGTGGCGGTTTCGACACCACCACCGCGCTCACCGCGCATTCGCTGGAATGGTTGTCCGAACATCGCGCCGAACGCGAAACCCTCAGCCGGGAACGCGACGACCTGCTCGATTCGGCAACCGAGGAGTTCCTGCGGTACTTCACTCCCGCCCCGGGAGACGGCCGGACATTCACCACCGATATCGAACTGGCCGGTGCCCGGTTCGCCGAAGGGGAACGGCTGTGGCTGTCCTGGGCGATGGCCAACCGCGACCCGGCGGTGTTCGAACAACCCGATGCCGTCGTCCTGGACCGGAAGGGCAATCGGCACTTCAGTTTCGGACTCGGCATCCACCGGTGTATCGGATCCAATGTGGCCCGCGCGGTGTACAAGCGGATGCTGCTGGCGGTGCTGGACCGGATACCCGATTTCCGCTGCATCCCGGAGGAAACCGTGCACTACGAAACGGTCGCGGTCATTCAGGGCATGCGCCATCTTCCGGCCACGTTCACTCCGGGTGAGCCGCTCGGCCCGGGTCTGGCCGAAACGCTGGAGAAGTTGCAGACGGCATGCGACGAACAGCGACTCGCCGAACCCGTCACCGTCCGGAAGGACGCCGCGCAGATCTAGCACCGGGGCACCACAACGGATCCCCGTGACCGCGGCGGGTGGCAGCCGGCCGCCCGCCGCGGTCACGGAACAACGAGGAGATCACCGGCCGGAAGTGCCGCGCACCGGTGATACGAGGAGGCGATATGGCATCGACGAACGAGGACGATCCGGCACCGCGTTCGGGGCGGCCGCTCCCGCTGCTGTCCCTGGACACCGAATTCTTCTGGACCTCCGGCGCCGACGGGCAACTGCGGATCCAGGAGTGCCGCGCGTGCTCGGCACTGATCCATCCGCCCCAGCCGATCTGCCGGTACTGCCGGGGTCGCGAACTCGCCCCGCGCGTGGTCTCGGGTACGGCGACACTTGCTTCCTTCACGGTCAACCACCGGTTCGCGCTGCCGGGCCTGCCACCTCCGTACGTGGTGGCGACGGTGGCGCTGTCCGACGACCCCCGGGTCCGGCTCACCACCAATATCGTCGAATGCGATCCGGACCGACTCCACCTCGGTATGCGAGTCGAAGTGATGTTCCAGCACGACGGCGATGTATGGCTACCGCTGTTCCGTCCCACCACTCGACAGCCGGAACCGGCGCCACTACCGGTCGACGAGATCGCACCGGCCGAATTCGGTCAGCGGGTGACACCGATGCTGCGTCGCGACAAGTTCGAGGACAGTGTCGTTCTCACCGGAATCGGGATGTCGGATATCGGGCGGCGGTTGATGCGGCCACCCCTCGAGCTCACCGTGGACGCCTGCGAACGCGCGGTGGCCGACGCCGGACTGACCCTCGACGATATCGACGGCCTGTCCTCGTATCCGGGTGGCGGCAACCTGGGCGGTTTCGGGGAGGGCGGGGTCACCGCACTGGAATCGGCGCTCGGCATCCGGCCCACCTGGCACAACGGCGGGATCGAGACCTTCGGGCCCGGCGGATCGGTGATCGCGGCCATGCTCGCCGTACACGCCGGGTTGGCCACCCATGTGCTGTGCTACCGCACGGTGTGGGAGGCCACCTTCAACGAGATGATGAAACGTGGTGCCCTCCCCGTATCCGGCGGTGGCCGCACCGCCAGTTGGATGCATCCGTTCGGATCCACCTCCGCCGCGCATACGCTGGCGCAGAAGGCACAACGGCATTTCCACGAATACGGCACCACCCGCGAGACATTGGGCTGGGTCGCAGTGAACCAGCGTGCGAACGCCGCACTGAATCCGAGCGCGGTCTACCGCGATCCGATGACCATGGACGACTATCTCGACGCCCGCCCGATCACCACGCCGTTCGGTCTCTACGACTGTGATGTGCCGTGTGACGGCGCGGTCGCGGTGATCGTCTCGGCGCGCGACGCCGCGGCGGACCTGCCGGTGCCCGGGATCGAGGTGGAGGCCGTGGGCACCCAGATCATCGAGCGGATCGAATGGGATCAGAGCACACTCACCCACGAACCGCAGGTACTCGGCCCGGCCGCGCACCTGTGGACCCGCACCGATCTGCGGCCCGACGATGTCGATGTGGCCGAACTGTACGACGGGTTCACCATCAACTGCGTGTCCTGGATCGAGGCGTTGGGTTTCTGCAAAATCGGCGAAGCCA
This sequence comes from Nocardia speluncae NBRC 108251, assembly GCF_001613245.1. Taxonomy (GTDB): domain Bacteria; phylum Actinomycetota; class Actinomycetes; order Mycobacteriales; family Mycobacteriaceae; genus Nocardia; species Nocardia speluncae. Next base: position 7,190 of record NZ_BDBZ01000007.1, on the reverse strand, counting down.
AGGATTTCCTGGACGGCGGGAAGAACATCGCCCGCGACGGGGTCCTGCCGCTGAACACCCACGGCGGGCAGCTGTCACACGGCCGCACCCATGGGATGGGGCTGCTGCACGAGGCGATCGTGCAGCTGCGCGGGACGGCCGGGGAACGCCAGGTCCGGGATGCGCGGGTCGCGGTGGTTTCCAGCGGGGGGCTGACCCCGGGCGGCGCCATGCTGCTGCGGAGCGCGTCCTGAGCCGATGACACTGACCGATTCGGATCTCGTACCGACCGAGCCCACCGGTCCGCTGCCGGTGGCCGCGGAAGTCCGGGAGGTCCACGGAATTCCGGTGTCCGGCCTGCTGGCCGAAGCAAGCACACCGCGCGCGGTGGTGGTCGCGGTGCACGGAGGCGCGGTCGACTCCCGGTATTTCGACTGCCCCGGACATCCGGAGTTCTCGCTGTTGCGCACCGGACAGCGACTCGGATACACCATGCTCGCGCTGGACCGGCCCGGTTTCCGGAGCTCCGGCCCCTACGCAGACAGGCTCACGGATCCGCGCCGGCGGGTAGATCTGATGTATGGCGCGATCGACACCCTGCTCGACGGATTGCCGCGTGGCGCGGGAGTTTTCCTGCTAGCCCATTCGGCGGGTTGCGAGTTGGCGGTCCGGATGGCCGCGGCCGGGCGTGGCGCCGACCTGCTGGGTCTGGAACTGGCCGGGACCGGGCGGCAGCACCAGCCGGTGGCCCACGAACTGCTCTGGGGCACACGACGGGAACCCGGCAAACGGCCACCGGGAGTGGGCAAACTGATCTGGAGTCCCGCGCGGCTCTATCCTGCGGACGTTCTCGGCGGGAGTAACGTCGCGGCCCGTGGATCGGCCCTCGAAGTGAAGGCCCTCAACGAGTGGGCCGCCCGGGAATTCCTCGGGCTCGCGCCGCATATCCGCATCCCGGTGCGCTACACCCTCGGCGAACACGAACGCGTATGGCGTAATGATCCGGCGGAGATGACGGCGGTGGGGTCCCTGTTCACCGCCGCCGGCCGGGTAGTGGTGAACCGGCAGCCGAATACCGGGCACAACATCAGCCTCGGTCGCACGGCACCGGCCTACCATCTGTCTGTGCTCTCGTTCGCCGAAGAATGTGCCGTTGCCCGGCAGACCGGCGAATTCTCCGGGCCCACCCTGCAGTTCGACGGCGGCGCCGCGGCGCCGGAAAGGTAACTCATGGACGTCACCGATATCGCATTGTTGCTGCTACGGCTGGTCGTGGGGGCGACCATGATCGCGCACGGGGTCAACCACTGGATCGGGGGCGGCAAGATCGCCGGCACCGCGCGCTGGTTCAGCAGCCTCGGGCTGCGCAACGGTGTCCTGCAAGCGTGGCTGAGCGTGATCACCGAGATCGGGGCGGGTGTGCTGCTGATCCTCGGACTGCTCACCCCGCTGGCCGCCGCGGCGGTGATCTCGGTGATGCTGGTGGCCGCCCTGCTGGCGCACCGGAAGAACGGGTTCTTCGTGATGCGCGACGGCTACGAATACGTGCTGGTGCTCGGTGTGGTCTGCGTGGTCATGGGCATTCTGGGTCCGGGGTGGCTGTCGGTGGATCATGCCGCCGGTATCGAGATCACCGGCTGGGCCGGTGGACTGATCGCGCTCCTCGTGGGCGTACTCGGGACCGCCGCGCTGCTGGCCGTGTTCTGGCGGCCGAACGCCGGACAACCGGATTCGGCGAGCGCCGATTCCTGAGCGCGCGAAGGGAGAATCGTATGCGCGTCGGATTCATCGGATTGGGTAGTCAGGGTGGGCCGATGGCCCGCCGGATCGTCGAGGGCGGCTATCCGACCACCCTGTGGGCGCGCCGCGCCGTATCGGTCGAACCGTATGCCGATACCGCGGCGGAGATCGCCGAGAGTCCGGCCGCGCTGGCCGCCGGCAGCGATCTGGTGTGCCTGTGCGTCGTCGGTGACGCGGACGTTCGCGACGTTCTGGAACGCGAGGACGGTATTTTCGCCGGATTCGCCGCCTCGGCAGCCGGACGCACCGACCGGCCCGTGATCGCGATCCACAGCACCGTCCATCCCGATACCTGCCGCGATCTCGCCGACAAGGCTGCCGAACACGGTGTTTCCTTGATAGACGCGCCGGTGAGCGGTGGCGCACCGGCGGTCGAGGCGGGACGGTTGCTGGTGATGGCCGGTGGGGACGCCGAAACCCTGCAACGCTGCCTGCCGGTGTTCGCCACCTACGCGAATCCGGTGGTCCACCTCGGCGATGTCGGGGCCGGCCAGACCACCAAACTGCTGAACAACCTGCTCTTCACCGCGCATATGGCCACCGCCGTGAGCACCCTGGAACTCGGCGAACAGCTCGGGGTGAGCCCGCAGCGGCTCGGCGAGGTGATCGGCAACGGCAGCGGGAACAGTTTCGCGCTGGGCCGGATCCTGGCCGGCGGCGGATCGCTGGAGCAGATCGCGACCCATGCCGGGGACCTGCTGCGCAAGGACGTCCGGCTGATCAGCCAACTCGCCGAGGCCGCCGGTATCACGCCCGGCGCGGTGCTCGATACCGCCGACGCGACACTGGACCTCATGGGAAAACCTCGCTGAACCAGCACGACCGCCTGCGAGGCGGGGGCCCCGAAGCTGCTCGGCCGCCGGGAAATTCCGGCGCCCACGATCGAAGGAGAACCGCGTGCGTATCGGATTCGTCGGCGCCGGCCGGATGGGCGTCCCCATGATCCGGCGCCTCGTGACCGCTGGGCACAGTGTCCGCGCGGTGGGCCGCAACCCCGCCGGCCGCGAGGCCATCAGCGCCGCCGGCGCGACCACCGTCGGCTCGGCCGCCGAGGCAGGTGAGAACGCGGAGGCGGTGGTGATCTGTGTTTTCACCGACGACCAGGTGCGCGAGGTCTGCCTCGGCAGCGGTCTGCTCGACACCATGCCGCACGATTCGGTACTCATCCTGCACACCACCGGCAGCCCCGATACCGCGACCGCGATCGCCGCGACCGGTCGCCGGGTGGTCGACGCGCCGGTCAGCGGAGGTCCGCACAATATCGCCGACGGTGCGATCACCGTCTTCCTCGGTGGCGATACGGAAGCGGTCGAACGCGCCCGCCCCGTGCTGTCGGCCTACGCCGATCCGGTGCTGCCGGTCGGCGCACTCGGCAACGGCCAACGGGTCAAGCTGGTGAACAACGCGCTGTTCGCCGCCCAGATCGGGTTGGTCACCGAAGCCGTCCGGCTGGCCGGGCAACTGGGTCTCGCCGAATCGGAAGTGCTTGCGGCGCTCCCCCACGCGAGTAGTTCGAGCCGCGCGGTCCTCAGTGTCGCGGCCAAGGGGTCGGTCGCGGCCTTTTCCGAATCGGTCGCCGACTTCCTCCGCAAAGATGTCGCGGTCGCCCGCGACCTCGCCGACCGCCTCGGCAGCGACCTCGGCCTTCTCGATCCCGCAATCCGCGCCGCCGTCGGGCCGGCCTGACCGGCGCGCCTCGGCGCGATCCTGCGCGACACACTCTGGCACCACCCGCGAACCGTTCCGACCTGCGCGGCCACGCCCAGGTCGAGAGGTAGCAGGTTCTGGTGGGCGAGGTAGTTCTTGGCGAGGTGGAAGTCGAAGGTGTCGATGATCGTGTGTTCGATCAGGGGCGCCAGGCGCGCGGGTGCGGGCAAATCTGAGTGGTTCGGTCTCACCCGCACCCGGATGGCGAAGTCCGTTGAGGCGGAAAGTAAACGAAGAAACAACGAACTGCACGGGGGCCATCCCAGCGGCAGGCGATCGATGGCCCGGCTACGCGTGCCCCGCCCGCTGATTCTCCTGGCCGAAAGAACAGGCATCCACCTCCACGCTCGGCCGTCGACGCACATTCCGTTGCTGCCGGGTCGTCACGCGCCGGACTCGGGTACGGTCGCGGTTCGGTGCGCTGCGGGTCGGTTCCGCTTCCGCGCGCGGCGCAGGCCATGCCAGCGCCCAGACCAGCACCGCCAGAGGCAGCCCTACCGCCACCACGTATCCCAGAGTGATCATTGCCCGGCCCATGTCATCGACCACCGGGCAAACGACAACCGAGGCAGGACCGTTTCCACATCGGCAACGTCCATAACCCTGTTCAACTCCAGCGGGCCCAGATGATCCGGGCCGGGCACGACCACCGCGTCCACGTCGGCGGCACGTACTTGATCGAACAGCGGGAGCACCGACGACAGGTCGTGCCACATCACCGAATAGCCGAGATGACGCGCCAAACGGTAAACCTGTGCCCGGTCCCACTCCACACACCTACTGACATCCGGATCTACATACCCGAAAGCGGTCGGCCGATATCGCATCGAATATCCCCTGCCTGTCCCCTGCTGCCGCTGGCTGCCACCGCCGCCGAGGACTCGAGGTCCAACCCGGCGGCGGTGACGTAGACGAATCCTTCACGCGACGAACCGGACGCACAGGTAGGCGCGAACCACTCTGCGAGGTAGGGGGATTCCCCCTACCTCGAGACGCTGGTCAGACCGCACCAGAGACCCCTATCCTGGGAATTACCTCTTCGCGGAGGACATCCCATCAGCCGAGGGGGTATCCGCGAAGCGGCCCCATCCCGCGAAGAAGGCAGGCCGCTATGCCGACCTCTGACGAACTCGCCACACGCGCGATAGGCGAGCGCATCCAGAACATCCGCACCCGCACCGGCCGCACCCGCGCAGTTGTCGCCGGTCTCGTCGGTCGCTCCGAAGATTGGCTGCGCGATGTGGAAAAAGGCCGCCTACAGCATCCACCGGCACTCGATATGCTGCTGCGCATCGGTCAGGCACTCGGCGTCCGGGATCTCACCGAGATCACCGGCGACCACGAGCTGCTGGTCGGTGTCTCCCGCCGCGCCGGACATCCCGTCGTACCCGCCATCCGCGCGGCGATAGAAGGTGTCGACCTCACCCCCGCGCCGTCACCGGTCGACACGGTCGGACTTGCTGCACGGGTTCAGCGCGCGTGGCGGCTATGGCACACTTCGGCTACGCCCCGCGCCGACGCGGGCGCAATGCTGCCCGGACTGATCCGCGATGGCCGCCGCGCAGTACGCACACTCGACGGATCGGAACGCCGCGCCGCCGCAGCAGCGCTATCAGGTGCCTACGCACTGTCCGAACAAGTCCTTGCCTGGGTCGCCGACGCACCACTGTTGTGGCTCGCCGCCGACCGATGCATGTCGGCCGCCGAGATCGCCGACGACCCGGTAACCCTCGCCTCGGCATCCTGGGTACTCGGCAACGTCTGGCGCTCCACCGGCCGCGAGGCCGATGCCTACCGCCTCATGTCCGACGCCATTGCTCTGCTCGGACCACACCTGGACGGCAACCGAGACGCACAAGCACTCTGGGGCGCCTGCCAACTCCACGGCGCCATCACCGCCGCACGCATCGGCCGCGAAGGCGACGCACTGCACAGTATCGACCAGGCGATGGGCATAGCACGCGCACTGCCCCCCGGATCAGCACACCCCTGGACACTGTTCGGCGTCGCGAATACCGAAATCAGCGCCGTATCGGTACAGGTCGACCTACGCAAGTCCGGCAGCGCACTGGACACGGCAAGCGCCGTCGATCCCGATACAGTGCCGTCGATCGACCGCCGCGCCCGACTCTGGCTCGAACTGTCCCGCGCCTACGCCCAACAACGAGACTGGCTCGGTACACTCGGCGCACTACGCACAGGCACGGCCGTCAGCCAAGAGTCGATGAAATGCCACCCACTAGCCCGCTCACTGGCGGCGGAACTGGTCACACACAGCGGCCGGCTCAATGAGCGCGAATCGCGGCGCCTCGCCGCACAACTGGACGTCACCGCCTGACCCCGCCACCCGCAACGAGCTGCCCTGATCGCTGACCGGCCTGTTCTGGACCGATACCGTGTCCCGCAAAGGCCGCGCCTCACCTCGGAGGGGACACCCACGGGGGCGGCGTTGTGAGCAAGCTCTGCTTGACCGGCACCATATCGGCATGATCATCCAAGGCCGTGATCGTGACTCCCACCAAGTCGGCTTCATCGCCCTTGGACGCGACCGAGCGGGCAACCCGTCCAGCGGTCCGTTGACTGGCCTCCCCTCTCCCCACATCGGAGTGGATCCTTCATGCCCGAGACAGCACTACGAGGAGAAGCCACGCTGTACCAGCCCTCGGAGGCATCGAGCCGTGGCCTTCCGGGAGAATCCGTTCGGGCGAAAAGTAAACGAGGAAACAAACGAACCGTACGGAGGCCATTCCAGTGGACAGCAACGACCAGTTCGGGTTCGCACTCGACTTCGACGACAAAACCCAGGCTTGGCTGGACTGGGTCGCGCCCGAGCACATGCAAGCCCGCATCCAGCAATTCCTTACCTCGACCGTACCGGAGATGCCCGCGGACACCGAATGGTGGAAACGCCCGCACTCGACCCGGATCATGGACGCCGCGATACCGCTGTTCGGTGACTGGTCGGCGTTCATCACACCAGGCAACCGCGACCTCGCTGACGGCTACATCCGGTTCCAGGGCGAATGCTACGTCCGCCGAGCCGGATACGGGTGGATGAACATCCCGGAATGGGGCCCACCCCTCTACACGGAGTTCGGCCCGTCCGTGCGGTATCGCGACGACCAGATCTCCGACATCTCGATGGTGTCGATCGCCAAGCATCTGTTCCGAGACGACAGCGGCCCCGAGATCATCGAGTACAGCATCGCCGAGGCCGCCCTCCGCGCACGGGGTGCCCGCACGACCGACTGATATACGAGACGAAGCGTCCGACACTACTTTTCGCCTGACATCTTCAGCGTGCAACGGGGGTGGGTACAGCCGTGCCCGACGAATACGACGCCATCCGAAAGCGACTGACCCGATACGAACGGGGCCTGTACTTCGAAGTTCCCGGGGGCCAGCTCATGCCGTTGCAGCGCGGCGATACGGAATGTGAACCAAGACCAATTGCCACATCGAGCGTCGATCCAGTGATACTTGGGGGCACGCCACGCCCACAACCCGACACCTCGGACACTCACCGGTTGGCGACCAGTCCGTTGAAGGGAACCTCCCGCATCGGGCTGCTCCGCGAGCACCTTGTCGTCGCCGCTCGATCAGCGGGAAACTTTCCATAGCTTAACGCTCTTATCTAGGCTGCCAGAGGCGAGAAGACTGCCATCAGGACTGAACGCTACCGAGTAGACGCAGCCGGTGTGGCC
>NZ_BDBZ01000006.1 GCF_001613245.1 Nocardia speluncae NBRC 108251 | reverse complement strand
CGGCAGTGTTCTCCAGCATCCGCCGCAACCGCGACGAAGACGAACCGAAGCAGTCCGCGACCGCAGAACCAGTATCCGTGAGCTGACCCTGATGGACGGTCGATACCAGGGCGGTCGCCACGCCGATCTCGTAGCCGACCGCACCAGGGGGTCAACCGGTGCACGGCCTGCGCGGCGGGATCTTCCTCGGGCGTGGGTTCGGCACTCTCACCCCGATTCTGCCGGCGGGTGTGGGTGTCGGACGGCAAAGGTAGGGGCGCCGAGAGTATTTCAACGTGGTGAGGGCGGGCCGGGTCCAACCTCAATGATGGGCACCGACGCGGTCGTCCCAGCTTCGAGTAGGCAGATTCGGTGCGGTGGGATGGTGACATCCCCACGTGACGCCGAATAGGTCACCGAGAGATCTGGAGACGCTGCGACAGCAACGTTGGCGCCGACGCTGGAGCGCAAGGTATGCGACGACAATCGCGACCGAACTGGACGGCACCCGATAGCGGCGCAGTTCGCAGGGGGCGAGGGGATGAACGAGTGAACAGCAGTGACCGGGCTGCGGAGATCGCACGGATCACCGCGGAGCTGGCCGAAATCCGCGGCTCTATTCGATCCAGGGACGGCAGCGTCCGCATCGAAACCGACGTAGCGGGCCGGATCACCGCGATCTGGCTGGCCGACTACGCCATGGACGACGGGCCGGACCACTTGGCAACGGTCATAGCGGATACCCATCGGCTGGCTTTGGCGGAAGCTATGGAGGCGGCCGAGCGGACTTTCGGTAACGCTGATCAGCATGCCGCCGCCGACCGAAGTCATCTGCGCTGATGACGAATATCGATCCCGCCAAGATGCGGGCGCTGGCCGTCGAAATACGGTCGCACGCTTCGACTGTCCACAGCGGCGCACCGATCGCGAAGCCCAGCCGCGACGCCGCGCGAAGCCAGATGACGAATTCCGACCTCGCGGTCAAGATCGAGGAATCACTCCAGGCCATGGACAGGGTGGTGCAGTATCACGCGGGCAGGCAAACGTGGTTCGCCGATGAACTCGATCGGCAAGCCGTTGCCTTCGAAGGTGCCGATCAGAATTTCCTATCCAGACTCTGTGGATGACGGTCACGGCGACGCGTTCAGGCATGCCTACTGGAATGCATTGATGGCTCAGCGGTTAGGTCCTGAGTGGACTGAACTGTACGGCACGGCACACGAGAAGAGCGGCGGGAATCCGCCGAATCGTGAAGCAATGGATCTGTTCAACAATCAACTCGGCCGCGAGATCGGCGCTGCGAATCCCGAGGCTTCGCCCGAGGAGTTGCAGCAGCTCATCAAAGATGAGATCGAGAAGGGACGCGCGCTTGTCCTTGCGCCGCCTGCCGGAGACGCTAGCGGAATCCCGGTTATCAACTGGAGCAACAAAGTAACCAAAGCTGAAACCAATCAAACATCCGGAGTAGACGTACCACTCCCCGGGAGGTAAGGCGAGGAAATGAGCGTAAAACGCGTAATTGTCCTTTTCCTTCTATGTCTTTCGATGCTTACGAGTGGCTGCTCCTTGGTCCGCGAAGCACTCGGAACGAACCCGAGACCCGAACCACCCTGCGACGGTCCTACCTTCGATCTGTGGAATACGCGGGAAGTTCTGGGGCCGCACGAGCCTTTCAATATGGAGGCGCATCGAGCGGCAACTGGGACAGAGCCGACCACGTTGGACGCCATCGCGGCAGTCGCGGGTTGGCGCGGGAACTGGGACCGAATGATCGAGGTTTCCGAACATGCCACCATCGACAAGCTCGTTTCCTGGGCAGGCCCGACTTCTGTATGTTGGGAGGGACTCACTAACGATGTCGTGTGGACCGAGGGGACATCAGAGGGAGTGTATCTCTTCATGGATGGCGGAAGTCCCGTACAAACCGTGCACTACAACGGTCCTGACAAGCTCTTTTTCATTGGAAGGCGACCTCCGGTCGTACTCCGTCACGACGTACTCAGCCCGAATGGCCAGTATCTGCTCCCACCCGAGTAGGGCATGAACGAAGTCGTGAACTCGACAGCGCCTTCCAGGCGGCATCGCGGTCTTGCACGGATGTGGGGCCAGCACCGATAGCAGCAGGCCGAGGGTGTCGGTGACGATGTGGCGTTTGCGGCCGTTGACCTTCCTGGAGTGGTCGAACCCACTACCACCGGGATATTCTCGGCATGCTTCCTGTCATCACGACCTAACGTCGCCGGGTAACCGCTACACCTCTACCGGGGCGCCAGTGCTGGATGACCAGCAGCTCCGCGGGCTTGTCGACGGAGGTGAGAACCGCGTCGGTGAGGTCGAGCCGGAAGTCGTGGACTCCCGGCGGTGATCCGAAAGCTGCCTTCGCCGGCCCGGTGATTTCGATGGCGACACCCATCACCTTGGCGTCGCCATCGCCGGGGTGGGCGTGGATCGCGCACCGTCCGTCGCGTCGTAGGTCAGCTGCCTTCACCGCAGCGGGCATGGAGCCGAACATCAGGTCGGGACCAATGAACTCCACCTCTGATCCACTCACCCGCGGGGCGCCGTCACGGCGCAGGGTGGCCAACACGTGGGTCTTGTGGGCCTCGAACCGGTGCCTAACCAGCGCGGCCAACTCAGGTGCCTCGTTCTCGAACTCCAGCCATGTCGCCATGAGCATCAGGATGCCAGCGCGCTCCGACAACTTGGCTGCCAGGCGACGGGGCCGATGGCGGTATTCACCGGTGAGACGAAGTTTCCGGTGTACTTCGTCGACCCGCACAGCCCACGGCAGCGAGGAACGAACGAGAGCACGAACGGGTTTCTCAGGCAGTGCTTGGCACAGGACAGTTCCATACGGCGATCGATGCTCCGTCCGCTGAAGGCACTGTCGCTTCGATCTGGAACACTTCCGGGAATTCGCTGGTACCGGTTACTGGTATGTCATGTTTTTCGAGCTTCCGCCCGCTCGGTCACCGGGCGCGAACCCTCGGGAATCCCGGGCAGTGGTGCGCTTGCGGCCTCGGGGGCCAGGCCGTCGAGTAGTAGCGCGAGGTAGCGTGACCAGTCGTCGCCGTGGGGCCCGGCGCCGGCGACCAGCATCGCGACCAGGCAGGGAAAGTCCGAGGGCACGATATCGGCTCGGACCACGCCGGCCTGCTGCGCCCGGGACAGTATCTCCGACAGTGGTTTCAGGTAGCGGGCGGTCACGCCGGCGGTGCGGGCGCCGCTGTTGGACAGGGCGAACATCGTCCGGTGCTCGACGAACGCGGCGGTGGTCTCCGTCAGTGTGGTCGTGAGGGCGCGGCGTGGGTCGGGATCGGCGATGGCGCGCCGCAGGGCCGGCTCGATGCGTTCGGCGAAATAGTTTTCGACAACATCGGCGAGAAGGTCTTCCCTCGTGGGGAAATGCCGGTAGAGGGTGCGGACGTTGATTGCCGCGCGCCGGGCGATCTCCTCGAGTGCGACGTCGGTACCCGCGTCCTCTATGGCGGCACGGGCTGCCGCGATGATGGCCTGCCGGTTGCGGACGGCGTCGGCGCGCACACGTCCATCGCTGGTGTCCGTCACGCTGCCACGCTAGCACCGGACCAGTTAAATGTCATTTGACTGACACTTATGGCAGGCTGGTGGCATGGACTTCGGCATCGTGACATTCCTGACCGATTACGGCATCGGGCCGGTTCCCCTGGGGCGTGCGGTGGAAGAGCGTGGCTTCGGCTCCCTGTTCCTCACCGAGCACACCCACATTCCGGCGAGTCGCGCGACGCCGTGGCCGGCCGGTGCACCGAACCCGCAACCATTACCGCGCCACTACTCCCACACGCACGATCCGATGGCCGCCCTGGCCGCCATCGCGGCGACAACCGAAGGCATCACGCTCGGCACCGCGGTATCGCTGGTCAATCAGCACCATCCGATCAACCTGGCGAAACAGGTTGCCACCGTCGATCAGATCTCCGGCGGGCGCTTCGAATTCGGCGTCGGTCCCGGCTGGAACGCCGAGGAGATGGTTCATCATGGTGTCGACCCGAAGCGGCCGCTGGCGCGAATGCTGGAGCACATCGCCGCCATGCGCGCGATCTGGACCCAGGACGAACCGGAATTCCACGGCGAGTTCGTCGACTTCGACCCGATCTGGTCCTGGCCCAAACCTACGCGCATCCCACCGATCCTCATCGCGGGCGTCGGCCCGAAAGTGCTGGACCGCGTGCTCGGCCACGGCGACGGCTGGATACCACTTCCTCTGTTCGACCTGTTCACCGTCGAACAGCTCGGCGAACGAATCCGAGAACTACGGGGCCGGGCCGCCGCGGCGGGCCGTGACGTGAACGTCACCCTCTACGGTGCAACTCCCGAAGCCTTGGGGGAGTACGAGAAAGCCGGAATCGACCGCGTCTTGTTCGAGCTACCCGACCACGAGACCCCGGACCGGGCGCTGCGCGAGCTCGACCGGTTCGCTGAATTTCTGCCCTGAGCGGTAAGGGGAAAGTCATGGCTCGGATTGCGTGGTTCGAGTGCGCCGCATCCTGATATCCCTCGATCCGGGCCCTGTACCCGGAGCGCCTCGGTGGGCCACGCTGAGAGATTCAGCTGCCGTCTTCTATTGCTGGGGGTGCCACTCTTCACCCGTTGCACCGTGGAGTGGCGATGGGTGGGCTTCGCGGGGATCGAATGCCGGAATTCTCGTGATGCGGGTGCCCGCGCGGAACGTCCGTCGTCGCCTCTCGGGGCCGGATGAGCCGCGGGGCGCGCAGTGCTCCGGCGGTGCGGAATCCGAGATTGCTCAGCACATTTCGAGCACTGCTTTGCCGTGCAGGCGGCGTGCCAGCAGGGTATGAACGGCTGTGTCCGCTTCGGTCCACGACCCGCGCCAGGTGATGTTCGGGTCCAGGGCGCCGGTCGACACCTGTCCGGCCAGCCAGGTGAAATCGCGGCTCAGGCCAGCGCAGCCCAGTAGGAAGAATGTGGTGATCGACCGATCGTGGCGGCCCTGATCTCCGAAAAGTGCCCCGTATGGAAAGGTTTCCGCCGCACCTGCCGCGTGGCCGACCGCGACCACTGTGCCGCCCTCGGCGAGGTGCTGGTACGCGTCCACGAGTTGCTGCCCGCCGACCAGGTCGATCACGCCGTCGACCGGTTCGGCGAGATCGGTCGGTGTGGTGACGACTTCGGCTGCTCCCAGGTCGCGCAAGCTGCGGGCATGGGTGGCCGGATCGGCGGTGGCCGCGACGACGTGCGCGCCACCGTGGCGGGCGAGCTGGACCGCGTACCGGCCGGTACCTCCGGTTGCTCCGGTGATCAGGACCCGGCGTCCGAGAATGGGGCCGAGCCGGTGTAGTGAACGCAATGCGGTGGTTCCGGCGACCGGGACGGTGCTGATCGCGCCGTGGTCGGCGTTCGCGGGAACGGTGCCGATCAGGCCGGTGTCGACAGCGCGTAGTTCCGCCCAGGCACCGGACGGGCCCAGGGTGACCACCGGGGTGCCCTCGGTCGGGCCGGAGCCGTCGGCGGCGGCTCGTTCGACGATCCCGGTCGCGTCCCACCCGGGAACAGTGCCGTCGGCGGCCTCGGAGAGGCCGTGCACGATTTCGCCGCTGTTGAGTGAGGTTGCGGTGACCCGGATGAGGGCCTGATTCGTCGCGGGTTCGGGATCGGCGACCTCGCCGAGTCGCAATCCGGACGCCGCTGACCGGTCGATAACCAATGCGCGCATATCTCGATGCCTTTCGAACACGGGGCCGTGGCTCGGCGCAACTCCGCGGAATGAAATCTGCCACTCAGTGGCAAAAGCTGTCAAGTGGCTATGGCCGATGGAAGGCGGTCGGCGTTATGGTGTCGGTATGCCTGATGTGCCGAGCGAACGGTTGCCACTGCGGGAGCGCAAAAAACTGCGCACCCGGGAGGCACTGATCGACACGGCGCTGGAACTGTTCACCGAACGTGGTTTCGACAGCGTCACGCTCGACGAACTCTGCGACCGTGTCGACATATCCAAACGCACCTTCTTCCGGACCTTCACCAGCAAGGAAGACGTCGCCATGGCGCCGCTGCGCGATCTGTGGGCCACGTTCCTTACCGACTTGGCCGACCGTGAACCGGAACCCGGGCCCTTGCCGCGAACGCTGGAGGAAAGTCTCCTGGCTACGCTGAACCGGATGCCGGCCGAGGGCTGGGCCGCCCGCGCGGTCCGCAGCCATCGGCTCGCGCAGTCCACACCGGCGATGGCCGCGAGCAATCTGGAATTCTGCGCCCGCACCGTACGTGCCGCACTCGAAATCCTGCGGGAACGCTTCGACCTCGACCCCGATGCCGACCAGCGCCCGCGCCTCGCCCTCGATATCGCCGTCGCCGCCTTCCACTGCGCGCTCGACAGCTGGAGCGCCGCACCGGGCGACGCGGGTACGGCCACCCTTATCGCTCATGCCCGCGATACCTTCGCGGTCGTGCCCGAGGCACTCGCCATGAGGGTGAACGCCCGTGCCGGGTCCAGAGCGTGATGAGGCGATCCGGAACTTTCGCCACGGTCGACGAGCTCGCGCAGCAGGTAGTACGGCCTGAACCCGCGGATCACCGAATACCTCACCTGCTCGTGATCCGCCACGATCCACAGAGTGGGCGTGGCATCGCGCACGCGCCCGGATCTCGGCATCGCCGATCGGGCCGTGCTCTGCTACGGCGACCGTGAGAAGTCAGCCGAGGCCGTCGCGTTCGAGCCGGTGCGCTTCGGCGGTGTCATCGATCCGGAATACGAGGATCCCCGCGATGCGGTTTCCCAGGCGTGCGAGGCGAGGTACATCCGGTGTCGCCTCGCGGGGGCGGATGATGCGCGGGTCGCGCAGTGGCACGGTGGCACGGCGGTGGTGGAGAGTGGCTTCGCCTGCGGTGGCTATGTTCCGAGCCCAATCGGTTTCACCGTGTAGCAGAACCACCGCCATCACATCGCCGTTCCGGAATACGCGGACCGGGGCTTCGTACCGTTTGCCGGATTTCCGGCCGATATGTTCGACCACGGCGTAGCCCGGTAGTGAAGGAGCGAGTCGTCGCATCCACGGGTTCATGTACCGGAAGCCGAGCCGATCGATCCATTTGGGGAAGAAGTAGGGCAATGGACCTTCAGTGCTCGACATTTCGACCAGTATAGGAACCCGGGGTCCGTTGAACGTCCTTCTGCGGAGAGAGATCGAGAACGATTCCGCCCGGGTCGCCGTAGCGTGGTGGCCCGGAATCATTGTTCAGCGACTGAATACAGCTGTTACGGGCGCAGGTTCGCCACCGAATTCCGGCCGGTGACGAGCAGCAGCAGGTCAGCGATCGGGGCGGCTACCGGACTCCCCGCACCTACGGACCAGTCCGTATCGGTGGCGGTCAATCGGTAGGCGGCGAGTGTGCGGCGGGCGTGGAAAGGCCAGCCCATCTGCCAGACCCGGTCGGTGGACCAGCGGGCGGCATCGGTCGGCATTTCGTGGCGGATTCCCAAGGGGTATGCGATGTCGTGGCCGTGTACCAGTAGATCCATCAGGCGGTCCACGGCGTCGGTGGCGACCGGCTGGTGCCGGAGGCCGGAGATCGCGCGGAGTTCGGTGAGCAGGTCCGAGGGGGATGTGCGATCGGCGTAGCGGAGGGCGGTGCCGAAGTTCATCCGGGTGATGCTGCCGCGCGCGAGCGCCGTATGCCACAGTAGCCAGGGAAGTTTCGCCTGTGAGGTGAGCAGGATATGGGCGACCACATCGCGGACCCGCCAGCCTTCGCACAAAGACGCGTGGTCCCACTGCTCCTCGGTCAGGCCTTGCAGTAGGCCGGCCAGGCCGCCGCGTTCGGCGGCGACGGCCGTCCAGACGAGTTCTTCGGTGGGGTTGGTGACGTTCATCGGCGGGCCTCCTGTGCTGGGTCGTTTCCGGTAGCGTAGGAATTCCAGTCGGGTGGAGGTTCCAGTAGTTGTGACCTACATCATTCATTCGTCGAACGCCGTGAGTATCGGGGAAGCATCCCGGCGCACGGGTGTGCCGGTGCGCACCATCCGCTTCTATTGCGACGAGGGAATCCTCGCGGTGCCGCGCACGAGCGGCGGGCACCGAGTATTCACACCGGTTGCCCTCGATCGTTTGGTGCTGGTGCGTGAACTGCGGGCCGTGGGTATCGGGTTGGCTGCGATTGCCGACGTGCTTGCGGGGGCGCGTGCTGTCCCGGATGTGGTCGCGGTGGAGCGTGCCGCGGTGGAGGCCGATCTCGCTGCACTGTCCTGGCGGCATGCGGTACTGGTCGCGATCGAACAGGCCGATGATCCGCTGGTTCTCACGGAACTGGCAGTAGTTGCCGAGCGTGGCGCGGCCCGCACCGCCCTCATCGGCTTCTGGCGGCGGGTCCTGGCTGCTCTTCCGGCTTCGGCGTTCGACGATTTCGTCGAGATGGATATCCCGCGGCTGCCCGCGGCGCCGTCACCGCGTGAGGTCCTCCTGTTCGCCGAACTCGGGCAGCTGGCGCGATCGGCCGAGCTGGCGCGGGTGGTCTCCCGGCAGATCTGGGGCGCGGGGGGATCGGCGATACGGAACCGGCGGGCGTTCCTCGCCGATCTCGCGCCCGCGCACACCGCTGTGGCGGCGCGGATGACCGCCGAGGGCCCGCTGGACCCGGGGCCGGAACTGGACCTGTACGTCGCGGCGCACGCGAGGGCCCGCGGGCGGCGCGATACCGAGGGCTTCCGGCGTGAACTGGCCCGCGGAGTCACGATCACCGATCACGCGGCGGCGCGCTATTGGACGCTCACCGCCGAAGCGCTCGGCACGGCCCACACCACCGGCGGTGTTCAGCAATGGCTGGACACCGCTCTCCTGCGGTCGCTCGAGCCGAGCGGCGGCCGACAGCGGTGATGGTGGCCTCTGTCGACGATCTGGCGCGCCGGGTGCGGGCGGCTGCCGACGGCCTGGATCGGCGGTATCTCGTGGGACTGGCCGGACCGCCGGGTGCGGGAAAATCCACACTCGCGTTTGCGCTCGCCACGGCACTGAATCGGTCGGACGAAGAGCTCGCAGGTGTCGCGCCGATGGACGGCTTCCACCGGACCGGCCAGGACCTCTCCGCTGCGGGCGAGCTCGAAAACAAAGGACAGCCGGGCACTTTCGATATCGGTGGATTCACGGCGAAGCTGCGCGAACTGCGTTCGGTAGTAGTAGGCGCCGAGGTCGGGTGGCCGGTCTACGACCGCGAGATCCACGACCCGGTGCCGGACGGTGTGGTTTTCCGGCGGCAGCGGATCGTTGTGGTCGAGGGCAACTATCTGCTGCTGGACGAACCGGGCTGGCGGGATGTGCGTTCCTACCTCGACGAGTGCTGGTATCTGGATGCCGGGGCGGAGTCGATCGGGCAGCGGCTCTACGAGCGGCATATCGCCGGAGGGAAGGCGCCGGAGGTCGCGCGCGCACGGATCGCGTACAATGATCTGCCCAATGCCGCGCTCGTCGCCGGAACGCGTGGGCGGGCCGATCTCGTACTCACGCTTCGGGGCGAGGAGTACCTCGTCCGGGCAGCTCGCTGAGGCGAGTGCACCATTCCCGGGTGCCGAAGAATCGGCAGGAGAAGCTCGCCACCTCCGACGCCAGTGCCAGCGAGCGCACGAAATCGAGGCCGGTGCTGGTGTAGTAGCAGAACGCGCCGTGCAGGATATCGCCCGCGCCGAGCGTATCCACGGCACGGGTTTCCGGGATATCGATGCGGAATTCGCGGTCACCGGTGAGGCCGACGATCGGTTCGCCGCCGCTGGTGATCGCGATGTTCTCCACGCCTGCGGTGCGCAGGTACGTGAGTACCGCGTCGGTGTCTCCGGGAGCAATACCGGGTGGTGCGAAGGCGGCGGAGCAGATTGCCGACCCGATATGCGGGAGCAGGGCAGTGTGTGAGTCCTTGAACCTGCCCGCGTCCAGAACCGTCGGAATGCCCAGCGCACAGGCTCGTTCGCAGAGACCCGCGGCCAACACCGGATAGTGCCCGTCGGCGAGTACTACGTTCACACCGGACAGCCGGTCCGCGAGACGGTGGTCGTACTCGACGCTGATGCGCGCGCCGTCCAGGGAGACGATCGTGCGGGTGGCCGCCGATTCCGCAACCACGATGGACGATACCGGGGGCTGGTGGTCGCTGTCGGCGCGGACATCGACGACCCGCACGCCGTGCGCGGACAGGTCGTTGCGGATCAGGTCGCCGAGCCGGTGGGTTCCCACCGCGGTGACGAGAGTGGAAGCGCCACCGAGCGCGGCATAAGCGACCGCGGCGTTGGTGGCGGGCCCGCCCGCGCCGATGAACTGGTCGAGAGCCTGGGTTTTCGTGTCCTCCGCCGGATAGTTGTCGACGAGGTAGGCGAGATCCACGGTCGAAATACCTGCGAACAGAGCGGTTTTCGGGGCAACCGAGGTGCTGCCCGTGTCATATCGCACGCCGATCAGCCGGCCGCAGCCAGCGCTGCCTCGTCCGCGGCGGTGTCGGCATCGGTCCAGCCGGCGTCCGACGGTGGGTTTTCGATATGCCAGCGCACCGACTCACCCACCCGTTGGAGTGGATCGGCGGGGGCCCAGCCGAGCAGGTCCTGCGCGCGGGCGACGGAGATCAGCAAATGCTGCGCCGGTGCGCCGGTGAGGGCGAGATCCGGCGGCAGGACAGAGTCGGGGACCGTGACCAGTTCCGCGGTCGAGCCCGCGGCGTCGAGGATCTGCTCGAGCCAGGTGCGGATCGGCACGGTGTGCGTTTCACCGAGGTTGACGGGGAGGCCGTCCGCCGTCCGGTTGTCCAGGGCGGCGAGGACGCCGGTAGCCAGATCGTCGACGTATCCGCGAGTCCAGAGGAGATTTCCCGCGCCGACCGGGATCCGGGTGCGACCGGCTCGTACTCTGCGGAGTACGAGGTCTTCCCGGCGCTGCCGGTCGTGCGGTCCGTAGATCAGCGGTAGTCGCAACACCACCGCACCGCGTGCGAGCCAGCGGTCTTCGACATCGCGTTTGCTGTAATCGCCGGGAACCTCCGGCAGGTCCGCGCCACGGTACGGATAACGGTTCCGCCGCAGCTCCGAATCCTCGGTCAGCGGCACCGGCGAATCGCATCGGCCGGCCAGCAGTGCCGCATGGGCTTGGTAGACGTCCTGGCTGGACAGCACCACGGTCGGCACCTCGGGCAGAACCGGCAGTACCGCATCGACACCCGCACCGGTCAGCGCGAAGCTGTCGATTACGGTGTCCGGGGCAAAATCACGGATTCGGTCGCGGTGCCGTGCGAGATCGTGCCGGTCGCTGAGTAAGTGCTCAACCGGCAACCAGTTCGCAGGCTCGCTGTGACTGCGGTGGATCAGCAGGACTTGATCGCCGCGTGCATGTAGGCGTTCGACAACACGCCGACCCAGAAACAGCGTCCCTCCGATGACCAGAACCCGCATAGCGCCACCCTAGTGCGGGGTCTGCCGGCCGGCCGTCGCTGTGGGGGCGTAGACAGCTCGGGCAAGCGCGAGTTTCGCCCGGCCCGCTGCCTCGACCACGGCAGCGTCGAAGCCTGCGCCGGTGGGCCGCCGCGGCACCTGCTGGAGGTCGTCGAGCATCGTCCAGCCCGACCCGAGCTCGATGAGCGACCGATGTTTGGTGGCATAGAAATCGGTACTGACCGGAATCGCCACCCCGGTGGCGCCCGCCGTCGCCGCGACCAGATGCATATGGAACCGGGTGGTCAGCCAGGTCTGCCCGGCTGTGACCGGTAACCCGTGTTCCCAGACGTCGACGAAGGGATAGAAGCGGGCACCGGGCAGCTGGTGCTCGATGAGATCGAATACCTTCCGGTCCTCGCCGGGGATCGCCTCGACCACGCCGATCCGTTCGGGCGGGGTCTGCCAGGCGCGCAGAATCCGCAAGACGGCCGACGCCAGCGCGTCGATACCGATATCGACCTGATCACTCTGCAGGCAGAGCATCACGTCGGGCGGGTCGTCCTCGTTCGTCCGGAGCTTCGGCTGCGCCAGGAACGCATCGTCGATGCCGGGCGCGGTCCTGAGCAGATCCGCGGATGCACGGTCGCGGATTTCGGTGATCGCGAATTCGGCGGCGGTGGCCCGCACCAGCTCCGCGGCGCCTTCCGGCTCCGGGAACAGCCCGAGGCCGGTCGCCGCGCAGCGGGCACCGGAGGCGCGGGCGGCCGCGGCGGCCCCGGCGAACAGCCCGATATGTCGTGGCCAGATCCGGTTGATATAGCCGCCCCCGAGTAGGTGGATGACGTCGGCGCGTCGCAGCAGCGCGATACCGCGATCCCACCGCGGGGCCAGGCCGGGGTCGGTGACGGCTCGGCGCACCCACGACGCCACCTGCCACGGGTCGTCCGACGGCGCCTCCCAGCACAGCCGCCACAGCGTATCGGTGAAGCGCACCCGTGGATGCAGATCGCCGAGTAGGACCTGTGCCGGGCCGGGGGAGTGCGTATCCACCCATACCGCCGCGTCCGGTGCGGTGTCGGCGAGGTGGTTCAGCCAACCGGCGGTGATTAGTTCGTCGCCGTAATTCGGGTGGCCCGCCGGACCGATCAGGTAGTAGAGCGGCGGTGCATGCATTGCGGCTCCGATCGAACGAGGAGGCGTCCGGCCATGGTATCCCGGAAGCCGCACCGGGCTATTCGTGCTCCGGTGCTTGCAAGGCCGGGAACCAGATGCCGGTGAGGACCTCGGCGGCCTGCTCGGCGGAGACCTCGATGGTGCCTTGCATGGCCCAGCGGGTGAAGAAACGTTCCAGCTGTGCCACCAGGAGTTCGATACGCAGCCGCGCCTCGTCCCGGCGGCCGGCGGGCCAGCGGGCGAGGAAATCCGGCATGGTGTCGGCGAGTGTCATGATGCCCGCGCGCACGGCGCGGCGGAATTCCGGTTCGAGTGCGGTGGCCTCGTCCCAGGCGGTCAGCATGTCCTTGTTCTCGAAGAACCAATCGATGGCCCGGCTCATCCAAGCCGCGAATTCTTCTCGTGACCCGGTGGTGAGAACCCGGTCGAGATCGGCGTAGAAGAACCGGACACCTGTCGGGGTGCCGCTGTTGGCAATTGCCTGCAGGACCTCTGGTTTGCCGGTGAAGTGCAGGTAGAAGGTCGCCCGGCTGCAGCCGGCCGCGGCGGCGATGTCGTCGACACGGACCGCGGAGTAGCCCTGGGTTTCGAAGAGGTCGCGCGCGGCGTCGACGATGCGTGCCGTGGTCGAGCGCTTCTGTTCCTCGCGCAGCGTGCCCCGGCGGACTGCGGGTGGTTCGGTCGGCATGGCCGTAATCCTAGACGGTGCGAAAACTCACTGGACGCTGTGTCCAGCGAGTGTTACGTTGTGGTTCAGGTCACGGCGGTGGGGTGCTGTTGATCGCGGCCGGACAGGAGTTGTGCATGAGTTCACCCGAGCTGCCCAAGGTATGCGTTATCGGCGCCGGTCCCTCGGGGATCACCACAGCCAAACGTCTCGCCGAATACGGGATTCCGTTCGATTGCTACGAAGCTTCCGACGAGGTCGGCGGCAACTGGTATTACAAGAACCCCAACGGGATGTCGGCCTGCTACCAGAGCCTGCACATCGATACGTCGAAGTACCGGCTGCAATTCGAGGACTTCCCCGCGCCCGCGGACTGGCCGGACTTTCCGCATCATTCGCAGCTGCTGCAGTACTTCAAGGATTACGTCGACCACTTCGCCCTGCGCGACAGGATTCGTTTCAATACGCTGATCACCGCGGCCGAACGCACCGCCGACGGCCTGTGGACGGTGACGACGAGTTCCGGCAGCACCGAAGTCTACGACGCGCTGATCGTCTGCAACGGTCACCACTGGGACCCCCGATTCCCCGACTATCCTGGCGAATTCGACGGAGTGCTGATGCACAGTCACGCCTACAACGACCCCTTCGACCCCATCGATATGCGCGGAAAAAGGATCGTCGTGGTGGGTATGGGCAACTCCGGCCTCGATATCGCCTCCGAACTGTCGCAGCGATTCCTCGCCGAGAAACTGTTCGTCTCGGCGCGCCGCGGTGTCTGGGTACTGCCGAAGTATGTGAACGGCCAGGCGAGCGACCGGCGTTCGATGCCGCCCTGGATGCCGGCGAAGCTCGGCTTGAAACTACGGCAGCGGTTCGTGCGGAAATACCGCGGAGAGATGCAGAACTACGGGCTGCCCGCACCGGACCACGAACCGTTGGAGGCGCATCCTTCGGCGAGTGAGGAGTTCTTGCACCGTGCCGGCAGTGGCGATATCGAGTTCAAACCCGCGATTGCCGAATTGGATGGCGACCGTGTCCATTTCGTCGACGGCAGCAGCGAGCAGATCGATGTCGTGTTGTGCGCCACCGGATATCACATCAGTTTCCCGTTCTTCACCGATCCCGGGTTGCTCCCGGATACGGAGAATCGGTTTCCGTTGTTCGCGATGATGATGAAACCGGATATCGACAACCTGTTCTTCCTCGGCTTGGCCCAACCGCTGCCGACACTGGTCAACTTCGCCGAACAGCAGGCCAAATTCGTCGCCGCCTACCTGACCGGGCGTTACCATCTACCGGCGCGCGCGGAGATCGATCGGCAACTTCGTGAGCAGGAATCCCGGCGCCGCGGGCGTTACTACAATTCGCCGCGGCATACCATCCAGGTCGAGTTCCAGCCCTATGTCCAGCGATTGACGAAGGAGCTCGAGGCCGGCGCCGTCCGGGCTGCCGCCGCGCGTAACGCGTTACCGGTGGCGGCTGCTGCAATGCAGGGTGCGCGGTGATGAGCGTCTCCGCAGGGTTCTGCCGTGACGAATTCGCGCAGGTGCGGTCGGTTTTCGACGAGCAACTCGAAGCCCGGGCCGAGCTCGGTGCCGCCCTGTGCGTGACCGTCGACGGGGAGCCGGCGCTCGACCTGTGGGGTGGCTACGCCGATCCCGCGCGGACGAGGCCGTGGGAAGCCGACACCTTGGTGAACGTTTTCTCGGTCACCAAGACCATGACCGCGTTGTGTGCGCTGCTACTGGTCGATCGCGGAGAACTCGATGTCGGCGAACGCGTCGCCCACTACTGGCCGGAGTTCGCCGCCAACGGGAAAGCCGAGATCGAGGTCCGGCATCTGCTGTCGCACACCTCGGGGGTATCGGGCTGGGAGCCGCCGGTCGGCCTGGCCGATATCTACGACACCGAATCCGCTGCCGCACGGCTGGCGGCGCAGGCACCGTGGTGGGAACCGGGCACGGCATCGGGATATCACGCACTGAACTACGGCCACCTGATCGGGGAACTGGTGCGCCGCATCACCGGGATATCGCTCGGGCAGTTCTTCGCGGCCGAGCTGGCCGGACCATTGAATGCCGATTTCTCCATCGGCACCGGCCCCGAGAAGGCCCACCGCATCGCCACCCTGATACCGCCGGGAGCGACGCAGTTCGATATGGCGGCACTCGACCGCGACAGCGTACTCGTCAAAACGCTCACCAGCCCGCT
Source organism: Nocardia speluncae NBRC 108251 (assembly GCF_001613245.1). GTDB lineage: Bacteria > Actinomycetota > Actinomycetes > Mycobacteriales > Mycobacteriaceae > Nocardia > Nocardia speluncae. The sequence continues at coordinate 228,335 of NZ_BDBZ01000006.1, read as the reverse complement.
GCTCGATATTGCCGAAACCGCGACCCCGGCCTGGCGGGCGGCGGAAATCGGCGGGGTCAACGGCCATGGCAACGCGCGCTCGGTGGCCCGGGTGCAATCGCTGATCTCGTGCGGGGGAGTGCTGGACGGGCGGCGGTACCTGTCACCGGACACCCTCGACCTGATCTTCCGGGAGCAGGCCGACGGTGTCGATATGGCCTTGCTGACTCCGCTGCGTTTCGGTATCGGCTACGGCCTCCCGCATCCACAGACGGCGCCGTACGTGCCGGACGGGCGGGTGTGCTGGTGGTCGGGTTACGGCGGCTCGATGGTGGTGAACGACCTGGATCGGCGGATCACCTTCGCTTACACGATGAATCGGATGGCGTCCGGGCTGATCGGTTCCGATCGATGCGACCGCTATCTGAAGGCGGTTTTCGATAGCGCAGGTGGCCGGCGGTAACCGGCGCCCGTGACGTCTGCGGAGCCGCTGCCGGTGGTCAGAAATAGCGGAGCACGATATAAGCCCAGGCGAGTACGCTGCTGAGGGCGGTGACCACGATGCCGTATCGGGTGAACTGCCAGAACGTGATCGCATGCCCGGCGCGCTGGGCGATCCCGAGTGCGACCACGTTCGCGCTCGCGGCGACCGCGGTGCCGTTCCCGCTGAAATCCGCGCCGAAGGCGAACGACCACCACAGCGCCTGCCCCTGTTGCGGATCGGGCGTCTGCTCGACGAGTCCTTCGACCACCGGTGCCATGGTGGTCGTATACGGGATGTTGTCGATGAATGCGGCCACCACCGCGGACCCGAAGACCAGGACGCCCGAGGCGAACAGTGGGTTGTCGCCGAAGGCGGCGACCGCCGCGTCGCCCAGCCGGCCGATGACGCCGGTGTGCACCAGGCCGGCGACCATCACGAACAACCCCATGAAGAAAACCAGCGTCGCCCATTCGACTTCGCGCAGAATATCTCGGATATCGAGCCCGGAGATGAGCACCATCGCCCCGGCGCCGAGCAGCGCGATGATCGACGGCGCCACATGCAGTAGCGAATGCAGCCCGAATCCGGCCACGACCCCTGCCAGGACCAGCAGCGAACGGGCGAGCAGCCGTGGGTCGGTGATGGCGCGGCGCTCCTGGAGCGTCATCACCGTGGTGATGTGCTTGGAGGTCTCCCGCAGATGCGCGCGGAACAGCCAGCGGGTGAACACCACGAACAGGACGAAGATGACGGCCACCGCGGGTGCCATATGGATCAGGAAGTCGTTGAAACTCAGGCCCGCCCGGCTGCCGATGATGATGTTGGGCGGGTCACCGACCAGGGTGGCGGCACCGCCGATATTGGCGGCAAGGACTTCGGCGATGAGGAACGGTTGCGCGGTGAAACCCAGCCGCCCGCATACGACGATGGTCACCGGCGCGACCAGCATGATGATGGTGACATTGTCGAGGAGCGGTGAGGCAACGGCGGTGATGATCATCAACATCACCATCAGCCGGAACGGGCTGCCGCGGGAACGTTTCGCGGCCCAGATCGCCAGGAAGTCGAACAGGCCGGTGTGTTTGACGACGCCGACGATCACCATCATGCCCAGCAGCAGAAAGATGACATTCCAGTCGATCCCGGCGTGCGCGTTGTAGAAGACGTCTTCACCCGGGACCAGCCCGAGCACGGTCATGGCCGCCGCGGCGATCAGTACAACCTTGACCTTGTCGGCGCGTTCGGTCGCGATGAACCAGAACGCCCCGACGAAAATGGCTACCGCCAGGATCTGATTCATCGGCTACCTCGCCTCGGCCCGGCGGAATTCAGTCCTCGGGCCCGGCGACGGCCAGGCTGATCAACAACCGTTCGAGGGTGATTCCGCCGATGAGGGCGTGCTCGCGGTCCACGACCGCCACCAGGGGGCTGTGCCGCTGCGCCATCAGCGCCGCGATCTCCAGCAGGGTCGCGTCACGCCGGACGACCGCCGGTCGCGGCGCGTGCTGCGGGAGACAGTCACCGACGGTGAGATGCCCCGGTTCGCGCCAGAACAGTTCGGCGCTCAGCTCGTCTATGGTGCGCACGAGGGCCGGATCGTTCTGATATGAGCTGGGAATCGCCAGCCGCAGCACCTGAGTGCCCGGCAGGACCGCGACCGGCCGATCCGCCTCGTCCACCACGATCATGCCGGGCAGCCGATTCACCACCATCAGGCGCATGGCCCTCGCGACCGGATCTCCGGGCCGGACGGTCGGCAGGTGGACGGCGATATCGTGAGCTTGCATCGGCGGATCCCGTCGCGCGTGCGGGGAAAGCGTGGTCATGGCCGGAACTCGTCGCCGGTGAGCCGGTCCACCAACCGTTCCAGCCGCGCCACCCGATCGGGTAGCGGTGCGCTGTGCAGCAGGTCGGCGAATTGGTCGGCTTCGTCGGTTCCCAGGGCGACCGACTGGACGGGTTCGTCGCCGTCGCCGTGGTAGACGAGAATGTTCTTGCCGCCGTCGGCGCTGGTGACCAGTGCGAACCGGTCACCGCTGCGAGTGCGCAGATGGTGCACGGCGCCTTGGCCCGGTATGGTGCTGCGGTCGATATGCACCCGAACGCTCCTCCCGCCACCAATTGTGTTCGCTCTAAGTTTTCGCGAGCGAGGTGCCGAGGACCATCGGTGCCGGTACCCATCTGTGGTGGCCGACGTTGTGTAGTCCGCCGCCCCGGAAAATGGGTGCCCGACCTCATGGACACCCCGGCCGCCAGCGGCCAGACTGAGTTCATGGACCGTCCGGGAAGTGGTATCGGCCTGTTCCGGCGGCACACCCGGACACCGGCGGATGCGCTGTTCCGGCGAATCTTCCTCATCAACGGGCTGGTGTTCACGCTGGGCACGCTGGTGCTCGCGCTGTCACCGGCGACGGTGTCGTCGCGGGTGCGGTTGACCGAGCTACCGGTGCTCGCGGTCGGTCTGGCGGTCATCCTCGCCGCCAATGCGTTCCTGTTGCGAACGAGTCTGGCACCGCTGGACGAACTCATCGCCTCCATGCGGCGGGTGGACCCGTTGCGCCGCAGCGGCCGCGTCGACGGCCGGGGCAACGGCGATCTGTCCCATCTGATCGATTCGTTCAACGCCATGGTCGACCGGCTCGAGACCGAGCGCGCCGCGGCCAGCGCTTCCGCCCTGGCCGCCCAGGAAGGCGAACGGCAGCGTATAGCCCGGGAACTGCACGACGAGATCGGGCAGAGTCTCACGGTGGCACTGCTGTCGATGAAGCGGGCCGCCGACCGCGCCCCCACCGATGTGGTCGATGTGCTGCACGGTGCCCAGGAGACGGTGCGCGGCTGCCTGGACGAGGTCCGGGGGATCGCCCGGCGGCTGCGCCCCGATGTGCTCGACGATCTCGGCCTGTCCAGTGCGCTCAGTGCGCTGTGCAGTGAGTTTTCCTCCACCGCGGGGATCGGCGTGCATCGCGAAGTCGACCGGAACCTGCCACGGTTGCCGCCGGATATCGAACTGGTCTGTTACCGGGTGGCGCAGGAAAGCCTGACCAATATCGCCCGTCACGCCGATGCCGGTCGCGTGGGGCTGAGCCTGCGCGTCGGCGAGGAGGCGCTGATACTGCGGGTCACCGACGACGGCCGCGGCGGGGTGGCCGAGGACGGTTCCGGGATCCGCGGGATGCGCGAACGCGCGCTGCTCGTGAACGCCACCCTCACGATCGATTCACCACCCGGGCACGGCACCGTGGTCTGCCTGACCATTCCGCACCGGGAGGAAGGGAATGCGCCATGACTTCATCGGCACCGGCCCGGATCCTGCTCGCCGATGATCACGCACTGGTCCGGTCGGGGCTGCGGATGATCCTCGATGCCGAACCGGATCTCACCGTGGTCACCGAAGCCGCCAACGGCCACGAGGCGGTACAGCAGGCCGGAGCCGTACCGATCGATCTCGCGATCCTCGATATCGCCATGCCCCGGCTGACCGGTATCCAGGCCGCCCGCGAGATCAACCGCAACACCCCGGGGGTACGGATCCTGATGCTGTCGATGTACGACAACGAGCAATATTTCTTCGAATCCCTGCGGGTCGGCGCCTCCGGCTATGTCCTCAAATCCGTCGCCGACCGGGATCTGCTCGAGGCCTGCCGGGCCACCCTGCGCGGCGAGCCCTATCTGTATCCCGGCGCGGTGAATTCCCTGATCCGCGAATGGCTACAACGTGCCGAACGCGACGAACCCGTTCCGCAGACACTGCTCACCCCGCGCGAGGAGGAGATCGTCAAGCTCGTCGCCGAGGGGTATTCGTCGCGCGAGATCGCCGGGGACCTGGTGATCAGCGTGAAAACCGTGGACCGGCACCGTGCCAACATCCTGCAGAAACTGGGCCTGCGTGACCGCCTTGCGCTGACCCGCTACGCCATCCGCGCCGGGCTGATCGAACCCTGACCACCGGCCCTCTCCTCGCGGGGAGATGCCGATCGTGCGGCGGACCGGCGAAACCACGGATGGCGCGGACGAGGCTGCGGCGCTTGCGCTCTCGGTACGCTACGTGCCGGTTCCGTGGCCCGCAGTGAACTCGTCCAGGCCGTTGGTCCTCGTATTGTGTGCGGCCCTGATGAGCCATCGGCCCTGACGTTTCACCATGATCAAGGTGATCAGGCCGGTACGATCCTCGGTGACATCCGTACCCGGTAGCCGATGTTCCGGCCAGCTCCAGCGGGTGTGGACCAGGGCGACCTCGGGTGTGATGGTGGCGATATCCAGCACTTGCTGGGTGTAGTTCTTCTTCTGTCGTAACACCGAGTCGGGGACGTCCTTGTGGCCGTCGATGTTGTCCTGGCGTGTGCGCCACCAGATTCCGCGATGAGTGATGAAATCCGAGTCCTCGGTGAAGTAGGTGCCCCATTCGTCCATCTCATGGCTTGTCCACAGCGCGGTGTGGGTCGCGAGCGTCGTCCTGATGGTTTCTTCGTCGTCCCGATGCATACGACAACTCTGAAACCTGAAGTGAACTCGATGTCAAGAGCAGGGTCAGGAGAGCTTGTGCTCGCCGATCGGGGCGGTGAGGTCGGTGCCGTTCAGTTCGAGGTAGAGCTGCCGCTCCAGCACCGACAGCGTGGCGGAGTTGCGGCGTTCCAGGGCGGCGGCCGCGGCGTCGACGAAGGTGCGGCCGAAGCTGTAGAGCGGGATGGTCTCACCCCGGTGGATTCGCTTTCCGGCCAGGCCGGCGAGGACCTTCGAGGGGTCGCGGTGGGTGTAGACAGCTGCCCGGCCGGCGAGTTTGCTGCCGCGATGTACCCGGTCGGCATCGGGGGCGCCGACCTCGATCCATGCGGTGATCTGCCCGGTGAGATCGCGGACCAGCACGGCGGGTTCATCGGTCGAGGACACCCCGCCGTCGCTGAACGCGATCCCGTCCTCGTATTCGAGGCAGTAGGCCAGCAGCCGGGTGACCAGGAATTCCGCGGATTCCGACGGATGCCGTGCCAGGCGCAACTCCAACTCCTGATAGACGCCGCGATCGACGTCGGAGAGTTGGACTGCGAAGGTGTGCAGGGTCGCGCCGATAGCCATAGGCAGGTCAGCCTAATACCCCGGCCGGATCCCATGACCATGAGTGCTGCCCGGAACTCGACGGCAGGCGCTCGATTTCTGGAAACAGCGGCACCCGCGAAAGGTCGGACGGCGCCGGGTTGTGAGAGTGCCCGCGCCGAGTTGCCCGGGGTCACGCTGACCTTTCGGTCGATCGCAGGTGCCCGGTCACCCCGATGCGAAGGCTTCGACCATCATTATGTCGTTATAATGAATTGATGACTCTGTATGCGCAGGTGGAGGCTGCCCTCGCCGAAAGGATCGGGGCGCACTGGCAGATCGGTGACCGGCTGCCCACCGAGGACGAGCTGGTACGCCAGTTCGGGGTCAGCCGGATCACCGTGCGACGGGCCGTGCAGAACCTCGCCGCCAGGGGTCTGGTCGATGTGCGCCAGGGAGTGGGCACATTCGTGGCCGCGCCGAGAATCACCCAGCAGCTGATGGAACTGACCGGGTTCGTCGAGGACGTTCACGCATTGGGGCTCGAGGCCAGTGCCGAGGTGGTGACCGTCGAGACCGTAACGGCTTCGCGAGACGTCGCCGATGCACTCGAGGTGCCGTTCGGATCGGCGGTGACCTTCATCGAACGCATCCGCCGAGCCGACGGCCGGGCCCTTTCGTTCGATCAAACCTACTTGGTTCACGATGTGGGGCAACGTATTGCCGAGGAGGATCTCGAAAACACCCAGATCTTCACTCTGCTGGAGCACACCTACGGCGTGCCACTGGCCGGGGCGACCTACAGAATGAGTGCCTGCCTGGCCGACTCCGACGTCGCCGCCGCGCTGGACACGGAAATCGGCGAGGCCGTGTTCCGGATCGAGCGGACCACCTGCACCACGAACGACAGGCCTGTCGACTACGAGATCCTGCACTACCGCGGGGACGCGGTGACCTTCGAAACCCGGCTCCACCGTCGTCGTGACGCGCCGTGACGGTGGCCACGACGCTGGTCGTGCTGATCGGTGCGTTCCTCACCGCGAGCCTGGGAAGCGCACTCGGGATGGCAGGTGGAATTTTCCTGGTGCCGTTCCTGACGGTCGTCACTCACCTGTCGTTCGAGAGTGCTGCCGGGGTGAGTCTGGTGTCGGTCGTTGCCTGTTCGTGCGCCGGCTCACCGGCAACGATCGTTGCGCGCCTGACCAACATTCGCCTCGCGATCGTGCTGGGAATCGCGTCGTCGTCCGGGGCGCTGGTCGGGCTACTGGCGGTCGGGATGATCCCCGAGCGGGTGCTGTACGGTCTGTTCGCCGCGGTCCTGGCGGTATCTGCGGTACAGATGGTGAGTCCCCGGCGCGCCAGGCCGGTCCCGCCGGGACGGACCGATCGGGCGGCTGCGCTGCGGCTGCATTCCAGTTTCCCGGGCCCGGACGGGACAGCGATCCCGTATCGAGTCGCGTCGCCGGGAACTGGATCGGTAGCGATATTCGGCGCCGGGGTGCTGTCCACCTTGCTCGGCATCGGGAGCGGGGTACTCAAGATTCCGGCGATGGATACGGTGCTCCGCCTGCCACTGAAGGTGTCCTCCGCCACCGCGAATTTGATGATCGGCATCACGGCGGCCGGCGCCGCCGCGGCCGTCGTGATCGGCGGGACGGTCGACCTCGATTTCGCTGCGCCGGCCGTCGTAGGCTCCGTGGCCGGATCGATCCTGGGCGCGCGAGTGCTGGTGTGGGCGAAACCTGTTCACCTCCGCATCGTGTTCACCGGTGCGCTCGCCCTCCTCACGATCCCCATGGCACTCACTGCCGCGGGGACGATCGGTTCGGGCGCACAGTGAGCGCGCGACCGCGTCGGCCGAGCGCCGTGCAGCTACGGCTTGCGTTCCTGCTGCGGCGCGGAACGACATTCGCAGCGGCGCTCACCGCCTTCGGGATGGTGGCCGAACCGATGGGGGCTACACAGTGGACAGCCTCTGTCACCACAGTGTGCGGATTACTGCTGTTCGCTCTGCTACCCGTGGCGGGATTGCTCGTGGTCGCCCACCATTTCGCTCGCCGGCGCGACTGGGCGTACACCGCCCTCACGGCAGGTGCGCTGCTGCTGATCGCGGCGAATATCGTTGTCGGTTCCGTCGTCTGAAACGGGAGCAGCCGCGCGGTCGACCAGCCGTCCGCCGTCGATCATCGCGTCGGCTCCGGGCCGAATCGGTGCCCGGCGCCGGTGGCGAGATCGGCGGATGGCGTTGCTCCCGCGCTTCGAGCCGGCGGGTTCGCTCATCTATTCCCGGCAGTCGCAGTGGTGCTCTTCCTGCTGTCCGCGGTGGTGCGGGCGGCTGCGCCCCGGTGGCCGCGCCGACGATGGCCCCGGCCCGAGAAGGCCGGGGCCATCGTCGTTTCTACAGGCTGTGCCGGATCAGCCGAGGCTGAAGGGCTGACCCCAGACACGGAACTCGGAGGTGCCGTTATCGGTGGCCACCTCGACTCGCACGAACGCGCGGGCCTGAGCGTAGCCACCGCATCCGTTGAGGCCGATGGTGCTGTCGGTCCAGGTCACCGAGCCGTTGGGGCCGTTGAACTTGGTGGCGAACTGGTGGCCCTCGTTGCCGTACGCGTCCGGCTTCTCGATATCGAGGAGCAGGAACGAGGTGGCCTGGCCGGGGCCCAGGGTCAGGTTGCCGCCGGTGCTGAGTTTGCCGGTGACGTTCTCGCCGGCGTAGTCGGAGGTGACGTCGGCTCCGCCGTTGGCGCCACCGCCGCTGATATCGACCTGGCAGCCGACGACATAACCCGGGGTGATCTTGGTGCCGTTGTGCTTACCGTGCACCTCGACCTGCGCGCTGGCCGAAACCCAAGCGTTGCGGTGCAGCGGGGTGGAGCCCATGGAGGGGTTGATCAGCGCGGATTCGTGGGCGATCCGCGCGGTGACCCCGAGCCCGTTGGGCAGGGTGTGGTGGAGTTCGGCGCCGGGCAGCGGCACGAACGTATCGGCGTTGGCGGCGCCGGTCGAGAACAGACCGACAGCGGCGGCGGCCGCGGCGGCGACGCTCGCGATGCGCACGGCGCTCTTCTTCACTACAGACATGAGATTTTCCCTCTCGGAAGAGATATTCCGTTCAGCGACGGATTGATCGACCAGTGGTGACGAGCGTCAGCCGATGCTGAACGGGGCTCCGTACAGGGTGGACTTGGAGTAGTGGTCACCGATGATCTCGAGAACCGTGTAGGACCGGGCCTGGGCGAAACCGCCGCAGCCCTCGACGTTCATCTCGACATCCTTGTAGTCGATCCAGTACGGGCCGGGCTTCTTGATGTCGACGCCCTCGATGTGGACGAACTTCACTTCGCCCGGACCGAGCTTCACACTCAGGGATCCGCTGCCACCCAGGGTCGAGGTGCTCAGAGTGCCACCGATACCGGCCTGGAAGGCATTCTCGGCGATGCTGACCTGGCAGCCGACGATGTAGCCGGTGCTCAGCCGCGAGGCGCCGTGGGTGGAGGAGTTGTTGGTTCCCTCCGCGTTGGTCGGGCCCTTCCATGGTCCCGGGTCGCCCTCGGGGGTCTGCGTGACGTCAGCGTGAATCTGTCCGCTCACCCAGGCGACCCGGCCCGCGCCGTTGGCCGACATGGAAGGCGAGATCAGCGCACTCTCGTTGACGCGCGCAACCTTTCCGTTCGGGCCGGCCTTCTCGCCGCCGGGCAACGGCACGAACGTGTCCGCGGTCGCCGTTCCGCCGGCAACGCCGAGTACCGCCGCCGCCGTCATCGCCGCGGTGGCAGCAATCCCTTTGATATTCATCGTGTGTCCCTCATGGTCTAGCGAATGTCGCCGGGTACGGCCGCAGCCGCGGGACCGGCGAAAGTGGCAGCACGGAATTCCGGATCGGGACGCGCGAAAACGCGGGTCATGTCCGGTTTGCTGCGCACTCGCAGGTGAAATCCGGTGGGTACGGAATGCCCACCGGCGGTTCGGATCGTCTCAACCTGGGCGATCAGGTGACGAAATGCTGCGCCATCAATCCCTCATCCCTGTGTATCTCTTACAAACCCGGCCAGGTATGGCCGGAGGCCCCGCGCCGTGACAGAGCGGATGGGGAGGCGATACAGCCGGCAGCGGAGTGCATCCCGTCATCCTTTCGCTCCTCGGCACAGTCTGTTGCTAAGCCTAATCAAGTTAGGCTAGCCTGCGCTCACTATAAAGGTTGGTTAACAAAATTTGTGAGCTATCACCGTGACGTATCTCATATACGCCGGAAGGGACGGGTTCGATGCACAGTTCCTGTAGCACCGCGTCATGACGGCCGGTTCGTCCTATGAATACCACACCAGGGTCGCAGTCCGCAGGTGGATGGGCTGGATACTTGCCGCCGGCCTTCTGATACTTGCCTGCGTACTCAGCCTTGTGGTCGGCGTGAAGCATATTCCGATCACGGAGATCATTACTGCGCTGTGGCAGCCCGGCGGATCGCCGGACGACCTGATCATCAGCGAATACCGCCTGCCACGCACCCTGCTCGGCCTGCTCGCGGGTAGCGCGCTCGGGATCGCCGGATGCCTCATGCAGGGGCTGACACGGAACCCGCTGGCCGACCCCGGACTGCTCGGGATCAACGCGGGCGCGGCCTTCGCGATCGCGGTGGCGGTGGCGTACCTGGGCGCCAGTGGTATCGCCTCCTACGTCTGGTTCGGATTCGCCGGAGCGGCGGTAGTGTCGGTGGCGGTGTACCGGTTGGGAACCGTCGGTCGCGGTGGTACCGACCCGATCCGCCTCACCCTGGCCGGCGTCGCGGTGACCGCCGTGCTCACCGGTATCACCAAGGGGCTGATTCTGCTGAATTCGAGCGCCTTCGAAGAGATGCGGCAGTGGGATGCCGGTGCGCTGACCGGCCGCGGCTACGACGTGCTCGCCGGCGCGACCCCCTTCATTCTCATCGGTATCATTTTCGCCGCCGTCGCCGCCCGTTCGCTCAACGCCGTGGCGCTCGGCGACGATATGGCGCGCGCACTCGGCGTACATGTGACACGGACCCGCGCCTTCACCGCCCTCGCCCTGATCCTGCTGTGCGGTACGGCGACCGCCGCGGTCGGGCCGATCACCTTCGTCGGCCTGGCGGTACCGCATATCGCCCGCTGGATAGTGGGGCCCGACTATCGCTGGATCGTCGCCTACTCGCTGCTCCTCGCCCCGACACTGGTGCTCTTCGCCGATATACTCGGCCGGATCGTCATTCCGCCGGACGAGATCGCGGCGGGTGTGGTCACGGCCTTCCTGGGCGCGCCGATACTCATCTGGCTCGCCCGTCGTTCGGAGATGAGGTAGTCGTGACCCTGCGTGAGAAGCCGCGGATCGGCGCCGTGGCGAGTATCGACTTCGGCCGTACGGTCCGAGTGCTGCGGCTGCGCGGCCTCACGGCCCGATTCGGTGTACGCAGCGTGGTGGTATCGGCGGTGCTGCTGGTCGCCGCCTGCGTCGTTTCGCTACTGGCGTTGGGGACGGGGGATTTCGCGATCCCGCCCGACCGGGTGCTGCGGGCGCTACTGGGCAGTGGGGTCGGCAGCGACGAACTCGTGGTCCTGGAGTGGCGGTTCCCGCGGGTGCTGATGGCGCTGGTGCTCGGCGCGGCGCTCGGGATCAGTGGCGCGATCCTGCAATCGGTGACTCGCAACCCACTGGGCAGCCCCGATATCGTCGGGTTCAACAACGGTGCGTACACGGGCGCGCTGCTGGTCATCCTCGCCGGCGGCGGGTACTACGCCACGGCGGCCGGTGCCATCGGCGGTGGGCTCGTCACCGCGCTGGCGATCTTCCTGCTCGCATTCCGGCAGAACGTCAAGGGCTTCCGTCTGGTGATCGTCGGTATCGGAATCGGCTCGATGCTGGCCGCGGCCAATACCTGGCTCATCCTGCGCGCCGACCTCGATACCGCCATGTCGGCCGCGGCCTGGGGGGTGGGCACGCTGGACGGACTGACCTGGGCCCAGATCACGCCGGCGCTGGTGGTGCTGGCCGTGCTTGCGATCGCGGTGGTGCCCGCGGCGCATCAGTTGCCGATTCTGGAACTGGGCGACGATGCGGCGCAGGCGCTGGGGGTCCGGGTGGGCCGGGCGCGGTTGCTGCTCACGGTCCTCAGTGTCGCGTTCACTGCTGTCGGTACGGCCGTCGCGGGACCGATCGCCTTCGTGGCGCTGGCCGCCCCGCAGCTGGGCCGCCGATTGGCCCGGACGCCGACGACGGCGCTGCTTCCGGCCGCGGCGATGGGGGCGTTGCTGCTGGCGGTATGTGATTGGATCTCGCGCCGTGTGTTCGCCCCGACCACTGTGCCGGTCGGTGTGGTGACGGCGTCGGTCGGTGGTGCATACCTGGCTTATCTGCTGGTGATCGAGGCTCGACGGAACTGAGGGATCTTCGTGGACGAAAAACTCGAGCGCAGCGAATCTGCGCAGCAGGCCGTCGCACCGCATGCCGCCACCGACGCCCGGTTACGGGCCGACCGGTTGCGGCTGGGCTACCGGAACCGGGTGATCAGCGACGAACTCACGGTCGATATCCCCGACGGCACCTTCACCGCCATCATCGGGCCGAACGCCTGCGGCAAATCGACGCTGTTGCGGGCGTTGTCGCGGCTGCTGGCACCCGAATCCGGCGCCGTACTGCTGGACGGTAAGGCGATCGGTTCCTATCCGGCGAAGGAGGTGGCCCGCCGTATCGGGCTGCTCCCGCAGAGTTCGACCGCGCCGGAGGGGATCCGGGTCGCCGATCTGGTGGCTCGCGGCCGGTATCCGCACCAGTCGCTGGTCCGGCAGTGGTCGCGCCACGACGAGGAGGCGGTGGCCGCAGCGATGGCCGCCACCGGGGTGACGGAGCTGTCCGGGCGGCTGGTCGACGAATTGTCCGGCGGGCAGCGGCAGCGGGTGTGGATCGCGATGGTGCTGGCCCAGGAGACGCCGATCGTGCTCCTCGACGAGCCCACCACCTTTCTCGATATCGCCCATCAGATCCAGCTTCTCGACTTGTGCCGGGAACTCAACCGGGATACCGGCCGGACGGTGGTGGCGGTGCTGCACGATCTCAACCATGCGTTCCGTTATGCCGATCACCTGATCGCGATGCGCGACGGTGCGGTGGTCGCGGCCGGGGCGCCGCGCGAGATCGTCACCGCGGAGCTGGTGCAGAAGGTCTTCGACCTGGGCTGTCGCGTGATCGACGATCCGGAAACGGGCACGCCGCTGGTGGTTCCGCTGGGTGAGAAGGCGGTTCGGGTGGGCTGATTGCCGGAGCGCAAGCGCAAAGTCCGACTACAGTCAAGATGTTTCACTTTAGTAAAGGTTAGGCTAACCTCAACTGTGGTCGTGTGCTGTGCCAAGGGTTCCCACCCGGTGGCACAGCAGGCGAAAGTGGTTCACAGCGAAGGGAGTTGCCGTGCCGGCGGCAGTGCAGAACGCGTCGACGATCAGCGGTCCAGGACTACCGCTCACCGGCCCCCAGCTGGGAATCTGGAATGCGCAGCAGTTCGATCCGGAATCCGGCCGCTACCTGGTCGGCGAGGTCCTCGAAATATCCGGCTCCGAGCCGATCGACGTCGACGCACTGGCCGAAGCCATCGCGCTGACCGTCGCCGAGGCCGAGAACATGCGGCTGCGGTTCCGTGATACCGCTTCCGGCCCCCGGCAATTCGTGAGCAACGAACCCGCCGTCCTGCGCCCCACGATCGACCTCCGGGGCGCCACCGAACCGGTTTCCCTCGCCCATGAGGCCGTCGCCCTCGAACGGTACGAGGCCGCGCAACGCTGCCGGGGGATGGCCGATCGGCGGCTCTACAACTACACGCTGATCCGGCTCACCGAATGCGAAGTGTGGTGTGTGCAGCTGTACCACCACCTGATCGTCGACGGCTACAGCGCGGCGCTGCTGTCGCGCCGGGTCGCCGCGCACTACACGGCACTACGCCGGGGCACCGAACCTCCCAAGGCGACCTTCGGCACCATTGCCGATCTGGTCGGCGACGAGCAGGCCTACCGGGAGAGCGAGAATTTCACCGCCGACCAGGAGTATTGGCGCGAACAGCTCAGCCCGGCACCCGCGCTGGACGGACGCGGCACCGCGCTCGGCGGCGCCGTGGAACGCACGATCCGCGCCGAGGCGATCCTGCCCGTCACCACTCTCGACCGGCTGCGTCATTGCACCGAGCGCTATCGGATCACCTGGGCGGACGGGCTGATCGCCTGCTACGCCGCCTACATCCAACGACAGCTGGGCACCTCCGATGTCGTGCTCTCGATGCTGATGATGGGACGCGTCGGGCGGGTCGCATTGAGTACACCGTCGATGGCCGTGAACGTGCTGCCGCTGCGGCTGGCCGTGCACGCCCACGAGACGGTCGGCGAACTGGGCGTCCGGGTCGCGGAATCGTTGCGCGAGATGCGCAGACACCAGCGCTACAGCGGCGCCGACCTCGCCCGTGACCTGAGCGGTTTCGGTGCCGGCGAGTTGTTGCACGGGGTCGGGATCAACCTGAAGGTTTTCGATTTCGCGCTCGACTTCGACGGTGCCAAGGGGGTGCTGCGTAATGTCGCGGGCGGGCCGCCGGAAGATCTCGGCCTGGTCGCGACCCCACTGCCCGATAAATCCGTCCTGCTGAACTTCGAATGCGATGCGCGCACCAACGATCCGGAGACCGCCTATCAGCGCATGGCGGGGCTGGTCCGGGTCATCGAGGCGTTCACCGAACTGGACAAGGTACAGGTCGGTGCGCTGGAGCTGATCGACCGTGACGACCGGGCCCGGCTGCTGGCGCAGCGTCGCGGGCCGGCGGCCGCGGCCGGAACCGAGCTGGTACCGGCGGCGCTGGATCGGATGGTCGCGGAATACGCCGGCGATACCGTGCTCGTCGCCGGTGCGCAGCGATACACCGGTGCCGAACTGGGCACGCAGGTCTATCGGCTGGTCCGCTACCTGCGCGACCGTGGCGTGCGCCCGGGGGACCTGGTGGGTGTCGCGCTGCCGCGTACCGCGGATCTGGTGGTGGCGCTGCTGGCCGTCTGGCGTGCCGGTGCGACCTATCTACCGTTGGACCCGGAGCATCCGGTGGCCCGGTTGCAGACGACGATCGACGATGCTTCCCCGGTACTGGTGCTCACCGACAACGCGCTGGTGAACGCACTCGATTGCCGTACGGTCGCAGTGGACGGCGACGAGTTCCGCGCCGTGCTGCTGGAGTATCCGGACAGCCCGCCGGCCGATGCGTGCATCCACGGCGAACACGCCGCCTATGTCCTCTACACTTCCGGGTCCACCGGCACGCCCAAAGGGGTGGTGATCGACCACACCGCCCTCGCACAGTTGGTTGCCGGGCATCGGTCCGGTATCTACGCCGAGACAGTCGAGCGGGCCGGCGGTCACCGGCTGGCCATCGCGCACACCACCTCGTTCGCTTTCGACGCCGCGCTCGACCCGCTGCTGTGGCTGCTCGACGGCCACCGGATCCACCTGTACGACAGCGATATCCGCCGCGACCCCGCCGCGCTGGCCGCCGCCTTCGGCGCGGACGGGATCGAGGTCGCCGACGGTACTCCCACGCTGGCCGCCGCGCTGTTCGCGCACGGGTTGGCGGAGGTGGAGTTGCGCCTGCTGGTTCTCGGCGGGGAGGCCTGCCCGCCGGACCTCTGGCAGCAGGTGCAGACCGCCGGAATCGTGGCGGTCAACCTCTACGGGCCCACCGAGGCCACTGTCGACGCCATCGGCGCACCCGTCCGCGGCGCCGATCCGCATATCGGGGTGCCGCTGTCCGGTGTGCGGGCCTATCTGCTGGACAACGGTTTACAGGCGGTCGCCGACGCGCAGCTCGGCGAGTTGTATCTCGCGGGGGCCGGGATCGCGCAGGGTTATCTGGGCCGGCCCGGACTGAGCGCGCAACGTTTCGTGGCCGACCCGTTCGGGCCGCCGGGCGCCCGGATGTACCGCACCGGCGATCTGGCACGGTGGATGCCGGGGCAGGGCTACTTCTATGCGGGCCGGGCGGACGCGCAGATCAAGATTCGCGGGCACCGGATCGAAATCGGTGAGGTGGAAGCCGCATTGAGCGGGCTGCCCGAGATCGTCGCGGCGGCCGCCGATATCCGCGAGCTCGCGGGGCGGCAGAGCCTGATCGGTTATGTGATCGCCACCGCCGAGGCCGCGGCGCAGGTACACGACGGTGCCGTGGATCTGGGGGCCCGGTTGCGCAACCGGCTGGCCGAAACGCTACCCGACCCGATGGTCCCCACCCGGATCGTGGTGCTCGACGAACTCCCGTGGACGGTCAACGGCAAGGTGGACCGGCCCGCACTACCCGATCCGGTGGAATCCACCGGCGGGCGGGCGCCGGCGACACCGGCCGAACAGGCGATCGCCGAGGTGGTGGCCGAACTGCTCGGCCGCGACGGCGATACCGTCGATATCGACGACGATTTCTTCGGCGCCGGCGGCGACAGCATCACCGCGATCGGTGTCTGCGCGAAATTGCGGGAGCGCGGTTTCGTCCTGGCGCCCCAGGATCTGCTGACCCGTCGCGGCCTCGCCGATCTGGCGGCCGCGACCGAACCTGTTGCGGTTTCGACGGATACCGGCCCGGCCCCGGCGCCGCGCGCGGAATCCGTGACGATCGCGCTCCCGCCGCGGGGTCTTGCCGAACTGGCCGCCGTGCACGGGCCGGTCGCCGATGTGCTGCCGCTGTCGCCCCTACAGGAAGGGTTGCTGTTCCACGCGCTGCGCGACGGCGCCGCCGACGTCTACACCCTGACGGCGCGATTCGAACTGTCCGGCCCGGTGGACCCCGGCCGGCTGGCGGCCGCGTTCACCGAAGTACTGCACCGGCACCCGAACCTGGGCGCCGCCTTCCACTACGACCGGGTCGATCAACCGATCCAGGTGATCCCCCGCAACCCGCGCGTCGCGTGGCGGGTCGAGGATCTGCGCGACCGGCCGGACGCCGCGGACCGTGCGCTGGCGCTGGAACAGGCCGCGGGCGCGGAACTGTTCGATATCGGCGACCCACCGCTGCTGCGCGCGCTGCTGATCCGGCTCTCCGATACCGTGCACCGGCTGGTGCTCACCGCCCACCACCTGCTGGCCGACGGCTGGTCGATCCCGATCGTGCTGCGCGAGATGCTCGCCCGCTATCACGGCGAGGAACTGCCCGACCCCGGCTACTACGGCACCTATCTGGCCTGGCTCGCCGCCCGCGATACGGTCGCGGAAACCCGGCGGTGGGGCGACTACCTGGCCGGGTTGGAGGCGCCGAGCCTGATCGGCGCGCCCAGACCGCGTTCGGCCGCGATCGGGTTGCAGGTGCCGCTGGCCGAGCAGACCGCGACCGCGCTCGAATCCTTCGGCCGGGCACACGGGCTCACGATGAACACCCTGTTGCAGGGCGCGTGGTCGATGGTGCTGGCCGAACAGCTCGGCCGCACCGATGTGGTGTTCGGCGCGGTGGTGTCGGGCCGGCCCGCCGACCTGCCCGGTGTCGGCGGCATGGTCGGGTTGTTCAGCAATACCGTCCCGGTCCGGATGACCCTCGATACCGCGCGGCCGGTGGCCGAGCAGTTCGCCGCTTTCCAGCGGACCACACTGGAATTGCAGAACCAGGGCTATCTGGGCCTGGCCACCGTCGAACGCGCCGCGGGGGTCGGGCGGCTCTTCGATACGCTCGTCGTCTACGAGAACTTCCCGAAAACCGGTGTGGCGCCGAAGGAAACGCACGAGGTCGCGGTTGCCGACGTAGCCGTGCACAGCCTCACCCACTATCCGGTGACCGTGACGGCGCTACCCGGCGACAGGTTCCGCCTCATGCTGCACTACGCGCCGGGCGCGATCGAAGAGGCGAGCGGGCAGCGGATGGCGGCGCGGCTGGGCGCCGTGCTCACCGCGCTGGTCGGCGATCCGGCGGCTACCGCCGGTGCGGTACTCGACCGAACCCGGCATCCGGACAGCCACGGTGCGACCCTGGCCGATTGGACCTCGGAAGCGGGGATCGATCCCGCGTCCCCGGCACTCACCGCCGCCGGAACCACCCTCTCCTACCGCCAGTTCGGTGAGCGCGCCGATCGCCTGGCCCGCTGGCTGGTTTCCCGGCAGATCGGCCCGGAGACAGTAGTAGTGGTCGCGATGCCGCGCTGCGCCGAGGCGGTGATCGCCGCGCATGCGATCAGCCGCGCCGGAGGGGTCTACCTTCCGGTGGATCCCGGTCAGCCCGCCGAACGGGTGGACACGATCCTCGCGACAGCCGCCCCGGCGCTGGTGCTGACCACGGCGGCAGGCGGTTTCGCGACCAGCCGTGCCCCCGTCGTCGCCACCGACACCGTGGATCTGGCCGGTTACGCGGTGGGTGCGCTCACCGACGCGGACCGGATTGCGCCGCTGCGCCCGGACAACGCCGCCTATCTATTGTTCACCTCCGGGTCCACCGGTGTGCCGAAGGGCGTATCGGTGAGCCACGCGGCCATCGTCAACACCTTCGCCTGGCTGCAGGAACAGCATCGGTTCGGTGTGGGCGACACCATGCTGTACCGCACCCCGGCCACCTTCGACGCCTCGCTGCTGGAGATCTACCTGCCCCTGCTGGTGGGCGCCCGGATCGTGCTGGCCCGCCCCAACGGGCACCGTGACCCGTACTACCAGGCCGAACTCATGGCCGACGAGGGTGTCACCGCCGTGCAGATGACCTCCTCCATGCTCACCACCATGGCCGAGGAGAGCGACCTCACCGGCTGTGCCGCGCTGCGTTGCGTATTCACCGGCGGCGAGCCGCTACCACCGGCCACCGCCCAGCGGTTCCGGGAAGTCACCGGCACCGAGGTGAACAATCTCTACGGTCCCACCGAGGCCGCGGTCTGCATCACCTATCACGTCACCGACGACACCGATCTCGATACGGTCCCGATCGGCCGCCCGCCGGGCGGCGCGGGGGTGCGGGTGCTGGACGAGAAGCTGCGACCGGTGCCGTTCGGGACGGTCGGCGAGCTCTACCTCACCGGTGTCCAGCTCGCCCGCGGCTACCTGCACGAACCGGCGCGCACGGCGCACACCTTCGTCGCCGACCCGGCCGGCAGCGGTGAACTCATGTACCGCACCGGTGATCTGGTGCGCTGGGGCGCCGGGGGCGAACTCGACTACATCGGCCGCACCGACAGCCAGGTGAAACTGCGCGGCCAGCGGATCGAACTCGGCGATATCGAATCGGCGGTCCTGCGCCGTCCGGAGATCGCCCAGGCCGCGGTGATCCTGCGGGAGGATATCCCGGGCGATCAACGCCTGGTCGCCTACCTGCGGGCCCACTCCGGTGCCATCGTCGACACCGAGGAACTCCGGGCCGCGCTGCGTAACGTGCTGCCCTCCTACATGATTCCCGCGGCCTTCGTGGAGCTCGACGAGATCCCGATGACCGTCAGCGACAAACTGGACCGCAAAGCGCTGCCCGTCCCGGAATACCCGGTGGACGTTGCTGCCGCTGGACCGGTCGCGAGCCCGGCTGGCGATTCCGGCGCAGCGATCGTGACCCGGAACGGCGCTTCCGACACACCGGCTGCGGCCTCGGCGGCCGCTTCCGGCGCACCGGACGCTGCTCCGGCCGTACCGGAGGCTGCTCCGGGTACGCCGACGGCGGGTCCGGAGGTATCGGCGGTGGCTCCCGGCGCGCAGGCAGTGGCTTCGAACGTTTCGGCCGGGCGTCCAGGAGTTATGCCGGCCGTGGCTCCGGACCCGCCGACGGCCGTTTCCGTTGGGCCGGCGGGGGTACCAGGGGTGACATCGGCTCCCGATTCGGGTGTACCGGGCGCGTCGGCGGCGGTTTCCGGTGGACCGGTGGGCGTACCTGAAGTGGCCGGCGCGGTCACCGCGGCCATGGTCGCGGTACTGGGCCTCGCGACGATCGGGCCGGATGACGATTTCTTCGCCGCCGGCGGACATTCCCTGACCGCTGTGCGGCTGGTCGGGCGGTTGCGCCGTGCCGGATACGAGGTCGTCGTCGACGACGTTTTCGAGGCGCCGACCGTCCGCGCCCTCACGACACGTATCGAAGGCGTGGCACCGGCCGGCGGAAACGGCTCCGCCGATGCCGGTTCCGTCGTCTCGAGTAACGCAGCGCCGGAGACCGCGATCTCGGAGCCGGTGCCCGAGGAGCCGGTATCCGAGGAGATCGCCATGCTGGGCCGGCGCCTCGACCATATGCTGCGGCTACGCGACCGCGGCACGGCCGAGCCGCTGTTCTGTGTGCATCCCGTGGGCGGAACCGCCTGGCAGTTCGCCCCGCTCGCCCGGCGGTTGCGTGCCGACCGGCCGCTGATCGGCCTTCAGTTACCCGCCTTGCGTGGTGTGGATTCCGGGGCCGCGACCATCGACGAACTGGCCGCCCGCTATCTGGAAACCGTGCGCGAAATCCAGCCGGAGGGCCCGTATCATCTGCTGGGTTATTCGCTCGGCGGCAATATCGTGCACGCCATGGCGGCCGCGCTCACTGCGGCCGGCGCGGAGGTCGCGTTCGTGGGCCTGGTCGATTCGCATCCGCTCGCCAACCTGGCCGAACAAGCCGCCGAGGCGCTGGCCGATCCGGACCGGATGGACCGGTTGCTCCCGGAACTTCCCGCGGACGCCCCGGATCTCGCCGCGCTCATCCGCGGTGCCGCAGGTGAATTGCTGCGGATGGTGACGAGATCCGGGACACCGCGGTATTCCGGCCCCATGGCGCTCTATGCCGCCGACCCCGGCGACAGCGAGGACGCCCCGCGCGTAGCCGCCCAGCTGGCCGGCTGGCGTGCTGCCGGGGCCCGGATCATCCCGCGCCGCCTGCCCTACACCCATTTCGGGATCGTTGCCGACGCCGGCTGGGCCGAGGTCGCCGCGCTGCTCGATACCGACCAGGCGTTGCGGACCTGACGGTGTGGGCCGGCCCCAGAAACTCTGCCGGGGCACCGTCCGGTGCCGCGGTAGTTCGAGAAAGAAAGTGAAACACCTATGTCGTTGTTATCCCACAGCCGCTTCACGGCCTGGCTACGTGCCGTAGTCGGTCTGTTCGTCGCGGTCGTCGCGGTCGCGGGCTGTAGCTCCGATGCCGAGCCTGCTGCCGGATCCGGGACCCGGCCGGTCCAGACCGAGAAGGGCGCTGTCGAGGTGCCGGCCGACCCGCAGCGGGTCGTGGTGCTCAACGGCGCCCTCGCCGGCTACCTCTACGACCTCGATGTGCCGGTGGCCGCGGCCGATACCCGGGTTCTCGGCGTCACCGACCGCAGCGGAAAGTTCCCCCCGACGTGGGCGGATGACGCGACGGAACAGGGTACCCAGGTCGTGCCGATCGGGCAGAGCGTGAACGTGGAGTTCGTCGCCTCGATGCAACCCGATCTGATCATCGGTGGTGGCCAGGGCTTCCCGGCCAAACAGTCGGTGGACGCCTACGAGCAGCTCAGCGCCATCGCGCCGACAGTGCTGGTGCCCGGGGATGTCACCGACTGGCAAGGGCAGTTGAAGCTGCTGGCCGATGTGGTGAACAAGGGTGACAAGGTGAACGAGCTGATCACCGCCTACGACGACAAGTTCGAGCAGGTTGCCGAGACCGTCGACGCGCCCGAGCAGCAGATCGGTTTCTTCCAGTCCGCCGCCGACGGCAAGCCGAAGATGATCCTGCCGAACGCGGCGCTGCCGACGCTGCTGGCCGAACTGGGTTTCAAGGCCGACGAGCAGGTTGTCGCCAAGGCCGGTAACCCCGAGGTCAACCCCTCGGCCGATTGGTTCAACTTCAGCCCTGAACTGTTGACCAAGGTCCTGGACCAGCCCGTGGTGATCGTGGTTCCGCTCAGCGGCGCCAAGAGCGCGGCCGATCTTGCGAAGGATCCGATGTTCGCCCAGCTGCCCGCGTTCAAGGACAAGAAGGTCTACGAATTGCCGGCCACCAGCTACCGGCCGGACTACCGCGGCGTGATGAGCACCCTCGACCTGATCCAGGAGCAGTTCAAGTGAGTGCCACCGCCGGCCTCCTCATCGATATCTCCCCGTTGCGGGAGAGCCGGCGGTTCCGCTGTGCCTTCGGCGCGCGGCTGATCTCCGTTCTCGGTATCGGGCTGCTGATGGTGGCCCTGCCGGTCCAGGTCTACGACCTCACCGGGTCGAGCCTGCACGTGGCCGGAGTATCGACGACCATGGCGGTCGCCCTGTTCGCCGGAAGCCTGGGGGGCGGGGTGATCGCCGACCGGTTCGACCGGCGCACGGTGATGCAGTGGTCGCGGACCGCGGCGGGGCTGGGGTTCCTGGCTCTGGGCCTCAACGCGATCCTGGCCAGCCCCGCCCTGGCCGTGATCTACGCCGTCGCCGTCGTCGACGGCCTGGCGGGCGGCGTGAGCGGATCGGCCATGATGGCGCTGGTGCCGATGCTGGTCGAGCGCGCGAAGATGCCGGCCGCGGGTGCGCTGATCACCCTGACCTCGGATCTGGGCACCATGATCACCCCGGCCATCGCCGGTGTGCTGATCGCCCAGATCGGGGTCCCTTTTGCGTTTTTCGCCGCCGCGGCGGCGACTGCGGCCACAGTCGGCTTGATCCGGGCCATCGGCGCCGCCCCGCCACCGGCGCGCGATCTGCGCAATCCGCTGGTGGAAATGGGGCAGGGGATCGGTTTCGCGATGCGCCACCGCGTGATCCGCGCGGTACTGGTGAGCGGTCTGCTCGCCATGCTCGTGAGCGGGCCGCTGGTGTTGCTGCCGGCGTTCTCGGATCAGGCGCTGAATGCCGGTCCGGCGACGCTGGGCCTGCTCTACGCCGCTCCGGGCGCGGGTGCCGTACTCGGGTCGCTGACCAGTGGCTGGATCGGCCGCTCCCGCCGGAAAGGCCTGGCACTGCTGGCGTCGCTGGCACTCATGCCGCTGGGTTTGATCATGGCCGGTGTCTGGCCGCAGGTGGCGTGGAGTGTCTTGGGCCTGGCTGCTTTCGGTATCGCCCGGGCTGTGAACAACATCCTGCGGTACGCGGTATTGCAGCAGCATTCGCCGGAGGATATGCGCGGCCGGTTGTCGAGTCTGCAACTGGTGCAGTCGGTTACCGGAACGGCGCTCGGGTCGATGGCGGCCGGTGTGATCGGCGGTCTGGTGGAACCGGGTGCCGCCCTGGTGGTATACGGCGGTGCGGTGCTCGTGCTGCTCGTACCCACCATGCTGTTCCTGGCACCGCTGGCCCGGCTCACCGCCCCTGGTAAACCCGCCGGGTCACCGGTGAAACCGCCGGTGGAGCCCACCGGGATCGCGGATAAAGGAAAGGACGGTGTGTGATGGATCGCGGTGCCTACCGTGAGCGGATCGCCGAGGTCATGGCCGGGTCGCACGGAGCCAAGGTCGGCTATCCGATCGAATTGCGGGAACTCGAGGTGATTCGCACCGAACAGGTGGGGTCGGGCCTGCTCCGGGTCACCTTCGGCGGTCCGGAGCTCGCCGGATTCCACAGTTATGTACCCGACGAACATGTCCGTGTGGTTTTCCCGGATACCGACGGCGCCCTGCGCCTGCCGGTGAAGGACGGTCTTTCGCTGGAATGGCCTGCACCGAGACCGATCTCGCGGGAGTACACGGTGCGTGGCTACGACGCAGATGCGGGCGAACTCGATATCGATTTCGCGCTGCATCCCGGCGGGCTCGCCTCGGACTGGGCGCTGGCCGCCGAGCCGGGGGCCCGCATCCATATCGCCGGTCCGCCCGGCGGTGTGGTGGTGCCGGACAGCTACGACAACTACCTGTTCGCCGGGGATATCACCGCGCTGCCCGCGATGGCCCGCTGGCTGGAACGGCTGCCGCGCACGACCCGGGGCTGGGTTTTCGTCGAGGTCACCGACGCGAGCCAGGAGATCGGGATCGACGCGCCGTCCGGGTTCGAGATCCAGTGGCTGCATCGCGGCGATGCCGCACCGGGTACCGGGGATCTGCTGGAGAAGGCGATCCGCACGGTCACCGTGCCCGACGGGCAGAACGTGTACGCGTGGGTGGCCGGGGAGGCCGGGCAGCTGCGCCCGATCCGTAAATGGATCCGGAGCGAACTCGGTGTCGGGTCCAAGGACTGCCTGATCGCGGGCTATTGGAAACACGGTATCGCGAATTTCGACGGCGAAGAATAAGGAGAGAGCATGACGAACGACGCAGCGGCCGTGACCGATCGCGATCGCTTCATCCAGGATGTCGCCGAAGTGATGGGGGTACCGGTCGAGGAACTGTCCACCGATACCAACCTGCTCGACGCCGGGCTCGATTCGGTGCGCATCATGCAGCTGGTGGAGAAATGGCGGTCGGAGGGGCATGAGACCGTCGATCCGATGATGCTGGCCGGGGACCCCGTATTGGAGTCCTGGCTAGAGGTGCTGTGCCCGTGACGGGGCGCCGCGAACCGCGCCGGATGCGTGGTTCGCGGCACCGGGGGTCACTGTGCGCGTTGCCCCTCGGCCAGCAGCCGGCGCAG
Source organism: Nocardia speluncae NBRC 108251 (assembly GCF_001613245.1). Taxonomy (GTDB): domain Bacteria; phylum Actinomycetota; class Actinomycetes; order Mycobacteriales; family Mycobacteriaceae; genus Nocardia; species Nocardia speluncae. The sequence continues at coordinate 204,385 of NZ_BDBZ01000006.1, read as the reverse complement.
ATCGCGGCGGCTGGTCTTCCCGACCCCGGTCTCCGGGAACTCGTCGATGGTCACTACGGCGTCGGGCATCTTCCACGCGGCGATACCGCGTCCGCGGACGAAGCTGCGGACCGTGGTCAGTGTCGGGGGAGTCGCCGGGTCGACGGGTTGGACGAAGGCGCAGATCCGTTGCCCGAGTACCGGATCCGGGGTGCCGACGATGACCGCGTCGCGGATACCGGGGTGTTCGAGCAGATGGGCTTCGAGCTCCTCGGCCGATACCTTCTCGCCGCCGCGGTTGATCCAGTCGCCTGCCCGGCCCTTCACGACGAGGTTGCCGTCCGGGCGCAACGCGACGATATCGCCGGTGCTGTACCAGCCGTCGGCGTCGAAACTGCGGGTGTTGGCCTCGGGATTGTCGTAGTAGCCGCGAATCGTGTAGGGCCCCTGGGTCTTCAGGTTTCCGTCGGCGCCCGGTGCGACTTCGGCGCCCTCGTCGTCGACGATCTTTATTCGGTCGAGCTCCGACATGGGGCGGCCCTGGGTGGCGACGACGACATCGATCGGATCGTCGAGCCGGGTGTAACACACGAGGCCCTCGGCCATCCCGAACACCTGCTGCAGAGTCACGCCCAGCGCGGGTCCGGCACGGCGGGCCAATTCGTCCGGGCAGCGTGCGCCGCCCACCTGAACCACCTGCAGGCTGGACAGGTCCGGCATTTCGCCGCCTTTTTCGGCCCGTTCGACCCACAAGCGTGCCAGCGGCGGAACCAGCCCGGTGATGGTGACCCCGAAGCGTTCGATCGCCGCGAACGCGGTCGAAGGTGTGGGGTCCGGTGTCATCGCGACCGTTCCGCCCGCATACAGTGCGCCCAGGATCCCCGGCGAGCTCATCGGGAAGTTGTGCGCCACGGGCAGTGTGGCGAGATAGACCGAGTCCGGGCCGAGTTCGGTGATCTCGGCGCTGCGGCGCACGCTGTAGAGGTAGTCGTCGTGGGTGCGGGGGATGAGTTTGGGGATTCCGGTACTGCCGCCGGAGAGCTGCAGGAACGCGACATCGCCGGCGTCGAGTTCGGGCATGTCGCCCGGTTCGTCGCGGTAATCGGCGAGATCAGCGGCTCCCTCGGCGAACTCGGTCTCCGGATCGTCGGTGAGCAGCAGGACATGGCGCAGGGAGGCGACCCGGTGCCGGACGGTATCGGCCAGCGCCGCATGGTCGAAGCGCTGGTGGGTGGCGCAGGTGATCATGGCGACCGCTGTGCTCGCGTTGCCGATGGGCACCAGTTCGGATTCGCGGTGCGCCGGCAGGCAGAACACCGGCAGTGCACCGATTTCGAACAGCGCGAAGATGACTTCCACGAATTCGGCCCGGTTGGGCAGCTGTACGAGGACCCGGTCGTGGTGGCCGATGCCGAGCCGCATCAGGCCGGTGGCCAGGGACCGGGCGCGGCGGTCCAGTTCGGCGTAGCTCCAGCGGTGGGTCGCGTCGACGACGGCGATCGCTTCGGGGGTGTGTGCCGCGCGGGTGCTCAGCAGTTGCGCGAACGTCTCACCGGTCCAGCACTTTTCATCGCGATACCGAGTGGCGAGTTCCGGTGGCCAGGGTGTGAAACCGGGCAGGACGGACGATGGCATGGAGCACCTCTTTCCGATCGGCGATCTTGTTCGATGTCACACCGGAATGCTAGCCTTACGGTGTAACTTCAGGTTAGGCTAACCTAATGGTCACGAAGCAATGGGGCGAAGGGGTCATCGTCACCGGAGCCGCCGGGGGCATCGGGGCGGCCGTCGCCACCGCACTCGCCGGCGGTACCCCACTCATCGAACTCTGGGATACCGATCCCCGGGTGCACGAGGCGGCCGGACGGCTCGGGCGGCAGTACGAGGGAATTGCCGCGCGGGGCACCGAAATCGATCTCACCGACCCGGCTGCCGTCTCCGCCGCATTCGATCGCGTGGTCGCCGAGCACGGTGCACCGCGCATCGTCGTGCACACCGCCGGCGCGATGATCGGCGGCTCCGCCCTGGATACCGGCGCCGGCGACTGGCAGCGCTGCCTCGCGGTCAACACCAACGCCGCCGTGTACGTGGCACAGCGCGCCGCCCGCGAAATGGTCGCGGCACAGCGCGGTTCCATCGTGGTGGTCTCCTCGAATTCCGCGACAACCCCCCGGGTCGGCCTGGCCGCCTACGGTGCCGCCAAGGCCGCTACCACGGCGTTCACCCGGTCGCTGGCCCTGCAGGTCGCACCGCACGGAGTACGGGTGAATCTGGTGTCGCCGGGTTCCACCGACACTCCTCTACTCCGCGCCATGTATGCCGATTCCGGCGAGCACGGACTCGGCGACGCCGCGCGCACCAGCCTGCTCGACGGCGATCCGGAGAACTACCGGCTGGGAATCCCGTTGCGGCGGATCGCCGAACCGGCCGATATCGCCGCCGCCGTTCACTTCCTGGTTTCCGACGCCGCGCGCCACATCACCATGCACGACCTGCGGGTCGACGGCGGCGCAACGCTGGATATGTGACACGAGAGGATGATCATCATCGACGCCGAGACCTCCGCTTTTTCCGCGGATCCCGCTTTTGTCCTGTCCCGGCCGCAACGTACCGTGACCGCGTCGGCGGGGGGCCGTGTCTTCCGCAGCGCCGCCGAGGCCGCCGCTGCGCTGCGGTCCCGGCGCGTGAGCCATATCGTCGGCGCGCTGCCGTTCACGCCCGGCGCCCCGGCCGCGTTGTGGGCGCCGGAAACGATTGCGGTGACCGACGGTCCCCGTACTCCGCGGGCGTTGACCGCACCAGATATCGCGATCACCGACAACCTGCCCGAACCCGAGGAACATGTCCGCCGCGTGGGTGCGGCCGTCCGGCTACTGGCCGATCCCGTGCATCCGCTGCGGAAAGTGGTGCTGGCCAGAAAGCTCCGGGCCCGCGCCGATCGCGCGGTGCGCGCGGTCGACCTGCTCGACCTGCTGGTCTCCACCGACCCTGCCGGCAACGGCTACCTGGTCGACCTGTCCGCCGCCGGCGGCGTCTACACCGGCCGGCACCTGGTGGGGTCCAGCCCGGAGATCCTGGTGCGCCGGCTCGGACCGGAGATCATCAGCCATCCGCTGGCGGGTTCCGCACGCCGGATACCGGAGGACCCGGTGGCCGATCGGATCGCGGCCGATTCCCTGCTCGGTTCCGCCAAGGACCGTCACGAACACGGTTTCGTGGTCGACCACGTGGCCGATATCCTGAGCGACCGGTGCACCGATGTGCGAATCCCCGCCGCCCCCGGCCTCACCGAGACCCCGGCCATGTGGCATCTGGGCACCACGATCGGCGCGACGGTGCCGGCCACCGGGCCGACCGCGCTGGAACTGGCCGATGCGCTGCATCCCACCCCTGCGATCTGCGGTACACCGACCGCGGCGGCGGCCGGCTTGATCGCCGAGCTCGAGGGCGAACGCGGTTTCTACGCCGGCGCGGTGGGCTGGTGCGATGCCGACGGCAACGGGGAGTGGATGGTGAGCATCCGCTGCGCGGAACTGGCCGCGGACAACCGGACACTACTGGCCTACGCGGGTGGCGGGATCGTCGCCGAATCGGATCCCGAGGACGAACTGGCAGAGACCACCGGAAAGCTCCAGCGCGTCCTCGGGCCGCTCGGGGTGGGCGGGAAGGCCGCGACCGTTTCCTGACCCGAAAACCCTTTCGCTACTGCGCCCGGGCCCGCAGCCCCCCCCAGAAGGTTGCGTGCCACAAAAGATGATGAGGAGTTCTGGCCATGCCCATGCAGCCGATCGCACCCTATGCGTTGCCGCCGTTGGACGACGAGATCGCCAACCAGGTGTCCTGGGGTATCGAACCCGACAGATGCGCCCTGCTGATCCACGATATGCAGAACTATTTCCTCACCGCGTATCAGCTCGATCGCGATCCGGCCCGGACGATGATCGACAATATCTCCCGATTACGCGATAGATGCCATGAACTGGGCATCCCGGTGATCTACAGCATGCAGCCCGGCGACCAGCATCCCGACCGGCGCGGATTGCTCGCGGATTTCTGGGGGACCGGGATGTCGGATGGTCCCGATACCGAGGTCATCGCGGAACTGAAACCCGAAGAGAACGATATTCAGGTCACCAAATGGCGCTATTCGGCGTTCCAGCGCACCGATCTGCGCCAGCTGCTGGGCTACCGCAATCGCGATCAGCTCATCGTCACCGGTGTGTACGCGCATATGGGCTGCATGCTCAGCGCCGCGGAAGCGTTCATGAACGATATCCGCGCGTTCATGGTGCACGACGGGGTCGCGGACTTCAGCCGGGACGAGCATGCGATCGCGTTGAAATACACCGCGCGGCGCTGCGGCATGGTGCTGAGCACCGACGGTGTGCTGGCGCAGCTCGGGGCCCCGGTGCCGGCCGGAGCTTGAACCGCGGGCCCGGCTCGTGCACGAGTGGTGAGCCGGGCCGTTTCTCATTCGATCAGTTCGCCCGATCGGCGCCAGGAGTCGTGTTCGGTGGTGAAGGCCGCGGTCCGGCGCGCCCGGAACGCGCCGTGGACCATATCGCCCGGGCGCAGCTGCCCGAGTTTCCACCGGTCGGCGGCGGTCGCTCATTGCTGCGAATCTTTTTCCATCTCTTCCCCATTATGGTGATACATTCGCAATTCCTTCGATCAGGAAAGCGTCGAGTTCGGTATCGGAAAGTTCGCCGGTCCCGTCGATCCACCAGCCCCCGATGCATTGAACGGCCGGGTACGGTAAATTGAACGCATTCTGCATCAATTCCATCAAGTCGAGCGTCGACGCATCTGGATAGAGTATCAACATCTCTCGAAGTATCCGAGAGGGAACCCAGCCTTCTCGATACTTCGAGGCCACTAGCGCGGCAGCTGCTTCGTTGAACTTCGGCTCATGATAGTTCATCGGGTAAACTCCACCATTGCGCTGGTGTACTTTCCGGGGCTACCCTCGACGTTCACGATTTCCACCCTTTCGAACCCTGCTCTAGCAGCTTGCTTTCCAGTCCATGTCCTCGCCGCTGCGGCCTCTGGCGACAATCCCTTGGCAGTGAGCTCGTTCAAGCCGGCAAGGTTCGATCCGAATTGCCAATTTCCTGCTATCGAAGTGAACTTGCCTTCGAAGAATTTCAGAATTGCTTGGAACTGTTCCTGGCCGCTCAGCAGAGTCGACCGTTGTCCATTTTCCAGTTTAGTTCTGAGGCTCACGAAGAGACTGCTACCCAAAACCTTACCCTCAGCGTGGAGCCGTGGGTTCGACGAATCCTGTTTGTAGTATCGCTGACCTGGGACGGACCGATCGATCAGGCGCGGTGGTGAATGAACATTGTCTTCGAGTGGGGTCGCTTCCGTGTGTTCGGGGCTCCGTCCCCCGCTTGCTTTCTCGATCTCGCGGCCGGCGTGCTCGGAGGCATCGCCAATTGTTCGGCGCGCCGCGCGGACCTCATCGGCCACGTCGCCCACCGTGTCGTGCAGGTAGGGGCCGGTCCGGCGGCTGAGCAGTTCGATCATGTTGTCCGCCATCCGCTGCAACTGTCGGGATAGCTCACCGGGCACGTCCTTCATTGCTGGCTGCCGCCTCCGCCGCGCACATCGGGCCTGGTCGCGGATCTCATATGTCGATCACCGGCCGGCCACTGCTGTTCGCCTTGCTGCCCCACATGAAAGTGAACCAGCCACTGACCCGGTCCGGTTCCTGATCCAGCAGCGCCACATTCGTGTCCGCGCCGAAATCTGCCACCAACTTGTCCAGCGCTGCCGCATAGATTGCACGCGTGTCGGACACCGTGATCGTGGCCGGGTAGATCCGCACCGCGTCGGCCGATCGCACATCATTCGCCGGAGTCGGCAGCATTCGAACCTGTCCCATCGGCCGACCTCCCACCGGTTCCGCAGACAGTTTCCGAGCCGCCGCCGCGTGAAAGAACATCGCGCAGGACGACTTCGACACTACCGCACATAGTGAGCTGCTATATGCGGTAACCGGTCAGCGCCGGATTTCTCGACGATGTTCCTCGGCCACCGGCACGGACACGGGGTGGTCCCGGTGTGCCGTGCAGGCGAGTCGGCAATGGATTCATGACCCAACTCGGTCCGGGCAGGCCGCGTCTCGCAACGCACCGCCCCCAGGGGCATACGCCGCGTGCCGAAATCCTCGACGCCGCGGCCGAACTGTTCACCACCAACGGCTGCGGCAACACCTCCACCCGGGCGATCGCCGAGGCGGTACTGCGGGTCCTCGGCTGGACCGGCGACCTCGCTGTGGTCGGCGCGTCCGCCGAGAACTCGGTGCACCCATGCGTGTATGAGGCGCGAGCAGCCGGCCGTCGGGTAAGCGGGAGGGCCATCGCGTTGCCGGGCGGGGATGCGGGTGCCGGCGGCCGGGTGCGTGGTCGGCGGGTGCGGTGCCGAGCGTGGTTCGCGCCGTGTGGTGGGTGGTTGCGACGCTGTCGGGTACCTGTCCGTGGCGGGTAACTAGAACGTGTTGTAATTCTGGTGTGGGTTGCCCACGAGAGGAGTCGATACCGTGTTGGCGTTCTTCACCGGAGAAGGTGAGCATTTCCTGCCCACCCGGGTAGCGAGATCCAGCTGGAGCCCGACCCAGATCAGCGGGCCGGCCATCTGCGGGCTGCTCGCCCGGGAGCTGGAAACACGCGCGCCGGGCGTGGAGTTCGTCCCGGCACGGTTCACCGTGGATCTGTTCAGCCCGGTATCCGACGAGCCCACAACGGTACGTAGCACCGTGGTCCGGGAGGGGAAGCGTATCTGCGTGGTCGACGCCGAACTACTCCAGCGCGATGAGGTGCGCTCCCGCGCCACCGTGGTGTATCTGCGGACGGGGGACGTGCCGGCCGGTGAACTGTGGCAACCCGGTCGCGATCTGCCGGTGCCCGATGTCCCGGACGAATCCGAGGCGGGCGCGCATCCGCTGTTCAAGAGTGGTGATCAGGAGTGGACGCGCAATTTCGGTGCCAACCAGACCGCGGACCGCAAGGCGATCTGGCAGAACATGCTGCCGGTGGTCGCCGGTGACCCGGTGACCCCGTTTCAGCGGGTGGCGATGGCCGGGGACGCGGCGAGTTTCATGAGCAACTGGGGTAGCGCCGGTATCGGCTACATCAATTCCGATGTGACCCTCACACTGGCCCGGCTGCCCATCGGGCCGGGGATCGGGGTGCTGGCGCAGGATCATGTGGCCGCCGCGGGAATATCGGTGGGCACGGTGAGCCTCTACGACCGGAGCGGGCCGCTGGGCACAGCGGTGGTGACCGCGATATCCAATGCGCGGCGGCAGGTCGATATGACGCAGTTCTGACGCGGCTATCCGCGCGGCTCGGTATACGAGGGGCGGGGCCAGGGCCGGGCTTCCCGCGCCTCGAGGTCGGTGTTGAATCGCTCGAGGTAGGTGGCGAAGGTCTGCAGGTCCTCTTCGCTCCAGCTACGTAACACCCGGTCCAGGGCGTTGACGTTGTAGTCGCGGTCGGCCCGTAGGCGGCGTTCGCCTTCGGCGGTGATCCGGAACTTGCGGGCCACGCCGCCGGCCGGGTCGGGAATGCGCTCGGCCAGGCCGGCCTTCCTGATGGCGGCCGTTTGCCGGTGAACGGTGGAGGTGTCCAGGGCGAATGCCTCGCTCAGTTCCCCGATGGACATCGGGCCCTCGATCCACAGCCGGCTCAGCACCAGGTAGGCGCTGCGTTCCAGATGGTCGGGGCGGCGTAGATGTGCGTTGAGGCTGTGCCGCCCCAGTAACATGGTTTCGAATTCGATCAGGCGGGTCGGCTTGTCCATGGCGGGTGTCCTGGTCGTGTGCTCATGCCGTGGTGGCCCGGCGGGCGCCCCGCCGATCGCTGTTCCACGCCGCCGGGGATGGTTTGTATCATACACACTCGTTGCATGATGCAAACGCACACCTGTCGACGGGCCTCGGGGGACGCGGCCACCCGGCCGTGGTGGCATTCAGACGGGCTCGCCGGCCCGCGAAGAACGGGGCGGCGCAGCGGGCGCGAATCGGCCCTAGGACGTGTTCGACACATCCCGGTGCACCGGGGCGGTACGGTTTTTCCCGGTACATCCGTTCGGCGGCGCGGTCGCGAACGCCGGCGGGGACCGGGAAACGGCTGGTCCCCGTCGTGCGTGCGGCTGCAATGCGGAGCGCACAGTGCGATCTGAAAGGACTGGTCCATGGTGATCGACACCGGCACGGACCCCGCGACGCCCGAGGGCGACTTGCCGGGCTCCCCGGAAGGAAGACCCGCTTTGCGGCGGGGGCGCGCAGTGGACTGGCTTGTCTTCGGCATCACGTCGATCGGCGCGATGGCCTTCGTACTGTGGGGGATCGTCGACCAGGACAGTCTCGCGCGGGTGGCATCCAACGCGCAGTCCTGGGTGATCACCAATACCGGGTGGCTGTTCGTTTTCGTCGCCACCTCGTTCGTCGTCTACGTGATCTGGCTCGCCCTCAGCCGCTACGGCAAGATCCCACTGGGGGCCGACGACGAAACGCCCGAATTCCGGACGGTGTCCTGGATCGCGATGATGTTCAGCGCCGGTATGGGAATCGGCCTGATGTTCTGGGGCGTCGCTGAGCCGCTGACCCATTTCACGTCCCCGCCGCCGGGCACTGCCGAGGCGGGCAGCCCGGAAGCGGCCGAGGTCGCGCTGGCGACCACCCTGTTCCACTGGACCCTGCATCCGTGGGCGATCTACGCGGTCGCCGGGCTCGCCATCGCCTATACGACCTTCCGCCGCGGTCGCTCGCAGCTGTTCTCGGCCGTGTTCCGGCCGCTGCTGGGCCGGTACGCGGAAGGTCTGGGTGGTAAGGCCATCGATATGATGGCGATCTTCGCGACCCTGTTCGGTTCGGCCGCGTCGCTCGGGCTCGGCGCCCTGCAGATCGGCGCGGGACTCGAATTCAACGGCTATGTCGACGCCATTTCCAAGCTGGGCCTGGTCCTGGTGATCACCGGTCTCACCATCGCCTTCATCCTGTCCGCGGTCTCCGGTATCGCCCGCGGAATCCAATGGCTGTCGAATATCAACATGGTGCTGGCGCTGGTGCTGGCGCTGTTCGTCTTCATCGCCGGACCCACCCTGTTCATGCTGAACTTCCTGCCCACCGCCGTCGGTGACTACATCGCCGAACTGCCGACCATGGCCTCGCGGACCGGTATCGCCGGTGGCGAGGAGATGGAGGCGTGGCTGTCGAGCTGGACCATTTTCTATTGGGCGTGGTGGGTCTCCTGGACCCCCTTCGTCGGTATGTTCATCGCGCGGATCAGCCGGGGTCGTACTATCCGCCAGTTCGTGGCCGGGGTGCTGCTGGTGCCCAGCCTGGTGAGCCTGGTGTGGTTCGCCATCTTCGGCGGCGCCGCGATCAGGCAGCAGACCGATACCGGCAACCTGACCGAGGCGGACGGCAGCGTGAACCCCGACTTCGCCCTGTTCCATCTGCTCGACGAGTACCCGCTCACTTCGGTCGCCACTGTGCTGGTGATGATCCTGGTGGGTATCTTCTTCGTCTCCGGTGCGGATGCGGCCTCGATCGTCATGGGCACGCTCTCCGAACGCGGCAGTATCGAACCCTCGCGGATGACGGTCATCTTCTGGGGTACGGCCACCGGCGCGGTCGCCGCGATCATGCTGGTGATCGCCGACTCGGATGATCTAGGGGGCGCACTGGACGGGCTGCAAGCGCTTACTACCGTAGTCGCGCTGCCGTTCATGGTCGTGATGGTGATGATGTGTATCTCGCTGTATCGCGATGTGCGCACCGATCCGATCATTGTGCGGGCGAACCTGGGTGTGGAACTCGTGGAGGGGGCGGTCGTACAGGGCGTGGCCAAGCACGAAGGCGAATTCGAGCTGGTCACGTCGCCGATCGAAACGGCCGACGACGAACAGGCGACCCGCGACTAGCGTTGCGGCTTCCCGCGCTGAACCCCCGGTCCGTATCCCTCGCGGGCCGGGGGTTCAGCGTCGATGCCCCCGGAAGTCCAGGCAGGCGCGCCCGGTGTGCGCTGGTCGCGAGCTGTTCTGGGTGGCCTCGATATAGATATTGAGGCCGGCGCTGAGCTTGCCGGCCAAGGCCTCGAGCTGATCGGGCGAAAGGGACTCGCCGAAGGCGGCCGCGGCGAGGAGTCGTTCCCGTACCTGTTCGAGATTGAGCCGGGCGAACGGGATGGGGGCGAGTTCGGGCATGCGGGCTACCGTACCCGAATTCGAACATACTTTCGATGGTCGGTGTGTGGGTTGTCCGCACGGCGGTGGGTGACCCACCGCCCCGGGCGACGCCGCGAGGCGTCACCGCTCAGCCGATGACGGCGTTCATGATGGTGCCGGCGCTGGTGGCGACCACGCCGCCGATCATCGCTCCGGCCACCATCTTCGGTGACTCCATCGAACCGCCCGACCATTTCTCCCAGGCGAACTTGCCGCCCGCGTAAATGATCGCGGTGATGCCGGCGAGCAACACGAACCAGGTCAGGTACTGGACCATTTGCGTGATCTTGTCGGCCAGCGGAGGTGCTTCGGGGGTGGGGTTGCCGATTTGCGCCAGCAGCGTATCGGTGACGGCGGCCAGTATCATCTCGCAGCTCACTCTGTGTTCGGGGTGGGCGGGAACGCACACGCATCGTAACCGCTCGCCGGGGGTGATCGCAGTAATCCCCGTTCCCGGTTGGGATTCGGGGGTACCAGCGGTTATAGCGCGAAAGACGCTGAGCGGCAAGAAGTTGCGCCGGAGCCGCCATCGTCTGGATGATGGAGGTGGGCCGCAGCGCCCGAACATATGAGGCGAGGGAGCAGACGGTGAGCATCATCGCAGCGTCGATTGTCGACGCGGTATCGGTATACGCACAGGTCAGCGATCCCACTCCGGAGGCTCCACCGCTGGCGGACAAGATCATGGAGTTCGTGCGATACGCGACCTGGCTGGCCATCCTGTCCGGCACGGTGAGCATCGTATTCGCCGGCGGTAAGTTCGCCTGGGAGAAATGGTCCGGTGGGGCGATGCAATCACCGAAAATGGTGGCCGGAGCCATGATCGGCGGGGTGGTCGCCACCAGCGCCGGCACCATCATGAATACCGTGCTCACCATCTGAGAACCGGCCGCGCCGACCGTGGCGGCAACCATTCGGCTATTCCTGGGCGTATCCTGCGTAGCAGTCCATCCGACGGCGATGAGCAGGGAGAATGTCCATGGGCAACGGCCCGCCGGCGATACCCGGTAACTCGCGGTCCTCGGCGGCGCCCGGCCGGTTGTCCCGTCGGTCGCTGCTGGGTCTGATCGCAGTCACCGGACTGGCGGCCTGCGGCGAGCACGAAGACAGCGCGGTCGAACCGTCGGGTACACCCGCCGAGCGGCGCGAAGTGGCCACCGACGCCTATATCTTCGGGTATCCGCTGATGCTGATCGATACGGTCCGCCGCCAGTCCCTGAAATACACGTCGGTCAACCGGTTCCAGCACCTCTCCTCACTTCCCGCATCGAGCCAGCGCACCGTCGTCCGGATCGATCTGGACAACCTGTACTCGGTGGCGTGGCTGGACCTGCGCGAGGAGCCGGTGCTGTTCGAAGTCCCGCGGATCGAGGACCGCTACTGGGTGATGCAGATCCTCGACGCCTGGTCCAACACCGCGTTCACCCCGACCAGCGTGCAACCCCACGCCGAACCAGGCGCCTCGGCACCGTTCGTCTACGCCGTCACCGGACCGGGTTGGAAGGGAACACTTCCGCTCGGTGCGGTCCAGCTACCCGTGCCCACCGCGGATGCCTGGTTGTACGGGCGGATCGAGGTGCGTGGCCCGGACGATGTTGCGGCGGTGCGTGATATCCAGTCCCACCTGCGGCTCGCCCCGTTGAGTGCCTGGACCACCCCCGCCGCCGCCGAAGCCGATTCGATTCCGGCGAACCGGGACTGGACGGAATCGGCTGGGCGCGACCTCGTCGAGGATATGCCGGTCCGTGATTTCTTCGAGCGCATGTGTGAACTCATGGAGGAGAATCCGCCCGCCGCCGACGACGAACCCGCGATGCGGCGCTTCGCCACCATCGGGATCCGGCCCGGTGGCTCACCCGAAGGGGTGAGCACCGGGGAACTCTCCGCCGGGGCCGACGCTGCCAAACGCAAGATCGTTGCGTACGTGGACCCGGGCAGCATCCTGCGCAACAGCTGGGTGCTGGACCTGAACGTCGGGCGCTACGGCACCAACTACCTGCTGCGGGCAGCTACGGCGAGCAGGGGAGTCGGCGCGAACCTTGCTGCGGTGGTGGTGTATCCGGCGATGTTCGACCAAGCCGACGACGACGGCACCCCGATCGAGTTCACCCTGCGATTCGAACCCGGACAGGCGCCGCCGGTGGCCGCGTTCTGGTCGCTCACCGCGTACGGCAGCGCCGGATACCTGGTACCGAACGAGGCGGATCTGCATACGGTGGGACATCCGGTTCCGCCGGTGTTCGCGCCGGACGGTTCGCTCGAGTTCACCATCCAAGCTGCCGACCCCGGTAGCGGCGTGCCGCGATCGAACTGGCTGCCGATCCCGGAGCGCGGCCAGTTCTCCCTGGTCATGCGGCTGTACGAACCGGATCGGCGGGTCCTGGACGGTGAATGGTTCCCACCCCCGCTGACGCCCTGATACCGGTTCGCACTGGTCAGCCGCGCAGCACCTCGGCCAAGGCCGGATCGAGCACGTCGGCGAGCGCGCGCCACGGGACGGTGATGGTGATCAACCTCTTGCCGGGCGGGGCCACACTGCCCTCCTCGAAATGGATGGCCATACCTTTATCGGTAGCCACCCAGTGATGGAAGTTCTCGGTCCGCGGCCGGGTCGCCCGGTGATCGAAATCCGGACCCGCCGCTGTCTCGGGTAGTAGTCGTTCGGCCTCGTCGGACAACCGGTTCAGGCCGGCATCCAGGTCCGGGAAGAGATCACGCAGCGTGATCGGGTCGGCGTTATCGGCGTTGATCGTGATGGTGGCGAGCAGTTTCTTCGGCTCCCCGGACGGGGGATCGCTCGTACGCGCCGTCGTCAGCAGAGCGCTCAGCACCCCGGCCCCGATATGCAGTTGGTTGGGCGGTCCGCTGGTCAGCTTCGACGATGCGGGCGCGTTGTCGATCTGATCTTGCAGGGCGGCGCGCACCGAATTGTTGAATCGATCCGCAACAGCCGCTGTCCCGCCGTTCACCTGCGGTATCAGAACATTCCAGCTGACGTCGCCGTTATCGCCCCGGGCTTCGGCCCGTGCCTCGGTGTAGCCGTCTCCCGCGGGGGTGGTGCCCGTGGCGGTGCCGGGTACGGAGGAAACGGGGGTACCGGTGTCGCTGGCGGGCGCCGCCGTGGGATCCGCGGTGCCCTCCGATCCCGCGTTATCGGTGCCGAACACCGCGGTGGCCGTCAAGGCTGCGGCGAGTAGGAGGGCGCCGGTGCCGACCACGATGGGTCGCTTTCGCACGCGCCGCTGCCCGGTGCCTGCGACCGAGGCTGCGGATGAGGCCGAGTCGCTGGACGTGACCGACCGCGTGGGTGTCGGCCACCCGGGAGATGGCGAGTCGTGGTGTGGGCCGCCGGAAAGCCGTGAGCGCGCGCTCGTGTGCGTAGGCGGGCCGGGCGAGTGCGGTAAGTCCGGGCGGGCGGGTGTCGGCGGGCCACCGAATGCGGATTCGAGTGCGCGCAACGCCTCTTCGCTGAAGGCGCGGCACGAGTCGTAGCGGTCCGCGGGGTTCTTCGACAGCGCCCGGTACAGCACCGCGTCGATCGCCGGCGGCAGTCCGGGAGCGCGGTCGGAGGCCGCGGGCGGCGCAGCGTTCAGGTGGGCGTTGACGACCGCGGCGGTGCTGCTCACGGGGAACAGTTTCTCGCCGGTGAGCAGGACGAAAAGCGTGCAGCCCAGGGCGTACACATCGGCACGGTGATCGACCGGGCCGGCGGTGAACTGTTCGGGCGCGGCATAGGACACCGTCGCGATCACATCGCCGGTACGGGTCAGGTCCGTGCCTTCGCGGGCGAGGCGGGCGATCCCGAAATCGGTGAGCAGGGCCCGTTCGCCGAATTCGCGGTCCGGATCCGCGGTGACCAGGATATTCGCCGGTTTCACATCCCGGTGCAGCATCCCGTTACGGTGGGCGTGGTCCAGCCCGCGAGCGGCATCGTCGATGATATGCGCCGCCCGGCGCGGACCGAGCTGCGGTGAACCGGCCAGCGCGGCGGCATCGGTACCCGGAACGTATTCCATAGCGATCCAGGGCTGTCCGCCGGTGACACCGCGATCGTGAACGGTGACGATATTCGGATGCCGCAACCGGGCCGCGAGTTCGGCTTCCCGATCGAACCGGCCACGAAACCCGGCGTCTGCCAGATGATCTGCCGGTAGCAGTTTCAGCACATCCTGCCGGGGCAGCCGAGGGTGTTCGGCGAGATAGACGACGCCCATCCCGCCTGCGCCGATCCGGCGCACGATCCGGTAGCCGGCGAATCTCGCCCCGGGTTGCAGCATTGCCCGAGACTATCGCGGGACCGGTGGGCGTCGCGGGCCGGAGGAGTGGTTCGGTACGCGCATACCACACCCCTGGAGCAGGTTGCTCCGGGCGAATTTCCTGGTCGGTTCCGGGTATTCCCCGATACCGCATCGCGGGCCCGCGGCGCAGCATCGGAGTATCGGATCCGGCGAAGGGGATGTGGACGATGACCGAGCAAGATTTGCGTACTGTGGCCGAGGCCGAACAGCAGATCCGGGAAGTGCTGAGCCGGGCCGCTCTGGCGTGGGCCGATAACGATGCGACGGCCTATGCTGCGGAATTCACCGCAGACAGCGACTACGTGGCCTTCGACGGCACCCACGTGCGTGGGCGCGAGGCGAATCGCGCGCTACACGCCGGACTGTTCGAAGGGCCGCTGTACGGCACCCGCCTCGAGGGCGAGATCGAATCGATCCGCTTCCTCACCGACGACGTGGCTGTTGCGCATATGACCGGATCGGTGGTGTTCGCCTGGCAGAGCGGTATTCCACGGAACCGGAGGTCACGTAACACCTGGGTGCTGCACCGCGCCGACGGCGAATGGAAGGTCGCGGCCTTCCACAACACTCGGGTCCGGCCCCTGCCCGGCGACGACAGCCCGTTCGGCCGCTGGTTCGCAACCTATGTACGCCGGCGCACCGACCGCGCCAGGGTGCTGACCGGTCAGAGCTGAGAGCCTGCGCGATCCGCACCGGGTCCCGGCGGGGCGTTCAGATATTCGCACCCTTCTCGCGATTGCAGCCGCGGCACAGGATCTGGAGATTCGAGGCGCTGGTGGCGCCGCCGCGACTGAGCGGGATGATGTGGTCGAATTCGAGGTAGTGGCTTTCCCCGCATTCCACGCATTTTCCGCCGTCGCGTTGCCATACCTCGGCCTTGACCTCTTGCGGGATACTGCGCGAATCACGCTGTCCCGGCGCCAGGACAAGCCGTTTGGCGATTCGCAGCGCGCCTTCCAGTGCGGCGGCGAGATAGGCCGGATCGGCCACCGCGAAACTCGCCCCGCCCCGGGCCGAGGTGGCCGCGACGACGACTGTATCGAGTTCGGCCGCCACCGATACGATCCGCGACCAAGGGATCTCCACACCGGTGCCGGGGCCGACGAACCGCAGTTTCTTGGTGCTCACGATCAGCCGGCCGTCGGTGTGTTTCGGGCCGCGGGCCAGCTCCCGGATATGGGTCGCGCCGATATCCAGATAGACCAGTTCCTCGGCGTCCAGATGCAGATCCGGGGTGCGCAGGGTGGGCAGATCACCTTCGCGTAGCCGCGACAGTGTTCGGCCGCGACCCATCCGGGCACGCAGATCATCGATCAGCCGGCCCGCCAGCGACAGCTCGGTGACGGCGTGCTCGAAATCGTCGTACTCGTCGGCCGAGATCTGACCGTCGGCGAAGGCGAAGGCGACCCGCCGTTCCACATACTGCAAGGCCGCCGGTTCCAGTGCGGCCCGGGCGGTGGTTTCGTCGATCCGCTGATAGCGCAGCGATGCCCACACCGCATCCCATTCCGCACCGCGTGGACCCGAGGCGGCGAGTACCCGCGTAGCACGGGTATGCCAGTGGGTCAGGAATTCCTCGATCTCGGCCGCACACGCGGTACACCGATGGTGCCCGCCGAAGACCCGGCGGCGGCGCCGCGTGCCGCAGCGCGCACAGTCCTGCGGGTGGGGGCGGGCTGTCGGCCGGGTGTCGGCGGTCCACTGCTCGCCGTCCCACCAGCGCAGCACGGTGGGCTCCGTGGGGTCGCGGTACCAGTCGGCGCGACCCGACCCGGGCGGCGGCTCGACGGGTATGGGTTCCGGCACGGTGAGCCGCCGCAGGGTGACAGTGCCCGGTGATCTGCGGGCGGTATGCGCGGAATCGAACCGGTCCCACGGCGGGGCAGCGGCGGTACCGGATTCCATCCGCTCGTCGAGCCGGTAATGCGCGTTACCCGGGTGTGCCTCGGTGCCCCGGCGGGAATCGGTCGGGATGCTTTCCTGCTCCTCCGATCCAGCAGTCCGGGCCGCATGGTCCGATCGGTCCCGCCGGACGGTGTCCGGTGCGGTGCGGCGCGGGGATTCGTACCCGGACTCCATGGGGTGGGCTGCCGGATAGGCCGCTGCCGGGTTCCGCGCACCGGGCAGCGGCGGGCGGTCGCTGTGCGGTGATGGAGCGTCGTTGCGGGCGGAGCGGGCTCCGGTGGGCACCGGGTGGCCCCGGTCCGCGGCCGGTCGGTTCGCCTGTTCGCCGGACACTGTTCGCCCGATGCTCGCCTCTGCGCGCACGGTCTCCGCGGCCGCGCCGTGCCGGCCCGGCGTTGCGCGGTCGCTGTGGCGGCGCGGTGTATCGCCGTGGGATGCGCGCATTCCGGTGAGTACGGCAGTGCTCATGTCTCCGGCCGGGGAGTTCGTGGGCTCGATGCCCGGCGCGTTCCTCGAATCCGGAGCGGGTGGATCGTCGACCTGGATACCGAATTCGGTCACCAGCCCCGCCATGCCGGCGGCCCAGCCCTGGCCGACCGCGCGGAATCGCCACCCTCCATCCCGGCGGTAGAACTCCCCGAACATCATGGCTGTCACCGCTTCCGAATCGGTGACGGCGAATTCGGCGATCGGCCCGTCCACCGCGTACACCGTGACGCGCAGGTCCTCGATCCGGGTGAATTCGGTGTTCTCCAGCGACCCCGACACCACGATGCGGTCCACATCGGGCTCGGTACGCGGAAGTGACACACTGAGCCGGGCGGTCCCGGGTGCGGGATCCTGGTCGAGGGTGACCGCCTGGGACATATGCCGGGGCGCGTTGTAGAAGACCAGGTCCTTGTCGTTGCGGACAGCCCCGGCACTGTCCAGCAGCAGGGCATGCGCATCGACCACATGTTCGGACCGCCAGGAAATCACCACGGCCAGAAGAGATGTCGGTATCGGCGTATTGGCGCCCTTGCTCAGTTCCATCGCCGTCGAACTATGCCATGCGGTGCCGACACGCCCGCAGGCGCGCAGGTCATGGCCTTGCCCGGGATGGATGCGGCAGAGTTGTCGCATGGCCGATCCGGGACAGCCGGGGAGTGGGAAGGCGGCGAACCGGCCGGGAGCGCGCCGGGTGCCCTCGCCCGCCGATGTGCTGGCCGCCGCGCAGTCGGCGGTCGATGCGGCGCAGTCCGCGGCCGGGCAGGCCCTGGAGGCCGCGCAGCTCACCGCCGGTCAGGCATTCGATACGGCGGTGCGGTTACCCCCGGCCTCGGCGCAACTGGCCGCGCAACTACCCGATCTGCTGGACAACCTGTCCAGCGCCATAGACCGCCTCAATGCCACGGTCGACCGGCTCGATCGCACGCTGGCCCTCGCCGACCCCGCCTTCGCGGCCTACGACCGGTTGTTGCCCCGGCTGGAAGCGTTGATCGCGCTCGGCGAGGATCTGTTCGGCGCACTGTCCCGGTTGCCCGGGGTCGGTCGTATCGGCCGGATAGCCGGCCTCGGTGCACGTCCGGACCCCGAGCCCGACCCGCCGCCCCGGAAGCGGCCGCGGCGGAAAACCTGATGGGCGGCCGTTACGTCAGCGGTGGTCGAGGGCCCGGCCGTTGTAGGGGGTGTCGGAGGTGGTGCGGTCGTGTACCGGCCGGACCAGCACATCGTCGTCTTCGAAGGTGATCTGAGCGTTGCGTTCGGCGCTGAGCAGGGTCAGGACCAGTCGGTCCGCGACCCGCTGCGCGGAATTCTCGTCCGGGTAGCGGCCCAGCACCCGAGCGCTCGGCCCGACGGTGCCGTCACCTCGGTCGTGATCCCGGTTCCCGCTGCCGGTGGCCACCGCGAGCCGTGCGATGACTTCTGTCGCGCCCGGACCGTCGTTCGGCGCGCGCACCGGTTCGGTACCGATTTCGATGATCTGGTCGGCCCGAAGCCAGTCCCCACCATGTGTTTTCACCCAGAGCTGTGCCATCGCTCCATTGTTGCGCTGTTCGCGCGATCAGGGCGGGTGTTCTTCCGTCCGGCTTCGACCGCGGATACGGCCCGGTACACTGCCCGGGCCTTGAGCAGCATTTCGTCGTATTCGTCGGCGGCCACCGAATCCAGCACGATCGCCCCGCCTGCGCCGATCTGCCAGCGGCCGCCGTGGCGGACCGCGGTGCGGATCACGATATTCAGATCGGCGGTACCGCCCAGGCCCAGGAACCCGATGGTGCCCGAATAGACGCCGCGCGCACGGGTTTCCAGTCCATCGATGATCTCCATGGTGCGGATCTTCGGGGCGCCGGTCATCGACCCTCCGGGGAAACACGCGCGCAGGCAGTCGATGGCATCGGTATCGGCACGCAGTGTCCCTCGCACCGTCGAAACCAATTGGTGCAGAGTCGAATAGGTTTCGGTGGCCAGCAGATCGTGCACCCGGACACTGCCGATCTCGCAGACTCGGCCCAGATCGTTGCGCAGCAGGTCGACGATCATCACGTTTTCCGCGCGGGTTTTCGGATCCTCGGTGAGGGCGCGGCGCAGCCGTTCGTCCACCGCCGGATCGGGGTCGCGGCGAGCGGTGCCCTTGATGGGTTTCGTCTCCACCGTGCGGGTGCGGTCGACTTTCAGGAAGCGTTCGGGGGAGGAGCAGGCGATTTCGAGATCGTCGAAGCGCAGGTAGGCGGAATACGGTGCCGGATTGGCGCGGCGCAGTACCCGATAGGTGTCGAGGCCATCGGCCGTGGCGGGCAGGGTGAGCTGGTCGGTGAGGGTGATTTCGTAGGATTCGCCGGCCCGCAGCGCGATCTGGCAGGCCGCTATATCTCCCAGGTACTGGTCGCGGCCGCGGACGAGGTGGTCCTCGGTCCGGGGGCGGTCGGATCTTGTGCGGGCCCCGGATCGTCCGTGCGTATCGACCGGCGAGTGGTCTCCACGGGCATCGGCCGTGGCGCGGTCGTCGTGAGCGCCGGCCGCGGACGGGACCGGGTGCTCATCCACGGCGGTGAGGTCGTTGCCGGTGTCGAGGGGTGCGGGATTCCGCCACGTGGGCAATTGCGCCAGTACCACGGCCGTGTCGTCCAGCCAGGCATCGCAGTCCTGCCGCGCCGTTTCCGTGGGGCCCGAGAGTGCCACCAGATGGGTCCGGGCGGCGAGATGATCGACCACCACCAGCCGATCGGTGAAGATCCACTGGGCATCGTGGGTGGTGGCGTTGTGCACGGCCGCGCCGCCGCAATCGGCCTTGACCTCGTAACCCAGGTAGCCGACGTAGCCCCCGGCGAAATCGAACGGCAGCCGCGCGGGCAGCGGCAGGAACCGGGTACGCAGCGCGGCGGCCAGGTAGTCCAGAACGGTGCCCGGTTCGCGGCGGACCCGGCCCCCGGATCCGGTGACGGTGACGAACCCGCTGCCGACCCGGTACCGCACCACTTCGGCCAGTGGTCCGGAGGCGTCGCCGAGGAACGAGAACCGGTCCAGCCCCGGTTCCACATGTTCGCTGTCCAGCCAGAACGCGGTGGCCGAGGTGCCGTAGAGCCGGAGGAATGCCGCCTCGGTGTCGACGGCGCGTTCGAGCACCCGGTGCTGGACGGTGAGGGAATCGGACATGGTGGTCCGAATCTACGCCGGGCGGGCGTACCGAACTGTTGTCGGTTGCCCGCAGTTGTGTGGGTGTGGTGGGGCACAATGTCAGGCATGTCTGTTGCGCAGCCGGTGGGCGTGGATCGCGAACACGTCGACTTCACCGTGGTCGGGAATTGGATGGATGAGCGCGGGCTCGCCGGTGGAGAGTTCCGGGAGGTGAAGGCCCTCGGTGGGGGCACCCAGAACATCATGCTGCGGTTCACTCGCGGCGGTCGTGACTATGTACTGCGGCGCGGGCCCGCCCATCTGCGGCCCAAGAGCAACGAGGTCATCCGGCGGGAGGCGCGGCTGCTGGGCGCGCTGTCCGGTACCGATGTGCGGGCGCCCCGGGTGATCGCGGCCGAGCCGGACGAATCGGTCCTGGGCGCGGTGTTCTACCTGATGGAACCGATCGAGGGATACAACCCGCAGACCGAACTACCGGCGGAATTCGCCGGTGACCCGGCCGCCCGGCGCGCCATGGGGTTGTCCGCTGTGGAGGCGATCGCCCGCCTGGGCGCGCTCGACTACCAGGCCCTCGGGCTGTCCGACTACGGCAAACCGGAGGGTTTCCTGGAACGGCAGGTCGGCCGGTGGATGTACGAACTCGACTCGTACTCGGCCAACGAGGGCTACCCGGGCCCGCAGATCCCGGGCCTGAACGAGGTGGCCGACTGGCTGGAGCGCAACCGTCCCACCACCTGGACGCCCGGCATCCTGCACGGCGACTGTCATCTCGCCAACATCATGTTCTCCTATGAACGTCCCGAGGTGGCGGCACTGGTGGACTGGGAGATGTCGACCATCGGCGATCCGCTGCTGGATCTCGGCTGGCAGATCGCCACCCGGCCGGAACCCGGCACCTCCGGTGCCGTGCTCATCGGCAAACTGGGGGAGGCCGGCGGTCTGCCGTCGAGCGCGGAGATGATCGCGCACTACGGCACATTCTCCGATCGCGACCTGAGCGCTGCCACCTGGTACACGGTGCTCGCATGCTTCAAGCTCGGCATCGTGCTGGAAGGCACCTACGCGCGTGCTTTCGCTGGTAAGGCGCCCAAGAAGGTCGGTGACTTCCTGCACGCGAACACCCTGGAGCTGTTCGCGCGGGCGCGCGGCCTCATGGAGTAGGAACAAGTTTCACTCTTCGGCGAGGACGGCGGCTCCCGGTGGTATCCGGGAGCCGCCGTCTTGTTTCGGGCCGTGGTGGTGTGCAGGTATCGGCACTTGCGGTATCGACGGTGGAAGCGGACGATTCGGGTGTATTCTCCGCCGCATATGGAGCGTTGGCGGGGAATTCTGGTCGGTCGACCAGTTATCCGCGGAAATTCTTTGCCAACCCACTAGAACGTGTTCCAGTTCGTATCGTAGTGTGGAGGCTGTCACATGAAAGCCTGCGCATGCGAGAGGTCGGACACGAATGAAGACGAAGGGCGCGATCCTCTGGGGGATCGACGAGCCGTGGTCCGTCGAGGAAATCGAACTCGGCGACCCCCGCGGCGGCGAGGTGCAGATCCGGATGGAAACCGCCGGTATGTGCCATTCGGACCACCATATGGTCACCGGTGCCACCCCGATGCCGTCGTTCCCGGCAATGGGCGGCCACGAGGGCGCGGGCGTCATCACCAAACTGGGCCCCAACACGCCACCCGATCTCGCCGTCGGCGACCACGTGGTGCTGTCGTTCATCCCGGCCTGTGGCCGCTGTCCGGCCTGCGTATCCGGGAATATGGCCCTGTGCGACCTGGGGATGGGCCTGCTCTCCGGGCAGTCGGTCAGCGACGGTAGCTATCGCATCCAGGCTCGAGGCAAGGACGTCATCCCGATGTGCCTGCTCGGGACGTTCTCCCCGTACATGACGGTGCATCACACCTCGGTGGTCAAGATCGACCCCGAGATCCCGTTCGAGGTGGCTTGCCTCGTCGGCTGCGGTGTGCCCACCGGTTTCGGATCCTCCACCCACGTCGCCAACGTCATGCCGGGGGAGACCGCGGCCATCGTCGGTGTCGGCGGTGTCGGGATGAGCGCGTTGCAGGGCGCGGTGCTCTCCGGGGCGCGCAAGGTCGTCGCCATCGACCCGAACCCGTGGAAACGGGAGCAGGCCATCAAGTTCGGCGCAACCCACGCCTACGCGAGCATGACCGAGGCCATCGCCCCGCTGATGGAGGTCACCGAGGGCCGGATGGCGGACAAGGTCATCCTCACCATGGGTGAGATGGAAGGCTCCTACATCGAAGAGGGCCTGATCCTCACCGCGAAGGCCGGCACCCTGGTGGTCACCTCCATGGGCCGCATGGACGCCTTCGACGTGAAGATGAACAACTTCCTGCTCTGCATGCTGCAGAAAACGGTCAAGGGCTGCATCTTCGGCGGCGGCAACGCCCGCCAGGACGTTCCGAAGCTGCTCTCGCTGTACAAGTCGGGTCAGCTGAACCTGGACGATATGGTCACTCGCAGCTACGCACTGGAGGACATCAACCAGGGCTACAAGGACATGCTGGACGGCAAGAACATTCGCGGCATCATCAAGTACACCGCCGCCGACCGCTGATCCCGTGCCGGGGTGACCGGCCGGATCCTTCGCGGATATTGCGTTTTCCGGGGCTGCCGGGCCGGTCGAGTACCAGCCCGGCAGCCCCGTTCCGGTTGGGCGGGCCTGTGCCCGGTGTGTGAGCGCGCAGCGGCGCCCGGTCGTCGGCTCGGCCGGCATCGACACGGCGCTCGACCGGCGGGTCGGGCTGCGGAGTTCTGTGCGCCCCGGGCCTGCCCACTATCGGAACAGCACGCGTGGTGCGCAGGCCAGGGTGCCCGTCCCGATGAGGGCTCGGGTGAATTCCACGCCGGCGGCACTGTCTCGTAACCTCGGGGATGTGCGCGCACTCGAGCAGATCAAGCAATGGCCGGTCCGGCATGCCGCGGCGGGCGTGGTCACCCGGAACGGACAGTGGTCCGCCGGTGACGGCGACCGTGTCTTCCGCCTCGCCTCGGTGACCAAACCGCTGGCGGCGTATGCGGCGCTGATCGCCGTGGAAGAGGGCGCCATCGAACTCGACCAGCCCGCGGGCCCGCCCGGTTCGACCGTCCGCCATCTGCTGGCGCACACCTCCGGTGTCGCGTTCGACACCACCGATATCCTCGCCCCGCCCGGCGCCAGGCGGATCTATTCGAGCGCCGGTTTCGAACTGCTGGCCGATTTCGTTGCCGAGCACACCGGTATCCCGTTTCCGCAGTATCTGCGCGAGGCCGTCCTCGAGCCGCTGGGGATGCAAGCTTCCGAGCTGACGGGTTCGGCCGGGCACGGCGCGCATTCCACACTCGCCGATCTGCTGCGCTTCGCCGCCGAACTTCTCGAACCGCGGTTGATTTCGGCGCAAACCCATACCGACGCAACCACCGTCCAGTTTCCCGGCAGCAACGGGGTGCTGCCCGGATTCGGTTCGCAGCGCCCCAACGACTGGGGGCTGGGTTTCGAAATCCGCGACGCTAAATCGCCGCATTGGACCGGTACCGCGAACTCGCCACGGACATACGGTCATTTCGGGCAGTCGGGCACGTTCATCTGGGTCGATCCGCAGCTCGACCTCGCCTGTGTGGCCTTGAGCGACGAGAATTTCGGGGAGTGGTCGCGTGAAGTATGGCCTCCGTTCAGTGATTCGGTGATCGATGAGGCCACAGTCGCTCGCAACACAGCTGCGCAGTAACACATGTAACACCGGGCACTCGAGTACACTCGGGCAACGCCTTTTCGACGGACCGTTGGGGAAGACGAGCATCGTCGAAACCGGAGGTGTACGTGGTGCGCGCATCGACCCGATACGCGGAGGTAACGGCGGGTGTGGTCTACATCCACTCGTCGCCCACCGCGCTGTGCCCACATATCGAATGGGCGCTCGCGGCCGCGCTCGGTAGCCCCGCGGGCCTGCGCTGGACCGCGCAGCCGGCGGCACCGGGTCAGCTCCGTGCCACCACCGACTGGATCGGACCGGCCGGTACCGCCGCCCGGATCGCGCAATCCCTGCGCTCGTGGCCGGTGCTGCGTTTCGAGGTCACCGAGGATCCCAGCGAGGGAGTCGACGGCGAACGCTACAGCTTCGTCCCGAACCTGGGTCTGTGGCACGGCGCGACAAGCGCCAACGGCGATGTGATGGTGAGCGAGATGCGGTTGCGGGTCATGCTGCAGGCCGCCCGCGAACTCGGCCGCCATTCGGTCTATGACCTCTCCGTCGAGATCGATCGCGCGCTCGGGACCGCCTGGGACGAGGATCTGGAGGTCTATCGCACGGGCAGCGAGGGTGCCGAGATCACTTGGTTGCGCCGCGACGTCGGCTGATCGCCGCGCCCTGTGCTTGCGGATCAGGCTCCCGCTGCGAGACCGCAGGGGTTCGGCCCCGCGACCTCCGAGACTTCCCTTGTTGCCGGTGCAAGGCCGATGGGGTCTTGTCATCCGGTGGCTGCGTCATAAATGTTCGCCGCGCCCCCAGCCGATGGCCGCGAGGACGCCGGCCAGTTCGCGCCAGCGGCGCTGCCGGTGGCGGAACATCAGCTCGGCGAACATCCGGACGCCGAGGCCGCGCCAGCCGTCTTCGAGTTCGATCTCGTCGGTATAGCGGCACCGGGTCTCGTCGATCGGGGTGAAGGTGAGGCGATGGTTCCAGACGCGTACCGGCCCGCCGTTCTCGTTGGTGTAGATCTCGGTGGGGCCGAGGTGTAGCAGCGTCAGCCGATGCGTCCAGCTCGGTACGATGCCGAACCACCACAGCCGCGCCGAGCCCGAGACGCCCGGTGTGAGCGGGTTCGGAAAGTCCAGGCCCGGGGTGCGGAGCAGGGGGGGGCGACAACGTATTCGAACAGTTCCGGACGTTGCGCCAGCAGGCAGGCGTCACGCGCGGGGAGGGGCAGTTCGGTCGAGAGCCTGACCGTGCTCATCTGTTCATCATCGCGAAAGCCTGCGGCCAGGGCAATGGAGCGTGTTTCGAAGGAGATCCGGGACCGCCGGTTATGGACATTTCGTTACAAAATAGGTTACTGTGCGGTTTATGGCAAGACCACGGAGCTTCGACCGCGAACAGGTCATCGAGGCCGCCACGCGGCAGTTCCGGCAATCCGGGCTACATGCCTCCAGTGCGGAAGACCTCTGTCGCGCAACAGGTCTCGGGCGCAGTAGCCTGTACAACGCCTTCGGTAGCAAAGATGAACTGTTCGCGCAGTGTCTCGACGCCTATCTGGACCGCACGCTGGCGCGTGCCGAAGAGGTTATCGGTGACACCGCACAGGGAACGCTCGACCGGATCGAGAAGCTACTCCGGGGGGTGGCGACCGAGGAGTCCGAGCGTGCTGGTTCGGGGGCGCCGCGGGGCTGCCTGGCGGTGAACACGGTGACCGAACTCGCCGACGATCCCGCCTACGATGCCTGCGTCGAGCGCATCGGCCGCGATACGGCGGCGCGCCTGGAATTGCTTGCGGCCGTGCTGCGGGCCGGGCAGGCGGCGGGAGAGGTGACGACGAGTCTTTCCGCCGAGGGGCTTGCGGCCTTCGTGCACTCGGCGGTCGCTGGATTGCGGGTGGCTTCACAGGGCCGGGTTGCGGTGGCATGGTCGGACGAGATGATCGCAGCGACGCTGCGGGCGCTTCGGCCGCAGCGGCTGATTCGATATGGGTGAACGGGGCGGGCTGCGTCTGTTTGTTTTGTGCAATTCGTTACAGAATGTTCGGTTGGCCAGGTGCTGTCGTAGTAGTGGTAGTGGCGCCCCCGTTGGGGAGGTGGTGGTCGCGGCGCGGGCTCCACCGGGTATAGACCCGAGTGTTCGGTGTTCGTCGGGGCGTCCGGGCATGCCGAGCGTCTCGGGGCCGTTTTCGGTTGATTGCCGCGATCGCTGACTCCCTGTTGTCGCGTGCTCGGTAACCGGTGGTGGGGCCCGGCCGAATGGGCCTGTTGCGGGCTGCCTCAGTTTTAGAACGTTCATTTCAAAACCAGTCAGGAGAGTTTCGTTGACATCCTCCCCGCCCGGTAGTCAAGCACCCGCGATACCCGCCGCTGTGTATGTGCTCGCCGCAGGCGTATTCGCCATGGTCACGAGCGAATTCGCCGTCGCCGGCCTCATGCCGCAGCTGGCCGAGAGCCTTGATACCGATATCGCGCAGATCGGCTACCTGGTCACGATTTTCGCTGTCGCCATGGCCTTCGGCGGACCGCTGCTCATCTTGGCTCTCCTGCGCCTACCGCCGAAGACCGCGATCATGGTGGTTTTCGCGATCTTCTTCGCCGGTAACCTGCTCGCCGCGCTGGCTTCTTCGTATGCGGTGATGGTGGTAGCCCGGATCGTGACCGGTATTGCCGCGCAAGCCTTCTTCGGCCTCACCGTCTCGCTGTGTATGCGAATCGTCGACGCGAGCGTCCGCGGTCGCGCAGTCAGCGTCGCGATGAGCGGCCTGATGCTGGGCACGCTACTGGGTCTACCCCTGGCAACCTTCATCGGCGGCCGGCTCGGCTGGCAGGCCGCTTTCTGGGCAGTCGCCGTCCTCACCGCGGTGGCGGCCGCACTCACCTCGGTCCTGGTCCGCAACCCACGCGACCCGGACGAATCCAGCGCCGAAACCGAAACCTTCACCGAGCAACTGCGGGCGATCCGCAGCCCACGCCTGCTCCTGGCGCTCGTCTCCAGCACCCTGATCATCGGCGCAACCTTCTCCGTCTTCAGTTTCCTGGCCCCCATCCTTACTCGGGTCAGCGGTTTCACCGAAAGCTCGGTCCCGCTGCTCCTGCTCGCCTACGGCGCCGCA
The DNA here is from genome assembly GCF_001613245.1 of Nocardia speluncae NBRC 108251. GTDB lineage: Bacteria > Actinomycetota > Actinomycetes > Mycobacteriales > Mycobacteriaceae > Nocardia > Nocardia speluncae. Next base: position 177,542 of record NZ_BDBZ01000006.1, on the reverse strand, counting down.
ACTCTCCTCGGCAATTTCGTCGTAGGCCGCCTCGCCGATCGCCGTACCGTGCCCACACTTCTCGTGGGCACGCTCTTGAACATCGTGTTCCTCCTCGGTTTCGCACTCGGTACCGGCTCTCGGCCGCTCGCGATCCTGTTCATGCTCGGTATCGGTCTCGTCGGCGTGACGATGAACCCGGCAATGGCCGTCCGCGTCCAGCGTGCCGGCGGCACCGGCGTCCTCGTGAACACGGTGCACGCCTCGTTCATCACCTTCGGCGTTGTCCTCGGCTCGGCACTCGGCTCTCGTCTCCTCGCGGAATACGGCTTGCGCGCCCCGATTGTCCTCGGTGTGGTCCTGGCCGTTCTGGCGGTTGCTGCGATCCTGCCGGCGCTACGTGATCCGCGGCCGCGCGACGGCAGTGTGGCCGGCCCGCAGCGTGTCATCCAGGAGGAACGCCCCGCGTATACCGGCTGACGGCGGCTTCGCCGGACCTTGTCTCCTGCGATCGACTACGCGGCGCGAACCACAGAGCCCCAGATGGGCCGGATTGTTTTTCACTGCAAGGATCCGCAGGGTGCGCAGCTCATTTCCGCGGAGTTCGCCCGCGCCTTGCCTCACCCGCCTGCACAATCGGTCGGTGGGCCGACCAGCGATCTGGTCGATCCGAACGCCGGCACCCTTAGCCGTGACCAGCTCGGTGTCGCTGGCGCCGGATCAGGTGCGGGTCAGCGCGAAAATCGGCAGGTCACGGCTGGTCCGGTCGCGGTATGTGGCGTATGCGCCCCAGAGTTCGACGAATCGCCGAAAGATCGATTCCTCTTCCGCCCCGTCGACTCGACTTGCCCACACCGGTATCCGCTGCCCGGCGATGGTCACGGTTGCGTTCGGCTCGGCGATCAGGTTCATTGCCCAAGCCGGATTGCGGTCACCGCCGTAGTTGCTGCCTATGACATACAAAGTGTCGCCGTCGTGCAGATACAGCAGCGGCTGGGTGCGTGGCTGTCCCGAGCTGCGGCCCTTGGTGGTCAGCAGGATTATCGGCGCACGAAGCGCACCCAACGGGGCGTGCTCGGCATTGGTGCGTTCCAGTATCCGCCGGTCCATCGGCGCGAACTTGCGGGCCACCCAGGATCCGGGTTTGGTAACGGCCCACCGTGCCGAAACGCGGAACAGGGCGTTGTGCGGTGACCCCTGTCGTGGCCGGGGGAAGCGCGATGTCATGTGCTGATACCTCGGCTCGCCGAAAGGTGCTCTCAGCCGATCGATTCCCGGAAGCCGACACCCTCCTCTATCGCTTGCACGGCTTCGGCGAGTTCGACGACGGGGTGGACTTCGTAGTCGGCGAAGAAGCCGAACTTCTTGGGAGCGTCGGCGAGATCCAGCGGATTGTCGGTTTCGACCACCGCGAACCCGCCGCTACCGTCGAGCCGGCCGACCATCTGGTGGTAGGTCACGCCGTCGACCGGTTTCCAGTTCTCGAATACCTTCAGCGCGCGGCGGATACTGTCCTCGTTCTCCGTTGCGGTGCCGCTCCAACGATAGGTCCAGGAAACTACGTATTTCATTGATCCTCCATGGATATCCCGAAATGTACAGATTTTGCGCACGGTGGGCCCGCCTCGACATATGACCGATTCCGGTGAAGTCTCGTGCTGGATATGAGGTCGGGCGAGATGCCGCGGAAAATGGTTGCTGACAGGCAGGCTCGGTGAGTCCGTAGCTCGCCTGCTGCTCGGAAGAGCGGTAGATGTGAAGGGGAACTCCGCCTATCGGCTCTGATCGGGGAGTGTGGTTTCTCTCTCCGGCGGGCGTTCCGAGTGCGCGCGACCGGACCATTGACGCAGTAATTATAGCCCTACGCTATTTGTGTCTCAATGGTTCTGAGTCACGGACCACGGATCAGATCGGGGCGCTGGTCGCTGAGTTCGGCAGCCTCCTTCCGGGCCGCTTTTCGGTATCGCAGCGGTCACTTTCCGACCTTGCGTTCGAACGCAGTCGTGGTGACCGTGTCGATCAACTCGAAGGCCGGGTAGTGGGGTGCGACACATACTCGCCCGTCGGTTATGAATGCGTTCGGTCTAGACTGCTCCGCACGAGCCGGTGAGATTTCCCGGTACTTGCATTCGGTACGAGCGGTGGTGGGCAACGCAGCCGGGACCAAAGGTGAGTCGATGAACAACGCCAAAACGTTGCGAGCCTGGTGGAACGACCCGGTCGACTACAGCTGGCTGGTGCGCACCCTGGCAGCTCGATCGGCGCTCCGGCCGCTGAAGATCCTGATCGGCGTCGCGGGCGCGATGATCGCAGTGATGGGCGCAGTGATCGCCGGTACGCCGGTGGGACCGCCCGGCAGCCCGGGTATCTATTCGACAGTCGGAGTGCTGGCCGGTACCTTGTGGGCGCTGCGCTGGTGGCTACTGCCCTGGCCGAGTAAAAACGAGTCTCTGGTGCTGATGGCCTGCGCCGACGTGCTGTTCATCGTGGAGTTCCTCCAGGTCCCGGACCGGTCGTTCGGGGCGATGGGCACGGTGTTGCTCGTTGTCAGCGGTAGCTACCTGGGCTGTTTTCACAGCGCGCGTGTTCTGGCCGCGCACTCGGTGTGGTCTTTCGTCGCGGTGATCGTGTTCTCGGCGCGCATAGTCACCGGAGGCGGGAATGTGCACCTGGCCGTCGCGATCGCGCTGCTGCTGTTCGTATCGGTGGTCAGCGCGGTACCCGCATTGCAGATCCTCTACTGGCTGTTGCGCAACGAATCGCTGTCGGACCCGCTCACCGAACTGCTCAACCGCCGGGGCCTGGAGATCAGGCTCCCGAGGATGGTGGAGCGCTACCCCGCGATCTGCGTGATGAACTTCGACCTCGACCGATTCAAGACCGTCAACGACACCTGGGGCCACCGCGTCGGCGATACCGTCCTGGTACGAACCGCCCGGCGACTCCGCGACGCTGCGGGGGAGGAGGCGGTGGTAGCGCGCACGGGCGGGGAGGAATTCGTGGTCGCCGCGCCCATCCCCGCCGCAGACGCCCGCGCCGAAGCCGAACGCCTGCGCCTCGTGGTCGCCGCACCACCGGCGACCGCGGTGGAGGTCACCGCGAGCGTGGGCGTCGCCGTCTTCGATGCGCTGGTATGCCCCCAGTGCCCGCGCCCCACTCCGGACCGGTTGCTGCATTCCGCCGACGCCGCCATGTACCGGGCCAAACAGTCCGGCGGGAACCTGGTGGTCGTCGACGAACTCACCCCGCCCCGCGACGATACCCAACCGATACTCGGGTAGCGTGTCGCCCTTGCCGGCGGCATAGCGCGTCATCCCAGATCCGGGATGTTTCGCAGCTGTCTGCGCGAGGTGATGCCGAGTTTGCGGAAGATGTTTCGCAGGTGAGCATCCACCGTGCGCTTGCTGAGGTACAGGCGGGTGGCCACCTCCTTCGACGTCGCACCCGCCGCCACCTCGCGGGCAATATGCATCTCCTGCATGGTCAGGCGGTCGTAGGTGTGCGCAGAGCGGCGACGGACCACTTCTCCGGTCGCGCGCAGCTCGCCCGCGGCCCGCTCGGCGAACGCCTCCAGCCCTATCTCCGACAACTGTTCGTGCGCGGTACGCAGGTGTTCGCGTGCCTCGCGTCGGCGGTTCGCCCGTCGTAGCCACTCGCCGTACCGCAGGTGTGCCCGCGCGAGGTGCGTTGCCAGTGGGCTACCCGTCAGATGCTCGAGTGCCTCCCGGTGGTCGTCTTCCCCCTCGCTGACCAGGGCCCGCGCCCCTGCCGCGACGCCGAGGGCGAAGCCGGTGCCCGCCGGCTGTGTGCGTTCGAGCAGGGCTTCCAGCGCCGACCGCGCGACGGCATCCGCACCACACCGGACCGCCGCCTCCACCAGCTCGGGCAGCGCGATTCCGGTGAGGAAGAGGTCGCCGCCCGCCACGGCGCTCCGGGCTGCGTCCAGTGCGGTGGCGTAGTCGGCCGAGCCGTTGTACAGGACGGCCTTTGCGAAATGGGCGTTAGCGGTCAGCTGGCCGGTGTCCCGGCTCATCACCTCGGTGAACAGATCGTGCACTTCGCCGCGACGGCCGCGCATGGCCGCCAGATGCACTCTCGGATACAACTGCGGGAGATCGCCGAGGGCGTCGGCGATCGCTTCCTCCTCGGCGATCGCGGCCATCGCCCGCCCGAAGTCGCCAGCGAGCACCGCGGACACAGCAGATTGCGACAGGCCCAGCCGGATCGTCATCGGCGAACCCGTGTCCCGCCCGGATCGCCCCAGCCAATCGGTGACCGTAGCGTGCAACTCGATATCCCACAGTTCACCCGCGAGTACCGTGGCCAACGCCGGCGCCTGGATCCAGCCGGCATCGTCGCCGGTGAGAACCCGGCGCAGGGCCGGCACTCCGGCGTGATGGCCCTCGGTGTTCAACAGCACCAGTGCGTCCAGGAGATCCGGCGGTCGTGCTGTCGGCGGTGCCGAGCGCGCCGCGTCGAGCACCCGATCCATTACTCCTGCGGCCCGCCCCACGACGAGCCCCATCTCCAGTGCCGCGACGAAGCACTCTCGTGACCGTTGCGGATCGATGGCCGCGAGCCGCTGCCCTGCTCGCAGGATGAGTTCCGGGCCCTCGACGGACCCTCCCGCGCCTCGGACGAACGCGATCCGGCCACGCAGCAGGTCGACGGCCGCGTGCTGGAGATCGTCCAGCCTCTCGGTATCGATGCTGGCCAGCAGGTCCGCTGCTGCGCCGGCCCCGCCCGCTTCGAGCATCGCCCGCGCGGCCGCGAGTGTGCGTTCGGTCTGCTTGCCGGGATCGAGTGACAGTGCCGCCGCTCGTTCGAGGAACGCGGCGGCGGCCGCCACACCGCCCCGTGCCTGCGCCCGCGATGCCGACGACTCCAGTTGCGCAGCGGTCCGTTCGTCCGGTGCGGTGGTGGCTTGGGCACGGTGCCAGGCCCGCCGGTCCGGTGCGGTATCCGGATCGGTGGCCTCCGCGAGCGCCTGATGTGCCGCACAACGCTGGTACGGTTCGGCTGCCCGGTATGCGGCCGAGCGCGCCAACGGGTGGCAGAAGCGCGCACGCGTATCGAACACCATCAGCCCCGACGCCGCGACGGTGGCAGTTGCGGCGGGCACATCGATATCCAATCGCCGTGCGGCGACCCACAGCAGATCCGGGGAACCAGTGGGATCGGCACTCGCGAGGATCAGCAGCAGTTGTGCATGCCGGGGTAATTCCGCCATCCTGGCCTGGAAACTCCGCTCGATCCGGCTCGCGACCGGCGAGGGCGCGGGCTGGGCGAAACCGCCCGCTTTCGGCAACTCGATCAGGGCCAGCGGGTTTCCGCGCGCCTCCGCGAGCAGGCGATCTCGTACCCGCTCGTCGAGCGTTACGGTTCTCTCCGCTGCCAGTAGTTCGCGCGCATGAGCGTCGCTCAGGCCGTCGACCGGTAACTCCGGTAGCGCGGCCAATCCACCCGCCAGGTCCTGGTCGCGAGCCGCGAACAGCATCGCGATCGGCTCCGCCGCGATGCGTCTCGCCAGGAATGTGAAGGCATTCGCCGAGGCGGCGTCCATCCAGTGTGCGTCGTCGATGAGGCACAGCATCGGACGCACCGTGGCGGCGGCGGCCAGCAGTTCGAGAGTCGCGAGGCCGACGCGGAACGGGTCGGGAGCGCCGTCGGCCAACCCGAAGGCGACCTGCAGGGAGTTCCGGTAGGGCGCCGACAGCGTGGGGAGGTGCGCCAGCACCGGAACACACAGCTGATGCAGTGCCGCGAACGGCATCTCGTCCTCGAACTCCGATCCGGACGCGCGAATGACCTGGAATCGCTCCGGCGCCGCGTGTTCGACGTGCTGTAGCAGTGCGCTCTTGCCGATGCCGGCCTCGCCGCGCAGGACGAGCACACCGCCCTCGCCCTGTTCTGCCCGGTGGAGAAGGGAAAGCAGGATTTCGCCCTCGTCGTCCCGGCCGACGAGCGAGCCGCGGGACGACGCCGCAGTATTCGGAACCATAGGCCGATGCTGTCATCCGTGGCATCTCGCTCGTTCGAAGGGAGGGATAGGCATTTCTTGCCGACGCGAGTGAGGGTGTTCCCACGCGATCATTCAGGCGTGACGACACCTGCACCCACCACATTGCCCGCCCGTTCGCAGTTACCGCGCGGGGTCGCGATGGCCGGCCTGGCAACTGCCGTGTTCCTGGTTATTCTCGACGCCGCGATGGTGAACCTCGCCGGGTCCACGATCCGCGAGGGACTCGAGCTCACGGCCGCCGAACTCACGATCGTCGTGGACAGCTATCTGGTGACCTTCGCCGGTCTGCTGCTGCTCGGCGGGCGCCTGGCCGACGTACTCGGGGCGCGGGCCATGTTCTCGACCGGGTTGATCATCTACCTTGCGGCATCGGCCTTCTGCGGGCTCGCTACCGGCGGCGAGATGTTGATAGCCGGGCGGATCGGGCAGGGTATCGGGGCCGCGGTCGTGATGCCGGCTGCGCTCTCGCTCGTGCTCGCTCTCCACCCCTCGCCCACGGAACGCACTCGGGCGATGGGTATCTGGGGCGCCGTCGCCGGGGCCGGCAGCCTCGTCGGAGTCTTCCTCGGCGGAACGCTGACACAGCTGCTGGGCTGGCAGGCGGTATTCGTGACTCCGGTTCCCTTCGGGATCATCGGCGCGATCATCGTGTGGCGTTCGGTGCCGCCGATCCCGGGCAGCCCCGGCCGGTTCGACGTGCTCGGCGCCATCACCGTCACTGCCGGGATCTCCGGCCTCGCGCTCGGCATGGTCTCCGCCTCCGACGCCGGATGGACCTCGCCCGCCACGGTAATCGGACTCGCGGCGGGCATAACCTGTCTGGTGGCGTTCGTGATCGTCGAGCGGCGTTCCACCCATCCTCTGATCCCGCTCGGTGTGTTCCGCAGGGGGCCGGTGGTGACGGCGAACCTTGTGATGCTGCTGATCGGCGGCACACTGACGAGCCTGTTCTTCTTCCTGCCCCAATACCAGCAGGATGTGCTCGGGATGAGCCCCTTCGAGGCCGGGATCGCGCAAATCCCCGTCGCCGTCATGCTCATCGTCGGCAGCGTGGTCGCACCGCTGCTGGCCCAGCGCGTAGGGGTGGCCGGTGCGTTGCCGGCCGGTCTCGTCGTACTGCTCGCGGGCCTGCTGTGGCTGGCGACGGCTCCGGTGACCAGCGGCTTCTCCGTCCACCTGCTGGGCGCGTTTGTACTGATCGGTACCGGTCTCGGGCTCGGCACCGTCAACGCGATCGCGATGGCGGTGCGCAACAGTGCCGACAGTGAAACAGGACTGCTCAGTGGGCTCGTCAACGCCGCGCAGCAGCTGGGAGGTGCGGTCGGTGTCGCCGCGCTGGCCGGAATCGCCATCGGCGCAGCCGGAACAGCCGGAGATATCTCGTTCACGACCGCGTTCTTCGGTCAGGCCACGCTCATCCTGATCGCGCTCGCGGTGTCGCTGATCTCCATTGCCAGGACTCGGCAGACCGGCCTTACGGCCGCCGGCACACACTGATCTCCTCGAAGGGACGCAGAACGATGAACACCCCCACCATCCTGGTGACCGGTGCGACCGGAACCGTCGGCACCGCACTGGTCCCGGCCCTGCAAGCCCGCGGCGCCACCGTCCGCGCCATGACCCGCAACCCCGGCCGCGTAATCCCCGGCGTCGAAACCGTCGTCGCCGACCTGCGCGACCCGGCAGCTGTGACCGCGGCACTGGACGGCGTCGACGCGGTTTTCCTCAACAGCCCTTCGGCCCCCGACGCCGCCGCGCTCCAGATCCGGTTCGCCGAGCTCGCCCGCGACGCGGGTACGAACCGGCTCGTGCTGCTGTCCCAGTACGCGGCACGTACCGACTCGCCGGTGCGATTCCTGCGCTGGCACGCCGAAGTCGAAGCACATGTGCGCAAGCTCGGGCTCGACCACACCGTGCTCCGCCCCAACCTCTACCTGCAAGCGTTGCTCGCTTTCGCCGGCACCATCGCCCGGGGCTGGTTCGCCGCACCCATCGGCGACGCCGCTGTCAGCGCCATCGATATCAGGGATATCGCCGAAACCGCCGCAGCTGTACTGACAACCAGCGGGCACACCGGGCACACCTATACGCTGACCGGCCCCCGCGCGGTCACTCACGCCGAGATCGCCGCCGCGATCGGCACAGCCACCGGCCGCAGCATCACCTTCCGCGACGCACCCGCCGACCGGTTCGCCGCCGCACTGGCAGGTTTACCGCCGTGGCAGCGCGACGGCCTCGTCGAGGACTACGCCCACTACGCCAGAGGCGAAGCCGCCGACGTACATACGTCCGTCACCGACCTCACCGGCCACCCCGCCCGCGATATCACCGACTTCGCCCGCGATTACGCCGCCGCATTCACTCCGGCCGAAAACGCAAAGGACGCCCCATGATCTACCACTGCATCCGTTTCACCCTGAAGCCCGATGTTTCGGAGGAGGACAAGGTATCCGGCCTCGCACGGATGGGCGAGCACATCAACGCCATTCCGGCCATCAAGTCACGCGTCGTCGGCCCCGACTTCGGCGGTGAATTCGACTACGGCGCAGTTTCCGTGCTGGAAGACCTCGAGGCCTACGAGGAGTACATGAACCATCCGGCGCATCTCGAAATGGATCGGATCGGGTTACCGCTGGTCGACAAGTTCGTATCGTTCGATATCACCGACGACCCGGACCCGGCGGTCGGTGACAAGATCGCCGAGATCCACCGCCGCCGGTTCGACGGTATGCCCGATATCGCCGAGCTGGTGTCCGGCCTCGCCGAGTACACCGGTAGCGCCGCACCCGGCAAGCACGGAACCCGGCCAAGCCCTGGGTCTGTGGAGAAATAACAGACTGCGGGGCATGGTCTTCCGCAGGTGCTGGTACCTACGGTGAGTTCCACGGTTGCTGCGATACTTACGAGCCATGAGTGCGCAGCCTTCTGGAGATCCGGTCCCTCGACCTGCCGGGGCATTTTGCTGGGTGGACCTGAAGACACGGGATCCGAAGGCAGCGGCGGCTTTCTTCGAAAGCGCGTTGGGCTGGACCGTCGAGATCGACCAGGGCTCGTGGCGACGGGCTACCGTCATCCGGGTGGGCGAGCACCACATCGGTGGACTCAGCGACGTGACCGCAGCTGTGTATCCTCCCGGGACACCCCCGCACATCGCCTGCTACCTGGCAGTCGACGACGTGGACGCGCGGATCGCGGCCGCGGTCGAAGCCGGCGCCCGACTATTGGTGGCGCCCTTCGATGCCGGGGACGACGGCCGGATCGCGACACTGATCGATCCGTTCGGCGCGGCCGCGTCTCTGTGGCAGCGGCAGACACCGCAGCGAGGTTGGACGCATCCGCGGGCGACCAGGGCGGCACCGCGACGATTACAACATCTGAGCGCAGATCCACCGGCGGCCGCCGAGTTCTACCGGCGCTTCCTCGGAATGAGCGATCCTGATACCGATTTCGCCGGAATCGCGGGGAGGAACACGGTGCCGGGCTGGCGACTGATCGTCGCCGTCGACTCCGTCACCGAGGTTCAACGGCGAGCCGGTGGGTCGCCCGGCGGAACTGGGCAGATGGGTCCCGCAAACGACCGGGGTGCGGTTGTCGATCTCACCGCACCCGATGGCCTCACCTTCGCCATAGAGAGCTGACTCCGGGAACCGGTTTCGCCGGGGACCGAGTCCCATCCCGATCCTGAACTCACCGACCGAGCCGTGACCCTGCGCGCCTGGCGCCCGAGCGACCACGCGCAGAGATTCGGTGGCTTCTCCGACCCCTGTGCCGGCGGTTCGGGCGGGCGGGGCATCGGTCGACGGACTCTTCAGCCTCTTACCTACCGACCCGAGAGAGAACAGACAATCATCGCCGACCAGCGGTAATTGCTCCTATCGCTATCCAGGTATGCCTCGTGCGCCCGACCGGTCGATGTGAGGGTGCCGTCACGGTGGACACGTCACTCGGTATGTCCGTCATGGGTATGTCGCGATCGGCACGGGTTATGGATGGTGTCCGGGAAAGCTGCAAGTCCAGACCTGGATAAATCTTAGTGGGCGCAGAGGGGTTCGAACCCCCGACCGCTGGTGTGTAAAACCAGAGCTCTACCGCTGAGCTATACGCCCGGATCCCCCGGAATGTATCCGGGGGGAACGATCTATGAATCTAGCGCGGCGAGCGCTTTCTCCCAAGCCGCCTGGTCACGGGGCTCTCCGGGACCGTTCATCTCCGAAAATCGGATGATTCCCTCGCGGTCGACGACGAAGGTGCCGCGGTTGGCGAAGCCGGTGGTGTCGTTGAAGACGCCATAGTCCTGTGCGGTCTTTCCGTGCGGCCAGAAGTCCGACAGCAGCGGAAAGGTGTAGCCCTGTTCGGCGGCCCAGATCTTGTGGGTCGGCGGGGGGCCCACCGAGATCGCGATGATCTCGGCGTTGTCGTTCTGGAAGCGCGGCAGTTCGTCGCGGACCTTGCACAGCTCGCCTTGGCAGATGCCGGTGAAGGCGAGCGGGTAGAACACGATCAGGACGTTCTTCTCGCCGCGGTAATCCGACAGCGAGACTTCCTGATTGTTCTGGTCCTTGAGGGTGAACTCCGGCGCCTGGGCACCTACCTCGAGGGGCATGGGTATCCTCCGAATCTCCCGCCGCGCACCTGTATTCCGGGTGCGCGGCGCAGCTGTGGGCGGCTCAGCGCTGTTTGGTCGGTGCCTTGGGTTGCACCAGCCGACTGGCCGACCATTCCCCGAGCTTGATCGCCGAGGTCTGGGTGAGCCCGGCCGTCGGTGCGGATTCGGCGATCTCACTGGGATCGACGTGCCCGTCCTTACCGGTCTTGGGGGTCAGCACCCAGATGAAGCCGTCGTCGGCCAGTGGGCCGATCGCCTCCATCAGCTCGTCGACCAGGTCGCCGTCGCCGTCCCGCCACCACAGCAGAACGACATCGATGACCTCGTCGGAGTCCTCGTCCAGCAGTTCACTGCCGGCATTCTCCTCGACGTCGGCCCGGAGGTCGTCGTTGGTGTCCTCGTCCCAGCCCAGCTCCTGAACAACCATGCCGTGGGTGATGCCAAGCTTCTGAGCGAAATTCTGATCGTCCGCCGCGGCGACCACGGTGGCGTCCTCCTCAACTCCCGACTACAAGATATCTGCAAGCGAACATGGTTATCGGCCCTAACGCAAGCCGATCGGGTAGATGGAATTTCTGATGTCGCGACAAAAGCCTGGTGACGGGCGATCGAGATCATCCGGGGCAAGTATCGCGTACCGCGTTGCGCGCGTCGTTCACGCGCTTGCTCGCATCGTTGAGCGGTCCGACGGGGGAGGCGTAGTTCATCTCCCGGGTCGATCGGGACAGGGCGCGGGCCGCGTCGACGTAGTCGGCGAATTTCGCCTTCAGCTCGTCGGGCAGGTCTGCGCCGGCCGCGTTCATGCCGCCTTCGACCTGATCGGCGGCGTTGTCGAGCGCGGTGACCGCGGCATCACGTTTGGCGTCGTAGTCGGGCGCGTTGCTGTCGTGCGCGTCGACGAACTCGTTGTATTTGGTGACGCCGGTGCCGGTGGTGCCGGGGAACAGGCCGCAGTTGTCGGCGATCGCCTTGTCGCGGGCAGCCGCGATCTGCGAAGACGTGGCCGCCGCGGACGAGGACGAGGCGAAACTGCGATAGGCGGTGGCTTCGGCGGCGTTGGGCGTCGCGACGCCCTCGATCTGGTTCGCGCAACCCGCCAGGGTCGCGCCGGTGACCAGTGCCGCCGCGGCGCAGATCAGCCCGAATCGGCGCGGGTCCAGCCGTTGCATCGTCCTCCGACTCCTCGGTTACCACTGCGTAGCCCTGCCTGTCGAACGGTACTGGATGGGCGGCTGACATGATGATGTGGGACGCGCCGCGCAAGGACGCGGGTGCGCCCGGAACTAGTCGTCACGAGTGACCTGCACACCAGCGGGCCACTCGGGGTCACCGCAGCCATCAGCTCGACCACCCCCTGTACGAGGAGCAGTTTTGACCGATCTGATCCACTCTGGCGTCCCGGCGGAATCCGCTGAGCCGGGTTCCGCTCCCACCCCTCGCGACGCCCACGGCGTGCCGCCCGGTGGCCGAGTCCGCGTGATTCGTGAAGGAGTGGCCTCTTACCTACCGGATATCGATCCGGAGGAGACCAGCGAATGGCTCGAATCATTCGATGTGATGCTCGACCGCGAAGGCCCCGCCCGCGCCCGCTACCTGATGCTGCGCATGCTCGAACGCGCGGGTGAGCGCCGGGTCTCGATTCCTGCGCTGACATCCACTGATTACGTCAACACCATTCCGACCGAGAACGAGCCCTGGTTCCCCGGCGACGAGGAGACCGAGCGGCGCTTTCGGGCCTGGATCCGCTGGAACGCGGCCATCATGGTGCACCGGGCGCAGCGCCCGGGTATCGGCGTGGGCGGGCATATCTCGACGTATGCGTCTTCGGCGGCGCTGTACGAGGTCGGGTTCAACCATTTCTTCCGCGGTAAGGACCACTCCGGCGGCGGGGATTCGATCTTCATCCAGGGGCACGCCTCGCCCGGTATCTACGCCCGCGCCTTCCTCGAGGGCCGGTTGTCGACCGATCAGCTCGACGGTTTCCGCCAGGAGTACAGCCACGGCGGTCTCGGTAAGGGCCTGCCGTCGTATCCGCATCCGCGGTTGCTGAGCGATTTCTGGGAATTCCCGACGGTGTCCATGGGGCTGGGCCCGATGAATGCCATCTACCAGGCCCGGTTCAACCACTACCTGCACGATCGCGGGATCAAGGACACCTCGGATCAGCATGTGTGGGCGTTCCTCGGCGACGGCGAGATGGACGAACCCGAATCGCGTGGTCTCGCCCAAGTGGCGGCCATGGAGGGGCTGGACAATCTGACCTTCGTGGTGAACTGCAACCTGCAGCGCCTCGACGGCCCGGTCCGCGGCAACGGCAAGATCATCCAGGAACTGGAGTCGTTCTTCCGGGGCGCCGGCTGGAACGTGATCAAGGTGATCTGGGGTCGCGAATGGGATGCGCTGCTGGGCGCGGACCGCGACGGTGCACTGGTGAACCTGATGAACACCACGCCCGACGGTGACTACCAGACCTACAAGGCCAACGACGGTGCCTATGTCCGCGACCATTTCTTCGGCCGCGACCCGCGCACCAAAGCTCTGGTGCAGGATCTGTCGGATCAGGAGATCTGGAACCTCAAGCGCGGTGGTCACGACTACCGCAAGGTGTATGCGGCGTACGCGGCGGCACTGGCACACAAGGGCCAGCCCACGGTGATCCTGGCGAAGACGATCAAGGGTTACACCCTCGGTAAGCATTTCGAAGGCCGTAACGCCACGCACCAGATGAAGAAGCTGACGCTGCAGGACCTGAAGGATTTCCGCGATCTCCAGCGGATCCCGATCAGCGATGCCGAGCTGGAGAAGGATCCGTATCTGCCCCCGTACTACCATCCGGGCGCGGAAACCAAGGAGGTCCAGTACATGCTGGATCGCCGTAAGGCGCTCGGTGGTTACCTGCCGGAACGGCGGACGAACGTCGCACCCCTGAAGCTGCCGGGCGACGAGGCGTACAAGTCGGTGCGTAAGGGGTCCGGGAAGCAGAACGTGGCCACCACCATGGCCCTGGTGCGGCTGATGAAGGAGCTGCTGCGCGATAAGGAGATCGGCAAGCGGATCGTGCCGATCATTCCGGACGAGGCCCGCACCTTCGGGATGGACTCGTGGTTCCCGTCGCTGAAGATCTACAACCGCAACGGTCAGCTCTACACCTCGGTCGACGCGGAATTGATGCTCGCCTACAAGGAGAGCGCCGTCGGGCAGATCCTGCACGAGGGCATCAACGAGGCGGGGTCCACCGCATCGTTCACCGCGGTGGGCACCTCGTATGCCACCCACGGCGAGCCGATGATCCCGCTCTACATCTTCTATTCGATGTTCGGGTTCCAGCGCACCGGCGACGGACTGTGGGCCGCGGCCGATCAGCTGGCTCGTGGGTTCGTACTCGGCGCGACCGCCGGGCGGACCACGCTCACCGGTGAGGGGCTGCAGCACAACGACGGGCATTCGCTGCTGCTGGCGTCGACCAATCCGGCCGTGGTGTCCTACGATCCGGCGTTCTCTTTCGAGATCGCCCATATCGTGCGCGACGGGCTGCGCCGGATGTACGGCGGTACTCCGGGCGTGGACGGGTTCGGTGGGGAGAACATCTTCTACTACCTCACCCTGTACAACGAGCCCTACCAGCAGCCGGCCGAGCCCGAGGACCTGGACGTGGACGGTCTGCTCAAGGGCATCTACCTGTACCGCAAGGGCGGTGCGGGCGATGTGCGCGCGCAGATCCTGGTCTCCGGTGTCACTGTGCCCGACGGGCTGCGGGCCCAGCAGCTGCTGGCCGACCACTGGGGTGTGGCCGCCGATGTCTGGTCGGTCACCTCCTACGGTCAGCTGCGCCGTGAGGCCCTGGAATTGGAGATCGAGGCGCTGCATCATCCGGGCGAGGATCCGGGGAAGCCCTATGTCGCCCGTGCGCTGGCCGGCGCCGAGGGGCCCTTCGTGGCCGCCTCGGACTGGATGCGTGCGGTACCGGACCAGATCCGCAAATGGGTGCCGGGCGATTTCACCACCCTCGGTACTGATGGGTTCGGGTTCTCCGACACCCGGCCGGCCGCGCGCCGGGTCTTCAATGTGGACGCCGAATCCATCGCCGTCGCCGCGCTGGCGGGGCTGGCCCGGATGGGCAAGCTCGACTCCGCCAAGGCCGCCGAGGCCGCGGCCCGGTACCGGATCGACGATGTATCCGCGGCGGAGAAGTTCACCGCCGGTGGCGCAGGAGATGCGGAGTGACGACAACTCGATGATCGAACGCAGGCCACCGCGACCCCGCCGGGTCTCCGAAGGCTCCTCCGAGCACGAGGTGTATCTGCCGACCGGCGCCCTGTCGCCGAACCGGCAGACCCGCGACCCCTTACCGGACACACTGCTGCGACGCGTCAAGCAGTTCTCCGGGCGGCTGTCCACCGAAGCCGTGGGGTCTATGCAGGACCGGTTGCCGTTCTTCGCCGATCTGGACGCCGCGCAGCGCGCGGGTGTGCAGATGCTGGTGCAGACCGCGGTGGTCAACTTCCTGGAATGGCTCCAGGACCCGGACAGCGATATCCGGTTCAGTCTGGATGCCTTCCAGGTGATTCCGCAGGATCTGGCGCGGCGGCTGACGCTGCGCCAGACCGTGGACATGGTGCGGGTGGCCATGGAGTTCTTCGAACAGTGGCTACCCGCGCTGGCGCGTAACGATCGCCAGCTGGTGGCGCTCACCGAGGCGGTACTGCGGTACGGGCGTGAGCTCGGCTTCGCGGCCGCCTCGGTGTACGCCAGTGCCGCCGAATCCCGGGGCGCCTGGGATACCCGGCTGGAGGCGCTGGTGGTCGACGCGGTGGTGCGCGGGGACACCGGCCCGGACATGCTGTCGCGGGCGGCTACGTTGAACTGGGACGCCACTGCGCCCGCCACGGTGCTGGTGGGTACCCCGCCGCTGGATCAGGGCATCTCGGTGGTCGGGGCAGTGCACACCATCGCGGCCCGGCACGGCCGGGCCGCGCTCGCGGTGGTGCAGGGGGCACGCCTGGTGATGGTGGTGAGCGGCCATCTCAGTGACGCTCCGTACTCCTCGCCGTTCATGGACGATCTGCTCACCGAGGCGTTCTCCGACGGACCCGTGGTGATCGGGCCGACCACCCGTACCCTGGGCGCGGCGCACGGTAGCGCGCTCGAGGCGCTGGCCGGTATGGAGGCCGTCATCGGCTGGCGGGACGCGCCGCGGCCCGTGCACGCGATGGAACTGTTGCCCGAACGCGCCCTGCTCGGCGACCGAGCTGCGGTGGACGCACTTGTCGAGTACCTTGTGCTTCCGTTGGCAGCGGCGGGCTCCGCCCTGGCCGACACCCTGGATGCGTACCTGGAATGCGGCGGTGCGGTCGAGATGTGCGCTCGGCAACTGTACGTTCATCCAAATACTGTGCGTTATCGCCTGAAGCGCATCGGTGAGGTCACCGGCCGGGATCCGCTCAACCCGCGGGACTCCTACGTGCTGCGAATCGCCGCCACAGTAGGTCGGCTGACACGAACACGTAACGAATCGTCGACATCTGCCCCAGAGGAATCTTTTGTCCCGATGGACAAAGATGGGCTGTAACGGCTGGGATCCTTCCGCCGATCCGGGCACCCCACGCGGGCTTTTGTGGGGACCATACAAAAGCCGTCCGCAAGCTCTATTCACGTCGACATCTCGCGAGAGCCGCTTCACAGTGTTTTCTTAGGTACGTGATCGCGTTGTTCGCCCCTGGACAGGGCTCTCAGACACCCGGCATGCTCGCGCCTTGGCTCGACCTACCGGGAGCGCATGACCGCCTGGCACTGTGGTCGAAGGAATCGGGTCTGGATCTGGTCCGGCTCGGTACCGAAGCGACCGCCGAAGAGATCACCGACACCGCGGTGACCCAGCCACTCGTGGTCGCGGCCGCACTGCTCGCCTTCGCCGAGATCGGCGAGAGCCGGGTATCGGCCGACACCATCGTGGCCGGCCATTCGGTGGGTGAACTCGCCGCCGCCGCCGTCGCCGGAGTGATCTCCGCCGACCAAGCGGTTACGCTGGCAGCCATCCGCGGTGCCGAAATGGCGAAGGCGTGCGCGCTGGAACCCACCGGTATGTCCGCGGTGCTCGGTGGCGACGAAGCCGCCGTGCTGGCCCGGCTCGAGGAATTGGAGCTGGTCCCCGCCAACCGCAATGCCACCGGCCAGATCGTTGCGGCCGGCCGGCTCGACGCTTTGGCCGAACTGGCGGCGAACCCGCCGGAGAAGGCCCGAGTGCGGGCGCTGCCGGTGGCGGGCGCGTTCCACACCGAGTTCATGGCACCGGCCCAGCAGGCGGTGGCGGCGGCGATCGCCGAGATCACCCCGCACGAACCCACCCGGACACTGTTGTCCAACTCCGACGGTAAGCCGGTCGAATCCGGCGCCGATGCGGTGGCTAAGCTCGCCGCGCAGGTCACCCGGCCCGTCCGGTGGGATCTGTGCACCGAAACCGTCCGGCAGGCCGGCGTTTCGGCGGTGGCGGAGCTGCCACCGGCGGGAACCCTCGTCGGCATTGCCAAGCGGGAGCTCAAGGGCACCCCCAACCTGGCGTTGAAGACACCCGAGGACATCCCCGCGCTGGCCGGGCTCGCGAGCTCCGGCTAGCGTGCCTGCGGCCGGGTTTCCACCGATTCAGGGCGGGAATCCGGCACCGGGCGGCGTAACCGATCGCCGTCCCGGCCCGAAGTACCAAGTAAAGCCATACCCGGAAAAACAAGAAGGGAGCCACGAAGTGGCCGCTCTGACCCAGGAACAAATCGTCGAGGAACTCGGCAAGATCATCGAAGAGGTGACCGGTATCGAGCCCTCCGAGGTAACGATGGAGAAGTCCTTCGTCGATGACCTGGACATCGATTCGCTGTCGATGGTCGAGATCGCGGTGCAGATGGAGGACAAGTACGGCGTCAAGATTCCCGACGAGGATCTCGCCAGCCTGAAGACCGTCGGCGATTCCGTCGCCTACGTCCAGAAGCTCGAGGCCGAGAACTCCGAGATGGCCGCCGAGCTCAAGGCCAAACTCGGCAACGCCGAGTAGGGCCGACACCGTGACCACTCCTTCCACCTTGAACGGGAACTTCCCCAACGTCGTCGTCACCAGCCTGGCGGCGTCCACGTCCATCGCGGGAGATGTCGATGCGACGTGGAAGGGCCTCCTCAACGGCGAGAGCGGTATCGACGTTCTCGAGGACTCCTTCGTCGAGGAATACGACCTGCCGGTTCGTATCGGCGGCCACCTGAAGGTGTCGCCGGATACCCTGCTGAGCCGGGTCGAGATCCGGCGAATGGCCTACGTCGAGCGGCTGGCCACTGTGCTGGGCCGCGAGGTGTGGCGCAATGCGGGCAGCCCGGAGGTCGATCCGGACCGGCTGGGTGTGGCCATCGGCACTGGACTAGGTGGCGGTGACGCGCTCATCGATTCGGTCGACAAACTGAAGAACGGCGGTTATCGCAAGATCTCGCCGCTCGCTGTTCAGATGGTCATGCCGAATGGGCCGTCCGCCGTCGTCGGTCTCGAGCTGCAGGCCCGGGCGGGAGTGGTCACTCCGGTCTCGGCATGCTCGTCCGGTTCGGAGGGCATCGCGAACGCGTGGCGGATGATCGTCATGGGTGACGCCGATATGGTCGTCACCGGCGGCGTCGAGGGCTTCATCGATGCGGTGCCGATCGCGGCGTTCACCATGATGCGCGCCATGAGCACCCGCAACGACGACCCGAAGGCGGCCTCGCGTCCCTTCGACTCCGACCGTGACGGTTTCGTGTTCGGCGAGGCCGGCGCGCTCATGGTCATCGAAACCGAGGAGCACGCCAAGGCCCGCGGAGCGACCATCCATGCCCGTCTGCTCGGTGCCGGGATCACCTCCGACGGTTTCCACCTGGTCGCCCCCGACCCCGAGGGCACCGGCGCCGCCCGCGCCA
Organism: Nocardia speluncae NBRC 108251; assembly: GCF_001613245.1. Classification (GTDB taxonomy): domain Bacteria; phylum Actinomycetota; class Actinomycetes; order Mycobacteriales; family Mycobacteriaceae; genus Nocardia; species Nocardia speluncae. Next base: position 159,012 of record NZ_BDBZ01000006.1, on the reverse strand, counting down.
TGACCCGGGCCATGCAGACCGCGGGGCTGTCCAAACAGGACATCACCCATATCAACGCGCACGCCACCGCCACCCCGATCGGCGATACCGCCGAGGCGAACGCGATCAACAAGGCTGTCGGCAACCATGCCTCGATCTACGCGCCCAAATCGGCGCTGGGGCATTCGATCGGTGCCGTCGGCGCGCTGGAATCGGTACTCACCGTGATGGCCATCCGGGACGGTATCGTGCCGCCCACCCTGAACCTGGAGAACCAGGATCCCGAGATCGACCTCGACGTGGTGCACGGGGAAGCCCGCCGCCAGGAGATCGAGTACGCGATCAACAATTCGTTCGGTTTCGGTGGGCACAATGTCGCGCTCGCCTTCGGCCGGGCCTGACGGCCTTCCGGACCTGATCGAATAGTTCGACGACCCGAAGCGGGGCCGCCGGCGATACCGGCGGCCCCGCTTCGTGCTTCGACACCTGTGGCCCGTGCCTCGGCCACACATCATCGAGGAGAGAACGCGATGACAATCATGGCTCCGGCCCGCCGGCAGGAAACCGCAGTAGATCCGCGGGATCCGCTCGGCCGGCTGCAACGCTTCTTCGATCCCGGCACGGTGCTACCCCTGCATCCGCGGGACAAGTCGGGTGTGCTCGCCGCGATCGGTGAGGTGGACGGTGTGCGGACCGTCGCCTACTGCTCGGATGCCACCGTGATGGGCGGCGCCATGGGTGTCGAGGGCTGCAAGCACATCGTCGGTGCCATCGATACCGCCATCGACTCCGGTGTCCCGGTGGTCGGGCTGTGGCATTCCGGCGGGGCCCGGCTCGCCGAGGGCGTCGAGGCCCTGCACGCCGTCGGCCTGGTCTTCGAGGCCATGGTCCGCGCGTCCGGCCTGGTACCGCAGATCTCGGTGGTGCTCGGTTTCGCCGCAGGCGGCGCCGCCTACGGCCCCGCTCTCACCGATATCGTGATCATGGCGCCCGAGGGCCGCGTTTTCGTCACCGGCCCCGATGTGGTGCGCAGCGTTACCGGTGAACAGGTCGATATGGCCACCCTCGGTGGCCCCGAGACCCACGGCAAGAAGTCCGGCGTCACCCATATCGTCGCCGACGACGAAGCCGATGCCGTGCACCGGGCGCGCCGCCTGGTCTCGATGTTCGCCGAACAGGGCGAATTCGACCTGGTTGCCGCCGAACACGGCAATGTCGATCTGCAGGCCATGCTGCCGGAATCGGTCAAACGTGCCTACGACGTGAAACCGATCGTGCACGAACTGCTCGACAACGTGGACGGCGAATCCAGCTTCGAAGAACTGCAGGGCGGTTACGCCCGCTCCATGGTCACCGGCCTCGGCCGGCTCGCCGGGCGCACCGTCGGTGTTCTGGCGAACAACCCGCTGCGGCTGGGTGGCTGCCTCGACTCCAAGAGCGCGGAGAAAGCGGCCCGGTTCGTCCGGTTGTGCGATGCCTTCGGTATCCCGCTGATCGTGATCACCGATGTCCCCGGCTACCTGCCCGGCGTCGGCCAGGAGTGGGACGGAGTGGTGCGCCGTGGCGCCAAACTGCTGCACGCCTTCGCTGAAGCCCGGGTGCCGCGGGTCACGCTGGTCACCCGCAAGATCTACGGCGGCGCCTATATCGCGATGAACGCCCGCTCGCTCGGTGCCACTGCGGTCTATGCCTGGCCCGGGTCGGAGGTCGCGGTGATGGGCGCCAAGGCCGCCGTCGGCATCCTGCACAAGAAAGCCCTGGCCGCCTCGCCGGAGGACGAGCGCGAAGCGCTGCACGAACGGCTCACCGCCGAACACGAGGCCATCGCCGGTGGCGTGGAGCGGGCGCTGTCCATCGGTGTCGTGGACAAGATCATCGATCCGGCCGAGACCCGCAGCGTGATCGCCGCGGCCCTGGCCGCCGCTCCCGCGCGGGCCAGCCACCACAAGAATATTCCGCTGTGATGCGGTAGGCACTGCCTCGGCGAGGGCCCCGGAGCCGGTTGCTCCGGGGCCCTCGCCTCTGGGTAGGGCCTGCGAACCGTGCGGCACCGGGGTGTTCGGCGGTTCCGCACGGCTGACAATTTCGGAAATGACCGGGTTCACGGCCTGCGTGGACAAGAATGCGCGCATGGGACGCGATGGTGCGGGGGCTCGCGAGCGTAAAAGGCATGGACGGCACTACACACCGACCGCGTTGGCGGAGTTCCTCGCCGGACGGGTGGCGGCGCGGGTGGCGATCCCGGGGGCGGGACTGCGGGTGCTCGATCCCGCGTGCGGGGGTGGGGAATTGCTGTTCGCGATCCGGGCCGCCCTCGCCGAGCGACTGCCGGAGGTACCCGTCGAGATGGTGGGATACGACCTGGACCCGGAGGGTCTGGGAGCGGCGCGAGACCGGGCTGCTCGGGCCGGGGTGGTGGTCGACTGGCGGCAGGCCGATTTCCTGGCCGAATGTGCTGCACTACCGACGGCGTCCTTTCACGTGGTGATCGCGAATCCGCCGTACGTGCGGACCCAGCAGCTGGGTGGTGAAGCGGCGCAGGCGTTGCGTGGGCAGTTCGGTCTGCGCGGCCGGTTCGACCTCACCCATCCGTTCGTCGCCGCGATACCGCGCCTGCTGGTACCGGACGGGGTGTTCGGGCTGTTGTGCGCCAATAGGTTCCTGACCACGAAGGCCGGTGCGAATCTGCGTGCGGTGCTGCTGGGGGAACTGACGGCCGTGGAACTGTACGACCTGGGCGATACCAAACTGTTCGAGGCGGCGGTGCTACCGGCGGTGACCATCGCCGTGCGCGGCCGGGCGCGCGAGCGGTGCCGGTACGTCTCGGTCTACCAGGAGAGTCCCGGCGCGCGGGCGAGTGTGCTTCCTGGGCCGGTGGCGGAGGAGGTGACGCCGCTGCCACCCGGTGGGACCGGCGAGCCGGCATGTGGCCAGGGTGCAGAGTGGCCGGGACGAGCGGCTCCGGCGTCGCCGGGGACGGGGGGCTGTCTTCCTGCCGGCCGCACCGAGCGCGACGGACGGAAGTCGTCGGCCGATTCGGATCGGGACGAGGGCGTGCCGGATCGCGGGCCGTTCATGGAAGGAGCGGACCTGTTCGAGGCGCTGTGCGCTGGTACCGATGCGTCGATCCGGTGGCAGGGGCGGCGGTTCGCGGTGACAGTGGGGGAGCTGGCGGTTCCGGCCGGTTCGGCGTCGGTGGGGTGGCGGATGGCGCGAGTGGGACACGATGACTGGCTGGACGCGGTGTCGGCGCGGATGTGGCGGACATTCGGGGACCTCGCGCGTATCCGGGTGGGGATCAAGACCAATGCGGACCGCGTCTTCATCTCCGAGCACTGGGGAGACCCGGTTACCGAACCGGAGCTGCTGTGCGATCTCATCACCCACCACGACCTGCGTCCGTGGCGAGTCGAGGGGAGTCGCCGCACCCGGGTGCTGTACCCGTACGACCTGGACCATCCGCGCCGGATACCAGTGGATCTGGCGCACTATCCGCGTACCGCCGCTTATCTCGAACAGCATCGGGAGGTGCTGAGCGCACGGAGTTATCTCACCGACGCCGGCCGGAAATGGTTCGAGCACTGGGTTCCGCAGCGGCCGAGTATGTGGCAAACGCCCAAGGTGGTTTTCCCGGATATCAGCGATCAGCCGCGGTTTGCGCTGGACCGGTCGGGCGCGGTGGTCAACGGTGACTGCTACTGGATTTCGCTGTCCGAGCTGGCTGGTGATTTCCCGGCCGAGGAACTGGCCTGTTTGATGATGGGTATCGCGAACTCCGCGCTGGGGGTGCGGTTCTACGACGCCGTATGCGGTAACCGGCTGTACTCCGGGCGCCGCCGCTGGATAACCCAGTATGTTTCCCGGCTGCCGCTACCGGATCCCGCCACTGCGCCGGCGGTGGCGATCGCCGGTCTGGCCCGTGAGCTGGCGCAGGAACCGGAGCCTGCGCCGGCTGCGCAGCACGAACTGGACGACCTGGTGAATCGGGCCTTCGCGTTGTGAGGGTGTTCAGCCTGCGGTGGGCCCGGAGACTATCGGCAGCAGCGTGCGGCGGGCGAATTCGCGTCCGGCCGCTTCGTCTTCGATGGGGATGAGGCCGTCGGGTGTGAGGGCCAGCGACAGGGCCAGCCGGGCCATGATCTCGGCGACCAGGTCGGGGTCGAAATCGGCGCTGTCACCGTAATCGCCGAGTTCGCGTAGTTTCGCGGCCAGATAGGTGCGGCCGACGGCGAGAATCGGACCGGCCTCGGTGGTGAGGCGGGGCAGTACCAGGTCCGGTTCGGTGCGCAGCAGCCGCGACAGCAGCGGATTGCCCGCGATCGCGGAGATGAACGCGACGAAGATCTCCACCAGTTGGTCCTCGGAGCCCGCCACCGTGCGCACCCGATCGTCGATTTCGGCGACGAAACGCTGCGCTTCGCGGACAGTCACCGATTCGACGAGGTCGTTCTTCGATTCGAAGCGGCGATAAAGGGTCGCGGGGCTGATCCCGGCACGCCGCGCGATCTCGCCCATGCTCGTGCGTTTGATCCCGAAGTCCAGGAACGCCGAGAGCGCGCTGTCGAGGACCTTCACGCTGTCGGCGGGTGCTTCGGACAGGATGCGCTGCAGAATCGGTGGTACGGGTGGCATGGTTTCCCCACTGTATCGGACCCCGTGTTCACCACATGACCTGCGCGTTGGTTTCGTGCCTGGCGTCACTCCGCGAACAGGTCGAGCTCGGCCATCTCTCGTTCTATTGCGTTGGCCGCGAAATCTTCGCCGCTGGAACGGAGTTCGTGGACGCGGCGCAACAGTGCTTCGATACCCCCCGGCTGCGCGGCGATATCGGCCACACTGACCCGCCTGCTCGGCCGGCGCGCCTCGGAATGCTCACACGCCACCCGTCACACCTCCTGCCGGCACCCTGGGTGCCTACACGCTCGGGCTTGCTCGAAACGCCGGCGTCTTGCAGGACAGTGGGTTTCGAGCTCACCCGTCTCCCCGGATACGTCCCTCTCATCGTATCAGCCACCAACTGGACGCTTGTCCAGAAAAGTGTCCGGGATGGCGCTTCACAGCTCCTTGGCGGTCTGGTGCTCGGACATATGGTGCAGGTAGACCATGGCATTGAGCTCGAGCCCGCGCTGTTGTTCGGGAGTCAGCTCCCGGCGCACCTTGCCGGGGACACCGGCCACCAGTGAACCCGGCGGAATCTGCGCACCCTCGGGGATCAGCGCATTGGCCGCGACCAGGCTCCCGCGCCCGATCACGGCACCGTTGAGCACTGTCGCACCCATGCCGATCAGGCAATCGTCCTCGATCGTGCAACCGTGCAGGATCGCGTTATGGCCCACCGACACACCGGCACCGACGGTCGTCGGGAAACCGGGGTCGGCGTGCAGTACACAGCCGTCCTGGATATTGCTGCGCTCGCCCACGGTGATCAGTTCGGTATCACCACGCAGGACAGCGTTGTACCAGATACTGGCCTGCGCCTCGAGCTTCACTCTGCCGATCACGCACGCGGTGGGCGCGATCCACGCGGAGTCGTGAATCTCGGGCTGATGTCCGCTGACTTCGATCCTCATCACGCCAACCTAGCGCGGAGCTTCCCGGATTCATCCGCGGGGAGCAAGCGCTGCGGTGCAGCCTCGGCGCGCGCCCGGCTGCCGCCCTGTCCTCTCCCTTTCCGTCCCGGGACAGCACGAGGGCCGTCGGCGTCAGAGCCTGGGGATACGGTGCGGTGACCGCCGCCTCTAGTCCTCGCCCGGACAGGTCTGCCCGGGGGATTCGTTCAGCAACCACTCGGCGCCGACACCCTCCGGCAGGTTGCGCAGCTTGTCGGGGTTGCGTACGGCGTGGATGGCGGTGATCCGGCCCGCATCCACGGTGAAGGAGAAGACCCCGGGATGCCGGCCGTCGAAAACGAGCAGCCCCGGCGAGCCGTTGACCTCGATCGAACGGCCCCAGCCGCCGGGCGCCGACGGTGCGTGATACCAGCCGAGGAGCATCTTGGCGATGAGTTCGGCGCCCTGCACCGGCCTGCGGATCGCGGGCACCTTCCCGCCGCCGTCCGCGGTGAGCGAGACCCGTTCGTCGAGCACACTCAGCAGTGCGTTCATATCCCCGGACCGCCAGGCCAGCGCGAACGCCGAAACCACCTTCCGGTGCTCGTCCGGTGACGCGGGGAATCGCGGCGTACCGTCCTCCACCCGTTTCCGGGCCCGCGAGGCCAGCTGACGGACCGCGGCCGGGGTGCGGCCCACCACCTCGGCGACCTCCGGACCACCCATGCCGAACACATCGTGCAGAACAAAGGCGGTGCGCTCGGCCGGCGACAGCGATTCCAGCACCACCAGCAGTGCCATGGTGACCCGTTCGTCCTGCGAGATCCGGTCCGCCGGATCCTCCCAATCCGCCACTGCGGGCTCGGGCAGCCATTCGCCCACATACTGTTCGCGCCGCACCCGCGCCGACCCGAGCTGGTCCAGCGCCAGTCGCCCGACGACCGTGCTGAGCCAGGCCTGCAGATTATCGATCGCCGCACCACCGGTTTCGATATGCCGCTGCCACCGCAGCCACGCCTCCTGCACCACATCGTCGGCATCGGCCAGGCTGCCGAGCGTGCTGTAAGCGAGCCGGCGCAGGTACGGGCGCAGTTCCTCGAAACGAGCGGCCAGGTCGGTGGGGGCGGGTCCGTCGGTCACTGTGGTTCCTTGTCGTCGGGCCCGTGGGCGCCGGGCGAAACGGTGTCGTCGCGATGACGAAACCGGCATTCGATGTGTGACAATCGCGGCACGCACCAGGATATTGCGCCGTAACCGAATGCGATCCCGCCGACCTGCCGGCCGCGACGATCGGGGAGGCGATCTCCACCGGATCGGCGAAGTGCATGGCGGTTCTCCCAGGCGTCCGGCGCCCCCACAGCCGCACGCATGTGGTGATGGTTAGGCTCGGCCGGTGCGTAGCGGTGTTTCGACGGCGGCCGGTCTGCTGGCCGGATTCGCGCTGGACCGTCTGTTCGGCGATCCGCAGCGGTGGCATCCGGTGGCCGGGTTCGGGATGCTCGCGGCATCCCTCGAGACGACGACCTACGCGGACCGGCGGCGGGCCGGGATCGTGCACGAGATAGTGCTGGTAGGCGCGACCGTGGGCGTAGGTCTCGCGATCCGCCGTGGAGGTGCGTTACCCGTAGCCCTGGCGACCTGGACCGTGCTGGGCGGCCGGAGTCTGGCGCGGACCGGGCATGCGATGGCGCAGCGGCTCGAATCCGGCGATCTGGCGGGAGCCCGGGAACTGCTGCCCGCGCTGTGCGGTCGTGACCCGGAGGTCCTCGATGCCGACGGGCTGGCCCGGGCCGCGCTGGAGTCGATCGCGGAGAACACCTCCGATGCCGCAGTCGCGCCCTTGCTGTGGGGTGCGGTGGCGGGTGTGCCCGGGCTACTGGGCTACCGGGCAGTGAACACGCTGGACGCGATGATCGGGTACCGCAACGAGCGGTACCGGCGGTTCGGCTGGGCTGCGGCGCGCGTCGACGATATCGCCAACCTACTGCCCGCGCGCGTGACCGGCCTGCTGACCGCAGTGGTGGCGCCGGCGGTCGGCGGCCGGTCGGGTGAAGTCGTGCGGATATGGCACCGTGACGCGCACCGGCATCCGAGCCCCAACGCAGGCGTGGTGGAGGCATCGGCCGCGGGCGCGCTCGGTATCCGCCTCGGCGGGCGCACCGAATACCGGCACGGGATCGAACAGCGCCCGGAACTTGGCGACGGCCGGCCCCCGGCCGTCGCCGACCTGCGCCGGGCGGTGCGGTTGTCGACACTGGTGCAATACGCGGCGCTCGCCTCGGCCGTAGTGCTGGTCGTGGCTCGGTCTGCGCCGAACCGCGCTAGAGGTCAGAGCAACGATTGAATCAGTCGGTCGCGGCGTCTTGAAAGAGACGAGAAGGCGGTGGCCTGCCGCGGCGGTGAAGCCAGAAGCTCCATAGCCCCCGTATGGTGTGGCCTCGTATCAGGGGCGGGCGGCGCCCAGGAAGGTGTCCCGCTCGGCCGGTGTGAATACCAGGGCGGGGCCGGTCGGATTCTTGGAATCGCGCACCGCGACCACGCCGCCGTCGAGGTGCGCGATCTCTACGCAGTCGGCTCCGCCGCCGCTGTGGCGCGACTTGAACCACTGGGCGCTGGATAGATCAACGTTCACGAGCTGACACTCCTTGCAATTTCTCTTATCAGGTCGCGGCTCGGCCGAGGTTCTGGCCCCGCTGCTTGCAGGGTGGCGAATGCGTGTCGAAACCTGAGCACATCCGCAAGACGGGATCAGGTCCCCATAAGCGTGCCACCAAGACTTGGCCGGTGTCTGTTCGGCGAGACCTTTCGCCACCGCCGCTTGGTCGTCGTCGAGACCATAGCTCTCGCATAGAGCGAGGACATCGCGTACCCGGACCCGCTCGGTCAGGCCACGTTCCAGCCGGCTGAGTGTCGACTTGTTCCACTCCATCAGCGCAGCGGCCCGATCGAGTGTCATCCCCGACCCCTCCCGCGCCTCCTTGAGATAGCGGCCCAGCTGCCGACGCGGCAGTGTCCCGCCCACCTCGAGCGAGCGATCCTCCTTCATGCGTTCCCCTCCCCGTTGCATTACAAAGCGATGGTTTGTTGCAGAACGCGCCGATCATAGAATGTGTTGCACAACACTGCATTGTGATTCGGTGAAGTTTCGCTGACCAGGTGCTTTGCCCTGTATTCGACAGTTGCTGCGCGGCAGTCTCATAGCGAATCAATCTGACCGAAGACACCGGAGGTGCCGTGATGGATACCGTTCCGCCCCTGAGTCATAGCGCCCTACCCGCCCTGACCGTCGACCGTGCACATCGGATCATGCAAGAGCATATCGACTGCCCGATTACGGTATGCCGCCTGAAATACCAGGCCAAGACCATGCTGGTGGACCATGATCGGCTGATTCCGGCCGACCGCCCGCACTTCGGAGTGTGAAGGCCGTGGACATGGACGGTCAGCTGCGCGAGCTCGAGATCGGCGTGATCCAGGATGTAATCGACGCCGTGGACGCCCAATTGGACGACGCACTGAATCTTGCGGTGCCGCGGTCCCGGGTCTATGCCGCTGTCATCTATGCGGTCATGGTCAGCGCCACGGAATCCGGTCGCTTCGGCTCCGGGATGCTGATCAATGCGCCACTACTGGACTCGATTCTGTCCGGCGCCGAAGGATCCGAACACGGTGCGCTGGTCTTTGCCACTTTGGTGGGGCTGAATACGCTCGAATGACCTCCGGATCCGGTCCTGGCCGGGTGACTCCGGTGGTGACCGATCGCACCCCGGCGCAACGACGGCCGGGCGCGCCGCACTGCACCGTGTGGGCGCCCGGCCGAAGTATCAGTCAGCGGCTGTGGAGAGGGCGACGATTTCGTCCAAAACCTCGGCGGGTACCGGGAGTGCCGCGATCTGGTGCGCGGCCGTCGCGGCTGCCGCGCGCAACGCCGTGTCCTGGAGGGCCTCGGTGACCGCGCCGGGGAGTGCGGCGGCCGTATCCACCACCGATGCGACCCCCGCAGCCTGAGCCCGTGCCGCGTTGATCGGCTGGTCGGCGCCCTGCGGCCAGAGCACGAGTGGCACGGCCCGGCTCATCGCCGCCAGCACAGTTCCGGCGCCGCCGGCCGAGACCACCAGATCGACGCCGGACAGCAGCTGGTCCATCGGTGCGAACTGTACGAAATGCACCGATTCGGGGTGTGTAACAGGTGGCGCGGCGGTCGTCTCCTCCTTCATCGCCATGCCGACCGTCGCGATCACGGTGGCGCCCGTGGATGCAACGGCCCCCACCACCTCGTCGAGTAGGGCCCGGTCCGAGAAAATGGTGCCGAGGGTGACGAGCACGCGCGGCTGCCCGGGTTGCCCGGCCGGCGGCTCCCATACCGAACCCGGTGTGGAATGCGGTTCCGGCCGCATGGGTAGCCGCCGCACATCGCTGCGCAGGTCCGGTCCCTGAACAGCGGGTGGGCAGGGGTCGATATAGCAGCGCGGTGCTGCCGGGACGAGCCCGCGGTCGCTGTATCGCTTCGCGGCCGCGCCGGTGATCTCCGCGACGATCGGTTCGGGTAACGCCGGGCCCAGACCGATCTGGTGCCACGGCACCTCGAGGGTGGCGGCCACCGCCGGGCCGACGGTGTCGAACGCCTCCGCGATCACCGTGTCCGGGCGCCATTCGCGCGCGGCAGCGACAGCATCGTCGATCGCTGTTTCCAGGCGGGCGCCACCGAAGATCTCGCCGATCACTTCCGGCGTGGGCTGCATGACATCGACCCCGGTGCGTTCCTGGGCAAGGAGTGAGAATTCCAGTGGCATGGTCCCGGCGGGAAGAAGGTCGGCGCCGGGCAGTTCGCGCGCCACCACCTCGGCCATCCCGGAGCAGGTGAGAACTCCGACGCGGTGTCCGCGGTCCAGCGCCGCCCGAGCCAGCGGCACGACCGGGAACAGATGGCCGAAAGCCGGGGTGACAGAGAAGAGTAAGCGCAATTTTGCTCCAGAGATGTGCAGTATTCCGGTGCGGAAAGCTCGGCGGTACTTTCCGGCTCGTGTTGTGCAGAACGTATTTCCGATGCTGCCGCACCGCTTTCGGAGTCGACGGTAGTGGGCCCGCGGCGTACCGGCGGAGGTCGGGAGTGAGCGGGTGACTCAGGGCGGGGATCGCCCCTCGGCAGTACGGCGTGACAGGGGGCGACGGGCAGTGTGATCACTGCTGCTCACGTTCCCGTTCGACGGTTGCGGTCAGTTGGCGCGCGGGGCCGGGGGCCGGCGCGCCGTCACTGGGTGCACTCGGCCGGGTTGCCGTCCGGATCGGATTCTTTCCGGGGCGGCCGGCAGCGTTGGAGCGGCCGGTGTGCCGGGGCGGCAGTGCGCCCGGCAGAGTCGGCGATGTGTGGAGTGGCGTCGCTGCGCCGCCCGGTCTGCACACACAAACCTCGGCGCAGGCCACGCCTACCCACGACAACAGCAGCGTCCCGGGGGGCAGCTTGTCGAGCGGACGTGCGGCGGCGGCGCGGTACGGGTGCCGTCAGCGAGGAGTTCGTCCGTAGCGGTCGGCCAGACGTGCTTCCTTGGTAGCGGGTTCGGATTCTGGGGCGTCCGGTTCGGGTTGCGCCGGGGCCCGCGACTTGCGGCGTTCCCGGATCTCGGCCCAGGCGAAGTAGCCGAGGCCCAGGGGGGCCATGATGCCGAACGCGAGCCATTGCAGGCCGTAGGAGAGGTAGGGCCCGGAGTCGAGCTGGGGGAGGGGGACGGGTGTGAAGGCGCCCGGCTGGTCTTCGGAGAGCTGGAGGTAGGCGCCGCGCTCACCCACGGGGACCGGTGTCAGCGGTAGCCCGAGGACGGTGGTTTCCTGCGGGACGTCGATCGAGTAGACGTGCGGGATCCCGTTCTGTACGGCCGGGGCCCGCTCCGGGTCGATGTTCTCCGAGGCCCGCACCCGTGCCTCGACCCGGTGGGTGCCGGTGGGTGCCGGTTCGATCGGCGGCGGCTGGGAACCGTCCACCGCGGCGATCAGCCCGCGGTCGACCAGCACTGTGCGGCCGTCGGTGAGGGTGAACGCCGCCAGCACGCCGTAGGCGGGGGCGCCGTCGAGGTGCCGCAGGCGGACGAGCACGGTCGAATCCGGGACATAGCGGCCCTCGGCGTAAACCTTCTGCCACTCGGTCGCGGCGTCACCGTCGAGTAGATCGGTGATCGGGACCGGGTCGGCGTCCACCGAATCCTCGATCAACTGGTTGCGTTCGGAGGTGCTCTCGTTCTTGCCCAGCTGCCAGGGCGCCAGCACCGTGAAACACATGTAGGCGAACCCGGCCACCACCGCGGCCAGGATCAGCCAGCCCGGGCGCAGCACGAAGGCGAGGCGGCGCATCAGACCGGCTCCGGTTCACCGGCGCGGGCGGCGAGCGTCGCGCGGACCCAGTCCAGCAAGCCCGGCACCGCGGCCTCGATCTGGTCGCGGACCAGGTCGAACTCGGCGGTCGTGCCGTAGTAGGGGTCGGGCACATCCGTACCGTCGGCATCGGGATCGAAACTCCGCAGCAATCGCCGGCGCTCCGACGGCACCCCGCGGAGGGCGAGGTTGCGATCGTGGTCGGTCGTCATCGCGACCACCAGATCCGCGTCGTGGTGCTCGGCGCCGAACTCGGCGGCGCGATGGCCGGTGGGGTAGCCGTGGCGCCGCAAGGTTTCGGTGGTGCGCGGGTCGGCCTCCGCACCCGTATGCCAGCCGTGGGTGCCCGCACTGCTCACCCGGACCCGATCGGTCAGGCCGGCGCGTGACAGATGCCCGGCCAGGATCTTCTCCGCCATCGGGGACCGGCAGATGTTGCCGGTACAGACGAACGATATGTGCAGCTCACCCACGACAGCCATTCTGGCGTGTTGCACCCCGTGAGCGCCACGTAGGGTGCGTCTCATGCTCGCTGACCAGGTCGATCTCGCCGGTTTACGTCATCACGGTGATGTGGAAGCCCTCCCGGGGCTGCTGGATTTCGCGGTGAACGTACAGGGCAGCGGGCCGCCGGAATGGCTGCGGGAGCGGCTGGCCGCGGCCCTCGACTCGCTCGGACGGTATCCGTCGGCCGAGGACGACCGGCTGGCCCGGGAGGCGGTCGCCGCCCGGCACGGGATCGATCCGGGCCGGGTACTCACCCTGGCCGGCGGTGCGGAGGGGTTCGCCCTGCTGCCCCACCTGCGTCCGCGGCTGGCGGCGGTGGTGCACCCGTCGTTCACCGAACCGGAGTTCGCGCTGCGTGCGGCGGGGGTCCCGGTGACGCGGGTCGTATTGGAGCCGCCCTACACCCTGGATCCGGCGCTGGTTCCCGAGGAAGCCGACCTGGTGGTGGTCGGCAATCCGACCAACCCCACCTCGGTGCTGCACCCTGCGCGAACCCTGCGCGCGCTGCAACGCCCCGGACGGATCGTGCTGGTGGACGAGGCGTTCATGGACGCAGTGCCCGGGGAACCGGAATCGCTGGCCGCGGAGGCCGGCGACAACCTGCTGGTTTTGCGCAGTCTCACCAAGACCTGGGCGCTGGCCGGGTTGCGCTGCGGCTATCTCCTCGGTGCGCCCGCGGTGTTGCAGAGACTCGTGCACGGGCGCGCGCATTGGCCGCTGGGCACACTCCAGCTGGCGGCGATCACCGCTACGGCGTCGCCGCGGGCCGTGGCGGAATCAGTGGACCGGGCGCGGCGGATCGCGCGTGACCGGGAGGCGATGGCCGGCCGGTTGAGCGCGGCCGGGCTCCGGGTCGGCTCACCGGCTGCGGCCCCGTTCCTACTGCTGGAGGTCCGGGACGGGGAGCTGGTGCGGAAGTATTTGCGGCAGCAGGGTGTCGCGGTGCGGCGTTGCGATACTTTCCCGGGGCTGGGGCCGGATCATCTCCGTGTCGCGGTGCGGCCGGGTGCGGAGGTCGATCGGCTCGTCGACGCCTTGCGTGCAGCGGGATCATCGGGTTGACGGTTTCGGTGGGCCTCCCGGTCCGCCGGTAGACGAAAGGTGTGGTGTGGCGAGGCTCGCGGAACTCATCCAGACGCTGGAGACGGCCTATCCGCCTCGGCTGGCCGAATCGTGGGATTCGGTCGGGCTGGTGTGCGGGGACCCGGGGGAGGATGTGCGGCGGGTGCTGTTCGCCGTCGATGTGACCGAGGAGGTGGTCGAGGAGGCCGTGTCCTGGGGAGCCCAGGCGCTGGTGGCGCACCACCCGTTGCTGCTGCGGGGAGTGGACAGTGTGGCGGCCGACCGGCCGAAGGGGGCGCTGATCCATCGGCTCGTCCGTGTGGGCTGTGCGTTGTTCACCGCGCATACCAACGCCGATTCCGCAGACCCTGGTGTTTCCGACGCGCTGGCGGCGGCACTCGGCCTGACCGTCATCGGCCCGATCGATCCGAAACCGGTTCCCGCCGTGGACAAGTGGAGCATCCAGGTTCCGGGCGGCCACGCCGAAGCGGTGCTGGCGGCACTGTTCGCGGCCGGGGCCGGCGGCTCCGGAGCGTACGAGGAGGTGGCGTGGCGGGTCGCCGGGACCGGTCAGTTCCGGCCGCGCGGCGGTGCGAACCCGGCCATCGGCACGGTCGGTGAGCTGACCAGGGTGAGCGAGGACCGGATCGAAGTCGTCGCCGCCCCCCGCGACCGCGGCGCGATCCTCGCGGCCCTGCGCGCCGCGCACCCTTACGAGGAACCCGCCTACCACGTCACCGAACGCGCCCAGCTACCCGGCAACCTCGGCCTGGGTCGCGTCGGAATACTCGCCGAACCGCTCACCCTGCGGGAGTTCACCGCCCGCGCGGCCGCCGCCCTACCGGAAACCACCTGGGGTGTGCGCTCCGCCGGCGACCCCGGCCGCGTACTGCGCCGGGTCGCCGTCTGCGGTGGCGCGGGGGATTCGCTGCTCGACACCGTCACCCGGCTCGGTGTCGACGCGTACCTCACCGCCGATCTGCGCCACCATCCCGTCGACGAACATCTACGCCGGTCGGGTCCGGCGCTGATCGATGCCGCGCACTGGGCCACCGAGTTCCCGTGGTGCGCGCAGGCCGCGGACGTCGTCAGGGTGGGTCTGCCGGAGCTGGAAACGCGGGTGTCGCGGGTGCGGACCGACCCGTGGACCGTCGGGTGCGGCGGCTGAGACTGCGGGCCCGGATCGGTCGCCCGGGTTGGGACCGGCGGCCGGTCGGCTCGTCCGGCGACCGAGTACGGTGGACGTTCTATCCGTCCACAGCGTGCAGGGAGTTCGTTCGCGTTGAATGTCGAACCATCGATTCAGGCCCGACTGCTGCGTCTCGCCGAGGTCGACACCGAGCTGACCCGGATCGCGCACCGGCGCAGCGTTCTGCCCGAACAGCAGGAGGTCGACCGGTTCGAGGCCGAACGCAATGCGCAGAAGGACGCGGCCGTGGCCGTCGAGATCGTGCTCGACGATCTGGACCGCGATATCCGCAAACTCGAGGGCGAGGTCGAGGCGGTCCGCAAACGTGAAGAACGCGACCGCGGGGTGCTCGAAGCGGGTTCGGTCGGCGCCAAACAGCTGTCGGAACTGCAGCACGAACTCGGCAGCCTGGAACGGCGCCGTTCGGTACTCGAGGACGAACTGCTCGAGGTGATGGAGCGGCGGGAAGCCTCCGCCGCCGATCACGAACATGCGGGCGCTCGGCTGGACAAAGCCGAATCCGATCTCGTCGCCGCTCGTGAACGCCGCGACGCGGCCGTGGCCGACCTCGACGCGGCCCAGCAGCGATGCGAGACCGATCGCGCGAACCTCGACGGCATCTTCCCGGAAGAACTGCTGAAGATCTACGACCGGCAGCGCACCGAGCGCGGGACCGGCGCGGCCCTGCTACAGGCCCGCCGGTGCGGGGCATGCCGGATCGAACTCGACCGCGGGGAGATCGCGCGGATCGCGAAAACGGCGCCCGATGTGGTGGTGCGCTGCACCGAATGCGGTGCGGTGCTGGTGCGGACCAAAGAATCCGGGTTGTGAGTTCGGGCCCCGGAGCGGGGTCGTGCGGTCGGCACGGAGCGGGAGGCCGGAATGAGTGCGCGTGAGGTGATCGTCGAGGCCGACGGGGGGTCGCGGGGTAACCCGGGGCCCGCGGGTTACGGCGCCGTGGTGTTCGACGCGGATCGGGTGGCGGTCCTCGCCGAACGTAAGGAAGCCCTCGGTGTCGCCACCAACAATGTCGCCGAGTACCGAGGCCTGATCGCGGGGCTGGAGGCCGCGGCGGAACTCGGTGCGCGGGTGGTCGCGGTGCGGATGGATTCCAAGCTCGTGGTCGAGCAGATGTCGGGGCGCTGGAAGGTCAAACACCCGGCGATGATCCCGCTCGCCGACCGTGCCCGCCGCCTGGCCGCGGGATTCGACCGGGTGAGCTATCGCTGGATTCCACGCGCCGAGAACTCGCATGCCGACCGGCTCGCGAACGAGGCCATGGATGACGGCGGGCTGATCGAGGAAGTGCACGAGGCCGTCGCCGCCACCTCCGCGGGAAGTAGCGGGTCCGCGCGCCCGGCCTCCGGGAAAGCGATGGCGAACGCCACGTCTGCCGGTACCGAGGCTCCGGGGCCCGCCGCCAGGTTCGCGGGTGCCGACCCGGTCGCCGATTCCCGCAGCGCCTCCGCACGCCTTTCGGCGTCGCCGGGCTGGACCGGTGCGACCGGCCGCCCCACCCGCTTCCTGCTGCTACGGCACGGGCAGACCGAACTCTCGGTGCAGCGGCGTTATTCGGGCCGGGGTAACCCGCCGCTCACCGCGGTTGGTCGCGAGCAAGCGGCGCGGGCAGCGAAAATGCTTGCCGCCAAAGGTGATATCGGCGCGGTCGTCTCCTCGCCGCTCGGCCGTGCCCGGGAAACCGCCGAAGCGGCGGCCGCCGCGCTCGGGCTGGAAGTTCGGGTGATCGACGGGCTCACCGAAACCGATTTCGGCGACTGGGAGGGCCTGACCTTCCGCGAGGCCGCCGAACGCGACCCGGACCTGCACGCCCGTTGGCTCGGCGATCCTTCTCTGCCCGCTCCGGGCGGGGAGAGTTTCGACGCCGTCCGCGAACGAGTGGAGGAAGCGCGCCGCGACCTGGTGGCCCGGTATCCGGGCGCGAACATCGTTGTGGTCAGCCATGTGACCCCCATCAAAACGCTGCTGCAGCTCGCGCTGGGTGTCGGCCCGTCGCTGCTGTACCGGCTGCACCTGGACTTGGCGTCGCTGTCGCTGGCCGAGTTCTATCCGGACGGTGGATCATCGGTTCGGCTGGTCAACGATACGAGCTATCTCTGACCGGCCCATTCCGCGTCTTGCCCCAACCGTCCTGCATCAGAGCGCGGGCCGGTGAGCGGCCCGGTATCGGAGCGTGCGGTTCACGCACCGGGTATCGCGAGCGTAGGTAGCGGGCGGTGAAATCGTCGAGCGGATAGAAGAGTTCGATCGCCAGTTCCGACAGCGTCACATCGGCGGGAGCGCCGAAGGTGGCCATGGTTCCGAACAGGGACAGCTCACCCTCGGATGTGTTCAGGCGTAACGGCACCTGGAACGGGCCGGGTGCGGTGGAGCCGGGCGTTTCGGTGCTCGCGGCCGGGGCGGGATAGCCGGCGACTTCGTCGTAGAGGTCCCGTAACCGCGGGTCTCCGGTGGTATCGACCTGCCGCGCCAGGCGTTCCAGGAGTTGTTCGCGCACCTGCTGCGGGTTGGCCAGCCGGGCGGTGAGCCCCCGAGGATGCAGAACCAAGCGGTACACATTGGGTTGTCCCGACAACAGATCCGGTGCCACCTCGTCCATCAGGACAGCCAGCGCCGCGTTTCCGGCGATCACATCCCACCAGCGGTCCACCGCGACAGCGGGATAGGGCTCATGGGCGACGAGCATATGGTCGAGCGCGGCGCGTGCCGAGGCCAGATGAGCATCGTCGAGGCTGCTCTCCTGGTACGCCGGGGCGTAACCGGCGGCGACCAGCAACGTATTACGTTCGCGCAGCGGCACATCCAGAGTCCGGCACAACCGCAGGACCATATCCCGGCTCGGGGCCGCCCTACCGGTTTCCACGCACGACAGGTGCCGCGCCGACGAACCGGCCGCCAGCGCCAGGTCCAGCTGGCTCATCCGCCGCCGCTGTCGCCATTCCCGCAAAAGTCCGCCGATCCGGGACGGGCCGGTGCCCGCACGAGGTACCACCGAGCGAGCGTATCCGGCGGCCGGGCGCCGAGACCATGACCTCCGAGGTCATTGAGCCGCTGACCCGTAGCGGGAACAGTCGGAGGCGAGCAGAAACTCCGATCGGAAGGCAGACCATGACCACCGTGACAGCCCCCGCCCCCGCCGCCCACGACGATCTGTTGCGCCGTGTTCTGCGCCTCGACGGCTGGGGCACCGGGGCTTTCGGCCTCCTGATGCTGGCCGCCGCGGCACCGCTGCGGGATCCGCTGGGCCTACCGACTGCGTGGTCGATACCGTTCGGTGTGGCCATGCTCGGCGGTGCGCTGGTCCTGCTGCTGGTCGCCGGCTACCCGGTGATCTCACGGCGGCACGCGACGGCAGTGGTCGCCGTCAATGCTGTTTCCGTGCTGGGCATGCTCGCCCTGGCCGGGTCCGGTCTGCTTCCGCTCACCGCCGCCGGAATCGTGTTCCTGCTGGTCGGCGCCATTGTGGTCGCGGTGTTCGCGACTGCCGAATATGTGGGGTTGCGCCGGATGCCCGGCTGATCCGGCGCCTGCCCCGGAGGGTCAGCTCTGGGCCTGATCGTCCTGTTTGATCGCCGAGACCTCGAATTCCAGGACGACCTTGTCGGAGATCAGGACGCCGCCGGTTTCCAGTGTCGCGTTATAGATGATTCCCCAGTCCTTGCGGTTGATGGTCGTGGACCCCTCGAAACCGACCCGGACGTTGCCGAACGGATCGTTGGCCTGCCCTTCGAAAGTGAACGGGACTGTGACCGGCCGGGTGACGCCCTTGATGGTGAGGTCGCCGGTGACGTCGAAGGTGTCGGCGCCGGTGGGGGAGATCGCCGTCGTGCGGAAGGTGATCTCGGGGTACTCGTCGAGGCCCAGGAAGTCCAGTCCGCGCAGGTGGTTGTCGCGATCGGCGTTACGGGTATCGATGCTGGCGACCTGGATGGTGACCTCGCCGGACGACTTCGCCGGGTTCTCGCTGTCGAAGTAGGCGCTGCCGGTGAACTCGTTGAACGAACCGCGCACCTTGGTCACCATCGCGTGCCGGGTGACGAAACCGACCCGGGTGTGGGTGGGGTCGAGGGTGTAGGTGCCGCTGAGTTCTTTCAGGTTCGTCGCGCTCATCGAGATCCTCCGGTTCGAAGAAGTAGTTGATGTGTCATACATATGGTGCGGCCATCTTGGTGATATGTCAACTACTGCGTTAAGCTGGCCATATGACCGAGACGCGATGGCTCGACGAACGGGAGAGCCGAGCCTGGCGGGGCTACCTGACGATGCACACCCAGCTGGTTGCCCGGCTACACCGGCAGCTGCAACACGACTCGGGGCTGTCGCTCTCCGATTTCGAGGTATTGGTCCGGCTCACCGACCGGCCGGAACCCCGGATACGGGTAGGTGAACTGGGACAGATCATGCAGTGGGAGAAGAGTCGCCTGTCACATCATCTCGGCCGGATGCAGAAGCGCGGACTGGTGCGTCGCGAGGACTGCCCCGACGATGCCCGCGGCGCCTTTATCGTGCTCACCGAACAGGGGCGCACCGCGATAGAACAGGCTGCCCCCGGCCATGTGGAAACCGTGCGCGAGCTGCTGTTCGATGCCCTCACCGACGAGCAAGTGGAAGCTTTCGGCGCCATCGTCGGCCGTATCCTCGAACGACTCGACAACGTGCAATAGACGAGCTCCAGCCCTCGTTACGCCGGATAGGTGTGGATCTCGGTGGCCTTGAGCGCCGCCCATAGTTCCGTCCCGGGCGTGATCCGGAGTTCGGCGACTGTGACGGGGGTGATATCGGCCAGCGCCGGCACCGCGCCGTCGAGGCGCACCCGCACGGTATGGGCGTGCTGCTCCAGACCCGCCACGGTCACCGGCCACGTATTGCGCGGGCTCCCACCAGGGCGCTCCGGATGCAGACCGACGGCCGACGGCGCGAAGGTCAGATACACGGGGCCGGTGGCCGGTTCGGCGACGGTGAGTTCACCACCGCCGTCGAGTCGCACCCGAGTGCCGGTCGCGGTTCCACGGAACAGGTTGAGGCCCACCAGATCTGCCACATAATCCGAGCGTGGACGCCGCGCGACCTCGGCCGGCGCCCCCTGCTGCACCACTGCACCCTGCTCTACGATTACCAGCCGATCGGCGAGCACCATAGCGTCGAGCGGGTCATGGGTGACCAGCAGTGTATGCCCGGGATAATCGCCGAGATGGTGGGCCAGTTCGGCCCGCACCCGCACCCGTGTAGCGGCATCCAGCGCGGCCAGCGGTTCGTCCAGTAACAGCAGCGCCGGGTCGACGGCCAAGGCCCGCGCCAGCGCGACCCGCTGCGCCTGACCCCCCGAAAGCTCCCGCGGCCGGGTCCGGGCGTAATCGGCCAGTCCCACCCGGCGCAGCCAGTCCGCAGCCTGTTCGCGAGCCGCTGACCGTCGCATACCGCGGGCGCGGGGCCCGAAGGCGACGTTGTCGAGGGCGTCGAGGTGGGCGAAGAGCAGATAATCTTGGAACACCACGCCGACCGACCGGTGTTCGGCGGGCACGAATTCGGTGGGTGGCGCGTCCCAGACCTGTTCGTTCAGCCGGATCGCCCCCTCGGTCAGCGGAGTCAGCCCGGCCAGTGCGCGTAGCGCGGTGCTCTTCCCGGCGCCGTTGGGGCCGAGTAGTGCGACGACCTCCCCGGGGTCGAGGGTGAGGTCCAGGTCGAGGGTGAAATCGCCGCGGGTGACCCCCAAGTGCGCCGCGAGTGTCACAGTGCCCCCCGGATCCAGCGTTCCCGCAGTGCCGCCAGCACCACCACCGACACCAGCAGCAGCACCAGGCTCAGCACGATAGCGGCCGCAGGATCGGTTTCCAGCGCCAGATACACCGCCAGCGGCATCGTCGTGGTGCGGCCCGGGAAGTTACCGGCGAAGGTGATGGTGGCACCGAATTCGCCCAGTGCCCGCGCCCAGCACAGCACGGTTCCGGCCACTACACCGGGCAGTATCGAGGGCAGGGTTACGCGCCGGAAGGTGAGCCAGCGGGAAGCCCCCAGGGTCGCGGCCGCCTCCTCGTACCGGGGGTCGGCGCCCCGGAGCGCGCCCTCCACGGAGATCACCAGGAACGGCATGGCGACGAACGCCTCGGCCACCACCACGCCGGCGGTGCTGAACGGCAGCGCGATCCCGAACCAGTCGTAGAGGTACTGGCCGATCACCCCGCGTCGGCCGAGCACCAGCAGCAATGCCACACCGCCGACCACCGGCGGCAACACCAGCGGCACGGTGACCAGCGCGCGGATCAGCCCGCGTCCGGGTAGATCACCCCGCGCCAGCAGCCAGGCGAGCGGGATACCCAGTAGCAGGCACAGCACGGTGGCCAGGCTCGCGCACACCAGCGAGAGTCGCAGCGCCTGCCCGACTTCCGCGCTGAACAACCGTTCCGGAAGGCCCTGCCACGGTGCTCGGATCAGCAGTCCGGCCAGCGGAACCATCAGAAACAGCAGGCCCAGCACCGCGGGGACCAGCAGCACCAGCGGCCGCCGCCCACGCACTGCCCGGCGCCGGCGCAGTGTGGCCATGCGGGATTGTCCCGCTGCCGGGCGCCGCGCGGGCCCGCCGCTCACGGAGCGTCGAAACCGGCCGTCGTGAAGACCGATCGAGCCTGCGGAGTCAACGCGAAATCGACGAACGCCGCCGCCGCGGCCGGATTCGGGGCCGCGGCCACCGGCGCCATCTGATAGTCGTTGATCGCTTTCTCCGATTCCGGGAACTCGATCCCGGTCACCTTTTCGCCCCCGGCCCGGACATCGGTCCGGTACACCAGCGCGGCATCCACCTCACCGAGCGTGACTTTCGTGAGCACCGCTTTCACATCGGGTTCACGGGTATCGGGTTGCGGGGTGATACCGGCCGCGGCGAAGGCCTTGTCGGCCGCCGCCCCGCACGGCACCTGTTCGGCGCACAGGGCGATCCGGGGTTCGGTACGGCCGAAATCGGCGAGACCACTGATACTGCCCGGATTCCCGCGCGGCACCGCGATTTCGAGGCGGTTACGCGCGAAGGTGACCGGCCCCCCGGTGATATCACCGGAGACCACCACCTGTTCCATATTGTGTGGCGACGCCGAGGCGAACACATCGGCCGGTGCGCCCTGCCGGATCTGTTCGGCCAGCGCCGAACTGCCCGCGAAACTGAACACCACATCCACGTCCGGGTGGGCGTCCTCGAACTGTGCACCGAGAGTGGTGAATACCTCGGTGAGCGAGGCCGCCGCGAACACCGTGAGGCTGCCGCCGAGTCCATCACCCGGCCCGCCGCTCGATTCACCCCCGGAGTCCTCCGACGCGCAGCCGGCCAGCACAACGACCAGCGCGACCGCCGGGGTCAGACGGCGTAATACCCGACCTGTCATCGTTTTCATGAGATCTCCGGTATCTCGACGACCACATGCGTCGACTTCACCGACGCCACTGCCACACTGCCCACTTCGAGCCCGAGTTCTTCCACCGATTCCCGGCTCAGCAGCGATACCAGCCGGAACGGCCCGGCCTGCATCTCCACCTGCGCCATCACGGTATCGGTGAGCACCCTGGTCACAATGCCACGCATCCGGTTGCGCGCCGAGGCCGCCACGGTTACGCCCGGTTCGGGCGCGTCGGCGATCTCCCGCGCGAACTCTGCCAGATCCTGCCCGCGCACGCCTTTGCGTCCGTTTTCCAGCCGGATCGACGGCAGCCGTCCCTGGTCGATCCAGCGCCGCACGGTGTCATCGCTGACCCCGAGCAGTCCGGCAGCCTCACGGATTCGCAGATACGTCACGAACAGCAGTATATCTACTTGAATACGGAGATATGTAGCCTGAGGATCCTCGGGTGCAGTCGCCGGCATGATCCGGCATCCTCGTGTTTCTCGGTATCGGCTCGGGTGACGATCGCCGAAAGGTGATACCGGAGTATGAGGCGGCCCGCCTGGCTGCGCACCTAGCGTTGTGGGAAAGATCAGGAGCGTGCATGTTCTTCCCTCGGACCGCCCGGCGTGCAGCCACACGTCATTACTGGTCGATGGGTACCGCGGCGGTGGTGATTGCGGCATCGGCCATCTCCGGCTGTGCCGGGGCACAAGTTCCCCGAGACGACGGGCCACATCTTCAACGCTATGTGGATGCGATTACGGCGCTCGGTGTGACCGGTGTGCAAGCTCGCGCCGTGGACGACGCGGGCCGGAGCGCGCTGGCGGTCAGCGGCGTAGCCGAAACCGATACCGAACGGCCGGTGCCGCACAACGGGTATTTCCGCGTTGCCAGTGCCACCAAACCCATGGTTGCCACCGTGGTTCTGCAGTTGGCCGGGGAAGGGCGGCTATCGATCGACGACAGCGTGGAGGCGTACCTGCCCGGAGTGGTCGTGGGAACCGGAGCCGGACGCGAGATCGATGGCCGCAGGATCACACTTCGGCAACTGTTACAGAACACCAGCGGTCTACTCGACGACTATCCGGGGTTCGATTCGAAGGCGCAATACTACGAGCATCGGTTCGATACCTATTCACGTGCCGAACTGATTCGGCGCGCTATGGCGGTTGCACCCGCTTTCGAACCCGGCCAGGGGTGGGCATACTCCAACACGAATTTCCTTCTTGCCGAGAGCATTATCGAATCGGTCACCGGTAACAGCTGGCAGGTAGAGATCGAACAGCGAATCTTGCGGCCACTCGGCATGCGGCATTCGGTATGGCCCAGCGGGAGTACCACCCTGCCCGATCCGCACGCCCGTGCCTACTCGGTATTTCCCGGCAGCGACGAGCTCGTCGACACCACCGAGGTACTCGACGGTACGGAGAATCTGATTTCCACGACCGCCGATATGAATACGTTCTATCGGGCACTGCTCGGTGGAAAGCTGCTGCGGCCCACGGAACTCGGCGAAATGCAGAGAACCGTCGATATCGACGACCGTACCGAATTGCTCTGGCCTGGCGGGAAATACGGTCTCGGATTGGTGCAACGGCCACTTCCCTGTGGGGGCGAATACTGGGGTCACGGCGGCGGTGATGCCGGGTATATCACCAGCGACGGGGTCGCTCCCGACGGCAAACGCAGCGTAGTGGTTTCCCAGACGACGGCCCTGCCGGAAAAGATGATCGAACAGGAAGCCGAGGCGAGTGAACTGGTCGCTCACGCACTGTGCGGCACATAGTGACCGGCTCGGCAGCAGTCTGCATTCGAGGTTCCCGTCGAGCACCCACAACCGCAGCCGGCGGGCCGTCCACTCCCGCCACCGCTGTTCACTCCACTGCGTGGCTTCCGCATGGAAGTGCCCGGCGGCGACCCGGCGAGCGCTTCCAGCCGCACCGTCCGCGCTGTCGGCCATTCGTCCGGCCCGATCGTTCGGATCGCCATGCCCAGATGTTCCACCGAAAAACCCTGTGCAGCAATCGATTACTCGCCTCAGGCGCGCTGCCGCACCAACTCCGACACCGGGCTGATCCTGGTGCCGAATGCCGACCACAGAGTCCCGTCGGTCGTCCGGCGCAGCGTGAACCGGTACTTGCCGTAGCACGCACGCGATACCGGCGACAGCGGCAACCGGCCGACAACACGGTAGGGGTTCCCGTTGATCCGTACATTCTGCTTCATACCTGCTTGCCCCTCTCGCCGTTCCTGATGATGTCGAACGCCACAGTGGCAGGAGGGTGCTGAAATACACCTGAAACCAGCTGAAAGCCCTTTCAGACTCGCCGGGAAAGCGCTCTGCCGGAGCGAACCGGCGAGCATTGCGAAGTATCCGGACCCGGCGCCGCACGGGTGCTCATATGCTGGGTCAACGTGCAGGTGAAAGCTCTGATTGGGCTGCCATGACACCATGCCGTGGCCGGATGTACAGCGCCCCGAGCCCGAGTACATGACCTGGGAGGAGCTCGAGTCCCTGCCCGAGGAGATTGCTGAACGCATCGAACTCTGGGAGGGCCGAGTGGTGTGGTTGCGCCGAGGTCCCCATGAGCACCAGGAATTCACCAATCTCCCGTGGAATGGTCTGCGGCGATGTGCGCGGACCCTACACCCTCGTGCCGGATGTGCAGCCTCCCCGAGCCCGGGATCACGGTGCTGCACCGCGCCAACTACATCCTGGCAGGTGCCTGGTCACCGACCGCTCCGGGAGTGATCGCGATCAACCGTTCCCGATCGGTATCCCCTGGCCCGACCTGGAATTCTGACCGCATGCGTCGATGGTGTGTGCCCTATACCCACAGCGCGATCTGCTCTGACTGCCGAACAGTCTCGTGGCTACGAGACCCGCGGTTCAGCGCTCTGCGTCCGGCAAAAGGCTTCCGGAGCGTTCGGAGATCTGGGGGCCTCAGAGAGAGCCTTCGCTGCCGGGATTTTCGCGAAGTAGCCCGCGCCGACGGCAATGTGCATCGGTACATACCAGAGCCGCTCAGCCCGGTCATGGTGGTGAAACCGAAATCCTGCAACGCTTTCTTGGCCGGAATCTTGGTTAATTGGGCAGCGCCCAAGCTGACCGGAGTGGTGGTGGCGAAGCGTCGGGGCGTGATTGATCCGAGCTCGCAGTTCGTGCTGATGACGGTCCGGGATCTGGTGGTTATGCTCACTGGCAGCAGCCGAGTGAGTTGCCGTGAAATGCCGTGTGAACTGGCCATATTCGAGGTGGCCGGGAGTATCGCACAGCCGGGCATCGACCGAACCATGAAGGGATTCAGTCATGATCAGTCCTGCATCTCTCGGTGTGATCGGTGTCTGTGAGTGCTGGGTGTGGCGGCCGTGCCCGCCCCCGAAGTTCCCGTGGATCGACGACCAGAGGGTCGCGAATCGAATAATATTCAACGCCTGGATGTTTCGCCGGAAATCGGCTGTAGTTCGGTCTACCACGTGCGCTGGCACGTATGAGATGGCAGGTTATTACGCATGTCGGGTGTGGAGACAGCAGTCGCGGGCGGGGTCGGTAAGGCATTGGTCCAACCGTCGATGTCGTTGTGGCGCTGGTGGAGACCACCCACGGACAGGGCATCGGTCGCGGCGTGGGCCGATGAATTGGCTGTGGCAGTACGTAACAGGGAACGACGGTCGGGTGAGGATCTACGGGTAGGCAAGGGAAACTACATGCGCGTCAGTTTCACCACCACCTCGCCATCACAGCCTGATGAAATGATCGAGTCGGCTGATGTCTCCGACATCACGGCCTATTACGAGCTGCTCGATCGACCGCTCCCGCGTCTGGTCGTACTCGGTGAGCCCGGTAGCGGCAAAACCGTCGCCGCAATCCACCTGGTGCTGGGACTCCTGGACACACGCCGGGGCTTGGCCGACGCGGTGCGCGCTGAGCACCCGGTTCCGGTGCGAGTCAACGCCTCGGGGTGGGATGGCACGCAGGATTTCTCCGGCTGGTTGACGACCCGGCTCGGCTACGACTACCCCCAATTGCGGCCGGTACTGGCACGAAAGTTGGTCGAGGACAGGATGATCCTGCCGATCATCGACGGTCTCGACGAAATGGACACTCCCGACGGTCAAGGGGCGCGGGCCCGCGCGCTGCTGGACCAGCTCAACACTGCCTGGCGCAACGAACCCGTTGTCGTCGTGTGCCGCACCACCGAGTTTCAGGAACTGGCAGACCTCCGTGCAGACAACGGGCTGCACGGCGCCGAAACCGTCACCCTGCAGCCACTGTCAATCGACCGGATCGACAGCTACCTCACCAGCTATCGGAAGGGTATCGGTCCCGCCAGCGAGGACTGGTCCGAGGTCACCGCCCACATCGTTTCCGAGCCGGACGGAGCCCTGGCAACTGCGCTACACAGCCCTTGGATGCTCAGCCTCGCCATCAACGCCCTGCACCCTGCCCCTGGCATCACTCCTGCGCCAGGCATCGCTGACCGGCTCACCAGTTGCACCACCGTAGACGCCGTCGAGGACCTCCTGTTCGCCGCCCAGATCCCCGCAGCGGTCGGTCTCAAACAGAAAAAGCAATACCGCAAGTACACCCGCGATAATGTCCACGTCTGGATGCAGTCACTAGCCCATTTCCTCGAAGACCGCCGTAACACCGGGCGCGACGGTACCTCCGTTCGGCTCGATGAGATCTGGGAAGTCGCAGGGAGTACCCGATGTCGTATCTTGCACGGACTTACCGTCGGCATCATCGTCGCGATCACGTTCGGTTTCGGCATCGCTGCTTACTATGTCGGGCTCTTGCGAGTGCTCATTATCGGGGTTGTGGTGGGAGCCATGATCGGGCTCGTGGTCGGGGGCAGGGCTGGACTCATCGAACCTACGGCGAAGCGCATGGTATGGCGGGCGACCGAAAAGTCGAGATGGCGCAAAGCGCTCTCGGTCGGGCTCGTGGTTTGGCTTGTGGTCGCAGGCGGTCTTGAGCTCGGGATCGAGCTCGCTGGCGAGAGCGAAATAGATTCTGCCCGCCACCCCTTGGCTTACCTCGTGGCTGGGGGTTTGTTTGGTGTCGCGTTCGGGGCCATGTTCGGGGCCATGTTCGGGGTGGTCGAATCTACGCGAGTGGTGAGGCGGGCGCCCGGACGGTCGAGATGGCGCAGAAGGCTCGTGGTCGGGGTTCTGCTCGGGTGGACAATCGTCAGTCACACCGTAGGCGTGATCCTCGGGGGCTCGGTCGACTCGTCGTGGTGGGACCAGCTCGCGGCGAACGTGGTGCTGGTTGTGGTCGCGGTTGGGCTCGTCGAACCTACGACGAAGCGAGTCGCGGTGTGGCGGGCGCCCCAGCTGTCAGGATGGCGCAGAGGTCTCATCATCGTACTTGCGCCCGTTGTCGTGCTCGTTGTCGCGGTCGTTGCCGTGCTCTGGGGCATTTTCATTTTCATGGCCCTGCTCGTGCCCATGCTCGAGTTCCAGGTCGTGATGTCGAGGTCTGACAGGATCGGGGTCGTGGCCATGTTCGCGGTTGTTGCCGTGCTCGTGGTCGCGGTCGGCGTTGATGCTAAGGACCAGTTACGCAGCGTGGTCGATGAAAGGCGACTGATTCGGGGCGATATCCAAGTCGCAGTCCTTGCCGGCGTGATGGCCTGCCTCGCGTCCGGTCTGATAATCGCATCTGTACATATATTCATGTTTACTGTTGACCGAGGCTTGTTTATGCGTGAGCTTCTGTTGGCGTTCGGACTCGTGTTGACGGTGGTGTTCGCGTCCGGTCGTGCGACTGGGAGATTCTTAACTGCGACGCTTATCTTCCGGTGCACCAAGGCCTTTCCGAATCGACCGACTGTGTTTCTGGACTGGGCTCGCCGCAATGGATTGCTACGTGTGAACGGCACTGCCTACCAATTCCGGCACGAAACCTACCGGCAATGGCTACTACAGCAACCCTCACTCGAGTAGCTGGTATGCGATGACCAGGGCGGCGACGGCATCGACTCTGGCGAGAATGGTCAGCGTGACTGCCCGGGAGACAGTGATGCGCTCGCCGCTTGGTGGTGGCGAAGCGTCGGTGGGATCAGCGATCTGTGCGCGCTGCTATGAACCGGGCGTGGACACGTACCTGGATCTAGATCGGCCGATCGGCGTCCTGCTGTGGGGTTCTGCATCACATCGACGACGTTCTCGATCCGGCCGGGAACGTGCGCGGCTGGATCAATACATTGCCAACCGGCTCGTTCGTGATGCTGACACACCTGTGCGACCCTGACCCCGGCGACATCCTGCACCGGTACGCGCTGTCGTGCCGGATGCGATACCTGGAAACGCTCGGGTCCGGCTGGTTTCGAACCCGCGAGCAGATTGCTGGGTGCTTCGATGGACTGTGGCTGGTCGAGCCCGGGTTGATCAAGCCCGGCGACTGGTGGCCGTGTGGTCTGCCGGCGCGGCCGCGGTCCGGCCTGGACCTCGCTGAAAAGCGAGCTTTTGGTGACGGACGCTGTCATGGCGACTCCGGCGGTCTTCCAGCCGAGTGCCGCGGTATCGACTCGGTTACCGTGAGACTCATGACGATCGAGCCGACGCCCGAATATCTTCCCGCATTGCGGGCCGGAGATGCCGATCGCGAGCGGGCCGCCACGATCGTCCAGGCGGCATTCGCCGAGGGGCGGTTGGAGCTGGCTGAGTTCGACGAGCGCATCGCAGCTGTCTATGCCGGCCGCACCGTGCCGGAACTGGAAACGCTCACCGCCGATCTGGTGCCGGCCGCGCACGGAAGCCGGACCGACCGGCTCGTTCTGCGATCCACCGGTAGCTCGGTGAAGCGCGAAGGGCAATGGCGGGTGCCGCCGCAGATCGTCGTCGAAACCGAGCACGGCGCCGTCCGTCTCGATTTCACCGAGGCCGTGGTGCGCTCACCGGAGGTGTGGGTGGAGGTGAAATCCGCGCACGGGTCGATTGTTCTGATCGTCCCCCCGGGCTGGAGCGTCGATATCGACGAAGTGACCAGCGAGTGGGGCAAAGTGACCAACACAGCGGGCCCGCCGGTATCCGGTCTGCCGCTGCTGCGGGTCTCCGGAGTCGTCCAGCATGCGAGGGTCACTGTCCGGCATCCCAAGCGCCGCTGGTGGTGGCCGTTCGGAGCACGCGCGAACAATCGGTGAAGCGCTGGCGCACCCTCGGGCTACCGAGGCGATAGCGAGTATTCGACGGAAACCGAATCAGGCCGGCGCTGTTCCTTTGTGGTGACCGTCGCCTTGTAGTGGCCCGGTTCGGTAGGGAGCTGGGCGGTGTCGTACCAGGGCAACTGCTGGTCGGGGTCGATGATCGAGCCTGCGGCGCCGGCGAACTGTAGTGGGACTTCGCCGGTGGCGCCGGTGCCGAGGTTCTGCCAGGTGATGTATGCGGTGGTTCGGCAAGGGCTGTCGGGGTCGGAGGGCTGGTCGGCGACGAAGGTCGGGTCGGTGTTGTAGAACGCGAAAGTGAGTGTGATCCGGCCGGTGGGTTCGTCGACGTTGCCGCGTATGTTTCCGTAGCAGAGGCCGCTGCCTTCGGTCACCAGGGTGTTGAGCGGTTCCTGTAGTGAAGGGCCGGCCGATGCCGGGGCCGCGAAGGCGATAACGGGGACGCAGACGAGTGAGGCCGCGGCCAGAGTGGTGCCGAGATTCCGTGTACGGCGCATATCTTTCCTCCCGGTAGTGATCAACTCTTTCCCTGCGTAATCGTTGCGCGTCGGTGCACGCGTTACCCGGCGGGACGGTGCGGTTGCTCGTGGCCGATATTGCCGACTGGATGAGATTGCACGGCTGATGCGTTGCGCCACAGCAGAGAGGTTGAGGAGGACTGATGCGCATCTCCCTGCTGGACCGCGCGCGGACACGTAGCGGTGAGCCCGATGCCGCGGCCGTGGCCACCACGGTGGAGCGAGCGGTTCGGGCGGATGAGCTCGGCTTCGAGCGATTTTGGACTGCGGAACATCACGCGGTGCCGGGGATCGCCGGCGCGGCCCCCACAGTGTTGCTTGCGGCGATCGGGGCACGCACCCGCAACATCCGGCTCGGTACGGGCGGAATCATGGTTCCGAATCACAGCCCGCTGGTGGTCGCGGAGCAGGCGCTGCTGCTCGAGGCGCTCTATCCGGGTCGGGTCGATATCGGGCTGGGTGGCTCGCTCGGGTTCACGGCTCCGGTGCGCCGGGCGCTGGGGCGAACGACCCTGCGTCCGGGCGAGTACGAGACCGATATCGAGGAGATCCGCTCCTATCTGAACGGAGACGCCGATATCACGGTCAGGCCCCGGGTCGGGCCGCCGCCGGTGTTCCTGCTCGCCATCAAGGATGGGTTGTCGCTGGCCGCCGAGCTGGGGCTGCCTGCGGTGATCGGAGGTCCGCTGCTGCGGAACTCGAAGGCGATCGACGCCTATTTCCGTGATTTCCGTCCAGGCGCCCGCACTCCGGATCCATACCTGATGGTGAGTGTCGATATCTCCGTCGCGGAGACCGCCGAGCGCGCCCGGGACCTTCTGCTGCCGGAGGCATGGGCCTTCGCCGATTCCCGGGACGTCGGGGAGTTCCGTGCACTGCAACCTGTCGAGGACGTGCGGCGGATGCTCGGTAGCACTCGCGCGAAGAAGGCCGATGCTGTGAACGGTTGGATGGACGCGGCTGTTTCGGGCACCCCTGAACTCGTGGCCGATACGCTGACGGATCTTCTCGAGCGAACCGGCGCCTCGGAAATCCTCGCGAGCGTGAGCGCCTACGATCGCGACGACGTCAGGAAAACCGACGAGTTCCTCGCCTCACTACAGGATCGATAGCTGACTCGGCGATGCGGGCGAGGGCGTGCCGGCAGCCCGGTCGGCGGGATGGTGCGGTTGTTCCCCGGACACCACCCCGCCGGGGACGTCAGTCCTGCGGCCCGCCCGCCACATAGATAACCTGCCCGGACACGAATCCCGCTCCCTCACTGACGAGGAACGACGCGGTGTTCGCGATATCCTCCGGCCGGCCCACCCGCTGCACCGGGATCTGCGCGGCGGCGGCCTTCTGGAAGTCATCGAAATCGACGCCGACCCGGGCCGCGGTGGCCGCGGTCATATCGGTGACGATGAAACCGGGAGCGATCGCATTGGCGGTCACACCGTATTTGCCCAGTTCGAAGGCCAGGGTTTTGGTGAAGCCCTGCATACCGGCCTTGGCCGCGGAATAGTTGACCTGGCCGCGGTTGCCCTGCGCCGAGGTGCTGGACATATTGACGATCCGGCCCCACTTCTGCTCGACCATGTACTTCTGGGTGGCCCGGGTGAGCAGGAAGGCGCCGCGCAGATGCACACCCAGCACGGTGTCCCAGTCGTCGACGCTCATCTTGAACAGCAGGTTGTCGCGCAGGACGCCGGCATTGTTGACCACCACGGTGGGTTCGCCGAGTTCGGTGGCCAGCCGTTCGACCGCCGCGTTCACCGAATCCTCTTTGCTCACATCGGCGGCGAGCGCGAGCGCTTGCCCGCCGGCGGCGGTGATCGCCGAAACGGTGTCGGCGCAGGCGGCCTCGTCGAGGTCGAGGACCCCGACCTTCATCCCGTCGGAGGCCAGTCGTCGAGCGATGGCGGCCCCGATTCCCCGGGCGGCGCCGGATACCACTGCGATCCTCTCGGCCATACGTCTGATCCTCTCCTGTGGGCGGTAGTTCTTACGCCATCTAACAGCGTGCGCGGGCCGGGAGCGAGGGGTGGCGGGTCAGAGGGTGCGGATGCGTGCGCACACGGCCTGGTAGATCGACGCCAGATCGGAGTCGCCACCGTTCGGCCCGCAGGCCTCGACCCATTCCTCGAACGCGAGCTGTACCGAGACCTGCGCGATCTGGACGATCGTCCGCACTCGGGATCGGTTGCCGGCCTGGCCACGTCCTTCGATGAGCGCCATCGAACGTTTGGTGTTGTCGGCATAGTGGGCGAGCGCGGCCCTGCTGAGGGCGGCGTCCGCCGAGACCAGCTTCTGGATTCGCAGGGCGGTCGCGGCGACCTCGCTCTGTTCGTCGTTGCGGATATCCTCCATCACCCGGCCGATCGCGGTCTCCAGATCGGTGAGCGACAGCGACTGCATATCCGCGGTTTCCAGACAACTGTGCACGGCCTCGTCGAAGCCGAACGAGTCGAACAGGACGCATTCTTCTTTTGTCGCGAAATAGCGGAAGAACGTCCGCTGGGAAATACCTGCCGCGCGGGCGATCTCCTCGCTGGTGGTGTGGTCGACGCCGTGGCGTTCGAACAGGGCGAGTGCGGCCTCCCGGATCTCGATACGGGTGGCATTCCGGCGGCGCGCACGCAAATCGAGGGGCGGCGTAGCAGAGAGCACGGCCACAGGGTACTTCCTCGCGGTGGTGGCGGGGCAATCAATGCCAATATGTCAGCGACTGCCACTTTTGTTAGGGTGGCTCGGTACCAGCGGCACTATCGAGCGGATGAACCCAGGTGATAGACAACTCGGTGGCGACGACGGCCGATGACGCGCACCACGACGGCGGGCGTGCCCCGGGGGCGTTTCTACTGATCGGGCTCTTGCTCGTCGCAGCGTTTGTCGTGATCCTCAACGAAACCATCCTCAGCGTGGCCCTGCCGACCCTGATGGTGGACCTCGATATCAGCGCGGCCACCGCACAATGGCTGACCAGCGGTTTCCTGCTGACCATGGCGATCGTGATTCCCACGACCGGGTTCATCCTGCAGCGGTTCGCGTTGCGCGCGATCTATATCGCCGCAATGTCGCTGTTCAGCGGCGGCACAGTGATCGCTGCGCTCGCGCCCGGATTCGAGGCCTTGATCGTGGGCCGGATCGTGCAGGCGGTGGGTACGGCGCTGATGATCCCGTTGCTGATGACGACCATTCTCAACCTGGTGCCCGAACGGTCACGCGGTAAGACGATGGGACTGGTGTCGATTGTGATCTCGGTGGCGCCCGCCATCGGGCCCACCGTGTCCGGCCTCATCCTGCAGTCGCTGAGCTGGCGGGCGATGTTCTGGATCGTGCTGCCGTTCGCAGTCCTCGCCCTGGTTCTGGGCGGGGTGTTCATCCGCAACGTCACCGAGCCGCGCAAGGCGCATCTCGACTACATCTCCGTACCGCTGGCGGCACTCGGATTCGGCGGGCTCGTCTTCGGGTTGAGCAGTATCGGCGAATCCGCGTCCGGGCATGCGCCGATCCCGCCGTGGCTGTCGCTCACGGTCGGTGCGGCCGCACTGGCGCTCTTTGTCGTGCGCCAGCTGAAACTGGTGGACCGGGGCCGGGCACTACTCGATCTGCGGACCTTCGCGGTCGGCCCCTTCCGGCTCGCCGTCATCCTGATGGCCTGCTTGATGCTGAGCCTGTTCGGCGCGCTCATCATCCTGCCGATCTACCTGCAGACCGTGCTCGGCAAGGACGTTCTCACCACTGGGCTGGTCCTGCTGCCCGGCGGGCTGGTCATGGGTTTGCTGGCCCCGGGTGTGGGTGCCCTGTTCGATCGGTGGGGAGCCCGGCCGCTGGTCCTGCCCGGAACCATCGCGCTCAGCATCGGCTGCTGGATTCTGGCCACCCTGGACGAGAACTCCTCGATCGCCCTGGTGATCACCGCGCATGTGATCGTGAGCGCGGGTATCAGCTGCGGTTTGACGCCGTTGATGACCTCGGCGCTGGGTTCGCTACCGCCGGAGCTGTATTCCCACGGCAGTGCGACCGTCAGTACTGTGCAACAGGTCGCGGGCGCGGCGGGGACCGCGTTGTTCATCACGATGATGACGCGCGGTACCGAATCGGCCCTGGGCGACGGCGCCGAGCCGGTTGTGGCTGCCGCCGACGGCGTGCATACCGCTTTCCTGGTCGCGGCTGTGCTGTCGCTGGTCTTGATCGCCGCGGCGGCGATGGTGCGCTCCCCGAAGCCGGCGGTCCCGGCCGAAGTCGGTGACCGACTGAAGAAAGTGTCGCAATGAGGACGGTGGCGTAGCGGCCGTGGCGTAGTGAGCGGCGTAATTCTCGAATCCCCGGTGCCCGGCAATGCCGGGTAGCGGCGGAATTCACCTAGGGGTGGGAAACCTGCACTCCCGTAGGACTGTTCGTGCCCCCTATGCTCGGGAAGTCCTGTCGCCTGCAAGTTTGGAATGTGATGACCGATCCTCAGCCGCCCTTCGACCTGTCCAAAGGGCAGCAGAACCCGCCGGGGCAGCAGTATCCACCCGGCCAGCAGTACGCATCGGGGCAGCAATACCCACCTGGGCAGCAGTTCGCAACGGGGGAGCAGTACCCGTCCGGCCAGCAGTACGCTCCGGGCCAGCAATACCCGCCGGGGCAGCCGTACCCCCCGGGCCAGCAGTATGCGTCGCAGCCGGATTTCGGTGGGCAGCCGCAGTACGGTGCGCCGCAGCAGGGGTACGGCCACCCAGGGCAACAGCCCTATGGTGCTCCGGTGGGGGCCCCGGTATCGCCCGCCGATGCAAAGATGTGGGGCATGCTGGCTCATGTGGGCGGCATTCTGCTCGGCTGGATCGCGCCACTGATCGTCTGGCTGATGTACAAGGATCGTGACGAGTTCGTTCGCCGGCATGCGGTCCACGCGTTGAACTTCCAGATCCTGCTGTTCATCAGCATGATGGTGTCGGCGTTGCTGTCGATCATCCTGATCGGGCTTCTCCTGCTGCCGATCGTCTGGATACTGGGGCTTGTCTTCTCGATCATGGCCGGAATCGCGGCCAACAAGGGCGAAGAGTACAAGTACCCGATCAATGTCTCGTTCGTGAAATGAGCGGATGCGGGCCGGTGTTCGCCGGTCCGCATCCCGGCCCCGCGGTACCGGACGGTGCAGTTTCCCGGTACCGCGGCGCTTGTCACGGCCGTAGTACCGCGGTCAGGAATTCGGTCTGGTCGTGGACGGTCTGCTCGAACAGATCATCGAAATAGATATCGAAATGCCCGGCGGTATAGCGCTTCACCTGGGCATGCTTGGTTTTCCCGGCGGCCCGCAGCGCGGGTTCCACCGGTGTGATCGAATCCTGGTCACACAGGGCATACAGCACCGGCATCTTCAGTTCCTTGGCATGCCGGCCCGGCCGGTCGAACAGCAGCGGGAAGGCCGCGCGCGCCGGAATCTTCGGCCGATAGGCCGGGCTCTCTTCGGCCAGCCGGCCGAATCCGGTCGGTACTTCCGCACCGGTGGCCATTGCCGCGGCGCGTTTACGCCCGGCGAGCCGGACCTGGACCGGCTTCCGAAAGATTGTGCCGAACAACGCATCCGTGAGGGCCAGGGTGCCCACCTTCACCAGGCTGATCGGCCCCTTCGCCAGTGCGGAGGAGAATCCGCTGACGAACGGAGCCTGTGCCACCACCGCCGCGATATAGGCGTCGTCGGGTGCCACGGTCAGCGCATGACCGCCGCCCAGCGAGGTCCCCCACAGCGCGATCCGCGTGGCATCGAAGCCTCGGAGAGTTCGCGCGTAGGCGATGGCGGAGGTCCAATCCTCACGTTGCCGAGCGATATTGACCGTCTGCCGCGGTTCGCCGTCGCTGCTGCCGAAATGCCGGTAGTCGAATACCAGGACCCCCATTCCCGCGGCGGCGAACCGCCGCGCGTACCGATCCAGACCCATTTCCCGGTTCGCTCCCAGCCCGTGCCCCATCACTACGATGGGGCGGGGCTTGGGTGGACCGGCCGGTTGGTACAACCAGCCGGCACATTTCTGACCTCCCGACGGGAAGCCGACCTCCACACGCTCCATGAGCAGTGACGGTACCGAGGTGTTGTTTCGCCGAAGTTGTCAGTCCGGCTGGGCGCCGGCGCCGTGACGGGCCGTGGTCGCGGTCGTGGTCGAGCGGTGGATGTGGTCGGCGGAGCGGATGAGGGTGATTCCGTAGCCGATGAGCCACACCGCCCACAGTAGCCAGCCGGCCAATCCGAACAGTGCGAAATGGTCGTGACCGGTGACGATCAGCGGGGTGAGCGTAGCGCCCGCGAATTGCAGGCAGGCCGCGACGGTTCCGAGGACCAGCTGCCATCGGGTGAGCAGACCGGCGGTGAACCCGGCCGTGCCGAGTCCGAACATTGCCAGCGCCAGGAATGTGCCGTTGAACCCGAATACCGCTTCGTGTAGTGCCCAGAGCGTGCCGACACTCGCCGGATCGCCGGCCGTCGACATCGCCAGGCGTATCGCGACGACCACGGTGAAGGTGGCGTTCTGCAGCAGGACTCCGGCGAAACCGGCGTAGGCCCAGGCGGTTCGGCCGCCCGTGGCCAGGACCGCCGCCAGTGCGCCCGCGGCGAACAGCGTTGCCAGGGCCCATACGGCAGGTAATAGTGCCGATACCGCGATGGTGGGCGGGTCGGCGGACAGGAAGAATTCGATCGCCTCCTCGGTGGATGAACCGGGCGAGGGCATTCCGGCGGGAACGAGGACGAGATTGGCGGCGACGATGAGCAGTGCGAAGCCGATTCCTGCCGCGCCGGCGGTCTGCTGGGCGACCACGGCATCGAAGGATTTTCTGGACATATATTCAATATAAGGCACGTAAACCGAAAGGGGAACCATGGACGGCGAGCCCGACCGGCGCCGATACGATTCGCTGCGCAGAACCGCGCAGGCACAGGAGACCACCGCGCAGATCGCCCGCTGCGCCCGCGAACTCTTCATCACGCGGGGCTGGGCGGCCACCACGGTGCGCGAGGTCGCCAAACACGCCGGAGTCTCGGTACCCACGGTGTACGCGGCCTACGGCAACAAAACCGGGCTCACCCGGGCGCTCGCCGACGCTGCCGACCTGTCCGGCGACCTTCCGCGCATGATCACCGAGCTCGAGGCCGCACCCGGTCCGGCCGCTCAACTGGCGGCCATGGCAGGTTACGACCGCCGGCTGTTCGAGCGGGCCGGAGATGTCATCGTGCTGCTGCGGGAGGCGGGCCGCGCCGAACCCGAACTCGCGCGCGAATATCGCGACGGTCGCCACCGCGCCGACGAAACCCGCATCCAGGTGTT
The DNA here is from genome assembly GCF_001613245.1 of Nocardia speluncae NBRC 108251. Lineage (GTDB taxonomy): Bacteria > Actinomycetota > Actinomycetes > Mycobacteriales > Mycobacteriaceae > Nocardia > Nocardia speluncae. The sequence continues at coordinate 121,993 of NZ_BDBZ01000006.1, read as the reverse complement.
CTCCGGATGGCCGGACGGTGTGCTGCGCCCCGGGCTCATGGTGGACGAGGCCGTCGATATCTACGCCGCACTCTGCAATATCGACGTGTTCACCGTGCTGACCGGCGAGCGCGGGTGGGCACCGGACCGGGTCGAGCGCTGGTGGGGCACGGCCCTGATCCGGGAACTGCTGGCGGTCCCGTGATCGGCTGGGCGGAGCGGGGGCCGAGGCCGGTAGCGAGTATCGTGTGCGGCGGATGAGCCGGCCGGGCGGCCGCGGCGCCGGGAACGGACACTCACACGGTGTCACGCCGGGCGCCGAGGAAAGTCCGGACTCCACAGAGCAGGGCGGTTGCTAACGGCAACCCGGGGCAACCCGCGGGACAGTGCCACAGAAAACAGACCGCCCGTGACCCGTCAGGGCCACGGGTAAGGGTGAAACGGTGCGGTAAGAGCGCACCAGCGCCCCGGGTGACCGGGGCGGCTCGGTAAACCCCGCCCGGAGCAAGGTCGAAGGCCGCACCCCAGGGTGCGGTTGCGCAGGTGTTCGAGGGCTGCTCGCCCGAGCCTGCGGGTGGACCGCTCGAGGTACCCGGCGACGGTGTGCCCAGATGGATGGCCGCCACCCGGTGCGAACCGGGGACAGGATCCGGCTTACAGGCCGGCTCATCCGCGCCCGGAACATCCCATGATCACAGGGGGTAGAGCCCGCTGGAACCGGTATGTGCGAACCGGTTTTCCACCGGGGCCGCCGCTCGGCGACTCGGACGGTAGGCACACCGTGGGTGCCCGGGGCGGATATCGACGGGACAACTACGGGACGGGGCCGTGACGGCAGGTCCTGATCCAGGGGCCGGGGCCGACAGCTCGAATCCCCGCGCTTCCGGTGGCGCCGTGTCACCGCATCCGGCTGACCCAGGGAGCATGGTCGACCGGTGCGGTGGCGGCCCGGGTGGAGGCGAGTTTGCGTATCGCAATGGTGCCGCCCGCCGGCTCGGTCGGCGTGGCCGCCCGGTTGCGTGGCCGGCGTACGGGTGTGGCCCCGACTCTTCCGTGGGCCGTTTCCCAGCCCGCGACGAACGCTGCCCGCACCGCGTCCGTCTCGGCAGTACCGATGCGGTGGGTTGTGCGGTATTCGTCCCAGGCAGCGTTGCGTGCTTCCCGGGCCCGGCTGTGGATACCGGCCCGCAACACCTCGGTGGCCAGCTCGGTGACGGTGCGGCCCTTCACGGCTGCTCGGTCCATGAGGATCCGATGGTCCGCACTCTGCAGACGGACCAGGATGTCGATATAGCTCATCGGAACTTCCTCGGGGCTGAGCCTTCGCCGGAGCTGCGGCCGCTTCGGTTCGGGCGGGGCGGTTTCGGTGGCGGACGCCGGGGCGCTACGGGCCTGCGTGCCCGCCGGCAACCGGTCGGTGCGCGGCAACGACGCGGTTGCCTGTGTAGTCGCGCCGGCGCGTTCGGGGGTTACTCCCCGGGGTGTCCCAGAAAATAGGGGTTGGACAGCAGGATCCGTGCGCATTAAAGTCGCCGTCGGCAAATCGTGGGGACGGGAGGACCTATGACGATTCTGGTAACCGGCGCCACCGGCAATATCGGCCGGAAGGTCGTCGACGAACTACTCGCCCGTGGCATCGGGGATATTCGCGCACTGACCGTCGACCCGGCCAAGGCGGCGCTGCCGGAGGGGGTCACAGCCGTCCGCGGGTATGTGCGCAAACCGGAGACCCTGCGCGGGGCGCTCGACGGCGTCGAACGGATGTACCTGGCGCCGGCGCCGGACACTGTGGACGAAGTAGTGGCGCTGGCCCGGGCCGCGGGGGTGCGTCATATCGTCGACCTGTCCGGCGAACCCGACAGCTGGTGGGGCGCGGTCTCGAACGCGGTCGAGGCGAGCGGGCTCGCTTGGACGCATCTGTGGCCCGGGGATTTCATGGAGAACACCGAGATCTGGGCACGCCAGATCCGGGAAACCGGTACGGTCCGCGAACCCGACCCCGATGCCGGCAGCACCCCGATCGCCATGGACGATATCGCGGCCGTGGCCGCCGCGGCGCTGTCCGGCGACGGCCATATCGGCCACGCCTACTCGTTGACCGGGCCGGAGAAACTCACCCGGGCACAACTGCTGGCGCAGCTGGCATCCGCGCTGGGCCGGCAGATCGAATTCGTGCGGGCGACCCGCGAGGATACGATCCGGGTACTCACCCCCACCATGGGCGATACCGCGACCTGGTACGTCGACAATGTGCTCAGCGGCTTGGACGGGGTCACTTTGCCGGCGAACCGGGTCGCCGAAGAAATCCTGGGACGCCCGGCGATGACGTTCGCCGAATGGTCGGCCCGCTACGCCTGCGGGATTTTCGGTTCGGATACCGGGACGCGGGATTGAGCACAAAGGGATTTCCGCCCGGTCCGGGTAATTCGAACCGTTGATTCCGGCGCGGTTCGAGCCAGTTCCCGGGTATCGATCGGAATGCCCGGTACAGGCAGTTCTACTGCTGTCCGCACATCGCGGCGACCATCTGATGGACGGCCGCGGTTTCCTGCGGTGTCGGCGCGGTGCCGCCGGTATCGAGGCGTTCGGTGAGCGCGGTGGTGATCTCGTCTTCGGAGGCACCCGACCGGATATCGGCACAGGTCTCGGTGAAGATCGCGGTGAGCGCGGCATCGTCGCGGCCCTCGGTCAGCCCGGGGAAGGCGCCGCGGAAACCGATGACGAAGGAACCGGCCTTCACCTGGTCGACTTTCGCGATATCGGGGTTCACGACCGATGAGGTCGCGGCGGTTTCCTGCTCTGCGCTGTCACTCTGACAGGCTGTCGCGGCGATCGCGAGCACTACGAGGGCGGCGGGTAGAAGAACTGAGGGTCTTTTCACGGCCCGGATGCTAACTCCACGAGGTGGACACCGTCCCCCGCCGGGCGGGGGACGACGTTCACCCAGTGGCCGTTCAGGCCGTGGGTCCGACGACGAACATCTGCGCCAGGGTGGTGGCCTGTTGCGGGCCGACGAGGGGGAGCAGATAGTCATAGATGAGAGTGGACATACGTGAGGAAACTCCAACTCGGGTTCGTTGAACGCTTACGGTCCGCCACAGTAGCAGTTGCGGGGGAGGGGCGAACTTTTCGCGAGAGATTCGTGCAGAGGTGGCATAAATGGTGATCGGCATCATAAGGTATGCGCGTCGGCAGGCTCGCCGGCGCCCTCCACTGTGCCGTCGAGCCGATTCATACCTATAAAAGACGGGTCACATCACATATGCGGGTAGTACGTACCTTGGCAGCCGGAGCCTTCATCGCCGGGGCCGCATCCGTTCTCGCCACCGTGGGCGCCGGTTCGGCCGGTGCGGTCGCGGTGACACCGATGCCCGAAGTCGGTGGGGTGCGGGTCGATCTCAGCCCCGCGGACACGCAGTGGGTGCACAACAACAATTTCGGGCATGTGCTCGCGGGTATCCCGCATCCGTCGGCTCCCTCGTTCGGGATGGCGCTGGACGCGGCCGCGGCGGTGTCGTCGGCGCAGCCGAACGGCCGGGTGGTTTTCACTGTGTTCGGTCCGTTGCACGAAATGAACGGGTCGATGCTGGCAGTGCAGTAGCGCGGCAACGTTTTCCGCGGCTCGGGCCGGTACCGGAACTCGGTGCCGGCCCGAGCCGTCCGGGTTCGGCCGCGTACGGCTCAGGATTTGTCGATCGCCGCCGCGGCCGCCGGATACCGGGCCAGGCACCGCCCGGCCGCGGTGTCCTCGGCGTCGGCGAGGGTTTCGTACAGGTGGGTGGCCTCACCGGCGGCGTGCGCGGCGGCGGCATGCACGCGGAGGGCGTCATACGATTCGACTGCGTCGCGGTGATCGCCGAGGACTGTCTGCAAGTGTTTGGCCCGGCCACCCAGGTCCGTGGCGAACTCACCCAGCACGGCTTCTGCGGCTTCGCAGGAGTACCGTAACCGCTTGGCGCTCTTGCGGATATCGTGCAGTAGTTCGACGCGTTCGGTAGGTGCCGCGGTCGGTTCGGCACGCACCAGCCGGCGTACCCGCTTACGGTCGGCCCGCAGAACGGCGTCGAAGACCTCGGCCGCAGGCGCCCCGCTCACCGAGGTGCTCAGCGGTGGATGCTTGCGCCACTTCTTCAGCTCGCCACGGACAGTCCGATAGCGGGTGCTGTCCAGGGCGGTGAGTACCGCGCCGTGGGCGGCGAGGTAGCGGTCGCGCTCCGCCCGGACCAGCCGCTTACGGGTGGGCTTCAATGCGGTGCAATCCTTTTCGGCATACCGGTCGAGGAGGTCGGCGAAACGGGCGCCGCGGACCTCGGCATCCCGGGCGACCCCCAGAATTCCGGCGAGCCAAGCCAATTCGGTGCGTACCCGGCCGGCGGTATCGGGGTCGAGCAGCCGTTTGTAGGAGCGCAGCACACTGCGCAGCCGCCGGGTCGCGACCCGCATCTGGTGCACCGAATCGTCGGCGTCGGCACGGACTTCCGGTTCGGCCGCGAGCAACCGTTCGATATCGGCACGCAATGCGGCGGTGAGAGCGGCGCCGGCCGTGCCGGGCTCAACCGGGCTCATCCGGGCACCGCCACAAAGGTATCGGTCGCTTCGACGAGGTGATGCACGATTGCGGGTTCGGTGGCCGAATGCCCGGCATCGTGGGCGATCCGAAGCCGCGATTGCGGCCAGGCCCGGTGCAGGTCCCATGCGCTGACCGCCGGGCAGACGATGTCGTGGCGACCCTGCACGATGATTCCCGGAATATGGGTTATCGCGCCGATATCGCGCAGCAGCTGCCCCTCGTCGAGGAAACCGCCGTGCCGGAAATAATGGTTCTCGATACGGGCGAAGGCCAGCGCGAAACGCGGGTCGCCGGCATCGGCCGTGCGCTCAGGGTCGGGGCGCAGTGTACTGGTCGCGGCTTCCCAGGTGGACCATGCGACGGCGGCGGCGGTCGCGACCTCCGGGTCGGTGCAGTGCAGTAGCCGGTGGTAGGCCTCCACCAGGTCGCCGTCGCGTTCGGCGGCCGGGACCGGGGCGAGGAACTTCTCCCACTCGTCCGGGTACACGTATCCCGCGCTGCCGTTGTAGTACCAGTCGATTTCTTTGCGGCGCAGCAGGAATATCCCGCGCAGCACCAGCTCGGTCACGCGGTGCGGATATTTCTGCGCGTAGGCCAGCGACAGCGTCGAACCCCAGGAACCGCCGAAGACCAGCCACCGCTCGATTCCGAGTTCGGCGCGCACCGCTTCGATATCGGCGATCAGGTGTGCGGTGGTGTTCACCGACAGGTCGGCACCGTCGGCGATATGCGGAGTGGAATTGCCGCAGCCGCGCTGATCCAGCAGCACGATCCGGTAGCGGTCGGGATCGAAGTAGCGGCGGTTGAGGGCGGAGGTGCCGCCGCCGGGGCCGCCGTGCAGGAATACCGCGGGTTTGCCGGCCGGGTTACCGCTGGTCTCCCAGTAGATCGCCTGACCGTCGCCGACCTCGAGCATGCCCCGGTCGTACGGTTCGATCGGCGGGTACAGGCTGCGCATCACAGCGTCAGCACGCCGGCCGCCAGCTCGGGCAGCTCCAGCGCCTCGAGGGCCTGGGTCCGCACATCCGGGCAGGCGGCGGAGGTGGCCCGGTCCACAATCGCGGTATCCCCCAGCAGCTGCTGATTTCCCACACCATTGGTGAGCGCCCATTCGTGCACCATGAGGTTCAAACCGATCCGGCCGATCGTCGGCCCCTGAACTCGCCAATTCGACAGCTCCGGCGCCAGCATGTCGCACAGGTTCTGCGCGGCGGCGTCCGAAACCTCGAGCGGGGTCGCGGGCGCGGTGCTCGTCGGCGGCGCGGTCGCGCTCGTGGTGGCGGAAGTGGCGGTGGAGCTCGCGGTCGGTGAACCGGTCTGCACACCACCACATGCGGTGAGCAGCGCCGCTCCGCACACTCCCGCCACCATCAAGGCGCCCCGTGCCGTCCGAACGGTTGTCCAAGCGCGTTGCCGCATCAGTACCTCTGTACTCGAGTCGAAAAACTTCCCGACACCGAGTTTGCCATCTCCGGCAGAGGTGGGAAGCGGCTCCGGCCCGGACGCGGGCTCAGAAGCTGTGTTCGGGGCCCGGGAACGTACCGCTGCGTACCTCGTCGGCATACGCGGCGGCGGCCGTGCGCAGGTCGTCACCCACGGCGGCGAACCGCTTCACGAACTTCGCGGTTTTGCCGCTGGTGTACCCGGCCATGTCCTGCCAGACCAGCACCTGGGCGTCGCAGTCGGCGCCGGCGCCGATACCGATGGTCGGGATGGTCAGCTTCTGGGTGACCTGGCCGGCGACTTCGGCGGGGACCATCTCCATCACCACCGAGAAAGCGCCCGCGGCCTGCACCGCGATCGCGTCGGTCAGCAGTCCTTCGGCGCCCGCGCCGCGGCCCTGGACCCGGAAACCGCCGAGGGTGTTCACGCTCTGCGGGGTGAATCCGATATGCGCCATCACCGGGATACCGGCGGCGGTGAGCAGGGCGATCTGATCGGCGACACGTTCGCCGCCCTCCAGTTTCACCGCGTGCGCGCCGCCCTCCTTCATGAACCGGGTGGCGGTCGCGAGCGCCTGTTCGGGGGAGCCTTCGTAGGTGCCGAACGGGAGGTCGGCGACCACCAGAGCGTGCGGGGCACCCCGGACCACGCCGCGGACCAGCGGGATCAGCTCATCGGTGGTGATCGGCACGGTGGTGTCGTACCCGTACACCACATTGGCGGCCGAATCGCCGATCAGCAGGACCGGGATCCCGGCCTCCTCGAAAAGGCGGGCGGTGGAGTAGTCGTACGCGGTGAGCATGGCCCAGCGTTCGCCCGTCGCCTTCATCTGCTGGAGATGCTGGACGCGGGTCGGGCGGCGAGCCGGTTTCGCGGAATCCGCGGCGCCGGGAGATTTCGCGGCGCCGTAGGCGGGAGTTTCCGCGGCGGAATCGGGCATGGCTGATGATTCGGACATCATCGTCCCTTTCGTCTCCTCGAGGCCCTGACCGGGTCCCCGGGTGGGTGTGACGCCTACCAGTGTGCACCCGCGGCGGAGCCGGAACTAACCCCGCGACCTGGTGCGGTTTGTCACATCCCCGGGTGTCGGCGCTGGTGGCGCTAGCATGGCGCCGGTGCGCAGTGGGTGGTGTGGAGTGCCGGCGGGTGTGCTGGCGGCGGTGGCGATCCTCGTCGCGGGATGTGCGGACGAGCCAGAGGTGGCGACGGCGCCACCGGCGCCCGTCCCCGCGGAGCTGACCCGCTTCTACGCCCAGGTTCCGCAATGGGAATCCTGCGTCGGGTACGTCGCACCGGAGGAGAGCCTGCCGCCGGCCGCGCAGTGCGCCCGGATCGAGGTACCGATCGACTACGCCGACCCCGACGGCCCGACCGCGCAACTGGCACTGTCGCGGCTGCGGGCGACCGGGCCGCGGATCGGGTCGCTGCTGCTCAATCCGGGTGGGCCGGGGATGTCGGGACTGTCCACCGCCACGATCGGCGGCGGGACGCCGGTGGCCGAACGATTCGACCGGGTGGGTTTCGACCCGCGCGGGGTCGGCGCGTCCACCCCTGCCGTGACCTGCCTGACCCCCCAGGAGGCCGATGCCGAACGTGCCGAAACACCCGCACCGAACACGCCCGAGGGAATCGCCGCCGACGAGGCCGAGAACCGCGAATACGCCGACCGCTGTATGGCGCGCAGCGGCGCCGATCTGCTCGCCCATATCGGGACCCGCGAGGTCGTGCAGGATATGGACGTCATCCGCGCGGTACTGGGCGATCCGAAGCTGAACTACCTGGGTTATTCCTACGGCACACGGCTCGGTACGGCGTATGCCGAGAAGTTCCCGGGCAATGTGCGGGCGATGGTCCTCGACGGCGCCATCGATCCCACGCAGGATCCGGTAGCGGAATCGCTGCGCCAGGCGGCCGGGTTCCAGCAGGCGTTCGACGCCTTTGCCGCGGATTGTGTGAAATCGGCGGACTGCCCGCTGGGCACCGACCCCGCACAGGTGATCCCGCGTTTCCGGGAGCTGGTGGATCCCCTGTGGGATACCCCTGCGGCCACCACCGATCCCCGCGGGCTCAGCTACGACGATGCGATCACCGGCGTCCAGCAGACCCTGTACAGCGCCGATTTCTGGCCGGTGCTCACCGTCGCACTCACCGAACTGAGCGAGGGGCGCGGCGATACCCTGCTGCAACTCGCCGATATGTACAACGGCCGCCGCGACGACGGCAGCTACAGCAACCTGACCGATGCCTTCAATGCGATCCGCTGCGTCGACGATCCCCGGGTCACCGATCCCGCCGTGGCCGGGCGCCAGGACACCGAATATCGTGCCGCGGCTCCCTTCCTGGACGACGGCCGCGGTACCGGCGCAGCGCCGCTGGAACTGTGCGCGGGCTGGCCGGTCCCGAACACCAGCCGACCGCACGAGATTTCCGTGGCGGGTCTGCCGCAGCTGGTGGTGGTTTCCACCACAGGCGATCCGGCGACGCCCTACCAGGCCGGCGTGGATCTGGCCGGGCAACTCGGGGCGGCGTTGATCACCCATGAGGGCGATAGTCACACTGTGGTGTTCAACGGCGGTGCGACCTGCGTCGACGATGCCGTGATCGACTATCTGGTCGACCTGAAATCGCCGCCCGAGGGGTTGCGCTGCTGAGTGATGCCCGTCCGCACCGGTGAACCGACACACAGCGCAGCGGCCATGTAACACGGATTTAACGCCAGGTGCTTACGCTCGCGGGCATGGATCGCCAGAAGGAATTCGTGCTGCGGACGCTCGAAGAGCGGGACATCCGATTCGTACGTCTCTGGTTCACCGACGTGCTGGGCTACCTGAAGTCCGTCGCCATCGCGCCCGCCGAACTCGAGGGGGCGTTCGAAGAGGGCATCGGATTCGACGGGTCGGCCATCGAGGGATTCGCCCGGATCTCCGAGGCCGATATGGTGGCCCGGCCCGACCCGTCCACCTTCCAGGTGCTGCCGTGGTCCTCCAGCAAGGGGCATCAGCACTCTGCCCGGATGTTCTGCGATATCACCATGCCCGACGGTTCGCCGTCGTGGGCCGATCCGCGCCATGTCCTGCGGCGTCAGCTGAACAAGGCCGGTGATGTCGGCTTCAACTGCTATGTGCACCCGGAGATCGAATTCTTCCTGCTGAAGAATCAGGCCGACGGACTGCCGCCCGTCCCCGCCGATACCGGCGGGTTCTTCGACCAGGCCGTGCACGATTCCGCACCGAATTTCCGGCGCCACGCCATCGACGCCCTCGAATCCATGGGGATCTCGGTGGAGTTCAGCCACCACGAAGGTGCTCCCGGCCAGCAGGAGATCGATCTGCGCTACGCCGACGCGCTGTCGATGGCCGACAATGTGATGACCTTCCGTTACCTGATCAAGGAAGTCGCCATCGATGAGGGTGTGCGCGCGACGTTCATGCCCAAACCGTTCTCCCAGCATCCCGGGTCGGCCATGCATACGCATATGAGCCTGTTCGAGGGCGAGGCGAACGCCTTCGCCGACCCCGACGATCCGGATAATCTCTCGGGGACCGCGCGGGCCTTCATCGCCGGCATTCTCGAACACGCGCACGAGATCAGCGCCGTCACCAACCAGTGGGTGAACTCCTACAAACGGCTCATCCACGGCGGCGAGGCGCCGACAGCGGCCTCGTGGGGCCGGTCCAACCGGTCGGCGCTGGTCCGGGTGCCCATGTACACCCCGAACAAGGCCTCGTCGCGGCGGGTCGAGATCCGCAGCCCCGATTCGGCCTGCAACCCCTACCTGACCTTCGCCGTTCTGCTGGCCGCCGGCCTGCGGGGGATCGAGAAGGGGTACGAACTGCCGCCCGAAGCCGAGGACGACGTCTGGTCGCTCACCGCGGCCGAGCGACGCGCGATGGGGTTCAAGGAGCTGCCCGGCACCCTGGACGAGGCGCTGAAGGCGATGGAGCGGTCGGAACTGGTGGCCGAAACGCTGGGGGAGCACGTCTTCGATTTCTTCCTGCGCAACAAGCGCCGCGAGTGGGCGGATTACCGGACCCAGGTGACGCCGTTCGAACTGCAGGAGTATCTCGGTCTGTAACGACGCGGCGGCGGGCGGGGGTCCGGCACACTTGCGGGCCGGTTCTGGGTAACTTGGGCTCATGGTCCGCCCCCCGTCCGCCCGGTCCGCCGTCCCCCGCGCCGGCCGGCTCGGATTGCTCGAGCCGACGGCCGCAGAATCGCTGACAACCCTCGGCTGGGACAATGTCGAGAGCATCGCGGTGCTGTGGTCGCTGTCGCGTGCACCGGACGCGGATCTCGCGCTCACCACCCTGATCCGGATCCGCGAATCCCTCGGAAGTGATTGGGACGCCCTGGATTCCGCGATCCGCGCCGAGACGACACTGCGTGGCAGGTTGTTCGCGCTCATCGGTTCCTCCACCGCGTTCGGTGATCACCTGGTGGCCGATCCGCGTTCCTGGACAATGTTGCGCCGCGAGGAACTGCCCGACCGGGACGAATTGGTCGCCGATCTACTTGCGGTGGTCGGCGCCGAACCGGAAACCGGGCCCAACGCCGCACCGATGTTGTTCCGCGCCACCGAATCCGGACCCGAAGTGGTGGCCGCGCTGCGCAAACGCTACCGCGATCAGCTCATGCTGCTGGCCGCCGTCGATCTGGCCGCGACCGTGGAGAACGAGCCGGTTGTCCCGTACGAGGTGGTGGGTCGCCAGCTCACCGCGCTGGCCGACGCGGCGCTCACCACCGCGCTCGCCGTGGCGGTGGCGCGGGTATGCCGCGACGAACCGTGTCCGGTGCGGCTGGCCGTGATCGCCATGGGCAAGAGCGGGGCCTGCGAACTCAACTACGTCAGCGATGTGGATATCGTGTTCGTCGCCGAACCCGCCGACGCCATCGCCACTCGCCTGGCCGCGGAGATGATGACCGTCGGTAGTTCTGCTTTCTTCGAGGTGGACGCGGGGCTGCGGCCCGAAGGTAAGGCCGGTGCCCTGGTGCGCACCCTCGAATCGCATCTGGCCTACTACCAGCGCTGGGCGCGGACCTGGGAGTTCCAGGCGCTGCTCAAGGCGCGTCCGATGACCGGTGATCCGGAATTGGGGGAGCAGTACCGCGCGGCCACGGACGCGATGGTGTGGACCGCCTCCGAACGCCCGGACTTCGTCCCCGATGTACAGGCCATGCGCCGCCGCGTGGAGAAGCTGGTGCCCGAGGACCTGCGGGATCGGGAACTGAAACTGGGCAGCGGCAGCTTGCGGGATGTGGAGTTCGCGGTGCAGCTCCTGCAGCTCGTGCACGGCCGGGTCGATCCGAAATTGCATGTGCAGGGCACTGTGGAAGCCCTGGCGGCGTTGACCGCGCGCGGTTATGTGGGTCGCGAGGACGCCGCCAACTTGACCGCCTCCTACGAGTTTCTGCGGCTGCTGGAGCACCGGCTGCAATTGCAACGGCTCAAACGCACACATACCCTGCCCGCCGCCGACGACGAGGAAGGTATGCGGTGGCTGGCCCGGGCCGCGCATATCCGGCCCGACGGCAAACGGGACGCCGCCGGAGTGTTGCAGGTGGAGCTGCGCCGCAACACCAGCCGGATCCGGCGCCTGCACACCAAACTCTTCTACCGGCCGCTACTGGAATCGGTGGCCAGTATCGAATCGGCCGCATTGCGGCTCGGCCCCGACGCTGCCGTCCGCCAGCTCGCCGCGCTCGGATATGCCGACCCGGAGCATGCCCTCGGCCACCTGCGTGCCCTCACCAGCGGTATCTCCCGGAAGGGCCGGATCCAGGCACTGCTGTTGCCGACACTGCTGGCCTGGCTCGGCGACACCCCCGACCCCGACGCGGGCCTGCTCGCCTACCGGCGGGTATCGGAAGGCCTCAACGATCAGGACTGGTATCTGCGAGTGCTGCGCGACGAAGGCGCGGTGGGGCAGCGGTTGATGATGGTCCTGGGTTCCTCGGCATACCTGCCCGACCTGCTCATCAACGCCCCCGAAACCATCCGTATGTTCGCCGACGGCCCCGAAGGGCCGCTGCTGCTGCGCCCCCAGCCGGCGGATGTGGCGGGCGGGATCCTCACCGCCGCCGATCGCTACGACGACCCGAAACGTGCTGTCGCGACCGCCCGTTCGCTGCGCCGGCACGAGCTGGCCCGGGTGGCCTCGGCGGATCTGCTCGGGTTGCTCGATGTACCGCAGGTCTGCACCGCGCTGTCGTCGGTGTGGGTGGCGGTGCTCGAGGCCTCGCTGCGGGCGGTGATCCGGGCGAGCGTCGCCGAACGCGGCGCCCCGGCACCCGCGGATTTCGCGGTGATCGGGATGGGCCGGCTCGGCGGGATGGAACTCGGTTACGGCTCGGACGCCGATGTGCTGTTCGTCTGCGATCCCCGGCCGGGCGAGGACGAGCACGTCGCGGTGAAATGGGCCAACGGTATCGCCGAGCAGGTGCAGAAACTGCTCGGCGCACCCAGCACCGACCCGCCGCTACAGGTAGACGCCGGCTTACGTCCCGAGGGGCGTAGCGGGCCGCTGGTGCGCACGCTCGCCGCCTACGCCGCCTACTACCGCCAGTGGGCGCAGCCCTGGGAAGTGCAGGCACTGCTGCGGGCCCATCAGGTGTCCGGTGACCAAGACCTCGGGCTGCGGTTCCTGCACACGATCGATCCGGTGCGGTATCCGGCCGGCGGTGTCTCCGCCGACGCCGTGCGCGAGATCCGGCGGATCAAGGCCCGGGTGGATTCCGAACGGCTGCCCCGCGGCGCCGACCCCGCCACCCACACCAAACTGGGTCGCGGTGGACTCGCCGATATCGAATGGACCGTGCAACTGCTGCAGTTGCGGCATGCGCACGAGGTGCCGGAACTGCACAACACCTCGACCCTGGAAGCGCTGGACGTCATCGCGCGACACGAATTACTCGGCGCCGAGGACACCGATCTGCTCCGGCAGTCCTGGCTCACCGCCACCGCGGCCCGCAACGCGCTGGTGCTGGTGCGCGGGAAACCCAGCGACCAGCTGCCGGCGCCGGGCCGCACCCTGTCGGCGGTGGCGCGGGTTGCCGGCTGGCCGAGCGACGACGGCGGGGAATTCCTGGACAACTACCTGCGGATCACTCGCCGGGCGCGTGCGGTGGTGGAACGAGTGTTCGGCGTCTGAGCTGTGTGCGGTGCCAGGCGCCGACCCGGCTCGGCTCATACCCCCAGTGCGCGTACTCGCTTACCGCAGAGCTGCACCATATCGTCGACATCCGAGGTGAGGATGGCGACGGGTTTCACCGCGCGTAGTGCAGTAGCGGCGACTACCGCGTCGATCGCGTAATTGTGACCGTGTAAGCCTGCCGTACGCAGCAGTTCCATGGCGTGGAACGAGATCTCGTCGGTCACCGGCTCGATCCGCAGGCGGGATAGATGCCAGTGCAGTCGATTGCTGTTCGATCGCACGTCGAACGCTTCGATGGGGGTGAGGGCGCTGACGACGACTCGCAGATCGTTGTCTTGCGCCTCGCGGACGTAGGCCGTTACACGTGGGTCGGCGCTTACCCATTTGGACAGTCCTTCGCAGTCCAGCACCAGCGTTCCGGCGCTCAGGCGGCTCGACCGGCGTGTCACGTGTCCTCCAGGCGCAGGTCCGGATCTGTCTTGAGCTCACGAAAAAAGGTGGCGGCCTCATCGCGGAAGTCTGCTGTTGCGGATCCGGCGTGTTCCTCGTTGGCCAGCAGCGCCTCTTCGAGGAGATCCCGTTCGATCTGGCGTTCGACTGCGGCATCGACATACGCGGAAAAGCCGCGTGTCCCGACCCGCTCCCGAATCGCCCGAACATTCCCGGCGCGTAGCGACACGCTGACCTTCGATGCCGGCCCGTCGCCGGGAGAGTGCTCCGCATGTGCCGCTGTCATGCCACTACTTTACTACTCGAAGTAGGAATTCGCGGGCTCGGCAACTCGAACGGCGACGCTTCGCGTGTAAAAGCTCACTCGAGCGCTTCAACAACTCATTCGAGTGGTTAAGGTGGTCGACGTGACTGACTTGGAAACCCCGCTTCGTGCCGGTCGCCGGGAATGGGCGGCACTGGGTGTGCTGGTGCTGGTCGTAACGCTGCTCGCCGTCGACGCCACCGTGCTCTACCTGGCAGTTCCGGCGTTGACCGCCGATATCGGACCGAGTGCCACGCAACTGTTGTGGATCGGGGATATCTACTCGTTCGTGCTGGCGGGCCTGCTGATCACGATGGGGAACCTGGCCGACCGGATCGGCCGGAAACGGCTGTTGCTCATCGGCTCCGCGGCTTTCGGAATCGCATCGGTGATCTCCGCGTTCGCGCCGAACCCCGAAACTCTCATCGCCGCCCGCGTGCTGCTGGGTGTGGCCGGCGCGACGCTGATGCCCTCGACATTGTCGATCGTCCGGGCGATGTTCGCCGATCCGAAACAACGCACCACCGCGATCGCGTTCTGGTCGATGGGTGCGACCGCCGGTGCGGCACTGGGCCCACTGGTCGGCGGCGTGCTGCTCGAAAACTTCTGGTGGGGCTCGGTGTTCTTGATCAACCTGCCCATCATGGCGTTGGTCCTGATCGCCGGACCGATCCTGATCCCCGAGTCCCGCGGCGGCGCCACCACTCCCATCGATCTGCTGTCCTCGCTGCTGTCGATCGTGGCGATCGTCCCGCTGGTGTATTCCGTGAAGCATTGGGTCGGCAGTGGATGGGACTGGACGATCCCGGTCTGCGCGCTGCTCGGCCTGGCCGCCGGATGGGCCTTCCTGCGCCGGCAGCGGCGGCTCACCGATCCACTGCTCGATATCACCCTGTTCCGGCTGCCTGCGTTCTCGGGCGCGGTGGCTGCCAACGGGTTGGCGATCTTCGCGTTCGTGGGCCTGCTGTTCTTCTTCTCCCAGTACCTGCAACTCGTTCGTGAGTACGGACCGTTGCAGGCCGGGCTCGCCGAACTACCGACGACCCTGGCGGCGATGGTGGTCATCGCCTTCGTCGGTTGGCTGGCGGCGCGGCTGGGCGCCGGGCGGGCGATCGGGCTGGGTCTGGCTGTCGGTGCGGTCGGTCTGGTCGGGATCGGCCTGACCACCTCCCAGACCACCTACTGGGGACTCGGCATCGCGCTGGTCGTGATCGGGCTGGGCACCAGTGTGGCGATGACACTGTCGACGGACGCAGTGGTCTCGGCAGTACCGAAAGAGCGCGCCGGTGCCGCGTCCGCCATCGCGGAAACCGCCTACGAGCTCGGAGTGGCCCTGGGGATCGCGGTCCTCGGTTCGGTTCACCTGGCAATGTACCGCTCGCATCTCGACCTGCCGGCCGGCACGAACGGTGCCGACGCGGCGGCGGCCGAGCAGTCCCTCGCAGTAACGGTCGATACCGTCACCGATGCGACGGTCGTCGAGCACGCCCGATCAGCGTTCGCCGATGCGGTGCAGACGACCTCGTTCCTCGCTGCCGGGCTCCTCGTCGTCTCGGCGGTGGTGGCCTGGCGGGTGATCCCCTCGCCGCGAGGTGCTCTGGAGAAGGCTCATGACGCGCACTGAACCGGTCCCCACGCGAGACAAGGAACGCACTCGCCGCGCGATCCTCGACGCGGCCGAACAGATGTTCGCCGAGAACGGATCCAAGGCGAGCCTCGCTGCTATCGCGAAGGCGGCGAGCGTGACCCAAGGCGGTCTCCGGCATCATTTCCCCAGTCGCGCGACGCTGTTGTCCGGGGTGGTCGAGCACAGCATCGGGCGCTGCTGGGACGAGATCCGCGCTCATATCGACCTCTCCGAGAACCGGCCGGGAAAGTTCACCCGCGGCTATATCCGCGCGATGACCGGTGACAGCAACCTCTACGGGTGCATTCTCGATCCGATCGGACTGAGTACCGCGCTCGGCAACCTGTCGGAGGTCGAATCGCTGTATGCGCGTGACGCCGAAGAACTGAACGCTGCCTTTGCCGCAGACGGGCTGTCCCATGCGCGTGTGCTGATCATCCGCTACACCGCGGACGGGCTTGCCGTCGCACGGTCGACGCCCTACTTGAGCAGTGCCGATCTCGCTGTGGCGCGAGCCGAACTACTGGCAATGACAGAGGAGCCCTGACACCTGCCCGCGCCCGGACGGACAACGCGTAGAAGTGCAGGCCGACCGGCGGGGCGTACCCGATACCTTCTCCTTCCCGCCAGCACGATCGGCTCATCGGCCGGCAGGTTCGCGGATCACACTCCTGCGGCGTCCGATTCGCCGGGCTCCGGCAGCCGGGCGGTCAACCAGGTGACAACATCGGCGAGGACCTGATCGCGTTCGGGCTCGTTGAAGATCTCGTGGTACAGGCCGTCGTATCGGCGGACCGTGAGATCCGTGGTGCCCGCATGCTGTTCGATCCGATCGGTACTCGCCGGTGCGGCGATGGCATCGGCGGTTCCGTGCATCGCCAGAGTCGGTACGCGCAACTGCGGCAGCCGGTCGAGCACCTGCCCGGCGGAGGTCAGGATTTCGGTGGCCGTACGGGCGGGGAGTTTGCCGCGGAAGACGAGCGGATCGTTGTCGTAGGCGGTGACTACGGCCGGGTCGCGGCTGATCTGCGACGAATCCAATTTCAGCACAGGCAGGTTCGGGGCGAGCCGGGTGAGCACCGGCGCCAGCAACCGCTGGACCGGGTTCCCGGCATCGATGAGCAGCGGTGGCGCCGAGACCACCACGCCCGCAACGTCCAGCGGCGCCCGGGTCGCCAGGTACAGCGTGATCAGCGCACCCATCGAATGCCCGATCACGAAAACCGGCACGCCGGGATACTCCACTCGCACCACTTCGAGCAGGGCCGCCACCTTGTCCGCGGCATCGTCGATCGAACCGAGGTTGGCCGGCGCGCCGATACGTGCGGATTCGCCGTGCCCCACATGGTCCAGCGCGGCGACCGCGAACCCGTTCGTGGCGAGCGTGCGGCCGATATGGTCGTATCGGCCGGAATGCTCCGCCACGCCGTGGACGAGCACGATCACCCCGCGCACCGGTGCTTCGGGCACCCAGCCGCGGCGGCGGAGCCGGTGACCCGCATGCTCGAATTCTCCGCGCTCCACGCGGATGTTCTGGTCGCCGGTCACTGGTCCTCCTTCGAAGCCGGTATCTGCGGGCCGGCCGCGACCCCGCCACCTCGGTGTGGTGAACCCCGGCGCGTCAGCGGCCCCTACCTGCGGCTCGGCGAGCGCGGTGAGCGGGCGTCGATAGCCTTCGGTCAGCCGAGCCTAGTTCACGCGAGACCGGTCGTTCGCCGTTTCGTGGCAGCGTTGCGGCAGGTCCGTTCGTCGTGACCTGCCGCAACGCCGACCGGACTAGATGATGTCGCGGCCCTGCGCCTTGGCCTCACGCCACTCTCTGACGAACGCTCGCACGATGACGAACAGCACGCCGGTGACGATCAGCGGCCAGATCACTACATAGAGGGTGAGCAGGGCAGTCATACGGTTTCCTTTCCGGCCGGGTCCAGGGGATCCGGTTGCGTTTCCTGCACCGGTGGGGCGTCGAAATCACCCGTGCGTTCCTTGATGAGCGCGAAGTCGAACTCCCGCTTGGCCAGCAACGTCAGCACGACGCAGGTCACGGTGCTCACGGAATAGGCCACCAGGGATCCGGACAGTACGGGGTAGGTGTGCAGGAACCCGATCGCGAACGGCGCGGAAGCGAGGGTCGTGACCGTGCCGACGATCAGGGCGACACGTGTGCCGAAGAACCCGAACGCCATCATTCCGAGCACCACACCGATACCGAGCGTGGCCCACACATCGGAGACGATGCCGAAACCACCCGAGAGGTCCACCCAGGAGAACCGGACGGGGATGAACGCGGCCAAACCCAGCACCACCGCCGCGCTGAAGGCGAGGTTGGTGACCCGGTTCCAGTAGAAGCTCGCGATCACCGGGAATACCAGCGCGCCCCACATCGCACCCACGAAGACCAGGAGGTCCAGGATGTTCAGCTGGGATCCGGCGAAGTAGAGCGCCGCCGCGATGGCGACGATCATGGTGATCCGGCCGATGAGGATCATCGTGCGGGGGTCCGCATGTTTCTTGCCCGCCACGTTGTGTCCATAGATATCGGCCATCGTGATGGAGGCGAGCGCGGTGAGATCGGCGTCGGCGGTCGAGGACAGCGAGCCGATGATCATCACGAAGAACAGGCACAACAGCACCGGGCCCAGATACGTCGCCGCCATCTGCGGAATGAGGTTGTTGACGTCGCCGTCCATCGGCTCGACACCTGCGTACAGCGCAATGACACCGAGCATGCCGATCCCGATGATGGTGGCCCCGTACCCGACGGTCGCGGTGACGAACGTCTTCTTGATCAGATCCTCCCGCACCGCGAACAACCGCTGCGCGATCGTCTGGTTGCCGATGGCGTAGGCCAGCACCGCCGCGATATAGGGGGCGCCCTGGTTGAAGAACGCATCGGAGGAGAAGAAGTCGCCCTGCTGCGGGGTCAGGTTGGCTGCCCCGGTCTCGAACAGGGCGGGACCGCCCGCGGCGAAGAAGACCACCGGAATAATGATCACGACCGCGCCGAGCATGGCGAGCACTTGCACGAAATCGGTCAGCACCGAGGCCCGGAACCCTGACCAGAGCGTGTACAGCAGAATCCCGGCCGCGATCGCCACGATGCCCTGACTGAAGGTGAACGGCGTGAGCATGCCGATGAGCGCACCACCCGCGATCAGGTTCGAGGTCAAGCTGATCACACTGCCGATCACATTCGATCCGGCGAGCATGAGCTGGCTGGATCGGCCGTGCCGGGCGTACATGACCTCCGCGATGGTGTGCGCACGTGGTGCGACCTTGCGGATACGTCGCCCGAACGGGTAGATCAGCAGGATCATCAACGCGCCCCACAACCCGTAGTGAATGGGGCCGGAGATCCCGTAGGTGTATCCGGACGTGGCCGATGCGTACATCGACGACGCCCAGATCCACGTGGCTGTCATCGAGGCCGCGGAGATCCCGAAACCGATGCGGCCGCCCCCTGTCATGTACCCGTCGGCGTTTTCCTTCTTCCTGCTGATCCGGATGGATATGTACAAGCTGCCACCGAAGAACAGGAGCATGAGCAGGATTACGACAGGTCCCGATAGGCGTTGTAGCTCGCCCACAGCGTTCTCACTTTCTCGTCATGAACTCGGCCCACCGCGAAAGGGTGCCGAGCGAACGGCCGGATCCGAACGCCGCGTCAACCGGGCGCAGCGATGCGCCCGGCGCAGTCGGTAATGCGCTGTGCAAAATCCACAGTTCTCCTTTCCTGCGGTGTGCCACCGCAGAATGAGCGCTGCCCGTGCGGTGCTCATCCTCGATCAGTGGAAGCGGTCGTGTCCCGGACGCAGAACGGCTACCTTCCTGGCGGTAGGCGCAGTGAAGCCCTGCTCACCCGCGGATGTTCGAATGCGTGGCATGCGGATATCCCGATGGGAACTGCTGAGGCAGGGCCTGCCGCGAAACGCCTGGCACAGTCACCAAGCGATGTGAAGTCCACAGATTTCTGTGCGCGGTTGCGCCGCTCGGCTGTGTGTCAGGCAGCGGCAGACTCTCCGGGGTCGGCCCCGGAGGTGAATCCATCCGACATGGAGGCGGTAGACGGTAGCGCTACCTGGCTACCGCGTACCGAGACGCCGACCGTCGACGGGATGGATGTCGCGGTGGCGATTTCGCTGACAGGGCGCCCCGAACCACAGAATTTCGACTCGAAACAACCCATACTCATGCGGGTGACCCTATCTGATGGTCTGGTCCGCTGATCAGGAGAGCGCGCTGAACAGCCGCCGGTTGAACTCGATCAGCCGGGCGTAGTTCACCCGCGACAGCCGCTCATCGTTTCCGTGTATCCGCTCCAGATCGGTGGCAGTGAGCTGGATCGGCGCGAAGTTGCAGCGGGTCGCGGCAAGGTCGTCGTAGTGGCGGGAATCGGTGGCACCTGGTACCAATCCGGTGGTTACGGCTGCCTCCGGCGCCACCTGCCTGGTGAGTTCGGCGATCAGGTCGAACTGCGGTCCCGGCGTGGGCGCAGGGGAGGGTTCGGCCGACATCCCCACCAGTTCGATCGACACCCGGGGATCGCGCACCGTCCGGCGGCAGTGCGCGAGCACCGACTCGACCGTATCGCCGGGCAGGATCCGGAAATTGATCAGCGCCTCCGCCTGCTGCGGCAGTACGTTCGCCTTCACCCCGCCCCGGATCACTGTCGGAGCCGTGGTGGAGCGTACGAGCGATTCGGTCTGCGGGGTCGCGGCCAGGATCCGGGCGACCATCGGCGCCGCCGCCCCGGCGAACCCCAGCAGGCGGCGTTTGGCCGCGGGCAGATGCGGCCGCAGGCGGGCGAGCATATCGGTGACCACGGGCGTTATCCGCAGTGGCATCGGATTGTCCTGTATCCGGCTCACCGCCCGAGCCAGTCGCCCGATAGCCGTTTGCCGTCCCGGCATGGAGGAATGCCCGCCCGAATCGGTGACCGACAGCCGGACCGTGGCATACCCCTTCTCGCCGACCATGATCGTGGCCACCGGCACCCGCACATCCTGCACGATCCCGTCGGTGATCACCCCGCCCTCGTCCAGCAGCAGATCCGCCCGCACCCCGCGTGCACGCAACCGGTCCGCCATCTGCACCGCACCCGTATCGCCGAACACTTCCTCGTCGTGGCCGAAGGCAAGGTAGACGGTGTGCCGCGGCCGCAGCCCGGCGGCCAGCGTGGCTTCAGCAGCCTCCAGGATCGCCAGCACCCGGCTCTTGTCGTCGATCGCGCCGCGACCCCAGATGAACTCCTCGTCCACCACACCCGCGAACGGCGGGTGGGTCCAGCTGCCGAGGTCGTCGGCCGGGACCACATCCTGATGTGCCAGCAGCAGGGCGGCGGTCCGGGTGTCGTCTGTCCCGCGCCAGGTATAGAGGCGGCTGTGGCCGAACGACTCGAGTTCGAGTTCGGCGTGCACCCGCGGGAAGGACTGTTCCAGGTGGGCACCGAGCCGGCGGAACTCCGTGTCGAGGGAAGCCGGTGCCGCGGCCGAGTCCGGCTCCGCACCGGATACGGCGCCCTCCTCACGGGATACGGTGACACAGCGCAGCGCCACCGCGAGCCGCTCAGCGGTGGCGTCGTCGACCGGGTCGCCGGAAAACGGAAGGGCCTCGAGGTTGGTGGACATCCCTGTATTGTCCTCGCGAAGGCGGGCACCGTCCCCTGACCGGCGGCCGGAGTGTGGGCATTATTGTGGGAGCCATGGCAGCAGGCAAGCCCGACAAAGAGGCGAAGGCCGCGGCGAAAGCAGCGCGCAAACAGCAGTCGAAGGAACGTCGTCAGCAGATCTGGCAGGCGTTCCAGATGCAGCGCAAAGAGGACAAGCTGCTGTTGCCGCTGCTGATCGGCGCCGTGCTGATCACCACGCTCGTACTGTTCGGAATCGGTTTCCTCTTCGATGTGCAGTGGTTCCTGCTGCCTCTGGGCCTGCTGCTGGGTGTGCTGTTCGCCTTCATCATCTTCGGCCGGCGCGTGCAGAAAACCGTCTACGGCAAGGCCGAGGGCCAGGCCGGAGCCGCGGCCTGGGTACTGGACAACCTGCAAGGCAAATGGCGGGTCAGCAACGGTATCGCCGCCACCACCCAGCTCGACGCCGTGCACCGGGTGATCGGGCTCCCCGGCGTGATCTTCGTGGCCGAGGGCTCACCTCAGCGGCTGCGGTCGCTGCTCGCGCAGGAAAAGAAGCGCACCGCCCGCCTCGTCGGCGACACCCCCATCTACGACGTCGTGGTCGGTAACGAGGAAGGCCAGGTCCCGCTCAAGGAACTGCAGCGTTACCTCACCAAGCTGCCCCGCAATATCGACACCAAGCGGATGGATCAGATCGAAGGCCGGCTCAGTGCCCTGAGCGCCCGCGGCGGTCCGGCGATGCCGAAGGGCCCGATGCCGACGAACGCCAAGATGCGCGGTATGCAGCGCACAATTCGCCGCAGGTAGCGCAGGAATCCGCCCGCCGGCCCATGGTTCGCCGGAGTCCCGACCCGGCACACCGCCACCGGTACGCCTCTGCTATCACTGGCCCGACAGTTCACCTCTATGGTTCGGGGCCCGTCTCGTTCTGGAGCGACAGAGCGGGGGAGCGAAGCGGAGGAGCGTCGGAGTGAAGAACGAGACCCATAGGGCCCCGAACCCTGCGACGCCGAAGGCGGCGCCATAGATACAGCTCAGCGTGTGCGTACCACCGCGGTGCCCGTGGCCCGGTCGTGCATTCCGCGTCCGTCGCCGTCGGTGAACAGCGCCGGCACCACGAAGGTCAGCAGGATCTGCCGGGCCAGCGCACGCACGAAACCGACCCGCACGGGTGCGTCGATCCGGATCACTCGCAACCGCAGGAAGTACTGCCCCGGTGTGAACCCGAAGAGCGCCACCGCGACCAGGCCGATCACCATCCACACGATCCACGTCGGCGTGCTCAACGCCCCCGATACGGCCTCGAATGCCGTCGGCTGGGCGACGCCCGGCGGCAGCTCGGTCTCGGCGATGATCCGATCCGGGTTCGGTCGCACGATCAGCGCGGCGATACCCATGGCGATCACCCAGTCGACGGCCATCGCCGTGATCCGCCGGGCCATCCCGACCAGCGATCCCGCGCCGCTGCGGGGGAGCCCGATATGTTCGCCCGCGTATTCGCTCGGTTCCGGATCGCCCGGTGTCTCGGCGGGTCCGGTGAGCCAGGATCCGGTAACACGTGCCATGAACCCCAGGATAGGCCCCGCCGTTTCCGGCATATCGGGCGGTTGCTGTGCACAATGGCCTGCGTGCCGGTCCGGCGGGACAGTCCGGACAGTATCGAGCGCGGTAATGTCCGTGGCGTGGCCGACGACACGTGCCGTGCGGCACGCGTAACACTGGCGAAACAAACCCTTGACGGCCGGGAAACACCCTGTCCATACCGTCGGATCGCGACGCCCCGCACTCGATACTGGCTGGGATCTATCCGTTAGGAGAGCTAAGTGACGTTCAGCACGGCCGACGAGGTCATCAAGTACATGGCGGATCAGGATGTCGAGTACGTCGACATCCGGTTCAGCGATCTGCCCGGTGTACAGCAGCACTTCTCCATCCCGGCGAAGGCGTTCACGCCCGACCTCGCCGAAGAGGGCCTCGCGTTCGACGGCTCCTCGGTGCGGGGATTCCAGTCCATCGACGAGTCCGACATGCTGCTGCTGCCCGATTACAGCACTGCGCAGATCGACCCGTTCCGGGCGGCGAAGACGCTCAATATGAACTTCTTCGTGCACGACCCGTTCACCCGCGAGGCCTACTCCCGCGACCCGCGCAATATCGCGCGCAAGGCCGAGGAGTACCTGCGCTCCACCGGGATCGCCGATACCGCGTTCTTCGGCGCCGAGGCCGAGTTCTACATCTTCGACTCGGTCCGCTACGACTCGCAGATGAACGGCGCTTTCTACGAGCTCGAGTCCATCTCCGGTTCCTGGAACACCGGCGCGGCGACCAACCCCGACGGCAGCCCCAACCGCGGCTACAAGGTCCGTAACAAGGGCGGCTACTTCCCCGTGGCCCCTTACGACCACTACGTCGACCTGCGCGACAAGATCTCCACCAACCTGCAGAACGCCGGGTTCGAGCTGGAGCGCGGCCACCATGAGGTCGGTACCGCCGGTCAGGCCGAGATCAACTACAAGTTCAACACCATGCTGGCCGCGGCCGACGATCTGCAGCTGTTCAAGTACATCGTCAAGAACACCGCCTGGGCCGAGGGCAAAACCGTCACCTTCATGCCGAAGCCGCTCTTCGGTGACAACGGGTCGGGTATGCACGCCCACCAGTCGCTGTGGAAGGACGGCAAGCCGCTGTTCCACGACGAGGCCGGTTACGCCGGACTGTCGGACCTGGCCCGCCACTACATCGGCGGCATCCTGCACCACGCCCCGTCGCTGCTGGCATTCACCAACCCCACGGTGAACTCCTACCACCGCCTGGTCCCCGGCTACGAGGCCCCGATCAACCTGGTGTATTCGCAGCGCAACCGTTCCGCCGCTGTCCGCATCCCGGTCACCGGCAACAACCCGAAGGCCAAGCGCATCGAGTTCCGCGCGCCGGACGCCTCGGGTAACCCGTACCTGGCCTTCGCCGCCATGCTGATGGCCGGCCTGGACGGCATCAAGAAGAAGATCGAACCGCTGGCCCCGGTCGACAAGGACCTCTACGAGCTCCCGCCGGAGGAGGCCAAGAACATCCCGCAGGCCCCCACCAGCCTGGCGTCGGTGATCGACCGTCTCGAAGCCGACCACGAGTACCTCACCGAAGGCAATGTCTTCACCGACGACCTGATCGAAACCTGGATCAGCATCAAGCGTGAGCAGGAAATCGCCCCGGTGAACCTGCGCCCGCACCCCTACGAGTTCGAGCTGTACTTCGACGTGTGATCCCGACCTGCGGTTCTACCTCTGTGTCGGGTTTCCGGCACGCACTGGATAGGCAGTAGAAGGTCTCGAGTCCACCCGCTCGGTGATCGCAGATGCGATCATTCGGCGGGTGGACTCGTTCGTATCCGGAACGACGCTGCGGTCCAGCCGCTGAGTTGGCGTTTCTGCGCGACGTGGGCGAAGACGCGTAGAGGGTGCCAGGGCGGAAGAATCTCGCGAATGCCCCGGAGAGCGATGAATTCTGTGTCCGGCTCCGGTCAACATACCCAGAGCAGATCCATCCGAACTCTGGAGGAAACATGACCGAGCCCGCCCCCGGAGGCCTGCCTCCGATCGTCGACCGGCAGACCTGGCAGACCGCCCTCGACGACCTGCGGAAGCGGGAGAAGGCCGCCACTCGTGAACTGGACGCGATCGCCGCGCAACGTCGCAGGCTGCCGATGGTCGAGCTCCCGGACTACACGCTGATCGGCCCGGACGGCCCGGTCCGGCTGGTCGACGTATTCGACGGGCGTTCTCAGCTCATCGTCTACAACCACATGTGGTCCGATGGTGCGCAGTGGCAGTGTGGCGGCTGTACCGGGTTGACATCGCATTATGTCCGGTTGGGCTGGCTCGACAACTACGATGCCCGCTTCGTCGTCGTCACCAACGGGCCCATCGACGAAGCGCTGGCCTACAGGACGAAAGTCGGCAACAGGATGGACTGGTATTCGTCTTCGGAGAGTTCGTTCGGCGCGGATGTGGACGCGGCGCCCGGCGAGGGTTTCGCGGTGAACGTATTTCTCCGCGACGGTGACAAGGTCTACCGCACCTGGCACACCAACGGCCGCGGTACCGAACAGCTCAGCTACACGTTCGCGCTGGTCGATATCCTGCCGTGGGGTCGCCAGGAGGAATGGCAGGATTCACCCGACGGGTGGCCGAAATCGCCCGCCTACTCCAAATGGCTCGACTCTCCCGACGTTGCCCGGCTGTACGGTCCGGACGGTGAAGCCACTGCGGGGCCGGCGAGTGCCGACGATTCCCGGTGACACGAGGATCGAGGTGAAGGCAATGAAGCCTTCGCGCAGTGGTCACCTGCCGATCAATGGCCTGAGCCTGTATTACGAAGTACACGGTGAGCTCGGCAGTCCGAAAGCGCCCCCGCTGCTGCTCATACCCGGCGCGTTCATGGCTACCGAATCGATGACGTCGTGGATATCCGCTTTCACGGGTGAGCGGGCAGTGATCGTCTTCGACCAGCAGGGGCACGGCCGAACACCGGATACTTCGCGGCCGATGTCGTATGAGCAATTCGCCGACGACGCGGCGGAATTACTGCGCGCCTTGAATATCGAGCGCGCGGATGTCATGGGCTACTCGCAGGGCGGCGGGGTGGCGCTGCAGCTCGCGCTTCGCCACCCGACGCTCGTGGACAAGCTGGTTTCGATGTCGGCCACCTTTCGCAGGGACGGCTGGTATCCCTCGGTGCCGGAGGTCATCGCGGGTCTCGACGCGACAGCATTCGCCGGTACAGGTGTCGAGAAGGCGTTCAGGGAGCACACACCGGATCCCACGGCATTCGACGCCTACCTCGAAAAGATGAAAGTGCTGAATATCGAAGACCAGAACATCAGTGACACGCAGATGCGTTCGATTTCTGCAAAGACGATGGTGATAATCGGTGATGCCGACGGCGTGAAACCGGAGCACGCGTTGCGGATGTTCGAACTGCGCGGGGGCGGTGATGAGCAGGCGGCGGCCTCGGGGACGTTACACAAGGTACCCGCCGCGCGCTTGGTGATCCTGCCCGCGACATCGCATATCGGTATCAGCGGCGAGTCGGCCAGGCTGGTCCCGATGGTGAAGTCCTTCCTCGACGATGCGCCACCTGTGACTCCTGAACTGTTCTAGAAGTTCGCACGCGCGGATCTCGAAGGGGATGCGGGAAGAACAGGGCGGTGTGTGGCCTTCGGCCATGAGGGATGTCATTTCCGCCGGCCTTCCGACGCGGAACCGACCACACAACAGGCCGCGGACATGCCTAACGCTTCGCGGCCGTATCCGGTCGGTCTCCTGGAATCGGGTGAGGTACCGTTCCGCCCGGTATGTACTAGCTTGGCATTGAATTGTCTGAGCGAGAGGATGATTCGAGTCCGACCCAACTTCGCGGCAGTCGCGACGGTGGATGGAGGGGCCACATGGTGTCAGGTTCGGAGTTGGCTGTCGTCGGTCGTGTGGTGGTGCCCGCGGCGCGGGGAGCCGGATCGCTGTTGCGGAAATTGCGCCCGGATGTATCGGCGACGTCGTTGGCGTTGGTCGCGGACGACCTTGCGGGTCTCGTGGCAAAGACCGAGAAGCGTCGGCTCGGGGAATTGGGGGTGGCGCGTGGTAAAGGGATAGGGCTGCGATGGAACACGCTGGTCGACACCGGCACTGTCGGCAGCGGTGAATTCGGGTCACTGGCGGGGGTCCGTGCGTATTTCGACGGATTGCAGGACCCTCGCCTGATGATTGTGGGCGGTCCGGGCTCGGGAAAAACTGTTGCTGCCTTGAATCTCATGCTCGATCTGCTGGATCAGCGGGCGGGCACGGAGCGCGATCGCCTGCCGGTTCCTGTACGCCTCAATGCTTCCAGCTGGGATCCCGATTCGAATAGTTTCGAAGAGTGGCTCGCGCAGCGGATCGCGCAGGACTACTCGCTCGGCCTGCGCGTGACGCGGGAGCTTGTCGGGACGGACCGGATACTTCCAGTCCTGGACGGACTCGATGAGATGGATAGCGATTCGCGAGAACCTGCACGCGCCCGCGCGGCGTTGGATCAGCTCAACGAAGTCCATTGGCTCGGAAGGCCGATCATTGTCACCGCTCGTATGGACGCCTACCGGAAGCTGTCGGAACTTCACGGCGAGTCCGGACTGTACGAGGCTTCGGTGATCGCGCTGCAAGCACTGACCGCGCAGCAGATCGCTGACTATCTGAAGAGCTGGCACGACGTCAACGGCGGACAGAAATGGACGTCGGTGCAGGGCAAACTCGAGGCCGACCCCGATGGGATCTTCGCGCAGACCTTGCGCACACCGTGGATGTTGGGCCTGACCATACAGTTCCTCAAGCACAAGCGAGCAGGTGACACCGCCGTGCTGACGGAGGCAACGACCCGGGAGGCGATCGAGGATGTGTTGTTCTCTGCGCTGATTCCGTCTGCGGTCGCTGCACAGCTCCGGGATGCCCACAGTCGGCAGAAGTACACCTGTGGCGAGGTGTCGGCATGGATGCGTGCACTTGCCCGCCACTTCGCACCCGGCACGAGTGTGGTTGGCAGGGGGGATTTCGCGTTGGATCAAATATGGAGTCTGGCCGGAGACCTGCGGTGTCGGTTGCTCCATGCCGTCGTCGCTGCGGTAACCGGGTTCGGGGCGGTCTTCACGTTCTTCATTGCACCCGCCGTCTGGGCTGGGATCGACGTAGCGCCGGCCACACGGGACGGTCTGGTGATCGGCACCTTGTGCGCGCTGGTATGCGGCTTCCGTGGCTACTGGCCCTCTCGACCCTCATCGCGAAAGGCATTGTGGCGGACGTACAAAACCGGTGACGTGAAGCGCTGGGTCAAAGCCTCGGTCGTAGGTGTCGGCGCGGGGTTCGCCCTTGCGATCTGTGGCTTCCTGGCGAGCAGGCACCCGGCAGCGCCCAACCCATTGCCACCGCGAGACGCCGCCGAAGGCGCAGGCTTGGTCGGTACCCTCACCGCGCTGGTGCTGATCTTCGGCATCAGCCTCACCGGCCACCGGCAACCCCGGCTCGACGAGAAACGGATCATTCGTGATGATGCGCGTGCCGCCGTCTATGTCGGTGTGATCACGTGGCTCATGTTGGTTTCGATTGTCACTGTCCTGGCATTCGTCAAAAAGTCGAGTGAAGGTGATCTGCCGTTGTCGTTGCTAGCGCTCAGCCCCTTGCTCGTAATACTGATGGCTTTGGCTGGGGCTCCGATGGGTATCGCCCTCGGCGCGTTGATCTTCTTGGCGCGAGCCAAGGCCAGTATCCGATACGGATGTGCGAGAGCGTTGTTTACGGTCGGATCTGGTTTCGCCTCGTCGCCCGCGCCCTTCCTGGACTGGGCGCGTGGATCGGGACTGCTGCGAGTTACCGGTGCTGCCTATCAGTTCCGGCATCAAAGTTACCAGGAGTGGCTGGCTGCACAGCCCTAGCCGCGGCGGGTTTTGTTTTCCTTGGAGATGCTGAGAACTGGTGCGGCCGGCCGAAATCGAAATCGGCGCGGCGTCATTGGCCAGATGGTGTGACCAGTCCCCGATAACGCGTCCACTCGGTTTCAGAATTCGAATGTCTCCGCGTGGTTGCGGCCTTCCGCGATCACGGTGCCGAGTACTGCGGAAAAGGTATGGCGGGGGATGCCCGGATCCAGTCGGCCCACGCCCGAACTCGCGGGTGTCGTCGAGCAGCGTTTCACCGATATAGAAGACCACCGATTCGACCGCAGGCATGCGGCCGACCTACCCGGTGTCGAGGATGCGTTTCAGGAAGCGGCGGGTTCGGTCTTCTCGGGGGTCGCCGATCACCTGGTCTGCCGGGCCGCGTTCGACGATGGCGCCGTCGTCGAGAAACAGGACCTGATCCGCTACCTGCTGGGCGAAACGGATTTCGTGGGTGACGATCACCATCGTCCAATCCTGAGTGGCCAAGTCCTTGATGACGGCGAGTACTTCGCCGACCAGTTCGGGGTCCAGCGCCGAGGTGGGTTCGTCGAACAGCACCACCTGCGGTTTCAGGGCCAGGGCGCGGGCGATCCCGACGCGCTGCTGCTGGCCTCCCGAAAGCTGGAAAGGGTAGGCGTCTGCGCGGTCGCCGAGACCCACCTGCTCCAGGAGGGTCCGGGCCGCGGCGACCGCTTCGTCCCGGGGGCGCTGCTGGGCGACGACGGGGCCTTCGATGATGTTCTCCAGCACCGTGCGGTGCGGGAAGAGATTGTGGGACTGGAAGACCATTCCGCTCTGGGCTCGTAGCCCGGTTGCTTCCCGGCGCCCCGCCCGGCCACGGGGCAGCCGGGCGAAGTCGACCTCGACGTCGGCGATGCCGACCACCCCGCGTTCGGGAATATCGAGCGCGTTGAGGGAGCGCAGTACGGTGGTCTTGCCCGACCCCGAGGGGCCCAGCAGGACGGTCGAGGTGCCGCGCCGGGATTCGAAGTCGATGCCGCGCAGCACGTGCCGCTCGCCGAAGGACTTCTCCAGGCCGCGGACCCGGATCCAGGCGGGCGCGGTGTTGTGTTCAGTGGTGTCGGTCATTTCGCCACATACCTGTCGAGTCGGGTCTCCAGTCGTTTCTGCGCGGCGGAGAGGGCCGCGCACATCACCCAGTAGTACAGCGCGGCGAACGTGTACAGCGCGAGGAAGTCGTTGCTCTCGGCCGCCGCGAGCTGGGCCTCACGGAACAGTTCGGTCAATAGCACCACCGAGCCCAGCGATGTGTCCTTGAGCAGTGAGAGCAAGGTATTGGACAGCGGTGGCACCGCTGTTCTGGTGGCCTGCGGGAGGATGATGCGGCGTAGCGTCTGCGCATATCCGAGACCGACCGTCGCCGCCGCCTCGAACTGTCCCTTCGGCACCGCCAGAATCGCCGAACGGATCACTTCGGCCGCATAGCCGGCCACATTGAGACTGAACGCGATCACCGCGGCGATGAACGGGTCGAACTTCAACCCGATCTGCGGCAGCCCGTAGAAGACGATGAACAGCTGCACCAGCAGGGGCGTGCCGCGAATGATGGAGATGAAGGCGCGAGCGGGTGCGGCGAGTAGCCGGTAGGACGATATCCGCGCCAGCGCGACCAAGAGTGCCAGCAGGAGCCCGATGGTGAAACTCAATGCTGTCAACGGGACCGTCACCTGCACCAGTCCGACGAACATCGGCCACGCCGCCCCGCGCAACACCTCCCAGGTGCCGCGGGGGCCGCGCCCCTCGGACAGGTCGGCGGTGCCGCCGTCGGGTACCGAGACATCGGCCCGGAAGTACTTTTGTGAGATGGCTGCGAGCGTCCCGTCGGCCGCCAGTGCGGCGATCGCCCGGTTCGCCTGGCCGAGCAATGCTGCGTCGTCCTTGCGGAAGGCGAGGACTTGCTCGCTGGTCTCCGCTCCGGCATCGCCGACGATCTCGATATCCGTGGCCCCGGTGCTGGCCAGGTAGTCGAGCACGGCGATGTTGTCGTTGATGATCGCGTCGACGCGTCCCTGGGTGAGCAGCGCTGCCGCCTGCGCGAACCCTTCGACAGCCTCGACGTTTGCGCCGGCGTCGCGGGCGACCTGAGCCCAGTTGCTGGTGCTCGACTGGGCGGTGGTGCGCCCGGCCAGATCGTCCAGGGTCCGGATCTGTTCGTCGCCGGTGCGCCGGACGATCACGCCGCGGGAGTAGGTGTAGGTATCGGACAGCCCGTACTTCGCCCGGCGCTCGTCGTTGACCGAGACCTGGTTGGCGATGACATCGATGCGACCGGAATCCAGGGCGGGAAAGATCGCGTCCCACTGTGTTTCGACGTATTCGAGTTCCCAGCCGGCCCGGTCGGCGATCGCCCGGACCACCTCGATGTCGTAGCCGGTGAGTTGCCGGTTGCCCGGATCGTGGTAGGAGAACGGCGGATAGGTGCCCTCGGTGCCGACCTTCACCACCGGCCGGCCGGGATCCTGCGCCGCCGCCGTACCTACCTGTGTGGATCCGGCGAGCACCAGGAGCAGAGACAGCACCATGCCTCTGAGCACGTGTCGCATCGGCGACCCCCTCGCATCGGCCGGAACCGGAATCCGGCACTGGAGAACGAGAGTAGTGCGAAACGGACGCCGGGGCGGGGCAGTGCATCTTGCGAAATGTCGCGGGCCGGTCCGCGCCGCCGCGGATTTCCCGCGCACGGTGCCCTTTCGGGAGACGTTGGACGGCTCCACGGGCACAGCCCGCGGCGTGCGGGGCTAGATGGCCCCGCACGCGGGCGTCTCAATCCACCGGGGCCACGCGGATCAGATTGCCGTCGGGGTCGGCGACTACGAAAGTGCGGCCGAAGACCTCGTCGTAGGGCTCGGCGACGATATCGACACCCTTGTCGACCCACTTCCGGAAGTGGTTGTCGATCCCCTCGGGACCGCCGGGCAGGGCCAGGCAGAGTTCGCTGGTGCGTGGGCCGGTGAAGGAGAAGTTCTCGTCGGCACCGCTCCACACGGCGAGCTGGATACCGCCGCCGAGGTCGAAGGCGATGAAGCGCGGGGTTTCGAATACGGGCTTCATCTCGAACAGGTCGCCGTAGAAGCGGGCGGCAGCGGCCGCGTCGCGGACGTACACGATGAACATGTTCGGTGTGGTCATGGGGTGTTCTCCTCTTGCCGTCGTTGTGGACAAGTAGAGATTCGCTGCCATACCTGACAGATTCCGGCAGGTTTGAAGGAAGAATCTTGCGGTATGACGCCCGATCGCTTCTTTTCCCTGCTGATCGCCCTGCAGTCCCGGGAAACCGTCACCACCACCGATCTGGCCGCCGAACTGGGCATATCGGTGCGGACCGCGTTCCGGGACGTGCAATGGCTGCAGGACGCCGGGTTCCCGATACTCGTCCGGCGGGGGAGATGGGGTGGAGTGACACTGCTACCCGGCGGTGCACTCGACCTCGCCCGCCTCACCCCGGCCGAGCGCGACCATCTCGCGTTGTCCGGCCTCGACGACACCCAGCGCGATCAGCTCGGTGGTGGGGTCGACAGCCGGCGAGCCAGGAGCAAGGTGGCGCCGGGGCGGGCGCGACCGGAGAATCTGCTGCCGGTGCATGCGGTGGTCGCCACGGACAACCGGCCCTGGTTCGGGCCGCCCGGCGCGGGAATCGGGCCCGCTGAACTGCTGGGTGACCTGCGGCGCGGCGTCCGGTTACGGGTCAACTACCGGCGGTCGGACGAGACCGGGCCTACGTGGCAGATCGTCGACCCCTACGGTTTGCTGGCCAAGGGCGGCCGGTGGTATCTCGTGGCCGACCATTCGGCCCGGCCGCGCCTGTATTCGCTGGAACGGATCGCCGGCTGGCGTCCGCTGCGCACGCCCCGGCAGCTGCGGCCCGGGGCGACCTTGCAGGCAGTGGCGGCGGAACTGTCCGCACGCTGGGAAACCGCGGGGGCCGTCCGGATCGAGGGCGCACTGTCCACCGGCCAGTTGGAACGTGCCCAACGGATCCTCGGTACCCGGTTGACGGTCCTGACTCCGGAAGCGGGCGGGCGGGTGGGCATCGCTGTGGCCTGCCGGGTGGTCGAGGATGTGCGGCAACTTCTGCAGTTCGCCGACGATTTCATCGTGACCGGCCCGCCGGAGGCGCGCGAACGGATCCGCGAGCTGGCGGGAGCGATGCTGCGGCAGTACCACTGAAGGCCAGCAGATCTTGTGTCAGGCATCACAGCTGGATCGCCGACGAGTTCCCTGGCCAGGTCCCGTCCTATGCGAGGAACGTTGTGTGGAACAAGGAGACCGATATGGCGGCACAGCCGAAAGGCCCCGCGTCCTACTTCCCGTCCATCGAGGCGAAGTACGGCCGCAGTATCGAGGAGTGGAAGACCACCCTGCGTGATTCCGGGTTGTCGTCGCACAAGGAGCTCGTCGAACTCCTGAAAACCGAGCACGGATTCGGCCACGGGCATGCCAACGCACTCACCCAGCACTATCTGCACCCCGGGAAATGGGCTGACTGAGGTTGCGAACAGCCGGCCGGATGAGCATGCCGAAGCGAACGAGGGCTGCTTCGGACGGACCCGCAGCTGCTCTCGGCTGTGCCGGCCCGGTCGCACGAGCGTTCAGGCGTTGCGCTAGGAAAGGGCCGGCGCTGACGGACGGGACACAGTACGTACCGTTGACGGGCCGCCCCGTCGCCGACAGTCGAGTGCCGGTGAGTGCTCCGGCAGCGAAATGCTGTGCTGTGGCCCGGTTCCGCCGTAGGCTCGCCGCACCGGCATCAGTGATGGTCACGAGCGATGGGGCGTACTACATGGCGATACGGGAGCGACTGGGATTCACGGCGGCCGAGCCGGCCCCGGTCTACGGCGAACCGTTCGAGACGGCCGATGGCGCGATCGTCATCACCGTCGCCCGCCGAGGCGTGATCAGCCCGGTCATGCGGCCCGCCGGGGTTTTCGTCGTCCGCGACGGCGCCGCGACGTGGGTTCCCGCGGTAGATGTCAACCGGATCGCGTTCATGGGCGAGCTGATCGGCCTGCTCGCCGCTGTGATCACCGGTCTGGCGATCCTGCGGCGCCCACCCTGGCCCGATCTCGGCCGCCGCACCTGCGACTGATCCGGGCCGCGCGGCAACGGATGTCAGCCGGGGTCGCCGCGCCGCGCGGCATCCAGCAGCCGCACCGCGCGTGGTCCCACACCGTGCAGCGCGAGCAGTTCGTCCATGTTCGCCGGTAGGCCGGCAAGTGACCGGTAGCCGGCGTCGATCAGCGCACCGGTCGCGGGGCGGCCGATCTTCACCCCGTCGAACACCGGACCACGGTCCTGCGCAGTGCTCATCCCGCGAAACTACACCGCCATGGGTCTCCGGTTCTCCGCTAGGGACGTGCGTGCGCGACTCGGCATCGCATTCCGTGCCCGGATTGTGAGCGGGCCCGCGCCACAGCACACGCCCGTCCCCGAGCTCGATCCGCCTGGCGAGGCGGAAGTCCCCCGGGCGGCTGATCGTTTCCGGCGCCGTGCCGGAGTCCATCCGTTCGCTCCCGCGCTATCGAGGGGCCCGCGATGCGGGATGCGCACCGGCACAGATCGCCTCGAAGCGGCGCCAGGCGAGTTCTGGGGCAACCGGTTTCGCGCGGTCGGTGACCGCGGTGAGCAGGCCGACGAGTGCCCAGGACAGTGTGGCGACGGTGAGGTCGTCGGCGGGCGGACCGGGCTGCGCATCAAGGTGTTCGCGCAGGATGGCTGCCACACTGTTGCGGTAACCACGCAGGGCCGTCACCGAGGCCCGGGAACCGATCAGCGGTTCGTATACCTGCGGATAGTGTGCGGCCAGGCCGATCATCACCCGGACCGGTGCCCAGCGGCCACGGTCGGGCGAGCGGGCGATCTCCTGGCGCAGGTGTTCACCGCAGCTCACTACGAGCAGATCGTCTTTGTCCCGGTAGTGCGCGTAGAACGTGGAGCGCCCGATATTCGCCCGCGCGATCACATCGCTCACGCTGATGCGATCGTAGGCGCGTTCCATCATCAGCTCGATGAGGGCGCGGTGCAGTGTCTCGCGGGTGCGCCGGACCCTGCGGTCAGAGGTGCTCATAGGTCTTCCTCGGTGGACAGTTCCGCCGGACCTGTCCGGAAACGGACGGATCGGGCCCATCTGATTCTGGTCGACAGCGGCCGGGATGGCGACGATCGACCCATGACATCAGATCAGCGCACCCGCAACCCGATGTTCGTCGACGCCCCCGATACCGGCGTCGTCATCGAGGGCATGCGGCGATACAACCTGTTCACCACAGTATGGTTCCTCGGCCGCCATCGCCGGTTGCTCGCCGAACTGGCCCGGGCGAGTGGTGCCGGTCTCGGCGACGACGCCGTCGATATCGGTTGTGGGCCAGGGAAACTCGTCCGCGTGCTCGGCACGCAGGTCGGGCCACGAGGGAAAGCGATCGGTATCGACCCCTCCGCCGCCGCCATCGACTACAACCGCCGCCGCGACACCCGCCCGAATCACCGCTACATCCAGGCTCCGGCTCAGGAACTGCCCCTGCCCGATGCCTCGGTCGATGTGGTGACGTGCACCTTCGTCATGCACCACATTCCTGAGGAACACCGGGAGGCGGCAATCGCCGAGATGTGGCGGGTGCTGCGACCGGGTGGTCGATTGCTGCTCGCCGATGCCCATCCGAGCCGGTGGATTCGATTTCTGTTCGGTCGTACTGCGCACCGGCGTCACGACGCCGACCCGTTCGAGGCGATCGACATCCGGCGCTACACCCCGGCCCTGAACGCAGTGGGATTCACGGACTTCGATTACCGCTCGAGTCGCCATATGACCGGTATCTCCATGGGGAGGAAGCCGGGCTAACGGCCGGGGAGCCCACAAACCTTCCCACCACTGGTAACTGCGTGCTGTTGTGGAAGATTGGACGGGCACGATGGACGTGAGGAGGAGCGTTGTCGCAATCGTCGTTGCCGCCAGATCCGCTCGGCGCTGGGACGCTTACAGCCCCAGGCGTGGCGGCGATTTCTCCAAAAGCTCGGGTCTCGTCTGCCCTGCGACTGTCCGGTGGGCTGGAGTGAGGCATCCGGAGACCATCGAGACGCTTTCTCGGGGACGCGCTTTCGTCGATGCCACCGCCGATATGCTGGAACGGGTTCGCCGGATCCGGGCCCGGAGGCCTTCTCCCAGTGGCCGCGTTATCCCGGAAGTGGATGGGACGCTCCGGTTGACCGATATGTACATCGCTCCCGGTACGATCGCGCATTCGACCGACTATCGGGAACTGGCTGCGGATATCATGGCTGCCATCCACGAGAGCACCCGCGATGCTGTACGGCAACACAAACTGGCCATCGAGGATACCGCATGGCCCGAGATACCCGAGGTGCAATGGGTGGCCCGGCGACGCTAGCGACGCTTCGGCGGTCCGGCTGGGGACATGAGCGGTTCCAAAGGTGACGTCCATGGACGCAGTGGGCTCACCGGCGGCTTCGGCGCGACGGCAGCGGATCTTCGAGGTGTTCAATCCGGACTATTCGGTTGGGGTGGCGTGCGATATCGCGGGCATAGTTGTCGGGTTGCATCTAGGCGAGGAGGTCGCCGAACAGTCGGACGCTTGGCTGGCTATTGAGATTCTCCGGTTGGCGCGCCTGGCGCGAATGAAATCCGAGGTGGTTCGGCGGCAGAGGCTGCTCGACAACGGCATGTTGCCGCACGCAGTGGAGGCTCGTGGACTACCCACCGAAGCAGACTACCGTCGTGCGGAGGCGGCTGAGTACGGTAATCAACTCTGAATCTGAGCGCCCCCGGTTCGTTGCCCATGGGCCTGCGCATTGGCCTCCCCGCTGTGGGGATATACGACAATTGGCCTGCGGGTACGAGAGGGAAGGACGCTGCGGCATGGGATACATATTTGGGCAAGTGCCGGATGATGTACGTGGTCGCGCGGATAGAAACGGTGCTCCCGTTTCGGGTCTGCAGGACCATGCCGAGCCTGACTCGGATTTCGTGAACCGGCTGTACACGGGTGCGGGCCTGTGCGTCCACCCCGTTGCTTGCCTGGTTCCCGGTAACGACGAGAAGCGTCGTCGACGCTGGCGAGGGGTCGCGACGGGGTACGAAGGTGCGGCAAATGCCGGCTACCGCGGTGCCACCGGCTTCGAGGACGCCGAGGTCGAGGGGGCCGGCCGGGTCAAGAGAGTGTCGGACGAGGCCTAGCGCGGCGTGCGGGTGAGTGGTCGCTGAGTCTGATGTCCTGCGAGTGGGTGACGGTGATATGAACGGCGTACGCCTCGTTTCCGGAGGGGTTGGATGACCAACTACTACGTATATAACGAAGAAGGCAAGCAGGAAACGCCGGACGAGCGTCCTACATCGGGATTCTACTATGAGCAGGACGACGTAGGCGAAGAAGTAACTCTTTGTGAAATCGATCCGCAGACCGGTGAGCGGGTAGTAGTCGAGACCTTTGAGGCAGGTGAGGCGGATTACCTGGTCACGAAAGGTGGTTATGCCTATGAGAAAACCGTAGAGGATACGGAACTGGACTGGAACTTTTCCGGGAGCCGGCCTAGAGACGTAGATGTATTTGCTGCCGATACCAGCAAAAGGAGGGTGGAGGATGACCCGGACTCGGCAGTCAACCATTTTGGAATCACAACTTTCGGTGACGGATACGGCGAATATGCGGCAAAAGATTCGAAAGACATCTACGCCTTTAATGAAGAAACTGGCAAATATGAAGCCGCGGATTACAGTCAGTTCCCACTGAAGATCTGGGTTCCGAAGGGGACGGAAGGGGTTGATCCTTCTCCGGTGCTGGTCGATAAGATCGGTGCTGCCAACTTCTATCTAGGCTGGCTGAGTCGCCAGATGGGCACCGGCGACATCAACAAGCCGGAATATATCATTGACCCCGAGGGTAAGAAGAAAGACCTGGACGAATATCTCGACACGGCTTTCTTCAACGATATCGCCGCCAGCGGCGAAACGGCCGATTCCGAGTTGACCACAGCGACCGAGCTCGCCGATTTGGTGGCGGAGGTGGAGTTGATCGACGAGACATTCGGGGCGAAGGTTCTCGAGATAGATCGCAACAACCATGAGAAGTATACCGAGTTGTTCAACAAGGTTTCGGCGATCAACGAAGCGATGGTTTACAGTCTGATGGGAAGTTACACCTTCGAGGCTGAATCTCTCGACAAGTCCGGCGTAGAAAACCTGGCGGGTTCCGCCGGTAGTGGGCTCACCGATGCGGAAAATGATGCGGCAGAAGATGCCGAGGACGATATAAAACTCACTGATCCCGGAATTCAGAATATCGTCGAGGAACTGGAACTATACGAAATACTTGCCCGTGGCGTGGCTGACTGTACAACCATTGTCGACCAATATGCCACGCAAATGGAGGCGCTCGCAGAGGAGCACCCGGACCAAGCGCATAAGGTCGACGACGGTGATTGGCACGACGGGAACGATCCGTTATCGGAGAAGCCTGGTGAACCCGAACCCGAACCCGAACCCGAAACCGAACCTGAGCCGGAACCAGGACCGGAACCTGAGCCGGAACCAGGACCGGAACCTGAGCCGGATCCAGGGCCCGGGACTTCCGATACAGAGTTCGATGGGTCCGAGGAGACTGGTGAGGAGACCGCCGACAATAACACCGATGCGGATACGGAGCTGGCCGCGTTGGGTGAGGAGTTCTCAAGCATAGTCGGGGACTCGGAATCAACCGAACAGGGGGCGGAAACCGGGGATCTACTCGGTGGCGGCGAGGAGGGCGAGTCCTCGAGTCTCGAGGACCGGGTGATGGAGTACATCAACGGCGATACCGGAACACAAAGCCCGGGTACCGCAGCCCAGGCGATGCAGCAACCGCAGCAGCCATCGCCCGGGATGGACCCGATGTCACTGGCCATGCTGTCGGGCATGGGTGGGCAAGGCGGCCTCTTCGGTGGCGGCGACAAAGGTGGGGAGCAGGACAAAGACAGGGACAAGGACAAGGACCGAGACGAGGAGCGGCGCAACCAGAATCGGCAGGTACCCGGCGCGCCGCAGCAGTCTCCCGGTGTAGCCGTGGCCACCGACCAGGGCACCGCCACTGCTCAGCATGTGGTTACCGCGTCACCCGATGCGGGGCCGCCGCCTGTTGTGAGCACTCCCGGTACGACCACGCCGTGGACGCCGCCGGGCGGAGTTCCCGGCACGGACGATATCCCGGTGCCGCAGGCGACCGGAGACGCGCTCGCCAGGCAGGTAGGCAATCCGGCGCTGGATGCCGGTACCGCATACGCCGGGACACCCGGAGAACAGACCGTGGAGAAGCCGTGGCAGGTGGTCGATGTGTCGGCCCTGCGGACGGGTGATGTGATCGCGTGGGAGAACCACAGCGCGGTTGTGGTCGACAACGGTAACGGGCCGCAGTATCTGGAGAACGGCCAGTTGGTGCCGCTGAACCAGAGCAATCTGGACCATCCCCAGTACGGGAAGTATCAGAATTACTTCCATCCGACCGGTCTGGATTCCGCTGGTGCCATGAATATGCAGGTGCCCGAGGCGCCTACGGGTTTGCCGGAGCCGAAGATCACCCAATCGCAGCCGCCCGATCCGCCGCCGATCCAGGGACCCGAACAGGCGTAGGAGGGCGCCGGTCGCCGCGGGTGGACGCGGTGACCGGCGTGCAGGAGGCGGGAATGCTACTCTCCGCTGAGATCGCCGGAGGGAGGCAGCCATCACCGCACTGTGGATCGTCGTATTGATCGTGGTACTCGTCTTGGCGGGCATCGTGGCATACCTGCTCGTACAGCGCAGGAGCACGCCGGCCGCGCCGTCCGGGCCTGTCGACCCCTTCGCCGACAAGGACTCCGATGCTCTGCGCGGTGACCCGCGGGCGCTGAAAGCCGGCGATATCGCCGATATTCTCGGTGAGACCTACACCGTGCGCGGCTCGTTGCGGTTGAAGGAGGGCGGCTACCAGTGGAGTGAGCATCTGCTGGACAACGCCGCGGGCATCCGCAAATGGCTGTCGGTGGAGGAGGATCCGGAGCTCGAGCTGGTGCTGTGGACGGAGACGCCGGGTATCGCGGCGCCCGGCGGGAGCGAGCTCGAGCACGATGGAAAACGGTTCCGGCTGGAAGAGTCCGGGACCGCCCGCTACATCGGGGAGGCGACCACCGGGCTGACCCCTTCCGGGACGGTCGCCTACCACGACTATCTCGCCGAAGACGGAACTCGCCTGTCGTTCGAGGATTTCGGGGATTCGGGGAAGAAGGAAGCGGC
This sequence comes from Nocardia speluncae NBRC 108251, assembly GCF_001613245.1. GTDB lineage: Bacteria > Actinomycetota > Actinomycetes > Mycobacteriales > Mycobacteriaceae > Nocardia > Nocardia speluncae. Next base: position 82,109 of record NZ_BDBZ01000006.1, on the reverse strand, counting down.
AATCGGGCAGGTCCTGTACCGCAGTGCGATTATGATCTACCCGCAGTCGCCGTCTTGAGTAGTTGTCCTACCGGACGGGCTGGGTACCAGTCGGGGGAAGGTTTTCTGTGAGTCGTAAATCCTGGGTGATCGCTGCTGTCTGCGCGGTCCTCACTGTTGCGCTGTCCGGATGCGGGTCCGATGATGACGACGGAAGCGGGGCGCGTTCCTACATCGCCTCGCATTACACCCGTGCCGAGAATCTGGACGAAGCGAACGACGGCCGGGCGTACACCGCGAACAATCCGCCGGGTGCGGTCGCCGACGAGATCACCCAGGCGGCGCTCCCGCTGGACCGGCGTTCGAGCGGGCCGATGACCTTCCTCCAGTACCGCGACGACATCATCGCGATATCCCCGAACGGTTCCGGAGCGAAGGTGCTGGTCGACGACTACCGCAACGGTTACCGCCGCCACCACTCCTATGTCAGCGTCTTCGGCTGGCCCAGCGACAACAGCGGTTTCCGCGGTGGCGGTTCCGGCGACGGAAAATAGGCTCCGCCGCGCGTCCTATCGACCCTTCCCAGGAGGAAACAATGCTCCAAGACCTGCCCGCGGCCGCCGGTGCCGCGGCCGCCTACTCCGGCCTCGGCATCGTGCTGATGGTGCTCGGGTTCGTCCTGGTGGATGTACTCACACCCGGTAACCTGCGCCACCAGATCTGGATCGAACGCAACCGCAACGCCGCCTTGCTGGTCGCCGCGAATATGCTCGGTGTCGGCATCATCGTCGCCACCGCGATCTGGACCTCCGACGGGGCGATCGGGCAGGCGCTGATCTCGAGCGCTGTCTACGGGATCATCGGCCTGGTCGCGATGGGCTTGGCGTTCCTGTTGCTGGAATTCGCCACGCCGGGTGAATTCCGGGGTGTGGTGAACGAACACGAACTGCATCCCGGGGTGTGGGTGAGCGCCGCGGTGCATATCGCGGTCGCCGCCGTGGTCGCCTCCGCGCTCACGTAAAGGTGTCGGCGAGCACGCTGACAGCCGAACAGCCGCCGGTGGAGCCCGGCGGCACTGTAGCGACCGGATCCGCGCCGCAGCAGCCGGGTGTTCCCGGGCGCTTCCCCCGGATCGCCCTGCTCCTCACCGTTTTCGTCTGCGCGGCCTGCGGTCTGGTGTACGAACTGTCCTTGGTGACACTGGGGAGTTACCTGATCGGCGATACCGCCACCCAAGCGTCGATCACGCTCAGTGTGATGGTGTGCGCGATGGGGATCGGCGCGCTGGCCGCGAAACCACTGCGGCATCTGGCAGCGTCGGCGTTCCTGGCGGTCGAGATCGCGCTGGCGCTGGTGGGCGGGCTGTCGGTGCTGGGCTTGTACGCGGCCTACGCCTGGCTCGATCTCTATACCGCGGCACTGGTGGTGGCTTCCTGCGTGATCGGTGCCCTGGTCGGTGCCGAGATCCCGTTGCTGATGGAACTACTGCAGCGTATCCGTAAACAGGAAGCGGGCAGCGCGGTCGCCGACCTGTTCGCCGCCGACTATGTGGGCGCGCTACTCGGTGGTCTGGCGTTCCCGTTCCTGCTGCTGCCGGTATTCGGGCAGATCCGGGGCAGCCTCATCGTCGGCGTGGTGAATGTGCTGGCCGGGCTGGCGCTGGTGTTCATCTGGTTCCGCGCGGATCTGTCGCACCTGGTCAAAGTGGCCTTCGGTACGGTCACGGTGCTTGCCGTGGGTGTTCTGATCGGAAGCTATATCTATGCCGACCGGTTCGAAGCCACCGCCCAGCAGGCTTTGTTCGCGGCACCGATCGTCTGGCAGCACCAGACCGAGTACCAGAAGATCGTGCTCACCGAATCGGCATCACCGTTCGGCACCCGCGACACCCGGTTGTTCCTCAACGGCGACCTGCAGTTCTCCTCGGTCGACGAGTACCGCTACCACGAGGCGATGGTGCATCCCGCGCTCGCCGGGAACAGGGAGAACGTACTGGTCATCGGCGGCGGTGACGGGCTCGCCCTGCGCGAGATCCTGAAATACCCGGACGTCCGCACCGTGACCCTGGTCGAACTGGACCCGGTCATGATCGATCTTGCCCGCACCGACCACCGGCTCACCGAACTCAACCGGAACTCCTTCGCCGACCCGCGTGTGCGGACGGTCACCGCCGACGCGTTCACCTGGTTGCGCACCGCGCACGCGGAATACGACGCGGTGATCGTCGACCTGCCCGACCCGGATCAGACCTCGATCGCCAAGCTCTACTCCACCGAGTTCTACGCCATGGCCGCCCGGGTGCTGGCCCCGGAGGCCACCATGGTGGTGCAGGCGGGGTCGCCGTTCTTCGCTCCGCACTCCTACTGGTGTATCGCGGCGACGGTCCGCACCTCCGGGCTGTCCGTGCTGCCCTACCACGTGGATGTGCCGAGCTTCGGTGATTGGGGTTTCCTGCTCGCCACCCGCGACCCGGACCCCGAACTGCGCCTAAACGCACCGGAACCCCTGCGATCGATCGACGAGACAAGCCTGCAAGCGGCGAAGGTGTTCGCACCGGATCGCCGGGATACCGGGGAACAGCCCTCCACGTTGATGCACCCGGTGATCCTGGATCTGGCACGCAAGGAATGGGTATAGGGAGCCGGGCGGACAGGTCAGCGCCGCGCGCGCTCGCGGAACCACAGGTTTGCCGCCCACTTCTCACCCTGATCGACCGGCATGCCACCGTGCAAGCTGCGCTCGTGAACGCGATTCGTACCGGCATGGCAGTTGTGGAACAGCACCATCCTGCCGGGAGCCGCCCGGACCTCGATGCCCAGTTCGGGGAAACTCGTGGATCCGCCGGCCTCCACCTCGCTCAGGTAGAGAAGGGCGGTGACCAGGCGCTGGCCTCCGCGGGCGAGGCAGCGTTCGGCTTTGCTCGAACCCGGGCGCCACGCATCGTAGTGAGGCCGGTACTGCTGGCCGGGTCCGTAGTGCAAGACCTGGAACGATTCGGCGTTGGACAAGGGAATGGCGACGATATCGCTGATCCGTGTGGCAAGCCGCGACGTGAGCTCATTGTGGTTGTGGGGTATCCAGCAATTACTGCCCGAGCGGCCGGGGCTGACATAGCCGCCGGTATCCCCGCTGACTTCAGCGCGTTTCAGGATCTCGCGGCTCCGCTCGATGAGACTTGTCATCTCGTCCGGGGTCGCGATGTCGTCGAAAAGCCATACGTCCGGGTCGGTGTGGAGCGATATGCCGTCACTGTAACTGCGACGAAGGGCCGTCAGATCCACATTTCCGGGCACGTCGGTTCGAGCCGCGTCCTGCCGAGTCGGCTTTTCCGCCGGGGCCGCGAACTTCGTGATCGGTGTGTGCGTAGTGTCGTCCACGTCATCCCCCGAGAGTGCTCGAATCCGGTGGTTCCCAGGTGAGGACAGGCGCCAGGCCTCGCAGTGCCGGACCGGTGGGAGCCATGCGCATCATCATATTGCGTAGCAGAACCGCCGGCGTCCCGGACAACTGCAGCGCTGACCCCATTCGACGCGACAAACGCTGTAGCGGTGCCACCCGCGCCCGCCGGACCCGGTCGTATTCGGCGAGGGCGGACGGGATATCCCGGTACCGGTCGAGCAGGGCCGCCACGGTGACCGCATCCTCGATGGCCAGATTCGCGCCCTGCCCCAGGTTGGGCGTCATGGCATGGGCGGCATCCCCGAGTAGCGCGATGGGGCCGCGAATGTAGCCGGCGAGCGGGGGCAGTTCGTAGATATCGTGCCGTAGCAGGGCCGCCGGATCGGTCGCGGCCAGCAGATCCGGGATCGGATCGTGCCAACCGGCAAAACGGCGGCGGAATTCGGTGAGTTCGCCGCCTGGGCTGTCGGTGCCCGCAGGCATGGTGGCCGAGCCGTAGAAGTACACCCGGCCGTCCCGCAGCGGGGCGATCCCGAAACGTTCCCCACGCCCGATGGTTTCACCACCGGACGTTACCGGCGTGCGGGGCCGGACGATCGACCGCCAGGCGGTGTAACCCGCGTACGCCGGTGGCGCGGCATCGGGCCAGTACAGGGACCGGACGGTGCTGTTGATGCCGTCGGCTCCGAACACGAGATCGGCCTCGGAGGTACCGAGGCTGTGCCGGATCCGGACACCGTCGCCGGTGATATCCACCGCGTCCACCACCGCACCGAGCCGAAGGGGTGTGTCCCCGAGTTCGCCGCGCAGGATATCGAACAGGTCGGTCCGGTGGATCATCACCAGATCGCCGTAGCGGTCGCGGATTCCGGAGACGTCGGTACGCGCCAGCCACCGGCCCGACGGGTCACGCATCCCCGCTTCGGTGGCCGACAGCGCCTGTTCCCGAACCGCCGCTCCGATGCCGACCGTATCGAGGCCGCGTAAACCGTTGGGCCAGAGACTCAATCCGGACCCGGCCGGTCCGACTTCGGTGGCTCGTTCGAGGACCTCGACTCGCCAACCCCGCTGCCGTAGAGCGACGGCCGCGGTGAGACCCGCGATACCCGCCCCGACGACGACGGCCCGCCGTTGCTGTCCGCTCGATTCGCCGGTCATCCCCACCTCCCGTAGCGGGCACCGTTGCCCGTCCACACTCGATTATGTCGCGGTCGCGGCGGGGCGGGATCCGCTGATCACTGTGTGATTCGACTCGTTCCGGCAAGGTGTCGGCGGCGCGGAGGTCACTTGTGGACCCGTTCCGGGCAGGTCTCACCGAATTCCTGACCGGTGGACCGGAGCACCCGGTGGGCGCACTGCCGCTGCTCGATCCGGCGGAACGGTCCGCGTCGCAGCCCGGACACGGGCCGACCGGCACGAGGTTCACACCGCATCGCCATGGTTGCTTGCGAATCCACCGCGCTACCCATCAGAGTGCCGTGATGGGCGGTGGCGGTGGGCCGGAACGCCGCGCGGGCGGGCAACCGTGCCCTATGGGAGCCCCTCGAGGGGGTACCTGACCTGCGCAACATATCCAGAATCCCGGGCGCAGTGGGTCAGCCGGCGGGCGGGCCAGGGGGCGTGGTGATGCTGTTGGTGGAAGACGCCGAGGCGGATCCCTTCGCGGTTCCGCTGGTGGATGGTTCGGTGGCCTCGGCCGTGGTTCCGAGAGACGGGGCAGCGGTGGCCTCGGCCGTGGTTGCGAGGGACGAGGGGGCGGTGGATTCCGCGGTGGAGCCGTTCGTAGGTGAAGGGGCGGTGCCGTCCGTGATCCCGGAGGTGGACGGGGCCGCGATGGTGCTGCCGGTGGCGTCGGCGCTGCCCTCTCCGGCTACTTCCTCGCCTACTTCCTCGGTCGTGGTCACCGTGGTCACCGTGGTCACCGTGGTTTCCGGCGGCGTCGTCTCCGTCGTGGTCGGATCCGGAGTTGTCGTTTCGGACTCGGTGGGTTCTGCGGTCGTGGTGGTGACCGGTGGCGGTGTGGTCGTGGTGGTGACCGGTGGTGGCGGCTCGCTGGGTTCCGGTTCGGGTTCGGTCCACACCGGCGGTGGGGCCGGTTCCGGCACCGGTCCGCCGGGCGCCACCGACGTGACCGGCACCGATTCCGTGACCGAAACCGGCGGCCCGGGGGCGGGGGCCGGTTCGGGAGGGACAGAATCAGGTGTGGAGGGACCCGGCTCGCGGATTGTCGAACTCACTGCTGAGGGCGCTGTCCCGGGGTGTTCGGTGACGAGCGTGCTGTTGTCCCGGGTGAGGGCCAGCGCCGATGTCCCGGCGACGGCGAGCGCCAGCACAGACATGACGATAATCGCCCGCCACGGCGGGCGCGGAGTCGGAGCAGCGACGATCGGTTCCATAGCCGAATCCGGAGTGGGGTCCGAAAACGCGATCGGAGCGGGGTCCGGAGTAGTGATCGGAGCGGGGCTCGCCGTCGCCGGAGCCGGGTCCGCAGTGGCAAGCGGCGCGCCGGGGGCAGGAACAGGCGGGCCTTGACTTACCGAATCCGGGGCAGCCGGTGCGTCGGCGAGAACCGGTGACAGTTCCGTCGGCGGTTCCCACAGCGCAGTTCGTGCGGCGGCCGCCAGTTCCCCGGCCGTTTCGTAGCGTTCGCCGGGATCCTTGGCCATACCCTTGGCAATCACGGCATCGAACGGCCGCGGCAAACCGGCCGTCGACGGCAGCGGCGGCTCGTCGTTGAGGTGCGCGGCGATCTGCCGTTGCATACTCTCGCCGCGGTAGGGCTTGGCCCCCACCAGACATTCGTAGAGAACGCAGGCCAGCGAGTACACGTCCGAACGGGTATCCGATGCGTCGTCCGCGAGCCGTTCCGGGGCCATATAGGCGAAGGTGCCGATCACGGCCCCCGTGGTGGTGACGGTGGTGTCCTCGTCGCTGCGCGCGATCCCGAAGTCGATCAGATACGCGAAACCTTTCGGGGTGACCAGGATATTGGACGGTTTCACATCCCGGTGCACGAGGCCTTCGGCGTGCGCCGCATCCAGCGCCGCGGCGATCTGGGCGATCACCTCCACGGCTTGGCCGGCTTCCAGCCGATCCCGTTCCCGGAGCAGTTCCGCCAGATTGGGGGCGTGCACCAGCCGCATATCCAGGAACAGGCGGCCGTCGATCTCGCCGAAATCGTGGATCGGCACGATATGCGGTTCCGCCAGCCGCGCCACGACCTGGGCTTCCCGCTGGAAGCGTTTGCGGTACACCGCGTTGTGGGCGAACTCCGGTGCGAGGACTTTCACCGCCACCAGCCGGTCGGTTCCGGTGTCGTAGGCGCGGTGTACTTCCCCCATGGCTCCGGCCCCGAGTAGATCTAGCAGTCGGTAGCGACCGAACGGTGTTCCTTCCACGAGCAACGGATACCACATCCGGTGACCGTTCACAGCACCCGACAAGCTTGGGGTTTACCCGTGAACAACACTGAAACCACTGGTCATAGCCGATATTCCGGTCAGTCCGGGGGTTCGTCGCCGGTACTGGATTCGATGGGCGGATCGGCGAATACCCGGACGGCCGAATCGGCGAGCCGATCGGCGGCCGCGGCGCCGATCCGCAGCGCGAAACGACCGGCGCCGGGGTCGAGCGCGACGAGACCGAATGCGCGGTCGACCTCGTCCTCGGTGAGCCCCAGTTCGTGCAGCGCATCGGCCAGGACCGAACCCGCGGGCAGGTCGACGGTGACTAACGGCATGTTTCCAGGCTACGCGCGGGCGGCGGCCTTCTGGAGTTCGGCGAGCAACGCCCGCGGATCGGCGATCCCGTATCCGTGATCGTGATCGAACCCCGCGCCACCCCGGTCGGCCGCGGTGTTCAGTAGCAGTTCCCGGAGCCGCGCGGGCGGGATCCGAGTGGCGGGCCACTCGGTCCGGAATGCCGCTATCACACCGGCCAGCACCGGACAGGCCGCGGAGGTGCCGGTATCGGGCGCATCCGCACCGAAGGCTGTCGAACCGAGGAAATGGGTGTAGGAGCAGATATCGGGTTTGCGATCGGCGAGGCGACCCGGCCCCTGCGACGAGTACCCCACTCGTTGCCCGCCCGTGTCGACACCGGCCACCGACAGCACGTTCGGATGGGAATTCGCCCCGGTGATCGGCCGGTCGGGGTAGGCGCAGCGGCCGTCCGGGCAGTCCCGGCCGCAATTGCCGGCGGCGAAGAGGATATCGGCGCCCGCCGCCTCGAGTGATCCGACGATGACGTTGAAGGGGTGGTCCGGGTTGTCGGAATAGTTGCCCGGATCGCCCACCGGGAAATCCCATTCCGGTGCGAACGCGCCCCAACTGTTGCTGATCACCAGCGCGCGGCTGTCCTCGGGTTGTCCGCTGAGTACGATGCGCAGATGCGCAAACGCGGCCAGGGCATCGGAAAGCAGGCCGTCCATCTCGCTGCCACCGGTCCGCGAACTCTGCAACAACGCAATATCGAGGAGGGTCGCGCGGGGCGCCGCGATGAGCGCGTCGAACGCGCACATGGTGCCGTGACCGACCTCGAACTCCCCGGCCGTCCCCTCGGCCCCCGCGGGATTCCAGCTCCGTGCCGCGTCGATGGTGATCGACCTACCGGCCGCACGGATCTTTGCCGCATTGATCCCGGTGTCCAGAACGGCCACCGCGACACCTGCACCGGTCAGTCCGGCGGCGTCTAGTTCCGCGCGGCCCAGCAGCTCGGCGACTTTCTTCCAATCGCCCACCGCGCCGTCGTCACCGCAGGTGAGTACCGGTTCGATCACCGGGTCGGCGAAGATCCCGATCACTCCCGTGGCGCCTGCCAGTGCGTCTCTGGCGGCCTGATCCCCGTCGGGAATCTCCCCGCGCACCAGGAAGGATTCGGTGCCCTGTTGCGATGTATCGCTCACCTGCCGTGCTCCCGCAGACAGCGGCACCGGGGCGAAACCGGAGTCGAGGGTGAATCCGGGTAGTCCTCCCGTGAGTCCGGTGGCGGAGATATCGGTCGCCGAACCGGTTGCGGCGGAAAGCTGTTCGGGAGAAGGGCGGAGCTCGATCACGACTCGCATACGCGCCATCCTGCCCCGGATCGGCGGCCCCGGCAATCACTGCGCGAATCCGCCTTTCGATGCAGCGGGTTCGGTGGGCCGGCCCGCCGGGCGGAGCCGATGGGTACGTGCAGGTCTTGGTACACGAAGGTACTGTTGCCCATGGTTCATCGATCATGTTCCATCGCCCGGAACCGGCAGTGGTCGAAACGCCGCACCCGTTTCGATGGTGACGCCGGTGGACCTTCAGCGAAAGAAAGCCACCACGTCGAGTCGGAGACGTACCGGGCGCTGGAGGTCGACCAGGCAGAAATGCCGGAAAGTGTTGCTGAGTCGCAAGTTTCGGATCTCGGAGATCGGCCGATGACGAGAGGTACGAATGATGAGTATTCGCAGGATGCTTGTGGGGATCATCTCGGCCACGATGAGTATCGCCCCGGGGGTGGCGGCGGCCGATGAGCCGTGGATCCCGCGGAATGTGGTGCCGGCGGGAGAGTATCTGGTGATCATGCCGCCGCAGGGACCGATCCCGACAACGTATTCGGGTACCCCGATGGAGAACTGCCGGGTCAATGTGTTCGACGATCGGGCATCGGTCGAACTACTGTGCGGAGCACAGCGTTTTGCTGGCCGGCAGGCACCACACGGACCGAACGAGACCTATGTGACATTCGGGGCATCGCCACTCGGATGGGGGCTCGCACCGCAGGCCACTCCCGGGATGTGGACCGGGTTCGTCACTTTCACGAACACTTCCATCGCGGCGTATCCCGCAGGTTTCTGGCTTCGGCCGCTGCCGCTCTAGCGCCCGTCAGCGAACAGCGGCCGGTATCCGGTGGGCGGCCAACCGGCTGAGCACCGCCTGGTTGGCCTCCCAGCCGTCGGGGAACTTCACCGGTACACCCAGATAGACGGGTTCGGCGGACGGATGCGCGTCCAAAAGCTCGTCGATCCCGCGCCGGCCGACGACGATACAGGCGTGCCTATGCCGTGATGCCAGCACACATAACCGCCCGGCCTCCAGGTGGAACGCACCGGCGTCGCGGCGGCCCGAGAGCGGATGCAGGATGACTGTGACATCGTATTCCCGGCCCTGCAATCGGTTCGCCGTATCGACGGTGACCTCCGCGGCGATCGTCGGAGCCAGCGCATCCCGCACCGCCTGGGCCTGATCGCGATGTGCGGTGCCGACGGCGATCCGGGTCGCGTCGACCTCCCGGGTGCCCTGCTCGGAATGGGCGATACCGCCGCGTTCCAGCAACCGGCAGGTGAGGTCGGCGATGACGGCCACCGCTTCACCGTCGGTGCGCAGGGTATGCCGGGCAGGTAGCTCGTAATAGGCCCAGCCGTGGGTCGCGGCCTCGTCCAGCACATCGTCCACCGGGCCCCGCAGCCCGCGCGTGCTGAATTCCATCCGCCGCTGTTCCGGCCGGGTCCCGGCCTGAAACGGGGCAAAAGGATAGAACGCGGCCGAGACCACCGCCGCCGCCGAAGGCGGCAGCCGCCACGACACCGGCAGCGTATGCACAGGGATACCGTCGTTGTGGTTCAGCATCACCGCGACCGCGCTCATGGTCGGATCCCAGGACAGGCCCGCCCACCGGTCGGAATCGACCGTGGCGAAGGGGTCGAGCTGGCCGGGATCCCCTACGAACAGCCCGCGTTCGAACCGGTTCGCGATCCGCAGCAACATATCCGACCGCATCTGATACGCCTCGTCGACGATCGCATACGACCAGCGGCCTTCGTCCAGCGTGGCCCATTTCGCGGCCGTGCCGATCACGATCGCGCAGCGCTCCAGATCCGCGGGCCGGTTGGCGACATCCACGTTCTCGCGGTCGATCCGGGCGCTGGGCCGGTAATCGCCGGCGGACAGCCGCCCGATCCGCAGCCCGGGGTCTGCGGTGGCGAGCCGGTCGATGAGGTCGTCGACCTGTTCGTTGGTCTGCGCGACGATCATCCGCTGCTCGTCGTCGGCGGCCGCCAGCTGCCGGGCCGCGCGCACCACCAGCGTGGACTTACCGGCACCGGGCGGCGAATCCACGACCAGCGCCCGGTGTGCGGTGTTGTCGAGATCGGTGAGGATCGCGCCGATCACTGCGTCGGCAGTGCTCACGACTCCACCTCGCCAGCGCTCGGCTCCGTCGTGCGCACCTGCGCGCTGCGCTGTCGGTTCACTCGCTGCCGCTCGCTCACGACCACTCCTCCGTATGTTCGGCCGACGGGTCGGGCGGGGGCCCGCCATGTGTCCACGGTGTGTCCTCGCGTGGCGGGAGTTTGGCGGGTGGCCCGCCGAAACCGCTGGGGGAGAAGCGGGCGAAACCGATCGGGTCGCCTACTTCGGGCACACTGCCCGCGGCCGGATTCTTGCCCTGACCCATTCCGCTCAGCAGCTCCAGCTGGAGCACATCGTCTTCGACAGCGACCACTTCTGCCTTCTGCGCCGGCCGATCGATCCGGAACAGGATGTCACCGACGCGGCCGCGGAACGGATCGGTGGTATGCACCCAGACGTAGGGTCGCGGCACCTCCCTGGACTTCGGCTTCGCCCGCCGCTCCGGCTCGCACTCGGTGACCGTGCCCTGGAACGCCTCGCCGACCAGCCGGTATTCGATCAGGACCCGCGGATCGTCGAACGCCCGCTGCGCCTGGAAGGTATCCAGGGCCTGTTCCTGTTTGAGCAGCCGCCGGGTCGCCGACACCGCGGAATCGCGGCGGGCCTGCGGGTAGCCCTCCGGGATATCGGAGACGAACCAGGAGAACGCGGACCGGTCGTCGGTCCAGCGCCGGTCCACGCTCGCGCCCTCGGGCAGTTCGCGCAACAGCTCCACCGCTCGCCACATCAGCCGCCAGGTGGGTTCCAGCTGGCCCCGTAACGCCTGTTCGAGGCGTTCGGCGGCAATGACTTTCGCCCATTCGTGTTTTGCGCTGTCGTAGGCGGCGATGAGTGGTGCCAGCTCTTCGTTGTCGAACCCGGGATCGGTGGCGGGCCCGGCGGGCGGCGAGGCGAGTGGGTCCTCGGCGAGGGCGGCGGCCTGTGCGCCGGTGAGCCCGGCGGGCGGGTCGATCCAGCCGAGCAGGGCGGCCAGATTCGCGTCCTCCAGCGCGGACTGGCCCGACGCCCAATGCGCGGTGAGTATCGAGGTCATCGCCAGGCACGCACTGGATCCCGGGAAGTCCGAGCGGTCACCGAACCAGGTGAGCCAACGGCCGAGCAGCGGCAGCGTTTCGGCTACGGCGTTCTCGCCCTCGGTGCGATGGAATCGCACGGAACGTCCCAGCAGCCGGAGGAACTGGATACCGCCGAGATTGGGCAACAGCAGTTGTGGGGCGTCGAGGTAGCGCAGATAGGTTTCGCCGGTCGATTTGACCGTCAGTTCCTCGGCGTTCTCGCAGAACGCAGAAATATAGGGCAGCACACGATCGGCCAGCTGTCCGATGAAACGCAGGCGCAGGATCCGGTCGCGTGGCTGCGCGACGAGCAGCACCGTGGAATCCTCCGGTGCCGAACCGAGCATCACCGCCAGCGGTGCGGCGGCCTCACCGGCCAGCCGCAGCGGAACGAGCACGAGTGGACGGTCGGCGAGGTGGTAATGCCGTCGGGCGGCAATGGGTTCGGCGCGACCCGTGCGCGCCGCGGTCGCCTTGGCCAGCGCACTCAGGACACTCATACCGCGCTCCAGGGGACGAGTGGGTGCGCGGCCCGGTGAAGCGAAGCTGCCGCCTCCCGCCTCGACCGGCTCATCGCGCGACCTCGAGTCGCAATGCCTGGGCCTGGCGCAGCATCTCGGCGATATCAGCGTGTTCCGGACCCGGCTCCAGGGTGCCCTCGGCCAGTGCCAGCACCGTGTCGAGGTTGTCGATCCCGCCGAGATCGTCACAGACCCCGCGCCCCAGCGTATCCACCGACCCCTGGGTGCGGGCCTCGGAGCGGCAGGCGAACGCCAGCTCGCAGCTGGACATACATTCCGGCGCGTACCGGGACGGAATCGCCGAGACGGTATCCGACAGCCCATCGCCCGGTGTGAACGAAGCGCCCGCAGGCACCAGATCCAGCAGGGAATCAATGGAGGTGAGCCGCGACAATTGCCGACCGATCACCGCGAGCTGTTTGCGCAGATCGAGTTTCGCCGCAACCGGCCGGTTCGTGAAATCCCGCGCGGCCACCAGAATGGACTCGTGCGCCACAGCGTCCGGCGAATACCCCAGTTCGCGCAGGAGTTCTCGCATCGCCAGTACATATACCGCCGATTGCTGTGCCGCCGAGGCGACCTGGGCGGGATCGGCCTGGCCGTCGACGATGGCGAACGATTTGATCTCCACGACGTAGAACTTCCCGCCGATCTGCAATGCCACCACATCGGGTTCCAGATAGGCGGTGGCGCCCGCGATCTCCAGGCGCAGCATCGGATGGTCGAACAGCGTGCCCTGCCCTGAATCGAGTGCCTGCCCCAGTAGCTGTTTCGTCCGCTGGTAGCGGATGGAGTTGGTGGCGTTGTCGCCTACGGTCGCCAGATCGTGGTAGCCGACTTCGGGAATGCTCAGCCCGAGTTCTTCCCGGAGCAAGCGGAGCAGTTCGGCGCAACCGTGCGCCTTCACCATCGCCTCGAACGAATTGCCGCGGGTGATCGCGAACGGCGACTGACCGAATTGCGGCGGAAACCCCAATTCTTGGGCGATCACGGTTTTGTCCACTGCCGCGGCGTCCAGCAGCGCCCGGCGTGCGCAACCCGGATTCGCGGTGAGCGCCGAGATGGTGCGGGCATTGTGCCGGCTGGTGGGGGCTGCACCGCGCAGCTCGTCCAGGCGGTTGGTGAGTGTTTTCTGCGCAAGCGTCATTTCAGGCCTCGTTCCTTCGCCGTTCGGCCACGGCGAGCCGTGTGCCGAACAATTGGGCCGCGGGGTCCGCCAGTTGCCGCTGCGCCCGCTCCGCGGCGTCGGCCCGCTGCTGTATGTCGTCGTCTCTGTGCACCTCGAGTTCGCGTTCTGCTGCTGCCAGCACCAGATGCGGGTCGATCGCGGACCCGTCGGTGGCGCCCGGGATGGAAACTGCCAGCTGCCACAGCACCCGTTGTCCCGCGGCGGTATCGCCGTGGTCGGCCAGGTGCCGGGCCAGCCTGGTCGCGGCGGTGAGCAGATCCACCCGCGGACTCAGCGGCCCGACCATACGTTGTGCCGGTGGCCAGGTACTCACCGCCAGCAGTCCGCGGGCGGGGGCCAGTAGATCTGTGGTGAGGGCCGCGCAAACGTAGTACGGGCGGGCGTAGGGGGCCGCCCGGAACGATCGCTCCTCGTCCCGGCGCAGGCTGGTGAGCCGGGCTGCGACGAGATCCCCCGAGAAGAACGCTTCGTGCACCGTCAGTATGAATTTCGGGGCGGCCGGTACCGACAGCAGAGTGAGCGCGCGGTGCACATGTTCGCGCACCGGGACCGCGCCGGATTGCTGCCGGGGTGGCTCGGCGGGGGCGGGAGTTCCGAGAACTGCCGTGTCCCATTCCGCTTCGGCGGTGCGTAATTCGGCGCGCAGCCGACGCGCCGCTGTCCGGTCACCGGACCCGGCGGCGCGGCGCACCTGAGTGCGCAGCTCGGCTATGCGCTGTTCCAGCGCCTCGGCGGTGGGCATGGAGGAGAATCTAGGGTGCGATTCCAGTGAAGTCCAGTAAATGCCAGTATCTGCCGCGGTATGTCGGTCGAATTACCGGATTCCGGAAGCTGCCCACTCCATACTTTTGGGTATGTTACGGTCGCGACCATGGTTGCGGCCGAGCCGGACAGCACTCCCGGAATCACCCAGAACTTCGTCGACACCCTGGCCGAAAGAGCCCAGGCCGCAGAGCAATTGCGCCGCCTGCCGGATCAGACCCTCGCCGATGTGGTCGCCTCCGGCTTCCTCGGATATCTCGTACCGAAAAGATTCGGCGGGCGCGAGGAGAAATTCCCCGCCATCCTCGACCCGATCCGCCGGATGGCGCACGGCTGCGTCTCCAGTGCCTGGACCCTTGGTTTCTACACCCTGCACAACTGGCTGCTGGCCCTGTTCCCCGAACAAGCCCAGGCCGAGGCGTACGGCGCCGGCCCGTTCCTGTGCCCAGCCCCACTCGCGCCGACCGGTCGCGGTCTCCCGGCCGGCGGCGGGATCACCCTGTCCGGCCGCTGGTCCTGGGCCACCGGTGTGATGGGCGGTAACTGGATCATGGTCGGCGCACTGTGCGGCCCCGACGACGGCCTCTATCCGGCGTTGGCTCTGCTGCCCGCTACCGACATCACGATCGACGACGTATGGCATACCGAAGGCATGCGCGCCACCGGCTCCAACGATGTCGTGATCCGGGGTGCGCACGTCGGCGGCCACCGGCTGGTCCGCTCCTCCGATATCAACAGCGGATCCGCCCCCGGCGCCACGCTGCACGACGCCACGACCTACCGCTGGCCCCTCGTCCCCGCCCTGGCCCTCGCCGCGTCGATGCCCGCCCTCGGCGCCGCCGAACGAGCCACCGGTATCTACGCCGACCGTCTCGAAGGCCGCATCCTCTACGAAGGAGGCGCCCGCCAGCAGGACAAACCCATGGCCCAGGCGCAGCTCGGCCACGCGCAGGTCCGGTTACGCGCATTACGCGGCCTGCTCGACGATACGGTCGCCGAAATCGAATCCCTCCTCGACGCCGGCTCGCCTGTCCAGGTCCCGGTCCGCGCCCAGGCCCGCCTCGCCGCCGCCTATATCGTCCGCGAATCCCGCACGATCGTCGCCGACCTCCTGCACGCCTCCGGCGCGAGCGTCCACTTCACCGACCATCCCATGCAACGCTTGAAACGCGATGTGGATGTGCTGAGCGGCCACGTGATCTTCGACTACGACACCACCCGCGAACTCGCCGGCGCCACCGCCATCGGCCTGAAAGCTCCCCGCACTGCACTGCTCTGACAGGACCATGGCTGTTTCGCGAAGGTGGACTCACGCAGAAGAGCTGCCACAGGTCACCGAGCCGAGGACCGGATGGGTGGGCGGTCCCTCGTCGTAATGGTTCGCGATCACTCCCGCGCGCGTCGAACTGTGGGCCGGGTGGCGGCCACGTCGAGGAGGTCGGCAGTGTCTCTCCGCACCGTCGGGTGTGCACGCGGCAGCGTCGTTCGTGGGGCGCCCGTAGTCGCTCGATGCGGGAGAATCTGCAACCGATGATCAGGTCCTCGGTCGAATGCCTGGAGCGGGGACGGAGTGTCAGCGCACGATCGGGTTGACGGCGGCCTACGTGGACGGACCGGTTCTGTGGATTGTGCGCGTCTGAAAGTCGACTCCTGCGAACTTCTCGTATTCCGCAAGGCTTCGGGCAATGCCGAGTCCGTACTTCTCGATCTCGTCGAGGACATCAGGATCCTTGGAGGATTCCATGCCCAGCAGGTGACGAATGCGGGCCTTCGAGCGACGGTTCGAATTCTGCCAGTCCAGATGATCATCCCAATGCAGCCTTCGTTCCGGTCGCCGTTTGTAATCGTGGTATATCGGGACTGCGTTCGGGGTGAAGATGTCCCAGCCGTGTGTGAACAGTCGGGCTGCCAGGCTGATCTCTTCGCCGAAGAAGTAGAGGTGCGGATCGTAAGGCACATCTTCGATCACCGCGGCGGCTGCGAAGAAGAAGTTCGCGCTGAAGAACGGGTTGCGTTCCGGAAATTCAGGTGCTGCCGACAGGGAAATGCCGGTCGAACCCAATTTCAACACTCCAGCGTTGTCGAAATTCCGGGCACACATGACAGGGAAACGCTGCGCATCAAGGGTCTCGTTGTCTGGAAATCCTTTCGGAAACCTGTGTGCGTACGTAGACAGCACGGGCTTTACGGATGCACATCTCGGGAGCATGTCCCGCAATATCAGATCCCAGTCGGGAATGAAACGCATATGTGAGTCGATCTGGAGTAGATAATCCTCGCCGCGCCATAACGATTGAATATTCGACCGGGCCCAGCACGCTCCCCGGCTTTCGCGTGCGTCGACCGCGATAACCCTGCATTGGTCCTTGCGTTCTCGAACCGGGTAGAGCTCATCATCGGTGCCGGGCAGTGCTTGCCAGCACAGTCCCACAGTGATTCGATCCGGCTCGCGTGCCGTGGAAAAAAGACTCCGCAGCGTATTGATACAGTCAGGATCACGATATGCTGCGATCGAAACAAAGATGCTCTTACTACTCAAGCTCGCCTCCCGCTCAGGAACGCTACTGGGCTCGGGGACATGACCGCAACCCGATCGACGGTTCGATCGTGACCGTGAAAAAGTTCGGTCGCTGCTGTGCGATAACCGTTTCGACTCTCGCTTGTTTCAGTGAAACGCCACTGATTGGCACGAAATTTCCGGTCATGGCAGTGGAGCACACGCCTGGCGAGTCTGCTCGTCGACTCATCCCGGGGGCCACTGACTACGGCGCTGAACAGTTGAGGCGCGGAGCGCGTGACTCAGATGATCCCTTGTGCCCGCAATTCTTTCAGTTCGTCTCCTGTTTTCCCTAGTAGTTCGGCATAGACATAGTCGTTGTGCTGGCCCGGCCGCGCCGACCCCGCATTGCGAATCGTGCCCGGCGTTGCCGACAAGACGGGAATCACACCCGGTCCCTTCACATTCCGGGCGATCCGCTCGTCGTAATGGTCGGCGATCATGCCCCGGGAATTCAGCTGTGGATCGGTGACCACTTCGGCAACCGTATTGATCGGGCCGCTGATCACACCCGCTTCGTTCAGCAGGTCGATGATCTCCTGGGGCTGCCGCTGCACCGCCCACTCGCCGATGACCTTGTCGAGTTCGTCCTGGTGACGACCCCGTGCCGTGTGGCCGGCGAAACGTTCGTCGGCCGCGAGTTCCGGACGCTCCATCGCCGCGCAGAGACGGCGGAACACCGTGTCCTGGTTGGCGGCGATCACTACCCAGCTGCCGTCGGCGGTGCGGTAGATATTCGACGGCGCGATCCCTTCCAGCCGGGTGCCGGAGGGGCCGCGGACCACGCCGCCCACGTCGTAGTCGGGGATGGTGGATTCCTGGACTGCCAGGCAGGCCTCGGTGAGGGCGGCGTCCACGATCTGCCCTTCGCCGGTGACCGTCCGGCGGTACAGCGCCGCCAGGGCGCCCTGGGCGGCGAACATCCCGGCGAGACTGTCGCCGAGGGACAGCGCCAGGCGTGGGGGTGGGCCGCCGGGGAAACCGTTCATATGGCGCAGTCCGCTGGTGGCCTCGGCGACCGAGGCGTACCCGGCCTTCTGTGCGTCCGGACCGGTCTGCCCGTAGCCGGACACTCGCACCAGGATGATGCCGCGATTGCGTTCCCGCAGCACGTCGTAGCCCAGACCCCACCGTTCCAGCGTGCCCGGCCGCAAGTTCTCCACGATTATGTCGGATTTTTCCGCCAGCTCCAGGAACAGATCGCGTCCGGAGTCCTCGCGCAGGTTCAGCGTGACGGCTTTTTTGTTCCGGGCGTGCACGGTCCAGAAGAAATGGTGGCCGTCGAGTTCGGCCTGGCCCCAGGTGCGCAGCGGGTCGGGGGCGTCCGGTGGTTCGAGTTTGATCACCTCGGCGCCCATATCGCCGAGCAGCCGCCCCGCGAAGGGACCGGAGATCAGAGTGCCGATCTCGAGTACGCGGATACCGTCCAGTGCGCCGGTTGTCGCGGAGTCCATCAGGGCATTATCTCCGTCGCGGTGCGGCGCGCTCCGGCCGGGCAAGGGCACAGGGTGAACCGTCGACGCCGGCGTCCTGGAATGTGCTGGGGTAATCGGAGCTGCCCTCGGCGGCCGCGGTTGCTCATGCTGTCCGGTCATTCCGCCGGGCCGAGAGCGCGGGCCCGCAGCCAGCCGTCGACCAGGCCGATCGCTTTCACCAGGGGGGCACGCTGGTCCGGGCCCAGGTAGTAGTGGTTCGCGCCGGGAATCTCGTGTAGTTCCTTGTCCGCGCAGCCGAGCGCTTCGTAGATGCGGTGGGCGTGCGAGGGCGTGCAGACATTGTCGGCCGCGTTGTAGAGCACCAGTGTCGGCACGGCGATATCCGGGCCGCAGGCCACCGCGTCACCACGGGCGTCGTCGATACTCCACTGCGACAACCAGCTGCGCAGGGTGCTGAACCGGGCGAGACCGAACGCGCCCATATTCACTTCCTGCGGTTCGCCGAGATAGGACTCGCCCGGGGTGCGGTCGTTGGGGTCCAGTGCCGGATCGAGCACCGTGAGGTCGGCCATGGTGCCGTGGACGACGAAACAGTGTTCGTCCTGCGGGCGGTCGGAAGCGTGGATTGCGGCCAGTTTCTCCTTCACCCAGGCCGTGATCCGGCGGTTGCGGTCGTATTGGGCCTGGCGGAAGCGGGCCACGAATTCGGGGCTGTACGGCGGCTGGTTGGGATTGCCGGGGTTGTAGAGGTCCAGTTCCGGATCGCGCCGGGTGGGGTCGGATTCGTCGAGAATCGACGGGTCGATACATTCGGTGAGCGTGTGATGGCGGCTGATATGGGCGGCCATCAGCAGAATCCCGTCGGCGGGTGGCAGATCCAGTTCGGTGAGGTCGGGGCCGTCGCCGGAGGGGCTCGCTGTCACCGTCGGATGCTGCGCCTGCTGCTGGTAGTACACCGACAGCGATCCGCCACCACTCCAGCCCGCCAGCACCACCTTCCGGTAGCCGAGCCGCTTCTTCGCGTCACGAATACATTCGCCGAGATCCTGCACCACCTTCTCCATGAGCAGCGCGGGGTCGGCGCCCCGGTAGCGGCTGTTGCAGACGATGATGTGGTGGCCGGCCTTGGCCAGCGCCGTGACGATCGGCAGATAGGTGCCGCTGGAGACCGGGTGCATGAGCACCAGCACCGTCTCCGAGTCCAGATCGGCAGGTTTCACCAGAATCGAATCGAGGGTGACCATTTCGGTGAGACCGCCGTAGGCGTCCCGGGTGCCCGAGGTGTTCGCGTAGGCGATCACGTACGGAGTGCGTTCGACATGATGCGACATGAATTGCCTGCCTTCGTCTTTCGAAACGAGAGTGCCCGCCGCAGCGCGCGGGTCGAGACATGCGCGGGGGTCTGCGGCCGGTGGGTGAGCGGCCCGGTGCCGGTGTCAGTGCGCGCCGAGGTTGTTCGCCAGCACCTCGGGGGAGGGGATCAGCCGACGCCGGGTGTCCACGGCGATGGTGGTCCAGCCGATATGGCTGATCTCGTCCCGCTTACGTCGCGCCCGCTCCCGCATCTTCTCCGGCGCCCCGTGATGCACCCCCTGCGGTGCGTGCGAGATCAGCCCCGGCGGCATCGGCACGCCGTACATATCGCCGCCGTGGAAGAACGCGATCTCGTCGTAGTCGGCATTGCGGTGATACCAGGGAATCGTTTCCGTGCCCGGCGCCGATTCGGCCCGTTTCGGCAGGAAGTTCATCACGTACACGCCGGTGGCCTGCATGAACAGATGCACGGTGGCGGGCAGGTGCACCGTATCGGAGAGGACCACGTTGTAGTCGGCGATATTGAACGTGAACGGGAAATTATCGCCCTGCCAGCCCACCACATCGAGCGGATGATGCGGATAGAACAGTGCTGTCGGGCCACCCTCGTGCACCAGCCGCACCTCGTACTCGTCGCGACCGTCGTCGTCCATGGCCGCGGGCTCCGGAACGGTCATCCGGTTCGGGTCGAACGGGAAATGCCGGCCCAGTGGTCCCGCCGGCGGTACCCGGAACTCCTCGGTCGACTCGATCATGAGCAAGGTGGTTTCGCTGTCCGGGATCTGCCGGAACGTGCAGGCCTTCGGTACATACACCCAGTCGCCTTCGCGGTAGCGCAGCGGACCGAATTCGGTCTCCAGCAGCCCGGAACCCTTGTGCACGAACGAGAGCAGATCGCCGTCGATATAGCGGGCGAAGAACGGCATCTCCCGGTCGCGCCGGCTCAGCGAGATCCGGCAGTCGGCGTTGGAGAACAGCAGCAGTGGGGAACCTGCCGCATCGGTCGAATCGGTGGGTTTCAGTGCGTCGGCGAGTACATCCACCGGAGCGAGCGGGCCGACGGCGCGGTAGCTCACCGGATCGTTGCGCCGATACAGCTGCGCGGTGCGCCCGGTGAAACCGCCGCGCCCCAGCTCATCGTCCTTGAGTCCGCCGAGATCGGCGTGCATCCGGTCGGGAGTGGTGCCTTTCCGCAGGTGCACAAAGGATTCCATAGCAGCATCCAGTCCTCGTCGGGCGCTGGAGCGGAGGCGGGTGCGGGCCGGGTGGAGCCGCCGCGATTCCTTGTCCCCGTCAGCGCGAAGTGGCTGGGCTCACAGTCGCAGAAAAATTGATTGCAGTCAATATAATCGCGGCCATGGATATGGCACCGGAACCGCGTGGGACGCGCAAGGGGCGGGGCCGCCCCCCGGCCGGAGAAACACCTGCCTCGGTGGACGAGATCCTGGCGGCCGCGCTGCGGGTCTTCGCCCGGGACGGGTTCACCGGCGCCTCCGTCGCGGCGGTAAACCGGGAACTCGGCGTGAGCCACAACTTGATCCACCAGCGCTTCGGTTCGAAGGAGGCGCTGTGGTACGCGGTCGCGGACTGGATCTTCGCCAACGCGGTCACCCTGCCGAAGATCCGGCCCGAACGCACCGGTCTGTCTCCGCTGGAGGAGTTCCACGCGGGAATCGTGCGGTTCCTCGAACTTCAGGCCGAATACCCCGACGTGGTGCGCCTGATCAGTACGGAAGCGGCGATCGAAAGCCCTCGCCTCACCTACCTCTACGACCGGCACATCCAGCCGATATCGGTCCTGCTCGCCGAACCCCTGAAACCGCTGCTCCAACGCAAAATCCTGCACCGCGACGACCTGCGCTCGCTGCATTTCCTCATCGCCCACGGCGCGACCGCCCCGTACGCTGCGCTTGCGCTGGCGACCCGGATGTCCCCGTCGGACCCGCTCGGGAAATCCGCGGTGCGCCGGCATGCGCGACTGGTCGCCGACACCATCGTCGCGGGAATCGAAGCCCGGATCTCGCGCGCGGACGACTCGCCGTGATTTCGGCCGCGTTTCAGGACGAGGCCGGCCGCGCCGGGCCAGGGCCGCGCTGAATCGCAGGGCCGGCATTGCGGCCCGCCACCCGATCGGTGAGCAGTTCGGTGAATTCCTGCGCGTAGGCCAGCTGCTTCCGCAACCGCTCGGCGCTCTCCCGCGCCTTGTCCCGGAAAGCCAGCAGATCGTCGGCCGCATCGGCGCGCCGATCGCCGGTGGCCGCGGGATCGCCGAGGATATCGAGGCTTTCCAGCAGCTGTTTCATTTCCGCTAGCGTGAAGCCGAGCGGTTTCATCCGCCGGATCACCAGCAGCCGTTCGACATCGGCCTCGGTGTAGAGCCGGAAACCCCCGCCCGACCGCGCCGACGGCTGCACCAGCCCGACATCGTCGTAATGGCGAATGGTCTTGAGCGAGAGCTCGGTTCGTTCCGCGACCTGTCCGATCTGCAGGTAGTCCGCGTCGCTCATCTCAGTGGGCGCCGTTCAGGTGGCCGGACAGTTGCCGGTGCCGGGCCACCGAGGCCGCGTTCAAACCGAGAATTTCCACCCGTTTGCCCCGCGCCGCGTATTTCGTGGTGATGGCGTCGAGTGCCGCCACGGTGGAGGCGTCCCAGATATGCGTATCGGACATATCGATCACGATATTGGGTGGGTCGCCGGCGTAGTCGAACTGATGGACGAGGTCGTTGCTGGAGGCGAAGAACAGTTCGCCGCGGACCTTGTAGACGCGGGTATCGCCTGCGGTTTCGGGCGTGGTGTTCGGCACCACTTCGGTGAAATGCGCGACCCGGTGCGCGAACGCGACCATCGCGGTGAGCACACCGGCGAGCACCCCGTAAGCGAGGTTGTGGGTGGCGACGGTGACGCCGACGGTCACCAGCATGACGGTGGTTTCCGCGATCGGCATCCGCCGCAGCGTGGCGGGTGCCAGCGAATGCCAGTCCATGGTGCCGGCCGAGACCATGATCATGACCGCGACCAGCGCTGCCATCGGGATCTGCGCGACGAGCCCGCCCAGGCCGACGACCAGGATCAGCAGGAACACACCGGCCAGGAAGGTGGAAATACGGGTGCGCGCGCCCGAAACCTTCACATTGATCATCGTCTGGCCGATCATGGCGCAGCCGCCCATACCGCCGAAGAATCCGGTGACGATATTCGCGACGCCCTGCCCCCAGCCCTCGCGGGTCTTGTCGGAGTGGGTGTCGGTGATGTCGTCGACGAGTTTGGCCGTCATCAGCGACTCCAGCAGCCCTACCAGCGCCATCGCCAGCGCGTAGGGGGCGATGATCCGCAAGGTATCCAGCGTCGGCGGCACATCGGGCAGCAGCGGGAACGGCAGGCTCGACGGCAGCTCGCCCTCGTCGCCGACATTCGGCACATTCAGGGCGAACACCAGCGTGACAGCGGTGAGCGCGACGATGGCCACCAGTGGTGCCGGAACGGCCCGGGTGAGTTTCGGCAGCCCCACGATGATCACCAGCCCGACAACGAGCATCGGATACACCAGCCAAGGCACCCCGAGCAGATGCGGCACCTGCGCCAGGAAGATCAGAATCGCGAGCGCGTTGACGAAGCCGATCATGACGCTGCGCGGGATGAATCGCATCAGCTCGGCGACCCCGGCAACGCTGAGCCCGACCTGCAACAGGCCGGCGAGGATCACTGTCGCGATCAGATAATCCAGCCCGTGATCCCGCACGACCGGCGCGACCACCAGCGCGACAGCCCCGGTGGCCGCGGAGATCATGGCGGGCCGGCCGCCGGTGAACGCGACGGTGACGGCCATGGTGAACGATGCGAACAGTCCTACTCGGGGGTCCACACCGGCGATGATCGAGAAGGAAATCGCCTCCGGGATCAATGCCAGCGCCACGACCAGCCCCGCGAGCACCTCCGTACGCAGCCGTTTCGGGCTGCGCAGCGCCGCCGCCACCGAGTTACGCGGGGCGGCGGGCGCATGCGAGATCGACACGATGGCGTCTCCGTTCGAAAGGATCACGCGCATGGGCGCGCGGCCGGCGCAGCGAGCCGTCGGCGGGGGAATCAGGGAACAGAGCGCGCGATCGGCATCGGATCCGGCCACGTTGCCGGGGTGATCAGCATTCGCTCAGCGACCGGAACTCTACCCTCCCGTAAGGGTAGGGTTGCAAGCTCGGCCGGGCGATTGTGGCGCAGCCGACAAACTGCGAGTCGAGTGCCCGTCCACGTAGCGCAGCGGCGGAGGTGGGAACGCGACTTTTCCCGCGCTGCCGCCGGCGACTCGATGCCGCTGTCGGGCCGGGGTCCATGTGTCAGGCCCGGTCGAGTTGTGCGTTCACCATGGCTTCGATCTCTGCGCGGCCGCCGGCCCCCAGTGCACCGCCGAGTGCTTCCGCCAACCGTTCGAAAGGGTCCTCGAGGTCGAGGCCGGCGATCTGTGCCGCCAGTTCCGGCACGGTCCACGATCCTGCCGGCTGTTCGATCCGGTCGCCGCGGGACCAGCCGTGGTTCACGGCCACGGAAGTGCCGCGCACCGAGAGGACCTGGCCGGTCAACGGGCAGGCGGGATCGACGAGGTAGGCGACGATCGGTGCCACCGTGGCCGGGTCGCGCGGGTCGGGCCCGGCCGGTGGCGTGGCGTCCATTCCGGGTACGCCCTCGGTGAGGCGGGTGCGCACCATCGACGGGCTGACGCAGTTGACCCGGACGCCGAGCCGTTTCAACTCGAGTGCGTGAACCGTCGTCATGGCGGCGACCCCGGCATTGGCGGCAGCGTAATTGGTCTGGGTGGGTAGCGGATTCAGCAGGCCGGAGCCGGATACGGTGTTCACGATCGAGCGGTCTTCGTGTTCGCCCGCGTCTGTGCGCTCTCGCCAGTACGCCGCCGCCCACCGCGTAACGGCGAAGGTCCCTTTGAGTTTCACTGCCACGACCTGATCGAACTCGGCCTCGGAGAGCTGTTCGACGCCCTTGTTCACCTCGATGGCGGCATTGTTGACCACGGCGTGCAGCCCGCCGAACGCGGAGACCGCTCGCTCGACCATCTCCCGGGCCGCGGCCCAGTCGGTGACATCGCCGGTATCGGCCACGGCCTTTCCGCCGCGGCTCCGGATCTCGTCGACCACTGCCGCGGCGACGGAAATATCACCGCCTGATCCGTCGATCTGCGGGCCCGGATCGTTCACGACGATATTGGCACCTTCTGCTGCCAAGAACAGGGCTTCCGCGCGGCCTATTCCACGTCCGGCGCCGGTGATCAGCACGGTCCGGCCGGTCAGTTGACCCATATCGATACTCCTTCAGATAAATTGCACTAGTGCAATAGTGCACTAGTGCAATTTGATCTGCAAGGAGTTAGTCTGCTGTCGTGAGCCAACCGACGGGGTTACGGGAGCGCAAGCGGCAGGCAACCCGCGCCGCGATCGTGCGCGCGGCGACAGAGTTGTTCCTGGCCCGCGGGTTTGCGGCGACGTCCGTGACCGAAATCGCGACCGCGGCCGAAGTCTCGCGCCGGACGTTCTTCCTCTACTTCCCTTCCAAAGAGGATGTGCTGTTCCATCACATCGAGGGACATCTCCAGATTGCCCAGCGCGCCCTGGACGAACTCGGCCCCGAGGCGACGGCGTGGAATGCCGTGCAAGAAGCAACGACAGCGCTGGTCGACGCCTTCGATACCGCCGGGGTCGACGAACTGGCCGACCTGCGCACCGAAATGATCCGCGGTGCCCAGGGGCTGCCCGCCTCGCTCATGGTCCGGCTGCAATCCGTGCACACCACCCTGGTGACCCTGATCCGGCAACGATTCCCGGATCCGGCGCTGGGGCCGGAGATCAGCGCGCACCTAGGGGCCTGCCTCGGCGCTGTCGCCGCCACCGCCTTCAGTGCGCATGGCGCGCGCCGGGCGCCCGCCATGCGCACCGCTGTCCAGCAGGCCGGGGCCGGATTCCGCTGAAGAGGCGGGGCCGGCGGGCCCGCTGTTTCCGTGGTCGATGTGACGCCGTGACCGTGAGCGCCTCAGGCGGCAACCCTGTCGCCGGCAACGAAGTCGTCGACGAAACCGGTCGCCTTCGCCTCCAGCGCGGCGTAATGAGCGTCGCGCGTGGCCCCGGTCAGGGCCTCGTCGAGCCGCAGATTCCCCTCGGCGTCCACCCGCTGCGGTTTTTCCTCCGCGCCGGCCAGTAGTCCTACCGACGAGTGCGCCATACCGCAGTAGTAGGCGATACCGTCGTCGAGTTGTGCGCTCAGCGACTGCTGCATGATGCCGACCAGCTCGTCGTCGTCCGCCGCTCCGGCGAGGCCGAGCCACAGCATGCGTTTACCTGCCAGCCGGGGCTTGCTGCGACCGTAGGCGAACCCGTAGTTCCACACACGGTCGATCCAGCCTTTGAGAATCGCCGGAGCGTGCATCCAGTACACCGGGAATACCGCGACGATCACGTCGGCGGCGAGGACGCGCCGCATATGGCTCTCGACCTCGGGGGAGTAGGTTTTCTCCCGGTTGTTCCAATCCGGTAGATCGGCCTCGGTCATCCGGGGATCGAAACCATCGGCGGCCAGATCGAGCAGATCGATCCGGTAACCCGCGCCGGTGAGCCGGCGGGTGGTGAGCCGGGCGATATGGGCGGTGAGCGAATCGGGGCGGGGGTGTGCGACGACGACCAGTGCGGTGCGGTCGGTCGCGGTGTCCTCGGATGGGGTGTGTGGCACGTAATCCTCCAGGGTGATCCGATGTCTCGGTTGATGTCCTGTTCCATTCCACCCGGAATCGCATGGACGATCTATGGATGAAAGTCCACAATGGATAGGAGTTCGTCTACTCTCGTTACGGTGGACCCTTTGAGTAAATTGCTGGGCGGTATCCGGGCCGAGAGTGCCGTACTCACCCACGCGGTCCTGGAAGCGCCATGGACCATCCGATTCGCCGACCGCGCACCTCTGACGATGATGACCGTGCTCAGTGGGGGCGGCACCCTCCTTCTGGCCGATGGTTCCGAACGCCGCATTTCCGCCGGTGACACCGCGGTAGTGCGTGGTTGCGACCCCTTCCTGCTCGCCGATCGCGCCGATTCGGTCGCGCTGCCGCACGCCGAATACGAGATCGCCTGCTTCACCGAGGGCCCGAAATGCGAAGCGCCGCTCGGGGAAGGGCGCTGGGGTAACGACCCCGCGGGCGAAACCTCCCTGATCGTCGGCGCCTATCGCGCCTCGGGCCGCCGCCACGAACGGCTCGTGCGCGCGCTACCACCGGTCCTGGTGGTTTCCGACGACGCCGAGGTCTGTGCCTGGATGGCCTCCGTCGCCGGGGATGCGGCCGCCCGCCCGGCCGGCGCCCAGGCCATGATGGACCGCCTGCTCGACTGGGCACTGGTATGCACCCTGCGCGACTGGTTCGACGCCCAGGACGCCGACGCCCCCGGGTGGTATCGCGGCCCCGCCGACCCGGTGGTCGGTCCCGCCCTCGAAGCGATGCACAGCAATCCCGACGCAGGCTGGACGGTGGCCACCCTGGCAGCGAAAGCCGGTGTGTCCAGGGCGCTGTTCGCCAAACGCTTCACCGAAGTCATGGGCCAATCGCCGCTGGCCTACCTCACCGAATGCCGCATGGACGAAGCCGAGGAACTGCTGGCCGATCGTGACCTCACGGTCGCGCAGGTGGCCAAGGCCGTCGGCTACGCGGACGCCTTCGGTTTCAGTGCCGCCTTCAAACGCCACCGCGGACTGCGACCCAGCGATTTCCGGGGCAAGGTCGCCAGTTTCTGACCTCGCAGGAGACAAATCTCCAAGCCGGTGCGTATCGCTGCTGCCCATACTCACCTCCATGAGCATTGAGCAGATCACCCCGAAACTGGTCGTCGAGGGAGCCGATAAGGCGATCCGATACTACGGCGAGGTCTTAGACGCCGAGCTCCGGCGGCGGGACGAGGCCGGCGGCCGGGTCGTCTTCGCCGAACTCGGACTTCCCGGTGGGGCGAGTTTCCAGCTGAAGGATGCCGACGCGGTCGACAAGGATCCGTTGCGGCTCGGCGGCCGCGGCCTGTTGCTCACGGTGGTGGCCGAGGATCCCGACCGGCTCGCCGAGCGGATGGCTGCGGCCGGCGGAGAGGTCGTTTTCGAGGTCGCGGACCAGCCGTACGGGATGCGGCAGGGCCGGGTGCGGGACCCATTCGGTCACGAATGGATCGTCGGCCGGCCGATCCCGCAAGACGGCGGGTAGGCCAGATTCTCGACAACGGCCGGAACTCGGTCACGGCGTGGGGTACGGATGCTCCGCGCGATCCTTCGACGGCGGTTTCGGTGGCTGCTCTCGTCGCAGCGAACCGCAGTGTGCGCAGTAGCTTTCCGGTAACCCCCAGGTGAATGCGGCGACCGAGACGCGGCCGCGATCGAGATACGGGCTGGAAAGACCGAACCCCGGACCGCTGGAAAGCGATCCGGGGTTCGGCAGCTCGGGAATCAATCGACCTGAGCCTACGCAGATTTGGGGTGGTGCAGTACGTCCCTCGCTGAAGTGGCCGCGCCGGCGACCCGGGGCCGAAATCGTCCATGGAGGTTCGTACGGGGGTGTTACTTACTTACGGCTGCACAGGAGTCTGGGCGCCGGAGGATCCGGTGGCCAGCAGCTCCAGCAGGGGGCCGAGCGACTCGGCGGAGCCGGTGCCCGGAGCGGGGACAGTGTCGTCGATATGCGCGGCAGTGGGGTCCGCGGTGCCGGCCGATCCGGTGGCCAGCAGCTCCAGCAGGGGGCCCAGCGACTCGGCGGAGCCGGTGCCCGGTGCAGGGGCAGTATCGTCGATGGGGGCCGCTTCGGTGACCTGCACCGGCGCGGCGGAAGCCACGCCTGCGGCGGCGAGGCCGGCGGCAGCGATCGATACGGCAGCGGCAAACGTGCGAAGACTATGTCTCACACCTGTTCCTTTCAATGATGTCCCACGATGGGACTGTTGTGCTTACGCTCGCTTATGTCTGAGAGAGTGCGAAGTGTTACATCAATTTCTCGCGAATTTTTCCGGGCAAGACCTTGCTGCTGATCGCGCAACGATCGTCAAAAGCTCCGTCTCTCAGCAAAACCCGGCTAGGGTCCGCCGGTGAGGCGACATCTGCGATCGGATCGCTCGGCGGACGATCCTGTGGCGGTGCCGTGCCGGGCCGCGAAGCGGGCATCGGCGGCTGGTCGCGACCGCCTCGCCCGGCGTATGGGGAGGCGGTCGTGATCGTTTTCGAGAGGCGGATCAGTCGTACAGGGTGCGTCGAGGTCGGGTGCGGGATCCGTTCGCTCACGACTGGACCGCCGGGAGAGCGAACCCGTAGGGCGGGGCTGCGCGCCGGGCTGTGAAGTCAGGGGAGTAGCAGGCCCCAGTAGATCGCCCAGAGCACGAACCCTGTTCCACCGACAACCGATACCGCCCATCGGGTCCACGCACCTTTCGACATTGTGGCCGGGGAGCGGGGCGTGCGCACCACGAGGTAGCCCAGCGCGACCACCGCGCACACGGCAACGATCTGCAACGCCAGCCACGGCAAGGTGCGTCCGAGTAGTAGCGGGCCGAAGGACGTCGCGCGGCTCATGAGGATATAGCCGAGCTGGACCACCGTGCCGACGATGCCGATCACGGCCGTCGATAGGAGAATGCGGGCGGGGCGCCGGTCCGGTAGTTGCCATGCCCGTACTGTGCCGGTCAGCGCGTAGCCGCCGAACGCGAGCGCGATCACGGCCAGCAGCAGCAGGTTTGCGGGAGCGGATTCCCACCGGGCCACCGCGTCGAGGTCACGCACCGGATGTCCCTGCGCCGCAGGTAAGTCCACCCGTGGGACGGAGGCCGAGTGGGGCAGCCCGGTGATCCACTCACCCATGAGTTCGCCGTATCCCGGCGCAAGTCCGGGCAGCCTGTCGAAGCCGTCGGTGGTCGGTTGCCCACCGTGCTGGGCGCCGGGCAGCGTTACCAGCGTGTAGTTCCGCTTCCCGACGCCGTCGAACGCGGCCTGGAAACCGCGCAGGCTGTCCCCCGGCGGGGTCAGCCGGTCCTTGTCTCCCCAGATGGCGAGGACCGGCTGGGTGATCTTTTGCAGCACCGGTATCGGATCGTAGTCGGCCTGTGCGAACATTCCGGCGCCGACGAGCTGCCGAACCCCGTTGCGCGCCAGCACATCGACCATTGAGCCACGCACGCCGCCCGCACCGAATCTGGTCTCGTTCGCCCATGCCTGCTGGGCGGCCGGCGGGCCCGAGTTCGCGCCGATCGTGATCAGGAATGCCGCCTCGGCCGACCGCGAAGCGGCGAGCGGCGCAACCCACCCGCCCTCGGACAATCCCCACAGACCCACTCGGGCGGGATCGACTTCCGGCCGGCTCCGTAATGCGGCAAGACCTGCCAGCGCGTCGTCGGCCAGTAGTGAATAGTCGCGGTGTGCCGGTGTGTATCCCTCGGTTCGCTTGTCGTAGCTCAGCGCCACGATTCCCGAGCGGGCGAAGGCATCGGCGGTGAGGTCGTAGTGAGAACTGCGGCCGTCGCCCGAGCCGTGGACGAGGACGACGCCCGGTCGTCCGGTGGCGCCGGCCGGTGCGTGGACGGTGCCGGTCGTCGTGGTGCCGTCGCCGCGACTGAACGTGATATCCACCGTGGTGGTGCCGTCTTGTGCGTATGCGGCCGGCGTTCCGTAACAGACAGCGGCGATCATGGCGGTGAGAA
Organism: Nocardia speluncae NBRC 108251; assembly: GCF_001613245.1. GTDB lineage: Bacteria > Actinomycetota > Actinomycetes > Mycobacteriales > Mycobacteriaceae > Nocardia > Nocardia speluncae. Next base: position 52,032 of record NZ_BDBZ01000006.1, on the reverse strand, counting down.
CCGCGATACGTCGAACGATCGAGAACATCGTTGGACCTACCCGGCCGAGGTGTCGCCGGGCGCCGGGAAGGCGAGAAACCGAGTCAGTACGCGGCGGGTGCCGGGCCGGCCCTGTCGATGGGTCGCTTGAAAACGCTTGAGCAGTGTCAGGTAGTCCTCGAAGAATTCCTCGATTTCCGCGGGCGTCGCATAGACCGCTCCACGCGAGAAGGGCATGATGTCCGCCCACTCGCCCAGCTCGGCGCGCTGCGCCTCGAACTGCTGGAACATCTCGATGTCCTCGGCGAGGTGCTGCGCGAACAGTCCTTCCAATAGTTCGCGCACTTCCGGTGATTGTTCGCGGTCCATCCGGTAGCGCAGATCCTTGGGCGGCGAACGCCACCACCGCTCCTTCCCTTTGGCCAGCTCCGGCGCCTCCTCGATGAATCCGTATTCGGCCAGCTGTCGCAGGTGGTAGCTGGTGGCTCCGGTGTTCTCCCCGAGTAGGGCGCCGAGCGCGGTGGAGGTGGCCGGGCCGTTTTCGGCGAGGGCGCGCAGGATGCGCTGGCGCAGCGGGTGCGCCAGCGCACGGAGTGCGGCCGGGTCGGTGATTTCTCTGGGAGGTATCTCCGCGGACATTCTTACAGAATAATCTTTGCAAACTAATATATGCAAAGGTTTCTTTGTAACAGCTGCGACCAGTGGGCTTCGTCGACTCGGCGGGTGGCATGAGGTCCTTCTCGCTGCCGCGGCGCGAGACATGGGTGAGTTCGGGTAGAGCACCGGAGACGGTCGGTAGTGGCCAGGAACTCGCGGATCGGCGTCGGCTTACCGGTGCCGGCTGCCGGTGATCGTCACATATCGCCGTCGGCGGGGGTGTACCCGAACGGCGGTTCGGGTTTGACGCGATCGGCGAACACCGTGGGGAATACCGCGATGGCCGGGCTGTTCAGTTCCTCGGGCATGATCCACGGGGTCTTACCCGACTTCGGCGCCACAGTCCGCCGGACCCGCTGCTCCTCGGTGTACAGCCACGCCGACCAGACTTCACCCACGTAATCGGCGACCGCCAAGGCGCGGAATTGCGGTGCATCCCGTTTCGGTTCGGTCGGCGTGGGGATCGGCGGGAAGCCCGGCACCACCAGATTCGTCTTGTTGCGCTGGGAGTAGTCGTCGACCGCCCGGCAGATACGCTCCTGCTGGGCCGTGGTCTGTTCGATCAGATCCACGAATACGCCGATCCGGTTGGCATGCGTGAAGGGGAGCGGCGGGCCGGTGCCGTCGGTGAGAACGACGAAATGCTCTGCCGTGAGCGACCGGATCTTCCTGTCGTGGTCCGGATCGTCGTGCCGGATCACCGCCGCGTTGGTGTTGCGGACGATGGTGGTGTCGATACGACTGGTCAACCAGACTGCGGTGGCGTCGGCAGTGGGTTGTTTGTCGACGATTGCGAACCCGAGCATATGTCTCCCGTCCGAAGCGGCGATGAGCAGTGCTGCTGTGCCGGGGCATGTTCGAGCCGGCCCCGACATCCGTGCTCTTCGTTCACGGGCCGGATTGTGTTACACATCACGTAAAAACGGAGGTCGAGCCCACATCTATGGGCTCTGCCCGCGATGTCCGGCCGGCTTGCCCGGCAAGTTCCAGGCCCGCGATTTCGGCAGCGCCGGGTCTTCTCGCACGACTACAAGATTTCAGTGGAGTACCCCGTACCCGCCCTCACCGTGACGGATCCGCACCCGGTTGTGTGTTGTGCACTGTGCACTTTCACCTGTGCGCGTTGCTGGGCTGCGATGTCGATAGAGGAGTCGAACCCCTCGCACTGCCCTTCGTGCGCCAGGAGGTGACCGAATGCCCGTCGGTCCAGCGGGTCGGTGCGCGCCTCCGTGCCGGCTACCTGCTCCACTGCTGCGCTCAATCCAGGAGGTCGACCTCCCAATTGGCGCGCTGGATCCGCACATCCAGTTCACGTAGCTGTGCGGCGAGCCCGTCGGCCTGTGCGCGGAGTTCGGCGACCGGCAATGCGGACAGGATTTTCAGCTCCGACCGCAGCTGCCGTGTGTAACCGCCGCGGTTCCTGCCCACGGCGGCGTCGGCCGCGTCGGTGATCACCGAATGCTGAAGCCGTAATGTGTCGCGGCGGGCGAGCGCATCGGTGAGGGTGCCGTCCGCACCGATGGTCGTGGCGGCATTGGTGCGGTTGATCCGGCGGATCAGTGCTTCGTACTCGGCGAGCACCTCGCCGGCTTCGCCGAGTAGCGCCGCGGCGTTCTCGGCGGGTTCCTCGCCCTCCTGGTACCGGGCGTTGCCCACGATCCGGGTGCGCAGTTGTTCGATTCGGCGCACCGCGTCCGCACGCAGCGACAGAGCTTCTGCCAGCTTCACATCCCCCTACTTTCTGTCGCGACAGGAAGATTCGATTATGGACCAAAGGTGCCGGGTGGTCTATTCGGTAAATGTGCGGCGCGACCACAAGCGCCCGGCACGTCACGGGTACTTCGTCGTCCAGCGGCCCGAGCGAAGGACAGCTACGGATTCCACGATCCCTGCTCGTTCGAGTACATCCTCGGCCGGTCGGGTTGCGCCGGGAATCTGCGATCTGCATGGGCACATGCCCGTACTGGTCGGTCGTCGATACCGATCTGTTCGGGGGAGGAAACCATCGGGGCTCTTGGCTTCGACCTGCCATGGGGTGTCGGTAGGCGCTGCTGCCGTCAGCGTCCGCCGGAGCGTAGCCGCGGCCCGCGGCCGGCTCGACTACTCCTGCCACGGTCGGGTGCGGCGTAAAATCGGGTGCGTTAGGGAGTTGCCTCTATGCGACAGCGATGGTGGGTATGGATTGCCGCATTCCTGACGACACTGGGAATGTGCGCCGTGGTCGCGTGCGGTAACGGCACCCGACCCGAGAGCGCTACATCTTCCCGGGTAGGGGTGCCCGTGCTGGTCGCGAAGATAGACAACAGCCCGCAGGCCCGGCCACCGGTCGGCCTCGGAGCCGCCGATGTGGTCTACGTCGAGCCGGTCGAGGGCGGTTTGAGCCGGTTGGCTGCGGTGTTCTCGACCGACAAACCCCCGGTGATCGGACCGGTCCGAAGTGTGCGGGAAACGGATCTGACGCTGTTGGACCAGTTCGGCAACCCGACGTTGGCATCCTCTGGTGCCGCACCTGAGCTGGTCGCCTCCGTCGACAGCTCATCGCTCCAGAACGCCTCGGCCGATCGGCAACCTGCGGCGTACTACCGCGACTACAGTCGCGAGGCTCCGCACAACCTGTTCGTCCATTCGGACCAGTTGCCCGTGGGCGGCGGCTGGCCTTCTGCGTCACAACTACATTTCGGTCCGGCGCCTGCCGGCGGCATGCCCACGCAGTATCAGGAAGCGCGGTATCCGGGCACGGTGTTCGGTTTCGACTGGTCACCCGAACAACAGCGGTGGCTGGTGTCCATGGACGGTGCCGCCTACACCGTTGCCGATACCGGACAGCTCATGGCGAGTACGGTCGTGCTGCAGAGTGTGCAGGTGCAGAACTCGGCCGTCAGCGATATCGCGGGCAGCGTCTCACCCCTGGCCCAGACGACCGGTAACGGTCCGGCACTCGTCCTTCGTGACGGTCAACAGTTCCCGGCCGAGTGGTCCCGGACCTCCCCACAGGTAGGCACAACCTATACAACCCCCACCGGAACAGCCATTCCCTTCGCGCCGGGGCAGGTCTGGATAGTCCTGATTCCCGCGCAGCTCTGGTGACTGAGGCCGCGCTGCCTCAACGTCCTGCCGGCACGCCGTCGAGGCCTTCGGGATCGGATGTAGTCCGTCTCGCCGACTGTGATGACCCATTCCGGGTCGACGATAATCGAGAGCGTGCAGGGTGTTCCGGACGGCGACTACATCGCCTCGAGCCCACTGGTGCGCACCATCACCGACCGTGTAGATATCCAGGACCTCTCCCGAACACACTGCTGCGCCGTCGGCCGGCGCCTGTCAGCGTGGCGTCCGCAAGTAACACAGAGTTCGATCACGCGACCTGAACCGCGAGCCGGTTGGCCTAGCGGGGAAGGTGAAATCGCCCAGGTCGGGTTGTCGGTGCTTCTCGGGCGGGGACAGGTGCCGTGCCTCATGTGCCGACTCCGCTGTCCGGCCCTGCGGCCCAGCAGAGCCGAGCCTTTCATATCGCATCATCCGCGCATCTCGGTGGACTCCGCTGCCGGTCGAATCGAGGAGACCTACTGGGACATCGCGTCCACCGCTTTGCCGACGCGATCGAGACTCGTAGCGTACCGTTCGTCGACGGTCATCCGGCTCGTTACGACCTCCACGATTTTCTGGCCTATGCTATCGAGCTCTGCCAGGCTCGACAGTATGTCCGTCTTGCGCATTTGAGCGAAATCAGCCAAGGCAGCTCCGGTCTGCCAACCGTCGTTGGCCTGCTTCGCGGGTTCGATTTCGTCGAATTGTTGTTCGAGACGGAGGCGGGAATCGTTGCTATCGGTGGAGATCGCCGTCCCGGCCTGGCGGGCCGATTCGGGATCGATGCATATTTCGCCCATGGTGAATCCTGTTCTGTCAGAAGCGGCCGGTGCACGGATGGTATTCGGTCGAGGTCGGTTCCTCGGAGCCCGGATCGACGAGTGCGGACCCGACAAGCAGCGCGTAACCGACGGTGATAACGAATGCGAGGCCCCCCATCATAATGGCCGGTACTTTGATTGCGATGGATTCGAACCGGAGGACCGAAATAACGAATATGATCGCCGCGGCTCCCGCGACGAGTAATAGGATCGTGGCCGACCAGTTGAAAACTATTGCCGCCATCGGTACGTCGATATCTCGTGCGCAATGGGATTCGAGCAGAGCTTCCGTCCGCTCGTCCAGTTTTCCGTCTGCTGCAACGAGCAAAAGTACAGCAGAAATGAAACTCACAGCAACGACCAGGGCGGAGGACAGAGCGAGGCGTTTCAACTACCAGGTCTCCTTCGGGCGGATGACGCGAACGTTCTGTGTGCCGCCGTCCTGATCGGAGAATCCCATCCGGTTGGTCAAGCTCAAGTCTCTTCCGTTGGTGGTGTGCTGGGAGTACAGGACATCTCCGTTGGGCAGCACCGCAGTGACCACCGCAGTGTGGTGGGCTTCACCGGCGTTGTAGTCGCCGACCTCCTGCGTATGTTCCCAATAGAGCACGTCGCCCGGTCTCACGCCGCCCAAACCGACGTCCTCCGCACCGTTGTCGAGAAAGAGGTTCTTCTGCTTTTCCGCATTGAACCACGTGTCGGTGTAACTCAGGCCCTGAAGGGAGCCCGGGCCCGGAGGGTCGAAGTCGATCCCCGCCGTTCGGCTCCGGTTCCAGCCGTCCGAATCAGTGGTCATGTCGCCCTTGGGATCCAGGCCGGCGGCTGCCAGCGTCGTGGACACGAAGTGTGCGCAGTTGTTCTCGAATATGTCTATCGAGGTGTCGTCCGCATGTTCACGGGCGAACTCCACCGCCGCGACTGCGTTGTAGCCGTTCGATCCTTCGAGTTCTTTCTTGACACTCTCGGGGATGCCCTCGAGCCCATGGAGTTCGACCGGCGTCGCCGACATGAGTTGCTCTCGTCGTTCAACGGAGAGCGAATTCCACCATGCTTCGACTACATCGGGCGGCTGGCCTTGGGGGAGGGTTTCGCGGATTGAGTCCAAGGCATCGGCCACCGCAGCGGATTGTTGGGCGGTTGCATCCTCCAGTGAGGCGGTGTCGACATTGATGCTCAGCTTCCGGAGTGCATCCGCGACTTCCTGATCGGCGCGATTTGCTGCATCGATCGCATCCTTGATCAATGTATTGTACCGGTTGCAGTCGTCCAATGCAGTATCCGGATCATGATGACCGTCGGGAACGACCAATACGTCGACTTCGAGTCGCAGACCCGCGACAGCACCGGCGGAAATCGCGGAGCTTGCCTGCCCCTGAGCAATTCGGGCGGTGTCTTCCAATGTGTCCAGTGCCGTTACAGCTCCGCGCAGCAGTACCGCGACTTCTTCCAGTTTGCCGGTGACGTCTGAAATCCGATTCCGAGCGATGTTGCCCAGGTAATCCGTCCATGATTCCTCGAGGCGGCGAGAGCCGTTCGCGTGGATCGCAGCGACGGCCTCCTCACAGTCCTTGGCTGCGGCGAGCAGGTCGTCAGCTGCTGCTTGCCACTTGCCTGGATCGGCCATTCGGAGTTGATGTAGATCCACAGGCCCCCCTTCTGCTCCCGGCCGCACCCAGCATAGGGCTGGCGATCGACACACATCAAGCCCGGGGGATCGCTGTATTCTCGCTGGTGGTGGGGATGGAACATGGCTTGCCCCGCGTTCGGGGAGGGGTCCAGCCACGACCAGGACGGCCAGTGGCAGGCCGATTGCGATGGCAAATCCGAGCGCGATCACTGTCGACGTGAGCCGCTCATGGTCGACGGTTGTGCATCAGGTATGCCGATTCAACGTCCGGCGAGCATGAAGATCCATATGGGAGGTGTCGAAGGAGTACGTGACACGGCTCCCGGATCGAGCCACGACCTGAGCGTGTCGGCGATGGACCGGAGCAATCGGGCGGTCGACGGACTCGTCGTCGGGTGAGTCCTACCAGATGTGTCATCGAGGTAGGGAAGTTCGTGGATATGGTCACCGACCGCAACAGTTTCGGGAAGGATTCGACCGTGGACGGCACTGAGGAGTTCGCGTGGCTGCGACGCAGCGATGGGCCGAGCTCGGACCGTCGGGTAGGCCCGTTGGTTCGTGAATACCGACTAGCGAAAGGGCTGAAACAAGCAGCGGTTGCCCGTGACCTGGGAATCACACAGCAGTTCCTCAGCCAGGTGGAGACCGGTGCGCGGAACCTTACGCTGGATCAGCGTCAGGGATTCGTGCGCGTGCTGGGGATTCCCGCCGAAGAGCTCGGTCTCGCCGGCCGAAGACGCAGTGGCCCCATGCCGCGGGAAACTACCGCGGCCGTGGCGGAAAGCCGGGGGCGGTGGCGAGTTCAGCGCCAGTGGCTCAATCAGCATCGCGCCGAGCTCGGAAATATGGCCGTCGAATGGCATGCCGGTGAGAATCCGGTAGCCAGAACGGCTCTCATTACGGGAGAAGACTGGCTGGCCGACCGGCCGGTGGAGCTGGGCTCGGTGCGGCTGCGTTTGGACGAACGACCACAGCCGGCCCACCTCACCGGAGCCGAGTCGGTGACTACACCGATACGGCCGCTACGAACCCCGGACGCGGCGTTCGAAACCTACTCCTCGGCGGTGAAGCACCTGGATCCCCCCGAGCTGTTCGAGTCCAGACCGAGCTACCGGTACCTCGGCGGTTCGGTATCTGCACCTGAGATGCACTTCGGATTGGCCGCATATTTCGACAAGATCGACGTATCCGAAGCGCTCGCGCACGAGTTGGCCGCAGCAACCATGGACGGCTCTGTGCAAGACGCGGCCGCGCTACGGGGAAACCTGCCCTTCCGAGAGCTGATCGGTGACCCTTTCGATGCAGCGCGCAGGGCGATCATTCCCGCAATCACGACCTTGACCGTGCGTTTGCGTCGGTATCCGGCCGAACCGTCGTTCCTACTGCATTGGCGTGATCCCCATCGTGTGGCGACCGCTGCCGGTATCTACGATGTTGTTCCGGCCGGCGAGTTCCAGCCTTCCAGCGTCGCATTGTGGGACCGGGAAAATGACTTCTCGCTGTGGCGAAATATTGTTCGCGAGTTTTCGGAGGAACTGCTGGGGCGGCCCGAGCACGACGGTAGTCGAAGCGCGCCGATCGACTACGTTCGATGGCCGCTGTATCAGCAGCTGGGCGCCGCGCGGGGCCAGGGGAAATTGACGGCATTCGTTCTCGGCATGGGATTGGACGCCCTCACTTTGGCGGCAACGATCCTGACAGTAGTCGTCATAGATGACGATGTTTTCGAAGAGGTGTTCGGTGCGACGGTGCGGTTCAACGAGGAAGGCGAGGTCGTCGCGTTCGGCGACGGCTCTGCTGCCGACGGCATACCGTTCACAGCCTCCGCTGTCGACCGGCTTCTCGACAGGGAACCGCTCGCGGCGCCGGGAGCCGCGTGCCTGGCCCTGGCATGGAAGCATCGGCACAGTCTGTTCAGCTGAGACCGAGCCTCAGGAGTATGAGATGAGCGTGAGCGGGACCGCACGTCAACTGACCGAGAGCGAGCGTGCATGGATAGAAACACGCTCCTACCTGCGTGAGAACCGGACGATGCTCGACGCCGCCGCCGCGCGGAGATACCCGGCGCTTCATCGGGTAGCCGACTCCGCGTTACTCGCGGACACCGAATGGCTCCCGGTTGCTCCGTTCAGACTAGAAGATCTGGTACTGGAGCTGGCCTCGAGCACTGAACAGGCGGAAACCCATCTCGTAACAGTGAGTTCCGCTGTTCCGGCTCGCGCGACGGGCGAGCGGTACGCGGGCTACGCCGAGGCCATAGGAGAACTGGTTGCACCCGCAGTCTTCGAGGACCGGCCGACCTACCGGCTTCTTGCGGCCGACCTCACCGCTGAGTCACCGTGGATGCGATTCGGGCTCGGGACATATTTCGACAGCATCGACGTCGGAGAAGCGGCGGCACATGAATTCGTTCTCGACCTGCGAGGAAATTGTGGCGTTCCCGGGGTACGGTCGAGCATCGATAACCCGTGTGACCCGAAACAGCGGCCGGTGAACCTGGCGATTACGACTGTTACCATTCGTCGGGACCCGGCCTCCGACGAGAAGTCGTTCCTGCTGCACTGGCGTGACCCCCGAAAGGTCGGCCACGCCGGGGGCATGTATCAGGCTGTACCTGTCGGTATTTTTCAGCCTTCGGGGTACGCGACATGGAATATCGAGAACGACTTCTCCCTGTGGCGCAATATGACTCGTGAGTTTGCCGAGGAGCTGGCGGGCGCCGGGGAAGATCATGGGAGCGAGAACGCACCTATCGATTACGAGGCATGGGAGTTCGCGGCCACTCTCGATCGGGCTCGGCGGGACGGAACTGTGACCGCCTACTGCCTCGGACTCGGTGCCGACCCGCTGACCTTCGCAACCGACCTGCTCACAGCGGTCGTTATCGACGGGCCGGTGTTCGATGCCCTCTTCGGTGATGTGGTGAGCGGTAATGACGAAGGCCAGGTCCTGGAATGGCAGCCCTTCGCTGCCGAACACGTGCAAGCTCTTATCGATGAGTACCCGGTGCAAGCGGCGGGCGTCGCGGCACTGAGGCGGGCGGTCTCGCTTCTGTGCTGAGGCGATACAACCCGCTGTTGTACAGCTTGTAGTTGTTGGAAGCGACGTACGGGTACAGGCGACTCTGCTGGTATGAAGTCCACCGATCAGTCGGATGACCAACGCCGTGCAATCGGGTTCGTCCGGCGGGATATCCCCTTTCATGGAGTAGATCTGGACGCGCTCGCCCGCCGTCACGGATGTCGTTTGGTATTCACAGTTATCACGGACACGGGTCCGGTGATATCAGGCATTGTTGTGGCGCAGCATTTGAGCGAGTACGCCGCCGACGCGGTGGTCGTGCCAGGGTTTGAGCACGGCGAACCGATCCGGTGCCTCATTACTGATCTCGCTGTACTCATCACACCGATGCGAGTGTATCCACTCGGCTACCGCTGGCCGGTCGTCGGACGCGACAGTGGCCCGCGATGATCTGGGATTTGCAGCTGGTTCTGTTGGCCTTCGCATTGCTATGCCTGACGGCGGCACTCTTCTGGCCCGTGCTCGTCGATCGGCCCGATGGCTTCGACGTGGACTCGCCTCGTCCGCCGTGTGCTGCCGGTGTGCGGAAGCACTCGATCGGCCATGCGATGCCATCATGGTCGTGCTTGGAGACGGATGGGTTCGTGAACGGGAACAACGACAGCAGCGGAGGCCTCATCGTGGAGAGCGACAACCAGCTCGGGTTCGACATCGACTTCGATGACAAAACCCAGGCATGGCTGGATTGGGTGGCGCCCGAACGTATGGAGTTGGGCATCCGAGCGTTTCTGGCCGAAGTGGCTCCCGACGTCACCCCGGATTCGCTGTGGTGGAAACCGCCGTTGTCCACGAAGGTGCTGGAGGCAGCGGAAAAACTCTTCGGTGACTGGGCAGGTTTCGTAGCACCGGAAAACTGGTATGTCGCTGATGGTTTCGTTCGCTTCCTGGGAGAGTGCTACGTGCGGCGCTCTGGAATGACCTGGGCGAACCGTCCAGAGTGGGGAGTTTTGCTGTACTCCGATTTCGGGCCGGCGGTGCGGTACGGCGACGACATTCGGGATGTGGTCGCGATGTCGGAGACCTTGTTCAGAAAGAATTACGGCCCTCGAATGGTCGAATACAACATGACCGACGCCGGTCCGCAGGGCCGGAATTCCACATAATTCCCCATTTCTGCGGGAGATTACGCCCTTTCACACTGTAATTCCGATTGATGGGGGTGGGTGCTCCTGTGCCCGAATACGATGCCGTGCGGCGGCAACTGTCCAGATATGAACGAGGTTTGTACTTCGAGCTCGGCCGGGCTCGGGAGCGGGGGGAAACGGCTGAGAAAGGCTGGGTACGCCAGTTTGCCTTGGTCACCGGCAAAGGTGCGCGTGTTCTGGATTCGGCGCGGTCGGACGGCCGCGGAACTCGAGGCGTCGAACGGAAATCCGGCCGAATCAACGAACGGGAGGCGTTGCGGCAGCTCGAGCGCGAGCGTTCCGGGCTGTCGTCCGGCCAACTCACACACAGCCGGTGGGAAACTGTGGCCGGCGAAAAAATTCCGGCCACAGTACACGACGAAATGCAGGCTATGGCCCGCGATTTTCCCGGCCGGTTTCATCATGAGATGGTCTCCCGAGCGGATGCACTGCGTGCGATTCGAATGGGTCGATCGCTGGCGAGTAAGCAACTCGAGCTGGTGCGGATCCATGAGTTGGATCGCGCGGATCGTGCTCGTAAACGGCTGGAAAGGATCAGGGAAATCGCCCGAGAGCGGGAGGCCGAACAACGGTCGAGAGATCAGGCGGTGGCGTGGCAGCGACAGCGGGAAGCCGCGCAACGGGTGGCGGAGTCCGCACGTCAGGCACGGGAAGCAGCACGAAATGGGAAGCATCTACCCATGACCGGCCGTGAGGCGGCAGATCTATTGATCGTCAACAGGCCCACCCCCGGGATCGCCTCACCTCACCGCCAACCACCGTCACCGGAGAGGACTGGGCGAGGGCGGGACGAGCGTGGCCGTGATCGTGGGATCCAGTGTGAGCGGTGAACGAAGTATCGGAAACGATCAGGGGGCGGACGATCGAATCCGCCGCCGCAGCCCGGACTCGGTGCTACTCGTTGAGGGTGAACCAGGCCATGCCCGAGAGTTGTTCCAGTTCAGGATGCTGTGGGTACAGGTCGGCCGTGGCGACAATGGTGGCCTCCACCCGCCCGACCCCGGGTCCCAAGCCCATACCCGTGATCACACTGTCGGGGCCGGTCTCGATTACACCGTTGGCGCCGACCTTCTGGGATTGCCCGCCGGTGGTGCCGCTGTCGAGGTTCTTCCACCGGATCGCCACCCGGTAGGGCTCGCAGGACGACCCGGTCTGCGTGATCTTCACCCTGACCCCGAGATGCCCCGCCTGCGGCTGCGGGGCCGTTTCGGCGTTGATAATGGCCGAGCAGCCGTTCCCGGTATCCGGGCGAGTGCGGAGTTGAACTGCGTGACCTGATTCCACGGCACCGCCGCCGCCGAGCCACTGAACCCGGTGAGTGCGGCGGCAGCCGCTGCCGCGGCCACTCCCACCAGGGTCGAAATCGGCTTACCACGTGTGCGTTTTCAGATTCATGATTGATCTATCGGGGTTCACGGAGCTTCGTTGATGGCTGATCCGTTTCGGAACGGCAACGGCTTGTCTTCCTGTCGGTCATACCGTTTCGAGCGCTTGGCCGGCCCTCCTCTGGTGTGCTCCACCGGCTGCCGCCGCTCAGGCGGTGATCCCCAGCGAGCCGGCGAGGAACGGCCAGGAGTGGTGCAGGTCGTCCTCCCAGTAACCCCAGGAGTGGGTGCCGACCGGCCGATCGTGCAGTGTCACGGGAATGTTCAGTTCCTGTAGCCGGTTGGTGAGGTTCATCGTGCAGTGCTGAATGGCCGCTTCGATGGGCGCGCCGAAGACGATCTGGACCGGGAGCGGGATCCGGCCCTCCTGGACCCGTTTGTCCGCGGGAGTGTCGTGCGGTGCTGCGGGGATACCGCTGCCCGTGCTCAGATAAATGGCGGTGCCGCGCAGCCGGTCCGCGTGTACCAGTGGATCATTCGCGCGCCACAGTGGTCCGTTGCGTGGGCCCCACATGTTTTCGACGCTCTGCCCGCCACCCCAGTTCTCGACGGTGATCCGGACGAATTCCTGCCCGATCGGGTCGGAGGTCTGTGCGCAACCGCTATAGGACGCCACGCTTTTCCAGAAGCCGGGTTTGGCGATGGCGAGGTTCAGGACGGAGGTGCCGCTCATCGATACACCCGCCAGCGCCCGGTTACCGTCGGCGCCCAGGAATTCCTCGATCACCGGGGGTAACTCTTCGTTGAGGAAGGTCTGCCATTTGTTGCGGCCCAGCGCGGCATCGTCGCGGATCCAGTCGGTGTAGTAGGAGCTGGCACCGTCGAACGGGGTCACCACATTGACGTTCTTGTCGCGCAGGAAGCCGACGGCGTCGGTTTGCACATCCCAGCCGCTGCCGCCGGGGCCGCCCTGCGAACCGTTGAGCAGGTACAGCGTGGGGTGCGGTCGTGAACCGTCGGCGGCGCGGATCACTTGCAGCTGGATCGGCCGGTTCATCGCCGGTGAGAACACCGATACCAGTTGCTGCCGGTCGTTCACCTGCTCCACCGAGACCACGGCCGCCGCGTCCGGGGCCGCTGTCGCGGTGCTGCCGGTGCCGATCAGGCAGGCGGTGGCCAGGGCGGCGGCGAGGGTGCAGCGTGCTGCGGTGGTGCGTAGGGATCGCGTTGTCAAAGTCGGGGCCTTTCGTATGCCTCGCGCGGTCACTGTCGGCGATGACGCCGGGGCCGCCGTGTTCGCCGGGGGTCCGGATCGACATCGGAAGGGGTTCGTGCTGCCACGGTCTCCGGTTTGGTGCGACGCGATTTCCGGCGAAAAGTGCAGCCGGACAGACCGCGCGGCCGGTGCCGCCAGGCGAACGTAGCCTTACCGGCGGCGGCCTGTGGATGTGCCGCGCCGGGAATCGCCGAGTAACTGCCGTCCGGTCCCGGTGATCGATATGCCGCACGTCCAGCACGTTCGAGGTGTGCGGCCGGTGGACCGTGCGCCGACGGGGATCGAATGAGCTCGGCCGCGCAGCGGCGCCGGTTACCGACTTCGAAGGGGGAGTGCTGAACGGTGACTCGACGGGCGCGCGCCGGACCTGAGGCAGCTCGCGCGACAACCGGGGTTGCTGCGCGAGCTGCGCCGCCTGCCGGAGTGACTACTGGGTGTGAGGGGCCAGCGTCTTCCGGATCTCCGGCTTGAGAACTTTGCCGACCTTCGAACGTGGCAGGTCCGGCCAGATCTCCAGCTGCTTGGGCGCTTTCACACTGCCCAGCCGTTGTTTCACGAAGTCGATCAGTTCCGCGCTCGTGGCCTGCTGTGCAGGGCGCAGCTGGACCACGGCGGTGACTCGTTCGCCCCACTTGTCGTCGGGCAGGCCGAGGACGGCACTGTCCTGGACTGCGGGATGCGCGGACAGCGCGCGTTCGACCTCGGCCGAGTACACATTGAAACCGCCGGTGATGATCATGTCCTTGGCCCGGTCGACGATGTAGAGGAAGTTGTTCTCGTCCAGGTATCCGATATCGCCGGTGTGGTGCCAGCCGTGCGTGCTCACTGCCGCGGTGGCCTCGGGATCGTTGTGATAGCCGGCCATCACCAAGGGGCCGCGCACCACGACCTCCCCGCGCTCGCCCCGGTCCAATAGATCGCCGGCCTTGTTCATCACCGCGACCTGGGTCAACGGGGTGGGCCGGCCGGCGCTGGTGAGCCGTTCGGTGGCGATCGTCCCGTCGGGACGGAAATGCTCGGCGGGAGCGAGAGTGGAGATCATATTGGGTGCTTCGGTCTGCCCGAACAACTGTCCGAGCACCGGGCCGATCCGGTGCAGCGCCTCCTCCAGGCGCGTCGGTGACATGGGCGCGGCCCCGTACCAGAGGCAGCGCAATGAGGTCAGGTCGGTCGTCTCGAGGTCGGGATGATCCAGCAAGCCGTAGATCACTGTCGGCGGCAGGAAGGCGTGGGTGATGCGGCAGCGCTCGATCAACCGGAGGAACGCGCCGAGGTCGGGAGCAGGCATGATCACGACCTCCCCGCCCAGCGACAGAATCGGGAAGGTGAGCACCCCGGCGGAATGAGTGAGTGGTGCGAGCGCGAGGTAGCGAGGCCGGTCGCCGAACGGGTAACTCATCAGTGCGGAGGCAGTGGAGACGGCCATATTGGTACCGGTCAGCCGGACACCTTTCGGTTTTCCGGTGGTGCCACCGGTTCCGGCGAGCATGCAGACCTCGTCACCACCTGGCACGACCTCCGCCAAGGGGCCCTCGGGAGCGGCGGCGATCCAGTCGGCGAAGGTGAGCGCACCGTCGACCGTGCCGTCGAGGCAGACCAGGGTGGTCAGCGCGGGCAGCGCGGCACGGATGGCGGTCACCAGCGGCGCGAACTGTTCCTGGAACAGCAGGCAGCGGCAGCCGAACAAGTCGAGCAGTTGCCGGTTCTCCTCGGCCTCGTTGCGGGGGTTGACCGGGCACCATACGGCGCCGCGGCGGGATATTCCGAAAACGCAGGTCAGTGCCATGGGGTCGTTACCGGAAAGGATGGCGACCCGGTCGCCGCGGCCGACACCGGAGGCATGGAGTGCAGCGGCGATCCGCCGGGACGCATACTGCACCTCGGCGTAGGTGAGGGACGCACCGTTCATGGTCAAACAGGGGGCGTCGGCGCCCAGGGAAACGCCCTTGTCCAGGTAGTCGGCCAACCGCACGTTTCTGTACCTCGCTGTAGGAGTGGGGAACCCGGGCCGGCCGCCGGGTGACGGCCGGCCGGGCGGATCAGTGGTGGACTTCCAGCTTCGGTTCCAGGACGAGTCCGAACGCGCGCAGCGTGCCGAGCAGTTCCCGGTGCCCGAAAGCCTGGCAGCTGGAGGCGAAACCGGTCCTGCGCGGACGGGTCTGCAGCAGATGCGCTGCCGCGTGCGCGTTGAGCAGCGCGGTCTGCTTGTAGTTGCAGTTGCCGTGGATCACACAGTGCGCGCGGCCCAGCGGGCCGGAGGCATGGACCGAATCGAGTGAGGTGTTGATCCGCGGGTTCTCCCGCGGCGGCATCTCACTGCGGACCTGCGCCGACTGTTCGTCGATGATTCGGTACTTCTCCTCGGTGGTGCGGCCCTCCATCTTTGCCAGGGCCCCGGCCACGATCTGCGGTACGGCCTGCATCAACGGACGGTTGAACACCCCGCCGAGGGCACGCACATTCGCTACCCGAGGGTCGTGGCGGAACCACACCGGATGCGAGGTGCCCCCCCACGGCAGTGCCAGGCCGAGTTCGTGCTGCCCCGGGACGACGAGCTCGTAGAGCCCGCCGTCGGCCGGCCATTCCACGTACTCGTTCTGTTCCAGGTAGTACGCCGCGGCGAAGGCCGCGTTGGTCAGGATCGTATTCGTGGAGGCCACCGTCGGATGGCCCTTCCAGAACACCTCGATATCGAGTGTGTCCAGTCCGGGAGTCTCCAGGCAGATATTCGCCGCGATCTCGCCGATCGTGTACATCTGGGCCAGGCCGGGAGTGAGGACGAGTTCGCGGGCGGTGAACTCGGCGCCGTAGCGTTCCTCGGCGTCGAGCATCCAGTTCTGTTCGCCGTTGGTATCGGTGTAGTGCGCCCCGATCTCCAAGCACGCCTGCACGACTTCGTGCCCGAACCGCGCGAACGGGCCCACGGTATTCAGTACGACCTGCGCGCCGCGGAACGCCTCGGCCAGCGCGGCCGCGTCGTGCTCGACCTCGGCCACCTCGTACTCGACGGTATCGATACCGGGGACCGCGGCGACGGCCTCCTGTACGCGGGCACGGTTACGCCCGGCCGCGAGGAACGGGATGTTGTACTCGCGCAGATATTCACAGATCAGACGGCCGGTGTAGCCGGAGGCGCCGTAGACGACTACTTTTTTGTCGGTTGCCACGGGGGTTTCCTTCCATTCGAGGGGAGAGTGCTCACATGCCCATGCCGCCGTCGACCGGAAGTCCTGCCCCGGTGATGAATTTGGCGGCGTCGGAAGCCAGGAACACCACCGCGTCGGCCATATCGTCGACCTGTCCGAGGCGTCCTTGCGGGGTCAGTTCGGTGACGGTCGCGACGGCGTCCTCGGGCGAGGCGAACAGCCCGATTTCGGCGCAGTCCACGGCGAGCTGGGTGCCCATCGCGGTGGGTGTGAGTCCCGGGTAGATGCAGTTGACCCGGACGCCGTAACCGAGTTTGCCGGACTCGGCGGCGGCTACCCGGGTGAGCCGGTCGATACCGGATTTGGTGGCCGAGTAGCCGGCGATACCGGGAAACGCGATGGTCGCGGCGACCGAGGCGATATTGATGACGGCGCCGCCGCCACCGGCCGGGCCGCCGGGGCGCATGGCCCGGAACGCGTGTTTGAGGCCGAGCGCGGTGCCGAGCACATTCACCTCGAGCATGGTGCGCAGGCCGGCCGGGTCGAGATCGGCGAGCAGGCTGGTGATCTCGACGCCGGCATTGTTCACCACCAGATCCAGACCGCCCAGCGCATCGACGACCGCCGGTACGGCGGCGGCCCAGCTCGTATCGTCGGTGACATCCAAGGCGACGAACTCGGCGGTGGCGCCTGAACTCCGCAGGGACTGCACGGTCTCCGTCCCGGCTTCGGTGAGCACATCGCCGACGGCCACCGCGGCGCCCGCAGCGGCCAATGCCTCGGCCATTCCCGCACCCAACCCGCGTGCGCCTCCTGTGACCAGGGCCTTTCGGCCTGTCAAGTCATAGCTCGTCATCCGGAACCTCCTCGTCGAGAAACCTGAATCGCCGGGCTCGCCAGGGCGAGAATGCGGCGTGGATCACACAGTAACAGCGTTTGGACAGTCGTCAAGATTTTCTTTGACAGTTGTCAAGATCGAGGGAAATGGTGCACGATAGACTGCTGCCGGGTACCGCTGCCACGAGTTGTACCGAGCTGACGGGACGAGTGGGTGACCGAGGTCGTCGAGACGAAGCAAGAGCGAATAGCGCGCCGCCAGGTCGACAAGTTCGATGCGCGGCGAACCGAACTCGCCATCGCTACGCTGCACACACTCGCCGATCTGGGCTACGCCCGCACCAGCCTGCGGGAAATAGCGCAGAATTCGGAATTCACGCACGGAGTCCTGCACTACTACTTCGCCGATAAACGCGACCTCATCACCGAGGCGGTCCGTCAATACGAAGCCGTCTGCGTGACCCGCTACGACGAAGTCGTCGCCGGGGCGGAAACGGCAGAACGGCTGCGTGGCGAATTCACCACGATGTTCTTCGCCACCCTGGACGCCGACGCGCCGCTGCACCGGCTCTGGTACGACCTGCGCAACCAGAGCCTGTTCGACGAAACCTTCCGCCGCGACGTCCTGGAAATCGACGAACGTCGCGAAGCCATGATCTGGCGAGTGGTGAGCCGGTACGCCGAACTCGCCGGGACGGCGCCGGCGCTCTCGTCGGCAGCGGCATACGCCCTGCTGGACGGGGTTTTTCAACGAGCACTGCTCTACGTGCTGTCCGGGATGCCGGACGCGGCCACACAGCTGCGCGAGGAGCTGCCGGGATTGTTCGACCTGATGGTGCCCCACCACTGACAACTCGGCGCCGAACCTTCCGGCCGGCGACTGCCAGGGCCTGTGCCGACCGCCTCGTCAGGAAACCACCGGCAGCGGCGAGCTCGCCGGGGCGAACAGGTCGGCCGGTTCTGCCGGGGCGCCGGGAAGTTCGCGCAGCAGCGCCGCCAGATTCGTCAGCTCTGCCCGGCGGTGGCCCGAACGCCAGATCAACGCCATTCTCGACTCCTCGTCGAAACCGGTGACGCGGACGTAGCGCAGGTCGGCGCGCTGATTGCGCTCCGCGACCGGGCGGCAGGTCAACAGGGCGTACCGGCCGGTGGCGGCGAGAGTCATCCCCTCCTGGAGGGTCGCCACCCGGGTCGTCGCCGTGATCGGTGCGCCGAGCGGTGTGAAGCGAGGGAAATGTACGTCCCGCCAATACTCGGGTGCAGGCCCCGCCGCGGAGACGAGGTCCACGGTTGCGAGCGCTTCCGCATCGATGCGTTCGGCTCCCGCCAGCGGATGGCTGTGTCCTACAGCCAGCATTCGTGGCGCGTGCGGGAACACGAACCCGACCGAGAGTCCCGGCTCCCGCACCGGGAGCAGTGCCACCGCCGCGTCGACGCGCCCGTCGAGCAAGGCCCCGAAGGGATCGCCGAGCGGTATTTCGTGCAACGACAGGCTCACGTCCGGGTTCTCGCGGGTGAATCTGTTGAGGGTCCAGGTGACGGTTTCGTAGGCGATGCCCTGGAAGCCGAGGCGGATCGGGGCGGGCTGCTCGCGCCGGGCTTCACGCCGCGCGCCACCGACAAGATCGGTCAGCTCGGTGTATACGGGCCGTACGCGTTCCACGAACTCGGCACCGAAATCGGTGAGAGCGACCCGGCGGCTGGTGCGGTGCACGAGTTGCGTGCCGATGCTGCGTTCCAATGCGGCCACGAGCTGGCTCACCCGGCTCTGCGAAACCCGCAGCCGCTCTGCCGTCCGGCCGAAATGCAGCTCCTCGGCGAGTATCAGCAGACATTCCAGCTCGCGGACAGGTAGGTCCGGCATGCCGCTCCTCCCGGTCACCGCGATCGATCAGTTCAGCTGATCGAACAATGAGCTGATCACTGTTGTTCCGCGATACCGCGCAACATTGACTGGATTCATGTCCATAGTGAGTGAATCGCCGCCGCCCGCGGCCGAACCCGCGCAACGCTGGTCGTCGGTCGCCGTGCTGGCGCTGTCCACATTTCTCGTCGTGACGGCGGAAATGCTGCCGGTCGGCATTCTCACCCCGATGTCGGAGGGGCTCGGTATCTCCCCGGGAACCGCGGGGTTCAGCCTGGCCGTCACGGGTGTCGTGGCCGCGTTGGCCGCGCCCTTCGTCGCGCGGGCGATCGGTGGCCTCGACCGCCGCCGCGTTCTGGTGGCGGCCGCGCTGCTGCTCGCCGCGGGCAACCTGATCACCGCGGTAGCGCAAGGGTTCGCGGTGCTCGCCCTCGGCCGGGTTGTGGTCGGGCTTGCCATGGCGACCGTATGGGCGCTGGCGGCCGCGCTGGTCACGCGGCTGGTGAGCGAACGCCGCGCGAGTCTGGCGGTGACGCTGGTGGTGAGCGGTGTCGCGGTCGCGTCCGTACTGGGCGTGCCCATCGGGACCGTGCTGGGCGATATCGCGGGGTGGCGTAGTGCCTTCGGGTCGCTTGCGCTGGCGGCTCTGGTGCTTGCCGCGGGGCTTGCAGTGCTCCTGCCTCCGCTCCCCGCACAATCGGAGGTGACCGGCAACGCGAAGACCGGATCGTTACTGGCGATTCCGGCGGTGCGAAGAGGGCTGGTCGCGGTAAGTCTCCTCGTCACGGCGCATTTCGCGGCCTATACGTATGTGCGGCCCGCGTTGGAGGAGTTGTCCGGTGTCCACGGTATCGCGATCTCGTTGCTGCTCCTGCTCTACGGGCTCTGCGGGATCGTCGCGAATTTCGCGGCGGGCGCAGCGGCCACGCGACGAATTCGTTCGACCTTGCTGGTCCTGGCGATCGGGATCGCCGTCGCCCTGCCGGCTCTGCTGCTGCTCGGAACCACCCCGCTCGGCGCCGCCGCGGTACTCGTGCTGTGGGGAGTGTCCTACGGAGGTGTCTCGGTGTGTGCCCAGCTCTGGGCTGTCCAGGCCGCGCCGGATCGGCGGGAAGCCGTCACCGGCCTGTATGTCGGTGCCTTCACCGGAAGTATCGCGCTGGGGTCGTTCGCGGGCGGCGTGATCCTCGACGGCGCCGGGTTGACCGTGTTGCTGTGGGGGGCGGCCGCGGTGGCTGCGGTGGCTGCGCTGGCCACGGTCTCGGGTAGTGCCGGCAAGGGGTCGCCGCCGAGCACGAAGTAGGCGCGGACCTCGAACGGCTGCACGGCCCTGGCGTACCGCCGCTGGTATGGCGAACACGTAACCGACGAGGACTGCGATGAGCGCCGGGACTGCTCACCTCGTGAGTCTATCGACGCAACGATGGAGAGCCCGGCCCGTGACGGGGTCTACTGCTGTTGGACCGGCCAGTTGGTCAGGGTGAAATCGAGGACCTCGAGCAGCCGTGACCAACTGGCCGCGGCGGAAGGTTCACTGTGGTCGAAGCCGCCGCTGAGTTCCAGGGCGGGGTAGCCGTGGAAAACGCTGCCCAGTAGGCGCACCGCATGCGCCCGGAAATCTACTATGGCCTGTGCTGAGCGCCGCGAGCCCGTTGTGGGGTCGGCGCAACCTCCGAGAACCGATGTACAGGTGAAACCATGCACTGCGACGCCGAGTGGACAACGACCGCGATCACTGCGGAGATCGTCCGCGGGGCCCTCGAACTAGAGCGCACCGAACGCGGCATCCTGCCGCATCGGCTGCCGGCCTGGGCCCGTGCACAAGGCGACGGGCAGCTGGTGACGGCAGAGACCCAGCCTTCGGGTGTCCGGCTGGTGTTCGGTACCTCGGCCACGACGATCGAACTCGACACCGTGGCCACCCGGCTGGGGTACGCGGGCGCTGCCCGCCGCCCGGCCGGCGTCTACGACCTACGTATCGATGGCCGATTGGCCGCCCAGGCCCATGCTCCGGGCGGCGATACCGTGACCATCGATATGGCCACCGGAAGCACCACCCGGCTACCGGGTCCGGTGGGTACCGTGCGTTTCGCCGAGCTCCCCACCGGATTCAAGAACGTCGAAATCTGGCTGCCGCACAACGAAATCACCGAACTCGCCGGTTTGCGCACCGATGCGGCCGTCGAACCGGTGCCCGACGGCGGCCGCGGAGTCTGGCTCCTGTACGGCAGTTCGATCAGCCAGGGGTCCAATGCGGGTAGCCCGTCCACCACCTGGCCCGCGCTGGCGGCTGCCCGCGGGGAGGTCGAACTGATCAATATGGGGCTGAGCGGCGGCGCCATGCTCGACCCGTTCGCTGCCCGGATAATCCGCGATACACGGGCCGACCTCATCGGCCTCGAGATCGGCATCAACCTCGTCAACGCCGACGTGATGCGGATGCGTGCCTTCGGGCCGGCCGTGCACGGTTTCCTCAGCACGATTCGCGACCGCCATCCCACGACGCCGCTGCTGGTGATCTCGTCCATCTACTGCGCTATCCACGAGAACACTCCGGGGCCCGGGGCGTTCGATCTCGAGGCCCTGAGTGCGGGAGAAATGCGCTTCGTCGCCACCGGAGACCCGGCCGAACAGACGGAAGGAAAGCTGACGCTCCGCAGCATCCGCGACGAGCTGTCCCACATCGTGGCCCAGCGCTCGGCGACGGATCGGAATCTGTTCTATCTCGACGGTCGCGAACTGTACGGCGAAGCCGATGCCGCCGACCACCCGTTACCCGACCGCCTCCACCCGGACCCCGCGACGCACCACCTGATCGGCGAACGCTTCGCCGAGCGGGTCTTCGACGCCGAGGGCGTATTCGGCGCCTGCCGAGGGAGGGTGCACAGCCCGGCCGCCGGTGTCGGGGGCTGAACGTAGGAATCCCTGGTCGCCGTGACCGGCGCGCCGGTGGGCGGGGCGATCGGATTCCGTCTCACCGAGGCGCCGGGGCGGGGGCCTGGGCGCTGCTGTGACATCGGGCAACAGGTGCGGGTGCTCGATCGTTCACCGAAACCCGCGGGTGAAAGGCGTGTGGCAGGTGTTCATCCACTGTGTCTCGACCGCCCCACAGTACCGGGGGCGTGACCTCGGTCGTCGGGACCTCTAACGTCTGATCGTGGTTCGAAAATTGATCGGCACGCAGCATCGCGTGCTGGGCGCCGTGGTGCTACTGGTTCTCGCGGGCGTGGCGGCGCTGGCGGTCCGGGCAGAAGGCAACGACCGGGAACTGGTCGCTGCCGCGCAGCCCGGGCAGTTCAGTGCCGAACGGGGGCTCGCGCACCTCGCGCGGTTCGCGACCGAACCGAGACCGCTCGGCAGCCCGGCAAGCGACCGGGCCGAGGACTATATCGCCGGGGAGATGCGGGCCGCCGGGTTCGCGGTGGAGATCCAGCACGCGGTCGGATCGCGGGCGGCGCCGGGCCTGGTGACCTTCGGCCGGGTCGACAATGTGATCGCGACCCTCCCGGGCCGCGACCCGACCGGAACCGTGGTGATCGCCGCGCATTACGACTCCGCCACCACCGGGCCCGGAGCATCGGACGACGGGGCCGCGATCGCGGCGATGCTGGAGGTGGGGCGGCTGGCCGGTGCGCAAGGCGGGGCACGCAACGATCTGGTGCTGTTGTTCACCGACGGTGAGGAGGACGGGCTGCTGGGGGCGGAGGCGTTCGTCCGTGAGCACCCGCTGGGCCGGGCGGGCGGTGTGGTGCTCAACTGGGAGGCGCGCGGCGTGAGCGGGCCTTCGCTGATGTTCGAAACGTCGAGGGGGAACGCGGAGTTGTCGGCCCTGTTCGCCGATACCGTGCCCGATCCCCGAGGCGACTCGTCGATGGTCGAGATCTACCGGAACCTGCCGAACGACACCGACTTCACCGAGTTCAAGGCAGCCGGTTTCGACGGGATGAACTTCGCCTACATCGAACAGCCGGCGTTCTATCACACGGCCGGTGATTCGCTGGCCAACCTGGACCCGCGCAGTCTGCAACACCACGGCGACAACATGCTCGCACTCACCCGGGCGCTCGGCGACGCCGATCTGCCGGAGCTGCGCACCGACCGCGACGCCACCTATTTCCGGATCGGCCCGGTCTCGATCCACTACCCGAATGCGCTGGTCTGGCCGCTGGCATTGCTGGCCGCGGCGTTCGTGGTGGGACTGGCCGTACTGGCGCGACGCCGGGAGCTGGCCAGTACGCCGCGCATGGCGCTGGCAGCGATTTCGGTGGTGCTGCCGATCGGTGTGGTGATGGGGCTGGGGCAGGCGCTGTGGTGGCTGCTGGTGGCGCTGCGGCCGGGATATCACATGATGAACGGTCTGCTGTACCGGCCGGGTTTCTACGAGGCCGCGCTCGCCGCGCTGGCCGGCACTGCGCTGTTCGTCTGGTACCTGCTGTTGCGGGTGCGGCTGGGGCCGGCCGCGCTCGCGGTCGGGGCACTCGCCTGGCCGGCGGTGCTGGGCCTGGTGTGCGCGGCGGTGGCGCCCGGCGGCGCGTTCCTGTTCACCTTGCCTGCCGGGCTGGCCGCGGCCGGTGTGTTGTCGGCGATGATCCCGGTGCGCTGGGCCGGTTGGCCCGCCGTGGCGCTGGTGGCCGGGCTTTCGATCTCGGCCATATTCTTTCCGGTGCTCGCGCGCGGCGTATTCGACGCCGTCGGGATGGTCTACGCCGGAGCCGGCGCGGCCTGTCTGGCGCTGTTCGGTCTCATGCTGCTGCCCGCGGTGGAACTGCTGCTGCCGGAGCCCGAGGCATTCACCGGGAAGATCTGGGCAGTACCCCGGACCAGGCTCTGGGCGGTGCCCGCGACCGTTGCCGTGCTGGGGATCGTTTCGGTGGCGGTGGGTCTGGTCGTCGACAGGACCGATCCGGCGCATCCCCAGCGCAGCCATCTCGCCTACGTTCTCGACGCCGAAACCGGCCAGGCGCACTGGGTGAGCGCCGAACTGCATCCCACCGAGTGGACCGGACGGTACGTCACCGGACGCGATACCGCCGTTCTGCCTGCCGGTTACACAGCCGAACCGCTGTGGACCGGGCCCGCGGACCCGATCGATGCGCCGGGGCCGCGGGTCGAATTACGCCACCGCGACGGCGATACCGTGACGATGCGTGTGACATCTGCGCGCGCGGCGTCCTCGCTGATCCTGCGCTTCGATCGGCCGATCGATCTCGTCACCACGACGGTACCCGGCGCCGCCCCGGTCGCCGTCCCGGTCACGGGTACGCGGCCGGACGGCCTGCCGGGCGAGATCCGCTTCCGCGATCTGCCACCGGAGGGGGTCGATTTCACAGTGCGCACTCCCGGTGCGGACCGGGTTGCCGTGACCGCGGCGGACGAAAGCCTCGGCCTCACCGGCGCACCCGGTTTCCGGCCACGACCGGCGGACACGATCGCCTCGATCCGACCGGACAGCGATGTGATGGTGGTAGTGCGCACATATCGGATGTGAGCCGGCTGCGGCTCGGCAGCCCTGGGCGGCACGCGTGAGCGGGGGCCGATTGCGAGGCAGGCTGACAACCCTTCGCCGTGTGAAGTCGTGTGGGGATGCGCTACGCCGAATACGGCGGTCGGCGTAGCCCGCGCACTGAACTCCTACGACCGTCGTCGTGGTCGGCGCAGCCTCCCGGCCGACGCGCAACCTCCCTGATCGGCGCGAAGGTTGATGCGTTCGATGCCGATTCGAGAGGACGATGACGTGAAGATCCGATCCCTGGCCGTATTGCTGACCGCCGCGCTGAGTATCAGCGCTTGCTCGATGGCATCCTCTGTCACCCCCGAGCCCGCGGACGCGTTGGACACCGAACGCCTGCGCGCCGCGCTGACGGCGATCGAGCGTGCCGGGATGCCGGGAGTTTTCGCGGAGGTGCGCGCGGGCGATCAGGTGTGGGGCCACGCTTCCGGAGTTGCCGATCTGGCTTCCGGGCGCCCGGTCAGCCCGGACATGCGGCATCGCATCGGCAGCGTCACCAAGACCTTCACCGCGGTCGCGGTCATGCAGCAGGTCGAACAGGGCCGGATCGATCTCGACGCGCCGATCGGCGACTACCTGCCGGATGTGGTGCCGGGGGAGCGCAGCCGGAAGATCACGGTGCGGATGCTGATCGACCACACCAGCGGACTGCCCGACTACCTGCCGTACGCGTTCCCGTCGGTCGCGGGCATGTTTACGGGCGGCGAGGTTTCGGCGCAAAGCCTGGACGACAACCGGTTCCGGAAGTGGGATGCGGCGGAGTTGATCGCGTTGGGTGTGAACGCGCCTGCCGGGGAGCCGGGCGCGCTACCGGGCGTGTACTCCAACACCAACTACCGCATCCTGGGCGAATTGGTGCGGCACACGACCGGTACCCCGTTCGAGCAGTACATCGCCGAGCAGGTGATCGGCCGGGCGGGGCTGGAGCACACCTACTTCCCGGACCGGCCGGAACTCGGGGAACCGCACTCGCGGATGTACGAGGCGCTGTACGGCGCAATCGATCCGCCGCGGGATTACAGCACCTACGACAACTCCTGGCTCGGTCCCGGCGCCGGTCTGGTCTCGACAATGGCCGATGTGAACACCTTCTACCGCGAGCTGTTCACCGGTGCGCTCGTCGGCCGGGAGACGCTGGCGCAGATGCGGCAGACGGTTCCGGTGACAGCGCTGGACGGGCAGCCGATCGAGTACGGGCTCGGATTGCACAAAGTGCAATTGCCGGGCTGCGGCACGTTCTGGGGCCACGACGGTTCGGTTTTCGGGGCCTCGATGATGTCGCTGCATTCGGCCGACGGGCAGCGGCAGATGTCGGTTGCGGTGAACCTGGTGCGCGCGAACCGGCCGGACGCCACCGGGCGGCCACAGCCGCACCCGACCGACGACGCGCTCGCGGCGTTCTACCGGACCGCGATGTGCCCGGCGGTATAGCCCGCGCCGACACGGCGGCGGAAGGGCTTTCGGACGAACCTGTGTGCCGGCCGGACGGTCATCCACCGTCGGCCACTTGTGCCCGCGGGGCGGTGGAATACGCCTCGTACCTATCCCCGACTGTGGGTTCCACGCTAGTTGTTCGCGCGCCGGATCGAACGCTGGACCAGGCCGCGGATACCGGGTAGCCCGATCGCCCGCAACATGAGTTCACCGGCCCGGACGTGAGCGCGGGTCGGGGGAGCGAACCGGCTGATTCCTTTGCGTGCCAAGGTTTGTCGTTTGTCCACTTCCGGACGCAGCGACGACTCCCAGGTGGTGAGGGCGCCGGGGATATCGTCGCGGTGGTCGTCGAGGGCCGCGCCGAGCCGGTCGGCGCCGTCGAGGGCCAGGGCCGCGCCGTAGCCGGCGAAAACGGTGACACACCAGGCGGCGTCACCCAGCAGGACGATACGGCCGTCGCTCCAGCGGTCCATGACCACCTGGCCCACGGAATCGAAATAGGCGCCGGCCGGATCGGTCCCGAGCTGGTGCAGGGCCTCGGTGACTCCACCGCCGAGATCGCCGAACGACCGGCCGAGCGCGGCGGCGGGCCCGAGCTCCAGCTCGGCGCGGGTATCGGGGCAGCGGTAGGTGAAGAACGTCGAGGAACGCTGTGGGCCCAGGTTCATCACCGCGGCGGTGCGGCCGGGGCCGATGAACGTGGTTCCGGCGCCGTCGGGTACGTGCTCGGGGGCCTTCTCGAGCGGGAATGCGCCGACCATATGCCCCAGGTCCACCAGGTATTCGGTTTCGGGGCCGAAGACGAGTTCACGAATCCGGGAGTGCACTCCGTCGGCGCCGATGAGCAGATCGGCCCGGATATGTGTGCCGTCACCGAGCGTGGCCTCGACCTCGTCCGCGGTTTGGCTCAGCGCGCGCACCGTGGTGGCGAACCGGATATCGGCATGCTCGGCCACCGCGTCGTACAGCGCCGATTCCAGGTCCCCGCGGAAGATACTCAGTGCACGATTGCCGACGGCTGCCTCGGCGACGGCGGCCGGTAGCCGGAACTTCTCGCGACCGTCGGCGCGGACCATGATCGAGGTGAAGAAGCCGATATCTGACGGGGTCAGAGCGGGCACCAGTCCCAGCCGTTCGGCCGCGTCGTATCCGGGACCGTGCAGGTTCACCAGGTAGCCGCTGCTGCGCCGGGCCGGGGCTCGTTCGACCACCACAACGTCCCAGCCCTGCCGGTGCAGCCGTAAGGCGGCGGCGAGTCCGGCGATACCGGCGCCCACCACGAGTACGCGTTTCTTCTTCGTATCCGCCGTATCCGGCGCTTCGATGGCTGCCACTGCCACTCCCGTATCGGTCCTCCGCCGGTGTGGACCACACCGGCCGTCGTCAACCTTAGGTTGACGATCGGCATGCGTCAACAGTTGGTTGACGCGCGGTGTGCTGGGCTCGGGTCCCCGCCGTGCGGCTGCCGCGATCCCGCCGGTCTTTCAGCCGGCGGGATCGCGGTCGACCTCGGGCAGGGGTGTGCCGGTGGTGGGCGCTGTGGTCCTCGGCGGTGCCCCTCCGGCCCGGCCGGGTTCGCCGACGTGAAGGTGTGATCGGAGCCTTGGCGAGCCCGGGTGGTCGGCTCGGCTGTGCCGGGCCCGTCGAGTGTGTGAGCCGGGCTGTACTTCCATTGAAAAGCCCTGTGGGGCCACCGAATCCGGTGGCCCCACAGGGTGGTGAAACGAAATCGTGCCGGGCGGCGGATCAGACGGCGGCACCCGCCAGGGCCTCGTTCGTCTGCACGGCCTGGCCGACGCCGGCCACGATGGCCGCCGCGCGCAGGGCCTCGAAGATCACCTCACGTGACACGCCGGCCTCCCGCAGGGTGTGCTCGTGGGCCTCCAGGCAGTGCTGGCAGCCGTTGATCGAGGACACGGCGAACGACCAGAGTTCGAAATCGTTCTTGTCCACGCCCGGCGTGCCGATGATCTGCATCCGCAGCCCTGCTCGCAGGTCGTCGTATTTACCGCCGAGGAAGGATTTTCCTCGGTAGAACACATTGTTCATGCCCATGATCGAGGCGGCGCCCAGGGCCGCGTTGTACGCCTCCGCGGACAGGGTGTCGGCCGCTTCCTCCGCGATCTCGCGCAGGGTGGTGGCCGAACGGGTGGCCGCGGCGGTGGCCAGCAGGGTGCCCCACAGCTGCTGCTCGTTGAGCACGGTCGTGCGCGCCAGCGAGGAGAGGTTGAGCTTCAGATCCTTGGCGTACTCGGGAAGCGAGTTCTTCAGATTGTCGACGCTCACTGCGTTACCTCGTCTCTCAGACGCTCGCCGACAGCAGTTCGCCGGCGTCGAGGGTGGGATCGCCCTTCTTCCAGTTGCATGCGCACAGCTCGTCGGACTGCAGCGCATCCAATACCCGCAGCACCTCGTCGACATTGCGGCCCACGGAACCGGCGGTCACCGAGACGAACTGGATCTCGTTGTTCGGGTCGACGATGAAGGTGGCGCGGTCGGCCACGCCGTCGGCATTGAGAACACCGGTGGCGGCGGCGAGTTCACGCTTGAGGTCCGAGAGCATCGGGAACGGCAGGGTCTTCAGGTCCTCGTGCTGGGCCCGCCACTGGAAGTGCACGAACTCGTTGTCCACCGAGGCGCCGAGCACCTGGGCGTCGCGATCGGCGAACTCCTCGTTCAGTTTGCCGAAGGCGGCGATCTCGGTGGGGCAGACGAAGGTGAAATCCTTCGGCCAGAAGAAGACGATCCGCCACTTGCCGGCGTAGTCGGAGCTGGTGACCCTGGTGAAGTAGTCGTCGGGTTGCTGGGCGTCGACCTTCGACAGGTCACCGCCGATCACCGCGGTGAGGTCGTAGGCGGGGAACTGGTCGCCGATGGTCAACAGGGGCATGGTCGACTCCTTGTCGTATCGAAAGGCCGGCGGACTCGGCCGGCGGGGTGAACGTTCGGCTTCGATCTTGCCAATCAATTCACAAAAGGCAAAAGTGATAGGTCGCACTAGACTGATAGGTATGTCCGATCAGTCTTATCAGCCGACCCTCTCGCAGCTGCGTGCCTTCGTCGCCGTCGCCGAACATCGCCATTTCGGCGCGGCCGCCACGAGCCTCGATGTGAGCCAACCCACGCTCTCGCAGGCACTGGCCGCGCTGGAAAACGGGCTCGGACTGCAGCTGATCGAACGCAGCACCAGAAGGGTCCTGGTGACCGAGGCCGGCCGGCGCCTGCTACCGCAGGCGATCGCGACACTGGACGCGGCCGACCGATTCCTGTCCGCCGCCAATGGCGATACGCTCGGCGGTGTCCTGCGGATGGGCATCATTCCGACGGTCGCACCGTATCTGCTGCCCGCCTTGCTGCCGGCCCTGCGGCGCCGGCTCCCCGCGTTGACGCCGCGGATCGTCGAGGACAGAACGGCGCGCCTCCTCGACGAACTGCGCACCGGCAGTCTGGACGTCGCGGTGCTCGCTCTTCCCGCCGATGTTCCCGGGGTGGTGGAGATACCGTTGTACACGGAGGATTTCGTCGTGGTGGTGCCGGCGGAGCACGAGCTGGCGGGTCGGATCGATCTCGCCCCGTCGGCGCTGGACACGCTGCCGATCCTGCTCCTCGACGAGGGGCACTGCCTACGCGCCCAGACTCTCGAACTGTGCCGTTCCGCAGAAATCCGGCCGGGCGCGGTGGGGGATACCCGCGCGGCCTCGCTGTCGACGGTGGTGCAGTGTGTGGCGGGCGGGCTCGGAGTGACCCTGATCCCGGAAATGGCGGTCGCGGCCGAAACCGGTCGCGGTGCCCTGGAAATCGTGCGGTTCGCCGCGCCCGCTCCCGGGCGCACGCTGGGTTTGGTGTACCGCGCATCCACCGCCCGCGCCGACGATTACGCCTATCTCGCAGAGGTCATCCGCGCGCAGCGGCCGGTCTGAGAAACCGCCATGATGTTCGACCCGAGTGCCCGGCGGTGTCCGGACCCGCTGCGGCGGTGCGCGCAGGACTGCGGGACCGTCGGGTGGACGTCCCTGCCCGCACCCGGATCGGGCTGCGGGCAGGGGTGATCCGGAGCGGCGGACGGATCACGGTGGCAGGTCCTTACACGATCGTGGCGACCGCCTGTTCGCGCTTCAGTACGGCCGCGATCGACGCCACCAGGCCGACCACCGCGACTGCGGTGACCAGGTACAGCCCCGGCCGGTACCCGGCGATACCGTCGGTGGTGGCGCCGCTGATCAGGCCTGTGGCGATGGCCAGTACCACCGCGCCGCCGATCTGGAACGAGGTCTGCACCAGGCCGGAGGCCAGGCCCTGTTCGTGGTCGGCGATACCTTCGGTGGCCTGTACCATCACGGCCGAGAAGCCCAGTGCGAAACCGAGTCCCAGCAGCAGGAACGCGGGCAGGTAGTCGAGGGCGTAGACCGGGCTGGGGTTGCCGCCGCGGGTCAGGAACCACGTGTAGCCGGCCACGAAGGAGGTGAGCGCGGCGAGGATCATCGGGGTGGTGCCGAAGCGGTCGATGAGTTTGCCCGCGATCGGTGAGATGACGGCCACGATGATGCCGGTCGGTGCCATGGCGAGCGCCATCTGCAGCGGCTCCCAGTGCAGTGTGTTCTGCAGGTACAGCGAGACGATGGTCTGGAAGCTGAGGTAGGAGCCGAAAATCGCCAGCGCGGCCAGATTCGCCCGCACGATCGACTTCACCTTGAAGATGCTCAGGCGCACGAGCGGGTGGCCGACCCGGTTCTCGACCACGAAGAAGCTGCCGAGCAGGCCGACCGCCAGGACAGTGGTTGCGATGACGGTGGCGGTGAAACCGGTCTCCGGGGCTGTGACGATGGTGTAGATCGCGGCGAGTGTGCCGCCGGTGAGTAGTGCGGCACCGGCGAAATCGATCCGGCCCTCCTCCTTTTCGGTATTGCGCGGCACCACGAGGTAGGCGGCGAGCACGACCCCGGCGACCACGACGACGGGCAGGTAGAAGGTGAGCCGCCAGTCGATACCGGTGAGCAGGCCGGACACGATGAGCCCGGAGGCGTATCCGGTGGCGCCGAAGATCGCGAAGATCGACAGTGCGCGGTTGCGGTCGGGGCCCTCCTTGAATGTGGTGGTGATGATCGACAGCGCGGCTGGGGCGGTGAACGCGGCGGCGACACCCTTGATGATCCGGGTGGCGATCAGCAGCCAGCCTTCGTCCACGAGCCCGCCCACCAGTGACGCGATACCGAAGACGACCAGGGCGGTCAGGAAGACCTGTCGGCGGCCGAGGAGATCGGCGGCGCGGCCGCCGAGGAGCAGCAGGCCGCCGTAGCCGAGGATGTAGCCGTTCACGATCCATTGCAGTGCGGAGGTGTCCAGGCCCAGTTCTTGGCCGATGGAGGGCAGCGCCACGCCGACCATGGAGACGTCGAGGGCGTCGAGGAACATGGCGAGGCCGGCGACGAACAAGATTGCCCACAGCTCGGGGCTCCAGCGGCCGGGGGTGGGCGCGGGGGATATCTCGGCCGGGGTGAAGTTCTGCGGCGAGGTGGCAGTCGGGGTCACGACGGCAAACGTAAATGCACGCACATTAAATGTCAACGCATGTAATGTGTGAGCATAAAATGTCTTGACATGATAACCTCGGGTCATGTACCACGACACCGACAAAGATGTCTGCGCGAAGTGGTCCGATACGCTCCGCCGGTACCACGGCACGTCCTGCGAGCTGGAGAACGCGCTGCAGGCACGGCATCAGCTCGGGCTCAGCGAGTTCGAACTCCTGCAGGTCCTCGGCGGTCGCTGCGGTGCCGAGCAGACCGAAGAGGTCAAGATGAAGGACATCGAAACGGAGATGTACCTCAGCCAGAGCGCCCTCTCTCGAACCGTGACACGGCTCGAGAAGGCAGGTCTGCTGGAGCGCGCGGCCTGCGATTTCGACCGGCGCGCCAACTTCCTGAAACTCACCCCGGCGGGCCGGGCACGGCTCGACGACGCCAAACCGACCCATCTGGAAGTTTTGCGCAGGCACCTGGACTGACCGCGCGCACGACGATCTCGCCTGTGCGCCGCGTCCCGTCGGCGGCAAGCCGGTTCGCGCTCTCCCGAGGAGTGGCCAGTGGCGCGCGGTTACCAGCGAAAAGCTTCGGGGTGATCGGTGGCTTCGGCGCGGATCTTGTCCAGATCGGTCGCGAAGATCTTGGTGTGACCACAGGTCAGGCAGGTGACGGCCGAGAGCCGCGACAGCGGTTTCCCCCACAGCTGGCGCCCCGCGGGGTGGATTCCGACGTTGTATTGGCTCATCACGGCGAGGTTGCCGACCTGCCGGCCGCCGCACAGCTCGCACGGTGGCAGGCCCTCTGGATTCGAAGAAGTCATGCCGCCCACACCTATCACATGTGCGAGCACTGAAGCCGGGTCCGGCCGGCGGCCACCGGCTGGATATTCGAGTCGCACCCTGCCGTACCGCGAGCGAGGCGTTCTACCCGAGTACGGGTGGTCCGACGCCGCGGCCGATCGGGCTCCCGCAGGCCGTACCGTGTGGTGACGGTTGCCTACCGTCGTGGCCGAGCCGAGGAGGAAACCGATGAACGCCCACATCCCCGAGGGCCGCGTTCCGAGCAAATGGGAGGAGCTCGTCGCCGCCGACCCGCAGCATTCGCAGTGGTATGTGCAGCGATTCCGCGATCTCGTTGCCGGCGGCCAGGACATTTTCGGGGAGGCGCGGCTGATCGACGCGATGCTCGGCCGCCGGGGCCGGGTACTCGATGCGGGCTGCGGGCCCGGCCGGCTGGGCGGGTTCCTGCACAATTCCGGGCATGCGGTGGTGGGTGTGGATGTAGACCCGGTGCTGATCGCCGCCGCCGAAGCCGACTATCCCGGCCCCACCTGGCTCGTCGGTGACCTGGCCGAACTCGATCTTGCGTCCCGTGGAGTCGCGGCCGATTTCGATGTGATCGTCTGTGCGGGCAATGTTGTCACGTTCCTGGCGCCGGCCACCCGTTCGGCCGTGCTCGCCGGTTTCGCGCGACATCTGGCGCCGGACGGCCGAGTGGTCATCGGCTTCGGTGCCGGCCGCGACTACGAATTCGAGCAGTTCCGCGCCGATGCCGCCGAGCAGGGCCTCCACGAAGATCTCTTGCTCTCCACCTGGGATCTGCGCCCGTTCACCGGCGAATCGGATTTCCTGGTGGCCGTACTCTCGCGCTAGCGCGGACCTCCGCGTCCGGAAATCTACGATACGTCGAGCGCTGAAAGGTAGGCCGCCGCGGCCGGACCGGGGTTGCGGCGACCCCACACGACGTACTCGACGCGGCGCGGCGGGTTTCGCAGGGTGGCGGTCCGCAGATCGGGAAAGGCCCCCACGACGGATTCGGGTAGCAGGCCGATGCACAGGTTGCGCCGGATCAGTTCGGCGAAATAGTCCACCGCGACCACTTCGAATGCCACCTCACGGTGCACCCCGGCGGCAGTGAAGGCCTGATCGGCCTGTGCCCGCCCGGGGGAGCCGGTGGGGAAATCGACGAAAAGTTCCGCGCTCAACCGTTCCGCGCCGACCCCGCGTTCACCGGCCAGCGGGTGGGCGGGGGAGACCACGGCGACCAGCTCGCCGCGGGCGAGTTCGCGCGCTACGACACCACTCGGTTCGGTACCGGCCGGAAGACCGAGGAAAGCGATGTCCAGCCGACCCTGGCGGACATCGTCTACGAGATGGTCGCTCATCCCCACCTGCAAGCTGATCTGCACCCGGGGATGGCGGCTGCGGAAATCGCGCAGTGTCCCCAGCAGATCGATCGCGCCGACACTGGGTATCGCTCCGATGGCGAGGCGGCCGCGGATCTCACCGGACACTGCGGTGACCTCGGCGCGCGCCCGCTCGGCGGCTTCCAGGGTTTGCCGGGCCGCCGGCAGGAACGCCGCCCCGGCCGGGGTGAGTTCGACGCGGCGGCTCGTGCGTTCGAAGAGTTTCGCACCCAGTTCCCTTTCGAGGCGTGCGATCTGGTGACTCAGCGCCGACTGCACCACCAGGCATTGCCGGGCTGCCCGGGTGAAATTCTTCGTCTCCGCCACCGCGAGGACGTACCGCAGCTGCTGTAGTTCCATCGAACTATCTTGAATCACGATTGTTACGCTGACAAACATGTGTTGGACTCATTGATCACGCGACCGCAGGGTTGAGGTCATGCACCTGACGACAGCGGCCCGCCCGCACCCCGTAGCCGACCCGTCCGAGGCCCGCGGCCTGTCCCGCGGACTGCTGTTGCTGATGTCGGTGGCGACCGGCCTGATCGTGGCGGGAAACTATTTCGCCCAACCCCTGCTGAACGCCATCCGCGGCGATTTCGGACTGAGTACCGGTACCGCGGCGCTGATCGTCACGGCTGCCCAGGCGGGGTATGCGCTGGGCCTGTTCCTGCTGCTGCCCCTGGCCGACCTCTTCGAACGCCGGCGCCTCGCAGTGACACTTTACGGCGCCACAGCGTTTTTCCTGCTGGTCTGCGGTATCGCCGGAAACAGTGTGGTGCTGCTGGCCGCGACGGCGCTCGCCGCGTTCACCTCGGTCGCGGCCCAGGTGCTGGTGACGTTCGCCGTGGCGCTGAGCACGCCGCAACGGCGTGGGCGGGTGGTCGGCACCGTGATGAGCGGTTTGCTGATCGGCAGCTTGCTCGCCCGTACCGTTGCGGGGCTGCTGAGCGAAGTCGGTGGCTGGCGCACCGTGTACTGGTTCGGTGCGGCTGCCCTGGCGGTGGTGGCCGTCGCGCTGTGGCGGTCGCTGCCCACGGTGTATGCACCGGTGGGGATGTCGTATCCGGCGCTGCTGTGGTCCACGGTGGGGCTGCTGCGCACGAATTCCGTACTGCGCCGGCGGGCCGGGCTCGGCGCGCTGTCGATGGCGGCGTTCACACTGTTCTGGACCGGTGCGACATTCCTGCTGGCCGGTCCCGGCTACCAGTGGTCCGAGGCCACGATCGGGTTTCTCGGGCTGGTCGGGATCGCCGGCACCGTCGCGACGCTCCTCTCGGGACGCCTGGCCGATCGCGGTCAGGTGCACCGCGTCGCGGGGGCCGGCGCAGCCCTGCTGGTGGCGGCCTGGATCGTGCTCGCGGCCGGCGCGCACTCCCTGCCGGCCCTGATCGCCGGCGCGATTGTTCTCACCGTGGGCCAGCAGTCGCTGCTCAACAGCAACCAGAACGTCCTGTACGCGCTTGCCCCCGAACTCCGCAACCGGCTGAATTCGGCCTTCATGACGGCCTTCTTCCTGGGCGGGGCGGCCGGGTCGGCGCTCACCGCCGTCGCGTGGAACCGGGCCGGATGGATCGGTGTCGCCGTGGCCGGGGGCGGGCTGGCGACCGCCACGGTGCTGCTGTGGGCCGCCGACCGGATGCTCGGCCGGTCCACTCGAACCCAGTAAACGCAGTTCGCCCAGTTGATATTCGGAGAAGGAAAACCTATGCGTATCACCATTTTCGGGGCAGCCGGACAGGCCGGCAGCCGGGCCGTCGCCGAAGCGCTGGACCGCGGCCACCGGGTCACCGCGGTACTTCGCAGACCGGACCGGGCGCAGGAGATACCGCGCGCCGCGGAGGTCCGGATCGGCGATGCCGCAGACCCCGAGGACGTCGTCGATCTCGCCGCCGGCCAGGACCTCGTGATCAGCGCGACCCGTCCGGCTGCCGGACGGGAAAGCGAGCTGATCACTACCGCCGCGAACCTCACGGCCGCCACCGCGCGTACCGGGACACGCTTGCTGCTCGTGGGCGGTGCGGCCACGCTGACCGTGCCCGACGCCGGTGGGGCGACGGTGATGGACGAGCCGGGATTCCCCGAATCCCTGCACGCCATCGCCCGCGCCTGCGCCGATCAGCTCGCGGTGTGCCGTGCTGCCACCCGCACCGACTGGACCTATCTGAGCCCGCCCGCGCAATTGCATACCGGCGCCCGCACCGGACGTTATCGGCTGGGAAGGGACGCGCTGGTGGTCGATCGGCACGGGCGGTCGGCACTGTCCTATGCCGACCTCGCGGTGGTGCTGCTCGACGAAGCCGAACGATCCGCGCATCGCGGGATGCGATTCACCGCCGCCTACTGATCCGTGCGGAACGTAGGTGGCCCGAACCGGGCTCCGATCAGGCATTGTGCGGGGCTGCCCTGCGGTCGCTGCCGGCGACCGACGGCCTGCTCCGGGACACCTGGTTCGGCGGCCGGGCCCTGGGCGGCGGCCGGCGGCTGCTGCCCGGAATCGGGTAGCAGCCGCGTATCACCGATGGGGTGCCCGAGCCGCTGACCATGCCGGTTCGGGCCGGCGTCCCGGTCCGGTCTCGCTGCTGGTAGACACGGCGGGTGGCGACAGGAATTCAGCTGGTGGATATTCGGCCCGGCCGCGTGGAACTGGCGGATCGCCGGACCCAGCGGCGCTGGCAGGTGGAGGTCGCGGCCTATCGGATCGCGGCGCTGCCGGTGACCCGGGCGCAGTATGCGGCGGTCGCGGGGGGCGATGCCGGCAACGGGCTGCCGGTCGACAGTGTGTCCTGGGAGGACGCGGTGCGATTCTGTAATCGCCTGTCCGAGCGGGAAGGCCTGACCCCGGTGTACCGCCTGGCCGGCGAGAATACGGAAACCGTGGCCTCGGCCGACGGGTATCGCCTGCCCGCCGAAGCCGAATGGGAATACGCCTGCCGAGCGGGGACCACCGGCCCCCGCTACGGTGAACTCGACGAAATTGCCTGGTATCGCGAAAACTCCGGTGGCACCGCGCATCCCGCAGGCCGGAAACAGCCCAACCCGTGGGGGCTCTACGACATGCTCGGCAATGTCTGGGAATGGTGCTGGGATTTCTACGATCCCGCCGTCTACGGCGAATACCGGGTGCTGCGCGGTGGTGGCTGGTTCGACGAACACTGGAGTTGCCGGGCCTCGGTGCGGCGGCGCAGCCATCCGACACTGCGCCTCGACGATGTGGGGTTCCGGGTCGCCCGTTCGGTCTAGAGCGCGCCGCGGGCGGCCAGTACTTCGAAGGCGGCGTCGGCGCTGCGCCACAGGACATCGATCTCCGCCCGGACCGCCGGCGCGGCCGCCGGGTCCTGCAGGGCCAGGCCGTTACCGAAGATCACGACATTGGCACCCGCATCGGCCAGGCGCAGCAGGGGGCCGGTGGCCACACCGGCACCGAGGACGGCGTCGAGTCCCTCGCCCACGAAATAGAACCGCCACAGCGGGCCCAGATCGCCGCCGTAGACGGATTTCGTGAGATCGACGATGAGGGAGCCGTGGCGCGCAATCGCATCGACGAGGGTGAAATAGTCGCGCGCATGGGCCGGTGTCGCGTGCGTCGCGGCGACCGAATAGGCGAGGTCGACGGTGAGATGGGCGTTGTAGCCCGCCATCGCGACCCGGGCCGCAGACAGTTCGCACTGCCGGGTGAGCGCGAAGTAGTGGGCCCACTGCGGCTCGGCCGGTGCGCCGGTGAATTCGGCGTGCAGGTTGCGCAGGAACCTGGCCAGCAGATCGAGGCTGATGCGATGCGCCCATTCCGGATCGTCGAACGCGCCGGGGGTGCGCTGCAACGGCATGACGGCGGCCCGCTCTACGGCATCGAGCCCCAGTGCCAGTAAACCTCGCCGGTCCCGATGCGCCACCAGGACCTCGGTGATCCGCCGATGCTGCTCCACCGCACGTTCGAGCCGGTCCAGCGAGGAGCCGGTGCTCTCGTCCAGCAGTTCGGAGGTATCGGAGAGTTCGACGATCTCGGCGACAGCGGCGGGTGCCGGCGGCGCGCCACAGGCGCTTTCGGCGACGACGGCGTCGGCGCGCGGTGGGACCATCAGGCCGGCCACGGCGAATACGAAGACCAAGGCGGTGCGGCCGGTACGACGCCGATGGCCGGGGTT
This sequence comes from Nocardia speluncae NBRC 108251, assembly GCF_001613245.1. Taxonomy (GTDB): domain Bacteria; phylum Actinomycetota; class Actinomycetes; order Mycobacteriales; family Mycobacteriaceae; genus Nocardia; species Nocardia speluncae. The sequence continues at coordinate 14,392 of NZ_BDBZ01000006.1, read as the reverse complement.
TGCGCTGGACATGGTCACACCACCTTCATTCGGCGAACAAGTGGGCGTGCACGACTGCGAGGGAGAACCGGATGAACGGATCCGTGCCCGAGGTCTGCCGGGGCGCGGCTACACACTAGCTCCGGGCGCAGGGGGATTGTTCCCGCCACGCGGACCGTGGCCGGCGGACCGGCCATGATCGGGTCCGGTCGTGATTCGCCGGGTGTTCCGCCCGCTACTCGGTGTGTGTCCGGCAGCCGGATGCGGCCTACTGAGCCGCAGCCCGGAGGTCGCGCACCCCGAACCTGCTGTGGTGCAGACTCTGTGGTGCGCCATGCGTGCGGGTCCGGGATCCACCGCACGGCCGCGAGGAGTCGGCGGTGCGCTATTCTGCGCCGGGCCCGGCCGGCTCCGGCCGCTCTGCGCGGACAACCGAACCGGGGCCGCCGCGCCTGTGCGGCTCATTGCTCGGGACGGCTCTGGACGGGTGTTCGTGCGAGGGCAACAACGATGCCGGTGGCTGCGTCGACCAGGCGCTCCCGCGGTACCGGGAGCCGGCCGTCGATCCAGTCGACGTAGAGCGCGACCAGTGCGCCGCTGAGTGCGGTCGCGCTGATGATCAGGGCTTCTTCGCTGTCGGGCAGGAGTGCGTTCACCTCGTCGCCCAGGGCCGGGAGCATCGTGCGGAGGAAGACCGGGAGACGGTTCGCGCTGTGCCGTCGCAAAGTGTCGTCGGTGAGCGGTTCGCGAAGCAGAACCCGGGCCCGGCGCGGGTCCTCTTCGAAGTAGGCGGCACAGATTTCGAGTGCCGAACGGATGATGGTGTGCGTATCCGCGGCTTCGGTGGTGGCGCCGAGCCTGGCCAGGAGTTCGGTTTCCAGGCGGTCGTAGACGGCGGTGAGCAGCGCTGTGCGGTCGGTGAAGCTCTCGTAGAAATAGCGAGGACTCAGGTTCGCCAGGCGCGTGACCGCCCGCATGGTGACCGCCGCCGGCCCGTCGGTGCCCAGCAGATCGAATCCGACATCCACGAGTTGTTCGCGGCGTTCCGCGGACCTGTCGTCCAGGGTCCGGCCGCGCCACAGCTTGGGTGCGCTCATCGGTTCATCCTCGCATCGACCGCCTCCATTGACATCGTATGATTCAACATGAATCATACGATTCAAGTTTATGCCGGGTGCGGCCGGTCCGCGCCTGTCGAAAGGTTGCCGCTGTGTTCAGTGAGGAAAAGTTCCAGCAGGCGCTGCGCCGCCCCCGCCTCGCCCGCCCCGCCCCCGAGTTCCTGGACGGTAATCGCGCGGTACCGATCCGCGTGATCCCCGAAGCCGAGCTGCAGGCCACTACAGCGGAGTGGTTCGTCCAGTTCGACCGGAAACTCGAGTTCTACGGCAAACTCGGTCTCGACCTGTCCTGGCTGATGGAGTGGGCGAAGAAATACTGGTGGAGCTTCCTGGCCCGGGATATGAGCCTCAACCATGAGCTGTACGCGGCGGATATCCGCTACACCGATGTCACGACCTTCGGCCGCACCATCGTCGGTATCGACGAATTCGTGACGTACAACTTCGCCTTCTTCGACGCCATCCCGGACTGGCGCTACGATCCGCTGCCCGGCCAGGTCTATCTCGACGTCACGCCCGACGAGAAGGTCCGGGTCGTCATCCGCTACATCGGCAGCGGCCACTGGGACGGTCCACTGCGGCTCTACCCTTACGACGACGGCGCCCCGGTTCTGTACGGCACCGGCCGTTTCATCCAGTGCCCGGCCGTCGACCGCTACCACTTCAACGCCGACGGACTCATGGAGGAAGGCGAAACCCTCTACGACGCTTTCGATGTCACCCAGCGCGGCGGCATCCTCCCGCGGGACGACAGCTGGCAGTTCAAGGCCCTGATGTCGGCGTCGAAGATCCCGGCACTACTGCAACGGTTCGGGCTTTGACGTCCTCCCGCCCCGAAGGCCGGCGCACCACCCCACATTCCGGTAGTGAGCGGGGCCCCGCTAGTAGCCCTTCGATCGGAGGAAATCTGCCACGGTGACAACGGTTTGCGGGTTGCGTGGGCCCTCCACCAGCGCGGCGTAGGGCAGGGCGAGGATATTGCCCTGCCGGACCGCCGTGGTACCGGCCATCAGCGGCTGTGTGCGGAGCTGCTCGATCTTCGCCTGCACCGAGTTCTCGGGGCCCGCACCGTAGTCCACGATCAGGATCACCTGTGGATCCCGAAGCGCGGCCGCCTCCCACGACGCACTGGTCCAGGAATCGTTCAGATCGTCGAAGATATTGCTGCCGCCTGCCTCCCGGATGATCTGCGACGGCGCCGCGGTCCGGCCGGACGTGAACGGTTCGGGAGTTGCACTGTCGAACAGGAACACCCGGGCCGGCTGCTGCCCGGCGGGGGCGCTGTCGGCGGCTTTCGCGACCTGCTGCCGGTAGTGCGTGATGAGCTGATCGGCCTTCGCGCGCACACCGAAGATATCCCCGAGATTGGCCAGATCCGCGTACAGCGCATCGAGCGGTTCCATCACGCCGCGGCGATCCGTTCCGGGTTGCCGGCACGCCTCGGTCAACTGATACGGCACCGCGCCGATCGAACGCACCCACTCCGGGGTGAGACCGGTGGACTCCTTGAACCCGTAGCTCCACCCGGCGAAGACGAAATCGGGATCGGCCGCCTGGACGACCTCGCGGGTGAACGCGTGGCCGAGCAGCGGCGTGCGGTCGAAATCCGCCTGCCACGGCGAGGAAGCGATATCACGTTCCTTACCGCGATAACTGCTGTGCCCCACCAACCGGTCGGCCAGCCCGAGCGCGAACATCATCTCGGTGATACCGGTGTCATTGGTGACAACCCGCTCGGGGACTCCGTGGACCGTCAGCGGCGCACCGCAGTTGGTGACCGTCACCGGCGTGCCGGTGGTCGCCTGCGCGGGTTGCTGCACCTCGGCGCCACACGCCGTCGAAACGACCGCGGCCGCGACGGCCAGTGCCACAAGCAATCGGGGAGATCTCATCTCACCTGTCCTCCTCGTCGAAGATGATCTGCGGAACACCCAGTCGGGGATGGGGGACGATATGGCCGCCGATCGAGAACCAGCGGGCGATCACCTCCGCGGTGATCACCTCATGCGGCGTGCCCGAGCAGGCTATTCGGCCGCCGTGCAGCACGAAGAGCCGATCGCAGTACTGGGCAGCCAGATTGAGGTCGTGCAGGGCTGCGACCACCGTGATCCCGAGATTTCGCGCCGCGGACAGGACGCTGTACTGGTGGTGGACATCGAGGTGGTTGGTCGGTTCGTCCAAGACCAGCACTCGCGGCTGCTGGGCCAGTGCCCGGGCGATCAGGACACGCTGGCGTTCCCCGCCCGACAGCGACAGGAAACCGCGGTCGGCGAGATGCGCGATATCGGCCGTCGCCATCGCTGCCGTGCAGATCTCGGCGTCGCGCCGGTGGGTGCCGCGCAGCAGTGCCGCATGCGGTAGCCGTCCGGTGGCGACGACCTCGGCGGCGGTGAAATCGAACGGTGTGGTGGTGTCCTGGGTCAGCGCCGCCACCTGGCGGGCGTTCTCCCGCATACCGACCGTCGCGATATCGGTGCCGTCCACCAGGACCCGCCCCGAGCCGGGGGATACGGCACGGTACAGACAACGCAGCAGGGTGGATTTCCCGCTGCCGTTCGGACCCACGACGCCGATGAACTGCCCGGCTTCGGCGGCCAGGGCCACCCCCTCGACGATCGTCGTACCGCCGATCTCCACGGTGACATCGTCGTAGTCGACACGCATCAGTTGCCTCCGCTCAACGCGCCACGACGCCGCATCAGCAGAACGAACACAGGCACGCCCACCGCGGCCGTCACGGCCCCCAGTGGTAATTCCTGTGGCGGCAGGAGAATACGGGCCACGAGATCGGCGGTCACCAGGAAGACCGCGCCCAATAACGGGGTCACCAGGATCAGCCGCCGATGGTCGGCGCCGACCAGCAGCCGGGCGACGTGCGGCACCACCAGGCCGACGAAACCGATGGCCCCGCAGACCGCGACGAAACAACCTGTCATCGCTGCGGAGACCACGAACAGCAGCAGGCGGAAGCGGGAAGCGTTCAGGCCGAGGGCGGCGCTGACCTCGTCGCCCATCGACAAGGCATTCAGCTGCCGGGCGAACGCCGCGATGATCGCCAGGCCCACCACGGCAACGGTGACCACCAGCGGGACCATCTGCCAGGTTGCGCCGGCCAGACTGCCGAGCAGCCAGAACATGACCGAACGGGCGGCATCACCATGGGGTGCCATGAACACCAGCACTGTTGTCGCCGCGGAAAAACCGTAGCCGACAGCGGTACCCGTGAGCACCAGCCGCAACGGCACCAGCCCGGCACTCGACCGGGCCATCAGGTAGACGAGGACGGTGGCGCCGAGGGCCCCGGCGAAGGCCGCGGACGACAGTGCGTAGACACCCAGCGCGCCGAAGGCGCCGAAAAGCACGACTGCGGTGGCGCCCACCGACGCACCCGACGAAATACCCAGCACATACGGATCCGCGAAGGCATTGCGCACCATGGCCTGAACCAGCAACCCGACGGCACCGAGCCCGGCGCCGACGGCGGCGGCCAGCACCACCCGCGGCAACCGCGAGTCGACGACGATCCGATACTCGGCGATATCCGCCGTCACGACGACACCGCCGGTGAGTTCGGCCCATAGGAAACCAGCGGTTGCCCGCCACGGGATATGCACCGCGCCGAGCATCAGCGCGAGAACGGAGACGATCACCAGCGCCACGGTGAGACCGGCGATCAAAGCAGCTACGGGCAGCCGCCGGATCGCGTGTGCACTACTCATCGAGCGGGAGCCGGTCGTCCGTTCCCGTTGTCGATGCAGGCAGACGTGCGCGCGCCACGAAACCCATCACTGGTCAACCGCTCCCTCGGAGTCGACACCGGACCCCGCGGTCGGCGAGGTCACGCGGGCAGGTCTTCGGGCTCGTGAACGTGATACCGGACTCCGGTATCGCCTACTGGCGGTCGCTTCCCAGGCTCGAGGCCCAGTGCTGATGACCGCGGTCGTTTTCACATACCGCTGCGGGGCAGCTCCGGATTCCCACCGGATTCCCTCTTACGAACCGCCCGTCGTCGACGGGCGGTAACCAGCGCGCGGTCACGGTAGCACCCTGGATTTCCGGGCCGGAGATTCCGGGCGGGAATGTGCAGCACCTCACTCGGGCAGAGGCTTCGGCGACCGATTCCCCAGATGTGCGGCGGGAAGGCGGAGGGCCGTTTTGGTCCCGCGGCAGTTCGTGCGCTACGGTTGTCGATGCAACGCGGGGTGGAGCAGTTCGGTAGCTCGCTGGGCTCATAACCCAGAGGTCGCAGGTTCAAATCCTGTCCCCGCTACCACCGGACCGGGCTCGAACGGGTTTCACCGTTCGAGCCCGGTCCATTTTCGGGAAGTGATCTGTATCCCCTCGACACGGGAAGCGTGGTCCACCGGCCGTCCAGCCGTCACGCTCTCGCCGGCTTCGTCCGAACCCTCATCTGCCGGAGTCGGTCACGCACGTGCCGGGGTGGGGAATCGGCCACGGGCATAGGCGATGGCGTCGTCGGTATGGGCGAACTGGTGATCAGCCGCGGGGAGGGCATCGAGAGCGGTCAGCCGGCGGCGGTGGTCCGCACGCAGGCCCGATATCAGCACTGTGATGTCGCGGTGCCGGAGTGTGGTGACAGCGTCTTTGAGTACAAGGGCGCCGGTGGTGTCGAGGGCGGTGATGTGGGACATGCGCAGGACGACGACGTGGACATCGGAGACCTCGGCCAGTTCGAGCAGGAAGCGGTGCGCGGCCGGGAAGAACAGCGGACCGTCGATGCGGTAGGCGACGATGTGATGGCGGGCCGGATCACGCTCCTCGGCCGGATGGTTGCTCTCGTCGAGCGGTACCTGATGTAGCCGGGCCTCTTTCGCCACCGCACGCAGCGCGAGCAGGACTGCGATCCCGACGCCGACGGCGACAGCGGTGACGAGGTCGAACGCAACTGTTGCGGCGAAGGTGACCACCATGATCGCGGCGTCGCCACGGGACGCTCGGGCGATCGCAGCCACGGACGCGGTTTCGACCATGCGCACGGTCGTGGCCAGCAGCACGCCGGCCAGGGCGGCGAGCGGGATATCGGCAACCAGGGGCGCGGCGAGGTAGAGCAGTGCGGCCAATACGACTGCGTGAGTGAGTGCAGCCAGCCGGGTGCGTGCTCCGGAACGGACATTGACCGCGGTGCGGGCGATCGCTCCGGTCGCGGGTACACCGCCGAACAGAGGTGCAGCGATATTGGCCAAGCCCTGGCCGAACAGCTCGCGGTCGGGGTTGTGGCGCCTGCCCACCGTCATCGAGTCCGCAGCGGTGGCCGAGAGTAGTGATTCCAGCGCGGCCAGCGCGGCCACGGCCAGCGCGGGCGCGATCAGCGAGCCGAGGCGGGCGGGATCGAAGAATTCGAACGAAGGGGCGGATAGCCCGGCGGGCAGGGCTCCGATGCGAGTGAGGTCGAGCCCGGCGAGTTCTGCGACGGCGGTGGCAACCGCCACGGCCACGAGCGCGAACGGGAGTTTCGGCAGGTAGCGGCCGCCGATCAGGACTGCTGCGGCGACCAGCACAGCGGTGACGGGCGCGGCCGGGGCGGGGTGATCGAAGTAGCGGCTCAGCGAATCGGAGGCCAGCCGCCACATCTCTTCGCCCTCGGCGTCGGCGATGCCGAGGGCGGAGGGGAATTGCTGTAGCGCGATGACTACGGCGATACCGGCGGTGAACCCTTCGATCACCGGGGCCGGCATGTAACGAACCGCGCGACCGACCCCGGCCACGGCGAGAGCAACCAGGACGACCCCGGCCATCAGTCCGACGGCGAGGACGCCGGGGCCGCCGTGTTCGGCCACGATCGGCAGGAGTACCACGGTCATGGCGCCGGTGGGGCCGGAGACCTGGAACCGGGAACCGCCGAACACCGCGGCTGTGACGCCCGCGATGATCGCGGTCGCCAGGCCCGCGGCGGCGCCCAGTCCGGAGCTGATCCCGAAACCGAGCGCCAGCGGCAGCGCGACCAGCGCGACGATGACGCCGGCGAGCAGGTCCGGTCCCGGGCGGCGCAGTGCAGGCGCCCAGTCTGTGCGAGTGGGCAGCAGGTTGCGCAGAGTCACGACGCCCCGGGGATGCTGGTGCGGGCGGGTCGAGCCGGGGTGTGGGCGAGGCGGTTCTTCAGCGCGGCGAGTTGATCACACAGTTGTGTGGGCAGGGTGCCGGAGCCGATGCCGGCATACCAGTCCTCGATCGAGGCGATCTCGTCGATCCATTCTTCGTGGCGTACCTCCAGTGCGGCATCGGCACGGCGCTTGGCCGCGGCGGAGAATCCGGACAGGTCCAGCGAGCTCGGCACCGGAACGTAGCCGACCGCGGTGGTATCCGCTGCCGCGGTGCCTTCGATTCGCTCCAGCGCCCATTTCAGGACGCGCACGTTGTCGCCGAATCCGGGCCACAGGAACTGTCCGTCTTCGTCGCGGCGAAACCAGTTGACCTGGAATATCTTCGGAAGTGCGGCCGGGTCCGCCCGGTTGCCGAGGCGTAACCAGTGGGCGAAGTAGTCACCGACGTGATACCCCAGGAACGGCAGCATCGCCATCGGATCCCGGCGCACCACACCGACCTGGCCCGCCGCCGCGGCGGTGGTCTCCGAGGACAGCACCGAGGCCATGAATACCCCGTGGTTCCAGTCGAAGGATTCGGCGATCAACGGGATCGTGGTAGCGCGGCGGCCACCGAAGAACAGCGCCGAAAGCGGCACGCCGGCGGGGTCGTCCCATTCCGGCGCCACTGACGGGCACTGGTCGATCGGGGTGCAATACCGTGAGTTCGGGTGTGCGGCAGGACCGGCCGCGGTACCGGGTTTCCAGTCGTTGCCGCGCCAGTCGGTCAGATGCGGGGGTGGGGTTGCGGTGAGCCCTTCCCACCACACGTCACCGTCATCGGTGAGCGCGGTGTTGGTGAAGATCGAGTTGCCCTGCTCGAGGGTGGCTATCGCGTTGGGGTTGGTCTTCGTGCCGGTGCCCGGCGCGACACCGAAGAACCCGGCTTCGGGATTCACCGCATACAACCGGCCGTCGGCTCCGAAGCGCAGCCAAGCGATATCGTCGCCGATGGTTTCGGCTTTCCAGCCCGCCAGGGCAGGCTCGAGCATGGCCAGGTTGGTTTTGCCGCAGGACGACGGGAACGCCGCCGCCACATAATGGTTGCGTCCCTGCGGGGAAGTGAGTTTGAGGATCAGCATGTGTTCGGCCAGCCACCCCTCGTCGCGGGCCAGTACCGAGGCGATCCGAAGGGCGAAACACTTCTTGCCCAGCAGAGCGTTGCCGCCGTAGCCGGAGCCGTAGCTCCAGATGGTGCGGGATTCGGGGAAATGTGCAATGTATTTCGTGTGGTTGCACGGCCACGCGACATCCGGTTGCCTCGGGCGCAACGGTGCGCCCACGGAGTGCAGGCATGCGACGAACTCCGCGTCCGCACCGATCCGGCCCCATACCGGGGTTCCGGAGCGGGTCATGATCTGCATCGATACCGCCACGTATTCCGAATCGGTGATCTGGACACCGTACTTCGGGTCATCGGCATCGACTGGGCCCATGCAGAACGCGATCACATACATGGTGCGTCCGGCCATCGCGCCCCGATAGTGCTCGGTCATCACCGTACGCATATCGACCGGATCCACCCAGTTGTTCGTCGGTCCCGCATCCCGCCTGCTGTGCGAGCAGATGAACGTGCGGTCTTCCACCCGCGCCACGTCCTCGGGATCGGATACGCACCAGAACGAGTTCGGCTTCGCCGCCAATGCCACGAAAGTGCCCTTGTCGACCAGTCGAGCGGTCAGGCGATCCCATTCTGTCCGGGACCCGTCGCACCACACCACGTCCTCCGGTGTCGTCACATCGGCGATCTCGGCCACCCAGTCCAGGATCCGGGTATGACCGGTGGGCGCGGGCGTCGCCTCCGCTCCGGGTCCGTGATCGGTCTCCACCATCGTCTCCTCCATCAACAACTAGATGACTATGTAGGGAAATATGCAAACAGCAGCCGCGTGGGGCCGCTGCCGCCGCGGAAGACACCTGGCGGCGGTGTATCCGTCAGGCGGGTTGTTCTTCCAGCGCCTCCGCCTGCCCCGCCACGACCCCGGTCAGAATGGCGCGCGCCGCGGTCAGCAGCTGCGCCACCTGGGGTGAGGTGATCTCGTATATCACCGACAGTCCCTCGCGACGGCTGGTGATCAACCCTGCTCGTCGCAGCACGGCCAGTTGCTGGGACAGGTTCGCCGGTTCGATATCGATATCGTTCAACATCTCCGACACGGCGTGCTCGCGCTGACTGAGCAGTTCCAGCACCCGGATCCGAACCGGATGACCCAACGTCTTGAAGAACTCGGCCTTCATCTGATACAGGGGTCTACTCGAACCCGGCATTGATTCCGCCTTTCGTCGATGCACCCACCGTAAACAGGCATGCTACTTGCGTAGCTTAGCAAGCAGAAAACTAGATGGCGCCGACGAGGTGGTGATCAGGGCGTAACTCATACCCGACAACCTCACCGGCCGGGCACGTGCAGTACGCACCCGCGGTCAGGTCAGCGAACGGATATCGGCGATATCGTATTCGGCCACCGTGGCGCCGACTATCGCCGCGCTCTGCTCGGCACCGGTGCCGGAGCCGCGGAACTGCTCCACCGATTCCTGGGATTCCCAGCGTTCGAGGATATTGATACGCCCGGGGTCGGTGAGGTCGGCGCTGATCGCGAAATCGAGACAGCCCGGCGCGGACCGGGCTTGCCGGACCACACCGACACAGCCGGCGAGATAGGCCTCGCGGGCTTCCGGTGCGACGAGAAGGTGTCCGGCGACGATGACCATGGGTGCACTCCTGTTCGGTCGATTCACCGATACGGACCGGTTCGCGCCGCTCGAATCATCGGTGTAATCCGGAATACAGGGCGATATCGGCTCGGTCCGGCAGACGACTCTCCTCGACCGAAGGAAAGGTGATGCGATTCACCTGGGCGCCGAGAGTGGTTCGCCGACGAGGTCGCGCGGGATCATGCGGCTGCTCGGCCACTGCGCTGGGGGCGGGGCAACAGTTTTCGTGCGCTCGCGGGTCCGGCGAACGGTCCTGCCGGACCCGCGAGCGTTACGCGACTGCAGAAGACTCAGGCCCGCGACCCGAACCGTTCCAGCACGGCACTGGCTTCCTGAGAGGCGGTGCCGCCGTCGGCGAGATGCGCCATGGCATCCGGGATGGGACGGCCGTGATGCGCCATGGCCTGGGCGTAGAGGCGGCCGGCACGGTAGGAGGAACGGACCAGGGGGCCCGCCATCACACCGGCGAAACCGATCTCCTCGGCAACCTTCGAATGTTCCACGAACTCTTCGGGTTTCACCCAGCGATCCACCGGGTGATGCCGCGGCGAGGGGCGCAGGTACTGGGTGATGGTGAGAATATCGCAGCCGGCTTCGTGCAGGTCGCGCATGGCCTGGGTGACTTCCTCGGGGGTCTCGCCCATGCCGAGGATCAGGTTGGATTTGGTGACCAGGCCATCGGCGCGGGCCGCGGTGAGCACCGCGAGCGAGCGCTCGTAGCGGAACGCCGGCCGGATCCGTTTGAAGACGCGGGGCACGGTTTCCAGATTGTGCGCCAGCACCTCCGGACGCGCGGAGAACACCTCGGCGAGCTGATCGGGTTTCGCGTTGAAATCCGGGATCAGCAGTTCCACACCGGTGTTCGGGTTGAGCTTCTTGATGGCGCGCACGGTTTCCGCGTACAGCCAGGCGCCGCCGTCGTCGAGATCATCACGGGCAACACCGGTGATGGTGGAATAGCGCAGGCCCATGGCCTGCACGCTTTCGGCGACCCGGCGCGGTTCGTCCCGGTCCAGCGGGGACGGTTTACCGGTATCGATCTGGCAGAAATCGCAGCGCCGGGTGCACTGCTCGCCACCGATGAGGAAGGTCGCCTCGCGATCCTCCCAGCATTCGAAGATATTGGGGCAGCCTGCTTCCTCACAGACGGTGTGCAGGCCCTCCCGTTTCACCAGGCCCTTGAGTTCGGTGTATTCGGGGCCCATCGTGGCGCGGGTGCGGATCCAGCCGGGTTTGCGCTCGATCGGGGTCTCGGCGTTACGGGCCTCGATGCGCAGCAGTTTCCGGCCGGTGGGGGCTTGGGCGGAGGTCATGTGGTGGGACCTTTCGAATCGCGTGCCGCGGTGGCGGCGGCGGGCTCCGCGACGGCCGGGATCGCGGCCTGCGGAATATCGTGCTCGGTAACCGGAAGCTCACCGTTGAGCGCGGCCGTTATCGCGGCGGCCAGCCGCTGCCGGACCTCGGCAACGGTGACCGTGCGGCCTAGTTCCTGGCTGAGGCTGGTGGAACCCACATCCCGGATACCGCAGGCAATGATGGCGCCGAACGCACCCAGATCGGGGTCGCAGTTCAGCGAGATCCCGTGCAAGGTGACACCGCGCTGCACCCGGATCCCGATGGAGGCGATCTTGCGTTCGGGTATCAGGCCGGCCGCGGCCAGCCATACGCCGGAACGCCCGGGTACCCGCCCACATTCCACACCGAGATCGGTGATCACCTGGATGAGCGCCTGCTCCAGCCGCCGGACATAATCGACCACATCGATCGGCTCGGCAAGCCGGATGATGGGATAACCCACCAGTTGTCCGGGGCCGTGCCAGGTGATCTTGCCGCCGCGGTCGACGTCGATCACCGGGCTGCCGTCGGTGGGGCGGTCGGCTTCCTCGGTGCGGCGGCCCGCGGTGTAGACGGACGGGTGTTCCAGCAGCAACAGGGTGTCGGTGCCGCGGCCGTCGGCGCGCTCGGCGGCGAGTTCGCGTTGCAGATCCCAGGCCTGCTGATACTGGATGAGCCCCAGATCGCGCACGTCGACGGGGGTGCTGTCGTAGCGTGCCGACCGGGTTGCGGTGCGGGTGTTGTTCACGATCACGACGTTACGCTCATCGCCAGTGTGAGCTGCATCAGTGTCAGATCCATCCAGCGGCCGAATTTGCGCCCCACTTCGGGCAGTTGACCTACGGTGCGGAAACCGAACCGTTCGTGCAGCGCGATGGAGGCGGTATTGCGGGATTCGATCACCGCGATCATGGCGTGGATATCGCCGCCGGACCGGGCGCGCTCGATCAGTTCTGCCAGCAGGGCCGCGCCGATTCCGCGCCGCTGGAAGTGGTCGGCGATGTAGATGGAGTTCTCGGCGGTGTGCCGGTAACCGGATTTGGGCCGCCACGGGCCGTAACTGGCGTAACCGGCGAGCTCACCACCGACCTCGGCCACCACTACCGGCCGGCCGTGCGCGGTTCGGTTGTCGAACCAGGCCTGCCGGTCGGCCAGGTCGACGGGTTCGTCGTCCCAGATGGCGGTGGTTTCGGCGATTGCCCGGTTGTGGATCTCCAGGATCGCGGGCAGATCATCGATCCGCGCATCACGGACCGAGGTGGCAGTCGCGGGGTTCATCGGCCCACCGCGGCAGTGAGTGCCGCACCGACCGTGGGGTGGCGGAACTCGTAACCGGTCGACTCGAGCACGCCGGGCAGCGCGCGGGGGCTGTGCAGGATAGCCTCGTCGGCGAATTCGCCGACCGCCAGTTTCAGTGCGAAACCCGGGACCAGCAGGGGAGTAGGCCGATGCAGGGCCCGGCCCAGGGCGCGGGTGAATTCGGCATTGGTGACCGGTGCGGGGCCCACCGCGTTGAGCGGACCTTCCACCGACGGGACGGTGAGGGCGTGCCGGATCGCGCCGACCTCGTCGTCCAGAGAAATCCACGGCTGATACTGCCGGCCGCTGCCGAGCCGGCCGCCCAGGCCGGCCAGGAACAAGGGCTTCAGTTGCGGCAGCATTCCGCCGGTGCCTGCGAGTACGACCCCGCTACGCAACAGTACGGTGCGGGCTCCGGCTTCGGCGGCCGCGTGGGTGGCCGCTTCCCAGTCCACGCACAGGGTGGCCAGGAAACCGGTACCGGGCGCACCACTTTCGTCGACCGCGCGGGCACCGGTATCACCGTAGTAATGCACGCCGCCGGCGTTCACCAGCGTCGCTACCCCGGCCCGCGCGACGGCTGTCGCCAGCACATCGGTGGGGGTGATACGGCTGTCGCGGAGTTCCTGTTTATACGCACCGGACCAGCGTTTATCACCGATCCCGGCGCCGCACAGGTTCACCACCGCGTCCGCGCCGTCGAAAACGGCCGGATCGAGTTCGCCGCGAGCGGGATCCCAACGGCGTTCATCGGGCGCGGCGGCCGGGCGCCGGACCAACCGGAGCACCTGATCTCCTTCACGGCGCAGTGCCGCGACGAGAGCAGTGCCGATCAGCCCGGACGAACCGGCCACCACAACCAGCATCTACGTGACCTTACAGCCCGAGATCGGCCTCGAACGCCGCCTCTTCGAGACGGTGCCGGATGGTAGTGAGGAACCTTCCGGCGTCCGCGCCGTCGATCAGACGGTGATCGTAGGTCAGCGGCAGGTAGCACATCGAGCGAACGCCGATGAATTCGCTACCGGAATCGTCGGTGACCACGGTGGGCCGCTTGACGATGGCGCCGGTGCCCAGCATTCCCGCCTGCGCCGGCATCAGGATCGGAGTGTCGAACAGGGCACCCTGGCTGCCGATATTGGTGATGGTGAAGGTGCCACCGGCCAACTCGTCCGGTTTCAGGCCGCCGTTGCGGGCCCGGTTGGCGATATCGGCGATCGCGCGCGCCAGCCCGGCCAGCGACAGGTCGCTGGCGTTGTGGATCACCGGCGAGATCAGGCCCTGCTCGGTATCCACGGCGATCCCGAGATGCACCGACGCGTGGTAGGTGATCTCTTTGCTGTTCGCGTCGTAGCTGGCGTTGACGTTCGGATGTGCCCCGAGCGCCTCCACCACGGCCTTGGCGAAGAACGGCAGGAAGGTCAGGTTCACGCCCTCGCGCTTGGCGAATTCGGCCTTTGCCTTCGCTCGCAGGGTCGCGATCCGGGTGACATCGGCCTCGTGCACCTGGGTGAGCTGCGCGGTGGTCTGCAGCGATTCCAAGGTCTTGGTCGCGGTGATCTGCCGGATCCGGTTGGCCTTCTGCGTGGTGCCGCGCAACGCTGCCAGCGCGGGGCTGGGTGAGGGTGCGGCCGGAGCCTTCGCCGCGGGTGCGGCGGCCGGAGCCGCGGCCGCGGCCGGGGCGACGGGCGCCTTCCCGGCTTCGGCGGCGGCGAGCACATCCTGCTTGCGGATCCGCCCACCGACACCGGAACCGGTGACGGTGGCAAGGTCGACGCCGTTCTCCTCGGCCAGTTTGCGGACCAGCGGTGTCACGTAGGGGGTGGCGCCGTTACCGGACGAAGC
>NZ_BDBZ01000005.1 GCF_001613245.1 Nocardia speluncae NBRC 108251 | reverse complement strand
TGCCGGTGCCGGAGCTGGAGCTGGAGCGGGTGCAGGAGCGGGTTCGGGTGCCGAGCTGGCGGCGGGTGCGCCGGAGCCGATCACACCGAGCTGACCGCCGACCTCCACTACATCGTCTTCGTTCGCGGTGATCTCGAGCAGCGTGCCTGCCACAGGCGAGGGGATCTCGGTGTCGACCTTGTCGGTGGACACCTCGAGCAGCGGTTCGTCTACCGCGATCTCGTCACCGATCGCCTTGAGCCACCGGGTCACGGTGCCCTCGGTAACCGATTCGCCGAGTTCCGGCATCGTCACCGGGGTCCCGGAGGCCGAGCCGGACGCGGACGCCGCCGCAGGCTGTGCAGCCGGTGCGGGCGCGGCTTCCTGAGCGGGTGCGGGTGCGGGGGTGGGCTCGGGTTCGGCGGCAGCCGGCTCCGGAGCCGGCGCGGGGGCGGCGGATTCGCCGGCCTCACCGATAACACCCAGTTCGCCACCCACCTCGACGGTGTCGTCTTCCTGCGCCACGATTTTCGTCAACACACCCGCCGCGGGGGACGGGATCTCGGTGTCGACCTTATCGGTGGAGACCTCGAGCAGCGGCTCGTCGACCTCGACCGTGTCTCCTTCCTGTTTCAGCCACCGTGTCACCGTTCCCTCGGTAACGCTCTCACCAAGAGCGGGCATCTGGACGGAGAAGGCCATGTCCGTTGACTCCTCTAACTGCTCGACGGGTCTACAACAGTTCGTTCCGGTGGATCCCGTCGCGGGTCGCGACAGTCTTCCAGCCGACGTTCATTCTGCTCGGCGCCGGAGATCCGTGTGGTTGTTGTTCCGGGAACCATCCTTGCACTCGTCGCCGCGTGCGGTTACCGGAGGGCATCCCATTCTGTTATCCGGCACCATGGAATCACCGCCCTGTAAGGCGGGTTCGGTACCGAGCAGGAGGTCGGCCACGGTGGGCTTACTCGATAGGTTCCGTCGCGTCGCACCTGGGCGTGGCCGTGTTTCCCGCGGTCGCTCGCCCGAGGCCGCGTATCTGGCGGACTGGGTGCGTACCCATACCGGAGTGGAGGGATTCGTCGAGCCGAAAACAACTGTGACCGATGTCACCGTGGTACTGGTCGCCGCGGATGGGGAGTGGACCCGGCGGATCGTCGGCGAACGTGGCGCCCGGCGACTCGCCCGCGATCTGCGTATCCCGGTGTACGACGTCGGTAAGACCGGCTATCCGCAACGGATGCGCGACTACGATGCCCGCCGCCGGATCGAACGCAAACATGCGATCGAACGCGAACTCGGCGAGGACTGACCGGCTGCCGCGAGCGCACCCGGTGATCCGGGCCGCACGGCGCCGGTCCGGCCGGATGGTGCTGCTGCGATGGGTCCGGCACCGCTCGAGGACGGTGCCGGACCCGGTTTCGTCACCTGCCGGCGACAGGTGACCTATTCGGCGGCGATGTCCTCGAGGACCGCGATGAGCGTGCGGACCGGGACGCCCGTACCGCCCTTGCCGATATAGCCGAACGGCCCGCCGGTGTTGTACGACGGACCCGCGATATCGATATGCGCCCACTGGACGCCCTCCGGCACGAATTCCTTCAGGTAGGTGGCGGCCACCAGCATTCCGCCCCAGCGGTGCGAAGTCGCATTCACCATATCGGCGACCTTGGAGTCGAGGTCGGCGCGCAGTTCCTTGGGCAGCGGCATCGGCCAGCCGTGTTCGCCGACCGCACGGGAGATGCGGGCGACGCGGTCGCGGAAATCGTCGGTGCCCATGACACCCGGAGTCCGGGTGCCCAATGCGACCATCTGCGCGCCGGTGAGTGTGGCAACGTCGATCAGGTACTGCGGATCGTCCTCGCCGGCGCGGACCATGGCGTCGGCCAGGATGAGCCGGCCCTCGGCGTCGGTGTTGGTGACCTCGATCGTGGTGCCGCCGTACTGGGTGAGCACATCGCCGGGCCGCTGTGCGGTGTCCGAGGGCATGTTCTCGGCCATCGGCACGGTCGCGATGACGGTGATCGGCAGGCCGAGCCGCGCCGCCAGCAGGGTCGTTGCCACGACCGCCGCCGCCCCGGCCATATCCGAGGTCATGTTCTCCATGTTCGCGGCCGGTTTGATGGAGATACCGCCGGTGTCGAAGGTGATGCCCTTGCCCACCAGCGCGACCTTCTTGTCGCCGCCCCGGTAGGTGAGCCGTACCAGTCGCGGCGGCCGGGAGGACCCCTTACCGACGCCCACCACGCCGCCGTAACCGCCGGCTTCCAGCGCCTGCTCGTCGAGTACTTCGACCTCGAGCCCGGCGCCCTCGGCGAGCAGTTCGGTGCGGCGCGCGAACTCGGCCGGGTAGAGGTGGCTCGGCGGGGTGTTCACGAAATCGCGCGCGGTGGCGACGGCCTCGGCTGTCAGCTGTGCGTGCAGCAGTGCGTCACCGCCGAAATCCGGTTCGGGGACGAGGAGTTCCATGCGGGCGAGCGCTGCGGCCTCCGGTTTCGGCGCGGATTTCGCGGACCGGAACGGGGTGAAGGAGTAAGCGCCGAGATAGAAACCTTCCACGGCCGCGCCGATATCGAGACCGGACAGGGTGGTGACGGCCCGTGTGACCCCGGTCAGCGAGCGGGCCGCGACACCCGCGCTGCGGCGGATCTGCTCGGCGTCGAGGTCTTCGGCGCTGCCGAGTCCTACGGCCAGCACGCTGGTGACGTTGTCCAGCCCGGCCGGTGCGGGCACCCGGATCAGCTGTTCGGCCTTACCGGTACCGCCGACCGCGGTCACCTGGTCGAGCAGCCGGGCGCGCAGGTCGGCATCGAGTACATCGCCGAAGAGGTCCTCGGGCACCAGGGCGGGCCCGTCGTCGGTGGTGGCCACACCGACGACGAGGACATCGGTGCCGGGCTCGATGGTCTGGGTACGTGCCAATTCCGGTCCGAGCGGACGATCTGCGACAGCTGTCATGGCTTTCAGGCTATTCGGTGGCGGTCCGCTGCCGTACCGCGACACCGTCGAGGAGTATGTCCACGCCGTAGGACAGCAGCGCGTCGAAGTCGAGTTCCGGCGGCGGCACCGCCAGCGGATCGAATACGCGATACAGGGTGGGCCTGGCCGTCGCGTCGATGAGGTCGGCCAGGCCGGTCGGAACCGGCTCGGTATCGCCCGGCCCGCCGAACCGGTCGATTCGTTCCGACGTCCACAGCAGGGCCAAGCCCTGTACCAGTGCCGAATAACTCAGATAGGCCGACATCAGTTCGGCGGGCGGCAGGTCCACTTCGTCGAAGGCCGACAGGGTGCGTTCCAGAGTGTCCAGCAGGCCGGGCCCGAGCGGTGGCTGTAGGCGCGACAGCACCGGCAGCACCCACGGGTGGCGCCGGTAGAGCTGCCATTCCCGGTGCGCCTCGTAACGCAGGCGCGCGCGCCACCCGGACAACTCGCGGGGCGGTGGCGGGGGTGTGCCGACAACCAGATCGACCATTGTGGCGAGCAACTGTTCGCGATCGTCGAAATACCGGTAGAGCGCCGCGGTCGTCACCCCGAGTTCCCCGGCCAACCGGCGCATAGTGAGGCCGTCGAGACCGGAATGGTCGGCGAGTTCTACGGCCGCCCGGGTGATCGCGATCGCCGACAGGCGGCGCGGCGGCGCCGGACGTTCGCGCGCGGGTGCCGCGGTCTGCCGGGCGCGGTAGGCGCGTGCCTGGCAGGACCGGGTGCAATACCGCCGGCGCCGTCCCCGGGCCGGTTGCCGTAGTTCCGCGCCGCAGCGTGCACAGTGGGTCACGGACTCGATTTCAACACACGAAATACCGTGACGAAATAGTGGTTGTGCTGTGGTGAGACGCATAAGTTCGCCTACAGGAACACCATTCACAAGGAGGCGGCGTGGGTACGGAACTGGCTGTGTGGCGTGCGGAAAAGAACGACTTCGACGCGTTGATGGCCGCGCTCCGGGAGGCGACTCCGGATGAGGCGGTGACGGAGTGGATCATGCGCGATCACCCGATGGACCAGTTCCTCGATATCTACCTGCCGGAGATCGTCGAACGCGGGCTCGACGGCGACGAGATCTGGGTGGCGGGTGCCGGGGGCGAGATCTGGGCGGCCTCGGTCTGGCAGGCCGTCGATTCGGTCGACCGCTTGATCGCCGATGCCGCTACCGCCCGTGAATATGCCGAGCGGGCGCCGGATGTGCGCCCGCTGCAGCGTTCCGCCTATGTCACCGAGCTGCTGGCCAGGGAACATCCGCGGCGGTTTCCGCACCGCTATCTGGAGTTGATCGTCACCGTTGCGCAGTTCCGGGGGCGGGGCGCCGGCGCGGCGATCCTCCGCCACCGAACGCGTGCGCTGGCCGCAGCGGGGATGCCGGCCTATCTGGAGGCCAGTACCGAGCGGTCGTCGCGCCTGTATGCGCGGGAGGGGTTCGTGCGCATCGGCGAGACCCACACCTTGCCGGAAGACGGCCCGACTCTGATTCCGATGTGGTTCGAGGCCTGAGCGCCCCGGGAACCCGGCCCGAAACGGTCGTCGAGACCACGGCACCGGCCCCGAGCGCCCGGCCCCGAACCGGTCGACGGGGACCGCTACCGGGAAAACCGGGACTCGGGCGCGGGGCCCGCCGGGTTCGCCCGGGGCCGGGATAAGCTCGCCGGGTGAGTGACGCCGAGCTGAAACAGGGACCTCTCCATGGAGTTCACGTCGAACTCGGGGCGAAATTCGCGCCGTTTGGCGGCTGGGAGATGCCGGTCTCCTACGCGGGCACCGTGGCCGAGCACACCGCGGTCCGGGAATCGGTGGGACTGTTCGATGTGAGCCATCTCGGCAAGGCGACGGTACGCGGGGCGGGGGCGGCGGAGTTCGTGAACTCGGCGCTGACCAACGATCTGGGCCGGATCGGCCCGGGTAGAGCCCAGTACACCCTGTGCTGCGCCACCGACGGGGGAGTGGTCGACGATCTGATCGCCTACTTCGTCCGCGACGACGAGATCTTCCTGGTACCGAACGCCGCGAACACGGCCACGGTGGTGGAACTGCTGGCGGCCGCCGCGCCACCGGCGATCACCGTGACCGACGAGCACCGCGACTACGCGGTGCTCGCGGTGCAGGGACCGCAGTCGACGCAGGTCCTCGACGCGCTGGGACTCCCCACGGACCTGTCGTTCATGGCGTTCACCGATGCCGACTGGAACGGACAGCCCGTCCGGGTCTGCCGGACCGGCTACACCGGTGAACACGGGTACGAACTGCTGCCGCGCTGGGCCGGCGCCGAGGAACTGTTCCGGGCCCTGGTCGAACAGGTGCGGGCCGCCGGCGGCGCTGTGGCCGGGCTCGGCGCACGCGATACGTTGCGTACCGAGATGGGGTATCCGCTGCACGGGCACGAGCTCTCCACCGAGATCACGCCCGTCCAGGCCCGGGCGTCCTGGGCGGTCGGCTGGGCGAAGCCGGATTTCTGGGGCAAGGCGGCGCTGGAGGCCGAACGAGCGGCCGGCGCGCGGCGGATCCTGCTCGGGCTCGAAGCGCTCGACCGCGGGATCCCGCGGGAGAACCAGACGGTGCGCCACGACGGCCGCGAGGCCGGGGTGACCACCTCGGGAACCTTCTCACCGACCAAGCAGATCGGGATCGCCCTGGCCCTGCTCGACCCGGCGATCACGCCGGGTAGCGAGGTCGAGGTGGATGTGCGCGGGCGGGCGCTGCGCTGCACCGTGGTACGGCCGCCGTTCGTGAAACCGCGCACCAGCTGATCCGAGCCGTGTCGCGCGGCGAAACAGCTCTCGAGGTGCCGGACAACCGACCACCGCGTATTCTGCGGGACCCCAGGACATAGACTGCTGGTCATGACCGCTGCTGCACAGTTCGCCCGTATCCCTCATCCTGCGCCCACCCCGGCGCAGCGGGTACAGGAGATTCTGGCGGCACCCGGATTCGGCCGATTCTTCACCGACCATATGGTCACCATCGACTACACCGAGGCCGACGGCTGGACCAACGCGATCGTCGAACCGTACGCGTCGCTGACTCTCGACCCGGCGACCATGGTCTTCCACTACGGGCAGGCCATCTTCGAAGGGCTCAAGGCCTACCGGCAGCCGGACGGGCAGGTCGCGTGTTTCCGGATCGACGCGAACGCGGCCCGGTTCCGCCGTTCCGCGCGGCGGATGGCGATGGCCGAACTACCCGAGGAACTGTTCATCGAATCGGTGCGCCAGCTGCTCGAGGTCGATTCGGCCTGGGTCCCCGCCGCCGGCGGCGAAGAGTCGCTGTATCTGCGGCCGTTCATGTTCGCCACCGAATCGGGTCTGGGCGTGAAACCGGCCTCCTCCTACAAGTACCTGCTACTCGGTTCGCCGGCCGGGGCCTACTTCCCGCGTGGTGTGAAACCGGTGCGGGTGTGGCTGTCCACCGAATACGTGCGCGCCGCACCCGGCGGTACCGGCGAGGCGAAGGTCGCCGGTAACTACGCGGCCTCGCTGCTGGCCCAGGCCGAGGCCACGGCCAAGGGCTGCGATCAGGTGGTGTGGCTGGATGCCGTCGAACGCCGCTACGTCGAGGAGATGGGGACCAACAACCTGTTCTTCGTGTACGGCTCCGGTGCCGATGCCCGCCTGGTGACCCCCGAACTGTCCGGGTCGCTACTGCCGGGAATCACCCGCGATTCGCTGCTCACCCTGGCCGCCGATTCCGGCTATCCGGTCACGGAACGCAAGATTTCGGTGGAGGATTGGCGTGCGGGCGCGGAATCCGGTGAAATCACGGAGGTGTTCGCGTGCGGTACCGCGGCCGTGATCACGCCGGTCGGCTCGGTATGCGGGCCGGACGGCGAATTCGCGATCGGCGGTGGCGAACCCGGTGAGGTGACCATGGCGCTGCGCGACACTCTGACCGGAATCCAGCGCGGCACCTTCGCCGATGTGCACCAGTGGATGCGGGTGCTCTGACCCCCCGATACATCCCGTTGTCACCGGGTACCGGATCGGCGTCCGGCACCCGGACGCGGATCAGCCCGGCATGAGGGCGTGCCATTCGGCCAGTGATCGCGGGCGCAGCACATAGTTGTTGTCGCGGATCGAGTCCAGCGACGCGTGCGGGTCGGCGGAATACCAGTGCCCCGGGTACACCTCCGGGTTGATCGGCATATCCGCCAGCGACCGCAGGCTGGCGAACATGGCCGCGGAATCCCCGCCCGGGAAATCGGTGCGACCGCAGCCGTCGATGAACAGCGTGTCCCCGGCGATGAGTTTGTCGTCCACGAGGAAGCACTGGCTACCGGGAGTATGCCCCGGGGTGTGCAGGAATTCGATATCGAAGACACCGACACTCAGTTTGTCGCCGTGCCCGTGCCCGGTCAGTTCGCTGGGCGCGATCCCGGTGACATTCGCGACCCAGGATTTCTCCTCGTCGTTCACATGAACCGGGACGGTGGCTTCTTCGAGTAGTTCCTTCACGCCGCGCAGCGTGAAACCCATCATCGAGCCGCCGATATGGTCGGGATGGTGGTGGGTGACCAGTACACCGGACAGTTTCAGTCCGTCGTTCTCGGCGATACCGGCCAGATCGCCCGCGGCGTAGGCCGGGTCCACGACGACGCATTCACCGGTGTCCCGGTCGCCGATCAGATAGGCGAAATTACGCATCTGCGTGGCGATCGGGTCGCCCACGGCGAAATCCCGGCCTGCGAGCAGTTGACGGAAGTAGAGGCGCTCGGCTGACATACCTTCCACCTTATGGGCAGTGACGTGGCGGTGAGACGCTGCGTTCGCAATATTGAGGCGGGTGACATCAGACTGGGTCCGCATTGTGGCGCACCACGTGTCTGAGCCACCCCGGAAGACGTCAGTCGGGCACTCCCGTCGCAAGCAGATGAGCTTCGGTGGACGGGGCGGGTTCCAGCACTACGCCGAGCGCGTGTGCGAGTCCGACGAGTGCGGCCTCCGCGTGCGGCGAGAGGATGATCTCCGGTCGACCGAAGTCGCTCGGGAGGTTCGATAGTTCGGCAAGTAGTGCCGGCCGCATGTACGGCCAGCACGACTGTGCCAGGCCACCCGACAGAACGACCGACCGCATCTGGAACACACCTGTCAACTGTGTGATGAACGCGCCGAGTCGATAACCGAAGTGCTTCTTGCCGGCTCGATCACCCCGGCGGGTCTCCAACTCGGCCAGACCAGGACTGCCGAGTGCCCACCACACGCTGCGATTCGATGCCTGCGTATGCAGCGGCCAGTGCCCGAGTTCCCAGTTCTCCCCGGTGAGCGGGCGGACGACGTGCCGGTCGGCGTCGATGATTCCGACGCCGACCGACGTACCCAAAGAGATCGAAACGGCCCCGAATTCCACTGCCGGCGTCCGGAGCATCGCGTAACCGTGCGCCTCTCCGTCGTTCATGATGACGACCGGGCAGTTGAGGTCGTTCTGTAGTCTGCGGCGGAGATCGCCTTCCGCCCAAGGCCAGTGGCGGCAGAGCCGCACGTAGCCTTTTTCGCTGTCGACGATGCCGGCCATCGAAATCCCGACCACCGTCGGCCGACGGCAGCGATCTCGTATTGCGCGGACGAGATGCTGGTAGTCACTCAATTGCACCGGCGGCTCGAGGTCGAGTTCGCCGCCGGTCGCCAGCGCGAATCGCGTGCCGGAGCCGCCGTTATCGACGAGGACAGCGGGGTGCGACGACATTGTTGACTCCTTATCGTGCCGCGCTTCTCTGCCGAGAGCGTACGGAGTGGACACCCGCCACCGGACCGGCCGGATTCCCACGGCTGAGGCGGCGACAACGCACGTTGTGCCGATCGCGAAATGCCCGGGGCAGGAAGTCAGGCAGCGTTCGCGGCCGCGAACCCCAGTGCGGCCAGCGTCGTCGCGAGTTCCACTGCGGTACCGAGCAGGTCGCCCGAGAGGCCGCCGAGGCGGCGGATACCGTGGTCGACCAGCCGGACAGATGCCATCAGGGCCAGTACTGCGACCAGCGGCCCGGACCAGGCGAGTCCGGGCACCGCGAACACGGCTGCCGCGGCGGCCACCACTGTCCACGCTGTGACTGTGACCGGCGACTGTGTTCCCGCGACCAGCGCGCCGAACCGGGTATCGGGCGCGGGTTCGATACCGCGGCGGCACGCGGCCACGACCGCCACCCGGCCCAGCGTTACCGCCAGGACCGCCGCGTACCAGTTCCCGGCACCGGCGAGGATTGTGAACGCACCGGCCTGGATACCGGCGGTCAGGACGATGGCGGCCACCCCGAACGGCCCGGCTCCGCCGCTTTTCATGACCTCGCGTGCGCGTTCCGGCGGACCGTACACACCGAGGCCGTCGAAAGTGTCGGCCAGTCCGTCGAGATGCATTCCCCGGGTCAGCAGCGCCAGTACCGCGACCGCGGCGAATCCGGCCGCGGTACCCGCTGGTTCCAGTAGCCACAGCACCGCCGCTGCCGCGAGCCCGAGCACAACACCGGCGACCGGTGCCAGCGCGATCGCGCGGGCGGCCGCGCGGCGGTCGACCTCGTCCGGGCCGCGGACGGGTAGCACGGTGAGCCAGGAGAAAGTGAGCCGGAGAGTCAGCACAACGCGTTCTCCGTGACGGGTGCCGTCACTTCCGCATATCGATGGTGGACGTCCCGGCTGCGCCGGTGGGAGCGGCGGCCGTGCTCACCCCGGCGTCGGCGAAGGTCGCCATCTCGGCGAGCACCGCCACGGCCGAACGCAGCACGGGCAGCGCCGTCAGCGCGCCGGACCCCTCCCCGAGCCGCATATCGAGGCCCAGGACCGGGTCCAGCTTCAGCTTGGTCAGCGCGGCAGTGTGCGCGGGTTCGGTGGAACGGTGCGCGGCCACCCACCAGGCCGAGGCACCCGCCGCCAGATCCTCGGCCACCAGGGCAGCAGCCGTGACGATCACCCCGTCCAGCAGGACCGGCGTGCGCCGGGCCGCCGCCTGCGCAAGGAACCCGGTCATCGCCGCGATATCGGCGCCGCCGGCCACTCGCAGCAATTCGACCCCGTCACGAGCCGCGGGCCTTGCCCGCCACATGGCGTCCCGGACAGCCGCCACCTTGCGCATCCAGCCGTGATCGTCGACGCCGGTACCGCGGCCGACCGCTTTGACCGGTTCGGTGCCGGTGAGGGTCGCGATCAGGACGGTCGCCGGTGTGGTGTTGCCGATCCCCATATCGCCGGCGACGAGTAGATCGGCGCCCGCATCGATCTCCTCGTCCGCGATGGCCCGGCCCGCGGCGAGTGCGGACGCGACTTCCGCTGTGGTCAGCGCATCCGCCCGGTCGATGGCGCCGCTGGACCAGCGGATCTTGTGCGCGCTCAGCGTCGGGTCGGTATCGGCGGCGACCGCGATATCCACCACCCGCACGCCGGCATCGGCCACTCGGGCCAGCGCGTTGACCGCCGCCCCACCGGCCTGGAAATTGGCCACCATCTGCGCGGTGACCTCGCTCGGAAACGCCGAAACACCGTGCGCGGCAACACCGTGGTCACCCGCGAACACCACCACCCGGGCCCGCTCGAACTGCCGCGGCGGGCACACCCCTTGGCAGGCAGCGACCCAGTTGCCCAGCTCCTCCAGCCGCCCCAGCGACCCCGGCGGTTTGGTCAGCGACGCCTGCCGCTGCTCGGCCGCCGCGCGGGCGCCGGCATCCGGCGGAGCAACGGGTGCGAATCCCTCTGACACTGGTGGAGCCTTCCGGTCGGGTAGCTGTCACACCGGGCTCACCGCACCGGGGACCGGTGGCCGGGCCCCGGCCGCGGCGGCCGGTCTCCCGACAATATTGCCCGCCCGCCCCGGAAACCGCGCGAGGCACCCGGCTGTCAGCGAGCGTCCGGCGTTCCGGCACCGGTGCGACCGGACGGCCCCTGCCCACAGCCGCAGAGTCCGCGCTCGACGGTGTGGTGCCGTACTCGGTCGGCGGTCACGTGCCGATGCGCGACAAGATCGGCCTCGGCGGTGGTACCTACGGCCGGCGCGGGGGCCTTCCGGCCGGGTTCGGGCCGGTCCCGCAGGGGGCCGCACATCGTGTCCGCGGCGGCCCCTGCGTGCGCGGGTGCCGGCCGGGAGTCCTGCACCTGCCGTGGGACCGGGCGGCGGTGTCAGCCCGCGCTCCGGGATCGCAACGCGGGCACACCCGGCCCGGTCAGGTCGTCACAGTAATCGGTGCGGCCGGCCATCGTCATGACCAGCGCCAGCGTGCTGCCGCGGACCTCCGGGCCCGTGCCGATATCGAACGGTCCGTCGGTGGCGACGAGGTGGAAACCCGCGCGGACCGTGCGGCCTGCCACGGTGAAATCGCGTTCCGCGAAGAACCGGGCGACCTCGGTGACCGCGGTGAGCTCCGGAGTCGCGAACAGCCCGAGCGGCCGGCGGATGTCCTGGCCGTGCACCACGACCTCGCCGAGCCATGCGGGGGTGTGGCCGGACGGAGCGGTTGTATTCGTGACCACTGCCCGGAAGCGGGCCAGCGTCTCGTCGGGACCGGCCCCGCGATACTCCAGCATCCGTCGCTGATTGTGCAGGTCGGCATCGAAACGTGCGCCTGCCATACTGCGGATCCACCGCCACCGGCCGGTGCTCGCCGCGGCGGTCAGATGTGCGACGACTTCCTCGACCGTCCACTGCCCGCACAATGAACGGGTGGCCCACTGATCCGGTGTCAGCTCGGCGAGTTCGTCGGCCAATGCGGCCCGTTCCCGGTGTATCGCAGCCCAGATATCGGCACGCGGCATGTCCTCCACGACGCATATCGAAGCACGGTCCTGTGACACAGCGGGCGGCCGCAGTGGTCGGTGTGGCGCCTCGGGAGCAACCAGCACCGCCGAGCGCACTGCGCGACATTCCGGAAACCGGACAGCCGACCGGCCGCGTGCCGCTGATTTGTGGGTTACCGGGCGTATTTCGCGCGTACCCGCAGCCCACCGGGCATCAGCGTGCGCAACCCGCCACCGGCCGGACGGGCCGCGGGGGTGGGTGGCGCCACCGGCCGGTCAGATCGCGTCGCCGGGACCGACACGTGGTTTCGGTGCGCGCATCTTCCGCATCTGTGAGGCGCGCACGAACGCGTACCAGCCCAGCCGGTAACCGGTATCGGTGCTCTTGGGGAAACGTTCCCGGACCCGCCGGTTCACGATCCGGCCGAGCAGGAATCCCTCGGCGATCATGAACGCCATCATCACGAGCATCGCCAGAGTGACGATGGACTGCCATGCCGGGGCGGCGAACATGGACAGGATCAGCAGCAGTGCCATCGGCATGAACAACCCGACCAGATTGCGGCGGGCGTCGACGATATCGCGCACGTAAGCGCGGAGCTCCCCCTGGTCGCGCGGCAGCAGGTATTTGTCCTCGCCGGCGAGCATCCGGGCGCGGCGATCCTGCGCGGCGGCTTTGCGATCTGCGGCGGCGGCCTTGCGGTCCGCTTTGGTGCCGCGGGTCTCCTTGCGCCGGGCGCGGGCTTCCTTCGTGGTCATCGGTGGTGGCGCGACGGGGCCCCGCCGTCGGCCCTCGGCCTCGCGCCGGCTCGGTGTAGGCCGGCCCTTACCCGCGGTGGGGGCTGCTTTCGCCGGGCCCGCGTCGGCCTCGGTGACGGTCGCGGCCCGCGAGCTGTCGGCGGGCACGTCGGTACCGCTGGGCTCACCGCGTCGGAACAACTTCACGGTAACCAGGCTAATCGGTCCGCTGACCGGCCTGGAAGCCGGGCGGTTGCCGCGTGGGAACAGTCACCGCCCGGCTCGGTCGTGGCGGTCCTCACGTGCGGAAGGTCCGGATACGGATTCCGGATGGGCCCGGGTGCTGTGCCGGGCGGGACCTGAGATGGCAAGATGGGAATAGCAGCCCGTCCGAGGGTGTTGACCCCTGAACCGTGCGCTGTTCACGGACCGACCACGCTGTCCATAGGAGAGTTCATGACTGTGCAGAACGAGACCGCCACCGAAACCCACGGCGTGACGCTGAGCGAGGCAGCCGCGGGTAAGGCCAAGGCGCTGCTCGATCAAGAGGGCCGCGACGATCTCGCGCTGCGGATCGCGGTGCAGCCGGGCGGCTGTGCCGGGCTGCGCTACCAGCTCTTCTTCGACGATCGCACCCTGGACGGCGATCTGACCGCCGATTTCGGTGGCGTCACTCTCACCGTCGACCGGATGAGCGCCCCCTACGTGCCCGGTGCTTCGATCGATTTCGTCGATACGATCGAGAAGCAGGGTTTTGTCATCGAGAACCCGAACGCCACCGGTTCCTGCGCCTGCGGCGATTCCTTCAACTGAGTGTGCGCCGCTTCGGCGGCACGGGTTTCGGCCCGCACAGGCGGGTCGGAGCCCTTCCTATGCCCGGGTCTCCGGAGAGCGCGGGTAAGTACCGTTTACGACACGTAGTCGTAGGCCCATCCAATTGATACGGTAATTCGGCGGGGGCAAGGCCCCGTTAACTTTCTGTTCGCGCTGATTCCGAAGGGGCCCACCTACGTGTCCATAGCTGTATCCGCGTCCGTCGCGACCGACCATCTCATGCGTTTCCCCGGTCGCTTCGCCGACGCACTGCTGCCCGATCAGCTCGAGCATGTCTCGCTGAGTTTCCTCGTCGACGATCTGGTCGTCCGGCGTGGCGGAGTAGGCGGCAATATTGCCTACGCCATGGGTCTACTCGGCCGTGCACCGCTGCTGATCGGCGCGGTGGGCCGCGATTTCGACGAGTACCGCACCTGGCTGGAGGGCAGCGGTGTCGACTGTTCGGCGGTCCGGGTCTCCGAGACCGCGCATACCGCGCGCTTCGTCTGCACCACCGACGAGGATATGGCCCAGATCGCCTCCTTCTACCCCGGGGCGATGAGTGAGGCCAGCGATATCTCGCTGATCGCCCTCGCCGAGCAGCGCACCCTCGAGCTGGTGCTGATCGGCGCGAACGATCCCGAGGCCATGCTGCGGAATACCGCCGAGTGCCGCGAACTCCACGTCCCGTTCGCCGCAGACCCCTCCCAGCAGCTGGCCCGCCTCGACGGCGACCAGGCGGTGCAACTCATCGAGGGCTGCACCTACCTGTTCACCAACGAATACGAGTGGGGCCTGCTCAAGCAGAAGACCGGCCTCACCGAGGAGGAGATCTCCGCCCGGGTCGGAGTGCGGGTCACCACTCTCGGTAAGGACGGCGTGCTGGTGGTCGATACCGACGGCACCGAGGTGCGGGTCGAGGCGGTACCGGAGACCGCCAAGGTCGATCCGACCGGCGTCGGTGATGCCTTCCGCGCGGGGTTCCTCACCGGTCACACCGCCGGCCTCAGCCTGCAGCGCTCGGCCCAGCTCGGTTCGCTGATCGCGGTGCTGGTGCTGGAGACCGTCGGCACCCAGGAATGGACGCTGGACGCCGACGCCGCCCTGAAACGGCTCGGCGAGGCCTACGGCGCAGAGGCTGCCGCAGAACTCGAACCGCTGCTGCGCTGAGCTGTACCGCACGCCGCGTCTGCCCACCGAGGCCCGGTCGGCTCGGATGCGGGCCGCCGACCACTACTTCGACGCAGTACCGCGAGGGCTCCGCTCGTTCACACCGAGCGGAGCCCTCGCGGTCTCGGGGCCGGGCCCCTGGTGTTTGCCGGAGGTGTCCCTCAGACCTGCACCGGGTAGATGGGTTCGGCGATCTCCGGCTTGATGCGGTCCTCGACGAAGATCCCGTGCCAGATCATGAACACCAGCAGCGTCCACAACCGGCGGCTGTGATCGCCGTCCCCGGCGCGGTGCGCGTCGAGCATCGCCATGACGGCGGCCTTGTCCAGCAGGTGGTCGGTCTGCGATTCGGTGATCTGTTGCCGGGCCCAGTCGTAGAGTTCGGTACCGCGCAGCCAATGCCGCAGCGGGACCGGGAACCCGAGTTTCGCGCGGTGCAGCACATGTCCGGGGACGATGCCCTCGAGCGCCTGCCGCAGCGCGTACTTCGTGGTCTCCTTGGTGATCTTCTGCTCCAGCGGGATCTGTTCGGCCACCCGGAACACTTCGGTGTCCAGGAACGGCACCCGCAGTTCCAGCGAATTGGCCATGGTCACCTTGTCGGCCTTGACCAGGATGTCGCCCCGCAACCAGGTGAACAGGTCGAGATGTTGCATCCGCGTCACCGGATCCCAGCCCGCCGACCGGTCGTAGATCGGGGCGGTGACATCCTGATGGGTCCATTCCGGACGGAATTCCCGCAGTACGGACCGCAGCTGGGCGTCGCTGAAACTACGGGCGTTGCCGTAATAGCGCTGTTCCAGGGGGAGCGACCCGCGATGCAGCAGGCTCTTGCCGCGCGTACCTTCCGGGATCAGATCGGAAACTTTGCCGGCCAGCCGGCGCAGTCCGCCCGGCAGCTTGTCGAACGGGGCCAGCGACAGCGGCTCCCGGTAGATGGTGTAACCGCCGAACAGTTCGTCGGCGCCTTCGCCGGACAGCACCACCTTGACGTGCTTACGGGCCTCCTTGGCCACGAAATACAGCGGTACCAGCGCCGGATCGGCCACCGGATCGTCGAGGTACCAGACGATCTCCGGGATCGCGGCCGCGAACTCGGCGGGGGAGACCACCTTGACGATATGCCGGGCCCCGATCGCGGCGGCGCTCTCGGCGGCCACATCGACCTCGGAATAGCCCTCGCGTTCGAAACCGGTGGTAAAGGTGATCAGATTCGGGTTGTGCCGCATCGCCAGCGCTGCGATGGCGGTGGAGTCGATACCGCCGGACAGGAACGAACCTACGGTGACATCGGCGCGCATATGCTTGGCGACCGAATCTTCGAGCGCTGCCGCGATCTCGGAGTACCGGGCGGCCTCGCTGCCCGCCGCGAACGGGCGCACCCCGAACGTCGGAACGAAGTAGCGGGTCGTCACCGGACGCTCACCCGGCCGCACGACCGCGTAACTACCCGATTCCAGCCGCCGGATGCCGGCGTGCAGTGTTTCCGGTTCCGGAACGTACTGCAGCACGGTGTAGTGCTCGAGTGCGCGATGGTCGAGCGATTCGTCGAGCCCGAGGTCGGGGAGCAGTTCCAGCAGGCTCTTCTTCTCGCTGCCGAACGCTGTACCACCGGGCCCGGTGGCCAGGAACAGCGGTTTGATACCGAAAGGGTCGCGGGCGAGGAACAGTTCCCGGCTGCGCGTATCCCAGATCGCGAAGGCGAACATCCCCCGTAACCGGCGCACCGCGTCAGGGCCCCAGTAGTGGAATGCCGCCACGATGGCTTCGCTGTCGCCCTCGGTGGCGAACATGGGCTGCTCGCCGAACTCGGCCGCGTGTTCGCGGGCCAGTTCCTCGCGCAGCTCCAGATAGTTGTAGATCTCGCCGTTGAAGGTGAGCGCGTAGCGCTCGGGGTCGTCGGCCGGCCCCCAGCGCAGCGGCTGATGCGAATGTTCGATATCGATGATCGAGAGCCGGTTGAAGCCGAAGATCAACTGGTCGTCGTGCCAGGTGCCGCGCTCATCCGGCCCCCGGTGCCGCACACAGTGCAGGGCGTCGTACACCCGTTCCACTGTTTTCGGCGCTGCGGTATCGGACGTCAGAAATCCGAGCAGTCCACACACTGCGGCGCTAACCTCGTTTCCTCTGGTCGGGGGTCCGCGCCGAGGGATGCGGGCGCGGCGGGCGAAAGCTAGTGTCCGAGTATGCCGCACGCCCGGATTTCCCGTGCGATACACCTCCGTTCTGCGGCTACGCTGTCGCGCGGAGTGTCGAAGCCGACCCGACGGCGTACCGGGCGCGTGTTTGGTCTACGCTGCGTAGTACTCGGACTGTGCCGGGTGGTCCCGCGTGGTACGCGGCGCTGCCCGGGAAGCCCGATGAGCTGTTTGTCTGTATCGCCGGAGGCGTCCCGCCACCGGTGATGCGATGTCGGAATGTGTGGCGACCAGGAAGGCGTGAGCGTGGCGCACAAGGCGAGCGACGAGATCGGGGCACGGCCTGCCCGGCGGCGGGGAAGTGTCCTGCGGCGGGCCGGACTGGCGGTATCCCTCGGGATCACCGCGATGCTCGTCTCCGGCTGCTCGATCGACAATGTGTGGTTGCGGTTCGGCTGGCCCTCGGGTGTCACCCCGCAGGCGCACCGGATGCGGGAACTGTGGACGTGGTCGGTCGTGGCCGCCCTGATCATGGGTGTGCTGGTCTGGGGTCTGACCTTCTGGACCGTCATCTTCCACCGCAAGAAGAAGGACTCGCCGGAGTTCCCGCGGCAGACCGGTTACAACGTGCCGCTCGAACTGAGCTATACGGCGATCCCCTTCGTCATCATCGCGGTGCTGTTCTACTTCACCGTGGTCGTGCAGAACTACGTGCACGAGAAGGTCGACAATCCCGATGTGGTCGTCGACGTGACCGCCTTCCAGTGGAACTGGAAGTTCGGTTACCGCGACGTCGATCTGAAGAACGGCTTCACCTACAACGGTGTCGACACCGTGCGTGAGGATGCCAACCAGGAGCAGTTGCAGGGATACGCCGAGCAGACGAACGAGCACGGTCGCGAGCAGCCCGGCCCCGTGCACGGCCGTCCGGAGAACGACATCCTGTCGTTCCTGCACTACAACAAGATCGAAACGGTCGGTACCAGCACCGAGGTACCCATCCTGGTGCTGCCCACCGGCAAGGTGATCGAGTTCCAGCTCGCCGCCGCCGACGTCATCCACGCGTTCTGGGTTCCGGAGTTCCTGTTCAAACGGGACGTGATGCCGAACCCGAAGGAGAACAACTCCGACAACGTCTTCCAGATCAGTGAGATCGATCGTGAAGGCGCATTCGTGGGCCGTTGCGCGGAGATGTGCGGCACCTTCCACTCGATGATGAACTTCGAGGTCCGGGCGGTGACTCCGGAGAAGTTCGAGAGCTACATCAAGGCCCGGGAATCAGGTATGACCAACGCTGCGGCCCTGGACTCCATCGGTGAATCGCCGGTGGCCACCTCCACCCAGCCGTTCAACACCGATCGCACGGTCAAAACCGATACCACCGAGAGCAAGTGAGGACTGATCTCCGATGAGGATCGAAGCACGGCTGTTCGAACTGCTCACGGTGTTCTTCATCATCGTGGGCGTCATCTACGGCTTCTTCACTGCGCAATCGCGCACCGGTATCGAATGGGCCGGCACCACGGCGATCGTCCTGACCGCCGGGCTGTCGCTGATCATCGGCACCTACTTCCGTTTCGTGGCGCGCCGTCTCGACCTGCGTCCCGAGGACTACGAGGACGCGGAAATCGTGGACGGCGCGGGCGACCTCGGGTTCTTCTCACCCGGTAGCCCCTGGCCGATCCTGCTCGCCGGCGCCGCCTCGGTCACCGCCGTGGGCTTCGCCTTCTTCGAGCCCTGGCTGTTCGTCCTCGGTGTGATCCTGATCCTCGTAGCCGCCGGTGGCCTGGTCTTCGAGTACTACCTGGGCCCCGAGAAGCACTGAGTTCAGGCGCCACCTACCGGCACAAGAACGAAAAACCCCGCTGCCCGAACGGACAGCGGGGTTTTTGTGTCGGGCGGCCCCGGTATCCGAGCCTGCGGCTACGGGATACCGGTACTTCTCCGGATGGTCTGAGCCGAGACCCGGGTGAACGAGACCTGTCCCCGTGCCTCCGTACTCAATCCACCGATTCGTACCTGATGCTGTTCTCCGAACGGCAGATCTCATCGATACCGGTGACGATATCCCGCAGCTGCTCCGAGGGAAGCGAGTGCGGTCGCAGCCGGCAGGTGAAGGTGATCAGCCCGTGGTCGGCCGAAGGCAGGCTGTGGGCCGCGGATTCTGCGCGCAGATAGTCCGACCGCACCCCGTAGGTCATGGCGGAGATGACGGTGAAGCAGCCGGTGCGCTCCCGGTGCCCGCTGAACAGATCGTGCAGACGGTAGAAGACCGACGTGTAGTTCGACAGCGGGGCGAAAACTCCGACCCGGTAGGCGGGCCCGCGTTCCGACGAGCTGATCACCGTATCGGCGAGGTATTCGGCATCGCGCAGCGTCAGCACCTTGGGGGTGAACATCACCGCGCCTGCCGCCGCGTTGCGGACCGGCATACCGGCCTTACCGCTGCTGGCGGAGGCGATGGCCCCGAGCGATTTGCGGGCCCGGCTTCCGACCTCGCGGCGGGCACGCAGGGAGCGGGTGGGGGCGGTGGGGTAGAGGCTCGACCATTGGCCGAATCGGACTGTGCCCAGCTGCACCTGCCCGGCGCCCACCGGGCGAGTTACCTTGAGTGGCGCCGTATCCACCCAGCGGCCCACTTGCAGGACGGCGTCGCGGGGGGTGGCGACTTCGCTGTAGGCGTAGTCGAGGAAACTGTCGAAATCCAGGAAGCGGTGCGAATCGGCGGACAGCCAGGTGTTGTCCTTGTCGACCTCGACCGCGTCGAGGGTGAGTGCGGTGATGATGCCCGCCCGGCCGCCCGCACCGAGGATGCGATGGAAACGTTCGGTGTGATGGGTGCGCCCGCAGGTACCGATCCGGCCGTCGGTGTCCACGTACTCCAGGTCCACGATCCGGTCGATGAACAACCCGTACCGGTGCGAGGCGGTGCTGACGCCGCCGACGGAGGCGAAACCCCCGGCGGTGATATCGCGGTGGTCGCCGACGACCGGTAGCCCCAGTCCGTGCGCGGCCAGGCGGCGGTCGATATCGGACAGCCGGGCACCCGCCTGGACCCTGACGGTGCGGCGGCCGAGGTTGAGATCGACGATGGCGTTCATCCGCCGCAGCGAGACCACGGCCTGCTGGTCCGGCAGGGTGAGGCCCTCGGTGGCGGGATCGCCGCCGTGAACGGTGAGCGGCCTGGCGTGATTCCGGGAATTCCGCACGGTGCGAACGACATCCGCGGTGTCGCGAGGAAGGTACTCGGCGGGGGAAACGATGTGCGGCGTGCTCATGGCACGAAAGCTAACCACAGCGCGGCGGCCGCGGCGATATCGAATCACAGATCTGCTCCCGCCTACCTGTCGAATGGACTGTGACCTGTGGGTTTATCCCGCTCTCGACCGGGGCGGGAGAAACCGCGGACGGTGCCGGTTTCCGCGGCCGTTGTCCAGGGGGATTTCACTGCCCGGCCGGGCCCGGGCGAGGTGAGTCTCCCGCGCCCGGACCGACGGTAGGTGAACGTAGGGCGCCGACCCGGACAACTCCGGTGTACCGGCGTGGCGAATCCGTCAGCGGGCCAGCAGATGCAATCGCTGCCCGATCACCTCGACCCAGTCCACCTGCTCGAAGGACGCGAAATCGACTCGGATCGCGTCCTGTACATCGCGGCCCGGCGCGAACATCATGGCGCGTTTGTCGGCTTCCAGGACGACATACATACCGTGCGGGTCGGCCAGGAAGGTCACCTCGAGCTGGTTCAGGCCGGGCAAGCGCGGTGAGGGGCCGAATTCGATCTCCTGGAAGAACGGCAGCTGGTGCGGGATCCGGTCCACACGGCCCACCTCCACATCGGCGTGCCGTAGCGCGAACCCCCAGGACTCGACGGCCGCGAGCAGAACATGCTGCGGGGGCAGGGCGCCGACTCCGATGGGATCGGTATCGGCGGCATCGAATCCGCCGTCCACATCGACCCGGGTGCGTACCGCCACCGCGGTCCCGGGCAGATGCCGGCCGTTGTAGAAAGTGATCGGCGTTTCCCACGGTGTGAGCAGTTCGAACCGGCCCTCGAGCGGCTGTCCGGGCAGCAGTTCGAACGGACCGAATACGGGAAGCTGTGCGAACGCCGTATCGAGCAGCTGTTCCCCGTCGTCGTATTCGCGTTCGGCGCGGGTGATCAGCTCCACCGCGACCCCGTTGATCCGCACCGGCCGATCACGGCAGCGCATCCGGATCACCCCCTGTATCGGTTGCCCCGGTTGCACACCGGGGGTGAAGAGTTCGGTCTCCACCTCCGTGGAGTTGGTACCGAGCGCACCCAGCAGAGTCTTGAACATCCGATTCGTCTCCCTTCGCCCCCGCCCGCGAATCCATTCCTCGCCCCGGGGCTGTCGGATCAACAGCGTAGATCGCCTGTTCGTGTCGGAGGGTGCCGGTAGGGTTGTGATTGCCTTGGGCTCCTGGGGAATCCGGCCTCGATGGGGTGGGATGGAGGTTTCCGTGTCGAATATCGAGCAACGAATCGACTGGGCGGTCGAATGGCTGCACCGCAGCCAGGCCAGCGTCCGTAACGGGGGCGCGGGCTGGGGATGGTTGTCCGATGTGCTGCCCAATCCGCAGAACACCGCGGAGGTCGTGGTGGCGCTGACGGCGGCGGGCCGTCCGGTACCGCGGCTCACCGAGGTTCGCACTCTGGTGCGCCGTGATGTCGTGGATACCGACAGCGGGGAATGGGTGTTCCGGTCGCCGGTCGACCTGTCCTGGCGGTTGCGGGCACTGGGGTGTCTGGGCGTACCGCCCACCGATCCTGTGGTCGAGCAGTGCCTGCGGGAGCTGTATGCCGCCCGGGATACCGTTACCCGGGGATGGCGGTTGTCCGAAACCGTCGGTCCCATCTCGCTGACGGCCACCACGGCAGCCCTGCACGCGCTGGCCGGTCTGGCCGATGCCGACGAAACCGCCGCCGAAGCGCTGCTGCAGGGCACCTCGCTGGTGGTTTCGATGATGCTCGACGACGATCCCCGCGCACAGCCGATCCATGCGTGCGCGCATGTCGCGCAGCTGCTTGCCCGGCCGGAAATAGCAGCGGTGGGCGGGAAACGGGTAGAGAAGGTCCGCGAGCTGACGGTGCGGCGAATGCTGTACGCATTGCGCGACGGTACGGCGGGCGCCGAGGAAGAATCCTTCCGGGAAGGCCTGATGGCCTCCACCTGGCGTCATCTCGGCCTGCACCTCGCCGTCGGCGCCGTGGTCACCGCCGACGAACGCGCCGTATTCGATCCGGGAGTCCGCCGTGGCCTGGTGGAACTACTCGAATTGCAGGAGACACAGGAGCGGTCGGCCGTCTGTGGCGGGTTTCGTACATCCACCGGGGGATTCATCACCTCGTTCGCGACCGTGCAGGGGCTCGAGGCGATGCTCGCGGTACGCCGGGTGGTGAACGAACGCGTCAACCCGGCGGTGATCTTCGACCTGATCTGCCGGGAACAGGGAGCGCATCCCCGGGACGCACAGCAGGTCGTCGGGCACCGTGGCCGGACGGTGCTCATGAACAGTTACGCCGGTGGGCTCACGCTGGCCGCCGCGGCGCCCGCCGGGCTCACGATCGCCCTGCTGGCTGTACTCTTCGCCAACGATCTCGGGGTGGTCGTGAGCCGCGCACTGGTCGTCTGGGGCACATTCTTCATCGCGCTCGGCACCTACACCGGGATCGCGACCCGACTGCCCTCGGTACCGAAAGGGCGGACGGCGGCCGCGGTGTTCGCGGCCTACACCGCGGTCGTCTTGCCGGTCGTGACCTTCCTGCTCTCGTGAGAGTCTCCTGGCGTGGTCCGGCGCTGCTCGGCGTGGCCACGAGCCTGTGGGGTTTATCGAGCGCGGGTATCGCCGCCGTGGGCGCCCCGGGAATCGCGGCGGCCCCGGTTGCCGCCGGCGGGGCCGTGGCGCTGCTGGCTTTCGCGATCGCCCGGGGCGCACATCCGTGGCAGGATCTGCGGAGCGCGCCGGGACTGTTTCTGCGGCTCGGGGTGCTCGAGGTGCTGAACTTGGTGTCGTATGTCGCCGCCCTGCATATCGGGCCGCTACCGGTGGTGGTCGCACTCCACCTCACCTCGCCGGTATTGCTGATCGTCGTCCGGATCGTCCGCGGCCGGCGGGCGATCACCCTGGTGCTGGTCGTGGAACTGGTCGCGATCGGTGCGGCGATCTGGCTGGTTGCCGGGTACCGGCCGGCGGATACGGCCCTCGGGCCGGCCCTGGTGGGCTGTGCTCTGGCACTGATCAGCGCGGGGTGTGTGGCCGGGCTGATCACCCTGGTGGTCCGGGAGTCGGCGGGCCGGGCGGGCGGATCGGCGGCGGGGTTGCAGCTACTGGCCGCGGCCGTGCTGGCCGCCCCGCCGCTCGGTGTGGCGATGCTCTTCGGCGTAGGCCCCACGGCTCGGCAGGTGGTCGCACTCGCGGTCCTGGGTGCGCTACTGCTCGGCCCCGGTTTCGCGTGCTACTGGCTGGCGCTGCGGGAGCTGGACGAGGTCACCACGGGGCTGATCGGGCTCAACGAGGCCGTGGTGGCGACCCTCGCCGGTGCGATCCTGGTGGGCTCCGAGATCACCGTGGCGACCCTTATGGCCGGAGTCCTGGTATTGGGCGCCGTGGGACTGGAACTGGGTAGCCCGGCTCGTGCTCGTGCGCCGTCTTGACGAATGCGGCGCAGGCGGCGAAATCCTTGTCGCCGGTCTCGGTCTCCACACCGCTGTTCACATCCACCCCGAACGGGCGCACTGCTTCGATCGCCTCGTCCACATTGTCGGCGGTCAAACCGCCGGCGAGGATCACCGGCCGGCCGATCAGCGCCAGTTCTCGCACGATCCGGGCGCTGACCGCCCAATCGTGCGTGCGTCCGGTTCCGCCGAGCCGGTCGGTGGTGCGGGAGTCGAGCAGGACCGCATCGCAGTCGGCGGCGACTTCCAGGGCGCGGGACACGGCATCGGCCCCGGTGACATGAACCGCGCGAACGATGGTCCGGCCGCGTGCGGCGGCGTGCACCGCTCGCAGCGTGCGGGTATCCACCAGGCCGTGCACTTGGATGGTGTCGGCACCTATCCGGTCGGCCAGTTCGAGAATGGCTTGCGTGTCCTCGAGATGGGTGACAAGGACCCGGTTCACGAACGACGGTGTGGACTCCGACAGCCAGGTCGCGGCCTCCGCTGTCAGCGCATCCTCGCTGAAGTGGGTGGTTCCGGAAATGAATCCGACCGCATCCGCCCCGGCGCTGACCGCCGTCTCCAGATCGGGCGCGGACCGGATTCCGCAAACTTTCGCGCGAACCGTCACCTGCTTATCGTACGCGGCGGGTCGGCTCGGTCAGCTCGCGGCGGATTCCGGAATTCGCGGCGTATGCGAGGGCGGACCGGAAGGTATGTTCTGCTTCAGGCTGGCGGCGTACACGTCGACATATTCCTGCCCGGACATCCGCATCAGCTCGTACATGACCTCATCGGTCACCGCACGCTCCACGAACCGGTTACCTGCCATGCCCTCGTACCGGGAGAAATCGATCGGCTTACCGAACTTCACGATCACCTTGCGCCGGCGCCAGCGGAAGGGGCCGGGCGGGCTCACCTCGCCGGTGCCGATCACAGCCACCGGGATCACCGGGACCCCGGTGGTCAGCGCTACCCGGGCCATACCCGTCTTGCCCTTGTACAGCCGGCCGTCGGGGGAGCGGGTGCCCTCCGGATACAAGCCGACCAGCCGGCCCTCGTCGAGCAGTTTGCGGGCGGCGTTGAGCGCATCCTGGGCCGCGTCGGCGCCGCTGCGATCGATCGGATACTGGCCGGAAGCGCTGAAGAAGAACTTCTGGAACCACCCTTTGAGACCCGGGGTATGGAAGTACTCGGCCTTGGCCAGATAGCTGATCCGGCGTGGGCTCTTCAGCGGCGCGAAAAGCCAATCCGCGATGGACAGATGATTTCCCGCCATGATGGCCGCACCGTCTGCCGGGATATTCTCCACACCCTCCACCTCGGGCCGGTTGTAGAGATGGATGAACGGACCCACCAGCACGAACTTGAGCAGCCAGTAGAACATGACGTCCTTACTCCGGGAATCGGGATGGAAATGTGAAGAGCCTCGGGGTGCCGACTCTACCGCCGGTCACAGAACTCCTCCAAGCCCGGCCGTGTTAATTCTCTGCCTATCGACGGCGGGGTTCAGCGGCCGGCAATGAGGGAACTGCGGGCGAGTTCGGCGGCGCCGATCATTCCGGCCGCTTCGCCCAGTTGTGTGGTGCGGATCCGGGCCAGGGGGCGGTGGCCGTGTCCGGTGACCGCGGCCGCGTATTCCTCGCGGGCCTCGTCGAGAAACAGTGGCGCCGAACTGCTGACACCGCCGGCGACGACGACCAGGTCCGGGTCGAAGATATCGCCGACGAACGCCAGGCCCAGGCCCAGCCAGCGGGCGAAATCGGTCATCACTCGCAGGGCGAGCGGGTCGCCGTCCTGGGCGGCGCCGGCAACCCGGCGGCCGGTCAGTGCGCCGGGGTCGGCGATCACCTCTTTCGCCAGCAGTGACGGCGTGGGATCGGTGGCCACCAGTTCGATCGCGGATTCGGCCAATGCCGTTCCGCTGCAATACCGTTCCCAGCAACCCCGTTTTCCGCAGCCGCAGTCGCGGCCGCCGGGGACGACCTGCAGATGCCCGAGTTCCGGTGCGACCCCGTGGGTGCCGCGATACAGTACGCCGTCGATCAGTAGCGCGGCGCCGATCCCGGTGCCGATGGCTACGAGAACGACATTGTGTCCGCCCGCCGCGGCGCCGAACCGGTATTCGGCCCACATGGCGGCATTGGCGTCGTGCTCCAGGAGTACAGGCAGGCCGAGACGATCGGTGAGGCGTTTCGCCACCGGCGCGTCACGCCAGGGCAGATGTGGGGCGAACCGGACAGTGCTGCGATCCGCCGAGACGAACCCCGCCACGGCCAGGCCGACGGCGTCGATATCGTGCCGGTCGCCCAGTTCGCGGACCGCGCGCTCGAGCGCGCCTTCCAGTGCCGGGGCGGAATGCGGGGTCGGGCATTGCACCGTATCGAGAACCTCGCCGGTTCCGTCGACCACCGAGGCCCGGATATTGGTCCCGCCGATATCGATACCCACGGTCAGCGAAGCGCCCGGAGCGGAAGTGCTCATGGCTTGATGTTTACGGGTATACCTACATACCGGGATTTTCCGGAAGTGGCCGCGCGTGCGGTCGGCTCGGCCGGGGTGCCGGTATCCGGGTGATTGTCCCGGCCGTCCGCCGCGGCTCCGGCTCCGGTTTCGGCGGTCGGCAGGTGCTCGCCCGGATCGCTCGCCGTACCGTGTCCGTCCCGGCGATCGGAACGGCCGTGGGTGGCCGCAGGTCCCGGACCGTGCCCGTACGGCATCACCGGATCGACCGGTTCCCCCGCGAGCGCTTCCCGCAGGATGGTGACGATCGCCGTACCGTGTGCCGCGACTGTCGCCAGTACTTCGTGCTGTTCCCCGCGAACCAGTGCGGCCGCGGCGCACAGCGGGCACCAGGTGCAATTACCCCACTCCGGTTTGTCGTCCGCGGCGACATCGCGCAGTACCGGTTCCACCCGCTCCAGCACGGCCTCCGCGAGCAGGCGCAGTTCCTCGGCGAATTCGGCGATACCCTCCGGCTGCCGGTAATCGGTTCCGGTCATCGCGGCCACTCCTGCGGGTCGGGCCGGAAACGGATCACCAGGTATCCGTTTTCCAGGTCGGCGGTACTGACGGTGCAGCGGCGCAGTACCGGCGCCAGGCGCAACCGCCGCCGCACGCCGTCGGCTCCCACGATCAAATCGTCCTCCACTCGTCCCAGGCGCAGCGTGGCCGGATCCGCTACCGGAAGCTGGATACGCAGCGCATATACCGAATGCAAACCCGACCCCGATTCCAACCGGACGGTGGGTTCGGTGGCCGCCCCGGCCGTCGCCGAACCCGCATCGTCGCGCATCGACGCGTCGCTGTCACGCCGAACGGCCCCGGCGTGGCCGATATCCGTCACCGGCCCGGTGGTGCCGCCCCCGCCGGCAGACGCGAGGTCGCCGGTGCCGTCCGCGAACGCGAGTTCGCCGGTGTGCTCGGCCGGAACGACGCAGGACAGTCCCGCGAGCGGGCCGATGCCCACCGGTTCTGTGCCGGTATGCCCGGCCACCAGGACCGGGATCTCCGGCATCGACCGGCGCAGTCCGGCGATCACATCCCATTGTTCGGCGTAGCGGTGCGAATACCAGCGCACGGCGGGGTGTTGCGGTTCCGGTTCCGGCGGCGGAACCTCGGGAAGCACTTTGTTCACCACCACCGCCCGCAGGCGTAGCCCGAGCAGCGCCGTCGCCGACCGCACCCGCGCCGATTCCGCGACCGCCACCCGTTCGGCCAGAGTGATCAGCCGGGCACTGGTGCGTTCGGAGTCGGCGAGCAGATCGCGGACCTCGGTGACGGCGGCGACGGTCCGCTGCATCGTCGCCGCCAGAACTGCGCGTCGCAGATCGGTGCCGATCGCGCTCATCATCCGCTGATGCGGGGGCCAGATCCGGTCCAGGTAGCCGAGCAGGGTTTCCGGCGCGGTGAGGATGCGCAGCATATCGGCGGTGGGCGGGCAATCCAGGACGATCACATCCCAGTCGTCGTCGGCGGCGTACTGGGTGATCTCCACCAGCATCAGCAGCTCCTGGACACCCGGCAGCCCGGTGAGTTCCGCTGGATCCAGCGCGCCCAGGTCGAGCCCGTGATCGTGGCCCGGGTCCGCCGCCAATACATCGGCGACCTCCCGGAAACGGTCCTCCAGCAATGCCAGCGAATCGAGTTCGATCGCGTCGAGACCGGGTACGACCCGGGTGATTCCCGGCACCGCGCCGGGGTCGTGCGCGAACCGGAAACCCAGTGCGTCCCCCAGGGAATGCGCCTGGTCCAGCGATGCCACCAGGACCCGCTGTCCCTCTCGCGCATATGCCATGGCCTGCGCGCAGGCCAGCGTCGTCTTACCGACACCACCCTTGCCGACGAACAGTTCGACCCGCGTCCGCGCGCGCCGGGTGTGGCCCGGCGCGCCGTCGGGACGGGCCTGCGCTGCGGTGCTGCGCGGCCCGGTCAGCCTTCGACCCGTTTCTTCAGTTCCTTGAGCGCGGTATCGGTGATCACCTTCTCCGCCTTGCGTTTGAACATGCCGATCATCGGAATGGTCAGATCCACGGTCAGTTCGTAACGCACCTCGGTGCCGCCGTCCGGCTGCCCGACGAGTTCGTAGCGGCCTTCCTGCGCCTTCTGCAGTTCACCGCTCACCAGCGTCCAGCTCACCGCCAGATCATCGGGGCGCCAGGTGTAGGACAGTACGTAGGTGTCCTTGACGACACCGGCGTCCAGGACGAATCGGGCGGTGCGTGCACGACCATCGGGCCCGGTCTCGAGTACCTCCACCGTTTTGGCAGCCGATACCCATTCCGGGTAGGACGCCAGATCGGCGATAACGGACATCACCTGCGGGGCGGGCGCCGCGATGACGATCGATCTCTGGGTCCGGTCGG
Organism: Nocardia speluncae NBRC 108251; assembly: GCF_001613245.1. Taxonomy (GTDB): domain Bacteria; phylum Actinomycetota; class Actinomycetes; order Mycobacteriales; family Mycobacteriaceae; genus Nocardia; species Nocardia speluncae. The sequence goes on along the minus strand of NZ_BDBZ01000005.1, from coordinate 10,953 downwards.
CCATAGGTTCTCAGCGGTTCCTTTCGGCGGTGCGGTATGGAATTCGTTCAGTTCCCGGGTGCGACCCCGGCCGGCCGGTCGCCCTCGAGCCGATCCTTGAGTTCGAACGACATCACCTTGCCCGCGACCCGCCGCTCCCGGTTGGCCGCGGCGAGTTTGCGCGGTGGCAGCTGCCGCTGCGGTTCGGCGTGCAGGAAGTAGTGCAGGATCACTCCGTCCAGTGAGGGCTCCAGCCACACCTCCATGGTGCCGGTCAGTGCCCCCTGCACCGACCAGCGAATACCCTTGTCGCCGCGGTCTTCCCGGACATCGAGTTCGAGATCGGGCCACCAGCGCCGCCATTTGCCGGGGGCGGACAGCGCAGCGGCCACCGCGGCGCCCGGCGCGGCGAGAAATGTCTGGTCGGCGACCTGGATACTGCTCACCCGGCTGAGCGTAGTAGATGCTGAAACCTCCGGCGCCTGCGGCGCCGGAGGTTTTGCCCACGGGCCAAAACCTCACAGGGCCTCGCTGAACTCGGCTGCGCCGCTGGGCGCGTTGGGGTCGGTGCGGGCAGGATCGTTGAGGGTCTGGCCGGACTCGGCGGCGCCGCTGGTCGAGTTGGTGTCGGTCGTGGGGCGAGACCTTTCCGGGGCCTCGCTGGAGTCGGCACCATGGTGGTTGTTTTCTGTGGGAATCGGGCCGGGCAGGGACGAAGCCCGAGGCCCTACAGGTAGCCGCGGAGGCGGGCGCCCAGGGTGTCCCAGCGCCAGTGGTGATCGACGAAGGTACGGCCCGCGGCGCCCATGGCGGCGGCCGCGTCGCGGTCGGCGAGGATATCGCCGATCGCTTCGGCGACCAGGTCGGCGCGGCGTCCGTCGACAACGCGTCCGGTTTCGCCCTCCAGCACGGTTTCCGGTGCACCGCCCGACATTCCGGCGACCACGGGCACTCCGCTGGCGGAGGCCTCCAGATAGACGATGCCGAGACCCTCGACGTCCAGGCCGGCGCCGCGGGTGCGGGCCGGCATGGCGAAAACATCGGCGAGGGTGTGGTGGGCGGCGAGTTCGGCCGCGGCGACCCGGCCGGTGAACACGACATCGTCGCCGAGGCCGAGCGCTTCGGCGAGCCCGCGCAGCCGGTCTTCGTACGGGCCGCTACCGGCGATCACCAGGACCGCGCCGGGGATTCGTTCCCGGATCCAGCGCATCGCGATCAGCAGGACATCCTGACCCTTACGCGGTACGAGCCGGGACAGGCACAGAATCGTGGGCCGGTCGCCGAGGTTGTAGCGTTGGCGCAACTCGGCGCGCGCGGCGGGGTCGGGACGGAACTTCTCGGTATCCACGCCCGGCGGCAGATGTTCGAGCGCGGCGTTCGGCCCGAAGGCGGCCGCGAACCGGCGCCGGGTGTATTTACTGACGTAGGTGACGGTATCGGTGTTCTCGCCGATGACCCGCAGCGCCTGCCGCGCGGCCGGCAGCATCGACCAGCCCACTTCGTGGCCGTGGGTGCTGGCGACGATCCGTTCCGCACCGGCTCGGCGCAACAGCGGTGACAGCAGGGCCAGGGGCGCGGCGGCGCCGAACCAGACCGTTTCGCAGGCTTCGGAGCGCAGCAGCTTACGCGCGCGGCGCGCGACGGCAGGGGTCGGCAACATGAGCGAGGTGGGATGGCGAACCACCTGAAACGGCTGCTGCGCGTCGAATCGGGTATGGCTGTCACCGCGCCAGCGGGGCGCGTAGACAACCAGATCGTCCGGCGGCAGCTGACCGGTCATCGCCTGCAGATAGGACTGGATACCTCCCGGACGCGGCGGGAAATCATTGGTAACCAGCAGAGTTCGAGCCATACGACTCACAGTATTGGCGAACGCTGCCCGGCGCCCCTCCGGGGCTCAGTAGCGGCGCGCCGAATGGTAGGGCGTGGAATCCATCGGCGCGACGGCCACCGGAACCCCGAAGGTGGAAGCGTGCAGCATGAGGCCGTTACCGGCATAGATGCCTACATGGGAGATATCGTCGTAGAAGAAGACGATATCGCCGGGCTGCAGATCAGCGCGGTCCACGGGGGTGCCGTACGCGGCCTGCGCCGAACTCGTGCGCGGCACCTGCTTACCGACCTGTGCGAACGCCCACTGCACCAGACCCGAGCAGTCGAACTGGTCGGGGCCGGTGGCGCCCCAGACGTAGGGGTCGCCGACGCGGGTGAGCCCGGCGGCCAGCGCACTCGTACCGTTGCCGGGGACGAGATCCGCCAGCAGGCTGTCGCGGTCGAAGCCGGGCGGGAACGGGGAACCGGCGAGAGCGGTCCGGTCCGCGGTGGACAGGGTGCCCCAGACCTCGATGACCGCGGCGACCGCATTCTGCAGATCGGTTTGTTTACGACCCACATCGTCGCGCACGGAATCGGCCTGGTCGGTGGCGGTGCGCGCGGCGTCGGCAGCCGTCCGGGCCGCCGATTGCGCGGCCGTGGCCGCGTCGGTGGCGCGTTTGTACTGTTTGAGCTGGTCCGAGGTCTGGGCGGTGACAACGTCCAGCGTCGACATCTGGTCCAGGAGCTGCTGGGGTGAATCGCTGACCAGCACGGAGAACAACCGGTTGGTCCGCGCGCCCTGGTAGGCGGCGATGGCGGTGCGGTCGATCATCGGGCGGTACTTGGCCACCTCGTTGCGAGCCGCGTCGACGGCTGTGGTGGCCGCGGCGACCTTGGCATCGGCATCGTGCTGGATCGCGAGTTTCGCGTCGAGATCGGCCTGCGCGGTAAGTGCCTGCTGATTGAGCTGTTCGGTCTGCCGGGACAGGTCGATCATCTGCTGGACGGCTTCGGCGGCCGAAGCCGGCGCGGGTGCCGGATCGGCACCGGCGGGGCCACCACCGTGGAGCGCTACCGCCAGGAGTCCCACCGCGAGGGCTGTGCGTGCGGGCCGGTGATACGGCCCGGGATTGCGGTGACTCCGATGATGTGTTGCCACGGCCTGCCGTGCCCCGCTCTCCCTGTGACGCTGTGCGATGAACCCGTGAAGGTCTCGATTAGATTACGGAACGGGCCCGCGGGGTGTCCAGTACGACACGGAACGATCACGTCGTCGGATGAAAGTATCGCGCCGCGTGGACCCCCGCGGGACCGTGGCCGGTTCAGTAGCGGCGCGCCCCGGCGAACGGCATCGACGAGACGGGCGCCAGCTGAACCGGGGTACCGGAGGTGGACGCATGGACCACATTGCCGTCACCGGCGTACAGCCCCGAGTGGCCGCCGCCGTAGAACGAGACCACATCGCCGGGGCGGAGGGCGTCGAGCGAAATGGGGGAGCCGGCGGACAGTTGGGCACCGCTCGTTCGAGGTAGCTCGAGTCCCGCCTGTCTGTACGACCACTGCACCAGGCCGGAGCAGTCGAAAGAATCCGGGCCGGCGGCGCCGTAGACGTACGGCGCGCCGACCTTCGACATCGCGGCGTCGAGGGCCAGATCGCCGGCGGTCTTGATGGGGGTTACGAAAGGCGGCGGTGTGGCGGGGGAGCCGGGGGCCTCGACGCCGGGGATGCCCGCGGGGATCGGGATCTCGTTGGGCACCTCGAAGGTTCCCACGCCGTGGATGGTCACCGGCTGGGCGGCTGCCGGGGCGGCGGGCAGCAGGAACGCGCCCAGGGTGGCAGCGCCGACGACTCCGGTTGCGGCAGCCCGCCGCGCCTGTCGCTTGACGGTGTTGAACGCCATGATGCGGTCCTTCCGATCTCCCCCGCCGGCGGTACCGGTTTGGTGCGCCGAACTCCGCGAGGTCTCGAAAAGATTACGAACAGATCACGGTGATTTGTAAAGCCTGAGTCGTTGATAAGTGGGGGTCGCTCAGTTTTCCGGCGGCAAATTGTGCGAGTTGAGTCACACTGGCCGGCTCGGTTGCGTCGGGGTTACGTCCGGCCGGCTCGCGGGTGGTCGATCGGGCGCGTTACATCGGATTCGATGCCGAGTATCGTGCGATTTCCCTGGTTCGAGCGGGTGTATGTCGCATTGGTGACATCGGCCTGATGGGGATGTGTACGCATATTTGCCCGGGGTGGTGGAACAGGTTTTGGGCCGACCGACCATTTTCAGCCTTTCCGGGCAATTGGATAGCAACCGAACATCGACTGTGAACTGGGGCACATATATGTGGTGAATGGGCTCCATCCGGGGAACAGGAACAGGTTCCGGTGTCGGTCGCAGCGGTCGTCACGATCCGGTATCGCCGAACCTGTCGGACCCCGTCGGTACTCTGCTCGCCGTGTCCGAACCGATGCCGCTGCACGCCCGGCAGCTGGCGTTCGATCAACTCGACACTCCGCTCTACGACACCACCTTCGTGGTCGTCGACCTGGAAACCACCGGCACCAGCCCGGCCGAGGACGCCATCACCGAAATCGGCGCCGTCAAGGTGCGCGGCGGTGAGATCCTCGGCGAGTTCGCCACGCTGGTGGATCCGGGGCGTTCCATCCCGCCCGCGGTCATCCAGATCACCGGGATCACCACGGCGATGGTGCGGGCAGCACCGACCATCGACGCGGTTCTGCCCGGTTTCCTGGAGTTCGCAGCCGGGGCGGTGCTCGTCGCGCACAATGCCCGCTTCGATATCGGCTTCCTGAAGGCCGCGGCGGCGCGCTGCGAAACACCGTGGCCCCGCCCGCAGGTGGTGTGCACGGTCCGCCTCGCGCGGCGGGTGCTCGGCCGCGACGAGGCGCCCTCGGTGCGGCTCGGCTACCTCGCGCAGCTGCTCGGGGCGAGTACAAGCCCCACCCACCGGGCGCTCGACGATGCGCGTGCCACCGTGGATGTCCTGCACGCGCTCATCGGCCGGGTCGGTAATCAAGGAGTGCACAGCCTCCCGGAACTGATCGACTACCTACCCGATGTGACCTCCGGCCAACGCGCCAAACGCGCCCTCGCCGTCGACCTGCCCACCGCACCCGGTGTCTATCTGTTCCGCGGACCGTCGGACGAAGTCCTCTATATCGGGACAGCGGTGAATCTGCGGCGCCGGGTCCGCAGCTACTTCACCGGTTCGGAAACCCGCGGCCGGATCAAGGAGATGGTCCGGCTGGCCACCCGGGTCGACCATGTCGTGTGCGCACACGGCCTGGAGGCCGGGGTCCGGGAACTACGGTTGCTGGCCGCGCACGCGCCGCCCTACAACCGCCGATCCAAATTCCCGAAACGGGCCTGGTGGGTCGCGCTCAGCGCGGAGCCCTTTCCGCGGCTCACCCTGGTCCGCGACCCGGCCGGTCCGGCGGTCGGCCCGTTCCACGCGCGGGCCGCGGCCGCGGATATCGCCGCCACCCTCGCCGAATACTGCGGGATGCGCACCTGCACCGCCAAGCTGTCCCGCACCGCACTGCACACGTGCACGCCGGAAACCGTCGGTGGCTGCCCCGCGGCCGCCGATACACCCCGCACCGCTACCGACTACGCGCCTGCGGCCGCGGCCGCGCGAACACTCTTCGCGGGCACCGGCGATACGGCGATCCGCCACATGCTGGCCAGGATCGAGGAATACGCGGCCTCCGAACAATACGAATCCGCCGCCCGCCTGCGCGACCGCGCGACCGCCGTGATCCGCGCCCTGCACCGCACCCAGCGCCTGGCCGCGCTGGCCCGGCTCCCGGAACTGATCACCGCCCACCCCGACGGTGCCGGCGGCTGGGAATTCTCGGTGATCCGCTACGGCCGCCTCGCCGGCGCCGGAACCGCGCCCCGCGGCACACCACCGATGCCGGTGGTCGAACACCTCGTGGCCGCCGCCCAGACGATACGGCCGGTAGACGGGCGGCCGGACCACGCTGCGCTACCGCTCGCCGATACAGGGCCACAGTCCCCGCCGTTGCGTGGTGCACCACCGGAGGAGGTCGGGGTGATCGTGCGTTGGCTGGAACGTCCCGGAGTACGGATCGTGCGCACGGTCGAGGGCTACGCAGAACCCGCCCATGGCGCGGTGCGCTGGGTCGCCTGGGCCGACGCGGCGGCGGACGCCGCGCGGAGTGAGCATTCCTACGCCGAGGAGAGGGGGTAGCCGGCCGAGGCGCGGGTTTCGTTGCCTGTGTCCGGCCGAGGCCGGCGGCGAGCGTGCCGACATCTGCTCGACGCGCGGCGGCGCAGATCGGCGTGGCCGGCTGCCCGGTGCAGAAGATGGGACGGCACCGATCGGCGCCCTGTGGGTGCCGGTACCACCGGCCCGGACGGCGCGGGAACCGGACTCGTATACCGGTCGGAATACGAGTCGCGGCCGCCCGATACGACCGGTGCGCGGTCACCTCAGAGCTGTCGGCCACGCAGTTAGGCTGTTCCCATGATTACCGCGATCGTTCTGATCCAGGCCGACAACGGGCGCATCCCGGAGACCGCGCAGGCGGTGGCCGATACCGAGGGCGTCGCCGAGGTGTACTCGTGCGCCGGGGACATCGACCTGATCGCGCTGGTGCGGGTGCGCGACCACGAACAGGTCGCCGAGGTGGTCACCGGGCGGATCGACAAGGTCGCCGGGGTGCAGCGCACCGTCACCCATATCGCGTTCAAATCGTATTCGAGCGCGGACGTCGAGGCCGGCTTCTCCATCGGCGAATAGCGGTTATTCGCCGGGACGTGCGGTGTGGCCGGGGGCCGGCGGCATCCGGCCACACCTCAGTCCTCGCCGAGGGTTCGGGTGAGCGCGGCCCAGCGGTCCAGCAGGGTCTCGGTTGCGCCGCTGTCGATGGCGGCGGCGGCGCGTTCGATCCCGGCGACCAGGTGATCGTCGAGGTCGCCGTCGAGTTCCGCGCCGCGGGACAGATCGTATGCGGTGATCGCGGCCGCCGAGTTGACCAGGACCGCGTCGCGTACCGCACCCCGATCACCGGCGAAAACATCCCGGGCGACCTGTGCGTTCACGCGGGCGTCACCGCCGCGCAGCGCGTCCAGGTGAACCCGGGGGATACCGAGTCGCACCGGGTCGATAACCGTTTTCCGGACTCGGCCGCCCGCCACTACATAGGCGTCGGTGCTATCGGAGGTGGTGATCTCGTCCAGGCCGTCGTGGCCGCGCACCACCAGTGCCCCGGCCCCGCGGTCGGCGAAAACACCGGCGATGGTGTCCAGCAGGTCCGGGAATGCGCAGCCGACCAGACCGGCGCGGGGCTGGGCGGGGTTGGTGAGCGGGCCCAGCACGTTGAAAACCGTCGGTATCCCGATTTCTTTACGGGCCGGTCCGGCGAACCGCAGTCCCGAATGAAACAGGGAGGCGAAGCAGAAACCGATCCCCACCTCGCGCACACAGCGGGCCACCGATTCCGGGCCGAGGGCGAGTTTCACGCCGAGCGCCTCCAGCACGTCCGCGCCGCCGCTCTTGGAGGACGCGGCCCGGTTGCCGTGCTTGACCACCGGTACGCCGGCCGCGGCGACCACGACAGCGGACATGGTGGAAATATTCACTGATCCCGACCGATCACCACCGGTGCCCACGATATCGACCGCATCGCCGTCGACCTTCACCAGGCGCGCGTGGCCGAGCATGCCGCGCGCCATACCCGACAGCTCGGCGGGGGTCGGGCCTTTGATCTTCATGGCCACCCCGAACGCGGCGATCTGTGCGGCGGTGGAGTTGTCGGTGAAGATCTCGTCGATCACCCAGGTCGTATCGTCCGCGGTGAGGTCGTGGCCGTCGGCGAGGGCCCCGAGCATCTGGGGCCAGCTGCGCACGCTCATCTCAATCTCCTCGTAGCGCGGATGCGGGTGACCGAACGGTCATGCAACACCCTAATGTGCGCGTGCCCTGGCGTGCAGTGCTGTCTGCGCGAGAGTGGCTCCGGAACCCCCATTGCCGAACTACGTCCTGCCGGTGGATGCCGGGGGCGGGGGTGCGCGTCGAGCCGGGTACCGCATCTGCGCAGGTTCGCAAGCTGCTCCGGCGCCGGGGCAGCCGACACGCCGGGCCGGTGCGAGAGATGCGCTGAGCCGGTGAATCCCGACACAAAAGATCAAGATGGGAACCCGACTTCGACTGTCGTACTACGAAGAGTCATACTTACCCCGTGACGACCGCAGTAGGTACCTCAGGATCGGCCATAACCCAGCGTGTGCATTCGCTGAACCGGCCCAACATGGTCAGCGTCGGTACCATCATCTGGCTGTCCAGCGAGCTGATGTTCTTCGCCGGCCTCTTCGCGATGTACTTTGTCGCGCGCAGTCAGGCGCCTGAATGGCCCATGCCACCCACCGAGCTGAACCTCGGCTTGGCCATACCGGTCACTGCGGTGCTGATCGCCTCGTCGTTCACCTGTCAGATGGGTGTGTTCGCGGCCGAGCGCGGTGACGTGTTCGGGCTGCGCCGCTGGTATGTCGCGACCTTCTTCATGGGCCTGTTCTTCGTGCTCGGTCAGGGTTACGAGTACATCCACCTGGTGGACCACGGCACCACGATCTCGGGCAGCTCCTACGGATCGGTGTTCTATATCACCACCGGGTTCCACGGCCTGCACGTCATCGGCGGTCTGATCGCCTTCCTGTTCCTGCTCGCGCGCACCAGGATGAGTAAGTTCACCCCCGCGCAGGCCACCGCCGCGATCGTCGTCTCGTACTACTGGCACTTCGTCGACATCGTCTGGATCGGGCTGTTCGCCGTGATCTATTTCATCCAGTGACGTCGGCGTCGGCCGGCGCGCGAGCGCCCAAGTCAACACAGCCCGCCACGGTTCCGTCTACTCCAAAGGGACACAGATGAGTTCATCGCCCCCGACAGCGCCAGCGCCCGCCAGCGGTGGGCACGGCGAGGCCCGCAAGAAGCGCAGGCAGCGCCGCATCCGCCGACGGATCGCGGGTGGCCTCGCGCTCATGGTGGGCCTCGTCGGAGCCGGTTTCCTCGCCTCTGCGCTCACCCCCGAGCCCCAGGTCGCCACAGCGAACGAGGATTCGGTGGCGCTGATCCGCGAGGGTCAGCAGCTCTACGAGACCTCCTGCATCACCTGTCACGGCGCCAATCTGCAGGGTGTTCCGGACCGCGGCCCCAGCCTCATCGGCGTGGGCGAGGCGGCCGTGTACTTCCAGGTGTCGTCCGGCCGTATGCCGATGGTCCGCAACGAAGCGCAGGCCGAACGCAAACCCGCGAAGTTCGACGCCCACCAGACCGACGCGATCGGCGCCTATGTCGCCGCCAACGGTGGCGGCCCGACGGTGCTCCGCGACGCCAACGGTGAGCTCGCCCAGGAATCGCTGCGGGGCAACGATATCGGCCGTGGTAGCGAACTGTTCCGGATGAACTGCGCCTCGTGCCACAACTTCACCGGCCGCGGCGGCGCCCTGTCCTCGGGTAAGTTCGCTCCGCCGCTGGACCCGGCCTCCGAGCAACAGATCTACACCGCGATGCTCACCGGCCCGCAGAATATGCCGAAGTTCTCCGACCGGCAGCTCACGCCGGAAGAGAAGCGCGACATCATCGCCTACGTCAAGGACACCGCCGAAGCGAAGGATCCCGGCGGTTGGGGTCTGGGTGGTTTCGGCCCCGCCACCGAGGGCCTCGCCATCTGGGTGATCGGCATCGTGGCGGTCGTCGGTGCCGCGATCTGGATCGGATCCCGGACATGATCGGGCCGGTATCCGGAACCGTCCGCCGTACCCACAGCGCACGGCCGGGCATGCCCCAGCGGAAGGGCCTCAGCCATGAGTGACGAACAGGAGCGAAACGAGATGGGTCGCCTGGACAAAGATTCCGCGGCCGCGACCCCGGCGGAACCGACCGAGGCCGAACTGGACGCGATGTCGCGTGACGAGCTGGTCGAGCTCGGTACCGCGCGGGACGGTGTCGAGGTCGTCTACCGGCGGGAACGCTGGCCGGTGCCGGGTACCCGCGCGGAGAAACGCGCCGAACGGCAGGTCGCGATGTGGTTCGCGATCTCCGGTCTGGCCGCGGCCGCGCTGGTGGGTGTGTTCTTGTTCTGGCCCTGGGAATACAAGGGCAAAGACGACTCCGGTCACGGCATCTACTCGCTCGCCACGCCGCTGTACGGCCTGACCTTCGGCATCTCGATCCTGGCGATCGGTATCGCGGTGGTGCTGATCCGAAAGAAGTTCATTCCCGCGGAGCTTTCGGTCCAGGACCGGCACGACGGCAAGTCCAGTGAGGTCGACCGGCGCACGCTGGCCGCTCAGCTGTCCGACGCCGGCGAGACCTCCACCCTGGGCCGCCGCAAGCTGATCACCCGCACCGCCGGCGCCGGTGTCGGCGTATTGGGTATCGGCGCGTTGCTGGTGTTCGTCGGCGGCATGGTCAAGAACCCGTGGGCCAAGGGCGATAAATCGCCGCTGTGGGTGTCCGGCTGGACCCCCGACTACAAGGGCGAAACGATCTACATCCGCCGCGATACCGGCCGTCCGGAGGACATCGTGCTGGTACGGCCCGAGGATCTCGACGCGGGTGCCATGGAAACGGTGTTTCCGTGGAAGGAATCCTGGCGTGGTGACGAGCATGCGACCCTGCAGTCGCTACGCGGTATCCGCAATTCCGTGATGCTCATCCGCCTGCGGCCCGAGGATGCGAAGAACGCGATCAAACGCAAGGGGCAGGAAAGCTTCAACTTCGGCGATTACTTCGCCTACTCGAAGATCTGCACCCATCTCGGCTGCCCGACCTCGCTGTTCGAACAGCAGACCAACCGGATCCTGTGCCCGTGCCATCAGTCGCAGTTCTCCGCGACCGAATGGGGTAAGCCGATCTTCGGTCCGGCCGCCCGGGCACTGCCGCAGCTGCCGATCACCGTAAACTCAGAGGGGTACCTGGTCGCCAACGGTGACTTCATCGAACCCCTCGGCCCGGCCTTCTGGGAGCGTCGATCATGAGTGCTGGAACGGCTACCGGCCGCAAGCTCGCGGCACAAGCCAACGAAATCGACGAGCGGTATCGTGCCGCCGCCTTCATGAAGCGATCGATCAACAAGGTGTTCCCCACCCATTGGTCGTTCCTGCTCGGTGAGATCGCGCT
>NZ_BDBZ01000004.1 GCF_001613245.1 Nocardia speluncae NBRC 108251 | reverse complement strand
GGCAGGTGCACCACTGGGCGGCGCTGCTGTTCGCGGCGTCGATCATCATCCACTTGTTCCGCATCTTCTTCACCGGCGCGTTCCGCAAACCGCGTGAAGCGAACTGGGTGATCGGGTCGCTGCTGCTGATCCTGGCCATGTTCGAGGGCTTCTTCGGCTACTCGCTGCCGGACGACCTGCTCTCCGGTACCGGTCTGCGCGCCGCGTTCTCGGGTATCACCATCGGCGTCCCGGTGGTGGGCACCTGGCTGCACTGGCTGATGTTCGGTGGCGATTTCCCCGGTGACATCATCGTGCCGCGTCTCTACATCGCCCATGTGCTGTTGTTGCCGGGCATCATGCTGGCGCTCATAGCCGCGCACGTAGCGATCGTGTGGTACCAGAAACACACCCAGTTCCCCGGCCCGGGCCGCACCGAGAACAATGTGGTCGGTTCCCGTATCGTCCCGGTGTTCGCCGCCGACCAGGGCGCGTTCTTCGCGTTCACTCTCGGCTTCGTTGCCCTGATGGGCGGATTGCTGCAGATCAACCCGATCTGGAACATCGGGCCGTACAACCCGTCACAAGTGTCGGCCGGCTCGCAGCCGGACTTCTACATGATGTGGACCGACGGTATGGCCCGCCTGATGCCGGCCTGGGAGCTCTATCTGGGCCCGTACACCATCCCCGGGGCCTTCTGGGTGGCACTGATCATGGGGCTCGTGTTCACGGTCCTCATCGCCTACCCGTGGATCGAGAAGAGACTCACGGGTGATACTGCCCGGCACAATCTGCTGCAGCGGCCGCGTGACGTCCCGGTGCGCACGGCGATCGGCGCCATGGCGATCACGTTCTATGTGGTGCTCACGTTGTCCTGCGTCAACGACATCATCGCGTTCAAGTTCGATATCTCGTTGAACGCGACGACCTGGATCGGCCGTATCGGTCTGCTGGTCGGACCGCCGATCGCGTACTTCCTGGCCTACCGGTTCTGCATCGGCCTGCAGCGCAGCGACCGGGCGGTCCTGGAACACGGTATCGAAACCGGTGTGATCAAGCGTCTGCCGCACGGCGAGTACATCGAGGTGCACCAGCCGCTGGGCCCGGTCGACGACCACGGCCACCCGCTGCCGCTGGAGTACCAGGGTGCGGTGGTACCCAAGAAGATGAACCAGCTGGGTGCGGCAGGCCAGCCGGGCACCGGTAGCTTCCTGCGTCCCGACCCCCGTGCGGAGAGCGAACAGCATTTCGCGACCGAACTGGAAGAGGAGCACAGGCAGCTCGCCATCCTCAAACGAGTGCAGGACGAAGCGCGCTCGAACGGCGACCACGGGCACTGACCCGTGGGCCGGGCGGCGAGGCCCGCCCGTACCGCATACAACAGGCCCCCTGGTTATCCAGGGGGCCTGTTGGCGTTCCGGTGCCGGGCGACCTCAGCTCGCGCGACGGCGGGCCACTTCGATGGCCTCGAATTTGGCGAGATTGTGCCGTGCGTCGGCCAGCGCGTCGTGCGCATCGCGCGGGGGCGGCGGTAGCTCCGGGCGGCCGTGCGCGTCCCAGTGCTGCCGCAGCTCGTTCGTGTAGCGGGGCAGGTCGGGCGGTAGATCCACCATCGAACCCCACAGCTGGCACAGCACCACATGGTCGTAGGCGCCGACCCACGCCCACATCTCGGGCTGCACGGTCGCGCGCGGTACCAGGAACCGGTGCAACTCCTCCCGGATCTGTGCCCGGGTTCGCCACAGTGGCGATGTCTGTGGGGGCAGCTTCGGTAGTACATGCTTGCTCACCCAGGGCCCGGCTCGACCGGCATCGAACTCCGTGGAGACGGCATAGAACTCCCGCCCGTCCTCACAGACGACGCCGATCGATACGAGATCGATCACGCGACCGTCCTCGATGAATTCCGAATCGTAGAAATACCTCAAACCGGTGGGTCTCCTCGGTGGTCGACAGAACGCACCGAGCTTAGTTGTGCGCTCCGACGCGCCGGAGCGCGCCCGGAAACACCTCCGGAAATACCCCGGGATCGGCCACCACTTATCCTGAACTGGTGAATTGGACCGTCGACGTACCCATCGACCGTTTGCCCGAGCTGCCGCCCTTGCCCGCCGAACTGCGTAAACGGCTCGACGACGCGTTGTCGCGCCCGGCTTTGCAGCAACCGTCCTGGGATGCCGGGCAGGCAGCGAATATGCGGACGGTACTGGAGAGTGTGCCGCCGATCTGCCTGCCCGCCGAGGTGGACGAGCTGCGAGAGCAGCTCGCCGAGGTCGCGCGCGGCGAGGCCTTCCTGATGCAGGGCGGGGACTGCGCGGAAACCTTCGCCGACAACACCGAACCGCATATCCGCGGAAACCTGCGAACGCTGCTGCAGATGGCCGTCGTGCTCACCTACGGCGCCAGCCTGCCGGTGGTGAAGGTCGCGCGGATCGCCGGCCAGTACGCCAAGCCACGGTCCTCCGATACCGACGCGCTCGGCTTGAAGTCCTATCGCGGCGATATGGTCAATTCGCTGGTAGCCGAGGCCGGTGTGCGCCAGCACGACCCGTCCCGCCTGGTACGGGCCTACGCCAATGCCAGCGCGGCGATGAACCTGGTACGGGCACTCACCAGTGCGGGTATGGCCGATCTGCATCGGGTGCACGATTGGAACCGGGACTTCGTGGCCCAGTCGCCGGCCGGTGCCCGCTACGAGGCGCTGGCCGAGGAGATCGACCGCGGCCTGCGGTTCATGACCGCCTGCCGGGTCAACGACCCCAGCCTCAAATCGGCCCGCATCTACGCATCGCACGAGGCGCTGGTGCTGGATTACGAGCGCGCCATGCTGCGCCTGGCCGAGAACTCCGCAGGCGATCCGGTTCTCTACGACCTGTCCGCGCATTTCCTGTGGATCGGGGAACGCACCCGCGGGCTCGACGGGGCGCATATCGCGTTCGCCGAACTCCTCGCCAACCCGATCGGCGTGAAGATCGGCCCGAAGACCACCCCGGCGCAGGCGGTGGAGTACGTGGAGCGGCTCGACCCGAACAACGAGCCCGGCCGGTTGACGCTGGTCTCCCGGATGGGCAATACGAACGTCCGCGAAGTATTGCCCGCGATCGTGGAGAAGGTGCAGGCCACCGGCCATCAGGTGATCTGGCAGTGCGATCCGATGCACGGCAACACCCACGAATCCTCGACCGGATTCAAGACCCGCCACTTCGACCGGATCGTCGACGAAGTGCAGGGCTTCTTCGAGGTCCACCATGCCCTCGGCACCCACCCGGGTGGCCTGCATATCGAGCTCACCGGTGAAGACGTCACCGAATGCCTCGGCGGGGCCCAGGACATCTCCGATCTGGATCTGTCCGGCCGTTACGAAACGGCCTGCGACCCCCGGCTCAACACTCAGCAGTCGCTGGAACTGTCCTTCCTCGTCGCCGAGATGCTGCGGTAGTCCTGCGGCGGGAGAAATCGACCTCGAACGTGCCGGCGCGCGAAAACTACGGCACGGCGACCAGCGAGACCGAGGCACCGGATTCGACGTTTGCGTTGGCAGCGGGCCGCTGCGAGATCACGACCGAGGAGTCGAGAGGCGCGAACTGACGTACCTCGACCTGCAAACCCAGCCCTTCCAACGTGCGCCGGGCTTCACTGACAGATTTGCCGACCACCGACGGCATGGTCACCGCCTCGGAGATCATCAAGGTGACCGAGGAACCGGCGTCGACGGTGGTGCCGACGCCGGGTTCGGTGCCGATGACGCGGCCCACCTCCACCAGTTCGTCGTATACGTGCTGCTCACCGGCGACGGTGAGACCGAGGTCCTCGAGTTTCGCGCGGGCCTGCTCCGGGGTGTCGGCGCGGATATCGGGCAGTTGGACCGGTCTGGAACCATTGCTCTTCCACACCTGGACGTGCGCGCCCGCGGGAAGCACGGTGCCGGGCGCGGGATCGATCCGGGCCAGAGTGCCCTCGGGTGCGGTGCTGGCGACTTCGCCGGCGTCGACCGGTTGCAGGCCCTGATCACGGACCAGCTGCTGGACCTCGTCCCAGTCGGCACCGGGCGAGACCGCGGGAACTTCCGGTTTACCGCTGGACACGAGGATATCGACGGTCGAGCCCTTGGTTTCCCGAGCGCCCGGCCCCGGATCCGTGCCCACCACACCACCGACGGGCACGGTATCGGAGGCCTTGTCTCGGGTACCGGTCTCGAAACCGGCCTCCTGGAGTTCCGCGGTGGCCTGTTCGACCGTCATCCCGGCGACCGAAGGCACCGAGTTGTAGCGGCCCATACCCAGCCACCAGCCACCGATCCCGACCAGCAGCGTCAACACCACCACCACGGCCGTCCAGATCATGCCGTTGCGGCGCTTGGCGGCCTGGCTTTCCTGGTAGGCGCTGTACTGGGTGGGGCGCTGCGGTGGAATATAGGCCGGCGGCGGGGGTTCGTTACGCGGCTGCGCCGTGGTCACCATCCGGGTGTGCTGCGGGCCCTGCGGCGTGACGGGTTCGGGCACCGGGCGGGCAACGGGCTGGTGGGCGCTGGTGTGTTCCGCCGATTCCTGCGGCGCGGGGACCTGGTAGTCGGGTAGGTTCAGCCGCCCGGCGACGGCTCGTAGTTCGGCCACCATCTCTGTGGCGTCGGCGAACCGGTGCCCGGGTTCTCGGGCGGTCGCGCGGGCCACCAGCCGGTCGAATTCGGGCGGCACCCCGGAGATGAACTCGCTCGGGCTCGGAACGTCGTTCTCGACCCGCTGATAGGCCACCGAGAGCGAATTGTCGCCGGTGAACGGCACCTTGCCGGTGAGTAGTTCGAAGATCAGGATGCCGAAGGCGTACACATCGCTGCGAGCGTCGGCGTTGCCGCTGGTGACCTGTTCGGGCGAGAGATAGGCGGCGGTGCCCAGGATGACGCTGGCGGAGGTGGTGTTGGCGGCGGCGACGGCGCGGACCAACCCGAAATCGGCGATTTTGACATCGCCGCCGTCGGAGATCAGCACATTCTCCGGTTTCACATCGCGATGCACCAAGCCGGCCGTATGCGCGACCCCGATCGCGGCCAGCACCGGTTCCGCGACGGCGCGGACTGCATGCGGCGGCATGGGCCCGCGTTCGCGCAGCAGCTCCCGCAACGTCCCGCCCTGGACCAGTTCCATCACCAGGAACGGGTACTCGCCGTCCATGCCCTGGTCGTACACCTCGACGAGGGACGGATGTTTGAGCCCCGCCACCGCGCGAGCCTCGAACTCGAACCGGGTCAGGAACTGTGGATCACCGGCGAACTTGGGATCCATCACCTTGATGGCGACCTGCCGGCCCAGCCGCGTGTCCACACCCCGGAACACCATCGACATCCCGCCCCGGGCGATCGGTGCGTCGATCCGGTAGCGCCGATCCAATACGGCGCCGATCAATTCTGCTCCGGCTGTCACGAACCTCTCCACCCTCGTACCGCGTCCACACGGTCGCCGCCGATGCGGCTCCCACATGTTATCGGCCGAGCCGGTGCGGGTGTCTCACTGCGTGCGGGGGCCGCCGTCTACGGTTGTTCCTGTGAGTACCTTTCCCTGCAGTGCCGATGTCCTTCCCGCTTCGGTACCGCTGCTCTCGTTACCCGATGTCGCGAAGAATCTGGGTGTCGTGGTGACCCGGGTCCACCAGATGCTGCGGGACAATCAGCTGCTCGCGGTTCGCCGCGACCGCGTAGTGGGGATCCCGGAGATCTTCTTCGACGAAACGGGTGCGGTGCTGAAGTTCCTGCCCGGCCTGATCACGGTGATGCGCGACGCCAAGTACACCGACGAGGAGATTATGGAGTGGATCTTCACCGACGACGACACACTGCCCGGTAAACCGGTGGAGGCCCTGCACGGGCCGCTGGCCCGCGAGGTACTGCGCCGCGCCGCCGCCGACCCGTTCTGACACCACCGTCGACCGGAACGGCCGCCGGTGGCTACCGCAGCGCGGCGCCGGCCGCCAATCGCAGCCGACGATGACTCGGGACCACGGCGCGCCGCGCGAATACGTCGTAACCATTGTCTTCGATACGGTCCAGGATGGCCGCGTACACGGTGGCGGCGGTGCGGATACCCGGCCGCACCCGCGGACTGAGCAGCGCGATGCCAGGGTATGCGCGGCGGTAGAGGTGGCGGTTGACGGCGATGAGGTGCGCGAGTGCGCGGCGGACCCGGCGATCGGTGCTCCGGGTCCGATGGCAGTACACCAGCAGCTCCTCGCCGACGCCGAATGCGGCGAGCTCGTCTGCGGGCAGGTAGATCCGGTCGCGGTCGAGATCTTCGCCGATATCACGCAGGAAATTGGTGAGCTGGAACGCATTGCCCAACGCTGCCGCCGCAGGCTCGGCCGCCGCGCGGGGCACAACCGTACCGAGCACCGGCAGCAACTGCAGGCCGATGGCCGCTGCCGATCCACGCATGTATTCGTCCAGAGCGGCCATGGTGGGGTAGCGGTTCCGGAACAGCGGTGAACCGGGGGCGTCCATGCGCATGGAGTCCAGGAACGTCCAGAAATGGCGCGGGTCGATAGCGAACCGGGTGACGGTGTCGGTGAGCGCTGGGGCGATCTCGTCGAACTCGGCGGGGAGCGCGCCGGGCCGGGGTGAGTCGAGCGAGGTGGTCGCACAGGAACGAGGTGGGGCGGGCGGCGTGGTCACGCTGGGCGGTGACCACGCGGTGCGAAGGGCGAGCTCGACGGAATCCAGCACTGCTGCCGGGGCCTGCCGAAGCGCCGGGCCGTCGACGATATCGTCCACCATTCTGGCGAAGGCGTAGAGGGCGTGGACGGCGGGGCGCTGCCCGGCGGACAGCAACCGGGTCGCCAGGTAGTAGGTGCGTCCGTGGACAGCCGCCGTCCGGCGGCAGCGGGCGTACGCCCGGCGCAACGTTGCGGCGTCGGCGTCGCGGCGGGAACCGGTGGTGAAGGCGGCCTGGTGCTCGCGTAGTTCCGGGCGGGCCCGGCGATCGACATCCTGTCCAGCTGCGGTGTCGTAGGTAGCGGTAGCGGCGGCACCGGGATCAGGGGGCCGGCCGCCTCTCACATTCCTCGAAATGCGATCCGACGGGGGCTGCGACATCGAGGCCGGTGCGGGTGACTGCGGTGTCGTCGAGGGCGGGGCAGATGCTGCCTCCCCGGACTGTCCCGCGGCGCGGAGACCGAGTTCGCGGGCGATCTGCGGACCGCGCTCGGCGTTCACGGTCCAGCGGTGACAGTGGGCGTCGAGACCTGCCGCGGCGTTCCGCGCAGGCGCAGCGGATCCACTGTCCGCAGCGAGAGCGCAGCGACGACGGCTGCGAAGGTCGCGGCGGCGACATGCCAGAAGTTGTAGAGCCCGATCGAACCGTCCGGCTGGAACACCAGCATCAACCAGGTGCAGACGCCGACCAGTGTCATGAGCGTGGTGGTCGACAGTGCGAACCCGGCGGCCAGCGCCAGCGGCCACGAGTAGTACCAGGGCAGTGCGGCGGGCGACAGGATGATGATCGCGACAAAGGCGATCGAGATACCCAGCACCGCATCGCGTTCGGAGAGCTTGAACCGCCACCAGGTCCATACCAGCAGCGCCAGCAGCGCCAGCATGCACAGGAAACGGGTCACATCGAGTACGGGGTCCTGGTCGAAGGGGGTGATCCAGGTGGTGGCATGCGCCAGGATCGTCGGGAGTGACAACCAGTTGATGATCTTCTGCGACCCGGACAATGCGGTGAGCCAGCCGATCCCGACCCCGGCGATCGCCGACGCTGCCACGAACACCACCGCGAACACCGCCAGGCCGAGTGAGGCGATCTTGGTGAACATCTTCCAGTGGTGCGCCAGGAATTCCCGGCTACTCGTCGCGAGCGCAGTACGCTGGCCGTCCTCGGCGCGTCGGTCGCGTTCGTGCAGCATCCAGATCCACACCAGGAACGGCAGTGCCACACCGGCGGTGGCCTTGATCGCGACCCCGATGGCCACCACCACGATCCCCGCCACATGATGACGCTCCAGGACCAGCGCGATCCCCGCGCACATCAGGCCGACCATCAGCATCTCGTTGTGCACGCCGCCGATCAAGTGGATCAGCACCAGCGGATTGAGTACGGCCAGCCACAGCGCGACCGTGGGCCGGCCACCGAGATGTTTGGTCAGATAGGGCACCGCCCACATCATCAGCACCAGACCCGGCAGCATCACGAACCGTAGCGCGATGGTGCCCGCGACCACGCTGTCACCGGTGACCGCGGTGATGGCGCGACCCATCAGCAGGAACACCGGGCCGTAAGGGGCCGTGGTGGTGGTCCAGACGGTGCTCACGTTGTCGAGCAGGACGCCCGGGTTGGCGACCGGGCCCACCTGATACGGGTCGAAACCGTCGCGCAGTAGCGCGCCCTGGGCAAGGTAGGAGTAGGCGTCGCGGCTGAACATCGGCACCGCGAACATCAGCGGGGTGATCCAGATACCGACGATGGCACGTAATTCGTTGAGGCGCACATCACCGGAGTGGCCGCCGAAGCCCAGTGTGATGCGGCCCAGCCGCACCCAGGCGGCCACCATCATCAGCACGCCGGCCCATACACAGATCATCGACAGCGCGTATCCGTGCCCGAATCGCAACCAGGACAGGTGCACCGCTTCGAGTAGCGGATCGCGTTTGCGCACACTGCCGGCCCCGAACCCGCCGAAGGTGATCATGATCGCCCCGGTGAAGCCGAGTAGCGCCGCATGTCCTTCCGGGCTACGCAGGAAATCAGCGCAGAACCGCAGCCAGCCCAGTACGCCGGGCGCGAAACCGGCCCGGCCGGATACCTGCGCAGGAGCGGGCACGGCCGGTGCAGGGGCGTCGGCGCCGGGGAGCTGGACGGCGGTGGCGGCAGTGTGCGTATGGGGGGCTGGCATCAGTTGTCGTTCCCCCCGGGTGGTCGGCGGTCGCAACCGCAGGCGAATAGGTCGGCGCTCAGTTTACGGCTTCCCTCCGGGAAGCCCGCCGGACGGTCGCGGGGGCACGCGTCCGGGCACCGCGATTCTCGCCCACAATGCGCTGTGCCGCGAGTTTTCCCGACAGCAGCGCGGTGGGAACTCCGACTCCCGGCGTGGTCCCGCAACCTGCCAGGACCACGTTCTCGCTGCCGCGCGGGAAGTTGCGCGAACGAAACGGGCCGGTCTGGCGGAACAGGTGCGCCGCCGAGAAAGGAGTCCCGGCGATCATGCCCTGATCTCGCCACGTCGCGGGCGTGTCGAGCCGGTCGACGACGAATTCGCTCGTAATCCGGTGGTATCCGCGCGCTTCCAGTGCCGAGAGGAGTTCCCGCAAATAGGCCGGGCCCAGCCGGTCCCAATCCAGTGGCGCCGAATCCAGGTTGGGGCACGGTGCGAGTAGTGAAAACGGTTCGTAGCGGACCCCGTCACGAATGAGGTACAGGCCGGGATCGCTCAGGGCGGGGCGGGTGAGCAGCAGCGACGGGTCGCTCATCGGCCGGCCGCCGCGCCGCGCAGTGATCTCGCGGAAGGTCTGCGCCCAGGCGGCACCGAAGTCGATGGTGTGATGCGCCTGCACCGGCCACTGTCCGGTCACCGCGACCGGTACGAGCCCATGCGCGACCACCGCCGCCGGCGAGGCCCGCAGACCGCGGCGCGGCCGGACTCCGAAGCGGTCCAGCGATCCGAGATCCGCGGTGAGCACGACCGCGTCGCAGGGCAAGGTCCGGCCGCCGGCCGTTACCACGCGCTGTGCCCGGCCCAGGTGGTAGTCGATACCCGTCACCTCGGTGCCGAGTGCCAGCCGGCCGCCCGCGGCGGTGAATGCCCCGGCGAGAGTATCGGCGACCGCCCGCATACCTCCTTCGGGGAAAAAGACACCGAGACCCGTATCCATATGAGGAATGGCGCCGTACACGCCCAGCGCCTGCGCGGGCGCCATACCGGCGTACAGCGCCTGGAAGGTGAACAGGCGGCTCAACCGGGGGTCGCGCAGCGTACGGGTGACGCGCCGGCCCAGCCGGCCGAATGCTCCGAGCGCGACGAGGTCGAGCAGAGCCGCGCGTTTCGCCGGAATCCGCACCAGATCCAAGGGGGAATCGAAATTCGCCGCCAGGAATTCGTCGTATTCGGCGCGGTATACCCGCCCGAGCCAGTCACGCAGCCGGCGGTAGCGTACGGCCTCGTCCGGGCCGCAGACCCGCGTCACCTCCGCGCTCATCCGATCGGCGTCGGAGTAGACGCGCAGATCGGATCCGTCGGCGAAGCGGGCGTGATACGCCGGGGCCAGCGGCCGGATCCGTAACGGGGGCACCGCGGAATCGGTATCGAGACCCACGGCGGCCAGCGCATCGTCCACGAGTTCGGGAAGGGTGAGGATGGTGGCGCCGGAGTCGATGTCGTACCCGTCGAACCGGTAGCGCCCCATCCGGCCGCCGGGGTGGTCCGCGCGCTCCAGCACGGTGACGGAGCAGCCGGCGCCGGTCAGGTACAGCGCCGCCGACAGCCCGGACAGCCCGGCCCCGACCACCACGACCCTATCCACCGGGCCCCGCACGGTCCTCATCCGAGCTCACCGAACCCGGACCTCGCAGCCGCCTCCGGTCCTGACCTGTTCATGCTGTGTCGATGGGGCATGTGCGGGGGCCCTGCGTGGTGACGCTGCGCTACCGCCTCCGGGCCCGGCCCGCTCATGCCGCGCGCCGGGTGGCGGCGAGCGCCATCGCCTCGAGCCGGTCCTTGGCCTCGGGAGTGGCGGAGCTGGCTTCGATGGCGGCGAGGCCCTGGTCGGTGAGTTCGGCGATCCGGGTTTCCACGGCATCGACCGCGCCCAGTTCGATCAGCAGTTCGCGTAGTTCGCCCACCTGCTCGTCGGAGAGGTCGGTGCCGATGGCGGTGCGTAACCGGTCGCCGGCGGCGGGGTTGTCCGCCGCGGCCCGCTGCAGCGCCTCGGCGACGAGGACGGTGCGTTTGCCCTCGCGCAGATCGTCACCGGAGGGTTTTCCGGTGACCTCCGGATTTCCGAACACACCGAGCAGATCGTCGCGCAATTGGAAGGCGATCCCGATATCGGTGCCGTAGGTACGGTAGGCCGCGACCAGACTTGCCTCGGCGTCGGCGAGGGCCGCACCGAGATGCAGTGGGCGCTCTACCGTATAGGCAGCGGTCTTGTACCGGTTGATCCGCAGCGCCGCCGCCACGGATTCGTCGCCGCTGGCCTCACCGTGCACATCGAGCAGCTGACCGCCCAGCACCTCGGTGCGCATACCTGCCCACACCGGGGCGAAGCGGCCCAGCGCCGCCGGGTCCAGGCCGCTGCTGTGCACCATATCGTCGGCCCAGGACAGGGCCAGATCGCCGAGTAGAATCGCGACCGATTCGCCGTAGTGCGCGGAATCGCCCGCCCAGCCCTGGTGGCGATGACGCTGTTCGAAGTCCACGTGCACGGTGGGGAACCGGCGGCGGGTGCGGGAACAGTCGATGATGTCGTCGTGGATCAGCGCGCACGCCTGTACCAGTTCGAGCGCGGCGCAGGCCTGGAGAACGGCCGCGGCCCGGTCGCCGGCCGGGTCGCCCCCGGCGCCCAGCCAGCCCATCCAGGCGAAACCGGGCCGGGTGCGTTTACCGCCGCGCAGCACGAACGATTCGAGCGCGCCGACCGCCTCGACGAATACCGGCCCCAGTGCGGTGACGGCCTCCGCGCGGGTGGCGAAGTAGCCGGTCAGCGCCTGTTCGACGGCGGTCGCGAAGGCCGCTGTCCCCGGGACGGCCGAGAGGGGACCCGAACAGTTCGGAGTTTCGGTTCCGGTTCCGGCGGACAGGATGACCTCCCAGATCGTTGCTCGCTATGGGCGCCGGCCACCGAGATCGCCCGCAGGGGTCCCTCCGATGGTGTCCCATGGTCACCCGCCGTGGCGGCGGGACCTGATCGCAGAATACGCGCGGGCAGGGCTCCAGCAGCAACGGGCGGTGCGCTGTGCAAGGGAGAGGCTCCGGACGCCCGGACTCACGGCTCTAGACTGGCCCGGTGACCGGAAAAAGTAGCGCGCAGGCTCGGCCCTTCGGGACCGGGTCGGTCCAGAGCCGATTGTGCTGGTATGGCGCGGCGCATCCTCGTCGCCGGGCGGGCGGGGAGGCCGAACGCCTGCGGAACGGATACGGGACCTCTACCTGTGGGGGCGGTCTGCTGTGAAGCCGGAACCCACCGAGATACCGCACGGCGGTACGGCAGGAGTTCCGGTCGGCAACAGCCGGGAGGACGTCGATCTCTACAACGAGCGAGTCCAGGCCTCCGGCCGGGGGAATCCCACGACACCGCAGCTCTCCACGACCCCTTCGGTCGTGCAGAGCCTGGATCGGCACGCCGGTGCGGGCGTGCCTTTCTCCGTGGAATTCTCGCCGCCCCATGACGAAGCCGGTGAGCAGCGGTTGTGGCGTGCGGTGCGCACCTTCGAGCGCATGCATCCGGCCTTCGTTTCCATGACCTACGGCGCCGGCGGCAGTACCCGAGATCGGACGGTGCGGGTCACCGGGCAGCTCGCTGAAGAGACCACGCTGCTACCGGTCGGGCATCTGACCGCTGTTGGGCACAGTGTCGCGGAACTCCGGTCCATTGTCGGCGCATACGCCGATTCCGGGATCACCAATATTCTCGTCCTGCGCGGCGACCCGCCGGGGGATCCGTTGGGGGAATGGGAGAAACACCCCGACGGTGTGGAGTATGCCGAAGAGCTGGTGCGGATCGTGCGCGATCTCGGCGATTTCCATGTCGGGGTGGCATCGTTCCCGCAGGGGCACCACCGCTCGCCGGACCTGGATTGCGATACCGCCTATCTTGCCGCGAAACTGCGTGCGGGCGCCGAGTATTCGATCACCCAGATGTTCTTCGATGTGGACGACTATCTGCGGTTGCGTGACCGGATCGCCGCCTTGGACCCGGTCGAGGCCGCGAAACCGATCATTCCCGAGTTGATGCCGATCACCTCGCTGCGCACCGTGGAGCGCGCCGAACAGCTGTGTGGCCGCCCGCTTCCGGAGCGAGTCCTGGAGCGGTTGCACCGCGCCGCGGGATCCGGTGCGGAGGAGGATCGCGCCGCGGTCCGGGCCGCCGGGATCGAGATCGCCACCGAAATGGGTGAACGACTGATTGCCGAAGGCGCCCCCTGCCTGCACTTCATCACGCTGAATTTCGCCAAGGCCACCAGTGAGGTGCTGACCAACCTCGGTTATGGGGTTACTGCGGCACCCTTGATCGCCTGACCCCGCGGAACTACGTGGTCCGCACGACGATCGGCGCGTGGACGCGGATCGTCGTGCGTTCGCCTTTCCGGAGAACTTCCAGAGCACGGTTTTCATGGCGCAGGATCAGCCCGGGGGCGCCGTCCACGGGGTCGATGATCTCGATCCCGGCGATCCGGTCGCCGTCGTGGTCGAGCCGGTCGCCCGGTTTGGCGGCGATGAACACCCGCCCGCCGACGACCCACCAGGTGCCCGGGAGGCCGGGCAATTGCTCGGGTGCTTCGCCGAGGTCGTGCTGGGCAATGGGGTCGTGCTCGCGGTGCCCACTATGCAGGAGGTTCGTGTAGCGGCTGTGCCACTGTGCCCACTCGGTCTCGACAACGGCGATGGTCATATGAGCCTCCTCGAACCCGGCCGGAAAGGGCCTGGTGCCCGCCGATCGGTCCGGGCCGGTTCATCATCCGGCGCGGTGCACACCGGGCACAAGACCAAGAATCAGCGAGAGTCCAGCTCTTTGCCCGGGTACAGGGCACGACCTTTCCAGGTGAGAGCATTGCGGCGGCGGTCACTCTGTGAGCGGGCCCACAGAGTGAAATAGACGGTCACGCCCAGTGGGTGAGCCGCGGCGGCGGCGATATCGCGAAATTTCGGCGGCCGGCCGGTTTCCAGGGAGCGGGCGAGCACTCGTCCGGCACCGGCGGCGGCGTACCCGGACAAGCCCCACCACCGCGCCGGTCCACGACCGAATACGGCGGCAAGCGGCGGCAACAAGTATGCCCAGGCGGCGACGACCGCGACCGCGAGCCCACCGGCAACCGAACCTCCATAGGCGGACCACAACCAGCGCCGGTATCCGGCCGCCAGTTCCCGCGCATCCCGGTACATCCGCGTCCGCGCCAGGTCACCGGCCGTCGCCAGCCCGGTGCGGAAGCCGGCGCGACGCAGTGCGCGGGCGATATCGAGGTCCTCGGTGGCACTGTCGGCGACCGCCGCGTGACCGCCGATCGCACGGTAGGCGGCCGCGTCGAACACCAGGAACTGCCCACACGCGACCACCGTCGAGGTCCGGATCCCGCGATCGGTGCAGACCACCGGCAATGTCGACGCCCACGACCAGCACAGCAGCGGTTGTACGAGGCGCTCGGCGAACGACCGTGCCTGCTGCCGCGGCCAGGGCGACAGCAGCGCGATATCCCGGCGGAGCAGTTCGGTCACCGCCGCGGAGAGGGCGCCCGGCGCGAGCCGGATGTCGGCGTCCAGGAACACCAGCACGCCGGCCGCGGTAACAGTGGTGCCGGCGAACTGTTCCGCGGTATCGGCGAGTGCGTGGCAGGCCGCGGCCTTCCCGGTCCAGCCGGGCGGTGGTCCGGTGGTCCCGCGCAGCAGCGTGCAGCGGGGGTCAGCGTCCATGGCCTCGCGTGCGCGCGCGGCCGTATGGTCGCCGGAGGCATCATCGAGCACGAGTATGCGCAGCCGCGGGATGCCGGTCTGGGCGCGTAGATCGCTGATCAGGGCCGGTACCCGTTCGGCTTCGTCGCGGGCGGGTACACAGACCGTCACCGTCTCGGTGATCGGCCCGGTTGCGCGTGACAAGCGGGGCACGGTGACCCGGTTCCACACCGTCAGTGCCGCACCACCCGCGGCGAGCCCGGCTCCCACTGTCACCAGCCGCCGGAGCGCAAGCCCCGGGAAGCGCCCTCGGCTGGACAGTCCGGAGCGGCCCGCTGCGTGGCGCGCTCCGGCGAGGCGGGGCACAGGGGACAGCTCGGCCGGGCGCGCTCGACGAGAGAACGCGAAATAAGCCGGCGTGCGGGCCGATTCCCCCGGCTCCCGCCGGACGGCCGATGGGGGCGGACCCGACGGGCGACTCCGCGTAGTCGTTCTCATGCGTCGTTCTTGACCTGGTCCCACCAGCGGCGCAATGAGAAACCGGCCGGGGCGCCGGAAGCAGGCGGGTTGCGGTAGAGATACGCCAAAGCAGCGACGACGGCTGCGACGGCCAGCGTGATACCGCCGACGATACCGGCCCAGCCGGCGAACGAGCGGGTGTTCGGATCGGCGTAGCCGACCTCGGCGCGCACCGTGCTGACTTCACCGGCGGGTAGCTTCCAGGAGACCACCGCATCGCCCTCACGGGTGCCGTTGGTTTTCGCGACCCGCGCCGGGAACGCCACACTCAACTGCACATCCGAACCGTGCGGGGCCAGCGTCTCCAGATCGACCCGGCCGTTGAGGCTGACCAGATCGCCGTTGCGCTGGAACTTCAGCTCGAACAGGCCCTGTGCCTGCTCCGACAGCTGGCTGAGCTGTTCGACCTCGCCGAAGTTCAGGTCGTCGAAGTAGATTTCGCTGCCGACGTAGCCGTCCTGGTTGTACGGTTCGATCCGCACTTGGGTGGCCAGAGCCTCCGGAGCGGTGAACTGGGGCCCCTCGTCTGCACTGTTCTCCGGGATGACCGCGGCCACGATCCGGCCCGATACCCGGTCGTTGGACGACAACCCCATCGATGCCTGGACCCGCAGGCATCCCGCCAGGGCGGGTACCAGCAGAGCGGCCAGCACGAGGGCCGCTGTCACCCGCGCCCGCAGGCGGCGTGCGCGCAGAACAGGGACCGGGGAGCCGGGTTTCGCGGTAACGGGACTCGAAGGCACGGATGACATGGTGCCAGGCCGCGACTCACCGACGCCATGCGACGGGCCCGGCCGCGTCGCCACCGGGCGAGTCGTCGTGTCCGGTTCCGGTCCGGACTGTCCGGACCAGCAGCGCAACCCCGAGTAGTCCCAGCGTGACTCCGCCGTAGGCGGCCGAGTAGGGCAGGCCGAGAAAAACGGCGTGTGCCAGCACCGAACCCAGCCACGTCCACAGGAACATTGCCACCGGCACGCCCAGCCGGCGGGGGGACGGTGCGGTCCGTTCCCACAAGGTCAGCGCACCGGCGATGAGGCCCGCAACCAGGAACCAGCCGAGATAGTTCGTCCACGGGATGGCTGCGAGCCCCGGAAGCCCCGAATCGGTATCGGCCCACTGCCACTGCCCGTCTGCCACCATCTGTGGGTCCAGGAACAAATCCCAGCCCACCGCACCCGCCGCGGTGGCGGCTATTCGCGCCGCGGGCGTACGGCACAACATTCCCGCGACCACCCAGATCGGATATATCCCGCCGGTCCACGCGAGCGGAACCACCAGCGGCACCTCGAACAGTGCCGGGCCCAGCCGCCCTGCCGCGTAGTCGTAGGAGCCGAACGGGAACCCGGTGGCGGTGCCGATGGACTCGGCGGTGAGACCGATACCGGACACGATCACGCCGAAACCCACCGCATACCGCAAGCCGCGCGTCACTGCCGCGTGCACCAGGGCGGTGCCCGCCGAGGCGAGAACCACCGCCACCGTGACGGTATCGCGGGCGAACCCGCTCGTCAGCGGATACGCGATCTGCACGGCGATGAGCAGGATCAGGCAACCGGCCGGCGCCAGCTCACGCGGGCTGTCCCTCCGGGTCTTCGACGCCGGCATGCTCACCTGCGCAGCCACCGCCACCCGCGCCGGCTGTCGCGCAGGACCAGCCGCGCCGCGGTTCGCCCGCTCGCTCCGGATACCCCGCCGCCCGGATGTGTGGAGGCACCGGTGAGATAGAGACCGGGCGCGCCGGGCACTCGCTGCCCGGACAGTTCCGGTAACGGCCGCCACAGCATCATCTGGTCGAGGCTCATCTCGATATGCATGACATTGCCGCCGCGCAGCCCCATCTCGGTTTCCAGATCGACCGGGGTCTGGATATGGCGGCGCAATACCGTCGCCGCAGCGCCGGGTGCATACCGGTCCAGTTCACCGATGATCCGGTCGGCTTCGGATTCGGCGTGCGACGCCCATTGTGTGCCGTCGGCGAGCCGGTAGGGATGCCACTGCGACCACAGCGAGAGCTGATGCTGGCCGGCCGGGGCGATACCGGGGTCCAACGCGCTGAAACTCATCCCCAGCACCACCGGCCGCGGTGGCAGCCGGCCGCCGAGGGCATTTCCGTGCGCGAGTCGCAATTCCCGGCGGTCGGTGACCAGCAATTGCAGGCCGGTCGCGGATTCGGCGGTCGTCGCGCCCGGATACTGCGGTAGTGCACTGGTCGCGGCACGCACCACCATGCCGATACCGGGGCCGACCCGGATCCGCCGCCGCCACCCGTCCAGCGTTTCCGGGTCGAAACCGCCGGCGCGCAGCAGTTCGAGGGTGGTGAGGATATGGGTTCCGGCGATTACGGTATCGGCGGTGTGGTCGCGACCCGTGGCGGTACGGATCTGCCACCGGTCGCCGCTGCGGGTGAGCGCGGTGACCGAATCACCGGCCACGATCTCCCCGCCGTCGGCGCGCAGCCGGGCCACGAGCGCTTCGGTGAGCGCGCCACTGCCGCCGACCGCGCGCCCTGGTGGCAGGGTATGCATGAGCGCCGCGAACCCCACCATCGGCGCCGTCCCCGGTTCCGACATCGGCGGGCCCGATTGCGCGCCGAACCAGGCCAGCGCGGCCTTGAGCCGCTCGTCGTCGAACCAGCTGTCCAGCAGCGCGTCACCGGTCTGCAGGAATTCCCGTGACAGGGCGCTACCGCCGGCGCGGGCATCCAGACCCCAGAACGAACGCAGGAGATGGCCCGGGGCCGGGGTGCCCCCGAACGAGCGCATCACCCGGCGGGCACGCGGTTCCCAGACCGCCACGAAACGCCGGTAGGCCGCCGCGTCACGGTCGCCGCAGGCGGTGGCCAAGGACGCACAGGTGCGGTCGAGGTCGCGGTGGAAGACGATCGGGGCGGCGCCGGTATCGGGGCAGGCGGGTACGAAAGCCCACGGGTCGCAGTCGAGATAGCGCAGGCCGAACAGGTCCAGCGCCAATTCCTCGATGATGCCGGTATGCCGGATCATCAGATGTGCCGATGATCCGCGATCCACGCGGTGCCCGGGGAAGCGTTCCACGGTCGATACCGCACCGCCCAGTACGCTGTCGCGTTCCAGCACGCGCACCGGGCGGCCCGCCCGGGCCAGATAACACGCGGCGACCAGCGCGTTGTGCCCGGAACCGATGATCACCACCGTCATGGCGGCGGAAGCGGCAACGGCCGGCCGAGAATGCCGAAGCGGCGGCTGTCGCCGGCGAAGACGAAATCGCGCAGCACGTCCTGGAAACCCATCCGCCGGTACAGCCGCCAGGCGCGGTTGTCCTCGGCCGATACTTCGGGTGTGGACAGGAGTACGGCGCGTTCGAGCCGGTCACGCAGGAGTCTGCGGAGCAGGATCGCGCCGATACCGCGACCCTGCGCGCTCGGATGAACATGCAGTTCGGTGAGTTCGAAATAGTCGCCGAGCAGCCCCTGGATCGCCGCTTCCGGCCGGCCGGACCGTCGCATACCCGCGTGTACCTGCTGCTGCCACCACTGATGTGGTCCGCCGCGATAGCCGTAGGCGATGGCGACAAGGGGAGAGGTGCGGATATCGAAGCCGCCGTTGTCCTCGGGGACCACTGCTGCGACGGCCTGCCAGCCGGCGCGCTGGGTGTGCTCGGTCCACATCGGTGCGCGATGGTGTTCGGTGCCGCGCGGATAGTCCATGGCCGCGACGTACACCGACAGCGCATCGTGCAGTCGGGCGCGCAGCGCGGCCACCGAGAGGTCGACGACGACCGGGGCGGGGAGTTGGTTGGGTTTGACGGCGGTCATTGCGGTATCGGTGGGCTCTTTCGCGGTCGGCGGGGCGGAGCTGGGACTTCCGGCGGGCGAACATGTCGGTGGTCGTCTCTATATTCAAGCTCGAGCCAAACGTTCGAATACCTGTTCGGCCCCCCACGGTGCACGCTCAGCCTGCCATACCGGCGGACCGCCACGGGGGTCGGCGGGGGAGATACGGAGGGACGGCCATGGCGGACCGAAACGTTCACCCGGGTCACTCGGGCCGGGCGGGGATGCTGTTGCAACGCGCCGACGGACTGTTGATGGAGGCGGCGGGGGAGAGCGACCCACGGGAGCGGTTCCGGGTCGCCTATCTGGCCGCGTTGCGCGGGGCGGGGGCAGTGCTGGCACTCACCGGCGCTGATGCCGCGCCGCGGGCCCGTTCTCGTAACGCTTGGGTGATGCTGCAGCGCGCCGCGCCCGAATTCGTGATGTGGGCGGACTATTTCAGCGGCCATTCCGCGACCCGGGCGGCGCTGGAGGCCGGGCTGCCGCGCGAGATCGACGACACCCGCGCCGACGAATTCTCTGCGCGGGTGGGCGCATTCCTCCACGATGTGGAGGATCTGATCGCACCGGCGGTGCGGCTGCGGGCCGTGGGGGACGGGAGCGACACACCGCGCTAGCGCGATCGCCGCCGGGATGCCCCCCACAGGCGGCGGGTCGGCAGGCTTGCACTGGTGTCCGGCGCCCGGGCACGGGCCGCCGACCACGGCTTTCGCTGTCGCTCGGGCTCGCTGCGATCACGAAGTTCGCTCAGCTGTACCCATATGGTGGTACCACTCTGGGGGAACTCGTATCATTGATGACAGATAGCCGCCAAGGGGTTATCTGTCGCCTACCCGGAGGCGACAGCCACGTCCTAGTGCCGGGGGAGGTACCGTGCCACTCTCCGAGCACGAGCAGCGCATGCTCGAACAGATCGAGAGCGCTCTCTATGCTGAGGATCCGAAGTTTGCGTCGTCCGTCCGCGGTGGACGCTTCCGTACACCGTCGAGTCGCCGCCGACTCCAGGCCGCGGCCTTGTTCTTACTCGGCCTCGTCCTGCTGATCGCCGGTATCGCCCTGCCGGTGCGGCTGGGTGGGTTCCCGATCATCAGTCTGATCGGATTCATCGTGATGTTCGGTGCGGGAGTACTGGTCCTGCTCGGCGGAACGAAGGGTGGACCGGCGGATGGGGGCGATACATCCCCGAACGATCCGCCGGCCGCGTCGGGATCGTCGCCGCGCGGCGGTGGCCGCGGTCGCCAACGCCGTTCCGGTGGATTCACCGAGCGGATGGAAGACCGGTTCCGTAGAAGGTTCGAACAGGAGTAGTAGCCGGCCGAGGCGAACCTCTCACATATTGCGCGAACAGCGATGCCGCACCGGATTCCGGTGCGGCATCGCTGTTCGCGCTTGTCCGGTGCGGTGCGACCCGCCCTGGCGGTGCGGCTCGTCCAGCGCGGGAGCGCCTCTTTCCACTTCCCCCCACCGGAGTCCCCCACAGCGCCCCACTGCGCGCCGTCACGGCGCGTGAACAGGGGGTTTGCTGGAAGTTGACGGGCGCCGTCTGATGCTCCTTGCGTGGACGCGCGCAAGGAGGCAGAGCGCGCGAAAAGTTCACTCGGTCCGTGATAGCTGGGATGACCTGCGAAATCCGTGAACCGGGGAGCCACATCACCCCGTGTTTCGATTGAAAGTGGGGGAAAGTGGGGTAATGTGGAGCGCGCACTACAGGAGAGGCCGTAAGGCGCTCGGCCGGTCCAGCGGCCGACACCATTCGAGGTGGTCCAGTAGGAGGTATCGGGGTTGTTTCTCGGTACTTACACACCTCGGTTGGACGACAAAGGGCGACTCACGTTGCCCGCGAAGTTTCGAGACGATCTGGCGGGAGGGTTGATGGTCACCAAAGGGCAGGACCACAGCCTGGCCGTCTATCCGAAGGAAGAGTTCAGTGCTCTCGCCCGGAGAGCTGCTTCGGCATCCCGGAGCAATCCGCAGGCGCGGGCATTCATCCGGGCGCTGGCGGCGGGAACCGACGAGCAGCAGCTGGATACGCAGGGCCGGATCGTATTGTCGGCCGAACATCGCCGGTACGCCAACCTCACCCGCGACTGTTCGGTCATCGGTTCGGTGGACTTTCTGGAGATTTGGGACAAGCAGGCGTGGGAGACCTACCTCGCCGAACACGAGGAGGACTACGCGCAAGCGAGAGACGAGGCATTGGGCGGAATCTTCTAGCCCGCGGCGAGTGCCACGCGGCCTCTGCCCGGACGCGGACCCTGACGTACTTCCCCGACGCCAGGTGCCGCTTCGGTCAGAGACCCCGCGGCATTCGTCCGGTCACCGATTTCCTTATGTCGCACATTCTGTGGCCCTCCCTGTCGTGGCGGCGCCGCATCTCACGCATATTTCCGCACCGCTTCGGCGACGGCATACATGCCGGCGCCACGGTCCGATACGACCCGCAGCCGGTCGTTCCGCCGGCAAGGCACAATTCCGGGAGGTCAGGTGAACCGTGAGCAGTACGGCACGCGACACGTCCCCGTTCTGCTCACTCGCGCGGCGGAATTGCTCGACCCGGTGCTCGATCGGCCGGATGCGATATACCTCGACGCCACCCTCGGGCTGGGGGGCCATGCCGAATACTTCCTGCGGACCCACCCGGCTCTGCGCCTGGTAGGGCTGGACCGGGATACCGAGGCGCTGTCCCTTGCCGCCGAACGGTTACAGCCTTACCGGGACCGGACCACTCTGGTGCACACCCGCTACGACGGGATAGCCGATGCGCTCGCCGAAGCGGGGCTGCCTGCCACGGGGTCGGTGCACGGCCTGTTGATGGACCTCGGGGTCTCGTCCATGCAATTGGACGAAGCCGAACGTGGTTTCGCCTATTCGGTGGACGCTCCACTGGATATGCGGATGGATCCGACCACCGGCCTCACGGCCGCCGATGTGCTCAACACCTACAGTCACGGCGAACTCGCCCGGGTGCTCAAAGTTTACGGCGAGGAGCGTTTCGCGAGCCGGATCGCGGCGGAGGTCGTACGGCGCCGGGCAAAGCAGCCGTTCCGGACCAGTGCCGAACTGGTTGCCTTGCTCTACGACGCCATTCCCGCGGCCGCCCGGCGGACCGGCGGACATCCGGCCAAGCGCACCTTCCAGGCCCTGCGGGTGGAGGTGAACGCCGAACTGGAGTCGCTGCGGGCCGCGCTGCCCGCCGCGCTGGACGCGTTGTGCCCTGGTGGGCGGATCGTCGTCATGTCGTATCAATCGCTCGAGGACCGGGTGGTCAAGCACGAGCTGGCCGATCGGGCGAAATCGCGTACGCCGCTCGACCTTCCTGTCGAACTGCCCGGTATGGGTCCGCTGTTCCGGATCCTGACCCGTGGTGCCGAACAGGCGAGCGCCGCGGAGATCGAGGAGAACCCGCGCGCGGCGCCGGTACGGATGCGGGCTGCGGAGAAGATCGCACAGGAGGAGACGGAATGAGCCGGCACCCCCGCCCGTCCCTTCGCCCTGGATCCGGCCGTGCAATTGTATCGAATTCGATTGTCCGCAAAGGAAATATCGGGTACTACATGGTGTATGCGGTACCGGTGTACCGCATCGCGAGCAGGTGTCCGGCGGTATCGGAGGAGAAGCGGCCGGACACAGCGGACGGATACAGCACAGGGGCACGCGCCACGACGTCGCGAGCCATCACACCGATACGGGGGTGTCTGGTATGAGTGTGGGAACACGTACCGAAACCGGCCGGCCGGCCCGGCGCGCACACAGCGCCGAGCGGGTCAAGTCCGGTGCGGCACAGCGGGCCTACGAGCGCCGCCGGCAACGGGTTACCACGCCCGCTGCGCCGGCCGGTTCCGAGCTGACCGGGCGGGCGCCGTTCGTCGCCGCGATCCTGGCCATGTTCGGCTGCGGGCTGGTGCTGACGTTGGTACTGACGACGCGCGCCGCCGAGGACAGCTACCAGCTGAGCGACACTCGCGAGGCCAACCGGGTGCTCTCCGACGAACGTGCGGCGCTGCAACGCGAAGTGGCCGCGGCCGATTCCGCCCCCGTACTCGCCGCCCGCGCCCGGGAACTCGGCATGATTCCCGCCGACGACCCCGCACGCCTGGTGGTGGCACCGGACGGAACGATCACCGTGATCGGTGAACCCGCACCGGCCCAGGGGCCTCCCGCACCGCCGCTGAACGCGCCGCCGCGGGCCGTCCCGCCCAACGGCGCGGATCCGGGGGAGCGGGTCGTTCCGGTTCCGGTGACGCCGCCGGTGCCCGCCGCGAGTCCCGCTCCGGGCACTGTGCTCGCTGCTCCGGGCGTCGATCCCGCACAGCCACAGCCGGCGCCTGCTCCCGGCAGCGCACCGGCACCGGGGCAGCCGCCGGCGGGTGTTGCCCCCGCGCCGGAAAATGCCGGTGCGCCGGTGGTTCCGGGCACGGGGAACGAGCCAGCACCTGCCGCTGTTCCGGAGCCGGGCGCGCCCATGGCGGGAGCTCCCGCTCCGGTGGACGGTGCCGCCGTGCCGGAGCCACCGGTCGAACCGGGCGCGGCGGCCGTACCGCCACCGGGGCCGGCGGGCTCGGACTCAGCTCCGGCCGCACCGCCGTCTGCCGGTGCACCGGTCGCCGGGGAAGGTCCGGCCGCCGGTGAAGGCGGCGCCGCTGTACCGCCGACGGCTCCGGCCGGGGTGCCCGCGGGGGCCCCGGGAGCGGTTGCCGGGGAGGAGATGCGGTGAATCCGCGCGGGTCGGGACGCGGGCGCGGCGCGCCGAAGTCTCGTACCGCGGTGAAACGGGGTTCGGCGAAGGGCCGTTCGGCCCCCGCCGCCGCCCGGCCCAAACGTTCGCGAGCCGGGGCGAAGAAGGACGGGCCGGTGCGGATGCGGCTGGGCGTGGGCCGGGTGATCATGCTCGTCGCGCTGGTCGTGGTGGCCCTGCAGCTGCTGTGGATCCAGACCATCTCCGCGCCTGCACTGTCCGCGCAGGCAGCCGGACAACGGACCACCTACCAGGACCTACCCGCCACCCGCGGAACCGTCACCGACCGGCACGGGAAATCGCTGGCACTCACCGTGATCGCCCAAGCGTTGAGCTTCCAGCCGGTACGGGTTCGCAAGGATCTCGCCGATGCGCGGGCCGCGGACGATACTGCACCCGAACCCGATGAGCGCCTGCAAGAGATCGCGCGCACCGTGCACGAGGTGCTCGGCCCGGACGGGCCCGAAGAGGATGAGCTGCTGGACAAACTGCGCAGTGACGAACCGTTCGTCTACCTGGCCCGCAATGTCGATCCCCGCAAGGCCGACACCATCACCGCACAGTTCTCCGAGATCGGGTCGGAACGGCAGGACCTGCGTGAATACCCGGGTGGCTCGCTCGCGGCGAATATCGTCGGCGCCACCGGATGGGACGGGCACGGCCGGGTCGGTCTGGAGGGCGCGCTGGATTCGGTACTGGCGGGCACCGACGGGTCCTATACCTACGATCGCGGTTCCGACGGCGCGGTTATCCCGGGCAGCTGGCGCGACCGCCAGCCCGCGGTGGATGGCAATGATGTCGAACTCACCATCGACTCGTATCTGCAGTACTACGTACAGCAGCAGATCCAGCAGGCCAAGGACCGATCGGGCGCGAAATCGGCGTCCGCGGTGGTTCTGGACGCCAAAACCGGCCAGGTCCTGGCAATGGCCAACGACAATACGTTCAACCCTGCGCTGGGGCCGGAGCATTGGGATCCCGCAGGACTGGACAACCCCTCGGTGACCCGGCCGTTCGAACCGGGTTCGGTGAACAAGGTGGTGACAGCCGCGGCGGCCGTCGAATACGGCCTCACCGATCCGCACGAGGTACATCAGGTTCCCGGCGAGATCCGGATGTCGGGGGTGACCGTCGGTGACGCTTGGGTGCACGGCGTCGAGCCCTACACCACCACCGGGATCTTCGGAAAATCCTCCAACGTCGGCACTCTGATGCTGGCGCAACGCATCGGGGAGGACCGGTTCGCCGATATGCTCGACCGATTCGGCCTGGGCCGGCGGACCGGCGTGGGGCTGCCCGCGGAGAGTTCCGGCTTGCTGCCCGCCCGCGACCAGTGGTCGGGGGGCACGTTCGCGAACCTGCCGATCGGTCAGGGGCTTTCGATGACGACACTGCAGATGACGAGTATGTACCAGGCCATTGCGAACGACGGGGTGCGGGTGCCGCCGCGTATCCTGCGCGCGACGGTCGCACCGGACGGTTCGCGCACCGAGGAACCGGCACCCGAGGGAGTGCGGGTGGTGAGCCCGGAGACCGCCCGCACCGTACGGACGATGTTCCAGTCGGTGGTGCAGGACGATCCGACCGGAGTACAGACCGGTACGGGGGCCGCCGCCGCGGTCGAGGGATACCGGATCGCCGGGAAGACCGGAACCGCGCAGCAGGTGGATCCGGATTGTGGCTGCTATTCGAGCGATTCGTACTGGATCACCTTCGCCGGTGTCGCGCCTGCGGACGACCCCCGGTATGTGATCGGATTGATGCTGGACGCGCCGCAACGCAGCTCCGACGGCGGCGGTGGCCAGTCGGTGGCACCGCTGTTCCACGATATCGCTTCCTGGGCGCTGCAGCGTGACCGGATACCGCCGTCGCGGCAACCGGAACAACAGTTCGTCCTGCAGGCGTCGTGATTCGGCGAACCGGCTTACCCGGACCGGACGCGGCGTCGGTAACCTGACTCGTCGTCGTATCCGCGCGCTTCATCATGCAGAGAGGAACCCCGTGCCCGCGCAGTCCAGCCAGCATGTGCTGCGGCCCGCCCGGCCGCCATCGACCCCGCTGTCCGACCTGCTGAAAACGTTCGCCGCCGATCCCGGACCGGCGGTGCCCGCCGACCTGCGGATCACCGGTATCGAACAGCGCTCCGACGCCGTGTTACCCGGCGATCTGTTCGCTGCGCTACCGGGTTCGCGCGCGCACGGTGCCCGGTTCGCCGCGGATGCGGTGGCGCGCGGTGCGGTCGCGGTGTTGACCGATCCTGCGGGCGCCGAGACGGCGGGTGATCTGCCGGTGCCGGTCGTGGTGCGGGAGAATCCGCGCGCTGTCCTGGGTGAGTTGTCGGCGGCGATCTACGGCCATCCGTCGGAGCGGCTGGTAATTGTCGGGATCACCGGTACCTCCGGTAAGACCACCACCTCCTACCTGGTGGAGGCCGGGCTTGCCGCCGCGGGCCGTTCCACGGCGCTGATCGGCACCATCGAGACCCGGATCGGCGGTCGTCGTGTGCCCAGCGCGCTCACCACCCCCGAAGCGCCGCAGCTGCACGCCATGTTCGCGCTGATGGTGGAGCAGGGCGTGGACGCGGTAGTGATGGAGGTGTCCAGTCACGCGCTGGCACTGGGCCGGGTCGACGGTGTGCGATTCGCGGTAGGCGCGTTCACCAACCTGACGCAGGACCACCTGGATTTCCACGCCGATTTCGAAGACTATTTCGCCGCCAAACGCCGGTTGTTCGAGCCGGCTTCGCCGGTCGCGGCGCGGACGGCGGTGGTGAATATCGATGACGCGTGGGGCCGCCGGCTGGCCGACGGCCTGGCCGCGCCGGTGCGGGTCTGTACGACCGGCCCGGCGGACTGGTCGGTGGCCGGGCCCCCGCGCGCGCACGGCGGTGAACAGGAATTCACCGCGGTCGGCCCCATGGGGGAGCGGGTGGTGCGGTTGCGGCTGCCCGGTGACTACAACGTCGCCAACGGGTTGCTCGCTCTTGCGGTGTGCGCGGCAGCGGGCGTCGATCCGGCCACTGCCGCGCCCGCGCTGGCCACCGTGGACGTACCGGGCCGGATGCAGCGGGTGGATCAGGGCCAGGGGTTCCTGGCCCTGGTGGACTATGCGCATAAACCCGCCGCGGTGGAATCGGTGATCGCGACCCTGCGCGCCCATCTGGCCGCTGCGGGCGGCGCGGGCCGGTTGGCGGTGGTGGTGGGTGCCGGTGGCGATCGTGATACCGGCAAACGTGGACTGATGGGTGCGGCCGCGGCGCGCGGCGCAGATCTGCTGATTGTCACCGACGACAATCCGCGCAGTGAGGATCCGGCCGCGGTCCGGGCGGCGCTGGTGGCGGGGGCGCACAGTGTGCCCGCCGAACAGCGCGGCGAAGTGCGTGATATCGGCGACCGGACGGCGGCTATCGAGGCCGCCGTGACCTGGGCGCACGCCGGCGATGTGGTGCTGGTGGCTGGTAAGGGACACGAAGTTGGACAGGAGATCCAGGGCGTGAAATATCCGTTCGACGACAGGGCGGCGCTCACCGCGGCGATCGCGTCGACCCGTCCGCAGGGTGCGAATGCGGAGGACTTGACGATTCCATGATCGACATCACCTCGCGGCGCGGCGTACGCGGAGCCGGCTACCGGTGGAGACCGCGTAGAACCGAGATCGTTTCCGGCGGTGGCCGGTGAACCAGGAACCCACCGAGTCACCGGACACTCACACGGCGGACAGTCCGTCCCAGCCGGCCCGGGCAGGATTCACATTGCGGGAAATCGCCGAGATCGTGGGCGGTGAGCTCCACGATGTGGACGATCCCGAGGCAATGGTTACCGGTTCGGTCGAATTCGATTCGCGTCGCATCGGCTCCGGCGGTCTGTTCATCGCTTTGCCCGGGGAACAGGTCGACGGCCACGATTTCGCGGCGACCGCGCTCGCGGCGGGCGCCGTGGCGGTGCTTGCTGCCCGGCCGGTCGGTGTCCCGGCCGTCGTCGTCCCGTCGTCGTCCGCCGCCTCGACCAATGCGCTTGCCCTCGAACATGATTCCGACGGTTCCGGGGCCGCCGTATTGACCGCGCTGGCGATGCTGGCCGCGGCCCACGTGCGACGGTTGGTCGCCGCGGGTGGGTTGACGGTCATCGGTGTCACCGGTTCTTCGGGGAAGACCTCGACGAAGGATCTGCTGGCGTCGGTGCTGGCTCCGCTCGGTCCGGTGGTGGCCCCGCCGGGATCGTTCAACAACGAACTCGGGCATCCGTGGACTGCGCTGCGCGCCGGACCGGATACCCGGTTTCTGGTGCTGGAGATGTCGGCCCGCGGGCCCGGCCATATCGCCGCGCTCGCCCGGGTGGCGCCCCCGAGCATCGGTGTGGTGCTCAATGTCGGTACCGCCCATCTCGGCGAATTCGGTAGCCGGGAGGCGATCGCCGCGACCAAGGGTGAGCTCGTGGAGGCGCTGCCCGACACCGGTCTGGCCGTTCTCAACGCCGACGATCCACAGGTCGGTGCAATGGCCACGCGGACTTCGGCGCGGGTGCTGATGGTCGGGCAGGCCGCCGGGGCGCAGGTCCGGGCGGCGGGAATCACGCTCGACGAGCAGGCCCGCGCCTCGTTCACGCTGCATACCCCGCAGGGCGACCGCGACATCACCCTGGCCGTCCACGGCGAACACCAGGTGGGCAATGCACTGTCGGCGGCCGCGGTGGCGCTGGAATGCGGCGCCGATCTCGATACTCTCGCGGCCGCGCTGGCCGGGGCCCGCGCGGTCTCGGCGCGCCGGATGGATGTGCGCACCAGTGCCGCCGGGGTCACGGTGATCAACGATTCCTACAACGCCAACCCCGATTCCATGCGTGCCGCGCTCAAAGCGCTGGTCACCATGGCCCGGTCGGGGGATGCACCGCGCCGCAGCTGGGCGGTGCTCGGGGAGATGGCCGAATTGGGGCCGGAATCGGTGGTCGAACATGACGGTATCGGTCGCCTGGCGGTCCGCCTGGATGTGGACCGGCTGATCGTGGTCGGTACCGGACGGCCCTCCCGGGGCATGCACCAGGGAGCGGTCATGGAAGGCTCATGGGGTGAGGAGTCGGTGCTCGTCCCGGATATCGAAGCGGCCGTGCAGTTGCTCGATGCCGAAGTCGAAGCGGGTGATGTGGTGCTGGTGAAAGCATCGCAGTCGGTCGGATTGTGGGCGGTGGCCGAGGAGCTGCTGACGGCGGCAAGCAATGACGCGGGTGCCGCTACGCCGGCGCCGGGCAGCTCGACCGCCGATGGGGCAGGCACGGAGGCAGTGCGTTGAGACAGATCTTGTTCGCGGCGGCGATTGCGCTGACGGTGTCGATCCTGTTGACCCCGCTGCTGATCCGGATATTCGCCCGGCGTGGCTTCGGGCAGGAGATCCGGGTCGACGGACCGGCCAGCCACCAGTCCAAGCGGGGCACCCCCACGATGGGTGGGGTCGCGATCATCATCGGTATGTGGGCCGGGTACCTGGGTTCGCATTTGATCGGAATCGGCTATGACGCCGAGGGGCCCACCGCTTCCGCACTACTGGTGCTGGGCCTGGCCACAGCGCTGGGCGTGGTCGGATTCATCGACGATTTCATCAAGCTCCGCAAGGGCCGCAATCTCGGGCTCACGGCGGCCGGTAAGTACCTGGGACAGGTCACCGCCGCGGTCGTGTTCGGCGTGCTGGCTCTGCAGTTCCCGGGTGGCAACGGGCTCACCCCGGCCGGCCAGCAGCTGTCGTACGTGCGCGATATCAACACCGTCACCATGAGCGTGGTGGTGTTCCTGGCCTTCATCTGTTTCATCGTCGTGGCCTGGTCGAATGCGGTGAACCTCACCGACGGCCTGGACGGCCTGGCCGCCGGGTCGATGAGCCTGGTGCTCGGCGGCTACGTGGTCATCACGTTCTGGCAGTACTACCACTCGTGCGAGACCAAACCCGAGACCGGCTGCTACAACGTGCGTGACCCGCTGGATCTGGCACTGGTCTGCGCCGCCGGCACGGCGGCGTGTATCGGATTCCTGTGGTGGAACGCCGCGCCCGCCAAGATCTTCATGGGCGATACCGGTTCGCTGGCGCTCGGTGGTCTGCTCGCCGGTATTTCGGTCACCACTCGCACCGAACTGCTGATGGTCGTTATCGGCGCGCTGTTCGTTGCCGAGGCGGCGTCGGTGGCGCTGCAGATCGCGGTCTTCCGCACCACCCGCAACCGGCTGTTCAAGATGGCGCCGTTCCATCATCATTTCGAATTGAGCAAATGGGCGGAGACCACGGTGATCATCAGGTTCTGGTTGCTGGCCGCGATGGCCTCGGCGGCCGGACTCGCGTTGTTCTACAGCGAATATCTCTCGGCGGTCGGGTGAGCTGACGATGGAGGATCATGCACCGCGGGCCCTGCGTTCGCCGGGGCCCATGCTGGAATTCTTGCGCGGCCGGGACGTTCTGGTCGCCGGGTGGGGAGTTTCGGGTCGTTCGCTGATCGCCCCGCTGCGCGATATCGGTGCCCGGCCCGTCGTCACCGACAACGGCCCACGCGCACTGGCGGAGGCGGCCGAACTGGGACTCGATATCGCCCCGGCCCCCGAATTGGAGAACACCGACTGGTCGAGGTTCGCGCTGGTGATCACCAGCCCGGGCTGGCGGCCGGATTCACCCGTACTGGCCTCGGCGGTGGCCGAAGGAATACCGGTCTGGGGCGATGTGGAGTTCGCCTGGTGGGTCGACCAGGCTCGGCTCTACGGCCCGGTACGGAAATGGCTGGTGATCACCGGAACCAACGGCAAAACCACCACCACCGCGATGACCCACTCCATACTGCGGGCCGCAGGTATCCCCAGTGTGGCCTGCGGGAATATCGGTCTGCCCATTCTGGACGCATTGCGCCGCAGCCCGGGTCCCCAGGTGCTGGCGGTGGAACTGTCCTCGTTCCAGCTGCACTGGGCGCCCTCGGTGCGGCCGGAGGCCGGTGTGGTGCTGAACGTGGCCGAAGACCATCTGGACTGGCACGGCGGACTCGACGCGTACGCCGCGGCCAAGGCGCGGGCCCTGCTGGGCAGGATCGGGGTCGTCGGACTCGACGATCCGATCGCCGCGGGGCTGGCCCGCCGGTCCAAGGCACGCCGCACCATCGGGTTCCGTATCGGTGTGCCCGCCGACGGTGAACTCGGCGTGGTCGACGGCAAACTCCTCGACCGTGCGTTCACCAAGGCGGCGATCCTGGCCGAGGCCAAGGAGATCAGTCCGCCCGGCCCGGCCGGTATCGCCGATGCGCTGGCCGCAGCCTCGCTCACCCGGGCGATCGATGTGGCGCCGCAGTTCGTTCGCGAGGGGCTGGTGGCGCACAAGGTCGGCCCGCATCGGTCGGCGCTGGTACGGGAGCTGGGCGGTGTCGAGTTCGTCGACGATTCCAAGGCCACCAACCCGCATGCCGCGCGTTCGTCGATCCTGGGTCACCAGCACGTGATCTGGCTGGCCGGTGGTCAGCTGAAGGGTGCCGCTGTCGAGGATCTGGTGGAGGAGGTAGCCGGGCGGCTGGTCGCCGTGGTGTTGTTCGGTATGGACGCTCCGGTGATCGCGGCAGCGCTGGCGCGACACGCGCCGGAAGTCCCCGTCCTGGAGCTGGATACGCGAGACCATTCCGGCATGGGTCAGGCCCTCATGAACGAAGCGATCACCGGTAGGCCGGATTCCGATATCGCCGACGCGGTCATGGCCCGCGCGGTGCGTGCGGCGGCGGAGTTCGCCGGGCCGGGCGATACGGTGCTGCTGGCACCGGCCGCGGCTTCGCTCGATATGTTCACCGATTACACCCACCGGGGCCGCAGTTTCGCCGGCGCGGTCGAGGAGTTGAAGGACGAGGATCTCGGGCGGCGATTATGAGACCGCGCGGTACGCGACAGGTGCAGGTCGGCCGGTTCGGCGCCTGGCTGGCGCGGCCGCTCGCCTCGTTCCACCTGGTGGTCACCATAGCCACCCTGCTCACCGTGCTGGGCCTGGTGATGGTGTTGTCGGCGTCGAGCGTGGAGTCCTACGCCGACGGCAGATCGGCGTATGCGCTTTTCGTGCAGCAGGCCATGTACGCGCTGATCGGCGCGGTGCTGTTCTACGTGGCCCTGCGGATCCCGCTGCGCCGGCTACGGCAGGTGTCGTTTCCGCTGTTCGCGATATCGGTGCTGCTACTGGCGCTGGTGCTGATTCCCGGGGTGGGCAGTACCGTCAACGGCGCGCGCCGCTGGATCGACCTGGGCCTGTTCTCGATCCAGCCCTCCGAGGTCGTGAAGGTGACTTTCGTGGTCTGGGGCG
Organism: Nocardia speluncae NBRC 108251; assembly: GCF_001613245.1. GTDB lineage: Bacteria > Actinomycetota > Actinomycetes > Mycobacteriales > Mycobacteriaceae > Nocardia > Nocardia speluncae. Next base: position 138,003 of record NZ_BDBZ01000004.1, on the reverse strand, counting down.
CCCACCTGCTGGTCTCGCGCCGAGCGGCGGCGCGGGCCGCCAACGATCCCGGCGGCCTCAAGAACCTGCTGGTCCCACTGGTGCCCGCCGGGCTGCTGGTCTGCCTGCTGATCGTGCTGCAGCCGAACTTGTCCACCACCATCGCCATGGGCATCGTCCTGCTGGCGCTGCTGTGGTTCGGCGGCCTGCCGTTGCGGCTGTTCCTGGCGATCCTCGCCTCCGGGGCCATCGCCGCCCTGGTACTGGCGCTGTCGGCGGGTTACCGCTCGGACCGGATGCGGGCATTCTTCAACCCCGGTGACGATCCGCAGGGCATCAACTACCAGGCCCGCCAGGCGACGTACTCGCTCGCCGACGGCGGGCTGTGGGGTCGCGGGCTGGGACAGAGCCGGGCCAAATGGAGCTATCTACCCAACTCACACAACGACTTCATCTTCGCCATCATCGGTGAGGAGCTGGGTTTCCTGGGGTGCGCCCTGGTACTGGGTCTGTTCGCGCTGTTCGTCTACACCGGTCTGCGGATCGCGGCGCGTTCGGTGGACCCCTTCCTGCGGTTGCTCACTGCCACCGCCACCACCTGGATCACCGGCCAGGCGCTCATCAACATCGGGTACGTGGTCGGCCTGCTGCCGGTGACCGGGCTGCAGCTGCCGCTGGTTTCGGCCGGTGGTTCGTCCCTGGCGCTGACCCTGCTGATGTTCGGCATCATCGCCAACGCTGCCCGGCACGAACCCGAGGCGGTGGCGGCCCTGCACGCGGGGCAGGACGGCCGGGTGAGCCGGCTGCTGCGCCTGCCCAAACCGGAGATCTACCACCCGCCCCGCTCGCGTTCGGGTACGCCGGCCGCGGGCGATAAATCACCCGCCCGAGCTACCCCGCGCGACGGGGACCGCCCGCGTACCCGTACCCGAGCCAACAGTCGCGGTACCGATACGCTGCGGGCGACGCGGGCCTGGGAACCCAGTTATTCGGTGACACACGGACGAGAACGGGGAAAGTACAGGTGAGCGCAGCTCAGTCCGCCTACGAGGATTCGAACCGGCCGGATGCGGGCCGAGAGGGTCCGGCACCGCATGCGGACGGGATATCGGTGATCGTCGCCGGTGGCGGCACTGCAGGACATATCGAACCGGCCCTGGCCGTGGCCGATGCGCTGCGCCGGCTGGCCCCGGGCATTCGGGTGACCGCGCTGGGCACCCAGCGCGGTCTGGAAACGACGCTGGTCCCCGAACGCGGCTATCCGCTCGAGCTGATCCCGCCGGTGCCGCTACCGCGGAAACCGAGTATGGATCTGCTGCGGCTGCCGGGCCGGGTCCGAGCCTCGGTAGCGCGTACCAGGGAGATCATCGACGCGGCCGGCGCCGATGTGATCGTCGGGTTCGGCGGCTACGTCGCGCTACCGGCGTATCTGGCTGCCGGGCCCGGTGTGCTGCGCCGCCGGCGTGCGGTGCCGGTCGTGGTGCACGAGGCCAATGCCAAGGCCGGTATCGCGAACAAGGTCGGCGCTCGCCGTGCCGCGCGGGTACTCGCGGCGGTCCCGGATTCGGGCCTGGACGCGGACGTCGTCGGGATACCGGTGCGTTCGGCGATCACCTCGTTGGACCGGGCCGGACTGCGGGCGCAGGCCCGTGACCATTTCGGCTTGCCCGCGGAGGGCCCGGTGCTGCTGGTGTTCGGCGGGTCGCAGGGCGCGCGGTCGATCAACGACGCGATCTCCGGCGCCGCGCCGCAACTGGCCGCGGCCGGTATCTCGGTTCTGCACGCGCACGGTCCGAAGAACACCCTCGCGGTGCCGGCCCCGGATCCTCGCGCTCCTTACGTCGCGGTGCCCTATCTTTCGCGGATGGATCTGGCCTACGCGGCGGCCGACGCAGTGGTCTGCCGTAGCGGCGCGATGACCGTTGCCGAAGTGTCGGCGGTGGGCCTGCCCGCGGTGTATGTGCCGCTACCACACGGAAACGGCGAACAAGAACTCAATGCCCGGCCCGTTGTCGCCGCCGGTGGTGGCAGAATCATCGGGGACCCCGAACTGTCCGCGAAGTATGTGATCGATGAGGTGATACCGCTGCTCACGGATCCAGCACGCATTGCCGAGATGGGCCGCGCCGCCGCCGGTGCCGGTCACCGCGACGCCGCCGACGAGGTCGCGCGGATCGTGCTGCGGGCGGCGGGCCGGTGAGCGAGGACCAGGTGACGGCGGTTCCCGCCGGGCCGGGCACGCTCCCCCCGGAGCTGCTCCGGGTACACATGGTCGGAATCGGTGGCGCCGGCATGTCGGGGATCGCCCGGATCCTGTTGTCGCGCGGGGGTGCGGTTTCCGGTTCCGATGCCAAGGAGAGCCGCGGTGTGCTGGCCCTGCGGGCACGCGGGGCGCAGGTGCGCATCGGGCACGACGCCGGTGCCCTGGATCTGTTGCCCGGCGGCCCCACGGTGGTGGTGACGACCTACGCCGCCATCCCGAAGACCAACCCCGAACTGGTCGAGGCCCGGCGCCGCGATATTCCGGTGCTGCTGCGGCCGGCCGTCCTCGCCGCGTTGATGAGCGGCCATCGCACCCTGCTGGTCTCGGGGACTCACGGTAAAACCTCCACCACCTCCATGCTCATCGTCGCGCTCCAGCATTGCGGTGTCGATCCGTCGTTCGCGGTGGGTGGTGAGCTCAACGAGGCGGGTACCAATGCCCATCACGGCAGCGGCGATACCTTCGTCGCCGAGGCCGACGAGAGCGACGGATCGTTGCTGCAGTACGACCCGGATGTCGCCGTGGTCACCAATATCGAATCCGACCACCTCGACTTCTTCGGCTCCGACGATGCCTATGTGCAGGTATTCGACGATTTCAGCGACCGGCTCGTCGCGGGCGGCCTGCTGGTGGTGTGCTTGGACGATCCGGGTGCGCGGGCGCTGGCCGAGCGGGTCGGGCCGCGGCTGGTCGAACGGGGGGTCGGGGTCCTCGGTTACGGTTCCGGTGACCTGCCCGATGCGCCGGTCCCGGTCGGGGTCCGGTTGCACAGCTGGGAACCGCGGGATGTGGGCGGTATCGCCCAGTTCCAGCTCAGCGGCGAACCCGCACCGCGGACCCTGCGGCTGTCGGTACCCGGCCGCCATATGGCGCTCAACGCATTGGCCGCGCTGCTGGCCGCGCGGGCGGCGGGCGCCGATATCGACGAGATCATCCAGGGGCTGGAAGGTTTCGGCGGCGTCCATCGCCGGTTCCAGTTCGTGGGCCGGGAGAACGGTGTCCGCGTTTTCGACGATTACGCTCACCATCCCACCGAGGTCCGTGCCGTGCTCGGCGCCGCGGCGGAGCTTGTCGATCAGGAGGCGCGCGACGGCGCGCGATCGCGCCGCGGCCGGGTGATCGTGGTCTTTCAGCCGCACCTGTACAGCCGCACCGCGACTTTCGCAGCCGAATTCGGGTCCGCACTCGATCTGGCCGACGAGGTGGTGGTGCTGGATGTGTTCGGCGCCCGGGAAGAGCCGTTACCCGGTGTCAACGGAGCTCTGGTCGCCCAGTCGGTCGGCAAACCCGTGCACTACCAGCCGGATATGTCGCGGGTCGGCCGGCAGGTGGCCGGATTGGCTCAGCCCGGCGATGTGGTGATCACGATGGGCGCCGGGGATGTCACCATGCTCGGCAGCCAGATCCTGGACGGACTACGCGCGCGTCCGCAGTACGGGCGGTGACGCGGAGTGCGGTCGGGGACGCGGCGATTCGGGATGCTCGGGTCACGGCGTTTCCGGTTGTGGGCGGTGCCCGCGGTAGCGCTGGTGATCACATTCGCCGCGCTGGCGTGGTTCTCGCCGATGCTGTCGGTACGCGAGGTGCGCATCGAAGGGGCGGCGGGTGCGATCCCCGAAGACCAGGTCCGCGAACTGCTGCAGATTCCGGACCGGGGATCGATTCTGCGGATCGATACCGCCGCAATGGCTCAGCGGGTGGCGAGTATTCCGAAGGTGCGCAGTGCGCGCGTACAGCGGGTGCTGCCGTCGACGGTGCGGGTACGGATCGAGCCGCGAACTCCGGTGCTGTACTACGACACCGCCGAGGGGGCGCATCTGCTCGACGCGGACGGGATCGAGTACGCCATCGAGCCTGCGCCGATCGGAGTTCCGAAGCTGGAGACCGAGAAACCGGGCAGTGCGGATGCACTCACTCGGGCGGCGGTTTCCGTGGTGAGAGTGCTGCCACCGGAATTGACGGCGCAGGTGGACAGTGTGCATGCCGAAACCGTCTCGGATATTTCGCTGACACTGCGCGACGGTCGCACTGTACTGTGGGGCAGCAGCGAGGACGGCGAACGCAAATCGGCGGTGGTGTTACCGCTGCTGACGCGTCCGGGATCCGTGTTCGACGTCTCGAGTCCCAGTCTGGTCACGGTAAAATGAGTTCCAGCAATCTTGTTCGGTTCGACCCTGTCCGGTTCGCCGCGCTGCGGCGTCCCCGGGCAATCGCGCGGCGATTACCTACCGCGGGTGCCGGGGGCGTACCACGATGTGGGCGCGGGCCGTACGGCAACCGTTCACAATACGACGGGCAACGTCGTGGCGGCGGCGAGTTCGCCGAAGAAACTGCTGATCGTCTCGGCGCGCCTGCGAGCGGATCGAGACGGCGGCGAATAGCGTTCGGCACCAGTCGGATACTTGACATAACTCCAACCCTATGGTTGAGGTTCAGGGTTCGCCCGGATCACGGTTCGCGGATTGCGATCGGACGGACCAATACGGGGTATCCGGAAACGACAGACTTTGGATCGAAGGAAGGCGAGAGCTCATGACGCCCCCGCACAACTACCTTGCCGTGATCAAGGTCGTCGGTATCGGCGGCGGCGGCGTGAACGCCGTCAACCGAATGATCGAGCAGGGTCTGAAGGGGGTCGAGTTCATTGCGGTGAACACCGACGCCCAGGCACTGCTGATGAGCGATGCCGACGTGAAGCTCGATGTCGGGCGCGAGCTCACTCGGGGACTCGGCGCCGGCGCCGACCCGGAGGTCGGCCGTAAGGCCGCGGAGGATCACAAGGACGAGATCGAAGAGGTGCTCAAGGGCGCCGATATGGTCTTCGTGACCGCGGGTGAGGGCGGCGGTACCGGCACCGGCGGCGCTCCCGTGGTCGCGAGTATCGCGCGCAAACTGGGCGCGCTGACCATCGGTGTGGTCACCCGGCCGTTCTCGTTCGAGGGTAAACGCCGCGGTAACCAGGCCGAGGTCGGCATCAATATGCTGCGCGAATCCTGCGACACCCTGATCGTGATCCCCAACGACCGCCTGCTGCAACTCGGCGATGCGGCGGTGAGCCTGATGGATGCCTTCCGCTCCGCCGACGAGGTACTCCTCAACGGTGTGCAGGGCATCACCGATCTGATCACCACCCCGGGCTTGATCAACGTCGACTTCGCCGACGTCAAGAGCGTGATGTCCGGCGCCGGGAGCGCGCTGATGGGTATCGGTTCCTCCCGGGGGGAGGGGAGATCGGTGAAAGCGGCCGAGGCGGCGATCAACTCACCGCTGCTGGAGGCATCGATGGACGGTGCGCACGGTGTCCTGCTCTCGATCGCCGGCGGTTCGGACCTCGGTTTGTTCGAGATCAACGAGGCCGCGTCGCTGGTACAGGAAGCCGCCCATATCGAGGCCAACATCATTTTCGGTACGGTGATCGACGATTCGCTCGGTGACGAGGTACGGGTAACGGTTATCGCCGCCGGGTTCGACGGCGGCGGCCCGACGCGACGCACCTTCGATACGGCGAGCAGCCGGGGATCGCTCGGTTCCGGGCGCACCGCGGATATCTCCGCGCAGTCCGCGCGCAGTGCCGAACTCGGGCACTCTCGCTCGGCCGAACTCGGTGCGGTGCGCGGTCACTCCGAAGAGCCCGCGTCCCTACGGTCGTCGGATTCCGGTTCGTCGGTCGCCCGGGGCCCGGCCCCGAGCTACCGCGATACCGAACGCGGCCGCCCGCCGGTCGATCCGACCCTCACACACAACAGCCGGTCGCATATCCAGCCGTCGCCGGAGCTGCCCGACGATGATGACGACGTCGACGTCCCGGATTTCATGCGCCGCTGATTCACCGCGGCCTGACCGGCTTCCGGCGCGGTCGGCAGTGGCGCCGGAAGCGCCGGGGCCTTCCGCTGCGTTCGTCGCTCCCGATACATGGCCGGGCGGACGCGGGTCTGCACCGGCGTCCGGGTGTGTAGTGCCACATCCCGGGCGCTGTCTGCCTGTTCGTACGGTCCTGGGCAGGTGCCGGCCGGGTGCCGCGGTTGATCGGCCACGCTCCTTTCGCCGTGCACTGCCGGTGAATGGGTCACACACGCCGTGCCCACTAGGCTCGACATCATGACTGCGCCACCGGTACTCACCGTTCGACGGGTAGTGACCACGCGCGCGGGGGGTTTCTCCGCGCCGCCCTACGATTCCTTCAATCTCGGCGACCACGTCGGTGACGACCCGGAAGCGGTGCGGCGCAACCGTGCCCGCCTGGCCGCCTCCCTGGATCTGCCTGCCGATCATCTGATCTGGATGGACCAGATCCACGGGCGCACAGTGGCGACAGTCGACGGCCCGCGCGCGGAACCGGTGCCGGGCACCGATGCGCTGGTCACCACGCGGCCCGGCCTCGCCCTGGTGGTATTGACCGCCGACTGTGTACCGATCCTGCTCTCCGACGACGAAGCCGGCGTGATTGCGGCGGTCCACGCGGGCCGGGTCGGGGCGCGGATCGGCATCGTGGGGCGGGTGCTGGAGGCGATGATCGCCGCCGGGGCGCGTCCGGAACGGATAGGTGCACTGCTGGGGCCGGCGGCAAGCGGCCGGCAGTACGAGGTGCCCGCCGATATGCGTGCCGATGTCGAGGCGCATCTGCCGGGCAGTGCTACGACAACGGTGCGGGGTACGCCCGGACTGGATCTGCGCGCCGGGATCCGGCGTCAGCTCACCGCGGCCGGTGTCGGCGCCGTCGCCGAGGACCCGCGCTGCACGATCGAGGACACCACCCTGTTCAGTCATCGGCGCGGTGCGCCCACGGGCCGCCTGGGCAGCGTTATCTGGATGGAGCCCGCCAACTAGGTGTTCCGGCGCCGTCGGGTGGGAACTGCCGGGTATCCGGCGCTACACGGTCCGTGGTTGTGGTAGCCGAGTGCGGAGGAGGAGATTCATGATCACAGCAGTACATCGCGGGAAGCGGATCGGCGACGGCCGATGAGTGGGATCGGGCGCGCTGACCGCGAACGCACCTGGGGTTCGGTGGGGCGTGTGCCCGTCGGCGAGCCGGACGAAATAGGCGCGCCGGGTCACCGAGCCGCCGGCTCCGCTGTCCCGGACAGTGGTCGGACGGAAGCGGGAAACTCGGCCCGCGCCGATGTGCTGGCCCGCCGGCTCACCGGCCTGCTCGCCCGCATAGATGCTGCGTGCGTGGCCGCGGGCCGCGATTCCGGCGAGGTGCGCCTGCTGCCGGTGACGAAATATTTTCCGGCCTCGGATATCGCATTGCTGCATCGTCTGGGCCGCCGGGACTTCGGGGAGAACCGGCCCCAGGAGGCCGGAGCCAAGGCCGGCGAACTAGGGGAGTTGGGGCCGTTGCGCTGGCATCTGATCGGCCGGTTGCAGCGGAACAAGGCGCGGCAGGTGGCGCGCTGGGCCTACGCGGTCCAGTCGGTGGACAGCGAACGCCTGGCGACCGCACTGGAAGCGGCCGTCGCCGGGGCGCTGGACGCCGGTGAACGGCAAGAGCCACTGGAGGTACTGATCCAGGTGAGCCTGGATGCCGACCCGGCGCGCGGCGGGGTGGAACCGGCCGGTGTCGCGGCGCTGGCGGACCGGATCGCGACATCCGCGGAACTGCGGTTGGCAGGGATTATGGCCATTCCGCCGCTGGTAGCAGACCCGGATGCGGAATTCGCGCGGCTGGCCGAGATCCAGGCCCGGTTACGGGCCGCGCATCCCACCGCCACGGAACTGTCCGCCGGTATGTCCAATGATCTTGAAAGAGCCATTGCCCATGGATCGACGTGTGTGCGTGTCGGTACCGCCCTCATGGGCGAGCGACCGATAACCTCGGCGTAGCAAACAAACCTCATCAGTCACATTCGACACATATGCTGGGACACGACGAGGGCTGAGCAAGACTTCAACACCCGGCCGCCACCGGGGCCGAAGGAAGGTCGACCAGAATGAGCGAGCGCAGCGAGCGAATAATCGACGCAGCCACGAGCGTGCTCGTGACGGAGCCGAGCGGCAGCGAGGCGCAGTCGCCGAGCGGCAGCGAGGCGCAGTCATGAGCACGCTGCACAAGTTCAAGGCGTACTTCGGCATGGTTCCGCTCGAGGATTACGAAGACGACTACGTCGACGATCGCACCCCCCGCGGGGTCGAGGATCGCGGCGGGCGCCGGCCGCGTGATTACCCCGACCGCGCTCCCCGCGACTACGACGACCGTCCGGACTACGACCGGTACGCCGAGGACCGTTACGACGGCCCCGACTACCGCGAGGCGCCGTACAAGTCCTCGTACCAGCCCAGCTACCCGCCGCCCCGGCGGGACGACTACCCGGGCGACACCTACGCCGACGATTACGAGGGCCCGCGCCGCCCCACCCGGATCGACGCCGCCGCCTCCGGCCGGTATCGTCCCGGCGGCGGTGCCTCCCTGCGCGGCGCGACCAGGGGGGCGCTGGCAGTCGATCCCGATGCCGAAGAGCGCAGGCTGGCCGAACGGGTCCGTCCCGAACCGGCAGCCGCCCGCCGTCCCGCGATCTTCGAGGACGGAGGTCCCTTGTCCAAGATCACCACGCTGCGCCCGCGTGACTACAGCGAAGCGGCGATCATCGGTGAACGGTTCCGGGAGGGCAACCCGGTGATCATGGATCTGGTCGACCTCAGCAACGCCGACGCCAAACGCCTGGTCGATTTCGCCGCCGGGCTGGCGTTCGCCCTGCGCGGCTCGTTCGACAAGGTGGCCACCAAGGTGTTCCTGCTCTCTCCGGCCGATGTCGACGTATCGGCCGAGGAGCGCCGCCGGATCGCCGAAACCGGTTTCTACAACCAGAAATAGCGGCGGTCGCGCCCGCGGCGGGCGCGACGCGGCCGGGACCGAAGTCGGCGCGGGCATTTTGCACCGCGCCGATTTTGCGGCAGAGTGAGACCGTGGCCTTGTTCGCGGTGCTGTACTTCGTACTGTTCATCTTCTGGCTGTTGCTGATCAGCCGGGTGATCGTCGAGTTCATCCGTAGTTTCGCCCGCGACTGGCGTCCCACCGGGGTGATCGTCGTGATACTCGAGGTGATCTTCACGATCACCGATCCTCCCGTGAAGCTGCTGCGACGGCTGATACCACCGGTCTCGCTGGGCGGAATTCGACTGGATTTGTCGATTATGGTCCTGCTGTTCCTGGTGTTCATCCTGATGTCCGTTGTCAGCGGCCTCGGCGGGTCGGTAGCTCCGGTGTGACAGAATGGTCCGAGAAGACTTGCCAGAGCCGCTAGATCTGACAACGCGCGAAGGGATCCTTCCATGCCGCTGACTCCAGCCGATGTGCACAACGTCGCGTTCAGCAAACCGCCTATCGGGAAACGCGGCTACAACGAGGACGAAGTCGATGCCTTCCTGGATCTGGTCGAGCAGGAACTTTCCCGATTGATCGAAGAGAATGCGGATCTTCGCCAGCGGGTTGCCGAGCTCGATGCGGAGCTGGCCGACGCCAAGAGCAGCCGCGGCCCGGCCGGTGCCGGTCTCGGTAAACCGGTGCAGCAGGCACCGCCGCCGGAACCGGTGAAACCGCCGGTCCAGGCGCCGCCGTCGGTCCCCATCCCGGCCGTTCCGGTCGCACCGGCCGCGGCGGATGCCGGTGCCGACGCCAATATGCAGGCCGCGAAGGTGCTGAGCCTGGCGCAGGAGATGGCCGACCGGCTCACCACCGATGCGAAAACCGAAGCCGAGAATTTGCTGGCGAGCGCCCGTGCCAATTCCGAGCGACTGGTCAACGATGCGCGGGCCCGCTCCGAAGAGATGGTCGCCGACGCGCGGCACAAATCCGATTCCATGCTCTCCGATGCGCAGACCCGGTCCGACGGCCAGCTGCGGCAGGCCAAGGAGAAGGCCGACGCGCTGCAGGCCGATGCCGAGCGCAAGCACACCGAGATCATGGGCACCATCACCCAGCAGCGCAATGTACTCGAGAGCCGGATACAGACCCTCAAAACCTTCGAACGCGAGTATCGGGTGCGCTTGAAATCGTATCTGGAATCGCAGCTCGAAGAGCTGGAGAACCGTGGGTCGGCCGTACCGGTGGATGAGGGCGACACCTTCGATACCGGGGCCAACCAGCAAGCGCTCGCCTCGTTCGGTCAGGGCGAGTAAGCGCTCGATACTGCTGGGCGCGAACGGGCACCCGGCCTGCTGTCCTGGGGGTCATCATGCTTGTCTTGACACTGGCGCTTGCCGCGATCGGCCTGGCTCTGCTGATACTTTCACTGACCACCGGATCGGTGGTCTGGGCCTGGGGCTGCATCGTGGTGTGCGGACTCGGTGCTGTGGTGTTGCTGGTGAGCGCACTATCGATGCGCGCGCCCGAAGAGGAGTTGCCGCCGCGAGACCAGCACGCGAAACGCTGACGAGGACTACTGCGAACGAGAACCGAACTGTCCTTCCGTGGTGTGCGGCGGGGCGGGCCTAATAAGTAGTTGACCATCGCGGTTAGAATCAAACCTTGATAGGCGACGATCCGGCCATCACCGGGGAGCTTTCGGAAGAACGGCGTCGTGCAGCGGCTCTGGTGCGCTGCCGCCCACGCCCAGTAGAACCGAACGGGTCAGCCCGTCACAGCTGGAAACGAGTGGTCCGCCCGCCCTGCCGGGTAGGTGGACAAGCGGGGTGGTACCGCGGTACCGGAGCACCGATTGCGCCGGTCGTCGTCCCCGTGCCGGATACGAGAGCGCTGCGGCGCCGGGCACGAGGAGATGTGAATCCGCGATGGCGGACGAGAATTCCAGCAGCGCATATCCGCGAGTCGAACTCGGTGGCGGATCGGGCACGACCTTCCCCGAGTTGGAACGGGCCGTCCTGGACGCATGGGCCGCCGACGGAACCTTCCGCGCCAGCATCGACAACCGTGCCGCCGCGCCCGATGAGGCGGGCCCGGCCGGGGCCGGCGAGTTCGTGTTCTACGACGGCCCACCGTTTGCCAACGGTCTGCCGCATTACGGTCATTTGCTCACCGGATACGTCAAAGACGTCATCCCCCGTTTCCAGACCATGCTCGGGAAACGGGTCGATCGGCGATTCGGCTGGGACTGCCACGGACTGCCCGCGGAAATAGAAGCGGAGAAGCAGCTCGGTATCACGGACAAATCACAGATCGACTCTATGGGTCTCGCGGAATTCAATGCGGCGTGCAAGAATTCGGTCCTCCGCTACACCGGGGAATGGCGCGACTATGTGACCCGTCAGGCGCGCTGGGTGGACTTCGACAACGATTACAAGACCCTCGATCTCGACTTCATGGAGTCGGTGATGTGGGCATTCAAATCGCTGTACGACAAGGGCCTCGTCTACCAGGGTTTCCGGGTTCTTCCCTACAGCTGGTACGAGCAGACTCCGCTGTCGAACCAGGAGACCCGGCTCGACGACGCCTACAAGATGCGCCAGGATCCGGCGGTCACCGTGGATATGGTGCTGCGGGTCCCGGCCGAGCATCCGCTGGCCGGACTGGACGGTGCGGCGGCGCTGGTCTGGACGACCACTCCCTGGACCCTGCCCTCGAACCTGGCGGTCGCGGTGCATCCGGATATGCGCTACGTGCAGGTCCGTGGCGTCGACGGCAAGCGGTACCTGCTGGCTGCCGAACGGCTCGGCCACTATGCCCGCGAACTCGGCGAGGAACCGGCAGTGCTCGGCGAGTACGACGGCGCCGCGCTGGTGGGCCTCGAATACCTGCCGCCGTTCGACTTCTTCGTCGGGCATCCCCGGGCCCACCGGGTGCTTTCGGCCGACTATGTCGCCACGGACTCCGGTACCGGCCTGGTGCATCTGGCACCCGCGTTCGGTGAAGAGGATATGGAGGTGTGCAGCGCCAACGGGATCGAACTGGTGCAGCCGCTCGACCCGGGCGGCAAGTTCACCTCGATGGTGCCCCCGTACGAGGGGCTGATGGTCTTCGATGCCAACCCGGTGATCATCAAGGATCTCAAGGCCGCCGGGAAACTGCTGCGGCACGAGACCATCGAGCACTCGTATCCGCACAGCTGGCGGTCGGGGCAGCCGCTGATCTATATGGCGGTGCCGTCGTGGTTCGTCGGGGTCACCGAGTTCCGCGACCGGATGGTGGAGCTGAACAAGCGGGTCAACTGGGTGCCCGAACATATCCGGGACGGCCAGTTCGGCAAATGGCTCGAAGGCGCCCGGGACTGGAACATCAGCCGTAACCGCTACTGGGGCAGCCCGATCCCGGTGTGGACCTCCGACGACCCCGCCTATCCGCGTATCGATGTCTACGGTTCGCTCGACGAATTGGAACGCGACTTCGGTGTCCGGCCCACGGATCTGCACCGGCCGATGATCGACGAGCTGACCAGGCCCAACCCCGATGACCCGACGGGGCGCTCGACCATGCGCCGGGTGCCGGAAGTGCTGGACTGCTGGTTCGAATCGGGTTCCATGCCCTTCGCTCAGGTGCACTACCCGTTCGAGAACAAGGAGTGGTTCGACTCCCACTTCCCGGGCGATTTCATCGTCGAATACAACGGGCAGACCCGCGGCTGGTTCTACACCCTGCATGTGCTGGCCACCGCTCTGTTCGACAGCCCCGCATTCGAGAACGTGGTCGCGCACGGCATCGTGCTGGGCGACGACGGCCTGAAGATGAGCAAGTCCAAGGGTAACTATCCGGATGTGAACGAGGTGTTCGACCGCGACGGCTCCGACGCCATGCGCTGGTTCCTGATGAGTTCGCCGGTACTGCGCGGCGGGAACCTCATCGTCACCGAACGCGGTATCCGGGAGGGCGCGAGCCATGCGCTGCGGCCGCTGTGGAATGCCTGGACCTTCCTGCAGCTGTACGCACCCGAAACCGGCACCTGGCGGACGGATTCGGCGAATGTGCTGGACCGCTACATTCTGGCGAAGCTGGCGCAGACCCGGGATGTGATGACCGCGGCGCTGACCGAGTTCGATATCGCCGGGGCCTGTGAGGAGCTGCGGACCTTCGCCGACGCGCTCACCAACTGGTATGTGCGCCGGTCGCGTTCGCGTTTCTGGGCCGAAGAACGGGATGCGGTCGACACCCTGCACACCGTGCTGGAGGTCGTGACCCGGTTGGCGGCGCCACTGCTGCCGTTGATGACCGAGGTGATCTGGCGCGGTCTCACCGGGGGGCGGTCGGTGCATCTGACCGATTGGCCTGCCGCCGAGACGCTGCCCGCCGACACGGAACTGGTCGCGGCGATGGACGAGGCGCGCACCGTGTGCTCGACCGTGCTCAGTCTGCGCAAGGCACAGCAGCTGCGGGTCCGGTTGCCGCTCGCGGAGGTGACCATCGCCGCCGCCGACGCCGAACGGCTGGTGCCCTACGCCGATATCATCGCCGACGAGGTGAACGTCAAGAAGGTCGATCTGACCACCGACGTCGCCGCGCACGGCCGGTTCGAACTGGCCGTCAACGCCCGGGCAGCGGGCCCGCGGCTGGGTCGTGAGGTCCAGCAGGTGATCAAGGCGGTCAAGGCCGGCGATTGGACGGAAAGCGCCGACGGTGTGGTCACCGCGGCCGGAATCGAGTTGCTCCCCGAGGAGTACACGCAGCGACTCGTGGCCGCCGAACCGGAATCCACCGCTGCGCTGCCCGGTAACGCCGGGCTGGTGGTGCTCGATTCGGTGGTCACCGAGGAACTCGAGGCCGAGGGCTGGGCCCGCGATATAATCCGGGACCTGCAGGAGACCCGGAAATCGCTGGGACTGAATGTCTCCGACCGGATCACCGCGACGCTCGAGGTTCCGGCGGACCGGCTGGAGTGGGCGCGGGCACACCGCGATCTCATCGCCGGTGAGGTACTCGCTGTCGAACTGGAATTCGGCCCCGTCGGCGCGGACGGCGCCGAGCTGACGGGCGGATCGCGAGCTCGGGTCGCGAAGGCTACCCGGTAGGCCGGCTCTCGCCGATCCAGGGCTCCTTCCGATGATCGGCGGTGTGCGAACGCCGCACACCGCCGATCCGCCCGGTTTTCCCCGGATCGGCGGAGCCGGACTTCCCGGCCATTTCCGTGCCGACTGCGGAATACCTGTGCCGGTCTGCCGGAGCCGGTTGGTGCGGGGGTTCGCCGCAGGGGATGGGCGGCGGTGTTCCGGGGCTTTGCGCGGCGGTCACCCGGAGGTGCGGGAGCCCGAGAACTTATGGCCATGACCGAGATGGAGTGGCGCACTAGGGTATGCACCTATGACTTCGGACAACCCCGACGAGTGGTGGCAGCACGCGCCCGAGGGGCAACAGAACAAGGAATCCCCCTCGGGGCAGTGGCAACAGGGGTATCGGTCCCAGGGCGGTCAGCCCGGGGTGCAGTGGGGACAGACCGCGGGGCAGACCCCGCAACCTGTTCCGCCGTCGGGCGCATGGGAGGTACCGCCGCTCGGCTCCGGTGGGCAGGGAGGCCCGCCACGGAACAACAATGCCACCTTGATCGCGGTGCTGGCCGTGGTGGTGGTTCTGGTGCTGGCCGGTGTGGCCGGGCTGGTGATCCTACGGTCGGGGGGATCGGAGGAGAACACCGCCGCGGCGGCGAGCACCACCACGGAAACGACCGGCGCGACAACGACTACGGCGACCGAGACGACAACGAGCGCGGCCCCGCCGGTGGAAGGCGCACCGGCCTTGAAGGAGGGACTGTCGCCGGTCGTGCTGTTCGGTCCGACCTTCGAGGACGGTGAGGACACTTACACCATGGCCTTCAAGGATTGGCCGTTCGCGTTCCGGACGCCGGGGTCCTGGGGCTGCATGAAGGGTTCGATCGAGACCATCCCGGATGCCCAGGCGTGGGGGTGTATCGACGAAGGGAACTCCTCGGCCGGCCAGCGAGTGAACCTGATTTTGCGTAAATGCCCGTCCACCTGTGACGCGGGAACCCGGACCGGGTTCGACGGGGACTGGTTCGACAAGGAAGGTGCCGCGAAGCGGTTCGACCCCAACACTTCATATGTCGAGACGCCTACGAGCGACAAGGGCAAGTACACCATCGATCTCAGCCGGTACGTCGCCGCCGAGCCCGGCGGTGAACCGGTCTGGCAGGTGGGGGTCTTCGTGGAGTCTCCATCGGCCACCAAGGATGCGGTCCTGAAGACCCTGAACGACATCCTGACGCAAACGCAATAAACATTTTTGTGATTTAGATCACATGCTAGAAGTTTGCCAGGTTGCTTGGTGAACGCCCTTCTGCCGGGCACAATCATCGCGATACCGCCGCGACCGTTCTATCGGGAGCAGCGGGAACGGTGATCATTTCGCTCGGTACTACCTGAGTGGAGCTGTGTCGGAGTGAATTCGCTCCGGCATAGCTCCAATGGTCCGCGGTAGCCAGCTGCTCGGCGGATGCCGCGAGTACACCGGGGCGCCGCATGGTGTCTCGTGCATCGACCGGCAGAAGGGTGGGCACGTGATCGGGATCGCACTGCGGCGAGGTATCGCCGGCGTACTTCTCACAACGGCCGTCACCGCGGTTGCCGCCGCACCGGGTTGGGCACAACCCTCCGGCAGCGCGAGCGGGTCGGCTTCGGGCTCCAGCTCACTCAGCGCCAGCGGATCGGCCGGGCTCCCGGTATCGACCATCGCCGGCCTCGGCGCCCTCACCGCGGCCACCACGCAGACCGGGAAGATGTACGAATGGGGCGCCACCGGGCCCGATACCTGGGACTGCTCGGCGCTGGTGCAGTGGGCCTTCCGGCAGGTCGGGGTCGCGTTGCCGCGCACCACCTGGGAACAGGCGGAGGTCGGCGCCGCCGTGCCGCCGTATGCATTGGCCCCCGGCGATGTGGTGATCATCAACCAGGATGCTTCCCACGTCGGTATCTACGCCGGATCCGGGCAGGTGCTCAATGCCTACGGCGCCGGGGTACCGGTCGGGCTCACTCCACTCGAACAGTTCTACGTGCACAGCATCCGGCGGTTCTGAGCCGGCCGCGACGTCCGGCATTTCGGGGCCGGCCCGCGCTACTCCACCTGGCGCCGCAACAGCGGGCCGTAATCGGGATGGGCCAGTGCGGAGGCGAACTGCGCGACGAGGTAGTCGCGGGGGTTGCCGGTGTCGTACCAGCGGCCCTGGATGACCTGCCCGTACACGGCGTGGTCGGCGGCGTAGGCGTTGATCGAATCGGTCAGGTATACCTCGCCGGTGCGATGGGTGTACCAGTTCTCGGTCTGCGTACGCAGTTCGTCGATGATGCCGGGCGTGACGACATAGCCGCCGATCGCCGCATAGGCCGACGGCGCGTCGGCGGGTTTCGGCTTCTCCACCAGACCGGAGATTCGCAGCAATCCGTCGTCCAGATCTTCACGCACCACCGGGACGCCGTAGCGCTGGGATTCGTTCGGGTTCATCGGCATCAACGCCAGCACCGGGCACCCCGTGGCCTCGTAGGCGCGAATGAGCTGCTGCGCGCGCGGAACCTCGGCCACGAACACATCGTCGGGCCACAGCACCAGCATCGGCTCGTCGCCGGCGGCGCGAGCCGCATTCAGCACCGGGGTCCCGTTACCGTACGGACCGTGCTGGTCCAGGTAGGTGATATGCCCGAGCCGCGACAATTCGCCGACCTCTTCCACGGCGTCGGCATAGGCGTCCTTGCCGTCGGCACGCAACTGGGCGACCAGCGCCGGATTGGGTCGGAAATGATCCTGGATCAGCGATTTTCCGCCACTGACCACGATGGTGATATCGGTGATACCGGAGGCCACCAGTTCGCGCACCGTATGCTCGATCACCGGCTTGTCGCCGACCGGCAGCATCTCCTTGGGGATCGCCTTCGTCAGCGGCAGCAACCGGGAGCCGATACCGGCAGCGGGAATGACAGCCTTGCGGATCATCATGGGGCCGAGTTTATGGCGAACCCGGGGTGCGCGCGGGTTCCGGCCCCGAGGTTGCGCGTTTCCGCCGTCCGGATGCCGCGCATGACCTCGCCGAACGCGCCGCCCGGCGGGCACCCGGTGTCCAGGTGGATATCTACGCGTGCCCGCGCGCGAGTCCGGTGCCGACCGCGCTGGGCGCGCGGACCCATGCTGTCGATGCGGAGGTAGAGGTGTCTTCGTCGCGGATGGTGGGCGGGTGTGTCGAGGGCTCGGTGTGGTGCGTGCCGCCTGCTCTGGCCGGCGCAGGGCGCTGTCGGTGCCCACGCGTAGATTGCGCGGTATGGACCAACAGGGCCGTGACCAGCGGTGCGAGTGATGTGGGCCGGGGCCCGGCGGACCGTCCGGTGGTGAGTGCGCCCCGCCCCGAGCGTTGTTCCGGAGCACTGCCGCACCCGTTCGCCCGGGAATCGGCGCGACGCTGGGTGCTGCATATGGATATGGATGCGTTCTTCGCCTCCTGTGAGCAGCTCACGCGGCCGACGTTGCAGGGGCGGCCGGTGCTCGTCGGAGGGGCCGGGGCGCGTGGAGTGGTGGCAGGGGCCAGCTACGAGGCGCGGGTGTTCGGGGCGCGGTCGGCCATGCCCATGCACCAGGCGCGGCGGTTGGTGGGGGTGACGGCGGTGGTGGTGCCGCCGCGCGGAGCGTTGTACGGCGTGCTGAGCGGGCGCGTGTTCGACACCCTGCGGGCGCGGATTCCGGTGCTCGAGACACTGTCGTTCGACGAGGCGTTCGGTGAGCCCGCGGAACTGGCGGGTGCGACTGTGCCCGCGGTACTGGATTTCTGCGCGGAGCTACGGGCCGCAGTGCGGGAAAGTACCGGATTGGTGGCCTCGGTGGGTGCGGGTACGGGCAAACAGCTCGCCAAGATCGCGTCGGGAATGGCCAAACCGGACGGGATCCGGGTGATCGCCCCCGGCGAGCAGCAGGAGTTGCTGGCCGGGTTGCCGGTGCGCAAACTATGGGGGATCGGTCCGGTGGCGGGGAACCGGTTGCGGGCACTCGGGATCGAAACGATCGGGGCATTCGCCGCCCTGCCCGAGGTGGAAGCCGTATCGATCCTGGGCGGGAGTATCGGTGCGGCGCTGCATCGACTGGCCCGCGGTATCGATGATCGGCCGGTCGCCGAGCGTGCCGAAGCGAAACAGATCAGTGCCGAAACCACGTATGAGAGCGATATCGTCACTCTGGAACGGTTGCGGCCGGCGATCACCGAGATGGCCGCGGCCGCGCACCGGCGGCTGCTGCGCGACGGGCGGGCCGCGCGCACTGTGGTGCTGAAACTCAAACGCGCCGATATGAGTATCACTACGCGGTCCAGCACCCTGCCCTATGCGACCGAGGATCTGGCCACGCTCACCGCCGCGGCCCAGCGGGCGGCACTGGATCCACGGGAACTGGGGCCGGTGCGGCTGGTAGGGGTCGGGTACGCGGGTTTGTCCACGATCCGGCAGGAATCGTTGTTTCCCGAATTGGACCGATTGGGCGCGGATCCCACGGATCCCGCTGCCGACGTCGCCGGCCACGGCGAAACGGTATCGCCGGCACGCCATTTCCCGAATGGGTCGGCGCATGACGATACGAGTGGACCGGTTGGGCAGGGGTTTCCCGCGGCACCCTCGGTTGCGGGCTCGGCGGACGGCGACCCGGATCCGGCGGGCAGGGGGCAGCGGGTGGTCGCACCCGAGTTTGTGGCAGCAGAGCAAGAGAGCTCTGTGGATTCGGTGAGATCTCCCGTGGGCGAGTCCCCGTCCGAAGCTTCGGACGGGCCCGCCGGCGCGGCGCGCGACGATACCGCCGAAACCTTCGGCGCGGCGGCAGATCCGGGAGTAACCGCTGGTGAAGTCGTGCAATGGCGGGCCGGATCGGATGTCCGGCATCCGGAGTTCGGCTTCGGCTGGGTTCAGGGGTCGGGCCACGGGCGGGTGACCGTCCGGTTCGAGTCTCGCTCGACAGGGCCGGGGATCGCGCGTACTTTCGCTGCCGACAACACCGAGTTGCGCCCTGCGGACCCGCTCGGCAGCCTGTCCTGAATCCCTCCGGGTAGGTTGGTGCCGGGCAGCGTCGCCGGTTCCGGTGGGGCTGCCGCAGCGCACGACACCGACCCCGAACGCAAAGGACGAGCAGTTGAAGCTTCGCAAAACCGGACGTATCGCGATCGCCGGCCTGGCCGCCGCGGCCGCGCTGACCCTGACGGCGTGTGGTAGCGATGATTCCGACTCGGACACCGCAGCGGCTACGAGCACCACGGCCGCGGCCGAGACCACGGAGGCGGAGGCCGATACGCCGCCCGTTCCGACGGCGGCCGATCTGAACGCCCAGCTCCAGCGCGCGCTCGACCCGAACGTTCCGAACGAGGAAAAGCTGGAGATGGTGCAGGGTGCCGAGGCGGATCCGGAGCTGCCGTCCAAGCTGAGCCAGTTCTACTCCCAGTCGGGCGCCACGATCGAGGTCACCGAGGTGCAGGATTTCGGTACCGAGATCCAGGCCAAGGCCAATCTCACACTGAACGACCAGACCAGTGTGGCGGATGTGCCGTTCGTAGCCGAGGACGGGGTGTGGAAGGTCCAGCAGCAGTGGACCTGCACCATGCTCGCCAACGCGCAGATCCAGTCGCCTGCCTGCGCGGCCTGAGTCGGGCGTATGCAGAATCGGCCGGTCCGCACTCGCGCGGACCGGCCGATTCCGTGTCGGGTGGACCTCTCCCCGGATCGGCACGTATGGGCCGGGCACAGAGGTACTCGCGCACTGTCCCGATGGTCGCCGGCCGCGCAAGCGCTGGTCCGGGCACTGCGCCCGTGAGTACCGGTGCAGCGGCTCGTATCGCAAGTGTCTGTGGATGAGCCCTCCGTGATCGCGCCCGTTAGGATGGCGCTCCGTGGCTGACACGATGGTGGTGGCGGCGTCCGAGCCGGCAGAGATCTCCGAAAGTCCGCGACCCCGAATGCGGGGCGGCTGGGCACGGCCGGTGGCCCTGGTATCGGCACTGATCGGGGCGTTACTGGCGGTAGCGGTTCCGTTCCTGCCGGTACGAGTGGACGCCGCGACGTTGTCCTGGCCGCAGGACGATTCCGCCGCGTCGATCGAGGCGCCGCTGGTCGCCTACGCGCCGCTGAACTTCGAAGCCACCGTGCCCTGCGCGGCGATCCAGCAGTTGCCCGCCGGCGGGTTGCTCTCCGCCACCGCGCCGTACGGTGCCCCCGATCTGGAGCGGTACGGATTCCTCGCCCAGGTCCGGCCGCCCACACCGGAATCCGGGCCGGTACTCGACGTTGTGCTGCGTAACCAGTCGCTGTTCAGCGTGCCGGTGGCCGAACTGGCGCCAGGGTGTGAGCTCACCGTGGGTGCGGGGATGACCGAATCGGTGGCCACGCTCACCGGGCACGAACCCGTGGTGCTGGGCGGGGATTACCGGCCGCAGATGGTGGGGGTGTTCAGCGATCTCGCCGATTCGGCGGGTGCTGCCGTCACCGCCGAGGTGGACAGCCGGTACAGCTCCACCCCGACCCTGCTGAAACGCCTCGCGATCTGGGGCGCCGTGCTGGCGACCGTGATCTCGCTGGTGGCCCTGCATCGCCTGGACAACCTCGACGGCCGCCGCGCTCGCCGTTTCCTGCCCGCCCGCTGGTGGACTTTCCGGCCGGTGGATTTCGTGGTGCTCGGCACGCTGGTGCTCTGGCATTTCATCGGCGCCACCACTTCCGACGACGGCTATCAGTTCGGGATGGGCCGCACCTCGCAGGTTGCGGGGTATATGGCGAACTACTTCCGGTACTTCGGCGTGCCGGAGAATCCGATCGGCACCCCGTACTACGACCTCATCGGTGTGATGGCCGATGTGAGTACCGCCAGTCCGTGGGTGCGGCTGCCGACCTTGCTGGCGGGGATCGTGGCCTGGCTGGTGATCAGCCGGGAAGTGGTGCCCCGGTTCGGGGCCGCACTGCACCGCAACCGGTTCGTGCCGTGGACCGGTGCGCTGGTCTTTCTCGCAGTGTGGCTGCCGTACAACAACGGCCTGCGGCCGGAGCCGTTGGTTGCGCTCGGTGTGCTGCTGACCTGGTGTTCGGTGGAGCGCGGGATCGCGACCCGGCGGCTGCTGCCGTTCGCGGTCGCCATTCTGATCGCGGCGTTCAGTTGTACGGCGGGCCCGCACGGGCTGATCTGTCTCGCCGCACTGCTTGCGGGGCTGCGCCCACTGTTCAAGATCATTGCGGCGCGGGCGCCGCGGGTCGGCTGGCTCGCGCAGTTGCTCCCGCTCGGCGCCGCGGGCGTCCTGGTACTCGTCGTCGCCTTCGCGGACCAGACGTTCAGCGCCATGCAGGAAATGCGCCGGGTGCACGAACTGGCCGGGCCGAATGTGCTGTGGTTCGACGAGTACCTCCGCTACCAGTACCTGTTCATGGGCACGGTGGACGGCTCGCTGGCCCGCCGGTTCGGGATATTCGTGCTGGTCGTCGGGCTGGCTGTCTGCCTGGTGACCCTGCTGCACAAGGGCGGCCGGATCCCGACCGCCGCGGTGGGGCCGTCCCGCCGCATTCTGGGGGTCACCGTCGGCGCCATGGTGCTCATGATGACGACGCCGACCAAATGGACCCACCATCTCGGGGTTTTCGCCGGGCTGGCAGGTGCGGTCGCGGTGCTCACCGCGGTGGCGGTCGGGCCGCGGGTCATGCGCGGGCCGCGTAACCGGGCGTTGTTCGCCGCCGGGGTCGCGTTCCTGATGGCACTGGTGTTCTCCGGGCCCAACGGCTGGTGGTACGTCTCCTCCTTCAGCATCCCGTGGTGGGACAAACAACCCTCGGTCGCCGGTATCGCCCTCAACAAGGTGTTCCTGCTGGGTGCGTTACTGCTGCTGGCGCTGGCCGCATGGTGGCATGTGCGGGCACCCGATACCGGACATCACCGGATCTCCCGGTGGGGTTGGCGCTTCGCGAAGATTCCGCCGCTCACGGTGGCGGCGGCATTCATGGTGCTGTTCGAGGTCGCCTCGTTCGCCAAGGGCGCGGTGAGCCAGTATCCGGCGTTCTCCCTGGCCGGGTCGAATTTCAGTGCGCTCACCGGAAACGCATGCGGGCTGGCCCCGCACGTCCTGGTGGAAACCGATCCGAACCGCGGCATGCTCGCCCCACTGGCCGGCGACCCGGCCACCACCCTGGCCGGCAACGGCGCGGGGTTCACGCCGACCGGTGTGGCGGCGGACCTGAGTGCCGATGCCGAACAGGGCGCCGATGCCGCCATCGCCGATTCGATGGGGGGCGAGGGGAGCGGAACCGGGGTCGCCACCGAAACTGCCGGTCCCGCCCTGCCGTTCGGTCTCGACCCCGGGACTCCGGTGCTGGGCAGTTTCCAGGCCGACGGTCCGGCGGAACTGACCAGCGGCTGGTTCCGGCTGCCGTCCGTCGCGGAGCGCGCCGACATCCTCGCGGTGAGCGCCGCCGGACGGATCTGGTCGCGCAACGCCGACGGGGTTGTCACCCACGGACAGTCGTTCGAACTCGAATTCGGGTCGACCACCGCTCCCGGCGCCTCGGCCACCGAACCTGTCGCGCTGCGGCGGGTGAACCCGATCGATATCGGTCCCGCGCCGTCCTGGCGCAACCTGCGGGTTCCGCTGGAGCCGTACGCCGATGCCGATACCGTGCGCATCGTGGCCCACGACCGGGACCGTGATCCGCGGCAGTGGCTCGCCTTCACCCCGCCCCGGATGCCGCAGACCCAGGACCTGAACACGGTCGTGGGCTCCACCGATCCGGTGCTGCTCGACTGGGCTGTCGGCCTGCAGTTCCCGTGCCAGCGGCCGTTCGACCACCGCATCGGCATCGCCGAGGTGCCGAAGTACCGCATCCTGCCGGACCGGGTCGGCGCCCACGACACCAACCTGTGGCAGAACCACGACGGTGGTGGCCCGCTCGGCTGGACCGAACTGCTGTTGCATGCCCGCACCCTGCCGACCTACCTGAACCACGACTGGGACCGCGATTGGGGACAGCTCCAGCAGTTCCTGCCGCGGGATCCGGCCGCGGTACCGGCTCGCCCGCAGGTCATCCAGGAGGATCACCCGGGCACCTGGACGCCCGGCCCGATCAACGTCACCTGGTGAACCCGAGGCCGTCGCGCTGGATACGCTGACCGTCATGTCGACAACTGTGGAGGCTGTCGGGTCGCCGGGGCTCACTGCCGCGGAGGTGGCCCAGCGGCGCCGGGACGGGCTCACCAACGATGTACCGGACCGGGCGGGCCGCTCGGTCCGCGATATCGTCCGGGCGAATGTGTTCACCAGGATCAACGCCATCCTGGGTGTGCTGTTCGTCCTGGTCATGGCCACCGGTTCAGTGATCGACGGCATGTTCGGGCTGCTGATCGTGGCCAACAGTGCGATCGGCATCATCCAGGAGGTCCGGGCGAAGCGGACGCTGGACCGGCTGGCGATCGTGGGCCAGGCCCGGCCCACCGTGCGCCGCGACGGCCGCGCCGAGCAGATCGCACCCAAGGACGTGGTGCTCGACGATCTGATCGAACTCGGTCCCGGTGATCAGATCGTGGTCGACGGTGTGATCGCCGAAGCCGAACTGCTCGAGGTCGACGAATCGCTGCTCACCGGCGAATCCGACGATGTGACCAAAGAGCGGGGCGCACAGGTGCTCTCGGGTAGCTTCGTGGTGTCCGGTTCGGGCGCCTACCGCGCCACCAAGGTCGGTAAAGATGCCTACGCGGCGAAACTTGCCGACGAGGCCAGCAAGTTCACCCTGGTGAACTCGGAGCTGCGCAACGGAATCGACACGATCCTGAAGGTCATCACCTATCTGCTCATCCCGGCCGGCGCGCTCAGCATCTACAACCAGCTGGTGTCCAGCGGGGAGTCCTGGCGGCCCGCGGTCACCGGAATGGTGGCGGCGCTGGTGCCGATGGTGCCGGAAGGCCTGGTGCTGATGACCTCGATCGCGTTCGCGGTCGGGGTGGTGCGACTGGGGCAGCGCAAATGCCTGGTGCAGGAATTGCCCGCGATCGAGGGCCTGGCGCGGGTGGACGTGGTGTGCGCGGACAAGACCGGCACATTGACCGAGAACGGGATGCGACTGGCCGAACTCCGCATGCTCGACGACAGCGCGGGTGCGGAAGACGCTGCACGGCAGGCGCTGGCCGCGATGGCGGCCGACGATCCGCGGCCGAACGCCAGCGTGCAGGCGATCGCGGAAGCGCTGCCGGATACTCCCGGCTGGAAATACACCGCGGTGGCGCCGTTCTCGTCGGCGAAGAAGTGGAGCGGTTTCTCCTACGGTGAGCACGGCGACTGGATGCTCGGAGCTCCCGATGTGCTGCTGGACCCGGGGTCGGTCGATGCCCGTGCCGCGGAGGAGCTGGGCGCCACCGGCCTCCGCGTGCTGCTGCTCGCCCGCGGGGACCGGGTCGTGGACGCCCCCGGTGCGCCCGGGACGATCACTCCCGTCGCGCTGGTGGTGCTGGAGCAGCGGGTCCGGCCCGATGCCCGCGACACCTTGGACTATTTCGCGAGCCAGGACGTTTCCATCAAGGTCATCTCCGGTGACAACGCAGTCTCGGTCGGCGCTGTCGCCTCCTCGCTCGACCTCCCCGGTGGTGACCACGCCGTCGACGCGCGCACCCTGCCCGAGGACAGCGACGAACTGGCCGGGGTTCTGGAGAAACAGACCACCTTCGGCCGGGTGCGGCCCGACCAGAAACGCGCCATGGTGGGTGCACTGCAGTCGCGTGGGCACACCGTCGCGATGACCGGGGACGGGGTGAACGATGTGCTGGCGCTGAAGGACGCCGATATCGGTGTCGCGATGGGTGCCGGGAGCCCGGCGACCCGCGCGGTCGCGCAGATCGTCTTGCTGGACAACAAATTCGCGACCCTCCCGTACGTGGTGAGTGAGGGCCGGCGAGTGATCGGCAATATCGAACGGGTCTCGAATCTGTTCCTCACCAAAACCGTGTACTCGGTCCTGCTCGCCTTCCTGGTAGGCGCGGCGGGAGTGGGCTCGCAGATCTTCGGCTACGACCCGATCGGCTACCCGTTCCTGCCCCGGCACGTGACGATCGCGGCCTGGTTCACCATCGGTATCCCCGCCTTCATCCTGTCGCTGGCCCCGAACAACGAACGCGCCCGGTCCGGTTTCGTCGGCCGGGTGATGCGATTGGCGATCCCGTCGGGTGTGGTGATCGGCACGGCGACCTTCATCGCCTACCTCATCGCCTACGCCGGACCCGAAGCCAGCGACGAACAGAAGGTGCAGGCGGGTACTACCGCCCTCATCACGCTGATCATGATCGCGGTCTGGGTACTGGCGATCGTTGCCCGGCCGTACAACTGGTGGAAGATCGTGCTGCTGGTCGTCTCGGTGGTCGCGTACCTGGTGCTGTTCACGGTGCCGTTCACCCGTGAGTTCTTCGCACTCGACCCGTCGAACATCGCCCTCACCACCGCTGCCTTGCTCTGCGGCGCCGTCGGCATCGTACTGGTGGAGGTTGCCTGGTGGGTGAGTGCGACGCTACGCGGCGAATCGCACAAGTTGCTCCCTGCGGCCCCGGGTGAATCCTGAATCGATGTCTTGTGAGTACCGCACCGCTCGCGTCGTACGCCGCGGCCCGGCACTTGTCACCGTGCCGCGTTACTGTCACGGAATCTCCGCGGGCCGGCCGGCGTCCCCCGGGGCCGGGCCCAGGCGAGTCCGGTCGGCGCGGGGCAGAAAGCTCTTCGACGAGAGGTAGACACCACAATGCCGACCGAGCTCGACGTACGTCCCGCACGTCGCGATGAGATCGCGGCGTTGGCGCGCACGCTGGCCGATGCCTTCCAGGACGACCCGGTGATGGAGTGGATGCTGCCGGACTCACGGCGCCGTGCGAAGGGCTTGGCGCGACTGTTCGCCGCCCAGACCCGGTATCAGCATTTCGCCTCCGGCGGTGTGGATATCGCCGTGGATTCGGCGGGGACGATCGCGGGCGCCGCGCTGTGGGATCCACCCGGCCGGTGGAAAACCTCGTCACTGACCGAGTTGCGGATGCTGCCACAGATGGTGCGGGTGTTCGGCAGCCGGATGCGGGCCGGGAAGCAGCTGGTCGAGCTCATGACCGCCGCCCATCCGGAGGAACCGCACTGGTATCTCGCCACGATCGGCACCGATCCGCGGCAGCGCGGTGGCGGATACGGGCGGGCGCTGCTGAACGAGCGCCTCGCGGTCTGCGACCGCGAGGGAATACCGGCCTACCTGGAATCGAGTAAACAGGCGAACCTCGGCTACTACGAACGGTTCGGATTCGAGGTGACCGGGACGATCACCGTCCCGGACGGGCCCGATCTGTGGCCGATGTGGCGCACGCCCCGAACCGGAGCCTGAAGTCGCTTCAGCGGGTGGGAGCCGGTTCTGGTTTTCCGGCGTATCGTGCGCGGCCGGGGGTACGGCCGAGCACGGTGCGATAGACGTCGATGAAGGCACTCGCGGAGGCCCAGCCGCAGCGACCGGCCACCGTGGTGACGGGCAGCCCCTCGGCCAGTAGCCGGACGGCCCGGTGCAGGCGCAGCTGGGTCCGCCACTGCGGGTAGGTCATGGCCAGTTCGGTGCGGAACAGGCGGGTGAGCGTGCGTTCGCTCGCGCCGATTCGCCGGCCCAGGGCGGAGAGTGTCCACCCGGCTGTCGGATCCTGTTCGACCAGCGCACAGGCTCGCCGGAGTCGTTCGTCGCGTGCGGCGGGGAGCCCCAGCTGCTGTGGCGGGCTGCGGCGTAGCTGATCGAGCAGCACCTGTTGTAACCGATCCAGCTCGGCGCCGGGCAGACCGGCCGGTGACGAACAGGTGATCACGAGTTCGCGGACCAGCGCTGGGGTGCCGACCACCGTGGGGGTGGTCCAGCCGGGGGAGCGGCCGGGCGGGAAAGCCACGCAGTGGAAACGGGTGGGACCGTAGAAGTGGTGTTCGTGCCAGTGCCCGGCCGGGATCCAGATCGCCCGATCGGCCGGGGCGATCCAGCAACCGGTATCGGTGCGTACTTCGGCCGCGCCGGAACTGGCGTAGACGAGCTGATGTTCGCTGTGCCGGTGCCGGCTGATCTGTGCACCACCGGACAGATCCTGTACCGAGGTGGGCGCAGGGTAGGTTTGGCGGGTTTCCGGCATAACTTGTCATTTTATCGGAAGTCCGTAACCGTCCGGATTCCTACCGTGAATGTGGAGGAATCGCGGGAAGGGTACCGAGAGTGTGGGATACGGTCGACGCCGGAGCGGCGGAACACCGGGAAACCGTGTGGAAACGTATGCGGTACTGGGTGTTCGCGCATATCGTCGACGACTTCTACCAGGGGCTGGTACCGGCTGCCGTCCCGTTCTTCGTACTCGAACGTGGCTACAGCTATGTCGCCGCGGCCGGCCTCGCGCTGGCTGCGACCCTGGGCAGTGCGCTGCCGCAACCCCTGCTGGGGATCCTGGTCGACCGCTGGAAACTGCTGTGGCTGGCACCGGCGGGTCTCGTGGTCGCCGGGGTAGGTGCGGGACTCGCCGGCCTTGCACCGACATATTGGCTGGTCTGGTCGCTGCTGCTGGTCTCGGGACTGGGCGTCGCCGCATTCCATCCGGCGGCCGGCCGGGACGCGCGGCGCGCGGCCGGCGAGAGCACCACCGCCATGAGCCTGTTCGCCGCCGGGGGAAGTATCGGCTTCTTCCTCGCTCCTGCACTCGTCACACCCGCCCTGGTTTCGCTGGGGGTGGCCGGTACGGCGCTTTTCGTGCCGCCCGCCGTGCTGATGGCCTTCGTTCTGTGGCGGCATCAGCAGCGTTGCAGCGCCCGGAAATCGTTTGTTCCCGCCGTGACCGGCCGGGACCGCTGGCTGCCGTTCTTCCTGCTGACCGCCGTGGAAGTGGTCCGCTCGGTGGTGTTCACCGGGATCAACACCTTCCTCGCGCTGTATTTCATCGTCTACCTCGGTGCCGGCCGGTTCCTGGGTGGTGTCGCGCTGACCGCTTTCCTGGTCGGCGGTGTACTCGGGACGCTGGCCGGGGGCCGGGTGGCGGACCGGATCGGGATGCTGGCAACCATCCGGATCGGCTGTGCCGCCGCCGTTCCCGCACTGGTCGCGTTACGCCTGATATCGGATGCCGGACCGGCGCTCGCGGCCGCGATACTCGCCGGGGTCGCCGTGAATCTGCCCTTCGCGGTCTTCGTGAAGCTCGGGCAGGACTATCTGCCCGCCCGGCCGGGCACAGCGGCGGGCGTGACCCTCGGACTAGCGGTGAGCGCCGGTGGCATGTTCGTTCCCGTTCTCGGCGCCCTCGCCGACCGCCACGGCCCCAGGCCGTCCTGAGCGCGGTGTGCTGGCTGCCGCTCGCCGCGCTCGCGCTCGCCCTCCTGCTGCCCCGGCCTCGAGCCGGCCTTGCTTGACCCCGCAGCGGCTGGATCGCAGCACCGCCGAGTTCGCGGCACTCACTGCGCCCGTGCTGGTGTCCCCCGGCGTCGACTCGCGGCATCCGGCGGCTCTGGCCGAGGAACTGGTCCGCCGCATGCCGCGTGGATACCTGGCGCCGGCGTTCGCGGGTGGTATGGCCTCCGCCGCCGAACTCGCCGATTCCCTCGCACCACCGATACGGAGGTTCCTGCGCACTGCCGGTGCCTGACCGGGGAGATTTGCGGCACGTGCTCCATAGAGGCTCAGATGGCTTGTGCAGGGCGTCTATTCGCGGCTGGAGTACCTTCATGGCATGGAGGTTCTGCTGCACCAGATCGACGCGTTCGCCGACGCACCGTTCTCCGGGAACCCGGCCGCGGTCATGCCGTTACCGGATTGGTTACCCGACAGCGTGCTGCAACAGCTGGCCGAGGAGAACAACCTGGCCGAGACCGCGTTCTACACCTCGCGCTTGCCTCCGGAGGCCGGACCGCCGCCCGGCGACGGGCCCGCCTACCACCTGCGCTGGTTCACCCCGGCAGTGGAAGTGGCGATGTGCGGGCATGCGACCCTGGCGAGTGCCGCGCAGATCCTCACCGATACCGCGCCGGGGGAGGACCGGGTCAATTTCTTCACCCGCAGTGGCTGGCTACCGGTAGACCGCACGGACGACGACGTCTACGTTCTGGACCTGCCGGCCGTCGCGTCCGTGCCGGGCGATTCCGATCCGGCGCTGGTGGCCGCGCTCGGCGTGGAACCGGTGCGGGCGTTCACCGGAACCGATGTGGTGCTCGTGATGGAGTCCGAGCAGCAGGTCCGGGACCTGGCGCCGGCGCTGAGCGCGTTCCCGCCGCTGGCCCGCGGTGTGATCGTGACGGCGCCCGGTGACGAGGTGGACTTCGTATCGCGGTTCTTCGCCCCCGGCGCCGGCGTACCGGAAGATCCGGTGACCGGTTCGGCGCATGCGCAACTCGCGCCGTTGTGGAGCACCGAACTCGGGCGGCACCGAATGGTCGCCCGGCAGCTGTCCCGGCGCGGCGGCACGCTGGGGGTCGAACTGGCCGGTGAACGAGTACTGCTGAGCGGCCGGTGCCGCCGGTATCTCGACGGTGTGGTGAGTCTGGATTTCTGAATCAGCCCGCCGGGACGGCGCCGTCGTCGGGCCGCGGGGCGACCGGGTCCGCGCTATCCGGTAGCAGAGGCGCCACCGCGAAACGTTCGGCGACGGCATCCGCCGGGAGAGCCTGGACGGTGCGGATCCCGGGCCGGCCCGCCAGTTCGCGTAGCCGGGACAGCGGCGCCCGGATGACCAGCCCGGGTGAGCAGGCGCAGCCGGTCCGCAGCCGGACGATGGACACATCCAGAACCTGGGCGCCGCGGGTGCCGTCGGCGGTGTAACGGCGGCGGTCGGCCAACTGCCAGGCCGCGTCCGTACCGGACCGGGTCAGCGCTGTTGCGTTCTCGGGAACCTGGACCGCCACCAACGGGGTCGCCACCCGGGGGATCGGTACTCGATACAGCGCCCGGCTCACCCGCAGACCACCCGACAGGCCGGGGAGAGCGGCGGCGGGACCGTAGTCGGTGAACGACACGAGCGCCCAGCGGTCGCCGTCGTCGGAGCCGGACAGCGAATCACGTGCCCGGTCGAGGTATTCCGCGATCGTTTCCCCGGTTTCGGGGCCGAGCCGGTCGGTGGAGACCCCGTCCGGGGCGGGCGGGGTCGCGATACCGAGCGCCACGACGACCGCCGCGCATACCGCGGCCGCGGCACCGAACCCCAGGGCCCGCAACCGGCCACGGTCGCGTACAGACTGTGATGCCGGGGGATCCTGGTCTACGGGCACGGCGGGTCAGGCCTCGCGCAAGGTCCGCAATGCCACGGCGAGGTCGTCGGGGTAGTCGCTGGTGATCTCCAGGTAGCGGCCGTCGGCCGGATGCTGGAAGCCCAGTGAGCGGGCGTGCAGCCATTGGCGTTGCAGCCCGAGCCGCTCGGCCAGCCGCGGGTCCGCGCCATAGGTGAGGTCTCCGCAGCAGGGATGCCGAATGGCCGAGAAATGCACCCTGATCTGGTGGGTCCGGCCCGTTTCCAGATGGATATCGAGCAGGCTGGCGGCCTGGAACGCCTCCACCGTGTCGTAGTGGGTGACGCTGGGCCGGCCGTCGGAGGTCACCGCGAATTTCCACTCGCCGCCGCGAGCCCGGCCGATGGGGGCGTCGATGGTGCCGCTGCTGGGATCGGGATGGCCCTGCACCAGCGCGTGATAGCGCTTGTCCACGGTGCGCTGCTTGAAGGCACGCTTGAGCACGGTGTAGGCGTGCTCGGACTGCGCGACCACCATGACCCCCGAGGTGCCGACATCGAGCCGGTGCACGATGCCCTGCCGTTCGTGGGCGCCGGAGGTGGAGATCCGGTACCCGGCTGCCGCGAGACCGCCCACCACGGTGGGCCCGCTCCAGCCGACGCCGGCGTGTGCGGCCACACCGACCGGTTTGTCGACGGCGACGATATCGTCGTCGGCGTAGAGGATCCTCATCCCCTCCACCGGCGCGGCCTCGATGGTCAGCGCGCGGCGGGGTTCGGGGAACACCACTTCCAGCCACGCGCCCGCGATGAGCCGATCGGATTTTCCGGCGGCCGCGCCGTCGAGCTGTACCGACCCTTCCTCGGCGAGGGCGGCCACTGCCGTCCGGGACAGGCCGAGCAACCGTGCGAGTCCGGCATCCACCCGCATGCCGTCGAGCCCGTCGGGTACGGGCATGGTTCTGGTCTCCCTCATGCGGCGGTGTCCTTGCCGGTGCGGGTGGCCGGGGTGCCGGCGGCGGCCTCGGGTTCCGGGTCGCGGCGGGGCTCGCCAGGATCGGGTGCGGGGGATTCGCCGGTTTCGCTGCCGGGGTCATCGGCCGGGCCGGGCCGGGTGGTGGCGGGCGGCGGCGTAGCGGAGGCAGTGGTGTCCTCGGCGGGGTCGTTGCGGTTGTAGCGGGTGCCGTCGGGTTCGAAGCCGAACACCGTCAGCACCACCAGCAGGATGGCGCCGCAGACGATCGAGGAATCGGCCACATTGAACACCGGGAAGGAGCCGACCGAGAAGAAGTCGACCACATGCCCCTGCATCGGGCCCGGCGCCCGGAACAACCGGTCCATCAGGTTGCCGAACGCGCCGCCCAGTACCCCGCCGAGGCCGATCGCCCACAGCGGCGAACGCAGGGTACGGCCGATCCGCAGGACACCGATCACGACTGCGGCCGCGATGAGCGTGAGCAGCCAGGTCATTCCCGTAGCCATCGAGAACGCGGCGCCCGGATTACGCACCAGGACGAGCTGGACGAAATCCCCGATCAGCGAGATCCGTTCACCGGGCTGGATCTGCTGGACGACCACAACCTTCGTGATGAGATCCAGCGTGAACAAGGACACCGCGATCGTCAGCAGGAGCGCCAGCCGCTGGCGGGGCTGTTGTTCGTCCCCACTCGGGCGGTCGGGGTCGTCCTGCTCACGCGTCCGGTCCTTGTTCACGCCGACCATCATCTCTCGAGGCAGCCCGGCCCGGCACGTGGGCACCCGCCACGTGTGCATATGGTGCCCCCACCGGTGTTCCTCGGAATGATTGCCCCCGAATGTCCCAGCCCTTCCTCAGGAACGCCTCGTAGGCTGTCGGGCGTGACGGTGTTGTGTTCGCTTCCTTCGGCCCGCCAGGCGCGGTCCAGAGTGCTGATGCTGGTTCTCGCGCTGGGACTGACCACTTTCGGGGCCGGTTGCAGCGATGCGGGGGATTCGGCGGCCGAGGCGGACGGTACCGAACCCCTGGGTATCGGTAACGAGGTCACGGTGCCGATCGCCGCGGCGCAGGTGAACGTCGTGGACCCCGGTAGCGAACCCCGAACGCTACTGCGGCCCTCCTATTACGACGGCACGATCCAAGCAGTCACCCTGCGCACCGATCACCACATCCAGCAGCAGATCGATGCCCAGCAGGTGCGCGACTTCTCCAGTCCCGCGCTCACCATCCCGATGACAGCCACCGCGGACTCCGACGGGGTGGAACTGACCCTCGGCGAGGTCACCACCCCTGATCCGGCGCTGTCGGAGGCGCTGACCGCGGCCGGTGGTTCGCATGCCGGACTGGAGATGAGCGAACTCGGCGGTATCACCGCGCTGCGGCTGGCGCCCTCACCGGAAACGTCGAACTCGGCGCGGGCCGCCTTGGAGCAGGCCTTCTACCAGGCTGTCTACCGGTCCATCACCTTCCCCGACGAACCGGTCGGGGAAGGTGCGGTATGGCAGGTACGACAGACGGTCGGCGGCGGGGTCGACCTGGACCAGGTCACCACGGCCACGCTCATAGCGCGGGACGGAGGCAGGCTGTCCATCCGGCTCGACGTCACCCAGACGCCGCAATCGAGTACCTGGGATCTGCCGAACGCGGCCGGCACCCTCGATATCGAGGACTACACAATGCAGGGCAGCGGCGAGATCACCGTCGATCTGGGGTTACCGCTTCCCATCTCCGGATCGATCAGTATCGGCGGGCATCAGTTCTACCGGAACCCGCGTAACGCGACCGAGTTGCGGCAGGTCATCGAGACGAACGTGAGCTGGGGCGACTGATTCCGGCCGGGTTGTGCCGGTCACCGGCGCTCGGCGCGGCGGGGGCCTAAGCTCGCAGTATCCGACAATTCGATCCGAGACCGGAGGTCTTGTGATGTCTGATGTCTCCCCGATTCCCGAAGGTTATCCCACTATTTCGCCCGGTTTGGCGATCGCCGGCGCCGCCGAGGCGGTCGAGTTCTACAAACGTGTCTTCGGCGCCACCGAGCGGATGCGCATCCCCGGGCCGGACGGCACGGTGATGCACTGCGAATTGCTCATCGGAAACTCCGTGCTCATGCTCGGCGATCCGGCACCCGATATGGCCTTCCGCGATCCGCATTCGATCGGCGGTACACCGGTCAACCTGTACGTGTATGTGGCGGATATGGATGCCGCCTACGCCGTCGCGCTGGCGGGCGGGGCGACCGAGATCAGCGCCCCGGAAACCCAGTTCTACGGCGACCGCACCGGTTCGTTCGTCGACCCGTGGGGACATCAGTGGACTGTCTCCACTCATGTGGAAGATATCGAGCCGGCGGAAATGCAGCGGCGCATGGATCAGCTGGGATCCTGACCCGGTGCCGCTCCCGGCGCTGTTCTCGACCGGATAACCGGACCCGCCCCCGCCGCTCGGTGCCGATGATTACCATGATCGGGTCGATGTAGCGGGAAAGGTCGGGCGGATGCGGGTGCTGGCCGTGGACGACGAGCCGCCGGCGCTGGACGAGCTGCTGTATCTCCTGCGCGCCGAGCCCGCGGTGACCGAACTCCACGGCGCCGCCGACGCGACCGGTGCGCTGCGGATACTGCGTGCACACGGCGCCGATGTGGTGTTCCTCGATATCAACATGCCGGGCCTGGACGGTATGGAACTGGCGGGCGTGCTCGCCGAATTCGCCGATCCACCGGCCATCGTCTTCGTCACGGCACACGAAGACCACGCGGTGGCGGCGTTCGACCTCGGCGCGGTGGACTACCTGCTCAAACCGGTGCGACAGGTTCGCCTCGGCGCGGCATTGCGGCGGGTCACCGACCGGCGAGCCCGCATCGGACCGGATCCCGCGCCGGCCGGGAACAACGAGGTGATCCCGGTCGAACTCGGCGGCGTGACCACGCTGGTGCACCGGTCACAGGTGAGCTGGGTGGAGGCGGAGGGCGACTACGCCCGGCTGCATACCGATACCGGTTCGCATTTGGTACGGATCCCGCTGTCGGCACTGCAGGAACGCTGGCGTGACGGCTTCCTGCGGGTGCACCGGTCGTACCTGGTGGCACTGGACCGGGTCACCGGCCTGCGAACGGTCGGCGCCGCGACCCGGGTCTGCCTGCGTGGCGCCCCGCAGGTGGAACTACCGGTGAGTCGGCGGCAGGTCCGTGAACTCAAACAGCGGCTGGTGCAGGGCCCGCATCCGGACCGGCGATGATCGGCCCGCCCCCCAAAGGCCCGCGCGAGCGGGTGGTACTCGCCGAACGCCGCGGCGCGCGGCGGGTGCGCACGCGGGTGGAGGTCGCCGAGCAGACCGAGATCGGTGCTGCGCTGATCGGCGGTCTGATCCGCGCGCAACTCGGGCTGGCATTGAGTTGCGCACTGGTGATGGCACTGCTGCTCGCGGCGCTACCACTGCTGTTCCGGGTGACCGCGGTGGCCGAGACAGTGGTACTCGGGATCCGGTTGCCCTGGCTGATCCTGGGCGGGGCGGCGTATCCGCTGCTGTGGCTGACCGGCCGGATCTACGTGCGGCTCGCCGAACGCAACGAACACGATTTCCTCGAACTCACCAGGGATTGACGAGGGTGCCCGCAACCACGACAGCCGGTACCGGATGCTCCGCCGCGCGGAGTACGGGGGACGTGCGGTGAACTCGTCCGGACTCACTGTGGCCGCATTGCTGGCGGCGGCGGTGGCGACGGTGACACTCGGCGTGTACGGGGTCCGCTGGGCGCGCACCACCTCGGATTTCCTGGTGGCCTCGCGTAGTGTCGGACCCCGGTGGAATGCGGCCGCGGTATCGGGCGAGTACCTCTCGGCAGCCTCCTTTCTCGGTGTGGCGGGATTGATTGCCAAATACGGTGCCGACGCCCTGTGGTACCCGGTGG
Source organism: Nocardia speluncae NBRC 108251 (assembly GCF_001613245.1). Taxonomy (GTDB): domain Bacteria; phylum Actinomycetota; class Actinomycetes; order Mycobacteriales; family Mycobacteriaceae; genus Nocardia; species Nocardia speluncae. Next base: position 102,823 of record NZ_BDBZ01000004.1, on the reverse strand, counting down.
GATTCACGGCGGGCTATCTGGCATTACTCCTGTTCGTGGCGGCACCGCTACGGCGGTCCGGCGCCTACACTGTGCCGGATTTCGCCGAGTTCCGGTTGGGTTCGCCGCGGGCGCGCCGGTTCGCTGCCCTGGTGGTGGTGCTGGTGTGCGCGGTGTACGTGATCCCGCAATTCCAGGGCGCCGGTTTGACCCTGCGTATCCTGCTCGGAGTGCCCGGGTGGGTCGGGGCGGTGGCGGTCGCCGGGATCGTGGTGGCGAATGTGGTCGGCGGCGGGATGCGTTCGATCACTCTTGTGCAAGCCTTCCAGTACTGGCTGAAGCTGACTGCGGTGGCGTTGCCCGCCCTCGTCCTGCTGATGCATTTCTTCGGTAGCGGTGCGGAGGAACGCGAGATCGGCGCGGCGGTCCCGCCGACGGTCGGTGAACGCACCACGGTGGAGGTGACGACCCCGGTATTGGTGCAGTTGCCGGCGCCGCAATGGGTTTCGGTGCACGGGGAACTCGACGCCCGTCCGGTGGACGGGCCGGTGCTGCTCACCGCGGGCACCCATGAGCTGGCGCGCGATACCCGGCTGGTCCTCGAACCGGGGTCGGCGGTGCCGGTGGTGGCGGGTGCGCCGGCCGACGGGGCGCACTGGTTGCGGCCGGGGGGCGGTTTCGCCGGGCCTCATCCGCAGTACCAGGTGTACTCGCTGATGATCGCGACCTTCCTGGGCACCATGGGGCTGCCGCACGTCCTGGTCCGCTTCTACACCAATCGTGACGGCCGGGCCGCGCGCGCCACCGCGCTGACGGTGATCGCGATGGTCGGGGTGTTCTATCTGTTCCCGGTCCTGCTCGGGGTTTTCGCGCGCCTCTACGTTCCGCAGTTGCTGATTACCGGGACGTCCGACGCCGCGGTTCTGCTGCTACCGTCCTCGGCGCTGGCCGGATTGCCGGGGCAGTTGCTGGCCGCACTGGTCGCGGCCGGGGCGATGGCGGCGTTTCTGTCGACCTCCTCGGGTCTGGTGGTGAGCATCGCCGGGGTGCTGAGTACGGATGTGCTGCGCGGCCGGATCCGGGATTTCCGGCTGGCGGCGCTGGCTGCGGGGGCGGTTCCGCTGGCGTTGTCACTGTCGGTGGTGTCACTCGACCTGTCGCGCACCGTGGGGCTGGCCTTCTCGCTCGCGGCATCCACCTTGTGCCCGCTGCTGGTGCTGGGAATCTGGTGGCGTGGGCTCACTGCGGCGGGCGCGGTAGCGGGTCTGGTGGCCGGTGGTGTCGTGGCAGGCGGTGCGACCGTGGTTTCGGTATTCGGCGGTATCTCTGCGGAACTGGCCGGCGGGTGGCCGGCCGCGATACTCGGGTATCCCGCAGCGGTCGCGGTACCACTGTCGTTCGGGACGATGGTGCTGGTCAGCCGGTTCACCGCGAAGCCCGCGGAGTTGGGCCGGATTTTCGTCCGGATGCATGCGCCGGAACGGCTCGGCATGGGCGCCGACCGTGAGCCGGGAACGCGCTCGGATCGCTGATACCGCCGGCCGGGTTCGCTGCGGAGTTCGGCCCCGACCGCTCATCGCGTGACAGCGACCATTCACCGCACAGTCGCATACCTTCGCCGAGTGATCGGCATCACATCTGTTGCTGTCCTATCGGACTCGCTAGCTTCAGTTCAGGTAACACACATCACATTGCGAGGACCCGGCATGACCGATACGGATCTCGACGACAGCGGCGGGCAGCCCACGGCGCCTCCCGATTTCGTCGCAGTACAAGCCAGCCCGGAGTTCGCCGAACTCCGCAATCGGCTGCGCCGCTTCATCTTCCCCATGACCGCCCTGTTCCTGCTCTGGTACCTCGGCTATGTGCTGCTCGGCGCCTACGCACACGATTTCATGGGCACCGAGGTCTTCGGTGAGGTCAATATCGGGCTGCTGCTCGGCTTGGGACAGTTCGTCTCGACCTTCCTCATCACCGGTCTCTACGTCCGTTTCGCCAACCGGGAACTGGACCCGCGCGCGGCCGCGCTGCGCGCCGAACTGGAAGGAAGCGGGTCGTGACCACGCTGTACGCTGCCGAAGATACGGTCGGCAACCCCGCGGCCAATATCGGGATCTTCGCCCTGTTCGTCGTCGTCACAATGGTCGTGGTGTTCTGGGCCGGCCGCAACACCTCCGGCGCCACCGACTATTTCACCGGCGGCCGCGGCTTCACCGGCCCGCAGAACGGGGTCGCCATCGCCGGCGACTATCTGTCCGCCGCGAGTTTCCTGGGCATCGCCGGCGCCATCGCGGTCTACGGTTACGACGGGTTCCTGTACTCCATCGGCTTCCTGGTGGCCTGGCTGGTGGCCTTGCTGCTGGTGGCCGAAATGCTGCGTAACACCGGCAAATTCACGATGGCCGATGTATTGAGTTTCCGGTTGCAGCAGCGCCCGGTGCGTACCGCCGCAGCGATCACGACGCTGGCGGTATCACTGTTCTATCTGCTCGCGCAGATGGCCGGTGCGGGCGGTCTGGTGGCGCTGCTGCTGGACGTATCCAGTGAGGCCGGGCAGGCCGTGGTGATCGCCGTGGTCGGCGTGCTGATGATCGTCTACGTGCTGGTCGGCGGGATGAAGGGCACCACCTGGGTACAGATCATCAAGGCGGTGCTGCTGATCGCGGGCGCCGCCGTGATGACCGTGATGGTGCTGGCGAAATTCGGGTTCGATCCGTCCGACATCCTGGGCGGCGCCCAGAGTGCCATCGCGGGATCCACCGATTCGACGGTCGCCGCCCGCGACGTATTGGCGCCCGGCGCCCAGTACGGCGGCAGCGAGATGTCGAAACTGAACTTCCTGTCGCTGGGCCTGGCCCTGGTGCTCGGTACCGCGGGCCTGCCGCATGTGCTGATGCGCTTCTACACGGTGCCGACCGCCAAAGAAGCACGCCGCTCGGTGGTCTGGGCGATCGCCCTGATCGGCGCCTTCTACCTGTTCACCCTCGTTCTGGGTTACGGTGCGGCGGCCCTGGTCGGCCCCGATCGCATCCTGTCCGCGGCCGGTGGGCAGAATTCGGCGGCCCCGCTGCTGGCCTTCGAACTGGGCGGGGTGATCCTGCTCGGAGTCATCTCCGCGGTGGCTTTCGCGACCATCCTCGCGGTGGTCGCCGGGCTCACCATCACCGCGTCGGCCTCGTTCGCGCACGATATCTACGCCAACGTGATCCGCCGCGGAAAGGTGGACGAGAACGCCCAGGTGCGGGTCTCCCGGATCACCGCCGTGGTGATCGGCGTACTGGCCATCGCGCTGGGCATCCTGGCCAACGGGCAGAACATCGCGTTCCTGGTGGCACTGGCTTTCGCGGTCGCCGCCGCGGCCAATCTGCCGACCATCCTGTACTCGCTGTTCTGGCGCCGCTTCAACACCCGGGGCGCACTGTTCAGCATGTACGGCGGGCTGATCTCCACGATCGTGCTCATCGTGTTCTCCCCGGCGGTATCCGGATCGGCGAGCGCCATGCTGCCGGATATGGATTTCGATTGGTTCCCGCTGTCCAATCCGGGCATCGTCTCCATCCCGCTGGCCTTCGTGCTCGGTGTGGTGGGCACCTATCTGGGCGGTAACGACGAGGATCCCGCCAAGGCCGCGGAAATGGAGGTCCGGGCACTGACCGGTGTCGGCGCGGAGAAGGCCGTCGCGCACTGATACCGGGCGTTCGATTCCCGGTGCGCAGGGCCGGACCCCGTTCTGTGAGGGTGAACGGGGCCCGGCCTTGTCCGGCGCTCAGGGCCGGATTCCGGCGCGGAATTTCGGTACCCGCATACTCACCTTCGTGCCCGCCCCGGGCGCCGTATCCACCACCAGCCCGTAGTCGTTGCCGAACGCGGCGCGTAGCCGATCGTCCACATTGGCCAGCCCGATATGCGGTGCCTCGCGCATATCTCCGGCGGCATCCAGCGTTCCCGACCGCAGAACCTCCGGGTCCATCCCGGCGCCGTCGTCCTCCACGCTGATCAGGCAGTCGGTTCCGGCGTCGAGCGCTTCGATGGTCACTGTGCCGCCCCCGGCCCGGCCCGTCAGCCCGTGCCGGACCGCGTTCTCCACCAGCGGCTGTAACGCGAGGAACGGCAGTGTCACCCCCAGTACCTCGGGTGCGATCCGCAACCGCACCTGCAGTGCCGGCCCGAACCGGGCGCGTTCCAGCTCCAGATACCGTTCGATATTGCTGAGTTCATCGGCCAGCACGGTGTACTCGCCGGCCACCCGGAACGAATAGCGGGTGAAATCGGCGAAATCCAGGATGAGCTCGCGCGCCCGCCCGGGGTCGGTGCGGACGAACGAGGCGATGGTGTTGAGTGCGTTGTAGATGAAATGCGGGCTGATCTGTGCTCGCAGCGCCCGCACCTCCGCCCGGTCCAGCCGGGCCCGGGAGGCGTCGAGTTCGGCCAATTCCAGCTGCCCACACGCGTAGCGGGCCACCTCGGCCAGCGCGCCGAGGGTACCGGGGCCCGGCCGGGCCGAGGTGACCATGCCCAGCGCTCCCGCCACCGCATCGCTGTCGGTGAGCAGGGGCTGGGCCACCAGGGTGCGGCCCGGATGCTCGGGATCGGGTAGATGAACGAGTACCGGCCGCCGCCCCGCGATGGCTTCCCGGACGGCCGTGGTGAATTCACCGGCCGGTACATGACGCGCGCCGTCCCATGCCAGGAGTTCACCATCGGGATCGGCCACGCCCAGTCCCTCGGCCCCCACCAGTGCCCGCAGATGCGGCACCGCGTCGAGCGCCGAGGTCGCGGTGAGCCCGCGGCGCAGTGACCGGGCCGCAAGTGAAGCGGTATGCAGGGCGGCGTGCACGGCGCGTTCCGCGGGTGTGGTGACCATCCGCCGCGGCCGCGCCCAGATCAGCAACCCCGCGGCGAGCAGTACCGCGCAAGCGCAGATCACCACGACGGTCGCGGCCATTCGGCCACCCCTTCTCTCGTAGACCACCCGCCGGCTCGCCGGCCGGGGCCGGTCATCGTCTCACGCTTCCCGCAGCAACCGCCATTGCTGCGGGAAACCTTCTCCGGAGGCGATAACCGGCCCGGGCCGGCGAGTCGGCCCACGAGGGGGCTCGACGAGATGGGGAGCAGGGCCGGCCGGGAATACCGCCGGCTGTCCCGGGCCGGTCGTGACCAGCGCGCTTCGCGCTATCGGGGGCCGGCGCTCACCCCCGGTACTCGGTGACGGTGAAGTCCACCGAACCGGGTTCGGGTACATGGGCCGCGCCGACCGTGATGGTCGCGGTGAACCGGCCCACGCCGGGGCGGAACAGTGCGGAGCGCCCGTCGTTCATCCAGTGCCCGGGCCCGTTCGCCGTCCGGGTGACCGATCCGGTGGCGCCGGTGTCGAGATTGCGCCAGTTCAGGGTCACCGGCAGGGTGCACGGGCCGACGCCGAACATGATGGTCGAGACGGTGAAAGCCGCGTGCTCGGGATAGGCATCACCGTTGACGGATGTGTCGAGCTGGGCGACGCAGGCGCCCTGGGCGAGCGAATAGACGGGCTGGAACGTGCCGCCGTCCGCCGCCGCGGGTGCCGCGGTGGCCGTGAGAGCCCCCACCGTCAGCGCCGTCGCGGCCGCCGGGAGGGCGATCGCCGTCATACGTGCTGTCATCGTTCACCTCGCTGGGTCGTTCGTGGGCTGTGCGGGGTCGATCCTCGGCGGTCCGGGCCGTAGTGGTGCAGGCGGATCTCCGAATCTCCGATTGATCCGATCGTGACGCGGCCCGACCCTACCAGCGTCCGGCCCGGACGGTGGCCGATTCGGCGGCGCCGCAAGGTCGCCGGGACCCGACACGCCCGGTCCTTCCGGGCGCGCCGATCCGGCGGCGAAGCTGTCGGTGCGTACGCATAAACTCGCTACACCAACCCCCGCCGAGCCCCTGGGAGGAAGGACCGATCTTGGCCTCGTCCGGATTCGTTCATCTGCACAACCACACCGAGTACTCGATGCTCGACGGTGCGGCCAAGATCTCGCCGCTGTTCGCCGAGGCCGAACGCCTCGGCATGTCCGCGGTCGGGATGACCGACCACGGCAATATGTACGGTGCCGCGGAGTTCTACAACTCGGCGACGAAGGCCGGGATCAAACCCATCATCGGGATCGAGGCCTATATCGCGCCCGGCTCCCGGTTCGACACCAAACGTACCCAATGGGGCGATCCGAGCCAGAAGAGCGACGACGTCTCGGGTTCGGGTGCCTACACCCATATGACCATGGTCGCCGAGAACGCGACCGGCCTGCGCAATCTGTTCAAACTCTCGTCGCTGGCCAGTATCGAGGGCCAGCTCGGTAAATGGGCGCGGATGGACGAGGAGCTCATCGCCACGCATGCCGAGGGGATCATCGCCACCACCGGCTGCCCGTCCGGCGAGGTACAGACCCGGTTGCGGCTGGGGCACGAGCGTGAGGCGCTCGAGGCCGCCGCGAAGTGGCAGGAGATCTTCGGCAAGGAGAACTTCTTCCTCGAGCTGATGGACCACGGCCTGTCCATCGAGACGCGGGTTCGCTCCGGCCTGATCGAGATCGGCAAGACGCTGGGTATCCCGCCGCTGGCCACCAACGACTGCCATTACGTGCACGAATCCGATTCGACCAATCACGAAGCGCTGCTGTGCATCCAGACCGGTAAGACGCTGTCGGATCCCAACCGGTTCAAATTCGGCGGTAGCGGCTATTTCTTGAAGTCGGCTGCGGAAATGCGGGAACTCTGGGATGCCGAAGTACCCGGGGCCTGCGACAACACGGTGCTGATCGGCGAGCGCGTCCAGTCCTATGAGGAGATCTGGACCCACCGCGACCGGATGCCCAAATTCCCGGTCCCGGAGGGCGAGACCGAGGGGTCGTGGCTGCGCAAGGAGGTCGCGCGGGGGCTGGAATACCGCTTCCCGGCCGGCGTCCCGCAGAAGTACCTCGACCAGGCCGATTACGAGATCGGCGTCATCCTGGAGATGGGCTTCCCGGCCTACTTCCTGGTCGTCGGCGACCTGATCAATCATGCCCGCGAGGTCGGTATCCGGGTCGGTCCCGGTCGTGGTTCGGCGGCCGGTTCGCTGGTCGCCTATGCGCTCAAGATCACCAATATCGACCCGCTGCCGCACGGTCTGCTGTTCGAGCGGTTTCTCAACCCCGAGCGTGTATCGATGCCCGATATCGATATCGACTTCGATGATCGCCGCCGCGGCGAGATGGTCCGCTACGCCACCGAGAAATGGGGCAGCGACCGCGTCGCCCAGGTGATCACCTTCGGCACCATCAAGACCAAGGCGGCCATCAAGGACTCGGCCCGCGTACTGTTCGGGCAGCCGGGTTTCGCGATCGCCGACCAGATCACCAAAGCGCTGCCGCCGCCGATCATGGCCAAGGACATCTCGGTTGCGGGGATCACCGATCCCGATCACGAGCGCTACAAAGAGGCCGCCGAGGTCCGCACGCTCATCGAGTCCAATCCGGATATCGCCAAGATCTACGACACCGCGAAGGGGCTGGAAGGCCTGATCCGCAACGCGGGCGTGCACGCCTGCGCGGTGATCATGTCGTCGGAGCCGCTCACCGACGCCATCCCGGTGTGGAAGCGGGCTCAGGACGGCGCCATCATCACCGGCTGGGACTACCCGTCCTGTGAGGCCATCGGCCTGCTGAAGATGGACTTCCTGGGCCTGCGCAACCTCACGGTGCTCGGCGACGCGATCCACAACGCCAAATCCAACCGCGGTGTCGATATCGACCTGGACGCGCTGCCGCTGGACGATCCGAAGACCTTCGAATTGCTCGCCCGCGGCGAAACCCTGGGCGTGTTCCAGCTCGACGGTGGGCCGATGCGCGATCTGCTGCGCCGGATGCAACCCACCGCCTTCGAGGACATCGTGGCCGTCGGCGCGCTGTATCGCCCCGGCCCGATGGGCATGAACGCGCACAACGACTACGCGGACCGCAAGAACGAGCGCCAAGAGGTCAAGCCGATCCACCCGGAGCTCGAGGAACCGCTGAGCGATATCCTCGGCGAAACCTACGGTCTGATCGTCTACCAAGAGCAGATCATGCACGTCGCCCAGAAAGTGGCCGGGTACTCGCTCGGACGAGCCGATATCCTGCGCCGCGCGATGGGCAAGAAGAAGGCCGAGGTCCTCGCGCAGGAGTTCGAGGGGTTCGAGAAGGGCATGCAGGAGAACGGTTTTTCCAAGGCCGCCATCAAGGCACTGTGGGATACCATCCTCCCGTTCGCCGGATACGCCTTCAACAAATCGCATGCCGCTGCCTACGGCCTGGTGTCGTACTGGACTGCCTACTTCAAGGCCAACTATCCCGCGGAGTACATGGCCGCGCTGCTCACCAGCGTCGGTGACGACAAGGACAAGGCCGCGGTCTACCTGGCGGACTGCCGGCGCCTCGGGATCACGGTGCTGCCGCCGGACGTCAACGAGTCCGAGCACAACTTCACCTCGGTCGGCAAGGACATCCGCTTCGGCATGGGCGCGGTCCGCAATGTCGGTACCAACGTGGTGTCGTCGATCATCTCGGCGCGCGCGGAGAAGTCGAAGTTCGTCGACTTCTCCGATTACCTGAACAAGATCGATACGGTCGCCTGCACCAAGAAGGTCACCGAATCACTGATCAAGGCCGGTGCCTTCGACGATCTGGGTCATCCCCGCAAGGGGCTGATGCTCGTGCATTCCGATGCCATCGACGCGGTGATGTCCACCAAGAAAGCCGAGGCCATCGGCCAGTTCGACCTCTTCGGTGGTCTGGGCGCAGAGGGCGAGGAATCCATGTCCTCGGTGTTCGATGTGAAGGTGCCCGAGGAGGAATGGGATAGCAAACATCGCCTCGCACTGGAACGGGAGATGCTCGGCCTCTACGTTTCCGGTCATCCGCTCAACGGAATCGACCATGTCCTCGCCGCCGCGGCCGATACCCAGATCCCGGCGATCCTCGAGGGCGATATCAAGGACGGCACCCAGGTGACCGTCGGTGGCATCCTGGCCTCGGTGAATCGCCGGATCAACAAGAACGGCCTGGCCTGGGCGTCGGCGCAGCTCGAAGATCTCACCGGCGGTATCGAGGTGCTGTTCTTCCCGCAGGCCTACTCCGTCTACGGAATGGACGTGGTGGAGGACGCGGTGGTGCTGGTGAAGGCCAGGGTTTCCATGCGCGACGACCGTATCTCGCTCATCGCCAACGATCTCGCCGTCCCGGACCTGTCCGCGATCGGGGTGGCGAAACCGCTGGCGGTGACGATCTCCACCCGGATGTGCACCCGGGACAAGATCGGCGAGTTGAAGCGGGTGCTCTCTCGGCACCCGGGCACCTCGGATGTGCACGTGCGGCATGTGGGCGCCCGGGAAAAAACGACCCTGCTCAAGGTCGACGACAGCCTCCGGGTCGAGCCGTCGTCGGCCCTCATGGGCGATCTGAAAGCGCTACTGGGTCCTGGCTGTCTGACCTGATCCGGCGTCGGTGTGGGTGAGGTGCCTGGTGCGAGCCGCGCTCTGCACGGCCTCCAGGATCGAACGCCCGAGTTTTCCGGGCGTGGACCGTTCGAATGCCTCCAGAGTCGGCTTGCGCATCCACCGGGGCACCTGCGGCCTCGGGGTCGACGCGGACCGGATGGCCCGCCGACCGGACTGTCACCGTGATCGCCGCCGGCCGTTGCCGGGCATCCGCCGTTTTCCGCGCTGCCGTTCGAACATGGCCATGAGCTCGTCCACGCTCTCGCTCAGGATCTCGCTGATTGCGTGAGTGGCCGCGCGGTACGCATCACCCGGCAGATCGTTCGCGGATCAGGTGGTCGGACCCGGCCCGTCGAGTAGCGCGTCGGCCGGGGTCACGCAGACGAGGCGACTCCGAGCGACTGTGAGTCGATGAACGCGGGCCCCCGCCCCTTGAAGACATCCAGCTCGCTGATCTCGAACCCGCCGGCCCGGATGATGGCGACGATATCGCGGTTCAGATGGCAGCCACCGGCGATCCGCTGCTGGAGCGGGTCGAGCCGATGCTGCCAGCGCTGGACCTTCGGGTCCGGGGCGAGACCGTGTTCGACGAAATGCAGGGTGCCACCGGGCACCAGGACGCGGCGCAACTCGGCGAGGGCAGCGTCGATATCGGGGATCGTGCACATGGTCCAGGTCGACAACGCGGTATCGAAACTGTTCTCCGGGAACGGTAGCCGCTGACCGTCCAAGCCTGCCCGGTCGACCGGCACCCGGGCCGCGGCGAGCCTTCCGGCGGCGAGTTTCCACCCCAGATCGGCAGGTTCGACGGCGGTCACCGAGGTGACGGCGGCCGGATAGAACGGCACATTCAGGCCGGATCCGAAGCCGGGTTCGATCACCCGGCCCGACAGTCCCGAGCACACCCGCTCGCGCAGTGGCTCGTTCGCTTTCATCCCGCAGGCCACATCGACCAGGCGGGGCACGAAACGGTCGCGGTAGATTCCCACGTCCTCCACTCTTGCACTCGGCGCGATCGATCGCCATGGGTGAATACCCCGAACCGCTATCCTGGGGCCGAGTCATGGAGGTCGATCATGCCGATCAGGTTCCGTAAACGCACATCCTTCGGACCGCTGAAGTTCAATTTCACCCAGTCGGGTATGTCCTCGTGGGGGATAAAAATCGGCCCGTGGTCGTGGAACTCCCGGACGAAGAAGAACAGTGTCGACCTACCCGGTCCACTGAGCTGGCGGCAACGCTGAACACCGGCCGCGCACGCTGTCCCCGGGGGCGGCATCGATCCCTCGTGCCGCCGGACGCTCCGGCTTGTCCCCCCGCGGGGGCCCATGCTCCCGCGGCATTCGCGTCGAGACTCAGAGCACTTGATCGAGGAAGCGGCGCAGCCGGGGTGTTTCGGCATCGTCGAACAGAGCTCCGGGCCGCCCGGATTCCACGACCTGGCCGGCGTCCATGAACACCACATGATCGGAAACGCTGCGTGCGAAACCCATCTCGTGGGTAACCACGATCATCGACATCCCGCCCGCGGCCAGATCCGACATCACCGCCAGGATGCCCTTGACCAGTTCCGGGTCCAGGGCCGAGGTGGCCTCGTCGAAGAACATGATGTCGGGTTTCATGGCCAGCGCCCGCGCGATCGCCACCCGCTGCTGCTGGCCGCCGGAGAGATTGGCGGGCCGGGAATCGGCTTTACCGGCCAAGCCCACCACCTCGAGCTGTTCCAGGGCCAGTGCGCGCGATTCCTCCTTGCTCAGCCCGCGTAGCTTGCGCGGGCCCAGCGCGATATTGTCGGCGACCGTCCGGTGCGGGAACAGGTTGAACTGCTGGAACACCATCCCGATGCGCTGGCGCAGGCGGTCGGGATGCTCGGCCAGTACCGATGTGCCGTCGAGCAGGATATCGCCGGAATCCGGTTCGTAGAGCCGGTTGAGGACCCGCAGCAGGGTGGATTTGCCCGACCCCGACGGCCCGATCACGGTGGTCGTCCGGCCCGCCTCCACATGGATGTCCACGCCCCGCAGGATCTGGTTGTTGCCCAGCCGCAGATGCAATCCGGTACCGGTCAGTGCGGAACTCATCGCTTACCCCCGCCCTTCGGTGATGGTCTGCTGTTCGACCGGGTCGATCGGCTGGTCGGGGCGCCCAGTGCGCATCCGGTGGTCGATGTAGTTCACCAGATGTGTCAGCGGAATGGTCAGCAGCAGGTAGACGAGACCGGCCGCGACCAGCGGCGACAGATTCCCGGTCTGCGCGTTCAGATCGCGGCCGACCGCGAACAGTTCGCGCTGGGTCGCCAGCAGTCCCAGGAAGTAGATCAGCGAGGAATCCTTGATCAAGGCGATGAACTGGTTCATCAGGGCGGGCAGCACCCGGCGTACGCCCTGCGGGATCACCACCAGTGTCATCGCCTGCCGGTAACCGAAGCCGATCGCGCGGGCCGCCTCCAGCTGGCCGGGCTCCACCGATTGGATACCGGACCGGAAGATCTCACCGATATAGGCCGAGGCGAGCAGGGCCAGCGCCACCGCACCCAGCCAGTAGGGGTTGTTACCGGTGATCCCGCCGACGACCGGCCCGATACCGAGACCGATGATCAAAATGATCACCACCGCGGGCAGCCCGCGGAATATATCGGTGTAGATCCGGGCCGGCCAGCGCAGCCAGCGGGTCCGGGAGATCCCTGCGACCGCCAGCAGCATGCCGATGACGGTGCCCAGGATCCCGGAGACGACCGCGAGGATCAGGGTGTTGGGCAGCCCGGTCTTGAACAGCTCGGGGAACGCCTGCTTGTACAGCGACCAGTCGAAGAAGGTGTCGCGCAACTGTTCCAGCGTCGATTTCGGTCCCTGCTCGGTGCGTTCCTGCGGTCCGCGCTCGGCGGCGAGCGCCGCGAAATCCGGAAGATCCGGGGCGGGCGCGGCCTTGGACCCGGGTTTCCAGCCGGGCGGTGGTTCCCGGGGCACCCAGTCGCTGTACAGGCGGGCGTAGGTGCCGTCGGCGATCACCGCGTCCAGGCCGGCATTGAGCGCGTCGATCAGGGGCTGGTTGTTCTTCGCGACGGCCCAGGCCGCGAAATTGTCCAGGCTGAACGAGTTCTCCACTACCGACGTGGCATCACCCGGTGCGATAGCGCCGTCGGCCTGCGCCGACGGGGCGATCCAGGCATCCACCTGGCCGGTTTTCACATTCGCGTAGGCAGTGTTGTAGTCAGGGAATTTGACCGGGTCGAGGCCGAGCTCGTTCACCACGTACTCGTCCTGAACGGTGCCCTGCACCACCGCGACCCGCGACCCCGGACCCAGATCGTCGAATCCGTGAACCGGGCTCCCGTCCTTGACCACCAGCGAGTGGTAGCCGAAATCGTAGCCGTTGGTGAAACCGACCTGCTGCCGCCGGGCATCGGTCGTGGTGATGTTGGACGAGCCGGCATCGAAACGTTTACCGGCGACCTGGGCCAGCAGACCGGCGAACTCGGTTCCGGAGAATTTCACCTGCAATCCGAGTTTCGCCGCCACCGCCCGCAGCAGTTCGTTGTCGAAACCGGTGAACGAGCCGGCCGAGTTCACGCAGATACTCGGCGGTGCGTCCGACAGCGTGCCCACACTGAGCACCCCGGGCTCGATCAGGCCCAGCCGGGAGATATCCACCGATTCGACCGGGGCAGTGGACGGGGTGGTGAACCGGTCCTCCGACGCGCCGCCGGGCGCACTCAGTTTCTCCGGTGCCGCCGACGCCGCCTCGAGTCCGGGGGGAGCGCACAGATCACGGGCGGCGGTGTCACCGCCGTCGCCACTACCGCATGCCGTCGCGAGCAGCGCGACGGCGAGCAATAGCGCCGCGAGCAGCGCACGGGACAGTCTGGCCATGATCGACAACCCTAAACCCCGCTCTACCCGGGACCGGACACCCCTGGTCGGATGTCCACGGCCGTGCTTTCGCGTTCCCGGCCCGGACGAACAGGCATTTCCGGGCCCCGCCGGCGAATTCGGCTCAGCCCGAGCCGAATAGCGGCCGGGGTAAACACCGGGCGCCTGCCCGCGATCCCGCATGACCGCCCCGCCCCGCCCGGGGGGGCGATCGGACCGATACGGGCAACGGCCACGAGCGCGTGCGCGGAGGTGTCGCGGGGTCGGTCCGGCGGTTAGGGTTGGCGAGCAGGCGGAGGCCGGGTACCGGACCGTAAGCGGCGCCGTGGTAGCAGGATCGATTCGGTACGGGGCAGTTCTATGAGGATTTCGGCCGGTGCGCCCGGATGGTATGACGCGTGCACGCCGGACGAGCGCGCCGATACGGTGGCCCTGGCGAAGTCGCGGCGGAAATGGTCGGTGGTGTGGTCGGGGATCGCGGCCTCGGGGGTGGCGCTCGCCGTCTGCGGGCTGGTGAGCGGTGTCCTGCCCGTGGCGTGGCCGGTGACCGCTGTTCCGCGCGCGGCGCTCGGGGTGGCACTGGTGGCGTTGCTGATCGATCTGGCCGTACTCGTCCCGAACGGTGTGGCCTGGCTACGGGTGGAGCACGTGTTCTCCGGCCGGGCGCCGGACGAGGTGGTGCGGCCGTTCCGCCGGCTGCGCTGGGTGCCGACCTCACTCGTCTCGTTGCTCGGTACCCTCGCCATGCTCACCGTGGGTATCCATCCGCTCGCCGTTCTGGGGGAGCACGGTCTCGGCGGGTTGTCGTTTCTCGACTGGCTGACCGCGGTGGTGGCGGTGCTGTGTGTGCTGTGCGGTCTGTCGACCATGTGGTTGAAAGTGATATTGCGGCCGGTACGTACCGGCCCGTGAACCGCCGGCCGTGCTCAGTTGAGTGGGCTGCGGCGTTCCAGTAGCACCGCGTCGCGCCAGCGTCCTTCGAACCGGCCGATCCGCTCCCGGATACCCACCGTGCGGAATCCTGCCGCGTGATGGACCGAGATACCGATCCGATCCTCGGGGTACAGGGTGGTTTGAAGCGTGCGCAGCCCGGCCTCTTCGGCGGCCATCACCTGCCGGCGAAGCAGTGCGGTGCCGAGGCCGCGGCCTTCGAGATCATCGGCGACCATAACGCAGCTGTCAGCGATATCGCGGTAGAACTCGTGTCCGGAGATAGGAGTGAGGGCGGCCCATCCGGCGACCCGGCCGCCGGTTTCGGCAATCCAACGGTGCCCAGGCTGCCACTGCCGGTCCAGGACCTCCCGCTCGGGTGCTCCGGCGGCGAAGACCGCGGGGTAGGTGGTGCCGCGGCTGGCGTAGATGGCCCGGACCGCGGGCCAGTCGTCGCTGTTCATCGCCCGCACCGTGACATCCGGGTGGGGATCGTCGGGGCACAGCGGTTGCGGGGTCAGGATGCCCATCACCGCGTCGGCGGTATGGGGGAGTTCCGTGCAGCGGTCGGGGTTGATCGTGACGAGTGTGGCGGTGCCCTTTTTGTGTACGGTGACGAATCCGGCGTCGTTGAGTTTGCGTACGTGATGGGAGACGGTCGGCTGACCGATTCCGAGCGCTTCGGCGATTTCGCCGATATGGATTCCGGCGGGGCTCATGGCGACCTGGTGCAACAACCGGACCCGGGTCGGGTCGGCCAGGCAGGAAAACCAGCCGGCATACAGGGTCGCGTCGGCGACCGGGAGCGCGTCGTCGCGCACCTGGTCCCGCACGATCGGCGGTTCCAAGGAGGTCATGCGGCCCACTATATCCGCGGAAATATTCGTTTCGAGAATTTCGCTGTTCGAATGTTTATCGAGTGTCCTCGATATTTCGCAAAGGAAATCTTCCGGAATCATTTTGCGGCCCGAAGGTGACTTTTTCGTATCCTCGGCCGGGAATTATCTCGGCCGATTACACAGTGTGCCGGCCGGGCGGTCCGGGACGGCGTTGCCGGAATGTGCCGAAGGACCTTACTGTGTAAGGATGAGCAGCGTCGCTTATTCCGGCACCGCCGGAGCAGGATTTGGGCGGCTGACGTCCGCCTTCACCCGGGTCTACGGTGGCCGGAAGGGTGTCGGTGCGGCATTGGCGGTCTATCGGCACGGGGAGCCGATTCTGGATATCTGGACGGGGGAGTCCGCCCCCGGGCAGCCGTGGACCCACGACACGGGGGCCATGGTCTTCTCGGCGACCAAAGCGATCGCCTCGACCGTCGTGCACCGGCTCGCGGACCGCGGACTGATCGACTACGACGCCCCCGTGGCCGAGTACTGGCCCGAGTTCGGCTGCAACAAGAAGGATTGCATCACCGTCCGGCAGGTACTCACCCATTCGGCGGGGTTGTCCGGGGTGGGCACACTGGCCGCGCACGGTTCCGAACTGCTGGACCACGAACTCATGGCGCAACGGCTGGCCGCCGCCACGCCCGACCGGCTGCTCGGTGTGCCTGCCTATCACGCGATGACCTACGGCTGGCTGCTTGCCGGGCTGGCGCGGGCGGTGACCGGGGCGAGTATGAAACAGCTGTTCCAGCAGGAGGTTGCCCAGCCGCTGGGTACCGAGGGAATCCATCTGGGTCGCCCGCCCGCAGGGTCGATAACCCTGGCCGCGGAAAGTTTCGGGACCGGCTTCGCCTTCGCCGGCACCCCGCACGGCTCACGGTTGGTCACCCTGCTGCAGAGTATTCCCGGCGTACTCGGCGTGAGCAGCCGGTCGCTGTTCATCCCGGGCGCGGAGGCCATTCTCGCCGGCCCGAACCCGCCGGTGCTGGACAGTGAGATGCCCGCTGCCAACGGGGTGTGCACGGCCAACGGGCTGGCCGCCATGTACGAACCGCTGGCCTGCGACGGTATGGCCGGTGGGCAGCGGTACCTGTCCGGAGCCACCATGCAGGCGATTCGCCGGATCGAGCGGTACCGCCCGGATACGGGGCTGTTCCTGTATATGGGGCCGCTGTGGCATCTGGGTTATCACTCGATGCCGACTGTCGGCGCGCCGCGTGGTTTCGGTCATATCGGCCTGGGCGGGTCGTTCGGCTGGGCCGATCCGGACAGCGGGTTGTCGGTCGGCTTCGCCCACAACCGGCTGTCGCTGGACATGATGGCCGTAGACCAGCCGGCCTTTGCGTGGCTGCTGCCGCTGGTGGTCGGCGGTGCCCGGTCGGCCCGCCGGATCGCCCGCCGCGCACCCCGGGAAGCCGCCGCTTGATCCGCAGGCCGGCCCGTCAGGTCAGATAGCGATAGGCCGGTGAACCCGGTTCCAGCCGTTCGCATTGGATCGGCGATCGCGCGACCCGGTCCAGCAGCGGCTGTAGCCCGGTGCGTTCGCCGAGCTCCACGCCGACCAGTGCCGCTCCGGTCTCCCGGTTGTTGCGTTTGACGTACTCGAACAGCGTGATGTCGTCGTCGGGCCCGAGTACCTCGTTCAGGAAGCGGCGCAGCGCGCCGGGTTCCTGCGGGAAATCCACCAGGAAGTAGTGCTTGAGGCCCTGGTGCACCAGGGATCGTTCGATCACCTCGCCGTACCGGGAGACATCGTTGTTGCCGCCGGAGATCAGGCAGACAACCGTCGAACCGGGTTCCGGGCGGGCCTCGAGCAACGCGGTCACCGCGAGGGCGCCCGCCGGTTCGGCGATGATGCCCTCGTTCTGGTAGAGCTCCAGCATGGCCGTGCAGATGGCGCCCTCGTCGACCCGCAGCAGGCGGAACGATCCCGCACCGGGTGGGTAGTCGGTGCCGGTGAGCAGGGGCAGCGACGCATGGGAGACCACCCGCCCGCCGAAATCCGACACCGCGTCGAAAGGAACCTTGCCGATGCGGCGTACGGCGGCACCGTCGACGAACGGGTCGACCTCCGGCAGGGTGACCGGCGTTCCCGCGATCAATGCCGCCGTCATGGACGCGGCCCCGGCCGGTTCGACCCCGAGGATGCCGGTCTGCGGCGAGCGTTCCCGCAGGTAGGTACCGACCCCGGCGAGGCATCCGCCGCCGCCCACGGGGACGACCACCAGATCGGGGGGTGCATCGAGCTGGTCCAGGATTTCCGCGGCGATCGTGCCCTGCCCCGCCGCGGTGCGGGTGTCGTCGAACGGAGGCACCATGGTGGCGCCGCTGCGCCGGACATCGGCGGCCGCGGCCGTGGCGGCGGCGTCGAAGGTTTCCCCGACCGCGATGAGTTCGACGAATTCACCACCGTGCACGCGGATGCGGTCGCGTTTCTGCTTAGGGGTGGTGGTCGGCACGTAGATCCGGCCGGTGATCCCCATGGCCCGGCAGGCGAATGCCACCCCCTGGGCGTGATTGCCGGCACTGGCGGTGACCACGCCGGCGGTCCGCTCGAGTTCGCTGAGCTGCACGACCAGGTTGTAGGCGCCGCGGAGCTTATAGGACCGCACGACTGTCAGATCTTCGCGCTTCAGATACACCTGCGCGCCGGTGAGCTGGGACAACCGGGGGCACAGCTGCAGCGGAGTGGGCTCGATAATGTCGGCGATACGCTTGGCCGCAGCATCGATCTCGTCCGCGGTGAGCGCGGGACGGGCTTCGGGCAGATGGGTCAGCACATCGGGCACCCGCCCCATGCTGCCACCCGCCGCCGTCGTTGACTGCGGCGGGTGGTCTGTACTGGGGTTTTCGTTCATTTCACTGGGGTCGGGGTCCCGGGGTCAGCGCCGTGTCAGCACGAAGACGGGGATCTGGCGTTCGGTCTTGCGTTGGTAATCGGCATAGGGTGGGTACGCGGCTACGGCACGTTCCCACCAGAGGGCTTTCTCCTCGCCCGATACCTCGCGAGCGATGTAGTCCCCGGTCACCGGGCCGTCCTGCAGTTCTACATGCGGTTCGGCGACGATGTTGTAGTACCAGACGGGGTGTTTGGGCGCTCCACCCAGTGAAGCGACCACGGCGTACTCGCCCTCGTGCTCGACTCGCATGAGTGCGGTCTTTCGTAGTTTGCCCGATTTGTTTCCGACGGTGGTGAGCACGATGACGGGCATACCGTTCATGGTGGTGCCCTCGGTGCCACCCGAGTTCTCGATCTTCTCGGCTTGCTCGCGGGCCCAATCGGACGTGGACGGTGCATATTCTCCGGTCAATGGCATACCACCGGAAACGCCGGGAGTTCCGGGGATTGTTCCCGGGCCCGCTCACGGTGGTCGCGTCATGGGATATGTGTGCAGAAAGACAAAAGTTCGATGGCCCGAACACTGGGTGCACGGGTAGCCTTAATGCATGACCGCATCGCAGACTCTCGACACCCGCGTTCCCGCACGCGCCGGGGTGGAGGTCGATATCGCGGGGACGTGCTGGCCGGTGTACAAGCTGGAGGCGCTGGGGGCCGGTCTGCTCTCGTTTCTGGCCGTGGCGCTCGTTCTCGGATCGCTTCAGGCCGGCGTATTGCTGAGTACTGCTGTCTGTGCGGTGCTGTGGACGCTGGGATGGTGGCGGACAGCGCGGTAGTTCGCGCGGCGCCGCCGGTTCGGTGTATCGCTCCGGCCCGCGCCGGTCTTGCACGCACTACGCTGGGCCGAGCTGAACTTCTGTCCAACTGGGCCCGGCCGGCCCGCCGCCGGCCCCGAGGGATACGCGAGCCGAGATATGAGCGATCGAGTACATGCCTTCACCGACGATGTGCTGGGCGACCACGACGCGGTAGCGCTGGCGGAGCTGACCCGCTCCGCAGCGGTGCGCCCCGACGAACTCGCGGCGGCATCGCTGGCCCGCGCGCAGGCGGTGAATCCGCGGCTCAACGCCATCGCGTACCACTGCCGGGCCCCACGGCACGCGGCCGGCGATTCCGGGATCTGGTACGGCGTCCCGGCCTTCGTGAAGGACAATGCCGACGTGGCGGGTTTACCCAGTTGTCACGGTAGCGCCGCCGTCACCGCGCATCCGGCGGGAAAGGACGACCGTTTCACCGCCCAGCTGCTCAGCACCGGGATCACGGTTCTCGGCAAAACCACGATGCCGGAGTTCGGATTCACCTCCACCACGGAATTCGAGAGCAGTGATCCCACCCGCAATCCGTGGGATACCGGCTACACGGTCGGCGGGTCGTCGGGCGGTTCGGCGGCGATGGTCGCGGCGGGTGTGGTGCCCGTCGCGCACGGTAACGACGGCGGCGGTTCCCTGCGGATACCGGCGGCCTGCGCCGGTCTGGTGTCGTTGAAACCCAGCCGGTTCCGGCATCTCGACAACGCGCAGGCCCGGCAGTTGCCGATCAAACTGGTCTCCGAAGGCGTCCTCACGCGATCGGTGCGCGACCAGGCCGCCTACCACGCCGCCGCCGAAAAATACTGGCGCAACCCGAAACTCCCGCCCATCGGGATCGTCGAGGGCCCGTCGGCGCGCACCTTGCGGATCGGGCTGCTCACCACCGCGTGCAACGGCCGCGAACCCGATACCGCGACCGCGGCGGCTGTCCACAGCACCGCCGAGATTTTCGAAGCGGCAGGGCATTCCATCGAGCCGATGGCGTCCCCGGTTGCGCCGAGCCTGGTGGACGATTTCCTGCGCTACTGGGGTTTGCTGGCGCAGATGTCGGGAGTGACCGGCAAATTGAGCCACGGCCGCAGCTTCGACGCCGCTCGCCTGGATGCTTTCACGAAGGGCCTCGCCGCTTCCTTCCGCCGGCGACTCCTGGCGACCCCGGGCTCCCTGTACCGGCTGAACAAGGCCCGCGCCGACTACGACGAGGTCCTCACCCGCTACGACGTGATCCTGTCGCCGGTACTCACCCACACCACACCCGAACTCGGGTATCTCCGCCCGGGCGTGCCGTTCGACGAACTACTCGACCGGGTCACGAATTTCGTCGGCTATACGCCGATCAACAATGTCACCGGATCGCCGTCGATCGCGGTCCCGGCCGGGCTCACCGATACCGGCCTGCCGGTCGGGGTGATGCTCAGCGGTGCCTACGGCGACGAACGGACACTGCTCGAACTGGCGTTCCTGCTGGAGGCGCAGCGCCCGTTCCCGCGGATCACCGAATCCTGACGGTTACCGCAGTACTCAGCGGACCAGGAGTGCCACAGGGAGGCGGGCGAACAGTTTCTCGGTCCGGGCCCGGTTCTGGAAGGTGTGGCCGGTGAGCCGGTCGGTCCAGGAGCCGGACAACAGGTCGATATAGGTATCGCCCCAGCCGGTTTCGCCGATCGCCACACTGTGCCTGGTCACCGCCACGAGGATCTCCGGATCCGCCCCGACTCGCCCGCGGGCGTAGGCGAGAAGTTTATCGGCGTGCTCGCCGTGCCCGAACACGGGCGTATAGCTGCCGCCGACGAAACATTCGGGCCGCTCCCGGCGCAGCCACAGCGCGTACGCCACCGCCCACATCTTCGCGGCACCCGTGATATCCAGGGCCGGAGTAGTGGTGAGGGTGTGCAGCATTGCGATCCGGGAACCGAAATCCACCGGGCGGCGGTTGTCCGGATCGACCAGGGAGTCTTCCCAGATCTCGCAGCCCTGGTAGATATCCGGGATACCCGGCCCACACAGCTGCAAGAGTTTCTGCGCGAGCGAATCCGACCAGGCGTGCGGTGCCAGATCGTGGGCGAGATCGGTGAGCTGGCGGCCCACCGGCCCGTCGATCACCTGGTCCAGCCAGGTGTGCACCGCGTTCTCGAACTCCAGGTCGGGTTCCTCCCAGGCGGTGTGCAGCCCGGATTCGCGCATGGCCTTCTCGGCGAAGCGGTGCACGCGTTCGCGCAGTCCGGGCACCGAGGACGCGGGGCGGCCGTCGGCCGGCCACATGCCGAACATGTTCTGTAGTAGGAACAGTGCGGTCGCACCGTCGGGTGGCGGTAGCTTCTCCAGCCACAGCATCACCGCCCGCGCCCACATCCGCGGCACCTGGGACAGGATCCCGATCCGCGCCCGCACATCCTCGCCGCGTTTGGTGTCGTGGGTGGACAGGGTGGTCATCGAGGCGGGCCAGCGCAGCGCCCGCGACGCATTGGCGAGATGGAATTCGTTGACGGTGCGACCGAAACGGGCCGGATTACCACCGAGTTCCTGCAGCGACACCAGCCGCACCGCCCGATAGAACAGGATGTCCTCCACGGCCTTCGCGCCGATCGCCGTACTCACCTGATGGAACCGGCTCCACGCGGAAGCCCCGCGGGTCAGCGCCGTCACCAGCACCGACAGCGGGACCCGCAGTTCGGCATTGCGTTTCTCCACCTCGGCCAGCACAGCGCTGATCATGCCCGCGAGCGGGGTGTAGTCGGCCCGGGCCACCGGCAGGAACGACAGCACTTCGATGGTGGCGTTGGTGAGCGCCATGGTGTCGAAATCCTCGGCGCCCGCATCCTGTTTGATCGCGGCGACCAGCCGGCGGATCTCCGGCAGCAGAATACTTTCCGCCACCGCGCGTTTGATGCGGTGTTCTTTTTCGCCCACCCATACGCGGTCGCTGCCGTGGCCGGTGATACGCCGGGACAGTTCGGTGAGGACCGGCTCGCCGGCGGGTTCGAGCAGTACACCACCGAAATCGGCGAGAGTGTCGTAGCCGGTGGTGCCGTCGATCGGGAGGGTGGCGTCGAGCGGTTCGCGGTTGGCGAGGGTCTTCTCCACCAGTAGCAACCGGTTCGGGCCGATCAGCAGGCGCAGGCGCTGCAGGTAGTCCGTCGGGTCGGCCAGTCCGTCGGGGTGGTCCACCCGCACACCGTCGATGAGGTCGTGTTCGCACCAGGCCGCCAGCTCGCGGTGGGTGGCCTCGAAAACGTGCGGATCCTCCTGGCGCAGCGCGGCCAGCCCGTCGATCGACAGGTAGCGCCGGTAGCCACAGATCCCGGATTTCCGGCTCACCAGCCGGTAGTGCTGTTTGTCGTGGATTCGCAGCGCATTGTCGCCGTCGGTGCCCGGCGCGATCGGGAAACGTAGGTCGTGGAGCGCGAGCAGCGGTTCGGGCCCGGACCGGTCGACGGTCAGCGCGGCCGGATCGTTCTCGCTGCGCAGCACCGGTAGGGCCAGCCGCCCCCCGACGCCGTTACCCGGACTCCAGTCGATATCGAAGAAGGGAGCGAACTGGGATTTGCGGCCGTACTGCAGCACATGCCACCACCAGGAGTTCTGCTGCGGATCCGCGACTCCCACATGATTGGGGACCAGATCCATGATCAGTCCCATACCGCGGTTGCGGGCCTCGTCGGCCAGCACCTTCAGGCCCACCGGGCCGCCGAGCGCGGGGGAGACGGCGGTGGGGTCGGTGACGTCGTAGCCGTGCGTGGAACCGCGCGCGGCGGTCATCACCGGGGAAAGGTAGATATGGGAGACCCCGAGCTGCTGGAGATACTCCGCGATCGCCGCGGCCTGTGCGAAGGTGAGGCCGTCCGGTCGCAGCTGCAGCCGGTAGGTGCTGCGGACCGGAGTGAGTCGCGGATTGGGGCGAAAACGCGGCGGGTCTGCGGGCATACGGTTCTCGGTCGGGTCCTGGGGTGGCACGGCGGGCAGATGTGGGCTGCGAGATTATGGTGGCGTACGGATCACTGCGGGTGATAGGCGTGGACCCGTGGCCGGGTGAGATCCGGCGTTCGCGGTGGTGGTGCCGCACCCTCGGGCAGCGGGTCGGACGCGTGCATGGTCAAACCCTAGCGCCAGCCCGGCGAACTTCCGCCGGGGGCCGTTGGTCGACTGCTCAGTCCGGTTCCGCCGGTGCCTTCAGGCGGCGGGCGTAGCCGGTTCGCCGGGCGAGTGTGGCGAGGCTTCCGAAGACGATGCGTTGCAGCAAGGGTGGTATTCCGGCGAGGTAGCCGTCCTGTAGCTCCCAGAGTAGGGCGAGCGCCAGCGGGTTGCGCGGCATGCCGGACCCCGTGGTGGCGCCGGCTTCGTCCAGGGCGCTCCACAGGGTGAACATCTGCCAATGCCGCAGCGGTGGCCGGATCTCGTGGTCCAGCACGGTATCGCGGGCCTCGTTGTGGAATTCGTGCACCGCGCCTGCCGGAGCCGTGACGGTATCGCCGGGGCGGGCGAGGATGTCGCGGCCGTCGATCCGGAATCGCACGGCGCCCTGACGCACCGTCCACGCCTCGGTGAGTACCGGATGCCAGTGCGGACCGGCCTGGCGGCCGGGTTCGGGAAGCTCGTGCCGCAGGCGCAGATACGGGCCGCGGTCGTCGGTGCCCTGGTCGACCAGCGTGACGCGATGACCGTTGCGGAAGGTGAGGACCTGGGATGCCATATCGTCAATTAGAAAGGTAACCTTCATAAGGTGTCAACACTCGAACGCTCTTCCCTGTTGAAGCTGCTGACCCTTGCCGTCCGGGCCGTCGAGGACGAACTGAACGCCGATTTGCGGGCCCGGCTGTCCGACGACCTGCGACCCGCGCACTACGCGGTATTCCGCTACCTCGACCCGGCCGGCTCGCGGGTGGGCGAACTGGCGCAGGCGGCGGGGATGACTCAGCAGTCGATGGGGGAACTGGTGGGGCAGCTGGAAAGTGCGGGGCTGGTGCGCCGGCAGGTGGATCCGGCCGACCGGCGGGCCCGGCAGGTGGTGTGCACTCCCGCGGGCCGGGCGGCGCTGACGCTGGCGGGGGAGCGGATCACCGGAATCGAGAACCGGATCGCGGGTGCGGTCGGGGAGGCGGGGATGGGCGAATTGCTGAACCTGCTCACGCGGGTTGTGGACGTCCTCGGTGAGCCGCAGGCCGGGGGTGTCGGTGAGCCGCGGCGATAGCTTGTCGGTGCGGGATCTGCCGGTTATCGCGTGCGGTGTCGTCGATCGCGGGGGCGCTGCCGCTCATGTCGCCGACCGGTTGCCGGTCGAGGCCGCCGCAACGCCCGGTGGGACGTTCTCGCATTTGTCGGGCGGCGGCGGGCGGGCCTGTCGTGTGGTCGCGGGTGTGTCTCGATCGGCCGCTACATCTCCTGATTCCGGGGTCGTGACCGGCTCGGCGGCGATATCGCGGGCGGGGTCGGGCCGGCGTCGGACGCTCAGCTGTGCGACGAGGGGGCACCGGGACCGCTGATCGGCTTTTGGTAACTTGAACGGTGTTCAGGTCGCCTGGGGTGGCCGCCGTCTCGGAGGTGAGGACCTTGATGACCACTGCCGCCGCGCCGCTCACCGCGGCGCAGACCTCGGCGCTGGACGCGCGCCACGTCTGGCATCCATACGGCGGATTTCCGGCCACCACCGCCCCCCTGGTCGTCGCCTCCGCCTCGGGAACCAGGCTCACCTTGGCGGACGGACGGGAGCTCGTCGACGGAATGAGCTC
The DNA here is from genome assembly GCF_001613245.1 of Nocardia speluncae NBRC 108251. Taxonomy (GTDB): domain Bacteria; phylum Actinomycetota; class Actinomycetes; order Mycobacteriales; family Mycobacteriaceae; genus Nocardia; species Nocardia speluncae. The sequence continues at coordinate 78,252 of NZ_BDBZ01000004.1, read as the reverse complement.
GTGGTGGGCGGCGGTGCACGGCTACCGGCATCCGGTCCTCGACGCGGCACTGGCGGAGCAGGCCGGACGAATGAGCCATGTCATGTTCGGCGGGCTCACCCACGAACCCGCCGTCCGCCTCTGCGAGCTCCTGGTGCGGCACACTCCGGCCGGCCTGGACAAGGTGTTCCTCTGCGACTCCGGTTCGGTATCGATCGAGGTCGCGGTGAAAATGTGCCTGCAGTACTGGCGGTCGGTGGGTAAACCCGGCAAACGCCGCCTGCTCACCTGGCGCGGCGGCTATCACGGCGACACCTTCACCCCGATGAGCGTTTGCGACCCCGACGGCGGTATGCACGCGCTGTGGACCGATGTACTGGCCGACCAGATCTTCGTCTCCGCGCCCCCGCAGGAGTACCGGCCGGACTACGTGCGCGAACTCGAAGCGGCCGTCGCCCGCAATGCCGCCGAACTCGCCGCCGTGGTGGTGGAACCCATAGTGCAGGGTGCCGGCGGGATGCGCTGGCACGACCCCCGCTACCTGGCCGATCTGCGCCGCCTCTGCGACGAGCACGCAGTGCTGCTGGTCTTCGACGAGATCGCCACCGGATTCGGCCGCACCGGAACACTGTTCGCGGCCGAACAGGCAGGGGTGTCACCCGATATCATGTGCGTGGGCAAGGCGCTCACCGGCGGCTATCTGACTCTCGCCGCGGCACTGTGCACCACGGAACTCGCCGAAACCGTCAGCGCGGCCCACGGCGGCATCATGCACGGGCCGACGTTCATGGGGAACCCACTGGCCTGCGCGGTCGCGGCCGCCTCCGTCGAACTGCTGCTGTCTCGTGATTGGCGCGCTGACGTCGCGCGGCTGGAGAACGGGTTGCAGGAAGGGCTGGCACCGGCCCGGGACCTGCCCGGCGTCACCGATGTGCGGGTGCTCGGCGGCATCGGGGTGATCCAGCTCGACCGCCCCGTGGATATGCGCGCGGCCACCGACGCGGCAGTCGGTGCGGGCGCCTGGATCCGGCCGTTCCGCGACCTCGTCTACGCCATGCCGCCGTTCATCAGCGATACCGCGGATCTCGACACCGTCACCCGCGCCATGGTCGCGGCCGCGAGCACCGGGATTGCGGGGTCATGAGGGACACCTGACCTCGCTGGTCACCCTCCCGCGGTACGGCCGCCGCTGCGCACCCGGAGGGGAGTGCGCAGCAGCGGCCGGTCGATGCGATGCCCGGAATCGGTCGGTACACCGTCCATGGTCGAGCGGCGTGCTATCCGGTCCCGGACTCCCGCGACCCGGTTTCGGCGAACGCCCGGGCATAGCGGGTTCCCGCGACCAGCAGCAGAATTCCGACCATCAGGAAGGCCGCGACCCGGATCAACCCGTCCAGCGTCGACAAATCGAACAGGAACAGTTTCGCCAGTGCGGCAGCGGTCACCAGCAGCCCGGACCCCAGTGCGACCTTCACCGTCGCCGATGCTTCGGCACTCAGCCGTCGCAGGCCGTACAGGAGGGCGGCCAGCGCGCCGGCCATCCAGATGATGGTCGATACGCTGTGGCCGACGACGAAACCGTCCGCGGCGTCCGCCGCGACACCCAGCGATACCGACGCGGTCGTCACCAGGTAGAGCGCCGCCACGCTGGCGCCGATCCACAGCAGCGTGGTCACCGCTTCGTCGGTGGTCGTGCCGAAGAGACGGCGCAACATCCACAGCGCCACCGCGAGGACGCCCAGGCCCGCCGTCGCGGTAGCCGCGGTCGCGGCGCTCAGATCCTCGATCGCCAAGCGGGATACGGCCAGGGTTTCCGCGTCGGCGATGCTGAGCAAACCGAGACCGCCGAGTGCCGCGTAGCCGGTGCCGAACAGGGCCGCGACCCGATTCCGGGCCTGTCCCGCGATGCCCAGATAGCAGGCGGCCACGAGCAGGAGCCCCAACGGCAAGGCCGAGCCGGTCGTCACACCCCAGACTGCTTCCAGCAGAGCGAAGGAGCCGCCGGTGCCCGCCACGATCGCGGTATGGGCCGGGATACGGGCGATATCACGCAATTTCGGGACAAGCGTGGTGGCGGCGACCGCCAGCAGTACCGCCGCGTAGCTCGCGGACAGGATTGTGGCGGCCGGCCGGTCGATCAGGGCGGGTGCGGCGAGCAGCGGTGTGATGGCCAGCGCGGCCGCCAGGCTCGCGACGAGATCGCCCGGCCGCTGCCGCGTCACCAGGATCGCGCCGCCCACGCCGACCGCGGCCACCGCCGCCGCCGCGAGTACCAGAACCCGGCGCTCGTCCGGTTGTCCGATCACGAACGCGAGGATCGTGAGATGGGTGGCCAGCACCGCCGGGGCGGTGCGCACCAAGTGCAGGAACGGCCAGTCGTGGCGCATCTGCACCGGAACGCAGGCCAGTTGCAGCACGATCAAGAAAGCGAGCAGGGCGAGTTCGGTCGTGACGAACGGCGCGAGCACGGCCGCCCCCGCCACCACCAGCACTGCCAGCGGCTGCGACCGCCACTGCACCGCCACCCCCACCCCGGCCGCCGCCACGCCGAGGGCAGCGGCGAAGCCGGGCACCGGATGCAGCCAGTCGTAGATCGTGGTCATCGCCACGACATCGAGGTACGCCCCCGCGAAACCGGTGGCCGCCAGCGCGATACCGCCGACCCGCCCGCCGGGGCGCCGGAATACCCGCATCCCGGCGCCCACCAGCGCGGCGGAGAAGACGGCGCCGGCGACTACCCGCGGAACCGGCCCGAAGATCCCGGCCTGCGCGGCGAGGACCAGCAGCATCACCACCCCGATCAGCGTGACCGCCACCCCGGCGACCGCGAGCAACCGGCTGATGACGCCCTCCCGCTGCCACCACGGTGGCGACGGGGTACGCGCGCCGGGGACACCTCGCGGCGGGATCGGGCCACGCGGCGGGGGTGCCGTGGGCTGCACCTGGCCCATCGCTGCCCGGTACTCCCGCGCGGTCGTGGCGGGCCTGCCGGGCCAAGGCGCGATACCGCCCGGCTGCGCGTTCTGCGGCGGCTGCTGTGCCGGTCCGAATTGCGGCGGAGGCATCTGTCCGCCCTGGAGGGGTTCCGGCGGGCCGGTCGTGCTCGGCGCCGGAGCGCCCCATGCAGGCGGGGGAAATGCCGCGCCTGCACGGTGCTGCGGGGCAGCGGTGGACTCGTTCGCCGGCGGTGCGGTTCCGGGTGAGGTGCCGGGCCCGGCCTCTCTTTCGGGAGAGGCCGAGCCCGGCCGGTCCGGTGTGTGCACCCCGCCGACGCGCACACCGGATGACGGCGCCTTCCCCGGCGGAGCGCCGGGTGGAGCCGTGGTCTTCGCTGTTGCGTGTCCGGTGCCGGACCCCGAAGCTGCTTCCCCGGCACCGGACTCCCCGCGGCCCTGGCCCGCGGCCGGCAGCACCTGCCGGTGCAGGGAAGCCAGGTCGCGGCCCAGGGTGTTCATCTGCCTGCCGAGCGCGGTGAATTCCCCGGCCAGCGAGTCGAACTCGCCGGACAAGCGGGCGATCAGCGCCGGGTCGATCGAAATCGTCATATTTCGATGGTCGGGCGCGCGGGTTCTCCGCGGATGAGTAGAAGTACCTGCTGCCTCTCCGGGGACTACCCGTTCCCGCCGGCCGGGCCGTGCGGATCGTGGCCCGGACCGGGTCCCGGCGTCCACCGGACCGGCGCATGACGGCGCCCGACGGTGGTCCTCGACCCTCGGACAGCAGGACTCAACCGTCGAGGCCCTGTTCGATCACGTAGCGCGTGAGCTCCACCCGGTTCGCGAGTTGAAGTTTGCGCAGGGTCGCCTGCACATGGTTCTCGACCGTGCGATGACTCAGATGCAGGCGGGTGGCAATCTGCTTGGCGGACAGCCCCTTGGCGACCAGGCGCAGCACCTCGGTTTCGCGTTCGGTCAGCGCGGGCCGCTCCGGGGTGCCGGGATCGCTGGGCGCGGTGGCCATCCGCCGGTATTCGCCCAGCACCAGACCGGCCAGCCCAGGCGTGAAGACCGCCTGACCGGCGGCCGTATCGTGGACCGCGGTCACGAGCTCGGTCGCGGACGCACTCTTGACGAGGTAGCCGGAGGCCCCCGCTTTCACGGCATCCAGGACATCGTCGCGTTCGTCGGACGCCGAAAGCACCAGCACCCGGCTGTCCGGGGAAACCCGCAGCACATCGGCTGTGGCCTGGGCGCCGTTGCCGTCCGGGAGCTGCATATCCATCAGCACCACCCGCGGCCGCACCGCGGCGGCCCGCCGGACCGCGGTGGCCGTGTCCTCGGCGGTGGCCACCACCCGGAAACCGGCCGCCTCGAGATCCCGGGCCACACCCTCCCGCCAGATCGGGTGATCGTCGACCACCATCACCCGAATGGGCGCCGCCGCGTCGTCTGTCATGCCACCGCTCCTTCCGGGCCGGGGCGCCGCGCGCGCCCCGGCAGGGCCCGAATTGCCGGATTCCGCCCGGTGCGGACCAGCCCGGCGCAGATCTCCACGCCAGTTTGCCTGCCGCCCCCCTCGGGAGAAACCGCAACGGTCGCACTGCCGGAGAATCCACACCGGAAGGCACCGGAGCAGCTTCAAGGGCGATTCCGGTCGTTCGCGGATGTCAAGGTATGCGGAAACCCCGAAATGTCACCTGCGTGCGTGTGCGGAATCCGAGCCGTTCGTACAGGGCGATCGCACCGGTATTGGTCTCGACCACATGCAGAAACGGCCGTTCGCCGCGCGCCACGATCCGCGCGACGAGCTCGCCGACCAAACGAGCCGCATACCCTTTGCCGCGTGCCTCCGGTGCCGTGCAGACAGCGCTGATCTCGGTCCATCCCGGTGGCCGGAGCCGTTCTCCCGCCATCGCCACCAGCCTGCCGTGGTCGCGGATGCCGAGGTAGGTACCGAGTTCGTGGGTGCGCGGGCCGAACGGTCCCGGCTGCGTCCGCGCGGTCAGCTCGAGCATCTCCGCCACGCTGTCCGCGCCCAGCTCCACCACATCGGCGCTGGAGCCCGGCGGTTGTTCCGGCCGGTTCGCCGGTCCGATCATCCGCCGGCCGCCGAGAGCGAAAACCGGTTCCCAGTCCGCGGGCGGCCGCGCCGGACAACTGAACATGTCCGCGATCTCACCCCGCCCGACCAGCCGGGCAAGCCCATCCCACGTCTGCTCGTCCGGGGCGTTGCCCACCGTCGCGAACGACGCGACCTCCGGCAGATACGTGCCGGCCCGCCCGGCCCACCGGCTCAGATGCCCATGCCGCCCCCGCAGCGATTCACCGACCGGGTCGTCCAGTTCGGCGGCGCAATCCACAGCTGTGCTGTACCCCTCGTTGTTCACACCGTGAGTATGCCGGGTCGGCAGGAAGCCGAACGGGTCGCGTTTGCCCCGGTCGCTTACCGGTCCGGCCGGCCGGTGAGCGACCGAACCGATGTCCATCGACCGGGTCGGCGAATGCCGGGTGGCGAACAGTCGCGTCAGTGGGGAGGGGCGAAGAGAAGGTGCGCGGCGCGGGTGATGGTGCGGCGGATATCGGTGATGTCGGCGGGATTGGTGGTCAGGTCCAGTAGGCAGGTGGTCAGGACGTGACCGAGGATCAGGGCTCGGTCGTGGTCGTCGGTCCAGTCGGGGTCGGTGAGCGCGGCACGGACCAGTTCGGTGAACAGTGGTCGCCACACCCTGATGCCGGGTCCGTCACCGGAGTGCACCGAACTCATGCCGGCGTGTAGCAGGTTGCGGTCTTCGGCCGCCCAGTCGATGAGTTGAGCGAAAGCGCCGGCGACTCGCTCGGCGGGGCCGGCGCCGGAGGTGGCGGGTAACCGGGTGATGCGGTCGAGGGTGTCGAGGGCCCATTCGGCCATCAGGTGCTGGACCAGGCCGTCTTTGGAGCCGAAGTAGCGGTACACGGTGACCGGGGTGGTGCCTGCTTCGGCGGCGACCTGCCGGATGGTGACGCCTTTGTAGCCGTCACGGGAGGCCATGACGCGTGCGACGGCGGCGATTTCGCTGCGGCGCCGGCGTTCGGTGGGCCCGAATTCGCGCACGACGCGCAGGGAGTCACGGGATTCGCGGAGCAGGGCAGCAGCGTCATCGACCACGAATCGAAGGGTACCGCAATCCCGGCACATGTTGTATAACACGTTATACAACATGTGAAAGGATGATGCCGCTATGGTTGCCCCGGACCTGTTCTCCCCAGCCGCGATCGAAAATCCCTACCCGATGATCGACCAGTTGCGTGCGGCAGGCGATGTGCATTTCCTGCCCGGCCAGCAGTTGTATGTGGTGCTGGGATTCGACGCGATCCGCACCGTGCTGGCCGACCCGCAGACCTATTCGAGCAATCTGGTCGCGGTGTTGTCGGCGGCCTCCGGTTCTGCGTCGATATCGGTGGCCGAGGCCGCCGGCGGGGTGGATGTACTGGCAACCGCGGATCCCCCCACTCACACCGAGCAGCGGGCACTGGTGATGTCGCGATTCAGCCCACGCTCGGTCGCGGCGCTGACCGAAATGATCGACGCCGCCCTCCGCCCCGCGGTGAACGGGTTGGTCGCCGCCGGTGGCGGTGACTGGATGGCAGAAGTCGCCCACCGGGTGCCGGTGCAGGTGATCGGGCACCTGATCGGGCTGCCGGACTCCGATCATCGGCAATTGGCGCGCTGGTCGGACGCCGCGATCGATATGGTTTCCGGCGTCGCCTCCCCCGACCGCGCCGGGCAGGCCGCACTGGAGGTCCTGGAATTCATCCGATACCTGGGCGAACGCCTCGATCACGCCTGCCCGGGCGAAGAGGACGGGGTACTGGGCAGCGTGGCCGCGGCCGTGGCCGCGCAGACTATGACTCGTGAACAGGCCGCGATCCTGTTGCTGCAATTGGTGACAGCAGGCGCCGAATCGACCACGAGCTTGCTGGGCACCGCGGTCCGGTTGCTCGCCGGAGACCAGGAGCTCCAGGACTCGCTGCGCGCCGACCACGGCCGCGTCGACGCGCTCGTGGAGGAGGCCGTGCGGATCGAGAGCCCGTTCCGCGGCCACTTCCGCGTGACGACCGCACCCACCCGCCTGGCCGGGGTCGAGCTCGAATCCGGTGCGCGCCTGATGCTGATGTGGGGTGCCTCCAACCGCGATCCGCGGATCTTCGACCATCCCGATCGTGTCGACCTCGACCGTGTCCAGCGCACGCGGCACCACAGCTTCGGGCGCGGCATCCACTTTTGTCTCGGCGCCCACCTCGCCCGCAAGGAAACGGCCCAGGCTGTGCACACCCTGCTGGACACCACCAGCAACGTCACGCTGCGCGGGCCGCAACCGTCCTACGTCCCCAGCCTGATCGTGCGGCGCCTCGCCCGCCTGCCCCTAGCTGTCACCGTATGAGCGCCCGGCCACGCACCGGGCCCGTACCTGCCATGGCTACCACAGCCGGATTCCGGTTCGGGAGCTGCCGATGCCGCCGTCCGAGGAGGACAACCACGCGTGGGCTGCTGGACCGGCCGGACGGATCGTCGCCGCCAACCCGACGGGTGATCGATCCGGGAAATGCACGATCGGCGAACGGTGGGGCACCGGTCGCCGATCGTGCTCATGGGTTTGTCATCGTGCGAAAGAGTCGCGCAGGTCGGTGACGGTGGCGCGCCGCTCGTAGGCGATCCAGGCGAAGATCGCGGCGAGGACCAGGGGGAAGATCGCCATCGCGGGTTTGTCGGCGATGAAAGCCTGTGTCCCGGCGGCGAGCACGGTGAGGACGGTCAGGCCCGCGGCGGCCAGGGCCGACAACCGTGGCACCATCAGGCCGATACCGCCCGCGACCTCGACCAGTCCGATGAAGACGAGCAGCGCGAAGGGAATGGTCAGATTCTCGGGGGCGTTGTCCGCCAGGGCGTTCGGCATCACGAGCTTCGGTCCGCCGGAGGCTATGACGAAGAACAGGCCGAGCACGATTTGCAGGGTCCACAGGACGCGGTTGCGGATTGTGCCGGGGCGGTCGGTAGCAACGGTGGTGGTGGGGGTCTCGGTGGTCATGGCCGGTCCTTCTGGTCGGTCGCGCCGGGTTGGTAGCGCGTTCAACCGATAGGACGGGGCATCGTCGGCGGAGTCATCGCTGTCCGCAAAGTTTCTTCCGGAACTCACTTCGGGCGCAGGTGTACTACGTCGGGGTACCCGGCGATTGCGCGAGAAGCTGCCGGAGGATTTCGCCGGCGTGGGTCCACAGCAGTGCGGCGCCGCTGTCGGGTAGGTAGTGCCTGGTGGCGTTCGGGATCCGGGCGGCGAGGGTGGTGCCGTGGTCCGGGGAATGGGTCGGGTTGTCGTCTCGCCCTCCGTACCAGAGATGTACGCGGGCGGTGAGCTCCTCTACCCGGAACGGCCACCGCGCGAAATGCAAGACCGTATCGCGCGCATAACCGGCCGGCCCCTGCGCGAATCCGGTATCCAGTGCGCGCCGGAACGCCGCGGCGAAGTCCGGTTGCAAGTAGATCTCCCGATCGGCCTCGGAACTGCCTTCGACGCTCAACCGCCACAGCGTCTCGGCGCTCCCGAAGCGCGCGAAATCGCGTTCGGCGCCGGCCGGATCGGCGGCCACCAGATCGACCAGCCGCCGGACCTCGTCCGGCAGAGTCGTTCCGGGGTGAGCGAGCTCGTCACCGCCGGATACGATCGCCACCTCGGAGGTGATCCCGCGGGCAGCCAGGGCCAGCGCGAACGGGGCTCCCTGTGAAAAACCGACGACCGCGGGATCGGCGAAGCCGAGCTGGCCGATATCGTCGGCCCAATCCAGTAGCGTGCGTCCCGGCATTCCGGTGGATTCTCCCGATCCCGGCCGTTCCACCGAGATCAGCCGGACGCCGAGCGCGGTTGCGGCGCCGAACCCGAATCCGAGTCGGCGCCCCCATCCGGCGCCCGGGCAGAACAGCACCGGCCGGCCATCCGCCGGACCCCATTCCGCCCATGCCGATCGGCGCCCATCGCGCAGCGTTGTTACCCCGGCCCGCGCGGGATCCTCCATATGTAGCCTGTCCATCCAGGTCATGATCGCCATCGGTCGGTGGTCGGTGCAAACGGTTTCGCGGCTGTCGGCTGGGCTCGCCGGCTGATATCGGTGCGAGCCGAGGCACCCGGGTCGATGGACCCGGCCGCTACGTCGTCCGGCCGTGGGCGGTATCAGGCGCGCGGGATGTGGAATTCCCATTCCGTACCTTCGCCGACGATATCGGCGGTGAGAAGTTCGACAGTGCCGCCGAGAGCAGCGATCCGACCGGTTATCGAGCGGGACACCCCCATCCGGCCCTCGTCCTCGGCCTCGGCCAGGCGCCCTGGCGCAATGCCGGCGCCGTCGTCGCGGATGCTGACGACCAGGCCGGTATCGGTGTCCTCCAGGAGTACATAGGTGCGGGCATCGGGACCCGCGTGGAGTTCGACGTTGGTGAGGGCGGCGGCGACCGCGGCCGTGATTTCCTGGGCCGTCCAGCGGCCGACGAGTACGGGTTCGCCCGGGGTGGAGACCACCACCCGGGGTGTGCTGTGCGCCGTCAGTAACGGACGCAGGTCGACGGTGGTATCGCCGACGGTCGAGTGTGCGGTCTGTTCGGAGATGAGCCGCCGCAACGCGACCTCCTGCTCGGCGGCCCGCTGCGCCAATTCCACTGCCGGACCACCTATTTCGCTACCACGCCGGCTGATATAGGAAAGGATCTGCAGGACGCCGTCGTGCACCTGGCGGGCCAGTCGTTCCCGTTCCTCGGTGGCCGCGGTGAGGCGTACCGCGCGTTGTAACTGTTCCTGGGCGCGGCGGGCGGTATTGGCGGCCATGCCCAGCGCCAAGCCCACCGATACCAGAACGGGTGCCGTCGCATCGGCCCATACATCGTCGCCCCACTGCTGCCGCATGGTGATGATCGTGGCCGCGATGAGCAGGCCCGAGGTGACCCCGGCGAGCGGGCCGCGCAGGATGGCGGCGGAGATGACTGCGTTCGCCGACCACATGGTGGTGGGCAGCGGTTGGTGCCCGTGATACCAGGCGTAATCGGCGACCAGGGGAGTGGCCGCGATCAGTCCGAGCACTACGAGATGGTCGCCTACGACGACAAGCGTGCGCGTGCGCGTGGTGTCGGATGTGCGCCAGTGGGTCAGGAGCAGGGCGGAGATGCCGGACCAGATCACCATCAGCGCGATGAAAAACCAGCTCAATAATTGGTTCTCGTAGTACTGCACCGACGCGATCTGCTGTCCCACCGCGTACAGCAGCGTGACCAGCCGGAATGCCTGGACCGCACGCCACAGGGGTGCAGTCGCGGCGTCGGCGGGGTCGGGTGTGTGGTGCGCCGACTCCTGCGGGGACCTGGTCGTGGCCATACCGCACTCTAGGCAGTGATCGTGCCCGGCTCCGGGCGAAATGCGTGCTCGTCTTCGGGTATCCCCAAGTACCGCTGTGCCCAAGTCGGGGTGAACCAGCCGGGCGCGACTGCCCGGAACCGCGGCGGCGACCACGACGCCGCGCCCGCGGGGAGCGTGCCGACGACTTCGGTGCCGGTGACCCTGGGCAGGTCGGTGCGATTGGTCCGGGCTGCCAGGTCGGGATGTTGCGGCCAGGAACCCACCACCAGGCCGGCGCACGGCACACCGGCCTGCGCCAAAGCGCGAACGGTGAGTTCGCTGTGGTTGAGCGTGCCCAGGCCCGGCGCAGTCACCACCAGTGCCGGTGCCGCGAGTTCGCGGGCGAGGTCGAGGAGGGTGAATTCGCCCAGCCGTACCAGCAGGCCGCCGGCGCCTTCCACCAGTGTCAGGTCCGCGGAACCGAGAGCCGCTATGGCGGAAGCGGTTTCGGTCAGCGTGAGGAGTGCGGCACCGCACCGGCGGGCGGCGGTATCGGGGGCGAGCGGGGCAGGGTAGCGGGCCAGTTCGAGCGTGCGGGTCACGCCGGAGAGCGCGGTGATCGTGGCGAGGTCACCGGGGTCGGTGGCCGCGACCCCGGTTTGTGCGGGTTTGCAGACGGCGACGGTGCGGCCGGCGGCGCGGGCGGTGGCCGCGAGGGCGGCAGTGGTGACGGTTTTGCCGACCTCGGTGGAGGTGCCGGTGACGAACAGTACGGTCATGCGGGCACCGTCGTGCTGTTCCGTGCGTGCGTCAGCACCGGTACCAGGACCTTCGTGAGGGTGTCGAGATCGGCGGGGGTCAGATCGGCGCGGGCGGTCAGGCGCAGCCGGGAGGTACCTTCCGGAACCGACGGCGGCCGGAAGCACCCCACCTCCACATCCTGTTCGCGGCAGGTGTGGGCGGCGTCGTGGGCGGTCTGCGGGTCACCGAGGATGATCGGGACGACCGCCGAATCCGGTGCCGCTACTCCGGCGATCCGGGCGATATCGGCGGCGCGGGCCAGTACCCGCGGCCCGAGCCCGGGGTCGCGGCGCAGAATCCGCAGGGCCGCGCGGGCGGCGCCGACGGCGGCGGGTGCCAGCCCGGTATCGAAGATCATGGTGCGGGCGGTGTCGATCAGATGCGCGCGCACTCGCTCGTCACCCAATACCGCACCGCCCTGGGCGGCGAGGGCCTTGGACAGGGTCACGGTGACGATCACATCGGGTTCGCCCGCCAGTCCGGTTTCCTGGACGAGGCCCCGCCCTCCGTGGCCGCGCACGCCGAGTCCGTGCGCCTCGTCGACGAGCAGGAGCGCGTTGTGGTCGCGGACCACGCGGTGCAGTTCGGTCAGGGGTGCCAGATCGCCGTCGGCGCTGAACACCGAATCGGTGAGTACCAGGGCGTGCTCCTCGCTGCGGTCCGCAAGTAGCCGGGCAACGGCGGTCGAGTTCCGGTGCGGCGCGATCGCCACCCGGGCCCGGGACAGCCGGCAGGCATCCACGAGGGAGGCGTGGCAGCCGGCGTCGGAGACGATCAGTGAACCCCGGCCGGCCAGGGCGGTGACGGCGCCGAGGTTGGCGGCATAACCGGAGGAGAAGACCAGACCGGCCGGGAATCCGGTGAATTCGGCCAGTTCACCTTCCAGGAGTTCATGGTCGGTGGTGGTTCCGGTCACCAGCCGGGACCCGGTCGACCCGGCACCCCAGCGGCGTACCGCCTCGATGGCTCCGGCGCGGACTTCCGGATGCCGGGTGAGGCCCAGGTAGTCGTTGGAGGCGAGGTCCAGGGCCGGTGAACCCGCGGCGCGGGGGCGTAGTTGCCGTCGTAATCCGGCGGTCACGCGGGTCGCCGCGTGGTCGTCGAGCCAGGCCAATGGGTCCGAGGTCACGTCGGGCACCATACTTGAACACCGTTCAAGATTGCTACCGGACGCCCCTGCTCCGCGAAAGGCGGCCGGGGTGCCGGTGGCCGCGGGAGGGGCGGATGGGCCGGGCGGTAGGCGGCTCGGTGACCTGCATTCCGTGGCCGCCGCCGGTGGTATCCGGTATCCGATCAGCGGGCGTGGCTACCGGGGGCGGGTGCCCGCGGTGGTGTTCGGGCGCGACCTCCGGAGTGGCGGCCGCGGGGGTTTCTGTGCGTGGTATCTGCGCGGACATGCGGCGGGTGCTTGCCGTCGGTCTTCGGGTTTATCCCGGCCACCGGTTGCGGGTGCGGCTCGCCGACCGGGGTCGCGGCGTCACCGATCCGCTGCTGGGTCTGGTGGCGCTGCTTCTGGAGCGGCGCTCAGCGGATCTCCGCGCCCAGCTGGTGCCGGATGCCGGCGGTGAACAGTTGTAGGCCGAAGTCGAATCGGGCGGTCGGGTCGGGGCCCTCGGTGGGCTCGGGGGTGGGTAGCGCCCCGGCCGAGTCCATCTGCATCCGGGACTGTTCGTCGACGGTGTGGCCGAGCACGTAGTAGAGCAGCGTGTAGGCGGCGAGTTCGGCCTGTTCGCGGGGCACGCCGGCGCGGATCACCGCACCGGCGATACGTTCCCGGCCCTTGCTGGTGGTGAGGCGGGAGGCGTAGGTGGCGGAGACCAGCTCCGCGCCGTCGCGGTAGGTGAGCAGGCAGTTGCGCAGCCGGTGCGCCAATTCGCTCAGTGCGTCCGGCCAGTCGCTCGCCGTGACGGGCTGTTCCATCGGGGCCAGGATCCGGTCGGCGACGGCGCCGAGTAACGCCTGCTTGTTCGGGAAGTGCCAGTACAGTGCGCCGGGCTGGACGCGCAGCGAACCCGCGAGCCGGCGCATGGTGAGGTCGGCGAGTCCGTACTGGTCGAGGATGGTGAGTGCCCCGTCCACGACATCGCCTCGGTGTAGCTGCACAGTCCGTCCTCCCGGTGGCTTCGATCCATCCCAGACGCTACCCCAGCCTGAACGCTGTTCAATCTTTGCCGCTACCCTGTCCTGAACGCTGTTCAAGTCCGGTGTGCCGGCCCACAGCCGGGCACCTCCCGACGAAGGGATTCGCCAGTGACTCAGGCCCCTGTCACCACCGAGATATCCGCGGACGATGTGCTGACCGTTGCGCGGGAACAGGTGCTCGAACGCGGTATCGGGCTGTCCCGGAACCAGGTCCTGGACGTTCTGCGCCTCGGAGACGACCGGCTCGGGCAATTGCTCGAACTCGCGCACGAGGTCCGGGTGACATGGTGCGGTCCGGAGGTGGAGGTCGAAGGCATCATCAGCCTCAAGACCGGCGGCTGCCCGGAAGACTGCCATTTCTGCTCGCAATCGGGGCTGTTCGCGTCCCCGGTCCGGGCCGCCTGGCTCGATATCCCGAGCCTGGTCGAAGCGGCCAAACAGACCGCCAAGACCGGAGCCACCGAATTCTGCATCGTCGCCGCCGTGCGCGGGCCGGACGAACGGCTGATGGCGCAGGTGGCCGCAGGAGTGGAGGCCATACGCAACGAGGTCGACATCCAGGTCGCCTGTTCGCTCGGGATGCTCACACAGGACCAGGTCGACCGCCTCGCCGCGATGGGCGTGCACCGCTACAACCACAACCTGGAAACCGCGCGCTCCCACTTCCCGAAGGTGGTCACCACCCACACCTGGGAGGAACGCTGGGACACCCTGCGAATGGTGCGAACAGCCGGAATGGAGGTGTGCTGCGGCGGCATCCTCGGCATGGGTGAAACCCTCGAACAGCGCGCCGAATTCGCCGCCGACCTGGCCGCACTCGAACCCGACGAGGTGCCGCTGAACTTCCTCAACCCCCGTCCCGGCACACCGTTCGGCGACCTCGAGGTCCTGCCGGCCGCGGACGCACTGCGCGCTGTGGCCGCCTTCCGGCTCGCACTGCCCCGGACCATCCTGCGTTTCGCCGGCGGCCGCGAGATCACCCTCGGTGACCTGGGCGCCCGCCAGGGCATCCTGGGCGGAATCAACGCCGTGATCGTCGGCAACTATTTGACCACCCTGGGCCGCCCGGCCGAACAGGACCTCGACCTGCTGGGTGAACTCCAGATGCCGATCAAGGCACTCAACGAGACATTCTGATCGGCGGCGCCAACCGCGGAAGGCGGGGTCGGATGAGTACTGTCGGCGATATGGACGAGCGCTACAACCCGTTCACGGGTACGCGGGTCGTGCCCGGGCACGACGAGCCGGACTCCCGGGCCGTGGCACTGGGCCTGGAACCCCCGCGGTTCTGCGCGCATTGCGGGCGCCGGATGGTCGTGCAGATCGATCCGGGCGGCTGGCAGGCCCGCTGCTCGCGGCACGGGGTCCTCGATTCCGTGTGCGCGGAGAGGCGGTAGTGGTGCCCGGGTCACGCGGTGACGCAGCGCGTCGGGAACACCGCGGCGGCGGGCGTAAGGAGCTGCGTGCTGCCGCTGTACTGCTGGCCGCGGTGGTCGTACTGAGCGTGTTCGCGGGCGCGGTCTGGGGCCTGCTGGCACCGACCGAACTGGTGCTGGTGGTCGAACCGGGCCGGGGCGCCACACTGGTGGGGGAGAGCCTGCACCGGTTCGACGCCCTGGCGATCTTCGCGGGTCTGGGCGCGGTCACCGGGGTACTGTCGGCTGCCGCGGCCTGGCGTTGGCGGCGGATGCGCGGACCTATCCAGCTCATCGGGCTGCTGCTGGGGTCGGTGGCCGGCGCGTGGGTGATGGCGTGGGTCGGTGAAACGATCAACGACTGGGACAACCCCCGGCCCGGCGATCCGCCGGTGGGGCAGATCGTGTCCTTGCCCGTCGGTCTGGAAAGCCCCCTCGCCCTGCTGGTTCAGCCGCTGACCGCGGCGCTGGTCATCCTGCTCCTGGCCGGGCTCAGCACGACCGAGGATCTCGGTAGCGGATTCATGAGTCCCTTCGGGGAATCGCGTCCCCAGCCGTATGCGGAGCCGGAATACCCGGATTACGACCAGGCCTTCTATCCCGGTGAACCGTCCGCCCGGGTACCGGTGCACGGCACCGCGGAACCCGGAGCCCAGGTGCCGGCCGGTGGCGAAGCCGCGCTGTCACCGCAGGAGTCGCCGCCCGGACCGTCGCTGTCGAAGTAGCGTTCGGCCGATCCGGAAAGGCCGGCAACGGTTCTCGCCGGCCGAGCCCCGTCCCGCGCAGCGGGACCGGATGCTGCCCACCGCGCGGCCCCGGCCGCCCCGCCGTAGGCTGACTGCGTTCGGGAGGACGACAGGGAGAAGACGTCGTGGGGTTCACCAGTTCACTCGTGGTCGAGGAGATCGACGGGAAGTTCTGGAAAGTCCGGGAGCCGCTGACCTATCAGGGGGCGGCCGAAGAATTCGTGGTACCCGCGGATTTCCGCACCGATTTCGCCTCGGTGCCGCGGCCGCTGGTCTGGCTGATCCCCCGGTACGGGGTGTACACGCGGGCGGCAATTCTGCACGATTACCTGCGGCGCACGGAACGAGTCGGCGCGGCCGACGCCGACGGTATCTTCCGGCGGACGCTGCGGGAATGCGATGTGTCGCGGCCGCGGCGCTGGATGATGTGGGCAGCGGTGCGGTTGGGCAGCCGATTGCAGGGGATATCACCCACCGCGTTCGCGGTGCTCCTGGTGGTCGCCGTGCTGTCGATCGTTTTCGTGGCGATACCGACGGTTGTGGTCGCGGTATTCCTGGTGCTGTTCTGGTTCATCGAACTGCTCGCCTGGCCGGTGGACCGGCTTGCGCCGCCGGAGCGGCGTACCCGGGTTCCGCGGCCACAGATGCGTACGTGAACCGGTTCTCCGCCGGTGCTCGTCGCGTGTCAGGTATTGCGGCGGTGAGGGTTCCGCGTTTCAACCGCGGGGCCGGAGTGCCGCGAACTCGTCGGTGACCCGCAGGTCCGAATCGGTGAAGCGGTACACCGACGCCGGCCGGCCACCCGCTCGGCCCGGTGTGGCGGTATCGCCGGTGGGGGTGATCACCTTGCGGCGCGTCAGGACGCGTTGCAAGTTGGTGGTGTCGACGTCGTAACCCAGTGCCGCGCAGTAGATCTCCCGCAGCGTGGACATGGTGAACCGGTCCGGCGCCAGGGCGAAGGAGATATTGGTGTAGGACAGTTTCGCGGCCAGGCGGGTGCGGGCATGCTGTACCACGGTGCCGTGGTCGAAAGACATCTCCGGAAGTGCGGACACCGGATGCCAGCGGGTATCGGAGGGGAGCTGCGGGTCGGCGGTGAGCGGGACGAGCCCGAGGTAGGCGGACGCGATCCGGCGCGGGCCGGGCACCCGGTCCGGGGCGCTGAACACCGAGAGCTGCTCGAGGTGGTCCACCTCTCGCACATCGACCTTCTCGGCCAGCTGGCGGCGGGCCGAGGTGTCGAGGTCCTCGTCGTTGCGTAACCGGCCGCCCGGTAGCGACCAGGTGCCCTGCTGCGGGTCGAGTGCGCGCTGCCACAGCAGGACGGCGAGCTCGCTGCGCCGGCCCGGCGGGCGGCGGGCGATGGTCCCGGCGTGACCGCTCTCACCTGCGGCGATATCGGCGGGGAAGCGGCGAACCTGGAACACCGCGGTGAGCGATTCATGGATGGTGCTAAACTGGTCCATGTTTTCGATCATAAGTCGAAAACCTGGTTGAGTGTGAATCGGCAGAGTTGCCGAGCGCGCGAAGGAAGGAGCGACCATGGCGACGATGGGAGCAGAATTGGCCCCGGCGCCGGGTACCGCACTGCGGGAGCGGATCGTCGACGGGCCGACGGGGTATACCGGGGTGGAGGCGACACCGGAATGGGCGGCCGAGGTGAAACGCCTGGCGCGGCAACGCAACGCGACCATTCTTGCGCACAACTACCAGCTCCCGGAGATCCAGGACGTGGCCGATCACGTCGGTGATTCCCTGGCGCTGTCCCGGATCGCGGCCGAAGCACCCGAAGGCACGATCGTGTTCTGCGGTGTGCATTTCATGGCCGAAACCGCCAAGATCCTGAGCCCCGAGAAAACCGTACTGATCCCCGATCAGCGGGCGGGGTGCTCGCTGGCCGATTCGATCACCGCCGAGGATCTGCGCGACTGGAAAGCCGAGCACCCCGATGCGGTGGTGGTGTCCTACGTCAACACCACCGCGGCAGTGAAAGGACTGACCGATATCTGCTGCACGTCCTCCAACGCCGTGGACGTCGTGGCCTCCATCGATCCGGACCGCGACGTGCTGTTTCTGCCCGACCAGTTCCTCGGTGCGCACGTCAAACGGGAAACCGGCCGCGAGAACATGCACATCTGGATGGGCGAATGCCACGTCCACGCCGGTATCAACGGTGACGAACTCAACGACCAGGCGCGCGCCCACCCCGACGCCGAACTGTTCGTGCACCCCGAATGCGGCTGCGCGACCTCGGCGCTCTATCTGGCCGGGGAAGGCGAATTCCCGGCCGACCGGGTGCACATCCTGTCCACCGGCGGCATGATCGACGCGGCCCGCGCCGCCAAGTCGAACCAGGTACTCGTGGCGACCGAGGTGGGCATGCTGCATCAGCTGCGCAAAGCCGCCCCCGGTATCGATTTCCAGGCCGTGAACGACCGCGCCGCCTGCAAATACATGAAGATGATCACCCCGGCCGCGCTGTTGCGTTGCCTGGAGGAGAACCGCGACGAGGTACACGTCGACCCGGAAACCGCTGCCAAAGCACGCAATTCGGTCCAGCGCATGATCGAGATCGGGAACCCCGGCGGCGGGGAATGACACAGAGTTCGGAGGCTGCGGGCACCGCTGGCCGCCCGCGTCATCCGATCCTCGACGGATCCGGCCGGCTCGGTGCGTGAGCGCTGGCGCGGCATGTGCCACGAGTGGCTCGTGCCGGTGGGTACGCGATACCTGCTGGTTCAGGTGCCTGTCCTACAGGCGTCTCGTCGGTGACTGCTCCGGGCAGTGGAGGACACGATGACTGGTGAACTATGGAATCCAGCGTGGGAAGAGCGCGCGGACCTGGTTGTGATCGGTGGCGGCGTCGCCGGGCTCACCGCCGCGCGCGCCGCCTCACGGCTGGGACTGCGCGTGCTGATTCTGAGCAAAGGGGGCCCCAGTGATACCGCCACCCAATACGCGCAGGGCGGTATCGCGGTGGTCGCGCCGCAGGGCGATTCGGTTGACTCCCATGTCGCCGACACCCTCGCCGCGGGCGGCGGGCTGTGCGAGCCCGCCGCGGTGCGATCCATCGTCGAAGCCGGACCCGCCGCGGTCGCCGCGCTGACCGATCTGGGCGCGGTATTCGACCTCGGGCGCGACGGCCAGATCTCGCGAACGCGCGAGGGCGGGCACAGCACGCGTCGCATCATCCACGCGGGTGGCGACGCGACGGGCGCGGAAGTGCAGCGGGCGCTGTCGGAGGCGGGCCTGCCCGTGCTCTTCGGGACTGTCGTACTCGACGTGGTCACGGACGAGTCCGGTGTCCAAGGGGTCGTCGCGGTCTCCGGCCGAGGTACCGGAGTCGTGCACGCTCCGGCGGTACTGCTCGCCACCGGTGGTCTCGGGCAGTTGTACGCGCTGAGCACCAACCCCGCCGGAGCCACCGCGGACGGGCTGGCGCTGGCTCTGTGGGCGGGCGCGGCGGTGGCGGATCTCGAATTCCTGCAGTTCCACCCCACCGTGCTGTACTCGCCCGGTGGGATCGGCCGGCAGCCGCTGATCAGCGAGGCGGTGCGCGGTGAGGGTGCGGTGCTGATCGATTCCCGCGGAGAATCGGTAACCGCCGGGGTTCATCCGCGCGGCGATCTGGCGCCGCGCGACGTTGTGTCGCGGTCGATCGCCGCCAGGCTGCGGGAGTTGGGCGAGGACCACGTCTACCTCGACGCCCGCGGGATCCCCGATTTCACCGCCCGGTTCCCCACGATCACCACCTCCTGCCGGGTCGCCGGGATCGACCCCCGCCGCGACCTCATCCCGGTGGCGCCCGCCGCGCACTACCAGTGCGGGGGAGTGGTCACCGACCTGCACGGCCGCACCGGTGTACCCGGGTTGTACGCGGCCGGTGAGGTCGCCCGCACCGGGTTGCACGGTGCGAACCGGCTCGCCTCCAACAGCCTGCTCGAGGGGCTGGTGATGGGCGAACGGGCGGGCTTGGCGGCGCTCGAGCGCCTGGGCGAACCGGCACAGGTACCCGGCGGGTCGGTGCCGGAACGTCCCGCGCTGCCGCGGGCGCTGGTCCAGCGAACGATGACCGAACACGCGTCGGTGGTGCGCGAAGGGCGCGGCCTGGCACGGGCCACGGCCATCCTCGAAACCGCTGCCGGCCAGGGTGTTCGGTTCCCGGCCGAAAGTGCCGAGCCGCACTCTCGGGCCACCGTGCCGATGTCTGCGGAAACCTTGCAGACTCCGGCATCCGGTCGCCTGCCGGCCGGCCCGGCAGAGTTGATCGCGCGCTTCGAAGATTCCGCTCTGACCGTCACAGCCCGCGCCGTACTGCTGGCGGCGGCGGTACGCACCGAGAGTCGCGGCTGCCATACCCGCGCCGAACACCCCTTACCGCAGGAGGATTCGGCCGAGCCCATGGTGATACGGCTGGCCGGTTCCGGCGCCCCGTACCTCGCCACAGCTGCCACGGGGTCGCCGGTTGTGCATGGACTGGGCATGCCCTCCCACCCCGGTGGTCGTGCCGCCGCGAGGGCAGTCCCATCGGACGCACCATCGTGATCGGCGCGGAAGGAATCGGGGACCGTACCTGTTGCGCACGGGCCCAGGGCTCGCCCGTCATCCGGCATCGCGCGGCGCACGCGGAGAAGGAAAAAAGGAGTACAGAATGACTTTGGACCCCGGGCTGGACCCCGACGCGATCCGCGGCCTCATCCGCACCGCGCTCGACGAGGATCTGCGCTACGGCCCCGATATCACCACCGTCGCCACTGTTCCCGCGGAAGCCGTGGTGAAGGCCGTGGTCATGGCACGTCAGCCGGGCACGGCCGCCGGTATCGATATCGGTCTGCTCGTGCTCGACGAGGTGATCGGCGCCGACGGTTACGAAATCACCGAACGCGTTCTCGACGGCACCCGCATCGCCGCCGGCGACTCTGTGCTCGGTGTCGTCGCCCCGACTCGCGGCCTGCTCACCGCCGAACGCACCATGCTCAACCTGCTGTGCCACCTGTCCGGTATTGCTACCGCGACCGCCTCCTGGGTGGATGCCGTAGCCGGGACGAACTGCCGTATCCGCGACAGCCGCAAAACCCTGCCCGGCCTGCGGGCCCTACAGAAATACGCGGTTCGCGCCGGCGGCGGCGTCAACCACCGTATGGGCCTGGGCGACGCGGCGCTCATCAAGGACAACCACGTCGTCGCCGCCGGATCGGTGGTGAATGCCCTGCACGCCGTCCGCACCGCCGCCCCCGATATCGACTGCGAAGTGGAAGTCGACAACCTCGACCAGCTCGACGCGGTCCTGGCCGAGAACGTCCAGCTGGTCCTGCTGGACAATTTCCCGCTCTGGCAGACCCAGGCCGCCGTCCAGCGCCGCAACGCCGCCGCCCCCGAGACGAAACTCGAATCCTCCGGCGGACTCACCTTGGACATGGCCGCGGACTACGCCCGCACCGGCGTCGACTACCTTGCCGTGGGCGCCCTGACCCACTCCGTCCGGGTCCTCGACCTGGGCCTCGATATGTAGCGCGATATCCCTGCAACGGGCCGCCGGCCCTATGCGCCGCGTGGCTCAGGCGACTACCGCGAGCAGCGTGGTGGCGGCCGCCGTCAGTTCGGGATCGCCGGTCGCCTCCGCGCGCCGGCGAGCCTCCTCGACGGTGATGCCGCGGCTGCCCAGACGCCATACCGTATCGGCGTCCATCCGCACCGCGGCCGCGGGGGCCGGGCAGACCCGGTCCAGAAGACCCCATCCCGTGCCGTCGCTGACGGCCGCCCAGCACCCACCGGCCGAGCCGGTGACCTCGAAGCTCACCTCGGTGCCCGCGGGCCGAACCGACCCGCGCAACGCCACCGGCAGCGCGTGCAGAAAGGTCACCACTACCGGTCGGAGCAGTTCCGGCCCGTCGGCCCCGGGCCGACCCACCGCGTCCCGGATCTGTTGCTGGTGTACCCAGAACTCGGTGTACTCACGAGCACAATCGAGCCAGGCCGGGCTCGTGCCCGTCCCAGCCCAGGACACATCCAGGTATGCGAGTCCGGCGGGATCGGTACGTTCCCACATCTCGTCCAGCTGAGGGCCCAGATGGGTCAGTAGGTCCACCATGGTGGCCGGGCTGCACTGGCGCATCGCCGCCACGAATTCACCGTTTATCCGCGCCAGATAGACGGGCAGTGATTCACCCGGGGCGAAGGGAACGCCGCTGTACCCGTCCCGGCTGCCCGACAACCTGCGCAGATAGTCGTCGACAAGATGCGCAACCACTTCCCGCACTGCCCACCCCGGACAAACGGTGCCCGCGGACCACTCCGCCTCCTCCAGTGATCCGAGCAGGTCCAGCAGTGCGCGACGTTCCAGCACGAACAACGGCCGAGCATCGAATACCAGCATGCCCCCAGTGAAACGGCGACCGCGCTCCCGCGCCACCCATTTCGCACCCGCAGGGAGGTAGGTTGCCGGACACCATTGACCACCACATGGGTGTCCAGGGCGGCGAGACGTTGCGCCGTGGCGGCGCAGACTCAGCGGGAGGCGCCGGTGATCAGCACCACCCGCCGGCTCGTATCCGAGCGGCCCATCGAGACTCCTCCCACTCCGGTGCTTCTAATTCAGAATCAAATACGGTGCTTCGAAATGAGAAGTGCAACTGCTGGGATCTTACGGTGAGCGGCGGCGACGACCCGGCACACCGCCCGATCCTGGCCGTCATCGAGCTGCTGGGGCAGCGATGGATATTGCGCGTCCTCTGGGAACTGGAACCCGGGCCACTCGGATTTCTGGAACTGCGCCGCCGGATGGGCAATTGCTCCTCGAGCATGCTGTCGAATCGGCTACAGCAGTTACACGCGGCGGGGTTGATCGAGAAGCATGGATCCAACGGCTTCTACGAGTTGACGGCGGCAGGGATCGGCCTCAGTGAGGCGTTGCAGTCTCTCTGGGATCGGTCCGAGTCCTGGGGCTGGTGGTGGGTCGGGCGGCGTGTGGACGCGCGGCAACCGGAAATAACGCGGCCGAGCTCGATCGGCAGGTCGTGGTCGTGATCCGGTGCGTACGGAACATATGCCGTGTGCGGAAGGTTGCTCGTATCGATACCGGGCGACAACGAGGAGTGCCATGCCGAAGCCTGCCGATGCGGCATACCACTGGAACGGCGACCAGCTGGATCTCGAGCTGTACCTGAACAGGGTCGGGTACTCCGGGCCGCGTACCCCCACGTCGACAGTGCTGCGGTCACTGGTTGCTGCCCATACGACTTCCATCCCGTTCGAGAACCTCGAAGCGGTGCTGGGCCGGCCCGTTCCGCTGGACCTGGAAACTTTGCAGGACAAGCTGTTACGGCAGCGGCGGGGTGGCTACTGCTACGAGAACGTCACCGTATTTGCGGCGGTGCTGGAACGGCTGGGTTTCGGGGTGACCGGGCTGTCCGGGCGGGTCACGATGGGGGCGGACGGCTTGCGGCCCGCCACCCATGCGTTGCTGCGGGTCACCACCAGCGACGACGACCGGATATGGATCGTCGACGTCGGGTTCGGTGCGGGTCCGGCCGAACCCTATGCGCTCGTCGACAGCCCGGCGGAGTTCCTGCTCGGTGAATGGCGGTTCCGGCTCGCTCGGGAATTCGGCGAGCTGGAAACCGAACAGTGGGTTCTGCACCAGTTCGCGAAGGACGGGTGGGTCGACCGCTACACGTTCACCCTCGCCCCGCAGTACCGGATGGATTACGAGGTCGGCAATCATTTCGTCGCGACTTCGCCGCGTTCGCCGTTCACCCGGCGTCCGTTCGTCCAGCGTTTCCATCCCGACAGCCACCACATCCTCGACGGTCGCATCCTGACCACGGAACACCCCGACGGATCCAGCCGGTCACGGGAACTGGACTTCACGGAATTACCGGAAACGCTGGCCGAGGTGTTCGATATCGAACTTCCCGACGAGGATGCCGCGGCGTTGCTTCGCGCCCCGTGGGCCTCAGTGGGGTTGGTTGACGTCGAGTAGGGCCGCCCAGAATTCCTGTTGCACCGCATCCCACAGGTCCTGGTGTTGCGGCAACACTTCACGGGCACCGGCAAGATCGAGCGGGCCCGCATCGCCGGCGAAGACGACCATTCCACGTTGCGCCGTCGGCAGTGGCTTGTCGGGCCACTGGACCGCGGGACGCGAGTCGCCGAGCAGCAATACGCGCCGAATCCACGGGCGTCTGCTGGTCAGCGACCAGTCCGCGGTCTTCTTCCCGTCGGTGGTTGTCGTCGTACGCAGTCCTTCTCGCTTCATTCGGCTTCCTTGCGGCTGATGGTTTCGGGTCCGGGGACTCTGCACCCCGCACCGCGACGACTCGAATTCCCTCATGCCGATCCGAACGGCCTGGCATGCTGCGAAACCGTGTGCGCGGCGGCATCGTCGGCCGTGACACGCGTTGGCGATCCGGCCGCGTGAGGTCGGTCCCGTGTCGGCTGTTCCGTCGAAACGAACTGCGCGCCGAACGGAATAGGTGTAGCCCCAACGGCATGCGCCGCCCGTGGGAAAGTGGGGCCGTGGCGTCAGAACGAAATCGCGCGCCACCTCGCGGCCGCGGATCGGTACGAGAGATATGGGGCAGACGAGTTGGCGACCGGCCGCACGATGCGGAGCCCGCATCCAGTCCTCCTGTCACAGAACAGCACTCGACTGCCCGCGGTGCACGATGGCACCAGGCGTTACCGGTTGATGGCAGTGTTCCAAACTCCGGGTGAAGATGCAACGGGAGATGCATCTGCATCTTCGATTGGAAATGCACCTGCAAGTGCATCTGTGTGTACGGTAAAACCGCGAGTCTCGTTCATCGACAGGAACAGTGAGAGAATCATGTCCGATCCCATCTCCGAATCCTCATCGAAGCCGAGTGTGATCGCTTGGCGGAAAAGCTCTTTCAGTGGACCGAACGGCAACTGCGTCGAGTTGTC
Organism: Nocardia speluncae NBRC 108251; assembly: GCF_001613245.1. Classification (GTDB taxonomy): domain Bacteria; phylum Actinomycetota; class Actinomycetes; order Mycobacteriales; family Mycobacteriaceae; genus Nocardia; species Nocardia speluncae. The sequence continues at coordinate 53,950 of NZ_BDBZ01000004.1, read as the reverse complement.
GCAGCTTCCCGGCGACCTGATCGGAATGCGCAACTCCCGGGACCCTCAGGGGGCCGTGCTGTCCTATACGCGGGCGGAGTTCGCTACCTTGCTGCGCGATATCAAGGGTGGCCGCTTCGATAGCCTCATGCTGTAAGGTGTTGCGGGGGCGCAGCCACTAGGGGATACGTTGCTTGCCGGATGGGAGTCGACTCGATGACAGCCAGGGCCGACTCCACGGCGGCGAGGTTCGGCCACAACGGTGATGTGACGGCCCGAGCCCCCGTCGACCGCGGCCCCACCGTTCTGCGGATCGCGCTCGGTGTCCAGCTACGGAAACTGCGCGAGGAGCGCGGTATCAGCCGCGAGACCGCAGGCGAGGCGCTGCGGGCATCCGAATCCAAGATTGCCCGACTCGAGTTGGGGCGAACCGGATTCAAAGTACGCGATATGGGCGACCTCCTCACGCTGTACGGCGTGCACGACGCCGACGAGCGTGACCGCTTCCTTGCGCTGGCTCGTCAGGCCAACCAGCCGGGCTGGTGGCATCGTTACAATGACCTGCTGCCCTCGTGGTTCGAGACCTATGTCGGTCTGGAACAGGCCTCCCTCGGTATTCGTATCTATGAGACCCACTACATACCGGGCCTCTTCCAGACCGCCGATTACGCCCGCTATATCTTCGGTCTCGATTCCCGGGAGGACGCCCAGCGCCTGGTCGATATGCGGATGCGGCGCCAGCGCATATTGACTCGTACACCGACCCCTCCCACCGTATGGGCGGTTGTCGATGAGCATGTGCTGCGCAGGCTGCCCCCGGATCCGTGCGTGGCCCGCAATCAGCTGCTGCACCTGCTCGAGCTGACCGAGCAGCCCAATATCACCATCCAGGTGCTCCCGGAATCGGTCGGTCCCACGCCGGCCGAAGGCGGCTCATTCAGCATCCTGCGCTTCCCCGAAGAGGAACTGCCCGACATCGTCTATCTCGAGCAGCTCACCAGCGCACTCTATCTCGACAAAACCGTCGACCTGCAGCACTATCGGAAACTGATGGACACCCTGTGCGCAGGTTACGCCCACCCCGTAGGGAGAACCCCCATTCTCCTCCAGGAGCTCCTCGACGCAGTCGGCTAGCGTCAAGGGCCGGAGAATCACTCTCGGCCGGACGACCCGAATCCGCACTCGCCACCGTGTCCCTTCACTGGGGAAACGACCGACCACCGACCCCGTGCCGGAGCGGTTGTTCCTTCGAAGCGTGACGTTATGCTCTGCGGGACATACGTATTCGCCTGTCAACTCCACGGCGCACGTATCCGGGCTGAGGTAGCGTGTGGATCGATCACAGGCTTCAGCGATCCGACCGATCCGCCGAAGTCCGTGGCCTCGGACCTGCCGATTATGAGGGGCAAGATACTGTGGATATCCACGACGTGCCGCGTGCGCCCGGCCGTTTGCCTGTCGTCGGGCACGGCTGGGGACTATGGCGTGATCCGGTCCGCTTCATGGCGGAGCTGGCCGGTGCCGGAAAGATCGCGCGTGTCGATATCGGCAGTCGCGTCATCTATGTCATCACCGATTTCGAACTCCTCCACAGGGTGTTGGTCGAGAACTCGGATGCCTACGAGCGAGGGCTCCTGTTCGAGCGTATCCGTCTCATATTCGGGGAATCGCTGATCGTCGCGGACGGTGAGCAGCACAGGGATCTTCGTCGTCTGCTTCAACCAGCGTTCCACCGAACAGAGTTGGCAAGCCACGCGCACACCATGAAGCGGAACGCGGACGCATTGGCGAGTTCATGGCGGCCGGGCCAACACGTCGAGGCGCGTTCGGCCATGCTGGAAGTGGTGATCGCCAACGTGCTCGAATCCATGTTCTCGCACGAACCCGGTACCGGGGAGCTGCAATTCATCTCGGGTCTCGTCGAGGACATCGGCGCAGGTGCGATGGTAGGCAGTGTGCTGCCCGGTAAGCTGGCGAACCTGCCATTGCCGGTGAACCGTAAATTCCTCTCGGCCGGAATGCAGTTGCGCGACTATTGCCGGGAGCTGCTCGTCGCGCGCCGAGCCGGCGGTGATCGCCGCAACGACTTGATCGACATCCTGCTCGATTCGTCGATCGACAATCACCACAGCGACAAGTTCCTGGCGGAGCAGGCCGTGACCGTACTCTTCGGCGGGATCGACCCCTCGACCACCACGCTGACCTGGGCTCTGTACGAGTTGTCGCAACGTCCGGAGATGGCTTCGAGATTGCAGCAGGAGATCTCCGATGCAGGAGAACTCGATCCCGGAAGCCTCGGCCGCCTCGACTATCTGAACCGGTTCCTGAACGAGGTCACGCGGATCCATTCACCACTACTGCAAACCAGACGCACCGTCACCACTGTCGATCTCGGCGGTTTCACATTTCCGGCCGGTACAGATATCGGCTACAGCATTGCAGCCATTCATCGAAACCCGGATATATTCGCCGAGCCGGACACTTTCGACCCCGATCGGTGGCCGGCCTCGACCGCCGGGACGAAATGCCGGAGCTTCGTCCCGTTCAGCATGGGCAATCAGATGTGCATCGGCAACAATTTTGCTTGGATGGCATTGCAGACGACGCTCCACAGTTTGTTGTCGAAGTGGGAGTTTCGGCCGGTCGTCACCGAGAAGGTCCCGCGGGCCATGGGGCCGATTCCTGGGATCGGCAAGCTTCCGCTCGAGGTTCGTCCCGTCTTCCGGTAACGGTGCGGCCGATTCGATTGCCGTGACGATCCCGCAGTGGGCGCCGTGAATCAGGCCCCTGATTTGGTGATCGCAGCTCTGCGATATGCCGAAATCTTGCGAATCAGGGCAGGCAGGACAGCCGCGGCGACGAAAAGGACGACTGCGCAGAGAACGAAGTAGAGCAGAGATCCGTTGCGGCCGAAGCGGGGGAGGAACGCGACTTCCTGGCCGGTTGCGGCGACGGCGTTGAGGAACGGGGCATAGGCCTGCAAGGTGTACCCGTGGGGCAACATATTGACGGAATTCTCGGCCACATAGACCCAGAACAGAAGGACGGCCACAGCGGCGGACGGAGTGCGAATCAACGACCCGACCGCGACACCCACACCGCAAGCGGCGAACCCGTAGCTCGGGACGGTCCAGAGGAACCGGATACCGGCCGGGTCCGTGATGTCCACAGCACCATAGATCTGGGGGAACTGGGCCGGCAGCGTGAGCATGACGACGACGAGCAGAACGACTGTCGACACCGCAGTGATGGTGCCGTAGTAGAACCACCGGGCCAGCGCAACCGTCCAGAACCGGGGAAACAGGAACTCATTGAGATCACCTGTCTGACCGCGCCATTGCGCGGCGTGGGCGTAGGTGGTGGTGACCATCATGACCGATACGGCCAAAGTGATCACCCAGTACACCGAGTTGGTTGTGGAGACTGTCGCCAGGTAACTCTGTCCAGGGAGTTTTGCGAGCCGTTCTGCGACAGCGGCGATTCCGACGGTGACGATCAGCGGCAGCAAGAACGTGAGGGGAACCGCGACGATCCACAGAAAACTGCGCCCGGTGGTGCGGGTCCATTCGGCGGCGATGCCGCGGCGGATCAGTGTGGCCGCACCGGGACTGTTCATGAGGCCGTGCCGGACGCGATATCGGTAGGCAGGTCGGCGATTCGCAGATAGACGTCTTCGAGGCTGGTTTCGCCGGGACCCAAGGTGTCCATGAGGTGGGCGAACGGCTGGTCGGCCAGAATGCGCCGGTTTCCGAGGATGACGATGTGGTCGGCGTTGCGTTCGACCTCATCGAGCAGATGCGTGGCAACCAGGACACAGGTCCCGGCATCGGCGAGGTCGCGTAGCAGTTCGCGTATCCAGCGGATACCCGCGATGTCGAGGCCGTTGAGAGGTTCGTCGAGCAACAGGGTTCGAGGTTCGGAAAGTAAGGCGGCGGCGATGCCGACACGTTGGAGCATGCCGAGCGAATAGTGCCCGAGTCGGCGATCGGCGACCCGGGCGAGGCCGACGATCTCGAGAACGTCGCCCACCCGCCCGGCGGGGAGCCCACGGGCGCGGGTGATCCAGCGTAGGTGCCGCCGTGCGGTGTGACGTGGGTCGAAGGCCCGGTAGTCGATATGCAGTCCGAGCGTTGCCGGTGTGGTGTGATGGGCCCGGACGAGGGTGCCGTCGACCTGGATGGTGCCCAGGGCGGGCGTGATGACTCCGCAGATACTCCGCAGCAGTGTGGTTTTACCGGTGCCGTTGAGACCGAGCAGGTAGGTGAGTGCCCCGTCGGCCACCGTCAATTCGGGGATTTCGAGAACGGTGACGCCTGGATAGCCCAGAGTGAGGTCACGGATGTCGATCACAGTGCGCGCAGCCGGTCTAGAAATCGCAGGCCATCGCCAGCCCCACGGCCTTGACACCTTCGCACACGGAGCTGTTGGACAGCTTCCAGACGCCGTCGATACGCTTCCAGACCACGCGTGCAACCAGATCCGGTTGGCCCGCTGTCTTGCTGCGCAGCATAGCGGTGTGCACGTTGCCGTCGTGGGTTTCGGGACCGGTGATCTCGTTCGACCCGCGCGGGGCTCGATACAGGCCGATGTTGTAGAGGGTGCGCGCCACCACGACGGCCCTCGTACCGCCTTCCATATTGGCCGCCTTGGCCTCGTCGGGGGCGGGTTTCTCGATCAGGAACGCGACCTGGGCGTCCAGATCCTCCAGGGTAGGGACCTCCCGGGTGATGAGGAACTCACCCGGCGCCGCGGAGGCGGCAGGAGCATTGACAATCGAGGCGCCGGTTGTGACCGCGGCGACCGTTGCGATTGTCGAGATGACACCAGCGACAATTCTGAGAGTCTTCATTTTCATCCTCTGATGGACTGGGACAGCACCCGTTGCACGCTCGAATATGCAGGTGGCCGAGAAATCCGCGTGTTCGGACTACTTCTGGTCATCTCGGGTCCTCAGGGTTTGCGGCCGACCGCACCGAGCATGACCATTCGAGTGTCCGGCAAGCCGGGGCGGAGCCACTGCTGTACCGGCACCACACCGGGATCGAGCAGCTCGAAACCGGTGAGGAATGCCTCCGTCTGCGCTGTGGACCGAAAGGCCACCTGCGCCGATGTGCCGTCGGTGCCGGCGAGTACCTGGAGTATCTCCGGGGAGGAATCACTGGAGCCATGAGTGATCGCCAGGTAACTGCCCGGTGCCATCCGCTCACGGAGGGCGGCGAGGATCTCGGCAGGGTGTTCGTCGTCCATCACGTAGTGCAGCACACTGACGAGTGTGATGGCTACGGGCTCCTCGAGATCGATCAGGTCGTTCTCGATCAGCTGATCGAGAACGTCGTGGGGGCGACGAACGTCTCCCAACAGTGCTGTGACACCGGGCGATCGGGCCAGCAGTGCATCGCAATGGGTGACCACGACCTGGTCGTAGTCGATATACACCACCTGCGCCGACGGTTCGATCTCCCGAGCCACCTCGTGCACATTGGGCGAATTCGGGGTACCCGAGCCGAGATCGATGAACTGACGGATACCGGCGTCGGCGGCTATCTCGACCGCTCTGCGCATGAAACTCCGGGTGAACCAGGCCAGCGTCTTGAGTTCGGGTGTGCTGGACAACATTTGACGAGCCATGACTTGGTCGACATCGTAATTGTCCTTTCCGCCCAACAGGTAGTCGTACACCCGGGCGGAAGCCAGCTGTTCGGTGTCGAATGGGCGCGGCATCCGGCTGCTTTCCGGTGCAGGGCGTTCGATTCCTTCGACCACGGGTGCAATCGTAGCCGACGGCGACCTCGGATATGCGTGCCTCGGGGGATCTCTCGGCCTCACACGGAGTGGAGTACGCGTTACGCGGACGAGTCAGCGCTCAGCCCGGCCGAACCGCGCTCCCCGGCCCTGGCTGTCTACGAAACATGTTCCGAAGAAATGTGATCCGGAAAGTCGGAGTCCGGTGCGCGAGCACATCCTTCCACGTGTCGTCGCCGGTCGGCTCGGGCCGGCGAGGAGGGCCGGCGACGTTGCCGTGACCACCGGCCGTTTCACAGATCGGTTTCGGCCAGGGCGACTGCGTGTGCTACTGCAGACCGTGCCCGGTCGACGGTGCTGTACCGGCCCAGACCACAGGGGGCCGCGATGTCCAACAGGCCGCCGTAGGCCGACTCCGCCGCCGCAAGGCTCAGTCGTGCTTGCTCGAGCGGCTGCGCCGGATGCGCGAGCCCGGCGGCAACTCGCGTAGTGGCAGGCAATTCGAGGCGGGCCAAAGGCTCGTAGTACCGCGGTCGCACCGGTGCCGACTTGCCGTTGCCGATGGGCAGGTGGACGAACGCGAGATGTCTTCCCGCAGGCCAGTATCGCGCAATCGCGTTGGCCAGCACAACGACCGCCTTCGTAGACCTCGGCGCCACGACGGGCTTGTCGTCGAGGCTTCCGTAGCAGAGGTGTACCCCGAAACGGGCACCGTAGGGTGCCTGTGCAACGAGGCGTGCGATCGCTCGACCTGCTGCGGTGGCCGCAGCCTGCCGCAGGACCGCGGGCATCCGCGCACAGAGGAGCGTCTCCGCGGCAAGTTCGAGTTGGAATACGACGTTGTCCCCCAACGTCTCGTGGATCCGCAGGATTTCCCTGACGGTGGCGTCGACGATCGGGCGGTAATAGGGGAAGCGTCGGTCACCGCGGTGCGCCGAGCGTCGGCGCCACACGAGCATCCGTGCCTCGAAAGCGATGAAACCGATGACGAACGGCGTCGGTATGCCTACCTGTAAACGTAGGCCGGGATCTGTTCGGCGCATATCGGCCAACGCCTCGATGGCACGACCGGCTTCCTCCGCATAGCCGAGTGCGGCGTCGATATCCGCTTCGCCCAGCGATCGGCCCGGCCGGAGCCGAAAAGTGTTGCGGGAACGCAGCGTCGACCAATCACCGCGCCGCACCGGCTCCAGTACGGGGATGCTGTCGAGCCGATCGATGACGGGTCTGATGTACCACTGGGCGCGATAGGGATCCGCTTCGCCGCCGGGAACCAGGCCATCCAGGAACTCACCGGCAGTGTCGACGGCGAACACCATCGCCTTCGCTGGACTGTCCAACTGTGCGGGCAAGCTGCCCACGAAGTGAACCCTACGCTTCGGTTGCACGTCGTCAGTGTCGCACAGGGCTGTCGTGAGAGGACGGTCAGATCCCGATGAGCTCAATGATGAAGTCGAACCGCTCGCGCGATCGGTGGGGCGGGAGTGAAGGCCGGTTGTCGCGCAGCAGTGCCTACAGCACGCCGACGCGTCGAAGGGCCAGGGCTTGACGGCTTGGACGTGTTCGAGGCCTTCAACGCGTTTTCGAGGTAGAAGTCGCAACCGGCATCAGCCCGGCGTGAACAACCTCGATGTGCCTGCGCGGGAGCGGAGGGTTTTATGGGTCCTGCCAACGGGTGGTTGCTAGATTGCCGATATGAACGTCGCGCACCAGGGGGCCGCGAGCAGGCTACGTAGTCTGCCGACGCGACTGATCAACCAGACCGCGCTACTCGCCGACCGGGCGACCGAACAGGCGCTGGCCGGTACGGGTTCGCGCCGGTACCACTACGCGGTGCTGACCACGCTGGACGAAGGCGGTGCCGGCAGTCAGGCCGAACTCGGGCGCCGCACCGGAATCGATCGCAGCGATATCGTGGCCGTCCTGAACGATCTGGTGGCCAGGGGCCTTGTGGAGCGCGCCGCCGATCCGGATGATCGGCGGCGCAATATCGTGAACCTGGCGGATCCCGGCCGGGAACATCTCCGCGAGCTGGACCGCAGGCTGGACCTCGCTCAACAGGATCTCCTCGCCGCTCTATCCGCCGCGGAACGCCGAACTCTGGTTACGCTGCTCGGCCGGGTGCTCGACGATCACGCGACGCGGCCGGCCGGGAAATAGTCCGGCGGCGGAGTCTGTCAGCAGCTGCGGACCATGGTCTGCTGGTGAACTCGTTTGCCCTGGTAACGCAGCCCCGGCACCGCTTGCGTCGGTCCGTGCGGGACAAAGCCCATCCGTCCGAAGAACCGGACGGCCCGGGTGTTCTCAACCAGTGTCTGCAGATAGCACCCGGATGAACCCACCGACCGGAGCCGCGCGAACCAATGCTCCATCAGTCTGTCCGCCGCGCCGGTGCCGCGGGCCTCGGGCACGACATTGATGTGCAGATGAGAAGGCCAGCGCGGATCGTGGATTTCGCCGGCGGTCGGTGTACGGCGCAGCGCCGCGCTCGCGGCGTCGAATGCGCTGCGGGCGAAGAACAGAACCGGCCGGCGACGCAGGATCAGGCGGTGCGTCCGGATGGCGTCCGCGATTCGCTGGTCCTCGCCCGGGAAGGCATCCGTATTCACGCAACCGGTGAGGTAACCGATTGGTTCGCCGTCGGATTCGGCCAGGAACAACGATTCGGGTTCGCGATCCATGTAGGGATCGAGGTATATCTGCGCCTCGGATTCCGGATGGCCCCACAGGGATTCGGTCGGCGAGCCCTGCCCCGCCCGCAACGCCAGCTGCCGTAGTGCCGGTCGGTCCCGTTCCTCGAACGTTCGGATTCGCATGGCGGCAATCTATCTCGAAGCGCCGCTCAGGCGGTGAGTTCCCGCTCCAGGGGAGTGCGGAAGCGGGGGGTCGGGCGGAGCTCGCCGTACCAGCCGGCCGCGCGCTCGGCCTCGGCGGTGACGAGGGCGCGGGCATCGGCCCCGATATCTTCCAGCAGCCGGGTCGCGATCTCGCCGTCCTTACGTTGCGCCCAGCCGCCGACGATCCGGCCGTCGAACCAGATACTCGGCCCGATATTGCCGTTGCGGTCGAACAGTTGTTCTTTGTGGCCGCCCAGGTACCAGTCGCGGGATTGCCAGCCCATCGGTGTGGGGTCCAATGCCGGTAGCAGGGCGGCCCAGGGCGGCGGGGCAGGAACCGGATCGAGATCGTCGGCGAGCAGCAGCCCGGTGGTGCCGTCGAGATCGACCTCCACCGTCTCCAGCCGGGCCAGTGTTGTGCGGACCTGCCCCAGCGTCCAGCCTGTCCACCATTTGATATCCCCGATCGGAGCGGGGCCGAAGGTCTGCAGCCAGCGGCGTACCAGTTCGGTGCGGGCAACACCTGCGTCCAGGTGGTCGATGGGCGCGGGCAGCCAGGATTCGGCCGGAGCCCACGAATACTGGCTGCTGGACCAGCTGCCGCCCGGCCGGGCGCGGACGATCCGGCCTTCGGTGCCGAGCAGTAGGAGCACCCAGGTGGTGATCGAGGTCGGTTTGGAGTACGACTTCTCAGGGCTCGTGTTCACCTGGGTGCGCAGCGCGGGGACATCCTTGCTCAGCTGGGCGCCGGTAGCGCTGCCCCGTGCCAGAAGCGCGCGATAGGTGTCGTCTGCGACGGCGGCCAGCCAGGACTCTGGATCGCCGTCGCCGATATCGGCGTCCGCCAGGTACTTCGCGTAGGTGCGGCGTTGCCGGGCAGCCAGGTCGCCGGCGCAGGAGGCGTGCAGTACGGGCGCCAGCTCGACCGGCGCCACGAACATGGTGCGCCGCATCGCCAGCATGCGCAGCAGCGAACGATCGTCGTACAGCGCGCGCTCCACGTGGGCCGGAGCGAGCGCCGTGCCCCGAGCGGCCACCGAGAGGTGCACGGTGGCCGGATCGGTGGCGTGCAGTACCACCAGGGAGCGCGCGATTTCGGCGACGTCGCTGCTACGGGATTCGACCGCCAGCCGATGCCGGATCCCGAGGCGTGCCCGTCGCTGCTCGGTGGTGAAGGCGTACATGAGGCGGATGCTAGCGGTGCCCACCGACATTCGCGGCTGCGGAGTCCGGGGCCCGGGTTGCCCCGCCGCTCACCGCCGTGCGGTGCGCAGCAGCCCGCGAACCATCGTTTCCGGGCCGGCCGTGGGCAGGTTCCCGCACCGGAACGGCTCTACCCCGGCGGTGGGCCTGTGGCCGCGACGCGAGAGACCCAGCGGTCACCCGGATCGGAGCGAGCGCTCGGGGCCGGGGCTCGGTGACCGGCCCGCAGCATGCCCCGCAGTGGCGGCTCATAGGGGGCGAGAGGATTACCCACTCAGCGTTGTTGCGGCGAATTGCCGACGGGCCCAGTGTGGTTCCCGCTCACCCGGCCTCTGGCGTGGAAATATTCCTGTTATGAGCAGACGTGCACTGAGCTATTTGGCCGGGTTGTTGCTCCCGGCGTTGACGGCGACCCTGCTGGCCGCACCCGCGGCCGCGTCCGACGCCTGCTCGGTGCATACGCGCCCGGTCGCGGTGCCGGTCGACGGTGAAATGGCCACCGGACTGGTGTACGAACCGCAGGGCTGTGCGGTCGGCAATGCCCTGGTGGTGGCCGCGCACGGGCACAAGGGGTCCGCGGCCCAATACTCCGAGTACCTGACCTCGATCGCCGCCCGCACCGCCACTCCGATCCTATCCATGGATCTGCGCGGCAGCCCGCAGTGGCCGACAGGCGACTGGAACCTATGGGCCGGCTGGCACGATCTGGTGGCCGCCACCCAGTGGTACAAGTGGATGAATCCCAGGGTTGCGCGCACCGTGCTGTGGGGCTGGAGCCAGGGCGCCATGACTTCCGGCCTGGCCGCCGCCTACGGCCCCGCCGGTTTGTTCGACTACTGGGTCGACACCTTCGGCCCGTCGGATCTGTTCACCCATTTCCACGGGCCCGCCGCCGACTATCCTGCGCTACAGGCCCAGATCCAGCGCGATGCCGGTGGATGTGCCCCCACCCTCTGCCCGCTCGCCTACGCCGAACGTTCCCCGGCGCTCCAGGCCGGCCGGATGAGCATCCGGCACGCCTTCCTCGTTCACGGCACCGCCGACGAGGTGGTGCCCTATGCGGCCAGTATGCAGATGCGTGCCGCCCTCATGCTGGCCGGTAAACCGAGCACCATGTACTCCATCGTCAGCGGGCGCACCCTGGACGGTGTGGTGGAACCGGGCCGCCACAATGTCGGCCCGGCGCTGTTCGAAGCGGGATGTGTGGTCGAACGACTGATCCAGGGCACCGAACCCCTCGACGGCAACCGCGACTTCCTGGTCGATGTCGCGGGCGGGGTGGTCGCCGCGCCACCGGCTCCACCCAACGCGAAATGCGCGGCATAGCGGTTCGAGCCGGTCAGACCACCGAATACCCGCCGTCGACACCGAGCACCTGCCCGGTGATCCAGGAGTCCGGGCGGGCCAGCGCGACCACCCACTCGGCCACATCGCTGGGTTGGCCTCGCCGGCCCAGCGGAATATTCGCAGTTTCCTGTGCCCTCGCCTGTTCGGCTTCCGTAGCGGACAGGCCCATGCGGTCCAGCGCTTCGCTCTCGGTCGGCCCGGGAGCCACCGCGTTGACCCGGATTCCCGCGTCGGCCAATTCCACCGCCCAGCTCCGGGTCAGCTGTTCGAGCGCGGCTTTTCCCGCCCCGTAGTGGCTGATACCGGGCGCTGTCCTGGTGCCGAAAGTACTGGAAATGTTGATCACCGCGCCGCCGCGGACGCGTAGATCCGGCAGCGCGGCCTGTGTCACCAGAGTCGGTCCCAGCACATTGGTGGCCCACATGCGCTGGGCATCATCCGGATCGATCTCGCCCAGCCGGGCCGCGATACCGAACCCGGCATTGTTGACGACCACGTCGAGGCGCCCGTTCACGTCCTGTGCGGCGCGCACCATGGTTGCGGCGTCGTGTGGATCGGAGACGTCGCCGACGTGGATGCGCAGCGCCGGGGACCGGCGGGCCGTGTTCTCGAGCGCCGGACGCCGCCGGCCGGTCACCACGACATCCATCCCACGGTCGGCCAGCGCCACCGCGACTGCGGCCCCGATACCGGAACCGCCGCCGGTGACCAGGGCAGTACGGCCGGACAGGTCACCGTGCGGCCCGCGGCTCGGCGGGTAATCATGTGCGGGGGAATCAATCGCCATGGCACCAACGCTAAACAGTGACACAGGTGTCAATAGCAAGCCCGGAGGCGATATGCGTATCGGTGAACTGTCGCGGCGAACCGGCGTGAGCCGGCGTTCCCTGCGCTACTACGAACAGAACGGGCTGCTCCGGTCCGGCCGCAGCGCCAACGGCTGGCGGGAATACGACGAATCGTGTGTCGGTCGAGTGCGCAAGATCGCCGACCTGCTGCGGCGGGGACTGACCATGGAAGGAATCGGACAGCTCGACGCCTGCCTCGATCTGTCCGATATGGACGCGTGCGACGATCCCGGCCACGCCCTCGAGATCTACCGGGCCCGCCTGGCTGTCCTCGACGATCGGCTCGAACGCCTGCACGAGCACCGCATGAGCCTCATGGAGACGCTCGGCGAACTGGAAGTGGCGCAGTTGCGGGCGGACCCTGTGAAGGCGCCGGGACCTGTCTGACCGGCAGCCGGGCCTGCTCAGCGTGCACGGACGCCCTGTCGAGGGGCGGCCGGGCTCAGAGGGATTTCACCCAGTTGGAAAGCAGCTGGGCACCCGCGTCACCCGACTTCTCGGGATGGAACTGGGTGGCCGAGAGGGCGCCGTTCTCCACCGCGGCCAGGAAGCGGCTGCTGCCGTGTTCGGTCCAGGTGAGCGCGGGGCCGGCGAGGTGGTCGCTGGGCGGCAGTTCCCAGGACCGGGCGGCGTAGGTGTGGACGAAATAGAAACGGGTGCCGACATCCATACCGGCGAACAGCACACTGTCCGCGGGGGCGTCGACCGTGTTCCACCCCATATGCGGTAGTACGGGGGCGTCGAGTTTGTCGACGGTACCGGGCCATTCCCCGCAGCCTTCGGTTTCCACACCGAATTCCACCCCGCGCTCGAACAGGATCTGCATACCCACACAGATCCCGAGGACCGGCCGCCCACCGGCCAGCCGCTGACCGATGATGCGTTCTCCGCGAACGTCCCGCAGACCCGCCATACAGGCCGCGAAGGCGCCGACGCCCGGAACCACCAGACCGTCCGCCGCCAGCGCCGCCCTGTGATCAGCGGTCACCTCGACCTGCGCACCCGCCCGGACCAGGGCGCGTTCGGCGGAATGCAGATTGCCGGAGCCGTAGTCCAGCAGAACCACCGAGGTCACAGTGCCCCCTTCGTCGACGGCACACCCTGCACTCGCGGGTCCGGTTCGACAGCGGCGCGCAAGGCCCGGGCGACCGCCTTGTATTCGGCTTCGGTGATGTGATGCTGATCGCGGCCGTAGAGCACCCGCACGTGCAGCGCGATCCGGGCGTTGAGCGCGATGGATTCGAAGACGTGCCGGTTGAGCACCGTCGAATACGGTGCGCCGGGATCGTTGCGGCCGCGCACCGGGGCACCGGGAATCACAGCGTGCAGCAGGTGATCGGGTTCGCCGGTGTGCACACAGTAGGGGCGGCCGGAGACGTCGACGGCGGCGTGCGCCAGGGTTTCGTCCATCGGGATGTAGGCGTCGCCGAAGCGGCGGATGCCCTTCTTGTCGCCGAGCGCCTGGCCGAGTGCCTGGCCGAACACGATGGCGGTGTCTTCGACCGTATGGTGTGCCTCGATCTCGATATCGCCGTCGGCGCGCACCGTGAGGTCGAAACTGGCATGGGTGCCGAGCGCGGTGAGCATATGGTCGTAGAACGGGACACCGGTGGAGATATCGGTCTGCCCGGTGCCGTCCAGGTTCAGTTCCACCACGATGCCGGATTCCTTGGTGGTGCGCTCCACTCGCGCGGTTCGGTTCATGCTCACTTCCGGTTGTCGCTTCAGTTCTGCGTGTTCAGTTCGGTGGCGGCCAGTTTCGCGCTGACCCGCAGGAATTCGTCGTTCTCGGCGGCCAGCCCGACGGTGGCGCGCAGGTGGCCGCGGATCCCGACGTCACGGATGAGGACACCTTCGTCCAGGTAGTGCTGCCAGGCGCGGGGCGCGTCGTGGAACGTCCCGAACAGCAGGAAGTTCGCGTCGCTGGGGACCACATGGAAACCGAGGGCGGACAGTTCCCGGGCGACCCGGTCGCGCTGGGCGGACAGTTCCGCGACACTGGCCAATGTTTCGCCGGCATGCCGCAGGGCGGCGCGGGCGGCCGCCTGGGTGACCACCGACAGGTGGTACGGCAGCCGCACCAGCAACAGGGCGTCGATCACGGCGGGCGCCGCGACGAGGTAGCCGAGCCGGCCACCGGCAAAGGCGAACGCCTTACTCATGGTGCGGCTGACCACCAGTTTTGCCGGATAACTGTCGATAAGACCGATCGCGCTGGGTTGTGCGGAGAACTCGCCGTAGGCCTCGTCCACGATGACGATCCCCGGAGCGGCTTCGAGGATCCGGGCCAGCTCCGGTGCCGGGATACTGTGCCCGGTCGGGTTGTTGGGGCTGGTCACGAACACCACCTCGGGCCGGCGTTCGGCGATGGCGGCCAGGGCGGCATCGATATCGATGGCGAAATCGGCGGACCGTTTCGTCTCCACCCATTCGGTGTCGATGCTCTCGGAGATGATCGGATGCATCGAGTACGACGGGACGAAACCCAGTGCCCGCCGGCCCGGACCGCCGAAAGCCTGCAGCAGCTGCTGCAGGATCTCGTTGGACCCGTTGGCCGCCCACACATTCGCCGCGTCCACGGCGATACCGGTCTGGCGGGTGAGGTAGGCGGCGAGGTCGGTGCGCAACCCCACCGCGTCGCGGTCGGGGTAGCGGTGCAGATCGGCGGCCGCGGCGCGCACCGCCTCGGCCACGTCGTCGATCAGCGCACGGGTCGGCGGATGCGGATTCTCGTTGGTGTTGAGCTGGACCGGAACACTGAGTTGCGGTGCCCCGTAAGGCGATTTACCGCGCAGGTTCTCGCGCAGCGGGAGTGCGTCGAGCCCGATACGGGCCCCGGGCACCGCGGGGCCCGGCCCGGCCGGGGCAGTGCCGGGAGTGCGGGCGGTCACGACAGCGCCTCGAAGCGGACCTGGACAGCTTGGCCGTGCGCAGGCAGGTTCTCGGCTTGGGCCAGTGCCACCACGTGGCCCGCGACATCCTTCAATGCTGCCTCGGTGTATTCCACGACATGGATACCGCGCAGGAAGGTCTGCACGCTCAGCCCGGACGAATGCCGTGCGCATCCGGCGGTGGGCAGGACGTGATTGGAGCCCGCGCAGTAGTCGCCGAGGCTCACCGGGGCGTACGGGCCGACGAAGATCGCGCCCGCGCTGCGCACCCGGGCGGCGACCGTGGTGGCCTGCGCGGTCTGGATCTCCAAATGTTCGGCGGCGTAGGCGTTCACCACCTGCAACCCCTGGTCGATATCGTCGACCAGCACTGTGCCGGATTGGGCTCCGGTGAGCGCCGCGGTCACCCGTTCGGCGTGTTTCACCACGGTCATCTGCGTGGTCAGCGCCGCGTCCACGGCGTCCGCGAGGGCGGGGCTGTCGGTGACCAGCACGCTCGCGGCGAGCACATCGTGTTCGGCCTGGCTGATGAGGTCGGCGGCCACATGCACCGGGTCGGCGGTGGCGTCGGCCAGGATCGCGATCTCGGTGGGGCCGGCTTCGGCATCGATCCCGACCAGGCCGCGGCACAGCCGCTTGGCGGCGGTGACGTAGATATTGCCGGGACCGGTGATCAGGTCGACCGGGGCCAGATCGGCGCCGTCGGTATCGGAACCCCCGTAGGACAGCAGGGCGACCGCTTGCGCGCCGCCGACGGCCCACACTTCCTCGACGCCCAGCAGCCGGGCGGCGGCCAGTACGGTCGGATGCGGCAGCCCGCCGAACTGTTCCTGCGGCGGCGAGGCCACCACCAGCGACTCCACCCCGGCAGCCTGCGCGGGGACGACGTTCATCACGACACTGGACGGGTAGACGGCGTTACCGCCGGGCACGTACAGCCCGACCCGCTCCACCGGCACCCAGCGTTCGGTGACGGTGCCGCCGGGAACCACCTCGGTGGTGGTATCGGTGCGCCGCTGATCCGCGTGCACGGCACGGGTCCGCGCAATCGCGACCTCGAGCGCCGCCCGGACCGCCGGATCCAGCCCGTCGAGGGCGGTGGCGAGTGCCGCTGCGGGGACGCGCACGGTGTCCGGAGTCACCCCGTCGAATTTCGCGCCGAATTCCAGGGCCGCGACCGCGCCGCGGTCGCGGACCGCCTCCACCACGGGCCGCACCTGATGCAGTACCGAGTCCACATCGACCCCGCCGCGCGGGAGCGCGGTGCGCAGCTGCGCGGTGGTGGGTGTGTGGCCGCGCAGATCGACGCGCGCGAGCTCGATACGGGATGTCATAGTGGTATCGATCCTTGTCCGGCTGTCCGAGTTGACACCGACCAGCCTATCGGGCCGGTACCACCGGTTATTCGCGTGGTCCGCCTCAGCCGATCCGGGTGAAGACGATATCGAGTTCGTGTTCCCAGGTGCGAGGGTCCAGTTCGGCCTCGGAACGCTCCCAGGTGGCCCGGAGTGTGGTCTGGGTCTCGTCGAGGTTGCCGGTCAGGCGTTGTGAGTCTCCAGGGGCATCCCGCCAGACTCGCCACAGCGGCCCGGTGACGGCTCCGTTGAAGATCCGGCGCTGACCGTTTCGGTCGTATTGCAGGACCTTCAACCGTTCGGGATAGGCGTCGTCGGTCCCCATGACCCAGGTTCTTTCGATCGCCGCTGTCGGCACGGTATAGCGCACCAGGAGGAAGGCCTCGCCGGCCAGCCACTCGATCGTCGTCCGCCCGTCCACGCCGGGGAACCTATCGGTGGTCGTCTTCCATTCACCGATCATCGCTGCCATGGCGGCGAGTGGCGAATCGGTCATCTGGGCGTCTCCCATCGGTGAAGCGAACTTCGGATGTTCAGCTGCAGCGACGACGCAGTTCCGCAACCCCTTCGCCGTCGAGTTCGTCGAGGACCACCGGCCGGCCCACCATAGCCAACGCTAGTGCCTCGCCGCGGCCGCGGACCGGAAGCCCGGATCCCTTGACCCAGTCGAAATCTGTCGCGACGAACTGTAACCCTCTGGTGAGGCGCCCGGGGCGCGCGAAGGGGTCGGGATGGTCGAGCACGGCTTTCAGCCGGTCGGCGGGGATTTCGCGGGGCCGGCCCAGGGGGCGCCGGATGTCCTGCTGGTGGACCAGCAGGTCGGCCAAGCCCAATCGCGGCCACAGCCGCGATATCGTGCGCGGAGCGGATTCGAATTCGGCCAGCAGTTCCGCGGGTGTCCGGCGCGCCCCTTCCGCGGCCATGGTGTTGTTGACGCCGTCGATGGAGAAGCGGTTGCGCACGGCGATGCCGGCGTATTCGGTGAGCGGGATCGCTTCGTACCGCAGATGCCCGACCAGTTCCCGTACCCGCCAGCCGGTGCACAGAGTCGGCGCGTCCCATTCCGCGTCGCGCAGATCGCGCAGCAGGGTGGTGAGCTCGGCTCGCTCGGCGGCGAGCAGCCCCCGAATATTCATGTCGCACACCATAGCCCGGCGCCGGGCCGGGCGTTCGAGTTACGGTTCAGTGGGTATCGCTGTCGATGAGCAGCGACCCGCCGGAACTCACCACCCGGAGTGTCGGATTACTGGTCTGGCCGCCGTAGCTGAGGTTGTTCACCCGCATATCCACCGAGCCGTCGGGATTGTTGCCCTTGAACGCTTCGATGCGGCTGAAACTCTGTACGGTGCGGGTCGACCAGTACTGTTCGAACTCCTGACGGCTGCTGTAGGCCTGTTGTGCGGCCGGGGTCAGCAGCGACCACGAACCCGCCGGATTCATGTAGAACTGCTCGAGCAGCTGGCCGGCTTGGACCCATTCGACCTGCCCGGTGCTGGGGGTGCTGCCCAGCGCGGGCGCGGCCGCCGCCGTGGTCCCGGGTGTCCGGGGTGCCGAGGTCGACGAGGTATCGGTTTGTGCCGATCCGCTGTCGCCGGAATCGGAGGCACTGAACCAGAGCACACCGCCGACCACCGCCGCCCCGGCGATACCGCCGATGAGTACGGCCCGCCGGACGCCGCCGCCGGAGCCTTCGGCGACGGGCTGGGTGGTGGTGGGCGGATTATTCGGTGCCCGCCGCGGTGGGCGGCCGTCGGTTCGGTCGTCCTCGCGGGGTTCGGCCCGCCGGCGCGGGGCCGGGGCGGGTGCGGCACCGCGGGTGCGGCCGGGGACAGGTGTTTCCATCGTGCTGACGGCAGCTCCGCCGGAGTGCCCGTTGCGGTCGAAGGCTTCGCGTGCGGGCACGAACCCGGAGTGCTCGGCATTCGCGCCCGGATATCCGGCGAACTGCGACAGCTGTTCGCGGGCCTCCTGCATGCCCGGCCGCAGCCGCGGATCGGCTTCGAGCAGGTCGAGCAGGAAATCGGTGGCCGGTCCGGCGTTCTGGGGTTCGCTGACCTGACCGTTGGCCGCGGCATACAGCACTTTGAGTGGGTTACCGGACCCGAAGGGCGGCTCTCCTTCGAGGGCGTGGAACAGCGTCGCCCCCAGGGCGAAAACGTCCGCGGCCGGGGTAGGGTCCGCGCCGCGCGCAACTTCGGGTGCCAGGTAGGCGGCGGTCCCGCAGATCAATCCGGTCTCGGTGAGCGTCACATCGCCGGTGGCGCGTGAGATACCGAAATCGGTGATCTTGACGGTGCCGTGGTCGTCGAGCAGGATATTGCCCGGTTTCACGTCGCGATGCACGATCCCGGCCTGATGCGCCGCGATGAGCGCCGCCGCGACCTGTTCCCCGATCCGCGCGACCTGAGGCAACGGCAGCGGCCCCTCGGAGGACAGCACCTGCGCCAGGCTCCGCGACTTCATGTACTCCATCACCAGGCACGGATCGCCGCCGTGTTCGGTGATATCGAACACCACGATGGCATTCGGATGCTGGAACCTGGCCGCGTTGCGGGCCTCGCGGGTCGCGCGCTGGCGCAGCACATCGCGCTCGGCGGGCGGCAGACTGGGCTTTATATGGATCTGCTTGATCGCCACCGACCGTTGCAGACGCTCGTCGACGGCACGCCAGACCACGCCTGTGCCGCCGCTACCGATCTGCTCGACCAGGCGGTAATGATCCGCGATCAACTGACCGGTATCGATGGCGCCCACTCCGAACTTTCTCGAATCGTGACTTGACGCGTCGGTGACCTCTCACGCGTTCGCCGACGAGTGTAGCGGGCACCCCGACCGGCCCAGTGGGTGATATCACCCAACGCTCGCCGCCCCCGTCGCGGCAGCGCCCGCCCCGCCGACTCGCCACCGGGCGCGCGGCGCGGGCGAACGCCGGGCTACTAAGCTGTTGCGCGTGAGTCTTGTGTTGCTGCCCGCTGTCGATGTCGCCAATGGAGAGGCCGTCCGCCTGGTACAGGGCGCGGCGGGCAGCGAAACCAGTTACGGTTCGCCGCGCGATGCCGCCCTCGCGTGGCAAGATGCGGGCGCCGAATGGGTGCATCTGGTCGACCTGGACGCGGCGTTCGGCCGCGGGTCCAACCGGGAGTTGCTGGCGCAGGTCGTCGGTGAACTGGATGTCGCTGTCGAACTGTCCGGCGGTATCCGCGACGACGAATCGCTGAAGGTCGCGATGGCCACCGGTTGCGCCCGGGTCAACCTGGGTACCGCCGCGCTGGAGGATCCGCAGTGGTGCGCCCGGGCGATCGCCGAATACGGCGACCGGGTGGCGGTCGGGCTGGACGCCCGGATCGTGGACGGCGACTACCGGCTGCGCGGCCGCGGCTGGGTCAGCGACGGCGGGGATCTGTGGGAGGTCCTGGAACGGCTGGAACGGGACGGCTGCGCGCGCTACGTCGTCACCGATGTCACCAAGGACGGCACTCTCACCGGTCCCAACCTGGATCTGCTGCGCGAGGTGTGTATGGCCACCGATGTGCCGGTGATCGCCTCGGGCGGGGTCTCGGCCCTGGCCGACCTGACCGCGATCGCCGAACTGGTGCCCGAGGGCGTGGAAGGCGCGATCGTGGGCAAAGCCCTGTACGCGGGCCGGTTCACCCTGCCCGAGGCGCTGGCCGCCGTCCGTTGACCGCGCGCGGGGTCGTGCCGGCCGGGCTCGGGCGCCGCGGCCTGCCCACCGGATGCACGCCCGGCCGCACACCGATCGCGAGAAACCGGGAGCCGAAGCGATGACCAGGGCAGAGACCGAACTATCCGGGCTGCTGACCACGGCGGCCGAAGTGCTCGACGGTGCCGGTGCCCGTTTCCTCGAAGGTCGCGGCGCACCGAGCGCCGTGGCCAAGGGGGCGGGGGATTTCGCCACCGAACTCGACCTGGAACTCGAGCGCACCATTTCCGAGCAGCTCCTGGCACGGACCGGTATCGAGGTACACGGCGAGGAATTCGGCGGGCCGTCACTCACCAGTGGCACCGCATGGGTGCTGGATCCGATCGACGGCACCTTCAACTATTCGAACGGTCATCCGCTGACCGGCACCCTGCTCGCGTTGATCCGCGACGGAGAACCGGTGCTCGGGCTGGCCTGGTTTCCGCCGCTGGATCGCCGGTATGCCGCCATCGCCGGCGGACCGCTGATGATCGACGGGGTCGCCCGGCCGCCGCTGCCCCCCGGTGTGCTCGACGAAGCGATGATCGGGTTCGGCGCCTTCAATATCGAATCCACCGGCCGGGTTCCGGGAATGTTCCGGCACCGGGTCCTCGGCGCGCTCAGCCGGTTGTCGTCGCGGGTGCGGATGCACGGCTCGACCGGCATCGACCTGGCCTTCACCGCCGACGGCACACTCGGCGGCGCGATCGTGTTCGGTCACCATCCGTGGGACAACGCGGCGGGCGCGCTGATGGTGCGGTGCGCAGGCGGGATCGTCACCGACCTCGAGGGGGCGGACTGGACCATCGAATCCGGTTCGGTGCTGGCGGCGGCGCCCGGGGTGCACGCCGAACTGCTCGAAATGATCGCCGCGACCCGCACTACCGGGTTTGTTGCACCCGGTAGTGATCGCGACAACAGTGCGGCCGGTACCGACGCTGCTTTCGCCGGCGGTGGGGACAGTGCCGCGACCGGCGGCGAGATGGACGGTACCGCTCCCGGTGCCGGTGAGGAGCGCTCATGACCCTGGCAACGCGTGTCATCCCCTGCTTGGACGTCGACGCCGGTCGAGTGGTCAAGGGCGTCAACTTCCAGAACTTGCGCGATGCCGGCGACCCGGTCCGGCTCGCCGCCGCCTACGACGCCCAAGGTGCCGACGAGCTCACCTTCCTCGACGTCACCGCTTCCAGCGGTGACCGCGCCACAATGTTCGATGTGGTCACCCGGACCGCCGAGCAGATCTTCATCCCGCTCACCGTCGGCGGCGGAGTGCGCACCGTCGACGATGTGGACCGGCTGCTGCGCGCCGGTGCGGACAAGGTCTCGGTGAACACCGCCGCCATCGCCCGCCCCGAGGTGCTGCACGAGATGTCGCAGCGGTTCGGATCGCAGTGCATCGTGCTGTCGGTCGATGCCCGCACTGTGCCCGACGGTGAACCGGACACCCCGTCGGGCTGGGAGGTCACCACCCACGGCGGTCGCCGGGGCACCGGGATCGACGCGGTCGAATGGGCGGTGCGCGGGGCCGAGCTCGGAGTGGGGGAGATCCTGCTCAACTCGATGGACGCCGACGGCACCAAGGCAGGGTTCGATCTGCCGATGATCCGCGCCGTGCGCGCCGCGGTCTCGATTCCGGTGATCGCCTCGGGCGGGGCCGGCGCGGTCGAGCATTTCGCTCCCGCTGTGCAGTCCGGAGCGGACGCCGTGCTGGCCGCCAGCGTCTTCCACTTCGGGGACCTGACCATCCCGCAGGTCAAGGACGCTCTGCGCGCGGCCGATCTGGTGGTGCGCTGAAATGGCCTTGGATCCGGCGATCGCCGCCCGGCTCAAACGTGACGCCGCCGGGTTGGTGGCCGCGGTGGCGCAGGAACGCGCAACGGGCGCGGTGCTGATGATGGCGTGGATGGACGACGAGGCGCTGGCCCGCACCCTCGAAACCCGCCGCGCCACCTACTATTCCCGGTCTCGGAAGCAGTACTGGGTCAAGGGGGAGACCTCCGGGCATACACAGTACGTGCACGAGGTCCGGTTGGACTGCGACGGCGATACGGTGCTGCTGGTGGTGGATCAGCGGGGCGCGGCCTGCCACACCGGAACACACACCTGTTTCGACACCGACGTGCTGCTTCCTTCCGAACAGGTGTGACGACCGTCCGGTTGCGGCAGAGTACGGCGCTGTCGAGCGCCTGCGCCATCGCACCGGTGAGCCGATGAGCAGGTGACGGTAAGGCCCCGGAATCGGCGATAACCGCACTGCTCGGCAGGGACACCCGCGACGACCGGGAGCGGTCGGGCATGTGCGGACCTGACCGGTGTGTGGCCGCTGGTGAACAACGGGAAGCCGCGAGATCGCCGTCGAGCGTCTCGTCGTCTCGAGGACGTCGACGGCTCCCGCATGCCGGGACCGCGCACGGTCAGCCCGGCGATATCGTGCCGGGCGTATAGCGGCTGATCTCGATTCCCTGGACGAGCCGGTCCTCGATCCGGAGACGGATGAGTGCGTAGGGGTGCCCGCCGGGCGCGATAACCGCCGCTGGGCTGCCGGCGAGAAGAAATGTCGCGGTGACGGCGATCCGGTCGGCGAACAACCGTGTTTCCTCGGCGACGGCGGTGGCGCCGCGAACCTCGGTGGGCGCACCCGCCGGGAGCAGGCGCGGGTCGGCGATCCGGACGGCATCGGGGGCCAGCAGGGTGACCAGCCGGGCGATATCGCCGCCGCGTGCCGCGGCCAGGAAGGCCTCGACGATCTCGAGATGCTCGGCGATATCGGGTGTGCCGGAGGTGCCGGGATATCCGGTGGCAGTGCCGGATTCGGGTGGCCGCGCATCGCGCAGCCTGCCGCGGGCCCGGCTGGCCAGTTTCTTCGCTGCCGCCGGGGTCGCGTCGAGTACCGTGGCCACCCGGTCGAACGGCACAGCGAAGAGATCGTGCAGCACATAGGCCACCCGCTGGGCCGGCGACAGTTCGCCGAGCAGCACGAGCAGTGCCCGGGACACGTCCTCGCGGCGGAGGAATGCTTCGTCGGCGCCGGCCTGTTCACCGCCGATATCGTCGAGCAGTAGCGGGAGTTCGCCACGGCGCTCCCGGGCTCGGAGCAGATCCAGGCACAACCGTGCCGTCACGGTGGTGAACCAGGCGTCCGGTTCGGCCACCTCGGACAGGTCTGCCGCCTGCACCCTGGTCCATGCGGTCTGCACCGCATCCTCGGCGTCCTGGTAGGAGCCGACGATCCGGTAGGCCAGCGATAGCAGCCGCGGCCGGGCCGCCTCGAATTTCTCGACCATTTCCACGAGCGCGTCACCTTTCGTGCGTGCGGGACGTCAGAAGGGTGAGAACGAATCGTCCGACGTGCACGCCCCCGAGGAGCCACCATGAGCGTACCGATCCACCGATTTCCTTCCGGAACCGATCGAGGCCCGCGGCGGCATATCGGCGCCGCTGTGGCGCCGATGAACGGAATGGCGCCGGAGCCGGCGTCGTGGACCGGGCGCGGTGCGTGCGGCTGTGTCCGGGTCGCCGCGCTGTGGCAGGGCGGCATCCGGTGAACGGGGCGATCGAGATCGCACTGCTCGCCGCGACCGTGGGCTGCGTGCTGGCCAACGCCGCGGAGGTGGTCGCGAAGGCCGTGGGCGCGCAATTCGTGAGGCAGAATTCCGCCGAGGTGGGCGTGGCGCCGAAATGGATTCCGTATCTGGCGGTGATCGAAGGCGCCGGGGTGGCCGGGTTGGTGGCCGGGTTGTTCGGGGCGCAATCCCTCGGGCTGGCCGCCGCGGCCGGGCTGGTGCTGTTCTTCGTGGGAGCGGTCGCTGCCCACATCCGGGCACGGGTATTCCACAACCTCGCGTTTCCCGGAGGTTTCCTGGTACTGGCGCTGGCCGCTACTGCCTTCTTCGCCTGGTCGGCGGGCTGAATCGAGCGAGCCGGGATAGCGGCGGTACTACGCCGACCCGATCGGCGTGGGGGGTTTGCCGCCCGGCGGCCCGGGGCACCGGCGTGACTACGGGGCAGTACGGCCGAGGACCGTGCTCAGGTGGGTGGCGAGCGTATCGCCGAGATCCGCCATCGCCGCGGTTTGCTCGGCATCGAGCCCGTCGAAGACCAGCCGGCGCACCACATCCATGTATCCGGGCGCGGCCTCCAGGACCTTCTGGTGGCCCTCGTCGGTGAGTTCGGCCAGGACACCGCGACGTCCGGTGGTCGCGGTGCGCGTGGCCCAGCCCATACGTTCGAGCTTGGAGACCACATGCGAAAGTCTCGATAGCGATGAATTTGCTCGATGCGCGAGCTCGCTCATCTGCAGTCGCCGGTCCGGCGCCTCCGAGAGCAGGGTGAGCACCCAGTACTCGAAATGAGTCACGCCGGACTCGCGCTGCAGGTCGGTGTCCAATGCCCCTGGCAAGCGGTTCAGCACCGCGACCACTGCGCGCCAGGCCCGTCCCTCGACCGGGTTCAGCCACTCCGTCACTAATCCGCCTTCTCTCCGGTCCGGTGACGATTCCGGCATGTGTCACCGAGCTACCGGAGAAAAGTTTGCCACGACTTCGCTCGAACTTGGGTCAACTCAGAAACGAAGGTGAGGCCATTCACACGAATCGGGCGGATCGAAGCCGCTACGCGCTTTTTCGCCTACGGAGAAAATCCAGTGCGCCGTCGGCGTGTACATTCGCGCGCAGTTCGCTGCTGATCACGGTGAGAACGGTGCGGTCGGTGTCGATGACGAAGGTGTGCCGTTTCACCGGCATGAGCTTGCCCAGCAGTCCGCGTTTGACCCCGAAACTCTCCGCGACCGACCCGGCGGCATCCGACAGTAGCGGGTATTCCAGCCGCTGCGCCCCCGCGAACCCGGCCTGGACGTCGACGGCATCGGCACTGATCCCCGCGCAACTCGCGCCGAGCTCCGCGAACTCGGCGGTGAGATCGCGGAAATGGCAGGCCTCGGCCGTGCACACCGGCGTATTCGCGGCGGGATAGAAGAACAACACCAGCGGCCCGCCGCCCAGCAGCGAATCGAGGGAGCGGAGGGTACCGGTCTGATCCGGGAGTTCGAATTCCGGGGCGAGCTGGCCGATCTGCATACCCGGACACTACCGCCGGCGGCGGTCCCCCGGGGTGCATCGAGCACGCCGGGGACCCGGCTGGAATGATGGTCCGAATGCACGGCGCGACCACTCCCGCGACTACCTCCCGCGAACGATTCCACGAACTCGCCGCCGAACACCGGGTCGTCCCGGTGACCCGGAAGGTGCTGGCCGATTCGGAGACCCCGCTGTCGGCCTACCGCAAACTGGGCGGTGACCGGGCGGGCACGTTCCTGTTCGAATCCGCGGAGAACGGCCGATCCTGGTCGCGCTGGTCGTTCATCGGCGCGGGCAGCCCCTCGGCGCTCACGTCGGTCGACGGCGCCGCCGCCTGGCTCGGCGCCACTCCCGCGGGGGCTCCCGCCGGCGGCGATCCGCTGGACGCCCTACGGGAAACCCTCGAACTGTTGCGCACCGAACGGATGCCCGGTCTGCCTCCACTGACCGGCGGAATGGTCGGCTATCTCGGCTACGACGCGGTGCGCCGCATGGAACGGCTGCCCGAATACGCCGAAGACGACCTGCGCCTGCCGGAAATGGTGCTGCTGCTGGCCACCGACCTGGCGGCCTTCGACCATCACGAGGGCGCGATCACCCTGATCGCCAACGCCGTCAACTGGAACGGCACGGACGAGAATGCGGACGCCGCCTACGACGACGCCCTCGCCCGCCTCGATCGGATGACCGCCGCCCTGGCCGCGCCCGCGGTCTCCACGGTTTCGGTTTTCGACCAGCCCGAACCGGACTACCGGCGCGCCCGGACCCCGGACGAGTACGGGGCCGGGGTCCGCCGCCTCGTCTCGGAGATCGAGGCCGGTGAAGCCTTCCAGGTGGTGTTGTCGCAGCGTTTCGAAATGGACTACGGCGGCACCCCCATCGACCTCTACCGGATGTTGCGCGCGGCCAACCCGAGCCCGTACATGTACCTGCTGCACATCCCGGACGGCGACGGGAACACTGCGTTCTCGATCGTCGGATCCAGCCCGGAAGCGCTGGTGGCCGTGCAGGACGGGGTCGCGACCACGCACCCCATCGCAGGTACTCGCTGGCGGGGTGCCACCGAAGAAGACGATCTGCTGCTCGAGAAGGGCCTGCTGGCCGACGAGAAGGAGAACGCCGAGCATCTGATGCTCGTCGATCTCGGACGTAACGATCTGGGCCGGGTCTGCGTGCCCGGGACGGTGCGGGTCACCGAGTACCGCCACGTCGAGCGCTACAGCCATGTGATGCACCTGGTCTCCACGGTGACCGGCCGCCTGGCCCCGGGCAAGATCGCGCTCGACGCGGTGCGGGCCTGTTTCCCGGCAGGAACGCTGTCCGGCGCCCCCAAGGTGCGGGCCATGCAGTTGATCGAGGAACTCGAACCCACCCGGCGCGGGGTATACGGCGGCGTGGTCGGCTACCTCGATTTCGCCGGTGACGCCGATACCGCGATCGCCATCCGCACCGCCCTCCTCAAGGACGGCACCGCCTACGTCCAGGCCGGCGCGGGTGTGGTGGCCGATTCCGAGGCCGAATACGAGGACACCGAATCCCGGAACAAGGCGATGGCGGTACTGCGTGCGGTGGCCGCCGCCGAAACGGTGCGTGCCTACGGTGACGACGAATCCGAGGACAGGGCGCCGGTGGCTTCCGCATCCGGAGACGGCGTATGAACTCGGACGACACCGAACGGCGCCCCAGCGCCGCTGCGGCGCGGTCGATCGCGGCGGATGCGGTGGGTTCCGCGGAAGGGACCGGAACTCCGGGTGCGGCGGAAGCGGCCACCGGATCCCCCGGTGAATCCGTCGCTGCGCGGCACCGGCCGATCGACTGGGGCGACGAGGAGATCGCGCCCGCCGCCGAAGCCGGGTCCCCCCGGGGCGGGCGGCACCCGGTTGCCGCGCTGGCCCTGCTCCTGCTCGGTGCTGCCGCGCTGTGGGGTTCGTCCCGGCTCACGTGGGTCACGGTGACCTCCGCCGACGGTTTGACCGAGCCGCGTACCGACGCACTGAACGGCGGGGTCTGGTTCGGTGCGCTGACGCCGCTGGCACTGGTTCTACTGGCCGCCGTCGCCGCTGTCCTGGCGACCCGGGGCTGGCCGCGCCGTCTGGTGGGTGTGGTGGTCGCCCTGATAGCCGCTGTGACCGCGGTACCGGCGCTGGCGCTGCTCACCGGGTCCGGGGCCACCGAGCAGCGGGCCGCGGATCTGGCCGGGCTGCCGGGCCGGGCCCAGGTGCAGGACCTGGTGACCTCGGGCGGTCCGGCCGTGCTGACGCTGTGCGGTGCGCTGGCCGCGTTCGGTGCGGGGCTGCTGCTGGCCCGGATGCCGGCCGGTACCGGGCAGCTGTCCGGAAAGTACGACAACCCTGCGACGCGGAAGGCCGCGGCCACCCAGGCGGTGCAGCAGGGTGGGTCCGGCGAGGTGCTGCCGGAGCGGGTGCTGTGGGACGCGCTGGACGCCGGTGCCGATCCGACCGACCCGGCGGGCGCGGACGGCGCAGAGGAGCCGGCGGCCGGATCCGCCGCCGCCCCGGCGAACGAAACGACCCCGTCTGCCTCGGCCGAATCGGCGAAACCGGCGGACCGGGCCGGAACGGCCCGTGACGCAGATCGCACGGACGGCCCGGGGCCCGGTGATACCCCCTAGCAGGCCGGTCGCGGCCGGGTGATCCGCCCCCGGCGTCAGGGCGCCGCGGCCTGCCATTTACTCTTGTTCAGCATCGGTGAGACAGCTCCTGGGGGAATCCTTCAGGTAGTAATTTGCGTGTCTCCCCAGAAAGGATTCGAGCCAGATGACGGTACTCGACTCGATTCTCGACGGGGTCCGCTCGGATGTAGCCGCTCGGGAGGCGGTGCTCGACTTCCCCGCGGTGAAGGCAGCGGCCGCCGCCGCGATCCCGCCGCTCGATGCGAAGGCGGCCCTCCTCGAAGACGGCATCGGTGTGATCGCCGAGGTCAAGCGGGCCAGTCCGTCCAAGGGCGCGCTCGCCGATATCGGTGACCCGGCCAGCCTGGCCAAGGCCTACGAGGACGGTGGGGCCCGGATCATCAGCGTGCTCACCGAGGGGCGGCGCTTCCACGGATCGCTGGACGATCTGGACGCTGTCCGCGCCACGGTCGATATTCCGGTACTGCGCAAGGATTTCGTCGTCGGCCCTTATCAGATCCACGAGGCGCGGGCGCACGGCGCCGATGTGATCCTGCTGATCGTCGCCGCCCTGGAACAGGACACGCTGGCTTCGCTCATCGATCGCACCGAATCGCTCGGAATGACCGCGCTCGTCGAGGTGCATACCGAGGAGGAGGCCGATCGGGCCCTCACCGCCGGTGCGAGCGTGATCGGTGTGAATGCGCGCAACCTGAAAACTCTCGAGGTCGACCGGGATTCCTTTGCCCGGATCGCGCCCGGTCTGCCGACGGAGGTCGTGCGGATCGCCGAATCCGGGGTCCGTGGCACGGCCGACCTGCTCGCGTACGCGGGCGCCGGTGCGGACGCGGTACTTGTCGGCGAGGGCCTGGTCACCAGTGGTGATCCCCGGGCGGCGGTCTCGGAGCTGGTCACCGCCGGTACGCATCCCTCCTGCCCGAAACCGGCCCGGCGGGGGCGATGATGGCGGCGTCCGGTTCGTCCACCGACCATGCACTGCCCGCCGCGAGTCGCGGGGTGGCGCAGCGTAGCGAGCACGAGCCCGATGAGGGCGGCCATTTCGGTGTCTACGGCGGCCGGCATGTGCCCGAGGCGTTGATGGCGGTGATCGAGGAGGTCACGGCCGAATACGACAAGGTCCGCCTGGACCCTGATTTCCTCGCCGAACTCGATCGGTTGCAGCGCGACTACACCGGTCGTCCCTCGCCGGTCTTCGAATGCACCGGGCTGGCCGAGCATGCCGGTGGTGCGCGGATTCTGCTGAAGCGCGAAGACCTGAACCACACCGGTTCCCACAAGATCAACAACGTGCTGGGGCAGGCGCTGCTCGCCAAGCGAATGGGTAAGACCCGGATCATCGCCGAAACCGGCGCCGGGCAGCACGGGGTCGCCACGGCCACCGCCTGCGCCCTGCTGGGGCTGCGCTGCATCATCTACATGGGTGCGGTCGATACCGCCCGGCAGGCCCTGAACGTGGCCCGGATGCGGCTGCTCGGTGCCGAGGTCATCTCGGTGACCCTCGGTTCGCAAACGCTCAAGGATGCGATCAACGAGGCGCTGCGCGATTGGGTCACCAACGCCGAGGACACCTACTACTGCTTCGGCACCGCCGCCGGACCCCATCCGTTCCCGATGATGGTTCGCGATTTCCAGCGGGTGGTCGGGATGGAGGCGCGGGCCCAGGTCCAGAGCCTGACCGGCCGCCTGCCCGACGCCGTCGCGGCCTGCGTGGGCGGGGGATCCAATGCGATCGGCATCTTCCATGCCTTCATCGACGACCCCGGCGTCCGGCTGGTCGGTTACGAAGCCGCCGGTGACGGTGTGGAAACCGGCCGGCACGCCGCGACCTTCGCCGGCGGCTCCCCGGGCGCCTTCCAGGGCGCCTACTCGTACCTGCTGCAGGACGAGGACGGCCAGACCATCGAATCCCACTCCATCTCGGCCGGCCTGGACTATCCGGGCGTGGGTCCCGAGCATGCGTTCCTGAAGGATACCGGCCGGGCCGAGTACCTACCGGTCACCGATACCGCCGCGATGGACGCGCTGCTGCTGCTCAGCCGTACCGAGGGCATCATCCCGGCCATCGAGTCCGCGCACGCGGTGGCGGGGGTGCTCGAATTGGGCCGCGAACTAGGCGAGGGCGCGATCATCCTGGTGAACCTCTCCGGGCGCGGCGACAAGGATATGGATACCGCCGCCCGCTGGTTCGGGCTCTTCGACGATCCGGACACCGGCAAGGAGAACGGTCAGTGAGTTCCGAATCCCGTCTCGGCGCCACCTTCGCCGCCTGCAAGGCCGATCGTCGCGCGGCGCTCATCGGGTACCTGCCCGCCGGCTATCCAGACCTCGAGGGTTCACGCAAAGTTGTACGGGCGATGGTCGAATCCGGTTGCGATATCGTCGAAGTCGGCATCGCCTATTCCGATCCGGTGATGGACGGGCCGACCATCCAGGCCGCCGCCGATCAGGCGCTGCGCGGCGGAGTCCGGGTCCGCGATGTGTTCTCCGTGGTCGAAGCGGTGGCCGACGCGGGTGCCCAGGCGGTGGTGATGAGCTACTGGAATCCGGTGCTCAAATACGGTGTCGACCGGTTCGCCCGCGATCTCGCTGCCGCCGGTGGCGCCGGCGTCATCACGCCCAATCTCATTCCCGAGGAAGCCGCGGACTGGTTCAGCGCCTCCGCCGCGCACAACCTCGACCGGATCTTCCTGGTGGCACCGTCGTCCACCGAGGAACGTCTCGCCGCCACCCTCGATGCCAGTTCGGGTTTCGTCTACGCCGCGTCGACCATGGGTGTCACCGGCGCCCGGGACGCGGTCTCCACCATGGCTCCCGCGCTGTGCGCCCGGATCCGCGAGCACAGCGATATTCCCATCGGGGTCGGCCTCGGGGTCCGCTCCGGGGCGCAGGCGGCCGAGATCGCGGCCTACGCAGACGGGGTGATCGTCGGCTCTGCGCTGGTCAGCGCCGCCGCCGAGGGGCTGGACGCGGTCCACGCCCTGACCGCGGAACTGGCCGGCGGTGTCCGCGCCGCCACGGTCGCTTCCTGAGCCCCTCACCGCGCGCAGGACACCGCGGTGAGAAGCCGGCGAGGCACCCCGCCGGGCGCGGGTAGAACACGCGAGCCGGAGGCCGAACTTGCCAACGTGGCCTCCTGGACTACGGTTGCCCCGTGACCGTTCTCGCCGTACCGGAAACCACCTCGGCCGTCGTATCGCCCGCCACCGAGCTGCTGGCCTATCTGCCCAGCCCGCCGCAGGGGGTCTGGGAGATCGGGCCGTTCCCGCTCCGCGCGTACGCGGTCTGCATCATCGTCGGGATCATCGTCGCCATCTGGTGGGGCGAGAAACGCTGGCAGTCCCGCGGGGGCGAGGCGGGCACGATCCTGGACGTCGCCGTTTTCGCCGTACCGTTCGGGCTGATCGGCGGCCGGATCTACCATGTCGCCACCGACTGGCAGAAGTACTTCGGGGAAGACGGCAACCCCATGGACGCCCTGAAGATCTACCAGGGCGGTCTCGGTATCTGGGGTGCGGTGTTCTTCGGCGCGATCGGCGCCTGGATCGCCTGCCGGATCTACAAGGTCCCGCTGCCCGCGCTCGGTGACGCGATTGCCCCGCCGATTCTGCTCGCCCAGGCCATCGGCCGGCTCGGCAACTACTTCAACCAGGAGCTCTACGGTCGCGAAACCGATCTGCCGTGGGGTCTGGAGATCTACCTCCGCTTCGACGACGCCGGTCGCCTCGACATGATGAACGGTGTTTCCTCGGGCGAGGTCCATTCCGTCGTGCATCCGACGTTCCTTTACGAGTTGCTGTGGAATGTCGCGGTCGTGCTCGCACTGGTCTATATCGACCGGCGTTTCCGGATCGGGCACGGGCGGCTGTTCGCCCTGTACGTCGCCGGCTACTGCTTCGGTCGCTTCTTCGTCGAACTCATGCGCGACGACGAGGCCACCCAGATCGCGGGTATCCGGATCAACTCCTTCACCTCCGGCCTGGTCTTCCTGGCCGCGATCGCCTACGTCCTGTTCGCCACCAAGGGCCGGGAGACTCCGGAACAGCTCCGCCCCGAGTGGGGGCCGCGCCCGTGGCCCTGGCAGTTCGGTGCGTTGCGGACTGCAGGCGAGGCGTCCGAGACCGGTTCCGGCGCGGAAGCTTACGCCGCACCCGATTCCGAGACCGGAAAAGAGTCCGGGGAGTCCGGTCCCGCCGATCCACTCGAGAAGGCGGCGGCGTCGAAGGAGGGCGGCGAATCCGGCGCCGGCGATCCGCTCGCGAAGCCGAAGGACGCCGACGAGTCCGCGAAAACCGACGACCCCGCCGATTCCGCAGCCGGCCCGCAAGATTCGTCCGCCGAGGCCGACCCCGCGGAGCTGGGCGGGTCCGCGGAGCCGCCGAAATCCGCGACAGGCGAAGATGCCGTAGATCCGAAGTCCAGCGCGAGCGAATCCGACGCTTTACACACCGATTCCGTGTCACCAGCGGATACGGATTCCGCGGCCACCGCACCGAAAAACCCCTGAGCCGACCGGAACACAGCCTTCCACGGCCCAACCCCAAGGTATGGGCCCGAACCGTGCGCGGCCGGAGCCGGCGCCATGAAACAGCGGGGTAGCCAGTAAAGAACAACGAGACAGATATCCCCAAGGGCCTGCGCCGGAGAAATCCTCCAGTGACTGCCCACCTCCATGGTTCGGGGCCCGTCTCGTTCTGGAGCGACAGAGCGGGGGAGCGAAGCGGAGGAGCGGCGGAGTGAAGAACGAGACCCAGGGGGCCCCGAACCCCGCGCCGCCGGAGGCGGCGCCGATAACACAGGCACCGATAACACAGGAGGAGCAGTGACCGATCCGTACCAGCAGGGCGGACCGCAGTACGGCCCGCCGGGCACCGGCCCGGATCTGGGTAAATCGCCGGGGTATCCGTCGCAGGGGCAGCCCTACCCGTCCCAGCCGTACGCCTCGCAGCCGTACCCGGGGCAGCCCGACCCGCAGTACGGGGCCGCACCGGGCTACGGGCAGCCGGGCCCCGGATACGGTCAGCCGGATCCCGCCTACGGGCAGCCGGGCGCGTACGGGCAGCCGGGACCTGCCTACGGTGCGCCCATGGGCTACAACCCCATGGACCCGGAGGCCCCTTACGGGCGCGATATGTACGGGGTGCCGCTGTCGGACAAGCAGAAGATGGTAGCGGGTCTGCTGCAGATCTTCTTCGGCTATCTCGGGATCGGCCGGTTCTACCTCGGTGACACCGGAATGGGTATCGGCCAGATCGCGGCCAGCATCTTCACCTGCGGTATCGCCGGGTCGATCTGGGGGCTGATCGACGGCATCATGATTCTCACCGGCAAGGTGACCGATACCCACGGTCGTCCACTGCGGGACTGAACTATCCCGGTGTGCAGGGTGCGGGTCCGCCTCGGTGGGCCCGCATTCGTGTATCCGGGGCAATTCGTAGCGCCGAGGTAACAGGCGCGTAAGGCATTCGGTTCATCGTGAAGCAGGCGGCGTTGGGTCGCCGTTCACCCAGAGTTCGGCGCCCCCGCCGCCGCCCGCGGGCCGGGCGGGGCGCCGTATCCCGGCAGGATTAGGCTCGACACGTGATGCGACGGACGAAGATTGTGTGCACCCTCGGCCCGGCCACTGCCACCGAGGAACGTATTCGAGAGCTCGTCGAAAGCGGTATGGACGTCGCGCGGCTGAATTTCAGCCACGGCGAGCACTCCGACCACGCCGAAAACTACAAGAAGGTGCGGCAGGCCTGCGAAGATCTCGGCCGCGCCGTCGGTATTCTCGCCGATCTGCAAGGCCCCAAGATCCGGCTGGGGCGTTTCGCCGAGGAACGCACCATCTGGGCGACCGGTGAGGTCGTGCGCATCACCGTCGACGATATCGTCGGTGATCACGATCGCGTATCCACCACTTACAACCGGCTCGCCGCCGACGCCAAATCCGGGGACCGGCTGCTCGTCGACGACGGGAAGGTCGGGCTGGAGGTGATCCGCGTCGAGGGCAACGACGTGGTGTGCGAGGTGACCGAGGGCGGCCCGGTCAGCAACAACAAGGGCGTATCCCTGCCGGGGATGGATGTCTCGGTGCCCGCGCTCTCCGAAAAGGATATCGAGGATCTGGAATTCGCCCTGAACCTGGGCGTGGATTTCATCGCGCTCTCGTTCGTCCGCTCACCGTCGGATATCGAGCTCGTCCACGATGTGATGGACCGGGTGGGCCGGCGGGTCCCGGTGATCGGCAAACTGGAGAAGCCCGAGGCGATCGACAACCTCGAGGCCGTGGTTCTGGCCTTCGACGCGGTGATGGTGGCCCGCGGCGACCTCGGCGTCGAATTGCCCCTCGAGCAGGTGCCGATCGTGCAGAAGCGCGCCATCCAGATGGCGCGGGAGAACGCGAAACCGGTGATCGTCGCGACCCAGATGCTCGAATCCATGATCGAGAACTCGCGACCTACCCGCGCCGAGGCCTCCGATGTGGCCAATGCGGTCCTCGACGGCGCCGACGCGGTGATGCTGTCCGGGGAGACCTCGGTCGGCAAGTATCCGATCGATACCGTGCGCACCATGGCGCGCATCGTGCACGCGGTGGAAACCGAATCCACCAACGTGCCGCCTCTGACGCATACACCGCGCACCAAACGCGGTGTCATCTCCTACGCCGCCCGCGATATCGGGGAACGGCTCAACGCCAAGGCGCTGGTGGCGTTCACCCAGTCCGGCGATACGGTGCGCCGGCTGGCCCGCCTGCACACGCCGCTACCGCTACTGGCGTTCACCCCCCTTCCGGAGGTGCGCAGCCAGCTGGCACTCACCTGGGGCACCGAAACCTTCATCGTGCCCACCGTCGACAGCACGGACGCGATGATCCAGCAGGTCGATCAGGCGCTGCTGAGTATGAATCGCTACCGCAAGGGTGACCTCGTGGTCATCGTGGCGGGCTCCCCACCGGGTACCGTCGGGTCCACGAACCTGATCCACGTGCACCGTATCGGCGAGGAGGACCACTGATGCCGAGTACACCCGGAGTCGCCCGGTGAGCGCGCCGGTCGACGAGGCAGTCACCGACCGGCACCGCGATCTCGACACCCTGCTCGAGCTGCTGGACCTGGAGGAGGTGTCCGAGGATGTGTTCCGCGGGCACCATCCGGAGAAGGTCGCCAGCCGCACGTTCGGCGGGCAGCTGGTCTCCCAGGCGGTGATCGCCGCCGGCCGCACGGCCGGGGAGCGGCCGATCCATGTGCTCAACGCCCATTTCGTGCGTGGCGGGGATGTGAAGAAGCCGATCGATTTCCACGTCGAACGGCATCGCGACGGGCGCGCGTTCGCCAACCGCACCGTCACCGCGGTCCAGGACGGCCAGGAGCTGTTCGTCATGCTGGCCTCCTTCCAGGAATGGAGTAAGGGGCTCGAGCACGCGCACGAACGGCCGGAGGTGCCGGATCCGGAGACGCTGCCGCGGATCCAGGAGAGTTTCGCCGGGTTCGAGGACAAGCTGGAGATGTTCGTCAACGCTCCGCACCCGATCGATATGCGCTACACCAACGATCCGGCCTGGATCCTCAAGGGCACCGGCGAAAAGCTGAACCACAACCGCGTATGGATGCGCGCCGACGGCACCCTGCCCGACGATCCGCTGCTCCATGTGGCCGCACTGAGCTATTCCTCCGACACCACAGTGCTGGATTCGATCATCACCACCCACGGCCTGTCGTGGGGGCTGGACCGGATCGTCGCCGCCACGGTGAACCATTCGATCTGGTTCCACCGCCCGTTCCGGTTCGACGAATGGGCGCTGTACGCCACCGAATCCCCCGTGGCCGCGGGCTCACGGGGGCTGGCGACCGGGCGTTTCTACTCCCGGTCGGGCGATCTGCTGGCCACCACCGTGCAGGAAGGCGTTATCCGCCATTTCCCGGCACGGCGCTGACGGCGGCCGAGCGGTTCAGAGCCGCTCGGCCAGGAGCGGCTCGAGATCGATATCGGTGCGTTGTGCGGCGCTGAGCGTGAACGGTGCCCCGGAGCCGAGTTCGTCCAGCCCCCGCAGCAGCCGATGCTCCAGCGCATCGATATAGCCGTCGGTCAGTTCGGCCGGATCGCCGGCCAGGCTCAGCGCGATCTCGAATGTTGCGTGGCCGCAGGGTTCTGCGCCGGGATTCCCGGCGCGCCAACGGCTGTCGAATTCCCGGTGCCGCGAATCGTCCTCGGCGACGGGCAGCGTGCACCGCCATGCGCAGACCTCACCGTCG
This sequence comes from Nocardia speluncae NBRC 108251, assembly GCF_001613245.1. Lineage (GTDB taxonomy): Bacteria > Actinomycetota > Actinomycetes > Mycobacteriales > Mycobacteriaceae > Nocardia > Nocardia speluncae. Next base: position 18,086 of record NZ_BDBZ01000004.1, on the reverse strand, counting down.
TCGAGGTGTTCGGCCAGATCGGTGCGCACGGACTCGACGAGTCTGTCCAGGGTTTCCGGTGTCACATACACATGAAGCGAAACATCCGAAATGCGTTTCGGCATGCGCGATTCCTGTCGTGTGTCGAACCTGCCACGGGATGGGATTCTCGGTGTTCCGGACCGCGAGTGTAGTGCCCGTCGCCGGGAAAGTCAGACTCCGAGTCATCATCGTTGTCTTTTACCGGCCTTTCACGCGTACCAGCCGTTGTGCTGGGCGGCGACCAGCGGTGACAATCGCGCCTGCGACCGGGCCGGTTGCACCACCGGCGGCGGCCGCCCCCACTGCCGTCCGGCCGGTGTGTGCACGGGTGCCAACGCCACCAGCAACGGCACCAGCGCCTCCGCGATCGTGTCCCCGGCCTCGCAATACGCTTTCGCCGAAAGCCCCACCGGATCGCTGATGTTCTCCCGCCCGACCAGCGACAGGTTGTGCCGGTTGCGATGCAGTTCGGCCACACTGCGCGCCCCGGTGACCCGGGCGATCCGATGCGCCTCCAGCAGCGTGAACGTCCGCGCCCCCGCCGCGGTCATCTCGGCAATCTCGTCCCGGATGTTCTCGGTCATGGTGAGAATCAGATCCGCGCGATCGATATGCTCGGGTTTGAGTTTGCGGGCCCGGAAATCACTCGGATCCCCACCCAGACCGGTGATGGCCTCGGCAGCCCGTGGTTCCACCGGAAACCCCACCAGTGCGCGGGTCCCGGCGCTCTCGGCAGTGACCCCGGCCAGCCGGTATTCGACCGCGATGGAACGGGTGAGTCGTTCGGCGATCACCGAACGGCACACATTGCCATTGCAGACGAACAGGATGTGCATGCGGCTACGGTAAGTCGCCCGCGACCTGCACAGAACCGGTGTTCGCTCAATGTCACACCACCCGGACGGTGAATTCATCTCCGCTTAGCACGTTGTTTCTCTGCACTGTTTTCACGGTAGCCGAGTGCCGTCGGCGGCGACGATATCGGCGAGCCCGGTCCGAGCAACGCGCGACCTTGCTGGTGGAGCCGGACAACGAACATGCCTACGCGCGGTATCGCAAATGGGGCTGGTACCGGGTCGGTTGGCTGCGCCCGAACTGGGAGAACGCCCCCACGTTCGATGTGCTGATGCACAATCTGCCACTCTGAACCACCTCGACTTCGCGACTACCGTTGTGCATGACCGGGCCTGGGGTTCACCTCTCGAGAGTCGGTCCGGTGACCTCGCCGGATGAGTAGGCCAACGGCTCAGTGATCCCACAGTGTCGAGATCGGGAGCGCCCAGAGTCGATCGCCGAAGGAGCGCGAGGCAGTCCCCGTATGGAGTACGACCCCGGTGATGAATCGGTCGCCCAGGAGGTCACGGAGGAAAGTGAGCCCGTTGAAGTCAGGACTGCGGGGGCTGGTGGTCGTTTTTACCTCGATGCCGACTATGTCGCGTCGGCGGTCTTCGAGGATGAGGTCGACCTCGTATCCGCCCCGGCCACGGAAATGCGATACCCGGGTCGACTTCGCCGACCACGTGCTCTGCTTGGCGAGTTCGCCGGTGACGAAGCCCTCGACGAGGCCACCGGTCAGCGTGGACGAGATCTCCCGTTCCAGGCCGTCGACTTCGACGCCGGTCAGGTGGGCGGCGAGTCCGGTGTCGGTGATGGCGACTTTCGGCCTTGATATGGCACCGGAGGCGATATTCTTCGACCATCCCGGAACCGACCGTACGAGGAACACTGATTCGAGCGCGCGCAGGTAGGTGGGGATAGATCGTTCGGGGATATCGAGTTCGCGGCCGATACGAGCGGCGACGAATTCGCCGGCGTTGCGGGCGGCGATCACGTTGAGTAGTGGTTCGAGCCGGTCGGGGTGGTAAATGCCGGTGATATCGCTCGAATCCTTCGACACCACGCGTTGCGTGTAGTTGGAGAGCCACCGGTCGCGCTGCCGGGCGGTGCGGTCCACGATCTCGGGGAATGTGGGTGTGGTGACGAGTTCCAAGTAGTCGCGGCGAGTGAGGTCGGATCGATCGTCGGGGGTGCCGGTGGTCGGCAGCGACCATGCGAAGGTAGCGAAATCAGCTGACCGGCCGGACAACTCGTCACGGCTGAGTCCCTCGAGCGGGATCGTTTGTGCGCGTCCGGCGAGCGATTCCTGCGCGCCTCGCAGGGACAGTAGGTCGGCGGATCCGGTGACGATGAATCGCCCGGGGCGGCGGTCCCGGTCGACAGCCGCCTTCAACGCGGTGAGCAGCGCGGGGACTCGCTGGATCTCATCGATTGCGAGAAGTCCCTGCCGATACTGCGCAGCGAACCCATCAGGATCGGCTTCAGCGGCTTCGCGGTCGATGGTGTCATCGAGACTCACCACACGTGCGTCACGATCACGGACGAGTTGCTGCATGAGGGTGGTCTTGCCGACCTGGCGCGCGCCACTGATGACCGTGATCGGTGTATCGGCGAGGGTCTCCTGTGCGAGAGGAGTCGCGTTCCGCCTGATCAGATCACTTGTCATACCTGCCATGGTAGGCGTGAGTTGCGGATTTTTCGAAGTACTTCTGCGGATTTATCAAGCAAACTTTGCGGATTTCTCGAGGGAGAGTTGCGGATTTATCACGCTGATGTTGCGGATTTCTCGAGTATTGGTTGCGATCCGCAGGGCAAGGCGAGGATGCGTCTACGTCGGAGGCGGGTCGGCGCGGGGGCGGCGTCGCGCGTAGTCGCCGCACCAGCGCCTCTACGGGTAGAGCGCGTGGACCCTGCCGCTCGGGGCGGTCGTGCGGCGGTGGTGGTGCGCTGCGCCGGTGCCTCTTGATCTGGACGCGGTGGCGGACGGAATGGACTCCGGCGCGTGGACTTATCAGAAGGGGGAAGGGAACACGCTGACATGAGCGCGAAAGCGCCGGTCGCGACGAGTGCCATGAGTTTGGATCTCATTGCTGTGCGACTCCCCGGACGATCTGGACGCGGTGGCGAATGGAATGGACCTCGGGGCGCGGACTGCCTGACGTCGGGGGAGATGGGCAGCGCTGCGAAATACCGTCCGACCTTGGTGCCGAGTGTGGGACTCGAACCCACACGTCCTTTCGGACAACGGTTTTTGAGACCGTCGCGTCTGCCAGTTCCGCCAACTCGGCGCACCGGGTGCAAATAATAGCCCGCGCCGGCCGGATCACCGAATTGCGGGTCGGGTGCGGGAGCGGTAGGGGCGGTAAGCAGGGCAAATGCAACCGTCTTCCTGGTGAACGGTAGTCTCTACACCACCCGATCGCGTGACGGCGGATCGACGGCCGGGCATCGGTGTCGATCCGCTGTCCGCGATATCGGGAAGAGGCATCGGAACCAGAGGGGTCGTTTATGGGCACTAGTGCGGACGCCGGGGCGAAACGTGTGGTTGTCGCCGAGGACGAGGCGTTGATCCGGATGGATCTGGTGGAGATGCTGACCGAGGAGGGCTACCAGGTCGTCGGGGAGGCCGGGGACGGGCAGCAGGCCGTCGATCTGGCGGTGGAGCACCGGCCCGATCTCGTGATCATGGACGTGAAGATGCCGCGCCGCGACGGGATCGATGCGGCGGCCGAGATTGCGTCGAAACGGGTTGCGCCCGTGGTGATTCTGACGGCGTTCAGTCAGCGGGATCTGGTGGAGCGGGCGCGGGACGCCGGTGCCATGGCCTATCTCGTGAAACCGTTCACCAAATCGGATCTGGTGCCGGCGATCGAGTTGGCGGCGAGCCGGTTCCACGAGATCACGGCGCTGGAGAGCGAGGTCGCCGGCCTGGGGGAGCGGCTGGAGACCCGTAAGCTCGTCGAGCGGGCCAAGGGGGTGCTGATGCAGACGCAGGGGTTGAGTGAACCGCAGGCGTTCAAATGGATTCAGCGCACGGCGATGGATCGCCGCACCACGATGAAGGCGGTGGCCGAGGTCGTCCTGGAGAATCTCACGCCGCAGTGAGGCGGCCCGCTCGCCGGCGGTTCGTTACCGGCGAGTGGGACGGTTTTACCAGCTCGAAACAATACTCGGGCAAGAATCTGCGACGAGATCATTGCGATGACCCGAATGTCACGCGCGATCAACATACCGGAGTTATGTTTCTCACAGGTCGGCGTAGTCGGCTTCCCCGGTCCCGGCCGGGGATTGATGAGGAATATAGGGGTAGATCGTGTTCTTTTCGACATGGTCGGGTAAGCCGCGGCGAAGCCGCAGAGTACGCGTGATTCTGGCGGTCGGCGCTGCGGCCGCATTGGTTCTGACAGGTTGCGGGGACAAATCCGCGAGTGATCCGGAGGGGGCCGGTACCGGCGGGCCGTCCATCGGGCCGCTGATGCAGATCGATTCTGCGGGCAAGGAAGTCCCGGCCGCCGACGCCGCTACCGCGGCCGATCCGGCGGGCGACGGTACAGCGACCTGTCCGCCCACCACGTCGATCGCCATGGCCGGTGCGCTGACCGGCCCTGATGCGGCGCTCGGCATCAACATCGTCAACGGTGTGCGGCTGGCGATCGACCAGCACAACAAGGCCAATCCGGGGTGCCAGGTCCAGGTGAAGCCGTTCGACACCGAAGGTGATCCGCAGAAGGCCAGTCAGGTGATTCCGCAGATCGTCAACGATCCGTCGATCATCGGGGTGGTGGGCCCGGCATTCTCCGGCGAAACCAAGGCCACCGGGCAGATCCTCAGCGATGCCGGTCTGGTCGCGGTGTCCTCGTCGGCCACCAATGCGAGCCTGACGCAGAACGGATGGAAGACCTTCTTCCGTGGTCTGGCCAACGACGATGTACAGGGTCCGTCGGTGGCGAAGTACCTGGTCGATACCGCCGGCTACAAGAAGGTCTGCGTGGTCCAGGACAACACCGATTATGGTGTCGGGCTGGCGAAGAGCATCACCGCCGGGCTGGGTGCGGCCGCCGATCCGGCGTGCGCGGCCAGTATCAAGAAGGGTGACAAGGATTTCTCGGCGACCGTCACCAAGATCGCGAACGTAGGGCCCGACGCCATCTTCTACTCCGGCTATTACGCCGAGGCGGCGCCACTGGTGCAGCAGCTGCGCGACGGCAATGTGGAGGCGACGTTCGTCTCCGCCGACGGCACCAACGATCCGCAGTTCGTGAGCCAGGCCGGTGATTCGGCGACCGGTGCGGTCCTGTCCTGCCCCTGTGGCCCGGCCCCGGCGGAGTTCGCCACCGCCTACGAGGAACTGCACGGTCAGGCGCCCGGGGTGTACTCCGTGGAGGCCTACGATCTGGCCACCATCCTCGCGACCGGTATCGACGCCGGTGAATCGACCCGCCCCGGCCTGCTGGAATACGTCCGCGGCTACGACGGTGACGGCCTCGCCCGGCACTACGAGTGGGACGCGGACGGCGAGCTGTCCGCCGCGTTGATCTGGGTGTACGAGGTCGGCTGACCGCTACGCGAGCGGTACGCGACCGGGAAGGATCCGGGCGCGCACCGCTCGCTGCTCCGGTGCGGATCCGATGGATGAGGGCGGATAGCCGATGACAGCAGCCGTTGCGGCCGATATGGCGGTCTGGGCGCAGGGATCGATCGATTTCAACTACGAGGGGGTGGTAGACCAGTTCTGGCGGCTCACCGTCGACGGACTGTCCTACGGTGCGATATACGCGCTGGTCGCGGTCGGTTACACCCTGGTCTACGGGGTACTCCGGCTGATCAACTTCGCCCACTCCGAAGTGTTCATGCTCGGGATGTTCGGTCAGTACGTGGGCCTGATGCTGCTGGGTTTCGCGCCGAGCGGTAACGCCTACAGCGAGGGCATCGTGCTCACGGTCGTCTACCTCGGGGTGGCCATGCTCATCGGTATGGCGGTGTCCGGGGCGGCCGCGGTCGGGTTGGAACGGGTGGCTTACCGGCCGCTGCGGCGCCGCGGCGCCAAACCACTGACCTTCCTGATCACCGCGATCGGTATGTCGTTCGTACTGCAGGAGTTCGTGCATTTCGTGCTGCCGGAACTGTGGCCGGGGCTCGGCGGGAACAATGCCCAGCAGCAGATCACCCTGGTCGAACCCGAAACCCAGTTCACCGTCGCCGGGGCCGAGGTCACCAATGTGACCCTGGTGATCGTGGTATCGGCGGTGTCGCTGGCGCTACTGGCGGAGGTGCTGATCAACCGCACCCGGTTCGGCCGCGGAATCCGCGCGGTGGCCCAGGACCCCGATACCGCGACCCTGATGGGTGTTTCGCGGGAGCGGGTCATCATGCTCACGTTCCTCATCGGCGGCCTGCTGGCCGGCGCCGCCGCCATGCTGTATGTGATGAAGATTCCGCATGCCGTGATCTTCAACGGCGGATTCATCCTGGGTATCAAGGCTTTCGCCGCCGCCGTGCTGGGCGGTATCGGCAATGTGCGTGGCGCAGTGCTCGGCGGCCTTCTGCTCGGCCTGGTGGAGAACTACGGGCAGATGCTGTTCGGCACCGAGTGGCGCGATGTGGTGGCCTTCCTGGTGCTCGTGCTGGTGCTGTTCTTCCGGCCGACCGGCATTCTGGGAGAAAGTCTCGGAAGGGCGCGCACATGAGTATTGCGGCGACCGAGAAGAACGGTCACGGATTCGGCGACGAACTGCGGGCGTGGTGGACCGGGCTCAGCAGGCCGGCGCAGTGGGCGGTCGGGATACCGGCGCTGTTGCTGCTCGCATTGCTTCCGCTGTTCCCGCCGCCGCTGCTGGACACCCCCGGCACCAGTTTCGGTGGTGTGCTGGCGCAGTTCGCGATGTACGCGCTGATCGCCATCGGCCTGAACGTGGTGGTGGGACAGGCCGGTTTGCTGGACCTCGGTTATGTCGGGTTCTATGCCGTCGGCGCGTACACGGTGGGCCTGCTGACGAGCCCGAACAGCCCGTGGAACCAGACCGGCGACGGCTGGCTGAACTCCGATTGGGCCTGGCTGGCGTGTGTGCCGCTGGCGATCATGGTGACCGCCGTATCGGGTCTGCTGCTCGGTTCGCCCACGTTGCGTCTGCGGGGTGACTATCTGGCCATCGTGACCCTCGGCTTCGGTGAGATCGTCCGCCTGCTCGCCGACAATCTGGGCGAGCTCACCAACGGCAGCCTGGGCCTGTCCGGTATCGCCTATCCGCGGGTCGGTGAATCCGAGGCCCACCCCAACGGCGTGTTCTCCGCCGGGAATGTCGGCGCACCGGAGAGCTCGAATCTGCTCGACCGCGCCAGTTCCGGAACCTGGTGGTACTGGGTCGGGATGTTCGCGGTGGTCGTGGTGCTGCTCGTGGTGGGCAACCTGGAGCGGAGCCGGGTGGGCCGGGCGTGGGTGGCGATCCGCGAGGACGAGGACGCCGCCGAGATCATGGGCGTACCCACCTTCAAGTTCAAACTGTGGGCGTTCATGATCGGCGCCGCCATCGGCGGTCTGTCCGGGGCGTTGTTCGCCGGGCAGGTGCAATTCATCAATCCCACCGGGTTCAACATCATCAACTCGATGTTGTTCCTGTGCGCGGTGGTGATCGGCGGTCAGGGCAATAAACTCGGTGTCATCGTTGGCGCCTTCCTCGTGGTGTACCTGCCGAACCGGCTGATGTCGGTGTCGATCGTCGAGACCCGGGCCGACGCCTATGTGCAGCTGGCGATCGTCGCGGTAGTCTGCGCGGCGCTGCTGGCCGGCCGGCGGTTCCGGGGGCCGGCGGGCTGGTCACGATGGGTGTACCTCGTGGTGAGCGTGGTGGCGGCGGTATACGCGGTGCTGTTGCTGAGCAGTCTGCTGCTCTTCGACGAAGGCGGGGAGCAGCGCCTCGGCGACCTGAAGTATCTGTATTTCGGTATTGCACTGGTGGTGATGATGATCCTGCGCCCTCAGGGCTTGTTCCCGGTCCGCCAGAAGCTGCTCGCTTTCGGCCGGCAGATTGTGCGGGCGGTTCGCCGCCCGGCGCCGGAGACCGTGGAGGTGACCTCGTGACCGGACCGAACCCGGGCGATGCCCTGTTCGACAACGAAGATATGGCCGCGGGCTATACCGCCGAACCTCGCACCGAATCAGCGGGGGAGGTGGACGTGATCGCGGTCGATCCGGCGCTCGCCGACGACGCCGCGGTCGCCGAGGCCGTGGCCGCGCACCGGGAGATCCGGACCGAGGTCGGCGCGCCGCTGCTGCGCACAGAGGGCCTCACGGTGCGGTTCGGTGGCCTCATCGCCCTGGATTCGGTGGATTTCGATATCCGCCGCGGTGAGATCCTGGGACTGATCGGGCCGAACGGTGCGGGGAAGACCACCTGTTTCAACGCCATCACCGGGGTGTACCGGCCGAGCGCGGGGACGGTGTTCTTCGACGGGAAACCGCTCACCAAGACCAAACGGCACGCGATCACCCGGCTCGGTATCGCGCGGACCTTCCAGAACGTGCGCCTGTTCGGCGAGATGACCGCCCTGGAGAACGTGGTGGTGGGAACCGACGCCCGCCACCGTACCTCCGTGCCGGGGGCGATTCTGCGGAGTGCACGGCACCGGAGCGAGGAACACGATGCGATCGCCCGGGGGATGGCCCTCCTGGAATTCGTCGGTATCGCCCCCCGCGCGGTGGAGAAGGCCCGCAATCTCTCCTACGGCGATCAGCGCCGGTTGGAGATCGCCCGGGCGCTGGCCACCGAGCCGAAACTGTTGTGCCTGGACGAACCGGCCGCCGGATTCAATCCGAGCGAGAAATCCGCGCTCATGGATCTGATCCGCAAGATCCGCGACGACGGATTCACGGTATTGCTGATCGAACACGATATGCGGCTGGTCATGGGCGTGACAGACCGGATCGTGGTGCTGGAATTCGGCCGCAAGATCGCCGACGGCCTGCCCGCCGATATCCGGACCGATCCTGCGGTGATCGCGGCGTATCTCGGGGTGCCCGACGACGAACTGACCGCCGAGGACGTCTCGGTTTCCACCGTGGCGCTGCGCGCGGAACACGATCCGGCCACCGGTGCCGGTAAGGAATCGGAGGATCGGTGATGGCCGCATCCGAGAGCGGGACACCCGGCGGCGAACCGCTCCTCGAGGTCGAGGATATCGTCGTCGGCTACGGCAGAATCGAGGCGCTGCACGGTATTTCACTACAGGTGGCCGAGGGGGAGCTGGTGACGCTGCTCGGTGCCAACGGCGCCGGGAAGACGACCACCATGCGCGCGCTCTCCGGCCTGCTCCCACTGACCCGCGGCCGCATCGTGTTCGAGGGCAGCGATATCAGCCGCGTACAGGCGCACCGGCGGGTCCTGGCCGGGCTGGTACAGGCACCGGAGGGCCGCGGGGTGTTCCCCGGGATGACGGTGCGGGAGAACCTCGAAATGGGGTGCTACGCCCGGCCCTTCCGGAACAAGGGCGATCATGACGCTGCCCTGGACCGGGTTTTCGAACTGTTCCCGCGGCTGCGGGAGCGGGAGAAACAGGTGGGTGGCACCCTGTCGGGCGGCGAACAGCAGATGGTGGCCATCGGACGTGCGCTGATGGCGCGGCCGCGGCTGCTGCTGCTGGACGAACCGTCCATGGGGCTCGCGCCGATGGTGATCCAGCAGATCTTCCGGATCATCGCCGAGATCAATGCCACCGGCACCACCGTGCTGCTGGTGGAACAGAACGCGCGGCAGGCACTGGCCCGCAGTGATCGCGGCTACATCCTGGAGACCGGTGTGGTCACCAAATCCGGGCCCGGTCGCGAACTGCTGGACGATCCTGCTGTCCAGGCGGCATATCTCGGTGTCGGCTGATAGGGGCGCCCGCCGGTCGTCCGGTCGGCGAATATGCGGTCGAGAAACTCGATGGTCACACTCACTGGGCCCGGTGTCGGGGGTAGTCCCTAGACTCTGCGGGTGTGACCCCACCGACCACTGCGCAGCCGAGCCTCCCCGCCACCGCCGATACTTCCGGATCGCCGGAAACCCGGCCCACGCTGCTGCTACTGGACGGACACTCACTGGCCTACCGCGCGTTCTACGCGCTGCCGGCGGAGAACTTCCAGACCGTCACCGGCCAGACCACCAATGCGGTGTACGGATTCACCGCGATGCTCATCAACCTGCTGCGGGACGAGAAACCCACCCATGTCGCCGCCGCTTTCGATGTTTCCCGGCAGACCTTCCGCGTGGAAGCGTTCCCCGAGTACAAGGCGAATCGGGTGAAGACCCCGGACGAATTCCGCGGCCAGGTAGAGCTCACCAAAGAGGTGCTGGGTGCCCTCGGTATCCCGGTGATGGCGATCGAGGGCTATGAGGCCGACGATCTCATCGCTACCCTCACCACCCAGGCGGTACCGCAGGGTTACCGGGTGCTCATCGTCACCGGCGACCGCGATTCCCTCCAGTTGGTCGACGAGAACGTCACTGTTCTCTATCCGCGCAAGGGCGTCTCCGAACTCACCCGGTTCACCCCGGAAGAGGTGGAGAAGAAATATGGTCTGAGCCCGGCGCAGTACCCGGACTACGCGGCCCTGCGCGGCGACCCGAGTGACAACCTGCCCGGAATCCCCGGAGTGGGGGAGAAAACCGCGGCCAAATGGATCCGTGAGTACGGCGATCTGAATTCCCTGGTCGACAAGGTGGACGAGGTACGCGGCAAGGTCGGTGACGCCCTGCGCGCCAATCTCAGCAGTGTGGTGCTCAACCGCCAGCTCACCGAGATGGTCCGCGATGTACCGCTGCCCTATACGCCCGATCAGCTCGCCCAGGGCGCCTGGAACCGGGAGCGGATCCATCAGTTGTTCGACGATCTGGAATTCCGGGTCCTGCGCGACCGGCTGTTCGAAACCCTGGCCCCGCCCACCGTCGAAGCCGAATCCGGTTTCGAGATCAGCGGGCAGACGCTGACGCCGGGCAGTGTCGCGGATTGGCTCGGCGAGCATGCCGGAGTCGGTGCACGGCACGGTATTTCGATCGCCGGTAGCGGCACTCCGGCGGCCGGGGATGTGCGTGCTCTCGCGATTTCCGCCGCGGACGAAGAGTCCGCCTATATCGATGTCACCGCTCTCACCCCCGAGGACGAGACGGCACTCGGGGCCTGGCTGGCCGATCCCGGCCCGGGTAAGGCTCTGCACGAGGCCAAGAGCGCGCTGCACGCGCTACGGGGTCGTGGTTGGACCTTGGCGGGGCTCACCAGTGATACAGCCCTGGCCGCCTACCTGGTCCGGCCGGGTCAGCGCAGCTTCAACCTCGACGATCTGTCGCTGCGCTATCTGCATCGTGAACTGCGCGCCGAAACCGAGGCGGCGCCGCAGCTCTCGCTGCTGGACGCCGAGGATGCCGTCGATACCGAACTCGCCCAGGGGGAGATGCTGCGTGCCCGCGCCGTGGCCGATCTGGCCGGGGCCCTGGACGAAGAGCTGGGCAAGATCGAATCCCGGCCGCTGCTGGACGAGATGGAACTGCCGCTGCTCGGGGTGCTCGCCGAACTGGAGGACGCCGGAATCGCGGTGGACAACGACCAGCTCACCGCGCTGCAACGCCGGTTCGCCGATCAGGTCGCCGATGCCGCGAACGCCGCCTACGACGTGATCGGCAAGCAGATCAACCTCGGCTCGCCGAAACAGCTACAGGTGGTGCTGTTCGACGAGCTCGATATGCCCAAGACCAAACGCACCAAAACCGGCTACACCACCGACGCGGACGCGCTGGAATCCCTGTACGAGAAAACCGAGCACCCCTTCCTGCAGCATCTGCTCGCACACCGCGACGCCACCCGCCTCAAGGTCACCGTCGACGGCCTGTTGAAAGCCGTCGCGGACGACGGCCGGATCCACACCACCTTCAACCAGACCATCGCCGCCACCGGCCGGTTGTCGTCCACCGAACCCAATCTGCAGAACATCCCCATCCGCACCGATACCGGCCGGATGATCCGGGATACGTTCGTGGTCGGCGACGGCTACGAATCGCTGATGACCGCCGACTACAGCCAGATCGAAATGCGCATCATGGCGCATCTGTCCGGTGACGAGGGGCTCATCGAGGCCTTCAATTCCGGCGAGGATCTGCACAGCTTCGTCGCCTCGAAGGCCTTCGATATCCCGATTTCCGAGGTGTCGCCGGAGCTTCGCCGCCGGATCAAGGCCATGTCCTACGGGCTGGCGTACGGCTTGAGCTCCTACGGGCTGTCCGCCCAGCTCAAGATCAGCACGCAGGAGGCGAAGGAGCAGATGGATGTCTACTTCGCCCGGTTCGGTGGGATCCGCGATTATCTGCAGGCCGTGGTCGAACAGGCTCGCAAGGTCGGCTACACCCAGACCCTGTTCGGCCGCCGCCGCTACCTGCCCGACCTCGATCACAGCAACCGGCAGCGCCGCGAGTCCGCGGAACGGATGGCGCTCAACGCCCCCATCCAGGGCACGGCCGCCGATATCATCAAGGTCGCCATGATCAACGTGCACCGCGCGCTCGCCGACTCGGGCCTGCGGTCCCGTATGCTGCTGCAAATCCACGACGAACTCGTCTTCGAGGTGGCACCGGGTGAGCAGGAACAATTGCAGGAGCTGGTCCGCGAGAAGATGTCCTCGGCGATCGAATTGTCTGTGCCGCTGAGTGTTTCGGTCGGCGTCGGGCGCAGCTGGGACGCCGCCGCGCACTGACTCTCGCGAGCGCCGGGCGCACGCCGCGCCGGTGAACACAAGGCTGACAGCAATGCTCGACTCGATCATCCCGATGCTCGCCGGCCCCGCCGCGACAACGGTCGCCGGCGCGGTCTTCGGACTCGCGTATCACCACATTCTGGTACCGCTGAACGAGGCGTTGCGCACTTGGGGCGGGCCGGCCTACACAGGCCGGCGCCCGGCCCTCGCGATTGCCCACAGTTGCGTATCCGAACATGATCCCGAGGTATGCCCGTGCCGGCCGTGGCGGCGGCGCACAGTACTCGAATACCAGGGTGCGGACTGGCAACGGCGGCGGTATGCGGTGCCGGGTACGTACCGGCTCGAGGCAGAAGTGACGGTGCGGGTCGGCTATCGCGGCAATCGCCCGTATCCACTCACCCCTATCACTGCTTTTCGCTGCGCCCATCGCGGCGCCGCGATGGGCGCCGCTCTCGGCCTGTTCTACGCCGCCCTGCTGTGGTTCCTGCTGTACCTGTGAGCTGTCCCCCCGGACCCGTAGGGGGCCGGTCGACAGGCGGCCGGCCCGGTCGCTGGAGTCCGGTTCGTCACTGCCGTCTCCGGCGAACGCGCGGTTACGTGCCGGTGACCAGCGAAAACACTACTGCGGAGTAGGGCAAACCGCGGCGTGTATATGGTTGCTATCCGCCAGGTGAGTCTTTATCCTCGACACCGTGCAAATCCACGCCGACGGCCTACGTGCCGCGCCGATTCTCGCGGACCGCGAGGGCGCGGTGCTTCTTGCGCGCATCGCCAAGCCGGCCGGGCGGGTTCTTGCCGTAGTAGTAACCCGCCGTAGCGGGGTCTGATTCGGACCGGCCCCCTCGCTGCGGGCCCCCTTTTCTCGATTTTGCTGGTCCCCCAACCTGCCGACCTTCTCTGGGAAGACCTACGTGCTCATGACCACACCGACGCTGGACAACAACGCCCTGACCACTGCCGCTCCGCGTAGCCTGCGCACCGAATGCGCGGAGTTGAGCGTGGCCCAATTCAACGAACGTTTCGGCGAATGTGCCGGCCCGATCCGCCTTGCGGGCTGGTCGTCCACCGGTGCCCGCGGCGGCGCGTTCACCGCCACCCTCGAATTCCCGGGGTGGTCTCGTTCGGTGGTGGCCGCCGGCAGCCCGATCGCGGCTATGACCTCCGCCCTCTACGAGGCGGGATACCCCGTGGAGATCCTGCGTTTCCATCAGCGCCGGACCGCCGCCGGAACCGCCACCTTCGTGCAATGCGAATTCGACGGCCGGCGCGGCTGGGGCGTGGCCCTCGCGGTAGACGGTGCGCAATCCTCGGTGCGCGCCATGATCGCCAGCGTGAACCGTTTGGTCGCTCAGCGCTGATTCGGCGCCGGGGCGGATTCGGCGCCGAATACGGCACGACGGTGGGCTCCACACCATCCCCGGAAAGTGTGGAGCCCGCCGTCGTTCGCCGATTCTATTCGGACACTTCGCCGTTGGCTGCTTGCTGCTCGGCGAGTTGCTGACGAACCTCGTCCATGTCGAGCGATTGCACCTGGGAGACCAGATCCTCGAGCGCGGCGGGCGGCAGCGCACCCGGCTGGGCGAAGACCAGGACGCCTTCGCGGAAGGCCATGATGGTCGGGATGGACTGGATATTGGCGGCCGCGGCCAGGCCCTGCTCGGCCTCGGTATCGACCTTGCCGTGGACGACATCGGGATGTTTGTCCGCCGATGCCTCGTAGGTGGGTGCGAAACTGCGGCACGGTCCGCACCAGGAAGCCCAGAAATCGACGAGTACCACGTCGTTGCTGGTGACTACCTCATCGAAGTTCTGTTGCGTCAATGTCTGGGTGGCCATGACGTCCTCTCGTGGTCGGTATACAGGCTGCAACGCCGGACCCGGCCGCGGTTGTTCCACGGCGGTGTCGTACGCCACCGGGCCCCACCCTACGTTGTCACATATCGGCTTGCGCGGGCGTTCGGTCAGCCGTGTTCGGCGATCGGCCAGGCCTGGCGGCGGTCCCCGTCCCAGCGCCGCAGACCTACCACGGTCGCCGCCGTGTCCTTGTCCGCGGCCACCGCGCTCACGGCCTCCCCGATCCGTTGCGGCAGCACCCGCCGGGCCAGCGTGATATGCGGAGTCCACTGGTTCGGATGCAGGTTCGCCGGCACATCCGGGCACGGTGCCACGATCTGATACACCCGCCGATGCCAGGCCAGTAGTTGGTCCGACGGCACCACTGCGCGCACCAGGATGGGCCGTCGTGCGCCGAACACCAGGACACCGCCGAGCCGGATCGGAAACGGCCGGAAAGGTAAACGGTCCAGGTCGGTTTCGATCCGCGGCCAGATCTGCCGGGTCACCGCCACGGTGATATGTGGCCGGTGACTATCGGTGTCGCCGGCGCGGCCTCCGCGCCCCAGACCGGGCAGGCCCGCTTCGGCGAGCAGTTCCCACTGTCGCCGGATCCGCTGCTCGGACGCCTCGTCGAGCAGTAATTCCACCGACTGCACCATGATCTGCAGACGGTAGCCGTTCGCCCCACGGATTTCCGGCGGATCGGCCGGGCTCGTGCTGCGCCCGGGGTCAAATCTCGGTTACTACGGCCGTGTTCTACCCGTGGTTCGCCTACTGTGCTGACAACGTCCTCGAGTGGAAGTGCCGGAAGCGTGCACCGAGGCGGACTGCGGGCCCGATTCCTTGCGACGGCAGGTGGTGTGACGGTGGCTGATCGATCCGGTTCCCGGATCCGGTGGATGGTGTGCGTGATCGCCGGTGTGCTGCTGACGCCCGGGTGCGTGACCAATATCGAGGACACCGGGCCCGTCCCTCCGAAGATCACGGTGCAGCCGGTGCCGGAACTCGCGGCCCGTGTTCCACCCGATATCGCCGCGGCGGGGGAGATGGTGGTCGGGGTCAACGTGCCGTATCAGCCGAACGAGTACCGCGACCGGCACGGTGAGATCGTCGGCTTCGATATCGACCTGATGGATGCGGTGACTGCGGTGCTGGGAATCCGTGCCCGTTACACCGAATCGGCGTTCGAGAAGATCATCCCCGCCGTCCAGTCCGGGACCTATGACCTCGGGATGTCGTCGATCACCGATACCCTTGACCGGGAGCAGCAGGTCGATTTGGTCACCTACTTCAGCGCCGGTGTGCAGTGGGCGCAGCGCACGGGCGACGATATCGATCCGGAGAACGCCTGCGGTAAACGTGTGGCGGTCCAGGCCACGACCGTGGAGCATATCGAGGAGGTCCCGGCCAAGAGCGAAGCATGTGTCGCCGCCGGGAAGGATCCGATCATCATCGATGCGTTCGACGAGCAGAGCGCGGTCACCAACGCCCTGGTCCTGGGCCAGGTCGACGCCATGTCCGCGGATTCCCCGGTGACCGCGTACGCCATCGAACGGACCGACGGGAAGATCGAACCGGCGGGTCCGGTATTCGACGCCGCACCGTACGGATGGGCGGTGGCCAAGGGGTCCCCGCTCGCGCCGGTACTGCGGGATGCGGCGCAGCATCTGATCGACAGCGGGCAGTACCGGCGGATCACCGAGAACTGGGGTGTGCAGGACGGTGCGCTGGGCACCGCCGTGATCAACGGCGCGAGGAGCTGAGGCCATGACCGCCGACCCGGATGCGACCCGTGACGAGCACGAACCCGAACCGATCAAGGCAGTCCCGCTGCGGCGCCCGGGCAGGTGGCTCGCGGCGGTCCTGATCCTGGTCCTGGTGGGCCTTTTCGTCTACGGCGCGGCAACCAATCCCGCCTATCGCTGGGACGTGTACTGGCAGTACCTGCGGGATAACCGGATCGCGGCCGGTGCCGTGGTCACCCTGGAACTGACCGTGCTGGCGATGGTGATCGCCGTGGCGCTCGGCACAACGCTCGCCGTGATGCGGCTGTCGCCGAACCCGGTGCTGCGTGCCACCGCCTGGGTGTACCTGTGGATCTTCCGCGGTACCCCGGTGTATGTGCAGCTGGTGCTCTGGGGCCTGGTGCCGTCGCTGTACCAGCACGTCGCGCTCGGTGTGCCGTTCGGGCCGCGCCTGCTCGAGCTCGATGTGCAGAGCCTGCAGGCGGCGTTCGCGTTCGCGGTGATCGGGCTGGGGCTCAACGAGGCGGCATATATGGCCGAGATCGTCCGGGCCGGTATCAATTCCGTGGGGGAGGGGCAGCGGGAAGCCTCCACGGCGCTGGGAATGTCCTGGTCACAGACCATGCGCCGGACGGTACTGCCGCAGGCCATGCGGGTGATCATCCCGCCGACCGGCAACGAACTCATCAGCATGCTGAAGACCACCGCCCTGGTCACCGCCATCCCGCTCAGCACAGATCTGTTCGGGCGGGCCCGCGATATATACGGCGTGAACTTCCTGCCCATCCCGCTGCTACTGGTCACCGCGACCTGGTATCTGGCGATCACCAGCGTGCTGATGGTCGGCCAGTACTACCTGGAGAAATACTATTCACGCGGGATATCGCGGAAACTGACGGCCAAACAGCTCCGGGAACTGGCCGACGCGCACGGGGAGGCACGGGCGAAATGACCGCGACCAGTACCGGGCCGATGGTCCGCGCCGACCGGGTACACAAGAACTTCGGTGCGCTGCGCGTACTCAACGGGATATCGCTGGAGGTCCACCGCGGTGAGGTGCTGTGCCTCATCGGCCCCTCCGGGTCGGGAAAATCCACGTTCCTGCGCTGTATCAACCATCTCGAACAGGTGAGCGCGGGGCGGTTGTATGTGGCCGGAGAACTCGTCGGCTACCGAGAGAAAGCCGGGCGGCTCTACGAACTGCACCCCCGCGACGCCGCGCGGCAGCGCCGGGAGATCGGGATGGTCTTCCAGCATTTCAACCTGTTCCCGCACCGGACCGCCCTGGGCAATGTCATCGAGGCACCGATGCAGGTGAAGAAGGTTCGCAAGGCCACGGCGACCGCCCGGGCGAAGGAACTGCTGGACCGAGTCGGGTTGGCGGACAAGGCGAATGCCTACCCCGCGCAGTTGTCCGGCGGGCAGCAACAGCGGGTCGCGATCGCCCGGGCGTTGGCGATGGACCCGAAACTCATGCTCTTCGACGAGCCCACCTCCGCTCTGGACCCCGAACTGGTCGGCGAAGTACTGACGGTGATGCGGGAACTGGCCGATTCCGGAATGACCATGGTGGTCGTCACCCACGAGATGGGTTTCGCACGGGAGGTCGGCGATCAGCTGGTGTTCATGGACCAGGGGGTGGTGGTCGAGGCCGGGGCACCCGCGGACCTGCTGGCCGCGCCGCGCCACGATCGCACGAAGGAGTTCCTCTCCCGCCTGTTGTGAGGGCAGCGCCGGGCGGTCAGCGCACCGGCCACTCAGCGGCGACAGTGCCGGTGCTCTGCACGTAGGCCAGCCGGTCGAGGACGCCGTCGATACTGCTGTCGCTGAGCTCGAGATCTTCCAGGGGGCTGCCCAGGCGGTCGCGCGTGGCAGCACTCACGGGACCCAGGACGTTCTGTTCCAGTTCCTCGCCGGCCCAGCGG
>NZ_BDBZ01000003.1 GCF_001613245.1 Nocardia speluncae NBRC 108251 | reverse complement strand
AAAGTCCTCGCCGCCGCGGCGCGGATCGGCTGTCTCCGGTATGGAGTGGCCGAGATCGAAGACCACCATATTGTCGTCGGCGTCGTGTTCTTCGTTGCGCCCGTCGTATTCGGGCCGGATGTTTGCCTCGTTCTCGTCCAGATTGCCCAGTACGAAATGTCCTACCGCAGTTTGCTGCTGGTGGACCTTCGGGTATTCGTGCCAGTTCTTGCTCGCCTTCAAAGGTACGAAGAGCTGAGCCATACCCGGGCCGTGCGGCCCGGTGACCAGCGCCGTGGGCGGTACGCGCGCGCCTGCCCCGAGAGCGTCGAATATGCGGTATCCGGCGACTTCCCGCCGAGCCAATTGCCCGGGGACGTGTGGAATCCAGTTCAAACCGCCGTACATTTCCATGTCGCCGGGTTTGTAGACATAGAAGAGACCGTCGTCGTCGCGTGCGATGAATACGCCGTTGGCGCTGGAGGGCAGGGTATTCGAGAGCTCCTCGTCGATCACCAGACGGCGTGTGGACAGGTACTGCTCGGCCGGGCTCGGTGAATACGGCGGGAAACGACCGGTGGGCGGCACCGCGCCGAGCGCGTCGGCGCGCGCTTCGGAGCGCCATTCGAACGGGAGCACGAAATCGCGATCGGCGGTGGTGAGGTCGTAGGCGACCTGGTCGAGGGTGCCACCGTAGTTGCGCACGAGTCCGGCCCGGTACCGCCCCACAACCCCGGCGACATTGGTCAAGCGCAGCAGAGTGTCGTCGATGACCCCGGTCCACGGGCTCAGTGGATTCACGGTAGTGCGTTCTCTGCGGCTCCGGGGTTGCCGGGGTCACCGGACTCGACCCTGTGCGGGCTCTCGTCGACGATCCGGCAATAGCTCAGCCTGCGCGGCGACAGCAGGGCGCGCATGAATGCGCGACCGTCGTCTGCCGACACCGGTTCCGCGGTGCCGGGGACCCGGATGCCCTGCCGGAACCAGCGTCGCGCCATCGGGCATCCGTCCGGTCTGCTGAGGGTCAATTCCACGGAATCCGCGCAGGTGAGATGGAATTCCGCGACCCGCTGGTACCGGCTGCCCACCAATTCGTAGATCGCGACCGAGGTCGGTGCCGGGTTCTGGTGAAGCATGGTGGTAGGCGCAATCGTTGTGCGGTCATCGGTCCGGCCGCTCGAGTGGGCCGTCGAGCCATTTTGACATTCGTGGCACGGCACGTCAGCGCTTCCGGGATGAGTTCACAGTCAGCGGCGATGGATGCGTGCGGTGACCTGTTCGGTGAATTCGGCGGTGGAGGCCAGTCCGCCGAGATCGGCGGTGGCGATACCGGCGGCGAATGTCGCGGCCACCGCGCGATCTATCCGGTCCGCCGCGTACGCCAGGCACGATTGTTCGCGGCGTTGCGCGAGCCAGCGCAGGAGCATGGCCGTGGAGCGGTGCAGGGCTACCGGGTTCGCCCGGTTGCGGCCCGCCAGCTCCGGTGCCGCGCCGTGGACCGCCTGCGCCATTGCGCGAGTGCCCGAGCAGTTCAGCGAGGCCGCCGTACCCAGCGATCCGCCCAGCTGGGCGGCGAGGTCGGAGAGGATATCGCCGAACAGGTTCTCGGTGACGATGACGTCGTAATCGCCGGGGGCGCGGACCAGATGGGCGGCCGTCGCGTCGACGTGTTCGTCGTCCACCGTGACCCCGGGGTACTCGCCCGCCACCGTGTAACAGGAATCCCGGAACAGGCCCATCGTCAGCGGCAGCACATTCGCCTTGTGCACGATTGTCACCCGGCCACGCCGGGTGGCGGCGAGCCGGAATGCCTCATGCGCGATCCGCTCGCTCGCCGTGCGGGTCACGAGGCCGACCGACAGCGCGATATCCGGGGTGGGACAGAACTCGCCGGACCCTACGGCCATGTTCCGGTCTGCGTAGAACCCTTCGCTGTTCTCCCGCACGATCACCAGATCGATATCCGGCGTGACCGCACGAATTCCGGGAAACGCCTGCGCCGGACGGATATTGGCGTACAGGCCGAAATGGCGGCGGATCGCGCCGCCCGGGGCGATGCGGTGCTGCGGGGGATAGGACGCGTTGTCGTGCGGTCCGAGGATCCATCCGTCGGTGTCGGCCAAGCCTTCGAGAGTGGATTCCGGTAGCGCCGTGCCGAATTCGTCGATCGCCCGCCGGCCCATCGGCAGCGTGACCCATTCCGTGGCGGGGCATCCGGCGGCCGCCAGCGCCTCGTTCGCCACCTGCCGCGCCGAACCCACCACTTCCGGTCCGATGCCGTCGCCGTAGACGAGGCCCAGTCGCAGCCGCTGCCCCGATACCGTCCCGTCCATGCGGCCATCGTCGCAGGAATGCGTCATCCGGGCTCGGACCGGCCGGTGGGTGTCGGCCCGCCGGGGTGGTGCCGTCCCGCGCCGGCGAAAGCGCCCCGCTGTCGACGCGCCAGGTGGTGGTGTCGAGGTTCGGGCGAGTGGTCGATCCGGTGTTGTGCCGGTTCTCGGGTACCGGTCCCGCGCGCCGCTTGCTTGTCGATCGGATGGCTTGTTGCTATCTTAGTGATATCACTTTGATAGAGGGAGGATGTCATGAAGTTCCGGGACGCCGCACGGGTCAACGGGTTCGTGGTGTTGCTGATCTGGCTGGTTCTCACGATCGCGCTGGCGGCCGTGGCAGTGGCCGGTTTCATCGCCTTCGGGCAGAACCAGAACGCCGCCGCGCTGGCCGGGGCGATCATCGCCTGCGTGGTCGCTGTACTGCTATTTCTCGGGATCACCGGGCTGACAGTGGTGAACCCCAACGAGGCCAAGGTCGTCCAGTTCTTCGGCCGCTATATCGGGTCGGTGAGCGATCCCGGTTTCTTCTCGGTCCTCCCGCTGACCGACCGGCGCAGTATCTCCCTGCGGGTCCGCAACTTCGAAACGCAGAAGTTGAAAGTCAACGACGCCGACGGTAACCCGGTGGAGATCGCCGCGGTGGTGGTCTACAAGGTGGTCGACAGCTTCAAGGCCGCGTTCGCCGTGGACGACTACGAAGAATATGTGGAGACGCAGTCCGAGGCCGCGGTCCGGCATCTGGCCACCACTCATCCCTACGACGCCCACGACGACGACCGCACCAGCCTGCGCGACGGTGCCGAGGTCGCCGAGGAGCTCACCGTCGAACTACGTGATCGCACCGGAACCGCCGGCATCGAGGTCATCGAGGCGCGGATCACCCACCTCGCCTACGCGCCCGAGATTGCGCAGGCGATGCTGGTTCGCCAGCAGGCGAACCAGGTGGTCGCCGCGCGTACCCGGATCGTGGAGGGTGCGGTGGGCATGGTCGGGCTGGCACTGGAACGTCTCACCGCCGAGGGAATGGTCGAGCTGGACGAGGAGCGTAAGGCCACCATGGTGTCGAACCTGCTGGTGGTGCTGTGCGGGGACCGGCCGGTGCAGCCCGTGGTCAATTCGGGATCGCTGTACAGCTGATGGCCGAACGCAAGAAGGTCCTGCTCCGGCTCGACCCGGCGGTATACGACGCGGTGGCGAAATGGGCGGCCGACGATCTGCGCAGCGTCAACGCGCAGATCGAGTTCGCGCTCCGGCGCGCTCTCGACCAGGCCGGCCGTTCACCGCGGGCTTCCCGCAGCGACGACTCCTGAACAGTTCCTCCCATCCTCCGGGTCCGCGGTCACCGCGGCCCGGGGGATGCTTTTCTGTGCGGCCGGCCGGCTATTCCGGTTTATGACTGACGAATATGGCCGTACCCGGGAATAGTTGTCCCCGCAACGGGCTCCACTGCCCCCATTCCCGGTCGAGCCATTCCGGCCAATCGGGCTCGACGATATCGTCGAGCACCAATCCCGCGCCCACGATTTCCCGGACGCGATCGCCGATTGTCCGATGGTGCTCCACATAGGTGCAGCGGCCGTCGCCGTCGAATTCGGTGTACGGGGTGCGGTCGAAATACGGGAGTACGGCCTCGAGGCCGTCCGGTCCCGGGTCGTCGCGGAAGATCCAGCGCATCGGATGGTTCACCGCGAAAACCCAGCGGCCGCCGGGCCGCAGCACCCGGGCGACCTCGCGCATGACCCGCGCGGAATCGGCGACGAACGGCACGGCACCGAAGGCCGAACACGCCAGATCGAAGCATTCGTCCGCGAACGGCAAATCCTCTGCACCCGCCTGGATCAGCGGGACCCCGGGGCCGCCCTGCTCCATGGCGGCAAGCCCCCGCGACAACATCCCCATCGATAGATCCAGGCCGACCGGATGGGCGCCCTGGCCGGCAAGCCAGCGTGCGCACGGTGCCGAACCGCAGCCGAGTTCGAGGATCCGCTTCCCGGCGATCTCGCCGAGCAGCCGCATATCGCCCTCGTGCAGGCCCTCCGGGCACCACACGAACTCACCCCCCGGACTAGCGGTGCCCAGGAACTCTCCATGGGTATCGTGGTACTGGCCGGCGTCGGCATCCCACCAGCGCCGGCTCGCTCGTTCACTTTCTCTCGAATCGACTCGTGAGCGTGCGGCACCCGTGGTTCCCAGTAGTGCGTTGGCCTGAGCGTGGCGATCTCGAGCAAGGTCGTCGGACACGACGCGAAGCTTATAGATCCGCAGCGGGGGGTCGTTTGCCCGGCCGGATACGGGTCGCGTACGCTGAACCCGCAAGTGATCACACCCGGAGCAGCTGGGTGTATCGCAGCGTACCGAAAGTCTCAATGTCCGCAACCGATCACAATCCGTCCGGAGCAAACCGCCACATGCCCACCACCGTCACCTCGCCGCAGGTAGCCGTCAACGATATCGGCTCCGCCGAGGATTTCCTCGCCGCCATCGACGCCACGATCAAGTACTTCAACGACGGCGATATCGTCGAAGGAACCATCGTCAAAGTCGACCGCGACGAGGTCCTGCTCGACATCGGTTACAAGACCGAAGGCGTCATCCCGTCTCGCGAGCTCTCCATCAAGCACGATGTCGACCCGAACGAGGTCGTTTCCGTGGGCGATGAGGTGGAGGCTCTTGTCCTCACCAAGGAGGACAAAGAGGGTCGCCTGATCCTGTCCAAGAAGCGGGCTCAGTACGAGCGCGCCTGGGGCACGATCGAGGAGCTCAAGGAGAAGGACGAGGCCGTTCGCGGCACCGTGATCGAGGTCGTCAAGGGCGGTCTGATTCTCGATATCGGTCTGCGCGGCTTCCTGCCCGCATCGCTGGTCGAGATGCGCCGCGTCCGCGATCTACAGCCGTACGTCGGCAAGGAGATCGAGGCCAAGATCATCGAGCTGGACAAGAACCGCAACAACGTGGTTCTGTCGCGGCGCGCCTGGCTGGAGCAGACCCAGTCCGAGGTACGCAGCGAATTCCTGCACCAGCTGCAGAAGGGCCAGGTCCGCAAGGGTGTGGTCTCCTCCATCGTCAACTTCGGCGCCTTCGTCGATCTCGGCGGTGTCGACGGTCTGGTGCACGTCTCCGAGCTGTCCTGGAAGCACATCGATCACCCGTCCGAGGTGGTCGAGGTGGGCAACGAGGTCACCGTCGAGGTCCTCGATGTCGACCTGGACCGCGAGCGTGTCTCGCTGTCGCTGAAGGCCACCCAGGAAGATCCGTGGCGGCAGTTCGCCCGCACCCACGCCATCGGCCAGATCGTGCCGGGCAAGGTCACCAAGCTCGTCCCGTTCGGCGCGTTCGTCCGCGTCGAGGAGGGCATCGAGGGCCTGGTGCACATCTCCGAGCTGGCCGAGCGCCACGTGGAGGTCCCGGACCAGGTCGTGGTCGTGGGCGACGACGCGATGGTCAAGGTCATCGATATCGACCTGGAGCGTCGCCGGATCTCGCTGAGCCTCAAGCAGGCCAACGAGGACTACAGCTCCGAGTTCGATCCGTCGAAGTACGGCATGGCCGACAGCTACGACGAGCAGGGCAACTACATCTTCCCCGAGGGCTTCGATCCCGAGACCAACGAATGGCTCGAGGGCTTCGACAAGCAGCGCGAAGAGTGGGAAGGCCGCTACGCCGAGGCGGAGCGCCGGCACAAGATGCACACCGCTCAGATGGAGAAAATGGCGGCCGACGCCGCGGCCGAGGCCGTCAACGGCAGCGGTTCGTCGAACTACTCCTCCGAGAGCGGCGCGCAGTCCAGCGCTCCCGCGGAGTCGGGTGGTTCGCTGGCCAGCGATGCGCAGCTCGCGGCCCTGCGGGAGAAGCTCTCCGGTAACGCCTGAGGCGCCCTCGGGTAGCCTCGAAGAGACAAACGAAGACCCCCGGTTCACTGCGAACCGGGGGTCTTCGCTATCGGTGCCATGGTGAACGATCGACGGGGTGCGTAGCGGTAGTTCGACTCCCGCGGTCACTTATCGACAAACGGCCCGGCACCAGGTGCCGGGCCGTTTGTCCGGGGTGGTATCAACCGGCGGGCACGGGAACCCAGCGCATGCGTACCCGGGGTACGAAGGGGCGGTGGCGTTTGGCGGCGAAACTGTGTTGCGCCGGAACCGTGAATACGGTGAACCACGAACGCTGGTGTTCGCGCAGATATCTCGCGACAGCCGGAATAATAATGCAATGCACGCGACCCGCCGAACCCAGCCGGTGGCGGCCTGTACGGTTTTCTCTGGTGCGCATACTCTTTCCTTTGCTTGTCGTAACAAGTGCTATCGGAAAAAGGCAATTCCCATCGATATTGCGGCAAGCGCAGATTATCCGAGTGAATCTCATGGTCCGGACATTTCCGGATCGGGCGCCCGCGGGCGTGTCGGGCAGCGGCCGGGGCACGACCTGTTCGGCACGGTTCGTGCCGCGGATGCGAAACTGAGCCAATGTTACGAATCGGCCTCACCGGAGGTATGGGCGCGGGCAAATCGACCGTCGCGCGGGCACTCGCCGAGCGTGGGGCGGTGATCATCGACTCCGACGTGATCGCACGGGAGGTAGTGGCCCCCGGAACTCCCGGACTGGCCGCCCTCGTCGAGGCATTCGGTGCGGATATCCTGGCTGCCGACGGAAGTCTCGACCGGCCGGCGCTTGCTGCCAAGGCGTTCCGCGACGACGAATCCCGCGCGACCCTGAATTCCATCACCCACCCCCTGGTGGGGCAGCGCACCGCCGAGTTGCTCGCCGCTGCCGCACCGGATGCCATTGTGGTGCAGGATGTTCCATTGCTGGTGGAAAACAATATGGCACCGTTTGTGAACTTGGTGCTGGTCGTGGACGCGGCCACCGAAACCCGGCTGCGGCGTCTGGTCGAATTCCGCGGCGTGGACGAGGCCGACGCCCGCGCCCGGATCGCGGCGCAGGCCACCGACGAACAGCGTTACGCCGCCGCCGATGTGCTGCTGGACAACAACGGTGCCGAGGGTGCGGTCGAAGCCGAGGTCGCGCGGCTGTGGGAGCAGCGGCTGGTGCCGTTCGAAGCGAATATGCGCGCGGGTACCGCGGTGCGACCCGAGTTCGGCATCGTGGAAGCCAGGCCGGAGTGGGCCGCGCAGGCCCAGCGGCTGATCGCGCGGTTACAGGTTGCGGCGGGCGCGGCCGCCGTCCGGGTGGATCATATCGGCGCCACCGCGGTGCCGGATCTGCCCGCGCCGGATGTGCTCGAGGTACAGATCACGGTCGCCGACCGGGCCGGCGCCGAGGGTATCCGGGACGCTCTGGCCGGTGCCGGATTCCCGGAGCTTTCGGCATCGGCCCACGAACCTGCGCCCGGTGCGGGGCTCACCGAGCCTCGGAGGCACGGCAGCGCCGATCCCGGCCGTCCCGCATTCGTGCAGCTGAGTGTGGCGGGCAGCCCGGACCAGGAGTTCGCCATGGCATTTCGCGACTGGTTGCGCGCCGATGAGCAAGCCCGCGCCGAGTACACCGAGGTGATCCGTACGGCAGCGAACGAAGCCGCGCGCCTCGGCGGCGACGAGGCGTGGGCGGCCTACGCCGCGGTGTGTGAGCCGTGGCTGACCGGAGTGTCCCGGCGGCTGGCCCACCGGAAGCCAGAGCAACCGGAGTGATGGACCGACCGGTGTGCCGAGCACCGCGGTGACGAGGCGTCGTCCAGCCCCCGCCGTCCGGGAACCGCCGGGCGGCCGTTCTCGCGGACACCTCGGCTTATCGGCCGGTGCCGGAAAGGGAGCGTCACATCCAGGTGAGCGGCATGTCCAGGGACGCAGTCCAGGCCAGGAAGTCATGACCGTGGGCTGCGATACCGTCGATGGCGCGGGTGGCAGTCGCCACGGCCTGCTCGGCGATAGCCGCGTCGATCAGGTGGGTTGCGTGGGCTGCCAGGAGTTCGTCGACGTCCAGCAGTTGGGTTTCGCGGCCCGTCCGGACCACCAGATCCAGATAGTGGTCGACCGATCGCCAGCGTTTCGGTTCGAACTCGCCGAACTCTCCGATATCGATGTAATAGTCCTGGTCGCGCATATGTGCGGGATGGAAGTGGAACACCGTCGCACGTATACCGAGCGCGGGCAGCAGCCAGGATTCGAGGTAGTGGAACTGGGGGTGGTCGGCGCTGCGGGCCATGTACAGGCCCCACGGTTCGAGGTGATAGCGCTCGACCGTGCGGATGAACCCCTTCGGATCGGTATTGGTCAGTTCCGCGATATCGAAGTACTCCACCTTCGGCCGGTGGACGTGCACACTGGCTGCCTTGGTCACAGTTGCCGAATCTACCCAGGACGCCGGTGATGTGCTCGGTGCCGTGCCCGGCGGGACCGCCGGTTGCCGGGCGGCGTGCCTGCCGCCGTGGTGGAGACCGGAATCGTGTCGGTGGGCGGGCATAGTGTGGGGTCATGGCATTCGCAACCGAACTCCGTGCGGCCGGCGTCAGCGGAACCGAGGCCGACGGGCAAACTCCCCTGGCGAAATCGGAATTCCGCCCGGTCGGGGAGATCGAACGGACAGGCGGGCAGTTCGAGGTCGTCAGTCCACATCGGCCCGCCGGCGATCAGCCGGCCGCGATCGAGGAGCTGGAACGCCGCATCACTGCCGGGGAACCCGATGTGGTGCTGCTGGGCGCCACCGGTACCGGTAAATCGGCCACCACGGCCTGGCTCATCGAGCGGTTGCAGCGGCCCACGCTGGTGATGGCCCCGAACAAAACCCTCGCGGCGCAGCTGGCCAACGAGCTCCGCGAAATGTTCCCGCACAACGCGGTGGAGTATTTCGTCTCCTATTACGACTACTACCAGCCCGAGGCGTATATCGCGCAGACCGATACCTATATCGAGAAGGACAGCTCGATCAACGACGACGTGGAGCGGCTGCGCCATTCGGCCACCTCCGCGCTGCTGTCCCGGCGCGATGTGGTGGTGGTGGCCTCGGTGTCGTGTATCTACGGCCTGGGCACCCCGCAGTCGTATCTGGATCGCTCGGTGCTGCTGGAGGTGGGCGCGGAGGTCGACCGCGACGCCTTTCTGCGCATGCTGGTCGACGTCCAGTACACGCGCAACGATATGGCCTTCACCAGGGGGTCGTTCCGGGTGCGCGGCGATACCGTCGAGATCATCCCGTCCTATGAGGAACTGGCGGTGCGGATCGAGTTCTTCGGCGACGAAATCGAAGAACTCTATTACCTGCACCCGCTCACCGGGGATGTGGTGCGCAAGGTCGATATGGTGCGGATCTTCCCGGCCACCCACTATGTGGCCGGTCCGGACCGGATGGCGCGGGCGGTCACCGATATCGAGGCCGAGCTCGAACAACGCCTGGCCGAACTGGAAGGCAAAGGCAAACTGCTCGAAGCGCAGCGGTTGCGGATGCGCACCCAATACGACCTGGAAATGATCCGGCAGGTCGGCTTCTGCTCGGGGATCGAGAATTATTCACGCCATATCGACGGGCGGCCCGCGGGTTCGGCGCCGGCCACTCTGCTCGATTATTTCCCCGACGATTTTCTGCTGGTCATCGACGAATCCCATGTCACGGTGCCGCAGATCGGCGGGATGTACGAAGGGGATATGTCGCGCAAGCGCAATCTCGTCGAATACGGGTTCCGGCTGCCCTCGGCAGTGGACAACCGGCCGTTGACGTGGGAGGAGTTCGCCGAACGTATCGGTCAGGCCGTGTACCTGTCGGCCACCCCGGGCGATTACGAGCTCGGCCGCGTCGGTGGTGAGGTGGTCGAACAGGTCATCCGCCCGACCGGCCTGGTCGATCCGCAGGTGGTGGTCAAACCCACCAAGGGTCAGATCGACGATCTGGTGCACGAGGTCCGGCAGCGGATCGAACGGGACGAGCGAGTACTGGTCACCACGCTCACCAAGAAGATGGCCGAGGATCTCACCGACTACCTGCTCGGGCTGGGCCTGCGCGTGCGATACCTGCATTCCGAGATCGACACCCTGCGCCGTGTCGAGTTGCTGCGTCAGCTGCGGCTCGGCGAGTACGACGTGCTGGTCGGTATCAACTTGCTGCGTGAGGGCCTGGACCTGCCGGAGGTTTCGCTGGTGGCCATTCTCGATGCCGATAAGGAAGGGTTCCTGCGCAGCACCAAAAGCCTTATCCAGACCATCGGCCGTGCAGCCCGCAACGTCTCGGGCGAGGTACACATGTACGCGGACAAGATCACCGATTCGATGCGGAACGCGATCGACGAAACCGAACGCCGCCGGGCCAAACAGCTCGCCTACAACGCGGAAATGGGAATTGATCCGCAACCGCTGCGAAAGAAGATCGCCGATATCCTCGATCAGGTCTATTCCGAAGCCGACGACGAGGTCGCGGTGGGCGGATCCGGTCGTAACGCCAGCCGCGGCCGGCGGGCGCAGGGGGAACCGGGACGGGCGGTGAGCGCGGGCATCGTGGAGGGCCGCGATATCAAGTCGATGCCGCGGGCCGAACTGGCCGATCTGGTGGCCGAGCTCACCGATCAGATGATGAACGCGGCCCGCGAACTGCAGTTCGAGCTCGCGGGCCGGCTCCGCGACGAAATCGCCGACCTGAAGAAGGAGCTGCGCGGTATGGATGCGGCCGGATTGAAGTGACCCGGTCGCGTTGCCGCGGACGGTCAGCCCTGGGTGGCCATCCATTCGTCGATCCGGCGCTCGGCCTCCTCGCGGGAGACATCTTCCACGCGGGTCATCACCACCCAGCGGTGGCCGAACGGGTCCAGCAGGGCCCCATAGCGGTCGCCGGTGACGAAGGTGGCCGGATCTTCGGCGACCTTCGCGCCGTGGTCGCGGGCGCGGGCGATCACGGCATCGACATCCGGGCAGTAGTGCACCAGCGAGGTGTGCACCCATTCACCGGTGGGGGCCAGCACATTCTGCTCCGGAACCGGCATACCCAGCTGGATCGTGGAATCGCCGATCTTCAGTTCGGCATGGGCCGGCTGCCCGTCGGGCATATCGTTGCGGGAGATCACCTCGGCACCGAAGACGGTGCGGTAGAAGTCGATGGCGGCATTCCCGTCGGGGACCGCGATGAACACGGTAATCGAGTGGTAGCCCTCGGGAATCGGATTCACTGTTTCGCTCATGAGTTCGAGTCTGCCGGGGTGCGCCGAGGGGTTCTTGTAAGAAAGCGACAGCTCACCGAAGCGGGGGGTGGAGCCTTGCCGAGCCGGTGCAGCGGATATGCCGCGGGCACGGTGCCGGCGGCATATGGAGAGGTCGCGCCCGGTGTCTGCGGTGGGGACGCTGTCCACGACAACCGGGATATCCTGCGGTTGCCCGCCTACCTTCGGCGCCGGCCCCAGCACTCGAGCCTGTCCGCGACACTCCGCGCCGCCGCGACCCCGGCCACGTGCGCCCATGAGGGCGAACCCATGGACCCGGTGCCCCGGTGCCGGCCGGTGCCGGGGACAGAGGTGCAGCGTGCCCGATGTTTCCGGTGCCGTCACCACAACCTGCTTCGCCAGGGCCCGGCCACGACCCCCATCGCGAGAGGCGGCATCCGTACGGAATCGCCGCACTGCGGCTTCGGCCCGGCACGGAGGTCGGGCGCGGCCGCCCCGGGTCCGGGCGCCCCCGGCCCGGCGGCGCCTGGCCCACCGCACTCCAGTACTACAGGCCCCTGTGCGCCGGCACCCTGCTCACCGCGGGCGGGCATGCCGGCCGGGTGGCGCCCGGCCGCTCCTGGGCGAGGGCGTGCGAGGACCGCGTCGTGAGCGGCCCGGAACCCGCTGTGCGCGCGGCGCCCGGGGCGGACGACCGGAAGGCGATTCTGCATCCTCATGAGCAGGAGCGCTATCGCACGCTCGAACGGTTGGCGGTCGGCCCGGCGGTGGACGAGTACGTCGAGTGGTATTGGGCCGTGCGCTGGGATTTGCGCGGGCGCGTGCCCTACTTCGCCGAGGTGCTTCCGTTTCCGTGTGTGCATCTCACCTTCGAACGGGACGGCGATCGTTTCGGGGGATTCGTCAACGGTGTGTGTACCCGGAAATACGTTCGGGAGCTCGCCGGTCGCGGGGAGACCTTCGGGGTGCGGTTCCGGCCCGGTGGGTTCGGGGCGTTCACCGGTCTCGATGTCGGGGGGCTGCGGGACCGGGCCGTGCCCGCGGCCGAGGTACTGCCCGATATCGGTGATCTTGCCGATCGGGTGCTGGCCGCGCCCGCCGATGCCGAGCGGCGCCGGTTGGTAGAGGGTTATCTGCGCACCCGCACGCGGCGCGACGATCCGACCTACCGGCTCGTGCTGCGGATCGCGGCGGCGATGGCGCAGGATCCGGAACTCACCCGGGTCGATCAGGTCACCGAGCGGTTCGGTATTTCGGCGCGGACCTTGCAGCGGCTGTTCCGCCGGTATATCGGTGCGGGGCCGAAATGGGTGTTGCGCCGGTACCGGCTCCAGGACGGCGCGGATCTACTGGCCCGCGGCCGCATCGCCGATCTCGCCGCGCTCGCCGCCGACCTCGGATATTTCGATCAGGCGCATTTCACCCGCGAGTTCACCGCGGAGGTCGGAATGGCGCCGCTGGAATATGCCAAGAATTCGTTACGCTCACGCGATGAGGTGACTTCCAAGGTGCTGCCTGCCTCATAATCGAATTCCGGATTCGACATGTAAGCGGTACCCGTCGGCGAAAGCGAGGAGCTGCACATGGATGTCGTGGTATTGATCGGCCGGGTGATGTTCGTCATCCTGTTTCTGAGCTCGGCGCTGGGGCATTTCACCCAGACGAAAGCCATGGCCGGCTACGCGCAGGCCAAGGGGGTGCCCATGCCGGAGATGGCGGTGCGGGTCTCGGGTGCGCTCATGTTGCTCGGGAGTATCAGCATTCTGCTGGGTATCTGGGCGGACTTGGGAGCGTTGCTGTTGCTGGTGATGATCGTGCCCACGATGATCATGATGCACAGTTTCTGGAAGGAAACCGATCCGGAGGCAACGCAGTCGGAGACCATTCAGTTCAACAAGGATCTCGCCCTCGCGGGTGCCCTCGTGATGCTGTTCGGTTTTTTCGCGCACACCGAGGAATTGGGGCTGACGATTACCGGTCCACTGTTCTAGTAGAGGTCCGTATTCGGTAATTCGGTCGTCCGGTGCCGGTTGCGCCGGACGGGCTGTGAGGAAAATCCCACGGCGCCAATGGTGTTCGCTCTTCTTGTGACCTGTCACATGTTCGACCGTGTGGTGGCGGGAACATCCAGGTAGACGCGGCCGCCGCCGCTCCGGGGAGCGGAAATGTGAAACGCTGATGCCGCTACGACGCACTGTGATGTCGAACGAATCAGGTTACTCGGGCCTCGGATACGGCTATGGTCTACGCAGTCGCTGCGCCGTTGCCGACTTTCCGGCAGCGTTCGGCGCAGCCGCGTTTATACCCCGCACAGTTGGAGGAGAGAATGACCGCCTACCGGACCATTGTCGTCGGTACCGACGGCTCGGACTCGTCGTATGTCGCCGTGGAAAAGGCCGCCGCATTGGCGGGAGCCGCGGGTTCGACACTGATCCTGGCCTGCGCCTACTACCCGACCGACGACCGTGACGTCGCCGCCGCGAGCGATATGCTCAAGGACGAGGCGTACCAGGTTCGTGGTTCGGCGCCCACCAACGAGATCCTGCGTACCGCGCGGGATCGGGCCGTGGCGGCGGGTGCCAAGGAGATCGTCGAGAAGCCGATCGTCGGCGAACCGGTCGAATCCCTGCTGGACCTGGTCAAGGAAACGCAGGCCGATCTGCTCGTGGTCGGCAATCGGGGCCTGAACACGCTGGCCGGGCGGTTGCTGGGTTCGGTGCCATCCGATGTGGCGCGTAAATCGAAATCCGATGTCCTGATCGTGCATACGGTGCGCTGAGCCGCGCATCGGTCGCGATTCGCCCCGCCCGGAACATCCTCCGGGCGGGGCGTTCGCATATCGGGGCCGGCCGGCCGAGTACCCGGCCCGGCACGGCCGAACCCGATCGGCCGGGGACCCGGATCAGCGTGCGAGGCGGTGCAGCTCGGGTGGGAGATCGGTGCTGTGCACCACGGTGAGCTGCTGGGTCGCGCGAGTCAAGGCGACGTACAGATCATTGCGGCCGCGTGGTGAATCAGCGATCACCGCGCTCGGTTCCACCAGATACACCGCATCGAATTCCAGGCCCTTGGCCTCGGTCACCGTGAGTACCCGTACCGATTCGCCGGCCAGATGGGCGAGCTCGCCGATGTTCGCGGCCGGGGCCAGTACTGCCGTGGTACCCGGCCCCTGCTGCTCGGCGAGCAGGCCGGCCAGAGTGTCTGCGATCTCCGCCGCGGCCACCCGATGCGCCCGCGGTGCGCGACCCGTCTCCCGGACAGAGCGCGGCATCTGGGCGGTGGGGTCTATGGCGGACAGTACATCCGCCGCGATCGCCATGATCTCGGCCGGTGTTCGGTAGTTCACCGTGAGCTCGGTCCGTTTCCAGCGTTTGGCCACATACGGTTCCAGCATCTGCGCCCACGAATGCGCACCCGCCGGGTCGCCGGTCTGCGCGATATCCCCCACCACGGTGACCCACCGGTTCGGGATCCGGCGCATCACCATGCGCCAGGCCATTTCCGACAGTTCCTGCGCCTCGTCCACGATCACATGCCCGTAGGTCCAGCTGCGGTCGCCTGCCGCGCGTTCGGCAGTGGTCTGCCGGTTGCGGACCTGCTGGCGCTCGGCGAGCTGGCTCGCATCGATCAGGTCGTAGGCCATCAGGATTTCCGGGTCGAGTTCGTCCTCGAGGTCCTGCGGGGCCGAACCCGTCAGGATGTCCAGGGCGTCCTGCGCCTCGGCCAGCTGGGCGCGCCAGCGCCGCCGTGCGCGTTCACGTTCCTCCGCGTCGTCGGTGCCCAGGAGTTCGGCCAGCTCGTCCAGCAGTGGCGCGTCGGCGGCACTGAACTCGCCTGTTCCGGTGCGCAGGAGTTCGGCGCGGTCGGCCGGGTCGAGGATTTTGCCGGCGGCCCGGTCGAGCCGCCCGGGGTCGGCGAGAAGGTCGCCGAGGACCTGCTGCGGGGTGAGGAGCGGCCACAGTTCGGTCAGCACCCGGGTGACCGTGGCATCGGCGCGCAGTTCATCGCTGATCTCGCTGAGATCGGCGGCGCTGAGCAGGCTGCGGCCACCACCCAGGGGGTCGGCGCCCATGGTCTGCGCCAACTGGTCGGTGAGCGCTTCGATCACCATCGATACGAAGATCGGCCGGGCCAGATTGTGGGGGCGGCGCGAGGAGCGGGCCCGGCCTCGGGCCCGGGTCACGATCTTGCGGTCCAGGGTCACCGGATAGCCGTCGAAGGTCAGGGTGATGGGTTCGCGGGGCACCTCCTGACGGTCGCGGACAGCGTTCTTCAGAACGTCCAGAACCTGCAGCGATCCCTTGAGCTCACCGGCCCGCAGCGTATCTTCCAGGGTCGCCTTCACACCCGGATACAGATCGCCGATGGTGGACAGCAGTACCCCGGTCTCACCGAGGGACGGCAGAACCTGGCCGATGTAGTCGAGGAAGGTGGCATTGGGGCCGATGATCAGCACACCGCTCTTCGCCAGCTGCTGGCGATAGGTATAGAGCAGGTATGCGGCACGGTGCAGCGCGACCGCGGTCTTACCGGTCCCCGGCCCGCCCTGGACCACCAGAACGCTCTTGTGCTCGGCGCGAATGATCGCGTCCTGTTCGGTCTGGATGGTTTCCACGATGTCGGACATATGCCCGGTGCGCGCCGCGTTCAGGGCCGCGAGCAGCGCGCTCTCACTGCCGACCCCGCCGTCGGAGGCCGTGGCGCCGGCGCGGCGGGCGGCGTCGAGATCGAGATACTCGTCGTTGACCGCGGTCACCCGGCGGTTGCGGGAGCGGATATGACGCCGGCGGGCCACCCCGTCGGGGGCGGCGGTGGTGGCCAGGTAGAACGGCCGGGCCAGCGGAGCGCGCCAGTCCAGGAGCAGGGTTTCGTAGTCGTTGTCCTCGTCGAGGATGCCGAGGCGGCCGATATAGCGTTGTTCGGGACCTTCGTCGCCGTCGGTGATATCGATCCGGCCGAAGCACAGGCCGTGCTCGGCGGCGTCGTATTTGGCCAGATCCTCGGTGTAGAGCTGGCTGAACGATTCTCGTTCGGTGCGCGCCTGCGGGGTGCCGCCGGTCTCCAGCAGCACTGTGCGCAGCCGCTGGTCGGCGTAGGCGCGCATCTCGTCCAGCCGGTCGTACAGCACCGACAGGTGCGCCTGCTCCTGATCGATATCGCGGGTCGCCGCATCCGGCGGCGGTGACTCGGTGGAGTCCAGGGCGCCTATACGTTCCTGGGTGCGGTTGTCGGGCAAGTTCTGGCTCCTTCTCACCCACGGCGGGACAAGCTCGGCGGACACGAAACTGGGGTGCGCATGCGTTGCGGTCGGGCATGCACAGAGTTGTCGAGTCTACTGCGGGCTCCGGGGACATAGCGTTTTCCCCAGGTCGGTGGCCTGTTTTCAGGAGACGTTGCTGTTGTCGCTGCGGAGCCCGCGCCCACCGGTGGCGTCGCGGTGGCCCGGTGGTTTGGCCTCGTACATCGCGATATCGGCGTCGTGCAGTACCGCTTCCGGGGTGCGGGTATCGCCCGGTTCGAGCGCGGTGACCCCGATGGAGGCATTGACCGCGATCCGGTGCCCGCGCGCGACGATCGGTTCGGCCATGGCCGCACGCAGGCGCTGCACCAGCGGTTCGAGCTCTTCGTCACCCGGGCGCCCGGCCAGCAGGACGAGGAATTCGTCGCCGCCGAGCCGGCCTACGAGGTCCTCGGCACGCAGCGCGCGCAGCAACCGGTGGGCCACGATCCGCAGCACCGTATCGCCGATGGCGTGACCCATGGTGTCGTTGATCGATTTGAAGCCGTCCAGATCGATGAACATCACAGTGGACACCCGGCGGTGCGCCCCGCTGGCGGCCAGCGCCCCCGACAGCTGCGACAGGATCAGCGAGCGGTTGGCCAGGCCGGTGAGCGGGTCGTGGGTGGCCTGGTATTCGAGCTGGCGGCGGCCGGCCAGGTACTCGGTGATATCGGTGAACGAGCAGACCGCCGCCGCACCGGGCTCGTCGGAGGCCAGCAGGCGGCTCGAAACACTGAGCCAGCGGCGCCGGCCGTCCGGCCGTCCGATCGCGAAGACGAAGGCGGTGACCATTTCGCCGGTCGCGAGGGTCCGGGCGACCGGATGCCGAGCGGGGGGTAACGGTGCGCCGTTGGCGTCGAGCCACTCCACCGGCAGCTGGGCGATCCTGGTGCCGACTACCGGCATCTGTTCGTCGATGCCGAGAATGCGCCGGGCCGCCGGATTCGCGGAGCCGATGATGCCGTCCTGGTAGATGACGGCCACCCCCTCCTCGAGCTGCGCCACCACCGTGGTGAAGTGCTGTTCGGCGCGGCGCTGGGCGCGTTCGGCGCGGCGCTGCGCGGACAGGTCGTGCAGGACCACCTGGTAGGCCAGGCGATCGTGCCAGGCGGTGAGCACGGAGACCGTTTCCGCCGGAACCTCGCGGCCGTCCAGCGCCAGCAGAGTCATTTCGGTGGGTTCGGTGGCGACCCCGGCCGCGGTGAGGCCGGCGAGCCGCTCGTACATGGGCTCGCGGGAGTCCGGGTGGATGAAACGGGCGATGCGCTGCCCCAGGACCTCGGCGAGATTCTTCGCGCCGAGGAGCCGCAGGCACGCCGGGTTCGCATAGACCACGATGCCGCGTTCGTGGACGAAGATTCCGTCCGGGGAGTGTTCGACCAGGGAGCGGTACCGGTGCGCGAGTTGCTCGGCGGCGGAGGCCCTGCGATCTCCCATACCAACCCCCATCGTCGGTTGACCCGGACATTCAAACACGGCACTGCTGCGGCATCCACACACAGAGAACTCTTCCCGTGGGCAACATGCCTCCGATGATCACGTCACACCGTGTTCCCCGCGGTGCGCCGGGTGACCAGGGACCGGGCAGGGAAATGCTGTGCAAGACACCGGACTTCACCATCGATCTTATGTCGATCATCGGGATCCGTGCGGTCACCGGCCACAGCTCGTGCCATGAGACGCGTCGAGCGGGCCCACGCAGCGGTGCGGGCGGCGCGCCCCGCCGGCCCGGCGTGATCGGTGACACGCCCCGGCGACAGGCCCGGTTGACCTACCCTGGAATGGGAGTTGTCCGGCCCGCCCGTCGTCCTGCCGGAGCGCGCGGACAGTGTGCCGGCATACGCCGTGCAGTCCGCGGAGTCGCACCGTATCCGGCGCGGCGCGGCCGTTCGGCGAAACTTGTCGGTGGTCCGTCCTAGCATCACCGCGGGCCGATCCGCGGCCCGAGCCGAAAGACGACCGGATAGTAGTGGCCGTCCTCCGCGCCGCCACCCGTACCGGGCCGGTGGCAGCGGGCTCCAGCGGAACGACATCCCGGCGCGCCTGGAGGCGCGACGACGAAGCAGATACGAGAAGGGACCCACCTGGTGGCGGAACGCCTGACTGTCCGCGGTGCGCGGGAGCACAACCTCAAAGGGGTCGACATCGACCTGCCCCGCGACAGTCTGATCGTCTTCACCGGCCTGTCGGGGTCGGGGAAGTCCAGCCTGGCCTTCGATACGATTTTCGCCGAGGGGCAACGCCGGTACGTGGAATCGCTGTCCGCCTACGCCCGGCAGTTCCTGGGCCAGATGGACAAACCCGATGTGGACTTCATCGAAGGCCTCTCACCCGCGGTCTCGATCGACCAGAAATCCACCAACCGCAACCCCCGCTCCACCGTCGGCACCATCACCGAGGTACACGACTACCTACGTCTGCTCTATGCCCGCGCCGGTGTCCCGCACTGCCCGGTGTGCTCCGAACTCATCGCCAAGCAGACCCCGCAGCAGATCGTCGATCAGGTGCTCGCCATGGAGCCCGGGGTCCGCTTCCAGGTGCTCGCACCGGTGGTACGTACCCGCAAAGGTGAGTTCGTCGACCTGTTCGACCAGCTGAACTCGCAGGGTTATGCCCGGGTCCGGGTGGACGGGGTGGTGTATCCGCTCACCGATCCACCGAAGCTGAAGAAACAGGAGAAACACGATGTCGAGGTGGTGGTGGACCGCCTCGCCGTCAAACCGGCGGCCAAACAGCGGCTCACCGATTCCATCGAGACCGCGCTGCGCCTGGCCGACGGGATCGTCGTCCTCGATTTCGTGGACCGCGACGAACACGCCCACGATCGCGAACGCCGCTTCTCCGAGAAATTGGCCTGCCCGAACGGCCACGCCCTCGATATCGAGGATCTGGAACCGCGGTCGTTCTCTTTCAACTCGCCCTACGGAGCCTGCCCCGACTGCACCGGTCTCGGTATCCGCAAAGAAGTCGACCCCGAACTCGTCGTACCCGACCCGGAGCTGAGCCTGGCCGAGGGGGCGATCGCGCCGTGGTCGCGCGGGCAGAGCGCGGAGTATTTCGTGCGCCTGCTGTCCGGGCTGGCCGCCGCCCAGGGCTTCGATCTGGATACCCCGTGGCGCGAGCTATCGGCGCGGGCGCGGAAGGCTGTGCTGGAGGGCAGTTCGGATCAGGTCCATATCGTCTACACCAACCGGTACGGCCGGAAACGCTCCTATTACGCCGATTTCGAGGGTGTGATGCCGTTCCTGCAGCGGCGGCTGGACAATACCGAGTCCGAGCAGATGAAGGAGCACTACGAGGGCTATATGCGGGATGTCCCGTGCCCGGTGTGCAACGGCGCGCGGCTGCGGCCGGCGATCTTGGCCGTAACGCTTTCCGCGGGCGCGCAACGGAAATCCATCGCCGAGGTCAGTGAGCTCTCGATCCGCGACTGCGCACAGTTCCTGAACGCGCTGACTTTGGGGGAGCGGCAGGCGGCCATCGCCGGTCAGGTCCTCAAGGAGGTACAGGCCCGGCTGGGGTTCCTGCTCGATGTGGGCCTTGACTATCTGACCCTGTCCCGCGCCGCGGCCACGCTCTCGGGTGGGGAGGCGCAGCGGATCCGGCTCGCCACCCAGATCGGGTCCGGTCTGGTCGGGGTGCTGTACGTACTGGACGAACCGTCGATCGGGTTGCACCAGCGGGACAACCGCCGGTTGATCGAAACACTGACCAGGCTGAAGGAACTGGGCAACACCCTGATCGTGGTCGAGCACGACGAGGACACCATCCGCGCCTCGGACTGGGTCGTCGATATCGGCCCCTTCGCCGGTGAACACGGCGGTCAGGTGGTGCACAGCGGACCCTATTCGGAACTGCTCGCCGATCCTGCCTCGCTCACCGGCGCGTACCTCTCCGGCCGGGAGCGCATCGAGATCCCGATGATTCGGCGGCCGGTGAACAAGAAGCGGCGTGTCACCGTGGTCGGCGCCACCGAGAACAACCTGCGCGGTATCGATGTCGCGTTCCCGCTGGGCGTGCTCACCGCCGTCACCGGGGTCTCCGGATCCGGTAAATCCACACTGGTCAACGACATCCTGGCGACCGTGATGGCCAACAAACTGAACGGCGCGCGCCAGGTGCCGGGCCGGCACACCCGGGTCAACGGGCTGGATCAACTGGACAAGCTCGTGCGTGTGGACCAGTCGCCGATCGGCCGCACCCCGCGGTCCAATCCGGCCACCTACACCGGCGTGTTCGACAAGATCCGCACCCTGTTCGCCGCCACCACCGAGGCCAAGGTGCGCGGGTATCAGCCGGGGCGGTTCTCGTTCAATGTGAAGGGCGGCCGCTGCGAGGCCTGCTCCGGTGACGGCACCCTCAAGATCGAGATGAACTTCCTGCCGGATGTGTACGTGCCGTGCGAGGTCTGCCAGGGTGCCCGCTACAACCGCGAAACTCTCGAGGTGCACTACAAGGGCAGAACGATCGCCGAGGTCCTGGATATGCCGATCGAGGAGGCCGCCGAGTTCTTCGAACCGGTGACCTCGATCCACCGCTATCTGGCCACCCTCGTCGACGTGGGCCTGGGGTACGTGCGCCTGGGCCAGAGCGCCACCACCCTGTCCGGTGGTGAGGCACAGCGCGTGAAATTGGCGGCCGAACTGCAGAAACGCTCCAACGGCCGCACGGTCTACATCCTCGACGAGCCCACCACCGGCCTACATTTCGAGGACATCCGCAAACTGCTCGCGGTGATCAACGGCCTGGTCGACAAGGGCAACACCGTGATCGTCATCGAACACAACCTGGACGTCGTGAAAACCGCGGACTGGGTGATCGATATGGGTCCGGAGGGCGGGTCCGGCGGCGGAACAGTGGTCGGTGAGGGAACGCCCGAGGATATCGCCGCCACGCGCGGCAGCTATACGGGCGAGTTCCTGAAGGAGATCCTGGCGCAGCCCGCTGCCACGGGTCCGGCGCCGGATACCGGTGCGGTGAAACCGGATACCGCACCGGCGCGTAAGTCCGCGGCGAAGAAGGCGTCCCCGGCGAAGAAGACGGCCGAGGCGGCGGCATCTTCCGACAAGGCAGCGAAGTCGCCGGACGCGCAGAAGGCCAAACGACTGGCTCGTAAGGCGGCCGCGCTGCGCTGAGCGCAGCGCGCCTCGACGCGGCGGAGTCCCGGCGGTTTCGGTCCCGGGCCCGCCGCTCCGGGCCGGAGAACCTAGCGATCTTGCGCTGATGGTCCCGATCGGTGCTGTCGCCGCTGCGCCTCGCCTATCGGGTCGCCGGCGATGTCCGCGGCCGCGGTGTGCAGGACCGGTAGCGCCGGACCCGGGTATCGGGGACGCGAGGTCGGCGGGGACTCCCGGACGCCGGGGAGCCGGCCTTTACCCGTGCCTGCAGAGTGTGGCGAATGCGGCCCGTCAGTGGACCGGGCCGGTGTACTTCTCGCCGGGCCCGGCCCCCGGAGCGTCGGGTACGGCGGAACTCTCCCGGAAGGCCTTCTGCAGCGATTGCAGGCCCTCCCGTAGCGGACCGGCGTGCGGTCCGAGGTACTCCACCGATGCGGTGATCAGACCTGCCAGCGCGGTGATGACGCGCCGCGCCTCGTCCATATCCCGGCGCGGACTGTTGTCGGGATCGTCGTCGCTGAGCCCCAGCTTCTCCGCGGCCGAACTCATCAGCATCACCGCTGCCCGGCTGATCACCTCCACAGCGGGGATTTCGGCCAGTTCACGCACATCGCCCTCGGGCTGTTCGGTCATGCCGTTCAGCCTAAGCGCGCCGCACCGGTACCCGTGCCGGGGCCGGGAACGGATGTGCGCCGCGACTCGTTTCTACCGGCCCGCTGGTCCGGCCGCGCGCAGCATCCGCAACTGGCCGATCTCGGCCGCGTTCTTCAGCAGTTCCACATTGACCCAAGCCGCCAGATGGCCGACGGTGAGCCCCGCTTCGGCCGGCCACGGGTAGGAGGCGGCCTGGTCGAGCGCCGTGTCATCGCATCCGTCGAGAACTCGGAGCCACTGCGCGCGCAGTTCGTCGAGCCGGGCGAGTGCTGCCGCCGTATCGCCCGGCCAGTAGACCTCGGTGCGGTCGGGCACCGGTCGTTTCTCGGCGTGCGCGATCGCCGAACTCCACCACCAGTCGATATGCCAGGTCAGCCAGGCGATGGTGGTCACGGGGACCGGATCGGGCTCCGTTTCTGCGAAATCCGGGCGCCATCTCCCGTCGGCCCCGCGGTGGACCGTCCAGATCACCTCGGCAGGTGCCCAGTGGGTATCGTCGTCGGTCAGGGCGTCGAAATGCAGCCGGGACAACGACCAGATCAGATCGAACTGCCAGCGGAGTAGATCACGTCGGTTGCTCACGGGGGCCGAGCCTGGCAGGCCCGCAGGGGGAGGGCAACCGGTTTCCGAACCGGGTGCCGACCGGGCGATTCGTTCATCCGGCGCAGAACTGCTAAGCTCTTCGGCGACGACCGCCCCGGTCCTGTCCGGGGCAGACAAGTGGAGCCCGACTCCCACCGTTGCCGGCGAGTGATCGCCTGGTGAAACGGTCCGGTCACCCGCCCCTCGCGGCGGGACCACGGTCCCGGATGAACCGGGAGTGTGGCGCAGGTTTCGCACCTGCGTGGATCGGTCGACATCGGGCCCCGTCAGCGGTGAAATACCGTGGCGGGGCTTTCGTGTTGAACAAGGGGTTCATTGCGAGCGGTCGTCGGATGACACCGCTAGACCTAGGAGGCCCCATCAGCACTGAGACCCGCATCAACGATCGCATCCGTGTTCCCGAGGTCCGGCTCATCGGACCCGGCGGTGAACAGGTTGGGATCGTGCGTGTTGAAGATGCACTCCGCGTCGCCCTGGAGGCAGACCTGGACCTCGTAGAGGTCGCGCCGGACGCACGTCCACCGGTCTGCAAGATCATGGATTACGGCAAGTTCAAGTACGAGACCGCGCAGAAAGCGCGCGAGTCCCGGAAGAACCAGGTCCAGACCGTGATCAAGGAACAGAAGCTGCGGCCCAAGATCGACGATCACGACTACGAGACCAAGAAGCGCAATGTCGTGCGCTTCCTGGAAGCCGGGTCGAAGGTCAAGGTCACCATCATGTTCCGGGGACGCGAACAGTCCCGGCCCGAACTCGGTTTCCGGCTGCTGCAGCGGCTGGCCTCCGATGTGGCGGATTTGGGTTTCGTCGAGACCTCGGCCAAGCAGGACGGCCGCAACATGACGATGGTCCTCGCCCCGCACAAGGGTGCGAAGACGCGGGCCAAGGCTGCGGAGGATTCGGTCCGGTCGCAGCCCGGCAGCGCGGCTCCGAGCTCCGGTCGGCCGGTCGCGCAATAACAACGGCGTAGCCGTGAACACTGCGGCGCACCGCCGCACCCGCGGCGTACGCCGCAGCGATATTGCGTCGAGCCCGCAATAACGCTGATCAGTACACCTGGTCCGCCCCTGCGCGGGCACGACACAGATTGAGGTTGCCATGCCGAAGATGAAGAGCCACAGCGGCGCTTCGAAGCGTTTCAAGGTGACCGGTAAGGGCAAGCTGCGCCGTCAGCAGGCCAACCGCCGGCACCTGTTCGAGTACAAGTCCTCCCGCCGGACCCGTCGCCTGGAAGGCACGGAGGCCGTCGCTCCCGCCGACGTGCGCCGGGTGAAGAAGCTGCTGGGTATCTGATTTCCCGCACGGGGCAGATACCGTCCGGTACCGCCTACGCGACCGGACGCCGATGAACCGACCCACTCGGGTGCGCTAGAGCAGCACCCCCAAGATCGATTAGGACTGACCAGTGGCACGCGTCAAAAGGGCCGTCAACGCTCAGAAGAAGCGCCGTTCGATCCTCGAGGCCTCCAAGGGCTACCGTGGGCAGCGCTCGCGCCTGTACCGCAAGGCCAAGGAACAGCAGCTGCATTCGCTCACCTACGCCTACCGGGACCGCCGGGCGCGTAAGGGCGATTTCCGCAAGCTGTGGATCGCGCGTATCAACGCCGCGGCCCGCGCCAACGACATCACCTACAACCGCTTCGTGCAGGGCCTGAAGGCCGCCGGTGTGGAGGTCGACCGCAAGAACCTCGCCGAGCTGGCCGTCTCCGACGCCGAAGCGTTCGCCGGCCTGGTCGCCGTCGCCAAGGCTGCGCTGCCGGCCGATGTCAACGCCCCGGCCGCCTGAGTTGTAGTTCGGTTCCGGTCGTACTGTCCGGCAGGCTGAACAAAAGGCCCCTTCCTTCGGGAAGGGGCCTTTGTGCTGTTCGAGGGGTGCCGCCATGCTTGCGTCGTCAATGGTTCTGCGTAATACTTTGCCATATGGCTAAGTATTACGAGTCGCTGGACGGCGTGTTCGCCGCCCTGGCGGACCCGTCCCGGCGGGCGGTGGTCCAGCGACTCGGCGCGGGGCCCGCCAGCGTCGGCGAACTGTCCCGTGACCTGCCGATCACCCTGCCGTCGTTCATGAAACATATTCGTGTGCTCGAGGACAGCGGACTGATCCGGACGGTCAAGACCGGGCGGGTGCGCCGGTGCACGCTCGACCGCCAACGGTTCGCGTTGATCGACGGCTGGCTTGCCGAACAGCGTCGTACCTGGGAAGGCCGCACGGACCGCCTCGAACAATTCCTCCTCGAACCTCCGGAGCCCACCGATGAATCCTGACCTCGATCTCACGCTGCACCGCGTGATCCGCGC
The DNA here is from genome assembly GCF_001613245.1 of Nocardia speluncae NBRC 108251. Lineage (GTDB taxonomy): Bacteria > Actinomycetota > Actinomycetes > Mycobacteriales > Mycobacteriaceae > Nocardia > Nocardia speluncae. The sequence goes on along the minus strand of NZ_BDBZ01000003.1, from coordinate 82,714 downwards.
ACCGCGTGCCCAGGTGTGGAACGCCTGGACCGATCCCGGCAGCTTGGCCCGATGGTGGCTGCCGGCCCCTGCCCGGTGCCGCGTCGAGCGGTTGGAAGTCCGCCCGGCCGGGGCCTTCGTGACCAGTATGAGCGAGCCAGGTGCCGATTTCGTTCCGCACCTGGATGGCTGCTTCCTGATCGCCGACGAGCACGAACGCCTCATCTTCACCACCGCGCTCGACAGCGGGCTGCGCCCGGCGGCCGGGGAAATTCTGATGACTGCCGAGATCAGCCTGCGCGATCATCCCGAGGGCACGGACTACCACGTTCTGGTCCGGCACGGTGATCCGGCCGCCCGCACCCGGCACCAGGAACTCGGCTTCGAATACGGGTGGGGGACGGTCACCGCTCAGCTTGCGGCGCTGGTCGAGAACGAGGCGGCCACGTAACCACGGGAAATTCATTCGCTTCCCGCCTGCGCCGACTGGCAGCCTTGCGGGATGCGTGAACAGTGGTTGCCGGCGCCGAGCGGGCTGCGGGTCTGCTACACGGATTTCGGCGGCTCCGGGATCCCGGTGCTGGCTCTGCACGGGACATTCGGCCGGGGACGGATTTTCGCCGGGCTGGCGCGTGAGCTTGCCGGTGTGGTCCGCATCATCGCACTGGATCAGCGTGGGCACGGTCGTACCGATCGGCGAGAAAGCTACACCTGCGACGATTTCGTCGCGGATGCTGCCGCGGTGGTGGAGCGGCTCCGGCTCGCACCGGTGGTGGTTCTCGGCCATTCCCGCGGTGGAATCACCGCCTATCAGCTCGCCGCGCGGCATCCGGAACTCGTTGCGGGGCTGATCATCGAGGATGTCGGCCCGGTGATGCGGCAGCCGGAGATCGCCGATCCCGTGCTGCCGGTGCGGGGCTGGCCTGCGGCGGCGCCGACCGAGGCAGATCTGGCGGCCGCGTTACAGGCGCGGGGAATCCCGGATGCGAGCTATTTCCTGCAGAGCGCCGTCCTGGCAGCGGATGGGCGGTGCCGATTCCTCTTCGACTGGGAAGACATGATGGCGGTGCAGCTCAGCGGCGTCGGTGACTGGTGGGCGGATTGGCTCGGCTCGGCATGTCCGGCGCTGGTCCTGCGCGGGGAACACAGCAGCATGCTGCCGGCGCGGCTTGCGACGCGGATGGCCGCGCAGCGGCCGGGTACCCGTCTCGTCGATATCGCAGGTGCCGGACACTGGGTCCACGACGATGCTCCACGCGCGATGGCGGCGGCCATCAGCGACTTCCTGGCGGACCCGGCAATGGGGGGCGGTCCGGGGCGGGTTCTACGATCTCCTGGTGGGTGACCGACAAGAACCGATAGACCTACGGAACTCGCGGGTGGTCGCGGCAGTGAAGCTGCACCGCGGTGCGGCGCGTAAGCGGGCGGGGAGGTTTCTCGCCGAAGGTGCCAACTCGGTAGGGGCGGCGCTCGATACCGGGCGAGTGCGGGAACTCTTCTACTCGGCCGACGGTGCCACCCGTGAGCATGCGCTGATCGCCGGTGCGGCGGCGGCCGGTGCGCGGACCACGCTCGTCACCGATCGAGCCGCGGCGGCACTGGGGGAGACGGTCACACCGCCCGGTCTGGTGGCCGTCTGCGATCTGGTGGATGTGCCGCTCGACCGGATCTTGCCGGCGGAGCCCGGCGCGGATACGCCCCGGATACTGGCGGTGCCGGTGGCCATGGCCGATCCGGGTAACGCGGGGACACTCATTCGGGTGGCCGACGCGGTGGGGGCGGATGCGGTGGTGCTGGCCGGTGACAGTGTCGACCCGCACAACGGGAAATGTGTCCGATCGTGTGCGGGCAGCCTGTTCCATGTGCCGATCGCGCGTGATCGTGAGACATATTCGGTGCTGGACCGGATCGAAGCGGCAGGTATCGCCACCGTGGCCACCGCGGCCGACGGCGAACTCGACCTCGAGGCCGCCGGGGAACTGTTCACCGGTCCGGTGGCGTGGCTGTTCGGCAACGAGGCGCACGGCCTCGACCCCGAGGTGGCGCGGCGGGCGCGGCACCGGGTCCGGATCCCGATCCACGGTCGAGCCGAAAGCCTCAATATCGCTGCGGCCGCCGCAATCTGCCTCTATGCGAATTCCCGGGTACGGCACGCTCCGGGATCGCAGACCTAGACCTCGGTGGCGGCGGCGCGGGCCGGTCGGCGACGCCGAGGTCGTGGACTCAGCGGGAACTGTCCGCTGCCGCGCTCCGCAGGAGTTCGACGACCCGGTCCAGGCCGTTGACGACGAACAATTCCGTTGTGCCGTCGCGCAGTTCGATCCGGAGCCGGGCGCGCATACCGCCGTTGAACTTCCCTCCGGTGGGCGCCTGTGTGCCGATTTCGGCGATATCGGAAAGTGCGCTGTACCACGAGCGGCCGCCGATCAAGGCATCGATATGGTTGGGCTCGAACAGTAGACGCTCACCGGTGAGATACAGCCCTCCGCCGACCGCTCGGTTCGCCGACTGCGTTCGATTGGCCGAGCGTTTCCAGGTAACTGTTTCCGATGCGGCCAGTTGTGGTGACTTCACCCATATCCCCATGGCAGCAGAGCCTACCGGCGACCGCTGCCCGCAACCCGGATTCGTTCGGAATTCCACAGTGCCGCAGCGAAATCCGAGAGGTTCGGACAGGTGAGCCGCGATATCTGCTTCCCGGACCGCTTCACATACCGAATTCGTAGAGGTCGGACAGCATGTCTTCGGCCCAGTCGGCGGAGATGGCTTCCGGTCCGGTCACCCGGAGCGCGGCGAGCACGGTGAGCAGCATGCCCGTCGCGAGGAAGCGCCGGGTTTCGGCGACCGGAGCGCCGGCGAGTTCGCGGATCAGGTGGTAGATGCGGCCATAGCGATCACGGATGACCGGGCCGATATCGGGGTCGCCCGCCGCGGCGAAGGCGTGCAGGAGGACCAGCAGCAGGCTGCGGTCGGCAAGGAACCGGTCGTAGGCCTCGGAGAGCGCGTCGAGGGGTGCGCCCGGGCCGGCGGCCGTGGCGGCTTCGGTGAAAACTTGCTCGATACGGTCGCAGACCTGGCCCACCGCGGCGAGGAACAGGCGCTGTTTGGAGCCGAAAAGGCGGATGACATAGGGCTGGGAGACGCCCGCGCGCCGTGCGATCTCGTCGGTGCGGGTGGCCGCATAGCCGCTTTCGGCGAAGGCGGCCACCGCGGCGTCCAAGACCTGGGCGCCGCGTTCTTCGGCGGTCATCCTGGTCCTGCTCGATTCCGGCATGGTCCTCCTCGGGTCGCTCGGGCCGGTGACAGGTTATCAGTCGATGCATACCGCTGTAGCCGACAGGTATCAGTCGATTACAACTAGGGTTCGACATGGCCGAAGTGCTTACTTCCCCCACCTTCGTGATGGCCGCGACCTTGCTCACCGGGCGGATTCGGGCCGAATGAAGGCGTGACAGGTGAGTCGCCGGCGTGGGCTTCCGCGTCGGCGGCCACGATCGCGGCCGGGGTATCGGCGACAATGCGCCGGAACGGCGGCCGATCAGCCTTTGTGGACCGTGACCAGGGATCCGTCGGCGGAAGCAGTCGGGGTGGGCAGGGGTGGGCTGTGCGAGCGGCGCCCGGCGGCGGTGGCGTACAGCACGACGAGCAGCACGCTGAACCAGACGTAGCCGTTGCCGATCACCTGCTCCCACACCGACCAGTCCAGCTCTCGGCCGTCGTTGCCGGGCAGGGCGCTGTGCTCGGCGAGGATGAACACCACGGCGGTGGCCACCACTGCGGCATACCAGCCGCCGGCCCGCGGCCACGGCAGCGTGGTCGCGAAACCGGCCATCGCGAGCAGGGCCGGCGCCACCCACACCCAGTGGTGTGACCAGGAGATCGGTGAGACGAGCAGCGCGACCACCGCGTTCACGGCGAGCGCGATCATCGGCGGTGCCCCGGCCCGCCGGATGGCGACCACGGCCAGGGCGACCAGGGCGGCGGCGGCCAGCAGCCACAGCGCCGTGGCCGGTGTGCCGGTGATTCCGAAACGGGCCAGTACAGCCTGAACGGACTGATTGGTTTGATACTCCGACCCGCTCAGCCCGCCGACATTGCCGAACCCACCGAACCAGTACCGCACCGATTCGTCCGGCATGACCGCGAAACCGATCACCGTGGCCACCGCACCGCTCGCCGCGGCCGTCGCTGCGGCCTTGTAATCCTTGCGGATCAGGAAGAACAACACGAACGCGGCCGGAGTGAGTTTGATCGCGGCGGCAAGGCCCAGCAGCATGCCGCGCGGCCAGCGGGGGGCGCGGGTCAGGCAATCGGCCGCCACCAGGCCCATCAGGATCAGATTGACCTGGCCGAAGTCCAGCGTCGACCAGATGGGTTCCAGCAGCAGCGCCAGCGGCGTTGCCGTCGCGCACACCAGCAGGGCGAGCTTGCGCTGGTCCTGAGTGGGCCACAGCTGCCGGGCCACCAGGTAGAGCGTGATCGCCAGCGCACCCACCGAAACCGCGAGATAGGCGACCACCGCGGCCACCCACGGCAGCAGGGCATAGATCCCCAGCGCCAGCGCGGCGAACGGCGGGTAGATGAACGGCAGGCTGATATCGGCGGCCGTCTCCGGCAACTGCCCGTAGAGATCACCGCCGGAACGCCACTCCTCGACCCCCAGCCGGTACACCTCGAGATCGATGTACTCGCCGCTGATCGCGCGGAACGGATGGACCGATCGCGACATCAGTACCCATGTCACGGCCATCGCCAGTAGCGGTAGCAGCCAGATCGCCTGCTGGCGGGCACGTCCGGCGAGCGTCTCGGTGCGGGTCGGGGCGTTCGTCATCGTGAGGGACTTTACCGGTTCGAGGTGTCGTCGCACTCGGGCAGTGATCGCCGGGGGATATCGGCGTGAACCGGCCACCGGTCATCGAATACGATTCCACCAGCAGCAATACGGGCGCCGGAGCCTACCGGGGTCCGCTCACAGAAGCCTAGGGGAGAGACGAGTAGACCGTGGCCGACGACACCGACGCAGGCGCAGCGACCGGCGGGCAGCAATCCGCGCTCACCGAGGAAGCCCTGGCCGCAGCGGCCGCGGCCGCCGAAAAAGCCTTCGCGGCCGCCGCCGACCTGGACGCCCTCGCTGCCGCGAAAACCGAGCATATGGGTGGTAAATCGCCGATCTCGCTGGCGCAGCGGTCGCTGGGCAGCCTGCCGAAGACCGAGAAGGCCGACGCCGGCAAGCGGGTCAACGTCGCGCGCGGACGGGTTTCGCGGGCGTTCGAGGAGCGTCAGCAGGTGCTGGTGGCCGAGCGCGACGCGGCGGTGCTGGTGGCCGAGGCGATCGATGTCACCCTCCCGGCGAACCGGGGGCCGGTCGGTGCCCGGCATCCGATCACAGTCATCTCCGAACAGGTCGCCGATGTATTCGTCGGGATGGGCTGGGAGATCGCCGAAGGCCCCGAGGTGGAAACCGAACATTTCAACTTCGATGCGCTGAACTTCCTCCCGGACCATCCCGCGCGCACCATGCAGGACACCTTCCATATCGCGCCCGCCGGGTCGCGACAGGTGCTGCGCACCCATACATCGCCGGTACAGGTGCGTTCGATGCTCGAACGCGATCTGCCGATCTATGTGGTGTGCCCGGGCCGGACCTTCCGCACCGACGAACTGGACGCCACCCACACACCGGTGTTCTCCCAGATCGAAGGTCTGGCCATCGACAAGGGCCTGACGATGGCGCATCTGCGCGGCACGCTGGACGCGTTCGCGCGGGCGCTGTTCGGTCCGGACACCACCACCAGGATCCGGCCCAACTACTTCCCGTTCACCGAGCCGTCCGCCGAGGTGGATGTGTGGTTCCCGGACAAGAAGGGCGGCGCGGGCTGGGTCGAATGGGGCGGCTGCGGGATGGTCAACCCCAAGGTGCTGATCGCCAGCGGTATCGATCCCGACGAGTACAGCGGTTTCGCGTTCGGAATGGGCTTGGAACGCACGCTGCAATTCCGCAACGGCATCCCCGATATGCGCGACATCGTCGAGGGGGATGTGCGGTTCACCCTGCCCTTCGGTATCCGGTCCTGATTCCCGAGCGAGAGAGCGAACACCCACAGTGCGAGTAGCGCAGTCCTGGCTGACCGAAACGATCCGCCGCACCGTCCCCGGCTGGGAGGTCACACCGGCGGAACTCGACGCCGGTTTCGTCCGGGTCGGGCTCGAGGTCGAAGAGGTCGACCGGCTCGAACCGGTGGGCGGCGAGATCGAGCATCCGCTGGTGGTCGGGCGGGTGGCCGAGATCACCGAACTCACCGAGTTCAAGAAACCCATCCGTTTCTGCAAGGTCGATATCGGGGCGCCCGAGCTCCAGGAGATCGTCTGCGGAGCGACCAACTTCGCGGTCGGCGATCTGGTGGTCGTGGTATTGCCGGGCGGTGTGCTGCCGGGCGGGTTCGCCATCTCCTCGCGCAAAACCTACGGGCACACCTCCAACGGCATGATCTGCTCGGTCGCCGAGCTCGGTATCGGTAAGGACCACTCCGGGATCCTCGTACTGGAACCCGGTACCGCCGAGCCCGGTACCGACGCCAACGATCTACTCGGCCTCGGCGATACCGTGATCGAACTGAATATCACTCCCGACCGCGGCTACTGTTTCTCGGTGCGTGGCCTGGCACGGGAGCTGGCCTGCGGTTTCGATCTCGAGTACGCCGACCCTGCCGTTCGTACCCTGCCCGAGGGACCGGAGGCGTGGCCGGTGCGGGTGGAACCGGAATCGCGCTGCACCCGGTTCGGGGTCCGCCGGGTGACCGGGATCGACCCGCAGGCGGTGAGTCCGTGGTGGTTGCAGCGGCGGCTGCTGCTGTCCGGTGTGCGGCCGATCTCGCCCGCGGTCGATGTGACCAATTACGTGATGCTCGAACTGGGGCAGCCGCTGCATGCGTTCGACGCCGCGAAACTCAGCGGTGGCCTGGTGGTCCGGCGCGCCCGGACCGGCGAAACCCTGCGCACCCTCGACGACGCCGAACGCGAACTCGACGCCGAGGACGTGGTGATCGCCGACAGCACCGGAGTGGTGTCGCTGGCCGGTGTGATGGGTGGGGCGTCCACCGAGGTGAACGCCGACACCACCGATGTGGTGCTGGAGGCCGCCACCTGGGATCCGCTGCTCATCTACCGCACCGCGCGCCGGCACAAACTGGTGTCCGAGGCGAGTAAACGCTACGAGCGGGTGGTGGATCCGGAACTGAATCTGGCCGCGCTGGACCGCGCCGCGACACTGCTCGCCGAAATCGCCGGCGGCACGGTCGAACCCACACTCACCGATATCCGCACCCAGCTCGATCCGGTGGACCCGATCCGGATCGATATCGATCTGCCCGACCGGGTGGCCGGTGTCCACTACCCCCCGGGGACCTCCGCGCGGCGGCTCACTCAGATCGGCTGCCATGTGGAAGTCGCCGTGGACGAGAGCAGCGGCCACGGCCAGCTGGTGGTGACCCCGCCGTCCTGGCGGCCGGATCTGGTCCAGCCCGCCGATCTGGTGGAAGAGGTCCTGCGGCTGGAGGGTCTCGAGCAGATTCCGCTGGTGCTGCCGCAGGCGCCGGCCGGTCGCGGCCTGACCGCGGTGCAGCGGCGCCGCCGGGCGGTGAGCCGCGCGCTGGCCTTCGCCGGCTGCGTCGAGGTGCCGCCGCCGGTGTTCCTGCCCGCAGGTGTTTTCGACACCTGGGGCCTGGCGGCCGATGATCCGCGCCGCACGACCACCCGAGTGCTGAACCCGCTCGACGTCGAACGCGCCGAACTGGCGACGACCCTGTTGCCGGGCCTGCTCGAGATCGCCACCCGCAATATCTCGCGCGGCGCCCGCGATCTCGCGCTCTACGGGATCGCGCAGGTGGTGTTGCCGGGTCCGGAGACCAAACCGGTGGCACCGCTGCCGGTGGACCGCCGTCCCACCGATGCGCAGCTCACCGAACTACTGGACTCGCTGCCCGCGCAGCCGCAACATGTGGCGCTGGTCCTGACCGGCCGCCGCGAACCGCGCGGCCCCTGGGGGCCGGGCCGGGCCGCCGAGGCCGCCGATGCCTTCGCTCTCGCCGATGTGATCGCCGAGGCCGCCGGTGTCCGGATCGAGCGGCGGCCCGGCAGGCACCTGCCCTGGCATCCCGGTCGCTGCGCCGAACTCGTGGTCGGCGATACGGTCGTCGGGTATGCGGGTGAATTGCATCCCGGTGTGCTGGAACGGTCGGGTCTGCCGCCGCGTACCTGCGCCGTGGAACTCGACCTGGATGCACTGCCGCTGATCGAATCCCGGCCGGCGCCGGCCATTTCACCGTTCCCGGCTGTGCTGCAGGATGTTTCGGTGAGTGTGCCGGCAGAAGTTCCGGCGGCGGCGGTCGAGACGGCGTTGCGGTCCGGCGGCGGAGAACTGCTCGAAGATATCGCGTTGTTCGATGTCTACGAGGGCGCGCAGGCCGGTGAAGGCCGTAAATCGTTCACCTACGCGCTGCGGTTCCGCGCCGCCGACCGCACTCTCACCGAGGACGAAGCCAGTGCCGCCCGCGATGCCGCGGTGGCCGCCGCCACGGACGCGGTGGGCGCCGTGATCCGTTCCTGAGCGGTAACTCCACCTACGCTCCGGCCGTGCGCGGTCTGCCGCCGGGCAACACGCGGCTGTGCTCACTGTGCACCAGGCTTCCGGTCCGTCCGAACGGGCGGGCCGGAAGTCGTAGGGTGGTCGCATGAGTGAACCGAACGCAGGCGATCCGGGCGCGCTCGCCGCGCGGTTGGCGGCCCTGCCCGACGAGCAGTTGCTGGCCGTGCTGGTCGTCGCCACGGCGGGCCGGGAAGAACTGGCTTCTCTGTACGAGGTCGCGACCCGGTTGCTATCGGAAACCGGCCGCGCTGATCCGGCCGTGATCGCGCCGCCCGCGCCGGCGGGGATTCCCACCGGCGGTGAGGTGGGGTCGGTGTCGCAGCCCGGAGGTATCGGCACCCTGGCCGGAAGTGGCACCGCTACGGCCGGTTATACCGGTGCTGGAATGCCGACATTCGACTCTGTCCGTGACAAGGTGCAGCGGCGGATCGGAACAGCGTTCGGCCACCGGGAGCTCGATCGGAACTCCGCGGCCGGGCGCGGTGTCGAAGAACAGTGGGAAGCACGGGAACAGGCGGCGCGCGAGCGCCTCGAACAGATCAGGACCTCCCTGCACGAGGGCGACCGCCGGTAGGTACGGGCGGGCTGTGATCCTGCGCACCCGAGCGCCGGTGGGCTATCGCCGGACCGGTCGGCCCAGTGGTTTCCGCAAGTCGTCTCCTGCGCGACAGTGTGTCTCCGGGGTGGCTCGGGGCGAGCTCCGCGAGCCGCGGGGTCTGTCTCAGACAAGCGTGCCGCCGGTGCCGGACCCGGTATAGGGTCGTCTGGCTACAGCGCCCCCACGGCCATTTCCGGCTCGCGGCGGGCCGGTACCACCGTCGAAAAGGGATGATCCGATGACCGAAACCGCCGACCCGACCGCTCGTGCGCTTGCCGACCGGCTTCTCGACGCGCAGGTGCGGTGGCTGCTCGACGAGGTGAGCGGCGACCGGTTCGCCGAGGTCGTCGCCCGCGATGTGGCGGCCGTCCTGGAGGTGGCGGCCGCCGTGCCCGCCGGTGACGTGGTCGGGGTGGAGCAGCTCGAAACCACGGTCGCCACGGTCGTCGACAAGGTGGGCGGTAGTGCCGTGCTCGCCGATACGGTCGGTGTGTTCGCCGACGCGATCTACGACAGCATCGCCGCAAATGAAGACCACACCCTCGGCGAACTCGTCGAACGCGAACCGGTCGAGGCATTGCTGCAGAAGATCGTCGATATGCACCAGACCCAGGAACGGGTACTGGAACGGCTCACCGACAGCCCGCTCGTGGCCACCGTCGCCTCCAAATTCGTGGACAAATTGGTCGGCGACTTCGTGGAGGTCAACCGGCAGCGTGCCGAGAAGATCCCCGGTATGGGCACGTTGATGTCGCTCGGCCAGTCCGCCGCCGACCGTGCCCGTAAGGCCGCCGAGAGCAACACCATCCTGGGGGATATCGCAGGTAAGGGCGCCATGTATGCGCTCAAACGCACCAACAACGCGATCCGCGAGATGCTGCGCGACGCCCCCGTACACGACGCCACGATGGAGTTCTGGGATCTGCACGCCGACGAACCGATCAGCGGCCTGCGCGAATACCTCACCAAACAGGACCTGAACGATCTGGTCCGGCTGTGCTACCGGATTGCTGTGACCACCCGGGAGAAGGAGTACTTCGGCCTGCTGGTCGGCGAATGCGTGCAGGTGTTCCACGAGAAATATCGCGACCACACCCTGGCCGCCGTACTCGGGGAGCTGGGTTTGACCGGTGACGACATCGTCACCGAGATCCTGCGCTACGGCCCCGCCGTGGTGGAGGCCGCGAATCGCGACGGCATACTGGCACGGCTCCTCAGGGAACGCTTGGCGCCGTTCTACTACTCGGATGAGGTCTTGACGATCCTCACGCCCGCGGTATAACGCCGGATCGGCCGACCACCTCGCCACTGCGGACCGAACAGGCATCGGCGCCGTGCCCTTCCCGGTTCGGTCTACCCGGGACGCCGGCGACTACATCCGCGCCGGCTCTTTCCCCGAACCGTTGCCCTCGGACCCGGTTCGTTCCGCGGCGGCGCGTTCGGCCAATAGATCGCGGATCTCGATCAGCAGTTCGGTATCGGTCGGGACCGGCTTCTCCGTATCGGCGCCCTTGCGCGCCAGGTACCGCTTCTGCACGGTTTTCATCGGCAGGATCAACGCGAAGTACAGCACCGCCGCGACCATGACGAAATTGATGGCGGCGCTGATGATCGGGCCCAGCGCGATGAAGGTCGCGGGTTTACCCGCGACCAGGGTGACGCCGAAACCGAGCTGGCTGCTGCCACCCAGCACGGCCAGCAGGGGTTCCAGCACACCTTTGGTCACCGAGGTGACGATCGCGGTGAACGCGGTGCCCATCACCACCGCGACGGCGAGGTCGATGACGTTGCCGCGCATCAGAAAGTCTTTGAAACCCTTGAACATCCACCCAACTCCGTATCGAAACGCTGCTGTACACCGCCGGGCGGGGCCCCGGCCGGCAGATCGATCGCGGTGACCGTCCCAGGTCCGGCACCATACGGCAGGTGATAGTGGCAGCCCAGCAGACGGCGCGCAAACCGTCCTCCCGGTGCGGGCGGACGGTCCGTTCCACGCCGCACGGGTGCCCGGCACCTCGGAACCCGGCGATCTCGGTGCTCGAGGGGCGGGCCCGGCCGCTGGTCGCGACCGGCACAGGCCCCGGGGAGCCGCTAGGGTCGGGAATTACCGGGCATATCGCTATCTACCAGGAGGATTCCGTGGCATCAACACCGATGGGCCGTGCGGTGCGAGGGTTCAACAGCGCAATGGTGGCCTTGCTGGGCGTTCCGGTGCTGGGGCCGCTGATGGGCAAGACTTTCGCGGAGGTCGAGTATGTGGGCCGGCGGTCGGGTCGGGTTTTCCGTACTCCGGTCAACTTCGTGAAGAAAGGTGACGAATACGTCATCCGCGTGGCGATGCCCGATAAGAAAAAGTGGTGGCGCAATTTTCTCGGCGAGGGCAGCCCGATACTGCTGCATTTCCGGGAGGGGCAGCTGCGCGGGCATGCGACGGCACGGCGCGACGAGAAAGGCCGGGTGACGGTGCGGGTCCGGCCGGATTCCACCGCCTGACCGATAACCGGTGACGGAAAAGGCGATGCGCCGCGGGCGGGTCACTGGGTAACCTGCCTGGCATGTCGAGTCCAGAGGCATCCAGAGCAGGGCTGCCGGTCACCCCCGTCAGCCCCTGATCCCTCGTTCCACAGCGGTGCCGTCCGGTCGGCGGTAACCGCCCGCAGTCGACCTCCGGGTAGCTGACCGGGGTGGCGAGACGTTATGCCCTGTCTCTCCCACCTCGGAGCTTGCGATGCCTTTTGCCCTCTATCTGCTCGCCATGGCGGTTTTCGCCATGGGTACCTCGGAATTCATGCTCGCCGGGCTCGTCCCGGACATCGCTGCCGATCTCGGCGTCGATCTGGCCAGTACGGGACTGCTGACCTCGGCGTTCGCTATCGGCATGGCCGTCGGCGCACCGGTGATGGCGGTGCTGGCGCGGAATCGGCCGGTGCGGTCGAGCCTGCTGGTCTTCGTGGCCGTGTTCCTGGCGGCGCATATCGCCGGCGCCGTCACCGGCGAGTTCACTGTGCTCGTGGCGACCCGGGTGGTCGCCGCCCTCGCCAACGCCGGATTTCTCGCCGTCGCCCTGACCGCCGCCACCGGACTGGTCCCGGCGGATCGGCGAGGTCGCGCACTGGCGGTACTGCTGTCGGGAACCACCATGGCCACTATCGCGGGTGTGCCCGGTGGCGCGCTGCTGGGTGCGGTATTCGGCTGGCGCGTCACCTTCTGGGCGGTCGCGCTGCTCTGCGTGCCCGCCGCGATCGGCGTGCTCACCGGTATCCCCGCGCGGGTGCGGGAAGCGGAGAACCGTGGACCGGGCCTGGCTGCCGAACTCGCAGTGCTGGCCCGGCCCCGGCTGATGGCCGTCATGCTGCTCGGCGCCCTGGTGAATGCCGCGACCTTCGCCGCGTTCACCTTTCTTGCTCCGCTGGTGACGGACCGGGCCGGACTGGGCGAGCTGTGGGTGCCGGCGGCGCTGGTGCTCTTCGGTATCGGGTCCTTCGCCGGAGTCACCGTCGCAGGCCGGCTGTCCGACGCCCGTCCCGGGGCCGTGGTTGCGGTCGGGGGTCCGCTGCTGTGCGCGGGATGGTTCGCAACGGCGGTCTGCGCGGACCGGCCCACGGTGTTGCTCGTCCTCGTCTTCGTCCAGGGCGCGCTGTCCTTCGCGATCGGTGGCACCTTGATCACCCGCGTCCTGTACGAGGCCGCGGCGGCGCCGGCCATGGCCGGGTCCTATGCGACCACCGCGCTCAATATCGGGGCCGCGGTGGGACCGGTTGTGGCCGCAATCGCCCTGGGAACGCGGTTGGGGTCGCTGGGGCCGGTCGTGAGCAGCGGTGTACTCGTTGCGATCGCGCTGCTGGTGGCCTCGTGTTGCCGCGCCGTCCTCGGCGGGCGTCCAGCCGAGGCGGCCCTGACAGCGTGACGACCGGTCGGCCGTGACAGCGTGACGACCGGCCGGCGGGGCGGGTGTAGCGACCGTGTTGGTAAGGGCTCGTTCGCTGTTTGCCGGTGAGCCACACTGTTCGACAGCGGACCGTCCCGGCCGGCCGCGGCCCCGGAAGTAGGGTGGGCCGCGGGTCGGCGGTCGAGCGGGCCGGAAAGGGTAGCCGTGCCGGCATCGATTCTTTTCGCGATACTCGCCGCTGGGCAACTGGCGTTGGTCGGCTGGTGCGGTATGCGGTACCGCCGTACCGGTGACCGCATGCTTGTTGTGCCCGCTCTGGTGTGTGCGGCTCTGGTGTACGACAACGCCATTCTGGCGGCGGGCCGCTGGATCGGCGTCGGCGCATTTCTGGAGACGTTGTCGGTCTTCCGGTTCGTCGCGCATATCGTGCTCACTCCGCTGCTGATGCCGTGGGCGTGCGCCGCGGCCGGTCTGGCGGGTGTGGTGTGGATGCGCCGGCTGTGGGTTCGGGCGGCCGTCTACGCCGGGATGCTGTCGGTGACAGCGCTGGGTGTGTTCGGCGAACTGACCCGGCTGAGCCTGCGACCGGCCGAATGGGCCGGGACGATCCGCTATACAACTGAACACTCGTCCCTGGCAGGGATCCTGCCGCCGGTGATCACGGTGCTGGTGGTGCTGGTCGCGGCCGTGGCGGTCTGGCGGGTGCGCGGATACCGGCTGTGGACGGTGACAACCGCGACGATGGCGGTGGTCTCCGCGGCCATGCTGCCGATGCTGCTGACCAACGTCGCCGAACTCGTCTTCGCATGGGGATTCGTCGCAACCGCGATGTGGTTGTCGGGTCCCGGGCGGGTACCGGTGCCGCCGGGGCAGCGCCGGGCGATCGATTGACGGTTTCGGCGCGGCCGTGTGCGTCGTCACAGACCGGGGCGGGTCGGGCGACCATACTGTCCGACCATGGGAGACGCGCAGACCGGCAGTGGAAACGACGCGACCCGGCCGCTCCGCGAGGATATCCGGTTCCTCGGTGGAGTACTCGGGGATACCATCCGCGATCACGAGGGGCCGGAGGTATTCGACCTCGTGGAGAAGGTCCGGGTGGAGGCATTCCGGGTGCGCCGGGAGGAGGTGCGGCGCAGCGCGGTCGCCGAGATGCTGACCGGCGTGGATACCGCCGTGGCGCTGCCGTTGATCCGGGCGTTCAGTTATTTCGTGCTGCTGGCGAATCTGGCCGAGGATATCCAGCGTGACCGCCGTCGCGCCGTGCACGAGGCGGCGGGGGAGCCGCCCCAGGACTCTTCGCTGGCCGCCACCTACCGGAAGCTGGACGCGGCGGGGGTGCGTGGGGAGCGGGTGGCCGAATTGCTCGCCGATGCCCTGGTGTCGCCGGTGATCACCGCTCATCCCACCGAGACCCGCCGGCGCACCGTATTCGACACCCAGACCCGGATCACCGATCTCATGCGGCAGCGGTTGCGCGCCGCGGCGGCCGAACAGCCCGCCCTCGATCGCGAGATCCGCCGCCAGGTGCTCACCCTGTGGCGGACGGCGCTGATCCGGTTGTCCCGGTTGCGAATCCAGGACGAGATCGCGGTCGGACTGCGGTATTACGAGCTGACGCTGCTCGATGTGATCCCGGCGATCAACGCCGATGTCCGGGCGGCGCTGTGGGCGCGCTGGCCCGAGCAGCGGCTGCTGCCGAAACCGATCCTGCGCACCGGGTCGTGGATCGGGGGCGACCGGGACGGTAACCCGTATGTGACCGCCGAGGTGGTGCGGACCGCCGCGGCGCACGCTGCGGGGGTCGCCTTCGGCCGGTACCTGCGCGACCTGGTGCAGCTGGAGAAAACGCTGGCATTGTCGGCGCGGCTGGTGCCGGTGACCCCCGCCGTGCGGACGCTGTCGGATGCGGGCTATCCGGACCCGGACATCCATGCCGACGAACCGTATCGCCGGGCGCTCTACGGTATCCGGGCGCGGCTTACAGTAACCGCACGGGAGGCGCTGCGCACCGTGGGAGCAGGCGATACCGATGCCGCGGCGACCCTTCCGGATTCGGTCGCCGCGAGTGACAGCCCACTGCGGGACTTCACCGGCCGGGGTTCGGTGGTGTCCGGTATCCGCCCCTATGCGTCACCGCAGGAACTGCTGGACGATCTGGACGCCGTGGATGCCTCTCTGCGGGCGAGTGGTGACGGTTTGCTCGCCGACGACCGACTGGGCACCCTGCGGCATACCGTGGAAACCTTCGGGTTCCATCTGCAGGGCCTGGATATGCGGCAGAACTCCGAAACCCACGAAGAGGTTGTCGCCGAACTGCTGGCCTGGGCGGGCGTACACCAGGACTACGCGAGCCTGCCCGAGGCCGATCGGGTGGACCTGCTCACCCGCGAACTGCGTACCCGTCGTCCGCTGCTGGGCCCGCATGCGCGGCTGAGCGAGCTGGCAGCCAAGGAACTGGGCATCATCCGGGCCGCAGCCGAAGTGGTGGGTGCGCTCGGGCCCGAAGCGGTCCCCAACTACATCATCTCCATGTGCACCTCGGTCAGCGATCTGCTCGAGGCGGCCCTGCTGCTGAAGGAGGGGGGCCTGCTCGATCCCGGTGCGGCCGGTGGCGCCCCGTTCTGCCCGACCGGGATCGTGCCGCTGTTCGAAACCATCGAGGATCTCGCGGCCGGTGCCGCCACACTCGCTGCGGCGCTGCGGGTTCCGGAGTATCGGGAACTGCTGGTCGCGCGCGGTATGCGGCAGGAGGTGATGCTGGGGTACTCCGATTCGAACAAGGACGGCGGATATCTGGCCGCCAACTGGGCGCTGTACCGCGCCGAGCTGGATCTGGTGGAACTGGCCCGCGAGCAGGGAATCCGGTTGCGGCTATTCCACGGTCGTGGTGGCACCGTGGGCCGGGGCGGCGGGCGCAGCTACGACGCGATCCTGGCCCAGCCCGCCGGAGCGGTGCGCGGGGCGCTGCGACTCACCGAACAAGGGGAGGTGATCGCGGCGAAGTACGCTGAACCCGGTTCGGCGTATCGCAACCTGGAATCGCTGATCGCGGGCACGCTCGAATCGACGCTGCTCGACGTCGAGGGTCTGGGGCCCGACGCCGAATCGGCCTACGCCCTCATGGACGATCTCGCCGCCCGCGCCCGCGCCGCCTACGCCCGGCTCGTGCACGACACCCCCGGTTTCGTCGACTACTTCCGGCAATCGACACCTGTCGCCGAGGTCGGCGATCTCAATATCGGTAGCCGCCCGTCGTCCCGTAAACCCACGAAATCCGTGGGCGATCTCCGCGCCATTCCGTGGGTGATGTCCTGGAGCCAGGCCCGGGTGATGCTGCCCGGCTGGTACGGAACCGGGACCGCGCTCGAGGAATGGGTGGGCGGCGACCCGGAGCGGCTCACCCGTCTGGCGGACCTGTACCGGAGGTGGCCGTTCTTCCGCACCGTGCTGTCGAACCTCGCCCAGGTGATGGCCAAAAGCGATCTCGCGATCGCTGCCCGCTATGCCGAACTCGTCGAGGACAGCGAACTGCGTGAGCGGATCTTCGGGATGATCGAACGCGAGCATGCCCGGACGGTCGCCATGCACGCGGCGATCACCGGGAACGATCACCTCCTGGCCGACAACCCGTCACTGTCGGAATCCATCCACAACCGGTTCCCCTACCTGGAGCCGTTGAACCAGATGCAGGTCGAACTGCTGCGCCGGTGGCGCGGCGGGGACGATTCCGAACTGGTCAAGCGGGGGATTCTGCTCACCATGAACGGCCTGGCGACAGCGCTGCGGAACTCCGGGTGAGCGCGGCGGCCGGTGGACGGCCCGTCGTGCCCCGGTATGCCGTCTCCGCGTCGTACCGTCGGCGGTATGACGACATGGAGCGAATTCACTGCGGAAGCGCCGCATATCAGTGAGATTTTCCGCCGCCGCCATCTCGCGACGGGCAACCTGTGCATGCTCGCCACTCTGCGATCGGACGGATTCCCCCGTATCAGTCCGGTGGAACCGATGATCTTCGAGGAGAAACTGGTGATCGCCGGCATGCCGCGCACCACCAAATTCCGGGATCTCACGCGTGATCCACGGTTCTGCCTGCACACGGCCACCGTCGACACCATGGTTTCCGACGGCGATGCGAAACTCTTCGGCGTCGTGGTCGACGATCCGGATACCGCGCTGCACGCCCGTTTCGCCCAGTACCTGTACGAGGACAGCGGGATGGACCTGCGCGGCCGGGCGTTCGACCATTTCTTCGTCGCCGACCTCACCTCCGCATCGTCGGTGGAGGTCGGTGACGACACCCTGAAGATCACGATCTGGAAGCCGGGTGAGGGGGAGCAGGTGGTCGAGAAGCGGTAGCCGCTCGCCAACCGGTGATCACCGGGCGTATCCCAGCGCTTCGATATCCGGTGGAGCCGCCTCGTCCGGGAGGTCGAACGACGAAAGGGCGCTGCTCGCGCCACCGGCGAGAAGCCGTTTGCTCAGTGCCGCCGGCAGCCGGGTCAGCAGACGCGTGGCCATGGCGTTGACGTGCAGCTGTGCCCGGGAGCGGGGAATGCCGCGGCGCAGTACGCCGGGCGCCGCCTCCCGGCAGCGTCGTACGTAGTCGCCCAGTTGGCGTTCGTAGGCGGAGAACGCCTGTGCGTGCGCGCCGCCGGCTTCGGCGAGGGCCCGAGCCAAGAGGTAGCCGCCGACGACTGCCAAGGTGGTGCCGCCACCTACTGCGGGTCCGGGCGCATATCCGGCGTCGCCGACCAGGGTTACCCGGCCCCGCGACCACGAGTCCAGCCGGATCTGGCTGATCGCGTCGAGGTAGAAATCGTCCGCGCGGTCCATCTCGTCGAGCAGGCGGGGGATTTCCCGGCCTTCGTTTCGATACTCGGCGCGGAGCAGCCGGCGCTGGGCTTCGATATCGCGGTGGTCGAAGTCCAGTTCGGTGGCGCGGAACAGGAACACTGCGCGGGCCTGCGCTGTCTGCGCCACGGGGTACATGGCGGCGATCCGGTCCACCGCGTTGTAGAGGACGGTGTGTGTCGAGAGCTCGCGATAGTTGGGCAGGGTGCCCACTGCGAGGTATCCACCGAGGTGGTGGCTCACTTCGGCTTCCGGGCCGAATACCAGCCGGCGAACCGCGGAGTGGAGGCCGTCGGCGCCGATGACGAGATCGAACCGGCCGGTGCGCCCGCTGTCGAAGGTGACATCGATACCGGTGTCGTCCTCGGCGAGCGTGGTGATCGAATCGCCGAACCGGTATTCGACGCGGTCCGCGGTGGCCTCTTGCAGGATTGCCGCCAGTTCGCCGCGCATGATCTCCAGGTGGCGGTCGTCGGCGAAGGCGTCCGAGATATCGCGCAGGTCGATATCGACAGAAGAGCCGTCCGGGAGTTCGTAGCGCAACGCGGAGGTCTCGACGCGGGCCGCCCGGAGCCGGGGGAGTAGGCCCATCCGGTCCATCACCTCGCTCGCGGGTGCGAAGAGGTCCACCGCGTGCCCGCCCAGCCCGAGCCGGGGCCGGGGGGTGCGTTCCACCACCACCGGACTGAAGCCGTAGCGCTGGAGCCAGTACGCGAGCACGGGGCCGGCGACGCTGCCGCCGGAGATCAAGATGTCCACCACTGCACCTCATTCGTTTACTTAACGGTCGGTAAACAAGTTTACTTACCGGGCGGTCAACGCGCTAGGGTGGATCGATGCCCAGAGCCCGATCCACCGAGACGCGTGACCGCATCCAGGCCGCCGCGCTGGAACTGTTCGCCGCCCACGGGATCCGGGAGACCAGCCTGCGGCAGATCGCGGAACGCCTGGGAATCACAAAACCCGCGCTCTACTACCACTTCGCCTCGCGCGAGGACCTACTGCGCAGCTTGGTGCAGCCGCTCGTGGACGAGATCGACGCCGTGATAGCCGCGGACGAAGCGCGGTCCGCCGACGAACCGGTGGACGCACGCGAATTGCTCACCCGCTATTTCGATGTCTCATACGAGCACCGTGCGGTCACCGCGTTGCTGCTCCGGGATATCGCGCCCCTGGGCGAACTGGGCTTTCTGCAGAATGTGGTGAACTGGCGCCGTCGGCTCACCACCCTGCTGGTGGGTCCGGATGCCGGGGTCGCGGACCGGGCCCGCGCCATCGTCGCGCTCGGTGGTCTCGGCGACTGCCTTGTCCTGCTGGCCGACGTTCCGGTGGACGAACTGCGCACCGCGGCGGTGGACGCGGCGTGCGCGGCATTGGGGGATGGCAGCCCTGCCGCGACGCCCCGCCGCCCGGACCCGGTGGACGGGGCAGACCACCGGCGCTCGGAGTAGGCCTCGCAGTAATCGACGAACGAGCCGCACTCCGGCCTGCGGTGGCCGGCGACACTGTGGATCATTCCGCGCGATCATCCGAGTTCGCCGGTTCAGCACTGGCCTGCCGGGGCGATCACCTGCGAGTCCTCGATTCCGTTGACCGCACGGGGAAGTGCTGTAACAGCCGTTCGAACACGGACGGTATCCGGCGCAGACGCTCGTCCCGTTCGATCGATCGGGCGAGGAGGATCGTGTATCCGATCGAGCCGAGCATGCCGAGGGTCACCACGCTGAGCGCTACCTCTCCCCACCTCATGCGGTGTCCACGCTGCGCCAGCGGTAACCGCGCGGATAGACCCGGCTCGGCGTGATGAGCGCGGCGTTCTCGGTGATGATCCGGCGGATATCGGCGGCGTGCGCGAGCCCGGGAACGATCACAGCCCGCGCGTCGTACTCGGCGGCGTACCGGGCCAGTGCGTGCGCGGTGACGAACGGCCGGGCGTTCGTTCGCACCGTGTGCAGCAGCCGGCATCCGTTGCGTTCGGCGACGGCTCGCAGGTCGATATCGGGGGTGGGGATATCCAGCCGGATGAGGCCGACCGCTGCCGGTGCCCGGTCAGGCATGCTCACCGTCCTCGGCCCATTGCCGCATGGCGTCGCGGATCAGTTCCAGATGGGCGAGAGTGGGCAACGCCCACGCGGTGGGTAGACGATGCACGGCTTCGCCGCGGACCCGCACCGGCAATGACTCTTTTGCGCACATGATGAAACCCCGCTCATGACATAGTCTTTGGCGTGCACCCGGTGCGGGGTCGGGCACGTGGCGCCAGCGGCCTGTTTCGGCTCCCCTGGTTGTGTTCGTGACAGACCACCGATTCTCGGCTCTCCTGGCGTCGAACCGGTGTCCTCGACTGCGATTCGAGGTGGCCCGCACCGGGCGCGTCCTCAGTAGAGCTCTGGCCCAGTCGTATTGGGAAGCCGGAAACCGGAAATTCCAAGACAAATCTCCGGAATTCCTCCATGATTGTTGCGGGGCTGAGGTTTCCATGTACCGGCTTCCCTGTGCGGCCTTCCAGAATTCACACTTCCTGTTAGCAAAGGCAACGACATGGTAAAAGGATCGACACGCACGAACGCGTCCACGCTGCCGAGGCGGGCACTGGGCCGGCAACTACGCAAACTCCGCGAACGGGCCGGTTACACGCAGTCGGCGGCCTCGCGAGTAGCCGAGATTTCTCCCCAGTCATATGGGCGCATCGAAGACGGCTGGCAGACAAAAGTCACCGATTTGGGACTCAATGCGCTCGCCAACGCTTACGAGGCCACCGACGGGGAGCGGCGGCTCCTACTCGATCTGGCACGTGAGATCCGAGAGGCAACGGCCTCCGGTGGAGGATGGTGGCGAGCCTACGCCGATGCGATGGTGTCTGGATTCGATCACTACCTTGCTTTGGAGGAGGCGGCGAACTGGGTGACCTCATGGCAGACGACCGTGGTTCCGGGCTTGCTTCAGACCCGTGACTACCGCCAGGCACTCACTTGGGCGCTGAATCCGAATCAATCGTCAGACGATGTCAACCGGACGTTGGACCTTGCGCAGCGGCGTCAAAATCTGCTGGACCGTCCGGATTTCAAGTTCGAGGCCATGCTCACCGAGGCGGTTCTCCGATACAACGTCGGTAGCTCATCCGTGATGGCCGATCAGGTAAAACACCTCCTGGATCGATCGGACATGCCAGGAGTGGAGGTTCGGATTGTGCCGAACACTGAGACCAGCCCGGTTGGGCTCCTATCCAGGTCTTTCGTGCTCTTCAGCTTCCCGCCACTGCACGCGTCCAAACTGCAGGAGCCGCCCGTGGCCTACATGGAGGGATTCACGGGCAACCTGTTCGTGGAACGTGACATCGAGGTTGCCGAATACTCGCGCGAAGCAGAGCGTATCCGGCATGTAGCGTTGTCGCCGTCGGCATCCAAGGACTTGATGCTGCGGATTTCGGAGGAGTGACAAATGGTCGACCTGTCTCGAGCGAAGTGGTTCAAGAGCAGCCGTAGTGCGGGTGGTAATGATTGCGTCGAGGCTTCTCACCTGGACGGCGGGCATGTCGGCGTCCGCGACTCCAAGAACTCTTCCGGTCCGGCACTGGTCTTCACCCCTGGTGAATGGGACGCTTTCCTCGCCGGTGCCAAGGGCGGCGACTTCGACCGCCCCTGACCCCGCAAACCACGACCTCCGGGTTCGGTGGAACCACCGAACCCGAGGGGCCGAGACGCTGTTCGTCCGATATCGAGCAGCGGCACCGAACCGGCACGGCCGCTACCCGGGCGTGTTCGCTCTGGTCAACGGATTGGCGTGGTCGGGCTCTCTCACCGACGAGCAGCAGCGGTTCCGGCATCGGGAGAACAACTGGTTCCAAGAAAACCTCGTCGATCCGGGACAACTGGATCCCTCGCCCTACGACAGGACCCGTTACCCGCGGGCCGAAGCATGGTTCAAATCCTCGGCCGTTCAATTCCTCTCCCGCGTGGAGGGCTACCTCGCGATTCTGGACGCGCACGGCATCGAATGGATCCGGCTTGCCTCGGACAGGCCCGGCCGCATCGTCTACGACGACCCGTTCCAGATCATTGTCGACGGCCGACCGTAGTGTTTCACTCGGGTAGTGGATGTCAGAGCGCTGGCGAGGGACGAGCGGGAAGAGCTCGCTGACTTGGTCGCAACCCTGTCCGTAGGGGAGTGGAACCAACCGAGCTTGTGTGCATCCTGGAGAGTGCGCGAGGTTGTGGCACATGTGCTCGCGTACGGGCAGCTGACGCCGAGGCGTGCTGCCGCGCAGCTCGCCCAAGGGCAATTCCTCGAAGCGATCAATGCGACGGGGGTTGCCAAGTACTCGAGCAGCACCCCCGAACGGCTGGCCGGCCTCATACGCCTGAATCTCCAGCCGATCGGATTGACAGCTGGATTCGGCGGGCGGGTGGCGCTGGTGGAGGCGATGATCCACCAGCAAGATATTCGGCGGCCGCTCGGGCTTCCGCGGTCTATTCCTCCGCGGCGGTTGCACGTGGCTTTGAGTTTCACCCGGTACGCGCCGCTGATCCGCGGTGCATGGGGCACACGCGGAGTGCGCTTGGAGGCATCCGATCTCGCATGGGCCCACGGGACCGGGCCGATCGTCACTGGCCCCGGCGAATCCCTGTTGATGGCTATGGCCGGACGGCCGGCAGCCCTTGACGATCTGAGCGGGCCGGGCAAACCACGGCTGGCTCGACTGCTGACCCAGAGGTACGAATAGGCACCCTCCAACCTCAACGTTCGGCCGGACCACCTGATGCGAGTGCAGTTCGCTGCGCGACCGATCAGGTCACGGGCGGGGAAGCATTTCGGGTCGAGCCAGGCTTGTGATGGTTTCGATGATGCCTGTTCCGATTCGCCCGAATACGGCGTCGAAGTAGGCACGCAGGTAGTCGCGTTGCAGATCGATCGAGCGGATCGGGTCGATACTGCCCACGGTCCGGGTCGTGGTGCCCGCGGGTATGAGGCCGGCCGCGGCGAGTTGCGGCAGGATCACTTGCTGGTCACAGAAGGACATGTGCTCGGTGCCTTCCACCCGCAGCGGGACCTTCAGCCCGGTGTTGTTCGGCCAACCCGGCTGCCAGCCCGGATCCTCGGACCACGGATAGTTGCCGCTGGCCAGCATCAGCAGCGGGCGGTCGAGCCCGTCGGTAGCGACCGAGCCGAGGATCGGGCCATCGAGGTTGACTCCGGCGCGGATCCTGGGGTCGTCGTGGATCGCTTGGGCGGTGGTCGATCCACCGAGTGAATGGCCGAACATTCCGACCTTCGACAGATCCAGGTGCGCGGCCAGGGCAGGCGGAAGCACCTGTTGCGGGTCAGGCCCGCCGGCGATCTCGGCGAGCCGGTCCAGTACGAACCGGGCATCGGCTACCCGGGTCGGCAGCAGCAGGTCGCGCAGCACTTCCTGCGGAGAGTCCAGCGGCACCTCGGTCACTGTTTCCCGTCCGTCGGGGAAGTGGACGGAGAACGCTTCGTGGGTGTGGTTGATGGCCACCACCGCGTAGCCGTGGCTGGCGAGGTCCTCGGCTTGGGCGGTGCTCCAACCGGTGGTGTCGGTCATCCCCGGGGAATTCAGCACGACCGGAAACCGGCCGTGATCGGGCAGGGCGGGTGCGTCCTGGTGGCTGTGGCTGGGCGCCAGAGCCCAGCTTCCCGGCGGCGCGCCGAGTTCGTCGAGATAGGTGTTCTGCGCCTGTCGGCCGCCGGGCGGCATCCACGGTGCCGCCGTCGCCCCGCGGTCCACGGTGGCGGGGTACCAAACTTCGACCATCAACTCCCGGCGCTGATCCGGATGCCACGGATCAGTTCGGCCGGAATCGATCAGATGTACTTCGGTGACTCCCACTGAATGCGGCCCGGTGGGAGCTGGAAGGGTGAGTGCCACCGCTGTAGCGGGCGCCGCCGGATCGGTATGCGCCACACCGGCACTACCGGTGAAGGCAGCCAGGACAGCAGCCAATACGAGCCCGGTCCGTCGTAACTTCATGCGCTTCAACGCAACCCCCATGCCACACATCAGACTGTTGGTCGGAAACCCTACAAGATCGCCGGCCTTGCCCTCATGACCAGCGGCGCGAGCGGTCACGCATCGGCACATGAACTACTGCGCTTCGGCCCTGGCGAATGAGCTCGCGCGTTGGTTCAGGGCCAGCGGAAGTCGTCGGGCTGATCGATCCAGATCTCAGACGGTTGCAGGGCTTCCCCGAGACGGACTCCGGCGATGGTCAGTTCGTAGGAGCCTTTCGAGCCGTGCTTCTCCAGGTAGACCGGCTGCCTGGAGCTGCTGGAGCCGGCTCCACAACATGCTCGAACGAACACTTGCCCATACGCCGCCGCACGAGACGTTTGTTTGAACGGGCCCCGCTTTCGCTGACCTGGGCGTTCGTCCGCCGGGGTCCGTTTCGGCCCGACTGTTCAAGAAACGATCTTGGGCTCAATCGGTTAGTGCATCAACGCGTGGATAATCATGTCGGCGTGGAGGGTTCGGTGCTGGATTACGGGTTGTCACCTGCTGGTCAGGATGAGTTGTGGAGACGGTGGTGTGCAGGTGAGTCGCTCAGTTCGATGTCGCGGTCGCTAGAGATTCCGCTGCAGCACGTGCGCCGGTTCCTGGCGCAGACCGGAGGAGTCCGAAGACCACCCCGAGCTCTGCAAAATCGGCATTTGACACTCACCGAGCGCGAGGAGATCTCGCGGGGTCTGGCCATGGGATGCTCATGCACTGACTCTTTGAGATCGCCATGCATCCCTGAACAGTGAATGTGGCAATTATCGCTGTGAAACGATGATTATCGGGGTCAATTTCGTCAAACAATCACCTATTTGTGAACACGCCCGCCCCCTTGCTCCAGGCCGGTCTCAGGGCGTGAGGCTCAGCCGGGAGGAAAGTCACGCTAAGCGGGCGGCGCGGCAGGGTTGTACTGAGCTGGGCAAGCCAGGTGTTGAGACGGCGAGAACTTGGCGCGATGAGGGCCTTTGCCGCGGGCGGCAACGATGCACTTTCGGCAGTTCGGTCAAACATGTTGGTATTTTTCCTGTTTGGCGCTGAAGGGTCGCCGACCGCGGCCTATAGTGACACTATGTGGCTGTATGCCGTATGGGGTTGCATCGGCGCAGCCGTGAACTGCGGCTTGATATTTGTTGAGGCCACCACCAGAGTCAAGGGATGGCCATGGACGTGCCCGTATGGTCCTGGCGGCGGACCATACGCTGCGGCGGTGCTGACCCAGCTCGGAGTGGGGGCGGCAACGGCGGCAGCGGTGGTCGGCAGTGATGTGATTGCGGGGAACGTGCTGGTGGCATTCGTAATCGGTACAGCAACTCCGGTAGTGGTGAAAAAGCTCAGCACCTATGTCCAGTCGGTGCTGCCCGGAGACGCCGATCAGGTCAAAGGGCCGGAATCATGAGCCGCCACCGCTGTCTCCGCCGGTATCTCTCGGCTCTGTCCGGCACCACCCCTGCGTTCATCGCTGCGGGTAAGGAGCCTCAAGATGGTGGGGCCCACCGGTATTTGTCGGCATTGGCCGGCTCCACCCCGGCGTTCACACCTGGATTGTATTCCGCCGATGAATACCGCAGTGGCGGCGGCTTGGTGACCACCGAGGACCAGGCCCTGACATGGCGGACTCGGCTGCGCATGCTCAGGCCGGGGCAGGCAGTAGCTCAAGACTTCACCAGGACTTCACACGGCGGTTGGACTACTCGGCAATGCGTATGGGCCATTGCCGGGAAGATCTGGTCGACGATGGGATCCGCGTTCGGCAGAGGGGTAGGAGTCCTCGCCGCGGGGGGCGCTGCCGTCACAGCAATTACGGTTGCTGCCATTCTCCTGCTGCTGTCGAGCCAGGCCCAGATGCCGAAGGCGGTCGCCCTGGGGCCCGCCGCGGAGACGACGCACGCAGCGTTTGGCCACGGGTTGGTTGTTGGTATCGGCCCTGAGGGCAGGGCCCGGCTCTGGGACATGGGCGGGCACGAAGCAAGCTACATCATCAGCACCGGTGCCCGTTCTGTGGGCGCGGTGGCCCTGAGCCCTGATGGGAGGATAATCGCGATTTCCACCGCTGAGGGATTGCAGCTATGGGATGCGCAAACAATAAGAATGCTGGACGACGCTCCGTATCCCAGCGAGTTGACCTCTCTGGCTTTCAGCCCAGATGGCACGACTGTGGCATCCGCCTCCGTTGACGGACTCGTCCGAGTCTGGGACGTCGCCACTCTCGAAAGAGCATATGATCTTGTGGATCACACGGATGCGATTTGGTCGCTGTCCTACAGCCCCAACGGACGAACTCTGGCAACCCTGTCTGCTGACGACACCATTCAGCTCTGGGATGTGAGGTCGAGAAGACCAATCGGCGAACCGTTGCTCTCGGAGCAGATCCGGTTGTCGGCGATTGCCTTCGGTCCAGACGGTACTCGGCTAGCCGCAGTGGGTGCCGGAGCGGTCGATGTGTGGGATCCTGCATCCCACCGTCTAATTCAGCAGATTGCCACAGGCCTCACCGGCGACACGACAGCCTCGGTGTCCTTTACTCCCGACGGTCGGCAAATCCGAGTCACGGGAAGCTATGACGAGACGCTGCAATTGAAAGAATTCGACCTGTCCGCGTAAACGCCCGGTCAGCGGGCAGTTCACGGCTGAGTCTGAGATTGGGCGGCCTGGCAGCTGGATTGCCGGGCACAGCCGTCGGCTCGGTCCCAGGAACTCTGGACCATCAGGGAAAGCGAGAGGGCCTCTCGACGGAGAAGGTGAGGCCATCTGGTCCAGTGAGCTCAGCGACTACGCTCCGACCGTCCGTAGCATGCACTCGGCAACTTCCGCTGGACAACCCGGCAGCCCGTCGTCCAACCTCGCGCCGGAGTCGACGGTGACGATCAAGTTCCAGCCCGTCATGGTGTTTTCGTTGTCGAACCCGTCGAACTCCACATGGTGATCGGTCATCCCGAAAGCGCCAGGGCAGAACTCGGCGGCAGCCACCGGACTGGCCGTCAGATGCCGTAACCGGGGGTAGTGGTATAGCCCGGCCGGGATCCGGCGCTAATATTGTGATGTCCCGGCGAGCCTCGGCGAGCTGGGGGTATCGGCACTGGAGTGCACATACAAACAGGATCCGGCGCTATGGAACTTGTGCCGACCTGGGCAAACGTTTCCGCCAGGTGGTGCCGACTCCGCGAATTATCTGCGGTAGCGGGTTTACCGCGAGAATCGGGGGCGTTGGCCCCCTCCTGCCGTAACCAAGGTTTCCAATGCCCTGCCTGCTAGCTGCGGACCTGCACCGCAGTCTGCACAGCTGCGGATCATCCCCGTGACCTCGCTCTCAACCACGAAAGGCGTTGCCGCAGTGACGAAGAATCTCGCTATCGCGTTCAACACCGAGCTCGATCCGGATCTGTACGCCGATATCGCCAACACGCTTTGGAAGCAGATAAACGCCATGAGCGACCGTGGGAAGCGCTAGAGGTTCGATTTTAAGCCCGATGGCGACGGAGAGCTCAACAAAAAGATGGATGCCGACTGGGATGAGCTCGGCGAAAAGTGGCGCTGGGTAGCGGCCGGTGAGGCGCCGCTGGGCACGGTAACGGCAGTGTCGTAAAACGATCGCTTTACGACACCGGCTCCTCCACTTGCTCGTTATGGCCGGTGAGCAGGGATTGGCCTGGAACGCTGGAACGTGGTTGCTGGATCCATTGCTGGTAGGTGTCGTGGCGGAACTGATAGGCGGTGCCGTTCACGCGGAGCAGGCCGCTGCGGCGAGCCCAGTCGAGAAATACGGCGGGATGGCTGGGCATCACCTTCGTGAATCGGAAAACGAGTGTCGCGAGGCCGAACCGCTCGGCCGCGAGCCCGGCTACAGCTCCGGTCATGGCTCCGACTGCACTACCGGGTATGAGCAGGTAAGTAGTTACTATAGCGACATTGATTCGGGTGTCCTCGAAACCGCCCAGAAGCCCGAACCCGAGACCTCCCGCCATCCCGGAAACGAGCCAGACAACGACGGTCATACCTGCCGTGGCTTGGATGTTGTCGTGAATGATCCGCCGCTCGTCAGTTACAAGAGCTAGTTCCTGGTTCGGATCCACCTGGAGTCCGACCACGACCCCGGTCACGACCCCGATCAAGATCACGAACGCGACTCCGGCCAGGATCAGAGCATCGAACACGACTAAGTGCAACCTGTCCTCCCCGACAGCGTCGCCGACATTGAGCCCGACCTCGATTGCGGTCCCGATCACATCCTCGACGACGAGTACGACCATGGCTGCGGCCCCGAACACGACCCCGACTAGGGACCCGGCCAATGCCCCGGCCTTGATCCCGCGTCTCCACCGGGAGGGCCCAGGCGCATTCCATACCATCCGTTGAGGCAGGGGAAACCGGATGAGCCCGACCGCGACTCCGACTATGGCCCCGAATACGACCCCAGCTCCGACTCCGACCATGGCCACGAACACGACCCCAGACCCGACTCCGACCGCGGCACCGAAGATGACTGCGAGTATGAGCGCGTGAAGGATGCGGATGCGGTGAGTGCCGGCGATCTCCCATATCTCGTCGAGTCGTATCGCGGTGCCGTTGCGTCCGCCGTCGCGGCGTCGCTGCAGGCAGACCGCCAGTGAACGCATCCACTTCTCGACGTTGGCGGCGGTGTAGTCGCGATATGTTTCGTCGCCCTCGTCGGTGGCGGCGACAGCGGCGGGGATCTGAGCGGCGAACAGCAGGTCACGGACAGCGGTTTCGGTGGAGCAGGAGATCAGTTGTTCTGCGATATGGGGTGTGCGGCCCAGGGTAGAGGCGGTGAGTCCGAGCATCCACGGGTTGTGCACACAGGTGGCCAAGGTCCCATCGGGATGGTCGGTGATGTGGGTGATGACCTGTGTCCAGCCAGGATGGCCGGGGCCGCTGGGACTGGTCTCGCCTCGCTGCGCCTTGAGATATTCGGTGACCGTGCCAACGGCCAGTGGTTGCAGGGTGAGGGTAGTGCCACCGTGGAGGCCGTTGTCGCCGCGCTGGCGGGTGAGTTCGGTAAATTCGGTGGTGCGGCACATCACGATGACCGGACGGCCACGCCACGGGGCTCGGTTGAGCCGGTCCAGCAACGCGCAAGCCCGGGTTCCTGCACTGTCGGTGTCCATTTCGTCGAGGCCGTCGATCACGGGCAGGATCAGTCCGCGTTCCACCACCTCTCGGGCCACGTTGGGACGTACCTGGTAGTCATAGCCGAGCCGGACGATCAACCAGCGAGTGAAGTCCTGCTGCCCATCCCATCCCGCGGCATTGATACGCACTGGGACCGGTTCGTTCGCGCGGGGCGAGTCATCGAGCTCCTGCCGAGTTTTCAGCAAACCCAGCACCAAATACGTCGCGGCCACCGTCTTTCCGCTTCCTGGGGCACCGAGCACGACAACACGTTGCCGGTGGAGGTCCGGATGTCCCAGCTGTTCGAGGAAGGTAGCGATGTGCTTTACCTTGACCGGCCCTGCACCCCGGGACCGCCGGGCCGTAGTGGTGAACTCGACCGGCATGAACTCGTGAGCAATCGCCCGCAATTCTTGTTGCAAACGCTTCTCACTCCGCTGTACTGCGGCACTCAACTCATCGGACAGGATCGCGATCGACGCCCTGTCCGTCACCGGCCGCCACCACCGATACAGCACCATCAGCGGATTGGCCAGCGCCCCCAGCAGACGGAAGATGCCGCCACTCATATCACCCACACGGAACAGACTGCCACCAAACAGATTCCGATGTCGGCCGGACTCGTCGTGGGGACTGTCCGCTGACGCCGAAAGCGCTGTCCGCCGTCGAAGTTCCCCCGGGGCCTGCCCCGTCCTGGTCTACTGCGCCCCTGGCCGCCGGAGCCCCGGGTGCCCAGGATCGCACCTGTTCATCAAAGGTGCATTTCTGAACATGCCCACGCTCTAATTATCACCGACCAGCGATGATGGTCAGCAAAAGCGTTCAAGAATGCATCAGTTGCTGGACAGTGTCGGCGGCCTGCAACGAGCGCCAAGGGTGAGATTCGACGGAGCGCTCGACTTATACGCCGCACGCAGAATGCTGCAACATTTCACCTATGAGGTCCTCGATCTTCCTGGTGCGGCGCGCTCGGTCCGTCCCGCCCACGCTGAATGGACCCAACGAGTATCAGCGGCCGCTGACCGAGACAGGCAGGGCCCAAGCGAACCAGCTCGCTGATTTCCTCGCCGATCTCGACCCCAGCGCGATCGTATCGAGCCCTGACCTGCGCGCGGTCCAAACCCTCGAACCTGCTGCCCGGCAATGGAACCTACCGATCCACACCGACCCGCGGCTACGAGAGTGGAATTCGGGAATCGAACCAACTCCCGATTATGTGCGCCATTATGCGCAGAGCTGGGCCCACCCGCAGTGGGCGCGCCCGGGTGCCGAAAGTCTGTGCGAACCGACCGAGCGGGCGGTGCACACCCTGACCGATATCGTTGCCGGTCTTCAGAGGCGACCCGCCATCGTGGGCAGCCACGGCACGTTCATCGCACGAGCGCTGATCGGGCTCGGATGCTCTGGCGTGAGCTGGGCTTTTCAACAGGCTATGCCGATGCTTGCGATCTACCGGATCGAGATCGGCGGCCCAACCGTTTACGCGGTCGGGCCAGGTCTCTGACCGCAACAACCGGCCGTGCCGAGGTGGTTCAGGGCCAGCGGAAATCGTGAGGCCGATCGGTCCAGATTTCCGACCAATCCCACAGCGGTTGCAGGGCTTCCCCGAGGCGGATCCCGGCGATGGTCAGTTCGTACGAACCTTTCGGGCCGAGCTTCTCCAGCAGCCCGGCTGCCTGAAGTTGCTGGAGCCGGTTCGACAACATGCTCGACGAACAGTTGCCCATCCGCCGGCGCAGTTCCAGGAACCCCAGCGGCCCGGGTTCGAGCTCCCACACGACCCGGAGCATCCATCGCTGACCCAGCAGGTCGATCGCCGCCAGAACCGGTGCATTGCTGGACTCATCGGCCGATTCGGCAGGCTCGCGATCATTTGCGCTTCTCATTTCGAAGCACCATAGTTGCTTCTCGATCAGAAGCATCCGGGCCGAGTGAGGAGAACACCCGATGGACCGAGCGGACCCATACCCGCGACGAATCGTGCTGGTGACAGGCGCCTCACGCGGTATCGGCGCCACCACCGCCCAGCAGCTGGCCGGCCCGGACACCCACGTCCTGGTCAACTACCGCGAGAAGCTCAAACGAGCACAGGCGGTGGTCGATGCGATCACTCGTGCCGGCGGCAGCGCCTCGGTGGTCGGGGCGGACCTGTCCGACGACACCGCGGTCACCGAGATGATCGACCACATCCGAGACCGGTACGGCCGGCTCGATGCGCTCGTGCTCAATGCTTCGGGCGGACTCGAACGTGGCGCCGACCCCGGCTACGCCCTGCGCCTCAACCGCGACGCCCAGGTCCGGCTCGCCACCCTCGTCCTGCCGCTCATACCGCCCGGCGGGCGGATTGTGTTCGTCACCAGCCACCAGGCACACTTTCATGCCGACGGTGGCCCGTTGCCCGACGGGTACGAGCCGATCGCCGCGAGCAAACGTGCCGGCGAGGACGCCTTGCGCGCCCTCATCCCCGAATTCACCGACCGCGGTGTCGGGTTCGTCGTGGTCTCCGGTGACATGGTCGACGGGACGATCGTCATCCGGCTGCTGGAACGCCGGGATCCCGGCGCGGTCGCGGCCCGCCGAACTCATGGACCCTTGCCCACTGTCGACGATTTCGCTGCGGCCATCGTCGCTGCAATCGACGCCCCCGCCGTCAACGGGCACACCTTCCTCGTCGGCGGGCACGACTACCTCACCACCACGATGCGCTGAACCACCGACCCGCGCGGTGTCCACAAATGGATGGTCGATGGACAATCAGTCCGAGAGAACCATCGTTGACCAGCGATGATATGGCCCTACTTTTCGGAAGCCTCGGCGAACGCCCGGCGTAGTGCGGCGGCGGCTTCGGATCGCGCCGTGGCGCTGACTTCGAACGGATGGCGCGCGAACTCGTGGATCATTCCCGGGTAGCGGCTGACCTCGACCGGCACCCCGGCGCGGGCCAGCGCGGCGGCGTACTCTTCGCCCTCGTCCCGTAGCGCGTCGTATTCGGCGGTGATGACCAGCGCCGGCGGCAAGCCGGAATGGTCGGTCGCCAGCAGCGGTGAGACACCGGGATCGAGCTGTTCCTCGTCGCCGCGCAGATAGTTGTCCATGAACCAGTGCTGACCCGCGCGCGTGATGTTTCCGTACCTCCCGGCGAACTCCCGGATACTGACATTGCTGCGCCGGAAATCGGTATCGGGATAGATGAGCAACTGGAAGGCCAGCGGCGGGCCCCCGAGATCGCGTGCCATATGCGTAACGACCGCGGCGAGATTGCCCCCGGCACTGTCACCGGCGACCGCGATCCTGCGGCTGTCGGCGCCGAAACTATCGGCGTGTGCCGCGACCCACTGCGTAGCGGCGAAACACACATTCGGTGCTGCGGGAAATTTGTGTTCCGGCGCCAAGGGATAGCCGACCGAGACGACGACGGCGGCGGCGCCGTTGGCGAGGTTCCGGCACAGGCCGTCATGGGTATCGAGGTCACCGACAACGAACCCGCCCCCATGGAAGAACACCACCACGGGCCGGGGCGCCACACCGGCCGGTGTGTAGATCCGAATCGGGACCTGGTGGCCCGCCAGCGAGATGAGACGGTCCTCGATCGCGGCGACCGGTTCCGGTTCACCGAGCATCGGGATCTGGCGTCGCAGTCCCTCGCGTGCCTGCTCGGGTGTGAAGGTGTGTAGTTCCGCGAAGCCCGCGCGCGAGATCCGTTCCAGATATGCCTGCACCTGAGGATGCAATCCCGAGGTGGGCGTGTTCGCTGTGCTCATGCAGCTATCCTTCAACTTGAAGCACGGTTCAAGTCAAGGAGAACAGGCGTGGAACTACTCGATATCGCCGAGGTGGCCGACCGGTCCGGGTTGGCGCCGTCGGCCCTGCGGTTCTACGAACGGCGCGGCCTCATCGACTCGGCCGGCCGCAACGGACTGCGCCGCACCTACGAGCCGGATGTACTCGATCGGCTGACGCTCATAGACTGTGCGCGTGGAGCAGGTTTCACCTTGGCCCAGATCCAGCGGTTCCTGACCGCGACACCGGACGACACAGAATTACGCGCACACCTCGCGCAACGGGCGAGCCAACTCGACCACGACATCGCCCGGCTGACCCGCATGCGCGACAGTCTGCACCACGCGGCGATCTGCACCCATGAACCCTTGGTCGAATGCCCCCGGTTCAAAACGGCCATCGCCGACACCGACAACGGGCACTCAACGGGCGTCCGCAAGAGGGCTGTTATTGGACAAATAACCGGCTGACTACATCGCTGACCAGCGATTAATGCACGCTCCCGCGTTCAATAATGCATCAGTAGTTGGACACCGGCTCGGCCAGGTGCGGTATCCGGCGGCAGCGACCACCTCATCATGGATTCGGATGACGAAGGCCGGGGAGGTGATCTCGCCGAGCCTAGTTCGTCCCACTCCTTCCCACTCGCCCGTGTTTCGAGCCGGCGGAGATCGGGACGTCCACCCGACAGCCGATCGACCGATACCGAACCCTGTGGGATAGCCCGAAAACCGTGCTCGTCGACGTAGGCAAACGTGGCCGCAACCGCGGACAACGCAGACCCGTGACCCCGCCGCCACCTTCTTGACTGACGTTCAAGAAGCGTTTACCGTAACCGCGACCTGCTTCTTGGGCGACGTCCAAGAAGAGTGGTGGTGGAGCAGGAGGACGCGAGGCATGGAAATCAATGGGCCTGCCGATCGGCGCGAGGCGGTAGCGGTGCAACGGCGTGAGGTCTCGTTCACCTCGGGCCGGGACGAGTGCGTGGCATGGCTGTACACCGCACCCGAGCTGAACGGCCCGCGTCCGATGGTGATCATGGGGCACGGGCTCGGGGCGGTGCGGGAGATGCGCCTGGATGCCTACGCGGAACGGTTCGCCGACGCGGGGTGGTCGGTGCTGGTGTTCGACTACCGTCACCTCGGGGCCAGCGGCGGAGTGCCCCGCCAGCTCCTCGATATCGGCCGCCAACGCGCCGATTGGCATGCCGCCCTGGCCTTCGTACGCACACTGCCGGAGGTCGATATCGACCGGATCGCTGTGTGGGGCAGCTCGTTCGGCGGCGGGCATGTCCTTCAGGTCGCCTCCGAAGACGCCCGAATCGCGGCGGTCGTGGCTCAGTGCCCCTTCACAGACGGACCGGCGTCGTTGCGCTCGCGCATCCGGACCGGCCCGCTGAGCGCAGTAGCGCTGACAGTGGCCGGCATCCTCGACACGATAGGTTCCTGGATCGGCGCGAAGCCGATCTTGTTGCCGATGGCGGGGACGTCCTGGATGCCCGCGTTCGTCGCCTCGCCCGACGCCCTCGCCGGCGCTTCCGCACTCCTGCCTGCGGGGACCCGGCTCTCGCGGCGCACCAGCGCGTTGTTGAAACAGCTGCCCTCGGTGCGGGCTCAGGTGTCGAAGAACATCGAGCTCACCGAGATCGGCGGTGGAGAAGAACCTGTGACCGGTGTCGGTCGCGACAGCATGTGGGGTGTACTGCGCGGCCCGGACGGTGAATTCGATGCCGCCAACGCCCTGGCCGCACGGCTGGTGCTGCGCCTTCCGCTCGATCGGCCCGGTCGCGCGCTGGCTCGCTCGCGCACCCCGACGCTGCTGTGTGTCTGCGACAACGACGCGGCCGCGCCCGCGAAAACCACGAAGCGTCGCGCGCAGGGCCTGGCGCACGTGCACGTCCAGAACTACCCGTGTGACCACTTCGGCATCTACCTGGGCGAGCACTTCGAACGCGCCGTGCGTGACCAACTCCGTTTCCTGGCAACACAATTCGACTACACCGAACGCGCCACGCAGTAGGTCGCCCTGGCTCGTGGACGTGCGTGGACCACGCACTCAGTCGGCGGCCGCGGCAAGACCGCGAGCGCTGTTCAGCAACGTCTCGATCACCGCGCGCCGCTGAGCCTGGTCCGTCGGATGCGTCAGCAAGCCCTCGACAACGAAAACGCCGATCGTGACCAGCGGATCCACATCGTCAGCGGGCACGGCGAGCTCGATCAGCTCTGCCCGGAACAATCCCTCGGCCAGTGCATGGAACTGCTCGTGCCATTCCTTGATGGACGCGGACTCCTCGGCGCGCGTGTGCACCGTGCTCACCAATCGACCGAGTTGCTCCAATTCCTCGACCAGCCACAACAGTCGATCAGCCAGCCCCGAGCCCAGCACTTCGCTATAGGAGGCCATCGAGTCGGCCAGGACCGCATCCAGGACCGCGATCAATACCGCGTCCTTGTCTTGGAAGTACCAGTACAGCGTGTTCGACACCACTCCGGCGTCGCGGGCGATCCGCGTCATCGACGCCGCGTCGTATCCCTGCTCGACGAACAACCGCCGGGCAGCCACCACGATCTCCGCGCGCTTTTCTTCCCGATCCTGCGGACGTCTGTTGCGAGGCATCTCCAGTCCTGACCTAGTACCGGCCCCGATGCTATCTTGACCGGCCCCCAAGAACGGCCTCGGCAGGCGAACGGTCAAGAAGGCGAGGTCGCGTTCGTGACCCGCTTATCGCTTGTCGTGGCGATCGAGGACCGGTCGAACGCAGAGCCGCCCCATGCTGTCCAAGCTAGGTGAGGCAGATCACTATCTGGTTGTGTCACGGCCGTCGACTTCCGGTGTCGAGAGAGGTGTATCAGTCATCGACACCCGCCCACCGCAAAGGGCGCGAAGGGGATCAGTATGCGCAGGCACCTTCGCTCGGCCACACCCCATCCCGGTCGGCCGGTATCTCGACGGGCACTGCTCCGGGGTATCGCTGCAGGGATCGCCATCGCCTCCTGCGGATGCGGATCGCCCGATAACAAAGGCCAAAGAGTGGATACCGCAGAAGTTCTCGACTCGCACATGTCCTACACCGAAATCGGCGCCGGCAACCCGTTCGTGTTCCTGCACGGCAACCCGAGCTCCTCGCATATGTGGCGCAAAATCTTGCCCCACATCGCTGGCGGGAGGCTGCTGGCGCCGGACCTTGTCGGCATGGGCACATCCGGCAAACCCGATATCGGCTACACCTTCGCCGACCACGCCCGCTATCTCGACGCCTGGTTCGACGCTCTCGACCTGGACCGTGTCGTCCTCGTCGGCCACGACTGGGGTGGCGCGCTCGCCTGCGACTGGGCCGCCCGTCACCCGGAAAGGGTGAGCGGACTGGCCTTCTTCGAAAGCATTATCAAACCGATGGCATGGGCAGAACTTTCCCCGCAAGCACGCACCCGGTCCGAATCCATCCGGACCCCGGGTATCGGCGAGGAGATGGTGCTCGAGCAGGACCTGTTCATTCGCCAAGCCTTCACCGGGGGTGTCCTCGAGCCCGTTGACGAGGCGGATCTACAGGCATACCTCGCGCCCTATCCGACCCGGGACAGTCGCCGGCCCATCCTCGCCTGGGCGCGCCAGATACCGCTCGGCGGTGATCCCGCCGAGCTCGTCGCTCGCATCGAGGCCTACGACCGGTGGCTGGCGACCAGCACCGGCACGCCGAAGCTGCTGATGACATTCGAAGGGTCCCCCACGCTGCTCATCGACGAAGCGGTGGCCGACTGGTGCCGACACCACATCGCGGCACTGGATGTCGTCGCTTGTGGCCGGGCCGGACATCACGCCGCCGAGGACCGCCCCGACGAGATCGGCACCGCAATCGCCCAATGGCTACAGCGTCACGCCCTCACCGGAACGCAGAACCGGTGAACATCATTGCGCCTACTCCGCCGCAGGTAGACGATCTATTGATGACCGACGACGCGCCAACCGGCCTCAGCTCAGTCGACCCGAGCGAGGTCGCGCTCGTGGCCGAAGCCATCGACGGCGACGCCGTCGCGGCCGCCGAGGTGATGCGCAGACTGCAGGATCCGATCTACCGGCTGGCGCTTCGGATGACAGGGCGGCCCGCCGACGCCGAGGACGCCACACAGGAGATCCTGCTGCGGGCGTTCACCCGCCTCGCCACGTGGCGAGGCGAGGCGAAACTGCTCACCTGGGCCTACCGCATCGGCGTCAACCACCTGCTCAATCGACGAAGGCAGTCGATACAGGAGGCGGCGCAGCTCAGTCTCGACGCCTTCGGTGACGCGCTGGCCGAGGGATTGGCAGCTGACCGCCGGGGACCCGATGCGGAGTTACTCGCCACCGAAGTCCGCCTCCAATGCAGCCAAGCGATGTTGCAGTGCCTGACCCGTGAGGAACGGATCGCGTTCGTTCTCGACGACGTGTTCGGTGTCGGATCCGCCGATGCCGCATGGATTCTGGACCTCACCCCCGCCACCTACCGAAAACGCCTCGAGCGGGCCAGGAAGCGGCTACGCGCCTCCTTGACCTCGACCTGTGGCCACGCGAACGAGCAGGCCCGGTGTCGGTGTTCGCGGCGTATCGCCCATGCTGTGTCGACCGGGCGGATAGATCAGCAGCGGCCGGAACTGGCTACCCACCCCATCGCCGACGGAGGCCGTAGTGCCGCGGAAGCCGAACAGCAGATGATCGCGCTACACGACGCTGCGGCGGTGCTCCGCGTTCATCCGGACTATGCCTGCCCCGACACGAAAGTGAACGCCGTTGCCGGTCTCTTGAAATCCGGACAGTTCTCCTTGCTGTCCGGCGAATCCGAGTAGCTATCCGGACGGGGTATCTTCTGCCCGGTTCGGTTCCAGGATGAGGCCGGCGAGTAGGGGTTTGGGTCCGGCTATGGCCAGCTGGGCGTGGTCGGCGTGGGTGGGCGGGCGTTGAGGACGCCGTGGCGGATCCACATGGCCCAGTCGCCGCCGGAGTCGGTGAACGTGAAGTCGATGGAGATGTCGGATTGTGCGGCGGCTTCACCGATCACGTGGACGCCGGTGTAGTCGAAGAGGAGGTCGATGGGCATCGCGAGGATGGTGTCGAGAGTGTCGGTATTGATCTGGCCCTGGGCGGGACTTTACGACATGTTTTTTGGACAGTTGCCGTTTTCGGCCGACCTGGGCAATCGGTCGCCGGAGTCCGTTTCGAGTCGAGTGTTCAAGAAACGATGATTTCATGAACAGATGCGGTAGCCGGCGTCGTCCCCGTGCTCGCTGCGCCCAGTGCCGAGTTGGGCCGGGTTTGAATTTATCACCGATCTCGGTGAATCGCCGCTGCATCTACACCACTGAATCGAGGTGCAGTTCTGGGGATTCGACTGTGGGCTCGGAGGTGCGATATGGGATCAGCCTGTCTCCGGTGTCATGCACTGGGCGCAGGGTGCGACGGCTTGCTTTTCTCGGAGGTTCCGGCCTGAGGTCGGGCGATGTCCGGTGTGGCATCGGCGGGAAGTGGTTCGCGGTGGTCGGCGCGCAGGCCGTCGAGGGAGATCCGCAGCAGCCGGTGCCACATGTGCGGGCGACACTCGTCGGTGACCTGGACAGCGTGGCCCAGCGAGACCAGCAGGAGCAGCAAGTCGTCAGCGGTCACTCCGGGGCGCAGCAGGCTCGTGGCCCGATCGCACAGTTCCGCGAGGACCAGGCGAAGCTGCCCGAGACCGTCGGGGTCGGGCGTCGGCAAGGTCAACGCGAAGTGCTCCATGATCGCGCGGTGGTGTGCGTAGCCGGTCAGGGCCTGCTGATAGAAGTCGATCAATGCGGCCCAGGGATCCTCGGCGTCGGCAGCCGCCGCACGCGCGGATTCCGCCCACTCAGTGAAGTCCCTGCGCAGGACCGTCTGCACGAGAT
Organism: Nocardia speluncae NBRC 108251; assembly: GCF_001613245.1. Classification (GTDB taxonomy): domain Bacteria; phylum Actinomycetota; class Actinomycetes; order Mycobacteriales; family Mycobacteriaceae; genus Nocardia; species Nocardia speluncae. The sequence goes on along the minus strand of NZ_BDBZ01000003.1, from coordinate 43,936 downwards.
CTTCCTTCGCCGGAAAATGCCGGTACAGCGTGCCCATGCCCACACCGCTGCGGCGGGCGATCTCACGGACATCGACCGCGGTGCCCTGCTCGGCCAGCACGGTCGAGGCGGCCTCGATGATCGCTGCGCGGTTGCGGATCGCATCCGCCCGGGGCGCACGGCGCCGACTGACGCTTTCCGGTTCGGCTACTGCCATGCGGCCCAGCATAGGCCATTATGCGGAGCATGCGCTCCGTTTCGTGCTAACTTAGAGGAGCAAATGCTCCGGATAGTGAAGAGGGATGCCGTGTCCGATCCGTCCATGACCGCCGCCTACGAGGCCGAGAACCCCGACATCAACAGCTGGAACGCCCGGATCATCGCCGAGGTCCGGGCGAACGCCGGATATGCGGCATGGAGCAGCGAGGCGGAATTCGCTGCAGGCCGACCCGTCCCGCCCCGCGTCCCTGGCTCGGGCGAGGGCATGCCGCTCATCCTGGTACACCACATCGGGGCCAAGACCGGTCGTGCACGGATCAGCCCCTTGTTCTACCTACCGGTCGGCGACAACTGGGCCGTCTTCGGCACCCATGGCGGCAGCCCGCACCATCCGGCGTGGTATCGCAATCTCATGGCGAACCCGAGGGTCACCGTCGAGGCGGGCACGGAAACAGTGCCGGCCGTAGCCCGGCTCGCGGAAGGCACGGAGCGCGCGCTGATCTGGGCCGAACAGATAGCGCTCGTCCCGAAGTTCGCCGAGTTCGAAGCAGCCGCCGGCCGGCAGATTCCGGTAGTCGTGCTGGAGCGAGTGCACTAAGTAGACCGAAATCAGCGGCCCGTTCGCATCCTCGAGTGCCGGACCGGCAGCCACCGGTGCTGCGGCTGCACCCGAGTGCCACAGCCGCTGTTCATCAAAGTGGTATTTGCGGGCATTCCGGAGCCCGAATCATCGTTGAACAGCGATGATGAACCCCGACAGTGTCCAGGAATGCATCGGTTGATGGACAATCTGCTCCTACTGCGGAGGGATCAAGGCCGGTGACCCTGCGCTCGCGGGCTTGGCCGACCAGATGCGGCGACTTGCCCGATAGTACGCGGATGCGTCGCCACGGATTCGGCCTACGGGGACATGATGCGCGAAGTTCTCGACTACATGATCGCGCGGCACCCGACGCCGACCGAATGGTTCGACCCGTTCGTGTGCAGGAGCTCGCTGGCCGTCGTCGGCTCGTAGGAAGGGGTGATCGCTCGGCCGGCGCCACTGGGGTGCCACGTCGGCCCGATCCTCAGGTGCACCGGCGGGTACCAAACGCCTCGCCACACCGGAACTCCAAGAGCCAGCGGGTTCACCGGAAGCTCCTGGGCCAGTGAGATGTCGGCCGTGATGCGACGCACAGGTGGCAGCTCCTCGTAGGAGGGGAGAAGATCGGCCACCATCGCCAGGCAATCCCGCTCATCGAAGCCGGTCACACCGGCGTACGGCCTGGTCCACCAGAGAACTGATCCGTGGTCTGGATCGAATTCGATCCAGAACCGTCGCACCGTGGGCATGCACGCCCTCCTCCTTTTGGGCACTCACCACCGAGTGCTTCACGATACCGAGTTCGATCAGCGAATTCCGCTCGATAGTCGGCATGATGGGAAGTGCAAACCCCTGCGATTCCCGCCCATATCCGGTCTCATCGGCGCCACCCGACGGTGCGAGAACACCGCCACAAACGCTGCGAGTCACACCGGGGCTTTCGTTTGCCGGAGCGCGTTTCGGCCCGGCTGTTCAAAAAGCGATCACTTGATGAACGAGCCACCGACCACCGAACCTGGTGTGGTCATCGTCGGCGGGTGGGGCTGGGGAGTGCGTTGTTCAGCGATGCGTCGATGCCGGCCGAAGCGGTGCCGTCGACCGCGTGGCAGGCAACACTCTCGGCGGCTGCGGGAGACGGCGTTGCGGCCACGATGACGTCCAGGACGGAACGCGCGGCCAGCAGATCGGCCACCGCCTTGTCGATTCGCTCCTGCTCCCGGTGCAGGTCGGAAAGCATCTCGGGGCACGCGGGCGCCAAGCCTTGGTCGTCGTCGATCATGCAGGGCAACAGCGTGGCGATCGTCTGGGTGTTGAGTCCGGCCGCCAGTAGCGTACGGATGTTCTGCACTGTCCGGACATCGTCTTCGCGGTACTCGCGATATCCACTGGGGCGCCGCACAGGCCGTAATAGGCCTTGCTCCTCGTAGTAGCGCAGAAGGCGCACGCTGACGCCGGTTCGCTGAGACAGGGCTCCTATGCGCATGTGCCGACCCCCATACGGATTCGAGTTGACTCTCACATTGATGTGAGAGTTTAGCGTAGCCCGCATGACACCGAAGCACGCAATCGAACAGCATGACAACCAGGTCGGCCTCGTGGGCCTCGGGCCCATGGGCCTGGCGCTGGCCGACGCACTGTTGAATCAGGGACATTCCCTCACCGTCTGGAACCGCACCCCGGGCAAAGCCGACGGCCTGGTCGCACAGGGCGCCGGGCGCGCGCAGACCGTGTCCGAGGTGGTCGCCGCGAGCCCGATCACGATCGTGTGCCTGAACGACTACGAGACCATGTATCGGGTCTTCGAACCCGCTACCGCGGAACTCGACGGCCATGTCCTTGTCAACCTCAGCTCCGGGACGCCGAGCGAGGCGCGCGCGGCTCTCACGTGGTCCGCCGAGCACGGGATCGACTACCTCGACGGTGCGATCATGGTGCCGCCGCCGATGGTGGGCCAACCCGACGCGGTATTTCTGTACAGCGGTGACCAAGGCGTTTTCGATCGGCACCGCGCCACGTTGGCGAGCGTGGGAGACCCGCGCTACCTCGGAGCCGATGTAGGACTGGCGGTGCTGTACAACACCGCTTTGCTCGACATGATGTACGCGACCATGAACGGCTGGCTGCACGCGACCGCTCTGCTCGATTCCGCGAATGTGCCGGCGGAGAAGTTCGCCGAATTGGCTCTCGGCTGGTTCATGCCGAGCGTGGTCGACTACGCGTCACTGGCCGAGCTGGCGCCGGCCCTGGACGCCGGCGACTACCCGGGCGCCCTGGGCACTCTGGAAATGAATCTGAATGCGCTGGAACACATCACCCGCACCAGCGAAGAGCAGGGCGTCCACTCCGGCTCGCCGCGGCTGATGAAAGAGATAGCCGAACACGCCATCGCGGAAGGTTACGGCGGACGGAACTACCTCGCCGTCTACGAGCTGTTCAAGCAGGCGAAGCCGCGTTCGTGACCCCTGATCGCTTGTCGTGGCGATCGAGGACCGGTCGATCGCAGAGCCGCCCCGCGGTGTCCAGCCCAGCCGGCTCGGACAACATCGGCCGTGGCGAGCCGGTCGGAATGAGCGTGAGAGTACGTCCACGGCAAGGGGCCTTCTCGAAATTCGCTGATGCGGCGTCAGGCCGGCGAATCCGTTCGCCGGAGGTGTTCGAGGACGAGGCTGCGGACGGGTTCGATGTCGGCCAGGAGGCTGTGTCCGGCACCAGGGAGGATCACCGTGTGGGCCCCGGCGCGCCGCGCGACCTCCGCGGCCGCCTCCGAATCGTGCACCTCGCTCGCCCCGGCCAGTGCGACGAGGGTCGAGACCGGCAGGCGGGTCAGCCCGTCCGGCAGGTGGGGATAGACGATCGGCGAGGCCGGGAAGTGCGCGGCTCCGTGAGCGAGCAGGTCGAAGTAGGCCTCCAGGTGTGCCGGCCCGCTGCCGGGCGTGCCCGGTGCCAGCGCCGCGCGGGCGTTCTCGAATGTCGGGTGTGGGTCGCGGTTCCGGCCCAGCTCCTCGAATTCGGGACTGAGTCCGGCGAAGACCAGGGGCGGATCGAGCAGGACCAGCCGTCGCACCCGTTCGGGATGGGCGAGCGTGAACCGGAGCGCGAGGTGACCGCCCAGGGACTGGCCGCACAGGTCGGCCCTGGATAGCCCGAGCAGGTCGAACGTTTCCGCCAGCCAGTCCACGAGATCGTCCATGCTGGTCAAGGCTGCGCCGGTGTGTCGACTGCGGCCCGGCTCACCCATGATGTCCACGGCCCGCACACGATGCTCCTCGGCCAGTGAACCGACAACCGGATACCACATCCCGGATGTGCCACTGTATCCGTGGAGCAGGACCAGCGACTGTGCTGCGGACGGGCCGGCGGAAGTGACCCGTGTCGTTCCGTACCGCCCCGGAAGATCTGTCGTCTCGACCGGTACCGGCCAATGTGCCATCACCGCGTCGTAGGCCCCGAAATATGCTGCCTCCAGCTCGGGTGCGGCGAATGCGCTCATCGCGCACTCTCCAACTCGAATCGCCGGTGCTCACCCAGTAGGAGCAGGGGATACGGTGCAGCGTAAATCCCTGTACTCGACTGGTAACGGTCCGCCATGGGTGCTTCAACCGTCCTCGGCCGGGGACTTCGGTCAGTCATCCTCACCACTCCCTTTTTCAAGTCAGCTGTATTGTGTCAGGCGTATGGAGTCGGATGGAAGGGGGTCGCGTGCCCAAACAGGTCGATCACCGAGAACGTCGCGAAACCATCGCGCGCGCCCTGTGGCGGGTAGTGGAACAACAAGGTTGGACCCGAGCGACGATGCGTGAGATCGCCCGCGAGGCGGACGCCTCCCTCGGGCAGGTCCAGCACTATTTCAGCTCCCGGACAGCGATGCTCGTATTCGCTATGGAGTTCGCTTCCGAACAGACCTCACAGCGCGTCACCCGGAACCTCGACCGCCTCGGCTCACCTCCACACCCGCGCGACGTACTGCGAGTGACGCTCATGGAGATGCTCCCTCTCCACCCGGACGCCCGCGCCACCAGCCGTATGAGCGCCGCCTACACCCTCGAGGCCTTGCACGACCCGCAGTTACACGAACAGGCCCGCCTCGGACTACACGACGGCAGAGCACTGACCGAACGCCTGATCAGGCAAGCAATCACCGATGGCCATATCCCCGCGGATCGTGAACCGGCCATCGAGACAAACCTCCTGCTTGCGCTGACCGGCTTCACCCCGCTTCTCGACTTCGACGTCATCGATCCCGATGCCGCGCTGACCGCCATCGATTACTACCTCGACAAACTCTTCGCCTGCACGCCGCAACCTCCCGAGCGGTAGGGACCCCCGAGGTCCACTTTCGAACAGCGGCCGGATGCGTACGAAGCTGCGCTCAGCCGAAGGTTGCCCTTGCCTTACCTGGGATAATGGTAATTGTGAACGAAGTCGGAGGTGCAGAGGTGCGGGTCTGATGGGACCCGACTCCGTTCCGTACGGAGGCATGCGGGCGACCGGGACACGGGAGATCACCGTGCGCGGCCGGCGGGCTCGCTATCTCGATGAAGGGACTGGGGTCCCCACGTTGCTGATCCACGGGACGGCGCGCAGCCTCGAAGACTGGATCGAACAGCATCGGTTACTCGCCGACCGCGGGCTGCGGGTCATCAGCGTGGATCTGGCCGGCTATGGCGAATCCGAGCCACTGAGCGAGCGATACAGCCTGCCCGCGCTGGCGACGTTCCTCGAAGACTTCCTCGGCGCCTTGGGAATCGCGGAGCCGGCCCACGTGGTGGGCAACTCACTGGGCGGGGCCGTTGCCATGCAGCTGGCCGCGCAGGCCCCCGGTCGGGTTCGCTCGCTGATCCTCCTCGCCCCAGCCGGATTCGGCCGAGAAGTCGCCCTTTCACTACGGATCCTGTCGATCCCCCCGGTGGGCCGCCTGGCGGTACGCACGTGGAGTCCGAAGACCTCGAGGCGCATGGAAAAGTCACTGTTCTGCAACGTCACGATGGTGACCGACGAACGGATCCAACTCGGGTACCGCCTGGCCCGCCGACCGGACGGGGCGCGGGTTCTCATCGAGACCCTGACCGCACTGGGTGGCCCGAGAGGTGTCCACGAGGGGTGGCGCACGGCCCTACTCGAAGTTATGGCCGCCAGCGGGGTGCCGACGCTTATCGTCTGGGGCGACAAAGACCGTATTCTGCCCTTTGCGCACCTCGACGCTGCTCGGAAGCGCCTTCCGCACGCCCACATCCACCTGTTCCGCGATACCGGGCATATGCCACAGATCGAACGCGCCGACGAGTTCGCGGCGCTGGCGACCGAATTCTGGGCGGGCCTTTCACCGGCATAGCGAGCCGAGTGTCTCGAAACCTTGGTGATGAGACAACTGACTTGGCGGTACGTGCTGTCGACGATGGGTGTGAGCATTGTCGACGTGCAAGTTGAAGGTGTTGACGTCGAACGGGTTCAGCAGCAGCTGAAAGAGTTCAACTCGGGCTGTCTCGCGGCGATCCGGAACCCACTCGGGCGTCTGCCGAAAGACCAGATCGAATCCGCGTCCCGTTTTCATCCCGTTTGGCCGCGCTTCAACCCGTTCGACGTGGACCTTTCCCCTTTCGTCCTTCGAGCGCCAAACCCGGATCCCGTGGTGGAGATCTTTCTGACAGCCGCGGCACCCGTCCGCCGATTCGTTGATGTTCCAGCCATCCCACAGCCTCCGCACAGCACAGCCTGGCGACCGACCTTTTCCGTAGAATCGACTGCAATACGCCGTGAATTCGGGGAGGTACCGTGCTCGGCCTGATGGCCGGGGCCGCTGCGCTGCTGGGGCTCGCGGTACGAGATACCTTCGGACACACCGCGAGCCTGGGCCTGCTCGGGGTGTCCGTGCTGCTGTTGATGGTCGCTGTCGCCAGCCGGTTTCGATATCGCCGTGGGCGCCGGCGGGCCAGGTTGCGGTCGGCGGCCGCGGGAGTCTGGTTCCTCGGCGACGTCGGCGGAGTCAGTGGCGGCACAGACGCGGCGCAGGGTGCGATGGCGGGGGCGGTGGCCGACGCTGTCAGAGAGCGTGTCCGCCGGCGACCTGTAGTACCTGTCCGGTGACCCAGCGGGCCTGGTGGGAGGCGAGGTACACCACGGCGTCGGCGATATCTTCCGGTTCGCCCACCCGGCCCATCGGCACTATTTTCCTCGCTTGCGCGAGGATGTCCTCGTCCATCCAGCCGGTCTGGACAGGGCCCGGGGCGACGGCGTTCACGCGGATTCCGCGCGGTGCCAGGTCCAGTGCCGTGGAGCGGGTGATTGCTTCCAGCGCCGCCTTGGATGTTCCGTAGCCGGTCTGGCCGGGGAAAGCGCGTGCGGCGTCGGTGGTGATGTTGACGATGCTCAGCGGGTCGTCTCCGTGGTGGAGTCGGGCCGCCTCGGCGGTGAGGACTGCGGGGGCGACGGCGTTTACCCGGTAGTGGCGCTCCATCGATGCATGGGTCAACGTGTCGACGGTGTCCGGGGTTTCGCAGTGGGCGGCGTTGTTGACCAGGACATTGATCGTGCCGGTGCGGGCGGCGACCGCATGCACCAGCCGGGTTGCGCCGTCCGGTTCGGACAGGTCGGCGCTGATGACGAAGGAGTCGTTGCCCAGTTCCTTCGCGAGTTTGTCCGCTTCCTCCGCGGCGGGAGTGATGTGCGCCCATTCGGCGCCGGGCGGGGCCGGCGGATCCTGGTCGAGATGGTGGATCGCTACGCGTGCCCCTTGGGCGGCGAACGCGCGGCTGATCGCTGCACCGATATTGCCGGAACCGCCGGTGACCAGGACGGTCCTGCCGGCCAGGCGAGTGTTGATCATCGAGTCTCCTCGGTAGTGGTTCGGGTCTGCCGGTTTCGTGGACGGCGAGCACGAACGCTGGAGGAGGTCCACGGGCAGGAACCGGCAGCGCATACCGGAGACGAGGCGGCAATGATCGCGCGCGAGAAGTGGGGAAGCAGAAAACGAACATCAACGCCCTGATCAGAGACAGTTTTCACCCGCGGGGCTGCATGCCGCGCACGCGGGGACCGATGCTCGTCAGGAACGCATGTGGCGATAGTACACACACCGGCCGGCGCAGTTGACCCAGCGGCACCGGTTACCGATACCGACTCGAGGACCGGAGGTGCCACCGGATCCGCGAACCAGCTGGTGACGCTGCTGCAGACCGCGTCCAGCTACGCCGGCGGCAACCTGTGACAAGCTGCAACCGGCAGCTGCACGGTGCACCGGAGCCCGCCGGAGGGCCGGGGAGCGAGGGCGAGGGTTCCGTCGTGGGCTCGGGTGATGCTGTGGACGATTGCCAGGCCGAGCCCGGCGCCTGCGTGATCGGCGTGGAGGCGTTCGGTGCCGCGGCGAAACGGTTCCACCAGCGTGGATACCAACTCCGGCGAGAGTTCCTCGCCGGTGTTCTCGACAGTGAGCACCACCGCGCCGGGGTGCGCGCCGGTCGTGACCCATACGGTGCCGTTGCCGGGCAGGTTGTGCACGATCGCGTTGTGAACCAGGTTCGTGGTCAACTGCAGCAGGAGGGCAGGTGAGCCGATGGCCGGGGTGATGTCGCCGGAGGTTTCGATGGTGATACCGCGTTTTTCGGCGAGGGGGAGAAGTGTTTCGGCGGCTTCTTCGGCCAGGAGGGACAGGTCGACGTGTGCTCGGGTGAAGGATCGCTGATCGGCGCGGCCGAGCAGGAGTAACGCCTCGGTGAGGTCGATCGCTCGGGTGTTGACGGTATGAAGTCGTTCGACGAGCTCACCGGTGTGGCCGTCCGGGTCGTTGCGGGCCACGTCGAGAAGTGCTTGCGTGATCGCCAGCGGCGTGCGGAGTTCGTGGGAGGCGTTGGCTGCGAATCGCTGCTGTTCGGCTACATGGTCTTCCAGCCGGGCGAGCATGGTGTCGAAGCTGTCGGCGAGTTCGCGGAATTCGTCGCTGCGGCCCGGCAGCCGGATCCGCTGGGAGAGCGACCCGCTCGCGGCCGTCCGGGTGGCCTCGGTGATTCGCGTGAGTGGAGCGAGCATCCGCCCGGCGAGAATCCACCCGCCCACGAGACCGAACACCAGTATCATGATCGCCGCCGGGACGAAGACGGCCGCACCGAAGCTGCGTGGGTCGAAGGCGCGTCGGAAGTCGGACAGATCGGGAACGAAGAGGGCGTTCGACCTTCCTCTCAGGAGGAACACCCATACAGCGGCCAGCAGCAAGGCGCCCGCGAGCATGAGGAACCCGACGTAGCTGAGGGTCAGTTTGAGGCGAACGCTCAACCCCGGCGCCCTGTCCACGGCCGATTCCTTCACGTTCCGACGTCGATGCGGTAGCCGACGCCGGATACGGTGGCGATGAGCCACGGTTCGCCGAGTCGTTTGCGCAGCGCCGAGACGGTGATGCGCACGGCGTTGGTGAAGGGGTCGGCGTTCTCGTCCCAGGCCCGGTCCAGTAGTTCTTCGGCACTGATGACACCACCTTCGGCGGCGACGAGAACTTCGAGCACGGCGAACTGCTTGCGGGTGAGCGCCACATAGCGGCCGTCGCGGTAGACCTCGCGGCGGAACGGGTCCACTCGCAGGCCCGCGATCTCCCGTACGGGTGGCCGGTTGTGGGCGCGCCTGCGGTCGAGCGCCCGGAGCCTGAGCACGAGTTCACGGAGTGCGAACGGTTTGGTGAGGTAGTCGTCGGCGCCGAGCTCGAAACCGGAGGCCTTGTCGTCGAGCCGGTCGGCAGCGGTCAGCATCAGGATCGGCATGCCGCTCCCGGCCGCGACGATTCGCTCGGCGATCTCGTCACCCGAGGGCCCGGGGATGTCGCGGTCGAGGACCGCTATGTCGTATGTGTTGACGCTCAGCAACTCCATGGCCGTCTCGCCGTCGCCGGCCGTATCGGCCGCGATCGCTTCCAGGCGCAGCCCATCGCGAATGGCTTCTGCCAGGTAGGGCTCGTCCTCTACCACCAGAACACGCATGGTCTCGATGTTACGAGCTGCAATATTTCGCCGGCATATCGAAAATCGCGTACGGTCCGGCAACACCGCTGTGCCTTGACTGGCGGCATGCGTCGAAGAACTGGACCAACGGTGACCCGCGGGGCGGCGGCGACCGGCCTGCTGGTTCCCCCCGCCGCGCTCACCGGCACCCTGGTTTATCGGTCGGTACGGTCGCCGGTTCGCCCGGTCGGAGATGTCTCGCGCGGTCACCGCGGCAGTCGGGCCGTCCCGGACGGTGGTGGCCTGCCGAACGGCGGCACAGTGTTCGCCGAGGAGTGTCCCGGCGTGGCCGACCTCGCACCCGACCTGGTCGCAACGCTGCGCGCCGCGGCGAACGAGTACGGCTGCTTCGCCATGTATCCCGACCCGGCACACGGTCAGGGGATGCAGCAGTGACGACAGTCGCAACCATCGCGACCGAACGATCGGAGTCTGCGCGACAGGCGCGGTGGAATCCATTCACCCGTATCGCGTTCCGGTTCTGTTTTCTGTACTTCGGCTTGTTCTGTGTATTGACTCCGCCGATCATGTTCGACCTGAGTGGCCCGCTCGGCCGGCAGTTGGGCTACGACGCACAGTTCTGGCATATCCGGAAACTGCAACCGGTGCTGAACTGGGTGGGCCGGGAAATATTCGGTACCCCCGTACAGCTGTATCCGACCGGAGTCGGTGACCAGGCGATCTTCTGGGTGCTGTTGTTCTGCATCCTGGTCGTGTCTGTGGCGGGCACAGCGGTGTGGTCGGTATGGGACCGGCAGTGTACGCAATATCTGACACTCGCCGGCTGGTATCTTCTCGTCATCCGGGTACTGCTGGCCGGTCAATTGCTGAGTTTCGGCTTCGCCAAGGTGATTCCGACGCAGATGCCCGAGCCGTCCCTGACCACACTCCTGACCGAGTACGGCGATTTCACGCCGATGGCGGTGCTGTGGTCGCAGGTCGGTGTGTCGAGACCGTACGAAATGCTGCTCGGCACGGCAGAAGTCACGGCGGCGATCCTGCTGTTGATACCCCGGACGGCGCTCCTCGGCGCGTTGCTTGCCCTGATCGACACCCTGCAGATCGTCGTCCTGAACATGACCTTCGATGTGCCGGAGAAGATCTCGTCCATCCATCTTCTGCTCATGTCGTTGCTGCTACTGGCGCCCGAGGCACGGCGGCTGGTGCGGGTGCTGCTGCTCAACCGCGCCTCCGGCCCATCCGCCGTGCCGTATCCGTTTCACACCAGGAGATCTCGCCGTATCGCGGCGTTGATGCAGGTCGCGCTCGGTATCTGGATTGTGGTGGCGCTCGTGCAAGGTGGTTTGCATGCCTGGAGTTCCAGCGGGCCCGACCGCCCCAAGCCTGCGCTGTACGGCATCTGGTCGGTGTCGGAGTACACCCGCGACGGATTGCCGGTGCCACCGCTGACAACTGACGAAACCCGATGGAAGACAGTAGTGTTCGACTATCCGGATACCGTCACTTTTCAGCTGATGGACGACACTCTGGTGACAGTCCCCACCGACGTGGACCCCGCGGCACACCTGATCCGGCTGATCGAGGGGGCGCCGCGACCCAGGCCGATGATGAAAGCGGAGAACGCTCGGCATCCCTCGGGCACGCTCACCTTCCGGCAACCGGCCCCGGATATTGCCGTACTGACCGGCGAACTGGACGGCCACCGGGTCGACGTCACACTCGACCGGATCGACCCGGACAGCTTCCCGCAGCGAAGCGCGCCGTTCCGGTGGGTGCAGAACCGCCCCAACTTCTGACCGCGCTTCTGCGGGCCGCGCCGACCATCCGAGTGCACAACGGGCAGGCGGTGCTCCTGTCGCAAGGCCCGCCGCCCGCCCTCGACGGCGACCGCGATGGGCCGTGCTTCCGGCGGCCAGGGCGTGGTTCTCGGCATCGGAGGCAGAGCGGTGCCGCGGTGATGCAGGCCGGAGCCCTACAGCAGGCCCAGCAGATGGAGGTCGCTGGGGTATTTGACGATAACCTCCCGGGTCACGTGTGGAATATCTTCGTCCGAACCGATTTTCGCGTTCCGGACCGCGGTGCGGAACCGTTCGGTGGGTGCGATCGCCCCCCGGATCGGCGTCTGCGGCTGCCGGTAGCTGTGCAGGAGCGGGAGCAGTGAGTGCCGGCGCTGCCGCTCCGGCAGGGCGCGGACGGCGGTTTCGAAGCGCCGTAACCAGGTGTCGTAGTCCGGGATACGTTCGATATGGTCACCGGCGTCGTTCAGCCAGTCGACGTAGGTGTCCAGGGAGATGCCGTCGTCGTACGGGTTCATGACGTGGTAGGTCCGGAACCCGCCACCCGCCTGCGCGCCCAGTGTGGCGATCGCGGTGGCGATGAAACCGACCGGTAGCCCGTCGTAGTGCGCGCGCTGGGGCCGGTCGTCGGTGTCGAGCCGGTAGAAAGAGCCGGGTGCCATCCCGGTGGCGATCAGGCTGAGAATCAACCGGGTGAACATATCGGGGAGGTTGAGCTGCCCGGAGTACTCGGTATCGGCCAGGATCATATCGCAGCGGAATACCGAAACCGGGAGTCCGGCAAGGTCGTTGGCCTCGCGTAACAGCACCTCGCCCGCCCATTTGCTGTTTCCGTACCCGTTGGCGTAGCCGTCGCCGAGCCGGCGCACCGGGCTGATTTCCCGGATATCGGCGTCTTCGGTGAATGCAGCCGGGGCGATCTGATCGCCGACCCCGATGGTCGAGACATACGTGTAGGGCTTCTGTTTCGTGGTGAGTGCGAGCCGGATCAGTTCGGCGGTGCCCGCCACGTTGGGCCCGAACAGCTGGCTGTAGGGCAGGACGTGGTTGACCAGCGCTGCGGGGTCGACGATCAGATCGACGGTATCGGCCAGGTCCTGCCAGACCGGGCGATCCAGTCCCAGGTCCGCCTCCGCCTTGTCTCCGGCGAGCACTCGGAGATGCCGTGCGGCCGGCGCTCGATATCGGGCGAGCAGTCGGGGGTCGCCGCCGGCGAAGGTGCGGTCCAGCCGCTCGCGGGCCGCCGCATCGTTGTCGGCGCGGACCAGGCAGATCAGGGTGCCGCCGGCCGCGGCCATCCGCTCCAGCCATTCCAGGGTGAGGTATCGGCCCAGGAAACCGGTCGCGCCGGTCAGTAGGACGGTGCGGATATCTCTGCCCGGCTCGGGCAGGTGTGGTGCGGCTGCCAGGGTTCGTGGATCGAGGAACTTGTCCAGTGTCAGGTCGGCGGCCGATATCTCGGCGCTCGCCGCGTCGTGCACGGTGGCGAAGGACGGGCGGGTCGTGCCGCGCTGCCGCGTCTCGATGTATTCGGCGAGGGCGCGCAGATCGGTGGCCGGGCCGACGATGACGCCGACCGGCACCTCCACGGCGAAGATCTCGCCCAGCAGGTTCGCGAAGGTCAGTGCCGAAAGCGAATCACCGCCGAGATCGGTGAAATGCACGTCCGGCCGCTGGTCCGCGGCGCTGGTGCCGAGCAGGGCACTCGCTGCGCGGCCGACCGTTTCCAGTACCGGGTGGTGTGCGCCGTCCCGGCGCAGTGCCCGTAGTTCATCGGCCTCGCCTTCCGACAGCTCCGTGTAAAGCTGTTCGAGCCGGGGGCCGTAATACTGTTCGAGCTTCGGCCGGGCCAATTTGCGAATACCGGTGAGCAGCCCGTTCTCGGCCGTGAACGACGTTGTTTCGACCAGGAAGTCGCGGGGGATCTCATACGATTGCAGTCCCGCTGATTTCGCGACCTGCCGCAGCGATGCACCGATGCGGCGTTTCAGCGCTGTAGCGTCGCCGCCGGTTCCGGTGACGGCCGCTTCGGTGGGAACCACCACTGCCAGCAGGTACGAGCGAAGGCTGTTGCCGTACACGTAGATCTGGTGCACGAGCGGGCTTTCGGTAAACGCCGCCTCGAGTTTCGACACCGTGACGAATTCGCCCTGGGACAGTTTCAGGACAAAGCTGCGGCGGTCGATGTAGACGAGGTGGTCCGGGCCGGTCTCGGCGACGATATCGCCGGTGCGATAGCTACCATCGGGGTCGAAGACCTCGGCGGTGATATCCGGCCGGCGGTAGTAACCGGGGATCAAGGTCTCGGAGGCGACCACCAGCTCGCCGCGCGGGTACGGCCGGTCGGTGTGGAAATAACCGAGTTCCGGGACGTCGACGAGCCGGTAGCCGGTTACGGGCGGGCGGCGCACTCGGCCGTCCACGGTGATAATGCCGGTTTCGGTGGCGCCGTACCCGTCCACCAGATGCAGGTCGAGCAGATCTTCGACCCAGTCCCGCAACTCTGCCGAAATCGGTGCGGAACCGGTGACCGCTGCCAGGAAACGCCCCCCGAGCAGCGGCCCGCGCAGCTCGGACCGCACCTGTTCCTCGACCGCGGCCCGGTCTGCGCCGGAGGTGAGCCGGCGCTGGGTTTCGCTGCGGAACCGCTGGTACAGCAGTTCCCAGATTCTGGGTACGAAGGTCAGCTGGGTGGGCCGGACCAGGGCCAGGTCCTCCAGCAAAGTCGACAGGTCACTCTTGGCGGTGAAAAACACGGTGCCGCCCCGGCCGAGTGTCATGAAAAGGATGGCCCGCCCCATGATGTGGCTCATCGGCATGAAACTGAGCACGATCGCCGGTTCCGTGACGCGCTGGCCCCATCGTTCGGCGGTGGATGCCCGCCAGTAGTCGGCCTGCAGCCGGTCGGTGATCACGGCACCTTTGGGGGCGCCGGTGCTGCCGGAGGTGTAGATCAGCAATGCCGGCCGGTCCGGGTCGTTGCCGGGAGGGGCGGGCAGCGGTGGTTGCGTGTCCCCGTGGTTGATCACGTGGGCCAAGGATTCGACGATCACCGCGCTGCCCGCCGCCGCCAATTTCCCGGTCGCGGCCTCGAACGCCGCACGCTGGTCGTCGGCGCGTGAATGGTAATCGAATACCAGCAGTCGCTTGGGCGGGTGACCGGTGAGCGCGAGTTCCACAGCATCGGCGAGCCGGTCGATACTCGCCGCGATCAGCGCCGGTTCGGTTTCGGCGACGATCGGCCGCAGCTGGGCGGCCGTGGCGCTGGTCTGCAGCGGTACCGCCACGGCGGCCAACCGGGTCAGCGCCAGATCGATCGTGGTGTAGTCGATGCTGGTGAACCCCAGGATGCAGGCCCGGTCGCCGGAGTTCAGGACAGTGCCGGTCAAGGATGCCGCGAGGGCTTCGGCACGATTCCACAACTCGCGGTAGGTGATCGTCGTGAATTCTGGCTGCACCTGCATCGAGGTGCGGCCGGTCTGTTCGTCGGTGACGAATCGGACCCCGCGCTGCCCGAGCGCCGGCCGTGTCGCGTAGGCCGTCATCACAGTGTGTGCGACGGCGGCGGTCCCGAGAGCCAGATCTTCGGTTCTCGCGGTGACACGTGGGTCGGGCCGGGCAGCGCAGAACTGTGCATCGGTGGCGTACAGGCGCGCGATGCGGCGTTCGAGCCGGGATTCCCGGACATCGGACTCGGAAATATCAACTGACATCGTGCTCACCTCGGGCTTTTTCCGACGGCACCCTAGAGTGTCATTTGACACTCTCAAGTGTCGAAGAGGCACTCATACGTGTCAAGGGAGAGGTGAGGGATGTGACCGGGACCATCGAACCGGCCGATCCGGTACGGGTACGACGGGTGCGGGTCACCACCGACGCCATCCTCGGCGCCGCCCGGCACGCCATGCGCGAACACGGTCTCGATGTCACCGTCGAGGAAATCGCCGACCTCGCGCAGGTCGGCCGCCGCACGGTTTTCCGCCATTTCGCCACCCGCGACGATCTGATCCGAGCCGCCATCGCGGCGAACTTCGCCGCCTACTTCGACGCGATACCGGCCTACGACGGAACCGACTGGGAACGCTGGCTCGACGATCTCGCCCACCGCGTGCACCGCCGCGCGGCCGAAGCGGGCCTGGTCATCTGGCATCTGCGCGCCCGCCGCCTACCGCCTCGCCTCGCCGCCGCCTACCGCGACCACCTGCATGCCCTGCATTCCCTGTTCGCCACCACCACGGCCACCCTGTGGCACGCGGCCGGCGGCCCCGGCGCACCTCCGGACCGGCTCCGGCGGACAGTTGCCGCACATCTCAGCCCGCTGTTCACCCAGGCAGTACTCCTCGATGCCGAGGGCACCCCGGAATTCGCCGCCGAGAGCGCGACCGCCGCCATCACCGCCGCCGTCCACCGGTTGCGCGCGCCGTGAACCGGTGCGCGAGACCTGGGCCGGTGGCTCCGGCGGGCGCACATCCGCTCCGGCCGGAGCGCGCATACCGGACAAGGCGGCGCTGGGGCAGCAGATAGCGAACCGGTTGCCGGGTGAGGACTTTCGCCTCCGGCGAGCAAGCCGCGATGCGCGTAACGTCGACGGCATGGGGAACGTCGATCGCCCTGCCCCTGATCGGCCCACCGGTTCCGGACCGGACAACCCCGGGGCAGGTAGCCGGCTACTGTCCGACCATCGCCCGCGGCTCCAGCCGGGCGACGATATCCTCGACCCCGGCACCTGGGCCGGCCGCATTCCGCATAGGGGTGGGATCGCACCGCGCCTACGTGTCGGCCGGGACAGATGGTTCAACGTCCTGTGGTTGCTGCCGATCGGCTTCGTGCTCCTGATCACGGCGGTGGCGGTCGCAAAGGGCCTGCACGACATGCCTGCGATCCAGGAGTTCATGGCCCGGCATCCGGGCACGCATGTGTCGCCCGAAGTCGAGGCGCACCCGGGTATCCCGGCCTGGGTGGGCTGGCAGCACTTCTTCAACCTGTTCTTGATGATGTTCATCTTCAGGTCGGGGATTCAGATCTTCGTCGATCATCCGCGCCTGTACTTCCGTCGGGACTGCACTCCGGGCAAGGAATGGCTGCGCGTCCAGCATCGGGTGCCGTCCGACCCGCTGTGGACCGCGAAGCAAGATTCCGTCGGCCTTCCTCGTCAGGTGGGGCTGCCCGGCATCCGGCACTCGATCGGTCTCGCACGCTGGTGGCACCTCGGTGCCGATGTGCTGTGGCTGGTCAACGGTGCGGTTTTCTACGTCCTGCTCTTCAGCACGGGCCAGTGGCGCCATATCGTCCCCACCAGCTGGGATGTGTTTCCCAACGCGATTACGGTGCTGATCCGGTATCTGTCGTTGGACTGGCCCACCACGAACGGCTGGGTGGCCTACAACAGCCTGCAACTGCTGACCTACTTCGTGACCGTCTTCGTCGCCGCGCCCCTCGCGATCCTCTCGGGCCTGGGTATGTCACCGGCCCTGTCGACGCGGTTCTCCTGGATCAGCAAACCGCTGAACATCCAGCTGGCGCGTTCGATCCATTTCCTGGTGATGCTGTGGTTCCTGCAGTTCATCCTGATCCATGTGACCTTCGTGGTGACCACCGAATTCCTGCGGAACCTCGATCACATGTTCGCCGCCCGGGACGACGACAGCTGGATCGGCTTCGGTGTCTTCTCCCTCGCGTTGATTGTCGTAGTAGTCGCCTGGGTTGCCGCGACCCCGTTCACCTTCCGTCATCCGCGGATCGTGCAGCGGGTCGGCTACGCGTTGATCGGGCCCTTCCAGCGCTTGTTCGAGTACACGGACGCGCGGCCCGGCGCCTACACGGACAGCGACATCTCGCCGTACCTGTGGCACAACGGAACCTTCCCGGACAGCGCCGAATACGAGCAGATGTCGGAGAGCGGGTTCCGTGACTACCGGCTGCGGATCTTCGGGCTCGTGGCCGACCCCGTCGAACTGTCCCTCGATGATCTGCGCAGCATGCCGTACCACGAGCAGACGACCCAGCACTTCTGTATCCAGGGCTGGTCGGGGGTCGCGAAATGGGGCGGGGTGTCGATGCAGACGATCCTCGACCTCGTGCGGCCACTGCCCGAGGCGAAATGGGTGGTCTTCTATTCCCTCGCCGAGGGGTCCGACGGCGGAACCTACTACGACGCCCATGCGATCGAGCAGATGAGCCACCATCTTTCGATGCTTGCCTACGATATGAACGACGCACCTCTCACCTACGGGCACGGGGCACCGCTGCGCCTGCGCAACGAACTGCAGCACGGTTTCAAACACGTGAAATGGGTCGCGTCGATCGAGTTCGTCCACCACTTCTCCGATGTGGGCGGCGGGCACGGCGGATACAACGAGGATCATGAATATTACGGCTACCGGCAGTCGATCTGATGCGTCTGCACCAGGCCCGATGCGGTCCGGCACTCGAATACCGCCCGGGGCAGCGTGATCCCGGCTCGAGCGGCCTCGCCGGGCATTCCGATACTCGCCGGTCGATCCGGACGGGCACAGCGGTGCGTGAGTGCCGCCATAGTTGTCTCGGCGGAGAACGGATTACGCTGCTCGGCACGGCATCGGGCGAGCGCTACGGTGAACGTCGGTTTCCGGTGAATCCGGGCGTACGGCGCTCCAGCATCGCCGCGACGGCCTCGTCGTGATCGGCAGTATGGTGCGTGATCGCCTGCATGGCCGCGGAAAGCTCGAGCAGGGTTTCCAGGCTCTGATGCTGCCCCTCGCGGAGCAGGCGTTTGGTCATGCGAAGAGCGTGCGGCGGATTCACCGCGATATCGGCGGCCAGGCAGTGGGCGGCTTCCATCAATCGATCGGGTTCGACGACCTCGTTGACCATGCCCCAGTCGAGAGCAGTGGCCGCATCGATCGCTGCGCCGGTGAACGCCAGCTGGCTGGCACGCGCCATGCCGACAGCGCGGGGCAGCAGCCAGGCGCCGCCGTCGCCGGGGATGAGGCCGAGGCGGACGAAACTTTCGGCGAAGGTTGCGGTGGTGGCGGCGATGCGCATATCGCACATCAGGGCCAGATCGCAGCCGGCGCCGATCGCGGGCCCGTTCACCGCGGCGATCGTGGGGATTTCGCAGTGGTACAGCGCCTTCGGAATGCGCTGGATCCCGTGCCGGTAGCCCTGACGCAGTTCGGCGGGGGTACCGCCGAACATTCCGGCTTTGTCGCGCATGTGCTTCACGTTGCCGCCCGCGCTGAACGCCGTGCCTGCGCCGGTCAGGATCGCGACGCGCAGGGAATGATCCCGGTTGGCCTCGCCGACTGCGGCCTCCAGGGCTTCGATGGTGGCCTCGTCGGAGATCGGGTTGCGCTGTTCGGGGTTGTCGATGGTCCAGACGACGATATCGCCGGTGCGCTGCACGCGCAGGGGTGCGGTCACGGTTGCTCCTCGGGCCACGATGCTGCGGTTGTCTCCGGCAACAATGCCCGATCGAGGCCGGCGCCGTCCCGCTGCGGTGGGTTCACCGGCCGGCGATCGGGTGGGGGTGGCCGTGTCCTCGGGTGGGAAAGGTAGTTCGGTGCCGGTCGGCGGATGTGCACCCGTGGCCTGCCGGTTCTCGTACTGGAAATTGACCCTGGCCGTGTATCCGGTCAGGTTGCGGGTGCGTGCGGCGATCCGGGGCAGGGCGTCGGCCAGTTCGGCAGCGGCCACGGACCCGAGATCGATATCGAGCAGCGCGTCGACGGCGTGTTCCAAGGCGCGGACCTGGGATCGGAACGCATCGGTCGAACACATGTTCTAATTCTAGCGCGTCGAACTTTCGGGGGTAGTCCCTCTTCTGGCGGCCTGACGTATTGCCATCGTCGGCCGTCGGGGTTCGCCCATGGCGTGTAGGTTCTATATCGGTCGAGTGGGTGGTGAAAAAGCGTGTGCCGGTCGGCATCTGACACCCCGAGGTCGTCTGCGGAGGTGTCGTTTGCTCACGTCTCTGGTCGTGGTCTTCGGGCTGTCGGCGGCACTGCTGGCGGTCGCGGCGTGCGGTGACCAGCGCAAGCGGTGGTGGAAGAGGCATGCCTGGCGGTATCGGGACCCGCAGGCGTGCGAGCCGTCCGACGCTGCTCTGGTCGCATGGCGGGTCGTGAAGCTGGCCGCGGCAGCCGTCCTGGTCGCGGGGATATTCGTTGTGAACGGCCCGGTCCGCGCCGCCTCTGCCTACGACCAGCGGGAAGTGTGGGCCGTCGCCCTGCAAGCCGCCGCCGGGCTGGACGGCCCCATTCAGGACAACGAGCTGGCCATCTTGGAGCGGGCCCGCGAGTCGGTGGGTGGCGCGGCCGGAGATCGGGCCGAGTTCGTGGAGGGGGCCGGGATCTTTGTGCAAGACGGCCTGAAGTACTCACTCACCACCTTCGAGATCACCAACGCCGACGGTGACCATCCGGTCTGCCTGACCGTTTTCCCCGACCGGCTCCCCGAATCGACGGCCGAGGTCGCGAAGATCGCAACCGAGACCTGGGTGGCCGAGGGGCGTTGCTGATGTAGTCGACGCCACCTGAGCTCGGTGCTTGTGGGGCGCGCGCGGTTGTTGTGGATGATGGTAGAAGTGTCCGAACCCGTCGATGAATGAGCTTGCATGATCGTGCATAATCATCACATGGCTGATCACACGGATATGCCCGACCGGACCGCACCCCTGCGGGTGGCCGTCGCCGGTGCCAGTGGTTACGCGGGCGGGGAAGTGCTGCGCCTGCTGCTGGGGCATCCGGAGTACCGAGCCGGGCGCCTCGAAATCGGGGCGCTCACCGCGGGCAGCAACGCCGGAACCGCGCTCGGCGCGCACCAGCCACATCTGCTGCCGCTCGCCGACCGTGTCCTCGCCCCGACCACGGCGGCCGAACTGGCCGGGCACGATATCGTCTTCCTCGGCCTGCCGCACGGCCAGTCGGCCGCATTGGCCACCGAACTGCCCGAATCCACGGTGATCATCGACTGTGGCGCCGATTTCCGGCTCACCGACCCCGCCGCCTGGGACCGCTACTACGGCGGGCCGCACGCGGGAAGCTGGCCCTACGGTCTCCCGGAGCTACCGGGCGGGCGGGCGGCGCTGCGTGGCGCCACCCGCATCGCGGTGCCGGGGTGCTATCCGACCGTTGCCAGCCTCGCGCTGGCACCCGCAGTGGCGGCGGGCATCGTCGACCCGGATGTGAATATCGTGGCCGTCACCGGTACCTCGGGGGCCGGCCGCAAACTCGATGTGGGCTTGCTCGGCTCCGAAGTCATGGGCTCGGCCCGCGCGTACGGGATCGCCGGTGCGCACCGGCACACGCCGGAGATCGCCCAGAACCTGACGGCCGTCGCGGGAAACCCGGTGCGGGTGTCCTTCACGCCGATCCTCGCGCCCATGCCGCGCGGCATTCTGGCCACCTGCACCGCCCCGGTGCGAGTCGACGCGGCACAGGCCCGCACTGTCTACGAAAAGGCCTACGCCGACGAACCTTTCGTGCACCTGCTGCCCGAAGGTGTTCTCCCGCAGACCGGTGCCGTGCTCGGCGCGAATACGGTCACCCTGCAGGTGACCGTGGACCCCGATGCCGGCCGGCTGGTGGTGATCGGCGCGATCGACAATCTGACCAAGGGCACCGCGGGCGCCGCGGTGCAGTCCATGAACATCGCACTCGGCCTCGACGAGACCGCCGGGCTGCCCACTGTAGGAGTGGCACCGTGACCACCGACGCACACCTCGTCCACAACCAGGGTGTCACCGCGCCGCTGGGTTTCCGGGCGGCCGGAATCGCCGCGGGACTCAAGACCAGCGGTAAACCCGACCTTGCCCTCGTCTTCAACGAAGGCCCCGATTACGCCGCCGCGGGTGTCTTCACCAGCAACCAGGTGAAGGCCGCTCCCGTGCAGTGGTCGCAGCAGGTGCTGAAATCCGGCCGGCTGCGCGCGGTGATCCTGAACTCCGGCGGCGCCAACGCCTGCACCGGCCCGCTGGGTTTCCAGGACACCCACCGCACTGCCGAGGAACTCGCCACCGCGCTCAGTAATTGGGGCACCGAAACCGGGGCGGGGGAGATCGCGGTGTGCTCCACCGGCCTGATCGGTGACCGGTTGCCGATGGACAAGCTGATCCCTGCCGTCACGGAGATCGTGCACGAGATGGGCGGCGGCATGTCCGGCGGTACCGACGCCGCACACGCCATCATGACCACCGACACCGTGCCCAAGGAAGCCTCCCTGCACCATCCGGGCAAATGGAACGTGGGCGGAATGGCCAAGGGTGCGGGCATGCTCGCGCCGTCGCTGGCGACCATGCTGGTGGTCCTCACCACCGACGCCGTCGCCACCCCGGAACAGCTCGACACTGCCCTGCGCAAAGCAGCCCGGCGCACCTTCGAGCGGCTGGACGTGGACGGTTCGGTGTCCACCAACGACACCGTGCTGCTGCTGGCCAGCGGGGCCAGCGAGGTCGCGCCGAGCCAGGAGGAACTGGATGCGGCGGTCCTGACGGTCTGCGACGATCTGGCCGGTCAGTTGATGGCCGACGCGGAGGGCATCACCAAACGCGTGCTGGTCACCGTGCAGGGCTCGCGCAGCGAGGACGACGCGCTCACCGCGGCCCGCATCATCGCCCGTGACAGCCTGGTCAAAACGGCACTGTTCGGTTCCGACCCGAACTGGGGCCGGGTGCTGGCCGCGGTCGGTACCGTGCCCTTCGAACTGGATCCGGACCTGATCCGGGTGTCGTTCAACGGCTACCCCGTCTGTATCGACGGCACCGGCGCGCCGGGCGCCCGTGACGTCGACTTGTCCGGCGCCGATATCCACGTGGTGGTCGATCTGCGGCTCGGTGACGGATCTGCGACCGTCCGCACCACCGATTTGTCCTACGCCTACGTCGAAGAGAACTCGGCCTACAGCTCATGACCGAAGCGATCCACCAGCTGTCCGCGCTGGACAAAGCGCATATCCTGGCCGGTGCCCTGCCCTGGCTGCAGAAGTTCCGCGACAAGATCGTCGTGGTCAAATACGGCGGTAACGCCATGATCGACGATGACCTCAAACGCGCGTTTGCCGCCGATATGGCCTTCCTGCGCACCGTCGGTGTGCACCCGGTGGTCGTGCACGGCGGTGGGCCGCAGATCTCGGCCATGCTGAAAAAGCTCGGGATGGCCGGGGAATTCCGCGGTGGTTTCCGTGTCACCACACCCGAGGTGATGGAGGTGGTGCGGATGGTGCTGTTCGGTCAGGTCGGGCGGGAACTGGTCGGGTTGATCAACGCGCACGGGCCGTACGCCGTCGGTATCTCCGGTGAAGACGCCAGGCTGTTCACCGCGACCCGCCGCACCGTCGATATCGACGGTGCGGCCACCGATATCGGCCTGGTCGGCGATGTCACCGATGTCCACCCGGACGCCGTGCTGGATCTCATCGGCGCCGGCCGGATCCCGGTGGTCTCGACCATCGCACCCGACGCCGACGGTGTGGTGCACAACATCAACGCGGATACCGCCGCGGCGGCACTGGCCGAGGGGATCGGCGCGGAGAAACTGGTCGTCCTCACCGACGTCGAGGGTCTCTACACCGACTGGCCCGATCGTTCCTCACTGACCAGCGTGATCGACACCGACGCGCTCGCCGCCCTGCTGCCGTCGCTGGATTCCGGGATGGTCCCCAAAATGGAGGCGTGCCTGCGCGCGGTGCGCGGCGGTGTCCCGGGCGCGCATGTCATCGACGGACGTATACCCCATTCGGTACTGCTGGAACTGTTCACCGGGGAAGGTATAGGCACGATGGTCACACCGGCGGCGGACGAGGAAAACGGAGTCAGAGCATGAACACTGCGCAACTGCGGCAACGGTGGTCGAATGTGATGATGCGCAACTACGCCACCCCGGAGGTCGTGCTGACCAGGGGAAACGGCGCAGTGGTGTACGACGCGGACGGCAACCGCTATGTCGATTTCGTGGGCGGGATCGCGGTCAACAGCCTCGGGCACGCGCATCAGGCGATTCTGAGTGCGGTGATGGACCAGCTCGGGACGCTCGGCCATGTCTCGAACCTGTACGGCAGCGAGCCGGTGATCGAACTCGCCGAATCGCTGCTGGCCCATTTCGGTGACGGGGACGGTCGCGCGTTTTTCTGCAACTCCGGGGCGGAAGCCAACGAGGCCGCGTTCAAACTGGCCCGGCTCACCGGTCGCCGCAAGATCATCGCCTGCGACGAGGCGTTCCACGGCCGCACCATGGGGGCGCTCGCGCTCACCGGCCAGCCGTCGAAGCGCGCACCGTTCGAACCGATGCCCCCCGGCGTGGTGCATGTGCCCTACGGCGATGCGGCGATCCTGGAACGCGCGGTGGATGCCGATACCGCCGCGGTGTTCCTGGAACCGATGCTGGGGGAGAGCGGTGTGGTGGTGCCGCCGATGGACTACCTGGTGCGGGCCCGGGAGATCACGGCCCGCCACGGTGCCCTGCTGATTCTGGACGAAGTGCAGACCGGTATCGGCCGGACCGGGAAGATGTATGCGCACCAGGCATTCGGAATCACCCCCGATGTGATGACCCTGGCCAAAGGGCTGGGCGCGGGTCTGCCGATCGGTGCGGTCCTGGCCACCGGGCCTGCCGCCGATCTGTTCACCCCCGGATTGCACGGCACCACCTTCGGTGGTAACCCGGTCAGTGCCGCTGCGGCGCTGGCGGTCCTGCGCACCATCGCCGAGGACGGCCTGCTCGACCATGTCGAATCGGTCGGCAAACGGCTCAGCGACGGAATCGCGGTCCTCGAACATCCGCTGATCGCCGATGTGCGCGGCGCCGGCCTGCTCATCGGTATCGGCCTCACCCATCCGGTCGCGCCTCGGGTGGAGGCCCGTGCCCGCGCCGCCGGGTATCTGGTGAACCCCGCCAAACCCGATGTCATCCGGCTGGCGCCGCCACTGGTGCTCACCGAAACACAGGCCGACAATCTGGTGCTGGATCTGCCGGTGATCCTCGACGAGGTCCTGGCCGAGACGAAAGGAGCCCCGGCATGATCGGGTCGAGCGCGGAGCAGGTAGCGCAGCACAACCACGTAGCGCCTCCGATCATGCCGAAAGGACTTTGCCGATGACTCCGTCCGCCGTCCGGCATTTCCTGCGCGACGACGACCTGACTCCCGCCGAGCAGGCCGAGGTCCTCGCCCTGGCCGCCGAATTGAAGAAGAACCCGTTCGCCCGCCGGCCGCTGGAGGGACCGCGCGGGGTCGGGGTGATCTTCGACAAGAACTCCACCCGCACCCGCTTCTCCTTCGAACTCGGGATTGCTCAACTCGGCGGGCACGCGGTGGTGGTCGACGGGCAGACCACCCAGCTCGGCCGCGACGAAACCCTCGGCGACACCGGCCGGGTGCTTTCCCGCTACGTCGACGCCATAGTCTGGCGCACCTTCGGCCAGCGGCGTCTCGAGGAGATGGCCGCAACGGCGACTGTTCCGGTGGTCAACGCGCTGTCCGATGATTTCCACCCGTGCCAGGTACTGGCGGATCTGCAGACCATCACCGAACGCAAGGGTGAGGTGAACGGGCTGGTGCTGTCCTACTTCGGGGACGGTGCGAACAATATGGCGCATTCGCTGCTGCTCGGTGGTGTGACCGCCGGAATGCATGTGCGGATCGCCGCTCCCGCGGGTTTTCAGCCGGCGGCCGAGGTACTCGCCGCGGCCCGCGTCCGTGCCGCGGAAACCGGTGGCAGCGTCACCCTCACCGACGACCCGTATACCGCGGCAGACGAGGCAGATGTCCTGGTGACCGACACCTGGACCTCGATGGGGCAGGAAAGTGACGGCCTGGATCGGGTCGCGCCGTTCCGTCCCTACCAGATCAACGCCGGGCTACTCGCCTACGCCGCGGCCGACGCCATCGTCCTGCACTGCCTGCCCGCGCATCGCGGGGAAGAGGTCACCGGCGAGGTGCTCGACGGCCGGCAGAGCGCGGTGTGGGATGAGGCGGAGAACCGCCTGCACGCGCAGAAGGCCCTGCTCGTCTGGTTGCTGGAATATGAGGGTGCACAGCGACGATGACCGAGGCCCGTACGCATCTCACCGGTCCCATCACGGCCGCCACCCGGGCCGGCCGGCAATCGCGAATCATCGCGCTGCTGGCCGCGCACCCGGTCCGCAGCCAGACCGAACTGGCCAACTTGCTCGCCGCCGAGGGCATCGAAACCACCCAGGCCACGCTTTCCCGCGATCTCGACGAACTGGGGGCGGTGAAACTCCGCGCGGCCGATGGTGGCGCGGGTGTGTACGTGGTCCCTGAGGACGGCAGTCCGGTCCGCGGGGTCACCGGCGGTACCGGCCGGTTGGCGAAACTCCTCGGCGATCTGCTGGTCTCCACCGATGCCAGCGGAAATATCGCGGTTCTGCGGACCCCACCGGGCGCGGCCCACTTCCTGGCCAGCGCCCTCGACCGTGCGGCACTGCCCTATATCGTCGGCACCATCGCCGGCGACGACACCATTGCCGTGATCGCCCGCGAACCGCTCACCGGCGCCGAACTCGCCGCGAAAATCGAGAACCTGGCCTGAGCCGCGATCAGTGGTTGTTCACCAGTTCCTGCAGGAACGGTGTGGCGAGTTCGATGCCCATCACGCTCAGCGCCAGGGCGGCATTTCCCAGTGTGACGACGACGAAGCCGATGGTCTCGTAGTTGTCCTGTGCCCACTGTTGCAGTGTCTGCATGGTCTTCACCTCCCTTGCCGTTGCGCCTTCAGGCTGTGACCAGCGTCTCACCTGTGGGGTGGGTGGCCAAGGGCTGTTATCGAGTTGGGAGGCGGGGTGTGGTGCGGTTGTTGCAGGTAGGCGGCTGTGCTGCCCCCAGTTATGAATGAGATTGCACCATCGTGCATAATCATTTGCAACGGCGGCGCGAGCCGGACCGGCAACGGACCAGCATACTGCTGGACAGTGGTCGCCGGAACTCGGAGGCCGCGCACCCGAGAACGAACAGCAGACCAACGAACACATCCTAGGGAGCACCAGAACATGTCCGATCGCGTCGTACTCGCCTACTCCGGTGGGCTGGACACCTCCGTGGCCATCAGCTGGATCGGCAAGGAGACCGGCGCCGAGGTCGTGGCCGTCGCCATCGACCTGGGGCAGGGCGGCGAGGATATGAACGTGGTGCGCCAGCGCGCCCTGGACTGCGGCGCCGTCGAAGCCGTAGTGGTCGACGCCCGTGACGAGTTCGCCGACGAGTACTGCCTGCCCACCATCCAGGCCAACGCCCTCTACCAGGACGAGTACCCGCTGGTATCGGCGATCAGCCGGCCGCTCATCGTCAAGCATCTGGTCGAGGCCGCGAAATTCCACGGCGCCTCGACCGTCGCGCACGGCTGCACCGGTAAAGGCAACGACCAGGTCCGGTTCGAGGTCGGTATCGGCGCGCTGGCCCCCGACCTGAACGTGATCGCCCCGGTTCGCGACTACGCCTGGACCCGGGAGAAGGCCATCGCCTTCGCCGAGGAGAACAAGCTCCCGATCAACGTCACCAAGAAATCGCCGTTCTCCATCGACCAGAACGTCTGGGGCCGGGCCGTCGAAACCGGGTTCCTCGAGGATCTGTGGAACGCCCCCACCAAGGACGTCTACGACTACACCACCGACCCCACCGTCAATTTCGAAGCACCCGACGAACTGATCGTCACCTTCGACCGCGGTGTCCCGGTGGCCATCGACGGCCGCCAGGTCAGCGTTCTCGAAGCGATCGTGGAACTGAACAGCCGGGCGGGCCGCCAGGGCGTCGGCCGGCTGGACATGGTGGAAGACCGGCTCGTCGGCATCAAGAGCCGGGAAATCTACGAGGCGCCGGGCGCCATCGCGCTGATCACCGCGCACCGGGCCCTCGAAAGCGTCACCCTCGAGCGGGAACTGGGCCGGTACAAGCGCCAGGTCGAGCAGCGGTGGGGCGAGCTGGCCTACGACGGTCTGTGGTTCTCCCCGCTCAAACGCGCCCTCGACGCGTTCGTCGCCGAAACCCAGCAGCATGTCAGCGGCGATATCCGCATGGTCCTGCACGGTGGCAATGTGACCGTCAACGGCCGGCGCAGCGAACAGTCGCTCTACGACTTCAACCTCGCGACCTACGACGAGGGCGATACCTTCGACCAGTCGCTGGCCAAGGGGTTCGTGCAGCTCCACGGCCTGTCTTCGAAGGTCGCGGCCAAACGCGATCTGAACCAGAAGTAGGAAGAAACCGTGCCCGGTCGCCGGTAGCGGCGGCCGGGCGGTCTTCGCGATCGGTCGCAGGGTGGGTCGCCGGGGGCTCGTGTGCTGCATGCTCTACAGCCACCGGGCACGGCGAACGACGGCGTGCAGAACCGATACCGTAAGGCCGCGGCCACCCGGCCGGTACACCGAAACGTGGGAGAGACAGTGGGCACGAACGAGGGCGCGTTGTGGGGCGGGCGGTTCGCATCCGGTCCTGCCGAGGCAATGGCGGCGCTGAGTAAATCGACCCAGTTCGACTGGGCGCTCGCGCCCTACGACATCCGGGCCTCCAAGGCGCATGCCCGGGTGCTGAACAAGGCCGGCCTGCTGTCGGAAACCGATCTCACTTCGATGCTCGCCGGCCTCGATCGGCTGGCTGCGGATGTCGAATCGGGTGTCTTCGTGGCGGCCGAATCGGACGAGGATGTCCACGGAGCGCTCGAACGCGGGCTCATCGAACGTGTCGGCACCGAACTCGGCGGCCGGTTGCGGGCCGGACGGTCCCGTAACGACCAGGTCGCCACGCTTTTCCGGATGTGGCTGCGCGACGCTGTACGCCGGATCGCCGCCGGGCTGGTCGCCGTGGTGGACGCATTGGTCGAGCAGGCCGGCGCCCATCCCGACGCGGTGATGCCCGGGAAAACGCATCTGCAGGCAGCGCAACCCGTACTGCTGGCACACCATCTCCTGGCGCACGCTCACCCGCTGCTCCGCGATATCGACCGGTTGCGTGATTTCGACAAACGGGCTGCCGTGTCCCCGTACGGGTCGGGTGCGCTGGCCGGTTCCTCGCTCGGTCTCGACCCGGAAGCGATCGCCGCCGATCTGGATTTCGATGCCGCCGCCGCCAATTCCATCGATGCCACATCGTCGCGCGATTTCGCCGCCGAGGCGGCGTTCGTGCTCGCGATGATCGGCGTGGATCTGAGCCGGATGGCCGAAGAGGTCATCATCTGGAGCACACCCGAGTTCGGCTACGTCACCCTCGCCGATGCCTGGTCGACCGGGTCGTCGATCATGCCGCAGAAGAAGAACCCCGATGTCTCGGAGCTGACCCGCGGCAAAGCCGGGCGCCTGATCGGTAATCTCACGGGTTTGCTCGCCACCCTGAAGGCGCAACCCCTCGCCTACAACCGTGATCTGCAGGAAGACAAAGAACCCCTGTTCGATTCGGTGGCCCAGCTGGAACTCTTGTTGCCCGCCATCGCCGGACTGGTCGCCACGCTCACCTTCCACACCGGGCGAATGGCCGAGCTCGCTCCTGCCGGGTTCACCCTCGCGACCGATATCGCGGAGTGGATGGTCCGGGGCGGTGTGCCGTTCCGGGTCGCGCACGAAGCGGCAGGCGCCTGTGTCCGCGCCGCCGAGTCGCGGGGGGTCGGGCTCGACGAGCTGACCGACGCCGAATTCGCGGCGATCGATCCCGCCCTGACTCCGGAGGTCCGCGCGGTTCTGACCGTCGAGGGTTCCGTGGCTTCCCGGAATGCCCGCGGCGGCACGGCGGGGGAGCGGGTGCGTGAACAGCTCGCCGAGGTCCGGCAGGCCGCCGGCGATATTCGTGCCTGGCTGAGCTGACCGGCGCGGAGTTTCAGCGCCTTCCGACGGTGCGCGAGCGTGCTCACCGAGGCCGCCGACCAGTGTCAGGACACTGAGAGCCATCCATTATTTGCCCATACGTAGATATGCGCATCAAACCATTGATCTCGGAAGTGTTCCGTGAAACCGTAAAACCGCAGGGATCTCAGGGAGTGAGTGGCCGGGCGGTTGCGACCTCGAGTACCCCGGCGAACCATGGGCTGAACTCGTGCGGCTGCTCCTGCATCTGCCGACGCAGATCGTCCGGAGTCATCCAGCGGTATGCGGCGACCTCTGCCGGGTCGGGGTGGGGGGCGGCGCCGTCCAGCATTCCGGTCAACACGTGATCCCATTCGTGCTCGACGTACCCGGTGCGCGGGTCTTCGGCGCGGTACCGGTAGACCCCGACCTCGGTGAGCCGGACCCGCAATCCCATCTCCTCGCCAAGCCGGATACCTGCGGCCTCGGCGACCGCTTGGCCGGGCGCGGGGTGACCGCAGCACGTGTTGGACCATCGCGCGGGGAACCGGGTCTTGCCGAGTGCCCGCTGTTGCAGCAGTAACCGCCCGCTGTTGTCGAAAACGAGCACCGAGAAGGCCCGATGCGGCGCGCCCGGTGCCCGATGGGCCTCCGATACTGCGCACGATCCGACGGTGTTGCCGGCTGTGTCCACCAATTCCACGGGTAGCGATTCCCGGTCGGTGGGGGCGGTCGGCAGCTGGGTCGTATCGGTCACGTTCCCACCCTATCGGCGCGGGGCAGGTAGGTCCGCCGAGGTGACGGGTACATGATGTAGATGTCACAACGGACGGCCGGTCCGGAGTGCGATATGGCAGGCTTTGGTGCATACCTTGTGGTTTGTGAGGTAGACCACGCCACGGGCAGGGCTGGGAGTGGAACGTGAAGTTGAGTGTGCGAGGTTTGGTGGGATCGGCGCAGCGGGTGATGGCCACCGCGCAGAACGGTCTCGAAGTGATCCGCTTCGGCGGTCTCGGCCGCGATACCGACTCCTCACCGTTCGAGATCGTCGAGCGCCGGCCCATGTACCGGTTGCGGCACTACTTCCCCGCGGAAACCGGCGGCGGTCCGGTGGTGCTGCTCGTACCGCCGCTGATGGTGAGCGCCGATATCTGGGATGTCAACGGTGACGACGGTGCCGTCGGGATTCTGCACCGCGGCGGAATCGATTGCTGGGTGGTCGATTTCGGTTCCCCCTCGACGGAGGAGGGCGGCTGGAAGCGGGATCTGGCCGATCACGTCCTGGCCGTGCACAGCGCCATCGACACCGTCTGCGCGGAAACCGGCCGCACCGTGCACCTCATGGGGTACTCGCAGGGTGGGATGTTCGCCTACCAGGCTGCCGCGTTCCGTTCGGGAAAGGGGATCGCGAGCATCGTGACCTTCGGCAGCCCGGTCGATATCGTCGCCGGGATGCCACTGGGGTTGCCCCACGCCGCGGTGACCGACCTGGTGGATTTCGCCGCCGACCACGTGGTGCCCCGGCTGCCGATCACCGACCGGATGGTGCGGATCGGATTCCAGCTGCTGGACCCGGTGAAAACTACGAAGGCACGGATCGACTTCCTACGTCAGCTGCACGACCGCGAGGCCCTGCTGCCCAAGGAACGCCAGCGGCGTTTCCTGAGCAACGAGGGCTGGGTCGGCTACGCCGGGCCCGCGGCGGCGGATCTGCTGAAACAGTTCGTCGTGCACAACCGGATGATGCTCGGTGGTTTCGTGATCCGCGATCAGCCGATTTCGCTGGCCGACCTGAAATGCCCGATCCTGGCGTTCGTCGGCGAGGTCGACGACATCGGTCAGCCCGCTGCGGTGCGCGGGATCGTCCGTGCGGCGCCACGCGCCGAAGTCTATGAATCGTCGGTGGTGTCCGGGCATTTCGGCCTGGTCGCGGGGTCCATGGCGACCCGCTGCACGTGGCCGCGGGTGCGGGACTGGGTGGGCTGGGTCGAGGGCGGCGAGGCGCTGCCGGAGGAGATCGTGCCGATGGCCGACCAGCCTCCCGGGAACGCCCCGCGGACCGCGCTGATACGTGCCGTGCACACCGCTACGGCGCTGGCGGAGGCCGGCGCGGGGGTCGGCCGGGCACTGGAACAGGTGGCCGCGAACACGGTCCGCGGCTCGATGGGGCTGGCCGAAGGCGCGGCGCGGACGCTGCCCCGGCTGACCCGGCTCGGCACGATCCAATCCGGCACCCGCATCTCGGTGGGCCGGCTGATGGCCGAACAGGCTCGGCGGACACCCGGCGGGGAGTGTTTCCTGTTCGACGACCGGGTGCACACCCATGCAGCGGTCGATGCCCGGATCGAGAACGTCGTGCGCGGGTTGATCTCAGTGGGTATCCGTCCGGCGACCCGCGTCGGGGTGGTGATGGAGACCCGGCCCAGCGCGCTGGTGACCCTGGCGGCACTGTCCCGGATCGGCGCGGTCGCGGTGCTGCTGGCGCCCGAAAGCGATCTGATCAGCGCACTGGAACAGACCGGGACGGTGATCCTGGTATCGGATCCGGAGAATGTGCGTCACGCCGTGGCGACCGGGGCGCGGGTGCTCGTGCTCGGCGGCGGTGATTCGCGGGGCCTGGCGGTCCCGGCCGGCACCGATCTCGTGGATCTGGAACAGATCGACCCGCAGCGGGTCCAGATACCGGGCTGGTACCGGCCCGATCCGGGCCGGGCGCGTGAACTCGCGTTCATCCTGGTCTCGGGCACCGCCGAACGCCTGGATATCAAGTACATCACCAATCACCGATGGGCATTGTCGGCGTTCGGCACCGCCTCGGCCGCCGATCTGGACCACAAGGACACGGTGTACTGCCTGGCTCCGCTGCACCATTCGTCCGGCCTGCTGGTGAGCCTGGGCGGCGCCATCGCCGGCGGGAGCCGGATCGCGCTGGCCAGATCTCTGGATCCGGCGCGGTTCGCCGAGGAAGTGCACCGGTACGGGGTCACGGTCGTCACCTACACCTGGACGATGCTGCGCGATATCCTCGACTCCGATGTCTTCCCGGCCGGGTATCCGCATCCGATCCGGTTGTTCATCGGTTCCGGTATGCCCGCCGGTTTGTGGCGGCGGACGACGGAACAATTCGC
This sequence comes from Nocardia speluncae NBRC 108251, assembly GCF_001613245.1. Taxonomy (GTDB): domain Bacteria; phylum Actinomycetota; class Actinomycetes; order Mycobacteriales; family Mycobacteriaceae; genus Nocardia; species Nocardia speluncae. The sequence goes on along the minus strand of NZ_BDBZ01000003.1, from coordinate 11,530 downwards.
GCCGGCCCGGGTCCTCGAGTTCTACGCCTCTATCGAGGGCGATGTGGTGCTGGCGAATGTGCCCGGAGTGAAATTCGGTTGTAAGGGCCGCCCGGTGCCGGGCACCGCGCGGGTCGAACTGGTGGCCTTCGACCCGGTGTCCGGCCAGGTCATGGTGGACGACAACGGGTACGCCCGGCGTTGCGCGGATAACGAGGTGGGGCTGCTGATCGGGTCGGCCGGGGCGAATGTCGATCTCTCTCGCGGCGGACTGCGCGGAGTTTTCGAACAGGAGGATTCCTGGCTGCCCACCGAGAACCTGTTCCGCCGCGACAGCGAGGGCGATTACTGGCTGGCCGACCGGATCGATACGGTGATCCGGACCCGCCGCGGTCCCGTTTTCACCCAGCCGATCGTGGATGTGCTCAACGATATCGCCGCGGTCGATATGGAGGTCGCCTACGCGCTGCCGGCGCGGGACCGGGTGCTGGCGGTGGCCGCGGTGAGCGTGCGGCCGGGTTACGAACTCGGTGCCGCCGATGTGACCGAAGCGCTGCGGTCGCTACCGCCCAGGCAGCGTCCGGACCTGATCTACATCGTCGCCGATATTCCGCGGAGCCCGTCCTTCCGGCCCTCGGCCCACGCGGTGCAGGAAACCTACGCGCCCCGGCCCGGCGCCCACACCTGGTGGTACAACCCGGATTCCGAGGCCTACGAGGATCTCACCGATATGGGGTCGCTGGGGCTGCTCACCTGATTCCGGCCGAGACCGCGTCGCTCAGCAACGGAACTCGGTAACGGCGGTGAGGACCCGGTCGAGTTGGCCGCGGGTGAGCATGGGCCACAACGGCAGCCGGACGATCGTCGCCGCGAAACGCGCGCTGCGGGTGCAGGGCACCGGCGCCCGACCGTATTTGAGTCCTGCGGCGCTGGAGTCGAGCGGTACGTAGTGGAACGGAGCGACGATGGCGCGCGCGGCAAGATGCCGGATGAATGCGTCGCGCGTGTCCTCGCTGGGCAGCCGGAGATAGAACAGGTGGGCAGTGTGGCGCCGGTCCGGCGGCACGGTCATCGGCGCGACGCCCTGGCTTGCTGCCCACGATGCCAGCTCGGCCGCGTAGGTATGCCATACACGGTGCCGGGCGCGCTGGATCGATTGGAACTCGGCCAGTTGCGCGTCGAGCACCGCGGCATTCAGTTCGCTGGGCAGATAGCTGGACCCGATGTCCTGCCACGAGTACTTGTCCACCTGTCCGCGCAGGAAACGCGCCCGGTCGGTGCCCTTCTCCCGGATGATCTCGGCGCGACCCATCAGGATGTCGTCGGCGAGCAGCAGGGCGCCGCCCTCGCCGCAGTGCACATTCTTGGTGTCGTGAAAACTCTGCGTGCCGAGGGTGCCCAGCGTGCCGAGGGCCTTACCTCGCCAGGTGCCGCCGAGTCCGTGCGCATTGTCCTCGATGAGCGCCAGCCCGTGCCCGCGCGCCAGATCACCCAGCGCGGCCATATCGGCCGCCACCCCGCCGTAGTGCATCACCACGATCGCCTTGGTGTGCTCGGTGATCGCTGCCGCGGCGGCCGCGGGGTCGATATTGCCGGTCGTCTCATCGATATCGACGAACACGCAGGTCGCGCCGTGTACGGCGAAGGCGGTGGCGGCGGAGGTGAACGCGAAGCTGGGCACGATCACTTCATCGCCGGGACCCAGTTCGAGCAGCAGCGCGCCCAGTTCCAGCGCATGCGTGCACGAGGTGGTGAGCAGAACATGCGGTGCGCCGGTGATTTCGGCGAGTTTCGCGGTGGCGGCTGCGGTGAACGGGCCGTCACCGTGGCAGTGGTCGGATCCGAGCACCGTGGTGACATTGGCCAGTTCCGCGGCCGCGCGGTAGGGCCGGCTGAAGATGATCCGATCGCTGCGTTCTTCGCGCAGCGGCGGGGATGCGGCGTGGTTACGTGGCGCTGCCGTCGCCGTGGCCGACCCGCTCATCCGGCCGCCGCCTCGGCTCGCGGCCGGGCGAGGGCCGGTGCGGTATCGGCCGGCGGCCTCGGTGCCGGGGAGTCGATGGTGAGGTACAGCGGTTTACCCACCAGGATGTGCAGCACTACACCGAGGTATTCGGCGATGAGCCCGAGCGAGAAAAGCAGCGCGCCCGAACACAGGAGGAGCACGACGATGATCGATGCCCAGCCCTCGGGATTGCTGTCGCCGCCGGTCACCGCGGACCAGATGATCACCGCGGCCAGTATCGCGCCGGCCACCGCCAGCGTGACGCCGAGCAGGCTCACCACGCGAAGTCCGCGAGTTCCGGTGCACAGCACCATCTTCCAGAACAACGAGAACAAGCGCCGGTAGTTGTACCCGGATTCCGGGCGACCCTCGCTGCGTAACCGCACCGGCGTAGTCGCGACCCGGCCGACCACCCACGTCAGTGCGACATCGAGATAGGCGCCGTTGGCGGCGACCTCGGCGAGCCGGCGCCCGATATCGCCCCGGATCAGCCGGAAGCTCTCGAACCGCGTCGAGTCGGGGAACGCGAAAAGGGTGGCGAGAACGAGTTTGGCGCCGCGCGAGGTGAGGTTGCGCAGCAGCCCGTGCGGGCGTGTGTTGGTGGGCCGGGAATACACCAGATCCGCGCGCTGCCGATAGGCGGTGTCGAGGAATTCGGTGATACAGGCCGGATCGTGCTGACCGTCCTCGTCCATGGTGACGATCCAGCTGCCGCGCGCTGCGGCCATCCCGGCGATGGTGGCGGCGTCCTGACCGTAGTTGCGGCTCAACCAGATCACGCGGACCAGCGGGTTCTCCCGGGCCAGCCGCTGCAGAACCAGATCCGACCCGTCCGGCCCGCAGTCGTGCACCAGCACGATCTCGGCCACCCGGAAGCGGAGACCGCCCGGCGTGGCGGTGGGCGTGGCGAATACGTCCAGTTCCCGGACGAGCCCGGCGACGGTCTGTTCACCACGATAGACCGGTACGACCACCGAAACCCCGCACACTCCGGGCGAATCGGGATCCGGCCCGGTACACGTCGCGCCCGGTGGGGGCCACGGCGACCCCGGAGCCGGGCGGGTGGTGGCGCCGGCTGTCGCCGGCCGGCGAGTGTCCGGTGCGGAAACGGACCTGGGCGAAAACGGCATTGGCGAGATCGACTTTCGACGGAGGATAACGCGTGCCGGGTCTCGATGACGCTGGTGAGCCCGAGAAATGCGAACTCTAGCAGGTGTACCCGCCGCCGCGCGGGCAGATTCGATATGCGTCGTTACGGTCGATCGCCGGGGTTCGGCCGGTATGGTCTGGGACCCGTGGCGGATGGTCGAGCAGATGATCGGCGGGATGTGTTGCGGTGGGGTCTGGTGTGCGCGGCGGGGGTGGTGTCGGCCTACCTGGCAGTGCTGCTGGCGAATCCCCGGCATTTCTACACCGATGACACCGAGGCCCAGTACGCGCCGTTGTGGGTGATGACCGGACGTTCCCTGTGGGAAGGGAAGTTCCCGGTGCTGATGCCCGAGCACTGGCTGGCCGGTAATTACGCGATCGAGGAAGCCGGACTGCTCAATCCGCCGCAGCTGCTGATCGACCTGGGGGCGGCCGTGGTCGACGATCTCGCGCTGTACGCCACAGTGGTCAAACTGGTGTTCGCCGTGATTCTGGGGTTGGGCGTCTACCGGGTCTGCCTCGCCTACGGGGGTCGCCCGGCCTGGTCGGCGGTGGCCGGGGTGGCCATGCCGTTCAGCGGTTTTCTGCTGTTCTTCGACGCCGCCAGCTGGATGACGGCGTTCACCGGGACCGCCTGGCTGGTGCACGCTTGGGCGTCGGGGGTGCGTTACGCGCGGGGACGTGGCGGGCCGATACCGGTTTTCGTGTTCCTGTATCTGACGATTTCGGTGCAGTACGTGTTTCCCGCAGTAGAGGCGGCCGTGCTGTTCGCCACGGTGCTGATCGGCGAATTCGTCTACCGGCGGCAGCTGTGGCCGGTGATCCGGCTCGCGCTGGTCACGGGCTGTGCCGGGCTGGCCGGTCTGGCCACCTATCTGCCGAGTCTGCTGACGGCGGGTGTCACCTGGCGCGGCGCCTCGGAGATCCGCAACGACCAGTTCCTGACCGTGCCCTGGTCGGAGTCACTCAACGCGAGCCTGCCCAGTACTCTTCCGGCCTTCACCTCCTGGTGGGGTTATGTGCAACCGCTACCGATGGTCTACATCGCCTGGTTCGTGATCCCGGCGCTGGCCTTCGTCGACTGGAAACGCGCCGTCGGCGCGGCCCGGGAACTGAGCGGACCGGTGCTGTTCGCGGTCGTGACGCTGTTGTGGACTGCCGGACCCGGGACGATGGGTCCGCTGCGCTGGCCGGCCCGGGTACTGCCGATGCTGGCACTGGCCGTGCTGGTGCTGGTATGTGTGCTGCTCGGCCGCTACGGCACGGTTTCCGGGCTGCGCCGGCGCGGCATCGCGGCCGGGCTGTTGATTGCCCTGCTGCTGGGGCGGTCACTGGGCGCGGCACCGGAATCGGCGGTGTGGCATATGGTCGCCGCGGCGGGTGTCGCGCTGCTCGGCGCGGGTGTTCTCGGACTGGCGAGGTCGCAGGGCCGGGCCGCGGCGTGCCTGCTCACCCTGATCGCGGTCGCACCCATCGCTTACCTGCAGGTGCATGCCGCCGCGCCGACACCCATGAGCTGGAACCTGCCCGAGAAGCGATCGGAGATGAAGGCCGCGTTCCCCGATTTCCCCGGGACCACCCTGCAATTGGGTGACCGGGCGTTGATCGGCGCCGGGGAACACACACTGGACGGCGCCTATGGTTCCCTCGCTTTCGGCAACTACGCCAAGAACCTCGAACTGGACTACGTCGGTGGATACACCCCGAACGGCCACTTCCACTTCGGTCACCTGATCTGTATGCGCTGGGACACCAGCGTCTGCCCCGATGCCTACCGCCGGGCCTTCACCCCTGAACCCGAAACCGGCCGTCCGCCGGTGGATCTGATGCTCGTCGACAGGGTCGTCCTCCAGCGCGCGCTCTACCCCGACGCCCGCGAACATCCCGTACCCGAGGGCTGGAAATGGGTCGACTATCCGGGCCATGAGGACTACATCGCCGTCCTCGAGCGGGTGGACGGCGATGTATCCGGCCGCACCGGCCGGATCGCGCATATCGACGGGGTGACCGTCGAACAACCGGAGGAGTCCGAGACGACCAGCCGGGTCCGGGTCGATTCGGCCACCGGTGGCCGAATCGTCTTCGCCCGCCTCGGCTGGCCGGGCTACCGCGCACATCTCGACAGCCGTCCGCTGCCGATCGATGTGGTCGCGAACAGTTTCGTCGCGGTGGATATCCCACCGGGCACCCACGATGCCGAACTCGAACTCACCTGGCGCCCGCCGGGTTGGAAGATCGGCGGCGCGGCGGCCGCCGCCGGTCTGCTCGGGCTGGTACTTCTCCAGATCGCCCACCTGCGCAGCCGTAGGCGCACCGGCCCGCCGCCTCCACCGCCGCCCGCCGCATCGGATACCGATCAACCCGCACTCGTAGCCGCGCGACCATGACGAACGAGCCCACCGAATCCCCGGACCCGGCGTCGCCGCATCACGGCGCCGGCCACAACGGCATGACGCGCGAGCAGCTCCCGGCGCGGGACGCCGTCGAGTGTGCAGATGCACGGGTCGGCGCCGCACCGCGCTCGCGTAAACCGTCCCCCGCATCGCTGTCCGACGCGGTATCGGACACAACCCGTTCCGAGAGTCGGCGCGAGACCGAAGATGTTCGGGGCGCCGTGCTCGCCGCCGAATCCGGAGATCTCCCGGGCCCCCTCGGACCGGGTGATCCGGCCGGGCCGGCCGTCGCGAACGGCCGGGGCGGAAACCCGCCGGGCGGCGAACCCGCCGGGGAAGCGGTGGATCCCGCACACGCGGATCGTGGCGCGGCACGGATTCGTGGCAACGGGCCGGTCGCACTTCTTCGCTTGGTGAGGCGCCGGGAAATCGCGTTCGCGATCGTCGGCGGCGTGAATACCGCGATGGGTATCGGGCTCACCGTCGCCTGGCTCGCGCTACTGGGGGATTCGGTGCCGCCGTCGGTGGGGGTTGTTGCGGCCTATGTGACCGGTATCGGTGTCGCGTTCGTCCTGCACCGCCGACTGGTGTTCCGGGTCCACGGACGGGTCCTCCGCGATTTTTTCGGGTTCGCCGCCGTGAACTGCGGGGGGCTGGCCGTCAACGCGGTGCTGCTCGAGGTCGCCGTGAGCCTGTTCGGATTCCCGCGCGCGCTGTCCGCGGTGGTGGTCATGGGTGTGGTCGCCGCCGGCACCTTCTTCGGCCATCAGTACATCTCGTTCCGCCGCCCGGCGGTCTGAGCGCGATATCGGAGGGCGCCGAGGTCCGATCTGTGGCCGGGTACGCTTCCATTCCATGTCCGAGCACACCATTCTGGATCCCACATTGCTGAGCCTGCTGGCCTGCCCGCAGGACAAGGGACAATTGCACCTGGTCCGCACCGGCGCCGGCGCAGACGTGCTGTACAACCCTCGGTTGCGCGTGGCCTATCCGATCGACAACGGGATCCCGGTACTGCTCGCCGATGAGGCCCACGCGGTCGACGAGGCCGAGCACGCCGATTTCGCGCGGCAGTTCGGCGAATAGCACCGGGCGTTCATTCCGCGCCGTCCGCCGCCGCTACTTCACCGATATCGCCGGTGAGGTAGCGCTGCACCGTGGGGCCGACAGCGGCGACGAGCCGGTCGATCGGCAGCTCGGTGACCGGATCCAGTTTCACGATCTTGCGCGACATGATCACGCCCATGATCTGGGACGCGGCCAGCGCCACCCGGAGCCGGCCGTCGTCGGTATCCGTGGCGATACGCCGGCGGATCCGTTCGAAGATCACCGAGAGCAGGAAGTCCCGCGCCGGCGAGGTGTCACCACCTGCGACGAGGCTGCGGAACAGGGCAACAGCACCGGTACCCGCGGGCGAATCCCAGACTGCTGTCACCGCGCCCACCAGGGTTTCGCCCAGTTGATCCAGCGGGGTTGTATCCACTCGCGCGAGCACAACCTCCGGGTCGACCGGTAGTTCCACGACAGCCGCGAACAGCTGCTGCTTCGTCCCGAAGTAGTGGTGGATCAGAGCCGGGTCGACGCCGGCGTCCGCCGCCACCGCGCGGATCGAGGTCTTGTCGAACCCGTTTTTCGCGAATCGCTGCCCGGCCGCATCCAGGATCGCTGCGCGCGTGCCGGAGGTGCCCGGCCTGCGTCCTGGTCTGGCGGGCGGGCGTTCGGGGTCGGTACTCATACTGTGCGCCGGCGTAGGGTCGCGGCGCCCAGGCACAGGGCCACCGCCGCGAATCCGGCAACGATCGCCAGGTCCCGCCACATCAACCCGGTGGGCTGGCTGTGCACCGACACCTCGTGCAGCGCGTCGACGGCGTAGCTCAGCGGTAGCACGTTGCTGATCGCCTCCAGCCAACCGGGCAGCTGTTCGCGTGGCACCAGCAGCCCGCACAGGAAGATCTGCGGCGCCGCCACGACCGGCATGAACTGCACCGCCTGGAACTCGGTCCGTGCGAAGGCGCTGCACAGCAACCCCAGTGCGACCCCCAGCACCGCATCGATCATCGCGATGAGCACCACCCACCCGGGATTACCGGCCGCGTTCAGACCCAGCAAGCCGAACGAGACCAGGCACGCCACGGCCGCCTGCGCGGCCGCGGCCACCGAGAACGCCGTTCCGTACCCGCCGAGCAGATCGAGTTTGCTCAACGGTGTGGTGAGCAGCCGTTCGAGTGTGCCGGAGCTGCGTTCGCGCTGCATGGCGATGGCGGTGATCAGGAACATCACGATGAACGGCAGGATCCCGAGCATGCTGATCCCGACACGGTCGAACAGGCTCACCTGCTGCGGTGTGGCCGGCACATCCTGATAGATGAAGTACAGCAGGGCCATCAGCAGCGCCGGCACCACCAGGATCATCGCGATCGTGCGGTGATCGTTGCGCAGTTGCCGCAGGATCCGGGTCGTGGTCGCCGTGTAGGCCGCGAACGGCCGCGGCCCGGCGCCGCGGTCCACGATGTGTGCGGCGGGGCCGGGGTGCCCCGGTGCGGTGTCCGTACGGCTTGTGGTCGAAGGGACCGTTCGGCGACGTTTTCCTGCGTCCCCCGGGCTCGATCCGCTCATACCGGTTCTCCCAACGTGATGAGGGTCAAGAAAGCCTGTTCGAGGTTCTGCTCGCCGGTGCGTTCGCGCAATTCGTCGGGGCTCTGCTGCGCCAGCAACCGGCCTTCTCGCATGAGCAGCAACCGGTCGCAGTGTTCGGCCTCGTCCATCACATGGCTCGACACCAGCAGCGTCGTACCGCCGGCAGCCAATTCCCGGAACTGCTTCCACAGTTCGACTCGCAGAACTGGGTCCAGCCCGACTGTCGGCTCGTCCAGGACCAGCAGCTCCGGTGCGGCCACCAGCGCGCACGCCAACGACGCCCGGGTGCTCTGCCCGCCGGAGAGTTCGTCGCCACGCTGGTGGCGATGATCGGACAGTCCTACAGCGTCGAGCGCGGCGTCGACCGACCCGCGGGCGGCACCGTAGAGCGCGGCGAAATACGCGACGTTCTCGTGGACGCTGATATCGGAGTAGATGCTCGGTGCCTGGGTCACGTAGCCGATCTGCCGCCGCAGCCGCGCACTGCCCGCCGGCAACCCGAGGGCCGTGATCTGCCCGGCGGTCACGATCTGGGTGCCCACGATGCTGCGCATGAGAGTGGTCTTCCCGCAGCCCGAGGGCCCCAGTAGCCCGGTGATCGAGCCGCGGGGAATGGTCAGCGAAATATCGTGCAGTACTTCTCGTCTACCGCGACGCACCGTGAGGTTGCGGACCTCCACCGCGTCCCGCTCGCCGGTCACGGACATGAGCCGCCCCTGTTCATCGATCGAGAATTCATCATGTGTTGAATTCTTCGCCTTCGCGGTCCTTGTTGCAAGACCTGGACGCCGGAAAGCGTGTCAACCGGTCAACACACCCCGGTGTGGCGCAGCCGAATGCCCGGTACGCCGGGCCTCCGGTGCCGTGCCGATAGCGCGCTTCTTTCGGCCCGGCACCGAAGGCGGGGCCGTTCGCCCGCCGATACACCGGGCACGGTGGTGATGATTCCGGCGACGGACGCGGCGGGCCGCCGACCGGGCGCCGACGAACCGGATGGCCTGCTTCCGGGTGTGAAGGAAATGAGACCTGGTACCCGGCCCGGCGCACATCGGTTGCGACAATTCTCGGGTGAGTGCCGAGGAACTGGCTGTTGATCCATCGACCGCCGCCCGGCGCCTGCTCGGCGCGACCCTGTGGTCGGGCTCGGTGGGTGCCTACCTGGTCGAAGTCGAGGCCTACGGTGGTGATCCGGCAGGCCCTTGGCATGATCCGGCGGCCCACTCCGGTCGCGGCCGCACCCCGCGGAACGCGGCGATGTTCGGCCCGCCGGGCAGGCTGTACGTCTATCGCAGCTACGGAATGCATACCTGCGCGAATATCGTCAGCGGACCGGACGGAGTGGCCTCCGGTGTGCTCTTGCGGTCCGCGGAGATCATCGCCGGTCACGACATCGCCCGCGACCGCCGCCCGGCTGCTCGCGGTGCCGACGACCTGGCCCGCGGCCCCGGCAACCTGGGCAGTGCTCTCGGAATCCGGATGGACGACTACGGCACCGATGTCTTCGATCCGGATTCGGTGATCCGGCTGGAACTCGGCCCGCTCGCCGATCCGTCCCGGATCGCCGCCGGCCCGCGGGTAGGGGTCAGCACGGAGGCCGACCGCCCGTGGCGGCTATGGCTGCACGACTCCCGCGCGGTATCCGCTTACCGGCGCAGCCCGCGGGCGCCACGTCGCGGGGGATCGGCCTGAGGCAGGCCGGGCATCCGATCGCACCGCTCGCAACGGGCTTGCGCTGGTACGCGAAGATGGACCCCGTGAGCAGCGACATCATCGACGAATTGACCTGGCGCGGTCTCATCGCGCAGTCCACCGACCTCGACGCGCTCCGGGAGGCGCTGGCCGCCGGCCCGCGCAATCTCTATGCCGGTTTCGATCCCACCGCGGCCAGCCTGCACGCCGGGCATCTCGTTCCTCTGCTCGCCCTCAAACGGTTCCAGCGCGCGGGACACCGGCCGATCGTCCTGGCCGGTGGCGCGACCGGACTGATCGGCGACCCCCGCGACGTCGGCGAGCGCACGATGAACTCGGCGGATACCGTCGCCGCCTGGGCAGACCGGATTCGATCCCAGCTCGAACGGTTCGTCGACCTGGACGATTCACCGACCGGCGCCCTCATCGTGAACAACATGGACTGGACCGGCGCGCTGAGTGCCGTCGACTTCCTCCGGGATATCGGCAAACACTTCTCGGTGAACGTGATGCTCGCTCGCGACACCGTCAAGCGGCGGCTCGAAGGCGAGGGCATCTCTTACACCGAGTTCAGCTACATGTTGCTGCAGGCCAACGACTACTTGCAGTTGCGCCGCCAACACGACTGCGTGCTTCAGGTGGGCGGCTCGGATCAGTGGGGCAACATCATCGCCGGTGTCGAACTGAACCGGCGCGTCGATGGGGTAGCGGTCCATGCCCTGACCGTTCCGCTGGTGACCTCGGCCGACGGCAAGAAATTCGGTAAGTCCACAGGCGGGGGCAGCCTGTGGCTCGACCCGGAGCTCACCAGCCCCTACGCCTGGTTCCAGTACTTCGTGAACACCGCCGACGCCGACGTCGTTCGCTACCTACGCTGGTTCACCTTCCTGGAACAGGAGGAGCTGGCCGAACTGGAGGTGGCGACGGCCGAACGCCCGCACGCCCGTGAAGCCCAGCGCCGGCTGGCGGCCGAGATGACCACACTCGTGCACGGTGCGGACAACACCCGCGCCGCGCAACTTGCCAGCCAGGCGCTTTTCGGCCGCGCCGAACTCCGGGATCTCGACGAGCCGACACTGGCGGCTGCGCTACGCGAGGCAGCCGGCGAGGGGGAGGTCGCGCAGGTGGTGCCCGGCCAGGACACGATCGTGGACCTCCTGGTGGCCTCGGGCCTGTGTGAGAGCCGAGGCGCCGCTCGCCGCGCGGTGAACGAAGGTGGGGCATCGGTGAACAACGAGCGCGTGAAGGACCCGGAGTGGATGCCGGAAACCGGTGACTACCTGCATGGCAAGTGGCTCGTGCTCCGTCGCGGAAAGCGTCATTTCGCAGGCGTCCGGCGAGACACCGGAAATTGATCTTGGTGGGCTGGGTCACAATTTCGCGATCCGGCCCACCGTATCGCCCGATCGCAAGCCTCTGACCAGCGAAAATATGATGCCGAAGTGGCGATTTGACGTAGCGTTATCCGCCGCGTAACTTTATCCAAGTCAGAGCGACACGGACACCGACCAGGGGCCCGGAGCGAGGCGGAAACGCCGAGCCGGAGGGACCAGGGACAACGAGGTTGTACGAGGAGCGCCTGGCAGATCGGCTGAAGATGCGGAGTTTGACTCTGAGCCACTGGCCGGTTAAGGTAGAAAACCTGCCCCAATGAAGTACTGGTTCGCCAGTCACTGAG
>NZ_BDBZ01000002.1 GCF_001613245.1 Nocardia speluncae NBRC 108251 | reverse complement strand
CGCCGCCCTGCGGACGCAACCCGGCGCCTGGGGCCGGGCCGTCGCGCCGGAACCCGCCGAACTCGTCCAGCGTGCCCGTGCCGGGTTCGCCGCGACTGCGGTCACCGCCCTGTTCACCGCGGCAGTGGTGGCGGGCTTCCTGGCGCTTGCCCACCTGCGTGCCCCCGAGCCCCCGCCGGCCCCGGAACGGCCCGGAATTCCGGCCGTGGCAGTGCCTGCGGCGCCCGGTGGCGCGGCCGGAGTCCGGTAGGTCGTGCACCCGTCCGCGCGCCGTCCCGGGGTGAGCGAAAGCATGGCACACCCCATGCCGGTATCCTCGATGTGTTATGTAGATCAGCCGGTGCCTGCCACCGGCCCTCCCGGTACCGGGCAGCCACCTGGTGCCAGCGCTCGCCGGACCCGCGGCCGCCGCTGGTTCGGCCGCGAGCGTTCGCAGCGACGAAGGACCCCGGATGCACTGCCCGTACTGCCGACACCCCGACTCCCGGGTCGTCGACTCGCGACTGGCCGACGAAGGCGCCGCCATTCGCCGCAGACGCGCATGCCCGGAATGCGGCCGCCGCTTCACCACCGTGGAAACGGCGATTCTCTCCGTGGTCAAACGCAGCGGAGTCACCGAACCCTTCAGCCGGGAAAAAGTCATTCGCGGCGTGCGCCGTGCCTGTCAGGGCCGCGAGGTCGACGACGATGCGCTTAATCTGCTGGCACAGCAGGTCGAGGACGCCGTCCGAGCCAAGGGTTCGCCCGAGGTGCCGAGCCATGAGGTCGGTCTGGCGATACTCGGGCCGCTCCGCGAACTGGACGAGGTGGCGTATCTGCGCTTCGCCTCGGTGTACCGATCGTTCACCTCGGCCGAGGATTTCGAACGCGAGATCCGGGAGATACGCCGGGCGCGTGCAGCGGTAGCCGCCAGCGACTGATCCGGCGCCGCCGGGCCGGTACGCGACGGTGACCGGCCTGCCTTTCACCCGCAATTACCGAGCCGCTCTGTCGATCCCCGCAGCGCATCGGCCGCGCGGCAGACCTGCACAGCTGGCCCGCGAGATCGCGAGCGTGGAATCAACGTCCTGAGCCAGCACACCTGGCTAGCATGCCTGGGTGAACCTTTCGCATCTCGGCGCGCCGATCGAACCGATGAGCCGCGTTCACGGCGGGTTCGCCAACCGGATGTACCGGCTCGACACCGACCGAGGGGCGTTCGCGGTGAAGGAGCTGAACCTGAGCGACCGCCGCTGGGCCTATCACGTCGAGGACGTGTTCAGGTTTGAGCGGGCAGCCTTCGCTGCCGGAATTCCTATGCCAGAGCCGATCTCGGCCGGCCACGACACGCTCGTTCACCGATGGGTCGAGGGAGAAAAGGTGCCCGAAGCGCCGGTGTCACCGGCGTACGCGTTCGAGATCGGTGAGATCCTCGCACGCATCCACACGCTCGACGTCGCGTGGACCCCTGTGCCGATCGAGGAACCGGCGTTACGGGACTGGTCCGAACTCGCGGCGCGGGCGGCGGCGACCGGACAGCCGTGGGCCGAAGAACTCGCCTCGCACGTCGAGACATTCCTTGCGATTGCCCACTTCGTCGACACCTGCGAACGGCCAGGCCCCGTCGTGCTGACCCACAAGGACATCCAACCGTGGAACCTGCTCGCTCGAGAGGGGCGGCCTGTAGTGCTCGACTGGGAGCTCTCGGGACTGCTCGACTTGTCCAGTGAGCTCGGCTCGACCGCACTCAGCCTCGCGAAGGGACCTGGCTTCGACGACCTCCGGCCCGCCATTTTCCGCTCGGTCCTCGACGGCTATGTCGCAGGGGGCGGAACGCTGCCGCCATCAGGCCCGAGCTGGTTTGTATTCATGATCGGCGGCTGGTTGGGGCACATGAGATGGAACATCCTCCGTTGCCTTGCCGGTGCCGAGACAAGCACCGGCCCAGAACTGGCGCTGTCGCACGAGTCCGTGCGCAACGGCGTGTGCGGCCTTCCCGACCTGTTCGGCCGGCTCCCGGAGCTCGAGTCGCTGCTCATGTGACAACTGCCCGCGTCTGTGTACCCATGAATCGAGAACTCGCCGACGAGGCTTACTCCAGTCGCAGCAACCGCATCTGGCTGCGACACCGCGGGATCGAAGCCACCATCCGGTGCCGGCCCATCGGTCCGGCCACCGACAGCCCCGCGGGGTCGGCCGGAGGGCGGCCGTCGGCGTTTCGACCCGGTTATCCACCGCGACCGCAGCATCGTCGAACTCGGCGGGCCGGTGACGATATTCGACGGTCGTCGCATCGCCCGCGGTGGTGATCGTCCTCAGCGCCGGACAGCATCTGCCGCCTTGTGAATCCGCTTGACCGACACCGGATACGGTGTGCCGAGCTTCTGGGCGAAGAGACTCACCCGCAATTCCTGGATCATCCACCAGATCTCGGTGACCTCGGGTGCGCGCTGCCGTGATTCCGGCAAACCGGCGATCAGCCGATCGTAGACCTCGGCCGCCGCGTCGAGCTCAGTCATGGCTCGGTGGTCGCGGTCGGCCGACGCGGGCAGCGCCGTGAGCCTGGCGGTGGCGCCCCGCAGGTAGCGGGGGAGCTCCCGCAACCGCGCCGGACCCCACTCCGAGACGAAACCGTCGAATACCAGTTCCGTCAGCTGCTCTCGCACGTCGGCGGCGATATCGGGTTCCCGGACCCCCGCCAGTGTGGCCGAAACCTCGTGTGCCGCGGCGAGTACCGGGATCACCAGGCGGACTATCCGGCCCACCACCTCGTTGAACTTCGGCCGGATCTGCGCCACGAGCCGGTCGAACCGATCCGGGTCGCGGACCGGTCCACCGGCGGCGGTGATGAGCTGATCGGCGGCGGCTGCGCGGCAATCCTCCACCAGCGCGTCCACCGACCCGTACGGATTCTGGCTCAGCACCAACCGGTCCGCCGGTGACAGGCCGGCGGTGACCGCACGGGCGGATGTCGGGATCGCGGCGAGCACAAGTGCCCGCGTTCCGGCGCGCATTGCCCGGGCTTGTTCGCCCGGTGTTTTGAGCACCCGGACCGCGACACCGTCGGGTTCGGGTACCAGCGCGGGATAACCGGTGATCGGCTGACCGCCGACCTCCCGGCGCACCGTCGCGGGCAGGGTCCCCAGCGATTCCGATGTCCACACGGTGGCGGCAGTTCGTTCGGCTCCGGCTGTCGCCGCCGCCACCGACGCCGAAACCTGCTCGGACAGCCGGGTTCTGAGCTCGGCGAGACTTTTGCTGGTGTCGAGGACCCGGCCACCGACGTCGACGACGGCGAATGTCATACGGAGATGGTCCGGGAGCGCGGCGGGGTTCAGGTCGGCCGCGGCGATAGGGATACCCGCAAGCCGGGTGAGCTCCCGGGCCAGTCCGGTGCGCAACGGTTCGGCGCGGGGAGTGAGCGTGGCCAGCGCAGCAGCGGCGAAATCCGGGGCGGGCACCACTGTCCGCCGCAACTGTTTGGGCAGGGTCCTGATGAGCGCCGCGGCCAGTTCCGCCCGCACCCCGGGCACCAGCCAGTCGAATCCGACCGCCCGGACATGGGCCAGTTGCGCGACCGGAATCCACACCGTCACACCGTCGTCGGCCTGTCCCGGCTCGAACTGGTAGGTCAACGGGAACGACAACTCTCCCTGACGCCAGGTGTCCGGGAAAGCCGCCGGGTCCAGCCGGTCGGCGCCCTCGTTGACCACGGCGTCGGTGGTGAAATCGAGCTGGTGCGGGTCGTTGTGCCGGGCGGCTTTCCACCAGGTGTCGAAATGCCGGACCGAGACGATATCGGCCGGTATCCGCTGATCGTAGAAATCGAACAGCACCTCGTCGTCGACGAGGATGTCACGGCGCCGGGCCCGGTGCTCCAGATCGGCGATATCGTCGAGCAGGGCGCGGTTGCGTTGGAAGAACTCGTGCCGGGTCTGCCATTCGCCCTGGACCAGGGCATGGCGCAGGAACAGTTCCCGGGTGGTTTCGGGGTCGATCCGGCCGTAATCGACGAGCCGGCCGGTGACCAGGGGAACCCCGTAGAGCGTCACGCGTTCGTAGGCGCGGGCGGTGCCGCGCCGCGCCGACCAATGTGGTTCGGAGTAGTGGCGTTTCACCAGGTCTCCGGCGAGCTGTTCGGCCCACTCCGGTTCGATCCGGGCCGCCATCCGACCCCACAGCCGGGAGGTTTCCACCAGTTCCGCCGCCATCGCCCAACGCGGCGGCTTCTTGGCCAGCCCGGATCCCGGGAAGATCATGAACTTGGCATTGCGGGCACCCAGGAACTCGCGGGATTCGGCCTCGCGGACACCGATATGCGACAGCATGCCCGAGAGCAGCGCTTGATGGATCGCCGTCGAATCCCAGGGATCGGTATCGGGTGTCATCTCGTCGAGCGGCCGTGGTCCGGTCGGCAGGGATCGAGCGGCACGGGTATCGCGGCCGCCTTCTTTGTGCCCCGGTTTCCTGGTGTGGCGACCCCGTCGCCGGGAATCGGTGGTCCTGTCGGAGGTTTCCCCCTGGGCGGTGCGTTGCGCCGGCGCGGCTTCGGCCGAACCGTCGTGCAGCGACCAGCCCATGCTCTTGGTGATGGTGCGCAACTGGCCGTAGAGATCCTGCCATTCGCGGATTCGCAGATAGTGTAGGAATTCTTCCCGGCACATGCGCCGGAACCGGTTGGAGGACAGGGCCCGTCGCTGACCGTCGAGGTACTCCCACAGCCGCAGATACGCCAGGAAATCCGAGTTCGGAACACTGAACCGGGCGTGTGCGGTATCGGCGGCCTGCTGCTGGTCGGCCGGCCGTTCGCGGACGTCCTGGATCGACAGCGCGGCCACGATCACCAGCACATCGGCCAGACAGCCGGTGCGGTGCGCCTCTACGAGCATGCGGCCCATCCGAGGATCCACCGGCAACCTGGCCATCTCCCGCCCGGTCGCGGTGAGCGTATGCCCCGATTCCGGGCTACCTGAACCTGTCCGGCGCCGGCCCGGACGAGACTTCGTGGAGTCCGCTTCCGGGCCGCTGGACTCGACCCGTTCCTCCGGTGTGGCGGGCTCCGCCGCGGACCGAGTGCCGGTGCCCGGTCGGTCCCCGGGGGCCGGGCCACGAGCGTCTGCCGAGACCGAGCCGTCTCCGGCGCGGGCGGCCGGCGAGCCGGCGGTCCGCGGTTCCGCTGTCCGGCCGACCAGGGCACCGAGTTCCTCGAGCAGTGCGACGCCGTCGCGGACCGCCCTGCTGTCCGGCGCCTCGACGAACGGGAATCGTTCGATATCGCCTAGGCCCAGTGCGGTCATCTGCAGGATGACCGCGGCGAGATTGGTGCGCAGGATCTCCGGATCCGTGAACATCGGGCGGGCATCGAAATCGTCCTCGGAGTACAGGCGGACGCAGATACCGTCTACCACCCGGCCGCAGCGACCCGACCGCTGCCGCGCCGAGGCCTGGGAAATCGGTTCGATCGGCAGCCGCTGTACCTTGGTCCGCATCGAGTACCGGGAGATACGCGCGGTACCGGGGTCGACGACGTAGCGGATCCCGGGAACCGTCAGCGAGGTCTCGGCGACATTCGTCGCCAGAACCACCCGGCGTCCGGTATGCGGTGCGAAGACCCGGTGCTGTTCGGCCGCCGACAGCCGCGCAAACAGCGGCAGGATCTCGGTGCGGGGGAGTTTCAGATCGGTGAGGGCGTCGGCGGTATCGCGGATCTCCCGTTCACCGGACAGGAATACCAGCACATCGCCGTCGCCCTCGGCGAACAGTTCGACCACGGCATCGCAGATGGCGTCGACCGGGTCGCGATCCACCGCGCGGTCCTCGTCGTCGTCGGTATCCGCCGCGACCGGCAGTGCCAGCGGACGGTACCGGAGCTCGACGGGATACGAGCGGCCCGACACCTCGACGATCGGTGCCGGATCACCCGCCTCGTCCGCGAAATGCCGGGCGAACAACTCCGGGTCGATGGTGGCCGAAGTGATGATGATCTTCAGATCCGGCCGGCGCGGCAGCAGCTGCTTCAGATAACCGAGCAGGAAGTCGATATTGAGGCTGCGCTCATGGGCCTCATCGATGATGATCGTGTCGTATGCCCACAACATGCGGTCGCGCTGGATCTCCGCAAGCAAGATGCCGTCGGTCATCAGCTTGACCAGGGTGTGCTCGGCCGCCTGGTCGGTGAACCGCACCGTGTAGCCGACCGCGTCACCCAGTTCGGTGTCCAGCTCCGTAGCGATCCGCTCCGCGACCGTACGGGCCGCCAGCCGCCGCGGCTGGGTGTGTCCGATCGCACCGCGGATACCCCGGCCCAGTTCGAGGCAGATCTTCGGGATCTGCGTGGTCTTACCGGACCCGGTCTCCCCGGCGACGACCACCACCTGGTTGGCGGCGATGGCGGCGGCGATATCGGCGCGCCGCGCTGTCACCGGGAGTTGCTCAGGGTAGGTGAGCGACGGTAGCGCCGCGCGCCGCGCGGCGACGCGTTGTTCGGCGGCGCCGATCTCGGATTCGATCCGGGTGAGATCGCCGCCCCGTACCCGGGCGAGCTGTTTGCCCAGCCGGTGTTCGTCGCGGAGGGTGAGTGAGGCCAACCGGGTACGAAGCTCCCGGTGAGTGACGGCAGTCCTGGTCATTGCGACAACCAGCGTAACGAAACCCCGGACGGCCACCGGCGGCGGTCGTCTCGCGATCGAGGTTGCGGCGGTCGCGCGACCGTGCTGCGCACGAACGACAGTGCCCGCGTGCCGGCGGCTGAGCCGCGCCGCGATCGGTTGTTCGTTCCCGTTCCGATCGAAGTCCTGCCTTGACCGGGGAGGCCGTGCGACCATGTCCGATGGCGGGATCCGTTTGCGAAAGGCAATGCAGCATGGGTGAATTCGGCCTCGATCAGACGGCGCTACGAGTGTGTGCCGCGCTTGCGTTCACCATCACTGCCGCCATGGTGGCGGCCCGGATGACGTCGCGACAGGCGCACGCCGGACAGCGGGACCCCGCCGGCGCAGGCTGTGGAAGCGCGGACAGCGACCACGAATCCGATGCGGCGCATCTGCTGATGTGTGCCGTGATGTCGGTCATGGTGTTGTTCCCTGTTCAGGTTCACGCCCACGCTCTGCACGGTGTGCTGCTCGCGATGACGCTGGTCTTCGGCCTGCTGTTGGCGGCCCGGGTCGTGGGGAGCCGCTCATCTCGCCCGGGGCAGGCCGGTGCGCTCGGTTATCACCTCATCGCGGCCGGTGTGATGTTGGCAACCATGTCGGGTCATTCCGCCGGCGGGCACGGCGGCGGGCCGGGGGGTGTGCCGGTGACGATCCTCGCACTGTTGTTCCTGGCCGACGCGGTCGCGGTGGCCGTGACGGCGCTGCGCGGGGACCGTCTGTGGTGGGCGGTGCATACGGCTGCGCCGGGACGTGGACTACCGCTGGGAGTACTACCGCACGTGATCATGGATCTCGGGATGGCCTACATGCTGGCTGCCGCCGCGTTCGGCTGAGCCGGCCGGTTCCCGCTCGTTCGGCCGGTCGCGACTCTGCCTGCGCAGTACCCGGCACGTCGGCGCACTCACCTGCCCGTACATTCCCAGTGGCCGAGCGGCGAGTCATCCGCCGATAACTCGCGCCCCGCCCCTGTCCGGCGCCCGGCCGCGCCGCACCGTCGAGATCTGCACCCGGCGCGGTGCCAGTGCGGCGCGCAGGTGCGCGGCGACTGCTTCGGCGCCGTCGGCGGAGGTCCCGCAAGTGAAGACATCGACGAAGATATCGCCGGTCTCCGGATAGGTGTGCAGGGAAGCGTGTGATTCGGCGAGCAACGCCAGCACGGTGACCCCGTGCGGTTCGAACTGCTTGCTCACCATTTCGCAGATGGTGACGCCCGCGGTGGTCAGCGCCGCGTGCAGGGCTGCCCTGAGCCGGTCCAGGTCGTCGCACAGCGCACTGTCGACCCCGCCGAACTCGGCCAGCACATGCCGGCCGGTGAACTCCGCCGTCACGACCCCTCGACCTTACTCATTCGTCCTCGGCGGTCACCCGGCTACCACCGTGACCTCGTCGAACACCACATCGCCCGCGGCATCGGATTCGGCCAGATCCACGGTGGCGACAATCGCCCAGCCGTGATCGCCGGCCGGATCGTCGATGATCTGCCGTACCTGCCAGAAACCGGGGCGTGCCTCGATCCGGAACAGTTGCGGACCGCGGGCGTCCGGGCCGGCGCCGATACTGTCGTATTCGGCGAAATAGGGTTCCAGATCGGCCACCCAGTCCGGTCCCGGGGACAGCTCTGCCAGCTCGGCCCAGCGGCGGCGGGCTGCCAGTTCGACCCGGCGGAACATCGCGTTACGCACCATCACCTTGAAGGCGCGTTCGTTTGCCGTGATGGGACGGACGGTTTCGGCACCGAACGCGAGCTGTCCGGCATCGGTTTCGGCGCCCGCGCCCGTCAGCTGCTCCCATTCGTCGAGCAGGCTCGAATCCACCTGGCGCACCAGCTCGCCCAGCCATTCGGTGAGGTCGTCCAATTCCTCGGTCCGCGCCGCCTCCGGCACAGTGCGCCGCAGCGCCCGGTAAGCGTCGGCGAGATACCGCAGGACAACGCCTTCCGACCGGGCCAACTCGTAATAGGAGATCAGCTCGGTGAAGGTCATCGCCCGCTCGACCATATCCCGCACCACCGATTTCGGAGACGGTGCGAACTCCGACAGCCAAGGATGCCCGGCCCGGTAGGTCTCGTAGGCTCCCTCGATCAGTTCCGTCAGCGGTTTCGGCCAGGTGATTTCCTCGAGCAGTTCCATCCGCTCGTCGTAGTCGATTCCCTCGGCCTTCATCTCGGCCACTGCCTCGCCGCGGGCCTTGTGTTGCTGGGCCATCAGCAGCTGGCGCGGATCCTCGAGCGTGGCCTCGACCAGCGACACCATATCCAGCGCATAGTTCGGCGAATCCCGGTCGAGTAGTTCGAACGCGGCCAGGGCGAACGGCGACAGCGGCTGGTCCAAGGCGAAATCGCGCTGCAGGTCCACGGTGAGGCGGGCGTAACGGCCCTGTTCGTCGGGTTCCGGCAGCTGTTGCACCACCTCGGCATCGCGCAGTGCCCGGTACAACCGCACGGCCCGCAGAATATGCCGCCGCTGCGCGGGACGCGGTTCGTGATTGTCCTCCAGCAGATGGCGCATCGCGTCGAAACAGTTGCCGGGACGTGCGATCACGTTCAGCAGCATGGCGTTGGTCACCGCGAACCGCGACACCATCGGTTCGGGCGCGGCGGTGACCAGCCGCTGGAAGGTTTCCTCGCTCCACGACACGAAACCTTCGGGCGGTTTGCGGCGCTGCACCTTACGCATCTTCTTGGGATCGTTACCGGCCTTCGCCAGCAGTCGGGCGTTCTCGACCTCGTGCTCGGGCGCCTGCACCACCACAGTGCCCATCGTGTCGAAACCCGCCCGCCCGGCGCGGCCGGCGATCTGATGGAATTCGCGGGCCTTGAGCCGCCGGGTTCGGACACCGTCGAACTTTGTGAGCCCGGTCAGCAACACCGTGCGGATCGGTACGTTGATGCCTACACCCAACGTGTCGGTGCCGCAGACGACTTTCAGCAGTCCGTCCTGCGCGAGGCGTTCGACCAGCCGCCGGTACTTGGGCAGCATCCCCGCATGGTGCACGCCGATTCCGTGCCGGATCAGCCGCGACAGCGTCCGCCCGAACCCGGAAGAGAACCGGAACTCGCCGAGCGCCTCGGCGATCGCGTCCTTCTCGGCCCGGCTGGCGAAGTTCGCACTGGTCAGGGCTTGCGCCCGCTCCAGCGCGGCGGCCTGGGTGAAATGCACGACATAGACCGGTGCCTGATGGGTGGTCACGAGTTCGGTGAGGGTTTCGGTGACCGGTGTGCGGGCGTAGGAGAAATTCAGTGGTACCGGCCGCTCGGTACCCGCCACCACCGCGGCACTGCGACCGGTGCGCCGCTCCAGGTCGGTCGCGAAGAAATCGACCTCGCCGAGCGTCGCGGACATAAGCAGGAACTGTGCGTTCGGTAGCTCCAGCAGCGGCACCTGCCAGGCCCAGCCTCGGTCGGGGTCGGCGTAGAAGTGGAATTCATCCATCACCACCTGGCCGATATCGGCGTCCGCACCCTCGCGTAGCGCGAGGTTGGCCAGGATTTCGGCGGTCGCGCAGATGATCGGTGCGGTCGGGTTGACTGCCGCGTCGCCGGTCACCATGCCGACCCGTTCCGCACCGAACACCTCGCACAACGCGAAGAACTTCTCACTCACCAGCGCTTTGATAGGGGCGGTGTAATACGTACGCCGACTCCCTGCCAGGGCGAACATGTGGGCGCCGACCGCGACCAGTGATTTCCCCGAACCGGTCGGGGTGGAGAGAATGACATGGGAGCCGGACGCCAGCTCCATCAGCGCCTCGTCCTGCGCCGGATACAGCGGTGTCCCCTGATCGGCTGCCCATATCGCGAACGACTCGTACAACGCGTCGGCGTCGGTTCCCGGTATCTCCAGCAGTTCGGTCAGATCCACCCGGGACACCCTACGTCGTCCCCGGTCCCGGTCACCGGCACGGTGGTCGTGTGCCGGTGACCGCTTCGATCAGTTCTGCTCGTCGTCGGAGTAGCCACCCTGTTCGGCGAGGAAGCGTTCGAACTCGGCACCCAGTTCCTCCCCGCTGGGCAGCTCACCCTCACCGACCAGCAAACTGGACTGGCGTTCCTGGGCGGTGACGAAGGTGTCGTACTGGCGCTCCAGCGCCTGGACGACCGTCTCCACCTCGGCATTGCCGGCGATATGTTCGTTGACCTGTTCGCGGACCTGCGCCGCGGCCTCGCCGAGGGCCGCCAGCGGGAATTGCAGCCCGGAGTTCTCGCCGAGATGTTCGAGCAGCGTCTGCGCGGCCTCCGGGTAGGAGGTCTGCGCCAGATAATGCGGAACGTGCACCGAGAACCCCAGCGATTCGTGGCCGTGCTGGGCCATCCGGTACTCCAGGAGAGTGGAGGCGCTGGCCGGAACCTGCAGCTCACCAGGCCAGCGTTGATTGTCCGGGATGAGATCGCGGTTCGAGGAATGCGCCGTCACACCCAGCGGGCGGGTATGCGGAATCGCCATCGGAATGGCACTGAGGCCGATACTGCGGCTCACCCCGAGTTGTTCGGCCAGCAGCCGTACCGCAGTGGTGAACTTTTCCCAGCGCAGGTCGGGTTCCATCCCGGCGAGGAGCAGGAACGGCGTGCCCGCGGTATCGCGCACCGCCCACAGGTTCAGTTCGGGTTCGGCGTAGTCGGCGAAATGATCCGTCTTGAAGGTCATCAACGGGCGCCGCGATCGGTA
This sequence comes from Nocardia speluncae NBRC 108251, assembly GCF_001613245.1. Taxonomy (GTDB): domain Bacteria; phylum Actinomycetota; class Actinomycetes; order Mycobacteriales; family Mycobacteriaceae; genus Nocardia; species Nocardia speluncae. Next base: position 847,923 of record NZ_BDBZ01000002.1, on the reverse strand, counting down.
GTCGAGCAGCTCGTCGACGTCGAACGATGCGACCAGTTCGCTTTCGAGGCTTTCCCGCAGATGGGTCGTCGCAAGCCGGACGGCGTGGCCTGCGTCGGAGTAACCCTCGAGGCCGTGCACCAGAACCGGCCCCGAGCCGTCGTCGGACGACAGCTGCGGAGCGGGGAACTCCAGTTCGTACATTCGCGACTCGTAGTCCATCGCGTACTCCTTCCTGCGCGATCCGTCGGCGGGCCGGTCGGGCAACTGTTGTGTCCGCTGCCGCGCCACGAGCCGCGAATCACACTTCATTGTCCCCCATGACGATGAACAGCCACACGGGGCCGTGCATCGGCTCTCTGCGGTGACAACAGCGGCCGACGCCGGTGAATTCCCGGCCCCGAGCGGGCTCGATGCCGGATCGGGGTGCTGCGCGGCCGGTGAACGAAGGGAGTGTGGCACAGCCGTCCCGCCGATGTACCGTTTTCGGCTCCGATGGCTTCCTGCCGCCGCATCTACGCCCCCGGGACGGCCAATCCGTGCACAACCCGACGTTATCCACAGACTTCTCTGTTCTCGGCATCGTCCCAGCTCACGGCGGCGAGCTGGGAGCACCTCGCCGCATGATCGATCCATGACACCCGCACCGACCTCCGTTTCACACTCTCCTGCCGCTCCACTCCGCGCACTCGATCATCCGGGTCCGGCCGTCATGGGCCGGGCGGCCACCCGGGCCGGCACCGGTGGCCGTTGCCCGACCGCCCGGTCGCTGACCGTTCGGACCCCCGCCCCGACCGCCGCCGGGCCCGGCGTGTCACCCGCCCCGGCCGGTGGCAGACCGGCCGGGGCGGCACTGCTCCGCTGCGCCGAGGGAGCGACGGGTGAATACGATCGGCTCGCCCGGCCGGGCCCGGCCCGGCTCGACGATCCGGGCGACCTCATCGCGGCGATTCCCGCCATGCTCGGTTTCCGTCCCGAACGTTCGCTTGTGCTGGCCGTGCTGTGTGCGGCACCTGACGCCCCCCACAGCGCCGTCATCGATCTCGTCGTCCGGTTCGATCTCCGGCAGCCTGCCACCGGGAGGCCCTCCGATGAGGGCACCGTTGCCGCGGCGGCATCGCGGGTATGCGCCCGGCCCGGTGTCGTGGGGGTTCTCGTCGTACTCGTCGACGAGGGATTGCCGGATCCGGAAGGATCGCTACCGCAACCGATTCCGGTCCTCACTGCATTGGAGCGCCGAATGGAGTCCGCCGCGGTCCCGGTGCGGGCCGTATGGGCTGCCCACTCGATCTGCAACGGCCGGCCCTGGTGGAGTCTTACCGACCCGGGTCACCGCGGTCTCATCGCCGATCCGGTGGCCTCTCGGGTGACGCTGAATCGAGTCCTGGACGGTCGGCCGATTCGGCGGTGCCGAGGCGAGCTCACCGCACTGATCGCGCCGGACCCCGCATTGTGCGAACAGGTTTCGGCCGAACTGGGCGCAGCGCAGGACCGGGCAAAGGACCGTTACGTCGCAGCCGCCCGGCGCGAGGATCCGATCGGATTCCTGCACGGTGAACTCGTCACCGTGCTCTGGTTGATTTCGAACACCGAATCCGGTGCCGATCTCGCCGCCCGCGAACTGGCCGATATTGCGGTGGCGCTGCGCGACCGGGAACTGCGGGACTGCATGTTTGCGCTTGCCGCAACCGTGCACGCCGAGGCTGCCGAGCAAGTGTGGTCCCGGCTGGCGCGCGCGCTCGGCGGTGCCGATCGCGCCGAAACAGCCATGCTGCTGGGCTATTTCGCCTACGTCCGTGGCGACGGCCCGTTCGCCGGGATCGCCCTGGACGCCGCCCTCGACGCGGACCCGCATCATTCCATGGCCGCCCTGCTGCACACCGCGCTGGAGACCGAGATGCGTCCCGAACGTGTCCGCGACCTGGCGCGGTGCGGCAAGGACTGTGCCCTCACACTCGGCGTCGATATGGATGCCCCGCAGTGGTGAACGGTGCGCCGGGGTCAGCGGGCGCTGTGCGCACGCGAGCCGAGGCCTTGCAGATATGCCCACGCGGCGGAGACGATCTCGTCGAGATCGTTGTGTGCGGGCTGCCAGCCGAGCTCGTCGACCGCCCGGCGGCTGGAGGCGATGAGCACCGCCGGATCACCCGCACGGCGGGGCGCGTCGACCGCGTTGATCGGTCGGCCGGTGACGCGGCGGCACGCTGCGATCACCTCGCGCACCGAGAACCCGGTGCCGCTGCCGAGATTGAACACCCGGTGGGTGCCCGCAGCAGCGGATTCGAGGGCCAGCAGATGGGCCTGCGCCAGATCCAGGATGTGGATGTAATCGCGCACCGCGGTCCCGTCCGGCGTGGGCCAATCGGTACCGAACACCGAGATGGAATCCCGATGGCCCGCCGCGACCTGCAACACCAGCGGGATCAGATGGGTTTCCACCACCCGGTTCTCGCCGAGGCCGCCGTAGGCGCCGGCCACATTGAAATAGCGCAGACTGGTAGCGGCCAAGCCGTGCGCCACCGAATACGACGTGATGGCATGATCGATGGCCAGTTTGGATGCACCATAGGGATTGGTGGGCCGGGCGGGCGCATCCTCGGTGATCGGAACCTGCTCCGGTTCGCCGTACACCGCTGCCGTCGAGGAGAACACCAGGCGCGGAGTTCCGGTCTTCCGGATGGCCTCGAGCAGCGTGAGGGTTTTCACCACGTTGCCGTGCCAGTATTTCTCCGGCTGCTGTACCGATTCACCGACCAGCGACTGCGCCGCGAAATGCAGAACACCGTCGAAGCGCCGGGTGTGCAGCAGATCCGGCGCGACCTCGGCGATATCACCTTCGACGAATTCGACGCCCGCGGGCACCCCGTCCGCATTACCGGTCGACAGATCGTCCACGACCACCACATCGTGTCCCTGCTCGCGCAGGACGTGCGCGCATACGCCACCCACATAACCGGCACCGCCGGTGATCAAGAGTTCCACGGATCAGACCAGCTTTACCTGGACGGCGTGGGCCATTTCGTCGGGAAGTTCGAAACCCCCGTGCCCCGGAACGGTGATCACCACGGCGCCCGGTTTGCTCTCGACCGTTACGCGGGCATCGGGTACGACACCGGCCTCCCGCAATCGGCCGATCACTTCCGGGTCGGTCTGGATATGTTCGGCCAGTCGTCGCACCACCACGGCATGTGTCCGGCCCTGCGGCAACTCGGAGAGCCGCTTCAGTGGTTCCTCGAACAGATCGGCATTGATACCGAGTTCGTCCAGCCCGGGTATGGGGTTGCCGTACGGCGAGGTGGTGGGATGGTTGAGCACCTCGACCAGCCGCCGCTCGACTTCCTCGCTCATCACATGTTCCCAGCGGCAGGCCTCGGCGTGCACGTTCTGCCAGTCGAGGCCGATGATATCGACGAGCAGCCGTTCGGCCAGCCGGTGTTTGCGCATCACGGCAACCGCCATGCTGCGGCCTTTATCGGTCAGCTCGAGATGCCGGTCACCCGCGACCAGGAGCAGCCCGTCGCGCTCCATCCGTGCCACGGTCTGACTCACGGTCGGCCCGCTCTGCTCGAGGCGCTCCGCGATCCGGGCGCGCAGGGGTACTACGCCCTCCTCCTCGAGGTCGTAGATGGTACGGAGATACATCTCCGTGGTGTCGACCAGATCCTTCACTGTTGCCCCTTCGTCGGCACGAATTCTACCTGCGCACCAGCGACCCCGGTCGGACGGAGCGGGTCGCATGACGCGATGGGAATACCGGCGGCGCGCGGTTCGGCGCCGCTGTCGCACATACATGTATTTCTACTGCATGACAACGTCGGATGGGGTTCCGCCCTTCCCGATACGGTTGCGATCATGGCCACTTCAGCACGGCAGGCAGAATGCGGCGCCCCGCAGGCGGCGACCGTCGTGTGGACCGACCGGTTCCTCGAGTACTCGTGGACGCCCGAGCACCCGATGAAACCGGCCCGGCTGCGGTACACCATGGCGCTGGCGCGTGCGCTCGGCGTGCTGGACGGTATCGAAACGCTGGAGCCGGCCGCGGCCGATACCGGCGAGCTGCTCCGGGTGCACACCGGGAACTACATCGAGGCGGTACGCCGGGCGGTACCCGCTGCTCCCGGCGAGGAATCGGCCGACCCGCCCTACGGCCTCGGCTCCACCGACAATCCGGTCTTCCCCCGGATGCACGAGGCCTCATCGGTGATCGTGGGCGGCACGCTGGCCGCAGCTCGGGCGATCGCGGCGGGAAGTTCCCGGCGCGCGGTGAGCATCGGCGGCGGGATGCACCATGCCATGCCGGGACGAGCGGCCGGCTTCTGCGTGTACAACGACGTCGCGGTGGCCATCTCCTGGCTGCTCGACCACGGTTTCGACCGGATCGCCTACATCGACGTGGATGTCCACCACGGTGACGGCGTCCAGCACGCGTTCTACCGGGATCCGCGCGTACTCACCCTCTCGATCCACCAGCACCCCGCGACATTGTGGCCGAATACGGGGTGGCCGGAGGAAACGGGTAGTGGATCCGGCGACGGCACCGCGATCAACCTGCCGCTGCTACCGGGTACCCGCGACCCGCAATGGCTGCGCGCCTTCCATGCAGTCGTACCCGGCGCGATCGCGGCGTTCCGGCCGCAGCTGATCATCAGTCAGTGCGGAGTCGACACCCACCGGGAGGATCCGCTGGCCGATCTCGAACTCGGTGTCGAGGGCCAGGTGGCCGCCTTCGCCGCCATGCGGGATCTGGCCGACCGGTACGCCGAGGGCCGCTGGCTGGCCGTCGGCGGTGGCGGGTACGGCCTGGTCCGGGTCGTGCCGCGGGCGTGGACCCAGCTCTTGGCCCTCGCGCTGGACCGTCCGGTGGACCCGGCGACTGCGATACCGCAGGATTGGATCGATCTCGTGCAAACCGAAAGGCCGCGGATATCGCCGCCCCGCACGATGGGCGACGGTGTGGATATCGCGTTCCAGCGCTGGGACGGCCCAGGGGGCACCGCGGAAACCGGGGACGCCCGGATCGACCGCGCGCAGCGTGCGGTCGATACCGCCGTCCTCGCCACCCGCCGCGCGTGCTTCGGCCCGCTCGGCCTGGATCCGGAGGACCCGCGTGACTGAATCGGCCGAAACAGTTCCCGACGAGCCGGCCCCCGCGCCACAGCACTGGTACGCCGATGTTCTGGCCTCCGACGGCGGCGTGGTGCGGTTACGCCCGATCACGCCCGCGGACGCCGACGAACTGCAGCGGTTCCACACCGCGCTCTCCGAACGCACCCGATACCTGCGCTACTTCGGGCCGTACCCGCGGATCTCGCCGAAGGATCTGTACCGCACCACCCACGTCGACTATCACGATCGGGTCGGGCTGGTCGTCGTGCTCGGGGATTCGATCATCGCCGTGGGCCGGTACGAACTGCTCGATCGCTCGGGCAAGCGCTCCGCGGAGGTCGCGTTCGTCGTGGCGGACGGTCACCAGGGCCGCGGCCTCGGTTCGATCCTGCTGGAGCATCTGGCAGGGGCGGCGGCGGAGAACGGGATCGAAACCTTCGTCGCGGAGGTGCTCGCGGAGAACACGGTAATGGTCACCGTGTTCCGCGAGGCCGGGTACCAGGTGGAACGCAGCCGTGACGGGTCGGTGCTGCATCTCGAGTTCGCCATCGATCCCACCGAAGCCCTGCGTTCGGTCCGGGATGCGCGGGAGCGGGCCTCGGAGGCCCGTAGCGTCGGCAACCTGCTCGCGCCGCGTTCGGTGGCGGTTATCGGTGCCACACCCAGTACGGGACGGGTCGGCGGAGTGGTGCTGGCGAATCTGCTCGACGGTTCGTACCACGGTGCCGTGTATCCGGTGAATCCCGGCCGCCGTTCGGTCCGCGGAGTGCACGCCTATCCCACGGTGCGCGATATCCCCGACGAGGTGGATCTGGCGGTGGTGGCGGTACCCGCTACCGAGATCGGCTCCGTGCTCGACGACTGTATGGCCAAGGGCGTCAAAGGCTTGCTCGTATTGTCCGCCGGATTCAGCGAAACCGGGGAGCAGGGCCGCGGGCCCGAAGCGGAACTGGTCGCGGCTGCCCGCGGTCACGGGATGCGGGTAGTGGGCCCCAGCGCCCTCGGTATCGCCAATACAGATCCCGCAATCGGCCTCAACGCGACCCTGGCTACCGTGCTACCCGGTCGCGGGCGAATCGGGTTCTTCTGCCAGTCGGGCCCTTTGGGCGTGGCGATCCTGGCCGAGGCAGCCACTCGGAATCTGGGCTTGTCCACCTTCGTATCCGCCGGTAATCGTGCCGATGTTTCCGGTAACGACCTCTTGCAGTACTGGGATACCGATGCCGATACCGATGTGATCCTGCTGTACCTGGAGAGTTTCGGTAACCCGCGGAAGTTCTCCCGGATCGCGCGCCGGGTCGCGCGGAACAAACCGATCGTGGCCGTGAGCCCCAGCCGGTTGGCGGCGCGCGGGAATTCGGACGGGGAGCTGGACCGCGCCGTCGTCCGCGATCTGTTCGCACAATCCGGTGTCGTTCAGGCGGAGTCGATCTCGGAGATGTTCGACTGTGCGGCGCTGCTGGGTTACCAGCCGCTACCACGCGGTCCGCGTCCGGCGATCGTGGGAAACAGTACGGCGCTCAACTGGCTCACCGCCGACGCCGCACGCAGTGAGGGGCTGAATGCTGCGGAACCGGTGGATCTCGGGCCGCAGGCAATGCCCGAGGATTACCTCACCGCAGTGACCGCGGCCCTGCGTTCGGACGAAACCGACGCGGTGATCGTCATTTTCGCGCCGCCGATCCCGTTGCCGCAGACCGGTTATGCGGAAGCGATCCGCACCGCAGTGGCCACCGTATCCGGCGACAAGCCGGTACTCACCACGTTTGCCAGCGGGGATGGTATTCCCGATCTGCTCGCGGTGCGTGGCCCCGGAGCGGCGGCGATCCGCGGCTCCATCCCGTCGTTCCCGGATCCGGCACGTGCGGTGCGGGCATTGGCGCGGGTACAGCGTTACGCCCGCTGGCGCGATCGTCCGGCCACGCCGGGACACGACGGCACCGGCCGGCCGGAGGCCGAACACAATCGTCCAGCCGGGATCGACAGTGAACGAGCGGTCGCGCTGATGGCGGGATGGATGGCCGATTCGGGTGACGGCCGCCGACTGGCCGACGATGAGACCGTTACGCTACTTGCCTGCTACGGAATCTCTGTCGTCGACTTCCGCGCGGTCCGCGATGTCGATTCGGCGGTGGCCGCGGCCGCCGAACTCGGGTATCCGGTGGCGGCAAAGGCGACGAACGAGAGCTGGCGGCGGCGGCCCGATATGAGCTGGGTGCGCTTGGATTTGTGGCGTCCGGAAGCGGTACGCCAGGCCTACCGTGATCTGGTGGAATTATGTGGCGATCCGCTCCTGCATATCCAGCGCATGGCGCCTAAAGGCGTCGGCTGCGTGCTGCGGGTGCAGGACGATCCGGCGTTCGGTTCGGTCATCGAATTCGGACTGTCGGGACCGATCATCGAACTTCTGGGGGACCGCGCCTATCGTGCGCTACCACTGTCGGCAGAGGAAGCCGCCGCCCTGATCGATGCCCCCCGGGCCGCGCCGCTGCTGAACGGCACACCGGCCAGCCCCCGAGTCGACAAGGCCGCCCTGATCGATCTGACCCGCCGTATATCGGCCCTGTTCGACGATCTCCCCGAAATGCGGGAATTGTCCTGCGAACCGGTACTGGCCAGTCCGGAATCGGCCGCGATCCTGTATGCCCGCGCCCGGATCGGCCCGCAGCCCAGCCGTTTCGATACCGGCCCGCGGCGCCTGGGATGAAATGGGTTGACTCACGATAGGTGCCGGCAAGCCCGGCGCCGGATGATTCGGAGCGCCCCAACGGCCGATGACCGGCCGTTGGGGGCCGGTCATCGTGGATTATCGGTATTCTGCGGGCTCAGCTGGCGTAGGCGCGCAACCGGTCGGCCCGTTCGCCCTTGCGGAGTTTCGACATGACCTCGCGCTCGATCTGGCGGACCCGTTCACGGGACAGGCCGAACAGTTTTCCGATCTGATCGAGGGTGCGCGGCTGCCCGTCGTCCAAGCCGAACCGCAACCGGATGACCTGCTGTTCACGTTCGTCGAGGGTGTTCAGCACACTGCGGACATCGCGGTGCAGCAGGCCGGCGATCACAGCGCTTTCGGCCGATGTTGCCTCCGAATCCTCGATGAAATCGCCCAGCGGAGCTTCCTCGTCGTTGCCGACCGGCATATCCAGGCTCACCGGGTCGCGACTGTGGTCGAGTAGATCGGCGATCTTCTCGACCGCAATACCCGATTCGGCGGCCAGTTCCGCGTCGGTGGCTTCCCGGCCGAGCTGCTGATGCAGTTCGCGCTTGATCCGGGCGAGCTTGTTGACCTGCTCCACGAGATGAACCGGGAGCCGGATCGTGCGACTCTGGTCGGCCATACCGCGGGTGATCGCCTGGCGGATCCACCAGGTGGCGTAGGTGGAGAACTTGAAACCCTTGGCGTAGTCGAACTTCTCCATCGCGCGGATCAGGCCGAGGTTGCCCTCCTGGATCAGGTCCAGTAACGGCATTCCGCGGCCGGTGTACCGCTTCGCCAGTGAGACGACCAGCCTCAGGTTGGCTTCGAGCAGGTGCGACCGTGCCGCCCGGCCCTCCCGGACGACGATCGCCAGATCACGCTTGCGGGTCGCCGACAAACGCTTGCCGGTCTCCAGCAGGTGCTGGGCATAGAGACCCGCCTCGATGCGCTTGGCCAGTTCCACTTCGTCGGCGGCCGTGAGCAGCGCGGTCCGTCCGATCCCATTCAGGTACACGCGTACCAGGTCGGCGGCGGGGCTCTGGGCGTCGAGGTCCATATCACTGGGGCGCACACGAGTGGTGGCGGGGCTTGTCATGACTTGCCTCCTGTCGGTGGTGTCTCACTCCGAACAACGGACCCGACATAGGGAAAGTTCCCTCGCGGGGCACGGTTAAACCGCTCTGAACTGCGGTTTTCGGCATCGCGTTCTGAGAAGTTCCTGAGAACGGAAGGGTCCGGGACACCGGGAACGGCCACCGCCCCGAGCGGGCGTTCAGACCGGGTGTACCAGTCCGTGCCGCACCAAGCCCGTCACCACTCCCAGCGCCGCCGCGGCGAATTCCGGGTCCACCTCGTCGGATCCTTGGGACAGTGCCAGCAGTTCGATCAGTTCGTGCAACGGCAGACCATCGGATCGCATTCCCGCCAGCAGGGAGACGGTGGTCTCGTCGACCTCGTGTTGCCAGCGCGGTCCGTCGCCGCGGTGCAGGCGGGCCACCCGCTGGTCCCAGCCGTCGTCGCCGGGCAGGTAGACCCGTTCCAGTGCGGTCGCCGCATCGACCCGGTAGCGGGAGTTCCAGGCGACGGCCGGGTCTGCTGCCACCGCACGCAACCAGGCCGACCGTTCGAAATGGGCGAGCGCCTCCGCGCCGAGCGGGTCCTCGAAACCGTGGGTCAGATCTTCGGCCATGACCTCGGTCGGCCCGTCGAACGCACGCAGGTAGACGAACCCGAACCCGATTCCGGTGACGCCGGCCCCGTCGAGGGCGGTGAGCCATTCCTCGGCCCGTTCCTGTGCCGCTGGGCTCCGCGGATCCAGGCCGGCGTCGCGTAACCAGGTGCCGACGTAGAGCGCGGGGTCGGCGATATCGCGCTGGACGACCCATGCGTCGATTCCGTATGTGGGCAGCCACCCCGAAACGCGCTGCCGCCAGTCCTCGTTCCCGGTATGTACCCAGGCCGCGAGTACGGCCGCCGTCCCGCCGGGCGCGAGCAGGCCCGGGACGCGGGAGATCACCAGTTCGCTCGCCCCGTCGAGGGCCAGCCCGGAGTCTCGGTAGGTGTGCTCGATCCGGGCCGGGCCGACGACGAACGGTGGATTGGCGACCACCTGATCGAACCGTCGTCCGGCCACCGGCTCGAACCACGATCCGGGGAGTAGTTCGAGGTCGAGCTTGTTCAGGGCGGCGGTGGCTTCGGCCAGCCACAGGGCGCGCGGGTTGATATCGGTGGCGGTCACCGAACGGGCGTAACCGGCGGCGTGCACTGCCTGGACACCGCAGCCGGTACCGAGATCCAGCGCCGATCCGACGACAGCGGTCGGGGTCGCCCGCAGCAGCGATAGCGAGGCATGGCCGACGCCGAGTACGTGGTCCGCGGTCATTGTCCGGCGGTGCATCGAATCGTCGAGATCGGACAGAACCCAGCGATTACCCGCGCCGGTATCGAGCGGGCGCAGGTCGAGGGCGGCGCGCACCCGGTCGCCCTCGGTGTACAGGAGTCCGGCCTCGACGGCATCGCCCACCGTGACCGGCGCGAGTGCCGCGGCAACTTCCTTTTCCGGGACCGCGTCGCCGAGCAGTAGCAGCCGCACCAGCGTGCCCAGGTCGCCCGCGGTACGTGCGACGCGCCGTACGGGGACCGGCTCACCACGCCCGAGTGCGCTGTGTGCCTCGGGCCCCAGGACCTCGAGCAGAGTGTCGGCGTCGTACCCCACACGGGTCAGGGCCGTGCGCAGGTCCGGGCAGAGTGCGGTCAGTGGCGATGCGACGGTCGGTCCGTGGATGGGCACAGCAGTACTCTGCCACTCGCGTGCGGCGCCACCGGTGTCCGGACACCGGTGCGGGCTAACCGTCGATCGCGTCGTGGCGGCGTTCCTCGAGCGCGGTGCGTGGGCGGTCCCAGCGGCTGGGTTCGTTCTTGTCCCGGGGTGGACGATCGTTGGCGATGAGCACCGCCACCCACGGCAGGGGGACGGATGCCGCCATGATCAGGATCGCGACCAGGGGGCTCCCGAAGACGGAGTAGGAGATACCGGCCAGGATCAGTGCGGGAATCCGGAACGCCATGATGATCGTGTAGCGGCGTACCCGGGCGCGATGCTGATCTTCGAAGGAAGGCGCCGCCTCGGTGATCAGTGCCGCGTGTTTCGCGTCGTCACCGGGAAAGTATCCGGACGAACGGGTGGGACGGGCCGGTCGCGGTGCGTCGATGTCTTCACCGAGACCGCTCGCACCGGCGTCGATATGCTCCGGGCCGCGCCCGGAGTCTTCGCCGTGCTGCTGCATACCTTCGAGTCTTGCACTACCGCGGCGTGGGCGTAACCCCGGTGGGTACCCGGTGGTGCGTGAGGACTGTCGCGCGGTACGGCATCATGGAGTGCGTGAGTACCGATACTCTGGTTCGCCCCGATACGACCACCGACGAAACCACCGGTGACGACACCCCGAAGTTCTTCCACTACGTGAAGAAGGACCGGATCGCCGAAAGTGCCGTGATGGGCACGATGGTGGTCGCGCTGTGTGGTGAAGTGTTCCCGGTGACGCGCTCGGCGAAGCCCGGCTCGCCGGTCTGCCCCGAATGCAAGAAGGTTTACGAGCAGCTGCGCAAGGGCGACTGAGCGCGTATCAGCGCATCGTCGACGGCGCCGGTTTGCCACCGGTGCCGTTGTGGCGCGCGTGCCCGCGATGCTGTGGCGGGATCCGGTGCGCACCCGGTTCCGGGGGCTCGTGGTCCTCTCCCGGCGGCGTATCGCGTCGTTTGGCCAGCCATGCCTTGAACTGTTCGATCCGGGTCGCGCGGGCCGGCCAGAACTCCTGTACGGCGGCATTGAACTCGGCGCCGAGGATCACCGCGAAACCGAGGAAGAACGTGAACAGCAGGAAGGCGATCGGGGTGGCCAGCGCGCCGTAGGTGACCCCGGTGCGGGTGACCAGCGTGAGATAGCGGCGCAGCACTTCGCTGGCTGCCATGAAGAACACCCCGGCGAGCAGCGCACCCCAGAACAATCGGTGGTACGGCAGTGAGCTGTGCAGGGCAAATTTATAGAGCGTGGCCAGGCCGACGATGAGCAGTAGCCCCACCGCGGGGTAGTAGAAGGAATCGATCAGCCGCAGCCCGGGTTCGCGCCAGGTGTCGGGCAGGATCCGGCCGATCAGTACCGGCCCCAGCGCGATCAGCGGGAGGATGAACACCGCCGCGATCAAGAACTGCACGTACAACAGCAGGGCGAAGATGCGCTGCCAGACAGGGTGGCGCGCATCCTGCTGGCCGTGTGCTTCGACGATGGCGTCGACGAAGGTCGCCATGGCCGACGAGCCCGCCCAGAGCGAGAGCACGAAGCCGACCGAGACGAATGCCGCGCGACCCTCGCCGAGGACATCGCGGACGGTCGGCTCGATGAGATCGGTGACAACGCTGGGGTTGAAGAGATCGCGGCTGAAGGTCAGGATTTTCGATTCGACGATCTCGACGGTGTCGGGTCCGAACAGGCCGCTGACGTACCCCAGGCCGCCCAGCAGTCCGAACAACAGCGGTACCAGCGACAACGTCTGCCAGAACGCCGCGGCGGCGGATTTCGCGAAGATCGAATCGTTCCACGACTTCACAGCCACTCGGACGATCAGCCGCCGGGTCTGGAGCAGGGCATGCCGCAGCCACGAGGTATCCCGGCGCGGGCTCCCGTGTTCGTTTCCGTAGCTGTGCATGGTCAGTCCAGCATCTCGTACCCGCGCACCCCGTGGTGTGGCGCATGGCGAACGTGTCGGCGGTCGGCAGGTGAATCATCGGTTCCCCCGCGCAGCACGATAGAGGTGTGTGACACCCGTCGCGCCGGTTTGGCACCATCGCGGCGGTGGCCGCTAGTGTTTGTCTCCGTGACCGATACGAGCGGCGCCACGGCGACGGCAGTTCCGGGCGCATCCCTGCGTGCCTGGCAGCGGCGCGCCTTGACCCGTTATCTGGCCACCAAACCCCGTGATTTCCTGGCCGTCGCCACCCCGGGCGCCGGTAAGACCACGTTCGCGCTGCGGGTAGCGGCCGAACTGCTGGCCGATCGGACGGTGGACCAGATCACTGTCGTCGCGCCGACCGAGCATCTCAAACACCAGTGGGCCGCCTCGGCGGCGCGTTCCGGGATCGCCCTGGACTCGAATTTTTCGAATACGACCGGCGGAACCTCGGGGGACTATCACGGCGTGGTCGTCACCTACGCCCAGGTAGCGGCACATCCGTTCAAGCATCGGGTGCGCACGGAGAACCGCCGCACTCTGGTGATCTTGGACGAGATCCATCACGCCGGCGACGCCAAGAGCTGGGGTGACGCGGTGGCCGAGGCCTTCGGCGACGCCACCCGGCGGCTGGCGCTCACCGGTACTCCGTTCCGCAGCGACGACAGCCAGATCCCGTTCGTCACCTACGAACCCGATGAGGCAGGGCTGCCGCGTTCACGGGCGGATCATTCCTACGGCTACTCGGAGGCGCTGGCCGACGGTGTCGTGCGCCCGGTGGTCTTCCTCGCGTATTCGGGTGAGGCGCATTGGCGCGACAGTGCGGGCGAGGAGTACACGGCCCGGCTCGGCGAACCGTTGAACGCCGAGCAGACCGCCCGGGCGTGGCGTACCGCGCTCGACCCCGCGGGCGACTGGATCTACGCCGTCCTGCGCGCCGCTGATATGCGGCTCGCGCAGTTGCGTGACGGCGGTATGTCCGACGCGGGCGGGCTGGTGATCGCTTCCGATCAGGAACGTGCCCGGTTGTATGCCGAACTCCTGGAACATCTCACGGGTAACAAACCCGTGCTGGTACTGTCCGACGATCCGGCGTCCTCGGCCCGGATCGGTGAGTTCGCGGCCGGTACCCAGCCGTGGATGGTCGCGGTGCGGATGGTGTCCGAAGGCGTGGACGTCCCGCGGCTTGCGGTTGGGGTGTACGCCACCAGCGCCTCGACGCCGTTGTATTTCGCGCAGGCCATCGGCCGTTTCGTGCGTGCCCGCCGGAGCGCCGAAACGGCCAGCGTGTTCCTGCCCTCGGTCCCGGTTCTACTGGACCTGGCCGCCCAGCTCGAGGTGCAGCGCGACCATGTGATCGGGAAGCCGCATCGGGAGAAGAACGGTCTCGACGACGAGTTGCTGGCCGAGGCGAACAAGCAGCGCGACGAACCGGGTGAGGAAGAGAAACGGTTCGTGCCGCTGGCCGCCGACGCCGAACTCGATCAGGTGATCTACGACGGGTCCTCGTTCGGCACGGCAACCTTCTCCGGCAGTGCCGAGGAGGAGGATTATCTGGGGATCCCGGGCCTGCTCGATGCCGAGCAGATGCGCGCACTCCTGCGGGAGCGTCAGGCCCGTCAGGTCGCCGAACGCTCCAAGCCCGCACCGGAACCCGCGGCACCGGCTACCGTCTCCGCCGGCAATGCCGCGGAGCGGGTGGCGACCGCGGACAAGCTGGGTGAACTGCGCCGCGAACTCAACAGCCTGGTCGCGATGCACCACCACCGCACGGGCAAACCACACGGGGTCATCCACGGGGACCTGCGCCGCCAGTGCGGCGGCCCGCCCACGGCCCTCGCCACAACAGATCAGTTGACCGAACGCATTGCCGCCCTGCGCCGTATGTGAGCCGGCGGGCCGGCCACGCAGCGGTAGCCACAACCGGTGGTCGGCGGGACACACGTTGTGGATCCGGCGGCGGCCGCTGACGCCCGGATCGGTCGGCGTCGGTCCGGGCCTGCTGGGTCCCGGCCATTGCCACATCTGCCACGGTCGGCGATCACGACGGCACTTCACGGAGGCGTATTCGACGGCTGCCGGTGGCCCGGTGTGAGTTCCTACCGTCTCTTCTCGGTACGCGAGCGGGCGCGGTCGTACGCGATCCGGAGCAGGTCCCGGATCGTCGGCGTAGTGCGCGTTCCCGGGTCGACGACTGCCAGCCATCCCACGGTGTCGTACACGGGGTGGGCGATTACGGTGTCGCGTGCACTCGGATCGTCCTCGACGGATTTCGCGTCCCGGGGGTTGCGGCCGGTCCACTCGCGGAAGACCTCCGGGCCGACGCTGATATTCAGGCGGAAGCTGCCCGGGCGGTCGAGCTGCGATCGGTCGTCGCCCGGATAGTTCTTGGTCACGATGGTGGCGAACGGCTGAGTCCTGGCCGGGACTTCGCCATCCGGTGCGTAGTAGAAGAATGAGTCGCCCCAGGCGATTTCGGGGGAGCCGTCGCCTGGGCTCGGCCGCAGCGTCAGGACGCCGTCGAGTGTGGTGAGGTGCCCGATGATCTCGTCGATGGTCATGAGTTCAAGCATTACATTGAAGTGCTTGTGGAGACTTCGACTCGAATATCAACAGGTGGTGACGTGCAAACTCGCAACTCAGCAAGTCTGCGCACCGCGGAGGTCGCACGCCGTACCGGGTACTCCGTTCAGCAGGTGCGCAATCTGGAGCGTGACGGTGCGCTGCCCCCGGCGACCCGGACCGCAACCGGGTACCGGGTGTATGGCGATGTCCATGTCCGGTCGGCGTGCGCATATCGCGCGCTGGCTGCCGGTACCGACCCGGCCTCGGCGAAAACGATCCTGCGCGCGGTGCACAACGGGGATCGCCGGCGGGTGTTCGCGATGCTCGACACCGCGCACGCCCGGCTCGACCGCGAACGCCGGGACCTGGATGCCGCGCGTACGGCAGCTCAGGCCATCGCGGACGAACCGAACACCGATATCCGCCCCACCGATGCCATGAGCATTTCCGAACTGGCCCGGGCGCTGGGGGTGCGCCCGTCCACATTGCGGCACTGGGACGCCGCTGGTTTGGTGGTCCCGCGTCGCTCCGGCGTCCGGGAAACCCGCGTGTTCACACCCGACGACGTACGGGCCGCGAGACTGGTGCATCAGCTCCGGCTGGCCGGCTACGGAATCGAATCCTTACGGCAGCTGGTTCCAGAACTCGGCGGGCGGCGGCACTGGAACGATCTCGCGGCGGCGCTGACGGCGCGCGATGCCCGGATCGATGCCCGTTCCGCTGCCCTGCTGGAAGGCGCTGCCGCGCTGAGTGCCCTGCTCGAGCTCCCTGAGCGCAGGTGAGCAAGCCCCGGGTAGGAGACATCGGTCTCGGGCCCGCCGGGCGGTAGCGCCCGCTGCGTTACCGCCCGGCTTCTCTCCACCGGCGGCGACACCGTGAGCATCGCCGACGTCGATGGACCCACCGTCGGCGGCCGATCACCGAACGGCGGCCACGAGCTGGGCGCTGACCCGAGGTGGACTTCGCCGCCGGGCGGCGACCCAGTTGCTTCCCCGTGTGTCGAATACGTTGTCAGACCTCGAAATACATTGCGGGGTCCACGGTGTTGAGCGGTGTCCAGCGGGGGGTCTCGGTGGGTGCCGCGGAATCGTCCGGCCCCGGATCGTGGCCGTAGCCCTGTAGGTCCAGCCCGAACCGGGGGTTCTCGTCCACCAGGCGCGCCAGCACGTAGAAGGTGGCCAGAACGTGCACACATCGGGCGGTGCGGGCGGTACAGGAGCAGTCGATCGCCGCCGGAACCGGAGCTACCGGCAGGCCCGCGGCGGCCGCGGCGGCATACATCTCGTCGGTCGGCAATGTCGGTGCCCTTCCCACGATCGGGGCCAGCGCGGTCACCACGGGCCGGGGGAGCGGCGTGAGTTCGACATGGGTGACCGAGGCCTGACCGCCACGGTGGATATGCGCCCGGACGATCCGGCCCTCGGCCTCGGTGCGAACGCCGTTGTTGCGGGCGATACTGCGGGCGCGGGGCAGCAGCGGGTCCGGGCGGGTCTGGCGCAGTGGTTCGGCCAGGCGCACCCAGTCCATTCCCCAGCGGGTGTAACCGAATTCGTTGTCCACCATCAGTTGCCTCGCTTCCGCCGCAGGATCTCCACCAGCCGGTCGTCGTCCAGCCGGGCCAGTTCGGCGATACCGGTACCGGCGCCGAAATCGGTCAGCGCGGACTTCCGCCGCTGCATATCCGCGATATGTTCCTCCACCGTGGTCGACGAGGTGAGGGTCGTGACGGTGACGGTGCGGGTCTGGCCGATGCGGTGTACCCGGTCGGAGGCCTGGGATTCGACTGCGGGATTCCACCAGCGGTCGAAATGGACCACATCGGCAGCGCGGGTGAGTGTGAGCCCGGTGCCGGCCGCCCGTAGGCTCAGCACCAGAACCGGCGGGCCGTCCGGGGACTGGAATTCGTCGACGATTATGGCGCGTTCGGTCTGCGAAAGCCCGCCGTGGAAGAACGGCGCGGTGATCGCGAATTGCTCGCGCAGATGCCGGACCAGTAGCTCACCGGTACCGCGGTACTGGGTGAAGATCAGTGTCGGCGCGGCGTTGTCGAGATTGTTGGCGACGATATCGGTGCAGAGGTCGAGCTTGCCGGATCGCCCGGCGAGTTCGGTCGTTTCGCCGCTGATCAGCCCGGGGTGATTGCACACCTGCTTCAACGAGGTCAGCGCCGCCAGGATCCGGGTCTGCCGTCCGGCGCCGGTGCCGAAACCCTCGTCCACCGCGCGGTCGAGCAGGCTGTCGTACAGGCGCTCCTGCTCCGGGGTCAGATCGCACAGCAGATCCGAGTGGATCTTGGCGGGCAGTGACGCGGCGACCTGATCCTTGCGGCGCGTCAACAGGATGGGGTCGACCGCGTCCCGCAGCCGTGCGGCAGCGTCGGAGGCACCCTGCTCGATGGGTTTCACGAAACGCCGCCGGAACTGGGTGCGGTGCCCGAAGATCCCCGGTGCGACGAGATGCAGGAGTGCCCACAGTTCGTCGAGGTGGTTTTCGACGGGTGTGCCGGTGAGGGCGACGATCGCGCCGGCGGACAGCGCCCGCGCTGCCTTCGTCACCTGAGTGCGCGGGTTCTTCAGCGCTTGGGCCTCGTCGTAGGCGATCGTCGCCCATTCGATGCCCGTGAGCTCGCTTCCGTGGCGGCGTAGTACGGGATAGCCGGCGACGACGACGGTTCCGGATGCGGTATCCACCGGCCCTCCCCGCCAGGGCATCGGCCGCAGATCCGGTGCGAAGCGGTTGATCTCGTGCATCCAGTTGCCGACCAGGGAGGTCGGGCACACCACCAGTTGAGTCCCTTGCTGGGCGCGGTCGGCGAGGAGCCCGATGGTCTGTAGCGTTTTTCCCAGGCCCATCTCATCGGCCAGGATCGCGCCGCCATGGCGCGCGACGGTGTCGCGCAGCCAGGCGATTCCCCGTACCTGATAGGGGCGAAGGTCGGCGTGAAGCCCGGTTCGCATCCGGCCGGCCGTCTCGGCGGTATCCCGCAGGACCGAGAGAGCGTGCTCGGCATCCACGATGGCGGTGCCCTGGGCGTTGGGTACCGCGTGTGCGGCCACCGGAAGCCGCGCCGCGGTACCGGCCAGATTCGATTGCCAGGCGCGGGTCGAGTTTCCGGGATGGTCGACCGGGAGCGTGGCGAATCGTTCGGGCTCCACCAGGGCGCAGCGGACCGGCGCGACCTGGAGGTCGGCGCTGCCCGCGTGGAGTTGCGCGGTGGTTCCGGTGGGAACGACCAGCGGCAGGGTCGCGTCATCGCCGAGGCCGGGTGGTGGCGGTCCGGTATCGCGACCCGTCCACGTCCACAGTGCGAACATGTGCCGGTCGGGCAGGTAGGTGGTTTCGACGGTCGGCAGAGGGCACCCCTAATATCATCGTATTGCGTACGGAGTAATATTCGGAACGCGCACGATATCGGATTTGTTCCTGGGCGTCCCCTGGACCGGCGCCCGAACCGAGAATGGGAGATCGATGGACGGCTACTCGCGTCGGGCCCCGGCCTCGTCTCGGGAAGGCAGCGCCGGCCGCCCTGCCGATTCGGCGCGGACCCTGCTGGAGCTGTTGTGGCGGCACAGCTTGCCCCCGCGGAAAGGTGGACGCGGCCCACGACAGACCGTGAGCGTCGACGATGTCGTCACCGCCGCGATTCGCCTGGCGGACCGGGAGGGCTACGACAAGGTGTCCATCCGCGCCGTCGCCGCCGAACTCGGCCTACGGCCGATGAGCCTGTACACCTATGTGCCCAGCAAGGATGCGCTTACGGCGCTGATGGTCGATGCGGTGGCCGCTGCCGACGCACCGTTGCCTACCGAACTACCGGCCCGGGAGCGGCTGGCGGCCGTCGCCCGGCAGGTCCGCGACGAATTCCTGGCACATCCATGGCTGTTGGAAGTGCCGTCGTGGCGGATGGTGCTGGGACCGGGCCGGATGCGGCGCTACGAGCAACAGCTGGCGGCCGTGGCCCGTATCGGTCTCGACGACCCCGGGATGGACCGGGTGATCTCGGTCCTCACCCAGTTCGCCACCGGTAACGCCCGCACCGCGCTCGCCGCGGCCGGCAGCACTCGCGAGCAATCCGATGCCGACTGGTGGGAGACCTACGGACCCCTGCTGACCGAGGTCATGCCCGCCGCCGAATACCCACTGTCCACGAGAGTGGGGGCCGCGGTCGGCGAGCTGTACCAGGCGCCCGGCGACCCGGCCGGCGATTTCGAATACGGGCTCGCGCGGCTGATCGACGCGATTTTGCCCACATGAAGACGTGGCGGGCGACCGGAGGGTCGCCCGCCACGGATAAGCGGTGTTCTGTTGTTCGATGCTGTTGTGTCGGACGCGCGGACGGAATCAGAGGGCGGGAGCGGACTCCGTGTCGATCACGGCGTCCAGCTCACGCAGTCGTTCCATATGTTCGTTCGCGTGATGCTGGCAGAAGAGCAATTCGCCACCTGCGGGCAGAACGGCACGCACACGGGCCGCCGCCCCGCAGCGATCGCAGCGATCGACCGCGGTCAGTGGGGTGCTAGTCAGGGTTCCTGGCATGACTCCTCCGTCCTGGCTTCCGGCACAAAGACCGTTCACCTGGTGTGAGGCCCGTGGTCACTCCGCGGGCTCGCTTCCGCTACTTCCCAGCAGTGGTATGACTACTCTGTCAGACGTTCCGGGCATTGGGTTTGTTCCCTGTGGGGAACCACTGTGTTTTCCCTAACACGACCAGCGATTTCCGCCTGTGGCGAACACCGCGGGCCGGGCGTGGAATACCGGTGTCCCGCTGCACTGTACGACTGTTGAGTTGTGTATCGGAGGTTACCCGTGCCCTGTGACACTCACACCCTTGTTCACCTCTGTTCTCCCGGTGAGTGGGCCATTGCGCGGCAATCCGGCGCTCATCGGCCGGCGTCACTGGTCACCGAGGGCTTCGTGCACCTGTCGGCGCCGCACCAGGTGCACCTGCCGGCAAACCGGCTTTTCGCCGGCCGATCCGATATGGTGCTGCTCCGGCTCGACCCCACGCGACTGGACGCCCCGGTGCGCTGGGAGCCGGGCGTTCCCGGCGACGATCCCGCGCTGCGGTTCCCGCACCTGTACGGTCCGCTTCCGGTGTCGGCGGTGATCGGCGTGGAACAGTATCGGCCAGGACCGGACGGAATGTACCCGCCACTGACCGGCTGACCGGGCCGATCGGCACCGGCGTTACCGCCGGGCGCCCGAATCGTCCTCCGGTTCCGCGGCCAGTTCCCGGGCGAGGATCGCGGCCTGCACCCGGGACCGGAGTCCCAGTTTGGCCAGTACCCGGGATACATGCGTTTTCACCGTTGTCTCCCCGATGAACAGCCGGGCGGCGATCTGTGCGTTGGACAACCCGGCCCCCAGGCAGTCCAGGACCTCGCGTTCCCGGCCGGTCAGATCGGCCACGCCCGGGGGCGGCTCCGGCCGGGGCGCGGAGTTCGTATTCGCGAAGGCTTGGATCACCGCGCGGGTCACCTCCGGCGCGAGGACACCGTCCCCGGCGGCGACGGCCCGGACCGCCTCGATCAGCGCCGGTCCCGACGCGGATTTCAGGACGAAACCGCCGGCCCCCGCCCGGAGGCTGCCGAAAACGTATTCGTCGAGGTCGAAGGTGGTCAGCACGAGGACCCGGGCCAGATTGTCGCCGGTGATCCGAGCGGTCGCGACGATACCGTCCACCCCGGGCATCCGCACGTCCATCAGCACCACATCGGGTCGCAGGGCGCGGGCCTGGGCGAGCGCGACCGCTCCGTCGGCCGCCTCGCCCACCACGTCGATATCGCCGGCGGTGTCCAGGATCATGCGCAGCCCGGCCCGGATCGCCGCGTGATCGTCGGCGATGAGCACCCGGATCACAGTGGTTCCGCCACGGGTTCCGCGGTTGCGGTGAACGGCAAGTGTGCCTGCACCCACCAGCACCCGGATTGCGGGCCGGACCGGAATGTGCCGCCCAGCGCCGTGGCGCGTTCGCGCATATTCGCCAGACCGCGTGGTTCCACGCCGGTATCGAGCGCGGCCAGTGCTGCTTCCTCGGCAGGGAGCCGATTACGTACCGTCAGGACGAGCGTTGCGGCCTCTGTCTGCACCTCGATATCGACCTCCTGCCCGGGTGCGTGCTTCATTGCGTTGGTAACAGCCTCCTGGACGATCCGGTACGCGGCCTGATCGACCGCGCCTGCCACCGGGTGCCCTACCGTGTCTTGTCGTACCCGCACCCGCATACCCGCCTGACGGGCCACCGCGACCAGCCCCGGCAACTGGGCCAGCCGCCCCGGCGCGGTGGTTTCGGTCGCATCGCCGTCCCGGCGGAGCAGGCCGATCATGGTCCGCATCTCCTGTAGGCCCTCGACACTGTTCGTGCGGATGGCGGTCAGGATGCCGGTGAGTCGCGGATCGGTGCCGGTGCCGTTCATCCCCGCAAGTGCCGCCTCGGATTGCAGAGCGATCGCCGACAGATGCCCGGCGATCACATCGTGCAGATCGCGGGCCATGGCCTTGCGTTCGTCGGCCACCGCCGCCCGGCGGTCCAGTTCCGCCACCTGCGTCAGCGCCCGCCGCCGGGCGCGTTCGGCCGCCGCGGTCTCCATATGTGCACGAACCGTGAGCCCCCACCACAGCGAGGTGCCGACGAAGGCTGCCGCCATGATCAGCGCCAGCACCATGAAACGCCAGTTCTCGGTCATCGCCAGCACCACACCCGCGGCCGTCGCGGACAGCGCCAGCCACGCCACCACCGCCCCCTGCATCTGGCGACGGGTGCCGTAGACCACCGCGGCATAGATCAGATCGGAATAGACGAGCCACACCGGCAGCGTCGGCCCGAGCATCAGATCGAACGCCAGCGGGATCAGCCCCACCACCATGGCGGTGATCGGCGCCCGTCGCCGCACCAGCAGGACCGCGCACACCATCGCCAGAAGGGCGAAACGCGGTGCCAGTGGTGTGGACGGGCCGTCGGCGGAGATGAACAGCATATGGAAGCCGGCCAGATACATCAGTGAGCCGAACGCGAACCAGACGACCGCGACGACGATGTCTTTTCCCGTCGCCGATAACGCCGACCACCGTTGCATTCCTCAATCTCAGCACACGGTTCGCTGCGGGGCGTCCATCGAAATAACGATCCGCCGTCGTACCGAACACACCCGCGCATCGTTGTGCCGGTGACCGAAGCGTGCGGACGGCCGGAGACTCGGCTCCGGTGTGCGTTGCGGCCGGCCGCGCCGAAGCCATCGCACCTCCGCGCCGGACTTGCCCCGATGCCCTGCTGCGACTATGTCCTGTGCGTCGGATCGGCCACCCGGGCCGTACTCGGTGGTGTCGTCCACCGGCCGGGGCCTGTGAGCCGCACCGCGCCGCGGGTCCGGCACGCCCGCCCTGGAACCAGTTCGGCCGATGCGGCAGCGATACTGCCGGTATCGTTCTCGGTCACGGCGTATTTCGGCCGTATGCGCTCGCGGTCCGTCGCGGCGATCGCAGCGGCCCGGAAGGACGGGACCGGCGGATGACTGTCTACACCCAGCTGCTGGACGGTACGAGTTACCGATTCGACGGTCTCGTGGACGTGCTGGCCAAGGCAACCCCGCGCCGTAGCGGTGACGAACTGGCCGGGTGCGCCGCGCTCACGGATGCCGAACGGGTCGCCGCACAGTGGGTGCTGGCCGACCTCCCGTTGACCGAGTTCCTGCAACAGCCCGTGGTGCCGTACGAGACCGACGAGGTGACCCGGCTGATCGTGGATACCCACGACCGGGTCGCGTTCGGGCCGATCGCTTCCTGCACAGTGGGGGAGCTGCGCGACCGTCTGCTGAGTATTGCGGCCGGTGACGGTATCTCGGACCCGGCCGGAACTCTCCGCGATCTGGCGCCCGGCCTCACCCCGGAGATGGTCGCGGCGGTCGCCAAGATCATGCGGAACCAGGATCTCATCGCGGTGGCGCGGGCAGTTCGGGTGCGGTCGGCGTTCCGGACCACCATCGGCATGCCCGGTACGCTAGCCACTCGATTGCAGCCCAACCATCCCACCGACGATCCGCGTGGTATCGCGGCCGCCGTGCTCGACGGGCTGCTGCTCGGCTGCGGCGACGCCGTGATCGGGATCAATCCCGCCACCGATTCCCCGCGGGCCGCGGCCGATCTACTGGCGCTGCTCCACGATATCCGCGCCCGTTTCGACATCCCCACCCAATCCTGCGTCCTGGCCCACGTCACGACCACCATCGAGCTGATCGCCGCGGGCGCACCGGTGGATCTGGTGTTCCAGTCGGTGGCCGGGACGCAGTCCGCGAACGCCGCGTTCGGGGTGGATCTGGCGCTGCTGCGGGAAGCCGAGGACGCCGCGCGCTCCCTGGGGCGCGGCACCGTCGGCGACAACGTCATGTATTTCGAAACCGGACAGGGCTCGGCATTGTCGGCGGGCGCGCATCTGGGTACGGGTGGGAAACCGGTGGATCAGCAGACGCTCGAGGCACGAGCCTACGCGGTGGCACGCGAACTGCGGCCGCTACTGGTGAACACTGTGGTCGGGTTCATCGGGCCGGAGTACCTGTACGACGGAAAACAGATCGTCCGTGCCGGCCTGGAGGACCATTTCTGCGGCAAACTGCTGGGCCTGCCGATGGGGGTGGATGTCTGCTACACCAACCACGCCGAAGCCGACCAGGACGATATGGACACCCTGCTCACCTTGCTGGGTGCCGCCGGATGTGCCTTTGTCATCACAGTGCCCGGTGCCGACGATGTGATGCTCGGCTATCAGAGCCTGAGTTTCCACGACGCGCTCTACGCTCGCCGCGTGCTCGGCCTGGGGCCGGCCCCCGAGTTCGCGGGCTGGCTGGACCGGCTGGGGATGCTCGACGATACCGGTCGGGTGCATGCGATACCGCCGTCCGCTTCACCGTTGCGCGCGATGTTGTAGGCGCCGGTCGGTGTCGCTGCCCGTGCGGGACAGCGTGGGCAGCGAAGGCAGTTCGGGTGGGTGACGGTTTTCGGCGAACGAGGGCGTGGTGACCATGGGGATCGGCAGCGACGGAGAGCGGGCGGACACCGACTCCGGCCCTACGTTCTGGGATGGCTTGCGCACGCTGACCCAGGCCCGGATCGGTCTGGGACGGGCCGGTGACGCGCTGCCCACCCGGCAGGTGCTCGAGTTCGCCACGGCGCATGCCCGAGCCCGCGACGCGGTACATACCGCGCTGGATGTGGCCGTCTGCTCGGCGCGGGTTGCGGCTCTGGGCCTCGGCGAACCGGTCCACGTGCCGAGCCGGGCGCGGGACCGGGCCGAATACTTGCGGCGCCCCGACCTGGGCCGGCTACCGTCCGCGGGCTCGATCTCGCTCCTGCCGGGGGGCGGCCGGAACGGGCCGGCGATCGGCATGGTGCTTGCCGACGGCCTCTCGGCCCGAGCCCTCACCGAACACGGACCGCCGCTGCTCGGGGCGCTCATGGATTTGCTGCGGCCGCGCTATTCGATCGCCGTGCCCGTGGTGGCCACCCAGGCCCGGGTCGCGCTCGGTGACCATATCGGTGCCGCGCTCGGAGTAACGACCGTTCTCGTGCTGATCGGGGAGCGTCCCGGCCTATCGGTCGCGGACAGTCTCGGCATCTATCTCACCCACCGGCCGCGTCCGGGCGTCACCGATGCGGACCGGAATTGCGTTTCCAATATCCATCCGCCGCAAGGCCTGGATTACCGGCGGGCCGCGGAGGTGACGGCGGGACTGATCGCCGGTGCGCACCGGCTCGGCCGCTCGGGTGTCGAACTGAAGGATATGTCCCGGGATCCGGTGTTGCCGGGGCCCACGGCCACTCTCGACGACGGTGGGCGACCACCCTCGGCACGCCACAGCTCCTGAGCATCGCGAGAACCGGTGGGTTCCGGCGTGTTCAGGAGCTGTGGCGCGGAGCAGGTGCCCGGTAGGTCTCAGTCGAGGTAATCGCGCAAGACCTGGGAGCGGCTCGGATGGCGTAGCTTGCTCATGGTTTTGGATTCGATCTGCCGGATGCGTTCACGGGTGACCCCGTACACCTGGCCGATCTCGTCGAGGGTCCGCGGCTGGCCGTCGGTGAGACCGAACCGCAGCCGCACCACACCCGCCTCGCGTTCGGACAGGGTCTCCAGCACCGACTGCAGCTGATCCTGCAGCAAGGTGAAGCTCACCGCGTCCACTGCGACCACAGCCTCGGAATCCTCGATGAAATCACCGAGCTGGCTATCGCCCTCGTCGCCTATGGTCTGATCCAGCGAAATGGGTTCCCGAGCGTACTGCTGGATCTCCAGCACCTTCTCCGGGGTGATGTCCATTTCCTTGGCCAGTTCCTCCGGGGTGGGTTCGCGACCCAGATCCTGGAGGAGCTCACGCTGGATACGGCCCAGCTTGTTGATGACCTCGACCATATGCACCGGGATACGGATGGTGCGGGCTTGGTCGGCCATGGCGCGGGTGATGGCCTGCCGGATCCACCAGGTGGCGTATGTGGAGAACTTGTAGCCCTTGGTGTAGTCGAACTTCTCCACCGCGCGGATGAGGCCCAGGTTGCCCTCCTGGATCAGATCCAGGAATGCCATGCCGCGGCCGGTGTAGCGCTTCGCGAGTGATACCACCAGGCGCAGGTTCGCCTCGAGCAGGTGGTTCTTGGCGCGGTTGCCGTCGCGGACGATCCAGTTGTAGTCGCGGCGGATCGCGACCGGCGGCTTTTCCCCTGCCTCGGTGAACTCGCGCATCTTCTCGGCCGCATAGAGGCCGGCCTCGATCCGCTTGGCGAGTTCCACCTCCTCCTCGGCATTGAGTAGTGCGACCTTACCGATCTGCTTGAGGTAGGCGCGTACCGAATCCGCGGAGGCGGTGAGTTCGGCATCCTTACGGGCCTGGCGTAGCGCTTCGGATTCTTCCTCGTCCCAGACGAAATCACCGGAGGCCTTATCGGCCGCGGTGGGTTCGGGGGTCTCGGCTTCGGGTTCCTCCTCGGCTACCTCGGCCACCAATTCGTCGCTCTCCTCGGTGAGATCGTCCTCGGAGACCTCGAGATCCCCGAGGTCGGCCACATCCAGCGAATCGTCTTCCGGCTGCTCCTCACCCTGGCCGGGCGCGCCTGCGCTACCGGCCTTCTTCGCAGGGGCCTTCTTGGCCGCGCCTTTCTTGGCGCCCGCTTTTTTCGCGGGGGCCTTCTTGGCTGCGGCTTTCTTGGCCGGGGCCTTTTTGGCGACGGCCTTGCGCGCCGGGCGTGCCGCGGGAACTTCCGTGGCCTCGGCGTCGGCCGGTTCGGCTGTCTGACGGGTATTCGTGGCTACCACGTACGCCCTTTCGTGACGGTCTCGTGCGGCGTCACGCCAGAGTAGTATTCCGGCGGAGCGGTCTGTCGGGTTTACCGGCTAAAACGCCGGTCGGGTGTCCGGCTCACCGCCGGGGTCCTTCCATTGTAACGATCGACCAGTGTGCCCTTGCCTGTGCGGCGGACATCTTCAGGGGGTGATTCCGGCATCGACAGCCATGGCCGCGCCTACGATACCCGCTGTGTTGCGCAGACCTGCGGGGACCACCCGGGTGCGGTTGGTGAGCAGTGGAATCCACTGGCCGGCGTCGCGGCTGATCCCACCACCGGCGACGAAAACCGTCGGCCAGAACAAATCCTCCAACCCGCGCAGCACCGTACTGACCCGGGTCGCCCATTCGGCGTAACTCAGATCGTCTCGTTCCTTCACCGAGGCCGCGGCCCGGTGCTCGGTTTCCATACCGCCGATCTCGAGATGGCCCAGTTCGGTGTTCGGGACCAGGGTCCCGTTGTTCAGCATCGCCGACCCGATTCCGGTGCCGAAGGTCAGTAGCAAGACCAGGCCGTCGATATCGCGGGCGGCACCGAAACGGTCCTCCGCCAGCCCCGCCGCATCGGCATCGTTGAGGACCGTTACCTCGCGGCCGTCGAGAGCAGCGGAGAACAGGGCCCGGGCATCGGTACCGATCCAGGATTTGTCGACATTGGCGGCGGTGTGGGCGACGCCGTCGAGGACCACGCACGGCAGCGTGAGCCCCACCGGACCGTCCCAACCCGCCTGGGCGACCAATTGCGCTACGGCCGTGGCGACCGCATCCGGTGTGGACGGTTGCGGGGTGGCGATCTTGATGCGTTCGTGCCGGAGTTCCCCGGTCTCGAGGTCGATCGCGGCGCCCTTGACGCCACTGCCGCCGATATCGATCCCGAACGCGTGCCGTCGAGCGGACATGCGGGTTTCCCTCGTTCCCTGTGCTGGCTGCTGTCGTCTGGCGCCGCACCGCGTACCGGTGTCGAACCGGGGCATGCGCGACTACCCGAACGGCGCTTTTCCGCCACTCGGCCCACGCTCGCCGCCCCGGGGCCGACTCGGGCCGGTGTGCTGTGCACGACAAGAGTAATGTGCGCGCCCGAATGCCCGGACCGCAGGATCTGTGCTGCGATGGTGGGCGTGCCGGAATCGATTTGGTCCCTGACCGCTACCACCGAACCCGCTCCCGCCGACGCCGCGCTGTTGCGCCGGATCGCGACCCATCTCGCAGGCATCGCCGCCGCCCATGTCCGGGTCCGACGGCCCGAGGTATTCGGGCCCGCCGGTGTCGCGGATACCGCCGTTCGCACCAAGAGCACCCCGACGGACCCGGTGACCGTCGTCGATACCGAAACAGAACAGCTGATCCGCGACGAGCTGGCTCGGCTGCGTCCCGGCGATCCCATCCTCGGTGAGGAAGGCGGCGGCGATCTGTCCGCAGCCGGCGACGACGAAGTGGTCTGGGTGGTCGACCCGATCGACGGCACGGTGAACTTCCTGTACGGGATCCCCGCGTACGCAGTCTCGGTGGCCGCTGTACGCGCCGGCCGCCCGGTGGCCGGCGCGGTGGCCGATATCGCCGCCTCGACGGTGTATGCGGCCGGAGCGGGCCTCGGAGCCGACCGGATCGGCCCGGGCGGGAACGCGACCGCGCTGCGCTGTAACCCGGTGCGCTCGGCGCGGCTGGCGCTGGTCGCTACGGGCTTCGGCTACGGCGTCCCGCGGCGGACCCGGCAAGCCGCCTACGTCGCCGAACTGCTGCCCCATGTGCGCGATATCCGCCGCATCGGGGCGGCCGCGCTGGATCTCTGCATGGTCGCCGAAGGCCGAGTCGACGCCCATTACGAGCACGGGCTCAACCCCTGGGATTGGGCTGCCGGTGGGCTGATCGCCGCCGAGGCCGGAGCGGTGCTGCGCTTGCCTCCGTTGGCGACTGCGGGTTCCGCGGGTGCATTGGTGGTGGCCGCCGCGCCCGGGATCAGCGAGGAACTTTTCGCGTTGCTGGACCGGCTACGGGTGTCGGCGCCTATTCCGGAAGCCTGAGCGCGCTCAGCAGCGCGCGGTACGGGCCGCCTCGAGCATCTCCGGGTCGATTTCCGGGCTCTCGCCACTCACCGGGTTCTTCAGTGACCGGAGTACCTCTTCGGCGTCGTTGTTGGGTTGCAGATCACCGCCGAACACTGCACCCAGGACCAGATCGACGCTGTTGTCGTCCCGCTTGTCCTCGATGAGTTCGGCACACGGAACCGCCAGTTGGACGGCGGCCGCGACCGGGCGACCGCTCTCGCCGAACCGGATCTGCCCGGTGCATTCGAGATCACCGTTGGCGTATATCGGATCGTTACCATACGGGTCGCCGGATACGGTGCCGAATCCGAGATCGCCGAGTTGTGCCGCCACATGCGCGGCCTGCCCGCGCTGGCCGTTCGCGTTGAGGACGCGCACCTTCGTATCCGCCATCGGAGCGGGTTCCGTATCCGCCAGCGAATCCGCGCTCAGCCGCTGCCCGGGCAGCGGCTGCGGGGCTGCCTTGGGGTCGGTCGCGGGGCTGGGGGAATTGCAGGCCATCGGCGTGTAGTCGTCGTCCTTGGTGGTCAGCGCGCTGGTCCACAGGGCTGCGCAGATCAGCGTGAGCACAACGACCAGAATGAGCCAGGGGCGCATCCGCCGGCGCGAGTAGGGACGGCCTTTGGTATCCGTCGAGCTGCCTTCGGTGATCAGTGAAACCACGTCGATACTGTACGTACCCGAGTCCGGGGTCCGTGCATTACCCGGTCGCCGGCGGGCGTGCCGGGGCGGCGCCTCGTACGGCGCCGTCACCCCGCGTATCGATTGCCCGGCGGTTTCGACACGGCTGGGTTTCGATTGCGACAAATTCCGCAGGGTCCGCTATTGTCTGCCCGCCCAGACCGAAACATCGGTGAGTAAATCGGCGATCGGTCACGGGAACAAGCAGGGCAACTCACGCGTTGTCCGGACGCTATCGGCGGTGTGTCCAAAGATTCACGCTGATAGGAGACCGGTACGCATGTGAAGTGCACCACCGGCGGGGCGGCTGCCGCGGTCGAAACCGACGGCGTACGCCGATCCGGATATACGGAGTAAGGACGAGGGGAAGACGACATGGCAACCGACTATGACGCACCGAGGCGCACCGAGACCGACGATGTTTCGGAGGATTCGCTCGAGGAGCTGAAGGCGCGTCGCAACGAAGCCCAGTCCGCCGTCGTGGATGTCGACGAATCCGATACCGCGGAGTCGTTCGAGCTCCCCGGCGCGGACCTGTCCGAGGAAGTGCTGACAGTTCGGGTGGTTCCGAAACAGGCCGACGAGTTCACCTGTTCGAGCTGTTTCCTGGTGCATCACCGCAGCCGCCTGGCCACTGAGGCCGGCGGCCGGATGATCTGTATGGATTGCGCAGCCTGACGGCGGCGCGAGGTCATTCCGCGCTCGGGACTCCGAGCGCGGCCAGTACCTCTTCGGGCCGACGCGTACTGACCAGCCAGTACGGCGTCGGGTCATCCGGATCGTCGAGCACCAGGAGCACCATGGTGCCGATCCACGGGCGATGCTGAACGTAGGCGGCCGGGTCGAGCTGGCGGCCCAGGGCTGCTGTCTTGGCGCTGCGGGGCACCACCGTCGCACGGGAGACGTAAGAGACCGGCAGATGCGCTCGGTCGACGCGGAGTTCCGGTGTGCCGTTGCTGTCGGCAGCGACCTCGACCCGATGCCGGCCGAACCAGAGCAGGACCCAGACCGGGATCGGGAGCAGCAGCACATACGGCAGCCAGGCCCGCAGGCCGGGCGCTCCCATATGGACCTCCGCGGCGAGCAGGGCGGCGAGTGCGAAACCCACCGGCCACCACCACAGCGGTACCCACAGGCGCTCGCGATGGACTGGTGGCGCCGGCGGTGCATGGTGGCCGGATTCGGTGAGTCGAGGCTGGTCGGACACGACTCAACACTAAGCGACAAGCCGGGTGCCCCTGCGCGTAGGCTGGTCGGACGTGAACGCACTCTCACCGATACCACTGCTCCGGCTGGATCCGGGGATCCCTATGCCCAGCCGCGCCCATGACGGCGATGCGGGCGTGGACCTGTGCACCGCCGAGGATGTCGTCCTGGAGCCGGGAGAGCGGGTGCTGGTCGGCACCGGTATCGCGATCGCGCTGCCGGTGGGCACGGTCGGTCTCATCCATCCCCGGTCCGGTTTGGCCGCCAAGACCGGTCTGTCCGTGGTGAACACGCCGGGAACGATCGACGCCGGATACCGCGGTGAGATCAAGGTGTGCCTGATCAACCACGATCCACGGACC
The DNA here is from genome assembly GCF_001613245.1 of Nocardia speluncae NBRC 108251. Lineage (GTDB taxonomy): Bacteria > Actinomycetota > Actinomycetes > Mycobacteriales > Mycobacteriaceae > Nocardia > Nocardia speluncae. Next base: position 817,230 of record NZ_BDBZ01000002.1, on the reverse strand, counting down.
CCCATCGAATTGCGTCGCGGCGACCGGATCGCGCAGTTGCTGGTGCAACGCGTGGAACTGGTCGATTTCGTGGCGGTGGATCGGCTCGACGATTCTGCGCGGGGCGCGCACGGGTACGGGTCCAGCGGGGGACACACGAGTTTGATGCCGAACGGTGCCGACGGCGCCCACGGCAAGGAGGCCTGACATGTTCGGACGACGGAAATCCGGCGGACGCAGATCCGAGGACGAACGGTACGACACCGGCGAATACCGCACCGGCGAGTACCAGGGCGACTACGACTACGACGACGACGGCGGATATCACCGCGCCGCCGACGAGCAGTACCCCGGTGACCACGACGACAGTTACGACGACGGGTACGGTGGCGCCGCCTACAGCGACGCCTACGACGCGGCGATCGACGATCCCGATACCGAGCCGCACCGGCGGGGTCCCTACGACTACGACGATGTCGCCGAGGTGCTGGCGGAATTCACCGATACCCGGCTCGATCTGGGCTCGGTGATCCTGCCGGTCCCGCCGGGCGGGCAGCTGCAGGTCGAGATGACGCCGCAGGGCACCCCGCAGGCGGTGCATCTGGCCACCGAACACGGGCGGATCACGGTGGCGGCCTATGCCGCACCGAAATCCAAGGGGCAGTGGCGCACAGTGGCGGCCGATCTCGCGGAATCGCTGCGCAAGGACGGCGCCCGGGTCTCGGTGGAGAAGGGGCCGTGGGGTCGCGAACTGGTCGCCGTCACCGAGGGGGCCGATCTGCGGTTCATCGGTGTGGACGGTTATCGGTGGATGATCCGTCTGGTGGCGGCCGGTCCGTCGGGGTCCACCGCGGTCGGCAGCCCGCTGGTCGTCGCGGCGCGGTCGGTGCTCAGCGAAACGATCATCCGGCGCGGCACCGATGCGCTCCCGGTGCGGGAACCGCTACCGGTGGTGCTCCCGCAACAGCTCGCCGAGCAGCTCACTGCGGCCCATCAGCAGCAGCAACAACAGCAGCAGGCTCAACAGGCCGCTGCCGCGCAGCAGAACGTCCCGCGGCCGGCGCAGACCGGTTCGGTGCTACCTCCACAGCAGCCACAGCAGCCGCGGCGCGGGGCCGAGGGTTCGGCGATGCAGCAGCTCGGCCGCGGCTGACCGGCTTTCCCTCGCGGGCCCGGCCGATGGGCCGCGTTCGGTCAGCGGGCGTACCGCAGGCCGAGCCGGCCCACTACCGCGGGGTCGGCGCCGAGCTCGTCGAGGGTGATCTCGGTGATCACCGAGCGTGGCGCGCGGCGTGCCCACTCCCGGCCGACTGCCACCGGATGCACCGGATCGTCCGCGGCGGCGATCACCGCCAGCGGGACCGCCAACGTGTCCAGCAGCGTCGCCTCCGGCCACTTGTACTGGGCAGCCTCCTCCAGCGCGTCCGGCAGTCCGGGCCACTGCGAGCGCCATGAGCGGGTGAGTGCGTCGGCGAGCCAGCGCGGGCTGCTCGCCCGCATCCGGGTGACGACGGGTTCGAGGCCCTCCGCGCGCAGTTGCGCGGCGGTGACCGAGGCGCTGAGAGTGGCGGGGCAATGCGCCGTATCCGGGCCGGTCCAGGCCGGCAGTGCGGCGATCACGCCCGCCACGTCCCCGGCCGCGCGGCGGCCGGCCCATTCGAGTGCTACCGCCGCCCCCAGGGAGATACCCGCGGCCAGGACCGGCCCGCGGGCGGCGGCGGTGTCCAGGGCGGCGAGGTAGCCGGAGATCACCGCGCCCGGTTCGGGATCGACCGCTATCAGCTCGAGCCCGCGTGCGGTGCAGGCGGGCTCGAAGGCGCGCCGGGCGAAATGCGCATCGGAGCCGGTGCCGGGGAGCGCGACCACGACTGCCGGACGTGGGGAATCGAACACCGGACCGAGCGTAGCGGTGCCGCCGGTACCCATCTACAGTGGCGGGTACGGCCACAGCCGGGCCGTAGCAGAGAATCTCGGATGACGTGTGACCCACGCCGTCCGCGCACAGGAGAGCAAGCGATGTCTTCCTCGGCAGGAAGAAAAGCGGGCGCCAAGTCCGCATCCGGATATTTTCGCAGGCTCGGCCGCAGGTTGACCGAGGATCTCGATCAGCTCGACGCCGAGGAGCTGGCGGAGTCGGCGGACGCTTCGGGCGCCTGCCGGGTCTCGGAGTGCCGGCGCGGTGAGGAGGCGACGATGCTGGGCAGATTGCGCAGTGTCGATTCGTGTCCGCAGGCCGCCGGGGCGAATGTGCAAGCGGAGTTCTTCGACGGCACCGATGCCATCACGCTGGTGTGGATCGGGCGACGCCGGATTCCCGGTATCGAATCCGGCCGGCGCATCATGGTGCGCGGCCGTATCGGTGAACGCGAGGGCCGCAAGGTGATCTACAACCCCTACTACGAATTGCGCGGAAACAGCTGACGCATGGCATCGAGCGACGAGTACCTCACCACGCCGCTACCGCGGACCGTCCCCGCATCGGAATCGTCTGCGGACGATGTACCGGATGAGGAGCGCGCCGAGCCCCCGCAACAGACCCTGCTGGAACAGCTGGGTGGTTTCTCCGGGCTGATCTACTCCACCCTGCCGGTACTGGTGTTCGTTCCGATGAACGCATTGCTCGGGCTCACCGTGGCGATCTGGACGGCACTGGGTGTGGCGGGTGCCGTGCTGATCTGGCGGCTGGTGCGCCGGGAGCCGATCCAGCCGGCCGTCTCGGGATTCCTGGGTGTCGGGATCTGCGCGTTGATCGCCTGGCGCGTAGGGGAGGCCAAGGGCTTCTTCCTGTTCGGTATCTACACCAGCCTCGTCTACGGTGCCGCCTTCCTGATCTCGATACTGGTCCGCCGACCACTTGTCGGCGTGGTGTGGGGCGTACTCAACGGCCACGGTGGTGCCTGGCGCACCGATTCCCGCGTGGTCCGGCTCTATGATTTGGCGACCGCCGCCTGGGTTCTCGTTTTCGGCGCCCGCTACCTGGTGCAGCACCATCTGTACACGGCCGACAGCACGGGCTGGCTCGCCGCCGCCCGGATCGCGATGGGCTGGCCGCTCACCGCGCTTGCTCTCGTGGTGACCGTCTGGGCAGTGCGCCGGGCAGGGCATCTGCCGGCCTCGTCGGCCCGGCATGCCGCCTGAACCGAACATTCGCGGCACGCACGCGGCCGCCAGGGTGGCGGATGACCCACCCTTTGGTGTCTATCCCGACAGCGCCTTTCATCGGACGATCGTTAGAGAAGACGATCTGCCGAGAGGACTGGCGAATGCGTACCGAGCAGCACACGATGACACGTCCGGAGCGGGGGCGTGAACACCCGGTGCGGTCACAGAGCCGCCTGGTTTCCGCCGAACTCGATCTCCTGGTCGAGCCCGCGGCCGCCGGTGACCGCCGCGCGGTGACCGAAATCCTGCGGCTGGTGCAACCATTGGTGCAGCGTTACTGCCGTACCCGGCTGGGAAATCCGGCGCATCTCCATGTGACAGCCGACGATGTGACCCAGGAAGTCCTCATGGCCACTGTCGCTGCGATTCCCCGCTACCGAGACCAAGGAAAATCGTTCCTTGCCTTCGTATACGGCATCGCAGCGAACAAGGTGTCCGACGCCTTTCGCGGAGCGCAGGTCCACCCGGCCTACCCCGTGGCGGACCTTCCCGAGCTGGCTTCGACGGCGGCGGGCCCGGAAGAGCGGGCGCTGGCGGCCGAACGGGGCGCGGTGGCGCGCGAGCTCATAGGGCAGCTGAATCCGGTGCACCGGAAGGTACTGGTGATGCGGATCGTGCTCGGCTTGAGCGCGGCCGAAACCGCGGCAGAACTGGGTACCAGCGCCGGGGTCGTCCGGGTTATGCAGTATCGGGCCCTGAACAAGCTGCGGGCCCGTGCCGAGCAGCCCGTTGCCGCGTGACGCCGCCCGAGCGGCACCGCCCAGCGGCTGTGTCCATCGGCCGTGAGCGAAGGCTGTACGTAGCGGCGCTGCGCCACCGCCTCCGGACCGGGCTCACTCAACGGCGAGTGGTCAGTATTCGACGTCCTGCGAGGCGGTGAGGCCCGCTGCGGTGTCCGTGTGTTCGGCGGTGCCGATCGGTGCCAGTACCGAGCGCAGTTCCTCCTCCGCCTCGGCGGAGGCGACGAACAAGAGTTCGTCGTCGCCTTCGAAGGGGTCATCCGGCTGCGGCACGATCACCCGCCCGCCACGAAGAATGGTGACCAGGGCCGAATCGCGCGGCAGACGCAGGCTGCGGACCGGTTTTCCGGCCAGGGTGGTATCGGGCGGCAGGGTGAGTTCAACGAGATTCGCCTGCCCCTGCCGCAGAGTCATCAACCGGACCAGATCGCCCACCGTCACTGCCTCCTCGACCAGCGACGCCAGCAGCCGCGGAGTGGAGACCGCGACATCGACCCCCCACGCCTCGTCGAACAGCCACTCGTTGCGGGGGTCGTTGACCCGAGCCACCACCCGGCGTACCCCGAACTCGGTTTTGGCCAGCAGACTGTGCACCAGGTTGGCCTTGTCGTCGCCGGTGGCGGCGATGACCACCTCGTAGTCCTGCAGGCCGGCGTCCTCGAGTAGTTGTAGTTCGCAGGCGTCGGCGTGCACCCAGACGGCGTCGCGCACCGAATCGCGGTCGATATGGTCGAGCTGGCGTTCGAGCAGCATGACAGTGTGCCCCGACCGCAGTAGCTCGCGCGCGATGGAGCGGCCGACGGCCCCGGCTCCGGCAATGGCCACTTTCATGATCAGTCCTTGCTCGCTGGGGGTTTTGCGGCCAGCGCGACCGCCTCACCGGCGGATCCGGAGGTTGCGGCCACGTACACGGTGTCGTCGGCCTGGACGACGGTTTTGGCATCGGGCAGGATGCCCTGCCCGAAACGGATGATGAACGCGACCCGGGCGCCGGTGGCGCTCTCCAGATCACGCACGGTGCGCCCGTACCAGTCCTCGTGCAGGATCAACTGGGCGACAGCGACCGTGCCGGTGGGGTCGCGCCAGGTGGTGGTGCCCGCATCGCCCAGCAGGTTGTGCAGGAAACGGTCGGTGGTCCAGGGAACGGTCGCGATGGTCGGGATACCGAGTCGCTCGTATACGGCGGCGCGTTTGGCGTCGTAGATCCGCGCCACCACCCGTTCGACACCGAACATCTCGCGCGCCACCCGGGCGGAGATGATGTTCGAGTTGTCGCCGGAGGAGACTGCCGCGAACGCGCCCGCTCGTTCGATACCCGCCCGGCGCAGCACATCACGATCGAACCCGACCCCGGTTACCCGTTCGCCCGGGAAATCGTCGCCCAGTCGCCGGAACGCGTCCGGATTGCGGTCGATCACGGCGACCTCATGCCCTATCCGGACCAGAGCACGGGCCAGCGAGGCCCCCACCCGTCCGCATCCCATGATCACCACGTACACCGTGAATCCCGCTCCTGACTTGTACTGCCCGACGGCCGCGCCCGATCCTGCGGGCCCGGCTCCGCGGCGAGTGTTCCCGCGTAGCCATGCGGTTGCCGCGAATCGAACCGTACCCGCCGCTTCGCGCCCTCTGCCAGATTCCCCCTGCCGAACCCGGGCAAACCGGGAATCCGGTAATGCCTGGCGGCGGCAGGCTGGACGGGGGCTTATGCTCCGTCCAGTGTCGAAGTTGACGACCGCCACCAAACGCCTGGTGCTGGGGCGGCCTTTCCGTAGTGACGCCCTGGGCCACACCTTGCTGCCGAAACGAATCGCGCTGCCGGTTTTCGCCTCGGACGCGATGTCCTCGGTCGCCTATGCGCCCGAGGAGATCTTCCTCGTCCTGTCGGTGTCCGGGCTCGCGGGTTACGCGTACGCCCCGTGGCTCGGACTCGCCGTCGCGGTCGTGATGATCATCGTGGTCGCCAGCTATCGCCAGAATGTGCACGCCTACCCGTCCGGCGGCGGCGACTTCGAGGTGGTCACCACCAATCTCGGCCCCACCGCAGGCTTGGCGGTCGGCAGCGCGCTGCTGGTGGACTATGTGCTGACGGTCGCGGTCTCGATATCTTCGGCCGCCTCCACCATCGGGTCGGCCATACCGTTCGTCGCCACACACAAGGTGCTGTTCGCGGTGGCTGCCATCGCCCTGCTCACCGCGATGAACCTGCGCGGGGTGCGTGAATCCGGGCGGACCTTCGCACTGCTGTCGTACGCGTTCCTGATCGGGATGTTCGCCATGCTCGGCTGGGGGCTCCTCCGTATTTTCGTCCTCGGGGACGAAGTGCGAGCCGAATCGGCCTCCTTCGAACTGAGGGTGGAGGAAGAACACCTGGCGGGAGTGGCGCTCGTTTTCATGCTCGCCCGTGCGTTTTCTTCGGGAAGTGCGGCACTGACCGGCGTCGAGGCGATCAGCAACGGAGTCCCGGCGTTCCGCAAACCGAAATCGCGTAATGCCGCGACCACGCTGCTCATGCTCGGTGGCATCTCCATTGCCTTGTTTCTCGGCATCATCGTGCTTGCCCGCGAAGCACATGTGGTTTTCGCCGAGAACCCGGCGCAGTTGATCGGTGCCCCGGCGGACTACCAGCAGAAAACACTGGTTACGCAGATTGCGCACGCGGTCTTCGACACGTTCACGCCCGGTTTCTACTTCGTCGCGATAGTGACGGCGGTGATTCTGGTCCTGGCGGCCAATACCGCTTACAACGGCTTCCCGGTGCTCGGCTCGGTACTGGCTCAGGCGCGGTTCCTGCCCCGGCAGTTGCACACCCGTGGCGACCGGCTGGCCTTCAGCAACGGCATCCTTTTCCTGGCGGTCGGGGCGATCGGGTTCGTGGTGGCATTCGACGCCGAAGTCACCAAACTCATCCAGCTCTACATCATCGGCGTCTTCGTCTCCTTCACCCTCAGCCAGACCGGCATGCTGCGGCATTGGACCCGGTTGCTGCGCCGGGAAACAGATCCGGCCGAGCGGTCGCGGATGCTGCGGTCTCGGGCAATCAACGCGCTCGGGCTGGTGGCGACCGGCGCAGTGCTGGTGGTGGTGCTGGTGACGAAGTTCTTCGCCGGCGCCTGGATCGCGATCGTGACAATGGCAGTGATCTTCGTGGTGATGAAGATGATTCACCACCACTACGATTCGGTGGCCCGCGAACTGGAAGAACACGAATGGGACGGGGTCCTGCCCAGCCGTACCCATTCGATCGTGCTGGTTTCCCGGCTGCATATGCCGACCCGCCGCGCACTGGCCTACGCGCGCGCCGGCCGCCCGGACACGCTGGAGGCGATCACGGTGAACGTCGACGAGGAGGACACTCGTGCACTGGTCCGGGAGTGGGAGAACAGCGATATCTCGGTACCGTTGAAGGTCGTGGAGTCGCCCTACCGCGAAATCACGAAACCCGTCCTCGATTATGTGAAGCGGGTACGCAAGGACGCGCCCCGCGATGTGGTGACGGTGTTCATCCCCGAATACGTCGTGGGTCACTGGTGGGAGCAGGTGCTGCACAACCAGAGCGCGCTCCGGCTGAAGGGCCGCCTGCTGTTCGAGCCCGGAGTGATGGTGACGAGCGTGCCGTGGCAGCTCAGTTCCTCGGCGCGGGCACGTACTGCGGGCGATCATGCGGCGCCGGGGTCGGTCCGTCGCGGGTACGGCGACAATGGGTGAGTTCGTGGCCCCACGGGCACAGTGCCGGCCGGTCGGCGTTGTCGAAGACGGACAGAGAGAAAACGACCTATGACGTCCTGGCGCGATCGTGTGCTCGAAGTGCGGCTGGGCCCGCCCGGGCACGGCGGGTTCTGTGTGGCCCGGTACGAGGGCCGGGTGGTGTTCGTCCGGCACGGCCTGCCGGGCGAACTCGTCTCGGCGCGGGTCACCGAGGATCGGGGCGGAGCGTTCTGCCGAGCCGATGCGGTGGAGATCCTGGAACCCTCACCGGATCGGGTGCCGCGGAGCTGCCCGGTATCGGGCCCGGGGGGCGCGGGATGCTGTGATTTCGCTCATGTGGCTCCGCCGGCGCAACGAGCGTTGAAATCCATGATCGTTGCCGAGCAGCTGCGCCGGATCACCGGCATCGAGCGGGAACCGGAGGTCGAACCGATTCCCGGTCCGCCGGATTCGGCCGGTGGCTGGCGAACTCGGGTCCGGCTCGTCGTGGATGCTGCCGGGCGGGCCGGCGTGCACCGGTATCGAAGTACGGAAGTGCTTGCGGACCTGCGGTGTCCGCAAGCCGTTACCGGCGCGCTCGACGGTATAGCCGAACGGCGCTGGACGCCCGGCGCGGATCTGGTCATCGCGGTCGATGACGAAGGACACCGGCATATCGTCGAGCTCGCCCCGGCCCCGCAACCGGGACAGCGTCGCGGTGCCGGCCCACGGGACGGGCGCCGCGGCCCGGGGGAGCGGCCGCGGGGCGCACGTCCGAACCCTGAACGTGGGTTGTGGCCGGACGGCTCGCTGTCCGACACTCCGAACGGGCAGCGGCGCCGCGCGGTGGCTCGTCGTGCCGCCGCGCATACCGCGCGCGACGAATGGGTGGTCGAGGGGACCGGACGCGCCGTGCAGTACGTTGCGGGACGCCGCTGGGACGTCTCTGCGGCCGGTTTCTGGCAGGCGCATCGAGGCGCCGCCCAACGTTATTCCGACCTCGTCGCCGAATGGGCCGATCCGACCACAGGAGCGACCGCCTGGGATCTCTACAGCGGGGTGGGTGTGTTCGCGGCCCGGCTGGCGGCACAGATCGGACCCGCAGGCTCGGTGTACGCGGTCGAATCCGCGCCGGGCTCGGTCGCCGACGGCAATGCCGCACTCAGCGACCTGCCGTGGCTGAGCCTGCAAACCGGGCGGGTCGAGCGGTGGGTCGCGAGTCACTCGGAGGCGAGGCCGCAGGTGGTGGTGCTGGACCCGCCGCGAGCCGGTGCCGGTAAATCCGTGATCTCCGCGGTGACTGCGGCCGCCCCGGACCGCATCGCGCATATCGGTTGCGATCCCGCGTCCTTCGCACGCGATCTCCGTTTGTACCTGGACGCCGGTTACCGACTCGGTGCGCTGCGTGCCTTCGACGCGTTCCCTGCGACTCATCATGTGGAATGCCTCGCGTTGATGGAACGCTGATGGCTTCCGCCGGCGGCGCGACGGATCGGACGGTAGATGGGTTGCCTCTGGCCGCGGGGTCAGCCCAGCTGCCAGGTGGCCCGCAGAATCGCGGAGATCTCCTGCTCGCCGGGTTCCACCGGAACCGAGGACTGGCTCGTCGCCGCCACCATGCGCACCGCGCCGGACTCCTGCGGTGCGCGGGGCGCCGGTGCGGCGGTGTCCTCGGTGATCTCGAGTACCGGCCCCAGGTCGCGCGCGGCCCGGCGGGCGTACTGGCGGGCCCGGTCCAGCGCGTCGTCCCAGGCCGAATCCCGGGCACGCGTCAGTAGCCGGGTGCGGTCGGTGAAAGTGTGCTGAATGCCGCCCAGCCGGGCGTCGTCACCGCCTGCGGCCACGGCGTGCGCGATAACGCTCGCCGGGTCGGGGACGGCGCCCGGCCCGCCGGCTCCGGGCTGACTCAGGGTGATTCGCAGGCCGCTGGTGGCGATATATCCAGTGATTCTGGATACACCGTCCTGCCATGCGATATCCGAACGCACCGACAGCACTCCGGTGGCGATATCGGTATCGGTGACCTCGTCGTCGCGCAGCGTGGTGGTGATCGCGGTCAGCCGCCGGCCTGCCTGTTCGTAGGCGAGGCCGACGGTGCTCGCGCGGCATTCCACCCCGATACCGACGACGATCAGATCCGGTATCGCACGTACCGTGCCCTGCCCGAATACGGTGACGGTCCCGGTCTGCGGATGGTTCATCCGGCCTCTTCTCATCGGGTCTGCGGCGGTTCCGGCGCGCCGCGGCCGCAAGTGCACGCGGTTCGCGCGGCATACGTCGTTCACCTTAGGCTGGACGGATACGCCGGACCGCGGATCCGGCCCGGTGCGGCGGTGCGCAGCCCTCGTCGTCGGGTGATTACTCGGCCGCGGCTCCTAGACTGGTCGGATCAACTGCGCTATCCGGAGGGAGCGAATCAGGTGGGAGTGCTTTCCCGGGTCGATACGCCCGAAGACGTGCGACGGCTGTCGGTACCAGAACTGCGGGAGCTGGCGGAGGAGATCCGTGAGTTCCTGGTGCACAAGGTCGCAGTCACCGGCGGGCATCTCGGCCCGAACCTCGGGGTGGTGGAACTCACGCTCGCACTGCACCGGGTATTCGATTCGCCCGCCGACCCGTTGATCTTCGACACGGGCCACCAGGCCTATGTGCACAAGATCGTGACCGGTCGCAAAGACGGCTTCGACACGTTGCGCCGCAAGGACGGGTTGTCGGGATATCCGAGTCGCGCGGAGAGCGAACACGACTGGATCGAATCCTCCCATGCCTCGGCCTCGCTGTCCTATGCCGACGGCTTGGCCAAGGCTTTCGCGCTCACGGGGCAGGACCGCCGTGTCGTCGCGGTGGTCGGTGACGGGGCGCTCACCGGCGGGATGTGCTGGGAGGCGCTGAACAACATCGCCGGTGCGCCGGACCGGCCGGTGGTGATCGTGGTCAACGACAACGGGCGGTCCTATGCGCCGACCATCGGCGGCCTGGCCGAACGGCTGACGGCGCTGCGTACCCAGCCGGTCTACGAACATATGCTCGATACGGGCCGCCGTTTCCTGAAAAGTATTCCGGGTGTAGGTGATTCCGCGTATTCCATGGTGCACGCGGTGAAGGCCGGGATCAAGGACGCGGTGAGCCCGCAGGAACTGTTCGGCGATCTCGGGATCAAGTATGTGGGCCCGGTGGACGGGCACGATATCGTCGCGCTGGAGTCGGCCCTGCGTCATGCCAAGGAATTCGGTGGCCCGGTGGTGGTACACGCCGTCACCCAGAAGGGGCACGGATACGAACCGGCCGAGAACCATGTGGCCGATCAAATGCATGCCTGCGGTCCGATCGATCCGCGTACCGGCGAAGCGGTGAGCAAGGGCGGCGCGGCCAGCTGGACCTCGGTGTTCTCCGCGGAACTCATCGCGCACGCCGAACGGCGCGCGGATATTGTCGCAATCACCGCGGCCATGCCCGGTCCCACCGGGCTGTCCGCGTTCGGGGAACGCTTCCCGGATCGCCTCTTCGATGTGGGGATCGCCGAACAGCATGCGCTGGCCTCGGCGTCGGGCCTCGCGCTGGGCGGCCTGCATCCGGTGGTGGCGATCTACTCGACCTTCCTCAACCGCGCCTTCGATCAGTTGCTGATGGATGTGGCGCTGTTGAAGCAACCGGTCACCCTGGTCCTGGACCGTGCCGGTATCACCGGCGCGGACGGTGCCAGCCACAACGGCATGTGGGATCTGTCGTTACTGGGGATCGTGCCGGGGATGCGGGTGGCCGCGCCGCGAGATGCCGCCACCCTGGCCGAGGAACTGACCGAGGCCCTCGCCGTCGACGATGGCCCCACCGCCCTGCGGTTCCCCAAGGACAGCGTCGGGGCCGATATCCGGGCCGTGGAGCGTCTCGACGGGGTCGACGTGCTGTGGCTGCCGGATCGCGAGGGTCCTTCGGCGCGGGCTCAGCGCGGTGATGTGCTGTTCGTGGCGGTCGGTTCGCTCGTGCCGGCCGCGTTGCAGGCCGCGGAACTTCTGGAGGCCGAGCAGATCAGTGCGACGGTGATCGACCCGCGCTGGGTGCTGCCGGTATCGGACACCATCGTGAAACTCGCGGAGAACTATCGGCTGGTGGTGACCCTGGAGGACGGCGGTCTGCACGGTGGGATCGGTTCGACCGTTTCGGCTCGCTTGCGTGCGGCCGGGCTCGATGTACCGGCCCGGGATATCGGTATTCCCCAGCAATTCCTGGACCACGGCAGTATCGCCCAGGTGCGTCAGGACCTGGGGTTGACGGCCCCCGATATCGCGCGCCGCGTCGCCGGCTGGCTGAACGCCGGCTGAGAGCGTTTCACTGCGCCGGGGCCTCGGTGAGCGCCCCGGCCAGCGCATCCACCGTGAGCTCTCGCTGCCACGGCCGGGCGCCGTGCGATTTCAGGAAACCCTCGATCGTCTCGGCGGCTTCGACTGCGGATTCCGGTCCGAGCCGGTAGTCGGGTAGTCCGTCCCAGCACAGGCGTCGCACCAGATCGGGTGCGAGCAGATTCTCGACCGGTACCGCGACTCGTTCCGAGATTCCCGTCATCGCGGCCCGGGCGCGGGTGAGCCGGGCGGCTGCGGCCGGATCGCGGCGCTCCCATCGGTTGACCGGCGGCGGGCCCTCATAGGGCTGACTCATCCGCGGCAGATCCTCGTCGGGCAGGGCGCGGGCCCGTTCCACCGCACCCAGCCACTCCCGTGAGTGGCGGCGCTGCCGCGGCCCACCGAAAACAGGTAACTCGCGTAGCTGCCCGATGCTCTTGGGATCTGCGTTCGCGGCGGCGATGATGGCCGAATCCGGGAGGATCCGCGACGGCGCGATATCGCGTCCGCGCGCCAGGGTGTCCCGCGTGATCCAGAGTTCCCGGACGATCGCCAGCTGGCGAGCCCGGCGCAGGGTGTGGATTCCGGAGGTGCGCCGCCAGCGGTCCGGTTTGGGCGCCGCGGGTTCGGCGAGCCGGATATGTTCGAATTCTTGTGCCGCCCAGTCGGTTTTTCCTTGGTCGGCGAGGCTCGCGGCCACTGCTTCGTGAAGTTCGGGCAACAGTTCGACATCCAGGGCGGCGTAGTTCAGCCAGGCCTCGGGCAGCGGCCGTGTCGACCAGTCCGCGGCCCCGTGTCCCTTGCGTAGTGCCCGGCCGAGCAGCTGCTCCACCATGGCGGCCAGACCGACGCGCGGAAAACCCGCCAGCCGGCCACCCAGTTCGGTATCGAACAGTTTGGCCGGTCGCAGCCCGAGCTCGGCCAGGCCGGGCAGGTCCTGATCGGCGGAATGCAGAATCCACTCCAGGCCGTTGATCGCCTCCGCCAGCGGGCCCAGTGCCTCGGTCACCGGAATCGGATCGATGAGGAACGTGCCGGCCCCGGCGCGGCGCAACTGGATCAGGTAGGCACGGGACGAATAGCGGAAACCAGAGGCGCGTTCGGCGTCGACGGCCAGTGGACCGGATCCGGCGGCGAGGCGCCGCGCCGCGGCGGCCACTTCGTCGGGCGTTGCGCATACCGGGGGGATCCCGTCCGCCGGGGCCAGCAGTGGGACCGCGGCGGGTGGTTCGGGCAGCCCGCCCTCCGATGTCGAACCTGCCTGAGTGCTGTCCACCCCCGGCCCGGACACCGATGACGGCACGGCGCCACCGTCCGGGCGACCACCGGACAGGTGTTCGGGCTCCTCTACTACCGGCATAAAGGGCCACTCTACGTGGCCGAGGCTACGGCCGATATTCAACCACGGTCGGTGTTGGTGGACTCCGACGGGCGTAGATCGGTGATACCTGCGGGTGGTAGACCCGCCGCGTAGGCCAGTACTTCACCGAAAGCCTCTACGTGCGGTGCCATCTCGGTGGTCCGGGCCGTCCAGGACGCCCGCAGTTCCAGCTGATGTGCCCGGGGCGGCCCGGCGATATCGCCGTAGCGCACCGAACTGGTCGAGGTCACCGTTCCGCCGAGCGCGGTGAATGGTTCGTCGCGGGACTCCAGGGCGTCCACCAGCCAGCTCCACGCGACCTCCGGAAGCAGTGGATCGGCCGCCAGAGCGCCGTCGATATCGGCCTGGATGTAGGCGACCAGGCGGAACACTCCGTGCCAGGCCTCGTCGCCGTTGGGGTCGTGTAGCAGAATCAGTCGGCCGAACGCATCACCCTCCGAATCGATGGGCACCACCGGCGAGTCCTCATGGATCACCTCGGCACCGAGTGCGTAGGAATACGGGGCGAGACGCTGCGGCGGCCGGATCGGAGACAGTTCGATCCGCGGATGTACGGACGCGGCGCCCATCGCCGTAACGGCAGCACGAAACGATGCGGGTTCGTCGCCGGGCCCGTCGTTCGGTGCGCCGTCGCGGATATCGAGCGGTGTCACAGAAGTGACGGTAGACCTGTAATAGCCGGGGCGTGTGGAGGCGCGCCGGGCGACCGTTGTTGCTGGGTGTTCGTGTCCCGTCATGGTAAATACCGCGCAACTGTCCCGCCGGCCGTCCGGTCGAGGTCCGGGTCCGGTGCGGCGCGCGGTGACCCGTAGCCCGGGCTCACACGCCGTGGCGGACGGGGCCGCATACGATGGCCGGTGATGAGCACTTACACGCGCCGCCAGTTGTCCGATGCCCCGTTCCTGGCCGCCGCATCCGGGGCGGCACCGGCCCGGCGGCCGGTGTGGTTCATGCGGCAGGCCGGGCGGTCGCTGCCCGAATACCGGGAACTGCGGGCAGGTATCGGGATGCTGCAGTCCTGCTTCGATCCGGAACTGGTCTGCGAGATCACGCTGCAGCCGGTTCGCCGGCACGGGGTGGATGCGGCGATCCTGTTCTCCGATATCGTCGTCCCGCTGAAAGCGGCCGGTATCGATCTCGATATCGTCCCCGGGGTGGGCCCGGTCGTCACCTCCCCGGTGCGGACCGCCGCGGATATCCAGGCGTTGCCCCGCCTGCGGCCCGAGGAGGTCGGTGCCGTCACCGACGGCGTCCGATTGCTGGTCGGCGAACTCGGGCAGACCCCGCTGATCGGATTCGCCGGCGCGCCTTTCACCCTGGCGTCCTACCTGGTCGAGGGCGGGCCCAGTAAGCATCATGAACGCACCAAGGCGATGATGCACGGCGATCCGGCCTCCTGGCACACGCTGCTCGGTGTGCTCACCGATATCACCATCGTGTTCCTGCGCGCCCAGCTCGACGCCGGGGTGGACGCGGTCCAACTGTTCGACTCCTGGGCCGGGGCGCTGTCGCTGGCCGATTATCGCCGCTATGTTCTGCCGCATTCGGAACGGGTTTTCGCCGAAGTCGCCGATGCCGGGGTGCCCCGGATCCACTTCGGTGTGGGGACGGGGGAACTCCTCGGCGCGATGGGGGAGGCCGGCGCCGATGTGGTCGGTGTCGACTGGCGGGTACCGCTCACCGAGGCGGCCCGCCGCGTCGGTCCGGGGAAGGCCCTGCAGGGCAACCTCGACCCGTCCGTGCTGTTCGCCGGCCGGCCGGTTGTGGAGGCCGAGGCGAGGCGGATCGCCGACGAAGCGGATTCCGCGGTCGCGATGGGCGCCGCCGGCCATATCTTCAACCTCGGCCACGGTGTGCTCCCGGAAACAGACCCCGGTGTGCTGACGGCACTGGTGGAGCTGGTGCACGAGCTGTAGAGCTGTGGCCGAGCGACCGGGGATGCGGTCGCGTCGGTGTCGTGTGAGCAGCACACTGTCCCTCGTTCCGTCACCGGGCGTATCGCGCTCCTCACGGGAATGCGTGATCAGTGGGTAGCGGGCGCGGCCTACCGAGGGTGTACGGGATCGACGGCGACGCACCGGTACCTTCGGGGTATGAGAATCGCGGTGGTCGGCGGAGGAATCAGTGGGCTGGTCGCGGCATACCGGCTGCGACAGGCGCTGGGCGACTCTGCGGACCTCACCGTGATCGAAGAGCGTGCCCGGCTGGGCGGTGTACTGCGGACAAGAGCGGTCGGTGGCGAACCGGTCGATCTGGGTGCGGAAGCGTTCGTGGGGCGGCGGCCGGAGGTCCCGGCATTGTTACGGGAGCTCGGGATCGCCGACCAGCTGGTGCATCCGGCCGGGCTGCGGCCACTGGTGTGGGCCGGCGGCCGGACGTATCCGCTGCCCGAACGGACGCTCATGGGTATCCCGTCCGGCCCCGGCTCGGTTGCGGGGCTGCTCGACGCGGAAACAGTGGCGCGGATCGCCGACGAGCCCACCCGCCCGCTCAGCTGGCGGCGCGGTGCCGATATCGATGTGTATTCCCTGGTGGCCGATCGTTTCGGGGCCCAAACCGTGGCGCGCAGTGTCGACCCCTTGCTCGGCGGTGTCTACGCGGGTACGGCCCGTTCGATCGGGCTCCGAGCGGCCCTTCCCACGTTGGCCGCCGCCCTCGACCAGGGTGCCACCAGTCTCACCGCCGCGGTCTCGGCCGCACTGCCGCCGCCCTCGAACGCCCCGGTATTCGGTGCGCTGCGGGACGGTTACGGAGTACTGGTCCGCACACTGGCGGAGCGGACCGCGGCGAACACAGTCCGCGACACCGAGGTCGCCGCCCTGCACCGGCTGCCCGGCGGCTGGCGGGTGGACCCGGTCGGCGAGTTCGACGCCGTGGTACTCGCGACCCCGGCACCGGTGACCGCCCGATTTCTGGCGAACGTCGCCCCGGAGGCCGCGCGGGCGGCCGCCGGTATCGAATTGTCCTCGTCGGCGCTCGTCGTACTGGAGTTGCCGAAGGACACCGCGCTGCCACAGAACTCGGGGGTTCTGGTGGCGACCGGTGAACCGCTTCGGGCCAAGGCGTTCACCCTGTCGAGCCGGAAATGGCCGCATCTGGCGGCACGTGACGCCGCGGTGGTTCGGGTATCGTTCGGCCGTTTCGGCGACGACACCACAACAGCGCTTTCCGATACCGAACTCGTTGCCGCCGCGACGGCCGACCTCGCCACTGTGACCGGTGCCGCCATCACCCCGAATACGGCGGTCGTCCAGCGCTGGCCCGGTGGGCTCGCCCAATACGCGCCCGGCCACACCGAACGAGTCGCCGAAATCGAAGCCGGGCTGGCGGGTCTCGACGATCTCGCAGTGACCGGTGCGTACCTGAAGGGTGTGGGGGTGCCGGCCTGTGTCGCCTCGGCCACCGCCGCGGCCGGTCGGATCGCCGCGGCATACGCCGATGCGGCCTCGATGCGGCAGTGACGCCGGGCCTGGACACCGATACGGTTCGGCGGATGGAAGCCGGCTTTTCGTTGCGGAGGTGACCCGCGCTCGAAATCGAGGTCTATATGCCCCGGAAGGCGGCGTATCGGGTGTCGGGGTGCCATCGACAGGTCGGCCTGTGAACGGTACGGGTTTCGGCCGGAGTGGGGCCGCGGTGGCCGGCTCCCGGCGGTTCCGCGACCACGGAGTGGGCGGGCAGCGGTGGAGTGCGGAGTCGAGACGCGGGCCCGAACCGGCGGCGGTCGAACTGCCGCGAATCGACACAGCGGGGCGGCGCCGATTACACACTCGGGGGCGATTCGGTTCCATGCAGGTGGCACGATAGAGGGTATGGCGCGACTCGATTACCAGGCTCTCAACTCCACCATCCGCTATCTCATGTTCTCCGTGTACCAGGTGCGGCCGGGCACGCTGGGGGAGGACCGGGCGGCGGCGATCAAGGAGGCCCGTGCGTTCTTCGACGGCCTCGCGGATCGGGATGTGGTGGTTCGCGGCGTCTACGACGTGGCCGGTATGCGCGCGGACGCCGATTTCATGGTGTGGACCCATGCCGAGCGGATCGAGGATCTACAGGCCGCCTACGCGGATTTCCGGCGGACCACCGAGCTCGGCCGGGCCAGCACCCCGGTGTGGAGCAATGTGGCATTGCACCGCCCGGCGGAGTTCAACAAGAGCCATGTTCCGGCGTTCCTGGCGGGGGAAGATCCCGGGAACTACATCTGTGTGTACCCGTTCGTCCGGTCCTACGAGTGGTACCTGCTGCCCGACGAGGAACGCCGCAAGATGCTGGCCGATCATGGTAAGGAAGCACGCGGATACGCCGATGTGCGGGCCAATACCGTCGCCTCCTTCGCCCTCGGCGACTACGAGTGGATTCTCGCGTTCGAGGCACCGGAGCTGCACCGGATCGTCGATCTGATGCGCGATCTACGGGCGACCGAAGCACGAATGCACGTCCGGGAGGAGACCCCGTTCTTCACCGGACCGCGGGTCGAGATCGAGCAGCTCGTCACCGCGCTGCCCTGACCGGCCGGTACCGACCGCCCGGTACGGCCCCGGAAAATAGGGGCATGTGAACCGGGCGGTCATTACGTAACGTACCGATCGGCAAACGGGGGAGCTCACTCCGCTCAGCTGGTCGAGGGGTGCAGCCGAAGCGAGATCGAGTTGATGCAGTACCGCTTGTCGGTGGGTGTCGGATATCCCTCACCCTCGAAGACGTGTCCGAGGTGGCTGTGGCAGTTGGCGCACAGCACTTCGACACGGCGCATCCCGAGCGAATCGTCGGCACGCAACAGCACTGCGTCCGAATCCGCCGGATCGAAGAACGACGGCCAGCCGCAGTGCGATTCGAACTTCTCGGAACTACGGAAAAGTTCGGCACCGCAGGCTCGGCAGCTGTACACCCCTTCGGCAGTGGTGTCGGTGTATTCACCGGTGAACGGCCGCTCGGTGCCGGCTTCCCGGAGCACCGCGTACTCCGTCGGATCCAGTTTCGCCCGCCACTGCTGCGGGGTCAGCTGGATTTTCGGGGCGGGCATGGTGGTATCGGTGGCGTCCGCGTCGGAACTCATGCCTCCACGCTAATACGGTCCCGCCACCACGTCTCGTACCGGACTCAGCTGTGCACGCTCTGGGGTTCGGCGAACCTGGATGCGACCGGCGCCGGATCGGCGGGCCGTTCGCCCTGGCCGTCGCCGCTGGGGACCGCTGGTGCGTCGGTGGTCTCCCGGGAATCGGGTGCGGTGGCCATCCACTCCGGGTCCAGATGCGGCAGCCGTCCCGCCCGGCGCGCGGCCAGGTAGCGGTCGCCGAGTACGCAGAACACGACGATCAGCAGCAGACCCCACCCGAAGGTGATCCGCAGGTACTCGAGGTTGCGGCCGATATCGGGCCAGCGGTCCGACAGCCATTTGTCGTAGGACATGAACCCGAATATCGCCAGCCAGGCCGGCCAGTTGCGCAGTACCGAATTGCGCAGCACCACCGACATGAGGAACGGGAACAGCAGCATCGAGTAGTACATCTGACCGAGCGAGAGGAGCAGGAACTCGGCCGTGAGCAGCAGACCCGAGGCGGTCGTGACGAAGAACAGCTCGTCCTTGCGGTAGTACCGGTACAGAATCCACAGCGCGATCAGTACCAGTACCGCCATAGCTCCCCGGATGCCCCACATCAACCACGGCGGCAACCCGTAGTACTCGGCGTTGCCGGGGATCGAGCTGTTGAAGTAGTCGCGGGTCTCCATCAGATACGGGGTGGTTCGAGAGAAGAACGCCTCAGGATCCTTGGACAGCGGCCAGGCAACCCCGGTGAGCGCTATGGGGACTGCCACCGCTGTGGCGACCAACGTCCACTGTTTGCGCACCAGAGCTATCAACAGCAGGGGCGCCAGGGTCGGTTTGACCGCCATACTCAAGCCGAGTATCACACCGGCCCAGACATCGCGTCTCTGCAGCAACAGGATCAGGAAGAGGATTTCCGCGAGCAGCAGGCAGCCGTTGACGTTGGTGAACACCAGTGTGTTGATCACCGTCTCGGACATGAACATAGCCAGCAGCAGCGCCGGTGCGGCAATCGACCGCAGCGTGTAGTTGAACAGCTTGAGCAGCAGATACCAGGCGATGAGGATCGCGACCGCATTGAGCAGGATGAACAGCCAGCGGGACTTCTCGTAGTCGATCACCGCGATCGGTGCGATCAGCAGGGTGCCGCTGGGCGGATACAGGTAGTGCGGGTCGACCGAATCGAAATTCGCCGTGTAGACCTCACGCCCGTTCAGGAAATCCAGCGAGGCTTGGTAAACGGGCTTGTAGTCGTCGGTGACGAAACCGTTGACAGCCTTGATGAACACCCGGTTCAGCACGGTCATGACCGCCAGCGGCCAGAGCGCGAACCGGATCACGTCGGCGGTGGTTCGAGCGGTGCGGGGCTCGAGCTGTCGAAGGAACACCACGGCACGGTACACCGGACGGTGCCGTGGTGTTGCCGGGACCCACCCTCGACGCGCCGGTCAGACGCACATCGGACCCCGGTCCGGGACCGGTATCAGGCAGGGCAGGCGGTTCCGTCGCCCGGGAGTTCGCCGCTCTTCAGATACTCGACGACAGCTGTCTGCGCGCAACCGGAATGGGCGCTGACCGGATGACCCCAGCCCTGCCAGATCATGGTCGAGTGCCGGGCGCCAGCGGCGCCGAGCGCGCCGGTCACCGAGGCCTGGGCGGCGCCGGTGACCGGGTCGCCGACCCCGGACAGAACCAGAACCGGCAGCTCCAGTTCCTTCAGGGCGGGCGGCGCCTCGGTTACCGGCCACGCCGAGCAGACCAGCATCGATACTGCGGCCGACCGGCCGAACGCGGGATACTTCTCGGCCCAGATCCCGGACAGATCGGTCACCTGGGGCGCGGGCGGCGGCTGCGGCATATCGGTACAGCTGTTGACGAATTGGCCGTCGCCTGCGGTGGCGGTCTCCTGGCGGTCGACGATCGCCTGCAGTGGGCCCCGGTCACCGCGGTCCGCGGCGGAGAGCGCATCGGCCAGTTCGGCGACCCGGCTCGACTGGTCGGCGCGCGGGCTGCCCAGGAATCCGGTCACCGCTGTACGGACCGCGTTTGCCGAAATGTCGCCGAGCTGTCCGGCGGCGGCCTTGCCGACCAGTTCGGTCACCTTCGCTCGCGGGTCGGGACCGAGCGAACAGACGATCCCGGCGCACTGTTGCGCAAATGCGCTCAATGCCGCTTCCGCGCCCTGCACCGCGGTTTCGGTGCGGGTGACGGCGTCCACGCCGACAGGGGCGGGGGAGTCGAGGACCAGCCGGGCCAGCCGCTCACCGTATTTGCGCCCGTACTCGAGGCCGACTTGGGCGCCGCTGCCCGTGCCCAGGAGCGCGATGTGCTCGACATTCCATTCCCGGCGCAGCTGTTCGATATCGTCGGCGGCGTGCGCGGCATCGAAGGTGCTGTCGTAGGGCTGCAGGAAATCCCGGCACGCGATGGTCCCGTTCCGGGACAGGTCGACCATAGCGGCCACCGGGTCGCCGCCCGGCGCGAATTGCGCGTTGTCCTGTAGACCCGAGCGGATCTCGTCGGGCAAGCAGTCGATTGCCTGGGAGCTGCCGATTCCGCGGCGGTCCACCGCGACCACAGGCCGGGCGGCCAGCAGCGCCCCGGCGGGCCCGGTGACCATACCCGCGAGGGTTGCGGTGGATGAGCGGTCCACGCCGGAGGTCAGGACCAGTGGGGGCGCGTCGGCGGGGGTCTGCGGGAGGCGTGCGCGCAGCGCACCGGCACGGAAGTTGCCGCGTACCGTGCCCGCGGTGTCGATCGGCGTGGAGAAATCCGCGCATTCCAGCACCAGACCGGTGGGCCCTGGGCCCAGGCCGAGCTCGTCGAATGTCTCCCGGGTGCAGTCGCGCCAGGCCAGCTCGTTTTTCGGAACCTCTGCCGCGGGTGGCGGCGGAACCTCGGCCGAGGGGACGGAATCGCCTGGCACCGGCGGACGTTCGACGGCGACATGCGGACGGTCCGAAGGTCCGGCGCCGCATCCGGCGATCATGATCAAGAGTGCCGAGGCCGGCACCACTGCCCGAGTCCAGCGCATGCGTTACAGCCTGCCAGGTCTGCTCCGGGGTCGCCTGCGCGGGACACACCACCCGCGGGCGGGCAGTCCTGTCGCTCGCCTCCCGCCGGCGAAATCCCCGAGTGTGGGGCGGATCGGCCGCGGCCCCGGGATCACGCCCGGACCCAGCGGGTGAGGACGGTTCCGTCGGTGTCGAACAGCACATGCGCCGGGGTCATCCGGCGAGCGAATTCCTCGTGCGACACCGCAATCCGCCGTGCCCCGCCGCCGATGAGCAGCGGTGCGGTCGTCAGGCAGAGTTCATCGACGGTTCCTGCTCCCGCCAGCGCGCCGAACAACTGCGGCCCGCCCTCGCACAGGACGCGCCGTAGCCCGCGGGCGGCGAGTGCGGCCGGCAGAGCGTGCGGCTCGATGAGCCGGTCCCCGACCTCGAGTACCTCCGCGCCCGCATCCGCGAGCGCCCGCTTCCAGGCGGACGGTGCGGCGGCGGTGGTCAGGATCAGCGTCGGGGTGCGGGCAGTGGTGATCACCCGGTGTGCCGGATCCAGCGCGGCGGATGCGGTGACGATCGCGATCGGCGGCGGGGTGCCGTCCGGATGGCCGCCCACGCCCCGGAGATACAGGTCGCGGCGGAAGCGCGGGTCGGTCTGGGCGCCGCCGTAGTTCTCGGCGCGGACGGTACCCGCACCGACGAGTACCACCTCGGCGAGTTCGCGCAGCAGATGGAACACCCGTTTGTCGGCCGGTGTGCCGAGGAATTCCGAGACCCCGCCTGTCCCGGTCACGGCACCGTCGATACTGGCTACGAAATTGACGCGTAGCCAACTCCGTTCCGGTTCGGCCGGATAGGCGTACAGATCGGTCAGGGCCTCGTTGTCGAGGTCTGTGAGCTGGATCGCATCGGGGCTACGCTGCATAACAACAGCTCTTATCACGTCATTAGGCTGCATTCATGCAAGAACGCCTCGTCGACCGCCGCCCGGAGGTCCCCGCCGACCAGTTGGTCGCTCAGATGGTGCCCCCGCCCATGTTCGACGAGGTCGGTTTCGACACCTACATTCCCGACCCGAACGAGCCGAGCCAGGCCGCGGCGGTGGCCGCGGGACGCGCATTCGCCGGCAAGGTCGCCGCCATCCACAAGGCCACGCACAAGAAAACGCTGTTCGGCAAGAAGAAGCCGGCCCAGGGTGCGGGCCTGTATCTGGACGGGGGGTTCGGTGTCGGTAAAACCCACCTGCTGGCCTCGATCTTCCACAGCGCACCGGCGCCGAGATCGTTCGGTACCTTCGGCGAGCTCACCAACCTCGTGGGGGCGCTCGGTTTCACCAATGCGGTGGAGCGGCTGTCGGCCAACAGTGTCCTGTGCATCGATGAGTTCGAACTGGACGATCCCGGCGATACGATGCTGGTTTCCCGGCTGCTCACCGAGCTCTCCGCGGTCGGCGTCTCTATCGCGGCCACCTCCAACACTCTGCCCGGACAGCTCGGGGAAGGTCGCTTCGCCGCCCAGGATTTCCTGCGCGAGATCAAAAAGCTGGGCTCGATCTTCGATACGGCCCGGGTGAACGGCCCCGATTACCGCCATCGCGATCTGCCGCCCGCTCCAGAACCGAGTAGTCCGGAACAACTGGTGGATCGCGCAGCGTCGACGCCCGGTGCTTCCCTCGACGATTTCGACGCCCTGCTGCAACATCTCAGCACCCTGCATCCGTCCAAGTACGGTGCACTCATCGACGGGGTGGCCGCGGTGTTGATCTCCGGCGTGCATCCGGTGACCGACCAAGCAGTCGCGCTGCGCCTGGTGGTACTGGCCGACCGGCTCTACGACGCCGGTACGCCCGTCACCGTATCCGGGGCGAAACTCGACGAGATCTTTTCCCAGGAGATGCTGGACGGCGGGTACCGCAAGAAATACCTGCGCGCGATCTCCCGGCTGCTGGCGCTGTCCCGGTTCGAGGTCGCGGCCTGACCGTCACCGGATGACGGCCCGGCCCGGCTCGTGCCCCGCCGTCATCCGGGACGCGCGGCGCCACGCCGTTTCGTGGTTGACCTCATGGCCCCCGGTTGGTTTGCTGAACCGGGCGCCCCTCGGGGATGCCGTCGAATCGAGGGGAGTCCGGCCATGGCCGTCGTTCATCGTTGCGCGCGTGTACCGGCCGCGGTACTCGCGGGCCTGCTGGTCGCGTTCGGCCCCGCGACGGCGGTGGGCCTCGCCGATCCACCGGCCGCCGCCGAATCGCTCGACGCGGATCGGTCGCTGCATCTGACCGGCGCTCCGAACGCCCGCGACGTGGGCGGATACCGCACCGCCGCGGGCCGGACCGTCCGCACCGGAATCGCCTTCCGCTCCGATCAGCTGACTGATCTCACTCCGGCGGATCTGGCCGAACTGACCAGGCTGGGCGTCCGGGAGGTCGACGATCTGCGCACGGTGTACGAGCGCGCCCTCGGCCCCGACCGGATTCCGGCGGGTGCCCAGGTCAACTGGTACGACGTGATCGGCGCCGCCCCGCTGCCGGAACTCATGTCGACCCTGGTCGGCGGGACCGATCTGTACCGGGCTTTCATCACCGCGCCGGGCGCGAACCAGGCAGTGGCAGCGGTGCTCCGGGATATTGTCGAGACCGGCAGTGATCCCCGGGGTGGGGCCGTTCTGTTCCACTGCACCGCGGGCAAGGACCGGACCGGCTGGGTTGCGGCAGTACTGCTCACCGTTCTCGGCGTGGACCGCGATACCGTCACCGCGGATTTCCTGCTGTCGAATCATTACCGCCATGCCGCGCCCGGTGACGGGCTGGCCGGAGTCGAGCAGGAATGGCTCGATTCGGCCTTCGACCAGGTTCAGCGCAGCTACGGCAGTTTCGACCGCTACGTCAGCGAGGGCCTGGGTTTGCGCGCCGCCGAGCTCGACGCTCTGAAGGCGCGCATGCTCGCCTGAGACCGCCGCGGTCAGAACACCAGGCGCAGCACGTAATCGTGATGCACCTGACGGCCGACAGTGAACGTTCTGGTACCCACCTGCTCGAACCCGTACTTGGCGTAGAAACGTTGCGCGCGCAGGTTCTGCTGGTTCACGCCCAACCAGACACCGGCGTAGTCCGCACCGCGGGCACGTCCCAGCGCCGCCCGCATGAGCGCGGCGGACACCCCCGCGCCGTGGTGGCCCGGCAGGACATACATCTTGCTGATCTCCAGCACCGGGTCGAGAGCTATCGCCGCCGCCACCACGGGATCGTCCGGCGTGCCCCCGTTCAGGATGGCGTACCCCACGATCTCGTCGTCGGCGACTGCTTTGAGCACTGTCCGGGCCGGGTCGGACAGGTATTCGCCGAACCGTTCCCCGGATAGCACACCCGCGACGAACACGCCGATATCGTCGGGATCGGTGCCCGGCGGGCAGGCGAGCGGGAAGGTCGCAGCAGCGACATCGCTGAGTGCTTCGGCGTCCCACAGTCCGGCCCGGTCCACGGTGACAGTGGTCATAGCTCAATGAGACCACAGCAACCCCGGTGAACGGCATGTGTGCAGGTCGCCCGGCGGCTACCGGCCCCGCTGACTGCCTCCGGCATCGGTCGCGCCGCCTCCTCGCGACCTGCGGCGATGGCCGAAATGCGATCTCCGGCTTTGCTGCCGGACGCATCCGACGTAATCTCTCGCCCATGAGGAGCGGGAACCGCATCGCAATCGTCGGTGCGGGTATCGCGGGTCTGGTCTGCGCAAAGGTCCTGACCGAGGATGGGTTTGCGGTCGAAGTGTTCGACCGTTCCCCCGATATCGGTGGCGTGTGGAGCGAGACTCGCCGTTACCCGGGCTTACGGGCGCAGAGCACCAAGTACACCTACCACTTCTCCGACCATCCGATGCCCGCCGACTACCCACGGGTGCTCGACGGCGCACGGATGCAGGAGTACCTGTCGAGCTATGTGCGTGCCTTCGGCCTGACCGACCGGTTACGCCTGCGTACCGAGGTCGTGGCCGCGGATCCGGTCGACGGCGGCTGGCTGCTCGAGATACGCGACGCCGACGGAGTGCACCGCACTTCCTGCGATCACCTGATCATCGCGAACGGTGTGTTCTGCGAACCCGAGGTCCCGGACTTCGCGGGCGCGACCGCCTTCGCCCGCGCCGGGGGGCAGCTCGGGCACTCCACTCAGTTCCTCGATGTGGAGGCGGTACGCGACAGGGCCGTGGTGGTGGTCGGCTACGGCGCCGCCGCCGCCGATCTCGCGACCGAGATCAGCAAGGTCGCCGCGGATACGACGATGGTGGCGCGCCGGCTGCTGTGGAAAATGCCGCGGCGTCTCGCCACCGGTATCGATGCCGAACGGATCCTGCTCACCCGCACCGGTGCCGCGCATTTCGGCCACCCCGAACCCGGCCGGATCGAACGCCTGCTGCACGGACCGGCGCGATCCTTCCGGGAGAGCAATCTCGATTTGATCGAAGCGCTGGTAGCGCAGCGCTCCGGCGCCGCCGAGCTCGGGCTCGTCCCGGACAGGCGGTTCGAACAGGCCTATGACGCCGCGTTCGGCTTCGCCACGGAGGGTTTCGCCGAACAGGTGACCCAAGGCCGCCTCACTGTGCGCGGGCAGACCGAGGTGACCGCGCTCGGCGGGGGGCCGGCCGGGCCGTTCGCCGAACTGTCCGGCGGGCAGCGGGTCCGGGCCGATATCGTCGTCTGCGCCACCGGATTTCAGCAGCGGGTCCCTTTCCTGACGCCCTATGTGCAGCGGCAGCTCACCGACGACGACGGCAATTTCCGGTTGTACCGGCAGATCCTGCCACTGGATGTCCCACATCTGACCTTCGCCGGTTACAACACCTCGCTGCTCAGCGCGGCGAGCGCGGAAATGGGCGCGCACTGGACTGCGGCCCTGCTCAGCGGGAATCTGGCACTACCACCGGTCGAGACCATGAGCGAACGTATCGATACCCGGTTACGCTGGCTGGACCAGCACACCGGTGGCAGGCATGCGCACGGCACGATCACCCCGGACGCAATCCGCGATATCGACGAACTGCTGGGTGATATCGGGGTCCGGTTGCCGTTCGCCGCGCGCACCGCGCAGTGGTTGCGGCCGGTGCGGCCGGGTGACTATCGGGTGGTGTCGCGCCGCAAACGCGGCCACGGTATGGAGGCGATCGCCCCCGCCGTCGCGGAACCGGTCGCGGCTCATCCGGCCACCGCCCCGCTCATGGGCGCTGCGCAGGCTGCTCCGCACGGTGCTGCCGAAGCTCCTGGCGCACCCACCGGGGCGCCCCGGCCCGACGCGGCCGCTCAACCGCCGGCCGGAGTGCAACCCCCGCGACCCCAGGCCCCTGCGGCTTCCGCCGAATCGCCGACTGTCCGGATCCCGGAGGCGGTTGCCGCGAGCGCGGTCCGGACGACCACCTTGCCCGCCGTCGACCCCACCGCCCGCACCCGGCCGGTTCCCGGGGTCCACCCGGCCACCGCGCCCGGGGCATCCCGGGAACCGATACCCACACCCTCTCAGTTCGTCCCGGCGACACCCGTGCCCGCGATAGCACCCCGGCCTGCCGGAGTGGCTGCTCATCCGCCGGCCGTAGCGCCTCGGTCCTCGCGTGTGGTGCCGTCCGCGCCCGCTCAGCCTGTCGCTGCGGAAACCGACCGCCGGACAGCCGCCGAACAGCGCGCCGCTGGAATCGCCGCCCGCTCCAACAGTCCGACGGTGCGGATCGATATGCGTACCGCGCAGTCTCTCGCCGCGGCGGAATCGCGCCCGGCGCAGGCTCTCGATGCTGTCGGCAACGCGTCCGCCGGAGGTATTTCGCCGACGCCACAACCTGCGGAGGCCACCGGCGATTCGTCGTCCCGGCCTGCCGACTCCGCGGGGCGTATGCCCGAGCCACAGGAGACCACTTCCGGCGCTGAACAATCCCCTCCGGAACAGGACACCGCGTACCGGAGCCCGGTACCCGGCCCGACAGGGCAGTCCACAGGGCTCGCCTCGGAAACCGCCGAACCGACATTGCCGGGCGACACCCGGCCACCGGCCGGAACGAGCCAGGAAACCCGCGGACCGGTGGTAGCCGGACCAGCAAGGGATGGGCGTGCGAACAACACTTCGCGTCCGACCGGACAGGACGGGGCGGCGACAACCGGACCAGCCGAGGCGGAAACACAGCTGTCTGAGGGGGGAGCACTGGCCGCACCGGAGACTGCCGTGGATCCCGGCCCGGCGGACCGAGTGACCACCTCGGCCGCAGCGGACGCTGCCGCCGAGAGAACGATCACGTCCGGCACGCAGGCAATGGAGCCGGACGCCGGCGAGGCGGAGGGGGATACGGCCCCGGCCGAGTCGGCACCCGCCGCTCCAGTTGCCGACGAGCCGACTGTGGCCGCCGGACCGACGGCCGCCACCGAATCGGCTGCGCCGGCCGGATCAGTTGGGCCCGGCACACAATCCGTGGAGCCGAAATCCGGGGACGCAGCGGATACCGCCGCGCCGTCCCCGGGTACCGGCCCGCGAAGCTGACCCGCGGCGTGGCCGATCTCGACCTGAACCTGCTGGTGGCGTTACACGCGCTGCTCGAAACGAACAGCGTCACCCGCGCCGCCGAACGGCTCAACACCTCACCGCCCGCCATGAGCCGCACGCTGGCCCGGTTGCGAAGGGTCTACGGCGACCCGTTGCTGGTGCGGGCCGGCCGCGAACTCGTGCCGACATCTCGCGCCCTCGAGCTGAGGTTCGAGGTGAGCGCGCTGGTCGAACAGGGCCGGGCGCTGCTGGCGAAACCGGATACCGTCGATCCCACGGCCCTGGTCCGCGGGTTCGCGCTGCATGTGGACGATGCGGTGCTACCCGAACTTGCCGGACAGCTGCTGACAGCGGTCAGAGCGCAGGCACCGGGCGTCACGCTCCGTTTCGTTCCGGCCGATGCGGCCGGGGCTGCGAGTGCGCTGCGGGACGGCCGTTTCGATGTCGAAGTCGGCGTGATCGACCCGGCCGACCCGCAGACCCGGGTGGAACGTGTCCGCGGCGACCGGCTGATCGGTGTCGCCACTCCGGGCCATCCATTGGTCGCGGACCGGGTCACTGTCGCCGCCTATGCCGCGGCCGCCCATATCAGTATCTCGCCGCGCGGAATCGCCCGTGGCGTGATCGACGATCGCCTTGCCTTGCACGGCCGCACCCGCAGAGTGGTGGCGACCGTGCCGGATCTCACCACCGCGCTGCTGGCCGTGCGGTCCGGTGCGGTGGTCTGCCCGGCGCCGGCCCTTGTCGCGAACACGACACTGCCCGCATTGGGGCTGTGTGCCTTCGAGATCCCGCTGCCGCTGCCGGAAATGACGATCTCGCTGGCTTGGCATCCGCGCAATACACCGGATCCGGCGCACGCCTGGCTGCGCACGTTGATCCGCACCGTTCTGAGGTCCGGTGATCCGGTGACCGGGACAGCGCGTGCCGACAAGGTTCGGCGGGTCCCACTTGGGTAACTGCTGGGCAGAAACCTGGCGCTGACCGGCAGTTGTGGCGCACTCTGGGAAGTGCCGGTGTGGTGGTCGGGCCGGTGCGGTGGGACGGGTTAGATGGGTGGTCGCATGCAGACGAAGCGGCGAACGGATATACGGTGTGGGCGCCGGACAATGCTGTCCGACCTGGGGATTCCGGACGGCCCGGGGCAGGGAGAGGCGGCCGAGGACAACACCGCACCCGGTTACGGCTGCCGCTGCGGACGTTGCGTCGAAGCCCAGTGGAATACCCAGCGCCTGAAGTATTGGCTGGCCGCCCGGCTGCTCGCTTTCGGAGCGGATGAGGCGGTGGTCGACCGGCCGTGCGGACCGCTGACCGTCGATGTGTGGTGGCGGCGCGGCACCGAGCTGTTCGCGATCGAGGTGCGTTCCGGGCCACTGACTCAGGAGCTCGCACAGCAGCACACGGACCAGTTGAAAGCCCTCGGGTACGCCGGGGTGCTGTGGCTGTGCGCACCGGGTTTCTGGGTGGCGCAGCTGCCTGCGCTCGGTATCGCCGATCTAGCGCCGGAGTCGTGTGAGTATCGCGCGGCGAGCGGGATGCTCGAGCTGGGATCCGAGGGTTCGGTGGTGCCGGGGGAGCGCCCGTACGAACTGCGTGAGTTCCTGCGTGAGTGGGTGGCGGGTGAGGTCGCGTGGGGTTACCGCGATCATTTGAGGAAGGGATGGGCGGCAGTGACCGACTGGGAAAAGCACACTCGCACACAGTCGCTGCTGCTCGAACAGCAGCGGCAGGAGCTGATCCACCAGCGCACCGCGCTGGCCGTTTCCCGGCAGGTGGTGCGGGAGAAGAAACAGCAGGTCGATCGCGCGCAGGCCAGGGTCGAGCGCACCGCGGCGAAGGCCCGTGAGCAGGCCGAGTCGGTGGCTGCGGTGGGGCGGCGGATCGCCGATCAGGAGCGGGTGCACCGCGCGCTGGAGGACACCATCCGCCGGCTACACAAAACCATCGACAACTGGCAGGTGGTGACGGTTTTCGTGATGCTGCTGCTGGCCACCTTCATCGCGGCGACCATATTCATCAAACCTTGACCGGTGCGGGAGCTTCCGGGTGCGGCTGATTCGCGGCCGACAGCTGAAACGGTGCGCGCTCCCACCGCCATTCGTGACGGACGGTGAGCGCCACGAGGTCGAGTGGTTCGAGCCCGTCGGCCCGCAGTTGCCGCAGTGCGTCCCGGCGCACCGGCCCGTCGGCGAGTAGCTCGGTCAATCGGTCGCGGACCGCTGCGGATACCGGATGTGTGGCGAGTTCCGGTTCCCCCACCGTGCTGCCGGTCCACAGCAGCCAGCCCCAGCCGTTCTCGTGCGCCCATTCCCGGGCGGTGCGTGCCTTCATCCGGTTCACGTGGAAGCCGATATGTCCCAAGGGCTGCACGTCGATGAGCACCCTGCGGCCGTCGGCGAGTTCGGTCACCAGGGTCGGGAAATGCACGTGCTCTTCGCCGTCGACCCGGTATCCGACGGCTTCGGGATATTCCTGGAATGTGCGGATTCGGTCGTCGGTGTCGAGTAGCCGCATCAGGCGCGCTTCCAGTCCGGAGTCGAAGCCGATATCGCGACCTGGTTTGTGCAGGTAGAACCGTCCGCGCCCGTCGTCGTCGAGATCGAAGGCGCGCGCCGCGGAGGTCGGCAGGGCGGCCGGCGACCCCGACCGGGCGGGCCAATCGATCCGGTGCGGCCACGGCGCGGGCGGCCCGGCGGGCGGACCGGTCTCGCGCAGTCGTGACAGCAGATGGTTGGTTTTCTTACGCCAGCCCACGATGCGCTGGGTGACATACCCCGCCACCCGTTTCGCGTCGGTCGCGTCGTGGCCCGCCAGCCGCAATTTGAGGTACGCGAGATCGTTCACGGCGATATCACCATCGGTGGCGTAGGTTTCGGCCAGCAGCGCCCGTGTCAGCACCGAATCCCGGGTCCCTACGGGGTAGCGCCGGGCGTACTCCGGAACGGGCAGCCGTCCCGAGCGCGCGGTATGCCGCAGTAGTTCGCCTGCTGCCTTGGTGTGCAACTGGCGGGCCCGATCCCGGGAGAAATCGAACCGGGCCCCGATCCGCGTCAGTGTTTCGGGCCGTTCCCCGGCGATCCCGAGCCGGTACCGCAGGATGGCGGCGGCGCGTTCCCGATCGACCCCGTAATCGTCGACCAGCTCTCCGAGGGCATGTGCGCACTCCTCCAGTTCGAAGGAAAGGTGATCCCGCAGATCATCGGGAAAGTCCGCCACGTCGTTGCCCGCCTTCCCGGATACATCGGCACGCACTGGCTCCGCTTGCACAACACCCCTTCGGGACTCCGGTTCACCGGCCGGCTCGAGTTCGTGTGGGCAAGCTTAACGGCGGGTACCGACAGGACCCGGCGCAGCCACGCAATGCCGGCAGCGCATGTATCGGCTTACCGTCGCAGATCAGGTCACCGCCGTTGCCGTGTGATCTAATGGGGTTTGCCGAGAAGATGCTGATAGAGGACCGATCCGGGCGACGCTCCCGCAGCGGCCGTCCGCACCGGACGCCGTCCGCCACCGGACTTCGGATTCACTCCACGGGCGGCGGCGTGCCGTTCCGACCGTCCGATGTGGAGGCGCTCGTGCTGCATACCGATATCCCGACCCGCAGTGAGATCAAGGCCCTCGCCGGTGTCACCGACACCGTCTGCGTTTCCATCTACACACCCACCGAGTCCGATACCGCCGACCCGGACCGCAACCGGATCGCCTTCTGGAACCAGGTGCGGCGAGCGCTCGATCGGGTCACCGATCCCGAGGCTCGCATGGCGCTGGAAGAAGAATTCGACGCCCATATCGACGACGCTGCGTTCTGGCGTTTCCAGTCGCGCACGCTGGTGGTGCTCGCGACGCCCACCCGTATCCGCAGCTATCGGGTTCCGAATCAGTTGAATGCCTCGGAGACCGTCGGCAGCCGCTTCGAACTGAAGCCGCTGCTGCGGGCGGTGACTTTTCCGCAGGCCGCCTTCGTCCTCGCCTTGGCCGAGGGCGGTGTCCGGCTGGTCGAGGTGAGTGCCGACCGTCCCGCCCGTACGGTGCCGGTCCCCGGCATGCCGACCAGCGCCGCCGACCATGCCGGCAAGGCGAGCCTCGGCGATCGCGCCCCGAAGCGCCGCGTCCAAGGAGACGAAGGCCGCAAGATGCGAGCGCGGCAATTCGCCCGCGCCGTGGACACCGAACTGCGCGATCTGCTCACCGGTCGCGACACCCCGTTGATCCTGGCCGCCACCGAACCCATCAATGCCCTGTTCCGCTCCGTGAACAGCTACGACCGTCTGCTCGACGAGAGCATCCCCGGAAACCCGGAACATACGTCCGACCACGAGCTGGCCGCCCGCTCGCGGGAAGTCCTGGACCGCTACTACGCCGCTCAACTGGCCGACCTCGTGGATTTGGTCGAAATCCGGCGTGGCGAGGGCCGGGCCGCCACCGATGTGTCCGATCTGGCGCGGGCGGCCTCCGCCGGAGCCGTCGACACCCTGCTGGTAGATATCGATGCCTCGGTCCCCGGAACGGTAACCGCCGACGGCGCGGTCACATTCGGCGATTCCGCGGCCGCGGAATCCCCCGGGGTCCTGGACGAGATCAGCCGTCGTGTGCTGCTGACCGGTGGTGATGTGCTCGCCGTACGCGCGGCCGACCTCCCTGAGGGCGCGCAGCTCGCCGGTATCCTCCGCTATGCTCCGTAGGCCGGCCCGGATAGCAGAAAAGGCACTTTCGATAGTCTCGAAAGTGCCTTTGACCTGGTGATGCGATGGTGCGCGATACTGGGATTGAACCAGTGACCTCTTCCGTGTCAGGGAAGCGCTCTCCCGCTGAGCTAATCGCGCGAGGTGGAGACGGGAATCGAACCCGTGTGCACGGCTTTGCAGGCCGTTGCCTCACCACTCGGCCACTCCACCGCGCAAAGGGAGGAAGGCATTTTCTATGCGCCTGGCCCTACCTCTCGAGCGGATGACGGGATTCGAACCCGCGACCCTCACCTTGGCAAGGTGATGCGCTACCAGCTGCGCTACATCCGCATTTGCATCCTCGGTGGCTCGCTGTCCTCCGTGGTGCGAGACAGAACATTAGCCGACGTACGCCGAAACCTACAAATCGCCTGGTAGGGGAGTGTGAATGACACGGTTGTCATTCACGTGTTCGGAGGCCGGCGGGGAGTGGATTGTGGATACAGCCGATGGGAGGCCCAGTGTCCTACAGATCCGGCCGAGGAGCGTGTGTCACCGAAGTGAATGACATGGGGGTGATTTGGCGGCGGGTGGGTGGTGCATGTTAAGGTTCCATCTCGTTCGGATGGTGAGGAAGACGCCGCCGAGCGAATAGCCTCGGTCCCATAGCTCAGCGGGAGAGCGTCCGCCTCACACGCGGAAGGTCGCTGGTTCGAAACCAGCTGGGACCACTCGAATACGCCCTGATATATCCATTTCAGGGCGTATTTCTTTGTCGTCCGACTGTTCGGGAGGTAAGGCCGTGATCGACCGCTTCGTACCCCCGTTTTCCGGTGTCTATCGCGCGGGGATCGTCTCCGGTGAGGCATTGGTGGGCGGTGGTCTGCGCACAGGTGGGTCGGCTCCCCGCCTGCCCTGATAGGCCTGACCTTCTCGCGTCGAGGCTCCACGGCCACGAGTGGCAAGCCGTACGCAGCGACACCGTAGGCGCTCTCGACGGTGGAGGGCGCGGGGAACACCAATGCGGGCGACCAGGGATAGACGACGCGGGTTCTCGCTAGCGGAGCAGCGCGCCGCCTTGTTCGGCGGTGACAAGGTCGAGCATCGCAACGATGCTCGGGTTCCAGCGGCACCAGGATCCGGTAGAGCGCGGCATAGGCCTCGGTCTCGACCCCGGCGCGATAGAGCGGCAGGGTGAGGGCGGAGCAGGCGCGGTCGGCGAGCGCGAGCAATCGCTGGTGATCCGGAATATTCTGCCGTGCGCCCACGGCTCGGCCCTCGACCCGGAGCTGCATCCGGGCATGGTTGTTGCGCTTCGACGCCCCGCGATTACGCCAGCACCGCGCGCACAGCGTATTGGGCGATTTCTCCGGCGATTCGATGACGCTCGTCTGCGGAATCGGCCGGACCGTCCGGCTGGAACCACACGTGCATCCAGTTCACTATGCCGAGTGTCGCTTTTACGAGCAGATTGATGTCGGCATCACGGAACACCTGACCCTCGACGCCGTCCTCCATCACCTTCACGTAGTAGGACTCGAACGTCTGCCGCATCTCGAAGATTCGAGCTACCGCATTGTCCTTGTGTCGTCCTTCGGCAGCCAACCCGACTTCGATGTGCATCTGCGCCGGCCCCATATAGCTCGCTCGGTTCATGAGGTGCATTGCGTGCTGGTGCACCATCTCCCGCAGCTTCTCCTCCGGGCCGATGTCATCGCGTTCGGCCGCAGGGCCCACCGCCTCCAGGGCCCATTCGAGCGCTTGGTGGTGGATGCCGATGAACAGGTCACCTTTGGTTCGGAAATAGTGGTAGATCCGACCTTTCGTGCAACCCAGTACATCGGCCACATCGTCGATCGAGGTGGCCGCGTACCCTCTCTCCGAGAATGCCAGTGCCGCAGCGTCGAGGATCTCGTGAGCACTCGCCCGCTTCTTCGGATCCAATTTGCTGATCCGGCCGTTGCCAAATCCCTCCGTCACACCTACATCCTACTCAGACGAATGTCATCGGTTGTACGCTGGTCGTTCCGCTCCGTGTTACCGGTTCCTGACCGGGCTCCATCCATGGAGGGGGTCGCCGGTTGCCGGTGCGGCTGAGGGCGGGATAAGCGTACCGGGACGGCGGGCCGCGTCGCATAGCGTGCACTGCCCACGCCGATTCTGGGCGGACGAGGCATCAACGTGGCTTTTCATCTGTCGCTCTTCGGGGCGATAGGCCGGTCTTGCCGTCCCCGTCCTGGAGTGTGCGGTATCGATCCGGTCCGGCTATTCGCCGGTCCAGGTGGGACTGCGTTTCTCGGCAAATGCCCTGGCACCCTCCATGGCGTCGGCGGAGGTGAGTACAGGGTCGACAAATTTTTTCTGTGCGGCGAATGCGTCCGCGCTGCTGTATTCGACCGACATCGAGACGATCTGCTTGCTGGTGCGAATGGCGAGCGGTCCGTTGGCCGCTATTCTTGCGGCCAGCTCTTCGGCTGCCGCCAGGGCTCGTCCTGGTTCGGTCAGGGTGGTGACCATGCCGTGGGCGTGAGCGGTGGCCGCCGACAGGGGTTCGCCGGTGAGGGCCAATTGCATGGCAAGGTGGTACGGCACCACTTTCGGGAGTCGCAACAAGCCGCCTGCTCCCGCGACCAGACCGCGTTTTACCTCGGGAAGGCCGAACTTCGCGTCTCGCGCTGCGACGATCAAATCGGCGGTCAGGGCGAGTTCGAACCCTCCGGCCAGGGCCCAGCCCTCAACCGCTGCGATCAACGGCTTTGCCGGCGGACTCTCGGTGAGCCCGCCGAAGCCCCTTCCGGGCAGGATCGGGACCTCGCCGCGGGTGAACGCCTTGAGGTCCAGTCCCGCGCAGAATGTTCCGCCGGCTCCTGTGAGAATGGCGACGCTCGCGTCTTTACGGGATTCGAATTCGTCCATGGCGGCGGCGATGCCGTGAGCCACTTCCAGATCGACCGCATTGCGTTCACGTGGTCGATTGATGGTGATGACGGCGATTTTGTCTGCATATTCGATCGATACTGTGGACATCGGCTGTTCCGTTCTGTGTATCGGATACTTCTCGGGGTAGTGCGTGGTGCGCAGGCCGGGCGTGTTGGGCGCCGAAACGGCAGGGTCGGCCGAATCTGTCGACACGGGAGCGAGCAAGTGGCTGCTCGTGGGGCGGAGCCGTCGATCGACGCGACGGATCGGGCATGAATCGGTGGACTCGATCGGCTCGGTCGAAAGCCTGCGTGGTTGCGGCGAATAGGTGGTGCCCGTTCGGGCTTCGCGCAGTGATCTGATGCCGGGGGCTATGTTCGTTCGACGTGTGGGTGCCGCGAATATGTGAAGATCCGGTGCCTCCCCTCGGGGGCAATTCGGGAACATCAGCAAACTACTGCGTAGGTTTTAGTGGGTCAAGGCCACGTGGCGCCGCTGCCCGCCGTCTGTGATGTGGATGGCCGGCAGGGCTTCTGGTCTCGATTCGAGGTCTGCGTGAGGGTGTCGCTCGTCGGCCGCTCGTCCTTGACGGTGCAACCTACGCAGTAGTATGTTTCTGGGAGGAGGTCATTCCATGCACTTTGCACTCTCTGAGGACCAAGTCCTCCTTCAGCGGACAACCGAAGAGATCAGTGCGCAGCTGTTCTCCAACCCCTCGGTTCCAGATCTGCTCACAGGCGGCACAGCGTTACGTGCTGCGGTGTGGAAGACACTGGTGGAGCTCGATTTGGTGGGTTTGCTCATTCCGGAGGAATACGGTGGTGGGGGCGGTTCGGTTCTTGATGCCTGCCTGGTAGCCGAGGTGCTCGGCCGCCACATCGCCCCCGTGCCCTATGTCGGAACGGCTATCGCGGCAGCGAGCCTGCTTCGGTTCGCCGGGGGCCCGGCGGCCGATCTGGCCCGGCTGGCGGCGGGGGAGGCCCACTCTGTGTTGTTGGGTTCCACACTCGAAGTGCCGGAAGGCACGGCAACGATCGCGTTCGACTGGAGCGCCGGTGCTCGTGGTGTCGCGCTCTCGTCGGACGGCGTGGCCGCCGCGCACGAGCTTTCCGGAGCGGTTCCGTTCGAGGGCATCGATCCATTGCATCCGCTGAGTCGCGTCCAGCCGATTCCCGCAGTGGTTGCCACCGATGACGGGGACCGCAGGGCGTGGGCTGCGGCGTGGGTCGGTGCCGCGGCATTCCTTCTGGGGCTTGCCGACGGCGCATTGAAGCAGGCTGTGGACTATGCCCGGCAGCGCGAGCAGTACGGCCATCCGATCGGCTCGTTCCAGTCGATCCAGCATCTGTGCGCGGAAATGCTCTTCCGGGTGGAGTCGTCTCGCTCCATCACCTATGGGGCGTCGTGGGCGGTCGACCACGCCCCGATCGACGAAGTGGAGCGGTTGGCATCCGCTGCGAAGTTCTATGCCGGATCGGCGGCCGTAGAAGTCTGCGAAACAGCCATCCAGATTCTCGGTGGCATCGGAGTGACCCAGGAGCACAGCGCCCACTTCAGGCTGCGCAGTGCCCACCTTTTCCACTCGGCTTTCGGTGGCAGTGATGCGCCGCTGCTGCTGCTCGCCGATCGCGCTCTCGAAACCGTTTGAGGACACCTACCTTATGGATCTGTACGACACTCCAGCAGAAGCTGAGTTCCGTAGCCGGCTACGCGCCTGGCTCGCGGACAACGTTGCGGCCGAACCCGAGCCCGCGGTGCTTGCCGAACGGTGGCCGTTCATGCGGGAGTTCCAGCAGCGTCTCTATCGAGACGGATGGGTGGCCTTGTCGTACCCGAAGAACGTGGGAGGGCAGGGGCTCGGACTCATGGAAGAAGCGATCCTGAGTGATGAGCTCGGCAGGGCCAACGCGCCGACTCTGCTCCCTTTGGGACACCTTGGCCGACCGCTGTACGCCTATGGAACCCCGGAACAGCAAGAACGGTACCTCCGACCGCTGCTGGCCGTCGAAGAAATATGGTGCCAGGGGTTCTCGGAGCCGTCGGCAGGTTCCGATCTCGCGGCACTGCGGACCACCGCGACTCGCCGGGGGGACGAGTGGGTGATCTCCGGTCAGAAGATATGGACCAGCTATGGCGGGTATGCCGACTACTGTCTCCTCCTCGCGCGCACCGACCCCGATGCGGTTCGTCACCAAGGAATTTCGGCGTTCATCGTGCCATTGACGTCGTCCGGTGTGACAGTGCGGCCGATCGTCTTGGCGAACGGCGATGAAGAGTTCGCCGAGATCCATTTCGACGACGTACGGATTCCTGCCGCGAACCTACTCGGCCGGCCGAACGAGGGATGGCGCATCGCAATGGATGTCGTCAACTATGAACGCGGTGCGGTCGACACCGGATACCTGTCGAAGTTCGCGCGGTATATCTCCGAACTGGCCGGCATCGTGAAGGCGCAGTCATCATCACCGGACCGCGCTGTACTGCGTGAACTCGGGGCAGCGGCCGCTGGAGTCGAGGTGCTCAGGATGCACTGCCTGCGCCGCTTGAGCGACCGTATCTCGACGGCTCGGCCCGGACCCGAATGTTCGATCGACAAGTTACTGATGACCGAGGTCGAGCAGCGCCTGATGAACGCGGCCTCGAGTCTGCTGGCCGATACCGATATCGATGCCGGCAGTCGCCCCCAGTGGTTCGACCGCTACCTCTACGGGCGCGCGAGCAGCATCTACGGAGGTTCTGCCCAGATCCAGCGCAACATTCTCGCCCAACGCTTGCTGGGATTGCCGCAGGCGTCCAGAGCATGATCGAAGGAAACCTCATGAAATCTATTCCACGCTCGGCCGTCGTCACCGGTGCGGCCCGCGGCATCGGCGCGGCAATCGCGCTGCGACTGGCTCGGGACGGCTTTGCCGTCGGTGTCGTCGATCTCGACGCCGACCAGTGTGCAGCGACGGTGGCATCTATCGAGGCGGTGGGGGGAAAGGTCGCGGTGGCCGGCGCGGATGTCAGCCGGTCGGAGGAGGTCGCCGCCGCCGTCGAGCAGATCGCCGATCAGCTGGGCGGCCCGACAGTCCTGGTCAACAATGCGGGCATCACGCGCGACAATCTGTTGTTCAAGATGTCGGAGGACGAATGGGACAGCGTTTTGGGGGTCCACCTGCGCGGGTCGTTTTTGATGGCCCGTGCCGCGCAGCGCTACATGGTCGAGGCCGGGTGGGGCAGGATCATCAATATCTCCAGTACTTCCGCGCTGGGTTCGCGAGGCCAGGTGAATTACTCGGCAGCGAAAGCAGGTCTACAAGGCTTCACCAAGTCACTGTCCGCGGAGCTGGGTAGGTTCGGCATCACCGCCAATGCCATTGCTCCCGGGTTTGTCGTGACCGATATGACCCGTGCTTCCGCGGAGAAGGTCGGGCTGTCCTTCGATGAGCAGGTGGAGAAGGCCCTGGTGAAAATTCCGATCGGGCGACCGGGCCGACCCGAAGACGTAGCCAACGTGGTCTCGTTCTTCGCCGGTGAGGATTCGGCGTTCGTCTCGGGACAGGTGCTCTACGTGGCCGGTGGACCCCGCGGATGACTCGTGTTTTCGGCAACGCCGCCGACCTTGTTGCAGCACAAGGGGAGACCATCGGGACCAGCGATTGGTTCACCGTCACCCAGCAGCACATCGATAACTTCGCCGACGCCACGTTCGACCACCAATGGCTCCACGTGGACCCTGAGCGGGCGGCGCGGGGTCCGTTCGGTACTACCATCGCGCACGGCTACCTGACGTTGAGCTTGCTCCCGTACCTGACGGCTCAGATATCCCGTATCGACAACGTCGAGATGCGGATCAACTACGGCTTGAACAAGGTCCGCTTTCCGTGGCCGGTCTCGGTCGGCTCCCGTGTCCGCGCTCGCTCGGCGATTCTGAGCGTTGATGTACACGAGCAGTATCTACAGGTCGTTACGCAGGTAATCATCGAAATACAGGGCCAGGAAAAGCCGGCCTGTATCGCGGAAACCGTCGCGCGTATCGTGCTGTGACTCTGATATCACCCCGGTGTGCGGGCCGGGGTGAGGGTTGTGGCGCTCGACAGCGGGATATCGCGAGAACGCGACAGGCATTCGACTGCTCGTTCCCGGGCGGCGTTCTCGGTCGCAGCGCGTATGTCTACGGGCGGATGCCCATTCCGGGGCACAGCGGAACCGGGCAGTCGACGGTCGCGGCTATCGCCAATTCGGCGTCGATGGCCGCAGCGATGTCGGCGGCGAACGCGGTGGCGCGCCGAGTGTCGAAGTCGACGTTGACCGCTACGACCTCGAGGGTGCACGCGATCTGCTCGGTCGTATTGTTGACCAGGAGTATCAGGCAGTACACGACCTTGTCGCTGCGCTCGACAACCCGGGAATGCACTGACACTCGATCGCCGACCGACGTTTCCGCGTAGTAGCGGAGATGGTGCTCGGCGACGAAGAAGCCTTGTCGGCGAGTCGCGCGGTATGTGTCATCGATGCCGATTCGTTCGAAGACCTCCTTGACTCCGTCGCCGCACAGGGTGAAGTAGTGCGTGACGTTCATATGACCGTTCTCGTCCTCGAACGATGCGGGAACCACAAAGGGACCTCGTTCGAGTGGTAACCGGCCGAGTTCGCGATAGCTGGGAACTGTCGCGCTGCGGGTCATCCTCTGAGCCTAACCAGTCGCGGCTTCCAAAACAACCTACGAAGTAGTATGTTTCTCCGAAGGTGGCGGCCTCGTGAGCCCCACTGACCGGTCACCAGCGGATCTGGGTACCGCCCTCGATGCATCGCCGCGGTCATCTGTCGTGGTGCGGGAAAGGCGGGCGGGCAACGTCGGACGAGACTAGGCTCGATCGGCTCGGTGTCGTACCGGGAAGCGATTCCCAAGCCGTTGAGCCCTCCGATCCGGGGTAGGCCGGTCGGATACGGCCGCCACGGGTTACCAGGACCTATATCGGAAGGAATGACGTCGGCGTGTGCTGATGTCTCCGGGATGCCGCCAGCGCGAGAAATCGATAGGAAAGAGGATGCACATGGCCGGAGTATTCGCTCTCGACGTCATCGGCATCGGCGACGCTCTCCGGCGTCGACGTGTACGCCGGAAGTCCAGTACTGCCGGGAATGTGTGTCCCTCGGCACACGCTCGGATGCCGAGGGCTCGGTCATGAACTTCGCCGGCACCGATCACCTGCTGTCCACCACCCGAGCAGTCCGCCGTCGGCTCGACCTGAAGCGCCCCGTTGAACGTGAGGTCATCCTCGAATGCCTGAGACTCGCGATCCAGGCTCCCACCGCAAGCAATATGCAGTCATGGCGCTGGCTCGTCATCGACGATCCTGGTGTTCGTGCCGAGGTCGCGGAAATCTACGTACGGGGAACAGCTTCGCGAATCGAACGACGGCGCGACCACGCAACTGATCCGCAGAGCCGTCGTGTCTACGACAGTGCGCTGTATCTGACTACGATCCTCGATCGAGTTCCCGCATTGATAGTGCCGTGTGCCGAGGGACGGCTCGACGGCCCGCGGGCGCTGGATCCCGCCGTCTTCTATGGATCTATCTTCCCGGCGATCTGGAGCCTGCAACTGGCTCTGCGCTCCCGCGGACTCGGGTCGGTGATGACGACACCATTCCTCGGCGACCAAGAAGCGCTGTACATGCAGGCCCTCCGTATCCCGGCTACCGTCACACCCGTCGCACTGCTCCCTGTTGCCTACACGATCGGGGACGAGTTCAAGCCGGCGAAACGTCCTCCTGTCGAGACTATTACGCAGTGGAATCGATGGACGGAGTAATCGCGCCGCTTCAACAGTAGGTTCGTACCGCTGTCGGCCGGGCTCTCGTAGTCGCAGATGCCGGCGCTGAGGCAACTGCCCAGAGCGTCCGCGCCCCGGTCGCTGCGTCGCCCGGGGCAGCGTTGTGTACCGCGGGAGGAGCGGTAGTCGCCGCAAGTGCGGCGCCCGGAGCCGAGTCCTGGCTCCGGGCGGTGGCAATCCGAGAAGCTATCGAATTCCGGTGACGAGTTGCCACAGGCCCGCGGTCCCGGCGGACAACGCACGTTGTCCCAGCTCGCCAGACCATTGCTCCTCGTTACCGATTTCATCCCGCCAAGCCCACAACCGTGTCGTACTGAGCCGCAGGGAGTGTTCCTCGGTGTAGCCGAGTGCACCATGAATTTGATGTGCCAAGGCGCTTACCAGACCGGCGGCCTGGCCGGTGACTATTTTGGCAGCCGCAACGGCAGCTGCGTCGCCCCCAGCGTCGATTATGAGAGCCGCAGCTTCCACGGCCACCTTCGACAGCAGTGTTTCGGCGGCCATCGAGGCAAGATGCTGCTGTATCGCTTGGAATTTCGCGATCGGCCTGCCGAACTGCTCACGCTGACCCGCATAGGTGATCGAGAGCTCCAGCGCTCGGCGGGCCGCACCGGAGGTCAGTGCCGCGCGGGCGAGGGCCGACCGATTCCGGAAGTTCTGCGCGGAGATCTCGGATTCCGGCGGTAGGTCGTGAATCTGCGCGGCCGGCACGGTCGCGGTGATGAGCACGTCGTCGCGCGGCTCGCCGGCCAGATTGATTCCTTCGCTGACCGCGAAATCCCCACGCCGCAGCACGAGTACACGGCGTCCGTCGAGCACCACGACGTGACCGGCACACCGAGCCCAGGGCACACGGGCGATCGTTCCACTGACCGCCACGCTCTCGCTCCCGGCTCCGATCCGGAGATCCGGGCCGGCGAGGCAGGCGGTCATCGGCCCTGTGGGGAGGACCGCATCGGTGCCTGCGAGTAACCAACCGGCGAGTAGCGCGGTCTCGGCCAGTGGGACCCTCGCCGAGAACTGCCCGAGTACCTCGAGTACCGCCACGGCGGTGGACACATCACCACCCGCTCCGCCATTTTCTTCGGCGACGGCGACCATGGTCACCCCGATCTGGTCGAGTGCCGTCCACAGCCGGCTGTTCCATGAGCCCGCAGGAGCTGCGGAGACAGCGTCGGCATCGCTGTATTTCGTGCACGCGTCACCGACTGCGGCGACCAGTTCTTCGATGATGTCGCTCATCGCACTCCCAATTGTTTGGCGACGATGCCTCGCAGGATCTCGTTTGTACCGCCACGTAGCGTGAAACCGGGGCTGTGCAGTATCGACTCGGCCAGCATCCGGGGGACCTCCTGGTTCGAACCGTGGTCGGGTTCCAGCCTTGTGAGAAGCCGGACCGTCTCGACGACAAGGTTCTCGAAACGCGTTCCGAGATCTTTGACCGTTGCGGCTGCCACCGCCGGTGCTGCGCCGGTCTCCAATTGCCCGGCCACCGCCAGTGACATCTGGCGCAACGCCCAGAGGCGGGCGACCACAGCGCCGAATCCGGGCGCATCGGTTCGGGGGTTGTTCTTCGCCAGATGGTCGGTGGCCGCGGCGAGTAGAGGGAATGTCGACAGGATCCGCTCGGGACCGCTGCGCTCCATCGCGAGCTCGCTTGTCACCTGGTCCCAGCCCGAGCCCGGTTCGCCGAGCACTCGTGCGTCGGCGACGAAGACATCGTCCAGGACCACCTCGTTGAAGTGGTGTTCACCGGTGAGCAACCGGATCGGCCGAATACGCACATCGGGATGCGGCAGTTCGATGATGAACTGGCTCAGACCGGCGTGCCGGTCGTCGGTCCGTTCCTCGGTACGGGCCAGCACTATCAGTACATGGGCCAGATGCGCACCGCTGGTCCAG
Organism: Nocardia speluncae NBRC 108251; assembly: GCF_001613245.1. GTDB lineage: Bacteria > Actinomycetota > Actinomycetes > Mycobacteriales > Mycobacteriaceae > Nocardia > Nocardia speluncae. The sequence goes on along the minus strand of NZ_BDBZ01000002.1, from coordinate 774,078 downwards.
ACCTTGGTGCCGTTGAGACGCCAGCCGCCGTCGACCCGCTGTGCACGGGTGCGCACAGACGCCAGATCGGAGCCGGTGTCGGGCTCGCTGAGACCGACAGCGAAATAGCACTGCCCGCCGGCTATCCGAGGAAGGAAGGTGTGCTTCTGCTCGGGCGTGCCGTATCGCAGGATTCCGGGCCCGGACTGTCGGTCGGCGATCCAGTGGGCAGCCACAGGTGCACCGGCCGCCAGTAGCTCTTCGGTGACGACGAACCGTGCCAGCGCACCGGCCCCTGTCCCTCCGTACCTGGCCGGAAGTGCCATGCCGATCCACCCGCGTTCGCCCAGCCTGGCGCTGAACTCTGCGTCCCATCCACCGAGCCATTGATCGCAATGGGGTACGAACCCACCGGTCGAGAGTTCCTCGTCCAGAAACGCTCGAACGTCGCGCCGCAACGTCTCGTATCTGTCCGGAAGCACGACCGGGGGGAGATTCCAAAAATTCATCAGCTACTCCTTCCTGGTCAGCGCACCGCCCACCGGCCGGTGAAGACCGGAGCGGCGGTTTTGTCGAGGAAAGCGCGATAGGCGGCGGGAACATCCTCAGTGGCCAGATTTATTGCTTGTGCACGCGCTTCGTTCTCCAGAGCTTCGTGCAGGGTCAGGTCGACGCCTCGGTGTAACAGGGCTTTCGTCTGGGCCAGCGCGATCGGCGGCAGTTCGGCCAGGCGGCCGGCGAGGCCGGTGGTGAACTCTGCGAGTTCATCACCGGGTTCGACCCATGTCACCAGGCCGAGTTCCAGCGCCTGTTCGGCGCTGATCATCTCGGCGAGCATCGCCAAGCGTTTGGCTTGTTGCATTCCGATGAGTCGCGGCAGGATCCACGATCCGCCGAAATCGGGGGAGAGACCGCGGCGGACGAATATCTGCGAGAACCGAGCCGACTGTGCGGCGACGACGAAATCGCAGGCCAGTGCGAGGTTCATGCCCGCACCGACGGCAACACCTTCGACCTTGGCGATAACCGGCTTCGGAAATTCGTGCAGGGCAATGGCAACCTTGTTGATCCGGCGCATTCGTACGTTGGGATGCTCTTCGCGGGAACGCTTTCCGAGGTCTGCGCCGGCGCAGAAGTTTCCACCGGCGCCGGTGATGGTCACCACTCGAATGCTGTCGTCGCCGGCGAGGGATTCGAGCATATCGTGCAGTGTGGTCCAGCCTTGTTGGTCCAAAGCGTTTCTGCGGTCGGGACGGTTGAGAGTCAATGTCGCGGTCGGGCCGTCGTGAGTTACGAGTACGGCGCTGCTCGGGTCGGCGACCGCAGTCGGGTCTGCTGTCATTTCTGTTCCTTTCAGCGCCCTTGGAAGACCGGCGGACGCCGATCACGGAACGCCGACATTGCCTCGGCCGAGTCCTGAGTGCTGCGAACGACACCCATATGTGAAGAGATCAGGTCCAGGGCGGTGCGTAGATCGCTGCGTGCCGACTGGTAGGCGGCACGTTTGATCATCCGAATGTTGATCGGAGGTTGCGCGGCAAGCCGCTGCGCGAAGCTCCGCCAAGCGTTCTCGAAGTGCTCGTCCGGGTAGACGTGATCGGCGATGCCGATGCGGGCAGCGGTGTCGGCGTCGATGAAATCGCCGGTCCACATCAGTTCGAGGGCACGGGCCATTCCGACAAGGCGGGGAAGGAAGTAGCAGCCCCCGTCGCCCGGGACCAATCCGACCCGAATGTACCCCTGTGACATTCGGGCCGACCCGGCGACGAACCGCATATCGCACATCAATGCCATATCCATGCCGGCGCCGACGGCGGTGCCGTTCACTGCCGCGATCACCGGCTTGTCCATATCCTCGAGTGCGTAGGCCACCCGGTGGATACGATCGTTGAGCAGCGATTTGAGGTCGTAGGGCTCTTTGATCCTGGCGTTGTATTCGTCCAGATCGATCCCGGAGCAGAAAGCGTCGCCCGCTCCTGTGACGACAACGACGCGGACGTTCGGGTCGGCGCGTGCCGATTGCAGCGCCTCGGCCCACCTATCGACCATCTCGAATGTGAAGGCGTTCTTGACGTCGGGCCGGTTGAGGAGAATCGTGCCGATTCCATCGGCGATGGAGTATTCGAGATCCGCCATTCTTCGTTTCCTTATCAGATGTTGATGCCCGGGGTGACGAGGGCTTTCGCGGGCTGTAGCGTCGCTACAGGACTCAGCTCGGTTCCGACCAGCGATTCCATCGCGCGATGGATTCGATCGGGGTGCGTTCGGCGGGTTTGAATTCGTCCCCGACGGTATATGCGACCGGCACCATCGCGATCGGTGTCATATCGTGCGGGAGATGCAGGATTTCGGTGTACTGCTGTTCGTATTCGCCGTGGAACGGTGTGGTGAGCACAGAGCCCAGGCCGCGCGACCGGAGCGCGAGCTGGAAGCTCCAGATCGCCGGGAAGATCGAGCCGTAGAACGCTGCGGGATATGTCGAGCCGGGTTCATCGAGCCGCCCCTGTACGCAAGGTACGACAAGTACGGGCACTCGTGCCAGCACCTCGACGAGATATCGGGCGCTGTCGTATACGCGTGTGGTTTGTGCGTCGGGCGACAGTGCATATCGCTGGTCGAGAACCGGACCGGTGTTGCGGGCGTACAGGTCGGCAACCTGTGCGCGGACGGCAGGGTCATCGAGCACCAGCCAGCGCCAGCTCTGTTTGTTACTGCCGGTGGGTGCCTGTAGCGCCAGGCGCAGGCACTCGAGGATGATCTCGCGCGCGACCGGCCGGTCGAGATCGAGCCGACGCCGTACCGCGCGGGTTGTGGACAGTAGGTGATCGGTGATCGCGGTATCCATCGGACCTCCGTGTGAAGTATCGCGGCTATGCGGGTTTTTCGGCGGTCTTCTCGGCTTTCGCAAGGAATTCGGCGACACGGGTTTTGATGTCGTCGGTACCGAAGGATTCGTGCTCGGCGGCCAGGGCGAAGTTGAGGACCGAGTTGGCGGAGTCGAGTAGGTGCATGTTGAGGGCGCGTTTCGTATCGCGGACAGCTTGGGCAGGGAGTTCGGCGAAGCGGTGCGCTATGGCTTTGGCGGTGTCGAGAACGTCGGTGGTGGGGACGACCCTGTTGCACAGGCCCAGTCGGTGGGCGTCGGCGGCAGGGATCCGGTCGCCGAGAAGGATGTATTCCTTGGCGGTGAGCATGCTGGTGAGCCATGGCCAGGTAACGGCGCCGCCGTCGCCGGCGACGAGGCCGATGGCAACGTGCGGGTCGCTCAGGAAGGAGTCCTCGGACATGACGACGAAGTCCGACATGGACGCGAGGCTGCAGCCGAGCCCGACAGCGGGGCCGTTGACCGCGGCGACGACGGGTAGTTCGCAGGACAGCATCGCCCGAGCCAGCCGTTCGCCTTCGCGGATATCTCGCCGTCGCGCGGTGGGGTCGTTGTAGTTGCGGATGAAGTTGGGTACGTGACCGCCGGCGCTGAAGGTGCGGCCCGCGCCGGTGAGGACCACGGCACGTGCCTCTTCGTCGTCGATCAACAGGTCCCAGACTCGCCGCATCGCGGTGTGCATGGCGTCGTCGAAGGAGTTCAGCTCCGCTGGGCGGTTCATCGTCAGGATGCGGAGCGGCCCCTCGGCTTCTATCTGTAGGACCGGCGCCAAACTTGTGTAGTCCATTGCTTGTGTCTCCTCGGATTTCGAATGCTGGTCGCTGGTGGTACCGGGTAACGGCCCACAGGATCGTAGACAACCTACTCGGTAGTATGTCACACTGGGCAAGCTGGAGCACGGCAATAGAGAAATGGACGCGCATGTCACAGGTTGTCATCGTCGATGCTGTTCGATCGCCTATCGGAAAGCGGAAAGGCGGTCTGGCTCACATGCATTCGAACGAACTGCTCGGCGATGTACTCGCCGGACTGCTCGAGCGAAACGATCTCACCGGTGCCGAAGTCGACCACGTAGTGGGTGGGTGCGTCCTGCAGCTCGGAATGCAGGCCGCGAACGTCACCCGAAACGCGTGGCTGAGCGCCGGGCTTCCATTGGAGGTTCCGGCGGCGACGATCAATGCACAGTGTGGTTCATCGCAGGAAGCATTGCGGATGGCGCAGGCTCAGATCGCGAGCGGGGAAGCCGATATCGTGATTGCCTGTGGCGTGGAGGTGATGAGCCGGATTCCGTTGGGTAGCAACGTTCCCCGGGAAGGGCGATACGGCAATCCGCGTGACGGCCGGTACGCCACGGTGCACGAGCCCACGATTCAGTTCGAGGGCGCGGATCGCATCGCCGAGCACTGGAATCTGGACCGCTCCTTACTCGACCGGTACGCCGAGACTTCGCAGAATCGGGCGGCGCTCGCATGGGAGCAGAACCGGTTCGGCTCACAGATCATTGCCATCGAGGCTCCGGTCGTCGATGATCACGGCCGGGCCGTCGGCACGAAGAAGATCACCCGAGACGAGGGAATGCGGCCGACAACCACTGAAGGCCTCGCGCAGCTCCGAACGGTGCAGCCCGGTCGGGTGCCTGCGGGCCGCCATACGGCCGGCAACTCCTCGCAGGTCTCCGACGGTGCGAGTGCAGTCCTGTTGATGAGCAGCGAAAAGGCGGACCGTTTGGGATTGCGGCCGCGCGCGCGAGTCGTCGGGTCGGTCCTGGTCGGGACGGATCCGGTTCTGATGCTCACGGGGCCGATCCCGGCAACCGAGAAGATTCTGGCCCGCGCCGGTCTCGGGCTGTCCGATATCGACGTGGTCGAGATCAACGAAGCATTCGCTTCGGTTGTGTGCGCATGGGCATACGAGTATGGAGCCGATATGGACCGGGTGAACGTCAATGGTGGTGCAATAGCCCTCGGGCACCCGGTCGGGGCCACCGGCACGATTTTGATCACCAAGGCGCTCTATGAACTGGAGCGAGTGGGTGGTCGCTTCGGATTGACCACGATGTGCTGCGGCGGCGGACTGGGAACTGGAACGATTATCGAACGCTTGTCGTAATTATTCGGATTACTCTGTGAGTTCGGAAGCACGAACGGTACATGAATTCGCCGGATATCGACGAATCGTCGCTCGATCTGTTTATGCTTCGATTTCTTGAATGGAACTGAGAACTATGACCGATATATCAGCGCAGCCGTGGATGACAGGCGAAGCGGCGGATCTGTTCGCGATGGCCACCGAGTTCTTCGGCCGTGAGGTTCCTGCCGGCCGAGAGAAATGGGAAGCCCAGCAGCATGTCGACCGATCCTTCTGGCGCAAGTGCGGCGAACTCGGGCTTCTGTGTGTGAATGCGCCCGTCGAGTACGGGGGCGGCGGCGGATCATTCCTGCACCAGGCGACGATTCAGGAAGCATATGCTCGCCTGGGTGACCGTTCGTGGGGGAATACGATTCACAGCGGCGTAGTGGCCGATTATATTTCGGACTATGGCACCGGCGAGCAGTGTCGCCGCTGGCTTCCGAAAATGGCCACCGGTGAGATGCTCGGTGCGCTGGCGATGACCGAGCCTTCGGGGGGCTCGGATCTCAAGGCGCTGCGCACCAGGGCTGTTCGAACGGACGAAGGTTGGCGTATCAGCGGGAGCAAGACGTTCATCACCAACGGCGGCAGCGCCGATCTGGTCCTTGTCGCATGTTCCACGGATCCGTCGAAGGGTTCCAGGGGTATTTCCCTCGTTGTCGTCGAGGCGAAGGATGCGGCCGGCTTCACTCGTGGCAGGCCGCTGAGCAAGCTCGGGCAGCATGGCGCGGATACCACCGAACTCCACTTCGACGATGTCCTTGTTCCCGCGAGCAACCTGCTCGGTCAGGAAGGGCAGGGGTTCGCGATCATGATGGGCAAGCTCCCGCAGGAGCGCCTGATGATCGGGATCACCGCGGTGAACGCGATCGAGCTGGCAGTTGCCGTGACCACCGATTACGTTGCCGAGCGGAATGCCTTCGGCGGTCCGCTCCTGGACAAGCAGCACGTTCGCTTCGAGCTGGCCGAGTGCGCGACCCTGGCGAAGGTCGCTCGTGTGTTCCTCAACGAGTGCATACGAGTCCACCTCTCGGCGGGCCTGGATCTCGCGACGTCGTCTATGTGCAAGTGGTGGCTGACCGATATTCAGTGTCAGGTCGTGGATCGTTGTCTTCAACTGCACGGTGGATACGGCTATATGACCGAGTACACGATCGCCCGCCTCTACGCCGATGCCCGAGCGCAGCGTATTTACGGTGGTACGAACGAGATCCAGAAGGAGCTGATCGCTCGGTCGTTGAAAGCGACCGGACGGTATTGACGAAACCTCCTACGGAGTAGTATGTTTTTGAAGAAGTCTTCCGGTAGCACATTCCGGGTAGCTGTACCCGAGCCTCGCCGCCTTCGCGTCGTCGGTCGACACAGCCCTTCTTCGGTCGAAGAATGCATAACCGCGATGAGTTTTCTTTCATTGCGCTGTCCCCAAGGGAGGATCTTCGGTGACAACACAGCGGGCTCTCGACGGCATTGTTGTCCTGGATCTCAGCCAGGTCTACAACGGTCCCTACTGCACCATGCTGCTGGGCCAGCTCGGTGCCGAGATCATCAAGATCGAACCGTTCGGTGGCGAACCTGTGCGCTGGCGCGTTGTCGGCGAGCAGCAGACGGCAGCCTTCGACCTGCTCAACGGCGGGAAGAAGAGCGTGCGACTCAATCTCAAGCACCCGCGTGGGCGAGAATTGTTCCTGAGTCTGGTCGAGCGTGCCGATGTCGTCGTCGAGAACTTCAGTCCCGGGACACTGCAGCGACTGTCCCTCGGCTATGACGTGCTGGCCCGAGCCAACGCGGGCATCATCCTCGCGACGGGGCGTGGGTACGGTGCCGGTACACCACAGTCCGAGCAACGTGCGATGGATCTGACAATCCAGGCGGTCACCGGGGTCATGGCAACCACCGGTCAGCCGGATCAGCCGCCGACCAAAGCGGGGCCCGCGGTCGCGGACTTCTTCGGTGGAACCCATCTGCTGGCCGCGATCACCACGGCGCTTTACCAGCGCACGGTGACAGGTAATGGGCAGCACGTGGAAGTTGCGATGCAGGACGCTGTGGTCCCGTCGTTGACCTCGAGTATCGCCGGCTACCTCGACAGCGGGGGAGCTCTGCCGGAACGTACCGGTAACAAACACAGCGGATTGGCGGTATGCCCGTACAACGTGTACCCGGCGGCCGACGGCTGGGTGGCGATCTTGTGCATGAACGATGGGCACTGGCAGTCGCTGTGCCGGCTCATGGGCCGCGGAGAGCTCGCCGAGGACCCGGCGTTCGGATCACCGCCGGCGCGAGTTGCCCAGATGGACAAGCTCGACGAGATCGTCGCGGCCTGGACCGCCGAGGTCACCAGGCAGGAGCTCGTCCGGCGTTTGCAGGACGTCGGTGTGCCCTGTTCGCCTGTTCTCAGTTTGTCCGATGTCATGACGGGACCGCTGGTCGGCGCCGACGGCATGATCCGGCCGGTTCTCGATCCGACCGGCCGTACGACGTACGCGCTCGGTAATCCCCTGCGCCTGCCCGCATCACCGCCAGTGCCGGCTACCGCGGCACCGGCTCTCGGTGCCCACACCGACGAGGTCCTGCGGGAACAACTCGGTATCGCTGCCGCCGAGCTGGAGCGGCTCCGTCACGACAATGTTGTTTAGGAGAGGTATGGCTGTCGACGAGGCGCTACTGGAAACGATCCGCAGCGGTATCGGTTCCCGAATCACTCACTCGCTCGGGCTGATCACCGGCCTGATGATCCGGCGGTATGCGCGGGCAGTGGGCGAGACGAATCCACTGTATTACGACGCCGGCTATGCCAGGGACCGAGGCTACGCGGACGTGGTGGCGCCGCCCAATCTGGTGACGGCGGTGAGCTGCTGGGACGAAGGCGCCGCCGAGGAGGACCTGCGAGCGGATGGTGTTCCCAAGGCCGTGCAACTGGTCGGCCTGCCGACCACCGGAGTCCGGGTGATGGGTGGTGGAGAGGACATGGAGTTCCATTCACCCATCACGGCAGGCACGACGCTGGTGGAGCGATCCACGATGATCGACGCCGAATTGCGGCCGGGCCGCAACGGGCACTTCATCGTCGTCAGCTACCGGCACGAGTTCGTCGACGACAGCGGAAAAACGCTGTTGACCTCGACACGGAAGGTTATTCTCCGATGAACAGCCCGATCGCGGCCAACAGTGAGCTTCGGTTCGGCACGGTGCGTGTCGGCGACCGGCTGCCGGAAAAGCGGCATGTCCCCACTCGTCTTCAGCTGTTCCGGTACAGCGCGGTGACATGGAATACCCACCGAATCCACTTCGACAGTGACTACGCGGAAGTCGAAGGTTATCCGGATGTACTCGTGCAGTCACATCTGCACGGCGCATTTCTGGCGCAGCTGTGTACGGACTGGATAGGTTCTCGGGGTCGCCTGACGAAGCTGGGTGTTACCGTCCGGCGCTTCGCGGTGCCGGACGACGTTCTCGTGTGCACTGGAGTGGTTACCGATATCGAGCGTGCCGACGGCGACCACGGGGTCGTTCATATCGACCTGAACGAGACCCGGGAATCAGATCATGTGGTGTGCGCCATCGGGGCAGCCACCGTTTCGCTGCCCCTGTGATCATGGGCGATTCTACTGAGAAGGTGAAAATGGCGGCCACCCGCGATATCCTGCGCATCGGAAACTGTTCGGGATACTATGGCGACCGGTTCTCTGCCGCTCGCGAGATGGTCGAGGACGGCCCCCTCGATGTCCTGACCGGTGACTACCTCGCCGAACTGACGATGCTGATTCTGTGGAAGACTCGGCAGCGCAATGCTTCCGGCGGTTATGCGACGACATTCCTCGCGCAGATGGAACAGATACTCGGTACCTGCCTCGACCGAAATATCAAAGTCGTCACCAACGCCGGCGGGCTCAACCCTGGTGGGCTGGCCGCCGAACTCGGACGGGTGGCAGAGAAACTCGGCCTGAACCCGAGTATCGCCCATATCGAAGGCGATGACCTTCTCGACCGAATCCCGGATCTGCAAAAGCGCGGCCACCCCTTCGACCATCTCGGCACGGGTGAGAGCCTTGCCGACGCAGGTGTAGAACCCGTGACCGCGAACGCGTATCTGGGGGCCTGGGGGATCACCGAAGCCCTTCGCGCGGATGCCGATATCGTGGTGTGTCCCCGAGTGACCGATGCCTCACTGGTCGTCGGCCCGGCAGCCTGGGCCTTCGACTGGCAGCGCGACGATTGGGACCGGCTCGCCGGCGCGGTGGTAGCGGGCCACATCATCGAATGCGGGCCACAAGCGACCGGCGGCAACTACGCCTTTTTCACCGAATTGCCGACAACGGCGCACCTGGGCTATCCACTGGTGGAGGTAGCGGCGGACGGGTCGTGTGTAGTCACCAAGCACCCCGGCACCGGAGGCGCGGTGACGGTGGATACGGTCACCGCGCAGATCGTCTACGAGATCCAGACGCCGGATTATCTCAACCCCGATGTCGTCGCCCGGTTCGACAGCATCACGCTGTCGGACGACGGCCCGGACCGGGTGAGGGTGAGCGGGGTGCGTGGGCGCCCCGCGCCGGATACGGCGAAGGTCTGCCTGAACTATGAAGGTGGGTACCGGAACAGTGCGACCTTCGTGGTCACCGGGCTCGATATCGAGGCCAAAGCCGATTTCGCGGTTCGCTGTCTCACCGATGCTGTCGGTGGGGCGGAGACGTTCGCCGAGACCGATATCCGCCTGATACGCACCGATAAGGAGAACGCGTCCAGCAACTTCGAAGCGCAGGCGCGTCTCCGGATTACCGTCAAAGACCAGGACGAACACAAGGTGGGCCGCCGCTTCTTCAAGGCGGTCGCGGAATTCGGTCTCGGCAGCTATCCGGGGATGTATCTCGAGCAGTGTGACCGGGTCGCCAGTTCCTATGGTGTCTACTGGCCGGCATCGGTGCCGGTCGATGTTCTCGATCAGAGGGTCGTATTCCAGGACGGCCGGAAGCTCGATGTCGCGCTTCCTCCCGTACGGTCGTACCAGCCCAGCGAGACCGGTCCTGCTGCCGGGCAGCCGATTACTGATACCGATGAGACGATCACCGCTCCGCTGGGTCTTATCGTCGGCGCACGATCCGGAGACAAGGGTGGCGACGCCAATATCGGTTTCTGGGCGCGCTCGGATGAGGCGTACGCGTGGATGCGGAGCTATCTCGACAGCGAGCGCCTGCACGACCTGCTACCCGAGGCGGCCGGACTGGACATCGATCGTTACGAGCTACCCCGCCTACGTGCGATCAACTTTGTCGTGCGCGGCCTCCTCGGCGACGGTGTGGCTGCGACGACGCGACCGGACCCACAAGCCAAGGGACTGGGCGAGTATCTGCGTTCGCGTTTCGTGGAAATCCCCCGAGCACTTCTGCCGGAAGGATACGCCCTCGATGCTGCGCCCAAGGAGGAACCGGCCCGATGAGTATTTTCATGGACAAGGTATGGACGCCCCTCACCGCCGAGAACGTGGCACGAACTCCGGGATCGGTCGGCGTATTCGAAGTATCCGACGGGAATGAAACCGTCGCCATCGACTACGCGGGCGGCAACAGTCTGTTCGGACTCAGGGGTGCGCTCGAAGAATGGATCGGAAAGAAGCCCGGCCTGTCGTTCCGGTACGAGCGGACCAATTCGTACCTCTCTCGCTATCGCGAACTCGTGCAGGTCCACACCAACGAATTCGGTGCGCCTCCGCAGAATTTGCAGGGCACAGATGCTCCGGCCGGGCATATCCGACGGAATTAGAATCAAAGGAGCCACCATGGCGTTTGCCATCACCGATGTCCAGCAGGAACTCATCGAGAATGTGCGGCGGTTCGTCCGCAATGAGATTCTCCCACTGGAGTTGGAGCTCGATCCTGATGAGTCTGCAGTGGACGCGACGACCCTCGCCCGGCTGACCGCCAGGACGAAGCAGATGGGTCTGTACAACCTCGACGTGCCGGAGGAGTACGGCGGTGTAGGCGCCGATACAGTGACTCGCACGCTACTGGCCATGGAGATGGCACAGCATCGGGCCGGCTTGTACGCACCGTGCTATGCGGCATTCGGACAGCCGGACATGGGCCAGCTGTACGAGGGGACCGATGCACAGCGGGAGAAGTATCTGTACCCGATCCTGCGTGGTGAAAAGAGTTCGTTCTTCGCGCTCACCGAGCCGTCCGGCGGGAGCGATCCCGCGCGGGCGATCCAGACTCGGGCCAAGCGTTCCGGCTCGGACTGGATCATCAACGGCAGCAAGGTCTTCATCAGCGGCGCCGATACGGCCGACTTCGGGCTGGTCTTCGCCCGTACCGGAGATCCCGGGTCCGGCCGCGAGGGCATCACCTGTTTCATCGTCGATGCGGATACGCCGGGGTTCTCGGTTCGGCGAGTTATCCATACACTGCGCTCGGGCCACTATCCCACCGAGCTGTCGTTCGACGACGCACGGGTACCTGCCGAGAACGTGCTCGGTGAAGTCGGGCAGGGGTTTTCACTGGCCAGCGAGCGGCTCACCAAGAATCGCATCCCCTACGCCGCGGGCTGTGTGGGCGTGGCGCAGGCCGCGCATCGCATGGCGGTCGAGTACGCCGGTACCCGCTCGGTGTTCGGTGCGAAACTCGCAGACCACGAAGGCATTCAATGGATGCTGGTCGATAACGAGATCGACCTGCGTTCGGCTGCGCTCATCGTCCTGGACGCCGCCCAACGTGCCGACAGCGGCCTGCCCTTCCGGACCGAGGTGGCGATCGCCAAGATCGTCGCTACCGAGGCCGCCGGGCGAGTGGTGGACCGCGCTCTCCAGATCCACGGTGGTTACGGGGTAACGAAAGACCTTCCATTCGAGCGCTGGTATCGAGAGCTGCGGATCCGGCGGATCGGTGAGGGCACGACCGAGACCCAGAAGATGATCATCAGTCGTGACATGCTGCGCAGCCGTTACAAGGGTCTGCTCGAGCGATGATGCCGGGTGTGCGATGACATCGGATGAACAGCGCGTAGAGACGCTGTTGGAACTTCACGGGCTGAGGCTGGACCCCGACGATCTGTCGTCCATCGCGAACGACTATCGCCTCATGCGGGCCCAGGTCGACGAACTGCATCGGACCGCGTCCGATGGTATTCCTCGCGATACATCGGTGCCGAAGCAGTTTCCCGCAGTCGCGGCGAATACGTCGGTTCCGCAGGGGACAGCGCTGACAATCGAGGCAGTCGCTGCCTCGCTGCGGGACGGGACGAGTTCGGCCGCAGAGGTGGTGCAGAATATTTTCGCGCGCATCGATCGCCATGACTCCACTCTCGGTGCCTACGTGAGTATCTTCCGGCGCACAGCGTTCGATGCGGCGGCGCGTGCTGATCGCGAGCTTGCCGCCGGCCGCGACCGTGGCCCGTTGCACGGGATCCCACTCAACATCAAAGACATGATCGCTACGGTAGAAGGGCCGACTCGGGCGAACAGCCTGATCAGGCTTCCGCAGTGGCATACAGATCGCGACGCGGTGGTGGTGGCGCGGTTGCGAGCCGCGGGAGCGGTCATCGTCGGTAAGACGACAACAAACGAGTTCGCCTTGGGGCCCAACGATCCCGCCAGAGGCTTCCCGATGCCGCGCAACGCGTGGTCGGTGGATCGTTACGCAGGTGGGTCGAGTTCGGGTGCGGCCATCGCGGTCGCCTCGGGAATGTCGCTGGGGGCCGTCGGAACCGATACATCGGGGTCGATCAGGCACCCCGCCGCGCTCAACGGCGTGACCGGTCTGAAAGTTACGCGTGGGCGCGTTCCGGTCACTGGTGTGATGCCGTTGTCCCCGTCTCTCGACACGGTCGGTCCGATCGCACGGTCGGCTCGCGACTGCGCGTCGCTACTACAGGTCATAGCCGGTTACGACGCGACCGCCCCGGAATCGAGCCGGTCTCCGGTCCCCGAGTACCTCGAGGCGATGGATGGTTCGGTGCGCGGGCTTCGAATCGGCTGGCCGAAACACTATTTCTTCAGTGAGGGCAATGTCGGCGATCCGGTACGTCTCGGTGCGCTCGCCGCGATAGAGCAGCTACGCGCGGCCGGCGCATCGGTGTCGGAGGTCAGCGTTTCCCACGCAGACACCGCCAGAACGGCCGGCATAGTCGTTCTACTGGGGGAGGCGTTGGCCTATCATCGCGATACTCTGGCATCGCACTGCGCGGACTACGGCGTCTACACCCGCGGACTGCTCGCTCGCGGCGCGCTTTTCTCTGCCGCCGACTTCGTCCAGGCCGAGAAGATCGGCGCGATGTTCCGGCAAGAAGTGTCCGACGCGATGCGCGACTGCGACGTACTCGTCCTGCCGACAATGCCTACCGGTGCGCGACTGCTCCACGAGACCGACCCGACGATGATGGACCGCTGGTCGAGCGCCTCGTTCATGGCGCAGTGGAATCTCACGGGATTGCCGTCCTGCGCGGTGCCGATCGGCTTCGACCCCCTCGGCATGCCCCTTTCGATGCAAATCGTCGGGCGGCCCTTCGACGAGATCACTGTGCTGCGAGTCGCCGACGCGTACCAGCGACTGACAGATTTCCACCTGGCTGTCCCGGATGCTCCGGGTGACCGGGCCTCGACACGCCCCAACAGCGCCTGACCCGATCGGACGACGGCGACACCCGACCCAGCAGTGTCCAACAAAGGAGTATGAGACATGGCTGATAACAATGCTTCCGGCGCCGGTCGCGAGGTAGCAACGAGCCCATACGGGATCGATGATCAGATCGGTCGGCTCAACTTGATGAGTCCCGAATCCCGCGCTGCGGTCATCAGCAATATCGATGGTGCGCAGTTCTTCGATCTATCCGTGGACTACTTCATAGGAATGCCGTCGTGGCAGGCGATCGGTGATCCGTCCTACCAGATCTGGATGACACACACGCCGCACGGCAACGTTGTCGAAGGGCTTCCGACCGTGTCACGGGAAATGACGGAGTACATCAGCTACTCCGGTGACGCGATGATGATGTACACCCACACCGGTACACATATCGACACACTCAACCACTACGGCTACAACGGCCGGATCTACAACAACTTCACCGAGCACGATCATCTGGCGAGCCGGGGTTGGCAGGTCTCGGGTGCCGATAAAATGCCACCGATTGTGGCGCGTGGCGTACTGCTCGACTTCGCGGCCCTGCGCGGGGTCGACATGCTGCCGGACCGATACGGGATCACCGCGGAGGACGTCGACGAATGCCTTGCCCACCAGGGGGTGGACATTCAGCTCGGTGATGTCGTACTGATCCGGACCGGCCGGATGCGGGACTGGCCCGACGCGGTGAAATGGGGCGAGAACCCGCCCGGGCTGACCCGCCCGGCCGCCGTTCACCTCGTGGAGAAGGGCGCGATGATCGTCGGTTCCGACACCATGTGCGTCGAACAGGGCCCGACCACCGACCCTGACAACTACACGCCGGTGCACACCTATCTGCTCGCCGAAGCGGGTGCCCCGTTGATCGAGGTGCTGTATCTGGAAGACCTTGCGGCGGCGAAAGTCTACGAATTCGGATTCTTCGCGGCCTGTTTGCGGCTGCGCGGCGCGACCGGATCGCCATTGCGTCCGTGGGTCTTCCCGTACCGGAAACAGTGAGCCGGCCGACTGCACGAATCGGCGACCGGAAGCCGAACCGAACCAGAAATCCATCCATCTGTATAAGGAGATGCCATGCGCGACGCTGTCATCGTAGCCGCTGCTCGTTCCCCGATCGGGAAACGAGCAGGGGCATTGTCCACAGTTCACCCTGCGGACCTGTCCGCGAATATACTCTCCGCCCTCGCGGAGCGCGCGTCCCTGGACCCGGCGGTGGTCGACGACGTGATCTGGGGTTGTGTCAGCCAGGTCGGTGAGCAGACCTTCGATATCGCGCGCGGTGCTGTGCTTTCTGCCGGCTGGCCGGAAACGGTCCCGGGTACGACTGTCGACCGGCAGTGCGGCTCGTCTCAGCAGGCCATTCACTTCGCGGCCGCCGGTGTCATCGCGGGCCACTACGACGTTGTGGTTGCCGGTGGCGTCGAATCGATGTCACGCGTCCCGATGGGGTCGGCAATGGGTGCCCAATCGCCGATCGGAGCCCTGTACGCGAAGCGATACGGCGAAGCCCTGCCGAACCAGGGGCTTGGCGCCGAGCGAATCGCCGGCGAGTGGTCGTTCTCGCGTGCCCAGCTCGATGCATATTCGGTGCGGTCGCACCACCGGGCCGCGGCCGCGGTGGCCGAGGGATCATTCGACGCGCAGATCGTCGAGATCGAGACGCCGGATGGGCCTGTACGCTCCGACGAGGGCGTGCGACCGGACTGCTCGGCGGAGGGCTTGGCCAGGCTGCGCACTCCTTTTCTCGAGGGTGGTGTGATCAGCGCCGGGAACAGCTCCCAGATCAGTGACGGCTCCGCGGCCCTGCTCATCACCACATCGGAGGTGGCGAAGCGCAACGGCTGGACGCCGCTGGTGCGGATCCACACCGCCGTGGTGGTCGGCAGCGATCCGAACATCATGCTCACCGGTCCGATTCCGGCCACAGCGAAAGCGCTCGCGCGGGCTGGTCTGAGTATCGCTGATATCGGTGCATTCGAGGTGAACGAAGCGTTCGCTTCGGTGCCGATGGCGTGGCAGGCCGAGTACCGGGCTCCCGAGGAGAGGCTGAACCCGCTCGGCGGTGCTATCGCCCTGGGGCATCCGCTCGGTGGGTCCGGGGCGCGCATCGCCACGACTCTGATCCACCATATGAACGAGCGCGGGATCCGGTACGGCCTTCAGACGATGTGTGAGGGTGGCGGCCAGGCGAATGCGACGATTTTCGAGCTGGTCGACTGACCTGAAGTGTTTCGAAGTACTGAGTAGCGGGCGGGCCGGTGGTGCGCCCGCCACTCGTTCATACACCAGAACGAAATAGTATCGGGTACATCGAAAGGTGTTCGGGGCCTGGCCGTTCAGAGGGAGGCGTTACTGATGTGCGCTCCTCGGGGGGTCGGAAAGGTCTCCGCCAGGAGGATTTCCACCGATCCCGCCGTCATGGCAGAGTGATCGCCGAACGTCACAGAATCCTTGCCTGGTTCTCCGGTGCACTCGGTTTCTCATCGGCTTTCTGATAGAGATCCGGCTTCGTGGCTTCAGCTCCCCAACCGGGCCGATGTGGTGGGGCGCCTATGGGCTGACGGCGTCGACGTAACCGGCCGGTGAGTTGCCGCTGTGCCGGATCGGGTGCCGGGTGTCGGCGCGCCCGGATCGGCTCGCCAGGCCAGAGTCAGCGATTCCCGCAGGTGATTTTTCAACTGACGGGTGCGCGGATCGTCGGAGTTGCGTGGCCGCAGCGCCTCGGCCACCAGGACTAGGAACCGCCGCCGGGTCATCCCGAATTTCAGGAACAGTTCCTCGGCCCCCGCCCCGCCGAACGGCGCCCATCGGATGGCGAAGCCCACCAGTGGCAATACCTCGGCGTTCAATGCTCTGCCCATCTCCAGCGCGCGGCACTGCTGCAACGCGGTACGCACCCAGGAGGTGCCGCAGGATAGGCCTGGTTCCGGCCGGTCAGTCGACGGCATGTGCGACCTGCGCTCCCTCGCCGCTGCGGCGTGCCCGCCGGGGAACTATCGGGCCGCCGGTTTCCGGGACCACCGCGAACACGGGGAATCTGTCCTCTCGGGGGCAGGGCTGGAACCGTACCCGCACCGGGCGGCACGGGGCCACCGGGATCCGCCCTTCGACCGAGGTGTAGACCCACGGTCCTTCGTCGAGTTCGACAATGGCAATGGTCAACGGTGTCGCGATGCCGGTCACGCCGCGCTCCACCACCCGCCAGGACAGGATCGAGCCGGTACCGGTCGACGGCACCCATTCCAGATCGCTCGACGCGCACGACGCGCAGTCGACGGTGAGCGGCGCGAACAGGCGGTCGCAGCGCGCGCAGCGCCGGATCATCAACACGCCCGCCACGCACTCGGCGGAGGTGGTGCGGGGACTCTCGAAGCGGAATGGATGCATGGCTGCCTTCGCGGTCGATATCGACGGGATGGCTCCAGCCTGTACGTTCCGGCGTCGGGACGCGTCGGCCGAACGGCCCACGACATACCTATTTCTGCTCCGTTCGGGGCCCCGGCAGGGTGCCATGCGAGCGTCAAGCGTCCCCTGGCAGCGCTGGAGCCGAGGTTGCGTGATCGGTCATCTCAGCAATGTGGCCCATCGCTGGGCCGAGGCGGTGATGTCGCGGGCGACGTGGTCGAGGAAATCGGCCATACCGGCCAGCCGCTCGCCGGCGGCTGTGGTGGCGCCGACCTCGGCTGCGCCGGTGCGGGCTGCGCGCGCGATTGCCGCATTCTGCCGGGCACCCGCAATGGTGGCGCGCACCCACGCGGTTTCGTCGATGATGTAGCGGTCGCGGCGCCGGGGTTCATCTCGCTTCTTGGAGATCAGTTCCTGTGCTTGCAGATACCCGACCGCGGCGGAGATGGCTGCTGGACTCACGCGCAGTGTTGTGGCGAGTTCGGCGGCCACCGAACTGCCGTCCTCGGCAGTCATCAGAAAGGCCAATACGCCGGAGGCGGTGTGCGGCATCCCCGTATCGACGAACAGCGAAGTGAGACGGCCGATAGCGGGTAGGGCGGGGCAATCGTCGCGGTTGTCGCCGGGCAGCTGTGTTCGGTCGGGGTTCGCCTGCCTGCGGGACCGTTGCCGACTGGCGCGGTGCGCCTGTTCGGGGCGGTAACGCCCGGGGCCACCGTTGCGGTTCACCTCCCGGCTGATCGTCGATGTCGGGCGATCCAGCTGCCGCGCGATGGCGGCATAACCGATTCCGGCGCGCAGGCCGGCGGCGATCTCGATGCGGTCTTGTTCCGACAGTCTGGATCCTGGCATCTGGGTGGGTCCTCTCTGGATGGTATTCGGTCGATATGCAGCGTTGATCGGCAGCTAGTTGCAACGAATGTTCGCCGGTGAGAGCGTTAATCGGCAGGGCGATTGCAATACATTTGTCCTGTCTGAGCTGTGTATATACCCAATTGTCGGGCCGTTGTTGTTGAGTGTGTCCTTAATGCAACATAGCGTTTTCTTGTACCTGAACGAAATGGCAAGGAGCGACGATGACACAGCCTCGGGAAGCAGCCGAGAACACCGCAGCGGCTTCGCACACTCGCAGACCACCGGGACGCCCCTTCGACCCCCCGATCGAACTATCCGAGCAGCGCGAAAAGTGTCCTCTCGCCCGGTGGACCTTCCCCGACGGCCACCACGGCTGGCTGGCCACCGGCCATGCCGAAGTCCGGGCCGTGCTCGCCGATCCCCGGTTCAGTTCCCGCTACGAACTGATGCACAACCCGGTTGCCGATCTGGGGCCGTTGTCGCCTGCACCGATCGGCGACCTCCTCGGTGTGGACGCACCCCAGCACACCCGGTACCGCAGCCTGCTCATCGGCCGGTTCACCGTGCGCCGGATGCGGCAGCTCACCGCCCGCGTCGAGGAGATCACCCATTCCTGCCTGGACACGATGGGAGACTCGGGCGGGCCGCTGGACCTGGTCGAAAACTTCGCGCACCCCATCCCGGCGCAGATCATCTGTGAGCTGCTCGGGGTGCCGTTCGCCGAGCGGAAGACCTTCGAACACCATGCGCTCGCCGTCAACAGCGCCGACAGCAGCCAAATGGACCGGCTGGCGGCCTTCGCGGTGATCGAGGAGTATGTGCGCGGGCTCGTCGCGACCAAACGAGCGACTCCGACCGACGATCTGCTCAGCGACCTGACCACGACAGACCTCGACGACGACGAACTCGCCGGACTCGGCACCTTTCTCCTCGGCGCCGGCCTGGACACCACCGCGAACATGCTCGGTTTGGGCACCTTCGCCCTGCTCACCCACCCGGACCAGTTCGCCGCACTGCACGACGATCCCGACCTCGCGGACCGCGCAGTCGAAGAACTGATGCGCTACCTGACCATCGTGCACACCAACTCGCGTGTGGCACTCGCCGATATCGAGCTGGCCGGCCGGACGATCGCCGCCGGCGAGACCGTTGCGCTTTCGCTGCAGGCAGCGAACCGGGACGCCCGCCGGTTCGATGATCCCGCCGCGCTGGACATCCACCGCAACGCCACCGGCCATCTGGGCTTCGGCCACGGTCAGCACCAATGCCTGGGGCAGCAGCTCGCCCGCGTCGAGATGCGAGTAGCCCTGCCCGCACTGATATCTCGTTTTCCGGAGCTCCGCCTCGCAGTCGCACCCGGCGACGTACCGCTGCGGCACGGCGCGGATGTCTACGGCGTGCACAGCCTGCCGGTCACCTGGTGAGCCCGATGCGGGTCGTGGTGAACCGCCGGTTGTGTATCGGTGCGGGGATGTGCGTACTGACCGAACCCGAGGTGTTCGACCAAGCCGACGACGGCAGGTCGGTGGTGCTCGACGATGATCCGTCACCCGAGCGGTACGACAGAGTTCGCGAGGCCGAACAGGCATGCCCCGCCGGCGCCATCCAGCTCGTCGCCAGTTCCTGACCGAACCGGTCGCGGGGGTATCCAGGGTCGGATAGGCAACGCCGCGCTGTTGTGCGGCGGCATACGGCCGTGGGCCGAACCGGGCAGTGGGAACGGCCTACAGCCCGGGTGGGCCCAGGTGCGTGGAACGATCTGCCGCGAGACTCCGATACAGGCCACTGAGATCCAGGGAATCGGCCGGGTTGGTGCGGACCTGTGCGGTGCGGTCCACCTGGTGGTGCAGCGCTTCCATCTTCTCGTCGAGCTGGGTGGCGACTTCGGCGGCCTGGGCGAGATCGCTGCGGAGGTTCGGGGGTACCTCGCCCCGGTACTTGTAGTAGATCTTGTGTTCGAGGCTGGCCCAGAAGTCCATGGCGATCGTGCGGATCTGGATCTCGACCGGTATCCGTTCCGTCCGTGCGGAACGGAACACCGGGATCGACACGATCAGGTGCAAGCTCTGGTAGCCGTTCGGTTTGCGGTGGGCAATGTAGTCGCGCTCTTCCAGGACGGTGATGTCTTCCTGGCCGACCAGCCTGTCCCGGATCGCGGCGATATCGGAGATGAAACTGCAGACCACCCGGACCCCGGCGATATCGAGAACATTTTCCCGGATCGCCGCCAGGTTCATCGGGTAGTTTTTGCGCTGCACTTTTTCCAGCACGCTTTCGGGCGATTTCAGCCGCGATCGCACGTGTTCGATGGGGTTGTACTCGTGGGTGCTGTTGAAGTCCTCGCGCAGGATATTGATCTTGGTCGTGATCTCGTCGATCGCGAACTTGTAGCCGAGCATGAAGTCGACGAACTGTTCACGCAGCACATGGACATGCTCGACATCGATCCGCCCCGCCGCACCGGAGAAACCGTCGACGGCTGTGGTGTCCGGGTGCCAGGGCTTCATTGCGCCCATTGTGCCCGCACCAGCGATTTCCTCGCCACATCGAGTGACCATATCCACCATGATCCCGGTCGCGCCGTACCGGGCGCGACGCCTCCGGCCGGATATCCCACTGTTCGACCAGGTCGGACGCCAGAATATGGCGATGCGAACCTATGCCCGTGTGCTGCCGGCGGTCGTCGCCGGAGTGCTCGTTGTCTTCGCGCCTACCGTCGCGGCCGCCCCTGCACCGGGTGGCTCGGCTCAGCTTCCGTTCCCGCTGACGCTCCAGCCGGAGGGCGTACAGGCGCCGGCCGCGGTACTGGCGGAGGCCAATACCGGTGTGATCGTGTGGTCACGGCAGCCGGATACCCGTCTGCCGATCGCCAGTCTCACCAAGGTGATGACGGCGGTGGTCGTGCTCGAATCGGGTGATCTCGAACGTCCGGTCACGGTGTCGCACGCGGCCGTCGACTCCGCCGCCGCCCACGGTGGCAGTACCGCGGGCCTGGTACCGGGGGAAGTGCTCACCGCGCGGCAGCTGTTGTACGCAATGATGCTGCCGTCCGGTTGCGACGCCTCCTACGCTCTGGCCGAAGCGTTCGGACCCGGCCGGGATGCTTTCGTCGCCAGGATGAACGCCACCGCGCACCGGCTGGGTATGCCGAACACGCATTTCAGCGACCCCAGCGGATTGCCTGTCCCCGACGATTTCGCCACCTACTCCACGCCCGCAGAACTGGTGCGGCTGGGCAGGCACGCGATGGGGAACCCGGTGTTCCGGGAAATCGTCCGGACACCGGTCCAGCACCAGCCGGCCGGGCCTGCGAACCGGCAGCACGTCTGGGAGAACACCAACGGGCTGCTCCAGGAGTATCCGGGCACCGCCGGTATCAAGACCGGCTCCACGAATGCCGCGGGGACCTGTCTGCTGTTCGAGGCGACTCGGGGCGGCCAGCGGCTGATCGGGGTGGTCCTGAACAGTTCACCCCACGACCTGGACGCCGCAACGGCGGATGCCCGGCGCATCATGGACTGGGGTTTCCTCCCGATCCTCAGCTCGCTGCCGATCGGCTGATCCGGCAGTGGCCGGGCCCGGCCGTCGGCTCGGCGGATCGGGCGAAACCGGTTTCGACAGCGCCCGGGCACAGGCAGTTTGCGCGGATACCGCGCCTGCGTACTCCACGGCGACGGATTTGGTCAGCATGTTCACACCGCCTTTGGCCGCCTTGTAACTGGCGGCGCCACCTCCGGTGACAGCGACGACGGATGACAACGACCCCACCGTGACGATGGACCCGGTGCCGGCCTCGATCATATGGGGCAGGCAGTGCTCGAGGCTGAGAAATACACCCGTCAAGTCGATGCGCAGGACCCTTTCCCACTCATCGAGGTCGAGCAGGTGAAGGCGGCCGGTGGCGGCGATCGCGGCGTTCGCGAACAAGCCGGTGATCTGCCCCGGCCGGGCGGCGGCGGTCGTCATTGCGGTGGTCACGGAGTTCTCGTCGGCAACATCGCATTCGATGGCGGCCGCGCGCCCACCCTGAGATACGAGGGATTCCACGATATCTCGGACGGCAGGGGGTTACGTCACGGTTTGGAACGCACTCGAATACGCCGTGCGCGGCGCCTCGCCGGGGGAACTGATGACATCGCTGCCCAGGTCTATCGGCTCGATGCGACCGCCGGGTGAGGCCGTCCGACGGTCACGTCGAGACCGGGCGAGCGCGCTCAATCGACGAACTGGCGCCGGAGCTCATGTTTGAGAATTTTTCCCGTGGCGTTGCGCGGTATTTCCGGCAGGCAGATATACCGCTTGGGAATTTTGTAGCGGGCCAGCCGCTCACCCAGGAAGGCGGCGATATCCGCGTCGGTGCCCTCGAATCCGTCGTCCTGCACGATCGCCGCGACACCGATCTCGCCCCATTTGTCGTCCGGTGCACCGAATACCGCGCATTCGCGCACCCCCGGCATCTCCAGCAGCGCGGCCTCCACTTCGGCGGGGTAGATGTTCTCGCCGCCGGAGATGATCATGTCCTTGAGGCGGTCGACGATCCGGACGAAACCCTCGTCATCGGCCACCCCGATATCGCCGGAGCGAAACCAGCGCCCGTCGGCGAACGCGTCCGCCGTCGCCTCGGGGCGCTGCCAGTATTCGCTCGTCACATTGGGTCCGGAGATCTGGATTTCCCCCGCTTGCCCCGGTCCGGCCGGGTGGCCGTCCGCGGTGACCAGCCGGACATCGGTGAAGAAATGCGGGACCCCCGCCGAACCGAGCTTCCGCTCGACCTCATGGGCGTGCAGGACCAGCGCGCCGGGGCCCGTTTCGGTCAGCCCGTATCCCTGGCACATCGGAATCCCGCGTTCGGAGAAGGTGCGCAGCGTCCGAGGCGGAACAGGTGCCGCCGCGACGTTGACGAAGCGTAGCGAGGATAGATCGCGGTGCGGCCAATCCGGGTGCGTGCTCATCAGATCGCACATAGTGGGGACGGCGAACATGAACGTGACTCGATGCCGCTCGATCACCTCGAGTAGGCGGCCGGCCTCGAATTTCGGTTCGATGACAACTGTGCCGCCCTTCAACATCGTGGGGTTGGCCACCATGTTCAACGCGGCGGTATGGAACATAGGGCTGCACACCACGGAGACATCCGCGGTGCGCAGGTCCAGGTCGATCACTGCGTTCATCGCGGTGAAGATGACGTTTCCGTGGGTCGTCACGACACCTTTCGGGCGCCCGGTGGTGCCCGAGGTGTACATCAGGAAACAGGGATCATCCAAGGTGACCGGGACATCGGGGCGTTCGTGCGCCGCGCCCTCGACGAGCAGCGCCTCGTAGGAGAGTTCCGGATCGTCCGGGCCGCCGTCGACGACGATCCTGGTGGGCACCTGTGCCACGGCGGCAGCCGGAACCACCACCTCGGCCAGGTCGCTGGTATGGATGAGCACCGACGCGCCGGAATCGATGAGCGCGTACTCCACTTCGGGTGCGGTGAGCCGGGCATTCAGCGGAACGAAAACGGCGCCGAGGAGGCCGGTGGCGTAGAGGGTTTCGAGATAGGCCGGGTGGTTACCGCCGATCAGTGCCACGCGGTCACCGGCTTCGACTTTCCGTGCACGCAGCGCATTCGCCAGCGCGGTGACCCGGCGATCGAGCTCGGCGTAGGTCAGTTCCCGGTCCCGGAAGATCATGGCCGTTTTCGTCGGCGCCACCCGGGCCCGCCGGTACGGCCACGACCCGATTCCTTGGTTGAGCATGCGACAGCTTCCTTGCCTTGCCTTGTGTTCCGCCGTGGAGCGCTACTGTACGAGCGCGCGTCCGATGATTTCCTTCATGACTTCGGTGGTGCCGCCATAGATCCGGCAGGCGCGGGAATCCATGGACTCGCATGCCACCGGGTATTCACGCATGAATCCGTAGCCGCCGTGCAGCTGGACGGCGCGGTCGGCGACCTGCGACTGCAATTCGGTCGTCCACCACTTGGCCATGGCGGCGGTCACCGGATCGATCGTTGAAACCCGACAACCCCATCGTGACTGCTTGGGCGCCCACCCGATTCAGCTCTTCGATCAGCACGGCGTCGAAGCGGAAATCGCCGGTGCCGCCGCCACCGTACTGTTCGGCGACACCCAGGCCGAGCAGTCCCAGGCGCCCGGCTTCCCGGAAGAGCCTGTGATCGACCCGGCCCGCGTCGGACCGGGCGGCCAGGGTGCGGGGCTACTTCCTTCTCGGCGAAGGAGGGGACCATGGTGCGGAAGTCTCGGTGTTCGTCATCGAAGACCGTGCGGGGCAGGGGTGGCAGAGCCATGGCGGCGGGTCCTTTCGAACGAACGGGATGTCGTGCCGTCCGGGGAGCTCCTACCACCAAAACTCATAACGTTGATAATGTCAATAATGTATCTTCTTGTCTACCTTCGCGTGGGTGTCCGGTCGGGTCATGGTGTTCGGCCGGGGGAGATGATGCTCCGCAGTGTGTCCCGCAGGCCGTCGACCATCCAGGCCGGCAGAGGGTGTAGATGTTCCTCCTGGGCGCGCTGGACCGAGGCCTGGGCGCGCAGGCAGAGCTCACGGCCGGTGTCCGTCGCGACCAGTAGTTTGCTGCGCCGGTCGTTGGGATCGGGTTGCCTGCGCACCAGCTCACGTTCCTCCAGGCCGTCCAGTAATGCGACGACCTGGCTCGGGTCCATGCCGCTGGCGTCGGCCACGCTTTTCTGGCTGATGCCGGCAGGGTTCTCGCAGGCGAGATGGAGCACGGTGTAGCTGCGAACGCGCAGGCCCTCGGGGGCGAGGACCTGGTTCACCTCCTGGGTGAGCAGCGCCGCCGTTCGCGACAGGAGGAATCCGATGTCCTCGGTCAGCGGCGGCATCTTCTCCGTGGTCACCTGCAACTCCTGTTCGTCTGTGGTCCGGTCAGCTTAGAAGGAGGATTCGCCGGGGCCTATTACTTGAGATAGTCAATAATGTATGTTCTCATGCAAACGTACAATCTATCCCAGGAGGAGCCTTCATGGACCTGAGCAACAAGGTCGCGGTGGTCACCGGAAGCGGACGGGGTCTGGGCCTGGCCTACGCCAAGGAACTGGCCCGCCACGGGGCGGCCGTCGTGGTGAACGATGTCGACGCCGAAACTGCGGAAAATGCTGTCGCGACCATCGAATCCGCCGGCGGCCGGGCCGTCGCCGTCGTCGCGCCGGTCGGCTCCGCCGATACCGCCCGCCGGCTCGTCGCCGCCGCGGTCGAGAACTACGGCCGGTTGGACGTGATGGTCACCAACGCCGGAATTCTGCGCGACAAAGTGCTCTGGAAGATGACGGACGAGGACTTCGACGCCGTCATCGATGTCCATCTCAAGGGCACCTTCACCTGCGTGCGCGAAGCCGTGGTCCGCTTCCGCGAGCAGGGTGCGGGCGGTCGCGTGATCTGTATCGGCTCACCGGCCGGCCAGCGGGGAAATTTCGGCCAGACCAACTACTCGGCCGCGAAAGCCGCAATCGTCGGCATGGTCCGTACCTGGGCGATGGAGCTACAGCGCGCCGCCGTCACCGTGAATGCCGTATGTCCGGTGGCCGTCACGGCGATGACCGAGACGATTCCGCTGTTCGAGCCGTATATCGAACAGTCGAAGCAGACCGGCGAACTCCCGGCCCTCATCCGCCGCGATGTGGGGATGGGCACACCCGATGATGTCGCGGGCCTGATCGCGTTCCTCGCCTCCGATGCCGCCGCCGATATCACCGGCCAGGCGATCTCCGTCGGCGGCGACCGCCTCGCCCTGTGGACCCACCCGCAGCTCACTGCGGAAACCTTCCACGACGGTGGATTCTCGGCCGAAGATGTCGCCGCCACATGGAACGACTCCCTCGCCGGTCGCCTCGAATCGGTCGGCGAAGAGTTCCCCGAGGAGCTGACCGGAAAATGAGCGGCTACGAATTCGGGCTCCGGACCGACGAACTCGTCGCGATCGATTTCCACACCCATGTCGAGATCGACGGCTGTGGCCACAAATCCCTCGATCCCGAGCTGATCGCGGCCTCGGCGAAATACTTCAAATCGGGTGCCGAACGCACACCGAGTATCCAGACCATCGCCGAGCACTACCGGGCGCGCAAGATGGCCGCGGTGGTATTCACCGTCGACGCGAGCTCGGCCAGCGGGCATCCGGTGAACTCCGTGGAGGAGATCGCCGAATACGCCGCCGAGAACAACGATGTGCTGATTCCGTTCGGCTCTGTCGACCCGATCCAGGGTAAGGCTGCCGTTTCCCGCGCCCGGCGCCTGGTGGACGACTACGGCGTCAAGGGTTTCAAGTTCCACCCGAGCCTGCAGGGTTTCGCCCCGAACGACCGCGCCTACTATCCGCTCTACGAAGTGATCGCCGAGGCCGGCGTGCCCGCGCTGTTCCACACCGGGCAGACCGGGATCGGGTCGGGGCTGCCCGGCGGGCACGGGATCAAACTGCGCTACTCCGACCCCATGCTCCTCGACGATGTCGCCGCCGACTTCCCGGAACTCACCATGGTGATGGCGCATCCGGCGGTGCCGTGGGTCGACGCCCAGATCGCGATCGCCACCCACAAGGCCAATGTGTACATCGACCTGTCGGGTTGGTCGCCGAAGTATTTCCCGCCGCAGCTGGTGCACGCGGCGAACCGGATGCTGCGCGACAAGGTGCTGTTCGGCTCGGACTTCCCTGTCATCCAGGTCGACCGGTGGATGGCCGATTTTGCCGGGCTCGACATCAAACCCGAAGTCACCTCGAAAATTTTCAAAGACAATGCCCTGCGCGTGCTGGGCCTGGCCCCTCAGGAGAACGAATGACCGCCGTCGATTTCCACACCACCCATCTGTCGAACCTCGGTGAGCTGGATGCACTGGCCGGCAGCTCCCTGGGGACCAGTGCCTGGTTCACCGTCGACCAGAACCGTATCCAGACCTTTGCCGACGCCACCGACGATCAGCAGTGGATCCATACCGATCCCGAACGCGCGGCCGCGGAGAGCCCCTTCGGGGGGCCGATTGCGCACGGCTACCTGACACTGTCGCTGATCATCCCGATGTGGGACGAGATCCTCACGGTCGACAGTGTCACCATGGCCGTCAACTACGGCCTGAACAAGGTCCGTTTCACCAACCCGGTCCCGGCCGGTAGCCGCATCCGTTTGAACGCCGGTCTGAAATCGGTGGAGACGCTGCCGAAGAACGGTGTGCAGGTCGTCATCGACGGCAAGATCGAGATCGAGAACACCGAGCGGCCCGCCGTCATCGCCGAAGCCATCTACCGCTTCTTCGAATAGGTCGCCGATCACCGACGCGGAAACCGCCGCTCGGATCGGAGTATCGTACCTGCTAGGCGCCCAATCGGCTCTGCCGGTAGCGGGCGGTGCGCCGCCGTGCCGGCCCGGACGGCGCCAGGTCCAGCCGCCGTCCGATCTCGGCGGCCGCGGTCTGCACCGACAGATGTATCCGCTGGTCCGCGCGGATCTTGGCTACCGAACCGAAAACCGACACGGCGGCCGGCTCCCCGTGACCCATCGTCCCGATCGGCGCCGCTACACAGCTGAAGCCTTTCATGCACCGCTCGTGCTCGTAGACCATACGCAGTTCCCGGGCCCGGTCGATCTCCGGTGAGCCGTCGTGGGCATACCGGTCGAGGGCGAGCAGAGCCTTGCCGATCGCCGAGGTTTCCGCGCGCATCCGGCTGCCGACCCGCGAGCGGATACCGGCGACGAGTTCCCCGCCGACTTTCTCCAGATAGACCACCTCGTCGCCGTCGAGTACGCCCAGGTGCACGATGCAGCCCGTCACCCGATGCAACCAATGCAGGCTGGGGAGCGCGGCCTGACGCAGCGCGTTCTGCTGGGACGCGGCCGAGCCGAGCTCGATGATGCGCATACCCAGCTGGTATTGCTTGCCGTGCCGGTGCACCCAGCGCAACGCGACCAGCTGTTCCAGTGCGCGATGCGCCGACGACAGCGGTAACCCGGTGGCCGCGACGATCTGCGACAGGTTCATGGGTTCGACGCCGTCGAGCACATCGAGGATCGAGGCCGCGCGCTGCATGACTCCGGTCGGGGTCTCGCCGGTATTCTGCGACCGCATCCGGTCTCCTTCCTCATCTGGACAACGCGACGGGATAACTCCACGTCAGGGCTCCGCGATGCCACCTCGCACCATAGGTCGCGCCGGATGCGGCTGGTACGAGTTTTTCCACTGTCCGGAAACTCCGCTGTCGGCGATGGTGCCGGCGGGTTGTAATCCGTGGATGACCGAACTCTGCTCATTCACTCCCGCTGCGCTGCTCGCGGGCCGGCGGGCCGTGGTCACCGGTGGTGCCGCCGGTATCGGCGCCGCCGTCGCGCGGGCATTCGCCGCGCACGGTGCCGATGTCCTGGTCGCCGATATCGAGCCGATCGGCTCGGTCGAATTCGATGCCGCCGCGGGCGGCTCGATAACGCAGGTGGAATGGGATGTGCGGGTTTCGCCGTGCCCGCCCAGGATCGTCGAGCACCGGCCCCACATACTCGTCAACAATGTCGGCCACTACCTGCAGCCGCCGCATACCTTCGCTACCAACGCGCCCGCGTTGTGGGACGAACTGCACGACATCAATTTCGCGCACGTCCTTCGCCTGACCCAGGCGCTGCTACCCGGGATGACCGAGCGCGGCACCGGTTCCATCATCAACCTCACCACGGTCGAGGGCCATCGCGCGATCCCCGGCCATGCCGTGTATTCGGGATACAAAGCCGCGCTGACCGGATTCACCCGGTCGCTGGCCGCGGAGATCGGTCCCGCCGGAATCCGCGTCAACGCCGTCGCCCCGGACCTCATCGAGTCGGTCCAGGTGCCCTACGCGGCGCTCGTACCCGAGGAGGACCGGCACCTGTGGCCGACCTGGTCGCCGCTCGGCGGTCCCGGCAGGCCGGACGATGTGGCCGGTGTCGCACTGTTCCTCGCCTCCGACCTGTCCCGCTTCGTCACCGGCGGCACCATCCACGTCGACGGCGGAACCCACGCCGCGGGTGGCTGGGTGCCGCGGCACTCCGGCGGCTGGACCAACCGTCCCCGTAATCCCTGACCCGACGACCGAAAGTCATCTCAGTTATGAAGATTCTGATCATCGGCGGCACCGGCATGATCGGCGCGCACGCCGCGCTGCACCTACGCGAACACGGCGACGACGTCACCGTCGCGGCGCGCGGGGAGATCCCCGCCAGCTCCCCGGTCGCCGGCTTTCCACTGCTCACAGGCGATTACACCGTTCCCACCTTCACCCGGGAACAACTGTCGCAGTTCGACGGCATCGTCTTCTCCGCCGGTCAGGATGTGCGGCACAAAAAGGCGGATGACGACCCAGCGCAATTCTGGGCGGATACCCAGATTGTGGGTGTGCCGCGGTTCGCCGAACTCGCCAAAGAGGCCGGCGTGGGCTGTTTCGTGCAGGTAGGCAGCTACTACCACCAGCTGCGACCGGATCTCGCGGACAACAACCCGTACATCGCGGCCCGGAAGGCGGCCGACGAGGGTGCGCGCGCGCTCGCGGACGAATCGTTCAGGGTGTGCACGCTCAATCCGCCCTCGATCATCGGGGCCGTATCCGGAGCCTCGGCCCGTCGTTATCGGCGGATGGTCTCGTGGGCGGCCGGAAACGAGCCCGATATCCCAGATTTCGCTCCCGTCGGCGGTACCAACTACATGTCCGCCGCCTCACTTGCACAGGCGATCCGCGGTGCTCTGCTCGACGGTGAGTCCGGTGCGGCGTATCTCATCGGCGACCAGAACCTCTCGTACCGGCAGTTCTTCCAGATGATGGTCGACGCCGCCGGCGGCGCGCGGGAAATCACCGAACGCGACGAACAGCATCCGCTGCTGCCGGACGCGGCCATCATCCAAGGTCGCGGCAACACACTGGCATACGAACCGGATGCCGGTGAGGTGCGGCGGCTGGGTTATTCCCGCAACGACTGCGCGCGTGCCGTCGCGGCGCTCATCGACGTGGTCGTCACGGCCGCGCACTGAACCCTCCGATTTCCGTGCGGTGGGCTACGGCGAGACGATCCCGTAGCCCGGTCCGCGCCGAGGCTTGATCACCGACGCTGGAGCCCCCATGTACACAGAGAAACAACCGCCGAGAGCCGAATCCCCGTCGGCCGCCGGAACGCCGGGTGCGGCGAGCGACAACACGCAGTTGCGTAAGGTCGCGCTGTCGAGCCTGCTCGGCACCGTCCTCGAGTACTACGACTTCCTCCTCTACAGCACCATGGCCGCCCTGGTCTTCGGCAAGCTGTTCTTCCCGTCGTCGAACTCGGCCGCCTCCACCATCGCCGCGTTCGGCACTCTGGCCGCCGGTTACGCGGCCCGGCCCATCGGCGGCGTCCTGTTCGGTCATTTCGGCGATCGACTCGGGCGGAAATCGATGCTGATCGTGACCATGGTGATGATGGGCGGCGCCAGCTTCGTCATCGGCCTGCTCCCCGATTACGGGTCGATCGGTGTGCTGGCTCCGATCCTGCTGGTCGCGCTCCGTCTCATCCAGGGCATCGCGATCGGCGGCGAATGGGGCGGTGCGGCGCTCATGGTGATCGAGCACGCCGACAAGGACCGCCGCGGTAAATGGGCGGGGATCATGCAACTCGGCTCCCCGATCGGCTTCTTGCTCTCCACCGTGGTGGTCATGGTGGTGACCATGCTCCCGGACGAGAGCCTGTACTCCTGGGGCTGGCGCCTGCCCTTCCTGCTCAGCGGTTTGCTGGTGGTCGTCGGCCTGTATGTGCGCTTGGGTGTGGTGGAAAGTCCGGTCTTCCGGGAGGCCCTGGAACAGGCCGAATCCGAGTCCGAACCGAAGGCCGCAACACCCCTGGTCCAACTGCTGCGCAATCCGCGTCCGCTCATCCTGGCGTGTGCCGCCGGAATCGGGCCGTTCGCGCTGACAGCGCTCACCACCTCGCACATCATCGCCTACGCCACCGATACCGGCTACGACAAATCCGAGGTGATGCGCACGCTGGTCGCGATGTCGGTGGTATCGCTGGTCTGCATTCCGCTGTTCTCGGCGTTGTCGGACCGGCTGGGGCGCCGGGCCGTCACCATGGCCGGCGCCGTCGGCGCCGTGGTTTTCGCGCTCCCGCTGTATGTCATGGTGGACACCGGTTCGGTCCTTTTGATGACCGTCGGCCTGCTGATCGCACAGGTGGTTCAGAACCTCATGTACGCCCCGCTGGCGCCACTGCTGGCGGAGATGTTCGGTACCGAGATGCGGTACACCGGTGTATCGCTGGGCTATCAGATGGCCAGCCTGATCGGGGCCGGGTTCGGTCCGCTGATCGCGAGCAGTTTCGTCGCCTCGACGGGTGGCTCCAGTCTGCCGCTCAGTGCCATCATCGGGGTCACCGCACTTGTCACGGCTACGGCGATCTGGCGGATGGCCGAAACCCGCGGGCGTGATCTGACCGCGGAGTTCGTTCGCGGGTAGACAGCTGCGCCGGTGCCGTGAGCGCCGGGAGCGGACGCCGGCGGGCGATCACCGGATCGAGCCGGCGTCCACCAGCGGTGGCGGTGTGCCTACCGACAACGGGGGGAGTTCACCGTCGTAGCGTTCGGCCTCCACCAGACAGCTGTTCGCGGAGGGGCCCTGAGCCAGCGAACTGGTGCCGATATCATTGGTGACCGAATTCGGATTGCCGTGCACATCGAGCGATTCGGGGTCGGAGGGGTTCAGCGGGTCGTACCAGGCGCCGGTTGCCATGTGCATCACGCCGGGCCGTACCGCATCACTGATCCGGACGCCGGCGAGCAGGGCGCCTCGATCGTTGTGGACCCGGGCGATATCGCCGTCGCGCAGGCCACGCGTGGCGGCGTCGGCAGGATTCATCCGCAACGGTTCGCGCCCGCGAATCTTGGCTTCCCGGCTGATGACGCCGTGATCGAGCTGGCTGTGCAGGCGGGTCGCGGGTTGGTGGGAGAGCAGATGCAGCGGGAAACGTTGTGCCGCCGGGCTGCCGAGCCATTCTCGCGGCGGGAACCACGCGGGGTGGCCCGGGCAGTCTGGATAGCCGAATTCGGCGATGGTCCGGGAGAATAATTCGATCCGGCCCGACGGAGTCCGCAGCGGGTGCCGCTGCGGGTCGTCGCGGAACTGTTCGAGGGTGTGGGGGGACTCCGGTAGCTGCGGCCGCAGGTCGAGGGGCGCGCCGGCGCGGAAATCCGCGTACTCGGGTAATCGGATACCGGCGGCCGCGGCATTATCCACGGTGGTACGCCACAGCTGCTCCACCCACTGGCGCGCGGTACGTCCCTCGGTGAAACGCTCCGCGAAGCCGAGTCGTTCGGCAAGACCGGCGAAGATCGCGTAATCGTCCCGTGCCTGCCCGTATGGTTCGAGGGCCCGGCGCATGGGTGTCAGCCAGTGATCGGTGCGTCCACCGGCGAAATCCTCCCGTTCGGCGCCCGCGGTGGTGGGCAGGACGATATCGGCCAGCCGGGCGGTCGCGGTCCAGCTGATCTCGTTGACGATCACGGTGCGCGGCCGCGACCATGCCCGCCGCAGCCGGTTGAGGTCCTGATGGTGGTGGAACGGATTACCGCCGGCCCAATAGATCAGGTCGATCGGCGGATAGGTGAGAACCCGCCCGTTGTAGTCGACCGTGCCGCCGGGCCGTTCCAGCATCTCGGTGAGCCGGGCCACCGGAACGAACTCGGCCACCGGGTTTCCCGGCTGCGGCAACCCACCGATCTCGAAGGGCAGATAGCGGCGCTGCATGTTGTTGGTCATCCCGATCCCCGTGCCCATGAGCACGCCGCCGCCCGGCAGGCCGATATGACCCAACGCGGCCGCGAGCGCCCAAGCGGCCCAATAACTCTGCTCGCCGTGCTCGGCGCGCTGCAGCGCGTACGGCAGCCCGATCAGGCAGCGTTCGCGTGCCATGAGCCGGGCCAGCGCGCGGATCTCGTCCGCCGGGATCTCGGCGAGCTCCGCGGCCCATTCCGGTGATTTGGGTACGCCGTCGCCGCGGCCGGTGACGTACTCGGCGAGCCGGTCGAAACCGGTGGTGTAGCGGTCGAGGAATGCGTGGTCGTGCAGTCCCTCGGTGATGAGGGTGTGCAGCAGGGCGAGCATGATCGCGGCGTCGCTGTGCGGGCGGCACGGTATCCAGCGAGCGTCGAGCGCGGGATCGCAGTCGTCGCGAACCGGCCCGATATGGATGAAATCGATACCGGCTCCGCGCAACGCGGTGAGCCTGCCGGGTCCTGGATGTGCCCCGACACCACCGGGATTGACCTGGGTGTTGCGTTGCGGGGCGCCGCCGAAGAATACGATGCGGGCGCAGTGCCGGGTGATCTCTTCGGTACTGGGCGCCTGCCGGGCGGCGACGTAGGCGTTCATACCGAGTACGTGCGGAATGAGCACCTCGGCCGCCGCGAAGGAATAGGTATCCACCGAAGCCGTGTAACCCCCGAAAAGTTGCAGGAAGCGGTGGACCTGCCCTTGGGCGTGGTGGAATCGCCCGGCGCCGGCCCACCCGTAGGAACCGCCGTAGATGGCGCGGTTCCCGGCGGTCGCGCGGGCTGTGCGCAGTGCGTCGGCGGCGATATCGAGCGCCGTGTTCCAGTCGACCTCGACAAAGGGCTCCCGGCCGCGGAGCGTGGGGTCGGCAGCGGCGCGGTCACGGTAATAGCCGAGGCGTATTGCCGGTCGGGCGATACGGTGGGCAGGATCGTGCAGCGCGGTCAGCGAGCGCCCGATGGGGGAGGGGTGCGGGTCGTCGCCGTGCGGTGTCACCGAGAGCGTTCCGTCGGCGGCGGTGTCGACGAGGTAGTTCCCCCAGTGGGTGGCGGTGGGCCGGGCCCGCGTCATCGTCATCCTTTCCGGCGCCCGCCGGTCCTTCGGTGAAGGTTTCCGGAGCCGTGGTCGCCGTCTGCCACGTCCGGTCCCTCTCGGGGCCCGGCGCGTCTCGGTTCTCCAGTGTGCCCGCGCCCCCGGAAGCTGTGCGTAGGTGCCCCGAAATCGCAGGTCCCCGCGGGTAGTGCGTGGACTTGTCCACTACGCGCACCACTTGCCGCTTCTCGCCGGTTTCGGCGTGCCGGCTCAGCGGAACTGCGCGCGGTAGTCGGTTCGGGAGCGTGTGCGGTCCGATGATCCTCGCGGAGGCCGGGTGATTGCGCCATCCCCGCCGCCGGCGCGCATGCCGCCGCCCGCCGGTGGCGCAATGAGCGCTCATGTGGATGCCGAGGACGGGGTCGTGTCCGCGGTGGCGCGGGCGCGTTGCTATCTTGAACGACGTTCAAGCTCGGTTGTTGCGAAGGATGGCGTCATGAACGGTGTCGAGGACGCGCGGGCGCCGAAGACTCGCACCACAGCGCGGGATATGGCGCAGATCGCGGTATTCGCCGCGCTCATTGCCGCACTGGGCCTGCCGGGCGCGATCACCGTCGGCTTCAGCGGGGTGCCGATCACCGTGCAGACCCTCGGCGTGATCCTGGCTCCCGCCGTGCTGGGAGCGCGTAAGGGCACCGCGGCGGTCGCGGTGTTCATCGCGCTGACGATCATCGGCCTGCCGCTGCTGTCCGGCGGGCGCACGGGCCTGACGGCGCTCGCCGGCCCGAGCGCCGGCTACCTGGTCGGCTGGATACCGGCGGCCCTGGTCATCGGTCTGCTCACGGCGCGGATCGTGCCCAGGTACTCGCTGGTCCTCGCGCTGGTGATCAACGCGGTCGGCGGTATCGCGGTCATCTACCTGTTCGGCACCCTCGGCCTGCTGCTGCGCACCGACCTCGGAGTACTCGCCGCGATCCAGGCCAACGGTGTCTTCCTGCCCGGCGACCTGCTGAAAGTGGTTGTCGCCACAGTCGTGGCCAAAGGTGTGCACCGTGCCTACCCGGGTTTGATCCGTGGATAGCCGCGAACTCGGCGGTGGCGCCACGGCGCCCGCGCTCGATCTCGACGGCCGCACCCTCACCTACGCCGAACTCGACCGCGCCGTCGATCACTGGATCGACCGGCACCCACCGGGGCCGCGTGGTTACGACGCCTCCACGTTGCCGGTTGCCGACGCTCTCATCTGTATCTGCGCGGCTGCGCGGCTCGAAGTACCGGTCGCCGTCGAGGATCCGGCCGCCCGGCCGGACCGATCCGCCTGGCCTTCCGAGGCATTCCTGCTGGTAGCCACCTCCGGCTCCACCGGCCGGCCACGGCCGCTGGCCCGTACTGCCGCCTCCTGGTACGACAGCTTCCCGGTTTTCACCGAGATCACCCGGGTGACCCCGCACGACCACGTGCTGCTCACCGGCCCGCTGCACGCGACCATGCATCTGTTCGGCGCCCTGCACGCCCTGTGGTGCGGCGCCTGCGTCACCGACGACCCGTCGCGGGCCACCGCTGTACACGCCGTTCCCTCGGTTCTGCGTGAGCTGGTGCCCCGGGCGCCGCGGCTGCGGACCGCGATCGTGGCCGGTATCGCGGCCGATCCGGGTGCGCTGGCCGCCGTCCGCCATTTGCGTGTCGTCGAGTACTACGGTGCCTCCGAAGTGTCGCTCGTCGCGGCTCGTGAGGTTCCCGCACCACTGCGCGTGCTGCCCTCGGTGCAGACGCGGATTCGCGACGGGGTGCTGCACGTGCGGTCCCCGTACACCGTGCTCGGCGCACCGGAGTGGTTCTGCGTCGGCGATATCGCCGAACTCGGCGCCGACGGTGAATTACGGGTGTACGGCCGCGGGGAGGCAGTGATCAATGTCGGGGGCACCACGGTCGTCGCGGAGGATGTGGAGCGAGTGCTGGGCGGTATCGACGGCGTCGCGGTGGCGGCCGTGATCGGCAGCCCACATGCGGTTTTCGGCGAAACCGTCACCGCGGCAGTCCTGTTGGATGGCGCCGAGATCGACGAGGTCCGGCTGCGGGCCCGCGGACTGCTCACCAAGGAAGCGATGCCGCGACGCTGGGTACCGGTCCGGGAAATGCCCACCACGGCCGCCGGGAAGATCGCCCGCGGCCGGTTGAAAGACTTGCTCGTATGAACCTCGACCCCGTTTTCGTCGCCGCCCGGCGCACCCCCATCGGCACGGCCGGTCACGGGTTCGCCGATCTCACCGTCACCGATCTGGCGGCGCCGGTGCTCGCCTCCGTGGCCGGCGCGCTGCGTGACGCGGGTGTGGACCTCCCGATCGACGATGTCGTCCTCGGTAACTGCCTGGGCCCTGGTGGCGACCCGGCGCGCGTCGCGGCACTTCGAGCGGGCCTCGGCCCGCAGGTGCCCGGAGTGACCGTCGACCGGCAGTGCGGTTCGGGGCTGGACGCGGTGATTCAGGCGGCGCTGCGGATCCGCAGCGGAGCCGACCGGCTCATCCTTGCCGGTGGCGCCGAATCGGCCAGTACCGCACCCTGGCGATTCTGGCCGCCGGTAGCCGGCGCCGACCCGGTCCGCTACACCCGGGCGCCTTTCGCACCGGCCGGTTTCCCGGATCCCGATATGGGTGTCGCCGCCGATGATCTCGCCCGGCGGCGGGGAATTTCGCGGGAACGCCAGGACGAATACGCGGCCCGATCGCACACACTGGCCGCGGCCGCGGATTTCACCCCGGAAATCGTGCCGGTGGCCGGGGTGCACCGAGACGAGCGGATTCGCGCCGGGATGACCACCGCGCGCCTCGCCCGGCTCCGTCCTGGTTTCGGCGCCGACGGCACCGCGACCGCCGGAAACTCCTGCGGTATCTCCGACGGCGCGGCCGTGGTCGCGGTGACCACTGCGCACGAGGCGGCCGGGCTCCCGGCGCTGCGGATCGTGGCCACCGCTGTCGCCGCCGGTGATCCGGCGCTACCCGGCCTCGGCCCGGTGCCGGCGATCCGCGCGGTCCTGCGCCGGGCCGGCCGGACGGTATCCGATATCGGGGTAGTCGAGATCACCGAGGCTTTCGCCTCGGTGGTGCTGGCGGTATCGGACGAGCTGGGTCTCGACGAATCGCTGATCTGCCCGGACGGTGGCGCGATCGCTATGGGGCATCCGTGGGGCGCTTCGGGCGCGGTCCTGCTGGTGCGGCTGGCGAGCCGCATGCTGCGTCCGGACGGTCCGGAGCTCGGCCTCGCCGCATGCGCCATCGGAGGCGGGCAGGGGGTCGCGATGCTGGTGGAACGCGCGGCGTGAACGAGTCGGGTCCGAAAGCAATAGTGCAGCGCGACCGCGAAGTGCCCGGCGATCGTGGGCGGGTAGTGGAGCGTGACCGTGGGCCGTCCGCGGGTCGGAGCGCGAGCGAGCCGGAAAAGGAGTCGGAGCGTGACCACGGAGTACCCTCGCTCACGCCCGGAGGTGCCGAGTGAGTGAGATCGTTTTCGATTCGGTGCACCATGCGTTCGGCGAGCGGCAGGTGCTGCGGGGTATCGATCTGCGGATCGAGGAGCGACGCGTCGGGATCGTCGGTGCGAACGGGTCGGGGAAATCGACCCTGGCCCGCATGATCAACGGTCTGCTCACCCCGGCGTCCGGCACTGTGACGGTGGACGGTATCGACACCGCACGCAAAGGGGCGAAGGTACGGCGCAAGGTCGGGTTCGTGTTCACCGATCCCGATACCCAGATCGTCATGCCCACGGTCGCCGAGGACCTGGCGTTCTCGCTGCGCCGCAGCGGTCTGGACAAAACGGAGGTCGCTGCGCGGGTGGCCGGGATCCTCGACCGGTTCGGGCTCGCCGGACATGCGGAGCATCCGTCGCATCTCCTCTCCGGTGGACAGAAGCAGTTGCTGGCCCTCGGGGCCGTGCTGATCCGCCGGCCGGAGGTGATCGTCGCCGACGAACCGACCACACTGCTGGACCTGCGTAATGCCCGGGTCATCGCCGAGGCGCTGGACGCTGTCGATCAGCAGGTGATCGTGGTGACCCACCAGTTGTCGCTGCTGACCGGGTTCGACCGAGTGATCGTCATCGACAACGGTGTGGTCGCCTTCGACGGCGATCCAGCCGCCGCATTACCGGCCTACCGGGAGCTCGTCGAGTGATCGGGCTCTACCGGCCGGGGAATTCGCCGGTGCATCGCACACCGGCGGGGCTGAAACTGGTGTTCCTGCTGGTACTCATCACGGCGGCCACGGTGTTCGTGCGCACCCCCCTGCACCTGAGTGTGGCCGCGCTGACCGCAGTGGGGCTGTTCGTACTGGCCCGGATCCCGTGGCGCGTCGTCCTGGAACAGCTGCGCCCGATGGTGTGGATGCTGGCGATCATCGCGATCTTTCAGGTTCTGACCACTTCACCGGCGCGGGCGATCGTGGTGTGCGGGTTGCTGCTGTTGTCGGTGGCGCTGGCGGCACTGGTCACGCTGACCACCCGAGTCACCGACATGCTCGACGCAGTGACCCGGGTGCTGGGCCCGCTGCGGTGGGTCGGCGTGGATCCGGACCGGATCGGGTTGCTGCTGGCGCTGGCGATCCGGTGTGTGCCGCTGTTGGCGACGATCGTGCGGGAAGTTGGCGAAGCGCGGCGGGCGCGGGGCCTGCAGTGGTCGATGACCGCGCTGGTCACTCCTGTACTCGTGCGGTCGTTGCGGACCGCCGACGCAATGGGGGATGCGCTCGCGGCGCGCGGGGTCGACGATGACTGAGGTACATGGTGCGCAGGACCGGCCGGCCCGCCCGCGGGACATCGATGAACTGCTCGCCGAACGGATAGCACGGCAGGTGCGGTCCCGGCCTGCCGTGCGTACCGCGGACGCGAGCATCGATTATGCCGAGTTCTGGACTCGGGCCTGCCGGGTCGCCGCGGGATTTGCCGGTATGCAGCGGGTCGCCGTGCTGCCGACCTCGGATATCGACTCGCTGGTCACGGTGGCGGCGGCCATGCGGTCGGGGGTCTGCGTGGTGCTGTTGCACCGGCATCTGTCGCCGGACCAGTTGCGGCGGGTGCTGACGTTGACGAAACCCGGCGCCGTGGTGGCCGTGGCGGCGCAGCATCGGCGGTTACGGCGGATGGGGTTCGAGGGGGTACCGCGCGCGGCGGCCGAGTTCGAGTGCGACGCGGCGGGCGGCGGTGCCCGGCCCGACTCCGAGCTGCTGGTGGGCGTCACCTCGGGGACCACGGGAGAACCGAAACTCTTCGTCCGGGATCAGGCGTCCTGGGCGGCCACCCTGGACCGATCCGATCGGGTCTTCGATATCGGGCCGGGCGATACGGTCGCGGTGCCCGGGGTGCTGGACCACACCCATTTTCTCTACGGTGCCCTGCATGCGCTGACCCGCGGCGCGACGGTCGATCTGCGACCGGCCGTGGACGCGCTCGCCCACGGCGCGACCCATCTGTATTCGGTGCCGACACTCGCTTGGGATGTAGTGCGTTCGGCCGGCGGGCCGTACCGCGACGTGCGGGAGGTGCTGTCCTCCGCGGCGCGGTGGCCCCGGAGCGGGCGGGCTGCGCTGCGGGAAGTGTTGCCGAATGCGGCGCTCACCCATTTCTACGGCGCCTCGGAACTCAGCTTCGTCTCATTCGACCGCGGCCTCGGCGGCGCAGATAACGGCGGTGCCGCTGCAACCGATGATTGCGGACCGGCCGCAGCCGGCGAACGCGACACGTTTGAATCCGGCGGCAACGGCGGAGCGTGCAGCGCGGATGCGGACGGCGGAGCGGGATCCGGTGGCGGTTACTCGGCGGGGGAGCTGTTCGAGGGGGTCGAGGTGGAGATTCGCGGCGGCCGGGTGTTCGTGCGCAGCGATATGGTTTTCCGCGGTTATCTCACCGAGGCCGGTGTTGTGGACGGTCCGGTGGACGGGTGGGTTTCGGTGGGGGATCGCGGTGCGCTGGACGGCCGGCGGCTGCGCTTGTCCGGCCGGGACAGTGAGATGTTCATCCGGGGCGGTTTGAATGTGGAACCGGCGGCGGTGGAGGCCGCCCTGTGCGCAATTCCCGGTATCACCGAGGCCGCCTGTCTCGGGGTCGCCGACGATCGCTGGGGGCAGGTACCGGTGGCCGCGGTGGCCGTGGACCGGCGGGCACCGGATACCGCGGAGATTCGCCGGCGTTTGCGTGCGGTGCTGCCCGGTCCGAGTGTGCCGGTCCGGATTCAGGTGCTCGACGCACTCCCGCGGACGCCCCGCGGAAAGGTGGACCGCCCGGCGCTGCTCGCCGCGCTCGGAGAGCACGTGCGGAACACCCCTGACTCGCCGTGACACATTGCGGTTTTGCAGCGATTGTCATTTTCGACACATCACATCTATTGCCAAGCTTGGGTAGTTCTTTACTATAAGAGGAGTTGACGAACAGTAACGCCGCACGATGGCCACCGGGTTCCGGCCATCCGTTCCGGTCTTGTTCGTCTACTCATAATCTCCTGCTCTGCAAGTGTCATAATCTCCTGCTCTGCAAGTGTTTTCGGCAGCATTCGGGTTCGGAAGCGATTGGACGATGTGGTTCGGTGAGATATCACCAGCAGTGGAGGTGCCCTCTCAGGCTTTGCTAAGTCTTTACCAATACTATGGCGACGGTTTAAATCTCGGCCCGTTGCCGTGCCGAGTACCTACTTCACCGCGAGATGCCGGTTCGCGGTCAGTGCCCGACTGGACATATTGATCGTCAACCGACCTCGGCGTCCGACCGAGTCGGCGAAGGAGAGCGATGGCAACCAATAACTCGAATCCGCCTGGTGAACAACCTGGTTCGGACCTGGAAGGCTCGCCGCCCGCCAGGTCCGGAACGTGGTTGAAATCCCCCCGCGTCACCTCGATCCTGCGCCATGACGTATCGGCCTCGATCGTGGTATTCCTTGTCGCGCTACCTCTTTCGCTGGGTATCGCGATCGCCTCCGGCGCTCCTGTGGCCGCCGGACTCATCGCCGCCGTAATCGGCGGTATCGTCGCCGGCTCGCTCGGCGGCTCCGCGCTGCAGGTGAGTGGCCCGGCCGCGGGCCTCACCGTGATCGTCGCCGAATCCATCCATCAATTCGGTTGGAAAGTAACAGGTTTCATTGTAGTCGCGGCCGGTGTCCTGCAGATCCTCTTCGGGCTGAGCCGGATCGCCCGGGCGGCCCTGGCCGTGGCGCCCGTAGTGGTACACGCGATGCTCGCGGGCATCGGTATCACCATCGCGCTGCAACAGTTGCACGTATTGCTGGGTGGAGAATCCAACAGCACCGCCTGGAACAACATCACCGAGCTTCCCGCGCAACTGCTTTCGCTGCACGGACCCGCGACACTGCTCGGTCTCGTGGTTATCGCCATCATGCTCGGCTGGAAATACCTGCCGGAACGGGTCCGGGTCGTCCCCGGTGCGCTGGCCGCGATCGTAGTGGCCACTGTGCTGTCGATGGTGCTGTCGATGGACGTCAAACGGGTCACCATCGACGGATCGCTGTTCGACGCGATCGGCCTGCCGGAACTGCCCCGCAGCGACTGGGCCGCGATCGTAGTGATGATCCTGACCTTCGCCCTCATCGCCAGCGTGGAGAGCCTGCTGTCGGCCGTCGCGATCGACAAGATGCATTCCGGCCCACGCGCCGATTTCGATCGCGAGATGATCGGCCAGGGATCGGCGAACGTCCTGTCCGGTCTGCTCGGCGGCCTGCCCGTCACCGGTGTCATCGTCCGCAGCTCCACCAACGTCGCCGCAGGTGCGCGCAGCCGCGCCTCGGCCATACTGCACGGTGTCTGGGTGCTCATCTTCTCGGTGGCCCTGGTCTCGCTCGTGGAACAAATCCCTCTGGCCGCACTGGCCGGTCTGCTGATCGTCATCGGCGTGCAGTTGGTGAAACTGGCTCATATCCGGCTCGCCCACCGCACCGGCGATCTGCTCGTCTACGTGGTCACGCTGCTGGCGGTGGTATTCCTGAACCTGCTCGAAGGCGTGCTCATCGGCCTGGCACTGGCATTCGCGCTGCTGATCTGGCGCATCGTGCGGGTCGCGGTCACCGCCGAACCGCTCGGTGGCACCGACCGCTGGCTCATCCGCATCGACGGTTCCTGCACCTTCCTGTCGCTGCCGAAACTGTCCACGACGTTCGCGAAGGTGCCACACGGCGTCGCGGTCACCGTGGAGATGACCGTCGACTTCCTCGACCACGCCGCCTACGACGCCATCACCGACTGGGCTCGCCAGCACGAGAGCAACGGTGGCACCGTCGACTTCGTCGAAATCGGCGAAGCGCGGATGGCGCGTGCCGAGGCGGCACCGCCGTCGCGCAGCCTCGGCCGCGTGGTACTCGACGACGTCCTCGGGCCGTGGCGGGTCGATCGCACCGGGTCGACGGACGGGGCCGGCGACAACGGTGATCCACTGGTCACCGGTATCGCCGCCTACCACCGCGGCCACGCGCATCTGATGCGGCCGCACCTGGACGAACTCCGCGACGGGCAGGACCCCGACTCGTTCTTCCTCACCTGCTCCGACTCCCGGATCGTGCCCAATGTGATCACCAACAGCGGTCCGGGCGATCTGTTCACCGTGCGCAATGTCGGCAATCTGG
The DNA here is from genome assembly GCF_001613245.1 of Nocardia speluncae NBRC 108251. Taxonomy (GTDB): domain Bacteria; phylum Actinomycetota; class Actinomycetes; order Mycobacteriales; family Mycobacteriaceae; genus Nocardia; species Nocardia speluncae. Next base: position 731,800 of record NZ_BDBZ01000002.1, on the reverse strand, counting down.
TGCCCGTACACGGGGATGCTTCCGTCGAAGCGGCCCTCGTCTTCGCGCTCGAACAACTCAATGTCCGCTCGGTGGTGGTGTGCGGGCACTCGTCCTGCGGTGCGATGGGCGCCCTGCACTCGGGTGAATCGGTGGGTCCCGGAATCGACAACTGGCTCGAACACGGGCAGCCCAGCCTCACGCGCTACCACGCCGGCCACGCGGTGGGCCGGGCCGCCGAAGCCGCCGGCTTCGGCCCCGTGGAGCAGCTGAGCATGGTCAACATCGCCGTTCAGCTGGAAAACCTGCACCGGCATCCGTCGGTCCGCAGCGCTGTCGAGGAACGCGGGGTCACCGTGTCCGGGCTGTTCTTCGATATCGCCAGTGCCCGCCTCATCGAGGTCCGGGTGGACGGGATCGCACCGATCGAGTACGGCGGTGTGCTGGAACAGTTACATCGCGAACCGGCGTCGGCCGGGAAGTAACCCTCGGCGTTACGGCGGGCCGGGACCTTTCCACACAACGGACAAGGTCCCGGCCTCCGGCGTCAGCACCGAACTCCAGGGCAGTTACGGGTGTCGACCGGGCGAGGTGGTCGGGCGTTCCGCAGCTATGCCGTGCCGTCGACCACCGATCGGCTCACCGAGGTGCCGTTCTATCGGCGCCGAGGCGTCTTACCTCTCGGTGGTTGCCGAGTTGATACGGGGCCGCTGTTCCGCGTTGGGAATCCGGGTGGGGGGCCTCGTAGGCTGGATCCGTGGAGAACTCTTCCGATACTGCGGTCGGGCGGGGCGCCGGGAGCGCTGAGGCCGGGTCGGCACCGGATACCGAGTCGGCTCCAGGAGGTGACGCCGGGCCGGAGCGGTCGGGGCCCGCCTTCTGGCGCGCCTTCCGGGGGCGGATCGCCGGGCGGCCTACGCTCGAGCTGGTCTACCGGGTCGGGGTGGCCGTCGTCGGCACAGTGGTGTTCGTGGTCGGCGTGATCACCATTCCGTTCCCCGGGCCCGGTTGGGCATTGGTCTTCGCCGGTATCGGCATCCTCGCCACCGAATTCGCGGTGGCGCGGCACGCGCTGGTCTGGTTGCGGGACAAATACCGGCGCGGGATGGCCTGGTACATCTCTCGCGGGCCGTTGATGCAGGTACTGGCGTTCTTGGTGACCTGCGTGGTGGTCGTTGCCACGCTGTGGGTACTCGGCACGTTCGGATTGATCGGCGGCTGGATCGGAGTCGAATGGCAGTGGTTGCACAGTCCGCTGATGCCGTGAAGGCGGTGCCGGGGGAGATGCTGGCGGACGAATCGTGGCTGGCCGCCCGGATCGCGGACCTCAACGCGGCCTGGCGTACCGATTCGATGCGGGTGGGTGCCACCCTGTGGTGGTGTATGACCGCCTCGGCTCTGGTGGAGCCGGTGGTGCGAGCATTGGCCCGGGAGACGCCGCTCGCGCCGCCGGCGCTGGACCGGCTGGAACTGACGCTACGTCCCGACGGCACGGTCGAGAGGGCGCGAATCCTCGATGTCGATGTCGATGTCGATGTCGATGTCGATGTCGATGTCGATGTCGATGTCGATGTCGATGTCGATGCCGGACGCTCGGTGCATCGTCACACCGCCGGATCGCGAACTCCGCATAACCGCTCCGCCGGTGATGACACGCCGATGGCGCGTAGTAACGACGCCCCCGACTCCGGAGCGAGCGTGGCGGCGACGGCTGCCCGGCCGCGAAACACGGCCGGGCACACCAGGGCGTGCGATGAGGTATCGCCGGAATTCGGTGAAGTTCCGGGGGCGCTGCGTGCGACCCTGACCACAGTGATCGAGCGGGTCGCTGCTGTCTCCGGAGTGCGGGAGCCGGCGTTGTGGGCTGTCGTCACCGATGTCGTCGCCAGCTGGGCGGTCGACGCCCGGGCACCGTCGCTCGGACAGCGACTGGCCGCAGAGCTCGGGCCGGCCCTGCCCGCACCGCGGTTCGTCGACGTCGCGGGCGCGACATTCGTGCGCCGCGCCTCGTGCTGTCTCGTCTACGAGGCCCCGGGCTGCGAGAAATGCGTCAGTTGCCCCAAACGCCCGCCCGCCGAACGCGAATCCCTGCTGCGGGATTACGCACGGCGCGCCTGACCCGAGGACGGTGTTCGCGGCGCCGGTTCACACGCCACAGAGCGGTACACCGCGCAGTGCGAATCGTGGCGGCCCGGGTGTGGGCGATGCTCGGGTATGGCAGGGCAGGGCGTCCCGCCCGGTCCATCGACACGCGTCCGGGTGTGTCCCGATAGCATGGTCGCGGCCGGGCACTGCCCGGTTACCGAACGACGGACGAGCCGTCACCGAACCGGGGCAGCCGGGAGTGGCGGTCCGTCCGAAGCCGAGCGAGCCGGAGCGGATCCGGCCGCGGAAACCGAGGAGAGCGCCACCGTGACCACCACAGCCCCCCGCAGCCCAGTCACCCCCGTCCGGGTGCCGGCCGGGACTACGGCGGGCGCCGCGGTTCGCGAGGCGGGCTTGCCGACCAAAGGCCCGGATACGGTGGTGGTCGTCCGGGATGCCGCGGGTGATCTGAAGGATCTCTCCTGGGCACCGGAACTCGATACCGAGGTCGTCGCGGTCGCCGCGAACACCGAGGCCGGCCGCAGTGTGATCCGGCATTCGGCCGCGCATGTGCTCGCCCAGGCGGTGCAGCAGGAGTTCCCCGAGGCGGTACTGGGCATCGGCCCACCCATCAAGGACGGCTTCTACTACGACTTCCGGGTGGACCGGCCCTTCACTCCCGAGGATCTGGCGAAGCTGGAGACCCGGATGAAGAAGATCGTCAAGGGGGCGCAGCGCTTCTCCCGGCGAGTGGTCGAGGCGGACCAGGCACGTATCGAACTGGCGAAGGAGCCGTTCAAACTCGAACTGATCGGGGACAAATCCGGGATCGACGATCCGGAGATCATGGAGGTCGGCGGTAACGAGCTGACCATCTACGACAACCTCGACCCGCGCAGTGGCGAACGCATCTGGGGTGATCTGTGCCGGGGTCCGCATATCCCCACCACCAAGTTCATTCCGGCCTTCAAACTGACCCGCAGTTCCGCCGCCTACTGGCGCGGCGACCAGAACCGCGAAGGCCTGCAGCGCATCTACGGCACCGCCTGGGAATCTGCGGAAGCGCAGGACGAATACCTGACCATGCTCGCCGAAGCCGAGAAGCGCGATCACCGCAAACTCGGTGCGGAACTGGACCTTTTCTCCTTCCCCGACGAACTGGGTTCGGGCCTGCCGGTGTTCCATCCGAAGGGCGGCATCATCCGCAAGGAGATGGAGGACTACTCGCGCCGGCAGCATGTCGAAGCGGGCTACGAGTTCGTCAACACTCCGCATATCACCAAGGCGCATCTGTTCGAGACCTCCAGGCACCTCGAGTGGTACGCCGAGGGCATGTACCCGCCCATGCACCTGGACGCCGAACTCAACGAGGACGGTACCGTCCGGAAACCGGGGCAGGACTACTACCTCAAACCGATGAACTGCCCGATGCACAACTTGATCTACCGGTCGCGCGGCCGGTCGTATCGGGAACTGCCGCTGCGGTTGTTCGAATTCGGTTCGGTGTACCGGTACGAGAAATCCGGTGTGGTGCACGGTCTGACCCGTGCCCGCGGCTTCACCCAGGACGATGCGCATATCTACTGCACCCAGGAACAGGTCGTCGAGGAACTGACCGGCACCCTGCGGTTCGTACTCGACCTGTTGAAGGCCTACGGCCTCGACGATTTCTACCTGGAACTGTCCACCAAGGACCCGGAGAAGTATGTCGGCTCCGACGAACTGTGGGACGAGGCGACCGCGACCCTGCGCGAGGTCGGGGAGGCCTCCGGGCTGGAACTGGTCCCGGATCCGGGTGGCGCCGCGTTCTACGGCCCGAAGATCTCGGTGCAGACCCGGGACGCGCTGGGGCGCAACTGGCAGATGTCGACCATCCAGCTCGACTTCTTCGAGCCCGGCCTGTTCGAACTCGAATACACCGCCTCCGACGGCACCAAGAAGCAGCCGGTGATGATCCACCGCGCGCTGTTCGGGTCGATCGAACGCTTCTTCGGCGTACTCACCGAGCATTACGCGGGCGCGTTCCCGGCCTGGCTCGCACCGGTGCAAGTAGTGGGGATTCCGGTCGCCGATACCTTCGTCGAACACCTCGACGGTGTGGTCTCACAATTGCGGTCGGCCGGTGTCCGAGCGGACGTGGACCGCGGTGACGACCGGATGCAGAAGAAGATTTTCAACCACACCGCGCAGAAGGTGCCGTTCATGCTTCTGGCCGGGGCCCGGGATGTGGAAGCGGGCGCGGTGAGCTTCCGGTTCCGTGACGGAACACAGGTCAACGGGGTGCCGGTGGCCGACGCAGTACGAGTGGTCGTGGACTGGGTGCATCGCCGGGACAACACCTCACCCACGGCGGAATCGGTACGTCCTCTGGTGGACGGTGCGGGTGGTGCGCCGGAGTGATACCGGGTCCGCCCGGGCGGGGAAAGGGTATGGATTATGAGTGAGCGCACGGTGCCGGACGGTCTGACCGGATCGGAAACCGATGCCGCCGAGCGGGCCGAGGAGATCGTGGACCGCGGCGCGGGCGAACCGGACCGGTTGCAGCGGTTGTGGACGCCGTACCGGATGTCCTATATCGCGGAGGCCGCCACCTCGGCGCCGAAGGGCGCAACCGGTCATCCCTTCACCGATATACCCACCATGTCCGACGAGGACGGGTTGGTCGTGGCCCGCGGTGAGCAGGTGTACGCGGTGCTGAACCTGTATCCCTACAACCCCGGGCACATGATGGTGGTGCCGTACCGCCGGGTGGCGAACCTGGAGGACCTCACCGCCGCCGAGGCCGCGGAACTGATGGAATTCACCCAGCGCGCCATCCGGACCATGAAGCAGGTATCGCGGCCGCACGGTTTCAATGTGGGCCTCAACCTGGGCGCGGTCGCCGGCGGCTCCCTCGCCGACCACCTCCATCAGCACATCGTGCCCCGCTGGGGCGGGGACGCCAATTTCATCACCGTGATCGGTGGAGCGAAGGTCATGCCGCAGTTGCTCCGCGAAACCCGGGCCTTGCTGGCCGCGGCCTGGGAGCAGGCGTAGATGGCGCGACCTTCGAGGGCCGCGCAGGCAACGGCAGGAGGCCGGTATGAGCTGGGGACGTAGGTGCTGAGCATCTTCGGTCGGGCGACCTTCGCCAAAGCCACCGCGCCGCTCGGGAAAGCGCTGGTGAGTACCGGACTGACTCCGGACGCCGTCACCCTGATCGGTACCGCTGCCTCGATCGCGGCCGCCGTCACGCTGTTCCCCACCGGGCATCTGTTCTGGGGGGCCATGGTGATCTGGCTGTTCGTCATGTTCGACATGCTCGACGGCGCGATGGCCCGGGCGCGCGGGGGCGGTACCCGCTACGGCGCCGTCCTCGATGCCACCTGCGACCGGGTGGCGGACGGGGCGATCTTCGGGGGTCTGGCCTGGTGGGCGGTGTACCACGAGCAGAGTAAACCGCTGTTCGTCGCAACCCTGGTAGTGCTGGTGACCTCGCAGGTCATCTCCTATGCCAAGGCGCGCGCCGAGGCCAGCGGGTTGTCCGCCGACGGCGGGCTCATCGAGCGGCCGGACCGGTTGGTGATCGTGCTCGTCGGGGCCGGATTGACCGGTATCGGCGGTCACTGGGGTATCGAATGGCTGACCTGGGCCGTACATGTGGCCATGTGGATCCTGGCCGTGCTCAGTATCGTCACCGTGGCGCAGCGGGTGCTGTCGGTGCGTAGTTCGCCGGGTGCCCGCGAAATCTTGGGCGCGTCGAATTCGGGGAAGGAGCAGCCGTTGTGAGCGGGTGGCGGGCGAAACTGAGTGACCGCGGGTATGCCGCGGGCTGGCGTCTGGTGCGTGCCCTGCCCGAAGCCGCAGCGCGCACAGCATTCGACCGTGGTGCCGATTTCGCGGCCCGTAAAGGTGGGCCCGTGCAGTTGCGGCGCAATCTCGCCCGCGTGCTCGGGACCGAGCCGGAAGCGGTGCCCGGCGAACTGGTCCGGGCGAGTATGCGCTCCTACGCGCGGTACTGGCGGGAAGCGTTCCGGTTACCGGCCATGGACCACCGGGATCTGGTGGAATCCGGCCGGATCGTTGTCGAGGGCCTCGATCACCTCGATGCCGCGCTGGACCGGGGCCGGGGTGTGGTGTTCGTTCTGCCGCATTCGGGGAACTGGGATATGGCCGGGACCTGGCTGGTGCAGAACTACGGAAGCTTCACCACCGTCGCCGAACGGCTGAAACCGGAATCGTTGTTCGAGCGTTTCGTCGCCTACCGGGAAAGTCTCGGATTCGAGGTGTTCCCGCTGACCGGCGGCGAACAACCCCCGTTCGGTGTACTGGCCGAACGGCTGCGCGCGAACCAAGTGGTGTGCCTTATGGGGGAGCGTGATCTGACCGGGCGTGGGGTCCCGGTGACTTTCTTCGGCGAACGCACATGGATGCCCGCGGGGGCGGCGAAGCTCGCGATCGAGACCGGCGCCGCGCTGATGCCGGTGCATATCTGGTTCACCGTCGACGACACCGGCCGCGAGGGTTGGATGGTACGCACGCAGGAACCTCTCGACGTGTCCGGTGGTGTCGCCGCCGCGACCCAGGCGCTTGCCGATTGTTTTGCCGCCGGTATCGCCGATCACCCTGCCGACTGGCATATGTTGCAGCCGCTGTGGGAAACGGATCTGTCCGAGGCACGGCTGGACCGGATCGCGGCCGAACAGGCGCGGCGCGGTAGCAGGCCGGTCGGCTCCGCGGGAGACTTCGCCCGATGAAGATCGGCATGGTCTGCCCCTATTCGTTCGACGTTCCGGGGGGCGTGCAAGCGCATGTGGTGGAACTGGCGCAGGTTTTCCGGGAGCGCGGGCACAAGGTGAGTGTGCTGGCGCCCGCGTCGGACAGTACCGGGCTACCCGATTTCGTGGTGTCGGCCGGACGTGCCGTCGCCATTCCGTACAACGGGTCGGTGGCCCGGTTGTCGTTCGGGCCGACGGCGTATACGCGGATCCGGAAGTGGATCGAGAGCAACGATTTCGATGTCCTGCACATCCACGAACCGAACGCGCCGAGTTTGTCCATGCTGGCACTGAAGATCGCCGAAGGGCCGATCGTGGCCACCTTCCACACCTCCACCACGAAATCGCTGATACTGGCCACCTTCCAGGGTGTATTGCGGCCGTATCACGAGAAGATCAGCGGGCGGATCGCGGTCTCGGAACTGGCCCGGCGCTGGCAGGTCGAGGCGCTCGGCTCGGACGCGGTGGAGATCCCGAACGGTGTCGATGTGCAGGCGTTCGGCCGGGCGCCGCTGCTACCCGGATATCCGCGGCCCGGACGGACCGTACTGTTCCTCGGTCGCTACGACGAACCCCGCAAGGGGATGCAGGTACTGCTGGGTGCGCTACCGGCCCTGGTCGCTCGCCACTCCGACGTCGAGGTCCTCGTCGTGGGCCGCGGTGACGAGGCCCGGCTGCGCCGGGAAGCGGGACCGCTGGCCCGGCATCTGCGCTTCCTCGGGCAGGTGACCGATACGGAGAAGGCCTCGGCTATGCGAAGCGCGGACGTCTACGTGGCGCCGAATCTCGGCGGGGAAAGTTTCGGCATCATCTTGATCGAAGCCATGGCCGCCGGGACCGCGGTGGTCGCCAGCGAACTGGATGCTTTTCGACGAGTACTGCGCGACGGCACGGCCGGTGTACTGATCCCGACCGGTGATTCCGCCGCGCTGGCCGGTGCGCTCGACGAGCTGCTCACCGACGATATCCGCCGGGCAGAACTGGTTCGCACCGCGACGCAGGTGGTCGGGTCCTACGACTGGCCTGTGGTGGCCGAACAGATCCTGCGGGTCTACGAAACCGTGGTGGTCGGCGATCTTCGGGTCCGGGTGGCCGAGTGATCACCTTCTCCGCGACCACCGTCCTGGTTCTCGCGCTGGTTGCCGCGCTCGTCGTGGCGCTGGGGGTCTGGGCGTACTCCACAGCGAACCGCCTGGACCGCCTCCATGTGCGCACCGACCTCGCCTGGCACGCGCTCGACGGGGCACTGGCGCGCCGGGCCGTGGTGGCGCGCGCGGTCGCGGTATCCCTGCGCGGACCCGCCCCGCCGGCCGTCGGCGCCGACCCCGAACCGGCCGAAATCGCCCGCCGGCTGACCGTCCTCGCCGACCGGGCCGAACGGACCGGCCGTGCGGATCGCGAAGCGGTGGAAAATCAACTGGCTGTCACTCTGTCGGCCGTCGATATCGCCCGGCTGCCTCCGCAGCAGGTGGCCGAACTCGCCGACGCCGAAGCCCGGGTACTCATCGCTCGCCGGTTCCACAACGATGCCGTCCGTGACACCCTCGCACTGCGCACCCGCCGCCCGGTGCGCTGGCTGCGCCTGGGCGGCACCGCTGCCGTGCCCACCTACTTCGAGATCGCGGAACGCGCCACCCCCGCGGCCGCGACCGGCCTGGATGTCGATACGACCCGGGTCTCGGCCCGGGTCGCGATCCTGGACGAGCAAGACCGTATCCTGCTCATGCGCGGCCACGACCCGATGCTCCCGGAGGTGTCGTTCTGGTTCACCGTCGGTGGTGGTGTGGAACCGGGGGAGAGCCTGCGGGCGGCGGCCGTCCGCGAACTCCACGAGGAAACCGGTTACACGGCCGATCCGGCCGCACTCCGCGGCCCTCTCTGGCGCAGGGTGGCGGTTTTCCCGTTCAACGGCGATCTGATCCGTTCCGAAGAACTCTTCTTCGCCCTGCGGGTCGCCGGGTTCGCGCCTCTACCCACCAACCTGACCTATGTCGAACAGCGGTCGATCACTGGCAGCCGCTGGTGTGGACCGGCCGATATCCGGGCCCTGGATGCCGCCGGGGAAACGGTGTACCCCTATCACCTCGACGAATTGCTCCCCGAAGCCTCGCGGGCCGCCGACGCGGGCACCGACCCGGAGGTCCGTTCCATCCGTTAGTCCCGGCACACCGTCCGTTCTGTGATGGGTTTCACTCGGCGTGATAACGTCAGCGCAGTTTGATGCACCGAGGTTGTGTCGATTCGGTGTGTGGAGGTGAAGAAGTGTCCTACATCCTGTTCGATTACCTGCTGCCGATTCTCGGACCCAGCGCCGCTGAGTACTGGGCGAAGCTGCTCGTGGTCAACCCGATCTGAGTCGGTTTTCCCATGCCCCGCCGGGCCGGTGTCGCACCGGTCCGGCGGTGTTTTATCCGGTCCAGTTTCCGGGGTGGTGTGCATAACGCCAGGTCGTGATCAGTCCAGTGTGCGCGGACTGGATATGAAGACCGTTTCGGGGCCCACCTAGAATCGTGGTGTTCATCGACGATTTCCCCTGCACCGGACACAGGAGCTGCCGTGACCACGCCCGAGACCGCCCAGACCACCGAAGCGACCCGCGAGGCCGGTACCGCCCGCGTGAAGCGCGGTATGGCAGAGATGCTCAAGGGCGGGGTGATCATGGATGTGGTCACCTCGGACCAGGCCAAGATCGCCGAGGATGCCGGCGCCGTCGCGGTGATGGCGCTCGAGCGCGTGCCCGCCGATATCCGCGCCCAGGGCGGCGTCTCCCGGATGAGCGATCCGGACATGATCGACGGGATCATCGAGGCCGTGTCCATCCCGGTGATGGCCAAGGCCCGGATCGGACATTTCGTCGAAGCGCAGGTCCTGCAGAGCCTGGGCGTCGATTACATCGACGAATCCGAGGTGCTCACCCCGGCCGATTACGCCAACCACATCGACAAATGGCAGTTCACCGCGCCGTTTGTGTGCGGTGCCACCAACCTCGGTGAGGCGCTGCGCCGGATCACCGAAGGTGCGGCGATGATCCGCTCCAAGGGTGAGGCAGGCACCGGCGATGTCTCCAATGCGACCACCCATATGCGTCAGATCCGCCAGGAGATCGCCCGGCTGGGCTCGCTGCCGGCCGACGAACTCTATGTCGCCGCAAAGGAACTGCAGGCGCCTTATGAGCTGGTCCGCGAGGTCGCCGAAACCGGGAAGCTGCCGGTGGTGCTGTTCACCGCGGGTGGTATCGCCACTCCCGCCGATGCCGCGATGATGATGCAGCTCGGCGCCGAGGGCGTGTTCGTGGGTTCAGGCATCTTCAAATCCGGCAACCCCGAACAGCGCGCGAGTGCCATCGTGAAGGCCACCACCTTCTACGACGACCCCGATGTGCTGGCCAAGGTTTCCCGCGGCCTCGGCGAGGCGATGGTGGGCATCAATGTCGAGGAGATCGCCCAGCCGCACCGGCTTTCCGAACGCGGCTGGTGACAATCCACCGATCCGGCGCGATTCCATTCCGGACGGCTCAGCCGGGATCGGTGCGCAGTGCGGGACGGTCCGGGTGGTCCCAGCGGACGAAATAGTCCGGAGATTCGGTATTCTCGCGATCGTGGGCGAGGAGCGCGGGGACCGTCCAGGCGTCCGCCGCCGCTGTGTCGCGGGCCAGCGCGGCCGGGCTCAGGTCGAGCCGGACGGTGAGGTCGAAGGGCAATCCGCGACCCAGCAGCATCGGACCCGCCACAAACAGGACGGTGCCAGGGCTCGCGCGGCGGCGGACCGCGCGGGCGGATCGATCGGCCGCTTCGTCCCAGAGCGCGGGCAGCCACTGTCCGTCCGTGCGTAACAGGTCCAGGACCTCCCGGCGCAGCGCCGGATAGTCGAACCAGCTGGTGCGGTAGGCAGTTTCGTCACGGCCGAACTCCATGCGCAGCGAGGCGGGCCGGACGTAATCGTGCAGAGACACCAATTCCGCGGGACGGCCGTCGGCACGGAGCCGATCGGCGGTCAGCCGGGCGAACGCGAGGGGGTGTGCGGCATCGGCGCCGTCGACCGCGACCAGTTGCCCACCGGAATCGCGTAATCGCTGGGCGACCGTCTCGGAGAGCGCATCCTGGGCGGTCGGGGTGAAATGCGGCATCGGTTCATCACAGCAGGTCCGACGGTGCGGGCGGTGACCGGGATTACCCGCCGGTGGATCATGGGAATCTGGACTCTTCGAGCTAACCTCAGCGAATGGCGACTATCGAAGAGGCGTTGGAGCTCGAACGCCTCGAACGCGATATCTTCCGGGGCGCATTCCCCAAGACCCAGCTCCCTCGTACCTTCGGCGGGCAGGTGGCGGGTCAAGCGCTGGTTTCGGCGGTGCGCACGGTGGAGCCGCGGTTTCAGGTGCATTCGCTGCACGGCTACTTCCTGCGCCCCGGAAACCCGGGAGCACCGACGGTGTACATGGTGGACCGCATCCGGGACGGCCGTTCCTTCTGCACCCGCCGGGTCACCGGAGTCCAGGACGGGGACGCGATATTCACCATGTCGGCGTCCTTCCATATCGGTGACGAAGGGCCTTCGCACCAGGACGAGATGGCCGAGGTGGCGCCGCCCGAGGATCTGCCCGATGCCGAAACCTCCATGGACCCCGAACGCCTGTGGGCGATGCGGGAATGGGAGCACTGGGATATCCGGCCGGTCCCGCAGGAACAGGTGACCCGGCGCGCCGGGGTGGTGTCGCCGCAGCAGGTGTGGTTCCGGTACCGGCATCCACTACCCGACGATCCGCTGTTCCACGTGTGCACGCTCGCCTATATGAGCGATATGACGCTGCTGGGCTCGTCGAAGGTCACCCATCCCGACGAACCCACACAGAATGCCTCGCTGGATCACGCCATGTGGTTCCTGCGTCCGTTCCGCACCGACGATTGGCTGCTGTACGACCAGACCTCGCCGTCGGCCGGTTTCGGCCGGGCGCTGACCGGTGGGAAGATCTTCGATCGCGGAGGCCGGCTGGTTGCCGCCGTCGTACAAGAAGGGTTGATCCGTACCCTGCGGCGGTGACCGCGGTTTTCGGCCCGGTCCGACCGGCGGCGTGACCTCGCGCACACCGGCCCGCCTCGTAAGCTCGCACGGGTGAACGATACTGCGGTTTCCCGGGGCAGCCGGCCGGATGTCGATCCGGCATCCGTCACCCGGCCCACCATCGGTGTGCTGGCCCTACAGGGCGATATCCGCGAGCATGTCGCGGTGCTGGATCTGTGCGGTGCCGACCCGGTGCTGGTACGCCGCCCGGCCGAGCTCGCCGCGGTCGACGCGCTGGTGCTGCCCGGTGGGGAATCGACCACGATCAGCAAACTGCTGGAGGTGTTCGAGCTGCTCGAACCGCTGCGGGAACGGCTGCGCGACGGTATGCCCGCGTTCGGGTCGTGCGCCGGCATGATCCTGCTGGCCGACGAGGTGCTCGACACCCGCCCCGATGCGCGGCACCTGTCCGGTATCGATATGACCGTGCGCCGCAATGCTTTCGGCCGGCAGGTGGATTCGTTCGAAACCGATCTCGAGTTCGCCGGGGTGGACGGCGGCCCGATGCGGGCGGTGTTCATCCGGGCGCCGTGGGTGGAACGGGCCGGTGACGGCGTCGAGGTACTGGCCCGGGTGCCCAGCGGACCTGCGGCCGGCCGGATCGTGGCGGTACGCCAGGGCGCTGTGCTGGCCACCTCGTTCCACCCCGAGGTCACCGGCGACCATCGTGTGCACCGGCTGTTCGTCGAGCTGGTTCGCGACCGCTGAACTGCTGACCGGCCGCTGTGCGAGTAGGGTGACGGAATTGTCCGCCCGGCCGGCCGGTAGCGTGAACCAACAGACCAGCCATCGACCTGAAGGAAGTAGGGAATGAGCGGCCACTCCAAATGGGCCACCACCAAGCACAAGAAGGCGGCGATCGATGCGAAGCGTGGCAAGCTGTTCGCCAAGCTGATCAAGAACATCGAGGTGGCGGCCCGCACCGGTGGCGGCGATCCGGAAGGCAATCCGACTCTGTTCGATGCCATCCAGAAGGCGAAGAGATCCTCGGTCCCCAACGACAATATCGAGCGGGCACGTAAACGCGGCGGCGGTGAGGAAGCCGGCGGCGCGGATTGGCAGACCATCATGTACGAGGGCTACGGCCCGAACGGCGTCGCGGTCCTGATCGAATGTCTCACCGATAACCGCAACCGGGCGGCGGGCGAAGTCCGGGTCGCGATGACCCGCAACGGCGGCAATATGGCCGATCCGGGTTCGGTGGCCTATCTGTTCCACCGCAAGGGCATCGTCACGCTGGAGAAGAACGGTCTCGCCGAGGACGATGTGCTGATGGCGGTGCTCGACGCCGGTGCCGAGGAGATCAACGATCTCGGGGAATCGTTCGAGATCATCAGCGAGCCCGGCGATCTGATCGCGGTGCGTTCGGCCCTGCAATCGGCCGGTATCGACTACGACTCCGCCGAATCCGGCTTCCAGCCGACGGTGAACGTCGCCGTGGATGTGGAGGGCGCACGCAAGGTGTTCAAACTGGTCGATGCGCTCGAGGACAGCGACGACGTCCAGAACGTGTTCACCAATGTCGACGTCTCCGACGAGGTCCTCGCCGAACTGGACTGATTGCGCTCCGCCGCCGGGCTTGCGTTCGGCGGCGGTCACGCGCCTGGGTCCGCTCAGTGCGGCCCGATGTTCACGTAGTAGTCCCGCATGCCGGGGTAATAGTCGTCGAAATCGGGGCGGTCGGCGCCGAGGGCGGCGCCGAGCATAGGTCGACGCGGTGGTGAACGCCGCGAACTCCGAACTGCTCGGCGGCGGCGTGGACGGTGCGATCCACCGCCGCGGCGGACCGGCGATTCTCGCGGGAATGCCGGCGGTTACGGGCGACCGAGTATCCACGGGGTCTGCCCACCGGTCAGGCGGTGGCGACGACGGCCTGCGGGTTGCCGATTAGCTGGGGACGCGCAGCGTGGCGTTTCCGGCGATCTCCACCGGCGCCTACCGTTGGCCTATGGACGACGCCGCCCGCATCGCGATCACCGCGGTCCGTCAGAGCTCGGCCGCGGTGGCGGAAGTGCGGTTCGTACTGTTCGACGCCGCCGCATTCGACGTCTTCTCCGCCCGGCTCGCACGCTGATTCCACCAGATTCGGCGGGCGCTGCCGGCCTATGCAATGGCGCCGACGCCAGTGCACTCTCCCCACCGAGCCAGGGCGCACCCGAGGCATGAACGCGATCGAGTTCGATTGTCCAGGGAACGGCCGTGGACCGTCCTGCGGTATCACCGGCCCCGCCGGGTACGCCCGGGAGGCGACGTCGAGACCCGGTGGAGCCGGCACTGAACGAGAACGAGGGGCGATGAGTAGGCGACGCCGCTTGTACCGCCGACTGGACGAATTCCCGGCCCGCACTCTGCCGGCAGTGGATCGTTGATCACCGAGGGCTCATTTTGCGCCGCCGACCGGGCGGTGTGGGTCCGTGTCACTGTCGCCCGGATCTTCCGCCCTGCACTAGACTTCGAACAACTGTTCGTTCTGGGAAAGGTTGTGCGGGTGCGGGTGATGGGCGTCGATCCCGGGCTCACCCGGTGCGGCATCAGCATGGTCGAAGGGGGAGCGGGCCGTACCGTACGCGCCATCGCCGTGGACGTGGTGCGGACCCCGCCCGAGCTGGACCTGGCCCAGCGGCTGCTGCGGATCGCGGATGCCGCCGAGGACTGGATGCGGGCCCACCGGCCGGAGGTGGTGGCCATCGAACGGGTCTTTGCCCAGCACAATGTGCGCACCGCCATGGGGACCGCGCAGGCGGGCGGAGTGATCGCACTGGCGGCCGCGCGCCGCGATATCCCGGTGATGTTCCATACTCCCAGTGAGGTGAAGGCCGCCGTGACCGGTCACGGCGGGGCGGACAAGAAGCAGGTGACCGCCATGGTCACCCGGATCCTCGGGCTCGCCGAGCCGCCGAAGCCTGCCGATGCCGCCGACGCGCTGGCGCTCGCCATATGTCATTGCTGGCGGGCGCCGCTGATCGAGCGGATGGCGGCCGCCGAGGCGCAGGCCGAGCGGGCCCGCCGGCAATACACCCAACGACTGGAACAGCAGCGGAAGGCGGTACGCGGGTGATCGCGTCCATTCGCGGCGAGGTTGTCGAACTCGCCCTCGACCACGTGGTACTCGAAACCGCCGGGGTGGGGTACCAGCTCAACGCCACTCCGGCCACTCTGGCGGGGCTCGGCCGCGGCGAAGAGGCCCGGCTGCATACCGCGTTGATCGTGCGCGAGGATTCGATGACCCTGTACGGGTTCGCCGATACCGAGGCTCGTGACCTGTTCGGTCTGCTGCAGACGGTATCCGGGGTGGGGCCGCGGCTGGCGATGGCGGTCCTGGCGGTGCTCGAACCCGAAATCTTGCGCAAGGCGCTGGCCGCCGGTGATATCGCGGCGCTGACCCGGGTGCCGGGAATCGGCAAACGAGGTGCCGAGCGGATGGTCGTGGAATTGCGGGACAAGGTGAACCTCGTGCCGGTCCCGGCGGATTCGCCGGGCATTGCGCCGGCCTCGGTCCGCACCCCGGTGCGAGAGCAGGTGGTGGAGGCGCTGATCGGTCTCGGATTCCCGGTGAAACACGCCGAACCGGCGGTGGACGCGGTTCTCACCGAACAACCGGACGCGGACAATTCCACCGCGTTGCGTGCCGCGCTCGGGATGCTGGCATGAGCGAGCCGGGCCGGGTTCCGGTAGCGAAGTGTCGCCACCGAGGGCCTGTGCGCCCGCCCGAACTGCACGGCGAGAACCGTTAGGCGGTCATGGATTACGACGACTCCCCGGGAGCAGAAGATTCTCCGGTCAGCGCCGGTTATCTACCCTCGGATGGCGATATCGAAACCGGTTTGCGGCCCACCGATCTGGCCGGGTTCATCGGCCAGCCGCGGGTACGGGAACAACTCTCGCTGGTCCTGCGCGGTGCCCGGGCGCGTGGCGGTACTCCGGACCATATTCTGCTTTCCGGTCCCCCCGGACTGGGTAAGACCAGTCTGGCCATGATCATCGCGGGTGAACTCGGTACCGCACTGCGGATCACCTCCGGCCCGGCGCTGGAGCGGGCCGGGGATCTGGCCGCCATGCTCAGCAATCTGGTCGCCGGCGATGTGCTGTTCATCGACGAGATCCACCGGATGGCGCGGCCCGCGGAGGAGATGCTGTATCTGGCGATGGAGGATTTCCGGGTCGATGTGGTGGTGGGGAAAGGCCCCGGGGCGACGTCCATACCGCTCGAGATCGCGCCGTTCACCTTGGTCGGGGCCACCACCCGATCCGGCGCGCTGACCGGGCCGCTGCGTGACCGGTTCGGTTTCACCGGGCATATGGATTTCTACGAACCGGACGAACTGCTGCTCATCGTGCAGCGGTCGGCGCAGATTCTCGGGGTCGATATCGATCCCGACGCCGCGGCCGAGATCGCCGGACGTTCCCGCGGTACGCCGCGTATCGCGAACCGGCTGCTGCGCCGGGTCCGCGATTATGCCGAGGTGCGCGCCGACGGCTGGGTCACCCTCGCGGTGGCCCGGGCCGCGTTGGAGGTCTACGACGTGGACGCACTGGGCCTGGACCGGCTGGACCGGGCGGTGCTGAGTGCCCTGGTCCGCGGCTTCGGCGGAGGGCCGGTCGGTGTGTCCACGCTGGCGGTTGCGGTCGGGGAGGAGTCCACCACTGTGGAGGAGGTGTGCGAACCGTTCCTGGTGCGGGCCGGCATGGTGGCGCGGACGCCGCGCGGGCGGGTCGCCACCGCAGCGGCCTGGTCCCATCTCGGGTTGACGCCCCCGCCGGATCTCGCCTTCGGCGCGCTCGAGGTTCGCGGTCGGGAACCCCAGCCCACACTCGACCTCTTCGATCGGTAGCTGCCGGTCGTAGGGGCCGATGGCCGCGACCGGCCGGTGATACGCACGGAGGGTTTTCGCGTCTGCCCGGGCGGTCTCCGGTCTCGCCACCGATTTGTGGTGGCCGGCGAGGCGGTTCAGACCTTGAATTCGCCTCGGACTCGCCTCAGGAAATCGTCCACCTCATCGGGCTGGTAGCCGCGGTTCAGCCAGGTGCTGCCCGGCCTGAACCCGCGCTGGAGTCGTTCGGCGTCGAGGTCGGCCCGCCCGGCCAGGGCCGCAGCGATATGGTCGAGCAGATCGTCGACGTCGTCGGTCTTGTAGCCGGGGCGGCCCCAGGGCGCCGTCGCGAACGTGATGTGGTGCACATCTTCGGGTGTCATGCCCTGATTATGGCCGTAACTGGTTGCCCGGCAGATGGATCGCCGGAACCCTGGCTGCCCCCACCGGCCGGTACGACAGCGGCCGGATACCACTTTTCCGGCGTGCGAGTGTGGCGCCCGGCCGAGGAACTGGCAGACTGTGTGCGTACCTGTCCCCCTCCCCACCAGATCAGGAACTGACTTCGACCATGGATTTCCTGTTTCCGCTCATACTGGTTGCGCTGCTCGTGCCGATGTTCCTCGGTATGCGCCGCCAGAAGAAAGAGGCCGACAAGGTCACCCAGATGCAGGACGGACTGAAGGTCGGTGACCGTGTCACCACCACGTCGGGTCTGCTCGGGACCGTGGTCGAGGTCGACGACACCACCGTCGATCTGGAGATCGCCGAGGACATCGTGACCACCTGGTTGCGGCTGGCGATCCGCGATGTGCGCAGCGACGAGGAGCCCACCGACGACGCCGCCGTCGACGAGGCCACCGGCGATGATGCCGCCGTGTCGGCCGATTCCGCGCCCGAGGTCGAGCAGTCCGCCGCGTCCGTTGCGGAGGAAACCCCGAAGCAGACCGAAACCCGGCTGACCAAGGACTGAATTCCACGGCCCGGCCACCGGACCGGATACCCGGGCGACCGGTGGCCTCGGCGTGTGCCCAGCCGATCGACGCGGGCGCGCCTGCATCGGCCGGCCGTTCCACCCAGAACTTCCGCCTAGGAGATGACGACCTGTGCCACCTTCCCAGGGATCGGCGCATCAACTCCGCTGGCTCGCCCTTTTCGGCGTGCTGGTGGCCGCGATCTACGCGCTGGTGTTCTTCACCGGTGACAAATCACCGACGCCCAAACTCGGCATCGACCTACAGGGCGGTACCAGGGTTACGCTGACCGCCCGGACACCGGACGGAAACCGGCCCAGCCAGGACAGCTTGACCAAGGCTCAGCAGATCATCGAGAACCGTGTGAACGGTCTCGGTGTCTCCGGTTCCGAGGTCGTGATCGACGGCGACAACCTCGTCATCACCGTCCCCGGTGACGACAGTCAGCAGGCGCGCACGCTGGCGACGACCGCCAAGCTCTATATCCGCCCGGTACTCCAGGCTGTACCGGCGCCCGGCAGCCCGCAGGCCCAGCAGGCGCCCGGCCAGCCCACTGCGCCGGCTCTTCCCGGAGCCCCCGCGCCTGCCCCCGTTCCGGAGGCCCCGCCGGCCGGCGACGGCGCCGTTGTACCGGCCGAACCGGAGCAGCCGGCCCCGGAGACTCCCGCTGCCGCGGCCCCGGTGTCGGCCGAGGACCTCGAGGTCCGCCCGGCGCAGGCACCTGGTACGCCCGCACCCGAGCCGCCGCCTTCGACCGAGCCCGCTCCGGCGCCGGCACCGGGCGGGCCGGCCCCGGCCGACGAATCGCTGAGCCCGCAGGAACAGGCTCAGCAGGAGATCGAGGCGGCCAAGACGCTGCGGCAGAGCACCGACCCGACCATGCAGCAGCTGGCGATGTCCACGCTGGACTGCTCCGCCGCCGACCCGCTGGCCGGCAACGACGACCCGAATCTGCCGCTGATCACCTGTTCGACCGACGGCACCGAGGTTTTCCTGCTCGACAAGAGCCGCATCGACGGCCAGGAGATCGCCAACGCGTCCTCGGGGTTCAACACCGAACAGTCCCGCCACGAGATCAACCTGGAATTCAAGTCCGGTGGCAGTGACGCCTGGGCGGCGCTCACCGGCGAGTACGTCCAGCAGCGGGTCGCTTTCGTACTGGACTCCGAGGTGGTCAGCGCCCCGGTTGTACAGCAGGGGCCGCAGCTCGGTGGGCGCACCCAGATCTCGGGTAATTTCACCGCCACATCCGCTCAGGATCTGGCGAACACCCTGAAGTACGGTTCGCTGCCGCTGTCGTTCGAGACCTCGGAAGCCGAGACGGTCTCGGCGACCCTCGGACTCTCTTCCCTGCGCGCGGGCCTCATCGCCGGTGCGGTGGGTCTGGTCGTAGTACTGCTGTACTGCCTGGCCTACTACCGGATGCTGGGTTTCCTGACAGCGCTCTCATTGGTCGGCTCGGGTTTCGCGGTCTACGGGATCATGGTGCTGCTCGGCCGGTGGATCGGGTTCACCCTCGACCTCGCCGGTATCGCGGGTCTGATCATCGGTATCGGTATGACCGCCGACTCGTTCGTGGTGTTCTTCGAACGCATCAAGGACGAGATACGGGAGGGCCGAAGTTTCCGGTCCGCGGTTCCGCGCGGCTGGCAGCGCGCTCGCAAAACCATTCTCTCCGGTAACGCTGTCAGTTTCATCGCCGCAGCCGTGCTCTACGTGCTGGCTGTCGGGCAGGTGCGCGGATTCGCCTTCACCCTCGGCCTGACCACCATTCTCGATGTCGTGGTGGTGTTCCTGGTGACGGCTCCGCTGGTGCAGCTGGCCGCCCGTTCCGCCTACTGGGCCAAGCCCTCGGTGAACGGTCTCGGCGCGATGCAGCAGCTGGCCCGTGAACGCAAGGCGGCCGAGACCGCGGTGGGGAAGGCGTGACGATGAACAGTTCCGTGACCATGGACAAGCCCGAACCCGCACGCTCGAACGGCGCCCGGCACAGCTGGATGAACCGCCTGTACACCGGTACCGGTGTACTGGATGTGGTCGGCAATCGCCGCCGCTGGTACATCATCACCGCGGTCATCGTGCTCATCTGCCTGCTGAGTATGGCGGTACGCGGTTTCACCTTCGGGATCGATTTCGTCGGCGGATCCCGGATCCAGCTCCCGGCCGGTGACGCCACCACTGAACAGGTCGAAACGGTGTATTCCGACGTACTCGGCTCGGAGCCCGAATCGGTTCAGACAGTGGGTACCGGCGATACCGCCACCATCCTGATCCGCTCCGAAACCCTGAGCGCCGACGAAGTCGCCGCCCTGCAGACCGCCCTGTTCGACGAGTTCCAGCCCACGGACGACAGCGGGAACCCGAGCCGCAACGCCATCAGCGCCTCGGATGTCAGCGAGACCTGGGGCGGTCAGATCACCCGGCAGGCGCTGATCGCGCTGGTGGTGTTCCTGGTGATCGTGAGCGTCTACATCGGTGTCCGCTACGAACGCGATATGGCGATCGCCGCGCTGGCGGCCCTCGTCTTCGACCTGCTGGTGACGACCGGAATCTATTCGCTGGTCGGTTTCGAAGTGACCCCGGCGATGGTGATCGGCATGCTCACCATTCTGGGGTTTTCGATCTACGATTCGGTCATTGTCTTCGACAAGGTCGAGGAGAACACCCGAGGCGTACTCCACACCAACCGGCGCACCTACGGCGAACAGGCGAATTTGGCGGTCAACCAGACCCTGATGCGGTCGATCAACACCACCCTGATCGGTGCCTTGCCGATCATCGGCCTCATGGTGATCGCGGTGTGGATGCTCGGCGTCGGAACGCTACAGGATCTCGCGTTGGTGCAGCTGGTGGGCACGGTGGTCGGCGCCTATTCGTCCATCTTCTTCGCCACTCCGCTGCTGGTTTCCATCAAGGAACGCTGGGGTCCGGTCGCTGCGCATACCAAGAAGGTGCAGGCGCGGCGAGCCGACCGGTCGCCGCAGCAGGGGGCCGGGCCGGTGCCGCGCACGCGGCCCACGGAAGCGAGTAGCCGGGAACCGCGGGTTGCCCGCGGGACCGCTGGACCCGCGCCCGGCGTGCGTCCCACGGGTAAACGACAGAGGCGGCACTGACATACGAGGGGTACGGATCGATGCGACTGCCATATCTGCGCCGGACGATCGCACTGCTCGCGGCGACCACCGCGGCCTCCGGGTTGATGGTGGGATGTTCGAGTGAGGACCAGGTGCCCTCGATCGGATACGCCGTCGATACCGCGGTCACCAGTTACAACGGTGGCACAGCTGCGGGTGCCGCCTCGGCTCAGGCGGTGTTCGGCCGGGTGCTGACCGGGTTCTTCTACACCGGGCCCGACGGTCAGCCGGTGGCCGATACCGACACCGGAACCGCCAAGGAAGTGCCCGGTGAGGCGCAGACGATCCAGTACCGGCTCAATCCGCGGGGCGTCTATTCCGACGGTGTTCCCACGTCCTGCGACGATCTCGTATTCACCTGGACCGCTCGCAGCGGCCGGTTCCCGGGGTTCGAATCGGCGAGCACGGCCGGTTACGAGGATATCGAGCGGGTGGAATGCCAGCCGGGGTCCAAGGACGGCACTGTGGTGTTCCGGCCCGGAAAGCGCTACCTGCCCTGGCGCACGCTGTTCGGTGCCGGTGAGCTGATGCCCGCCCATGTGGCGGCCCAGGCGGCGAATGTTGCCGATATCGTCGCCGCTGTCCAGAACGACGACCGTCCCGCGCTGGACAGGCTGGCGCAGTTCTGGAACACCGGCTGGAATCTGGAGCCGGGTGACCTGGACATCACTCAGTTCCCCGCATCCGGGCCGTACCGGGTCGAATCGTACGGTCTCGAGGACGGTCTCGTCCTGGTTGCCAACGAACGCTGGTGGGGGGAGGCGCCGGCCACCGGCCGGATTGTCGTGTACCCCAAACCGGCCGATCTCGCCGCCCGGATCGAGGACGGATCGGTGGCAGCGGTGGATATCGGCGCTGGATCGCTGCCCGAGGTGAACCTGGACGCCTACTCCGTCCAGCAGCTGCCCAGCCGCGGTATCGAACAGCTCGTACTCAACACCGGCGGCGTATTCGAATCGACCGCCGCGCGGCGCGCTTTCGCCCTCTGCGTGCCGAGGCAGGCGCTGTTCGACCAGCTCGGCCGGGTCACCGAGGCGCCGGAGGCCGGACTGGGCTCGGGGCCGTCGAATTCACGGACCCTGCAGCAGGATTCGATGTACTACCCGGTGGCGACCGGCGCCGCCGGACCGTTCGCGGCCGGTGATCCCGAAGGCGCCCGGGCGGCGTTGGCCGACGCCGGTAAGGACGGGATGGTCGTCCGGATCGGATACCTCGCCCCGGATGCCCGCCGAGCGCAGACGGTGTCGATGATCGCCGATGCGTGCAAAGCGGCCGGTATCACCGTAGAAGACGCGAGCACCCCGGAATTCACGCCGGCGCGATTGCGTGAGGGCGCGGTGGACGCGGTACTCGGCGGGCCCGGAGGAGCGCCGGGACCGGCGGGTTCGCTCGACGGTATCGCCGCGATCGGCGGCCTGCGCAGCGGTAGCGGACTCAATATCGGGCAGTTCCGCAACGGCCGCTTCGATTCGATCACCGATCAGCTTGCCGCGGAGGACAACTCGACCACGCAGCTGAATCTGGTCACCGAGGCCGAGAACCTGTTGTGGGCCCAGCTGCCCAGCGTCCCGTTGTTCGCGACTCCGCGCACGATCGCATTCTCCGGCGGCCTGGACAACGGTATCGCGGGTCCCACTCGGGCCGGATCCGGCTGGAATATGGACCAGTGGGTTCTACAGCGTTGATACCGGGTGTGGCTGTGAAAGGGGTGTCCCGATGAGCAAGCGTGTGGCGGCCGGACCCGCCGGGGAAACCGGCGAACGGGGTGGGCCGGCTGCCGATCTCGTCCGGCGCCTCACCCGCTGGGCCGATGACTTCCCGGAGCCCGGGGTCCGCTTCGCCGACCTCACTCCGGTTTTCGCCGACCCCGACGGATTCCGGTCCGTTGTCGACTGCTTGGCCGCGCTGGTTCCGGACGCGGACTTGGTCGCCGGGGTGGATGCCCGCGGATTCCTGCTCGGTGCCGGAGTCGCGACGACGCTGGGTACCGGGGTGCTCGCCGTCCGCAAACGCGGAAAATTACCGCCTCCGGTGATCACCCGGGAGTACCAGCTGGAGTACGGGACGGCCGCGCTGGAGGTCCCGGCCACCGGTGTCGAGCTGACCGGCCGCCGGGTGCTGCTGCTCGACGATGTGCTGGCCACCGGCGGCACCTTGGCGGCGGCCGCGG
Source organism: Nocardia speluncae NBRC 108251 (assembly GCF_001613245.1). GTDB lineage: Bacteria > Actinomycetota > Actinomycetes > Mycobacteriales > Mycobacteriaceae > Nocardia > Nocardia speluncae. Next base: position 708,829 of record NZ_BDBZ01000002.1, on the reverse strand, counting down.
ATCTGTTCACCAGCGCCGGCGCGCAGGTGGTGGCCGCGGCGGTCGTGCTGGAGCTCGAGGGACTGGGCGGCCGCTCCCGGCAGGGCGATTATCCGGTCACCTCGATCGTCACCGTCTGAGAATTCCCGGTGCGGGACTCTTGTGATCCCCGTCGAATAATGCTGGCGTCGCCCCGGGGGTGGGTGTAACCTCGTCCAGGTCTTGTCCCCGGGGATCGGAGCTGCCGTTGCTCTCATGAGGTAGTCGCTCGTGCGGCCCGCGTTCTGCGCGCCGCGTCCGTATCGATACCTCAGGGGCAGTCGTGGCCGATATTTCTCTTTCTGATCTCTGTTTTTCGTGGCCGGATGGAACTCCGGTGTTCGACGGGCTCGACGCGGTGCTCGGGCCGGGCCATATCGGTCTTGTCGGTGCCAACGGGGCGGGGAAGTCAACTCTCTTGCGTTTACTGGCCGGCGAACTGCGCCCGGCGCGTGGTTCGAGCACCGTATCCGGTGGGCTCGGGTATCTGCGCCAAGACCTCGGTCTGGCCGTGGGACAGCGGGTCGACACCGTGCTCGGTATCGCCGATGCGCGAGAAGCTCTGCATCGTATCGAATCCGGTGTCGGCGACGAGCCCGATTTCGATCTCGTCGGCACCCGGTGGGATATCGAGGAACGTGCGGTGGCGTTGTTCGGGCGGCTCGGACTGGATTACCTGGCAGGGTCGGTCGCGCAGCTGGATCGCCGGCTGGAAACCCTCTCCGGCGGGGAAACCGTCCTGCTGGGTCTGGTAGCCGAACTACTCCGCGAACCGCAGGTCCTGCTGCTCGACGAACCCACCAACAACCTCGATTCGGCGGGTCGCGCCCGGCTTTACGACGTGGTCGACCAGTTCACCGGGACCGTGCTGGTGGTCGGCCACGACCGGGAGCTGCTGGACTGTATGGGCACCATCGCAGAACTTCACGGCGGCCGGTTGCGATTGTTCGGCGGTAACTACAGCGACTACGAGCAGATCGTCGAACAGGAGCAGCAGGCCGCGCGGGCGGCGATCCGCGACGCGCGCAGCGATATGCGCAAACAGACGCGGGAGCTGGTGGAGGCTCGGATCAAGCTCGACCGGCGGCAGCGGTACGGGCAGAAGATGTATGAGAACAAACGTGAACCGAAGATCGTGATGGGCCAGCGTAAACGGCAGGCCGAGGTATCGGCGGGCAAGCTGCGCAATGGTCATATCGAGAAGGTTCACGAGGCGCAGGCCCGGCTCGAACACGCCGAGGAATCTTTACGCGACGATCGCGAGATCCGGGTCGAACTACCCGATACGCGGTTGTATCCGGGGCAGCAGGTGGTCGCACTGGAGGCGGTGCGGCTGGCGAACGGCCCGGTGGTCTCGCTAGCGGTCGACGGTCCGGAGCGGGTGGCGATCACCGGCCGCAACGGGGCCGGAAAAACCACCCTGCTGCGGCGGCTCATCGCCGAGCCGCCGCGGGTGCCCTGGCGGATGCTGCCGCAGCGGCTCGATCTCTTCGACGAACGCCGCAGTGTCTTCGACAATGTCGCCGCCGGCGCCCAGCACGCCGAACCGGAGCGGATCCGCGCCCAGCTCGCCCGCTTCCTGTTCCGCGGTGCTGCCGCCGACGCACCCGCCGCCGCGCTTTCCGGTGGTGAGCGGTTACGAGCCGCGCTGGCGATGCTGTTGCTCGCCGATCCGGTGCCCAAACTGCTGATTCTCGACGAGCCGACCAATAACCTGGACTTGGTGAGCCTGCGGCATCTCACTCAGGCCCTGGCCGCCTTCCAGGGTGCGCTGTTCGTGGTGAGTCACGATCGGCGGTTCCTGGCCGATATCGGTATCACCAGGTGGGTCGAACTGACCCCGGACGGGCTCGGGTGATGAACCCGCCCCCAGGAGTCGTGGGAAGGACGAGGTCGAATACGGTGTTCTATCGGGTGGGTCGGCGTATCGATAGGTGTCGATGGTGTTGCTCTGGGGTTTCCCGTACTGCTGCGGGGTCTAAAGTTGGTGGTCTGAAGCGTTGCGGTGCTACGCCGCGGCACGGAGAGGTGGTGGCATGACTCAGCATCTGGGCGAGGCGAATGTCGAGCAGACATCGGGATCGCAGTCCAACGGTGCCGGGGCGGCCGCTTCCCCTGTCGGCGCGCGTTCCGGTGCCCAAGCCGAGCCCGCCCGGCAGTCCGGCGCCGTCCCCAGCTCGGCCTCCCGGCGGGTGCGTGCCCGGCTGGCGCGGCGGATGACCGGTCAGCGCGGTATTCCCGCGGTGAAACCGGTGCTCGAACCCCTGGCCACGGTGCACCGGGAACTGTATCCGAAGGCGAATCTCACCCAGTTGCAGCGCGCCTTCGATGTCGCCGATGAGCGCCATGCCACGCAGTTCCGCAAGTCCGGCGACCCGTACATCACCCATCCGCTGGCCGTCGCGAATATCCTCGCCGAGCTGGGGATGGATACCACCACCCTGGTGGCCGCGCTGCTGCACGACACCGTCGAGGACACCGGATACACGCTGGAGCAGCTCACCGCGGAATTCGGCTCCGAGGTCGCCCACCTGGTCGACGGCGTCACCAAGCTCGACAAGGTCAACCTGGGCGCGGCCGCGGAGGCCGAGACCATCCGCAAGATGATCATCGCCATGGCCCGCGACCCGCGGGTGCTCGTGATCAAGGTGGCCGATCGGCTGCACAATATGCGGACCATGCGGTTCCTGCCGCCCGAGAAACAGGCCAAGAAGGCTCGCGAGACCCTCGAGGTGATCGCCCCGCTGGCACACCGGCTGGGGATGGCGACCGTCAAATGGGAACTCGAGGACCTCGCGTTCGCTATCTTGCACCCCAAGAAGTACGACGAGATCGTCCGGTTGGTCGCCGACCGGGCGCCGTCACGTGACACCTACCTGGCGAAGGTGCGCGCCGAAATCGTCAACACCCTCGCCGCGTCCCGTATACCGGCGACGGTCGAGGGTCGGCCCAAGCACTATTGGTCGATTTATCAGAAGATGATCGTCAAGGGGAAGGATTTCGACGATATCCACGATCTGGTGGGTATCCGCATTCTGTGCGACGAGGTCCGCGACTGCTACGCCGCCGTCGGTGTGGTGCATTCGCTGTGGCAGCCCATGGCCGGTCGGTTCAAGGACTACATCGCCCAGCCTCGATACGGGGTGTACCAGTCGCTGCACACCACCGTGGTGGGCCCGGACGGTAAACCGCTCGAGGTGCAGATCCGCACCCACGATATGCACCGCACCGCCGAATTCGGGATCGCCGCGCACTGGCGTTACAAGGAAACCAAGGGTCGCCACTCCGGTGACGCCGCCGAGGTCGACGATATGGCCTGGATGCGGCAGCTGCTCGACTGGCAGCGGGAGGCCGCGGACCCGGCCGAGTTCCTGGAGTCGTTGCGGTTCGACCTCAAGGCCCCGGAGATCTTCGTCTTCACCCCGAAAGGTGATGTGATCACGCTGCCGCAGAAGTCCACACCGGTGGATTTCGCCTACGCGGTGCACACCGAGGTCGGGCACAAATGTATCGGTGCCCGGGTGAACGGCCGGTTGGTCGCGCTGGAACGGCAACTGGAGAACGGTGAGGTCGTGGAGGTCTTCACCTCCAAGGCGCCCAACGCCGGGCCCAGCCGCGACTGGCAGGGGTTCGTGGTCTCGCCGCGCGCCAAGGCCAAAATTCGCCAGTGGTTTGCCAAGGAGCGCCGGGAGGAGGCGCTGGAAAACGGTAAGGAGCAGATCAACAAAGAGGTCAAGCGGGTCGGCCTGCCGTTGCAGCGGCTGATGAATGTCGACGCGATGACCGCTGTGGCGCACGAACTGCACTACAGCGATATCTCCATGCTCTACACCGCGGTGGGCGAACGTCAGGTCTCTGCGCATCACGTGGTGCAGCGGCTCATGGCGCAGCTCGGCGGAATCGGCGATGTGGAGAACGAACTCGCCGAACGCTCCACTCCGTCTACCACCCCGCCGCGGCAGCGGCTCAGTGGCGATGCCGGTGTGCTGATCCCCGGTGCCGAGGGGACCGTGGCCAAGCTGGCGAAATGCTGTACTCCCGTCCCCGGTGACGAGATCCTGGGGTTCGTGACCCGCGGGGGTTCGGTGAGTGTGCACCGGGTGGATTGCACCAACGCCGCTTCGCTCCAGGAGCAATCGGAACGCATCATCGACGTGGAGTGGGCGCCGTCGCCGCATTCGATTTTCCTGGTGGCCATTCAGATCGAGGCATTGGACCGTACCCGGTTGCTCTCGGATGTCACCAAGGTGCTGGCAGATGAGAAGGTCAACATCCTGTCCGCGGCGGTGACCACGCACGGCGACCGCGTGGCGATCAGCAAGTTCACCTTCGAGATGGGTGATCCGAAACATCTGGGCCATTTGCTCAATGTTGTCCGTAACGTCGAGGGCGTCTACGACGTCTACCGGGTGACCTCCGCGGCCTGAGTGTTTCGGGGCCTTGGCAGCCACGGCGTGCTCGCAGGAATTTTGTAACATTCCGGACGCAACGCGCCGCGGCGCTTCCGGATGATCTTGGCGGGTCGCGTAAACTCTTCGCCGCCTCAGCGGTCATAGCCGGAATCTGTTACCGTTTACTGCGTTTCGTCGCGCTCGGTAACTGCGGTAAGAGTGATTGCGGGTCGCTATGGCTGTAAGCAGAAGTTTCTCGGGGATGCTGATCGCACTCACCGTCGCTGTGGCGACCGCGACGGCAGGGACCCTTACCGCTCCGGCGCACGCCCAGCCCCCGGACCTTTCGGGTCCGTCGGGTTCGCCGGCCGAATTGCCGGTCAGTACCTGTCCGGCGATGTATGCCTTGGGTATCCAGGGCACCGGCGAATCATCGCCGGATGCCGCGCCCACCACCGATACCGGCATGCTGTCCACGGTGTTCCGGCCGCTCATGGCCGCGGCGCCAGAGGAAAAGCTGGTCCAGCGCGCCTATGTGCCCTACGAATCCAGTTTCGGTGGCATAGACGGCGGTAGCGTCACCCCGTACTCGGATTCGGTGAGTGGCGGCCTGATCCGGTTGCGCACCATGGCGGCATCGGTGGCGCAGCGCTGCCCCGATACTCGGTTCGCGATTGTCGGCTACTCCCAGGGCGCCCATGTCGCTTCGGTATTCGCCCAGGAGATCGGGCAGGGGCAGGGCCCGTTGCCCGACGACAAGATCGCGGCTGTGGCCTTGATCGGCGACCCCACCAGAACCCCCGGCGCCGCTCTGTTTCCCGGAGCGCCGGGCAAGGCGAACCCGGATCCGGCGCCCGGCACCGAAGGCGCGGAAATCGCCGGGATCGCGGCGTTACCGCAGGCACCCGCCACCGGTGGCGGGATCGCCCCGAACCGGGACGCTGCCGAGGATTTCGGCAGCCTCACCGGACGGGTGGCCAGCTTCTGCGCCGCGGGCGATCTCGCCTGCGACGCACCCGAGGGCGCACCGATTCTGAAGGCGGTGGCCAGTATCGTCGGGCAGGCCAAGCTCAGTGGCGGCGACCCCATCGCCTCCCTCACCTCGGTTGCCCAGGCGCTCGCCTTCACTTCGATCAAAACCGCGACCAAGGTGGTCAACGAGGACGTTTCGGGTACCTCGCTGGCGAATCTGAACATCTCGCCGAAGAAGTCGATCTCCGAACGGCTGGCCGATGCCGCCGATCCGCGGACCCCGCTGGATATTCCGGGCGCGATGCGGGCGTTGCTGAAGGTCGGCATGATCGGGTTGAACGCGGTGGTCACCGTAGTACGGACGGTCCTGAACCCCGTGGCGATCGCCGAACTGGCCACGGCCGGACTGGCCAACCCGCCGGCGGCGCTGCTGCTGCTGGGAACCAAGTTGCTGGGCGCGATTCCGCAACTCATACCGCCTACCACCGGTATCCGGCTGGTGAGCCAGGCTTTCACCGCCGTCGTCGACAATATCCAGGACAACCACGCCCTGCTCGACACCACGACGTGGGTGCGCTACTGGGATACCATCCAGCGGCATCAGGCCTATGGCAACGCGTCGATTTCGGCTACCGGCGAAGCGCCCACGAAGTTCATTGCCGACTGGTTCGCCGCTGCCGCGCGGGATCTCGCGAGTGCCTACGGTAGCGGCAACGAACCGGTTGCCGACGAACCGGCGCCGCTGGGTAGCGCCCCCGGAGCAGGGTTGCCACCGTCGGCCGGATTCTCAGGAAGCGGGCCCGGCGCGTCGCCTGCGCCCGCCCCCTCCGGTACGGGACAATTCCCATTCGGGACAGGAGCCGGCGGCGCATCCCCGGATCGACCGTCGGCAGACCGGTCCGATACACCCCCGACAACCGAAAACGACTCGTTCTCCGTGAACTGATCGCCGAGAGGGATCGATGATGCGATATCACGTGCCCGGCGCCACGGGAATGGGGGAATGTTGAAGTCCTACAAAAAACTCGATCGATGGTACGGCCTGCTCGAACCCGAGGGGGACAGTGGTACTGCGGACCGTCCGGCCGGGCGGCCCGAACCGGAGGTCGCCGCGGCCGCTGCCGACGACGGCCCCGCCAGGTATCCCGACTACATCGCCGAGGCCGGCAGCGCATCTGCCGCGCCGGACCGGGCGCCCGCCGAACTCTCCGGCCGGCGCACCGAATTCACCGGCGGCTGGTCCGACTGGGTGGACGAGCCGGCCGGTGAGCGTGACGGCGATCTCTTACGTCTGGCCCGGCCCGACGCCGAACTCGCCGAACCCGCCCGTATCGGCCGTAATCCCGGCCGGCTGCGTGAGATGTCCGGCGATGCCGGGGCCCGTCGGCGCCGGACGTTCGGTGTGCTGGTCGCCGCCGTCGTCGTCCTCGCCATCGCTACGGCCGTAGTGGTGTACCTGCTGGCTCCGAGCGCGCCCCGGGCCGCCGGACCCGACGACGGTGCCGGATTGCGTTTCACCTCGGGCAGTGCGGGGACCGAAGCCGGCATGCAATGCCCGGACGAACAGGACGGCCCGGTGTTCCGCGGCGCCGGTCCGGGCGGAACAACTTCCGGGCCCGCCGCGATTCTGCGCTTCCAATATGCCTTCTATGTCGAGCGTTCCGGCGGCGCTGCCCGCGCGGTGGTGGCACCCGACGCCGCGGTGTCCTCCGGAGAGATCATCCAGGCCGGTATCGACAGCGTCGAACCCGGAACCCGGCACTGCGTACGCATCGTGGCCGTAGCCGACGGGCGATACTCCGTCGAGGTCACCGAATACCGGCCCGGTGGTGAACCGGCCACCTACAGCAGGCAGACGGTCACCACCGCGGCGATCGACGGCCGCACCCTCATCACGGGTATTACGGCCGGATAGAGGAGAGTGCAGGATGGGAGAGGATTGGAGCCGCTGGCTCGATACCGCACCGGATTCCGAGACGGCGGACGAGACAGGCGGGAACCGGAAGGCGTCGGTGGTCCGGCTGCGCGGTAGCGGTGGCCGCACCCCGGGCGCGGCCCGGCCGATCCTGGTGGTCGGTGGCTGCGGTGGTGCCGGAACGACCACCACCGCGCTGGCGCTCGCAGGCGAACTGGGGCTTTCGGGAACTGCCACCGTGGCCGTGGACGCTACCCCGGCGGGCGGCGATCTGGCCTTGCGCGGCGCCGACGAGCATCTGCATCCGATCAGCCTGCAGCAGTGGTTGTACGGCCGCGGGGACGACGAACCGGCGCCGCTGAAGGACTGCATGTCGCGCGCTACCTCGGGAATAGGTCTGCTGTGGCGCGATGCGGCGCCGCTGCGCCGCCGGGCCAGCTATCTCACCGTGGCGCGGGCGGTCGACCATGCCGGGTACACCGGGATCTTCGACGGTGGCAGCCCGATCGCCGGCCGACAGTTGCGTCCCTTGCTGGACGACGCGGATATCGCGCTGGTGCTGGCTATTCCGGCGCGCGTCGACGCGGCGAATCGGCTGCGGGTTACCCTCGAATGGCTGGATGACGAATACGGCGACCAGTCCGAGCCGATGGGCGGTGGCATCGTCGGCGACACCACGATCGTGGTGTCGCATCAGCATCCGGGAGTCGATTCGCGGGTCGCCGACCATCTGCGTGAGCATCTGTCCGGCTGGGTCCGCGATATCGTCGAGGTGCCCTACGATCCGCATCTCGCCCGCGGCGAGCTGGTCCGGCATATCGCTCTGGCCGATGAGACCCGGCAGACCTACGAGCGGTTACTCGCGGGGGTGGCATCATGACGGCCGCTATGAATCTTCCTCGCCGACCCGACCGTACCGCCGCCGCCGGAGTGGTGCCCCCGCCGGAATCGCGCCGCGCCGCCCTCTGGGACAGGCCCGTGCCGGGTGCCGGGCGCGCGCCGCTGGTCTGGCTCCTGGGGGTGCACGGCGGCGCCGGTGCCAGCACCCTCGCGCATATCCTGGCGCCTGCCGCGGATTGCGGGCGACGCTGGCCGGGTGTTCTCGACCGGGAATCGCCGTTCGTGGTGCTGGTCGCCCGGGAGACCATCGCAGGGCTGACCCATGCCCATGATCTGCTGCGCCAGCATCATGCCGGGCTGGCCGGGCCAAGTGAAGTGCTCGGGCTGATCACGGTGGCGGCCCGGCCGGGCCGGATGGCGCCGGAGATCCGCCGATATCGCGATGTGGTGGCCTCTATCGCCGGACAGGTCTGGCAGGTGCCGTGGTACGAGGAATGGACGCTGGTGGAGCCGGAGAAGCTGCCGGTGTGGACGCCTGGGGCGGCGGTCGCCGCGCAGCGCCGCCGCCGGATCGACCCGCTCGACGAAGTTCCCCTGGATATCCGGGAACTCGGCTCGGAGATCGTCGCGGCCGCCCGTGCCGCCCTGGAAGAATCGGAGGCCGCCCCCGCGCGGGGCCGATCGAGATTCGTGGAGGAGTGATGCCGTGATGCCCGTCGAGCACAGTTCCTGTTCCGTGCTCCCCGCGCTCGCGCGGACCCAATGTTGCACCTCAGTTATCGAGAAAGGCACCCGATGAGCACCGTACTTCTCGCGGTTCACCAGGTCTACGACACGGCCGTACTGGCGCAGATAGGTAATCCGACTCCGGAGGCGCCGCCCGGCTCCGACAAGATCTTGCAGCTGGTCCGTTATCTCACCTGGTTCGTGCTGCTGTCCGGTATCTGCGGCATCGTCTACGCGGGCGGTAAGTTCGCGTGGGAGAAGTGGACCGGCGGCGGTCTGGAGTCGCCGAAGATGGTGGCGGGCGCGATGATCGGCGGCGTAGTGGCCACCAGCGCGGGCACCATCATGAACGCCGTCATCGGAACGTGAGGTAGAGATGGATCTGGTCGGGGCGGCCGGTGTACTGGCTTATAAACAGATGCCGGCCGAGGTGCTGGAACCGCTGATGCAGCTGTTGAACTGGCTGCTGTGGTTCGTCCTCATGGGCTGTCTGGCGTGGTTGATCGTCTCGGCGGGCAAACTGTGGCTCACCTTCAAGGGCGATCTGGCGATGAACGACGCGTCGCACGGTGTGCTGATGAGTCTGCTGGGAGCGGCTGTCGCCAGTACCGCCTCCGGTATCGCCTTGGCGTTCCTGCCCGGATGAGCCGGGGCGAGGCGAGGGGAACGACCTGCGGATGAATTCGACCGAGACACCAGCCGCGCCGCGGTTCGGTGCGTTGCGGGTTGCCGGGGTGCTGTCGGTAGTACTGCTGACCGGAGCCGTCGGCTGTGGGGGCGGTGAAGCGGCGGCGCCGCCGGATCTGTCCGTGCCACCGACGAATGTGCGCTGGCAGCCCTTCCAGGGTGTGCCGCTGCCGCGTGCCGATCAAGGGCCGACCACCGAAACTGACGGTGCAGCAACGGGTTTCGAGCATTCGCCCGCCGGTGCCGGGGTTGCGGCGATGGTGCATGCCGTGCGACTGTCGGTGGCCGATGACAGTCAGTGGTCGAATATCGCTGCCCGGGAAGTGGTTCCGGGTCCGGCGAAGGACGAGTGGGCGGTGAACCGGGTGCAGGTGTCCATCAGTGGGCCCGCGGATCCGGTGTACGCACCCCGGTTGCTCGGGTACCGGATCACCGAGTACACCGATCAGCGGGCGGTGGTGGACGTGTACAGCGAGTATTCGGACAGTTCGAAAGCCGTGAACCATACGGCGGTGGAGTGGTTCGCCCACGATTGGCGGTTACGGCTACCGGACCCGGAATCGACCGCGCGACCCATTGAGCCGGTTGGCGAAATACCGAGTGACGCAGTGAAAGTGGAGGCACCGAAGTGAGCGGGAAGGAGACCTATCAGCGTGACCGAGTCTCCTTCGGGGTCGTGGCGTCCGCGGCAGTGCTGGCCCTGATCGTGATCGTGGGCGTCGTGATGTGGACCGGACGTGAGGACGAGCCCGTAGCCGGCCCCGCGCCCGCCCCCGCGGTCGGTGAGGGTTTCGCGGATCCGGACACCGACGTCTTCAACCGCCGCATAGATATTCCGAACAACCCGGCAGGACAAGTACTTCCGCAGGATCCGTCGCCACAGCGCAACCCTGCCGATCCGGATTGGCTCACGGCCGCTCCGGAAGGTACTACCGGGCCGCGAGGCTGGCAGCGGGTGTACGGCGCCTCGGTGCCGTTCTCCACTTCGGACGGCCCGCAACGGATAGAAGACAGTCTGGCAGTGGGATATTCGCATACCCCGCAGGGCGCCGCGCTGGCTGCCGCACAGATCACCTACCGGCTCAACGCCCGCCCCGCCCACCGCGACCTGTACGTGCGGCAGGTGCGGGTTTCGGCACAGCAGATCGCGGCCTACGACAAGGCCCTGGAAGCGGATGCGCTGCCCGAGCAGCAGCCCGAATCGGTCACCCAGTATCTGGTGGCCTCCGATGCGTTCAAGATCGACGACTACGCCGACGATATGGCGATAGTGCGGCTGGCGCTGCGCGCTCCGGCGCTGGACGGGAAACCGGTGTGGGTGACCATGCGGCTGATCATGGTGTGGGATGCGGGTGATTGGCGGTTGAAGCCCACCACCTCGCCTAACACACAGACCGAGTATGTCGAATCGCTGGAGAGGTGGACTCGATGGTGATTCCGTTGTTGGGACGGAAAGTGGAAGCTCAGGTAGTGCGCGAAGACAGTGACCCCGACGGCCGCCGCCCGGACCCGGCTGTTTCGCGGCGGGTGTCGCTGGCCAGACGATTTGTCACCATCTTCGCGGTGATCTTCACGGTGATGGTCACGACTCCGGCCGTGGCCAACAGCCAGCCTTACGGCTGGGATCAGACCTGCAACGAGATACACGACGCGCTCGACGATCTCGGTATCCCCGGAATATCGCTCGGCGATGCCGCAGCGGCAGTCTGCAAGGCGGGTAATGCGGCGGCTCATCCCGGCGAGGCCGCGACCGCGGTCAAGGACAAGGCGTGGGATTCCACCTTCGGCAAGGTGGTCGATTCGCTGATGAACGGCCTCGGTGAGGCCATCATCCTGGCGTTGACCTTCTGGATGAAGGTGCCCAACGAGGTGGCCAGCGATTCGGGCACTCTGTTCACCAAGATCAACGATTACACCTATCAGGTACAGATACTGCTGTTGATCGCCTCGATCATCATCACCGGACTACGCCTGGCCGAAGCCAGACGCGGCGCCGCCATGAACGAAGCGGCCGAATCGTTCCGGATGTTCACCAGAGTGGTGTTCAGTTCGTGGATGCTCGGTGCGGTCATCGTCGCCGGCACCGTGGCCTCGGACCGGTTCGCCGAATGGATAATCCAGGACTCCACCGACGGCAACGCCCGCAACATGGCCGAGCTCATGGTGAAAACCAGCAAGTTGCAAGCCTTCTCACCCGGTCTTGTATTGATCATTGCCATTGTCGGCCTGCTCGGGGCACTGGCCCAGATCATCCTCGCCATCGTGCGCCAGGGGTTGCTGGTGATCGCGGCCGGTGTGCTGCCACTGGCGGCCGCAGCGTCCGGGATGAATACGGGTAAGCAGTCGTATCAGAAACTGGTCGGCTGGATCATCGCGTTCATGCTGTGGAAACCCGTGGCCGCGATTGTGTACATGATCGCTTTCACCACCGCGGGACACGTCGACGAGATGACCCCCGCAGGCGGTCTGCCCGAAGCGGAGGAAGCCCAGCGCATGCTGGTCGCGATCGTGCTGCTGTGCAGTGTCGCGTTCGTCCTGCCGGCACTGATGCGCCTGGTCACGCCGGCGGTGGCGATCGTGGGCAGCGGCGGCTCGGGCCTGACCGCGACCGGCGGCACCCTGCTCGCGGCCGCGGGTCTCGGTGCCATGGGTACCAAGGCCGTGGGAGCCAAGGGCGCGGCCGCCCCCGGTCGCGCCGGATACGTCGGCGGCGCAGCGGGTCCCCCGCCGCCCGGGGGCAGTCGCGTCGGCGGTGCCCCGCGGCCTACGCCTCCGCCACGCGGTGGCGGTGGTGGCGCCGCGGCGCCACCACCCCAACGGTCGGGTGAACCGCCACGCGGCGGCGGTGTACCGTCCGGATCGTCCCGCGTCGCCAGCGGAATCGGCGCTGCCCGGTCCGCGACGACCGGGATGAGCCGCGCCGATCAAGCCATGGGCGATGTCGCGGGTGACCGCTGGACCAACCGTTCCCCCGACCTCGGTAGGAGCACCATCCCGCGATGACGAGCACCGAAACCTACGAACGCCGCTCCTACGGGTTGTGGCAGAAACCGCGCAGTGCCGGACTTTTCGGCTTGCGCTGGGAAGAGACCGTGCTCGGCTTCGTGGTGGTCATCACCGCGCTGGTCGTCGCAATGGTCGGCGGTTTCCAATGGGGCGCCATCGTGGGCGGGACCGGTGTGGTGATCATGGCGCCCCTGGTGATGCGGCACGGGGGACGCTCGGGCTACGAGACGGGATTGATGATGTTCCACTGGATGCGTTCACGCAGCCGCGGCGAGCACGTGTACCGCGGCGGCCGATTCTCCCGGGTACCCGGCGGTTTCACCCGCCTGCCCGGTCTGCTCGCCTCGTCGAAACTCTACGAAGGCATCGACGCCGGCGGTTACAGCTTCGGCATGATCCACCTACCACAGTTCGCGCAGTACACGGTGGTGCTGCGGGCATGGCCGCAGGGCCACGAGGCGGTGGACCAGCCGGTGATCGACCGCTGGGTTTCGGCCTGGGGCACGTTCCTGGCCTCCGTCGGCCAGACCAGCGATATCGTCGCCGTCGTCCCGGTGATCGATACCGTGCCGGAGACCGGGAACCGGCTGCTCACCGAGGTTTCCACGATTACCCGGCCGGAATCACCCGACCTCGCCCAGCAGGTGATGTACGAACTGGCCACCGAACTCCCGCAGGAAAGGGTGCAGCTGCTGCCGCGGGTCGCGATCACCTTCAAAGCGACCACCGCGGAACGGCGGAAGAACCCGGCCGAGGAAGCGGTCGAGATCGGCCGCCGACTTCCCGGTATCTGCTCCGCGCTCGCCGAGGCCGGTGTGCGGGCCCAGCCGATGTCGGCCGAGGAGGTCATCGGCTTCATCCGGCGCAGCTACGACCCGGCCTCGCAGGCCGACCTCGAGGTAGCCGCTGGGGAACCCGAAGGGCACGGCCTGGACTGGGCGGATGCGGGACCGGTATCGCACGACGAGAAATGGGACCATCTGATCCACGACGGCGGCCGGTCGGTTACCTGGGAGATGGATACCGCGCCCGAGGGCGCGGTGGACGAACGAGTTCTGCAGCGTCTGCTCGCGCCGAACCCGGAGGTGCCGCGGAAGCGGATCGCCATCGTGTACCGGCCGCATTCGGCCGCCGACGCCGCCGAGATCGTGGACGACGATTTCAAGAACGCCCTGGTCGCACAGCAGAGCGAACGCGGCGTGGTGTCGGCCTCGGCGACTCTGCGGGTAGGCGCGACCCAGCAGGCCCGCGAGGAACAGGCCCGCGGGCACGGTGTCACCCGGTTCGGTGCGCTGGTCACTGTCACCGAACCCATGCGCGGCGATCTGCCGCGGATCGAAGCCATCACCCGCGACCTGTCGACCCAGGCCCGGTTGAAGATCCGCCGGTGCTACCGCTACCAGGCCGCGGCCTTCGCGGCATCGCTCGGCTGCGGGGTGATTCTGCCCGAGCACGCGACCATTCCGAAAGCATTGGCAGGGTGAACGACTGATGGTACGCGAGCACGAGCCCCCCTTGCGGGAACGGAACCGGGTCCGGGTCGCCACCGGCGAGCGGGCACGATCGGGCCGGGACGACGACCGGCGCGCCCAGGACGCCGAACCCGGCTCCGGGACCGGCCGGCGGCGCGAGGGCGGCGGCTCGCGTACCGAACGCCGGGGCGGGACTTCGCGCACTGCCGATCCGGGCGGCCGGGTCCCGCGCGAACGGGGTACGGCACACCGGGAACAGGTGCGCCGCAACCGGGTCGATACGACCGCGGACCGGGCGATGGGTACCCCGGAGTTCGACAAGGTCGCGCGCCGGGCGAAAGTCCGGGCCGAGAAACGTAAGCAGTCGGGCCCACCGCTGCTCGATCCCACGACCCGCTCCCGGCTGGAGGAGCTCAGCCGTGAGGGTGCCGGATTGCGCGCGGCCTGGGCTACCTTCCGGGTCCGCACCGACGATATCCGCCGGCGCAACTACGAGGCCCGCGCGGAACAGGAATTCCAGGACGGTTTCGACCGGCAGACCGCACAGTTGACCGAGCGTGGTTATGCGGGGGCCGGTGGCGGCCGGATGAATGTCGTGGGCCGCCCGGTCGAGTACCGGGCCACGACCGCGCAGGTGGCCGGGCTGTGGCCGTGGTCCGTAGGCGCCGGGGCACCGCTGATCGGGACCCCGTTGGGGTCCCATCTGCATACCGGCGCGCCCGTCTGCTTCGATCCGATGAACTGGTTCATGCGCGGCAGTTTCATCACTGCACCCAGCCTTTTCGTTCTGGGGCTCAATGGTTTCGGCAAGTCGTCACTGGTCCGCCGGATCGTCCTCGGGGGAGTCGCGCAGAGCATCACCCCGTTGATCCTCGCCGATGTCAAACCCGACTATCGGCGACTGGTAGAACTGGTCGGCGGGCAGGTGATCGACCTGGGGTACGGCCACGGCAAACTCAACCCATTGGCGGGCGGGGTCCTGGGCGATATCGTGCCGCGGTTGGCCGAACACCCCGAATTGCAGCGTCAGGTCTTGCAGGATCTGCACGCCCGGCAGGTGACGTTGATCGCGGGGCTGGTGGAACTCGTGCGCGGGGCCCGGGTGCGTGACTACGAGGAGACATTGATCTCCACTGCACTGGGGATCCTGTATCGGCCGGGCAGCGGGTACAGCCCGGATCGGCCGCCGATCATGGAGAACCTGCTGGAGGTCATCGTCGCCGGCGGCGAGGAGATGATGCTGGACGCCGGCGCGGACAGCGCGAGCGAATACCAGGAGGCGATCAGGGGGCTGCGGCGTTCGTTGCGTGCCCTTACTCAAGGCCCGTTCGGTGCGGTGTTCAACGGCCAGACGACGGTGCCGATCGATACCGATTCGGTGGCGGTGTGCATCGATGTTTCCCATATCCCGAACGGGGACAAGAAGCTCAAGGCCGCCGTCATGCTGGCCTGCTGGGCCGACGGTTTCGCCGCGGTGGAGGCGGCGCACACTCTCACCGATGCGGGGATGGCCCCGCAGCGGTACTTCCAGGTGGTGATGGACGAGTTGTGGCAGGTGCTCGGCCTCGGCGATTTCATGGTCGACCGGGTCGACGAACTGACCCGCCTGCAGCGCGGTATCGCCACCGCGCTGATCATGATCAGTCACACCATCAAGGATTTGCAGTCGCTCGGATCGGAGGCGGCCATAGCCAAGGCCCTCGGCTTCCTGGAACGCGCGCGCGCCAAGATCTTCGGCGCCCTGCCGGCCGAGGAAATCAAACGGCTGGACAGTACGGTGCCGTTCACCGCCGCCGAGGAGGAGATGGTGACGAGCTGGTCGGCTCCCCAGGCGCTTACGGGGGAGGCGCTCAAACCGGGGCAGGTGCGGCCCTCTCCACCGGGTACCGGAAAATTCCTGCTGAAGATCGGTGAGGATCGCCGGCCCGGTATCCCGTTCCATATGGAATTCACCGCCGCCGAGAAACTCAGCGGAATCCACGACACCAACCAGCGGTTCGACGAATTCACCGCACATCCGGGACGCTCCGGCGCCCGTGAGGCCGCGCCCGGCGACGGTGCGTATCCCGGCGGAGGGAGCGGTTCATGATGCCGCACCGGTCGTATCGGCGGGTATCGCCCGAAGTTCGCGCTGCCGCGGTGAAACAGGTCGTCGCGCTGACCGGCAAACTGCGCAGCGAATCGGAAGCATGCCGGCTCGTGGCCGAACAGATCGGGGTGCACACGAACTCGGTACGCAACTGGGTACGTGCAGCGGAAGGACCGGGGCTGGACCGGATGGATGCGGTCGCCTTGCGGCGGAAGGTCACACTGCTGCAACAGCAGTTGGCTGCGGCGGCCGAAGTGAACCGGGCGCTTGCGGACACTCTCAACGAAAGCCGGCGCCACACGTGAACCCGGCGCGGCCGTGAACGCGAAATCGGTGCTGTGGACAGCGCTCGGACTGGTACTCGGGTTGATGACGGTGATTCTGGTCATCGTGCTGCCCGCGGTCGACGACCCCTGTGAAGGGGGCTCGGTGGTGGACCCGAGCGGATCGGCCCCGCCGGGCGGCGACCCGCGAGCGGCGGGCGATATTCCGAGTGCGACCACCAACCCCGCGGCGACCGCCACACCTGTACTCGCGGCCGATGCGGGACCGCTGGACCGCACCTGGCCGATGGCCGCCGGAACCTTCTCGGTCTCCGATGTCTTCGGTTCACGCGGCGGCGGCCACAAAGGTATCGACCTGGCGGCGCCCGATGGGGCCCCCATCTTCTCGGTCACCGACGGGGTGGTGGTGGCCGCTGGTCCAGCGTCCGGCTTCGGGAACTGGATCGTGGTCGATTCCACCGATCCGCGTAACGGCCGGGCGTTCTCGGCGGTCTACGGACATATGTGGGACCACGGCGTGCTGGTGCGAGTGGGGGAGCAGGTGCGGGCCGGGCAGCATATCGGGGCGGTCGGCTCGGCCGGTGAATCCAGCG
The DNA here is from genome assembly GCF_001613245.1 of Nocardia speluncae NBRC 108251. Classification (GTDB taxonomy): domain Bacteria; phylum Actinomycetota; class Actinomycetes; order Mycobacteriales; family Mycobacteriaceae; genus Nocardia; species Nocardia speluncae. Next base: position 691,836 of record NZ_BDBZ01000002.1, on the reverse strand, counting down.
GTCCGCACCTGCATTTCGAGGTCGTGCCCGGCGGCCGATTCACCGGTGGCCGGCAGATCGATCCGGTGCCCTGGCTCGACGGCGCGCCGACTCCCGACCTCGGCGGTGCGCGAGCTTATTCGACGGACCCGGAGTGCGTACGCGGTTTCGGTACGCCGGGTGGGGCGCTGGCCGGTGGGAAGGTGCCGCCGGAACTCGAGATCTGGTACCGCCGAGCGGGTTCTCTGTGCCGGGAGGTCACACCGTCGCTGCTGGCCGCACAGGGTCGGCAGGAGTCCGGTTTCCGCCGCGGACTCACCTCGCCGGCGGGAGCGCAGGGTCTCGCACAGTTCCTGCCGGGTACCGCCGCCAGTACGAACCCCGACGACGGGCAGCCCTATGTCATCGATGCCGACGGCAACGGGGCGGCCAGTGTATGGGACGACGGTGACGCCATCATGGGCCAGGGACGTTATATGTGCGCGATTGCGCACAAGATCAACGGATGGATCGCAGAGGGGCGTGTGCACGGCGATGTGGTCGCGCTGACGCTGGCCGCCTACAACGCGGGCGAAGGTGCGGTACTGGCCTCCGGCGGTATGCCCAATCAGTTTGCCGCGCACTATTCGGAAACCCAGCCGTACGTCGCGAACATCCTGGCCATGGAGGCGGAGTACCGCGATCCCGGCGCTTCCGGCCGCTTCGCTCCCGATGCCGACGCCACCGCAGGCAGCGAGGTCGTCCGAGCCGCCCACGAATGGCTGGGCACCCCGTACGTCTGGGGCGGTGGTGGGCCACAGGGCCCCAGCAGCGGCGGACTCGACGGCCCGGGGCTCACCTCGGCCGCAGTATTCGCCGCCTCCGGTGGCGAGGTTTCGCTCCCCCGTACCGCGGAACAGCAGTGGGAGGCCGGAACCGAGGTTTCGATCAGCGGAATACAGCCGGGAGACCTGATCTTCAGCGAGTTCGCCGAACGCGGCCCCGCGCGGGTCGGGATCTACGCCGGTAACGGTCAGATGATCCACGCGGCCCCCGCGGTGACGGCGGATGCCGCGGGCGGGGTGGCCGAGGCGCCTGTACCCGGCGATGCCCGAGCGAGGAGGGTGCTGTGAACACGCGTGGATCGGCGACTCGTTCGGCGTCGTGGCGGTTAACCTGGAACCGGAAGACGAGTGCCGGTGCGGGACTGGTGGTGGCGCTGATGCTGAGCATGATGATGCTGAGCGGCTGTGGGGGTGGCGACGGCGCGGGTCCGGCAGGCGGGCCGGCCGTTCCCACTCCGCGGCGGCTCGAGGCCGTCCCCGCACCGGATCCCACCACACCCGACGGGGTGGCCGTTGCCGCGTTGCGGGAGATCTACCGGTGGGAGCCGGCCACCGAAGTACCGGGAGATTCCTTGGAGCGGGCGCGGAGATTCCTGGGCCCCAGCTTGGTCCGGGTACTGGACGCGCCCACGGATACCGCGGCTGTACCCGGCGTTTCGCTGCGCTGGGGTGAATGGGCGGCGGCGAGCGCGCGGGTCGAATCGTTTGCCTTCGCATCCGGGGACCGGCCGCCCGCCGGGCCGGATCCCGCGGTGCGGCAGTACAAGATCGGAATCGAGCAGACCGTCGTCTACCCGGACGGCCGCGAGGAACCCCTGGCGCCGGCCACCGTGATCGCGACCGTGGTGCAAACGCCCACGGGCTGGCGGCTCGACGGTTACCGGTGACCACGGGCGGGGACCACTGAGGAGGCAGGTATGGCGAAGAAGAAACCGGTGAAGGATCCGGCCGTCCCCGGCCCGGACCTGAGCCTCATCGCGATATATGTGGGCGGTGCGGTCCTGGCAACGGTCTGGGTGGCGCTGCATCTGGGCAATATGCTTTCGCTGCAGAAGCAGGATATGCCGGTCAACCCGATCGCCATTGTCGCGGGGATGGTCAAGGGGGAACTGCGCTGGCCCACCGGAGCCACGGTGATCCTGCTGCTGGTCGTCGCCGCGCTGGTCGGGTTCGTGCTGTGGCGCCGGCGTTCCGCGGCCAAACGCACTATCGGCCGGCTGGCAGTGGACGACAAGGCCGATGTCATGGGTAACGGCGGCGCCATCGCCGCCCTCACCGAGGCCGGTGTCCGGGACAAGGCCGGACAGCTCGGTGTGCGGCTCGGCTCCGACGATTCGCCGGGGGTGCCGATCGGGGTCGCTGTCGCCGACGGCTCCATGCTGTACGGCTCCTACGAGGATCTGCACCTCGATATCTGGGGTCCGCGGCAGGGGAAGTCCAGTTCACGGGTCATCCCGGCGATTCTCAGTGCTATCGGTCCGGTCCTGGCCACCTCCAACAAACGTGACGTCGTGGATGCCACCCGGGATGTCCGCGAAGCCAAAGGCAGCCGGACCTTCGTATTCGATCCGCAGGGTGTCGCGGCCGAGGAACCCACCTGGTACTGGAACCCACTCGCCTGGGTGGACGCGCACAGCGACGGCTGCGAGATGCGGGCGGCGCGGCTGGCCGGGCATTTCGCGGACGCGGACAGCGGTGCCGATTCCGGTAAGGACAACTTCTTCGACCCGGAGGCCGAAGATCTGCTGGCCGGCCTGTTCCTGGCCGCGGCGGTCGGCCGGCGACCCATCACGCAGATCTGGGAATGGGTGACGAACCCGAGCGATGCGGAGGCCGTCGAACTACTGGACAAAGCCGGGCACCGTTTCTCGGCGTCCGGCCTGGGCGCGCAGTACAACGCCGATCCCCGTACCCGCAGCGGAATCTTCAGCACCGCAAAGAAAATGGTGCGCTGTTTGAAATTGCGGAATGTGCACAAATGGGTGACCCCGCGCACGGATCCCAATGAAAGAGACCGGGGCCAGTTCGACGAGCTGGAGTTCATCGAGAACAACGGCACGCTCTACAGCCTGTCCCTCGAAGGCCGTGGTTCCGCCGCCCCGCTGGTCAGCGCGCTCACCGAGGCCGTTATCGACGTCGCCATGCGCAAGGCGTCCCGGTCGGCCTTCGGGCGGCTGCCGATTCCACTGCTGGCCGTGCTGGACGAGGCCGCGAATGTCGTGCGCTGGAAAGATCTGCCCAAGCAGTACAGCCATTTCGGGTCGCGCGGCATCGTGGTGATGACCGTCCTGCAGTCCTGGGCGCAGGGCGCCCGGTGCTGGGGCGACGATGGGATGAACGCGCTCTGGTCGGCCGCCAATATCAAGGTGTTCGGCAGTGGCGTAGACGACGCGAATTTCCTGCGGGAGCGTTCCGAGGCCATCGGCGAGCATTCGTCCATCTCGGGGTCGGTCTCGGAATCCAAGGGGAGCAAGAGTTACTCGCGGTCGCTGGGATCGTCGAAAACGTTCACGGTGCAGGCCCTGGCCACGCTGCCGCGCGGTCGCGCCATCGTGTTCTCGTCCGGGGCTCCGCCCGTCCTGGTGCGGACTGTGCCATGGTGGGAGGGCGAGTATGCGCCGCTGGTGAAGAAATCCATAGAGCAGCACGATCCGCAGCAGAAAACTCGTATCCCCGATCTCATCGGATCTCCGTCGCTCATCAAAGGAACACCCCCGGAACCGGATAGCGGACCGGGAGAAACACCCCCGGGACCCGATAACGGCCCGGGAGACAGGCAGGAGGTTCGCCCGCTGTGACCGAGACCCCCCCACAGCAAGGACAGCTCGTCTACGAGAACGTGGTGGAGTTCGTCGAGAACTATCTCAGCGTTGTCTATCGGCGCCAGGTCAGCGATCTCAGCGATACCGTCTGGTGCCCGCAATGGTGGCAACACACCGAGGCAGTGGTCCGGCTCGACGCTGTATGGCGAGCCTGGGAGCATCTGCGGCAGGACCCGGCCACCGGCATGAGCGTGTGGTTCCTCGACCATGCCGACCAGCACATGGCAGTTCTGCTCGACCCGCGCGGGCCGTTCAAATACTGCAGCGTGCGCAACGGGCACAAGGACAGACTCGACCCCCTCCCGCTGGCGTCACCGCCGCAGGGGTTGTTCAGCGAACCGGCAGACAACGGTGAGCACCCCGCCGCAGAATCCGAGCCTGCCGGTGGGATAGAGATCGAGGATCCACGACGCTGACAGGTTCGTGCTGCTTACTGCGCTACTGCACGAGAAAACGCCCGTCGCCGACGGGCGTTTTCTCGGTGTGCCGATCCGGTGCGGGAGTGAACTCCCTGCGCGTACCGCCGGAGTCGGGTTACCGGCTCCGCTCCAGCCCGCGGCTCTTGCTGAGCTCCTGCTCCCGGGCCCGCTGAACCGCGGGCGTCCGGTCCGGGCGGTTGCGGGCCGCTTCGCTGGCCGGTCCCGCCTGGCCCACTTCGACCAGCATCCGGGCCGCCGCGAGTTCTGGGGCGATCCCGATCCTGGACAGATGTGCCGCCAATGCCGCCCGGCGCTCCACCGAGTCGTAGCTCACCGCTGTTGCGGCCTCGGTCACCTGTTCGGATCTCTCTGTGAACCGTTCCAGCGTGACGCGGTCCTTCTCCAGCTGCACCCCGCGATAACCGCTCGTTTCACGTTGCGGGACGGAGGAGCCCGGTTTCAACTCGGCCGTTGCCCGTGAAATGGTCTGGGCCAATGCGAGGTTGCGTGGATCCTTGGACTTGGCATCGCGTGCCTCCCGGGTCTGCAGTTCCCGGGCCTCCTTCACCCGTGCTTCGGTGAGTTTCACGCGGGCCTCGGCCTCACGCTGACCACGTTCCCGGGTTTTCAGCGCGACGAGGGTCGCGATCTGCAACATTGTCTTCATCATGGCCGCGGTTTCCCGGCCGATATCGTCGATATCCTCGGACATGGCTGCTCCCGATACTGCGGTGGTCACTATGGGTGTACATGGTGCCCGGCGGCAGCGGAGCCGCGCCGGGCGGATCGGGATTCGCCACCCGATCCGCGAACGTTCCGCCGGGATCCGGTCTCCGGAAACATTTGCCGGAAGATCCCGCCGGCAGCGCACCGGCCCGGACGGCGACCGATGAGCGCGACATGGTCACGCGCACTCCCACTTCCGAGATTACCCGAGAGACAGGGGCACAGTCTGTACTACGTAACGCCGACCAGCATATATCTACGGGATCGCTGAGGGGGCGAACCCGCCCGTCGATCTCAGTCGATCCGCACCGACTTCAGTGTCACCGGCTGGTTCGGTTTGCCGTCGCCCGGACCATTGGATTCGTCCTGCCCGATCCCGGCGATAGTGTCCAGCGTGGCCAGGCCGGCCTCGTCGACGGTACCGAAGATCGTGTAGTTCGGCGGCAGCATCGAATCGCCGTAGACGATGAAGAACTGGCTACCGTTGGTGCCGGGCCCGGCATTCGCCATGGCCAGTACGCCACGCTTGTAGCCGATCGGCTCCGACAGGGCCGGATCCTCCGGCGGGTACTGGTCGGTGGGGTACTCGTTGTCGAACTGGTAGCCCGGGCCGCCGGTACCCGTTCCGGTCGGATCACCGCACTGCAATACCTTCAAGCCCTCGCCCTGGGTGAGGCGGTGGCAGTCCGTACCGTCGAAATAGCCCTGGCCCGCCAGGCTGGCAAAACTGTTCACGGTGCACGGCGATTCGGCATTGTTCAACGTCAGTCCGAGCGGGCCGTGGTTGCTGTCCACGCTGAGGCTCAGCGTCGCATTGTCGTCACCGGTCCGGATACCCTCCGCACGCGGTTTCTCCACCGGCTCGGCCGCCGGTTCAGGTGTGTCGTTGTAGACGCAATTCACACTGGCCGGCTTCGCGGCCGCGGGCGGCGGCGGCGCGGCGCCCGGCGTACTGGACAGCGAGGCGTCGGGCGTCTGCGAGGCGGCGGTATCAGCGTTGTCCTCGCCGCGGGTCAGGAAATACACACCGGTCACCGCGGCGATCACCACGACGACACCGAGCGCGGATCCGGCGATGGTGAGTTGCTTACGCTTGCGCGCGCGTTCGGCCCGGCTGGCGAGCTGTCGTTCCAGCTTGCGTTTCGCCGCCGCTCGGCGCTGTTCGTTGCTCGGCACTACCACGTTCCTCCCGTGCGGCGGCCGGGCCCGGGCCCGGCCGGTCGCTTCTGGTCTGTTGGTTCCGGGAATAGAGTCTGCCATCTCCGTCTGTTTGTCCCCGGATGTTGCCCGGGACTCTCCGCGCTGTGGCCCGGCGGGCGGTAACCGGTTGGACTCGACCGGGCCGGGTGGGGGAAACTGATTCACCGTGACCAAGACCAGCAGCTTCTCCGCCCCGAAGGGGGTGCCGGATTATGTCCCGCCCGGTTCGGCCGAGTTCGTCGCGGTACGCGACGGCCTGCTCAACGCCGCCCGACTCGCCGGGTACGGGCATATCGAGCTGCCGATCTTCGAGGACACCGAACTGTTTGCGCGCGGGGTCGGTGAGTCCACCGATGTGGTGAGCAAGGAGATGTTCACCTTCTCCGACCGTAGCGAACGCAGCGTGACCTTGCGGCCGGAAGGCACGGCCGGGGTGATGCGTGCGGTGATCGAACACGGCCTGGATCGTGGTCAGCTGCCGGTGAAACTGAGTTACGCGGGCCCGTTCTTCCGCTATGAACGCCCGCAGAAGGGCCGCTACCGGCAGTTGCAGCAGGTCGGGGTGGAAGCTATCGGCGTCGACGATCCCGCGCTGGATGCCGAAGTCATCGCGGTCGCCGACGCCGGTTTCCGAAGTCTGGGTCTCACCGGGTTCCGGCTCGAGATCACTTCGCTCGGTGACGACACCTGCCGTCCGCAGTACCGCGAACGGTTGCAGGAATTCCTGTTCGGTCTCGACCTCGACGCCGAGACCCGGCGCCGCGCCGAGATCAACCCGCTGCGCGTACTCGACGACAAGCGGCCCGAGATACGTGAGATGACCGACGATGCCCCGCTGATGCTGGATCATCTTTCCGAATCGGCGAAGAATCATTTCGACCGGGTTCTCGGCCACCTGGACGGGCTCGGCGTGCGGTACGTGTTGAACCCGCGGATGGTGCGTGGCCTGGACTATTACACGAAGACGACCTTCGAGTTCGTGCACGACGGCTTGGGCGCGCAATCCGGGATCGGTGGCGGCGGCCGCTACGACGGTCTGATGGCAGAGCTGGGCGGGCAGGCGCTGTCCGGTATCGGCTTCGGGCTCGGGGTGGACCGTACGGTTCTGGCACTGGCCGCCGAAGGGGTCGGCGTGGGCGATCCGGCACGTTGCGAGGTATTCGGGGTTCCGCTCGGGGATGCCGCGAAACAGCGGATGGTGGTACTGGCCGGTGAACTCCGGGCCGCCGGTATCAGCGTCGACCTGGTCTACGGTGAGCGCGGGGTCAAGGGGGCGATGAAGGCCGCCGACCGCTCGGGCGCCCGCTACACCCTGATCCTCGGTGACCGTGATCTGACCGAACAGACCATCGGGCTGAAGGATATGCGCACGGGCGACCAGCGGCAGATCCCGTTGGCGGAGATCGTCACCACGCTGTCCGGCCGCCCGTAGTACTCTGCGGGCGACCCTGCCCCCCGGACCGAAAAGCGCCGCCGTGACCGATTCGCCTCCACCCGCCGCCGACCAGCGAATCGGGTTGGACCTGGTAGCACCCGAGATGTATGCGCCCGTCCTTCGCCGACTGGCGCTGGTCGCGGTATGTCTTGCCCTGGTTGTCGGTTCGGTGGCCGGATTGTTCCTGGAACCGGTTGCCGGGGTGGTGGCGGCGCTCGTGGTGGCCGTGCCTGCCGTCGCGTACGTCCTGGCAGTCCGGCGCCGTCGCCTGTGGCTGGCGGGGAACACGCTGTACGCCCGCACCCTGTGGCGTACCCGGCAGCTACGGGTTCCCGCTGTGACCGGTGTCGAATTGCTGGTCCATCCCGGCCGCCTCAGCCGTGTGGTCCTACGGCTCACGGCCGGACCGGACCGCCAACTGGTACCACTGGCCATGTACACCGACGCGGGCAGCGGTCGTGAACTGCACATCCTGGGCCTGCGCCGACTGGCCGACACCCTGTCCCGCAGCGAACTCGCGGCCGGTATCGCGGTCGTCGAACTGCTGGTGCATCAGCTACGCGCCGAAGCCCGCGATGCTCCGCTCCCGGAGCGTCCCCTGTACCGGGCGGTCGCCGCGGCCCGCAACAAGGACTACGTCGCTCAGATCGTGCTCACCGACCAGGAGATCACCGGCCTGTACTGAAATGGGTCGCTACCCACATCCCCCAGAACGTGGTGCAGGGATGAGCCCGAAGTCATCGCTCGGATCACCGGCCGGGCGGTCGTCGCCACCGGCGGGCATCTATCCGCCCACAACCCGGACGCCTGCGCTCTGGACGGCCGCGTGCAGACTCCGTCGGCCGGATTGCCGGCGGAAAAGGCATTGCTGCCGCGGCCTTGACCACCCGGGGTCGTGCGGACGGTGCCGAGGCGCGTTCTGCGTCGGCGAATCCGGGACTCCGCGAATCGCTGAGTGCCGGTCCGGCGCGTACAGTTCGGGCAGTGAGCTACTGCGCCGGCCGGACCGTCCAGGTTTCAGGTCCGGTGAGCAGGCGCTGCAGGCCGTCGGGGCCGACCGGGTTCTTCTCCTGCGCCGCCGTGGTCTGCGCGCGGACGCCGTCGTCGTAGGTCGGTCGCTGGACGGACCGGAATGTGCCGGTGACCACGTGATCGAGATCTTGGTCGGAAAGGCGTGACAGAGCGTAGGCGTATTCGGGGTCGTCGCAGTGGGCGTCGTGGACGACGATCTCGCTCTCCGCGACCTCCGCCGCAGGCGCAACGGCCAGTCCGAAACCACGCTGCACCACCGCGTATTCGCCGTCGGCGCCGAAGCGCAGGGGTTCGCCGTGCCGTAGCGGGATCAGGCGGGATTCGCTGTCGCCGCGCCGCAGCACATCGAAGGAACCGTCGTTGAAGATCGGGCAGTCCTGCAGGATCTCCACGAACGAGGTACCGCGGTGTTCGGCGGCGGCACGCAGTACCTCGGTGAGCCCCGCACGATCGGAATCCAGGGCCCGGGCGGCGAAGGTCGCCTCCGCGCCGAGCGCGACCGACAGCGTATTGAACGGGTGATCGACCGAGCCCATGGGCGTCGATTTGGTGACCTTGCCCGCTTCGGACGTGGGGGAGTACTGCCCCTTGGTGAGCCCGTAGATCCGGTTGTTGAACAACAGGATGGTCATGTTCACATTGCGGCGCAGGGCGTGGATGAGGTGATTTCCGCCGATGGAGAGGGCATCACCGTCCCCGGTGACCACCCAGACCGACAGATCGGGGCGGGTCACCGCCAGTCCGGTGGCGATGGCGGGGGCACGGCCGTGGATCGAGTGGATCCCGTAGGCGTCGAGGTAATAGGGGAAACGGCTGGAGCAGCCGATCCCGGAGACGAACATGAGGTTCTCCCGCCGCAGACCGAGTTCGGCCAGGAACCCACGCACCGTAGCGAGGATGACGTAGTCACCGCAGCCGGGACACCAGCGCACTTCCTGATCGGAGGTGTAGTCCTTGGCCTTCTGCGGGCCGTCCGCGGCTGGTACGCCGGTCGATCCCGAGACCGGCGTGATGCCGAGGTCTGCCCCGGTCGACGAGGTGTCGGTGATGGTCATGATGCGCCCCCGTTCCTCCGATAGGTCGCTCGCGCTCGCGCGGTGAACGCCTTGCTCTGCTCCAGTTCGGCCAGTGTGCCGTCCAGTGCCGCATCGATCACACCGACCAGTTCCTGGGCGGAAAAGGCGGTACCCGCCACCTTTGTCCATGGTTGCACGTCTACGAGGTACTTTGCCCGCAGCTGCCAGGCCAGCTGTCCGCCGTTCATCTCGGGTGCTACCACGGTGTCGTAGCGGCGCAGCGTATCGCCGAGGTCGGGCGGTAGCGGATTGAGATGGCGCAGATGCAACTGGGCGACTCGCGCCCCCCGCCGGCGGACGCGGCGGCAGGCCTCGCCGATCGGCCCGTACGAGCTGCCCCAGCCGATGAGCAGAACCCGCGCCGCGCTGTCCGGGTCGTCGACCTCGACGGGCGGTACCGCGATACCGTCGATCTTGGCCTGGCGCAGCCGTACCATCAGCTCGTGGTTGGCCGGATCGTAGGAGATGTCACCGCTGCCGTCGGCCTTCTCCAGGCCCCCGATCCGGTGAGCCCGACCTGCGGTCCCCGGTACGGCCAATGGGCGGGCAAGGGTTTCCGGATCGCGGGCATAGGGCTGGAAATCACCGTCGCCCGCGGGCTCGAATGCCGGGTCGATCGGTTCGAGTTCGTTCACGGCGGGGATGGCCCACGGCTCGGATCCGTTGGCTATCGCCCCATCGGACAGCAGGAGAACGGGCGTCCGATAGGTGAGGGCTATCCGGGCCGCTTCCACCGCCGTGGCGAAGCAGTCGGCCGGCGAGCGTGGCGCCAGCACCGCGACCGGGGATTCGCCGTTGCGGCCGTAGAGGGCCTGCAGCAGATCGGCCTGTTCGGTCTTGGTCGGCAAACCGGTGGACGGCCCGCCGCGCTGGACATCGACGATCACGAGCGGCAGTTCGGTCATCACCGCCAGCCCGATGGTCTCGCTCTTGAGCGCCAGACCCGGCCCCGACGTACTGGTGACTCCCAGCGCACCTCCGATCGCGGCGCCCAGGGCGGCACCGATACCGGCGATCTCGTCTTCGGCCTGGAAGGTGGTGACACCGAAGTTCTTGTGTTTGCTCAGCTCGTGCAGGATGTCGGATGCCGGTGTGATCGGGTACGTGCCCAGGAACAGCGGGGTCCCCGCCAGCGACCCGGCGGTGATCAGGCCGTAGGCGAGGGCGGTGTTCCCGGTGATCTGCCGGTAGGTACCCGCGGGCAGGGCAGCCGGGGCGACCCGGTAGGTGGTGGCGAACGCCTCGGTGGTTTCGCCGTAATTCCAGCCGGCCCGGAAGGCAAGGATATTGGCCTCGGCGATTTCCGGCCTGTCGGCGAACTTTTCCCGCAAGAACTTCTCGGTGCCGCCGATGGGCCGCCCGTACATCCAGGACAGCAAGCCGAGGGCGAACATGTTCTTCGCCCGCTGACCGTCTTTCTTACCCACGCCGGCGGATTCGGTGGCGGCCAGGGTCAGCGAAGTCATGGCGACCCGGTGCACGATGTAGTCCGCGAGATCTTCGCCGGTCAGCGGGTCGGCGGAATAGCCGACCTTCGTGAGATTGCGTTTGCTGAATTCATCGGTGTTGACGATGAGGGTGCCGCCGCGCGGTAACTCGGCCAGATTGGCCTTCAGTGCCGCCGGGTTCATCGCGACCAGCACATCCGGCTGATCTCCGGCGGTGAGAATATCGTGGTCGGCGATCTGGATCTGGAACGACGACACACCCGGCAGGGTGCCCTGCGGAGCACGGATCTCGGCCGGGAAGTTGGGCTGGGTCGCCAGGTCGTTGCCGAACGCCGCCGCCTCATGGGTGAACCGGTCACCGGTGAGCTGCATACCGTCACCGGAATCGCCCGCGAACCGGATGACGACGCGATCCAGTATCGCTGCGCCGGAGGTGTTTTCGGTCGGCGTGGCAGCGGCCGGGGCGGTGTTGTCGGGGTGCGAAACCATACGCGTGCTTCACTTCCTCGTCGAAATGAGCTACCAGCCGCCAACCTACCCTTGCCGGGGGGCACCGCGCCGGGAAAATGCGCGCCCGGTGCGCCGCGGGCGCGGGTTTGCCGGGCCGTCCGGAGCCGTCGGCCGTCCGGTCGTCGGCGCGAGGGTGCAGCTAGCGGGCTTGTTCAGGAGTCTGTTGTGAGGTCACCATGCCGAGACGGATGACCGGACCAGTGTCCAGGCAAGAATCTATTTGTGCCGATGACTCCACCGCACACGATTCGCCACGCGACCGCCCCCGTGTCCTGGAAGCCGTCACCGGACTGCCGACCCCCGGGGGGTCAGGCGAACAGCTCGAGTTGCGGCGTACCGGCGGGTTCCGGTGCCGGACGGACCTCTGGGGGCGGTGGTTCTTCCGGGCGTAGACCGTGCTCGCGTAGCAGCGGCTCGACCCGTTCCCGCAGCCACGACGCGTATTCGGGTGCGACAGTCGCGCCGCGCCGGTAGAGCTGCCGGTATCGGCGCAGGAGTGCCGGATGGTTTTCGGCGAGCCAGTCCAGGAACCAGCCACGTGTACTACCGCGCAGATGCAGGGGAATGACCACCGCTGATTCCGCACCGGCGGCGGCGAGTTCGCCGAACAGTTCGTCGAGCTGGGCACGGCCGTCGGTGAGGTACGGAACCACCGGCGCCACCATCACAGTGACCGCGAAACCGGCATCACCGCAGGCGCGGACCAGATCCAGGCGCGCCCGCGGGGCAGGGGTGCCGGGTTCCAGGCCGCGATGCAACTCCGGATCCAGCAGGGCCAGCGAGATCCCGATATGCACTCCGACCTCGCGTGCGGCCAGGTTCAGTAGCGGCAGATCCCGGTGCAGCAGGCCGCCCTTGGTGAGGATCGAGAACGGCGTACCGGAATCGGTGAGGGCCCTGATGATTCCGGGCATCAGCCGGTAGCGGCCCTCGGCCCGCTGGTAGGGATCGGTGTTCGTCCCCAGCGCGACCTGCTCCCGATGCCAGGAGCGGCGGGTGAGTTCGCGGCGCAGTACCGCCGCGATATTGGTCTTCACCACGATCTGGGTGTCGAAATCCGTTCCGGCATCGAGTTCGAGGTATTCATGCGATCCGCGGGCGAAGCAGTAACGGCAGGCGTGTGAACACCCACGCATGGGGTTGATCGTCCACCGGAACGGCAGGTTCGATTCGTCGGGAACCTTGTTCAGTGCGCTCTTGCAGAGCACTTCGTGAAAGGTGATGCCGTCGAAGTCCGGAGTCTGTACGGTGCGGGCGAACCCGGCCCGGCCGAGGCCGGGCAGTGCGCCGTCGTCGGCGTCCAGGTTCTGGTTCTGCCACCGCACGCGACCAGTCGAACACGCGTTCTAACTAGTGTCAAGCAGTCGGGGTGAAATCGGGTAGCGGGGCGTGCGGGTCTGCGAAGAAGGCCACCAGATCGCGTACGGTGTCGTCGATCGGCCGGGGCTGATATCCCAGTTCACGGGTGGCTTTACCGTGGTCGACCAGTGGCGCCGAAACCAGCGCGCCGAGTGCGGCCTTGGAGACGACATCGGTTCCCAGGCGTTTACCGATCGGCTCCATCACCGGAATGAGGCCCGAGACGAGCTTGGGCGAGATGGAGAAGCGTGGCCCCTTCTTGCCGCCGTGCCGGGCGGCCATCCGGCAGAGGTCGAGCATAGAGATCATCTCGCCGCCGAGCAGGTAGTTCTCCCCGGTGCGGCCGCTCTCGCCGGCCAGGATCAGGCCCCGTGCCACGTCCCGGACGTCGACCAGGTCGAAACCGCCGTTGATCATTGCGGGAATACGGCCGCGGGCGGCATCGCGCAGGTAGCGATTGATCCGGGAAAGCGGCGTCCCGTGGTCGGCCGGCCCGAATACGCCGGTGGGGTTGCAGATCACCGCGTCCAGGCCGGATTCGATCACCTTGCGGAGCTCGATCTCACCGGCCCATTTGGACCGGTCGTAGACGGGGAGGCCGGTCTCGGTGGAGCGCAGGGTTGTCTCGTCGATCGAGCCACCGCAGCTGTACTGGTCGAAGGCGTGGATCGAACTCGCATGCACGAACCGGCGGGCCCCGACTGCGTGGGCGGCCTCGGCCACCACGCGGACGCCCTCGGTGTTCACTCGCCAGGCGAGGTCGTTCTTGTCGGCCAGGGTGATCACCGCTACCAGGTGGTACACGACTTCGGCGTCGTCGAGGGCGGCGCGCATGGAAGCCGGGTCCAGGACATCGGCGCTCACCCAGGTGACGTCCGCCGCGGCGGAGTGCCGGGGGGCCACCCGGTCGATGGCGGTGATCTCGTCGCCGCGCTCCGCGAGCAGCGAGAGGAGATTCGTACCCAGGTAGCCGGCTGCGCCGGTCACTGCGACCTTCATGGGGACGAGAGTATAGAACTCGTTCTAATTTGCAACCTGTTCTAGTTTTGCGGCCGGGGCGCAAGCTCGTCCGGGACCGGCGGGGTGGGCTATATTCGGGCGGCAACCATTCGACACCGCAGGGGCGCGTGTCGTTGTGGCACACGAGAAGTCTCACACGGTGGCGATGATGTTCACGATCAGTCAGGGGGGAGCCCGATGAGTAATACCTCGGTGGAAACCGAAGCGCTGCGGGTGTTCGGTACCACGAACGCCGGGATCGGCACCGAGATCGCCGGTGTTGCCAATTTCGACGCGGTGCGGGATGCTGCCGCGCTGGCGCCGGCCTTCGGTTTGATCGGCGCCGACTATCTGGCCATGTTCGCGGCCGCGCAGGTGCTGCAAGCCCGCGATATCAACGATCTCGCGGCAAAGTACCAGCACCTGTCCCAGGCGGCGTTCTCCTCCGCGCTCAACTACGACCTCACCGATGACGGCACCGCCGGCGTGCTCGGTACGGCGGGGGGCGCGCTGTGAAACCGCTCGACACCGGCGCGGGTACCGCGGGCCTCATCGCTCCCGAGTTGCAGCATGCCGTTCCCTCCGATATCCCGGTAACCGCGGCGCCGGCGACCACTCCGGACCCCGGTGCGGCGATCCAGGATGTTCCGCTGGCTCAGCTTCCGGAAGGTGAAGTGCCGGTCGAGTCGCCGGAATTCGTGCTCTCCCAGCGTGTTTCCGAGGACGGGCCCGCAACGGCCGGGATGCCGGGCGGCGTCCCGGGGCTTTCGGGGCTCAACGGTGGCGCCCCGGAGGCCCAGGACATCCTGTCCGGCGCCGTCGACGACGTATCCGCGCAGGCCGGACATGTGCTGGGCGTCGTGAACCAGGCAGCAGCCCCGGTGATCGACACGGCCCAGGGCCTCCTCGGCCAAGCCGCGGCGGCCGCGGGTGTGGGCGCGCCTGCGGGTGCGGCCGCGGGCGTTCCCGCCGCGGCCGCACCCGCGTTACCGTCCGATCCGGTGGGTGCCCTGCTCAACGGCGCCGCCTTGCCGGCGCTGCCGGGAATCGACATGCTTTTCGCGCCCATCCGCGATCTATTGAGCAGTTTCGGGACCGGTGTCCTCGGCGCACTGGACCCCACCGCCATCCTCAGCCAGGCATCCCAGGTCATCGAGGTGGCGATGGGCGTGGGTAAGAGCAGCCTTTCCGCCATGGGGCAGTCGTGGGAGAGCGGGGCCGCCCAGACGGCCCAGACAGCCGGGCAGGAAGCCAACAATTCCGGTGTGCAGACAAGCCAGCACGGATTCGACATCTCGGCCATGACGCAGGCCGCGGCCGCAGTGGTGCAGCAGGGCAATGCGCAGCTCACCACCGTCGCCGCATCCTTCCTCACCCAGGCCACGGCCCTCGCGCCGGTGGTGATGACCCCGCCCGCGCAGACCGCGCTCATCGCCTCGGCCACCGAACACCTCGGCCAGGCCGTGACGGTCACCAACATCACGCGCGGGAACCTCGCAGGTAAAACCGCGGAACTGAGCGGTGTGGTGCAGCAGATGCTCGGCGTGGACGGGCAACAGGCGGCTCAGGCCGCCCAGAGTGTGGCGCAGAGCGTCGGTGAACCGATCTTGCAGCAGGCGCAGAGCCTCGCCTCGGATCCGTCGGGCCTGGAATCCGTGCTGGGCTCGGCCACCGGTGAGCCGGCGGCGACCACCGCGGCCGGGCTGAGCACCGGTAGCCCGGGCAGCCCCGGTATGCCGAGCGGCAGCCCGGGGTTGTCGACCGGTGGCGCGCCGGGCGGTACTCCAGGCCTCCCCGGGGCGCCGTCGGTGCCGGGCGTTCCCGGCGCGACCACGCCGCCGATCAGCAATGTGCTCCGGCCGGGCGCACTACCCACCGGAATGGCTCCCGCGGCCACCAATCCGGCGTCCAGTGGTTTCATGGGTGGCGGTGCGGCGGGTGCGGCCGGTCAGCGCAACAACGAAGAAGAACATGGCCGGACAGTCGAGTCGTATCGCAGTGCGACCGGCAACGACGACCTCACGGGTCCGCTGGGGGAATCGGCACCGGAGGTCATCGGAGCGGTCGATCCCGACGAGGACGCCGGCTACGACAGCCAGTTCTGACCCTCCCGTTCATCGCAGCCCCTCGGGATCGTCCAGATTCGTCGCCGAATAGGTATCGCAGGACTGCACCTCACCGGTGCGGTATCCGGCGAGGAACCATTTCTGTCGTTGCTCGCCCGCGCCGTGCGTCCACACCTCCGGGTTCACCCGGCCCTGCGCCGACTCCTGGATCCGGTCGTCGCCGACCGCGGCCGCCGCCGACAGGGCATCGCGGATATCGGCGTCGTCGAGCGGTTGCAGCAGCGGTGTGTCCGAGCCCGGTGCGGGTGTGCGGTCGGCGTAATGCGCCCAGATACCGGCGTAACAGTCGGCCTGCAACTCGCTGCGTACCGCCCCCGATTCCGGGCCCTGCGGATCCTTCTGGGCTCGGCCGATATCGCCGAGCAGGGTCTGGATGTGGTGGCCGAACTCGTGCGCGACGACGTACTCCTGTGCCAGCGGTCCGCCCGCGGCGCCGAAGCGGTCCACGAGTTCCTGGAAGAAGCCCACGTCGAAATATGCGGTCCGGTCGGCCGGGCAGTAGAACGGGCCGACCGCGCTGGTCGCATATCCGCAGCCGGTGGATACCGAACCGGTGAACAGGCGTAACGCGGGTGGTTCGTAGGCGACGCCGGTCTGTTCCGGCAGTTGCTCGGCCCAGACGGCGTCGAGACTCTGCGCGGTGAGTACCACTCGGCAGTCCACATAGGTGTTCGCGTCGGCGCCGGTCCGGCAGTGCTCGGGAGTGCCGGCCGTGACCTCGCGCTGCGCCGTGTCCTGGGTGCCGGTGAACTGGCCGAGTGTCGACCCGGGATCGCCGCCCATCAGCAGGGCGAGGACCAGTACGATCAGCCCGCCGGCACCGCCCCCCAGGGCCAGCCTGCCACCGCGGCGGGGGCCGCCACCGGAGGAGGCACGGCCGGGATCGATCTGCACGCGTTCGTTGAAGGTCATGCGGGCATCCCGTCTGAGAACGTATTTGCTGCGACTTTGCTGGCGTTGGCAATATATCCGTTTCGGTCCGCCCGCCGGCGCACACTACGATGGCAACCGCATCCGGTGGCCGTCCCGGTGTGCTCCGAACGTCGAAAGGAATCCCGTGCTGCGCACCCACTTGGCCGGTTCGTTGCGAGGCGAGCAGGCCGGTCAGACCGTGACCCTCTCCGGTTGGGTGGCCCGGCGGCGTGACCACGGTGGCGTGATCTTCATCGACCTGCGCGACGCCTCCGGTGTGGCGCAGGCGGTGTTCCGGGAAGGCCCGGCTGCCGAGCAGGCGCATCGGCTGCGGGCCGAGTACTGCATTCGGATCGTCGGCGTGGTCGAACAGCGTCCCGAGGGAAACGAGAACCCGGACCTGCCGACCGGCGCGGTCGAGGTGAACGTCAAGGAACTCGAGGTGCTCAACGAAAGTGCCCCGCTGCCGTTCCAGCTCGACGAGCAGCCCGGCGAGGAGGCCCGCCTGAGGTACCGCTACCTGGACCTGCGCCGCGAGGGCCCGGCCCATGCCATCCGCTTGCGGTCGAAGGTGAACGCCGCCGCGCGCTCGGCGCTGGCACGCCACGAATTCGTCGAGGTGGAAACCCCGACGCTGACCCGTTCCACCCCTGAAGGGGCCCGCGATTTCCTGGTCCCGGCGCGGTTGCAGCCCGGAAGCTTCTATGCGCTACCGCAGAGCCCGCAGCTGTTCAAACAGCTGCTCATGGTGGGCGGTATCGAACGCTACTTCCAGATCGCGCGGTGCTACCGCGACGAGGACTTCCGGGCCGACCGCCAGCCCGAGTTCACCCAGCTCGACCTCGAGATGAGCTTCGTGCGCCAGGAGGATGTGATCCTGCTGGCCGAGGACGTCCTGGTGGCCCTGTGGGAACTCATCGGCTACCGGATCCCGACCCCGATCCCGCATATGACCTATGCCGAGGCGATGCGCCGGTTCGGCAGCGATAAACCGGATCTGCGGTTCGGGGTGGAGATCACCGAATGCGCCGAATACTTCGCCGAAACACCGTTCCGGGTGTTCCAGGCGCCCTATGTCGGTGCCGTGGTCATGCCCGGTGGGGCGAGCCAGCCGCGGCGCCAGCTCGACGCCTGGCAGGAATGGGCCAAACAACGCGGCGCGAAAGGCCTGGCGTATGTGCTTATCGGTGAGGACGGCACGCTCGGCGGGCCGGTCGCCAAAAACCTCAGCGAGGCCGAGCGGGAAGGGCTGGCCGCGCATGTGGGTGCCCAGCCGGGGGATTGCGTGTTCTTCGCGGCCGGACCGGCCAAAGCGCAGCGTGCCCTGCTCGGCGCGGCGCGGTCGGAGATCGCGCAGCGGGTCGGGCTGATCGACGAGAACGCGTGGTCGTTCGTCTGGATCGTGGATGCGCCGCTGTTCGAACCGGCCGCCGATGCCACCGCCAGCGGCGATGTGGCGCTGGGGCATTCCTCGTGGACGGCGGTGCACCATGCCTTCACCTCGCCGAAACCGGAGTCGATCGACACCTTCGACACCGATCCCGGCTCCGCCCTCGCCTACGCCTACGACATCGTCTGTAACGGTAACGAGATCGGCGGCGGTAGCATCCGCATCCACCGCAAGGATGTGCAGGAGCGCGTTTTCCAGGTGATGGGGATCAGCGAGGCCGAGGCGCAGGAGAAGTTCGGCTTCCTGCTGGACGCGTTCGCCTTCGGTGCCCCGCCACACGGCGGTATCGCCTTCGGGTGGGACCGGATCGTCGCCCTGCTCGCCGGGCTCGACTCGATCCGCGAGGTCATCGCCTTCCCCAAGACCGGCGGCGGTGTGGATCCGCTCACCGACGCTCCTGCGCCCATCACCGCGCAACAGCGCAAAGAAGCTGGGCTGGATGCCCGGCCGCAGAACAAAGGCAAGGCCGAGACCAACGGTGCGGCCGGTGCTGCGGTTACCGAGGCGGGCGCCGGCTAGACACTGGACCCTGTGCCCGGCCGTTGGTGTCCAGCGGCCGGGCGGGTCCCGGGCCCGAGTACGACGGCGGTGGCCTGCGGAGACGGAGCGCCGGATACGTCAGACGGGTGCGACCGGACCACCGGTGAGCGTGCGATACGCGTAGGTGACCGCGATCGCCGCGACCGGCCCGGCCACCAGGAGGCCGAACCCACAGGCGAGCACACCGAGGCAGGCGACCACGACAACCGTCAGCGCCAACAGGAACACCCGCCACGGATCCCGCAGGGCCAGCAAGAAACTGGATTTGATCGCCTCGACCGGCGTCTGCCCCTGGTCGACGGCGAAATGCAGCGAGAACATGCAGCCGATACCGACAAGCACCCCGGGAATCAGGCACACCGCGGAGGCGAGAGTGGTGGCCAGAAAGGCCAGCAGCGCGGTCAGGAATGCGTTACCGAGATTGCCGATATAGAAGTAGGAACCGAAACCCGGACGGTAACCGTCGGTTTCGTACAGCGCGCCGCGTACGAGCGCGGCCTGGAGTATCCAGAGGCCGGCGATGACGACGGCGAAAAGCACCAGCAACGCCGTCATCGACCGCGGTTCGGTGATCCGTGCCACCAGATAGAACAGCAGATAGATGATGAAACCGAGTGAGGTCGCCGCGATCCAGGGGCCCGGATTGAGGCGGAACTTCTCGAATCCATAGCTGAGCGCGTGCCCGACATCGAGCCGTCCAGGGATCCCGGAGCCGAGCGCCTGGTAGCCGTAGACCGGGGATTCCGGCCCGGGGCCCGTACCGGGCGGGCCGTAGACCGGTTGGCCGGCGGCCGGGTCGGGAACGGTGCTGTCCGATACCGGATGCTGCGGTGCGGGCTGTTCCGTGGCAGCGAGCTGCGCGGGTTGGGCGGGTTCATCGGTGACGGTGCGCGCGGCGGGGTCGGTGCCGGGGCCCGCGGTTGTGACGGATTTCTTCATCCCGGGTTCGCCGCTGTGCCCCGGGGCGTGGACGACGCCCCCGGGGAAATCCGCGGTACGCGGGCTGTCCGCGGCCGGGGTGCCTTCGGCCACGGGCCGGGGTTCGCCGGGGGAAGGTTGCCTGCCTGCCGGGTCCGGGGCGCCGGGGGAGTCGGGGACGGAACTCGGTGTGTCGGTCACGCTGGCATACCTTTCGGCGGGACGGGTTTCCGGTGTGGCGCACAGCAGTTCAGATCGAGAAAACCCGACCTGCGCAGCGCTGTCAAGCAGGCGGCAGATGCGCCGGGGAACATGCCTGACACGCCGGACGACACGGAAAGGTTGTGTAACCGCTCGCTAGAAGTGACCGAATGCGAGTAACTTGAGATGCGATGACTGCACTACTGGCCGAACGAGCCACCGAAGTCGTATCCGCAGCGCAGCAGTTGCTCACAAAGCGAATGGGTGCTCCGGTGAAGCTGAGCGACCCCGCTGAACTCAGTGGCAGCGGACGGACGACCGTCCTACGGGTCCGGGTCGCCGAGAACGCTTTCTCCCTACCTCGCACCTTGATCGTCAAGCAGGTGCGCGGTTCCGTCGCGGACCCCAAGAACGTGACGATCATGCCGGGTGTCGCCAGCGTCGATTCGGCCTTCCTCCGGGAAGCGGTGTCCTACCAGTTCACCACCGCGCTGAGCCGGGGCGAGCGTCCGGGCGCCTACCTGATCGCGCACAGCCTGCCCGACCGGTTGCTCGTGCTCAGCGATCTGGGCGAGAACACCAAACTCACCGATGTGCTGCGCTCCGGTGCCGAACCGGCCGCTCAGAACGCGATGATGGCGTTCGCGCAGGCGCTCGGCCGGATGCATGCTGCCACGGTCGGCCGTGAACTCGATTTCGTCGCCCTGCTTCGCCGGGTCGATGTACTGCACCGGGTGGACGGTATCGCCCAGCAGTCCGAGGCCGCTGTCACCGAGGTGCCTGCCCTGCTGCGGCGCGAACTCGGTATCGAGGTACCCGACGAGGTGGCCGACCAGGTCGCCCACGCGGCCCGCCTGTTCGGCGGCGGCCGGTTCCGGGCGTTCAGCCCCTCGGACCTGTGTCCGGACAACGTGATCATCAACGACGAGGGTGCCCGCATCCTCGACTACGAATGGGGCGGCTTCCGCGACGCCACCCTCGATATCGCCTACGCGCTGGTGTCCTTCCCCGGCTGCCTGTGCGATATCGAGCTGTCTCGCGAACTGGGCACCCAGATGGTGGAGGCGTGGCGGGCCGAGGTCGTCGGCGTATGGCCGGCCCTCGCCGATGACGACCTCCTTGCCGAGAAGATTCTCGAGGCGCGGCTGATCTGGGTGTGGCTCAGTACGTACTGGTTCCTGCCCGCGGATCACACCCGGATCGCGGCGGCCCGCGAACACGGGCTGTCGGTGCCGCGATCGGATGCCCTGCTCAACCGGTGGGCCGGCCTGGCCGAGGACGCGCGGTGCCTCGGTAACGACGCGGTCGGCGATTTCGCCGAGGGCGTCTGCGCGCTCCTCGACGAACATCTGAGCTGATACCCGGAGTCCACCCCGGGCCAGGTGTCGGCGGCGGGCGGTACGGTCGCAGGCATGAGTGCGTCAGGCCGGGAGGCGGTAGCGAAACGTCCCCACGGAGGGCCTCGGTCGAGCCCCAAAGGGATACGGCATGAGTGACGGTCTGTTCGATATGCCCGGTGCGGGGCCGGGCGCACCGGATTTCGCCGCGCTGGATCAGGCCGCGCGGATCGGCGACACCCGCGCACCACTGGCGGTTCGGATGCGGCCCGCCTCCCTGGACGAGGTGGTCGGGCAACAGCATCTCCTCGGTCCGGGCTCACCGCTGCGTCGTCTCGTCGAAGGCTCGGGGGCGGCGTCGGTTCTGCTCTACGGGCCGCCGGGAACCGGGAAGACCACCCTGGCTTCACTGATCTCCCACGCCACCGGGCGCCGGTTCGAGGCGCTGTCCGCATTGTCGGCGGGCGTCAAGGAGGTGCGCGCGGTGATCGAGGTGGCCCGGCGGCGGCTGACCGCGGGTGAACAGACCGTGCTGTTCATCGACGAGGTGCACCGGTTCTCCAAAACTCAGCAGGACGCGCTGCTGGCCGCGGTCGAGAATCGGATCGTGCTGCTGGTGGGTGCGACCACGGAGAACCCGTCGTTCTCCGTGGTCGCGCCGCTGCTGTCCCGGTCGCTGGTGCTCCAGCTGCATTCGCTGACGGCCGGCGATATCTGCACCGTGCTCACCCGCGCCCTCGCCGACCCCCGCGGGCTGGGCGAGCAGTTCACCGTCACCGACGAGGCGATCGACCATATCGTCCGGATCGCCGGGGGTGATGCCCGTCGCGCGCTCACCGCACTGGAGGCCTCCGCGGGATCTTCGCTCGACGGCGTGATCGACCTCGAGCTGGTCGCTGCCAGCGTGGACAAGGCCGCCGTCCGCTACGACCGGGCCGGTGACCAGCACTACGACGTGATCAGCGCGTTCATCAAATCCATTCGTGGCTCCGATGTGGATGCCGCCCTGCACTACCTCGCCCGGATGCTGACCGCGGGGGAGGATCCGCGCTTCATCGCCCGGCGCCTGATGATCCACGCCAGCGAAGACATCGGGATGGCGGACCCCAGCGCATTGCAGACCGCTACGGCCGCGGCGCAGGTGGTGCAACTCGTCGGTTTGCCGGAGGCCCGGCTGGCACTGGCCCAGGCCACGATCCATCTCACCACGGCCCCGAAATCGGGCGCCGTGGTGGCGGCGATCGGCGCGGCCATGGCCGATGTCGCGGCCGGCAAGGCGGGCGCGGTGCCGCCGCATCTGCGCGACGGCCACTACTCCGGCGCCGCGGCGCTCGGTAACGCGCAGGGCTACCGGTACCCGCACGACGACCCGGACGGCGTGCTCGCCCAGCAGTACCCGCCGGACGAACTGGTCGGGGTGGATTACTACCACCCGACCGGCCACGGCAACGAGCGGACCGTGGGCCCCCGGGTGAGTGCCCTGCGCCGGATAGTCCGCGGTCTGCGGACCCCGAACGGACGCAGCAGGGCTCAGCCCGCCGCAACCGAGGGTGGTACGCCTAACCCGGCTCGGTGATAATTCACGTGCACCGCCCCGGTAGGCTGGATATCTGTGCAGACCCACGAGATCAGACGGCGATTCCTGGACCATTTCGTTCGTGCCGGGCATACGGAGGTGCCCAGTGCATCGCTGATTCTCGACGACCCGAACCTGCTGTTCGTGAACGCGGGCATGGTGCAGTTCAAACCGTATTTCCTCGGTCAGCAGACGCCGCCGTATTCGCGTGCGACCAGTGTGCAGAAATGCGTGCGCACCGGTGACATCGAGGAAGTGGGCGTCACCACACGGCACAACACCTTCTTCCAGATGGCCGGTAATTTCTCCTTCGGCGATTACTTCAAGGAAGACGCGATCCGCTTCGCCTGGGAACTGATCACCAAATCGCAGGAAGACGGCGGCTACGGGTTCGATCCCGGGCGTATCTGGGTCACCGCCTACGAGGCCGATCCGGAGGCCGCCGAGTTGTGGCGCAAGGTGGCCGGCATCCCCGATGAGCGGATCCAATTCCGCGACGGCAAGGACAATTACTGGGATATGGGCGTGCCCGGTCCCGGCGGGCCCTGCTCCGAGATCTACTACGACCGCGGTCCCGAATACGGGCGCGACGGCGGACCGGTTGCCGACGAGGACCGCTACCTGGAGATCTGGAATCTCGTCTTCATGCAGGACATCCGCGGTGAACTGAGCCCCAAGCTCGGGCATCCGCCGGTGGGCGTGCTGCCCAAGAAGAACATCGACACCGGAATGGGTATCGAGCGCATCGCGCTGCTGCTCCAAGGCGTCGACAACGTGTACGAAACCGATCTGCTGCGCCCCATCATCGTCAAGGCCGAAGAACTCACCGGCCGGTCCTACGGTGTCGAACACGTCGACGATGTGCGCTTCCGGGTGATCGCCGACCATGCGCGCACCTCCGCCATGCTGATCGCCGACGGCGTCAACCCGGGCAACGACGGCCGCGGTTACGTGCTGCGGCGGCTGCTGCGCCGGATCGTGCGTTCGGCCAGGCTGCTGGGCGCCGAGCAACCGGTGATGAGCCAGTTCGTGCGGGTCGTGAGCGAGCAGATGGCGCCGTCGTACCCCGAACTGGCCACGGATTTCGCGCGGATCGAAACGGTCGCGGTCGGGGAGGAGACGGCCTTCCGTAAGACGCTGGCCACCGGGTCGCGACTGTTCGACGAAACCGTCGAGGAAGTCATGGCGGCCACCCCGGCCGGCAAGACCGGCAGAATCTCCGGAGCCGACGCCTTCACCCTGCACGACACCTACGGTTTCCCGATCGACCTCACACTCGAGATGGCGTCCGAAGCCGGGTTGTCCGTCGACGAGGCGGGGTTCCGGTCGCTGATGGCCGAACAGCGGCAGCGAGCCAAGGAAGATGCGCACGCCCGTAAGCACGCCCACGCCGACCTGTCGGTCTACAAGGAACTGGTCGACCGGGGTGATACCGAATTCACCGGTTTCGACGAGCTGACCTCCGAGGCGCAGGTGCTCGCGCTCATCGGCGACGGCGTCCGGGTCCCGACCGCGGTCGCCGGCACCGATATCGAGGTGATCCTGGACCGCAGCCCTCTCTACGCTGAATCGGGCGGTCAGATCGCCGATCGCGGCACGATCACCGCGGCCGGCACCAAACTCACGGTCAACGATGTGCAGAAGATCGCGAAAAAGCTCTGGGTGCACCGGTGCACAGTGGATCAGGGGCAGATCACCGAAGGTGATGTGGTGCTCGCCCAGGTGGATCCCGCCTGGCGGCGCGGCGCCACTCAGGGGCATTCCGGCACCCATATGGTGCATGCCGCGCTACGGCAGATCCTCGGCCCCAACGCGGTACAGGCCGGTTCGATGAACAAACCCGGGTATCTGCGATTCGATTTCAATTGGCAGGGGCAACTCTCCGAACGGCAGAAGGCCGATATCGAAGCGGTGTCCAACGACGGTGTCGGCGCCGACTACCCGGTGAACACCTTCGTCACCGATCTGCCCAAGGCTCGCGAAATGGGGGCGCTGGCCCTATTCGGAGAGAACTACGGTGACCGCGTGCGAGTAGTGGAGATGGGTGGACCGTTCTCCATGGAGCTGTGCGGTGGCACCCACGTGGGGCATTCCTCGCAGATCGGCCCGATCACCCTGCTCGGCGAATCGTCGGTCGGTTCGGGTGTGCGTCGTGTGGAAGCGTTCGTCGGACTGGACTCCTACCGGCATCTGGCGAAGGAGCGGGCCCTGCTGGCCGGCGTCGCATCCATGCTGAAGGTGCCCTCCGGCGAAGTTCCGGGACGGGTGGAGCAGCTCGTGGACCGGCTCAAGGCCGCCGAGAAGGAACTCGAACGGACCAAGGTCGCCGCGGTGCTTTCCTCGGCCGGCTCGTATGCCGATGCGGCGCATCGGATCGGTGAAGTCCTGCTCGTGGCCGCGGCCGCGCCGGAAGGTGTGGCGGCCGGTGATCTGCGCACCCTGGCCACCGATATCCGCGGCCGGTTGGGCTCCACGCCCGCCATCGTGGTGTTGCTCGGAAATAACGAGGATAAAGTGCCGTTCGTCGTGACCGTGAACAAGGCGGCCCAGGAACTGGGTTTCGCCGCCGGTGCGCTGGTCGGTGTCTTCGGTCCGAGTATCTCCGGCCGCGGTGGAGGTAAGCCGGAAATGGCTCAGGGTGCGGGTTCGGACCCGTCGGGTATCGAGGCGGGCCTGGCGGCGGTCCGGAACCATATCGGCGCACACGCCGGCTGATGGCGGCTGGTTCCGGTGCGGACACCCCGGTCGACCGGCCGCACCCTGATTCCGACCCCGGCCGCGGCCGGCGGCTGGCCATCGACGTGGGCAGTGTCCGGATCGGGGTCGCGGCCAGTGACCCCGACGGTGTTCTGGCCACCCCGGTGGAGACCGTGCCACGGGCGGGCTCACCGGGCCGTCGGTCCGGACGCACATCCGGAGGTCCTGCCACCCGCGATGCGACGGGAAAGCCCGCCCCCGGCGCGGATATCGCGCGGATCGCCGCGATCGCGGCAGAATACGAGGCGGTGGAGATCATCGTCGGGCTGCCGCGCACGCTGCGCGGCGAAAGCGGGACCGCGGCACGGCTGGCCGTCGAGTTCGCCGGAAGGTTGCGCGACTCGCTGCCCGAAGTGCCGATCCGCCTTTCTGACGAACGTTTGACTACGGTGTCTGCTGCACGCGCTCTGCGGGACAGCGGTGTCCGAGCACGTGGACAGCGGCAGGTGATCGACCAGGCGGCTGCTGTTTCGATCCTGCAGAGCTGGTTGGACGAACGGAGTTCGATGATGAGGTCGGCCGAGGACGCGGAACGGACCGCGTTGTTCGGAGACGATGAATGACGGATCGGTGGGCGCAGGCGGAGGCGCGATTCCGGCAGCGTGAGGCGGAGCGGCGATACCGCCGCGACGACAAGGCCTGGGAGCGGTCCCGCCGGTCGGCCGCCACGCCGGTAGCCGACGATCCCGAGTGGGACGATGAACCGGATGCCGGCTGGGACCCCTACGAGGACGACGACACCGCGGTCATTCCCCGCTACGTCGACGAGGACGAATACATCGACGACGAGGACGATTACGACGACGCGGAGCCCGAACCGCGTCCCCGGTCCCGGGCGCGCACCCGCGCCCGCCCGGCACCTCGCCGTGGTGGCCGGGCGGCGGCCCGCCGGGCCCGGGAACAACAGGGCGGTCGACGCCGCAAGCTGCTCTGGGCCGCCGGCGCGGTGGTCCTCGTTCTGATCCTCGGTGCCGGTGTGTACAAACTTGTCAACCGCTACACCCCGGCGGAGGATTTCGCCGGTCCGGGTGGCGCACCGGTGATCGTCCACGTCGCGGCCGGTGATACCGCCACCGAGATAGCCACCACCATGGAAGAAGCCGGTGTGGTCGCCAGTTCGGCTGCCTTCTACGAGGCGGCAGTACAGAACGAGGGTATGAGTTCGATTCAGCCCGGCTACTACGCCATTCCCGAGCAGAGTCCGGGGCGCGACGCCGTTGCGGCGCTTGTTTCCCCGGAAGCCCGGGTGGGTAATCTGGTGATTTCCGAGGGGCGGCAGTTACACGATCAGCTCGATGTGAACACCGGCGCCCGCAAGGAAGGCATCTACACCAAGATCGCCGCCGCCAGTTGTCTCGGCGCCGACGCCGAACGCCGGTGCGTTACCTACGAGCAACTCGAAGAGGCCGGCGCCGGTAGCGATCTGGCCGTGCTCGGGGTGCCGGAATGGGCGATGGACGCGGTCCGGCAGGTACCGGACCGGCGGCGTCAGCTCGAGGGGTTGATCGCCGCGGGTAGCTGGGATTTCGATCCCAACAGCTCAGCTCAGGAGATCCTACGAAAACTGGTCAGCGAAAGCGCCGCGAGCTACGAGGCCACCGGGGTGCTCGAATCCGGGGTCGCCAACGGGTTGAGCCCTTACGAAACGCTCATCGGGGCCTCACTGGTGGAACGCGAAGCGCTGCCCCAGGATATGAGCAAAGTGGCCCGAGTGATCGTCAACCGGCTCGAGATCGGGCAGCCGTTGCAGTTCGATTCCACAGTCAACTATGCGCTCGACAAGACCGAGGTCGCCACGACCGACGCCGATCGCGCGCAGACCACACCGTGGAACACCTATGCCATGGCCGGGTTGCCCGCCACCCCCATCGCCGCCCCCTCGATCGGGGCGCTGGAGGCGATGGAGAAACCCGAGCCGGGTGACTGGCTGTACTTCGTCACGGTGGACAAAGAAGGCACCACACTGTTCACCGAGAGCTACGGCGAGCACTTGCAGAACATCGAATTGGCGCTGGAAAGCGGGATTCTCGACAGTGGGCGCTGAATCGGGTGCCGGTGTGCGGCGGGCGGCCGTGCTCGGCAGCCCCATTACCCATTCCCGCTCTCCACAGCTGCATCTGGCCGCCTATCGGGCACTAGGCCTCGACTGGTCCTACGACCGGATCGAATGCACCGCCGCCGAGCTGCCGCGGCTGGTGGACGGACTCGGCCCCGAATGGGTCGGTCTTTCGGTGACCATGCCGGGCAAGGAAGCCGCGCTGGCGTACGCGAACGAACGCACCGAACGCGCGGTGCTCGTCGGCTCGGCCAACACCCTGGTCCGGACCGAGTCCGGCTGGCGGGCGGACTGTACCGACGTGGACGGTGTGCTGGGTGCGCTGCGGGGCGGTG
The DNA here is from genome assembly GCF_001613245.1 of Nocardia speluncae NBRC 108251. Taxonomy (GTDB): domain Bacteria; phylum Actinomycetota; class Actinomycetes; order Mycobacteriales; family Mycobacteriaceae; genus Nocardia; species Nocardia speluncae. The sequence goes on along the minus strand of NZ_BDBZ01000002.1, from coordinate 663,799 downwards.
GTGTGACCGGGTTGTCCGAAGCGGTCGTACTCGGCGCCGGCGGGACCGCTCGACCGGCGCTGCTGGCGCTCACCGGACTCGGCGCCGGACGGATGACCATCGTGGCGCGCGATGCGGGCCGGGCAGCGGGTGCGCGCGAACTCGCCGCGCAACTCGGGGCGGATACAGAGGTGATCGGCTTCGATGCACCCGAGCTGGCCCGGCGCTGCGCCGCGGCCGGGGCGGTGGTCAGCACTGTCCCGTATCAGGCGGCTGCCGCGATCTCCGGGTCGGTGGCGGCGGCTCCCGTGGTACTCGATGCCCTGTACGACCCGTGGCCGACACCTCTCGCGGAAGCTGTGGCGGCGGCCGGTCATACCGTGATCGGCGGTCTGCAGATGTTGCTCGAACAGGCCTACGGGCAGGTCGAGCAGTTCACCGGGAAACCCGCTCCGCGGGCGGAGATGGCGGCGGCAGTGTCCGACCTGGGCTGATCGCCGGTGAGTCGCCGTTCGTCACCGAAATTCTGTAACCGGTTCTAGCTTTGCGGTAAAGCGGGTTATGGTGATCGGCATGACTGCGTGGTTGTTGCGGGCACTGGCGCTCGGTGGGCTGGCCGTCGTGCTGCGGGTACTCCTCGGATTCGGGATAGGGTTCGTCCCGACCTTCGGAGTGTGGCTGCGGCTGCTCTGCCTGGTGGTGTTGATCGGTGCCGCGGTCGCGTGGGGCCTGATGGACGGCCGGGCGGATCGGCGAGCCAACCCCAATCCGGAACGCGGCGCGGACCTGACGATTCTGTGGTTGCAGGCCGCCGTGGTCGGCGGTATCGGCTGCGGCCTAGTGTCCTGGCTGCTGGATTTTGTTCCACGGGTCGACCTCGGCGATGCCGGCCTGCTTTTCGAGGCGACCGCCGCCTCTGCGTTCATCCTCTTGCTGATCTTCGTCCCGGGGCTCGTCGGCGTGGCCGTAGGCCGGCGGATGGCGCGCCGGGAACAGGGCCGGACGACCGATACCGCAGGATTGCGGCCGGCCGGCTCAGCCGCCTGAGATCGACCGGCCACCGGGCACTATGAGCCCGGTCTCGTAGGCGATCGCCACCAGCTCGGCGCGGCCGCGCGCCTCCAGCTTGTCCAGTAGCCGGCCGATATGGGTCCGAGCCGTGGCCGGGCTCATATGCAGGACGGCGCCGATCTCGGTATTGGATCGGCCCGTCCCCACCGCGAGCAGGACCTCACGCTCGCGTGGGGTCAGACGCTCCAGCAGCGCTACCGCCCGCAGACTCGGCCCTGCGGCCTGCGCCGCAGCCCGCATCACCCGGCGGGTGACGGCCGGCGAAAGCAGTGCCTCCCCGGTGGCGACCGTCCGCACGGCCGCCCGCAACTCATCGGGATCGATATCCTTCAACAGGAATCCTGCCGCGCCGGCTCGCATCGCTTCGAGGATGTTGTCGTCCGTATCGAAAGTCGTGAGGACAATAACCTGGACGTGGCGCAATGCCGGGTCGGCGACGATCCGCCGGGTCGCGTCGAGACCGTCACCGCCGGGCATCCGGATATCCATGAGTACTACCTCCGGCCGGGTACGGGTGACAAGGGCGACCCCCTCCGCGCCCGTACCTGCCAGCCCCGCCACCTCGATATCTGCGGTGCGCGCCAACAGCGCGCGCAGGCCTTCTCTGATCAGATGCTGATCGTCGACCACCGCGACCCGGATCATGCCGAATCCCGCAGGGGAAGCTGTGCTTCGACCACGAATCCACCTCCACGTGCCGGTTCCGCGCGCAGAGTGCCGCCCAGCAGGGCGATCCGTTCGCGCATTCCGATAATGCCCCAGCCCGCACCGGGGTCGCCGGTACTGCCCCGTCCGTCGTCGCCCACCCGCACCAGGATGCCGTGGCGGTCCCGTTCCAATTCGACGCCGGCGCGCCCGGCCGCGGCATGCCGGAGCACATTGCTGAGAGATTCCTGGACCAGCCGGAAAACCGCGTCACCGACAACCGCTGGTAACTGATCGGCCGATTCCGCGCCGTGAAGCTCCACGGCGAGCCCGGTAGACCGGGTGGCAGCGACGAGTTCGGTCAGGCGCGCAGATACGGAAGACAGCGGGCGATCCGGGTCATTACCCGGTTCGCGCAGGGCGTCCAACGTCGCGCGCAGTTCCCGGCCCGCCGACCGGCATGCGGCGCGGGCGGCAGCCAACGAGGTTTCGGCCGTGGCGGGATCGTCACGAAGCGATTCCCGGGCGACGTCGGTATGCAGGCTGATCACCGATACCGTGTGCGCGAGCAGATCGTGCAGGTCACGGGCGATTCGTACCCGCTCCTGCGCGATCCGCCGCTGCGCTTGCTGCTCGCGTTCGGCGTCGGCGGCCGCAGTCTGCTTGGCGAGCTCGGCACGCCATCCACGTCGTGACCGCACACTGTCGCCGAGCGCGACGACCGCCGCCATCAAGGCGGCCGAGGCCGGCAGCTCGAGACCGAGGACGAAACCGGGATCGTCACCGTGGGCGAGGCGAACCGTGGTCGAGACCGCCAGCAGCGCCGTCGCGGTGCCTGCCGCCCAGTACAACCGCCCGCACTCGGCGGCGGAGAACAACGCGGCGGCGAGTGGCAGAGCCAGCCCGATCGGCGGATACCCGAGCATGTAGTAACCCACCAGCGCGACCGCAGAGATCACCAGGACTGCCACCGGCCGACGGCGCCGCGCAAGGATCAGCGCGCTGAACAGCGCCCCGAACAGATACGCAGGCAACGGCACGACCCCGGGGCCGCCGACATCGGCGGTGATCGCCGCACCCACTGCGACGAGCACGGCCGCGGCCAAAACGATATCGACCAGCCGCGCGGAGATATCGTCGCCGGCGGCCGACGAGAGAGACGGCAACGCTGTCCGACGGGCGTTCTGCATCCCGCCGGTTTGCCGCACGGCTAGCTCCGGGCAGCTGCGGTCGCTCACCATCCATCTCTCCTACCATCCTCGAACGCGTCACCCCACAGAATCCGCCGGCCTCGGTATCTGCGCGCCGGTATCGCCAACCACCGGCCGTCCGCCGTGTGGGCGGCCGGTGCAGCGGGAGTGCGGTGGACCGGAACAGTTGACGATTCCGGAATGCGGGCCGGTCGACAGGTATCGATTCTCGGTGGCCGTGGTGTACGCGCTCGCCGATGCCCCCGGCACCCTGGCTGGGTACGCGGCCGGGAAATCTTCGCGGCCACCCGCGCCTGGCCGCCGGAATCGTCCACGGACCGGCACGGAGTGCGGGCCCAGGGCACGTGACCGGTCGACGCAATACATTGCCCGGCTCACGGTTCGGTGCGGTCGGGGACACCGGAAAGCCGGGCGAGCACCCACGCCACGACACCGGCCACCGCTCCGAGGAGTACACCGGTGAGAAGTCCGCTGCCCACGGATGCCAGCCGCAGGATGAGATCCTGCACGGCGGGCGAGAAGCGCCCGGCGAGGTTTCCGCCGAGTTCCGGTGGTTCGTCGAAGGCCGTCGTCCACAGCAGCTGATGCGTAATCACCAGCAAGACCCCGTAGACGGCACCGACCAGTAACAGGGCCGGCAACGGTGCGATGCGCCGCCACAGCACCCAGCCGATCCACCCGGCAAGCGGAACGAAGACCAGGACGGCGTTCGTCACCGGCCCCGCGAGACCGAGGTCGTGCGCCACGATCCGCGGCACGCCCAAGGCGGCGAGAGCGATGACAGTCCACGGGCGCATAGCTATGTCGGGCCACCGAATCATGCCGCCACCTCCCGCCGCACCTGTTGCCGGTAGGCGCGCAGGAAACCGGTCACCGCCAGGAGCGCGGTGACGGCGCTGACAGCCAGCCGGACCCAGTGCGCGGTTTCGAACTCGGTGGCGGTCCGGCGTAGGAACTCCACGCTGTGGACGGCGGTGCCTTCGTCGAACATGATCTCGTTGCGTGGCCAGAAATACAGGACGGAGAACAAGAACTCGCCGCCCAGCAGGGTGAGCAGGCCGGCGACCAGCCATCGCCGCGCCGCGGTGATCCGCCAAGCCGTGGCGACGGCGACCAGCCCCGCGAGAACAGTGAATGCACCGAGCGGCGGCAGAACATCTCCGGGGCCGACCACGTCGAAGAATTCGCTTGCCTCGGCGAGCGAGTCGGGCACGTCGTGGAAGACATTCGGGTAGACGATCGACGTCTCCACTGCGATACCGCCGAAGGCGAGCACGGCCAGACCCGCGAACAAGGCGGGACCGGCCGTCGAATAGGGAAAATGTGGCATATCGGCGACGGTAGGTCCGACCACAGCGACCGGGCATCGGCATGCGCGCTTGAACCGGATACGTATTTCGGCGTACGGCTCGTATACCCCCGCCACCGCGGGCCGCACAAAAACCACCGCAGCAGGTACTCACAGGGGCGCGGGCCGGTTTGCCACGGCGCTCGCCGCCGACGGGTGCGTCGATGTGCAGTTCCCGAGCCCATTTCGGCCGCGGCGGGATTCGGACGGGCGCGGTATTCCGGCCGCGTGCCGCGCTGTCTCAGAGCAGGATTGCGCTGCCACCACTGGAGGCGGCCCCGGCCACCGCTGAATATGCCGCGGCCAGCAGCGCGGGGTCCGGGCCCTCAAGCCGGCCCGGTTTTGCCAGTCCATCCAGCACGACGAACCGAAGGACGCCCGAGCGGGTCTTCTTATCGGTCTGCATACTCTCCAAGAGTTGTGGCAGGGCATCGGGATCGTAGGTGGTGGGCAGGCCCACGCTTTCCAAGATGCTGCGATGCCGGTCGGCGGTGGCATCGTCGAGGCGCCCGGCCAACCGGCCCAGTTCGGCGGCGAAGACCAGGCCCACCGCGACCGCCGCACCGTGGCGCCAGCGGTAGCGCTCCCGGCGCTCGATGGCATGGCCGAGAGTGTGTCCGTAGTTGAGGATTTCCCGCAGCGCCGATTCCTTGAGGTCGGCGGCCACGACATCCGCCTTGACCGCGACGGCGCGCCTGATCAGTTCCGGCAGCACCTCGCCGGCCGGGTCGAGCGCGGCCTGAGGATCGCGTTCGATCAGGTCCAGGATCACCGGATCGGCGATGAAACCGGCCTTGATGATCTCGGCCATCCCGGCAATGATCTCGTTGCGCGGCACCGTTTCCAGGGTCGCCAGGTCGACCATGACAGCCGACGGTTCGTGGAAGCAGCCCACCAGATTCTTCCCGGCCTCGGTATTGATACCGGTCTTACCGCCGACCGCCGCGTCCACCATCGCCAGCAGGGTGGTGGGTACATGCACGATCTTCACCCCGCGCATCCAGGTCGCCGCGACGAAACCGGCGAGATCGGTGGCCGCGCCGCCACCGAGGCCGATCACCACATCGGTGCGGGTCAGGCCGATCCGGCCCAGCACCTCCCAGCAGAACCCGGCGACGGCGAGTTCTTTGCCCGCCTCTGCGTCGGGGATCTCGATCCGATGCGCATCGAGCCCGGCCTCGGCCAGCGTCGCGCGCACCACCTCGGCGGTTTCGACCAGGGACGGCTGATGAAAGAGGGCGACAGTGCGCACACCACCGAAGCCGGTCACGGCGTCGACGAGATCACCGAGCAAACCGCGGCCGATGATCACCGGATAGGGCTGGGCGGTGCGGACCTCGATACGCGTCGGTTCTGTCACCTGGACTGCTCCGTTCCTGTCTTTTTCTGCTCGGCTTGGGTCTGCTCGGCCTGTTCATGTTGTTGCCTGCGGGCTCGCGCGCGCCTGGCCCGCGCCCGCCGGGAGCGGCCGGGTGTGCGCAGACCGGTATCCGTGGATTCGGTCCGGTGCGCCGGTGCGCCGGTCGTGTCCGAGCCTTTTCCTTCGGCCGGCTTCGCCCGCCCCGCGTCGTTCGCTCCGGCATCCTCCGCAGGGATGCCCGCGGGAGACGCCCCGGCGGGTTTCTGCTGTGCGGCGGCCGCCCGCCGGGCTCGTGCCCGGGCCCGGCGCCGCGCCCGCGACCGGCTCGTACGCTGCGGGGCCGCGTCGGCGGGGAGCCCGGCTTCCATTGTTTCCGGGTGAACCGGCTCGAGGCCGAGTTTCCCCATGATCGCGCGGACGACCCGGCCCGGGCTGCGCCCGTCGGTGCGTACCCGCACCGATGCGACCTCGCGGTAGAGCGGTCGCCGGGAGCGCATGAGCTCCCGGTATTTCGTCCCCGGATCGGTACCGCCGAGTAGGGGCCGGGTGTTCGTGGCACCGGTGCGCCGCAGGCCCTCGGCGATGCTGATCTCCAGGTATACCACCGTGCATTCACGCAGCAGGGCTCGGGTTTTCTCGGACAGCACCGCGCCGCCGCCGAGCGAGACGACACCCTGTTCGGTGCGCAGTGCCCGGCCTACCACCTCTTCTTCGAGGCGCCGGAATCCGGGTTCGCCGTCGGCGGCGAAGATCTCGGCGATGCTGCGCCGGGCGGTCTCTTCGATACCGGCATCGGTGTCGTAGAGCTCGACGTCCAATTCGCGGGCCAGTTTGCGGCCGATCGTCGTTTTGCCCGCGCCCGGCGGTCCGATCAGCACCACCCGCGGGCCGTGCGGATCGGTGTGTGCGGACATTACGCCGGGTCGGCGACGTGTTCGCCCGGGTTCAGATGCGGGCGAGCGCTGATCCGCTTCACGTAGCCGTCGAGGTTGCTCACCGTTTCGGCGATCGAATCGCCGCCGAACTTCTCCAGCACCGCCTGGGCCACCACCAGCGCGACCATGGATTCGGCCACGACCCCGGCCGCCGGAACCGCGCAGACGTCGGAGCGCTGGTGGATCGCCGACGCTTCCGCGCCGCTGGCCATATCGACGGTGGACAGCGCGCGCGGCACGGTGGAGATGGGTTTCATCGCCGCCCGGACCCGTAGCGCCTCGCCGTTGGTCATCCCGCCCTCGAGGCCGCCCGCTCGGTTGGTCGAGCGCAGCACACCGTCGGTACCCGGATGCATCTCGTCGTGGGCTTGGCTGCCCCGGCGGCGCGCCGTCTCGAACCCGTCGCCGACCTCGACGCCCTTGATGGCCTGAATTCCCATGAGCGCGGCCGCGAGCCGCGAATCCAGCCGGTTCTCCCCGCTGGTGAACGAACCCAAGCCGATCGGCAGCCCGTCGACTACCACCTCGACGACACCACCGAGGGTGTCGCCTTCCTTCTTCGCGGCATCGATCTCGGCGATCATGGCCGCCTCCGCCGCGGTATCGGAGGCCCGTACCGGGCTTTCGTCGATCGCGGCCATATCGGCCGCCGTGGGCACCACCCCGGTGGTGTTCGCCGCGGTGCCGATGGCGACCACATGCGAAATCACCTCGACCCCGAGTGCCTGGCGCAGGAATGCCCGTGCCACCGTCCCGGCCGCGACCCTGGCCGCGGTTTCCCGGGCGCTGGCCCGTTCCAGCACCGGGCGGGCGTCCTCGAAACCGTATTTCAGCATTCCCGAATAGTCGGCGTGGCCGGGGCGGGGGCGGGTGAGCGGGGCATTGCGGGCGAGATCGGCGAGTTCCGTCTCGTCCACCGGATCGGCCGACATCACCGTGGTCCATTTCGGCCATTCCGAATTGGCGATCTCGATGGCAACCGGCCCGCCCATGGTGCGTCCGTGCCGGACACCGCCGATCACGGTGACCTTGTCGGCCTCGAACTTCATCCGGGCGCCGCGACCGTAGCCGAGCCGGCGGCGCGCCAGCTGTGCGGAGATCTCCGTCGAGGTGACCTCGACTCCGGCGACCATTCCTTCCAGAAGGGCGACGAGGGCGGGTCCGTGGGATTCTCCAGCAGTTATCCAGCGCAGCACGCCGACTATCTTCCCATGTCGGCGCCGCGCCCGGGGCAGGCGGTCGGCGGTGCTGATGGGGCCTGTCGAAGGCGGCCGCATCGGATTGCCGGGTGATCACCACAGGGCCAGCCCCAGAAGCGTCGCGGCGCACATGGACGGCCCGTGCGGTACAGCGGTGATCGGGCCGCCGGGGGAGCGAGCACGTGCCGGAAATAGCGGGCGCCCGGATGTCCGGGCGTTCCGAAATATCGGTGTGGTGACGGGCTGCCCGAGCAGCAGGCCGATTGCGATCGCGGCAGTGAACAGCGGTGCCGCGAGGGCCGACCAGATCCACGTCTGCGCTCCACCGAGGGCGGCAGCGGCGCCGAGTCCCACCGCCAGTTTCACATCGCCGGCGCCCAGCGCCGCGGGCCGCAGTAGGTGCAGCACCAGATAAGGAATTGCCAGCAGCGCAGCGCCCCGGAGCGCGGCGCCCAATTGCCCGGCCGCTGCCGCGTACGCCAGCACGCCCAGTGCCCCCGTGAGGGTGAGCGGATTCGGCAGGCGCCGGCTTCGGATATCGAAGCCCGCGAGGAGCGCGCACCAGCCGGCCAGCAGGAAGAAGAGTGCCGTCACACTGTTCACGATTCCGCGGATCTCGGCCCGGCGGACGGCACCGTGGTGATCTGTGGATAATCGGAGCGTTCGTCGCGCACTGTGGATACCGTGCATTTCGGATTCTGTTCACCGAGCTCGCTGCGGCCGGGCCTGTGTCGCGCATGCGGGTCGGCGGTACTTTTGTCCCATGTCTGTTGATTCCGGCCGCGGCCCCCAGAAGCGGCCCGATTACGCCGCGCGGCGAGGGCTGCTGCGCAACCTGCTGGTCGAGAACGAAATCGACGGCCTGCTGGTCACCGATCTGGTGAACATCCGCTACCTCACCGGTTTCACCGGTTCCAACGCCGCGCTGCTGGTGCATTCGTGGGATGCGGCGGGTGCGGAGGATCGCACCGTGATCGCCACCGACGGTCGCTACGACACCCAGGTGGCCGAGCAGGTTCCCGACCTGCGGGCAGAGATTGCCCGCGCGGTTGTCCGGCGGGTAGTGGAGTCGGCGGGGGAATGGCAACTCGGCCGGCTCGGCTACGAAAGCCATATCGTCACTGTCGACCAGCATCGTGGCCTGATCGAGCTCGGTACCGGGCTCGATCTCGTCGCCTCCCCCGGGCTGGTCGAGCAGCTGCGCATGGTCAAGGACGAATACGAGGTGGAGCGGTTGCGTGCGGCCTGCACGGTCGGCGACGATGCGCTGGCGGCGCTGCTGGACACCGGGAAGCTCCGGCCGGGGCGCACCGAACGCCAGATCGCCCGGGATCTCGAATGGGCCATGTTCGAACGGGGGGCCGCCGGTATCGCCTTCGAGACCATTGTCGCCGCCGGATCGAATTCCGCGATTCCGCATCATCGGCCCACAGACGCCGTGCTGGCCACCGGTGATTTCGTGAAGATCGATTTCGGTGCCGTCGTGGGTGGCTACCACTCCGATATGACCCGGACCTTCGTGCTCGGCGAGCCCGCGGACTGGCAACGCGAGGTCTACGACCTGGTGTATGCCGCGCAGCGCGCCGGCCGGGAAGCGTTACGACCCGGAATCCCGTGCGCCGATGTGGATGCCGCCGCCCGGGAGGTGATCGCCGCCGCCGGGCACGGTTCGTTGTTCGTCCACGGTTTGGGGCACGGGGTGGGGCTTCGTATCCATGAAGCGCCCGGCATCGCGAAAACGGGCACGGGTACACTGCTGTCTGGCGTGGCGGTGACCGTCGAACCAGGTGTGTACTTTCCCGGACGCGGCGGTGTCCGGATCGAGGATACGCTCGTGGTGCGCGAAGGGGGCCCCGAACTGCTCACCAACACCAGCAAAGACCTGACCGTCGTCGGATGACGCCGGTCGCCCGAGAACCGAGGAGACCCGAACACAGTGGCGGACACCAGCGACTTCAAGAACGGCCTCGTACTGAAGATCGACGGTAATCTCCAGCAGATCGTCGAATTTCAGCACGTCAAGCCGGGGAAAGGTCCTGCATTCGTGCGGACCAAACTGAAGAACGTGCTGTCCGGCAAGATCGTCGACAAAACCTTCAACGCCGGCGTGAAGGTGGAAACCGCCACCGTGGACCGCCGGGATATGACCTACCTCTACCACGACGGTTCGGATTACGTCTTCATGGACGGTGAGACCTTCGATCAGCTCCCGATAGCCGAACAGACCATCGGCGAACAGGCTCGCTTCCTGCTGGAGAACATGACCGTGCAGGTCGCCATGCACGAGGGTGCGCCGCTGTACGTGGAGTTGCCGGTTACCGCGGAGTTCGAGGTCACCCACACTGATATCGGCCTGCAGGGGGACCGCTCCACCGGCGGTACCAAACCGGCCACCGTGGAGACCGGCGCCGAGGTTCAGGTACCGCTGTTCATCAACACCGGTGACAAACTCCGCATCGACACTCGCGACGGCAGCTACCTGGGCCGAGTCAACTCCTGACCGTGGCCGATCAGCCCGCGGACAAGAAGTCCGCCTACAAGAAACTCGGCGCCCGCCACAAGGCCCGGCGCCGCGCGGTGGACCTGCTGTTCGAGGCCGAGGCCCGCGATATCGATCCGTCCGATCTGGCCGACGAGCGGATCGAGCTCGCGGCCCGGGATCAGGCCGTGGCGCCGGTGCATGCGTACACCCGGACTCTGGTCGACGGTATCGCCGAGGACCTCGACCGGGTCGACGGAACGATCGAGTCGTATCTACAGGACTGGACACTGTCTCGCCTGCCCGCGGTGGACCGCGCGATTCTGCGTGTGGCCGTATGGGAACTTCTGTACGCCACCGACGTTCCGCCGATCGTGGCCGTGGACGAGGCGGTGGAGCTGGCCAAGGAGCTGTCCACCGACGATTCTCCCGGGTTCGTCAATGGGGTACTGGGGCAGGTGGTGCTGGTGGCGCCGCAGATCCGTGCTGCCGCTTCCGCGACCCGGGCGGCGGAACCGAAAGCGGACGACTGACGTGCGCAAGTATCTGGTTTTGGCGATCCGGACCTCCGCGTACGACCCGGCTGTCGGCGAACCGCACCGGCAGTTCCTGGGCGACCTGCGTACCCGGGACATGTTGCAGGAAAGCGGGCCGTTCACCGACAGCACCGGGGGCGCATACATCGTGCTCGCGGAATCGCGCGCGGCCGCCGAGGCGCTGGTGTTCACCGACCCACTGCACACCACCGGTGCCGCCGATCTGACCGTGTACGAATGGGAGATCACCGGCTGACCGGCCGCCGGCCCGTGGTGAGAGAACGATAGGCTATCTTTCGCAACGTCCCTGATATCGAGGAGCGCGGACGATGAGCGAACACACCGCTACTCTGCCGGCGGGCGGTTGTACCGTCGAGCGGGCCTGGGAGATCTTCGACAGCCTCCCTGCCGCTCCCGTGGACGAGGTGACCACCGGCCGTTGGTGCGGCGAAGAACTGCCTACCGGCCACCCGATGGACGGAACCCTGTCCGAATCGGGGTGGTACGGGAAACAGTTCGACGCACCCGATGGTGTGCATCCCTTGCTGTTCACCGACGAGCGCGGCACTGTGTTCGCGGTGGATCCGCGCCGGGTCCCGTTATCGCTGGCCGGCAAGATTCCGGCGCACTGGCTGCGGCCCGTGCGGAACAGATTGCGCGCCCTCGCTCCGTTGTTGCGAACCCGGAAGCCGACGGCGCGGCTCCGCGATATCGAGTACCGGGGTGTGGTGAGCGCTGCCATGGTGTACGACCATCTGCCCATCATCGACCATTTCCGGCGCGTCGATGATGAGACATTGCTCGGCGTGATGGATATGCGCGGGCTGTCCGAACCCTATTTCTTCGTCCTTCGGCGCTGACCGGGCCTGTTCGATCACGGAGACTGCTGCAGGCCGGGGCGTTGTCCCGGGACCGAGTTGATTACGTGATCAAGCGGTCGCGTCCGGCCGCAGGATGACTTTGCCCAGCGGACGCCGCGACTCCACCAGTTCGTGTCCGCGTCCGGCCGCTTCGAGCGGCAGTATGGTCTCGACCGGGGGAGCCAGTGCCGGTATCCGCGCGAGAATATCGGCCTCGGCGCGGGTGGCCCGCTGCTGCCATGCCGGCCCCGAGCAGGCAGTGAGGGTGAGCCCGGCCGGGATCAGGTCGGCAGCCGAGACCTGTGCCGGGGCGCCGGAGAGCCAGCCGTAACTGAGCATCCGGCCCGATCCCGGCGTCAGGGCGCCCAGAAGGTCCGCCGCAGGGGTGCCGCCGATGGAATCGAAGACGACATCGATGGTGCCCGGCGCGCTCGCTGTGAGCGTTTCGGTCCACCGTTCCCTCCGGTGGTCGATGACCTGGTCGGCGCCCAGTGTACGAGCGTGCTCGATCTTGGCGGAGCCGCCCGCGGTGGCGATGACCTGTGCCGCGCCGAATTCCCGGGCCAGCTGAACCAGATAGCTGCCCACCCCGGTGGCGCCGGCTTCTACGAGGACCGTCTCTGTTCCGGTCAGATTCGCCGTGTGCAGTAGGGCCAGTGCGATCGAGCCGCTCATCATCGTGGCCGCCGCGTCGTCTGCCGACACATCGTCCGGAATGAGCGTTGTGTTCCCGGCCGGCGCACAGACGAATTCGGCATAGGACCCCGCCCCGGTGGTCGCGGCGACGACGCGCCGGCCTACGAGGTCGCGGGGAACGCCGGCGCCGACTTCGACGATCTCCCCGGCGACCTGGTGGCCGAACACCACCGGCGGGGGAGCGGCCATGGGGAATGCTCCGGAGCGGAGCAGGGTCTCGGGAAAGAGAACCGGGATCGCCGCTGCGCGGATGAGTACCTCACCGGTATCCGGCTGTGGTGTCGGGGCCTCGCGCGGTACCAGGACCTCCGGCCCGCCGGTGCCTGTCATTACGATTGCCTGCATCGGAAACTCCATAACTTGACTGTTGGTCCATTTATTTCTGCAAAGATATGGACCGGCGGTCAACTTGTCAACGAAGGTGGTGCCATGCCCCCGGCGAAGGAACGCGCGGACGCTGCTCGCAACCGGCGTGCCATCCTCGATGCCACCGCCGCGCTGCTCGCCGAACACGGTGCCGAAGGGGTCACCATGGACCGGGTCGCGGCGGCGGCCGGAGTGGGCAAGGGTACGATCTTCCATCGCTTCGGTAACCGGGCCGGGCTTTTGCACGAGATGGTGGCCGAGAGCGCGTTCACGCTTCGAGAACGAGTTGCCGACGGTCCACCCCCGCTGGGCCCCGGAGCGCCGGCGGCCGACCGGCTGCGCGCATTCCTCGAAGCCATGGCCGGGCTGGTGATCGACAACCTGGAGCTCATGGCAATCTTGCGGTCCGAGCCCCCGCATCCGCGTACTGCGGAGCTGCACCGATTCTGGCATGAGCACCTCACGGCGCTGCTGGAAGAGGCTCGGCCGGACGTGGACGCCGAGGTCGTCGGCCGGCTACTGCTGGATTCGCTGGCCGGAGCGACCGTGCCCGAACTGGCCCGTTCCGGAAAAACCGACCGGCTGCTGGCGGCGGTCCGGGTGCTGGTGGATTCGGTGTTGCAGGCTTCCTGACGATCCGGACGACGGGGAAAACCTGTTGCCGCACCCCAGTGCTCGTGCTTTTCTGAGCGGCATACGCGAGGTGCTCTGGAGGTGGTATGACCACGCGGAACAGCCGGCCGCGCCGGGGCGCGGCCACCGGTGGCCAACTGAAACTGCATCGCCGTGTGATGGTGCTCGACGGGCGGGTGCACACCGTGATCACGCTGCGTTCCGGCACCGATTTCCGGTTCTCCACCAACCGTTTTCACGACACCTGGCATATCCTGTCGGACTGGCGTGGCGCCCGGGTGCTGGCCCGGTTGTTATGGGGGCTGTCGTATCAACGGAGACCCGGCACGCTCCTGGTGATCGATGGCCGGCACCTCGACCCCAACCCGTTCGACGGTGCCCCCGCCGCCCCGATCGTCCTGGTGCCCACCGACCGTACGGTGTTCACGCGTAAGTCCGCCGCGGCATTGAGTCGCCGGCTACCGCTACACGATCGGCCGGACGGTACGGTGCGCTGGCAGACCTTCGGGCTCGATCCCGCGATGGCCGAGGTGGCGGCATGGCGGGAGAGGATGTTCGCGGGTGCCGGCGAGTATTCGGCGCCGCCCCGCGGCCGATCCCGAATCGATCGGTACGGCCGCTTGCTCGTCTTCGCGGGTTCCGCCGAGTGGCTGCGCGATTGGGCCGTGGGCGTCGCGCGGCTGGGAGACGATACCTGCCTGGAGATGGACTACACGTATCTCGACGACGGCGTCGACGGAGAGGTGCAGATATTCCGGCAGTACCGCCGCATGGTCGGGTCGGCCCGGCAGGCCCGGACGGAGGTGTGTGGCGCTGCCGGGGCACCGCCGCGGACGGTGGATTCGCTCCAGTCCCGGATCTGGTCCCGGGCCGCGGCCATCCGCCGCCGTGGCCTTCCCGTACTGCCGAGGCGGGGATAGTGGGATCAACGTACGCCGCGCGGGCGGAACTGGATGCTGATCCGCGGTCCGGTCACCCGTCGTGATTTCGGGACGGCATGTTCCCAGGTGCGCTGGCAGGAGCCGCCCATGACGAAAAGGTCGCCGTGGCCGGGCTGGAACCGCAGGCTGGGACCGCCCGTTCGGGGTCGTAGCAGTAGCGGCCGCGGCGCCCCGACCGTCAGGATGGCGACCACGGTGTCCTGAACGGCGCCGCGGCCCAGCGTATCGCCGTGCCACGCCACACTGTCGCGGCCGTCGCGGTAGTAGCACAGTCCGGCGGTCCGGAACGGTTCGCCGAGTTCGGCCCGGTAGTGCTCGCTCAACGCATCGCGTGCCTCGTCGAGAACGGGGTCGGGCAGGGGTGCGGACTCGCCGTAGAAACACAACAGTCGCGGCACATCGACGACACGGTCGTACATGGCCCGTTGTTCCGCTCGCCACGGCACCGCGGTGGCGAGGCGGTCGAAGAGTTCGTCGGCGCCACGCAGCCAGCCGGGCCGCAGGTCCACCCATGCGCCGTCGGTCAGGTATGTCCGGCGGATATGTGTGAGCGGTTCGAGTCCGGTCGCGCCGAAGCCGTCGAGCAGCGATCCCTGGAATGGTGCCGGCATGGCTCCAGTGTATCCGATATGCGAACATATGTTCGAATTCGGTCGGCCGGTAGGTGGACGGGTATACGCAGCGTTATCGGCTTGACCGGTGCTCGGCAGCCGATGGTCACACTGCCTCCGGCCGTGTTTCGTCCTGGGTGGCGACCGGCGACACAACTGGATGGTCCGATCGGTCGACGCCCGTCGTCGCGCCCGGCCCATGGTCTACGCGTCCCAGTGGCGTCGCAGTTCTTCGCAGACGACGGTCAGTGCCTCGCTGTGGTGGCGGCGCGGGTGGGTGATCAGGTGGATTTCGCAGGAGGGCAGACCAGGGCCGTCCAGAACCGCCAGTTCGCCGGCCTGTATCTCGGATTCCACGCTGATCGCGGGCAGCGCCGCCCAGCCGAGACCGACGGCCACACAGCGTTTGATCGCCTCGATGCTCCCGAACCGGGATCGGCGGCCCGGTATCGCTCCGGTGGCGACGAGGTGGGCGGCGACATCGTCACTGTAACCACAGCCCTCTTCGATGAGCAGGGCATCGCGGACGGCCAGTTCGTCCCAGGTGGTGCGCGTGCCGGCCCGTGCACCGTGGTCGAGCAGGGTCAGTCGTTCGGTGCCGATCCGTTCCGAGGTGAGTTCGGTGATCGGACCCCTGGGTTCCATCGTGAGAGCCAGTTCGGCCGTCCCCTGACGCACCGCCGCAGTGGCGTCGTCCAGGCCGCCCGGAGTGAGCCAGACCTGCACATCGGGCTCCCTGGCCCGGATAGCCCGGATCACGGCGGGCAGGCGGTAGGTGCACAGGGACTCGGGCGCGCGGACGCGCACGGTACCGCTGGGCCGGGAACCGCTGCTGCGCGTCACGGCTCGGAGGCGGTCTTCGGCGCTGAGTACCTCGTCGGCGTGCACCATGAGGCGCGCCCCGAAATCGGTCGGCACGGCGCCGGCGGGGAAGCGATCGAGGAGCTGATGACCGAGTTGCCGTTCGAGCTTCTGGATATGACCGGTCACGGTGGATTGGGTGAAGCCGAGCTCGCGGGCCGCGTCGGTGAAGCTTCCCGAACGCACCACGGCCATGAAACTGCGCAGAAGCTGGGTTTCCACTAGCTATCACAATTCGTGATGACTCGGATGGAGATTCATTGTTGGACAGAATACCTCGTTGTAGCGAGGGTGGAGTGGTATCGCAGGTGCGACGACGATCTGTTCGGACGGTCGCTCGAGTGCAAGAGGGGAGGCCGATGTGATGGTGGCGGCATCGGAAAGCGGTGATCGGCCTTCTCGGCCTACCGTCCGGCAAGTGTTCCCCGGCACAGCGGGTGCTCCCGATGGCGGCACCCGCGCTTTCGTTGCGCTGCTGGTGGTGACCTTCCTGGCCTTCGTCAACTACGCGGCGCTGCTGTCGGTCGTACCACTGTGGTCGGCCGGGGGTGGTGCCGCTGGTGTGGCGGTCGGTTCGACTACGGGCGTCATGATGGCGGCGACTGTGGCCACGCAACTGGCAGTGCCCTGGCTATTCGAGATATTCACACTGCGGACGATGGTGATCGTGGGCGCGCTGTTGCTCGGAGGGCCGACGCCGCTGTACATCATTTCCGACAGTCTCGCGCCGATCATCGTGATCACGGTGGTCCGAGGGATCGGTTTTGCGCTGGTGGTGACGGCCGGCGCGACATTCGTCGCCGATCTTGCACCCACGGGAAAGCTGGCGTCGGCGGTCTCGCACTACGGTGTAGCCGCCGCGCTACCGAATCTCGGTGCGCTCGCCGGCGGGGTGTGGATCGCGAAGACCTGGGGATTTGCGGTGGTGTTCTGGGGAGCGGCCGGTGCGTGTGTTGCCGCAGCGGCTTGGGCCTCGCTGCTTCCCGGCCGGCACCGTGGAACATTCCGGTTTGCGGCAACCAACGATATTCGCGATATCGGGGTGCCGATCGCGCTGTTCCTGCTGACGGCCGGTTCGTTCGGTGCCGCGACAACGTTTCTGCCCGTCGCGGTCCCGGATACCGGCACTGTCTCGTGGGCGTTGTTCGCGGCCGCGGTCGGTCTGGTTGCGGCCCGCCTGGCGGCCGGCGCGTTCGCGGATCGTAGCGGCGCGGGCAGATTGCTGCCGGTCTCGGTGCTGTGCTGCGCCGCCGGATCAGGACTCGTCGCCGTCTCGCTGTCGACGATATCGGGGCTGCTGGTTGCGGGAGCGGCGCTACTGGGTGCGGGGTTCGGTGCGTGCCAGAACGATTCGTTCGTGCTCACGCTCGAGCGTCTCGGTAGCGGGCGCAGCGGCACCGCGAGCACGATCTGGAACATTGCCTACGACGGTGGTCTCGGACTCGGTGCCGTCGTGTTCGGCTGGTCCGTCGCGGCGGCGGGATACATGGAGGCATTCCTCGGTGTCGCGGCCGGTGTTGCTGTTCTCGCGCTACTGCTCACACGGTCGATGGGGCGGCGGGCGCCACGCTGAGCCGGAACAGTAGACAGTGGCCCGATTGCCGTAGGCGCGGAATCACTTTCTGCGCAGAATGTCCTGGGCGACAGCGACTGCTGCGCAAAAACATTCGTCGTCGGACAGCGGCAGATCGCCCATCATCGCCGTACTCCAGCTGATTGCCAGCAGCGCCTGCCGGGCATGGAAAACATCCAAGGGTGCGCGCTCGGGCTCGGTCATGAGATCGGCGATCACCCGGAACTGATAGCGCAGGCTGACACCGAAACCCAATTCCCGGAAAGCGGGCTGGTTTTCGTGCATGAACCGCACCATGTCGCGGCCGGTGCTGTGCAGCAGGGCTCCGTAGCGGTCGAGGATCTCCGTGGAGCGGGCGGGGCCGGGTGGGCTGGCCTCGGCCCATTCGATCAGCTCGTCGATACCGCGCCGGACATCGTCGGAGAGGCTGGCGACGATATCTTCCTTCGTCCGGAAGTGGTAGTACAGCGCCGCTTTGGTGACACCGAGGTGTTCGGCGATCTGGCGCAACGAGGTCTTCTCGTAGCCCTGTTCGGAGAACAGTTCCATCGCCACCGCGCGGATGCGGTCACGGGTATCGCTGCGCCGGCCGGCCAACGGTGTCTCCTCGTGTTCGACTGTCTTTGTGCTCGATGGTCTGCCGCAGGGAGCCTAGTGGGCCCGCGGCGTCGAAGCGTATCGGTCGGCCGATCGAAGTGGGCGGGACTCGGCGGCCGGGCGGAAAGCGTGCTTTACTAGCCGGGCGACAAGTAAGTAGTTGGAGGAGGTCATCGATGACCGGAACTTCTGCACCCGTCCCGACCGCCGGAGTGGCGATGACCGCCCTCGGTGTCGCGCTCATCCGGGTCCGGGAGACCGCGCGGCCCGACCGGCTCTACGCGGACCCGCTGGCCGGGGTTTTCCTCGCCGCTGCCCGGCCGGGGTTCGACGCCGACCGCTGGGGGCGCCTGGAGAAACTGGCCGAGCAGTTCTACGAGGGCCGCACCCTCGCGGTCAAAGCCGTCGACGAGCACATCCGGGAGGTCGCTGCGTCGGACTGCCCGCAGATCGTCCTGCTCGGTGCGGGCCTGGATACCAGGGCCTTCCGCCTCGACCTCCCGCCCGAGACCACGTTCTTCGAAGTGGACCTACCCGAGCTCTTCGACTTCAAAGAATCGGTCCTGGATGCCCATCGCGCGCACCCGATCTGTGCGCGCCGCGTGGTCGCCGCAGATCTGTGCGGCGACTGGGAGCGGGTACTGCTCGCACGGGGTTTCCGCGCCGATCTGCCGACCGCCTGGGTCGACGAGGGGGTACTGGGCTATGTGCCGCGCGCGGCGGCGTACGCGGTGGCCGAAACGGTCACGCGGCTCTCGGCGCCGGGTAGCCGGTTCGGGATGGGGCGGTTCCAGATCGCCGCAGCCGCACCGCAGTACCGTGCATTGCGCGAACTGGTTCTGGAGGCCCCGGGGGAGCCGCCGGTGAACGGGCTGGGTCCCGATGGCGAATCGTGGTTCGCCGCGCACGGCTGGAAGACGACGTTTCACGCCTGGGACGATCTCGTCGAACCCTACGGGCGTCCGGGTGTCATGGGTGGCGATCCGGCCGTCGGGCATGTTGTGGCAGTCCGCGGATAAGTGCCGCGTGAGGCAAGTGACCGTGTTCACAGCGGTCGGCACCGTGCTGGTGAGTGGTCGCGCTCACAACCGGTTCAGCGCCCTCACCTGGCGAAAAGTGCCGTCTACGGGCTGATAGGCTGCTCGGCGTAAGACATCCTTTAACGGACCGTCCGGTGAGGCGGGGAAGGAGGTCGGTATGGCTGTGCCCGAAGAACGGGCCGCCACGTCCGGCGCTGCCGAGACGGCGTCACCTGTTGCGCGGCATACGCCGGAATGGGTGGCGGCGGGACGGGAACTGTTGTCCCCCTCCGATGTCGGCCGGACCATCGCGCGGATCGCGCATCAGATCATCGAACGTACCGCCCTCGATTCCGGCGAGACCGGGGCCCCGCGCGTAGTGCTTATCGGTATCCCGACCCGTGGGACGACGCTCGCCGCGCGGCTCACCGACAAGATCGAGGAATTCTCCGGTGTGCGCCCGGCCCTCGGTTCTCTCGATATCACGCTCTACCGCGACGACCTGCGCACCAAACCGCACCGCCCGCTGGAGCGGACGTCGGTGCCGGAGGGCGGGGTCGAGGACGCGCTGGTGGTTCTGGTCGACGATGTGCTCTTCTCCGGGCGCACCGTGCGGTCCGCGCTCGACGCGCTCCGCGATCTGGGCCGGCCGCGGGCCGTCCAACTGGCCGTCCTCGTCGATCGGGGACATCGGGAACTGCCGATACGCGCTGATTTCGTCGGTAAGAACGTGCCCACCGCGCGCGCCGAGGACGTTTCGGTACTGCTGAGTGAACACGACGGCCGCGACGGCGTCTTCCTGCATCAGGGGGAGGGACAGTGAGACACCTGCTGACGGTGGCCGATCTGGACCGCGCGGCCGCCGACGCGTTGCTCGACGAGGCGGAACGTTTCGAACAGGCACTGCTGGGCCGGGAAGTACACAAACTGCCCACCCTGCGCGGCCGCACGGTGATGACGGTCTTCTTCGAGAACTCGACCCGGACCCGCGTATCGTTCGAGGTCGCCGGGAAATGGATGAGCGCCGACGTGATCAATGTCAGTGCGAGCAGTTCCTCGGTCGCCAAGGGGGAATCGCTGCGCGATACCGCGCTCACCCTGCACGCTGCCGGAGCGGACGCGCTGATCGTGCGGCATCCCGCCTCCGGTGCGGCGCATCAGATCGCGCACTGGTTCGAGGACTGGTCACGGCGGTCGGGCAGTGCGGTGCCGGCGGTGATCAACGCCGGTGACGGTACGCACGAACATCCCACGCAAGCCCTGCTCGACGCGCTGACCCTGCGGCAGCGGCTCGGTGATATCGCCGGCCGGCGAGTGGTGATCGTCGGCGATATCCTGCACAGCCGGGTGGCACGGTCCAACGCTTTCCTGCTGTCCACTCTGGGGGCGGAAGTGGTGCTGGTGGCGCCGCGCACACTGCTGCCGGTGGGGGTCGAGGACTGGCC
Organism: Nocardia speluncae NBRC 108251; assembly: GCF_001613245.1. Lineage (GTDB taxonomy): Bacteria > Actinomycetota > Actinomycetes > Mycobacteriales > Mycobacteriaceae > Nocardia > Nocardia speluncae. Next base: position 643,434 of record NZ_BDBZ01000002.1, on the reverse strand, counting down.
GGTGCGGGTCTCGGTGGATCTGGATTCCGAATTGCCCGGCGCCGATGCGGTGCTCATGCTGCGGGTCCAGGCGGAACGGATGAACGGCGGGTTCTTCCCCTCGGCGCGGGAGTACGCGGTGCGCTACGGACTGTCCGAACGGCGGGTCGCGCTGCTCGACGAGCATGCCGTGCTGCTGCATCCCGGGCCGATGCTGCGCGGTATGGAGATCGCGTCGTCGGTGGCGGATTCGCCGCGCGCCGCCGTATTGCAACAGGTGACGAATGGAGTCCATATGCGTATGGCGGTGCTGTTCCGCCTGCTGGTCGGAGTGCAGGAGGCCGCGGCGTGAGTGCGTCAGGCCCGGAGGAGGCAGTGCAGCGTAACCACGGAGGGCCCGCGCTCACGCCCGATGGGCACAGCGTGAGTGCGTCAGGCCCGGAGGAGGCAGCGCAGCGTAACCACGGAGGGCCCGCCAGTACTGGGTCCGGCACCGTTCTGATCACCGGGGTGCGGATCTACGGTGAAGGCGATCCGGTCGATGTGCTGATCGCCGGCGGGGTGATCCGGGAGATCGGGACCGGGCTGCGCGCGGACGCCGCCGAAATATTCGCCGGCGAGGGCCGGGTGCTGCTGCCCGGGTTCGTGGATTTGCATACGCATCTGCGCGAACCGGGCCGGGAAGACACCGAGACCATCGAATCCGGCTCGGCCGCCGCGGCGCTCGGCGGGTACACGGCGGTTTTCGCCATGGCCAACACCTCGCCGGTCGCCGATTCCCAGGTGATCACCGACCATGTGTGGCGGCGTGGCCAGGAGACCGGGCTCGTCGATGTGTATCCGGTAGGTGCGGTCACGGTCGGGCTCGCGGGTGAGCAGCTCGCCGAAATGGGCACCATGGCCACCGGCGTCGGCGCGGTCCGGATGTTCTCCGACGACGGACACTGTGTCCACGACCCGCTGATCATGCGCCGGGCCCTCGAATACGCGCGGTCGCTGGATGTGCTGATCGCTCAGCACGCCGAGGAACCGCGCCTGACCCGGGGTGCAGTTGCCCACGAGGGGCCGACGGCGGCGCGGCTGGGTCTGGCCGGTTGGCCGCGGGCCGCCGAAGAATCCATCGTGGCCCGGGATGCGCTACTGGCCCGGGACGCCGGAGCGCGGGTCCATATCTGCCATGCGTCGACGGCGGGCACGGTCGAGTTGGTGAAATGGGCCAAGGACCAGGGGATCGCGATCACCGCCGAAGTGACGCCGCATCATCTGCTGCTCACCGACGCCCGGCTGGAAACCTATGACGCGGTGAACAAAGTGAACCCGCCGCTGCGCGAGGGGTCGGATACCGAGTCCTTGCGGCAGGCGCTGGCCGCGGGGATCGTCGATTGTGTCGCCACCGATCACGCGCCTCATGCCGAACAGGACAAATGCTGCGAATTCGCGGCGGCCCGGCCCGGGATGCTCGGGTTGCAGACCGCGCTGTCGATCGTGGTGGAGACCATGGTGCGGCCCGGACTGCTGGACTGGCGCGGGGTGGCGCGCGTGATGAGCGAACGTCCCGCCGAAATCGTCGGACTCGACGATCAGGGGCGGCCGATCGAGGTGGGCGAACCGGCCAATCTCGTCCTGGTGGATCCGGACGCGACCTGGACGGTCGAGGGCCAACACCTCGCCAGTATCGCGAGCAATACGCCCTATCAATCGATGACCCTGCCCGGCCGGGTCATCGGCACACTGCTGCGCGGCCGGATCACCGCCCGCGATGGTGTCGCCGCCTCGCCGGGTGTACCGGGAGGAGGCCGCTGATGGAACGGGCACTATGGGTCATCCTCTGCGTCCTACTGTGGATACTGGCCGTGTACCTGATGTATCGGGGCTGGCGCAATCGGGCCGCCCGGCAGCAGGACCGGATCGGTGAACTACCGCCGGTGCCTGCCGAAACCGGGGCACAGGTGCTGGAACCCACCACCGGTCTCTATCTCGGAAGCACCATGGCGCCGAGCTGGCAGGACCGGATAGCGGTCGGTGATCTGGGCTACCGCGCAACCGCGGTACTGACCCGCTATGAGCACGGAATCCTGCTGGAACGCGAGGGCGCCGCCACGATCTGGATCCCGGAGCAATCCATCACCGCCATCCGGACCGAACGCGGGCACGCGGGCAAGGTGATGACCGAAGGCGGCGTCCTGGTGATCCGCTGGACCCTGCCGACCGGATCCGAAATCGACACCGGGTTCCGGGGCGACGACAAATCGGTGTATCCGGCCTGGGCGCGGGCAACGACGGGAGATGACGAATGACGACTACGACAGCAGCCGCGGCCCTGGTCCTCGAGGACGGGCGGATTTTCCGTGGCACCGCCTACGGCGCGGTCGGGCAGACCCTCGGTGAAGCGGTGTTCTGCACCGCCATGACCGGCTACCAGGAAACCCTCACCGACCCCAGCTACCACCGGCAGATCGTGGTGGCCACGGCCCCGCAGATCGGGAACACCGGCTGGAACGACGAGGACGACGAATCGCAACAGATCTGGGTTGCGGGCTACGCCGTGCGCGACCCTGCTCGCCGGCACTCCAACTGGCGCGCCACCGGGAGCCTGCCCGAGCAGCTGGAACAGCAGAGCGTCGTCGGTATCGCCGGGATCGACACCCGCGCGGTCGTGCGGCATCTGCGCAGCCGCGGGTCGATGAAGGCGGGGATCTTCTCCGGTGCCGCGCTGGCCGAACCCGCGGAACTGCTGGCCCGGGTCACCGGGCAGCCGTCGATGATCGGCGCCGACCTGGCCGGTGAGGTCAGCACCGACGAGATCTACACCGTCGAACCCGAAGGTGAGCCCCGGTTCACGGTGGTCGCGGTGGACCTCGGCATCAAATCCAACACCCCGCGCATGTTCGCCCAGCGCGGGATGCGGGTGCATGTGGTGCCGTCCTCGACGAGCCTGGACAAAATTGTGGAGCTGAAACCGGACGGCACGTTCCTGTCCAACGGCCCCGGCGACCCGGCGACCGCCGATACCGCCGTCGCCCTCACCCAGGGGCTGCTGGACAAAGGGCTACCGCTGTTCGGTATCTGCTTCGGTAACCAGATCCTGGGCCGTGCGCTCGGCCGCGGTACCTACAAGATGAAGTTCGGGCACCGGGGGATCAATATCCCGGTCGTCGAGCACGAGACCGGCCGCGTCTCGATCACCGCGCAGAACCACGGGTTCGCGCTGGAAGGTGAACGCGGCGAACAGTTCGACACTCCGTTCGGCAAGGCCGAGGTGAGCCATGTCTGCGCCAACGACGGCACGGTGGAAGGGGTGCGGCTGGTGGACGGTCGCGCCTTCTCCGTGCAATACCACCCGGAAGCGGCCGCCGGTCCCCATGACGCCGCGTACTTGTTCGACCGGTTCGCCGGTCTGATGAAGGGAGCCTGATGCCTCGCCGTACCGATCTCGAACATATTCTGGTCATCGGATCGGGTCCGATCGTCATCGGCCAGGCATGCGAGTTCGACTACTCGGGCACCCAGGCCTGCCGGGTACTGCGTTCGGAGGGCTTGCGGGTTTCGCTGGTGAACTCCAACCCGGCGACCATCATGACCGACCCGGAATTCGCCGATGCCACCTACGTCGAGCCGATCACGCCGGAATTCGTCGAAAAGGTCATCGAGAAGGAACGTCCCGATGCCCTGCTGGCCACGCTGGGCGGGCAGACCGCGCTGAACACCGCCGTTGCGCTGCACGAGCGCGGCGTGCTGGAGAAGTACGGGGTGGAGCTGATCGGCGCCGATTTCGATGCCATCCAGCGTGGTGAGGACCGGCAGAAGTTCAAGGACATCGTGGCGAGCGTCGGCGGTGAAAGCGCGCGTTCCAGGGTCTGCTACACCATGGACGACGTCCGGGAAACTGTCGCCGAGCTGGGTTTCCCGGTGGTCGTGCGGCCGTCGTTCACCATGGGTGGGCTCGGCTCCGGGTTGGCCTACAACGACGAGGACCTCGACCGGATCGCGGGCGGCGGACTGGCCGCCTCACCCACCGCGAACGTCCTCATCGAGGAATCCATCCTGGGCTGGAAAGAATACGAGCTCGAGCTGATGCGCGACGGCCGCGACAATGTCGTGATCGTCTGCTCTATCGAGAACGTGGACCCGATGGGCGTGCACACCGGCGATTCGATGACGGTGGCCCCTGCGCTGACCCTCACCGACCGTGAATACCAGAAGATGCGCGATCTCGGTATCGCCATCCTGCGCGAGGTCGGGGTCGACACCGGCGGCTGCAATATCCAGTTCGCAGTGGATCCCGCAGACGGCCGGCTCATTGTCATCGAGATGAACCCACGCGTTTCGCGGTCCTCGGCGCTGGCGTCCAAGGCCACCGGGTTCCCGATCGCGAAGATCGCGGCGAAACTCGCCATCGGTTACACGCTGGACGAGATCGTCAACGACATCACCAAGGAAACCCCCGCCAGCTTCGAACCGACCCTCGACTACGTCGTGGTGAAGGCGCCACGATTCGCGTTCGAGAAGTTCCCGGGCGCCGACCCGACTCTCACCACCACCATGAAATCGGTGGGCGAGGCGATGTCGCTGGGTCGCAACTTCACCGAAGCCCTCGGTAAAGTGCTGCGCTCGCTGGAAACCAAGGCGACCGGTTTCTGGACCGCCGAAGACGGGAAATGGGCGCCGGCGTCCACGGACCAGGCGGATATCGATGCCGCGATCGAGGCGATCCTGACGGATCTGCGGACCCCCACCGAAGGCCGTATCTACCAGGTGGAGCGGGCCCTGCGGTTCGGTGCGGGTGTCGAAGCGGTCGCCGCGGCCTCCGGTATCGACCCGTGGTTCGTCGCCGAGATCGCCGGGCTGGTGGATTTGCGTCGTGAACTGCTCGACACCGCGGTGCTCGACGAGTCACTGCTGCGCCGGGCCAAGTACTACGGCCTGTCCGACCGGCAGGTCGCCGCCCTGCGGCCGGAACTGGCCGGGGAGGGCGGGGTACGGGCGCTGCGGCACCGGCTCGGGGTACGGCCGGTGTTCAAAACCGTGGACACCTGCGCCGCCGAATTCGAGGCCAAGACGCCGTACCACTACTCGGCCTACGAACTCGACCCGGAAGCCGAATCCGAGGTCGCCCCGCAGCCGGATCGCGAGAAGGTGATCATCCTCGGCTCCGGCCCGAACCGGATCGGACAGGGGATCGAATTCGATTACTCCTGCGTGCACGCCGCGCAGACGCTGTCGGCCGCCGGATACGAGACGGTGATGGTCAACTGCAACCCGGAGACCGTCTCCACCGACTACGACACCGCCGACCGGCTCTACTTCGAACCGCTCACGTTCGAAGATGTGCTCGAGGTGTACCACGCGGAATCCGAATCGGGCACGGTCGCGGGCGTGATCGTGCAGCTCGGCGGACAGACCCCGCTGGGTCTGGCGGAGCAGCTCACCACCGCGGGGGTGCCGGTGGTCGGCACCAGCGCCGCCGCCATCGACCTCGCCGAGGACCGCGGGGAATTCGGTGACGTCCTGGTCGCGGCCGGGCTACCCGCTCCCAAGTACGGCACCGCCACCACCTTCGAGCATGCTCGCAAGATCGCCGCCGATATCGGCTATCCGGTGTTGGTGCGGCCGTCCTATGTGCTCGGCGGCCGCGGTATGGAGATCGTCTACGACGAGGATTCGCTCGAAGGCTATATCTCCCGCGCCACCGAACTCAGCCCGCAACATCCGGTGCTGGTGGACCGTTTCCTGGAAGACGCCATCGAGATCGACGTCGACGCGCTCTGTGACGGCGAGGAAGTGTTCCTCGGCGGGGTCATGGAACATATCGAAGAAGCCGGTATCCATTCCGGTGATTCCGCCTGCGCGCTCCCACCGATCACGCTGGGCCGCAGCGATATCGAAGCGGTACGCCGCTCCACCATCGCGCTGGCCGAAGGGATCGGCGTCAAAGGACTGCTGAACGTGCAGTACGCGCTCAAGGACGATGTCCTCTATGTGCTCGAGGCCAATCCGCGCGCCAGCCGCACCGTCCCGTTCGTCTCCAAGGCCACCGCGGTACCGCTGGCCAAGGCGGCGGCCCGGATCATGCTGGGTGCCACCATCGCCGAACTGCGGGCCGAGGGCATGCTGCCTGCCGGCGACGGCGGGCACGTTCCGCTGGACGCACCGGTCGCGGTGAAAGAGGCGGTGCTGCAGTTCCATCGGTTCCGTGGCCCGGACGGCAGCCAGGTCGATTCGCTGCTCTCACCGGAGATGAAATCCACCGGCGAGGTCATGGGTATCGACACCGATTTCGGGACCGCGTTCGCCAAGAGCCAGTCCGCCGCTTACGGTTCGCTGCCGACCGAGGGGACCGTTTTCGTCTCGGTCGCCAACCGCGACAAACGCGCCATGGTGTTCCCGGTGAAACGGCTCCACGACCTCGGCTTCCGGATTCTGGCGACCGCGGGAACCGCCGAAATGCTGCGCCGCAACGGTATCCCCTGTGAAGAAGTTCGCAAGCATTCCGATCCGGTACCCACGGCCGATAACGACCAGGTGCCCGCGGCGTCCATCGTGGAGCAGATCCGCGACGGCGAAGTCGATATGGTGATCAATACGCCCTACGGCAATTCCGGGCCCCGCGTGGACGGCTACGAGATCCGCAGCGCCGCAGTGGGTGTGAGTATCCCCTGCATCACCACCGTGCAGGGTGCCGCGGCGGCGGTCCAGGGTATCGAGGCCAGTATTGCCGGCGGCCTCGGCGTGCGCTCCCTGCAGGAACTGCATTCGGCGTTGCGTGGCTGAGGACGCGGCGATGACAACCACCTTCGGCGTGCGCCTGGCCGCGGCCAAGCGCACGCACGGGCCGATCTGCGTCGGGATCGACCCGCATCCCGCACTGCTCGACGCCTGGGGCCTGCCGGACGATGCGAACGGCCTGGAAACCTTCGCCGAGATCTGCGTGGAAGCCTTCGACGGGATGGCGGCAGTGGTCAAACCACAGGTCGCGTTTTTCGAGGCCTACGGCTCGGCGGGAATCGCGGTGCTCGAACGCACCATCGAGGTGCTGCGCGGCTCCGGCACCCTGGTTCTCGCCGACGCCAAACGCGGCGATATCGGCTCCACCATGGCCGCCTACGCCCGCACCTGGCTCGGTGACGGGCGGTTGGGCGCGGATGCGGTGACGGTTTCGCCCTATCTCGGATTCGGTGCCCTGCAACCCGCGCTGGACCTGGCCCGTGCCAACGGGCGTGGTGTTTTCGTCCTGGCCGCCACCTCGAATCCGGAGGCGGCCGAGGTGCAGCGGGCCGTGGTGGACGGGCGCACCCTCGCCCAGACCGTTGTCGACGCCGCCGCGGAAACCAACCGGGGGACAGAACCGGGTTCGGTCGGGGTGGTGGTGGGCGCCACGCTCACCGAGATCCCCGACCTCAGCGCATTGAACGGGCCTGTTCTCCTGCCCGGGGTCGGCGCCCAGGGCGGCACCGCGGCGGCGGTTCGCGCACTGCTCCCGGAACCGGTGTGGCCGGCGGCGGTTCCGAATGTCTCGCGAGATGTGCTCGGCGCAGGGCCTTCGGTGCCGGCGCTGCGTGACCGGCTGGCGGCTTTCCAGGAGGAGTTCGCCTTCCTGCGTTGATCGGCGCTCTGCGGGCGGAAATCACTTCAGGGCTATCGGCCCGAGTGTGCGGGGGTAGCAGGCCGTCGACGTCGTGTGTGGACCTGTCTACGAGGTGCTGTCGTCGGCGTTGCCCCGCCGCCGGCGGCCTGCACGCATTGAAGTGCAGGGGGCGGCCGGCTGTGGACGAACGGATGCGGTCCGTTCGCGGCCGGACAGTTGCGGCGCTCCGCCGGGACAGGTACATGCGCCCGCATCCGGCTCTGTGCGTTCGGCACATCTTCCCTCGCGCCGGCTCGCTCCCGTAATCTTTCACTGACGGGTTCTGCACTGCGGTCACCGGCCTCCGGCGGCGCGGCTCTCGATAGTTCGCCGGCGGCGCCCTTCGCGAGGTGCCCAAGGGGTGGCCGGAGGGCGCTGAAGTACCGCGCGGAGGGGGGCGAATGCTCCGGCGGCGCAGCTGCCGCAAAAAAATCCAGAAAATTCCTGGTAGGGCGGCTGGGAGGTAGCCAGGCTGTGGATAAGTCCGGTGGCTATCGCGCCGCAACCCGGCGCGCGGCGCCAAAATGCCCTGCTGAAAAGGTATTTCGTGGTAGGCGCGATGGTCGTACGGGTATGGGCAAGCGGGGATGCGGGACCGGGGGCAAGGGCGTGTTACGGGGTCCGATTCATGCCCTGACCTGGGGGGTGGGTTCGCAATCCGAGAGCGTCGTGGGTACGGTCGCTGAGACTGCCGGGTAGTTCGGCAGGTTTTGATGCAGAACGATGAGACGGAGGAACCGTGGCCCTTCCCCAGCTGACTGATGAGCAGCGCGCCGCTGCTCTGGAGAAGGCGGCTGCCGCTCGCCGTGCTCGGGCGGAGCTCAAGGATCGCCTGAAGCGCGGCGGCACCGACTTGAAAGAGGTCCTCGGCCAGGCCGAGACCGATGAGATCATCGGTAAGATGAAGGTGCGCGCACTGTTGGAAGCCCTGCCCAAGGTCGGCAAGGTCAAGGCAGAGGAGATCATGAACGAGCTCGAGATCGCTCCGACCCGACGGTTGCGTGGTCTCGGCGATCGGCAGCGCAAAGCGCTGCTCGCCAAATTCGACCTCGGCGCCTGACAGCCTCGGTGATCGAGAACATGACGAAGGGTCGGCTGGTTGTACTGGTCGGCCCCTCGGCCGTGGGCAAGTCCACCGTGGTGCGCTGTGTCCGCGAACGGCTGCCGGAACTGGTTTTCAGCGTGTCGGCGACCACTCGGGACCCGCGTCCCGGCGAGGTCGACGGCCGCGATTACCGGTTCGTCAGCCGGGCCGAGTTCGATGCGATGATCGCCGCCGGCGATCTGCTCGAATGGGCGGATATCCACGGTGGGTTACAGCGATCGGGGACCCCGGCCGTGCCGGTGCGGGCCGCCCTTTCCGAAGGGCTGCCGGTGCTGATCGAGGTCGACCTCGAGGGTGCGCGTTCGATCCGGCAAGTGATGCCCGAGGCAGTCCTGGTGTTCCTCGCTCCGCCCAGCTGGGCGGAGCTGGAGAACCGGCTCCGCGGTCGTGGCACCGAATCTCCTGAGGTGATCGAACGCCGGCTGGCGACCGCACGGGTGGAATTGGCCGCACGTGACGAGTTCGACACCGTGATCGTGAACGACACCGTGACCAGCGCCTGTGCGCAGTTGGTATCGTTGTTCGTCAGCACGAATTCCAATTCGTAGCCGGATACGCCCGGCCCAGCCGCCGCGTACCCGAGCCCCCGACCCCGCAGGAGCTTCCTCAGTGAGCAGTACGGATATCGCCGCGCCCGCCTACGACACTCCGATCGGCCTCACCAACCCGCCGATCGACGAACTGCTGGACCGCACCTCGTCCAAGTACGCGCTGGTGATCTACGCCGCCAAACGTGCCCGCCAGATCAACGACTACTACAACCAGCTCGGCGACGGCATCCTCGAATACGTCGGCCCGCTGGTCGAGCCGCTGCCGCAGGAGAAGCCGCTGTCCGTGGCGATGCGGGAGATCCACAGCGATCTGCTCGAGCACACCGAAGGCGAATGATCCGGTAGTTTCCGGGTGAACGGCCGATAGGGCAGGAGGCGCGCAATGGCGCGGGTAGTTGTCGGGGTGGGCGGCGGTATCGCCGCGTACAAGGCGTGCGCGCTGGTGCGGCGGTTCACCGAGACCGGCCACAGTGTGCGGGTGATCCCCACCGAGGCGGCATTGCAGTTCGTCGGCAAGGCGACTTTCGAGGCGCTGTCCGGCCATCCGGTGCATACCGGGGTGTTCGCCGATGTGCCCGAGGTCCCGCACGTGCGGCTGGGGCAGGAAGCCGAGCTGGTCGTTATCGCCCCGGCCACGGCCGATCTGATGGCCCGTGCCGCACAGGGCCGCGCCGACGATCTGCTGACCGCGACTCTGCTCACCGCCCGATGTCCGGTGCTGTTCGCGCCGGCCATGCATACCGAGATGTGGGAGCACGCGGCGACTGTGGCGAATGTGGCCGCGTTGCGCGCGCACGGCGCGACGGTGATGGAACCCGCGTCGGGCCGGCTCACCGGTACCGATACCGGTCCGGGCCGCCTACCGGAACCCGAGGAGATCTTCGGGCTGGCGTCCCTGCTGCTGGAGCGCGCCGATGCCGTACCACGAGATCTGGCCGGTAAACGGGTCGTGATCACCGCTGGTGGCACCCGCGAACCGCTGGACCCGGTGCGTTTCCTGGGTAACCGCAGTTCCGGTAAACAGGGCTATGCGCTGGCCCGGGTGGCCGCTCAGCGTGGTGCGCAGGTGACGCTGATCGCCGGGAACACCATCGAGATGGCGCCGCCCGCCGCCGTGGAGCTGGTGCACATCACGACCGCCGACCAGCTCAAGACCGCCGTCGAAAAACACGCACTGGGTGCGGACGCGGTGATCATGGCCGCCGCCGTGGCCGATTTCCGGCCCACGTCTGTCGCCGGGGCCAAGATCAAAAAGGGCAAGGACGAACCCGACAGCATCGCGCTGTCGCGGACCGAGGATATCCTTGCGGGCCTGGTCCAGGCGCGGCGCGAAGGTCAGCTACCCGGTACCGCCATCGTCGGATTCGCTGCCGAAACCGGCGACGAGGACGGCGATGTGATCACCTATGCTCGGGCCAAGCTCGCCCGGAAGGGCTGTGACCTGCTGGTTGTCAATGCCGTAGGGGACGGTAAGGCATTCGAGGTGGATACCAACGACGGCTGGCTGCTCGGCGCCGACGGCAGCGAACAGGCCCTGGATCACGGGTCCAAGGCATTGCTGGCCAGCCGTGTCCTCGATGCCCTGGGCCCGCTCCTGCGCGAGCAGGCCAGATCCGGTAGCGGCGCGTAGCCACGCCGCTGAATTCCCTCCCGTGTCGACGACCGCTCGGGCCTTGATCGGCCCGGCGGAGAATCGACTCATCGCGATCCGAACTCTTGCCGCGAGCGTCGGCGCCCCGTACTGGTTGTGCTGCCGTTGCGGCGGGGTGTCCGCCGTGACTGTTCCGGCAGACGGGGCCCCGGACCGGAAACCCGTCCGGTGTGGTGTCCGGAACCACAAACCGGCCGCGCGTTCTAATAGTCTGGGAGTCCAGGGTCACGACCGGAGCCGTGCGCTACGGTCCATATCCGGGACACGAGTAACCGTTGAGGAAGAAGGAAACTGTGCGCACGTCCGGTAGCCGGCTATTCACCAGTGAGTCCGTGACCGAGGGTCACCCGGACAAAATCTGTGATGCCATCAGCGATTCCATCCTCGACTCCCTGCTCGCCCAGGATCCGCGCAGCCGGGTCGCCGTGGAAACCCTCGTGACCACCGGTCAGGTGCATGTCGCGGGCGAGGTCACCACCGAGGCGTACGCGGATATTCCGCATATCGTCCGGGACAAGATCCTGGAGATCGGATACGACTCCTCGGCAAAGGGGTTCGACGGCAATTCCTGCGGCGTCAATATCGCGATCGGTTCCCAGTCGCCGGATATCGCCCAGGGTGTCGACACCTCGCACGAGGCGCGGGTGGGCGGTTCCGGGGACGAGATCGAACAGCAGGGTGCCGGTGATCAGGGCCTGATGTTCGGTTACGCCAACACCGACACCCCGGAGCTGATGCCGCTGCCGATCGCCCTGGCGCACCGGTTGTCCCGCAAGCTCACCGAGGTCCGCAAAACCGGTGTGCTGCCGTATCTGCGGCCCGACGGTAAAACCCAGGTCACCATCGAATACGAGGGCGATCGCGCGGTCCGGCTGGACACCGTGGTCGTCTCCACGCAGCATGCCGCCGATATCGACCTGGACAATCTGCTGGCACCCGATATTCGAGAGAAAGTCGTCGAGGCCGTATTGGCCGATATCGCCATCCCGGATCTGGACACCTCCGATATCCGGCTGCTGGTCAATCCGACCGGCAAGTTCGTCCTCGGCGGTCCGATGGGCGATGCGGGACTCACCGGGCGCAAGATCATCGTCGACACCTACGGGGGGATGGCCCGCCATGGTGGTGGCGCGTTCTCCGGTAAGGACCCCTCCAAGGTCGACCGTTCGGCCGCCTACGCCATGCGCTGGGTCGCCAAGAACGTGGTCGCCGCCGGTCTGGCGGAGAAGGTCGAGGTCCAGGTGGCGTACGCGATCGGGAAGGCGGCGCCTGTCGGCCTGTTCGTGGAGACCTTCGGCACCGAGAAGACCGATCCGGCCCAGATCTCGGCCGCCATCACCGAAGTGTTCGATCTACGTCCCGGCGCCATCATCCGTGATCTGGACCTGCTGCGCCCGATCTACGCGCCGACCGCGGCCTACGGGCATTTCGGCCGCACAGATATCGATCTGCCCTGGGAGCGTACGGATCGCGCGGAGAAACTGCGCGCCGCCGCCGGGCAGTAGGTCCGCGTTCCGCGTGCCGCAACCTGCCGCCGACACCCCCGGAGACATCGAGTCGCCGGGGGTGTCGGCTGCTTCGGCGGGACGGGGCCGAGCCGAGAAATCTTCCCGTCCTGGCCGGCAACCCGTATCGCATCCGATCGCCCGGGTGCTTCCCCTGCTCACCCCGGCCCATCTCGACCGCGATTTCGACTATCTGGTGCCGCCGGAACTGGACGAGATCGCCCGGCCGGGAGTGCGGGTCCGGGTGCGTTTCGCCGGGCGGCTCGTGGACGGCTATCTGTTGTCGCGGCATACCGAGACCGGCCATCCCGGGAAGCTGGTGCGGCTGGAACGGGTGGTGTCGGCAGAACAAGTACTCACCCCGGAGATCCTTCGGCTCGCCACAACCGTGGCCGCCCGGTGCGCCGGCACCCGCGCCGACGTCCTGCGTTTGGCGATACCGCCCCGGCACGCGCGAGTGGAAAACGGTGGCGCCGGGAAGAAGGAATCGGGTGGAGCTGTCCCGGCGGCGGCGCCTGGCAGCACCGACCGACCGGCAGTGACAGGACAGGCCGCCGGGGAAGCGGGCGCGGTCGGGCCCGAGCCGGCGCCGGCGGGTGACCGGCCGGTATCGGCAGGTACCGGACACACGGTGCTCGGTGCCCACGTGTCCTCTGACGGTGCTCCGGAATCGGCCGGTGTCGAGCAAACGCCGGTCGACGGCCGGCCGGCCTCGGAAGGTATCGCGGGGACGTTGGACGGTGGCGATCGGTCGCTGGCCCGACCCGGGGTTGCCGTCGCGACGGACGCGGACCGGCGGCAGGCCCCGGAGGGCCGAGAATACGGCGATCGAGGGTCGGAGCTCGGACGGCTCCATGCCAGTGCCGCGTCGAGCGCTTCGCCGGCCGGGCCTTCGGTACCACTCGAAACGCGAGTCGCCCACGATCCCTCGGGGGTGACAGGCCCAGGTGCTGGTGATCCACGGCATGCGGCCGCATCGACGGAGATGCCGGGTTCGGCACACCGGGGCCCGGGCGCCCCTCCCGAGGACAGTGGGGCAATACCCGGTGGCGGACGATCAGCTGCCGATCCGGAGGCCGGCCCCGGAACCGTTCCGGCCGACGTCGACCTCTCGGCCTGGCAGCGGTATCGGCACGGGGAATCGTTTCTCACCGCAGTTGCCGGGCGCAAAGGTGTGCGCGCCGCGTGGCAGGCGCTGCCGGGTGAGGACTGGGCACGCCGGCTCGCCGAACTGGCGGCCGTCGTGGTGGCCGGTGGACGCAGCGCAATTCTGATGGTGCCCGACCAGCGCGACCTGGACCGGGTGCTGCGCGAATGCGAATCGCTGGTCGGGGATTCGGCGGCCGGGCTCTCGGCGGGGCTGGGTCCGGCAGCACGATATCGGCGCTGGTTGGCAGTCCTGCGTGGGACCGCACGCGTGGTGGTCGGCACCCGCAGCGCCGTTTTCGCGCCGGCCGCCGATCTGGGGCTCATCGCGATCTGGGACGACGGTGACGACACCTACGCCGAACCTCGGTCCCCGTATCCGCACGCCCGGGAAGTGGCGATGCTGCGGGCGCACGAGACCGGAGCAGCGTTCGTGGCCGCCGGTTTCGCGCGGACTGCGGAGGTCCAGGCGGTGGTGGAGTCGGGCTGGGCGCACGATCTTCTCGCCGACCGCGCCACGGTACGGGCGGCCTCGCCCCGGATCGGCGCGCCGGGGGATTCGGACGCGGCACTCGACCGCGACCCCATCGCGCGCGCGGTCCGGATTCCGGGTGCCGCCTTCGCCGCTGCCCGCCAGGCACTCGCCGCGGGGGAGGGCGTGCTGGTGCAGGTACCCCGCCGCGGGTATGTCCCGGCTCTGGCCTGCACCAAATGCCGCACCCCCGCCCGCTGCCGGCAGTGTGTGGGCCCGCTGTCGCTACCGGAGGACGGTCCCGCGGATCCCGCCGCGCAGGTCGCCCACAGTCCGGTGTGCCGGTGGTGCGGGCGGACCGAGGCCGCGTTTCGCTGTCCCGGCTGCGGTGGCCGGGTGCTGCGCGCCGTGGTCATCGGCGTTGCCCGGACGGCGGAGGAACTGGGCCGGGCATTTCCCGGGGTGCCGATTCGGGGGTCGAGCGGCGCCGCGATGCTCGACACAGTTGAACCGGGACCGCAGGTTGTGGTGGCCACCGTCGGCGCCGAACCACTGCTACCCGGTGGTTACGGGGTCGGTTTGCTGCTGGACGGATGGGCGCTGCTGGGCCGTGCCGATCTCCGTGCCGCCGAGGACACCCTGCGCCGCTGGCTGGGTGCCGCCGCCCTGGTGAAACCCGCGGGCCGGGTATTGGTGATGGCGGATCCGGGTGTGCCGACCGTGCAGGCGCTGCTGCGGTGGGACCCGGCCGGGCATGCGGGCGCCGAACTCGCCCAGCGCACGGAGGTCGGGTTCCCGCCCGCGGTCCGGATGGCCGCGATCGACGGGACTCCCGATGCGGTTGCCGAGCTACTCGCGGTGACCGAACTTCCCGGCGCCGCCGAAGTGCTGGGCCCGGTACCGCTGCCCGGCACCGCGCGTAAACCGTCGGGCCGCCGCACCGACGACGACCGTGGTGAACCGGTGGAGGTCGAGCGGGTGCTGTTACGCGTCCCCCGGTCGCAGGGCGGTGCGCTGGCACGGGCGCTGACCGCGGCGCAGGCCGTCCGCAGTAGTCAGCGGACGGAGACTTCGGCGCGCGTGCAGATCGACCCCTTGGAAATCGGCTGATCTGTATTCGCCGATGACGGGGTGTCCTACAACCCTCTGTCGTCGCAGGTGGGTCGCGGCCGCCTCCTCGGGCCGCGCGGCGGTACACCTGTTCCGGGGTGTCGGAGCCTCCTGAATTTTCCGCCCGGCCGTCCCGGTGCTGGTTCGGAGTATCTACGGACCAGCGCGGCCACCATATATCGAACACCCGTCCTCGTCTGCCTGCTTCAGCTCAGACGTCGCCGCGTGCCGTGACCAGCGTATGGGATGTGAGAACTGGCAGCACCCTGCTGTCGTCCGATGCGCCCGGCAGCGCGCGGGTGAATTGACTACAGGCGGCCTGTACCTGCCGTGATGGGCCGATGATGTCACCTTAGGGGTTGCGCTGGATACATTGTCGATATATCGTCGATGTTATTCAAACAGATCGAGTAGCTCAGGAGGCTGCGATGGAAGACATGGAGAACACAGACTTTCGCAAGGAACGGCTCCGCTGGGCCCGGCGCCATCGTCCCGATATGGAACAGGGGCCCGGCCGCGGCGGTTTCCGGCACGGTGGCCCACCCGGTTTCGGTGGTCCGGGTTTCGGCGCGGGCTTCGGGCCCGGTTTCGGACCTGGATTCGGTCCGGGGTTCGGCCGTGGGCGGGGACGGGGCGGCCGCGGGCGGCGCGGGGATGTGCGGGCGGCAGTCCTGCTGCTGCTCACCGAACGTCCGATGCACGGTTACGAACTGATCCAGCAGATCCGGGAACGCAGCGAGGATCTGTGGCGCCCCAGCCCGGGATCGGTTTACCCCGCGCTGTCCCAGCTGGAGGACGAAGGCCTGATCACCATCGAGAAGGTCGCGGGCCGGAAGACCGCGCAACTGACCGAGACAGGCACCGCCTACGTCGCCGAACACCGGACCGAGCTCGGTGATCCGTGGGCCGAGGTCAAGGAAGGCGTCGGCGCCCACACCAACGATCTGCGTGCGCTGGTCCCGCCGCTCATGGGTGCGATCGCGCAGGTCGCGGGTGCCGGAACCCCGGAACAGGCGGCCAAGGCGGCCGATGTGCTCACCGAGGCACGCAAAGCGCTGTACCGCATCCTGGCCGGCGACGAGGGCGATACGAAGTAACGGGGTGATCAAGACCTCGGCCACCGGTTTTCCGTCGCGCCGGGAGGGTGGAAGATTATGTGGTGAAACGTTTTCAGTGGCGAGCCCGCCGGCGCGGCGGGCTCGGGCGGCGCATGCCGGCGATGGTCGCCGCACTGGCTGGGTCGGTGTTGCTCGGCACCGCCGCAGGCACCGCCCAGCCCGCCGGGTACCTCCCGCCGGTGGTACCCACCGAATGGGCGCCGCCGCAGGCCGACCACCTCGGCGCTGTGCTGTACATGAAGGACCATCCCGGCGCCGCACCCCGGGGAGTCAACGATTTCGGTTGTATCCCGGACGCGGCGCATCCGCGCCCGGTGATCCTGGCCCACGGTACCGACGCGAGCGCCTACACCGATTGGTCGGCCATCGGCCCCCGCCTGGTCGACGAGGGCTTCTGCGTTTTCGCACTCGACTACGGCGGTAAACCCGGCGCGACCAGTTTCGGCACCGAGGACATCGTGCTCAGCGCCCACCAGTTCGCGGCCTTCGTGGACCGGGTACAGGCCGCCACCCGGGCGCCTCGAGTGGATCTGGTGGGCTTCTCCCAGGGTGCCAATATGACCCGGTACTACATCAACAAGCTCGGCGGCGCGCCCGCTGTCGGCACTTGGGTCGGTCTCGCCTCTCCCACCTACGGCGGTGTCATGTACGGCTTGGCGCCGGTGGCGCAGCAGATACCCGGCGCGCTGACCGTGGCGGAGAAGACGATCTCGGTGGCGGCCGTGCAGCAGGCACAAGGGTCGCCGTTCATGCTGGAGCTCAATGCCGGCGGCGATACCGTCCCCGGCGTCCGGTACGTGACGGTCGGCAGCCGGGTCGACGAGATGATCCAGCCTTTCGGCAATATCGCACTGCGCGGGCAGGGGGTAGAAAACATCGTGATTCAGGATCGCTGCCCCGAGGATCTCACCGGACACTTCCACATGGTGTACGACCCGTTCGTGGCGCAACTGGTACTCGAGGTACTCGACCCGGACCGTGCGCCGGCCCCGGTCTGCCTGCCGGTCGCACTCGGCACCGGGATTCCGCAGGTGATCATCGGCGGAAATATCTGACGCAGGCCAGGGCGAACCGCTGACTGCTCCACAGAACGCGGCGCTGCCACGATGGGCGGCGCCGTCGAGCTTGCGAGCGGGAGTACCCCGGACGTGTCGGTAGGTGCGCGCGGCGACTTAGAATGGATTCTTTCTGCCCTGTCTCATGTCTCCGGGAGCCGACCTTGACCGTCCAGTCCGTCCGCCTGTTCGGCGATCCGATCTTGCGAGCCCGCGCAACCGAGGTCACCGAATTCGGCCCCGAACTGCGGCAGCTGGTGACCGACCTGACCGACACCATGTACGACGACGGTGGGGTGGGGATGGCCGCACCGCAGATCGGAGTCGGACTGCGGGTCTTCGTCTACGACACCCGGGACGCCCGTGGCCACCTGATCAACCCGGTCTGGACCGCTCTCGACGACGAGGAACAGATCGGCCCGGAGGGCTGCCTGTCGATACCGGGGGTCAATCACGACACCCGCCGGGCCATGCGGGTACGCGCGAGCGGGGTCGATATGACCGGTGCACCGCTCGAGCTCGAGGCCGAGGGGCTGCTGGCGCGCTGTGTCCAGCACGAAACCGACCACCTGGACGGCACTCTGTTCATCGACCGCCTGGATCCACCGGACCGCAAGCAGGCCATGCGCACCATCCGTGAGTCCGACTGGTTCACGGCCGGTATCACCATCCGGCCCAGTCGCGCGCTGGCCGAACGGGACCGCTGATGCGGATCGTCTTTGCCGGCACCCCTGACCCGGCCGTACCGTCACTGCGCAGGTTGATCGAATCGCGGCACGAGGTGATCGCCGTGGTCACCCGCCCGGACGCTGTCGCCGGTCGCGGGCGGAAAATGCAGCGCTCGCCGGTCGGGCAGCTCGCCGACGAATACGGTATCCCGGTCCTGACACCGCACAAACCGGCCGAACCCGAATTCGCCGAAGCACTCACGGAGCTCGCTCCGGACTGCTGCCCGGTGGTCGCCTACGGCGCGCTGCTGCCCGCGGAAATCCTCGATATCCCGCGCCACGGCTGGATCAACCTGCACTTCTCGCTGCTTCCGGCATGGCGCGGCGCGGCCCCTGTGCAGGCGGCTATCGCGGCGGGCGACGAGATCACCGGGGCCTCCACGTTCCGTATCGAAACAGGCTTGGACACCGGGCCGGTCTACGGCGTGGTAACCGAACGGATCGCCGTCACCGATACCGCCGCAGATCTGCTGGCCCGGCTGGCCGACAGCGGGGCGGCCCTGCTGGAACAGACACTGCACGGTGTGGAAGACGGGACGTTGCAGGCGATTCCGCAATCCACCGAGGGGGTGTCCTACGCGCCGAAGATCACTGTCGAGGCGGCGCAGGTGCGCTGGGATCAGCCCGCCCTCGCAGTCGGCCGCGCGATCCGGGCGGTGACACCGCTTCCCGGCGCCTGGACGACCGTGGCCGGTAACAGGCTCAAATTGGGCCCTGTGGAACTCGTCGAGGAGGCGCTGCCGGAACGGCAGATAGACGTACGCAAGACCGGTGTATACATCGGAACCGCAACCACTGCGGTGCGGCTGGACCGGGTGCAGCCGCAAGGTAAACGCATGATGGCGGCCCTGGACTGGGCTCGGGGTGCCCGCCTGGAGCCCGGCGCGGTGGTCGAATGACGGGCCCGGCCGGTGAGCGGGGGCGCGGCTTCCGGCGCCACCCGAAGCCCGATTCTGCGGACAACGGGGCAGGTGTGGATCGCGAATCGGGCGCAGACCGTGGCGCGGCGGGGCAGGGACCCCGGAACGCCCCCGATACCCGCTCGCACAACCGCCCCGGTGCCGGTCGCGGTCGCCCGGGTTCCTGGGATTCGCAGAGCGATGGGCGTGCAGACAAACGGGCGAAGGGTACGAAGGCTGGTGGTTCCCACCGGAGCGATACCAAAGACGGTGTCGGCCGGGGCGATTCCACGGCGGGAGACCGGTGGACGGGCCCCGGCGGCGCGGCCGGTGACCGACGTCGAGACGCCGGGCAGGGCAGGAAATCTTCGCGCTCGGGCGGAGAACGCAGTGACGGGGCGGCCCGTCGCGAACAGCAAAGGCGTGATCGCCCGGCCGGTTCGGCGCAGGGTGACCGCGGCAGGGACACCGGGCACGGCGGGAAATCGTCGGGTTTCGACGGGAACGACCGGGGCGAAAGGGCGGCTCGTCGCGGCACGCAAGGGCGCGTATCGGGCTCGGGCGGCCGCCCGGCCGATCAGGGCGCACCGGCACGCGGCGGACGGCCGGATTCCCGGTACCGCGGCGAATTCGGTGCGGGCCGAGCGGATCGCGCCGATACATCCGCAGGCCGCGGCAGCTCCCGGGCAGCCGAGCGCGGCGCGAACGGGCCGGGCCGGCGTGATGACGAACACCGACGGTCGGGTGGGGGCTCGAAAATTCCCGGCGCCGGTAAGCGGTCCGGTACCGACCGGACACGCCCCGGGCGTGGACAGTCCGCGGAGCGACCGAAACACGTCAAGGATCCGGCGCGCACTGTTGCGCTGGAAACCCTGCGGGCGGTCCGGGAGCGGGATGCCTACGCCAACCTGGTGCTCCCGGCCTTCCTGCGCGAATACTCCGTGCAGGGGCGAGATGCCGCGTTGGCCACCGAACTCGGGTACGGCGCGTCCCGCACCCTCGGCGTTCTCGATGCGGTGATCGCCGAATGCGCCGGCCGTGAGATCGCGGATATCGATGGTCCGTTGCTGGATGTGCTGCGTCTGGGCACCTATCAATTGCTGCGTACTCGTATCGAACCGCATGCCGCCGTGCACACCGCAGTGGAACTTGCTCGTGCCGAATCCGGTGCCGGCCGTGCCGGCTTCGTCAATGCCGTTCTGCGCAGGGTTACCGAACGCTCGCCGCAGGATTGGGTGGCGCGGCTGGCGCCGCCGGACCCGATCGGCCGGCTGGCCTTCGAATACGCGCATCCGGAATGGATCGCCCAGGCTTTCGCCGACGCGCTCGGCCCCGATGTGGGTGAACTGCGTGACCTGCTCGCCGCCGACGATGCCCGCCCCGTGGTGCATCTGGTGGCTCGCCCCGGCGATATCACCGCGGAGGAACTCGCTCTCGTCACCGGCGGTGAGGAAGGCCGCTGGTCCCCGTACGCGGTGTATCTCGAGGGCGGCGACCCGGGATCGCTGGAACCCGTCCGTGAGGGAATGGCGGCGGTACAGGACGAGGGCAGTCAGCTTGTGGTGCTCGCGCTCACCCGTGCGCCGTTGCACGGCTCGGATACCGGACGCTGGCTCGACCTGTGCGCGGGCCCCGGCGGTAAAACCGCACTGCTGGGTGCGCTCGCCGGTATCGACGGCTACCGGGTGGATGCCGTGGAACCGGCCGCGCATCGCGCCCAACTGGTGCGTTCGGCGACCCGCGACATGCCGGTAGAGGTGCATATCGTCGACGGCCGCGACAGCGGCCTGCCCGCCGGTTACGACCGGATCCTGGTCGACGCCCCGTGCACCGGACTGGGCGCTCTGCGCCGCCGCCCGGAGGCCCGCTGGCGGCGCACCCCGGGAGATGTCGCGGACCTGGTGGCGCTACAGCGCGAACTGGTGACCGCGGCCTGGGATCTGCTGCGCCCCGGTGGCGTCCTGGTCTACTCGACCTGTTCCCCGCACCTACCCGAAACCGTTGCGGTGGTAGCGGATACGGTGCGTCGTACCGGGGCCGAACAGTTGGATGCCCGCGAGCTGCTACCCGGCGTCACCGGGCTCGGCGCCGGACCGGCAGTGCAGTTGTGGCCGCACCGGCACGGCACCGACGCCATGTTCGTGGCCGCACTGCGCAAACCGCAGTAGCGCGGCAGCCGGGCTCGCGCGCGGTAGGTGACGGATTTCCAAGCCTGCCGCCACCGCCGCGGGCAGACTCCGTGGTATGAGCCTCACCTGGGAGAATGTGGTCCGACTGGCCACCGAACTGCCGGAGGTCGCGGAATCGACCTCCTACCGGGCCCCGGCGCTGAAGGTATCGGGTAAGAGTTTCGCTCGATTGCGCACGGAGGCCGAGGGCGGTCTTGCACTGCGCTGCGAGATGACGGAGAAACACGCCCTGCTGGCCTCCGGCGATCCGGCCTTCTACACCACCGGGCACTACGACGGATATCCCTACATTCTCATCGACCTGGACCGCGTCGATACCGAGCAGTTGCGGGAACTGCTCGATGCCGCGTGGTGGCTTGCCGCTCCCGCGAAGCTGCGCAAAACCAGGGATCGGGGAACCGCTGGATAGCCGGGCCGGGACGCACATCGTCTCCTCCAATGGTTTACAGTCCGCCCCGGCCGCGCAGGTTCTGTCCGTGAACTCGAACAGTTGCCCCCCGCACCCCCGACATATCAGGGTCTACCGGCTAGGTCGGTGACCCGCCCCGGAGGCAGCGGACGGTACTCGGGTGCTGACGATCGTTCGCGGCGATTTCGCCGATGCGGTTCGCGTGAACCGTCCGGTGGCCGGGTGTATCAGCCGGCGGTGGCCGCCGCTTTCCCGGCCGGTTCGATCCTGACCCAGGTGCTGTTCACCGCGGCATTCCCGGAGATACGGTCCACCTGTTCCGGATCGTGCAGCAGGTTGACATTCGCGCCCGGCAGCGAGGCCGCTACGGTCCAGCCGACGCCCGGTTCGCGGTGACCCCAACCGTGCGGGATGGCCACCGTCCCGGGCCGGATATCGGCGCTGACCTCCACCGGTACCGCGATGGCACCGATCGGCGAGCTCACGGTGGCCTGGTCGCCGTCGGCGAGCCCGCGCGCGGCGGCATCGGCGGGATGCATCAGCGCGGTGCAGCGGTCGCGGCCCTTCACCATCGACGGCACATTGTGCAGCCACGAATTGTTGCTGCGCAGGTGGCGGCGGCCGATCAGCCGCAGATCGAAACCTTCGGCGCGCGCGGAACCGGCGTCGGCGAGCAGCCGGCGGGCTTCGGCGACGAACGATGCCGGGGCGAGCTGCACCTTCCGATCAGCGGTGGCGATGAGGGACGGCAGGCGGGGACGCAGCGGCCCCAGATCGATCCCGCCGCGGGCCGCGCGGACTTTCGCCAGGGTGATGCCGCGGCGGCCCCGGCGCAGGACCCCGTGCGGGCCGACCGCGATTCCCAAGGTCGCCGCGCGCACTGGGCTGAATCGGGCGAATACCGCGTTGAGGGCCCGGCCGGTCAGCGAACGCACTGGCAGCGGCAGGATCTCGGTGGTCAGCCGGGCCATGATCTCCCAGTCCTCGAGACCGTCCGCCGGGGCGTCGATCGCCCGCGCGTTGTAGCGAATGTTGTTGTGCACGCTGAACATGGTCAGCAGGATGTCGAGATCCTCGCGCTCCAGCGGCGATACCGGCGGCAGGATGATATCGGCGTGGCGGGTGGTTTCGGTGACGTACATATCCACGGCCACATAGAAATCGAGGGAACTCAGCGCCTTGTCCAGCTGCCCGCGCTGCGGGGTGGACAGTACGGGATTTCCGGCATAGGTGATCATGGCGCGGATCTGCTCTGGTCCCTCATTCAGGATTTCGGAAGCCAGAGCGGCCACGGGTAGTTCGAAGCGGAATGATCTGTACTTCCCCGAGCGATCGGTCCAGGCACCGTGGAACGGTGGCATCCGCCGCGCCAGCGGCAGCAGGTCCACCGCGGGGGTGGCATACATCTGGCCGCCGGGCCGGTCGAGGTTGCCGGTGATCGCGTTGATGGTGTTGACCAGCCAGTGGGTGATCGTTCCGGTGAGGGTCTGGCAGACTCCGATCCGGGCGTACATCACTGCCGATTTCGCCGCGGCGTGTTCCCGGGCCAGTCGGCGGATGGCCTCGGCGTCGACGCCTGCGTATGGTGCCGCCTCCTCGGGGGAGAACCCGGATACCAGCTGCCGCAATGCATCCGAACCGGC
Source organism: Nocardia speluncae NBRC 108251 (assembly GCF_001613245.1). Lineage (GTDB taxonomy): Bacteria > Actinomycetota > Actinomycetes > Mycobacteriales > Mycobacteriaceae > Nocardia > Nocardia speluncae. The sequence goes on along the minus strand of NZ_BDBZ01000002.1, from coordinate 620,250 downwards.
GCACTGCGTGCGGACGGCGGTCCGGTCGCACAGGTCTTCGGTGAGCAGTACGTGCAGGACGGCCAGCAGCAGATAGGGGTCACCGCCCGGCAGCACCGCCAGGTGTTCGTCGGCCAGGCGCGCGGTTTCGGTACGCCGCGGGTCGATCACCACGACCTTGCCGCCGCGGGCCCGCACCGCCTTGATCCGGTTCTTGGCGCCCGGCATGGTGGTCACCGATCCGTTGGAGACCGCAGGGTTGGCGCCGATGATCACCAGCCGATCGGTGCGGTCGATATCGGCGATGGGCATCAGAAAATTCGAGCCGTACATCTGCCAGGCCACGAACTCCTGGGGGAACTGATCGATCGACGAGGCGGTGTAGAAGTTGCGGGTCATCAGGCCTGCCCGCAATGCCATGGCGTACATGATCGCCGAATTATGTGCCGCCGGATTGCCGAGGTACATACCGACCGCATGGGGGCCGTGGTCGCGCCGTACTTGCCGCAGCCGGGCGCCGACCTCACGGAATGCCTCGTCCCAGCTGATCGCTTCGAACCGGTCGCCCACCCGCCGCATCGGCGTGCGCAACCGGTCCGGATCATCGTGGAGGCCGGCCATCGCCGTCGCCTTGGGACAGATATACCCCTTGGACAGCACGTCCTCCGGGTTGCCTTCGATCCTGGTGACGGCCGAATCCTCGACGGTCACCAGGATGCCGCAGTGGGCCTCGCACAGGGTGCATTGCCGGGCGACGGTTTCCGTGGTCATGGATCCACCTTGAATGGTTCGCTGAGATAATTACCTACTCGATCTCTCATAGATGAGGGTAGGCCGATCAGCGAGCCACACACAACAGTCACCGGAAAAGACCCGGCGCCCCTACTCCCGCGACGACTGTTCCCGCAGCCGGGCCAGAGTTTTCGTGAGGATTCGCGAAACGTGCATCTGCGATATCCCCATCTGCTGGGCTATCTGCGTCTGGGTCATCGATTCGAAGAACCGCATGGTCAGGATCCGGCGTTCCCGCTCCGGTAGCCCCGCCAGCAACGGCCGGATCGCCACATACTCCTCGACCCGGTCGAACTGCGTCTCCTCTTCGCCGAGCGTGTCCAGCAGCGAGGCATCGGTATCCCGGCCGACCGACGCCGCGTCGATCGATGTCGGCTGGTAGGCGTTGCCTGCGATCACCGCCTGCGTCACCTCGTCGGGATCCACATCGAGCTCGGCCGCGATCTCCTTGGCCGTCGGCGACCTGCCCAGCGACTGCGACAGCGCATCCACCGCTGCCCCGATACGCAGATGAGTTTCCTTCACCCGGCGCGGCACCCGCATCGCCCAGGTGTTGTCCCGGAAATACCGGCGCACCTCACCCATGATCGTCGGCACCGCGAAGGACAGGAAATTCGAACCGCGCGATACATCGAAACGATCCACCGCGTGTACCAGCCCCACCCGGGCCACCTGGGTCAGATCGTCGAACGGTTCCCCCCGGCCACTGAACTTGCGGGCGATATGATCGGCCAGCGGGATGCAGCGGCCGATCAGCTGGTTGCGAAGCGTGGCATGCTGGGCCGACTCCGGTTCCGCGGCCGCCAACTGGGTGAACAGGCCCGCGACATCGTCGTACCCGCTGCCCTGCCTCGAATCCGCCAGCTCCGCCTCGGTCTCGGAATCAGCGTCCGCGGCCTCCGCAGCCTCCGCAGCCGATGCCGCCGCGTTCTCGGTACCGGAGAAGGGTTCCGTACCGGGCGGGCCGGTAGACGGGTCGAGCGGCTTGTCCTGTTCGGTCACGCTTTCCCCCGGACCCGACGGAACTCGACCGCTGTCGGAAATCCGGAAACCTGCTGGTCGAACGGATCCTGCCGGGCATCCACCGCATCGGTCAGGGTACGCAGCACATGCCAGCCGAAACTGCGCGAATCGGGCAGTCCCTCCCGCGCGGCGACGCCGGCGACCCGCACCCGCAGATCGGTATCGCCGATGGTGAATACGCAGTGCAGGCTGGTACCGGGTGCTGCCAGGCCGATCAGTGTCGAACAGGCCTCGTCCACCGCGAGCCGGATATCGGCGACCTCGTCCAAGGTGAAATCGCTGAGCAGGACCAGAGTTTCGGCGAGACCGCGCACGATGGGCAGCTGCGTCACCGATGCCGCCAGTCGAATCTCCACCGGGGAGCCGTGAATCCCCTCTTCCGCCGAAGTATTGATCACTCTGGCAGGTTACTGGGTTTCCGGCGCATCGGCGCGCGCGGGGTTTGGCGCCCTCGGTAACGGCCGATCCCCGCAGCCCGCCTCCGGTGCGGCCTGGCGGTCGGGCGCATTCGGCGGCTACGCCGGATCGCACTAGACTCCGCCGCGTGACTGCGCCCGAGCCCACGTTCATCCGTCCGGTGGCCCCGATGATCGCCCCGTCCATCCTGTCCGCGGATTTCGCGCGGCTGGCCGAGGAGGCCGAGGCGGTGGCGACTGCCGACTGGCTACACGTCGATGTGATGGACGCGCATTTCGTGCCGAACCTGACACTGGGGCTGCCGGTGGTGCAGAGCTTGCTGAAGGCCACCGATATTCCGCTGGACTGCCACCTGATGATCGAGGATCCGGCGCGGTGGGCGCCCCCCTACGCCGAGGCCGGCGCCTACAACGTGACCTTCCATGCCGAGGCGACCGATGACCCGGTGGCGGTGGCCCGCGATATCCGGGCGGCCGGGGCGAAGGCCGGACTGTCGGTGAAACCGAATACGCCGATCGAGCCGTACTTGGAGATTCTCCGCGATTTCGACACCTTGCTGGTGATGAGTGTCGAGCCGGGGTTCGGCGGCCAGTCGTTCATTTCCGCTGTGCTGGACAAGGCGAAGATCGTGCGGCGGCTGGTCGACGCGGGGGAGTTGCGGCTGGTGGTGGAGATCGACGGCGGGATCAACGCCGACACCATCGAACAGGCCGCCGAGGCCGGGATCGACTGTTTCGTTGCGGGGTCGGCCATATACAACACTGCCGACCCGGGGGCTACCGTGGAGAAATTGCGCAGCCGGGCGGCCGCGGCACAATCGCCGCACCACGCCGCGCGCTGAGCCCGGTCGGCCTGGTGAGCCGGTGACGGCCGGTCGACCCGTTCCACGGTAGCGACTCCGTTTGCGTAGGCCTGTGGCCGCGGGGCCGCGGCCGGGCCGGAAGTTCGGTGACGGGCTCAGGCAGTGGGGCGACCGCAGACCGCGTCGATCACCGCCTGCTGTGTGGGGCGGGTGCCGTAGGTATCCGCCCCGGCCACCCATAGTCGGTAGCCGCTGGCTTCGTCTTCGGCGGAAGGCAGCACGATCTGGCTACCGGTGCCGGCGACCGTCGTGTAGCGGCGGAACAGTTCCGCCGCGGCGGTGGCGGGGAATTCGTCGTGGCGGGTGGGGCCGGTGAGGAATGTCCAGCGCCCGGCCCTGGGATGTGCGAAAACCGGCCCGGCCGGCCCGGCGGCCCGGAGTCGCTGCAGTACCGGTTCGCCGAGTTCGGTGGGCATGGTCACCGCACCGTAGGCGGCGCCGATATGCAGCAGGATGCGTCGCGACACGGGATCGACCACGGCCGGCAGCAGATCGCGCTCCCGGTATCGCCGGCAGTGCTGTTCCAGGGCGGACTCGGTGAATGTGGTCATAGCGCTCGGGCTTCCTCGAGTGATGGACGTGCTTGACTGGGCGCGGTCTTCCGGGGCGGGGAACCCGCGCGGATCCGCCGGGTGCTGTTACCGCGGGATCCGATGCCCGGACAACTCTGTTGCTGGGGTGGGGGATACCGGATCGACGATCCGCGGCCTGATGTTCCGGCCGCGTTCTGGTGATTCGATCCGGTTGTTCGTGAAGGCTTGTGGCGCACGGTCTTCCGCGGCGGTGGCCGTCATCGGTGAATATCGTGCCCGGCCGCGCCGCGGGGTGGTCGAGGGCGGTGGACCGATCACCTCACCATATTGCGTCGGCCGGTGTGAGCGTGCAAATCGAGGAACATTTCCGGTTTCGATGCGGTCTCGGCCGGGCAAAGGTGGATCACCGGGAACCGGTCCAGACCATGTAGCCGCTAGTCGGGGCGGTCCCACGGCCTGGCATGAAACTTGTGACGACGATCATCCGACCGCAAATTTTCCGGCCGGGGTCGAGAGGGCGGCTCGGCCGAGGCGTACCGGTCCGTGATCGGAGCGGCAACGTCCCGGCGAGTGGGCGGCCATGGTTCGCCGGTCCGGCTGCCATCTAGTCTGGTTCTGGACGGCGAACCGGGAATATTCGGTACCGCTGGCGCCGTTCCGTAGGCGGAACACCGATGCGAACGGGAGAAGGCATGTTCACAGGCATTGTCGAGGAGCTGGGTGAGATCGTCGCCTGCGAACAGTTGACCGACGCCGCCCGGCTGACCATCCGGGGCAAACTGGTCACCTCCGATGCCGGGCACGGCGATTCCATTGCGGTCAACGGGGTGTGCCTCACCGTGGTCGATGTCGTCGACGACGTGTTCACCGTCGATGTGATGGGCGAAACGCTGAGCCGGTCGAGTATCGGCGGCCTCGGCCCCGGCGCGCAGGTCAATCTCGAGCGGGCAGCCGCCGTGAACAGTCGCCTCGGCGGTCATATCGTGCAGGGGCATGTGGACGGCACCGGCACCATCCTGACCCGCACACCCGCGGAGAACTGGGAGGTCGTCCGGATCTCGCTGCCCGACGCGATCGCCAAATATGTGGTGGAGAAGGGCTCCATCACGGTGAACGGTATTTCGCTCACCGTGTCCGGGCTCGGGCGCGCCGAGACCCCGGCCGCCGACGGCACCCGCGACTGGTTCGAGGTGTCCCTCATCCCGACCACCCTGAGCCTGACCGATCTCGGCACCGCCGCTGCCGGGACCGTGATGAACCTGGAAGTCGATGTGATCGCGAAGTACGTCGAGCGCCTCCATCAGCGCGGTTGATGCCTCCGGCCGCGCCCGGACGGGCCGGACGGACCCAGTAGTGTGATCAGCGACCAATCGAGATGGAGCATTGCAGACGTGACCAGGTTCGACAGCATCGAGCGCGCCGTCGCCGATATCGCGGCCGGTAAACCGGTCGTCGTGGTCGACGACGAGGACCGGGAGAACGAGGGCGACCTCATCTTCGCCGCCGAGAAAGCCACCCCGGAGCTGGTGGCGTTCATGATCCGGTACACCTCGGGGTATATCTGCGTACCTCTCACCGGCGATGATTGCGACCGTCTCGGCCTGCCGCCGATGTACGCGGTGAACCAGGACAAGCACGGGACCGCCTACACCGTCTCCGTCGATGCCAGGGAAGGCGTGACGACCGGTATCTCCGGCGCCGATCGTGCCACCACCGTCCGGCTGCTCGCCGACGGCGACGCCAAACCCGGCGACTTCACCCGGCCGGGTCATGTGGTGCCGCTTCGGGCCAAGGACGGAGGGGTGCTGCGCCGTCCCGGTCACACCGAAGCCGCAGTGGACCTGGCCCGGATGGCGGGCCTGCGTCCGGCGGGCGTGATCTGCGAGATCGTCAGCCAGAAGGAAGACGGGCATATGGCCCGCACCGATGAGCTGCGCGTTTTCGCCGACGAGCACGAACTGGCATTGATCTCCATCGCGGAGATGATCTCGTGGCGGCGTAAGCACGAGAAGCATGTGGTGCGGGTGGCGCAGGCACGGATCCCGACCGCACACGGTGAGTTCACCGCGGTCGGCTACCAGAGCATCTACGACGATGTCGAACATGTGGCGCTGGTACGCGGCGATATCGGCGACGGCGAGGATGTCCTGGTCCGGGTGCATTCGGAATGCCTCACCGGTGATGTCTTCGGTTCGCTGCGCTGCGATTGCGGCCCGCAACTGGACGCGGCCATGGAAATGGTGGCCGCCGAAGGGCGCGGTGTGGTGCTCTACATGCGCGGGCACGAGGGTCGCGGGATCGGCCTGATGCATAAACTGCAGGCCTATCAGCTGCAGGATTCCGGGCACGACACCGTCGACGCCAATATCGAACTCGGGCTGCCCGCCGACGCCCGCGATTACGGAACCGGCGCCCAGATCCTGGTCGATCTGGGGCTGCGGTCGATGCGGTTGCTCACGAACAACCCGGCGAAACGGGTCGGGCTCGACGGTTATGGCCTGCGGATCACCGAACGCGTGCCGATGCCGGTACGGGCCAACGCCGAGAACCTGCGCTATCTGCGCACCAAACGCGACCGGATGGGTCATGACCTGGTAGGTCTGGACGATCTGGACCTGGGGGAGACGGCGCAATGACCGCATCCGGATCGAAAGGCGGAAACCGATGAGCGGTACCGGCGTACCGGAGTTCGCGCTTGCCGACGCGCAAGGGTTGCGCCTGGCCATTGTCGCCTCGCGCTGGCATACCGAGATCTGCGACACCCTCGTGGCCAATGCCGAACGCGTGGCCGCGGCGGCGGGCGTCCTGCACACCACCGTCGCCCGGTGCGCCGGCGCGATGGAATTGCCGGTCCTGGCGCAGGAACTGGCCCGCACGCATGACGCGGTGGTCGCACTCGGTGTGGTGATCCGCGGCGGCACCCCGCATTTCGAGTATGTGTGCGATGCGGTGACCGCCGGCCTGACCCGGGTCTCGCTGGACGAGAGCACTCCGGTCGCCAACGGCGTACTCACTACGAACAACGAACAGCAGGCGTTGGATCGCGCCGGGCTGCCCGGTTCGGTGGAGAACAAAGGCGAGCAGGCGGCCGCGGCCGCGCTGGATGCCGCCCTGACCCTGCGCAGGCTGCGCGCGGCGGGCTGAACTATGCCGGTGGCGCGTATTTTGCGGCGGAGCGTGAGCCCGGCCACGGACCAGCCGTCCGAATGGGAGTTCGAGGTGCGCCCGCGTAAAGCGCGCCGGACCGCGTTCATCGTGGCCGTCTGCCTGGTGGTGGCCTTCGTCCTGCTCGGGGTGTTCCTCCGGGTGGACTACACCGGAGTGAATTTCCGGGTCGTGGACCAGTTCGCGATGGCATGTATCGGTATTTTCGGCGCCATCGCCGTACTGCTTCTCACCAGACCGCGTGTGCGCGCCGGAGAAAACGGCGTGGTGGTGCGTAATGTTCTGGGAGACAGTGAATTCGAATGGAAGCATATCCGTGGCCTCTCCTTCCCGGACCGTAAGGCGTGGGCCCGGCTGGAGCTGGTGAACGACGACTACGTCCCGATGCTGGCCATCCGCTCCAACGATGGTGAGCGTGCCGCCGCCGCCTTGGACCGGCTCCGCGAACTCAGCACGAAGTACAACGGCGCCCCCTGATTCTCAGGCGCTGTCGGTCGGCGCGCCGGCCGAGATCACCCCGGTCTGTGACCGCAGTACCCGGACCGGCGCGAGGTGTGGCGCCGGTCCGGGTACCCGGTGCACATTCAGTGGGCGAGCTTCAGCCCGACCACACCGGAAACAATCATCGTCAGGAAGACCAGCTTTCCGATCGTCACCGGTTCTTCCCCGGTGGCCATCGCATAGACGACGGTGAGTACCGCTCCGATACCCACCCACACCGAGTAGGCGGTGCCCACCGGAAGATCGCGCATTGCGTACGCGAGTCCGCCCATGCTGGCAACCAGCGCGACGAGGAACAGCACAGTGGGCGGCCACTTGGAGAAGCCTTCCGTTTTGCCCAGAGCGGTGGCCCACACCGCTTCCAGCACACCGGATACGACGAGAACGATCCATGCCAATGCCATGACGACCTCCGTGGGGTCGTCTTGTCGCACGCCGGGTACGACCCTCTCGTCCGGAAGCCCACCTCATCGGGGCTATGTACCCAAAATCGCACATCCGCTACCGGTCGGCAACCTTTCCGCTCGGTTCGGCGAGGTACCTCACAGTTGCGGCGGTCAGGGAACACCCGCAAGCATCAGTCAGGCATGGGGGTCACCGAATCAGCGAGTACCGCCCAGTACCTCGCCTTCGCGCCGTGGATCGGCACCGCCGATCCAATAATTCTCACCGTCGCGGCTCAGGACGCTGAGCCCGCTCGTCTGCGGTGCCACCGAAACCTGGTGGCCACGCTCGCGCAAGGCGGTGACGAGCGGATCGTGGGCACCGTCGTCACGTGTGTCGATCGCGGGATGCTCACCACCCACGCCGGTGAGCGGAGTGTTCGCGGCACCGAACGATACGGCGGAGACCGCCTGCTGTGGATCCAGGCCCCAATCCAGCATGCCCACCAAGGTTTTCACCACGAACTGGATGATCACCGCACCGCCCGGTGAACCGACCACCTGGGTGAGAGTGCCGGGCCCGGTACCGGTGCCGGGTTCGAAGACCAGGGTCGGGCTCATGGAGCTGCGTGGGCGTTTACCCGGTTCGACCCGATTCGCCACGGGTACACCGGCGGCATCGAGCGGGTCGGCAGAGAAATCGGTGAGCTGGTTGTTCAACAGGAACCCGCCGACCATATGGAACGAGCCGAACGCCGATTCCACGGTCGTGGTCATGGCGGCGGCATTGCCGTAGGAATCGACCACCGAGATATGGCTGGTGCCGTGCTCGGGCGTCTGTGGTCCGGCGCCCAGTGTGGTAGGTCCGAAGTCGCCGGGGCGGGCGGTGCCCATACTGCGGCCCGGATCGATGAGACCGGCCCGCTCGCGCAAATAGTCCGGGTCGACCAATGTTTCCGGGGAATCGCCCGGCGGCGGAACATAGCCGGGGTCGGCGATGTACTTGTCGCGGTCGGCGTAGGCCAGCCGCTCGGCCTCCGCGATCAGATGGACGGCCTCGGCGCGTGGCACCCCGCCGTTGCGGTCGACCTGTTCCGGCGGCAGGGCCGGGATATCGAAGTTTTCCAGGATGCCGAGGGTGGCGGCGACGGTAGTGCCGCCGGACGAGGGGCCGGGCATTCCGCAGATCTCGTGTTGCCGGTAACCGGTGCACAGCGGTGCTCGCTTCACTGCCCGGTAGCCGGCCAGATCCGCTGCGGTGAGTGCACCGGGGGTACGTCCGCCGGTGGCCGCGCCGGCGGCGGCGGCGATGTCCTGCGCGATGGGTCCGGTGTAGAACGTGTCCGCGCCGTCGGTGGCCAGGGTGTTCAGGGTTTTCGACAGGGCCGGATTGGTGAGGACCGTTCCGGCGGGTTTGGGGGATCCGTCCGGTTCGAGGAAGTATTCGGCTGCCGCCGGATCGCGGCCCAGCTCGGGCGCGGATTCGGCGATCTGCCCGGCCAGCCGTGGACTGATCTCGAAACCCTGATCGGCGAGTGCGATGGCAGGATCGAACAGCTCGCGCCAGGCGGTGTGCCCCTGCTCGGCGTGCACCATCCCGAGCATGCGCACCACTCCCGGGACCCCGATGGAGCGCCCGCTGGCTCGGGCATCCGGCCGCGGTTCGCTGTGGTCGGTATCGCTGATCCAGCGCAGATAGTTCTCCGTCGCGGCGGCCGGTGCGGTCTCGCGGCCGTCGTAGGCCTCGACGGTCTCGTTCTCCGCGTTGTAATACAGCAGGAAGGCCCCGCCGCCGAGTCCTGAGGCCTGCGGTTCGGTGATGCCCAGCACGGTTTGGGCGGTGACCAGCGCATCCGCCGCGGTACCGCCGGCACGCAGGACCGCACAGGCGGCGCGGGTGGCATGCGAGTTGGCGGTGGATACGGCGTAACCGGTGGTGCGCACGGCAGTCATACCGGATCGGTAGCCCGAGGCGATCTCCGGGTTGGTCGCGAGATCACGGGAGGCCGGCGCCGCCGGGCCGGTTCCGGGAGCGGCGGTGGCGGCGGCGCCGTTGGGCACCGGAGTGCAGGGGCCCGCGGTGTCGGACTCGCCGGAGCATCCGCTGAGGGATGCGGCCACGAGTAGCCCCGCGAGGGTCAGTGCGGGCCGAATCCGTCGTGTCGGGCGCATGTTCGGAACTGTATCGGGTCGCGGTGACCGATGGGCCGGAATCATCGGTCGATACGGCCGGGCCGGCAAAAGCGTCTCGGTCGGTGGATGTGGGGTTCGTGGATTGTGTTCCGGCATAAAATGAGTGGTGGTCGGCTGATGCGAAAGCTGCGGTCTCGTATGGTATTTCGCGTGCGTGGCGTGGTGCCGCTGCCGCTGGAGGTGGTATCGAAACGACGGAGGAGGCGTTCGGGGATGAAGTTCGTGGGTCGGTTGGTGACTCCGGCAGGAGCAGTGAGGGTCGGTCCGTACGTGGGACGCGCGGTCGGCGCCGGGCTGCTGCGACAGTGGCCGCATGGACGATCTGCCTCGAGCCTGCATCCAGAAGGCGGAGAGCTCGTCTGCGTGCCCTGAACGGGGCCCTTGGCTGCCGATGAGGCCGGTCTGCGCGGAGAGAGCTTGCGCAGGCCGTTGTCCAGCAGCGGCACCGAGGTACAAGAGGTGGGTGCTGCCGGATCCGTTGCGGTGGCCGCCGGTCCCGGTGCCCGCCAGGGGTGTCGTAGCCTCGCACTAGGCTGAGTACGTGGCAGATCCCGCGACGTACCGGCCGCAGCCGGGCAGTATTCCGCTCGAGCCCGGTGTCTACAAATTCCGTGACTCCTACGGGCAGGTCATCTACGTCGGCAAGGCGAAAAGCCTCCGTAATCGGCTCAACTCGTATTTCGCCGATGTGGCCGCGTTGCATCCGCGGACGCGGCAGATGGTCACGACCGCCGCGAGTGTGGAATGGACCGTGGTTTCCACCGAGGTGGAAGCGTTGCAGCTGGAATACAACTGGATCAAGGAATTCGATCCTCGATTCAATGTCCGCTACCGCGACGACAAATCCTATCCCGTGCTGGCCGTCACTCTGAACGAGGAATATCCGCGGCTTTTCGTTTATCGGGGCGCGCGGAAGAAGGGGGTCCGCTATTTCGGGCCCTATGCACATGCGTGGGCGATACGGGAAACCCTCGATCTGCTGCTACGGGTTTTCCCGGCCCGGACCTGCTCGGCGGGGGTTTTCAAACGGCACGGTCAGATCGGCCGGCCCTGTCTTCTCGGTTATATCGATAAATGTTCTGCGCCCTGTGTGGACCGGGTATCGGCGGACGAGCACCGGCGCATTGTCGACGATTTCTGTGATTTCCTGGCCGGGCGTACCGACCGGATGGTCAAAGAATTGGAACGCCGGATGCACACCGCGTCCGGGGACCTCGATTTCGAAACTGCGGCTCGCCTCCGTGACGATGTGCAGGCCCTGCGCCGGGCGCTGGAAAAACAGGCCGTGGTGCTGGGCGACGGTACCGATGCCGATGTGATCGCTTTCGCCGGCGACGATCTGGAGGTCGCGGTGCAGATCTTCCACGTACGCGCCGGCCGGGTGCGCGGCCAGCGCGGCTGGGTGGTGGACAAATCCGGCGACGCGGCCGATACCCCGGAACAGGACGGAGAGCTCGCCGCGCTGGTGGAACAGTTCCTGACCCAGTTCTACGGTGAGCAGGCCGCAATCGCCGCGCAGACCGCCGGGGACCGGCCGGCGGCGGTTGTACCGCGCGAGGTTCTGGTGCCGGAGGTGCCCGCCGATGTCGATGAGGTCCAGCGCTGGCTGTCGCAACTGCGGGGCAGCGCCGTACGGGTACGGGTGCCGCAGCGCGGGGACAAGAAGGCGCTCGCCGAAACCGTGGCTCGCAATGCCACCGAGGCGCTCGCCCAGCACAAACTCCGCCGGGCCGGCGATCTGACCTCGCGTTCGGTGGCGCTGCAGGACATCCAGGACGCCCTCGACCTCGATACCGCGCCGCTGCGGATCGAATGCGTCGATATCAGTCATGTCCAGGGCACCGATGTGGTGGCCTCGCTGGTGGTGTTCGAGGACGGCCTGCCCAAGAAATCCGATTACCGGCACTATGCGATCCGGGAGGCGGCCGGCGGGGGCCGGTCCGATGATGTCGCCAGTATCGCCGAGGTCACTCGGCGCCGGTTCCTGCGGTTGCGCCGCGAGCGTGATGCCACCGAACAGGCCGATCTCGCCGGGACGGTCGAGGTCCCGGAGTTCGAGGCCACGCCCGGGGCGGAGGACCTCGCGGAGGAGGAGATCACCACCCGGCCCGGAATCGATCCGAAGACAGGCCGGCCCCGGAAGTTCGCCTATCCGCCGAATCTGTACGTCGTCGACGGTGGCGCACCGCAGGTCGCGGCCGCGGCCGAGGTACTCGACGAACTCGGGATCACCGATGTCGCGGTGGTGGGGCTGGCGAAGCGGCTGGAAGAGGTCTGGGTGCCGGGCGAACCCGACCCGGTGATCCTGCCGCGCACCAGTGAGGCGCTCTATCTGCTGCAACGCGTACGTGACGAAGCCCACCGTTTCGCCATCAGCTTCCATCGCAGTAAACGGTCCCGGCGGATGACCGCTTCCGCGCTGGATTCGGTGCGTGGGCTCGGCGCCACCCGGCGTACCGCGCTGGTAACGCATTTCGGCTCGGTGGCGCGGCTGAAGGAGGCGACCGTGGAGGAGATCATCGAGGTGCCCGGTATCGGCCGGGCCACCGCGGAGGCGGTGCTGGCCGCCCTGCACGACCGATAGCCTCCGGCGCGGCGCACGCACAACAGCGCGGTGACCGGCGCGGTTCACGTACGTTTGTTTCTGCGCCCCCGCGGTCGTGTTTCGGCGCTCCGGGGCAGGGACCGGGCGCGCACGTTGCAGCAGGGTGACCGAACGCATTCCCGAACACAGATCCGGGTGGTACATGACTCGCGTCGAATCGAACAGCAGTACGAAAGTGGTGGCGGGCGGGGGACCGGGTTCGGGGACCCCGGTCGAGGTCGTGATGGTGACAGGGCTGTCCGGTGCCGGGCGGGGGACAGCCGCGCGAGTCATGGAGGATCTCGGCTGGTATGTCACCGATAATCTGCCGCCGGAACTGATCGGACGGATGGTCGAACTCGGCGCCTCGGCGGATCCGCCCATCCGGCGGCTGGCGATCGTGATGGATGTGCGCAGTCGTTTTTTCACCGGCGATCTCCCTGCGGTCACCGACCAGTTACGCGCCCGCGGCGTGCCCACCCGGATCCTGTTTTTGGAAGCCTCCGACGATGTGCTGATCCGCCGGTTCGGGTTCGCCCGGCGGCGTCACCCGCTGCAGAACGACAGCGCCGACGGGACCCTGTCGGCCGGGATCGCCGCCGAACGCGTCCGGCTCGCCGGTGTGAAGGCCGCCGCCGATGTGGTCATCGACACCACGGAGCTGTCGATCCACCAGTTGCACCGGAAACTGGAAGAGGTCTACGGCGGCGGCACGCCCGCCGCACTGCAGCTGACCGTGCAATCGTTCGGATTCAAGTACGGTGTCCCGCTGGACGCGGACATGGTGCTGGATGTGCGTTTCCTGCCCAACCCGCACTGGGTACCAGAACTTCGGCAGCACACCGGTCAGGAAGCGGTGGTCAGTGACTATGTGCTGTCGCGTCCGGGCGCCGAGGACTATCTGCAGACCTGCGGGCACCTGATCGAGCTGACCACCCAGGGTTACCGCCAAGAGGGGAAGCGATACATGACCGTCGCAGTGGGCTGTACCGGCGGCAGACATCGCAGTGTCGCGATCGCCGAGGCCCTCGGGCAGCTGGCGGGCCGCAGCATCGATAACGATGCGGACGGTTCTGTCGATACGGTGCGGGTATTGCACCGAGATCTGGGGCGCGAGTGAACGGCCCCGATACCGGTCCCGGAACTCGCCACGGTCCCGAAGTCGTCGCACTCGGCGGCGGTCACGGTCTCTACGCCACCCTGTCTGCGGTACGCCGGCTCACCCGGCGGGTCAGCGCAGTGGTCACCGTTGCCGATGACGGTGGCTCCTCCGGTCGGCTGCGCAGGGAACTCGGGGTTCCGCCGCCCGGCGACCTGCGGATGGCCCTCGCGGCGCTGGCGGCCGACGCCGACGGTGTCCTCACCCGGACCGTGCAGCACCGATTCGGCGGGACCGGTGCGCTGGCCGGGCACTCGGTCGGGAATCTGCTGCTGGCCGGTCTCACCGAGGTGCTGGGTGATCCGGTGGCCGCCCTGGACAAGGTCGGTGAGCTGCTCGGTATCAGTGGCCGGGTACTGCCCATGTCGACCCTCCCGCTCGATATCGAGGCCGATGTTTCGGGTTTGGAGACCGACCCGCGGGTGAGCCGCTGTATTCGCGGTCAGGTGGCTGTGGCCACGACCCCCGGCAAGGTGCGCCGGGTGCGGTTGCTGCCCGCCGACCCGCCCGCCTGCGCCGAGGCCGCCGCCGCCATCGAAGGAGCGGATGCGGTGGTCCTGGGACCCGGATCGTGGTTCACCAGTGTCATCCCGCACCTGCTGGTGCCCGGCCTGCGCGATGCGCTGGTCCGCACCCGGGCGCGTAAGGTGCTGATTCTGAATCTGGTCGCACAACCCGGTGAGACGGCGGGTTTCTCCGCCGAACGCCATCTGCATGTATTGTCCCAGCACGCACCGGATTTCGCGGTCGACGAGGTTCTGGTCGATTCCGGGTGCGTTCCGGAGGGCCGCGAGCGTGAACATGTGGCCAGAGCGGCCGGGCAACTGCGGGCACGAGTAGTCTTTTCCGATGTCGCCGACGCGGGAACGGCCCGGCACGATGCCGGAAAGCTCGCCGCCGCACTGGATCAACTGATCCGCGAGCCCCGGCCGGCGGTGCCGGGGCTTCGAGTCGAGGGACGGCACATGGGTCAGGATGTGCGGTCCGGGTTGGGTGGAAAGGAGCACTTTTCGTGGCGATGACAGCTGAAGTGAAAGACGAGCTGAGCCGGCTCGCGGTAACACAGGTGAGTGCGCGTAAAGCCGAACTGTCCGCCCTGCTGCGTTTCGCCGGCGGTCTGCATATCGTCGGCGGGCGGGTGATCGTCGAAGCCGAAGTCGATATGGGCTCCATCGCGCGGCGGCTGCGGCGGGAGATCTTCGAGCTCTACGGATACGGGTCGGATGTGCATGTGCTCAGTGCCGGTGGCCTGCGCAAATCCTCCCGGTACGTGGTCCGGGTCGCGAAGGAGGGCGAAGCCCTCGCGCGCCAGACCGGGTTGCTGGATGTACGCGGCCGGCCCGTGCGCGGACTACCCGCCCAGGTCGTCGGCGGCAGTGTCGCGGATGCCGAAGCCGCATGGCGCGGCGCCTTCCTGGCTCACGGCTCGCTCACCGAACCCGGCCGTTCCTCGGCACTCGAGGTGAGTTGCCCCGGCCCGGAGGCGGCGTTGGCGCTGGTGGGCGCCGCGCGGCGGCTCGGCATATCGGCGAAAGCGCGGGAAGTGCGTGGCACCGACCGGGTCGTGGTCCGCGACGGTGAAGCGATCGGTGCGTTGCTCACCCGGATGGGCGCCCAGGACACCCGGCTCACCTGGGAGGAGCGCCGGATGCGGCGCGAGGTCCGCGCCACCGCCAACCGGCTCGCCAACTTCGACGACGCCAACCTGCGGCGTTCGGCGCGTGCCGCGGTCGCAGCGGCGGCGCGGGTGGAACGTGCGCTGGAACTGCTCGGTGAGGATGTTCCGGACCATCTGGCGGCGGCGGGAAAGCTGCGTGTCGAGCATCGGCAGGCCTCCCTCGAAGAACTCGGCCAGCTCGCCGACCCGCCGATGACCAAGGATGCGGTGGCCGGTCGTATCCGGCGGCTGCTGTCCATGGCCGATCGGCGAGCCAAGGAACTCGGCGTGCCGGATACCGAATCGGCGGTCACGGCGGAGTTGCTCGACGACGCCTGAGCCGCCACACGTCATGGACCGGGAGCCGGGAGCGTGCCGCGGTTACACCTTGGCGCCCATGACATGGTGCGGCGCCGGCACCGGGTGGCGGTTCCTGCCCGGCATGCTCGTCGCGATCGGCACCTCTCCCGTCGGCCGACGTGGTGCGGTCGCCCGAGAACGTGGCTCGACGCGGACGATCGCGACGGCGATCGGATCTGCTCGCTGGTCCACGCACTGTTGTGCGGTCGGAACACCGGCGGATCAGCGGCGCGTCGGCCGGTTCCCGGAGCCGGCCACTCGGCCCAGCGGGGCCGGAACGGCTAAGGCCGGCGGAGCATGGACCAGGTCAGAGGGCCGCCGTCCGGGATTACGACTTCCGCGGTCACGTGGAAACCGAGGTGTTCGTAGAAGCGCACGTTCTCCGCGGTCGACGTCTCCAGGAACGCACCGACCCCCTCGCGCTCGGCAGCGGCCAGGCCGGGCTCGATAACCGCTCGGCCGAGTCCACTGCCCCGGCGAGTGGGGTCGACGCCCACGGTGCCGAGAAACCAGACGGGCTCGACCGGGCGGTGTGGCTGCATTGCCGTCTCCGCCGCTGCATGCGCCTCGGCGCGATCACCGGCCAGTTCGGTGAAGCGGGGGGCGAGTTCGGTGAATACCGCGCCGGCGTCGGTGGCGGGAGTGGTCCAGACGGCGACCGCGTCACCGTCGTCGGCGACCCACACCCTGCCGTGGGGTAGTCCGATGCGGGTGAGGAAGAGCTCCTGGAACTCGGCGAGCCGGCGTTCGTGTTCGTCGGCGGCGATGGTGTGCCGGGTCCAGGGGTAGTCGGCGAAGGCTCGGGTGAGACTTCTCGTGGCGCGGGGGAGATCGGCGGGTGTGGCCGGACGGACGTCGGGCCCGGATTCGGGGAGCGGGGTGCTGGACATCCCCACCCATCCTGCAGTGCGGCGGTCCGGGTTGCCAGTGTTTTACGGAGCTCGCCGAGGTGTCCGCTGCACCCGTAGGTGCAGCGGACTGAGACGGCGGCGCCGAGGGCACCCACCACAACCGTCACCACCGCCGGAACCAGGACAGTGGCCGCAGTGAGATGGGATCTCGGCAGTGCGGCGCTCGGTCGCCGGCCCCGTGCGTCGGGACACGTGGGCGGCTTCCGTGGCTGCCGAGGCCCGTGTGCGCCCGGATAGGCAGTGCTCACGAACTCCAGGGGTGTGTCGGCCAGATGACCCGAAGGCATTAGTGTGGGTGGCGTCGGAATCATCCGCTTGACTGCTGAGGAGCGAGAAACGTGACTGTCCGGGTAGGTATCAACGGCTTCGGTCGTATCGGACGTAACTTCTTCCGGGCGGTGGAGGCGCAGAAAGCGCTCGGCACCACCGATATCGAGATCGTGGCGGTCAACGACCTCACCGACAACGCGACTCTGGCCACCCTGCTCAAATACGATTCGATCCTCGGCCGGCTGCCCGAGGATGTCTCGCTGGACGGCGAGGACACCATTGTGGTCGGCGACCAGCGCATCAAGGCGCTGGCCATCAAGGAGGGCCCGGCGGCCCTGCCGTGGGGCGATCTGGGCGTGGACGTCGTCGTCGAGTCCACCGGTATCTTCACCGACGCCACCAAGGCCAAGGGGCACCTGGCCGCCGGTGCCAAGAAGGTCATCATCTCCGCGCCCGCCAAGGGCGAGGACATCACCATCGTGATGGGTGTCAACGACGACAAGTACGACGGCAGCCAGAACATCATCTCCAACGCGTCCTGCACCACCAACTGCCTGGGCCCGCTGGCGAAAGTACTGAACGACGAGTTCGGCATCGTCAAGGGTCTGATGACCACCATCCACGCCTACACGCAGGACCAGAACCTGCAGGACGGCCCGCACAAGGATCTGCGTCGCGCCCGCGCCGCCGCAGTGAACATCGTGCCGACCGGTACCGGTGCGGCCAAGGCCATCGGCCTGGTGCTGCCGGAGCTCAACGGCAAGCTCGACGGCTATTCGCTGCGGGTGCCGATTCCCACCGGTTCGATCACCGACCTGACCGCGGATCTGGCGAAGAAGGCGACGGTAGACGAGATCAACGCGGCGTTCAAGACGGCCGCCGACGGTCCGCTGAAGGGCATCCTGAAGTACAACGTGGACCCGCTCGTCTCCAGCGATATCGTCACCGATCCGCATTCCTCGATCTACGACGCGCCGCTGACCAAGGTCATCGACGACCAGGTGAAGGTCTACTCCTGGTACGACAACGAGTGGGGCTACTCCAATCGCCTCGCCGACCTCATCGGCCTCGTCGGCAAATCCCTCTAGGACCGGCGTGAGCATCAAAACTCTGGACGATCTCCTCGCCGAGGGCGTCGAGGGACGCGGCGTACTGGTGCGCTCCGACCTCAACGTTCCCCTCGACAACGGCGAGATCACCGATCCGGGCCGGATCATCGCCTCGGTGCCGACCATCCGCGCACTGGTGGAAGCCGGTGCGAAGGTTGTCGTCACCGCGCATCTCGGTCGCCCGAAGGGCGCCCCGGATCCGGCGCTGTCGCTGGCTCCGGTGGCTACCCGTTTGGCCGCCGAACTGGGTCGCAATGTGCAGCTCGCCGGTGATGTGGTGGGCCAGGACGCGCTCGCGAGGTCCGAAGGCCTCACCGACGGCGATGTGCTGCTGCTGGAGAACATCCGTTTCGATCCACGCGAGACCAGCAAGGACGACGGCGACCGCGCGAAACTGGCCGCTGCGCTGGTGGAACTGGTCGGCGACGACGGTGCGTTCGTCTCCGACGGTTTCGGTGTGGTCCACCGGAAGCAGGCGTCGGTATACGACGTGGCGAAACTGCTGCCGCACTATGCGGGCACACTGGTCGCCGCGGAGGCCGACGTGCTTGCCAAGCTCACCGAATCCACCGACCGCCCCTACGCGGTGGTGCTCGGCGGGTCGAAGGTATCGGACAAACTGGCCGTGATCGAGGCGCTGGCCCCCAAGGTCGACACCTTGGTTATCGGCGGCGGGATGTGCTTCACCTTCCTGGCCGCGCAGGGTCTGTCCGTCGGATCTTCGCTGCGGCAGGAGGAGATGATCGATACCTGTAAGCAGTTGCTCGACCGTTACGCCGATGTCATCCATCTGCCGCGCGATATCGTGGTCGCCGATTCCTTCGCCGCGGACGCGGAAACGAAGGTCGTGCCGTGCCACGAGATCCCGGATGGCTGGCTGGGCCTGGATATCGGCCCGGAATCGGTGCAGCGTTTCGCCGCACTGCTCACCGAGGCGCGCACGGTGTTCTGGAACGGCCCGATGGGCGTATTCGAGTTCGACAAGTTCGCGGCAGGTACCCGTGGCGTTGCCGAAGCCATCGCCACGGCCACCGGTAAGGGCGCGTTCACCGTTGTCGGTGGTGGCGATTCGGCGGCGGCCGTGCGGGCGCTCGGTATCCCGGAGAGCGATTTCTCGCATATCTCCACCGGTGGCGGTGCCTCGCTGGAATCCCTGGAAGGTAAGACGCTGCCCGGCATCAGCGTGCTCGACGATGCGGAGGACGCGTGATGGCTCGGAAACCGCTGATCGCGGGCAACTGGAAGATGAACCTCAATCACCTCGAGGCCATTGCTCTGGTGCAGAAGATCGCGTTCGCGCTGCCGGACAAGTACTTCGACAAGGTCGATGTGACGGTGATTCCGCCGTTCGTCGATCTCCGCAGCGTGCAGACGCTGATCGAAGGCGACAAACTGCGGATCACCTATGGTGCGCAGGACGTTTCGGTACACGAATCCGGCGCCTACACAGGTGAGGTCAGCGCGGCCATGCTGGCCAAGCTGGGGTGCCGGTTCGCGGTGGTCGGGCACTCCGAGCGCCGCCAGTACCACAACGAGGATGATGCCACGGTGCTCGCCAAGGCGAAGCAGGCACTGAAGCACGGGGTCACCCCGATCGTCTGCATCGGTGAGGGGCTCAACGTCCGCGAGGCGGGCACCCACGTCGAATACAACCTCGAGCAGTTGCGGGGTTCGCTGAAGGGCCTGAAGCCCGAGGAGATCGCGAAGGTTGTCATCGCCTACGAACCGGTATGGGCGATCGGCACCGGAAAGGTCGCCACACCGGCCGATGCGCAGGAGGTGTGCGGCGCCATCCGTGGCGAGCTCGCGCAGTTGGCCGGACCCGAGGTTGCCGAAACCGTCCGGGTGCTCTACGGCGGTTCGGTGAACGCCAAGAATGTCGGTGAGCTGAGCAAACAGACCGATATCGACGGTGCGCTGGTGGGCGGAGCTTCGCTCAAGGGCGACGAATTCGCCACGCTTTCCGCGATCGCCGCGGGTGGTCCACTGCCCTGAGCAGGTGAAGGATTCGAGGCCCGCCGGGTACCGTCCCGGCGGGCCTCGGTGTTTCGGGCGGTCCGGGTGCCCAGAAAACGAAGACGGCAGCGGCAACGAGACTGATGACCGCGAGGACGAACACCGTCTGGTGCAAGCCGTCGAGGAAGGCGGCCCGGGCGAGGTCGAGCAGTGGTTGCGCTTGCGGGCCGGCCTGCTCGGCGAGCTGGGTGGTGGCGGCGAGGGAGTGCGCGACGGGCTCGCGAGCCGGTGCGGGCAGTTGCGGCAGGCTGGGGGCGATACTGGCGCCGTAGCCGGTGGCCAGGACGGTGCCGGCGACGGCGATACCGATGGCCGCGCCGATCTCGCGCGCGGCGTCGTTGACCGCGGCGGCGACGCTGTGCATATCGATATCGGCGTCGGTCATGATCGCGGTGGTGGCCGGTGCCGCGGCCAGGCCGATCCCGATGCCCACGATGGACAACGGGATCAGCACACCGGGATAACCGGATTCGGTTGTCAGGCGGGTCAGGAGCAGCAGGCCGGTGGCGAGAACGGTCAGGCCGGCGATCGTGGGCAGCCTGAGTCCGTAGCGGGCGGTGAGCCGGGACGACAGTACCGACAGTCCGACGACGGCGATCCCCATGGGCAGAACTGCGACGGCGGCGTGCAGGGGGCTGTAGCCCATGATCAACTGCAGATACTGGACAACGATCATGAACAGTCCGAAGGTGACGAGGAACTGGACGGCCAGCGATGCGGCGCCGCAGCCGAAACCGCGCCGTGCGAACAGCCGCAAATCCAGCATGGGATACCGGACGCGGAGTTCGGTCAGGATGAACAGCTCGGTCGCGAGCGCGGCGCCCGCCAGACCGGCCAGAATGTAGGGATCGCTCCATCCGCGGTCGGCAACCGAGATCAATGACCAGACCAGTAGTGCGATCGCGGTGACCCCGGTCAACGCACCGAACGGGTCCAGCCCGGTCGGCGCGGTACTGCGGGATTCGGTGAGGGTGAACCCCGCGGCGGCCAGGACCACCGCGGCGGCAGCCATGCCGATGAAGATGGACTGCCACGACCACCACTGCAACAGCAGCCCGGAACCGATCAGACCGAGCAGACCGCCGGAGCCGGCGGCCCCGGCCCATACCCCGACCGCCCGCCCCGAGGCACCTGGCGGAAATGCGGTGGTGATCATGGACAGGGTGGACGGCATCACCAGCGCTGCACCGATACCGGCGAGTATGCGAGCGCCGATGATCCAGTCGACCGACGACGTGACCGTGGGGATCATCGAGGCGGCCGCGAACACGAGCAGCCCGCTGACGAGCAGCCGGCGCCGGCCGTAGCGGTCGCCCAAGGCGCCGGCGGGCAGAACCAGGCAAGCCAAGGCGAGGGTGTACCCGTCGACGATCCAGGTCGCCTGGGTGTGATCCGCGCCCGTGGCGATCGAGATCTGCGCCAACGAGGTATACAGGGCGGCCATCGACGCGATCACCAAGGTGACGGCAAGGCAGGACACGACAAGCGTCCGGCGCTGCGTCCACGACCGGACACCGGCATGGGGATCGAGCAATTCGGTGGTCGACATCCGATCTCCATTCGCAATCCGAGGCACTGCCGGTTTCGAGTACCGGGTGGCAACCGAAGGCGGGCGTACACCGCTCCGAAGTACCGGCGGCCCGGCGACCATCGGCCGCCGGCGCGGTACCCCCGCCTCCACAGTTGTCCTCAGGTAGCGCCGGAACAAGATCTGCGACTGAAGTCGATACACCTCGGGCGGTCATGCCGACGCATGCTGTCGCAGTCCATGGAGATGAACTGGGCAATATCGGAATCTTCGACGCAGCGAATGTCTCATACTGAGGCTATGGCGCGAGACTGGCTGCTCGGTGCGGACCGCCACGACACCGCGGCCGACCACATCTACGCCGCGGTCGCGGACCTGATCACGCGGCGAGGTTTCGACGGTCTCGACGTCGATACGGTCGCGCGCCACGCGCACTGCTCGCGCGCCACCGTCTACCGTCATACCGGTGGCGTAATCCATCTGCGCGAGACCGTCCTCGCTCGCGCGGCGAACCGTATCGCCGGAGTGGTCGAATCGGCTCTCGGTGATCTTGCCGGCCCCGATCGTGTGTTCGCTGCACTCACCGTCACACTGCGTGAGGTGCGTTCCGATCCGATCGTCGTCGCGTTTCTCGCCTCGCAGCACGGACCCCGTTCGGTAATGACCTTCGCGGAATCGCCGGCCCTGATCGGTATCGTTTCCGACATGCTGGGTACGCGCCCGGACGATCCGCTCACCGGCGTCTGGTTCATCCGGTCGGTGTTGTCACTGCTGCTGTGGCCGGCCGACGCCGAAACGGAAGCTCAGCTCCTCCAACGTTTCCTCATTCCTGCTCTCTACCAGTAGGACGTCCCGGGCCGGACCTGATACCCCGGCTGCGCCGCGCGCCCGGGGTTTTCCGGTTCACCGCCGCCGATCACCTCGACCGTTCCGCTTGCCGCTCGTGCCGCATCCGGGGAATTCGCCTATCGCGCCCAGACCAGCGGTCCGGCCGTCCTCGACGATCTCGATCCCGGCCGTCGCTCCAACACACCGAGCACGGTGACATCAGCCCAGCCGGCGCGACGAGCCCATCGACGGGCGGGTGCCGCTCGGTTACCGGGGATCCGGCTGTGGGTGCGGAATACTGCGGTGCCGGAAGCGGCCAGCCCGCAATGCCGAGCGAAAGGACCAGCTGAGTGCGATATATCGTCGAAACCGTAGGTGCCTTCGCGGTCGGCGCCGCGATCACAGTGACCGTTCCGTTCCCCGCTCACGCGACGCCCGGGGAATTCTCCTATCGGTCACAGATCGGCGGCCCGGCCGTGCTCGACGATCTCGACCCCGACCGTTGCTACAACACACCGGGCGCGGCCGGAGTTCTCGCCAACGACACCGGTATGCACGTGGCCGCGTTTCCCGGGCCCAACTGCGAGGGTGTGCCCATGGACGCGGAAACCCGGGCATTCGAGAGCGTGGTGTTCAGCTCGTAGCCGCGGCCGCGGCGGTTGCGGAGGCGCGACCCCTGCCTCGTACGAGCCGACCCGGCAGTCGACCTACCGGGCGCGCAGTGTCAGGCCGTGGCCGTTGGTGTTGTGCAGGGTGAGGGTATCGGCGTCGACGGTGGCCTGCGCGGTGCCGTCCAGGGCAGCCAGCACTGCCTGTTCCACTTCCATGACCTCGGGCGTGCACATCATGCGAGTGGTGGCCGCGGTGAACGCGATGTCGGCGCCGGCCGGGGTCTCGGTGACCTCTGCGCGCCCCGTCAGCCGATTGCAGCCGGCGAACCCGGTGAGACCGCCGTCTTCGGCGATGGTGAGGTTGGGCCGCACTTCCTCGATCGTGCGGGACGATACCTGCGCTTGCGGGGTGAGCAGCGTGGTGACGATCCATTCGGTGCCACGGATCGGCCGGTCCGGTTGCACCACTTTCTTGTCCGTGAGCGCCACCGTCGAGTTCTTGCCGGTCAGTGTCAGCCGGTTGCCGTCGAGTTCCCAGGTCGGCTCGCCGCGCAGTAGTTCGCCGACCCAGGTATCGGAGCCGGCGCGTTCACCGGGGCAGCCGGCGAGGGTGCTGGCCAGTTCGGAAACGTGCAGAACATGATCGTGTAGATCCACCGCACCACTGTGCTTGTTGCAGCCGGCGTCGGCGGTGATCCGGCCGTCGGCGAAAACCAGGGTGAGCGGTCCACCACCCGGGATCGCTGTGCCGGTGACCTCGGTGGAGATATAGGTGTGGCCCATCGGCGTCGAATCGGGCGCCGCGGGCTCGGGCTCCTCATCGTTCGAGCAGGCCGTGGCAGCCAGCAGGGTGAGGGCGAGGGCCGCACCGAATCGGAGCAGTCGTCCGGGCATGCCGCCGATGTTACCCGGCGCGTGCCGGTGGCCCGTGCGGCGACATCGGGGGTTTATCCGTCCTCGAATCGCGCTGATTCCAACCCTGCCGGCACTCGCCGTGCCGCCATAACCTCACCGGTCGAGTCGATGCCGTACCGAAGGGGGCACCATGTCGTTGCCGGAAATCGCGGCGGTGCCCGCCCGCGCGGACGAGCCCGCGGTTCCGGCCGAGGAAGACGCGGGCGGACTGGCCGCCGGCGACACCCGGAAAGCGGTTGCCGCGAGCCTGATCGGAACCACTGTCGAGTGGTACGACTTCTTCCTCTACTCCACCGCGGCGGGCATTGTTTTCGACAAACTGTTCTTCCCGAGCAGCAGTGCATTCGTCGGAACCATGCTGTCGTTCGCGACCTTCGCTGTGGGTTTCCTGATGCGTCCGGTGGGCGGTCTCGTGTTCGGGCATATCGGTGACCGGATCGGCCGCAAACGTACGCTCGCATTGACGATGGCCATCATGGGCGGATCCACGGCCCTGATGGGCGTACTGCCCACCGCCGCCGCGATCGGTGTTGCCGCGCCGATCCTGTTGCTGGCGTTGCGGATGCTGCAGGGGTTCGCGCTGGGCGGGGAATGGGCCGGTGCGGTACTGCTGGCCGTCGAGCACAGCCCCCGCCGGAAAGTGGGATTGTTCGGTAGCTACCCGCAGGTCGGGCTGGCACTCGGCCTGGCGCTGGGCACCGGGGTCTTTGCGCTGCTGCGCACGGTGTTGAGCGAAGACGCGTTTCTGGCTTACGGATGGCGGATCGCGTTCGGCGCCAGTGTGGTGCTGGTGCTGATCGGGCTGGTGGTCCGGCTGAAGATCGATGAGACGCCGGCCTTCCGTGAGGTGGATCGGCTGAACCGGATCTCGAAAGTGCCGGTGGTCGAGTTGTTCCGCAGCGCTCGTTCCCGGCGTAATACCGTCTTGGGGTTGCTGTCCCGCTGGGGTGAGGGCGCGGCGTTCAACACGTGGGGTGTTTTCGCGATCAGCTTCGCAACCGTTCAGCTGGGTTTCGAGCAGGTGCCGGTACTGCTGGCGGTCACTGTCGCAGCGGTGGTGATGGCCGCGCTCATCCCGGTATCCGGTCTGCTCACCGACCGTTTCGGGCCGCGGCGGGTGTACATTGCCGGGATCGCGGCCTACGGGGTGCTGGTGTATCCGGTGTTCCTGCTTTTCGAAACCGGCAATATCGTCGTCTTCACCGTGGCCGTCATCGCAGTGTTCGGGGTGGCGCATGCGCTCTTCTACGGTGCGCAAGGCACCTTGTACGCCGGACTGTATCCGCCCGAGGTGCGGTATACGGGTTTATCGTTCGTCTATCAGTTCTCCGGTATCTATGCTTCGGGGCTGACGCCGATGATCGTTACGGCGTTGATCGCGGCCGCCGGTGGCGCACCATGGCTGGCCTGCGGGTATCTGGTGAGCACCGCGGTGGTGAGTGTGATCGCCACCCGGTTCATCAGTGAGGAAGACCGCCTCACCGCGTGAGCGTGCGGCTTTCCTTTCAGAGCACACGGCTATGCTGTCCCGAGTGACCACAGCCGCGCCGAAACCAGTTTCTACCTGGGCGCCGCTGCGATCCCCGGTCTATCGGGCGCTTTGGATCGCCCAGCTGGTCTCCAATCTCGGTACCTGGATGCAGATGGTGGGCGCCCAGTGGGTGCTGGTCGACGGACCCAATGCGGCGGCTCTGGTTTCGTTCGTCCAGACCGCGACGACGCTGCCGGTGATGATCCTGTCGATACCGTCCGGGGTACTCGCCGATCTGCTGGACCGCCGGCGCCTGCTGCTCGGCGCGCAATCCACCATGGCGGTGCTGGCGGCGGTCCTGGCAATCGCGACTGCCACCGGGCACACCACTCCCTCGGTGCTGCTCATACTGTTGTTCTTACTCGGCTGCGGTCAGGCGGTTGTCGCGCCCTCCTGGCAGGCGATCCAGCCCGAATTGGTCCCGCGTGACCAGATTCCGTCCGCCGCGGCACTGGGCAGTATGAATATGAATATCGGCCGGGCAGTGGGTCCGGCGGTCGCGGGCGTGCTGGTCGCGCTGTCCGGGCCGGCGCTGGTGTTCACTCTCAACGCCTTTTCCTTCTGCGCCATCGTCGGGGCGCTGCTGCTGTGGCGGCGACCGAAGGTGGAGCGCGAATTCCCGAGCGAACGCCCGCTGGCGGCCTTGCAGGCCGGGACCCGGTTCATCAAATCGGCACCGGCCATCCGGCGGGTGTTGCTGCGCACCGCGCTGTTCGTCGCTCCCGGTAGTGCGTTGTGGGCGCTGCTACCTGTGATCGCACGCGATCAGCTGGGCCTGGGATCCTCCGGTTACGGCGTTATGCTCGGCGCGCTCGGAGTGGGGGCCGTACTCGGCGCGGTGAGCCTGGCGCGGGTGCGGGCGCTGCTCACACCCACCCAGCAGGTCGCCGTCGCCGCGCTGGTGTTCGGTGTGGCCTGCTGCGGAACCGCGCTGCTGCGGGTCGAGGCGCTGGTGCTGATCCTGCTGGTATTCGCCGGCGCGGCCTGGCTGCTCACACTCTCGACCATGAACGCCACCATGCAGCTACTGCTCCCCGGGTGGGTGCGGGCGCGTGGGCTGTCGGTGTACATGCTGGTTTTCATGGCCGGCCAGGCGATCGGCTCGGTGGTGTGGGGCCTGGTCGCCGGCGCCTACGGCGCGGTCACCGCCCTGCTGGTCGCCGGTGCGCTGCTCGGGTTCGCCGCGCTCAGTACCATATGGCTGCCCATGCGCCAGTTCGCGGCCGGTTTCGACCTGACCCCGCATGCGTACTGGCCCGAACCCGAGCTGGTGGTGGAACCGGAACCGGATGACGGCCCGGTGCTGGTGCTCAAGGACTACGACGTACCGGCGGGCCGGGTTCCCGAATTCCTCGACGCGATGAGTTACGTGGGCCGGTCCCGGCAGCGCACCGGTGCTATGGAATGGCGGCTGTACCGCGATGTCGGCGCCGCGGACCGCTACGTCGAGGCATTCGTGGTGCGCTCCTGGTCGGAGCATATGCAGCAGCACAAGGTGCGGCTGACCGCCCAGGACCTGATGCGTGAACGCGCGGTCGCGGAATTCGCTCACGACGAGACGCTCACCCACCTGGTGTCGGTCGAACCGCGCGCATAGATACACTGTCCGCATGCGGATGTTCCTGGATATCCTCCTGATCGTCACCAGCCTGCTGCTGGTGCTGATGGTGCTGTTGCACCGCGCCAAGGGCGGAGGTTTGTCCAGCCTGTTCGGTGGTGGGACGCAGTCGGCGCTGTCCGGTTCGACCGTTGCGGAGAAGAACCTCAACCGCATCACCATCTTCACCGGGCTGGTCTGGTTCATCGCGATTCTGGGGATCGGGCTGGAGATCAAGTTCGCCTGATCGTCAGTCGGTCCGGGGTATCCGTCCGTCGATATCGGTGAATCCGTAGTCCTCGGCCAGATCGGCCACTTTCCAGGCATTACCCGCTCGCTTCTTGCGGTCGGGGTCGGCGGCCAGCGCCACTACGGCTCGGCCCGCGAATCGGGGCGTTTCGGCCTCGTCCAGGTCGAAGCTGCCCTCACCCGGCAGGGTCACCACGCGTTTACCCGTGTCATCGGCGGGCACCAGCTGCAGTAGTTCGGTGGCCACCAGGCCCGGCCAGATCGATACGGCCGTGACCTCGGTATCGGTGAGATCCCGGGCGAAATCGGCGGTCATCCGGTCCAGTGCCGTTTTTGCGATCCCGTAGACGGCGTTGTGCATGGCGCGCTGCGCGCCGGGGGAGGACACGTTCACGATGAGACCGCCCGCTTTCAGCAGCAACGGTGCCGCGTACACGGCTGCGACGTAATGGGAACGCACCCCGATTCGGAACGTCTCGTCCCAGGCTTTCGGTGGTACGTCCCAGAATTTGCGGCCCAGCCAGCGGGCGGCGGCGGGGGAGTTGTAGACGTTGTTGACCAGGACGTCGAGCCGGTCGTGTTCGGTGCCGATGCGCTCGAACAGGGCCGCTGTGGCCTCGTCGTCGCCGTGATCGCAGATGGCGGGTATGCCGGTGCCGCCCAGCTCGTCGATCTGCGCGGCCGTCTCGTGCACCGTGCCCGGGAGCTTGCCGGGCTGTTCCGATCGCCCGGTGACGTATACGGTCGCGCCGGCCGCGCCGAGTTCCAGCGCGATACCTTTGCCGATACCGCGACTCGCACCGGTGACGACTGCGATTCGATTTTTCAGGGAGTGTGGTGTTCCGCTCACAGTCCCGGGACGTTACCGTGAAAATGTAACGCGTTCTAGTATTCGGGAGGTTCCGTGACGCCGATACACCGGTTCATCGATACCGGGGGTGTGCGGATGCACATCACCGAACAGGGGCAGGGCGATCCGGTGATCTTCTGCCACGGATTCCCGCACACCGGATACGTATGGCACCGGCAGCTCGCCGCCCTGTCGGCGGCCGGATACCGGGCGATCGCTCCCGACCTGCGCGGCGCCGGCCGCACCGACGCCCCCGCCGCAATCGACGACTACACCAACCGGGCCGTGATCGGCGATCTGCTGGCGTTGCTCGACGATATCGGCGCCGAACGAGCGGTATTCGTGGGTGTCGATTTCGGCGCCGCCCTGCTGTGGGAACTCGGAATGCGGGCACCGGAACGGGTACGCGGCCTGGTCGTGCTGAACAATCCGTTCGCACCGCGCTCGCCGAAACCACCCGGGTATTACTGGGCGAAAATGGCCGAACGGCACTTCCTCCATATGCAGTACTTCCAGGAACCCGGCGTCGCCGATGCCCATCTCGCCGCGCAGCCGCGCGAATTCCTGTCCCGGGTGTACTACGCGCTGAGCGGTGACTACCACTACCTCGATGTCTGGCAGAACCCGCCGGGTATGCGTTATATCGATGCGCTGCCGCAGGCCCCGCAATTCCCGTGGCGGTGGCTTCCCGAAGCGGAATTCGACATCCTCGCTGCCGAATTCGAACGCACCGGTTTCACCGGCGGACTGAATTGGTACCGCGCCCTCGACCGCAACTGGGAGCTCACCGCCGAGTACGCGCACGCCGCTCCTGTCGCGCCGGTGTATTTCGTGTACGGGGAGAACGACCCGGATATGGAGGGGTTCAGCGGCCGCGATCCGCTCGAAACCATGCGCGCGACGCTGCCGGACCTGCGCGCTGTCCGGCAGGTGCCCGGTGCAGGGCACCTGGTTCAGTTGGAGGCGACCGAAGCCGTAAATGCCTTCCTGCTCCATGCCTTGGGAGAACTGACCGTTTGACAGGGGGCGTGCGCACCTGCCCTGCCGAATTCTTGCGGCAGGGCAGGGCACGCATGCGGCTGCGCGGCGTCGGCCGGTCGGTTCACGCCCCGTCGCCGGTGCGTGTCCGGAAGACGCTCTCCATCCCCTCGACCCGCCACACACCCGTCCAGAACTCGGTCCGGCTGGGCGTGACCAGTTCGATCAGGTGGGGGCGCCGCGCGGATAGCGCGCGCTCGATCTCTGCGGTCAGCGTTTCCGACGCTGCCACGACACTCTCTGTCACCGATGTTTCATCCGGCCATACGACAACCGAACTCGACAGTCCGAATCCGGAAGCGATTGCGGAATAGCTCATCTCGGCGATGTTGTCCAACGGCAGGACGTTCTCCCCGAGTCCGTCGAAGTCCGCTTGTTTGCCGAGGCAGACACTGGCACCGTTGTTGCACACCAAGACGACGAGCGGGGCGTCGTGCTCGCTGGCAGCTGCCAGAGCCTGCAGGCCGTTGGTGAATCCGTGGTCGCCCAGGGTGGTCAGAACATGCAGGTCCGGGGAGGTGACGGCAAGACCGACCGAGGTCGGCAACCCACCCCCGACAAAAGCGCCGTGGCTACCGAAGACCTGCACGCCGAGGGGAAGGTGCTGATAATTACGTGCCACCAGGCCGCCGAACATGAGGCTGTCGTCCACGACAACCGGATCACCGACCGACTCGAGTCCACGGCCGAGGGCGCGCACCAGTTCGACGGCGCCCGCGGAGCATTTCGGGTCGGCTGCGCCCGGGTTCGGGATCGATGGACGGCCCTCGGCTCCGGCGGCTTCCTCTGTGTGGTCGCTGCGGTTGCCGAGTTGATCGGTGATCGCGCGCATCGATATGCGTACGTTTCCGGGCACCAGCACATCCTCGGAGGTGAGGTAACCGTTCTTCGTGGTCGCCGCGATATTGCTTGTGAGAGCGATCTTGCGGCATGCAGGCAGCGGGCCCACGACCCGGGGGTACATATTCCGGTCCTCCACCGTGACGAGAAGATCGGCGGAGTCGAGTAGGTGCCGATGTTCCGAATCGGTGGGTTCGTAGGGACCGATGAACGACGGTACGGTTTCCGCTCGTACCTGCTGGAAGAGCATCGGCCCACGCTGGTAGGCCGTCTGAAGTACGGGTGCGCCCAAGGCAGCGGCGAACGCGGCGAGCTCCGACTCGGCGCTCGGATCCCGCAACAGGTAGTCCTCGACCAGGATCACCGGACGCTGCGCCGCGGATGCCAGGGTCACCGCTGCGGTGGTCTCCAGCGATGCGTCGGCCGGTCGTGCCGATCCCGGATCGGCCCGCATATCGGCAGGAACGAACCGGCCGACCAAGAGGTCTTGCGGCAGGCCGAGCAGGACGGGGCCGTAGGGAGCCTCGGCCAAAGTATCGAGCGCCTGGGTGACGACCTTCAGAAACGCCTGCGGGTCGGGCGAGCTCGGCGTCGAGGTATCGAAGGCGGCTTTCGCGAAGGCGCCGGCGGCGGCGATGAGATCGGGCTCGGCGTGCGGGGGGAGATACCGGGCCGATGACCGCGACGGCATACCGACCATATAGAGCACCGGTATCTCACTGCGTCGGACATCCGCTGAGGCGCCGAGGGCGTTGGTCAAACCACGGGCACCGTGCAGAATTGCAGCGCACTTCGCCGGGCCCGGAAAGTTGCCGCCCGCCGCCATGAACGCGGCCTCTTTGTCACCGCGTGCGTTGATCAGCCTGAGACCGTCGCGCTCGGCGATGGCCGCGCTCAGCGCGAGCTCGGAGGTTCCCGGGTAGGCGAAGACGGTGGAAATTCCCCGATCCGCCAAAGCGCGGGCTACGGATTCGGCACCGGTGATCATGGGGGCCGCCGGTTGCCGGGATTCGTCGGAGCTGACGCGCGTCGAGCTGGTCATGTTGCGGTTCACCTTTCACTGCACTGGTCGACAGGGAATGTCGAGGCATTCGACGGCGGCGGGGTCGGGAAACCACGGAACCGGTCGGTGGCTTCGAATTCTGGCGCTTCTGCTGCCGTGCCCGCTCTCTGTCAGTTCGGGGGCGCAGTACATGTGCCGTCGGCAAACGGTCCTACGGCGTTCTCAGCCGATTCGAAACCACCACACCGATGGATTTACCACAGTGGCGGCGAGTATGCGGTGCGAGTGATCCCAGCAGTGACGAGGATTCACGAGCCTCGCCCACGTCGGCAATGCGCTGTGCGGGAACACGATTGCGCTGTCCACCTGGCAGAGCGCCCGCCCACCTGGTGATGTCGGCTGTGGTGAAGTGATAGGCCGCCGCCGGGGATCCTCCGTAACCTGGCCGTATGACTATCCGCGGTGTGCTGTTCGATTTCTCCGGTACTCTCTTCCGATTCGAGCCGGTACTGGACGAGCTGGTGGGCGATGATGGTGACGCCTTGGCAGGCGAGGCTCAGGCCGAGGTGATGCGGCGGATGACGGCGCCGGTCGGTGGGCCGGGCGGTCTGCCGGAGCGGTTGCGCGACGAATGGGAACGGCGGGACCTGGATCCGCCGCTGCATCGGGATCTGTATCTGGCAGTGCTGCGTGGGTCCGGGGTCGGTAATCCGGAATATCTGTACGAACAACTGCTGTCGGCGGAGGCATGGCGGCCGTTCCCGGATACAGAGGCCGCCCTGACCGCAGTGGCCGCGGCCGGGTTGCCGATCGCCGTGGTGAGCAATATCGCCTGGGATATCCGGCCGGTGTTCAAACATGCCGGGGTCGCCGAGCAGGTGAACGAATTCGTCCTGTCGTATGCCGAAGGTGCGGTGAAACCCGACCCGCGGCTCTTCGAAATCGCCTGTCACCGTATCGGTATCGTGCCCGGTGAGGTACTGATGATCGGTGACAGTGCCGAGGCCGACGGCGCTGCCGCCGAACTGGGTTGTGCGGTCACTCTGGTGGAACCCGGGCCGGCCGACCAGCGGCCGCGCGCACTACTGGATGCGCTTGCCGAGTACGGCATCCGTTGATACGGACGGCTCGGCCGAGGCCCTCGACGAGCCGGCCGGTGCCCGCTCTGCCCGCAATCTTCGCGCCACCGCGGTCTGGTGCTCAGGCAGTGAGCGCGGCGGTCGCGGCGAGTGTGGTGTACGGCATGGTGAAACCGCCGCCGATCGCGTCGATGGCAGTGCCGACACTGTCGAGGACGACCGCCAGCTGATCCGGTGCGAGCCGGGTGAGCGGGCCGGTGGTGGGTAGATGGTCGAGCCATTGGTCCCGGGTGTAGGACTGCTCCCAGTCGAAACGCCACTGCTCCGGTTCGCCGAACCTGCCCGTCCGGCGGATGCCGTCGGCGGCTGCGGCGAACATTTCCCGATAGGTTTCCAGGGCGGATTTCGCCTGGACGGCCGCGCGGGTGAAGGGGGAATCGGGTGCCACCTGCGTGTAGGCCGCCGCGAGTGCCCGGGTGACTTCGTCGGGGGCATCGAAAACATGCCCGAATACGGCTATCCGGCCGCCCGGACGCAGCACCTGCGCAGCCTTTGCAGGTCCGGCGACCGGGTCGACCCAGTGCCAAGCCTGGCCGGCGGCGACCGTGTCGAAGGTGCGGCCTGCCGGATCCCAGGCTTCGAACGTGCAGGTTTCGACCTCGACCCCGGTGCCGCGGGCGAATTCGGCCATTCGGTCGTCCGGGTCGATGCCGAGCACCGTGCCCCCCGCTTCCTGGAACTGCCGGGCTTCGATGCCGGTGCCGCAACCGATATCGAGAACGTCGTGGCCGGGGCTCGTGGCGATGATCCGGGTGATGAGAGTGTCGGGGTAGCGGGGGCGAGCCCGGTCGTAGCGTTGGGGGTCGGCTCCGAACGATTCGGCGACCGCGCGGTGCCGATGCGGCTGCGGCCGGGGAGGCGAAGCGGAGTGCCGCGGTAGAGTGGGCATGTGCCCACATTAGTGGGCATGCGCCCACTGGGCAATCGGTGGGCCCCGAACGAGGTGGAGGGACGAACTCGGTGCCGACCGGTGTGCATATCCGAGACGCGCGTCAGCAGCTGTTCGACGCGGCCGAACGAATCCTGCTGCGAGACGGGGCGGGCGCGCTGACCAGCCGCGCCGTCACCGCCGAAGCCGGAGTGGCCAAAGGAGTCCTGCACAGGTATTTCGCCGACTTCGACGCATTCCTCGCCGAACTCGTCGGAGACCGGCTCGCCCGGCTCGCGGACCAGGCGGTGACCCTGCGTGGTTCCGCCGGCACCGGGACCGTGACCGGCAATCTCACCGAGGCATTGGCCGAACTGTTCGACCCGGTCGCGGTGGCGATCGTCGCCCTGGTCGTCGCGCGGGACGAGCTGCGCACGCGGCTACGCCGGAACCGGCCCATACCCGGCCTGCCCGTCCTGACGGAGGCCGGCACCATGATCGCCGTCTATCTCGCGGACGAATGCGCCCTGGGCCGTATCGCGGCCGACGCGGATACCGACTCGCTCGCGCTGTCGCTGATCGGTGCCGGACATCTGCTGTTCGCGGGTGCCCCGGTACGTCCCGATACCGCCGCCGTGGCCCGTATTGTGGAAACGATTACGGCCGATGTCGTCCAGCGGCGGCTGCTGTGAGGCGAAGCAGCGAATCGATGCTCGGCAAGCGGCCCGCCGAGAAGAACGAGAGGGTGGCCGCTTCGCCCCGCAACTGGTCCAGGGCGTTGTGCAGGTAGGCCAGATATTGGATTTCCGGAATCGGGACGAACCCCGCCAGCCCGGCGCCGAGCGCGGTACCGAGAATGCTCTGCTCGTCGAGCAAAGTGTCGAATACGCGGCGCGCGCCGAATCTTTGACGAAGTCCTTTGGTGACCCCGTACACACCTCCTTTACGACCCACGTCCTCGCCGAAAACGAGGACATCGGCATCACGAGCGAGCAGTTCGGCGAGAGTCTGGTCGAGTGCCTGCGCCAGCGTCACCCGATTCGCCGGCGGCGCCTCCGAACTGCCGGATCTCGGGTGATCCGTGGCGGAGGCCGGGGGCTCGTGCTGAGCGCCGTCCACCGGCAGCCCGGCCGCAAATGCGCCGTCGGTCGCAGAGACAGCGTCGTGACCGCCGGCTTCGTGCGGCGCGTCCGGGCGTCGGGGCGCAGGGCTCAGCGGACCGGAACGCAGGACGTCGGCACGTACCGATTCCGGGCGGGCCGGTGCCAGTGGCGCGATCACCTGATCCGCCGAGCCCAGTTTCGGTTCCCGGCACACGTCTTCGGCCGTGGCGGCCACCTGTCCGGCCAGCCGGTCGTAGTGGCCGAGGATCTCCCGCGGCGTACAGATTCCTGCGGAGACGAGTAGGCGAGCGGTGGCGGTGACCGGGTCGCGGGCCAGATCGGCCGCGATCGCGGCGCGATCGCGATAGGCGGATTCCACATCGGACCCGGCATGCCCGAACAACCGCACGGTCCTCAGCCGCAGGAATGCCGGCCGCTGGTGCGTGCGCACCCATGCGACGGCGTCGGAGGCCGTGGTGACCGTATCGAGGAGATCGCATCCGTCCGCGCTGAAATAGCGCAGACCCGGCCGGTGACCGTAGGCCTGCTCGATCCACTCCGGTGGCGTGGGAACACTGATCCCGATCCCGTTGTCCTCGCAGACGAACAACACCGGGACCGCCACGCCGAGATGGGCTGTATGCGCCGCGGTGTTGATGGCACCGGCGGCGGTCGAATGGTTGGCCGAGGCATCACCGAAACCGCACAGCACCACCGCATCCGGTGGCCACGGGCACTCGAGGCCGAGGCGGGCGGCGCGGTCGATGGCGAACGCGAGCCCCACCGCGCGTGGTAGCTGGGAAGCAATGGTCGAGGTCTGCGGAATGATATGGGCCGCTGTGCTGCCGAACACCTTGTGCCGGCCGCCGGAGAGGGGATCCGCGGCGGCGGCAACCACACCGAGCAGGAGGTCCCGTACCGGATCCACACCGCCTGCCCGGCGCACCCGCTCGACGAACAGTGCCCCGGAACGGTAATGCGGCAGGAGTGGGTCGGTAACACGGCTCGCGGCGGCCAGGGCCACATTGCCCTCGTGCCCCGACGATCCGATGCTGTAGAACCCTCGCCCGCTCGCCCCCAGCCGCCGGGCCGCCAGATCGGCCTGCCTGCTCAGCACCTGCGCGGTGAACAATTCGAGGCAGTCCGCCCCGGTGAGCCCCGGCGCGAGTGCGCGATCGGGCGCAGTGGCCGCGGCGGGACTCAGTTCCGCGATCTCGGCGCGGAACCGCTGATCGGCCTCGTCGATATTCACCGGACCCTCACCGTTGCGAGCCTAAGGCGAGGAGCGGAGGGTCGAGGTGCATTGTCACGGCAAGTCGCGCCACACCGGCAGGTCGGAGATATGTCACGCGGCATCCATGTGCGCACGCGTTCGTCCTGACCACACCGGTGAGCCTCGCCGTAACCTTTGCCGAATCGCGGACTCGGCTACCTGGGCGCCGCCGAGCGACCGGCTTCGGGCTCCGTCACGGGTTGCGCCGGGCGCAACACCGCGGTTCAGTTCAGCGCGGCGGCCGCATCCTCGTCGAGGATCCAGGTGGTGGATTCGGTGCCGTGGGCGCCCGCTGCGGGGACTTCGAGCGGGTCGGCGCCGCCCAGTGCGGCCGCGACGGGGCCGGCCTTGTTCGTGCCCGACACCACCAGCACCACATGGCGCGACCGCCGGATTGCCGGATAGGTCATGGTGACCCGGACCGGGGGCGGTTTGGGCGAATCGGTGACGGCGACGGCCGGTTCGTGCTCTTCGCGGACCGTGTCCGTATGCCCGGGGAACAGCGAATTGATATGCCCGTCCGGGCCCATCCCGAGCAGATGCAGGTCGAAACCGCCGGATGCGGCGAAGTGGGCGCGGATCGCGGTGGCGTATTCGGCGGCCGCTTCGACCGGGTCGGGGTATTCGCCGTCGGAGGTGGCCACGGTGTGGACACGGGCGGGGTCGACAGGGACGTGGTCGAGCAGTGCCCGGTGCGCCTGCAGTTCGTTACGTTCGGGGTCGCCCGCAGGGACGAAACGTTCGTCGCCCCAGAAGATATCGAGCTTCGACCAGTCCAGCTCGCCGGGTTCGGCGCGAACCTTCTCCAGCAGGGCGATACCGGTACCGCCGCCGGTCAGCACCACCGACGCGGTGCCGCGTTCGGCCTGCGCAGCCACCAAGACCTCGACGAACCGCCGGGCGGCGGCTGTGGTCAGGGCGTCGCTGCCGGGATGCACATCCACGACGGCGGCGGGGAAAGCTGCCGCGTCACTACTGGTGGTCATAGGTCACCCTTTCGATTCCGGCGAGGGCTTCGGCGTAGATTTCATCGGCGTCCAGACGGCGCAGTTCCTCGGCCAGGCAGTCCCGGGTCTCCCGGCGTGCCAGTGCGATCCGCTGCTCGGGGTCGCCCGTGCGAGTCAGTGTCGCAGTGACTCCGGTCTGCGGGCGGGCGATGGCGACCGTCACCGTCGGGCGAAAGAGTTCGACCTTCAGCTCCCCGGTCCGGCGATACACCGGGCATCCGAGCCGCCG
Source organism: Nocardia speluncae NBRC 108251 (assembly GCF_001613245.1). Taxonomy (GTDB): domain Bacteria; phylum Actinomycetota; class Actinomycetes; order Mycobacteriales; family Mycobacteriaceae; genus Nocardia; species Nocardia speluncae. Next base: position 583,727 of record NZ_BDBZ01000002.1, on the reverse strand, counting down.
GGCGAGCCAGCCGGCCAGGATATCCAGGGCCGGTTCCTCGCGAAGTCCCGAAACCGTCACCGATTCCACCGGCTGGTGCGGGGGTTCGTCCAGGGCGGCCGCGAGCAGGGCCCGCCAGTAGGTGATCCGGCTCCACGCCAGATCGGAATCGCCCGGCGCATAGGAACCGTGCCGCTTCTTGATGGTGGCCTGTGGATCCGGGGCGAAGGTGGCATCGGTGATCCGCCGGGTCGCGAGACGGCCGACCGAGTCCTTCGACGGAAATTCCGGTGCGCCACGCGGCCACCACGCCACCACCGGGGTGTCCGGTAGCAGGAACGGGATGACCACACTGCTCTCGTGGCTGATCAGCTCGCCTTGAAGGCGTAGCACGATCACCTCGGCGGCACCGGCGTCGCCGCCCACCCGGATCTGGGCGTCGAGCCGGGTCGGCGCGAACCGGTCACCGCGCGCGAGTACGACCACCCGGCAGGGATGTTCGCGACTGGCATCGTTGGCGGCGTCGATGGCGTCCTCGGCTTCGGAACTGTCCAGCGTGCACACGACCAGGGTCAGCACCCGGCCCATGGTGATCACGCCGTTGCTCTCGCGTAGTTGCACCAGGCGTTTGGTGACGGCGCCGGTGGTGGTATCGGGAATATCGATGATCACGGCCGCCGCCATTCCCGGCCCGTGCGGCTCAGCATCTCGGCGGCGGATTCCGGGCCCCAGGTCCCGGCCTCGTACTGTTCGGGTTTGCCGTCGGCCGCCCAATGGGCGAGTACGGGATCAAGGATGCGCCAGGACAATTCGACCTCCGCGTTGACCGGGAAAAGGGAGGGTTCGCCGAGCAGGACATCGAGGATGAGACGTTCGTAGGCTTCCGGGGAGGATTCGGTGAACGATTCGCCGTAGCTGAAATCCATGTTCACATCACGTACTTCCATGGACGATCCGGGCACCTTCGAACCGAACCGCATGGTGATGCCCTCGTCCGGCTGCACACGGATGACGAGTGCGTTCTCGCCGAGTTCCTCGGTCATCGTCTGGTCGAACGGCAGATGCGGGGCGCGTTTGAACACCACCGCGATCTCGGTGACCCGGCGGCCCAGGCGTTTACCGGTCCGCAAATAGAACGGGACCCCGGCCCAGCGCCGGGTATCGACCTCCAAGGTCAGCGCCGCATAGGTTTCGGTGCGTGACTGCGGGTCGAAACCTTCCTCGTCCAGTAGCCCTACCACTTCCTGACCGCCCTGCCAGCCGGCCGCATATTGGCCGCGGGCAGTCGTTTCGTCGAGCGGTTCCACCAGTTTGGTGGCGGATAGGACCTTGATCTTCTCCATCTGCAGCTGCCGGGGTTCGAAGCTGATCGGCTCCTCCATGGCGGTGAGCGCGAGCAGTTGCAGCAGATGGTTCTGGATCACATCGCGGGCGGCGCCGATCCCGTCGTAGTAGCCGGCACGGCCGCCGAGGCCGATATCCTCGGCCATGGTGATCTGTACGTGGTCGACGTAGTTGGCGTTCCAGATCGGATCGAACAACTGGTTCGCGAAACGCAAAGCCAGGATGTTCTGCACCGTCTCTTTACCGAGATAGTGGTCGATCCGGAAGACGGTCTCCTCGGGGAACACCCGGTTCACCAGTTCGTTGAGTTCGCGGGCGCTTTCGAGATCGTGGCCGAACGGTTTCTCGATCACCACCCGCCGCCAGGGCGCGGGACCCTGCTCGGCATGCCGGCTGGTGAGCCGGTGCCGATGCAGCTGATCGAGCACTACCGGGAACGAATCGGGCGGGATCGAGAGATAGAAGGCGTGATTGCCGCCGGTACCCCGTTCGGCATCGAGCCGGGCCAACGTGCCGGCGAGCGTCGCGAAGGCAGCGTCGTCTTCGAAGGTGCCCTGGACGAAGCGGAACCCTTCCGCCAGATGATCCCAGACTTCCTGGCGGAACGGAGTCCGTGAATGCGCGCGCACCGCGTCGTGGACGATATCGCCGAAATCCCGGTCCGACATCTCACGGCGCGCGAAACCGACCAGCGCGAAACCCGGGGGCAGCAGCCCCCGGTTCGCCAAGTCGTAGATGGCCGGCATGAGCTTGCGCCGGGAGAGATCTCCGGTGACTCCGAAAATCACCATGCTGCACGGGCCCGCGATCCGCGGTATCCGTTTGTCCCGGCTGTCCCGCAGCGGATTACGCCACGGGGTGCCGGATGCCGTCCCTGTGCTCTCCGGAGCGCCGGCCATCGGGGTCAGTTACCTCCTGCTGCCTGCAGTTCGGCCGTGGTGGCCTCCAGCAGTTCTGCCCAGGACTTCTCGAATTTGTCCACGCCCTCGCGTTCGAGTACGGCGAAGACATCGTCGAGATCGATACCCGCTTCGCGAAGCTGTTCGAAGACCCCGGCAGCCTCGTCGGCGGTACCGGACACGGTGTCCCCGCGGACCCGGCCGTGATCGGCGACGGCCTCGAGCGTCTTCTCCGGCAGCGTGTTCACCGTATTCGCGGCAACCAATTCCGTGACATAGAGCGTGTCCGGGTAATCGGGGTTCTTCACTCCGGTCGACGCCCACAGCGGCCGCTGCCGGTTTGCACCGGCGGCGGACAGATCGTTGTAGGTCGAGGCGTGGTCGCCGCCGGCGCCGAATACATCCAGGTATTCGGCGTAGGCAAGCCGGGCATTGGCCACCGCGGCCTTACCGCGCAGCGTCAGGGCCGCGGGCGTACCGATCGCCTCCAGCCGCTTGTCGATCTCCGTGTCCACCCGGGAGACGAAGAACGAAGCCACCGAATGGATCTTGGCCAGATCGTGCCCGGCGACCCGGGCCTTACGCAGCCCGTCCAGGTAGGCGCCCATAACCGCGCGGTAGCGCTCCACGGAGAAGATCAGGGTCACGTTGACGCTGATGCCCTCCTCGATGACCGCGGTGATGGCGGGCAGGCCGGCCTCGGTGGCCGGGATCTTGATGAACAAGTTCGGCCGGTCGACGATCTTCCACAGTTCGACGGCCTGCGCCACCGTCTTGTCGGCGTCGAAGGCCAGCCGCGGGTCGACCTCGATGGAGACCCGCCCGTCCACGCCGCCGGTCTGTTCGAAGACCGGGGCCAGCACATCGCAGGCCGCGCGGACATCGTCGGTGGTGATGGTGCGGACGGCGGCGTCGGTATCGGCGCCCCGGGCGGCCAGCGCCCGGACTTGCTCGTCGTAGGCGTGACCCTTGCTGAGGGCACCCTGGAAGATGGTCGGGTTGGTGGTGACCCCGACGACCCCGCGGGTGGCGATCAGTTCGGCGAGGTTACCGGAGTTGATCCGATCGCGTGACAGATCGTCCAGCCACACCGACACTCCGGCCGCGGCCAGGGCGGCGATGTTCTCGTTCTGTGCCATGAACCCTTATCCCTTCACATTGTCGAGCGTGCGCTGCGCAGCGGCCACGACAGCCTCCGGCGTGAAGCCGAACTCGCGGAACAAGGTCTTGTAATCGGCCGAGGCGCCGAAATGCTCGATCGACACGATCTCGCCCGCATCGCCGGTGAACCGGTGCCACGGCATGGCGATACCGGCTTCGACCACGACCCGGGCGGCCACTGCCGGCGGAAGCACCTCGTCGCGATAGGCCTTGTCCTGCGCGTCGAACCATTCCACGCACGGCATCGAGACCACCCGGGTGCCGATGCCCTGCTCCTCCAGCGTAGTGCGCGCGGCCACGGCGAGCTGGAGCTCGGAGCCCGTGCCGATCAGAATCACCTGCGGAACGCCGGTGGAGGCCTCCGCGAGGATGTAACCACCCTTGGATACGCCCTCGAAGCTGGTGCCTTCCTGCACCGGCAGGTCCTGGCGGGTGAGGGCGAGCGCGGCCGGGCCACCGGTACCGACGGCGTCGCTGGAGACGAACGGCGAATTGTGCTTACCGCTGTGCTTCTCGATCACCGCACGCCAGGCGTAAGCGGTTTCGTTGGCGTCACCGGGGCGCAACACCGACAGGCCGGGGATGGCCCGCAGCGCGGCCAGATGTTCGATCGGCTGGTGGGTGGGGCCGTCCTCACCGAGACCGATGGAATCGTGGGTCCAGACGTAGGTCACCGGCACCCGCATGAGCGCGGCCAGCCGGACCGCCGGGCGCATGTAGTCGCTGAACACCAGGAAGGTGCCGCCGTAGGGACGGGTGGGCCCGTGCAGGGCGATGCCGTTGAGGATCGACCCCATCGCGTGCTCGCGGACACCGAAGTGCAGGGTGCGGCCGTAAGGGCTCGCCTTCCACATTCCCGTGGAGATGGATTCGGGCCCGAAGCTCAGCGATTCCGGAATAGTGGTGTTGTTGGATTCGGCAAGGTCGGCCGAACCACCCCACAGCTCCGGCAGTACCGGGCCGACGGCGGCGAGTACCTTGGCCGAAGCCTTCCGGGTGGCCAGGCCCTTGGCGTCCGGCTCCCAGGTAGGCAGGCCGTCGGTCCAGCCGTCCGGCAGCTGACCATTGAACAGCCGGTCGAACAGCGCCTTGCCCTGCGGTACACGCTGGGCCCAGGCGTCGAATTCGACGGTCCAGCCGGCGTGCGCCTGCGCGCCCCGCTCGGCGGCCTTGCGGGTGTGCGCGATGACATCGTCGTCGACCTGGAAGGTCTGCTCGGGATCGAAGCCCAGGGCGCGCTTGGTGGCGGCCACCTCGTCCGCGCCCAGCGCCGCACCGTGCGAAGCGCCGGTGTTCATCTTGTTCGGCGCGGGATAACCGATGATGGTGCGCAGCAGGATCAGCGACGGCTTATCCGTCTCGGCCTTGGCCGCCGCCAGCGCTGCCTCGATCGCCACGACATCCTCGCCGCCCTCGACCACCTCGACGTGCCAGCCGTACGCCGCGTACCGGGCCGCCACATCCTCGGTGAAGGCGATGGTGGTGTCGTCCTCGATGGAGATCTTGTTGTCGTCGTAGATCACCACCAGGTTCCCCAGCTGCTGGGTGCCCGCGAGCGAAGAGGCCTCGGAAGTGACCCCCTCCTCCATATCGCCGTCGGAGGCGATCACATAGATGTGATGGTCGAACGGGCTCACGCCGGTCGCGGCCTCCGGATCGAACAGGCCGCGCTCACGGCGGGCCGCCATCGCCATACCCACCGCCGACGCCAGCCCCTGGCCCAGCGGGCCGGTGGTGATCTCGACGCCCTTGGTGTGCCGGTACTCCGGATGCCCCGGTGTCAGCGAACCCCATTTGCGCAGATTCTCGAGATCGTCGAGTTCCAGCCCGAAACCCGCCAGGTACAGCTGGATGTAGAGAGTGAGGCTGGAATGGCCGCACGACAGCACGAAGCGGTCGCGCCCGACCCATTCCGGGTCGGCGGGGTCGTGCCGCATGGTGCGCTGGAACAGCGTGTACGCCAGGGGCGCCAGGCTCATCGCGGTGCCCGGATGGCCGTTGCCCGCGGTCTGCACGGCGTCGGCGGCCAGGACGCGGACCGTATCCACGGCCTTGGTGTCCAGATCGGTCCAGTCGTCCGGCAGGTTCGGCTGGGTGAGGGCGCGGATGTCGTCTGTCACTGACACGACCGTGTTTCTCCTGACATTTTCGAGGCGTCGAAAAGGGGGCGGGCAGGGGCGGCAAACCGGTACGGCACGGTGACGGCGGCGCCGCATACACCCCATACCCTAGATGCGTCCGGCCGCCCCTGCGCACGGCCCCCGGCCAAGAACGACCCGCCGGTCCAACCGGGTACCCGCGGGGCGTAGCCCGGATGTGTGGCCGGGGTCGCAGGGGCGCACGGCAGACCGTCGCGGTCTTGGGTCTACCATCGTGTGTAGTAGTAGCCGCGTCGGAGCCGTGCGCTGCTCGCCCGCGAACCGGATGCGATGCGCAGCGGCCTCCGGCTCCGCTCCGGCCGGCGTGGCTGCGAGCGAGGTTGGTCCGGCTGCGCCCGTTCGACAGTGTGCGAGGAGAGACAGTGCGGATCGGTCATGACCCGGGGGTCGGCGGCGCCCACGATTCCGCCCCGGCACCTGCGGACCGCGTCCTCGGCAGTGCAAAACTTGCCCGGATCGCCCATCGTCCGCTGGCGTATATCGCCCTCACCAAACCGCGCGTGATCGAGCTGCTGCTGGTCGCCACTATTCCCACCATGCTGCTGGCCGACCGCGGCCAAGTCGATATCCGGCTCATCCTGGCCACCCTCTTCGGTGGCTGGATGGGCGCGGCGAGCGCGAACACGCTGAACTGCGTGGCGGACGCCGATATCGACAAGGTGATGAAGCGGACCGCCAAACGCCCGCTGGCCCGTGACGCCGTCCCCACCTCGCACGCTTTCGTGTTCGGTGTCGTCCTGGGAATCGGTTCCTTCGCGTGGCTGTGGTGGCAGGCGAATCTGCTCAGCGGTGTACTGGTGGTCGCCACCATCCTCTTCTACGTTTTCGTCTACACCCTGGGCCTGAAACGGCGCACCGCGCAGAATGTCGTCTGGGGCGGTGCCGCCGGCTGTATGCCCGCGCTCGTCGGCTGGTCCGCGGTGACAGGGAACATCGGCTGGCCCGCGCTGGCCCTGTTCGGCGTGATCTTCTTCTGGACGCCACCGCATACCTGGGCCCTGGCCATGCGCTACAAGGAGGATTACCGGGCCGCCGGCGTGCCGATGCTGCCGGTGGTGGCCACCGAGCAGACCGTGACCAAGCAGATCGTCGTCTACACCTGGCTCACTGTCCTCACCACCCTGGTGCTGGTTCCGGCGACCGGCGTGATCTACGCGGCGGTGGCAATGGTTGCCGGGGCCTGGTTCCTGCTGATGGCGCACCAGCTCTACTCGGGTGTCCGCCGCGGGGAATCGGTGAAACCGCTGCGCCTGTTCCTGCAGTCCAACAACTATCTTGCCGTAGTTTTCTGCGGCCTGGCCGTCGATTCGGTCCTCGGCTGGACCACCCTCGGCGAGGTCTTCTTCGGCTGAACCCTGCGCGGAGGGGTGCGGTGCCGAGACTCCTGTCCGGCCGTACCGAAGATCCGCGTTCCGGCAATGGTGTCGTAGGCCTATGCGCCGCGTCGCCGTCCACATCGAGCAGCTCGTCGGCACCGGCCGGTACACCGGGACGGCCCACGCGTATCGGCGGGTTCCGGCTCGGTGGGCCGCGGATCCGAAATACGGCAGCGCCGCGTGTGGCCGCGGGGAAGGTCGAACAGGCGCACCGGCTGCCCCGTCGGCGGTTCTTCAGCGGGGCGTCGGGTGCGCGGTCGCCGGGCGGGAATCGGTGAGGTCGCGACAGGTGACGCCGAGCGGACCGGTTTCCGCCCCGCGTTCCTGCCGCCGCCGCGCCCGGGTTGGGTCAGGGGATCAGGACGATCGAACCCGTCGTCTTGCGGCTTTCGAGATCGCGGTGTGCCTGCGCTGCCTCGGCGAGCGGATACGTCGCGCCGATCCGGACGGTGAGCGAACCGTCGGCTACGGCCTCGAAGATATCGCCCGCGCGCCAATCGAGTTCGGCGCGATCGCGGGTGTAGTGGGCGATATTGGGCCGGGTCACGAATACGGAACCGGCGGCGTTCAACCGCTGTAGGTCGACGGGCGGTACGGGGCCGCTGGCCGCGCCGAACAGGGCCAGCGTGCCGCGGACCTGTAACGAGGCGAGGCTGGCGTCGAAGGTCGCCGCACCGACTCCGTCGTAGACCGCGGCGACTCCGGTGCCACCGGTCAGTTCGCGGACCCGGTCGGCGAGTTCGTCGCCGTAGCGCAGGACCTCCCAGGCCCCGGCGCCGCGGGACAGGGCCTCTTTCTCGTCCGAGGACACCGTGGTGATCACCCGGATATCGCGGGCCGCCGCCAGTTGGGTGAGCAGTAGTCCGACCCCGCCGGCGCCTGCATGAACCAGCACGGTCTCACCCGGTTCCGGCCGATAGACCGACTCGATCAGATAGTGCGCGGTCATTCCCTGTAGCAGCGCAGAAGCGGCGACAGGTGGGTCCACTCCTTCGGGAGCCGCCACAGCGACCGCCTCGTCCACGACCGTTCGCGGTGCATAACTGTTCGGCCCGGCGGCCCAGGCCACCCGGTCGCCGACGGCGAACCTACCGGCCTGCGAACCGATTTCGGTGACGATGCCGGTCCCTTCGGAACCCGGGATATAGGGCACCGGTCTCGGATAGGTGCCGGTCCGGAAATAGGTGTCGATGTAGTTCACGCCGACGGCGTCGACCTCGACCAGTAGCTGGTTCGGTCCGGGCGACGGGTCGGCAACTTCGGTGAGGGTCAGTACCTCTGGACCGCCGTGCCGGTCCACCTGGATGGCGCGCATGGTCCAGTTCTACACGTGCGCCCGGCCCTGCAATACGTGGGTCCGGGTGGGCGGGGGCGCAACGCCCCGGGTGGGTGGTACTACTCGCCGGTAAACTCCGGGGCATGAGTGCAGATACCGCCACCGCCACCGCCACCGTCCGCGCGCCGAAGGAGATCGTCGGATCGGTGCGTAAGTTCGTCGCCGCGCACGGCGGATCGGCCGAGGCCGTGCCGCAGCCGGTGGGACGCCGGGGCGTCCGGATCACGCTGGTCGGCGCCGACGGTGTCCTGGGTGACCGGATGGTCGCCGATCCGGCCACGGCGCGGGCCGTGGTCGACGCTGTGGACGGCCTCACCGCCGCCGACGGCTGGGAGCGCGATCTGGTCGCCAAGACCACGCCGCGTACCGGGCATTGGGCGAAGATGGCGGGCTGGGTCGCGGGGCAGACTCGTTTCCCCAAGGCGCGTAACGAGAATTGAGGTTCGAGGGCGGCGGTCCTGTGTGTACTCACAGGCCGCCGGTCCGCGCTTCAGGTAGCTCGGACAGATTCCCGGCCAAAACCTACTGGCGAGTAACCGCTTCGCGCTACCGTTAGGGCTTCGAGCGTCAGCCCGGGGGTAGAAGGAGCCGATATGGCGGTCAGTAGTCCGACCCGTTCCCGACTTACGGTGTCCGGCCGTCCGATTTCGAACCATCTACGCGACGTGTCGACCCTCTCGCGCCAGATGGTCGGGCACTTCGTCGAGAATGTGGCGCCCTGCGGCACCTTGCCGGGCGACGCGCTGCAAGGTGATGTCACCGCGGTGACCCGCCTATGCCTCGAACTCACCCTCAGCCGCCTCGACGGCCGCGAAATCCCGCACGAGATCGAACAGGTGCGCGAGGCCGCTGCCGAATGGGCGCGCGAGGGCATTCCGATCGACACCATCAACCACGCCATTCACGAGGGCTTCAAACTCGGTTTCGACCACATCATGTCCACCGCCGGTCCGGCGGATTCGGCAACCCTGGTCGCCACCGCCCGCCGAATGCTGGAAATCCTCGACACGATCACCTCGGAAGTCGCGCTGGCCTATGTGGGCGAATACCGCGGGGTGGTCGCCGAACATCACACCGCCGTGCACACGCTGACCTCCGCACTGCTCGGCGGGCACAGTACCGCGACCATGGCGCGGGAATGCGGGATCGAGATCGCGGAGTCGTATCAGGTACTGGCCCTGGGGGTGCCGCCGCATCCGGACGAATCCGCGCCACAGGTGGACGGGCGTATCGTCGCGCGCCGGAAATTGCGCCGGGTCCAGGCCGAACTCGCTCGAAGTTGCGGTGAGCGCGCACTGTCGTTGCTCAGTATCGACGGCGGAACGGTACTGCTGCCGGCGCATATGTTTCCCGGCGAAGCACTCGGCGAACTGATCGACCGGCTGTCGCAGGCCGCGCAGGTGCCGGTCACCGCCACCGTCGTCACCGCGGAGACCGCCGGTATCCCCGACGCCACCGACCGGGCCCACGAACTCCTCGATATCGTCTCGCGTATTACCGACGGCGGTGGGCTGCACCGGTTCTCGGACCTGGCGCTGGAATTCCAAATCACCCGGCCGGGTCCGGCGAGGGAACATCTCAGCGCCATATTGGACCCACTGGACGAGCATCCCGAACTACTGGAGACGCTGCGCCGGCACATCGCCAACAATTTCAATCGGCAGCGCACCGCCCGCCTCATGCATATGCACACCAACACCCTCGACTACCGCCTCAAACGGGTCCGGCTGCTTACCGGTTACGACCCGGCGATACCCAACGGCCTGTGGTATCTGACCTCGGCCCTGGTCGCCCGTAGTTATCAGAAGCGCCCCAGCGGCGATTGACAAGGCGCCATTCGTCGTCCGGCGATCGAGTGCGCGGAGAAAACAGCCGGGCGCGTGTTGATCGAGCGTCCGGTGCGTGGCTTACCGGAGTCTTCGATCCGCGCAACTTCGCCGGAATCGTCCGCCTTGCAGTTGCCGCCGGTTCAAGCAGGTTGAGTGTCGGGTTCGGGTACGCCGACGGGGAGGCGTTCACGAGTGTGCAGCGCTGCCCACAGGGCCGCGGTGGCGGCGGTGCACAGTGCCGCGCCGCCCACATGGATCGCCACGAGTGCCGCGGGGACGTCGGTGAAATACTGCACGACCCCGACCAGCGATTGCGCCAGGACCAGACCGATCAGCACGAAGAAGCGATTGCGTACCGGCGTAGTGATACCGGTGGCGTACAGACCGAAGCCGAGGCCGATCAGCAGGGCCAGATAGCCGATGAGTAGTTGCGAGTGCAGATGTACCAGCGTGGTGATCTCGATTTCGAGCCTGGCCACCGGGCGTTCGATGCTCTTGTCCCCGGCGTGTGGTCCGGCGGCGGTAACCAGGGTGCCTGCGACGAGCACACCGGCCAGGGCGATACCGCTGAGTGCGGTGAGCCAGCGCAGCGGAGCGGGGGCGCGGACTGTATCGACACCGTCATCGGGTGCGGCGACCTTGGCGTACATCACCGCGGCCACCCACACCATGAGCATCGAGGCGAGCAGGTGCAGGGCAACCGTCCACCACAGCAGCCCGGACAGCACGGTGATACCGCCGATGATCGCCTGCAGCACCGTCCCGGCCGGCATCAGCCATGCGTAGATCAGCACCTCGCGGCGCCGCCGGGCCCGGGTGACCGCGAGCACGATGAGCGCGGCACACAGCGTCACGGCGAAGGTGAGTAGCCGGTTGCCGAACTCCACCGCCTGATGGAGCACCGGTACCTCGGAGACCCCGACCGGCGTGAAGCTGCCGGGGAAGCATTGCGGCCAGGTGGGGCAGCCGAGCCCGGAGGCGGTGACCCGGACGATCGCGCCGGTCACCGCGATCCCGGCCTGGGAGCCGAGTACCGAGAGGGCGATCAGCAGCTGGGCGCGCCGGGAGGGCAGCGGGAGCCGGTCCACGACTCGCAGGAATGCGCGATAGAGCACGTCACGATGGTAGCGGGCGCCGGTGCGGCGGCCGCAGCCGGTCTACTACAAGTTGTCGTGGTCACTCATTCGAAGCGGAACCAGCGTGCGGCCAGGAGCCCCGCGACGGTTCCCCAGATGAGCAGCACCACCACGCCGAGCCAGTCGACACTACCGCTGAGCGCGTGTTCCAGGGCGACTGCCAGCGCCCCCGAGGGCACCAGCCGGACCAGGGTGTGCACGATCTCGGGCAACTCTTCGGAGGCGAAGACCACGCTGGCGATCCCCAGCATGACGAACCAGAGGATATTGGCCAGCGCGAGCACGATCTCGGCCTTGAGCGTGCCACCGAGCAGCAGGCCCATGGCCGCAAAAGTCGCTGTCCCCAGGGCGATCAGCACCGCGCCGAGTGCCAGCCCGGCGAGGCCGGGCCGCCAGCCCAGGGCGAACCCGATCGACCCGAGAAGCACCGCCTGCAGAATCACCACCAGCAGGACCGCGCCGCTCTTACCGGCGACGATGCCCCAGCGTGGCAGGGGAGTGGCGCCCAGTCGCTTGAGCGCTCCGTAGCGCCGGTCGAACCCGACGGCGATGGCCTGGCCGGTGAAGGCGGTCGACATCACGGCCACCATCATCACGGCGGGCACGATCTTGTCGATCTTGTCCGGACCCATATCGCCGAACGGCAGCAGCGCGAGCCCCACCAGCAGCGTGATCGGGATGAACATGGTGAGCAGCAGCTGCTCGCCGTTGCGCAGCAACAGCACCAGGTCGAGACGGGTCTGCGCGAACAACATGGCCGCCCGCGGAGCCGGGTGGGGCGCTGGGGCGAAAATACCCGGTTCGAACCGGTTGGCCGAGAGAGCCGGTTTGGTCACCAGGCCTCCTTCGAAGCTGACAGATGCGGTCTGCGGAGGCGGAGGTTCCACTGCGTCATGCGCGCAGATCCCGTCCGGTGAGTTCCAGGAAAACATCCTCCAGCCGGCGCTGGTCGATCCGGATATCGGTGGCAAGGACGTTGACCCGGGCACACCACGCGGTCACCGTTGCCAGCACCTGCGGGTTGATCTCGCCCTCCACCAGATAGGAGCCGGGACTGGTTTCGGTGGGTGCGAACCCCTCCGGAAGAGCGCGCCGGAGCAGCTCCAGGTCCAGCCGCGGCGGTGCCGCGAAACGCAACTGCCCGGCCGCGCCGTGCGCGGTAACCTCCGCGGGTGTGCCGGAGGCGACGATCCGGCCGTGGTCGATGATCACCAGGTGGTCGGCCAATTCTTCGGCCTCGTCCATCAGGTGGGTGGTGAGCAGCACGCTGACTCCATCGCGGCGGAGTGCGTCGATCAGCTCCCACACCATGATCCGGGCCTGGGCGTCCATACCCGCGGTCGGTTCGTCCAGGAAGACGATCTCGGGCCGGCCCACCAGCGCACAGGCGAGCGAAAGCCGCTGCTGCTGACCGCCGGAGAGCCGCCGATAAGGTGTACGCCGGCTATCGGACAGTCCCAGTATGCCCAGCAGCCAATCGGGGTCCAGCGGATCGGCCGAATACGAAGCGACAAGGTCCAGCATCTCGCCGGCGCGGGCTCCGGGATATGCGCCGCCGCCCTGCAACATCACTCCGATCCGCGGCCGCAGCCGCTCGGAATCGGTGTGCGGATCGAGCCCCAGGACGCGGACCGTGCCGGCGTCCGGGCGCACGAAGCCCTCGCACATCTCCACCGTGGTGGTCTTACCGGCCCCGTTCGGCCCGAGCAGAGCGAATACCTGCGCCGGTTCGACGGTGAAACCGATACCGTCCACCGCGACGGTTTCGCCGTAATGTTTGGCGACGTGGTCCACCTGAACGGCGGGTACACGGGAAGCGGTCACGAGGTCACACCGTATGCCCCGGCCTGCTGTGACGGGGCCGACACCCCCTGCTGACCGCGCCATGGCAGGGCATTTCGGGTGACCACGATGAAAAGCACGGATACGATCACCGTCGCGACCGCGGACCCGACGATCTGGAAAACCTCGAGGTCGGCGCCGCGCGGCATGAGGATCACACTGACCACCGCGGAGATGCCGATGGCCGGAACCCGGAACACCGGCCGGGTGGCCCAGGCCGCCATGGGCACGATCGCCCAGAGCAGATACCACGGCTGGACCACCGGGAACAGCAGCACGATCGCGCCCAGCGATACGCCCAGCGCACCCACCGGGTGGATGCGGCCGGTCCAGGTCGCGACGAGCATACGCACGGTGATGTAGCCCGCCACGACCCCGGCGATGGGCCGGGTGATGCTCAGCAGTGCCGTGGTGTGATCGCCCAATCCGAGCAGGACACCGCCGAAACCGGTGACGATCCCCAGTGCCGTCGGCAGCGACATCCAGCTGCGTACCGCATTGGCCACGCTGACCGTATCGAGCCAGCCGAATCCCAGACCACTCGCCGTGCTGATCACCAGCGTTGTCAGCGCGGCAACAACACCGAGTAGCGCCGCGGCTTTGATGACCGGGCGTATCCCCGGACCCCAACGCCTGGCGAGGGCCATCCCCGCGAAACCGAGCACGATAATCGAAGTGATCTTGACCGATGAGGACAGGCTGACCGTGACCGCGCCCCCGATCAGCAACGCCCAGCCGCGAGCGTCCAACGGCGGCGGCCCTCCGTCGCCCGGCAGACCGTGGATGGCCCGCAACATGAGTTCGAGCCCGGCCAGCATCAGGCCGAGCATCAGCGCGTCGTTGTGTACACCGCCGATGAGATGGAAGAGCACGAGCGGGTTGGCCACTCCGAGCCAGAGGGCGCTCACCGGCGCCACCCCGCAGCGCCTCGACAGCCGCGGTAGCGCCCAGACGATCAGCGCGACTCCCGCCAGCGCCAGCAGCCGGTGTACCCAGACACCGGCGAGGATATTGTCACCGGTGATCTGGGCGATGCCGTGACCTATCCACAGGAACAGCGGACCGTACGGTGCCGGGGTTTCGCGCCAGATGTTCGGAACATTGTTGGTGAGGACATTGTCGATGCCGAGGCCCGCGACCGGACCCTCCACATAGGGATCGATCCCGCGGGCCGTGATCTCGCTCTGCGCGAGATACGAGTACACATCGTTGCTGAACATGGGTGGTGCGACGCAGAGCGGAATGATCCAGACGAGCAGGGTGCGGTCCAGCTGGCGGCGGGTGATCCGGCGCAGCGGTGAGCTGCCGAGGCCGCCGATGGCGAATCTGCCCAGTAGCAGCCACGCCAGGACGACCGTGACCGTACCGACCATGCACATCGCAAGTGATCCGGTGTGCGCCCGCGCGAAGATACCCAGCACCCGCATCCCGGATGTGGGGTTCTGGTGCACCGGTTGCGCACCGATACCGAGGGCGCTGATCGCCATCAACACTGTTCCGGTGACGCCCATCAGCCGGATTCGGTCCAGTTGCCGGAGTTCGCGGCGATCGAGCCCGGGTGCCTCGGATTCGTCGCTGTGCAGGACGGCGATGGTGTGATCCGAGGCTTTGACATCCAGTCCGAGGGCGCGCCGCGTCAGGTGCAGCGCGCGCTGCCGGAGCGATGCCGATGCGCCCGGGGCGCCTGCCTGTCCTGCCACGGCCACCGAGACTAGTTCGCCGGAGTCTCCGGTGGCCCCCTGGCCGCGGTGCACGGTGTGCCGGGTCGAGGGGGCCGGGTCGCCAGGGAGGGCTGCCGGCGCACCTCGTGCTGCCTCCGGACACCGCTCAGTTATCGGCCGCGCGGCCAGGTTGTAGTGGGGTGATCTCGCGCTCGGCACCCGGCGGGACACCGAGTCGCGCCGGCGTACGACCACGGGACGTATCTTCTCAGGACCGAGCGCTCGCCCTGTGCAGCCCGACAGCAAACCGATGGGAGACGGTTCGGCATCCGGCCCGCGCTGCTGCGGGAGTGAAGCAGATCACTGTAGATATTCGTTGCGGTCGAGGTGAACGGGACTTTCTCGGTGGAGCAGGGGTTTCCGGTTTCCGGCCGGAGTGGGCGGCGCTGTGACGCCCCTACTGGTCAGGGCACCCTTATTAGATTTCGGGAACGAATTCCGCCACACTGATGTTGTGAAAACTGTGGGTTTGCCGAATGTGGACGAAAGGGCTGGTCACCGGGCCGGTACCGGGTCCGTCGGCGCGCCCGTGATCGGCGGTGAAGGACAGACCCGGGCGGCGATCATTCAACTGCTGCTCGAGGAGGGCCCGATCACGGCGACCGCGGTCGGTATCGCGCTGGGGCTTGCCCCGGCCGGTGTGCGGCGCCATCTGGATGCGCTCATCGAATCCGGTCAGGCGCGGGCCGGCCGATCCGCGCCGTGGCAGCAGAAGGGGCGCGGACGTCCGGCCAAGCAGTATCAGCTCACCGCCGCTGGGCGCAGCATGCTCGGGCACGCGTACGACGATCTCGCCGGTGCGGCCATCCGGCAGCTGCGCGAGGTCGGCGGCGAGGATGCCGTTACGGCCTTCGCCCGGAAACGGGCACGCACCCTGGTCGACGGCATCGATCCGCTGCCCGCCCAGCGGACGGGGCAGTCGGCCGATCCCGTCGCGGCAGGGGACGATACCGTTCGGTCCGAAACGGTGGCCAAGGCCGACGAGATCGCCACGGCGTTGTCGGACGCCGGGTTCGCCGCGAGTACCCGGCGGGTGGGTGCGGGTGTGCAGATCTGCCAGCACCACTGCCCTGTCTCGCATGTGGCCGAGGAATTCCCCGAGCTCTGCGAGGCCGAGCTCGAGGCATTCCGGGAGGTGCTCGGCACGCATGTGCAGCGGTTGGCAACCATCGCCAACGGCGATTGCGCCTGCACAACGCATGTCCCGCTCACCGTCCTACCGGACCGGGCGGGCGGGCACCGACCGAACAACGCTTCACCATCAACCGTTGCACAGCCCGCAACGGACGTTACGAACGACTCCGGAAGGAGCGCCGAATGACGACCACCACCGACCAGGTGCCGCAGCTGACCCAGGAGGAGGCCATCGCCTCACTGGGCAACTACGGCTACGGCTGGGCCGACTCGGACGTGGCGGGCGCCAGTGCGCAGCGTGGGCTGTCCGAGGAGGTCGTACGCGATATCTCGGACAAGAAGAGCGAATCCTCCTGGATGCTGGAGAACCGGCTCAAGGCGCTGCGCATCTTCGATCGCAAGCCGATGCCGCACTGGGGTTCCAACCTCGACGGTATCGATTTCGACAACATCAAATACTTCGTGCGCTCGACCGAGAAACAGGCCGAGAGCTGGGAAGATCTCCCCGAGGACATCAAGAACACCTACGACAAGCTGGGCATCCCGGAGGCGGAGAAGCAGCGGCTGGTCTCGGGTGTCGCCGCACAGTACGAGAGCGAAGTCGTCTACCACCAGATCCGCGAGGATCTGGAGGAGCAGGGCGTGATCTTCCTCGACACCGATACGGCGTTGAAGGAGCATCCCGAGATCTTCCGCGAGTACTTCGGCACCGTCATCCCGGCCGGAGACAATAAATTCTCCGCGCTGAACACTGCGGTGTGGTCGGGTGGTTCGTTCATCTACGTCCCGCCGGGTGTGCACGTCGATATCCCGTTGCAGGCCTACTTCCGGATCAACACCGAGAACATGGGGCAGTTCGAGCGCACGCTGATCATCGTCGACGAGGACGCCTACGTGCACTACGTCGAGGGCTGCACCGCGCCGATCTACAAATCGGATTCGCTGCACTCGGCCGTGGTCGAGATCATCGTGAAGAAGGGCGGCCGCTGCCGCTACACCACCATCCAGAACTGGTCGAACAACGTCTACAACCTGGTCACCAAGCGGGCCAAGGCCGAGGCCGGCGCCACCATGGAGTGGATCGACGGCAATATCGGCTCCAAGGTCACCATGAAGTACCCGGCCGTGTGGATGACCGGCGAGCACGCCAAGGGTGAAGTGCTCTCGGTGGCGTTCGCCGGTGAGGGGCAGCATCAGGACACGGGCGCCAAGATGGTGCACCTGGCTCCGCACACCTCCTCGACCATCGTCTCCAAGTCGGTGGCGCGCGGCGGTGGCCGGGCCTCCTATCGCGGCCTGGTCCAGGTGAACAAGGGTGCGCACGGCTCGAAGTCGACGGTGAAATGCGATGCGCTGCTGGTCGATACCGTGAGCCGCTCCGATACCTACCCGTACGTCGATATCCGCGAGGACGACGTGACCATGGGCCACGAGGCGACCGTGTCGAAGGTGTCGGAAGACCAGCTGTTCTACCTGATGAGCCGCGGTCTCACCGAGGACGAGGCGATGGCGATGGTGGTCCGCGGATTCGTCGAGCCCATCGCCAAGGAACTCCCGATGGAGTACGCGCTCGAGCTCAACCGCCTGATCGAACTGCAGATGGAAGGAGCCGTCGGCTGATGGCCGTCGAAAACGTTGCCGAGGCCGCCGAGGCTCGCACGCCGGCGATCAACAAGGGCGAGGTGTTCACCTCCTTCGATGTGAACGCCTTCGAGATCCCCTCCGGTAAGGACGAGGCGTGGCGGTTCACCCCGTTGCGCCGGCTGCGCGGACTGCACAACGGCACCGCCACCGCGGACGGGCAAGCCGCTGTCGAGGTGACCGACGTTCCCGGCGTCACCGTGGAGACCGTGGGTCGTGACGATGCCCGGCTGGGCGCCGGCGGCACCCCTGCGGACCGGGTCGCGGCCCAGGCGTACTCGGGATTCGAGCGGGCCACGATCGTCTCGGTGGGCAGGGAAACCGAGGTCGCCGACCCCGTCGTTGTGCGGATCACCGGCCCGGGTGCGGGTAAGACCGCCTACGGACATCTGCAGGTGCGGCTGGCCGAATTCGCCGTCGTGACCGTCGTCATCGATCAGCGCGGCAGTGGAACCTACGCCGAGAACGTCGAATTCGTCCTCGGCGACAGTGCCAAACTCACCGTCGTCGCGGTTCAGGATTGGGCCGACGATGTGGTGCACGCGACCGCCCACCATGCCAACCTCGGTCGTGACGCCGTCCTGCGGCATACCGCCGTCACGCTCGGCGGTGATCTGGTGCGGCTGACCGGCACCGTGCGCTATGCCGGGCCGGGCGGCGACGCCGAACTGCTCGGTCTCTACTTCGCCGACGCCGGACAACATTTCGAACAGCGTCTGCTGGTCGATCACGCCGTACCGCACTGCAAATCGAATGTGCTGTACAAGGGAGCCCTGCAGGGCGACCCCGGTTCGCGTAAGGGTGATGCCCGCACGGTGTGGGTCGGAGATGTGCTGATCCGCGCCGCCGCCGAGGGCACCGACACGTTCGAGATCAACCGCAATCTCGTGCTCACCGACGGGGCGCGCGCCGATTCGGTGCCGAACCTGGAGATCGAAACCGGTGAGATCGTCGGCGCCGGACACGCGTCGGCGACCGGCCGGTTCGACGACGAACAGCTGTTCTATCTGCGGGCACGCGGTATTCCGGAGGACGCCGCACGTCGCCTCGTGGTGCGCGGTTTCTTCCACGAGATCATCCAGAAGATCGGGGTGCCCGACGTCGCCGAGCGGCTGGAGGCGGCCATCGAGGCCGAACTCGCCGCCATCGGCGCCTGACCGACCACCCAGCCACAGCCACCGAAGGAATTCAGAAACCGATGACCACCCTGGAAATCAAGGACCTGCACGCCGAGGTCGCCACCCCGGACGGCGATACCGTCAAGATCCTCAAGGGCGTGAACCTCACCGTGAAATCCGGTGAGACGCACGCCATCATGGGGCCCAACGGTTCGGGTAAGTCGACCCTGTCCTACGCGATCGCCGGGCATCCCAAGTACACCGTCACCAGCGGCTCCATCACCCTCGACGGTGAGGACGTGCTGGAGATGTCGGTGGATGAGCGGGCGCGCGCCGGCCTGTTCCTGGCGATGCAGTACCCCGTCGAGGTTCCCGGGGTCTCCATGTCGAACTTCTTGCGGACCGCCGCCACCTCGGTGCGCGGCGAGGCGCCGAAGCTGCGGCACTGGGTGAAGGAGGTGAAGGAGTCGATGAACGAACTCGATATCGACGCAGCCTTCGCCGACCGCAGTGTGAACGAGGGCTTCTCCGGCGGTGAGAAGAAACGGCACGAGATCCTGCAGCTGGGTCTGCTCAAGCCGAAGATCGCCATTCTCGACGAAACCGATTCGGGTCTGGACGTGGATGCGTTGCGCATCGTCTCCGAGGGCGTCAACCGTTACCGGGAGCGGGAGAACGGCGGGGTTCTGCTGATCACCCACTACACCCGCATTCTGCGTTATATCCAGCCGCAGTTCGTACATGTCTTCGTGGGCGGCCGTATCGTCGCCGAGGGCGGCGCGGAACTGGCCGAAGAACTGGACGCCAACGGTTATGTGAAATTCACTCAGACCGCGACCGCCGGAGCGTGATATGACAGCGACCCTCCCCGCCTTCGACGTCGCCCGGATCCGGGCCGACTTCCCGATCCTGAACCGTACGGTCCGGGATGGTAAGCCGCTGGTGTACCTGGATTCCGGTGCCACATCGCAGCGGCCGCTGGCGGTGCTGGACGCCGAACGCGATTTCCTGCTCGAAAGCAATTCGGCGGTACACCGGGGTGCGCATCAGCTGTCCGAGGAGGCAACCGACGCCTACGAGGCGGCGCGCGCCGAGATCGCCGGTTTCGTCGGTGCCGAAGCCGACGAGATCGTGTTCACCAAGAACGCCACCGAATCGCTGAACCTGGTGACGTACTCCTTCGCCGATGCGCGGTTCCCGTACCACGTGGGCCCCGGTGACGAGATCGTGATCACCGAACTCGAACACCACGCGAATCTCGTGCCGTGGCAGGAGCTGGCGCGGCGTACCGGCGCGACCCTGCGCTGGTACGGCGTGACCGAGGACGGCCGGATCGATCTGTCGTCGCTGGAGCTGTCGCCGGCCACCAAGGTCGTGGCCTTCACCCACCAATCCAATGTCACCGGGGCGGTGGCGCCGGTTGCCGAGCTGGTGCGCCGGGCCCGGGCCGTCGGGGCGCTGGTGGTGCTGGATGCCTGCCAGTCGGTACCGCACGCGCCGGTCGACCTCCACGCCCTGGACGTGGACTTCGCCGCCTTCTCCGGGCACAAGATGCTCGGCCCCTCGGGGGTGGGCGTGCTGTACGGAAAACGGGAGCTGCTCACCGAGACCCCGCCGTTCATCACCGGCGGCTCGATGATCGAAACGGTCACCATGGAGGAGACCACCTATGCTCCGCCGCCGCAGCGGTTCGAGGCCGGGGTACCGATGACCTCTCAGGTGATCGGGCTGGGGGCCGCTGTGCGGTATCTGCGGGATATCGGCATGGATGCGGTCGCTGCGCACGAGCATGCCCTGGTCGAGGCCGCGCTGGAAGGCTTGGGCGGGGTACCGGGTATCCGGATCGTCGGGCCTACCGAGAACATCGATCGCGGTGGTGCGGTGGCCTTCGTCGCCGACGGTATCCACGCACACGATCTGGGCCAGATCCTGGACGACGAGGGTGTGGCCATCCGGGTCGGCCATCACTGCGCCTGGCCGCTGCACCGGCGCTTCGGTATCGCCGCAACTGCCCGTGCCTCGTTCGCGTTGTACAACACCGTGGACGAGGTGGAGAAACTGGTCGCCGCGGTGCGGAAGGCTCAGAGCTTCTTCGGGGTTGCCTAGAACATGCGTATGGAGCAGATGTACCAGGAAGTGATCCTGGATCATTACAAGCACCCGCACAATCGCGGCTTGCGGGAGCCGTACGGCGCCGAGGTGCACCATGTGAACCCGACCTGCGGCGACGAGGTGACCCTGCGGGTGCATCTCGGCGACGACGGGGATGTCGCCGACGTGTCCTACGACGGACAGGGCTGTTCGATCAGCCAGGCGTCGATTTCGGTACTCACCGATCAGGTGATCGGCTTGCCGGTCACCGAGGCGCTGGGTGTCGTCGACTCGTTCAACCAGATGATCGGCAGCCGGGGTACCGTCGAGGGCGACGAGGACATTATCGGCGACGGGATCGCCTTCGCCGGCGTCGCCAAATATCCGGCCCGGGTGAAATGTGCGCTTTTGGGCTGGATGGCGTTCAAAGATGCGGTGCTCCGGATCGACGGTGCCGCCGATGCCGTTGTCCCGGCCGCCGCGACGCCGGAGACCGACCGAGCACGGAACGGGGAAACATCATGACCGAAACATCCGCCACCGAATCCACTACGGATTCCGCACCCGCCGAGGTCGAGCTGTCGGCCGAGGATCTCGCGCAGCTCGCTGATCTCGAGGAGGCGATGCGCGATGTGGTCGATCCCGAACTCGGTATCAATGTCGTGGATCTGGGCCTCGTGTACGGCCTGCGGGTCGAGGAGAGCACCGCGGTACTCGATATGACTCTGACCTCCGCGGCCTGCCCGCTCACCGATGTCATCGAGGACCAGTCGCGCAACGCGCTGGTGCGTAGCGGCCTGGTCGACGATCTGAAGATCAACTGGGTCTGGATTCCGCCGTGGGGTCCCGACAAGATCACCGAGGATGGTCGGGAACAGTTGCGGGCGCTGGGTTTCACCGTCTAGGCGGACTCGGCGCAACGTCAGCGACGCCGAATTCGGGCGGCGACCGATCGGTCGCCGCCCGAAATTGGTCTATACCCGATTTGGTCCGGACGGGCAGTTGGAAGCCATCCGCTGGCGTAGGCCGCTGCTGAGTCGATCGGAAACGGGCGCATTTCCTTGCGTTAATGCCGGTGTGCTACTGGAACCCGGGCATATTCGCGCATCCGAGTTCTGTAGGGCGGGCGGGGATTGTGCAGAGCGGCGCCATTGTTTTCTGTGCGGCCGGCTCCGGTATCGGTCGTATGGCCGGAAGATTCGGCCGAGGCTCCAATATCAATTTTCGGCGCGTGTCGCCAATCGCCGACCGACCGGTCCGGTTTCGTCTCCGTCGCTGGTGGTAGGGGACGGTCGCGTGATGTGGGCTGCGGCACGTGCGAGCCCGCTGGGTGGTCGCGGAGGAATCGAGTTCGTGATCTTCACCGGCGCAATACCTTTCCGCATTCCACGAGGTCCCTGGCGCTATCACGGATCGGTGACAATCGATTATCGACCGTTATTGAGAGAGTTCACGGCAATGCTGCTACTGTGAGCGAGTCGTCGGGTTCCGGGCCATCGAGGATGTGTTCCGATGGTCAGCGAGCGGCCGAATGACTTGTCCCTTAGTTACTTTCGAGTAGCCGAAAGTAACTAAGGGATATGTCACCGACCGAACCGCTGGTGCCCGGCGCGGACCTCATCCGGCCAGGGGCGAACATGGTCGGCGTCGCGAGGAAGGCGAGACGAAGCGCCGTGGCATGCCACGGCACCGCGTGGCGCACCTCGAGCCCCGTCAACGACGAGAAAGCTGATGAATCTGAATACCGCCGTGCTGCTTCCCTGGATCCTCGCCACCTTACTGGTGCTCGGCGTGGCGTGGTACGCCGTTCGGGCCGTGCGCGAACAACAGAAGCGCCTCTCCGTACTCGAGCGGGAGTTGGCCGTTCGCGAAGATGCTCTCGAACATCTCGCTGCCAGCACACTGCCCGCGCTATCGGAATCCGTACGCCGGTTCGAACAGACCGCCGTCGGTCCCGAAGTACCGCCGGGACTCGAGAACTCGCGCTTCGCGCAGTGCCTGCGCTGGATCCTCGATCGGGTTTCCGAAGATCTACGCACCGTCCAGACCGAAACCCGTGAAACCGTCACCCGGGAAACCGAAGAACAAACCCGCACAGCGATCACCACCGCCGAGCAGAACGTCCGCACCGAGGCCGACAGCGGCCGCGAGCGCGCCGAATCTCTTGCGCGCGAGGCGACCAGCGCGGCGGTGCGTTCCTTCGGTACCTCGGTGGTGAGCCTCGGCGCCGATGTCAGTCAGGTGGTGAGCGCCGCGCTGCGTGAACACCGTGACGACCGCGTGTACGAGACCCTCATCCGTATCGATCACACCGTGCAGCAGATGATCCGCCAGGCGCAGTCCTATGTGATCGTTTGTGGTGGCCTGCCCGGCCGCCGGTGGCCCGCCCAGTCGCTCACCGATGTGGTGGGCGGCGCGACCGGCCGTGTGCGCGACTATCTGCGCGTGCGGCCTGCCCAGCTCGACCGCGTCGTCATCAGCCGTGCGGTGGAACCGCTGGTGCACACCCTGGCCTCCCTCATCGACAATGCCCTGCGTTATTCGCCGCCCACCTCGTTCGTCGACGTCACCTTCCAGGAAGGTCATCACGGCGTGACCGTGATCGTCGACGACGCCGGCGTGCGGATGAACGCTGAGCAGATGGAGGAATCGCGCCAGGTTCTGGCCAACGAACGTACGGTCGATATCCATCAGCTGGGCCCGGCCCCCAAGGTCGGTTTCCCCGGCATCGCCGCCCTCGCTCGCCGCTACGGGTTCACCGTCTATATCGACGGCCCCAACGCCTACGGCGGTATGCGCGCCATGGTCTACATTCCGGAGGCACTGCTGGTTGCTCCAAAGGCCGATAACGACAACAACGCTCTCTCCAACGGTGGCTCGGCCCCCCGGGAGCTTGCCGCGGTCCCCGGGGGCCAGGCCTCCTCGGTATCGAGTGGTAACGGTAATGCCTTGGCCGGCAACACGATGTCGGCTCGGGGTGGTGCGCATGCCGCCACCGAGACCGGCGCCCACGCCGCGGTACCCGCGGCTGCCGAGGCGCCGGTGCCCGGCGGGTGGGCCTCGGCGGCCGAATCCGCCGAGGACACCGGCACCGAACAGCGGACAACCGTGCACGACATCACCAGCGGTGGCCTGCCCAGGCGGCGGCGCCGTGCGGCGTCCGTGCCTGCGGATATCAACGATCGTCTGTCCGGGCAGTCCAGGACCGAACAGGGGCAGGCTCGCCCCGACATCGCCGCCGCCTGGCAGAGCGGCTCCAAGAGCGGCCGAGCCGCCGCATCCGAAAACACCGAAGGGATGACATCCTGATGGGTTCACCGAGGACAGTGGTATCAGACAGCACCAATAAACTGGGCTGGTTACTGGACGATCTCGAGGTTCCCGGCGTCCGATTCGCCGTTCTGCTCTCCGAGGACGGGCTCCGTATCGCGCATTCTGCCGGCATCGCCAAAGACGATGCCGAACGGTTCGCGGCCGCAGCCTCGGGCTTGCGTTCGCTGGGCAAAGCGCTCGGGGAATTCTGCGGCAGCACCGGAAACGATGTACGGCAGAACATGACCGAATACGACCAGGGCATGATCATGATCACCGCCGCCGGCGAGGGCGCACTACTCGGCGTGGCGACCATGACCGATATCGATGTGGGTCTCATCGCGCATCGCATGAATGAGCTCGCCGGCCGGGTGGGCCACGAGCTCGGTAGTGAGCCCCGCAGAGGCGCACACGGCGGCGATCTGCAATGAGCCGGTCGCGGCGTGACCCAGACCTGGTCCGTGCCTACGTGCGGACCGGCGGGCGCTCGCGTCCGACCCGCGAGCTGGGCCTGGTGACGCTTGTCGTCGCCGTATCGGACCCGGCGCCGGGCGCCACTCCGGACGCGCGCCGGGTGGTCGATGTATGCGCTCGCGGTGCCCTGTCGATCGCGGAGGTCGCCGCGTATCTCGACCTGCCGCCGTCGGTGGTGACGATCGTCGTCTCCGATCTGCTGGACAGCGGACACCTGAATATCCCGACCCCGGCGGAGATCATGCCGGAGATCGCCCTGCTCGAGGAGGTACTCAATGGGCTCCGTGCTCTCCCGGCCTGATCGGTCCGCGGATTACGGCCGCGCGGTCGACTATGTTGCGGAGACGGTGACCCGGTCGGTGAAATTGCTGGTCGCCGGAAATTTCGGCGTCGGCAAAACCACCTTCGTGAGCAGTGTTTCGGAAATCAAACCGCTGCGTACCGAAGAGACCATCACCGAGGCCAGCGTCGGGATCGACGATCTGGGCGGACTGGGGTCGAAAACAACGACGACGGTCGCGATGGATTTCGGCCGCATCACACTCAATCCCGAGTTGGCGCTGTACCTCTTCGGCACACCGGGGCAGCAGCGGTTCATCCCGCTGTGGGAGGAACTGGCCAAGGGCGCCCTGGGTGCCCTGGTGCTGGTCGACACCCGGCGGATCGAGAAGGCCGATGAGGTGCTCGCTACGTTGGAGGAGCGTGGTGTGCCCTACGCCGTCGGCGTGAACGAGTTCGAGGGATCGAGTCGCTTTCCGCTGTCGGAGATTCGTGAAGCGCTGGACCTGACCGAAGACACTCCGCTCGTCGCGCTCGACGCCCGGGATCGGCGTACCTGCCTGCAGGGGCTGATCACGCTCGTCGAATATCTGTTCCATCGATTGGAGTCTCGTCGTTGACCACGCAGCACTCTCCGGTTCCGCAGCAACAACCTCCGTTCGCCGGTTCGCCGGTTGTCCGCGGAGAACCCACCGGAGGCGTTGGCCCGCGATTCAGTCTCTATACCGAGGAGTTCGCCGGCGACCCGCACCGCGCCTATGTCGCTATGCGTAGCCGGTACGGTTCACTGGTTCCCATCGACCTGGCTCCGGATGTTCCGGCCACTTTGGTGATCGGGTATGAGGCAGCGGTCCGGATTCTCAACGATCCCGATCGATTTCCGGCCGATCCGCGGACCTGGCAGACAAGTATCCCGCCCGATTCGCCGGTCCGGCCGATGATGGAGTGGTATCCGAATGCGCTCCGCAACAGTGGTGACCTGCATCTGCGCTATCGCCAGGCGTATGTGCACGCGATCGACGGGATCGACCTGCACGAGTTGAACCAGACAGTGGAGCGGCTTGCCGTTCCACTGATCAACTCGTTCTGTGAAACCGGAAAGGCTGATCTCGTCACGCAATACGCCTTTCCGCTGGTCTTCGAGGTGCTCAACCGGATGGTCGGGTGTACGCCGGAACTGGGGGAGCGGGTGGCCAACGGGATGGCCGCGCTGTTCGATACGGTCAACGCCGAGTGGGGGATGAAACATCTGAGCGAAGCGTTGATGGAACTGATTTTCCAGAAGCGCTCCGACCCGGGTAGCGATGTCACCTCACGGCTGGTCCACCATCCGGCGAAATTGGATGACGAGGAGCTGCTGTCGAACCTGATCAGCTTCTACGGCGCCGGTGTGGAACCGCAGCAGAACTTGATCAACAACACCCTGCTGCTGATGATGACCGACGAGCGGTTCGGCGGAAGTATGCTCGGCGGCAGTCTGTCCACCCGGGATGCGCTGGACGAGGTGTTGTTCAACGACCCGCCGATGGCGAATTTCTGCACCACCTACCCACGTCAGCCGATTCTCGTGGAGAACACCTGGCTACCGGCCCACCAGCCGGTGCTGATCAGCCTGTCCGCGTGTAACAACGATCCGGCCATCCGGGGCGGCGACCATATCGGTAACCGGTCCCACCTGGCCTGGAGTATCGGTCCGCATACCTGCCCGGCGAAGTCTCCGGCGCTCGTCGTGGTCCAGGGCGCGATCGACCTGCTGCTGGACGCGCTCCCGGAGCTGGAGCTGGCGGTGCCGTCCGAAGAAATCGGCTGGCGCCCGGGGCCTTTCCACCGTGCCCTGGCGGCGTTGCCGGTCTCCTTTCCGCCCGCGCCGCCCCTGAACACCGTGTAAGGAGAACGTTCGTTGGAACGCGAAACCCTCGTGCTGGATATGGCCGGCACCGATGTCGTCGGTGAATCCGCTCGGTTGCGTGCCCGGGGACCGGCGGCATTGGTGGAATTGCCCGGCGAGGTCCCGGCTTGGGCAGTCACCGATGCGGCGGTACTGAAGAGCCTGCTGGCGGACCCCAGGGTGTCGAAGGATCCGCGGCAGCACTGGACGGCGTTCGCCAATGGCGAGATCACCGAAGACTGGCCGTTGCTGCCGTGGATCGCGGTGGAGAACATGTTCACCGCCTACGGCGCCGACCATCGGCGGCTGCGCAAATTGGTATCGCCCGCGTTCACCCATCGCCGGACCGTAGGCCTGCGGCCCAGGGTCGAGGCATTGGTCGGCGAACTCCTCGGCAAACTGGCCGCTGTCCCGGCCGGTGAGGTCGTCGACCTGCGTGAGAGCTACGCCTATCCGGTGCCGATCCAGGTGATCACCGAACTGCTCGGGGTCCCGGATACTCTGGGCCCCGGCCTGCGAGTCTGTGTCGACCGGTATTTCGACACCACCATCGGGCAGGACGAGGCCCAGGCCAACTATGTCGAGATGTACGGGCTGGTGGCCGAACTCGTTGCCTACCGGCGGGCGAACCCCGGGGACGACATCACCAGCGTGATGATCACGAACCGAGACGAGGACGGCTCGCAGCTCGCCGAGAATCAGATCATCGATACGCTGATGCTGGTCATCAACGCGGGGCACGAGACGACGGTCAACCTGCTCGACCAGGCCATCGTCGCACTGCTTACTCATCCGCAGCAGCGCGCCGCCGCGCTGGCCGGCGAAATCGGCTGGTCGGATGTGGTGGAGGAGACGCTGCGCTATCAGGCCCCTGTCGCGCATCTGCCGCTGCGCTTCGCGGTGGAGGATATCGAGATCGAGGGCCTGCGTATCGGTAAGGGTGAAGCCATCCTCGCGTCGTACGCGGCTGCCAGCCGTGACCCGAAAGTGCACGGCCCCTCCGCGGATACCTTCGATGCGGCCCGCGCGGTCAAAGACCATATCGCCTTCGGGCACGGCGCCCACCATTGCATCGGCGCGCCGCTGGCCCGGATGGAGGGCGAACTGGCGCTGCCCGCATTGTTCGAGCGTTTCCCGAACATGCGGTTGGCGGTGGAGCCGGGCGAGTTGAAACCCGTGGTGAGTTTTGTTTCCAACGGGCATCAGGAATTGCCCGTGTACCTGTCCTGATGCCGGTGCCGTGCGCAGGGCGGATTCATCATGCCGACGGCTCGTCGCGCCGGCCGCACGGCTGTCCGGCGCGGTCGCCCGCGTACGCAGTGGTCGAGGTGGCGATCGACCAGTTGCTCGACGCTCTCCCGGAACTCGAGCCGGCGGCCCCGGCCGACCGGCTCGTCTGGCATCAGGGGAGCTTTGGCCGCCGTGCCGGTTGTGTTGCGCCCACGTCGTACTGGACCCCGTGTAGGGAGCCGGTTGCACGGTGAAGAGTTCTTCGATGAGCACGAGCATTCGCCTGTGCGCCGGCGTTGTGGCCGGTAGCGTACGACCCACAACTTCATTGCTGATGGCTCGTCGCGGACGTCGCTGAACGGGAGGTATGGGTCGGCGAATAGGTCTGCGAACCCGCACTATTCGCCGATTCATTCGAACCTCGGAGTGTGATGTCTTGACCACAGCGAAAACTGACCGGTACGACGCCATCGACTGCGTCCCGCTCTCCCACGGATCTCCCGGCGACACCACCGGTCCGCGAATCCCCCTGTATACCGAGGACTTCGCAGCCGACCCGCATAAGATCTACCGGGAGATGCGCGAACGCTTCGGCTCGCTGGCTCCGGTGGAACTGGCGCCGGGCGTTCCGGCCACCTTGGTGATCGGATATCACACCGCGGTGCGAATCCTGCACGATCCCGAGCATTTCCCGGCCGACCCGCGCGTCTGGCAGCAGGGTGTGCGGGCTGACTGCCCGGTGCTGCCGATGATGGAATACCGCCCGAACCCGCTGCGCACCGTGGGACACGACCGGGCGCGCTACCGATCGGCCGCGGTGGCGGCGATCGGTGGTGTCGATATGCACGAACTGCACGCGATCATCGAGAAGATCTCGGTCCCGCTGATCAACTCGTTCTGCGCGGACGGTTACTGCGATGTGGTCGGCCAGTACGCGTCCCCGCTCATCTTCGCCACCCTCAACGCGATACTCGGTTGCCCGCCCGAACTCGGGCATCGGGCGGCACAGGGACTGGCGGCGATGTTCGACACGGTGGACGCGGTGGCGGGAAATGCGACGCAGGCCGACGCCCTGCTCGAGCTGGCCCGGCTGAAACGCCTGCAACCGGGCGAAGATATCACCAGCCGCCTCGTGCAGCATCCGGTTCATCTCAGCGATGAGGAAACCCGCCAGCAGCTGGCGCTGATCTATGGCGCCGGTACCGAGCCGCCGCAGAACCTCATCGCGAATACCTTGCTACTGATGCTCACCGATGAGCGTTTCGCGGCAACGGTCCTCGATGGCAGCCTGTCCACCCGCGATGCACTCGACGAGGTGCTGTTCAACGATCCGCCGATGGCGAACTACTGCATCAGTTATCCGCGCCAGCCCATACTGATCGACGGTATCTGGCTGCCGGCGCATCAACCGGTGCTGATCAGTATGAGCGCCTGTAACAACGATCCCGCGGTCCATACCGGCGGGCTCGCCCACAACCGGTCGCATCTGGCGTTCAGCATCGGCCCGCACAGCTGCCCGGCCCAGTCGGTGGCGCTGATGGTCGTACGTGATGCTATCGACCAACTGCTGGACGCGATCCCCGAAATGCGGCTCGCCGTACCGCGTACGGAACTGCGCTGGCGTCCGGGACCGTTCCATCGAGCCCTGGTCTCGCTGCCTGTCACCTTCCCCGCGAGTCCGCCGATACTCACCGGCGGTCACTGAAGCTACCGGCCGGAATCAGGTTGATTCGTCTTCGTGTGCTACCCCGGTAGCGTGACGCGCTCGCGCGGCGATCAGTTGGTTTCCAGGTCGCGGCGGCGGAAGCCGAACGCGCCCGCCGCGCAGAGAATCAGGGCCACCGCCAGAGTGATCAGAACCGGGGCGAGGTCGAACGATTGGGCAGGTACCAGCGGGATGTTGTCGAACGGCGACAGGCTCATCAGCCAGCCGGGGAACTTCAGCGTCGCGCCGAACATCAGCACGACCATGCAGAAGGCCATCGCCAGCCAAGCAGCGGCCGTGGCCTGCGGGGCGAAACCGAAGAGGAACAGGGTGATGCCACCGAGCACCCACACCGCCGGGAGGTAGGTCAGCGCGGCACCGGTCAGCGTCAGCGCTTGCGATAGATCGCCGGCCAGGATGCCGTAGGTGAGGCCCATCCCGAACCCGCTGAGCCCGGCCACGAGCGCCGATCCCGCCAGCATGATCACCGCATGCCCGGCCAGCCAGCGCCACCGGGTGAGCTGTGTGGAGAGCAGTGGTTCGGCAAGTCCTGCCGCTTCCGCACCGCGGGGGCACAATCCGGCGGAGATCGTGTACGCCGAACCGATGATCGCCAGTATCGCCACGGCCATCGCATAGAAAGCGTCGACCATACTGCCCATGTTCTGGCCCAGCACCTGATTCAGGTCGATTTCCCCCAGCAGATCCTCGACATCGTCGCCGATCGTGCCGAAGGCCAGGCCGCCGAAAAACATACCCAGCGCCCAGCCGATCAGGCTGCCGCGCTGGAGCCGCCAGGCCAGCCCGAACGTGCCGTGCAAGGATTCGGGTGCCCGCGCCGGACCGGGCCGGGGCGGTAGCAACCCGGCGCCGAAATCCCGCCGGTCCAGCACCCGTGCCGCCGCCACCCCGGTTCCGATGGCGGCCACCACCGACAGCAGCGCCGGCCACCAGATCTCATTGTCATAGGGCCGCATCGCCTGGCCCCAGCCCAGCGGCGAGAACCAGGACAGGACGCCGTTGCCGACATCGCCGACCGCGCGCAGCAGATACGAGATCCCCAGGACAGCGCCTGTGATCGCATAGACGGTGCGGGTACTCGCGCTGAGCTGGGCCGCCAGCAGGGCTACCGCGCCGAACACCACCCCGGCGCAGGTGGCGCCGACCCCCAGCGCGATCGAGCCCGCAACAGGGAGGCCGTAACCGATCAGGCTGAGCGCGATCGCCGCCCCCAGCACGATATTCGCGGCCACCGTCACCACCGTCGCTGCGCAGGCCGGGGCGTAGCGGCCCACCACACCCGACCGAATCAGTTCGTCCCGGCCGGATTCCTCGTCGGACCGGGTGTGCCGGCCGATGAGGAACATGCTCATCAACCCGGCCACCAGCATGCCGAACGCGGCGGACTGGAAGGCGACCTGACCTTCGACCGTGTTCAGCGCCCGCGGTGGTCCCGCCATCGCGATCATCGCGGCATTACTGCCCAAACTCTCGGCGAGCGCATCCAGTTCGGCCTGTCCCGGATAGGCGGCGTCGAGCGCGACCGCCTGCGACCAATAGATCAGGGTGCCACCCACGATCCAGGCCACCAGCGACAAGCGTTCCCGGCGCAGCGCGAACCGGGTGAGGACTCCGGTCCCGGTCAATGTGCCCGCATACCGGGCCGAATCCCGCACGATCACGATTCCGGCACCCCCGCCGCCGCCAGTTCGTCGCCATAGTGGCGCAGGAACAGTTCTTCGAGAGTCGGGGGTTGACTGGTCAGTGTGCGGATACCGAAAGGCGCCAGATGTTGCATCGCCGAACCCAGGTCGACAGTGTCGACCTGGAAGCGGACCCGAGTCCCGTCGGCGATCAGATCGTGTACGCCACGTAGTTCGTCCAGGCCGGTGACCGGACGCTGGGTGTCCACGTCGATGGAGGTCCGGGTGAGGTGACGAAGTTGTGTGAGCGTCCCGGACTCCACCGCCCGGCCGTGCCGGATGATGGTCACCCGGTCGCACAGTGCCTCGACCTGCGCCAGGATATGGCTGGACAGCAGAACGGTCCGCCCTGCCCGGCGCACCTCCTCCACACATTCCTGGAATACCGCCTCCATCAAGGGATCCAGGCCTGCCGTGGGCTCGTCGAGCAGCAGTAGTTCCACATCGGAGGCCAGTGCCGCGACCAAGGCGACCTTCTGCCGGTTTCCCTTGGAGTACGTCCGGCCTTTCTTGGTCGGGTCCAGGTCGAAACGTTCGAGCAGATCCTTACGTCTGTTCTCGTCCAGGCCGCCGCGGAGCCGACCGAGCAGATCGATCACCTCACCGCCGGTGAGGCCGGGCCACAAGTTCACATCGCCCGGAACGTAGGCGAGTCGGCGATGCAGTTCGGCGGCCCGCGACCACGGGTCGCCGCCGAGTAACCGCGCCGATCCGCCGTCGCTACGCAGCAGACCCAGCAGCACGCGGATGGTGGTGGATTTGCCGGCCCCG
Organism: Nocardia speluncae NBRC 108251; assembly: GCF_001613245.1. Taxonomy (GTDB): domain Bacteria; phylum Actinomycetota; class Actinomycetes; order Mycobacteriales; family Mycobacteriaceae; genus Nocardia; species Nocardia speluncae. Next base: position 551,599 of record NZ_BDBZ01000002.1, on the reverse strand, counting down.
TTGGGGCCGAGGAAACCGTGGACCTCACCGGCGCAGACCTGCAGGTCGAGCCCGTCCAGGGCGCGAGTGCGGCCGAATTTCTTCACCAGACCGGAGATATCGATCGCGGCTGTCATGGCTGCACCCTATTCCGGTGCCGCCGGAATTCGCGGGTTTTCCGTGCCGGGATATCGGGTGCCCGGGACGGAGCCCGGCCGGGCGTGTGGACGGTGCTCAGGTCACCGTGCCGCCGGTTCCGGTTGCGGAGCGGGACCGCCGATGGAGTTCCTGGCCCGGAGTGCTTCGCTGATGGATTGCGCCCGCCACTGCCGCAGCAGCTCATGGAAGGCGAAGGCGCCGTGCGGATACGCGCCCGCTCCGTTGGTCCGCCCGCGCCCCTCTCGGTTGTAGTAGCCGGGTGTGCACTCGGCGTGGAACCACTCGTGGTCCGGGGCGTCCCGCGCGAGGGTTTCGAGCCAGGCGTTCTCGGCGGCGCGTGACGGTTCGACGAGGGCGTGCGCGGCCTCGGCGGCCGCGACGAGGATGGCGGCATGGCAGGCTTGTTCGTCCAGGATATGGGTGAAGTTGACGCTACTGGCATTTTGCTGGGGGCCCATATGGATCAGGTTCGGGAACCCGTTGCTGGTGAATCCGTGTAAGGTCCGGGTGCCGTGCTGGTCCCACGCGTCGAGTAACAGGGTGCCGCCCCGGCCCCGGACCGGGAGTTTGCCGGAGCGGATACCGGAGATACCGACGGAGAATCCGGTGGCGAAGACCAGGCAGTCGAGTTCGTATTCGCTACCGTCGACGACGACGCCGTTCTCGGTGACCCGCTCGATCCCGTGCGTATCCGCTGTGTCGACCAGGGTGACATTGCTGCGATTGAACGCCGGATAGTAGTTGTCGGAGAACGTGGGTCGTTTGCAGGCGTACCGGTACCAGGGCGCGAGTTTTTCCGCGGTGCCGGGATCCGTGACGGTCTGCCGGACGCGGTCGCGGATATGGTTCATCTGCACGGCATCGGCTATTTCATAGGCGGCTTCGAAGGTTTCCCGGTCGCCGCGCCTCCGGAAGCTGGGCAACAACTTCTCCAATAGTTCTGCCGCCGCCGTCCACCCGTCGGCCACCAGATCTTCCTCGGCTGTTTCGCCGGAGACTATGCGCAAAAAGTTCTCCCGGCGTTCCCGGGCCCATCCCACGCGGTCCGCACCGACATCTCCGGCCGTCGTCCGGCGGTTGGCGCGGATATCGACAGTAGAGGGAGTGCGCTGAAAGACATAGAGGTGCGCGGTATCCGCGGCCAGCATGGGAACGACCTGTACCCCGGTTGCGCCGGTGCCCACGACGCCCACGCGTTTGTCCCGGAGCCCGGCCATCCCGCCGTCCGCAGTGCCGCCGGTGTAGCCGTAATCCCAGCGGGACGTGTGGAAGGTGTGCCCCCGGAAGTCCTGGATACCGGGAATCCCCGGCAGTTTCGGTTCGGTCAGGGTGCCGGTGGCGGTGATGACGTACCGAGCCGCGAAGGCGTCCCCGCGGTCGGTCGTCACAATCCAGTGCTCGGTGGTGTCATCCCAGGTCAGGTCGGTGACGGTGGTGGAGAACAGGGCGTCCGGGTAGAGCTCGTACTTTTCCGCTATCCGGATCGCGTGGCGCCGTATCTCCTCGCCGGGTGAGTACTTCCATTCCGGCACGTATCCGGTCTCGTCGAGCATGGGCAGGTAGACGTGCGATTCGATATCGCAATGGATGCCCGGGTAGCGGTTCCAATACCAGGTGCCGCCGAAATCGCCCGCTGTATCGATGATCCGGACCCGTTCCACGCCCTGCCGGCGTAGGTGCGCTCCGGCCAGGATTCCGCCGAATCCGCCGCCGACGACGGCAACATCCACGGTATCGTGCAGCGGCGCGCGCCCGGCTATCTCGCCCACATAGGGGTCGGCGGCGTAGTAGCCGAATTCGGCGTCGGTGCCCAGGTATTGGCCTGCGCCGTCGGGCCGTACGCGTCGTTCCCGTTCGTGGTGATAGCGGCGCCTCAGTGCGACGAGGTCTTCGGGGGCCGGCGCCGGCGCGGACGATGTCATGGGTGTGGGCCTCGATTCTTTCCGGCTGTCGGGGGCCGGCCATATCTCCGGCTACTGGTGAACTGCTCTCGGCGGGAGCGGCCTTCACCTACGGTAACAAGTACCGGACAATACTGTCCGGTTAGGGTTGTGGTCACGACCGCCCTGGAAGAAAGAGTGAAACCTCCATGCGACGACCTCGGATTCGATCCCTGACGGCATCGGCCACGCTCGCGGTGCTGGTCCTGACCGGGTGCAGTACCGGCGGCGGCGACGACGGAACACCACGCAACGGCGTGGGCCCGACCATCGCCGCCCAGGAGTTCATGCGCCTGAAAACGGCACCGGACAAGAACGGAATGACCCTGCTGGAGGGACCGGCATTCGACGAGGACGGTGGATTGATCGTCGTCGACGTTCCCGCACCAGCCGGCAAGCCGAAAGTGATGCGGGTCGATATCGAACAGAAGACCTCGCATTCGCTGTTCACCGACGACCGGGGCGCCTACACATCGGCCCAATTCAGCCCGTACGACGGCCGGCTCTACCTGACCGACTTCGCCCACGGCGAGATCGTTTCGCTGGCTCCCGGCGGCACCGATCGCCGGACTTTCTTCACCGGTCCCGTCGACGGGGCCGGGATGCAGCCCGACGATATCGCCTTCGACCAGGCCGGCAACCTCTACATCAGCGATTCCCGGGGTCTTTCCGACGGCGCAGCCATCGGACGGGTGGTGCGGATCGACCGGTCGGGCAAGAATGCCACCGTCCTGGCCGACGGCCTGGCCGCGCCGAACGGGATCTCCTTCGATCCGGACTATCGCGGGCTGTGGATCAGCGAACTGATCGAGAACCGAATCTCCTACCTGCACCTCGGTGAGAAGGGCGGGACCGGCCCCCGGCACACCGCCATCCGCGTCGACGGAGGTATCGCTCAGACCGACTCGATCGCAGTGGACGCGGCGGGCAATCTCTACCAGGCCATGCACGGAAGGGCCGCCATGTTCGTGTACAGCCCGAGTGGTGAACGGCTGGCGACAGTGGAATTACCGGACGGCGCCGACGGCCTGGAATCGGCGACCAATGTGGCGATCACACCGGGTGCAACCACGGCGTACCTGACCGTCAGTGGCCCCGCCGGTGGCTACCTGTACACGTTCGAGGCGCTCGCGGAGGGGATCCGCCAGTCGAACGGCGGGTGAGGCCGGACGTCTCACTCGTCCTCGAACGAACGCACCGGCCCCACCGTGATTCCGAGCAGGCGCCAGGCCGCCACCGCACGGCGCTCACGTTCCTGCGGAGTGGGACCTGTCGCTGCGCCGGAGACCATGGCAATGGCCAGCATGAGATCGTCCGCGCTGAGTCGATGGCCGGCCGGTAGGCAGTTGCGCAGGGCGTTTCCGACCCGCTCGGACAGTTTTCTGGACCACGCACGGGTATCGGCGCGGTCGTTCATCCCGGCGGCGTGCAACAGGCCGATGAACGCGGCCGACTGCGTCTGATGCCAGGTCACCACCCCGAGCACCGCCGCGAGAGTGGCGCCGGTGACCGCGGCCGCCCCCTCGATCTCCCGTACGTTCCTCTCCAGGACCGCGGCCGCGATGGCCTCCCGATCGGGAAAATGCCGATACAGCACACCCTGCCCGACCCCCGCCCGGCGGGCGATCGCCGAGAGCGGGGCGTCCAGGCCCTGCACCGCGAAGATCTCCCGGGCCGCGGTGATCAGGGCCGCCCGGTTGTGGGCGGCAGCCTTCGGCCCGCGATTCGCGGGCCGCCGCTCCTCCGGAACGGGCTGCTGGGTCGTCATCACGACAGAGTAACGGGTGGCCGGCCGTGACGACCGGGCGTCGCTGCCCGGTGTTCCCCGCATCGCGAACCGGGCGGACAGTGCGTCAGCCGAATCGGTGCAGATCCAGGAAATCGCTGACCGGGCGGCGCGGTGTCGGTGGCTGCGAGGCAGTGGTCGGCGCCGTACCGACCCGGACCACTACCTGCGGTTCCACCCGCCCGGGTACGAGGTTCGCGATAGCGCGGCGGCTCGTCGGCACCTCGGTGATGTGGGTCAGCGGGCAGGTGGCCAGCCCCGCCGCCGTGCATTCGAGCAGCGCCGCGGACAGGGCCTCGCCGGCCCGAAGCCACTGGGCGGGCGTATCGGCGTCCGTTCCGAGTACCAGCAGTTTCGACGCATCGGTGAGCTCGCCGCGCCGTAGCGACGGCGGCGCGGCGGGGAAGGCCCGGCCCACACCTACCTGGGCGAGTTCCGCGGCCGAGACCAGGGCCGAGATCGGGACACCGTCGGCGGGCGAGTCATTACCGGCCCACCAGTGCAGTTCGTTCAGGTACTGGGGGTCGTAGGCGCGCAAGGCCGCCGACTGCGCGGACGCGGCGGCCAACCGGAGCCGGGCCGAGGCCTCGAGCACGGTCAGGGTGACCTCGCCGGCTGCGGCCACGGCACGTAACGCGGGCTCCACCCGCTCCCAATTGCGTGGCGGCAGCATCGGCAACCGATCGGTGTAGCGGCGATCGATGGCCGCCGCCCGCGCCCGGACGGTATCGGAAACATCGCGGGCCGGCTCGAATTCGATCTCGGCGAGATGGTCCGCGGCGGTATCGGGCAGCCTGGTCACCCGGGTGGACCAGCCCGCCGCCGCGAACGCGGTGCGGATATGGTCCACCAGGGCGCCGCAGCTGATGGTCAGCTGCCTACCCTGTGGATCCGCCGAGGACAACCGCCGGTAGGTATCGCCGTACAGCTGCAACCGGTGGCCGTCGAAGACCAGCCGCCAGGGTTGGGTGTTGTGGACCGAGGGGGCGCGGCGAGCGAGGGAGAGAGCGGCCTGCACCGTCGGATGGTCGGGGACCCGAGCCGTACCGATAGCGTCCATCTTCCGAGTCTGCCCGGCGGCGGGGCGGCGGACCACCACCTGCGTGGATCCGGACCGAATCGTGGCAGTCAGGGCATGGGGCCGATACCGGTGATCAAGGTCCGGTCACCGATTCGCATCGTTGTCACCAGTTGCGGGTTGTATCCGAGAGGCGCAGATCCGGGCCGGTGTTCGGTGACGACGACGGTGTATTGGCCGACGAAGGCGCCCGGTGTGATCTGGATACAGTGCGTGGTCCCCGCCGGGATCGTATCGATACCGTGCTGAATATCGGCGGCGGACGGGACCGCGGCGTCCGGAACCACGACGGTCCGCGCCTGCTCACCGGATCGGGTCGCGTAATAGGCGTGCTGGAAACCGAAGATGGCGTCGGTTCCGGAACCGGTGCCACCCGGACCGTTTCCTTGCACCGTGTTTCCGGTGCGCTCGGCCGGGCAGTTCGGGTCCGCTGCCGGCGGGACGTCCTGCGCTGGGGATGCGGGCGGATTCACCGCCCCGGGCGCCGAGGCCGGTTCGCCGGCTCCCACCACCGCGAATTGCACATAGGCGGCGGTCCCGAGCGCCGCGACCCCCGCCACACCCAGCAGCACCGGGAGGAGCCGGTTCCGCCCGGGACTGCTGGTGGTGCGGGCGGGTACTGGTATCGGCGCAGGCACCTCGCGGGGTGTCAGGCGGGCCCGGAGCCGTTCGCGCGCGGTCGCCGGCACCGTGCCGGCATTCGGATCCGGCGGGACCTCCGCGGAACCGTCTCGGCTTTCCGTCGCACGACCGTCATCGACCGGGGGGCCATCGTCGCACGAAGCCGATCCGGCCTCGGCGGGGTAGGGATTCGCGGTCTCGCCACCGGGCCGTGGTGGGTAGCCGTCCGAAGACACCATCCAGTCCGCCCAGTCGCCCTCGTATCCTGCATTCGAGGGCGGGCCGGTGGCGCTGGACGGGAAACCACCGGGCGCACCGGTATCCGGCGGGGGCGCCGGATAACCGGCCGGTTCGGTTCGCGGATCCTGCGGTTCGGTTGTGGCCGGTGGCAGGTGTTCGGGATTTGCCGTGGCAGGTGACCGATGATGTGGATCGGGCACACTCCCAGGGAATGCGGGAGCAGGAGTTGCGGGGTAGCGACTGCCCGCGTCCGGTAGCCGGGGGATGGGCACGGTGGGCATGGGATCGGCCTGATCACCGGGCGTGTATCCGGGTTCGGTGGAGCGGGGAAATGCCGGGTTGTCCCCTCCGGTGCCGGGTCCCGGCGGTGATCGGTCCATGACGCGGCCCCCTTTTCTCGATTCACTGCGCGCGCTCGCTGCCCACTGTTCTAGTGGATCCGCGAGCGCGGCGCAGCACGGGGGCCGCGGCGGCTCACCAGTGGATGTTCACCGGATCACCGATACCGACGTTGTCGTAGTACCAGGCCGCGTCACCGGGCGCCAGATTGATACACCCGTGGCTGACATTGGAATTGCCCTGTTGACCGACCGACCACGGTGCGGAGTGGACGAAGACACCGCCCCAGGTGAGCCGCACCGCCCATTCGCCGTCGATCAGGTAGCCCTCCGGCGAATCCAGCGGGATCCCGATGGTCCGGGAATCGAAGATGAGGTTACGGAACTTCTCCAGTACCGGGTATGTGCCGGTCGGGGTTTCGAACCCGGGCTTACCCATGGCCGCCGGCATGGTTCGCACTACTTGGCCGCCCATGGAGACGGTGAAGGTGTGAGTGGACATGTTCGCGTCGGCGACGACTCCGCCGTTGGTCTGGAACTGGGTACGCTGATCACCGAAATTCACGGTGAATGTGGTGTTCGCCGGGAGGAACCCGCTGGGGTTCCAGGTCAGTTCCCGGTCGCCGTGCCAGGAATAGGTACCGGACAGTGGCCGGTCGGCGGTAACCCACAGTGTCTGCTCGGCGCGGGCTCGGTCGGTGACCGGATGGGAGAACCGGACGGTAACCGGGTGGGCGATTCCGACGACTGCGCCGTCGGCCGGGGCGACCGAGGTCACCGCGGTGGAGCCGGTCTCGCCGGCGGTCATGGCGTTCGCCCCCGCCGGGAAGACGATCAGTGACAGCGCGATTGCGAGAGCCAGAAACAGGTGCCGGGCAACAATATTCATGGTTCCACCCCTTTACGGAGGACCGGTGGACAGACGTCCATCCTAAGGGGCCATGATCATCAGAACCAGCGAGGATATCGTCCCGGCACCTGTTTGCGATGTAGACACACCGGGTGATTGCTATTCGGTGACAAGTTTCCAGTCATCGGGTAGCCCGTGGACATGCATGGTCGAGCCTTCGGCGTGAATGCTCACCGTGGCCGGACCCAGTCGCAGGTCCGTCAGCCCGACCTTGCCCCATTCCCGGGGGAGTTGCGGAGTCACCCGCAGGGTGCGTGTCGGCGCGCACGGGGACAGGCCGAGGAAAGAGCGCACCAGCAGCAGCGGGGCGGCGCTCGCCCAGGCCTGTGGGGAACAGGAAGTGGGGTAGGGGACCGGGGAGCGGAACTCGGTACGGGCGAACCCGCAGAACAACTCGGGTAGCCGCCCGCCGAACTCGCCGGCCGCGTCGAGCAGCCCGGTGGTGAGCCGTTCGGCCAGTTCGCTCGCACCCGGAATATGCCGATATCGCAACAGTCCGGCCACGGCGATGGCAGTGTCGTGCGGCCACACCGAGCCGTTGTGATAGCTCATCGGGTTGAAGGCGCCCATCGTGGCGGCCAGGGTGCGCAGCCCGAAACCGCTGTCCATCGCCATATCGGCGAGTCGTTCGATCAGTTCGGCGGCGCGTTCGTCGGAGACGATACCCGTCCACAGGCATTGCGCGGCATTACTTGTCAGGGCGTCGACCTGGTTCTTCTGGCCGTCCAGAGCCACCGCGTACCAGCCGTTCTTGGCGACCCAGAAGGCCTCGTCGAACTGTGCCTTGAGCGTTTCTGCCTGTTCGCGCAGGCGTTCGGCGGTGCCGGTGTCGCCGAAGTATTCGGCGAGCTGGGCGCGGGCCCGTCGTGCCGCGTATACGTAGCCTTGGACCTCGCACAGGGCGATGGACGGTTCGGCCAGATGCCCGGTTGCGTCGTTGATCGCGTCGAAGCTGTCCTTCCAGCCTTGATTGCTCAGTCCGCGATCGGTTTTGCGACGGTATTCGACGAACCCGTCACCGTCGGTGTCACCGTATTCGTCGATCCAGGCCAGCGCCGCGTCCGCCGCCGGGAGTAGTTCTCGCACCACAGCGTCCCCGGCGCCCCAGCGCCAGCATTCGGCCAGCAGCATCACGAACAGCGGTGTGGCGTCGACCGACCCGTAATACACAGTGCCGCCGAGTACCTGCCCGCTGGCCGGTCCGTGCCGCATCTCGTGCATGATGCGCCCTGGCTCTTCCTCGGTGATCGGATTGACTTTCGTGCCTTGTAGATCCGCCAGCCGCCGCAGGGTGCCGACCGCCAGCGCCGAATCCAGTGGAAGAGCCATCCAGGAAGTGAGCAAACTGTCCCGGCCGAACAGCGCCATGAACCAGGGCGCGCCCGCGGCCACATAGGCCGGGGCGCCGTCGGTACTGCCGTCGATACGCAGGGCACCGAGATCGCTCTCGGTGCGCTGCAGGACATCGGACAACGCCGGATCGGTGGCCGTCAGATCGGTGGCGGTGGCCCGCCACGCCTTGAGCCGGCTGATCGGGCTGTCCTCGTCGTCACCGAAAGCCATCTGCACCCTGCGGTGCGAGACCATGGGCTGGGCCAGGATCTGGGTGTCCCAGCGGCCCCGCGCCGGCACCACCACCTGCCAGGTGATGGTGCCGGGCAGCATGACCGCGCCGCCGGTGGCGGTGATGGTCAGGCCGCGGCCGGGTTCGTTGTGGTCGGTCAGATGCAGGTCGCCGTCGACGGCGTTGTGTTCGGCGCCGCCGCCGTGGTTGCGACCTTCCTTCACCGCGAACAGATCCGCGAAATCGGAGTCGACCAACAGGGTTATGGTCATCGCCGTATCCTCGTGACCGAGGTTGTGCACGGAGATGGCCTCTTTGAGGCCGTTGCCGATGAGCCGGCGGCGGACCACCAGCACGGTGCTGTCGGCGACCCCGGCTCGTGGGGGCTTACGCAGGATGAACCGGCCTTTGAACGCCTCCGGCGTGAGCACCGTGAGATGTTCGGCGGGCTGGCCGTCGAGGCGCAGTTCCCAGCGCGAGATCACCCGCGCGTCGCGATAGAACAGCCCTTGCGAAGTGCCGGAATGGATATCGCCGAGTGGGTCCGACAGGCAGAAGGTGCTTGCCTCGACCAGGGTGACCGTCCCCCCGCCGCCATTGATGGCGGCGGGCTGGCCGGAATTGAGAATACTCGGCGATGCATTCATGCCCTACTCCATACCGGTGTCGTGCCGGCGTCGGCGTGGATCGCGGGTACCGCGTTGCGGCGCATACCGACGGCGGACAGTGCCTGGCCCCTGTTGTGGGCCTCGTCCCATGCATCGAGTATGCGGTAATAGGCGGCCTCATATCCTGCACCGAGCTGATCCACGCCGAAATAATCTTCGACCCGGCGGCGGCAGGCATGCGGGTCGAGTTCGCTCGCTTTGGCGATGGCAGCGGGCAATTCGTCCGGATGATCGCAGATGATGCCGGTGACACCGTCTTCGATCACCTCTTCCACCGCACCGCCACGCAACGCAACCACCGGGGTGCCGCAGGCCATCGCCTCGATCATCACGATGCCGAACGGTTCTTCCCAGCGGATCGGGAACAGCAGACAGCGCGCGCCCGCCAGTAGTTCGCGTTTGGCGACCGCATCCGCTTCCCCGAAGATGTGGTCGGTCTCGGTGAGCAGCGGTTCGATCTCCTCGGCGAAGAACGCCTTCTCCGGCGGCTCGTTGCACTTACCGGCCAGGATGAGTTTGATCTCGGCCTCGTGTGCGGCCCGCAGGGCCAACTGCGGTCCCTTGTAGGGGGCGTAGCGGCCGAGGAACAGTGCGTAATCCTGTTTCTCGGTGCGGAACGGCCATTCGCTGGGGCGCAATGCGTTGTGCACCCGGCCGATCCAGTTGAAACTCGGCGCGAGTTCTCGCTGCCGGTCACTGATTGCCACGAGGCGGGTGTGCTCGTCGAGAGAGCCGTAGTACTCCCACATATCGTTGTCGACCGGTCCGTGGACCGTGACCGCGGTCGGGATGCCCAGGTTCTCGTAGGCCGGGGCGTTCAGGGGTCCGGCGAAGGTGTGGTCGTGGATGATGTCGATATGCCGTGAGCGGGCCAGCTTCTCCACCATGCGCCGTACCTTCAGGGCGTTGACGACCTCGGGGAACGGGTCGCCCAGCCGATCGGCCTGGGTCGTCTCCCAGACCGGCACGAATTCCGCTTCCGTACCGGGCTTTCCGGCGCCCAGTAGCGTAACCCGGTGCCCGCGCGCGACCAGAGTGTCGGCGAGCTCGGCCACCACGGCCTCGACGCCGCCGTAACCTGCCGGGGGCACATCGAAATACGGCGGCGCGACCAGCACGATGTTCAACGGGTGGTTACGCCCGGCCCCGCCGAAGCGGGCGCGCCGGGGTTTTCGCGCCGGAGTATCCGATTCGGATTCCGCATTCGTGAATATGGTGTTCAACTTTCCTCCTCGTTTTGTGGCCGCACGACAGTGGTCGAGCGCCGCCCGGCCATTGGGTGGAGCTGATCACGAACCATTCGTTGGGAGCGCGTGGTGCTATTGAAAGCACGCCGGAATATCCCGGCGGGCAGAATGAAGCGCGGCATGCGGGGCTGTTCGCCTCCGCCGCGCGGGAATATCAATCGCCGTAACGGACCGAACGGCCGGGCGAAATACCGAAAGCAGGCCGGTCCGGCGGTACGGCGATGGCCAGGGTGAAGCCGGCGCGTCTGCGGACCAGACATTCGGGAGAACAGAGTCTGTGGATATCGTGGGCGCGCCGGGCCTGGCCCGGTGTCAAAGTGCCCGGATCCGCCGAGCAGTCGGCGATATTGGATACGACTCCGTGTTCGGTGATGACATCGATTCCCGGCTCATGGACTTCCGCCGCTACCGGCGTCGATGTGTACCCGATCCTCACCGTTACCTCCTGCACTCGTCGAGCTGGAGCAAACAGTTCCCGGCCACCGGAACTCCGCCGGCCGGTCTAGCCGATGGTGCCTGGGTCGAGCGGTGGAGCGCTGTGAATATCTCCGAACGTCGCCCATTCTACGCGTGCCGTCTTCTTACTGATATCTCGAATAATCCCAGTTCGGCATATACCTGGTTAATTCGCGCGTGCAGATATGTGCACGCGTTTCAGGTACGGACCGCATGGAGTACTTCCTGCTGTAGCGAATCCGCGCGTGCGGTGATTTCCGAAATCCGGCCCAGGACCGCGGTGAATGCCGCGGCCCGCTCGGCCGGAAGTGAACCGAGGTTGATCTCGATATTCAGTTGTGAGGTCGTCGCGGCTGCCCGTGCGGCCGCACCGGCGGCGCCGATATCGGTGACTACATTCGGGTTTCCGATCGGTAGCAATTCGGCTGCGAGTGCCAGTACACCGTCGGCTGCGTCGATGACGGCCGCCGGAACCCGGGCGGCCTCGAGCAGTGCCGCTTCGATCGCGGCGCCACGCGCGGCCTTCTCGCCCTCGGATTCCTTGGGCAGCTTGTACGCCGCGCCCACCGCGGTGAAAGCCGCGGCATCGTCGTCGGCGAGGGTGAGGGCGCGTACCCGGGCCGCGTCGGCCGCCTCGATGATCCGGTCGACGACCGGACGGTGCTCGGCGTCCTTGGCCCGGGTGGTGTACCGCGCGACCATGGCGACCAGTGCCGCGCCCTGGGCCGCGTGCAGTGCGGCGACCGCGCCGCCGCCCGGTGCCGGCACCTTCGCCGCGAGTTCGCCCAGGTAGTCGCCGATCGGCGACCCGCCGAAACCGGCTTCGGTGGGCTGGTGCGATGTGGTGGGCTGCGACACGATCAGGCCTTTCTCGATACGGTAGCTCGAAGTTAGCTGCACTGCGCACGGAGTAACTGCCCTCAACCTACCGCGTCCACCGGCGTGGCCGGTGCCAGGCCACCCCGTAACCGGGTTTATGTTGAGGGCATGCGGATCGGATTGAGCATCAATTATTCGGGCGGCTTCACGGAAGCCGCGGCCGAAGTGGCCGATTTGGAACGGGCCGGACTGGATATCGTGTTCGTCCCCGAGGCGTACTCGTTCGACGCGGTGAGCGCCCTGGGCTACCTGGCGGCCAAAACCTCCCGGCTGCAACTGGCCTCGGGAATCATGCAGCTCTACACCCGGACACCCACGCTGACCGCGATGACCGCGGCCGGGCTCGATTTCGTCTCCGACGGCCGCTTCGTCCTGGGACTGGGCGCCTCCGGACCGCAGGTCATCGAGGGTTTCCACGGTGTTCCCTACGATGCGCCCATCGGCCGTACCCGCGAGCTCATCGAGATCTGCCGAAAGGTGTGGCGCCGGGAACGGCTCACCTACCAGGGCAAGTACTATCAGATCCCGCTGCCCGAAGGTGCCGGCACCGGGCTCGGCAAGCCATTGAAATTGATCAACCATCCTGTCCGCGAGCGAATCCCGGTTCTGCTGGCCGCGCTGGGCCCGAAGAATGTCGCGCTGGCAGCGGAAGTCGCCGAAGGCTGGCAGCCGATCTTCTTCCTGCCCGAACGCGCCGACGCCGTCTTCGGTGACGCGCTGCGAGCCGGACAACAGAAGCGTGATCCCGAACTCGGCCCGCTCGATGTCTACGCCGGCCCGGCCCTGGCGATCGGCGAGAACGTCGAGCCGCTCCTGGAGTTCGTCAAGCCCATGCTGGCGCTCTACATCGGCGGTATGGGGGCCAAGGGTAAGAACTTCTACCACACCCTCGCCACCAAGTACGGTTACGGCGCCGAGGCCGACCGGATCCAGGAGCTGTACCTGGCCGGAAAGAAAGACGAGGCGACCCGGGCCGTTCCCGACCAGCTGGTCCGGGATGTCTCGCTGATCGGCCCGGCCGGATATGTGAAAGAACGTATCGCCGCCTTCGCCGAGGCCGGAGTCACCGTCCTCAATGTCGCGCCGCTGGCGGCCACCCCGGCCGACCGGGTCGCGCTGATCGAACAACTCCGCACCCTCTGCGACTGACGCGGATCCCCATCCCCGCAGGGGCGCCATGGTGCCCCTGCGCCGGGATACATGAACCGGGCGGGCCGGCCGGTCGCGGAATCGACAGAGGACGGCAGACCGGGGAGCTCGGGCGTTCCGTCGTATCGCCGACTTCGACCGCGGTAGGGAGTTCGCCGGGGCGCTCGCATCGGCGCCACGCGGATTCTGCTTCGTCCCGAGATGCCGGTCGCCGGGACCCCAGGATGGCCGGATCTTGTTGCTCTGATGGCAACAGGCGTAACCGGCGGATTCTTCGAATCGGCCGGTTACGGAGTCGGGGGTGGCGCCGCGGTCTCCGGCGACCGTCGGCCGGAGCCGGGCGGATCGCCGGAGAAGCGGGTCAGGCGCGCCGGACGCTCGCGAGTGCGGCGTCGAGGGTGGAATGCAGATCGAAGACCTGGTCCAGCGCCGTCATCTTCAGCTGACGGCTGGTGGCCGGGCCCTCGGCAACCAGGGCGATGGTGGTTTTGTCCCCCGCACGCTGATGTGCGGCGACCAGGACGGCCATCCCGGCCGAGGCCAGGAAGCTCACGGCCACCAGGTCGATGACCAGATGGTCCGGTCCGGCATCGAGCGCCGCGTCGATGGCGGTCTCCAGGGCGGGTGCAGTGGCGAGATCGACCTCGCCGGTCACCGTGAGCACGGTGACGCCGTCATGGTCGGCAACCGAAGTCGTCATCGTATCTGTCAGTGGGTTCGCGTCCGGAGAAGAGTTCGTCACATCATCACAATCTGCCATGGGCCTCTCGATCTTGCTGCATCCTACCCCCGGCGGGAGCGGTTGTTCGTTCCGCGCAGGGCGCTGGCCACCGGGAACGTGATCGACGGCAGGGTCACCGACATCCGCACCCGGGTGCCGGGACCCGGATGGTCGATCTCGAGTTCCTCGGTGAGTGCCCGCATCATATCGATTCCCCGGCCCCGTGGGCCAGGATCGGCGGGGCGTGGCCGCCAGATGCCGGTATCGGTGGTTTCGATGACCACCCTGTCGCCATCGCATTCGGCAGTGATCCGCACTCGTTCGGTATCCGTGCCGCCTTCTTGATAGGCGTGTTCGATGCTGTTGCTACATGCCTCGTTGGTTGCGGCGACCAGATCGGCGGTCAGATTGTGCGGGACCGCCGCGGCGGACAGCCAGGCCGTCAGGGTGCGGCGCAGCATTGTCAGCCGGTCGGGCTGGGCGGGTAGGTCCAGTTTCAGCGGTTCCGGGGGCTGCCGGTAGACCACCATGGCGATATCGTCGTCGTATCCGCCGTCCGGCCGTAAAGCCGAAAGCACCGAATCGGCTACCTCACGCGGTAGCTTCTCGGCCGTATCGGCCAGGGTTTCGGCGATCTTGGTGAAACCCTCGTCGATATCCTCGCCGCGGCGTTCCACCAGTCCGTCGGTGAACAACACCAGGGTGGATCCCGGTGGCAGTGGGGTGGTGGCTTCGGGGCGGCGCAGGGTTTCGAACGTCGCCAGCGGAACGGATCGGCCACCTTCGAGTAGCCGGCCGGTTTTGTCCACATCGGCGAGGATGGGCGGCATATGCCCGGCATTGCTGTAGCGGACCAGCCCGCGTACCGGGTCGAGTACCGCCGCGCAGACGGTGGTGCACAGGGCGCCGGGGATACGGGCGGCTACCGGATCCAGCTCGGTGAGCAGCTGCGCCGGTCCGGCACCACGCAACAGCAACGCCCGGGCAGCGGTGCGCAGCTGACCCATCACCACGGCCGCGGACAGTCCGCGACCGACACAGTCACCGACCACGACCCCGATGGTCCCGTCCGGTAGCGGTACCACGTCGTACCAGTCGCCGCCGATCTCGAGTGGCGGCAGCGCGGGTTCGTAGTGCACCGAGAAGCGGGGTGGGAGTTCGATCGGTCCGAGCATGGCCCGCTGCAATGTCAGTGAGGTCGAGCGGGCCTGGTCGAAGTTGCGGGCTCGCTGTACGGCGAGACTGAGGTGCCCGATGAGCAGTGAGAACAGTGTCCAATCGGCGGCGTCGACAACCCGCGGCACAGCGAATCGCAACCAGAGGGCTGCGTCTCCCGTTTCACCCAGCGGCGCCACGATTCCCTCCGCGCTGCCGTCGCCCTCGGGGACGGCGATGAGAGTGCGGCCAGGGCGCAGGCGCGCGCGTTTGAGAATGGCCTCGGTGGCGGGTTCGAGGCCGGTGGCGCTCGCCCCCGCGGGCTCGGCGGGTGGTGTCCCGGAGACGTATACCTCCGGTGCCTGATGCGCGGCCCAGACGGCCACCACCGCGGTTTCCGCGCCGACCGTACGCCGCAGTTCGTCGAGCCCCACCTCGAGCACCTCGGCCACCGTGGTTGCCGCGGCCAGGGCGGTGGCGAGGCGGTTGGCGGCCTGGTCGCGGGCCTGGGCGTCGTGTTCTGCGGTGACATCGCGAACGGTGCCGACGAAGATATGTTCCTCGCCGTCCGGTTGCACCAGTGCGCTGGTGCTGACCGCGATCCAGCGGCGCCGGCCGTCGCGATGCTGAATCGGCACCACGAACCGGGACGCCTCGGTGCCCAGGTCGGGGTAGCCCTGTTCCTCCGGTATCGACCACGGATGCGGTATCGGATAGGGCACGCCCGAGGCACCGTATCCGGTGAGCTCACCGAAGGCCTTGTTGACCTCGATGATCGAACCGCGGGCGTCGGCGACGAAGAAACCGTCCTGCAGCGATTCCACCAGCGCCGTACGGAATTCGTCACGCCCGGCGAGATCGTCGGCGCGGGAACGCTGCTGCTCGTAGCGGCGGGTGCCGTCGAGGTAGCCGCGGGTGGCCACATCGAGGGTGGTCAAGGTCTGCAGCAGGAATTCGAGCGCGTTCTCGGCCAGCGGGCTATCGGCGCGGGCGGCCCCGGTGGCAGCGGTTTCCTGCTCGTCCGCTTCGAGCTGCACCTGTTTCGCCACCCGGAGGTGGTGCTCGGTGAGGTCGAGCAGGCTGATCCCCTCCACGAGCGCGCGGCGGCCGAGCTCATGCGCTTCGGCCAGCCCGTCGCGTTCGGGCGCGGCGAGATGACGGCGCAGGGTGTCGGCATAGGTGTCGAGGAACGCCGTCAGGATCTCGCTCATATCCTGCCCCGGCGGGTCATGACGCTTCGTGTCCGGACGCGGCGTCGTGGGCGACCCCGCGGGCCCGGGCGGCCAGCACCAGTGCGTCATCGGTGTCCTTGGCGTGCCGGTCCACGAGTTCGCGGGCGATATCCGCCGTCGACGCGGCCAGGTCGATACTCGCGTCCGGTTCGACCACCACCCCATCGGTGGACATGAGCAGTAGATCGCCCGGGCGCACCGGGACGGTCTGCGGCTGCAGGTTCGGTGGCAGCCGGTAGCCGACGATCCCGCCGCTCTGTAATACGGTGGCGTTGACCTGCGGTCCGGTGGGTCCGGCGGTCACCACCTGGGAATCCACATTCCCGACGCCGAGCCATTGCGCTTCCTGCGCGCCGAACAACGCCAGTGTCACCGCGGCGCCACGGGTGTCCGACATCGCCCGATGACACAGCACCATCAGCACGTCCAACGGTTCGGCACTGTTCTCACCGAGGATCCGGGCCGCGCGATCCACCGCGGCCGCCGCGGCGCTGCCGTGGCCGAGACCGTCGAGTACCGCGAAAAGTGCGGAGCCGGTACCGGTGTCCAGGACCACGCAGCGGTCCCCGGAAACATCCTGTCCGGGGAGAGCGCGGCCGGCCACGGCCCATTCGATCCGGCCGATGAAACCGTCCTCATGCACCCTGGGGTACCCACTTCCACATGTCCACCAACGTGCCCTCATTGGGTGCGGATTCGATGGACATCCCGTCCATCAGTCGTTTGGCGCCCGGCAGGCCCAAACCGAGGCCCCGGCCCGTGGAGTACCCGTCTTCCATGGCGCGGGGGATATCGATGATGCCCGGCCCCTGGTCCTTGGCCTGGACCACGAGAGCGCGACGTCCGTCGCGCTCGGCCACCTGCAGGCGGATCTCCCCGCTGCCGGCGTAGCTGGTGATATTCCGGGCGACCTCGGAGATCGCCGTGGAGATCATGGTCCGGTCGGTGAGCGTGAAGCCGAGTTCCTCGGCCAGCTCACGCCCGGCCTGACGTGCGGTCACGATGTCGTTCGACATCTTCACCGCGATTACCACCCGATCAGCGGCCACTGTCACGACCATCTCGATGCTGGTGCCGGGCCGAGGATTTCCGGTTCAGCCAAGCCAAGCCCTCCTCGAGGTCCAGCGCAGTGTGCATATCCTCGAAGGTGAGGCCGAGTTGCACCATGGCGAAGGCGACCTCTGGCTGTAGACCGACGATCACGGTCTCGGCGCCGCGTAACTGCGTCATATGCGCGATGGTGCGCAGTGATCGGGCGGCAAAGGAATCCATCACGTCGATCGCCGTGACATCGACGATGATGCCTTGCGCGCGGTACTTGCTGACCTGCTTCATCAGGTCGTCTTGTAGTCGCTCTGTATCGGCATCGGTCAGCGCGGACTGGACGGATGCGATCAGATATGTGCCTTGTTTGAGGATTGGTACTGGCATATCGATTCCGTCAGCGCGAATCGCGTTCGCTGCGTTCGGTCACTCTGGACACTTCGTAGCCCAGTAACCGTTCCGCTTCTTCGATGCCGCCCTGTAGATCGCCGACGGCGTTCATCTTCGACAGATCCAGACCGATGGTCACCAGGGTCAGCGCGATCTCCGAGGACAGGCCGGTCATGATGACGCTTGCGCCCATGAGCCCGGAGGCGTCGACGGTCTGCACCAGGTGGTTTGCCACTGTGGAGTCGATATCGGGCACACCGGTGATATCGATGACGACTACCTTGGCCCGGTTGTCCCGGATGGCCCGCAGCAGCTGTTCGGTGAGCTGGCGGGCGCGCTGACTGTCGAGCACGCCGATTATCGGCAGGATCAGCAGCTGTTCACGGACCTGCAGCACCGGGGTGGACAGCTCGCGGATGGCTTCCTGCTGCTGCCGGATAACGCGTTCGCGCTCCTGGACGAACGAGATGGCCACGGTGTTCGCGATTCGATTCGCGGCCGGTTCGTAGGCGTCGAGGACGGCGTTGAGCAGGTCGAAGTTGGATTGGTACTTCTCGAACAGGGACCGCGCGAGGACATCGCGCAGTAGCAGCACCATGCCGAGGACTTCGTCGGTTTCGACGCCTCTCGGGATGATGCGCTCGGACAGATCACGCGCGTAGGCCTGTAGCGCTTCGACACTGCCGGTTTCCAGCACCTCGACATAGTTGTCGTACACCGACGTCGCCTCGGAGAAGACCTCGTCGGGCGTCATGGCGGTGAGCAACCGTGCCTCGGTGATGCGCCGCGCCCATTCCTCGCGTAGTGCGGTGCGGTTCTGGCGCAGATGTTCGACCAACTGCGGCAGCAGTTTGTCGACGGAAACCTCGGCCAATGAGTCCGCCGAAAGGCCCATGGACACCTCGGACATGTAACTTGTGCCCCTTTCGACGGCGGTCCGGTACATCGTAATGACTTCGGCGGTCTTGCCGATACCGAGCCTAGTCATACCCGTGCTCCTATGCCGGTGAAACCTGCCGGTTCGGTTCAGTCGCCCGTTGTGACCGGGAACGCGTCCGATAGGACGAAACCGTGCTCCAAGGCCACCAGCGCGCGATCGAGATAAACGGTCAAATCGGCGTCGGCACCGGCCACCCACGCGTCGAAGGCGGCGCGAGCTGCGGCGAGGGTGGTCCGGCCCACCGCCATGGGAATCAGTGAATCCGCCGGTTCGCCGAGCCGGGACGCCGCGAACTCGCCCACCGCGCGTTCCCATGCGTCGTAATGGGCACCGGCCGTCGCGGCCAGGGCGGGGACCTCGGCCACCAATTTCATCCGGGTCCGCAGTTCCGCGACATCCTCGGCGCGGTAGCGGTTGGCATTCACCACCACCCGCCGGACCGCTGCCATCATCGGCTCGTCCGGTGCCGCGGTAGCGAAGGCGGCGCGCAACCCGGCGACCTCGTCGTCGAACGAGTACCACAGCACCTCCGCCTTGCCGGGGAAGTAACGGAAGAACGTGCGCCCGCTGATCCCGGCAGCCGCCGCGATCTGTTCGACCGTCGTCTCGTCGAATCCCTGTTCGCTGAACAGTCGCATGGCGATCAGTTCGAGTTCGCGTTTGGTGGTACCCCGGGGGCGCCCCCGGGGATGCTGTGCCGTCACAGGAAGATTCTGAACGATGAACCGCAGGCTCGGGCCGGCATGCACCGGAAATGCGCACCTATTGATTTTGTCAGTGGCTGACGTTAATGTCGGCGGCATGTTGGTGGCGGACCTCACATGGCCGGAGGCGGGTGGCCTCGGCGACAGCGGGGCGCTGCTGGTGGTGCCCGTGGGATCCACCGAGCAGCACGGTCCGCACCTGCCCCTGTCCACCGATAGCGACCTGGCCGGCGCACTGTGTGCGGGACTGGCCGGCCGTTGCGGTGACGTGGTGGTCGCCCCTGTCGTCGCGTACGGCGCCAGCGGTGAGCACAGCGGTTTCCCGGGCACACTCTCCATCGGGCAGGCCGCGCTGGAGCTGCTGATCGTCGAACTGTGCCGGTCGGCCACCGATACCTTCGAGCGGATTGTGCTGGTGAACGGACACGGCGGAAATGTGGAGCCGCTGCGCCGGGCGGTAACCCTGTTGCGTAGCGAATCCCGCGATATCCGGTTGTTCCTGCCGCGGTACTCCGGCGATGCCCATGCCGGCCGTACCGAAACATCACTGCAACTCGAACTCTCACCGGACCGGGTCCGCGTCGATCGCGCCCGGCCCGGTGACACCCGGCCGCTGCCGCAGGTGCTGCCTCAGTTGCGTGCCGGCGGGGTTCGCGCCGTCAGCGCCAACGGGGTCCTCGGTGATCCCACCGGTGCCACCGCGGCCGAAGGCGCGCGGCTGCTCACCGAGCTCGTCTCCCAATTGTTCGATCAGGTCCGGCAATGGTGGCCGGAACCAGTGGAAAGGATCCGACCATGAACCCGTGGTTCGAAAGCGTCGCCGAGGCGCACCGCCGGGCGAAGAAACGGCTGCCGAAATCCGTGTACGGCGCTCTGGTCGCCGGTTCGGAGCGCGGCCAGACCATCGACGACAACCAGGCCGCGTTCACCGAGCTCGGTTTCGCCCCGCATGTCGCGGGCCCGATCGGCGAACGCGACCAGTCCACCACCGTGATGGGGCAGCAGATTTCGATGCCGGTCCTGATCTCGCCGACCGGTGTGCAGGCCGTGCATCCCGACGGTGAGGTCGCGGTGGCGCGCGCCGCGGCCGCCCGGGGTACCGCCATGGGGCTGTCTTCCTTCGCGAGCAAACCCGTGGAAGAGGTCGTCGCCGCGAACCCGATGACCTTCTTCCAGCTCTACTGGTGCGGCAGCAAGGACGATATCTCCGCGCGGATGGCGCGGGCGAAGGCCGCGGGCGCGGTCGGACTGATTCTCACGCTCGACTGGTCGTTCTCGATGGGCCGCGACTGGGGTTCGCCGGTCATCCCGGAGAAACTGGACCTGCGTACCATGGCGAGTTTCGCGCCGCAGGTGATCGTCAAACCGCGCTGGCTGACCACCTACCTGCGTTCGGGTGCCCTGCCCGACCTCACCGCCCCCAATATGGCCCTCGGCGATGCCCCCGCTCCCGGTTTCTTCGGCGCCTACGGCGAATGGATGGGCACCACGGCGCCGGACTGGTCCGATGTGGCCTGGGTCTGCGAACAGTGGGACGGGCCGGTGATGCTCAAGGGTGTGATGCGGGTGGACGATGCGCGGCGCGCCGTCGATGCCGGTGTCGCGGCCATCTCGGTGTCCAACCACGGCGGTAACAATCTGGACGGCACCCCGGCATCCATCCGTGCGCTGCCGGTGGTGGCCGATGCGGTGGGCCACGAGATCGATATCCTGCTCGACGGAGGTATCCGGCGCGGTAGCGATGTCGTCAAGGCCGTGGCGCTCGGTGCGCGGGCGGTGATGATCGGGCGCGCCTACCTGTGGGGTCTGGCGGCCAACGGGCAGGCCGGAGTCGAGAACGTGCTGGACCTGCTGCGCGGTGGAATCGACTCCGCGCTGCTGGGGCTGCGCAAGACGAATGTCACCGAGCTGGAGCGGTCCGACATCGTGATCCCGGAGGGTTTCGAACGCCGGCTGGGCGTCGATACGCCGGCGCAGCTGCGGGTGCCGGACTCGGCCACGAAGGGCGTATAACGGCATCGGGGTGAGCGCGGTATGACACTGGACGCGTGAGCATCAGAACCGTGGCGTCCAGGGTCGTGTACGAAAATCCGTGGTTGACGGTGCGCGAGGATCGCATCGAGCGCGGGGACGGGTCGCCCGGCCTGTACTCGGTGATCGAGAAACCGGACTTCGCGCTCGTCATCCCCATGGACAACGAGGGCTTCCATCTCGTGGAGCAATATCGGTACCCGGTACGCGCCCGGACCTGGGAGTTCCCGTCGGGCGCGTTTCCGGCGGGGGTGACGGGGAGCCCGGAGGAACTGGCTGCGGCCGAACTCTGCGAGGAGACCGGTTTCACGGCAGGGCGGATGGAATGGCTCGGCCGGGTTCAGGTCGCGAATGCGATGACCGCGGAGGGATGCCATGTTTTCCTCGCCACCGATCTGTCGCCCGGTGAGCCGAATCGGGAGCACACCGAGCAGGACATGCGCCAGCAGTGGTTTTCGCGGTCCGAGGTGGAGGGCATGCTGCGGGACGGGCTGATCGCCGACGGTCCGTCGCTGGCCGCCTACCTGTTGCTGACACTGCGCACGCAGTAGCGTCCCGCGGCCGCGCCCCGGAGGTTACGATTTAGGGTTGCCTTACTCGGGGTTGTGTGGCGATCGGTCGCTAAGCTCGCTGTGCTCGACTCCCGGTACAGCGGCGTCCACCGCGGCTGTGCTCTGTTCCACCCGCAGCCCACTTCCGAAGGAGTGCGATCGGTGACCGCTCCCGAGTTCCGCTATTCAGACCTGCTCCCGATCGGCGCCGACGACACCTCGTACCGGCTGCTCACCACCGAAGGCGTCAGCACCTTCGAATCCGGCGGCCGGACCTTCCTGCAGATCGATCCCGAGGTGCTGCGCATGCTCACCGCCGAGGCGATGCACGACATCAGCCACTATCTGCGGCCCGCGCATCTGGCGCAGCTGCGCCGGATCATCGACGATCCCGAGGCCAGCGGCAATGACCGGTTCGTGGCGCTCGACCTGCTCAAGAACGTCAATATCTCTGCCGGGGGCATCCTGCCCATGTGCCAGGACACCGGTACCGCCATCGTGATGGGTAAGAAGTCCGAGGGCGTGCTCACCGGCGTGGACGACGCCGAATGGATCAGCCGCGGCGTTTTCGACGCCTATACGAAACTGAACTTGCGATACTCACAGCTGGCGCCTGTGACCATGTGGGACGAGAAGAACACGGGGTCGAATCTGCCCGCCCAGGTCGAGCTGTATTCCGCACCGGGTGATCCCGCGCAGCCGTCCTACAAATTCCTGTATATGGCCAAAGGTGGCGGTTCGGCGAACAAATCCTTCCTCTACCAGGAAACCAAGGCCATCCTGAATCCCACCCGGATGCTGGAGTTCCTGGACGAGAAGATCCGCTCGCTGGGCACCGCGGCCTGCCCGCCGTATCACCTCGCTGTGGTCATCGGCGGTACCAGCGCCGAATTCGCCCTGAAAACGGCCAAATACGCCTCCGCGCACTACTTGGACAACTTGCCCACCGAGGGGTCGATGACCGGGCACGCCTTCCGCGATCTCGAACTCGAGCAGGAAGTGTTCGCGCTGACGCAGTCGTTCGGGATCGGCGCCCAGTTCGGCGGTAAGTACTTCTGCCACGATGTCCGGGTGGTGCGGTTGCCGAGACATGGCGCGAGCTGCCCGGTCGCGCTGGCCGTCTCCTGTTCCGCCGACCGGCAGGCGCTGGCCAAGATCACACCCGAAGGCGTGTTCCTGGAACAGCTCGAACGCGAGCCCGCGCAGTACCTGCCCGAGCAGACCGATGAGATCCTCGGCGGCGATGTGGTGCACGTCGATCTGAACCGCCCGATGGACGAGATCCGCGCCGAGTTGTCGAAATACCCGGTCAAGACCCGGCTCTCGCTGTCCGGCCCGCTGGTGGTGGCCCGCGATATCGCCCACGCCAAGATCAAGGAGCGGCTGGACGCGGGCGAGGAGATGCCGCAGTACCTGCGGGATATGGCCGTCTACTACGCAGGTCCGGCGAAAACTCCCGACGGTTATGCCTCCGGTTCCTTCGGCCCCACCACCGCGGGCCGCATGGACTCCTACGTCGACCAATTCCAGGCGGCCGGTGGTTCTTTCGTGATGCTCGCCAAGGGCAACCGCTCCGCCCAGGTCACCCGCGCCTGCAAGGAACACGGCGGTTTCTACCTCGGCTCGATCGGCGGCCCCGCCGCCCGGCTCGCCCTGGACTGCATCAAATCGGTGGAGGTCCTCGAATACCCCGAACTGGGGATGGAAGCGGTCTGGAAGATCGAGGTCGAGGATTTCCCGGCGTTCATCGTGGTCGACGACAAGGGCAACGATTTCTTCGCCGAAACCCAGAAACCGATCGCCCTGCGCGTGCGCACCCGGTCGAAAGAACGAGTCTGACGCGAATCGATCTCGGAACTCCCGGCCGCCTCGAGGGGCCGGGAGTTCCCCTTTTCGTAGCAGTGCAATCGGCATCGCCGTAAGCGGTCCCTACCCACCTCGATGAGCGAAATCGCCGGCCGCTCCGCCGCCACCTGCCGCAGCCACCACTTCCGATTCCTTCGGTTGTGCTCGCCCCGGCGGGCATCCTTCGCCGCACCGGAACCCGGACAGCGGGAGCACGGTCGGTATCCGGCGAGGTATTGCCCGGCTCGTAGGCACGGCGATACCCTCAATCCGGTTAGCAGAGGCTAACCTTGGATCGGGCTGGATGAGGTCGAGCGGTGGATTTGAATAGGCGTCATATCTTCAAGGCCGGCCTGGGGTTGGGTGCAGTACTGCTGGTTGCCGGTTGCGGTGACGGCTCGTCACCTTCCGAGGGATCCGACGGCCCGCCGCAGCGGGGTGGAACGTTGCGGGTCGGCGCGATCGGGAAATCGTCCAAGATCGAGCGTGACCCGCATCAGACATTGAGCAACGAGAGCGATTTCCTCATCGCCTCGCTCGTCTACGACGCGCTTACCGTTCCGGGCACGGACCCGAATGTGGCTCCGCGGTTGGCCTCGACATGGGAAGCCGATGCCCAGCAGCGGAAGTGGACCTTCACGATTGCCGAGGGCGCGCGGTTCCACGACGGCCGTCCGGTCACCGCCGACGATATCGTCTGGTCACTGCGCCGGCTGCGGGAGATCGCGGGGGAAACCAAGGTGCCCGTGGCATCCGGCGACGATATCCAGCCCGCCGGTGCGAACGCGGTGGTGCTGACCTGCGCGGCACCGAACAGCCAGTTGCCGCTGTTGCTGCGGATGATGACGTTCGTAGTGCCCGCCGGGACCACCGATTTCGCCGCAGCGGTGGGTACCGGGCCGTTCCGGCTGGAGTCCTACGACAATGGCAATGCACGCCTGGTGCGCAACGAGAACTGGTATCGGGAGGCCCCGCTGCTCGACGCCATCGAGGTCACGCTGTTCGAAAGCCCCGAATCGATGGCCAACGCGATCATGGCGGGCCAGATCGATCTCGCCTCGAGCGTGGGCGCTGTGGCCGGGCGGACGGCGGAAACCCGGGACGAGCTGGAGGTCATCCGTCGTCCGAACGATGTCGCGGTGGCGATCGCGATGCGCACCTCCGACGGGCCGTTCGCCGATCCCCGGGTGCGGGAAGCATTGCGGCTCGCCGCGGATCGCGAAGCGATGGTGGCGCAGGTGCTGTCGGGGTACGGCACTGTCGCCAACGATATTCTCGGCACCGCCGACCCGGAATACGATACGTCGATCCCGCAGCGCGGACGCGACCTGGACCGCGCCCGGCAACTGCTCGCCGACGCCGAATTCGATACCGGGAAGACGTATCGCCTGCTGACGAAACAGGAGGCGGTGGGTGAGGTGGAGTCGGCGAAGGTTTTCGCGAGCCAGGCCGCCGATATCGGGCTGAAGATCGAGGTCGTCGTGCAGGAATCGAATGCCTTCTACGACCGGACCTGGCTGACGGCGCCGCTGTACACGGTGAACTGGGGCACCAACGATTCGGTGGTCTTCTTCGCCAGCAAGGTCATGTACTCGCGAACGAAATGGAACGAGACCGGCTTCCGTGACGCCGCGTTCGACAAGTCCTACACCGAGGCCCTCGCCGCACCGCCCGGCGCGGAGTACACCGCGGCCTGCCGGGAGATCCAGCGGATCCAGCACGATCACGGCGGATACCTCGTGTGGGGGATGGCCGACGGGATCGATATCGCCTCCCGGTACGTGCACGGCCTGCCGACCCTGGGCGGATACGGTCGCGTGCAGCTCGAGCGAGCGTGGATATCGCGTTGATCGGATTCGCCGCGACGGTCGCGCGTCGTATCGGACTGCTGGTCGCCTTGCTCGCAGTCGTATTCGTGGTCGTCGACCTGCTGCCCGGTAACGCGGCCCGGGCCGTGCTGGGGCGGGATGCGAGCACGGAACGGATCGCGGCCAAGGAGCACGAACTCGGTTTGGACCGGCCACTACCGGCCCGCTTCCGGGAGTGGTTCAGTGGTGTGGTCACGGGCGATTTCGGGACCACGGCGCGCGGGCAATCGGTGAACGATCTGCTGGCGGACAAGTTCCCGCAAACACTGCTGCTGGCTTCGATCGCCCTGCTTGTCACGGTGACGGTCGCGCTGCTGCTGGGCCTGTGGTGGGCGGCCCGGCCCACCGGTCGCGCCGCGCGCGTATTCCAGCCCGGCTCGGCCTTCGTGATCGCGGTTCCCGAATTCGTCATCGCGACCCTGCTCGTCCTCGTCTTCTCCCTCTGGCTGGGCTGGTTGCCCGCGGTGACCTTCACCGACCGCTCCGGCTACCCGGCCGGTGCGGAAATGCTGATCCTGCCCGTGCTGGCCCTGGCGATACCGCAGGTGGGCTGGAACCTCCGGGTCGTCCGGGGCGCGGTGACCGATGCCGCTGCCGCGCCGCATGTGGAAAGCGCGGTCTTGAACGGTCTTCCGGAGCGGACGGTGCTGCTGCGTCATATCCTGCCGTTCGCGTGGCCGACCATCGCGATGTCGTTCGCCACGTCTGTCGGCACTCTGTTCGGCGGGGCGCTGGTGGTGGAGACGATCTTCAACTATCCGGGGATGGGTGCCATGATCGCCGGTTCCGTATCGGATCGCGATACGGCCCTGGTCGCGGCTGTCGTCGCCGTCACCGGGACAACGATCATGGGCGTTCTGCTCGTAGCCGACACCATCCGGGCCTGGTCGAACCGGGGCCGGCCGTGACCCTGCCGCTCACCGCCGGCCGGCTCCGGCCCGCCAACGCATCGATCCGGCTCTGGCTGCCCGGGCTGATCGCCGTCGTGCTGGTGGTTGTCGCGGTCGCCGGGCCGATCCTCGCGCCCCGCGCCGTCGACCATCCGGTCGGCATAACCTTCGCGGAACCGAACGGGCAGGCATGGCTGGGCGGTGACCGGCTCGGCCACGATGTATTCAGTCAGTTGTTGCACGGCGGGTGGGGGCTGTTGCTGGTCGCCGTGATCATTGCACTGCTGGTGACCGGATGCGCGGCGGTGCTCGGTTCCGTCGCCGCGCTGTATCCGCGGGCGGGCGCGTGGATCGAGCGTGCGGCGGACCTGGGCATGCTCCTGCCGCCTGTACTCGCGATGCTGTTGTTCATGCTCTCGTGGCCGGAATCCGGTGTGCCGGGACTCGTGATCATCTGCGTTGTCGCCGGAACCCCGTACACCGCGCGTGTTTTCGCGGCGGCGGCCGCCGGGGTTGCGTCCTGCGGTTTCATCGAGGCAGCGCGGGGCCGGGGGGAGGGCGCGGCGTATCTGGTAATCCGGGAGTTGCTGCCGAACTTACGGGAAACATTGCTGACCCAGCTGGGTCTGCGTTTCGTGGAGGCGATGTATCTGGTGAGCACTGCCGCGTTCCTGCAGTTGCCGGCCACCCTCGGCGATGCGAACTGGGCGGTCATGGTGCGCGAGAATGCCTCCGGAATCCTGCTCAATCCCGCCGCCGTATTGGCGCCGAGCCTGGCCATCGGGTTGCTCGCGGTGAGCGTGAACAGTGCCGTAGCCGCCTTCGGACGGGGGAGGCGCAGCGCATGACCACTGGTGTTGTGGCCGAAAAACTTTCGATCCGTGCGCGCACCGGCGCCGAACTGCTGGCGCCCACATCGTTCGAGGCGCCGCCGGGCACGATCACGGCGATCACCGGACCGTCCGGCGCCGGAAAAACAACCCTGATGCGGGCAGTGCTCGGTCATATTGCCGCCGGTACCACAGTCGTGAGCGGTTCGATCGAAGTCTGCGGACACGATATCTTCGGCTTCGATCGTGCGGCGCTGCAGGCTTTCCGGCGTGAGCACCTGGCCTATGTCGGCCAGGATCCGGGCGCCGCGCTGAACCCGGCCATGCGTATTCGTTCACTCCTCGCCGAGGCGGCGCCACGGTCCACTCGCGCGGAACACGGTGCGGCGCTCGAACGGGTCGGGTTGCCGCAACGTATGCTGCGAAGCCGGCCCGGGGAACTGTCCGGTGGCGAACAGCGCCGCGTGGCGCTCGCATCGGCACTGGTCCGCGGGGCCGGTGTGCTCGTCGTCGACGAACCGCTCGCCGGATTGCACGGACAACTGCGCAACGAGATCGCGGACCTGCTGCGATCGCTGGCCGCCGAGGAGAAGGTCGCCGTCCTGGTATCCGGCCACGACACCGCAACTCTTCCTCGACTCGCCGACGATGTGGTCTGTCTGGGCGAATCCGGGGTTGCGTTGCTCAGGAGGTCGTCCGCGCCCGCCGGCCCGGTGGTGGGGGACGAGGTCGCGCTGCGTGCGGAGGCGATATCCGTGCGTGCGGGCGGTCGTATCCTGCTGGAGTCGGTCGACCTCACTGTCGCCGCAGGTGAATCGGTCGCGCTGGTCGGGCCGTCCGGCGCCGGGAAGACCACGGTGGCGCGGGCACTCGCGGGCCTGCACATCCGCGCGACGGGGCGCCTCGAGGTGAACGGACGCCGACTGGGCCTCGGGGACGCCCGCCGGTCCCGCCGCGACCGTCGGTGTATCCAGCTCATACCCCAGAATCCACTGTCCACACTGAACCCGAAACACACCGTGTTACAGACCTTGTCGCGGCCACTTCGGCTGAGCGGAACGCCGACGCGCGAAGTGGCCGGCCGCGCCGTAACACTGCTGCGGCAGGTCGAACTCGACGCCGCGATGTTGCACCGCTACCCGGATGAACTGTCGGGCGGCCAGCGGCAACGCGTGGCGATCGCCCGGGCGCTGGCCGCCGCGCCCGAGGTGCTGATCTGCGACGAGATCACCTCCGCCCTCGATGCCGAAACAGCCACCGCGATCATGGGGGTGATCGACCGTACCCGCGCCGAACGCGGGATCAGCATTCTCGTGATCAGCCACGATATGTCGGTGGTGGCCGGGCACTGTCACCGGATGCTCGTCCTCGCCGACGGCCGGGTCGTGGAAGCCGGGAGCACCGCCGCTGTTCTCGCCCGGCCCACTGCCCCACAAACGAGAGCCCTGCTCGCTTGACCCGGTAATGCCGGAGGCGCGGGCCCGGAGTCGAACCCATGCCACTTCTTACCCGGCAGTGAGCTCCCGGGGCAGTGTGTGTCGGCCGGGAGCGTCGGTGTTTCAGCGTGTTCCGGAGTTCGGAACCCCCTCGGAGCCGGGGAAGCGGACGAACGCAACCGGGCTCGATGCATCGTGCCTTGATCCGGTTATGGCTGGTGGTCGGGTTGCTTCGGTGAAGAATTCCAGGCCCCGGTAGAGCTCCGGCCCCACCCGGGTCCGGCGGTCCTCGATATAGTCGTGGCAGATCAGGAAACACCGGGCCATGGTGCCGCCGCGCAGATTACGGACCAGCGGCACATCGATCAGGCCCTGTTCGGCCAGCACCGCCAGGAATTCGTAGTAGTCGAGCATCGCGATGACCCGGGGCTCGTCGGCTAGGCAGACATCCGCGGTGACCGGTAGGTCGCCTGCGATCTGGTTGGCCATCCACGTATCGGCCGCCGCCAGATGGTCTGTCGTCTGGAAAGCGGCAATGAGCTCCACCGTGTACTGCCGCCGTTGCGCCTGCCGGTGCTGGAGCACGGTGGCGCTCCCGAAAACCACCGCTACCAGAAGAGAAGCGGCTGTCGCGTCGATAGCGTCGGTGGTCTGCAGGATGGCGAAGATCGCGAACCCGGCGGCGGTGACCGCCGCGGTCTGGATCGCCAGCCGCACCGGCAGACCGAGGAGACGCCACCGGACGCGGATACGGCGCAGGCGGCTTTCGTGTGAAGCGGTCATGGTGGTGCCCCATAACGTAGCTCGAGCAGACGGCCCAGTTCCGTCAGTGGAAAGTCGTGGTCATCCACCCGGAGATCGATCTCGATATCCGTACCCAGGATATAGTCCGAACCGCGCCGGGCGACCAGGATTGCGGCGGACTGCCTACCGCGCCGATCCCCGCCGGCCTCCTCTCCGGCCCTTAGGACCGCCCAGAGGCGGTGCGCCAGTGATTGTTCCGGATCACCGCCGGTCCACGCATTTTCCATGGCGGTGATGACTTGCGGGCCGGTCAGCAGGTTCCCCAGAACCACGTAGCCGTCTCCTCGGGCGCCGCCCGCGTAGGTACTGCAGTCACTACCGGTCCAGAGGGCCGACCTGCCACGGCCGTCGACAATGCCCACCTGCCGTGCCGCACGACCGGAATCCTGGGACAACAGTGCGTCGAGCGTCTCGCCTGCGCTGCGCCCTTCGCGTAAGGCCGACAGCCCCAGCGGCCGGAACGATGCGTTGGTGTAGGCCTGCGTGGCGAGGGCGCCGGCGTCTGCCCGGGCAGCCGGCACCATCGATCCGACAGCGAGGTACTTCGAGGCCGCTCCCACACCCCAGGCGCCGGTCTCCGGATCGCAGGCGACGATGGAGAACGTCATCGCCTCATGCGAAGCGGTCGAGCAGGGCCGCCAGTTCGCGCGCCCGGAGCACGACACCGGCGTGGCCGGCATCCAAGGTGTGCACATCGAACGGGTTGCCGGGAGTGAGGCGGTCGGCGTCGGCGATCATTTTCGTGACCAGGGCGGGGGAGAGGACATTGTCCCGGGTCAGCCGGATGTAGCTGCGGGGTACGCGGCCCCAGGTCTCGGGCTGGACGCGGGTATCGGCGAACTGGGTGTGGGAGCCGTCCTCGTGCTGCATACCGAAATTCAGGATGGCCAGTGTCTGTTGCAGGGTGGCCTCGGGCATGTTGAGCATCCGGAAATCTTCGAGGGCTTCGATATCGGCCGAACGCAGGTTGAACCGGATGATGCCCGGGGGAACCGCCTCCAACCCGAGGAACAGCGAATGGTCCGGGTTCGCGGCCGGGATGCCCTGGGCTGCTTCGGGAGTTTGTGCCAAAGCCATGGCGCTGGGGGCCTCGGGCGTGGAAGGGCAGAACGCGGAGAGGTAGACCAACCGGTGGATGGCCTCGGGGACCTTGTTGGCGACCATGCCGATCGTGACGCCGCCGAGGCTGTGCCCGATCAGGACGACCGGGCCGTGCTGTCGAACCCGCTGCACCGTATCGACGACATGAGCGACGTTGTCCTCCACTGTTATGCCGGCCAGTGGCGAGTCTGCGACGGTGAATGCGGCGAGGTCCTGCGGTGCCTGATACGACAGCGGAAACGGTGCGTCCAAGCCGTGGCCGGGTAGGTCGACAGCCAGGCTCCGGTGGCCGAGCAGGGCCAGTTCGCGGACCACCGGTGTCCAGTAGAAGCTGTTGCAGGTCAGGCCGTGCACGAACACGAAAGTCGGTGCGCCGGTGCCGGATGTCGAAGGCTGTGCTGTCGCGGGCACGTATCCCCCCGGGGTGTGGAAGCGATGGACAACGGGTTTTTACCCGTCCGGAACATCCGCCAACCATTCCCTGTTTCGGGGCCGATGCCGATCACACGCGCACTCGTCTGTTGCCGTCCGGTTCAGCGTCTGTCGGTGGCGGTCACAACGTGTGTCTCCGGTCGGATCTTCATAGAGATAGCGTCGATATACCTCTGAATGTAGTATGTATGCTACGAACAGCAATAGTGGTTCGTAGTTTGAGAGGGGATATTCATGCCGAAGGTCGGGTGATTCAGCAACGACAACGCGAAGGCCGAATCACTGCGCGTCTACGACGCATGGGCACAGCGCTGGCCGGTGCCCTCGACGGTCCTCGACGTCGAAACGTCGTTCGGGACCACGCGTGTGCGCAAATCCGGAACCGGCGAGGGTGAACCGGTATTTCTGCTTCCCGGCATCATGGGCAACGGTTTGGTCTGGCACCGGTTCATCGAGGACCTCGCCCGGGACCGCGTGGTGTACACACCGGATGTCATCGGCTGGCCCGGACGGTGTGTACAGACCGCACCCGTGCGAGACGGTGCCGACGTGGCGAAGTGGGTAGCCGAGACTCTCGACGGACTCGGCGAGGATCGAATCCACCTGGCCGGGAATTCTCTCGGCGCGTGGCTGGCCGCCATGGTCGGCGTCCACTATTCCGACCGCTTGTCGAGCCTCACCATGTTCGAGCCCGGCGGCGCCACCTTCGCCAAGCCGAAGTGGAGTTTGTTGTTCAAGTTTCTGATCGCCGGTATGCGTCCCACTCCCGAGCGTATGCGCAAGCTCAACGCCTGGTTGACACCCCGTGTGGAGCACACCGACGAGGAGTTCGCGATGGTGATGGCGAGCTTGAAGTTCAAGACCGGGATGCCCTGGGACCGATTGCTCACCGACGAGGAGCTGGCGGCCATCACCGTCCCGGTGCTGGTGCTGTTCGGCGCCGAAACGGTGGTCAACGACCCCGAAATCGGGGCGACCCGCGCCCGGAAATACATTCCGTCGGTCGAGGTGCAGACCTACCCGAATATCGGGCACGACCTGCTGTGGGCGAATCAGGAGGTGATTATCCCTCGCTTCCTGGAATTCGCCGACAAGCACGACCGAATCCGGAAGTGACGGCCCTGCGGAGTGGTCGGTGTGCCCTGTGGTGGCCCGATGGTTCTGTACTTGACCTTCTCACTGTGACAAGGTCTTGACTGGCTGTCGGAGGTGGTACCCATCAATACGACACACAGGGACTCGGGAAACACGCGATTGCTCCGCGCATTGGCCGCCCCGGATTCGTCGACGCGGCTGCAGGCTGCGCTGGCCGCGGGCACACATCCCGCGCCGGAACTCGTCGACGCGCTGGTGCAGCGGTGCGCGGTCGAACCGGACTTCTTCGTGCGTGACATGCTCACCTGGGCCCTGACCCGGCTTCCGGCGGAGGTTACGCTGCCGAAAGTCCGCGCGGAACTGGATTCGGGTCACGCGCAGGCGCGCAGTCAAGCGCTGCATACGCTATCGAAGATCGGTGACCGCGCCGCGTGGCCCGCGATCACGCGGTCATTGCTGCGTGACTCCGACGACGAGGTCGCGCGCACTGCCTGGCGGGCCGCCGTCGTGCTGGTGCCGGACGCGGAACAGGGTGCGCTGGCCGCGGAACTGGCCACACAATTGGGCCGGGGGGACCGAGAAGTGCAGCTCAGTCTCAGCCGGGCGTTCGTCGCGCTCGGTGAGGTGGCCGAGCCTGTACTCGACGCAGCGGCAATCGGCCGGAACCCGGCGGTGCGGGCACATGCGAACGCCACCCAGCGCCTCCTGCGCGACCCGGACGCCGGCTTCGATCTCGCCGTCGACGCGGCCCGGCGGGTGGTGGCGCTCGGACCGGACGGCGAGGAGGCCGCATGCTGATCGGTGAGGTCGCACGACGCTCGGGGGTGAGCACCCGGATGCTCCGTCACTACGACTCCCTCGGGCTCGTGCGGCCGACCGGCCGCACCGTGGGTGGCTACCGCGAGTACTCGCCCGAGGACATCCGGCGGATCTTCCACGTGGAGGGCCTGCGGTCGCTGGGGTTGTCGCTGCGAGAGATCGGGCGGGCCCTAGACGATCCCGGCTTCACCCCGTCCGCGCTGGTCGGCGACCTCATCCGGAAAACCGGGGAACGACTGAACCGGGAACAGGAACTCCTCGACCGGCTGCGCAGCGTCGATGCCGCCGGTCCCACCGGCTGGCGGGAGGTCCTGCATATCGTCGAGCTCTTGCACGGACTCGGTTCGCCGTATGCCGCGCGGCGCCAGCAGGCGATCCTGGCCCCGGCCGAGGATGTGCTGCCGCCCGCCGAACTGCTGGCTGCTGCCGTTCTGGCCGAATCCGATCCGAACGTCGCCGGTTCGTTGCGCTGGGCCCTCGCCCGGTCCGAGGGGAATGCGGTGGACGGACTCGCGTCGGGCCTGCGTTCCGGTGATGCCGAACTCCGCCGCCGTGCGATCCGCGCGCTCGCCGAATTACCCGAGGCCACCGGGGCGCTGGCCGGGGCGCTCACGGATCAGGATCCGGCGGTTCGCCGGTACGCGGCTCTCGCTCTGGGCGCGCGCGGGGTAACGATGGCTGTGCCGGAGCTCATCCGCACAGTTGTCGAGGGCCCGAACGATGTCGAGGCGGCCGAATTCCTGGGCGGTTTGGCCGAGGACGCGATATGGGCCGACCGGATCATGGCCGCGCTGACCGCCGAATTCGCTGCGCACCCGGGCGATCCCGCGGTGCGGACGCGACTGACCCAGGCGCTCGCCGAGATGCCGGGAACTCTCGCGCTGGATCTCCTGCGGCAACTGGCTCACGATGACGAACGGGCTGTTGCGCTGCTCGCGTCGGCACTGGTGCGTGCGGTCGAGGAACGGTCTGCCGCGGATAGGTGAATCGCGGCCGATCATCGGCGAGGGTTTCGTCGCGAAGTGCTCTCGGCCCCGAATACGGTGTCGCGCAGGAATAAGCCGGTCAACCGCATCGCTTCGCGGCTTTCGGGCAAAAGCGCGTCGAGAACGGGGAAGGCGTGTATCTGGCCACGCCAGATATGTGTTTCGACGATACGTCCGGCGTCGGCGAGGAGCCGGGTGAAATCCAGGATGTCGGCTTCGAACATCTCCCCTCGAGCCGCGGTGAGGAAGGCCGGGGGAAACGCCGCGGGGTCGACTTCCAGCATCGAGCGTGCACCGCGGGGGGCCACCGGGCCGCGGGCCCACTTCCGTTTAGCGCGCCGGTAAGCGGAGACCGGCATGAGGGCGTCGTGGCCGATGATGTCGTGGTCGCGCCGATCGGCGTCGAGGTCCACGTGTGGGGAGTATCCGATCAAGGCGGCGGGCGCGGGCACTCCGTCGGCCGCGGCCAGTTCGCAGATCTTGGCGGCGAGGAAACCGCCCGACGAATCACCCGCGAGGACGAGCTTGCCGGGGTCCGGGCAGCGATCGAGCAAGGCTCGATAGGCGGTGTAGGCGTCGTGAACCGCGGATCCCACCCCACCGTCGGGCAGCTGCCGGTAGAGCACGGAGTACACCGGGACGGCCAGGGTTTGCGCCATTCTGCTCGCCACTCGACGGTGTGTGCCGGCGCCGCAGAAGGTGAAGCCGCCGCCGTGCAGGTACAGCACGCTCGCGCCGGTCAACCCGTCCTGTGCGGGTAATGCGGGCCGGAACTCCTCCACGGGCACCGCGCCGAGTTCGGTGACCGAGCAGATGACACCGGGCAGTCGCGGCAGCCGGCCGACCGCGGCGTCGAGCCGTGCGAGCGCCCGGATACCGGGATCGTTCAGCGGCCAGATCCGATAGCCCTGTTTGGCGATCAGGCGTGCCAGCACATACGTCAACCGCGTGCCCGGACCGGCTTCGTCGTGCAGGTTCACCGCGGGCTCCGATATTTGGGGTGGGGGAGCGGCGGGTGCGGTTTCACTGTTCACGACGTGTCCCTCGGGTCGACGGCCGAATCTGACATGTACATTTGTCAGATGTTGGCGCCAGTATGGCACGACAACACCGCGCATCGGAAGGAGCGACGATGACCGCCGCACGAGACCGGGGTACCGGCCGCCGCTATTCCGGTATGGACGCCACCGAGCGCACGCGGGCCCGGCGGTCCGCGATTCTCGGCGCGGCACTGGAACTGTTCGGCACGAGCGGGTTTGCCGCGACCTCGGTCAAACAGATCTGCGGTGCGGCCGGCCTGACCGAACGATATTTCTACGAATCCTTCCGCGACCGCCATGCCGCCTTGGCCGGTGTGTACGGCGAACTCGTCGCCGAACTCCGTATCTCCACGCAGGCCGCTATCGACGCGGCGGACGGCGATATCGGCACAGCCGCCCACGACGGACTGGCGGCATTCGTCGGTTACCTCACCACGGACCCGCGCCGCGCTCGGATCGTGCTCATCGAGGTCGTGGGCGTATCGCCCGAGATCGAGGAATTACGCCACGGAGTCCTCCGTGCCTTCGCCGACCTGATCGCCTCCGTATGGTCGGCGGATCAGGGGATCGACCCGGCCGCCGAACGGTCGCGGCTGACCGCGATCGCCCTCTCGGGTGCGGTCAACAATCTGCTCGTGGACTGGATGATGACAGGTACGCGGCAATCGCCCGAAATGCTCGTCGAGGTCTGTACAACGCTGTTCCTCGCTGCGCTGGAGGGGTTGAAGCGCTAACCCGGATATTCCGGCTCGGCGAGAGATTTCCTTGCGTCCCCGCCGTGTCGTACTGCACACTCCATCTGACACGAATACATGTCAAATAACCGGAAGGAGCTGCTCGTGCGCTCGACGAATGAGCTGAGAGGCCGAGTGGTCGCGGTGACCGGCGCTGCCCGGGGGATCGGACTGGCCATCGCCGCCGAGCTCGCCGCGGCGGGCGCACACGTAGCGATCGGTGATCTGGACGGGGAGCATGCCGCGACCGTTGCCGCCCGACTGCCCGGTGCAGCGGCAGGGTTCGCACTGGATGTCGGGAACGAAGCGTCCTTCCTCCAATTCCTCGACGCGGTCGAACAGCGCTGGCAACGGATCGACGTGCTGGTCAACAACGCGGGCGTGATGTGGGCCGGCAGGTTCGACGAGGAACCCGAGCGGGCGACCCAGCGGCAGCTCGAGGTCAATCTGCACGGTGTCATCCGCGGCGTCCGTTTGGCCGCGCCCCGGATGCGCGCCCGTGGCCGGGGGCATATCGTCACCGTCGCTTCCGCGGCTTCCAAACTCGCCCCGGCGGGAGAGGCGACCTATGCGGCGACCAAACACGGTGTGTACGGCTACCTGAGCGCGGTCCGCACCGAGCTCCGCGGCAGCGGCGTCGAACTGTCGGTGGTGATGCCGACCGTGGTCGATACCGAGCTGGCCGCCGGCACCTCGGCGGGGCCGGTCACGATGCTCACTCCACACGATGTCGCCCGGGCGGTGGCCGGTGTCATCGCCCGCCCCAAATTCGAGGTGACCATCCCGCGGTATGTGGGACCGCTGGTCCGCGCCGTCGGGATTCTGCCCGACGTGCTGCGGGCGGCGGTATTGCGGCGGATGGTCCCGAATCAAGTCGCGGCGCTGGGCACGGACCGTTCCTCGCGTGCGAAATACGAGCGTGACGTACTCACTCCCACCGACACCCCAGGAGACGAACAATGACCACCGGAACCGGCAACCACGGGATCGATCGGGTGCGCCCGATTCCCGAATTCGAGGGCGTGCACGATATCTGGCCCCGCGGCGAACGCCTCGCCGCAATCCGTGAGGCTGCCACCCGATACCGCACCCGCTTCCTCACACAAGGGCAGGTGCGGGCCGTGAAGAGTTTCGATATCGCCGCGGCGCCGTATCCCGCACGATTCGCCTTCCAGGGCTATTCACTCAATCTGAACCCGATGATCTCGATCATCAACCGGATGTTCGTGATCCAGTTCGAAGGATTCGACGGCGCCCCGAAAACCCTGGTCTGGGAGCCCACAGTGGCGGCCGGTTCGGCGGAGGCGCCGTTCTACCGCAAGTTGCAGCGCGTCTCCCAGCGCTTCGGCGCCGAGAAACTCTTCGTCAAGTACTACAACGACCCCGATACGGTGCTACCGCGGCTCGGTTTGCGCAACGACGACGTCGACTATCTCAGCTTCGACCACCTCCACGTCCAGGACGTCCGCATGATCATGGGCAGTACCGAGGTGATCGAGGGCGAAACCGTGCCGCGGCCACCGCTGTTCCCGAACGCCGAACTGCTCGTGCACCGGAAGGAACTCGGCACCTTCGAATCCATGCACCCGATGCAATGGGCCTGGTACGTCGACGGCGGTATGAACGGTGTTCCCCGCGACCGGCTGCTCACCTTCGACGGCGATATCGAACTCGGTGTCGGAGTGAGCCTGCTGTGGACGCCGGGGCACACCGACGGCAACCACTCGCTGGTCCTCAACACCCCCGACGGCGTCTGGGTCTCCTCGGAAAACGGGATGGCCCCGGATAGTTGGCAGCCCGAACTGTCCACCATTCCCGGCGTCAAACAGCAAGCGGCGTTCTACGGCCGCGAAGTCGTACTCAACGGCAATACCCTGGAAGACTCGCTCGACCAGTACGACTCGATGGTCAAGGAGAAGACCCTGGCTTCGCACGCACCGCGCGACCCGCGCTGGCTGCAGATCATCCCGTCCTCGGAATGCGCGCCGTGGAAACGCCAATGGCCCGTCGTGCCCACCTACAGTCACGGTGGACTCGACTACGGCACCATCGTCACCCCGGACCCGGCGTCCGTGTAACCTGCGGATTCAATCCGTCCCCAGAGGCAACGGCGGCCCGGGAGTTTCGCCACCCCGAATGCCGCGGCGGTCGACGATCGATGTCCGGCATCGCGGCACCTTCTGGCTCCTCGCGAACTGCATCCTGAGTGTGCGGTGCCACCGCACGCGCCCTGACCGAGCCGGGATTGCGGACCCGCCACCCGACTGAACGGTGCCCGAGTGTGTGACCGCCGGATCGGACTCTGCGACCGGCCGGAACGGACTGCAACACCTTCGGACATACCCGGCGGGTGCAATGAGGGCACGGTTCTGTTTGATTCAGGACGGAAACTGGCCTAATTCCGCGACACACTCGAATCATGAGCGAAACCGAAGCGACTGCGGATCGGCCGGGTCAGGTCGACATCACCGACTACAACGATCCGGACGCGCCGTGGAACCAGGCGTGGGACCAGGAGGGCGGCATCGCCAACTGGAACGACGATGTGATCGAGGAGTTCCGGGAGAACTCGGGCAAGGTGGGCGGTGCCTATGCGGGCGGGGACCTCATCCTGCTCACCACCACGGGAGCCAAGAGCGGCAAACGGCACACGACTCCGCTGGGGCCCCTGTACCGGGGCAGCGTCATGTTCGTGAGCTCGTTCATCGAAGACAAGTACCCGGCCTGGTGGTACAACATCAAGGCGAATCCCCAGGTCACTGTCGAGCTCCGGGACAAGACCTACCAGGCGACCGGCACGGTGCTCGAAGGCGCGGACTACGACGAGTTTGCGGCCTGGGCACTGGCCGACAACCCCCTGCTGGCGGATTACCAGTCCAAGGTCGACCGGCCCATGCCGCTGGTCGTGCTGACCCTCGGCGGTGCGGGCTGAGCGCACCGGGTGGCCCATACGCCTCGCGCTCCGTGGTCGCGGCGGCCGCCGAACTGCGCGCCGGCTGTGGGCCGCGACCGTCGCCCGGTGTGACCCCTCAGCGGTCCCCGGTCAGTACCGGGACCAGGCGGGCAAGCCCGTCGGCCCCGTGGCCGGCCGCCAGCGCCCGCCGGAAGACCTCGCCCGTTGCGTCGAGCACGCCGGTGTCGATCCCGTGGCGGGCGATCACATCGCGGAGTGTGCTGAAGGCGGTATAGGCCGACGAGATAGAGGTGTCGTGGCCGGGATAGTGCCCGGCTTCGACCTGGGCGGCGGTTTGCGCCATCATATCGGGCAGCAGCGACACCACGGCGGGTGCGAACGGGACGAGTTCGCTGCCGGTGATCCCTTCCGCCTCGGCCAGTGAGATGCCCAGCGCCACACCGAAGAACGAGAGCCAGAACACCGACACCAGCGAGGCGTCGAACGCGGCGGCGCGCCCGGGATCCGCGCCCAGGTAGGTGCCTTGTTCGGCGAGGGTGCTCAATGCCGGTTCCGCGGTGCGATAACCACTTTCGGACCCCGAGTACAGCAGCAGCGCGTCCGGCGTGCCGATGCCCTGCGGTATCGCCATGACGGCGCCGTCCACGTACTCGGCGCCGTGCCGGCCGGCCCACTCGGCACGCCTTCTCGACTGCTCGGGAGTCGAGGAGGTGAGGTTCACCAGCACCTGGCCGTGCAGCCGTGGACCCACATCGCGTAATGCCGCGCCCACCGCATCGTCGTCGAGCAGCGAGACGACAGTCAGAGGAGCGGCCGTGATCGCCGCGGCTGCCGTCGGCGCGCGGGTGGCGCCGAGTGCGACCAGTGCGTCGGCCTTCGCTTCGGTGCGATTCCACACGACCGTCGGATATCCCGCGGCCAGAAAGGTCTTGGCGATCGCCGATCCCATGAGCCCCAGCCCCAGGACTGCGACGGGTGTGCCTGCTTCGCCGGACATGCTGCCTCCTGATTGTTTGAACGATGTCCAACAATAATTGTTGTATGATTATCAAACTGTCAAGTGCTGGAAGGAGGCGCGTTCGTGCCCGCCGAGTTGTCACACCCCGATACCGCCGACCTCGAGCTGGCGGCGGTCATGCACGCCTTGTCCGACCCGATCCGGCTACAACTGGTGGCCTGCCTGGCCACCGACGAGGGCGAGAATTGCGGCGAGCTCAGCCAGAACATCGAATTGCACAAGTCCACGCTCTCGCATCACTACCGGGTCCTGCGTGAAGCGGGCATCACCCGGACGACGGTTACCGGACGCACCAGGGTGATGCGCCTGCGCTACGCGGACCTGCAGGCCCGGTTCCCGGGGCTGATCGACGTGGTATTCCGCGCCCTGGCCGATATCGTCGAGGACGACGAGAAGTGGACCGGTTCGCCCGAGGACCGCGCGAAACTGCTCGCGGTACTGCTCCGGCCCGTGGCCGCGCACTGATCGGGCACAGCGGACCGGAGGCTTCCGTTCGGCTCGGGGAGGCCGGGAGGATCACTCGTCCGGGCTGCTGCGGTTCAGGAGACTTCAATTCTCTGCCGGCCACGCGTGCGATGAAGGCCTCCGAGTCGATGACTCGCCGGTGAGTTACTTCTCCGATAGGTCGTTGTAGGTGATGGTCGCGGCGGCTGTAGAGGCTCGAAGGTGCCGTCGTTCCGTCAGCGTGCACCGGCCCGGCCGACGGTGCTGTTCGGCACCCACGATGTCTAGGCTGCGTTCATGACCGTGCTGCGCTCCATCCTGTTGTTCATCCTGGCGGCCGTCGCGGAAATCGGTGGGGCGTGGCTGGTCTGGCAGGGCGTGCGTGAACACCGCGGATGGGTCTGGATCGGGGCCGGTGTCATCGCGCTCGGCCTCTACGGTTTTGTTGCCACCCTGCAGCCCGACGCCCACTTCGGGCGCATCCTCGCCGCCTACGGTGGCGTATTCGTCGCCGGATCACTGCTGTGGGGTATGGCCCTCGACGGTTTCCGCCCCGACCGCTGGGATATCGCCGGAGCCGCCCTTTGCCTCATCGGAGTCGCCGTCATCATGTACGCCCCCCGACCGGCCTGAACGGCGTCCCTGGTAACTGTGGGGGTCCCGTGACCGGCCGGCCGGTCAGTGTGTATCGGCGGCGGAGTCGGACAAGCGTGATCGGGCCAGCTCGGTGGCGCCGTGCTCCAGGGTCATCCAGAGTGCGGTGATGTCGTCGACGAGGCGGTCGCGGGTGACCGGGAGATCTCCGGCGGCCCAGGACAGGATCGCTTGGGCGGTGCCGCCGATGACGAAGGCGGGTGCGGTGGCTGCCAGGGAATCCCGTTCGAGGGATACGTCGTGGGTCGTGCGGGCGTGGGCGATCAAGGCGGCGGTGAGTCCGGTGATGACCGCGGTGCGTTTTTCGTGCGCCACCGGGGTGGTGGGGGCGCCGCCCAGGAGGACGAGGGCCTTGCGTGGGTCGTTACCGAGGAGGTCGACGACGGCGGTGATCGCTCCTCGGGCCTGTTCCTCCACGGGCTGGTCGAGGAGTGGGATGTATCCGGCGACGGCCGCCTCGGCCACCTCGGTGGCGATGGATTCGATCACCGCGTCGGCGAGGGCGTATCGCGCCCGAAAGGCCGGACGGGAAGATGGAGGGCCTGATCGTCGGCAAGCTCTTCGGAATCCCCGAAGCCCGGCTGGCGAATCCGCTGATGCGAATCGACCCGACCTGGCGGGGCAAGACGTTCGATCTGGCCGGTGGGGTCGGCTGGAACAGGCTCTCGCCGATCGCCGGCGTGGTGATGCCGATCATCACAGCGGGCTACCTCGGCCTGCGCCGTGCCGGTGCGGAAATGGAAGGCTTCGACTTCGCGCACGCACTCGCCCCGAGCTGGCTCGAGCCCGCCAAGACCGTGCGGGCTCTGGACTATGCGGTGCCCGAATACCGCAACCCGACTATCCGGACCTTCCCCATCGGCCGGACCCGTGACGAAATCGTGGAGGTGATCCCCGGCGTTTATCTCGGCCGGGCGCTGCTCAGGATGCATGACGGAGCGATCAGGCTTATCGCCTACTTCGCATTGCGTGAGCCGATCGGCAGTCCGCTGTGATCGAGGTACGAGGTGCTCGGGTGTGCATCACCGGCGGGGCCCGCGGGATCGGACGGGCCACCGCCGAGGAATTCATCGCCCGCGGTGCCCGGGTATGGATCGGCGACCGGGACCTACCGGTCGCTGAGCAGACCGCCGCCGAAATCGGCGCCACCGCGTACGCTCTCGACGTCACCGACGAGGACAGTTTCCGTGCCTTCGTGGCCGCTGCGGAAACCGACGGTCCGATCGACATCCTGGTCAACAATGCCGGCGTCCAGTTC
This sequence comes from Nocardia speluncae NBRC 108251, assembly GCF_001613245.1. GTDB lineage: Bacteria > Actinomycetota > Actinomycetes > Mycobacteriales > Mycobacteriaceae > Nocardia > Nocardia speluncae. The sequence continues at coordinate 509,649 of NZ_BDBZ01000002.1, read as the reverse complement.
ATGGGCGGTTTTGCCGATCAAGAGCTCGCCGCGATGCAGCGTGAACTCGCCGTGAATCTCGGCGCGGTGCTCACCGGCGTGCACCTGGTACTCCCTGGAATGCGCCTGCGGCGGCACGGGCATATCGTCAACGTCGCGTCCATGGCGGGCAAGATCACCACACCCGGTATCGCCACCTACTGCGCATCCAAGTTCGGTGTCGTGGCGTTTTCCCGCGCCCTGCGCGCCGAACTGGCGGGCTCGGGCGTCACCGTGACGGCCGTGTTGCCCGCCGCAACCCACACCGACCTCACCTCCGGTGTGCGGTTGCGGCTGCAGCCGACGCTGACGCCGCAGCAGGTCGCGACCGCGATCGCCGATAGCGTGTGTCACGGCCGAGGTGAAGTGACCGTGCCCCGCTGGCTCGCGCCGATAGGTGTGGTCGAGGAACTGATCCCGGCGCCGATTCTGTGGTGGCTGAAGCGTTTCGTCGGCGGCGCCGAGTACGGCGGATACGATGCGACACAGCGGAAGGGGTATCTGGATCGCATCCAGCAAGGGTGAACGCGCCAGAGCGCAAATCGAGCTCCGGGCGCGGCAGAACAGCCGAAGCCGTGATCCCGAACCCGTGGGCGCGCGTCGACAGTACTAGCCGGCGGCGTGGAGGGCGGCCAGATACCCGAAGACGATGGCCGGGCCGATGGTGGCTCCGGGGCCGGCATAAGTGTGGCCCATAACGGGTGCGCTGGTGTTGCCGGCGGCGTAGAGCCCCGGGATGACGGTTCCGTCGTCCCGTTGCACACGGGCATGGATATCGGTGACCAATCCACCTTTGGTACCGAGGTCTCCGGGGACGAGTCGCGCGGCGTAGAAAGGGCCGGTGTCCAGCGCACCCAGGTTGGGGTTCGGGCGTTGGCGGGGGTCTCCGTAGTAGCGGTCGTAGTCGCTGGTGCCGCGGCCGAAATCTTCGTCCGTCCCGGTGTGGGCGAAGGTATTGAACCGGGCGACCGTGGCGGCGAGGTGGTCCGGCGGCACCGCGATCTTGCTCGCGAGTTCGCCGATGGTGTCCGCGCGGGAAAGTACCCCGGTATCGAACCAGTGCCGCGGCAACGGTTGCCGGGGTGGCAGTCCGGCGAAGAGGTAGCGGTTGCGGTAGCGCTGATCGAAGATCAGCCAGGCCGGGATGTTTTCGCCGGGGCCGTCGCCCTGCCCGTATTCCCCGCCGTACATGCGATGAGTGGCCTCGACATAGGGCAGTGATTCGTTCATGAACCGCACACCACGGTCGTTCACGATGAGACTGCCGGGCAGGTTTCGCTCGGCCAGGCAGAACCAGGGCATGCGGGGGAGTGGGATCGAGGGTCCCCACCAGGCGTCGTCCATGAATGCGGTGGCCGCGCCGATGGCCTGGCCCGCGCGGATTCCGTCGCCGGTGTTCGCTGTTGCGCCGACGGTCCACTCGGTGCCGATCGGTTCGCGCTGATATTGCTTGCGCATTATGTCGTTGTGCTCGAATCCGCCGCAGGCCAGGATCACTGCGTGCCGCGCGGTGACTGCGTGGTCGACGCCCTCGCTGCGGATGACGACCCCGGTGACCCGTTCGCCGGTCGTCCGGAGTTCCACCAGTTCGGTATCCAGCAGCAGTGGAACATCGGCGTCGCGCATGCCGAGGCGCAGCATGGCGCTCAAGGCCTGACCGCGGGCGAGCAGGTGTCGGCCGCGTAGTCGGCCCGCGACCCAGCGCGCCCCGATCCGGACCGCGCGCAACGGTGCCCGGGGATTGCGCAACCCGAGGTGGATCTGCCGGAAATCGGCCTGGGTCAGCACGAAGTTGCGTGGTGCCTTCGAGTAGTCGGGTTCCATGGTGGCGAGTTCGCGTCCGAGCGTCCGCGCGTCGAAGGGCTCCGGTTCGACCGTCCGGCCGTGTGCTCGGCCACCGGGTACTTCGGGGTAGTAGTCGCTGTATCCGGGCACCCAGCGCATCGTCAGCGGTGCATTCCGGGTGAGGAACTCGAATGCCTCGGGACCGCGGTCGATATAGGTGTCGATCATCTCCGGTGCGACCCCGGCGCCGATGATGGTGGTGAGGTAGGCGCGGGCGGCGCCGATATCGTCGGCGGGCGCTTCGCGGCGCAGTACCGGATTGCCGGGGATCCAGACGCCGCCGCCGGAGCGGGCGGTCGAACCACCCCACCGGCTCGCTTTCTCCACCACCACCGCGGATAGGCCGTGCCGGGCCGCGGTGATTGCCGCGGTCATGCCCGCCGCCCCCGACCCGACGATCACGACGTCGATCGAATCCGGAATCACGATGTCCTGCTTCATGGGAGCCTTTTCTGCTTCTGATCGTGGTCGATGGGGCGTCAGCGGCGGTTTCGCCACCGGTCGTCGAGGACCGCGGCGACGGCTGCCTCGACGCAGACCGGGAGGGACGCCGATTGATTCCGGGTGCTGCGCAGCCACTGCAGGTATCCGAATTCGGCGGCCGCGAGCATGAGGTGCACCAGCAGGCCGGGGCTGCTGTCGGTCACCGGATCGGTGCCCATTCGCCGGGCCGCCAACTCCACCAGCCGCTTTCGATGGTCGGCCGGGATCAGGGCGACGCGGTCGAGCAGGTGTGGTGCGGTGGCGAACGCTGCCCGCCACTGTTCGACTTCGACCGTCCCGAGGGCGGCGGAGCGGGTGAGGATGGACTGCGCCAGTGCGATATCGGCGGGTTCGTCATCCGGCCGCCCCTCGAACAGGCCCGCGATCCCCGCGCCACCTTCCCGTACGGGGTCGAGTAGGAGGTCCTCTTTGCTGCGTACATGCCGGAAGTACGTGCTGGATGACACCCCCGCCGCCGCGGCGATCTGGTCGGTGGTCACCGCGTCGAACCCGGAGCGCGCGAACAACGCGAAGGCCGCGCTCTGGATCTCGGCGCGAACCTGCTGCCGCTGTCTCTCCCGCAAGGACACCCGAACCTCCTGTTGACCGGTCCGCAGTGCGGAACCATTTAACGGAAGTCTCCACCTATATGGGAGTTACTGTCAAGTGGGGAGATTCTGTCTGCGGGTTCTGCGACGCCGGAGCCACCACACCGCTGCTCCGGTCCCGAGGCACACGAGCAGCACGACGATGTTCGATACCTGCCCGCCGAGTTCGGCCACACCTGTCTCGATCCGGTATTGGTCCGCGATGGCCAGGATGCCGCCGGCTTCCGGGTCGCGGGCCAAGAACAGCAGGAGGACACCCAGGGCGGTGGACAGCAGGCCGGAGATAATCGCATGCCAGCTGTTCGTCCAACGGCCGATAGTGAGTTCGCGTGGAGTCAGCGCGGCGCGGAGCCCGGCCGACCATCGCTTCCAGGCAAGCGCGAGAGCCAGCAGCGGCAGAGCCATTCCCGCCGCGTAGACCGCGAGCAGGATGGCTCCATAGGTGGGGTTCGCCCCGACCGCGGCGATCATCAGGACGGATCCGAGGATCGGGCCGGTGCAGACGCCTGCGACGCCGTAGGCCGTGCCGAGGACGTAGACAGTCCAGGCGCGGCCGGTGTCGCCGCCGGGCCGGGAAGTGCGGGACAAACCCGGAATCGGGATCCCCGCCAGTTGGACGGCACCGAAGACGATCACCACGCAGGCGACGAGGGTGAGTAGCAGGCCGCGATTCTGGTTGAGGAACGCTCCGGCGGTGCCGGCGAAGACACCCAGCGGTACGAGGGTGGTGATCAGTCCGAGGTAGAACACGCCGGTGCGGGCGACGAGTGTGGCGGGGTCGGAGAACGCGTAGGCGAAGAAGGCGGGTAGCAGCATGACCGAGCACGGGGACAGAAGGCTGAGTATGCCGCCGAGGAAGGCGCCGAGGTAGCCGATATCCATCAGCCGATGCCCTCGAGCTGTGCGTCGATGACCTGCCGGAAAGCGTCGACCGGCTGTGCGCCTTGGAGTATCTGGTCGCCCACGATGAAGGTGGGCGTGCCCGAGACCCCGAGATTCCGGGATTCATCGGCCTCCCGGTCCACGGCTGCTGCCAGTCCGGGATCGTCCAATGCGGCGGTGAACGCCGCGGTATCGAGACCCTTCACCTTGTCGGCGATGCCGATCAGGGTCTCGCGTCGGTAGTCCTTGGAACCGGAATACGTGTGTGCGAACATCTCTCGCGAGAACTCCCAGAACAGGTCTTGTTCCGCCGCTGCTCGTCCGGCGATCGCCGTCTCGACGGAGTGGTCGGTAAGGATGGGGGTATCGCGCCATTCGATACGGACATGGCCGGGCTCCACGTATTCGTCGAGCAGTGCCGGGAGGGTTTCGGCCGCGAAAGCGCCGCAGTACGGGCAGGTGAAATCGGCGTATTCGATGACGACGACCGGGGCGTCGACAGCGCCGATGGCGAACGGGTCGTTGTCGTCGCGGCGCGCCAGGTCGGGCAGGCCGTTGCTCTCCTCGGCTGTCGACGGCGCGGCACGAGACGGATCGCCCCCGGTGCTCGCGCTGATCGCGGCGCCGACAGCCAGGAGCGCGACGACTATCGCGCCGATCGCAATGGCTTTCCACGGGAGTGAGCGGGTGGTGGTGTCCTGTGTGGAAATCGTCTGGCTCCTTACTGGTCGGGTGGTGCTGCCGCGTGAGAGGAGTACGCGGGCGGGGTGCGAGGTATCCGGGCGGCGAGTGTGGCGCGTGCCGTGGCCCGGTGGGTGCCGGGCGGTGGCGTATCGACTATCTCGGATAGTCGACTATGCAAGATAGTCGACTATCCGGCATAGTAAAACTGTGAGTCGGATCGAACAGTGGGTGAGCCGCCGGAAAACGTCGCTGGGTCTCGCGGCGCAGGCGTTGTATGCGTGGGGTCCCCGGCAGCTGGGCTGCGCCGCTGCGGCGGCCGTGGTCGTCGGTGTGCTGGTCGGCCTCGTCACCGTCCTGATTCCGAACCCGGTCTTCGGGCGGGAGATACCGCCGGAGCCGTGGAACTACCCGGTGTGGATCGTCACGTCCGTTCTCACCGGGATCTTGTTCGCCACCTACGTTCGCCCGGGAACCGCAGAGACTTCCCGGTCCGGCGAACCGGCGGAAGCCGGCGACGGTTCGGACCGGCGCAATGCCCGGCTCGGCGGATTCGCCACGGTGCTGGCCTGGTTCGCGGTCGGTTGCCCGGTCTGCAACAAGATTGCGCTGCTCGCTCTCGGCTACTCCGGGGCGCTCACCTGGTTCGCACCCGCCCAGCCGGTCCTGGCCGTGACCGCGCTCGTGATTTCCGCGGTCGTTGTCGTCGGGCGACTCCAGGGCCAGGTCGCATGCCCGGCGCCCGCAGTACGGTAGAGAGGTCACGGTGTCCGGGAAAAAACGAGATCAGCAGTCCGAGCCGGTGCGTCTGGGGGCGCTCGAACAACAGGTGATGGACGTGCTGTGGGACCACGGAGCTGCCACGATCCGGCAGGTGATCATCCGGCTCGGCGGTGACCTCGCCTACACCACGATCGCCACCGTGCTGGCCAACCTGGAACGCAAGGAGCTCGTCACCCCCGAACGGGAGGGCCGGTCCGTGCGCTATGCGCCGCGCCACACCCGCGAGAAACACGCCGCCCAGCTCATGAAACAGGCGCTCTCCACCAGCAACGACCCGATGGCCTCGATCCTGCACTTCATCGACGAGATCGACCGGCGTGACCTGCAGCTGCTACGGGACTACCTCGACAAGAGCGGGCGCAGCGGATGAGCGCCCTGGTCGTCCCGGCTGTTCTGGCGGTGGTTCTGGCCGCGTCCTCGGTGGGCGGGCCGGCGCTCGTCCGTGCCGCCGCACCGGCACTGACGCGCGTACCCCGGACAGCCGTTCTCGTCCTCACCGGCAGTCTGCTGCTGTGGGTCCTCGCGGTAGCGTCGCTGAGCCTGATGGCGGCGTGGATGGTCACCGGCCCGAGTGTGCTTCCCGCGCCGTTCGCCGCAGCCTGCCGGCAGTGCCTGGATGCCGCCAGCCCGTTCGCCCCGACCACGGTGGACACGGCGATTCCCGTCGTAATGCTCCTGCTGCTACCGGCATTCGTGTTGTTCGCCCTGCTGGGACTGGGAACAGCACGGTGGCTGCGCCGCCAGCGGGCCACCCGCTCGGCCGCGCAGGCGCTTGCGGACCGAGCGCGCACTGCGCGTGTCGGTGGGCATCGAGTCCTGGTGATCGACGATCCACGACCGATCGCCTTCTCCCTGCCGCGACGCTACGGCGGGATCGTCGTATCCGACGGACTCTGCACCTCGCTGGAGTCCGACGAACTCGCGGCGGTCCTCGCGCACGAACACGCTCATCTGCGCCAGCACCACCACATGATCCTGACGCTGCTCGGTGGGCTGACCTGGCCATTGCGCTGGGTGCCGTTGGTATCGGCGATCGCCGATGCGATCCCGCACTATCTCGAGATCGCGGCGGACAACGCGGCCCGCAGCCACGCGGGCACACCGGCATTGGCGAGCGCGCTGCTCAAACTCGGTGCGCCGGAAAACCACCTCGCCGCAGCTCCCGGTAAACCTCTTCCCGGCCTGCTGCTCCACGCGGCCGGACCCGACCGAATCGGCCACCTGGTATCGCCCACCCGAGCCCGCTCGGCAGTGCTCCCGGCTTCGACGCTGGGCATCCAACTGCTCGCCTTCGCCGTAGTGGTGGCAGCGGTCCATGGGCCGTACCTATATGTAGTGCTGTCCGGGTGCGCCACGGGGGTTTGAGACGTTAGGCATGCCCGACACCACCCACGCCGACAGCGTCACCGCCCTCGCCGACGCGATGGACGCCGGCATCGAACTCGGCAGCCCGGAAGCAAATCGCCTCGCATAGTGGCACCGCGAAGTCGGCCCAGGGGCCCGGGAACCTTCGGTGCTTCTGGAGATTTCTCGTCCGCTCCGGTGGTTTCGATGGAATGCTCACGTAGTCGAGGGGCGACAACCAGATGGCCAAGAGTCCATTACAGGGCTGAGCAGGGAGGCGCGTGGTGCAGGTTCGTAATCCGTTCGCGGCAGACGGAAGATTTCCCGATATCGTCGTGACCGCGCTGGCGGCCTCGACATCCCTCGCGGGGGATATCGACGCGACCTGGGCCGGACTATTGGCCGGTGCGTCCGGCATCGGGCGCCTGGATGAGACCTGGGTCCAGGAACACGATCTCCCGGTGCGGATCGGCGGGCCGTTGAAGGTCCGGCCGGAAACACATCTGACCCGGGTGGAGCTGCGGCGCCTGGCGTATGTGGAACGCCTGGCCACGGTCCTCGGGCGGGAAATCTGGCGGAACGCGGGCAGCCCGGAGGTCGACCGGGAGCGGCTCGCGGTGGCGATCGGCACCGGTCAGGGTGGTGGTGATGCGGTCGTGGAATCTCGTGACACTCTCGAAAGTGGCGGATACCGGAAGGTTTCGCCACTGGCGGTCCAGATGATGATGCCCAACGGTCCGGCAGCCGTGGTCGGCCTCGAACTCCAGGCCCGCGCCGGTGTGGTGACCCCGGTATCGGCGTGCTCGTCCGGTTCCGAGGCGATCGCGCGGGCTTGGCAGATGATCGCGATGGGCGACGCCGATATGGTGGTCGCCGGCGGGGTCGAAGGTTATATCGATCCCGTGCCGATCGCGGCGTTCACGATGATGCGGGCGATGAGTACCCGCAACGACGACCCGAAAGGGGCATCACGTCCCTTCGACGCCGCCCGCGACGGTTTCGTTTTCGGCGAAGCCGGCGCCCTGCTGATCCTCGAAACCGAGGAACACGCCCGAGCCCGCGGCGCCACCGTCCTCGCCCGGTTGCTCGGTGCCGGAATCACCTCCGACGGTTTCCATCTCGTAGCGCCGGACCCCCTGGGCACCGGCGCGGCGCGGGCGATTACCCGTGCCGTACAGACCGCGGGTCTGACCCAGCGCGACATCACCCATGTGAACGCGCATGCCACCGCGACCCCGATCGGCGATACCGCCGAAGCGTCCGCGATCAATCAGGCCATCGGCACTCATCCCGCCGTCTATGCGCCGAAATCGGCACTGGGCCATTCGATCGGGGCGGCCGGCGCCCTGGAATCGGCGCTCACGGTCCTCAGCATCCGCGACGAGATCATTCCACCGACCCTGAATCTGGAGCACCAGGACCCCGCCATCGACCTCGATATCGTCACCGACGCACCCCGCCGGGGCCGAATCGACTACGCGATCAACAATTCGTTCGGGTTCGGCGGCCACAACGTCGCACTCGCCTTCGGCCGCCGATGAAAGTCCTGGACGGCTTGTCCGATGTCCTTCTCGCCGTGATCCCTCGTTTCGGTGGCCGATAGCGATGTCGCCGAAGAACACGGCCTCGGGCGTTACGGCGGCGCAATGACGTCGGTGCGGGATTCGAGGCTCGAGCACCGGTGGCCGGACCGCCTCGGCGCCCGGAGTCGCGGCTCAGGGTGACTCGGCCGGTCCGGGGCACCTGGATCCCCCGCTGCATATGCGGTGAGCAAGACTGAAGCGGTGGCGCATGGGACGGTCGACGAGTTCGAGCGGCAGCGCGGGCGGTTGTTCGGCCTGGCGTACCGGATGCTCGGGTCTGCCACGGACGCGGAAGATATCGTGCAGGACGCCTTCCTGCGTTGGCAGCAGGTCGAGCCGGGCTCGGTCGGAAAGCCGGATGCGTGGCTCGTGAAAGTCACGACGAATTTGTGCCTGAACTTGCTGGGTTCGGCCCGGTACCGGCGGGAGCACTACATCGGGCCCTGGCTGCCGGAACCGGTGCTGACCAATGATGGTGTGCTCGATCCGCCGGCGACTGCCGAGCAGCGTGACACGGTATCGCTGGGGTTTCTCCTGCTCGCCGAGCGGCTCACCCCGGCCGAGCGCGCGGTTTTCGTGCTTCGCGAAGCGTTCGGTTACAGCCATGGTGAGGTGGCCGCAGTGCTCGAGCTCTCGGACTCGAACTGCCGGCAACTGCACCATCGTGCGCGCAACCGGCTCGCCGGCACCGGGCAGCGCCCCGGCGCCGGTGATACGCGCGGACACCGTGAGCTGGTCGAGCGGTTCCTCGACGCGGCGCAGGGCGGCGACCTGGCCGCCCTGGAACAGATGCTGGCCGAGGATGCGATATCGGTCGCCGACGGCGGCGGCGCCCAGGGAGTGGCGCGGCGTCCGATTCGCGGTGCGGCGAAGGTCGCGCGGTACCTGGCATCGATTACCGGTCGCTTCGGTACCGGTCTGACGGTGTCCATTCACGAGGTGAACGGGGTGCCGGCCGGTATCGCCCGATTCTCCGCAACACCGATCGGGGTATTCGTGCCGGAAATCGCGGACGGCCGGCTCACCGATATCCGGATCATCGCCAACCCGGACAAGATCCGGTTCGCCGCCTCGCAGCTGGAGGGGCTGTCACATTCCGAAGGGCTGTCCGGTTCCTAGTGGTGTACGTCGAGAAGAAGATCTCGCAACCACGGAGGAGTTATGGCGGAATCGAAGACAGTGCTGGTCACCGGGGGCACCGGGCGGCTGGGCCGGGCGCTGGTACCACGGCTGCTCGATGCGGGGCACCAGGTGCGGGTGCTCACCCGCAAGACCCGGGCACCGGCCGCGCAGGAGTGGATGGTCGGCGATCTGCGCACGCCCGGCGGACCGGCCGCCGCTGTCGCCGGTGTCGATACGATCGTGCATTTGGCGACGACCAACGGACAAGGCGACGTGGCCGCGACGGGCAATCTGATCGAGGCCGCGCGGGCCGCCGGCGTTCCGCACCTGGTGTATGTCTCGATAGTCGGTATCGAAAGGGTCGAGTTCGGCTACTACCGGGCCAAGCTGGCGTGCGAGCACCTGGTCGAGGAGTCGGGGCTGCCGTGGACGATCCTGCGCACAACACAGTTCCACGATTTGGTCACCGCAATCTGCGACGCGCAGCGCGTATCGCCGGTCACGATCGTGCCGGCCGGGATGCGTGTTCAGCCGATCGACGTGACCGAGGTCGCGGACCGGCTCGTCACGATCGTCGCCGGCCCGGCCGCGCATCGGATACCGGATCTGGGCGGACCGCAGGTACGTGACCTGGCCGAACTGGCCCGAACCTACCACCGGATGAAGGGGCGGCGACGCCTGGTATGGCCGGTCCGATTGCCGGGCAAGATGTTCCGCGACTACCGTGCGGGCAACCATCTCACCCCGGATCGCGCGGTCGGGCGCATCACATTCGACGAATTCCTCGGCGGCCCGGAAGCAGGCCGGTGATGCGGGCCGGGATCCGAGCAGGCATCGGGTTCCTCGCCGCCGTCCAGATCGTCGTCGGTATCTGGGCCTTGTTCTTTCCCGTCCGGTTCTTCGCATTCGCAGTGGTCGGTATGGGTATGGCCTACAACGAGCATCTGATGCGCGATTACGGCGCCATGACACTGGCCAGCGCCGTGGTTCTGGGCGTGGCGGCGGTCCACGGCGGCCGGTGGGCGGTCCGAACTGCCCTGGTCATGTATCTGACCTGGTCGGTTCCCCACTTCCTGGTGCACTGGACCATGCTCGATCATCTCGCTCCGGCGACGGGTGCTCTCCTCATGGTCGCGCTCGCCGGTGCCATCGCATTACCGGCCGCGTTACTCCTGCTCAGCATCCGAACGGACCGCACCGGGTAGCCGTCGGTCGGGACCTCGAGTGTTCCTGTGTTCTCGGGCCACCCCGGGGCCCTTCGGGCCTCGGTGGCGGATCCGAGTGCAGGTCAATGTAGGAAGCGTTGTCCCGCAACAGTTTGTAGTGTATTTGGTGCAGCCATCTGCCTGCTCGTAGCCGGCGCTAGAATGGTCGCCTGCGATCATGTCCAGGTGACCGGTCGAACCTTCGTGCAGCGGATGCGTGTAGCAACGTTCAATGTCCTGACGCCGCTGCTCGCCGACTGGCCTGCCCGGCGGCGAGCTGTGTCAGCTCGGATGGATGGAGCGCGCTCGGACATCATTGCTCTCCAGGAAGTGGACGCCGGCCCCGATCGCGACGAGGCATTGCATGATCTCCTCGGTCCCGGATGGCATGCCGCATGGCATTCACACACCACTCCGGATGGCATCGGATTGGTTCTGGCCAGCCGTTGGCCGTTCGGCAAGATCATTGAACACGGGTTGGGCGTAACCGCCCGCGCCGCAGTACTCCCGTGGTCGGCGGTGGTGCTCGCCGAAGTTCTTGCGCCGCCACCGCTTGGACCGGTGTACCTTGCCCACCACAAGCCGGTCTTTCAATTCGACTACGAACACGAGCGCGAACTCCAAGCGGTCGAGACTGCACGATTCATCGGAACCGAGATCCCGTCTCCGGATGAGCACGTCATCTTGCTGGGGGACTTCGATGCGCCCCCGGACTCCGCCGGCGTTCGTTTCCTGACCGGGCGCCAGTCGTTGTCCGGCATCAGTGTCTGCTATCACGATGTCTGGGAGGCGATTCATCCCGGGGATTCGGGACACACCTTCACACCGCAGAACCCGCTTGTGGCCACAGGCGACATGTTTTCCGCGGCAGGGAGGCGGATCGACTATGTGATGGTTCGTGGCGCGAGCTTCGGCCCGACACTCCACGCCCGGTCTGCCGAACGCTTCGGTGTTGCGGGAGTGGACGGCGTTCAAGCGAGTGATCACTACGGTGTCGTCACCGAACTCGAGGTTCCACCCCGTCTCCCGGGCACGTGGGGTTGATCCTCAGGCCTGTGCGCGACCACGATTATGCGACGAATTTGCCGTCCACGAGCACAGGGACCCTAGTCGTGGCATCCATTTCCGTGGCTACCGCGACATCATTGCCGAAGCCCATATAGACAAGCTGACGGGCCGATGCGCATTCGGAGATCAGGCCCGGCACGTCCGCGATCGCCTCGTACAGCGTTCTGGCCGCCACTGCTTCCGCCGAGAGCGGCCCCGCTCCTTCGTGGGCGAGAGCGGAAACGATCGCGCCGGCGCCGATCCAGTCCTCGATGGCCGGCCGGACTGCACCCTGGCCGGGCCACTGTTCCCCGGCGGGAATGATCGCGATCGGCCGATCGGCGGTGCCCCACCCTTGCCGGGTCAGCCATGCGGCGACGGCGGTGGGGTTACGCAGGCACGCGGCGACAACCGGCACCCCCGAGACAGCCGCCGCGATAGCCGAGCCGTTCGGTGACGGCAAGACCAATCGGTGCGGCGCAGGTGCGCTCCTCAGTGCGGTAGGTGACAGCGACCAGGGTCGCTGCGGAGATATCACACGTCGTCCAACTGCCAGGGCAGCATCGTGTCGTGCCGCGAATTCTTTCGCGCCGTCGTCTCGCCACGGGTAGGGCAGCACCGCCGTTCCGGCGTCGACTGCTACCGACACCGTGGTGGTGAAGGACAAGATATCGACTATCACCAGCGCCGCGCTGTGCGGGCCCAAGGCTCGTGCGCCGGCCCGTCCCCATTCGACCCGGATTCCGGAGCCGCACTGCACAGCCCAATCTCCGGTATTCACGGTATGGCCGACAAGATCGGAGTGAGAATCGCTGTCGGTTGCCTCACTCGGCTGGACCGGATGGCACAGTGAGGCAGAAGGGGTGCCCCGAGGGGTCGATCAGCACCCGCCAACGATCGGGTGCAGGCTGATAGCATGCCTTGGCTGCGCCACACTCGATCGCTGCTCGCTCCGCGGTATCGAGATCGTCGACGAAGAGATCGAGATGCATTTGCTTGGGCACCTGGTCGCCGGGCCAGTCCGGCGGTCGGTGGTTCTCCACGAGTTCGATCGTCAGCATCACCCCGTCGCCCCGAAGAACGATCAGCTCATCGGATTCGTACCGGACCTCGAAATCCAGCAGCGCTCGATAGAACTGCCCTAGACGGTGCGGATCGCGGCTATCGAGCGAGACTGCACCGAACCTGGCTATCGCGGTCATAGCTCCCCCGTATTCATCCCCCCGGCCATGCACCAGAGCACCTACCTGTCATCGTTACCACAGTCGGAGTCGACTCCTCGGCAATGGCGGGGGTGGTCGGTCGGTAACTCGGGTGTGGTTATCGCGACCGGTGTCGGTTTCCGCAGGGGCGGACGTCGAGATCTCGCCGAATACCCGCACGGTGTTGCGCTTTCCGAGCGGCGATTCGACTTGCCTCACCCAGCGGCGAGGGCTCATCAGTGCATGCAGCGCGTCCATTCCCGGATTGTCGGCGCGCGGCTACTAGGCGAGGACCTCGTCGATATCGGCGGCAGTGATGGCACGGTCGAACCATCGGTCGAGAACGTCGAGGTCTGTACAGGCCTGCATATGTTCCCGGGCCGATTCGGGAACATCGATCCCGCGGGCCTCCAACAGCCGCATGGTTTTGCCGATGACCTCCTCGACACGGCCCTCGACCCTGCCTTCGGCGCGTCCTTCGAATCGGCCCTCGGCGCGTCCTTCGACCCGGCCCTCGGCGCGTCCTTCTGCGCGTCCTTCTGCGCGAAGGCGCTGGGATGTACGCGAACGGTAGAACGACAGATCCACGCTCATCAGTTTGCTCCAGGTTTTCGCGGCTCGGGTCGCGCCGAGGCCGAGTTCGGTGAGTTCGGCGAAGACGTGGAGATCTTCCTCGTCTTCGAGTTCGTGCAGGGCATCGGCGAGTGTTTTCAGTATCGCATCAATACTGCGGTCCTTGGCGTGGGTGATCGCCGACAGCACGGCCAGGGGGATGTCGGCGGCCGCGACGGCGGGATCGGTCACGACGGGGACGTTGTGCGGGCCGAGGACGAGTGGGCGCACGATGATACTGGCCCACTGCGGCAGGCCGATGGTGATCGGCTGGATGGCCCAGTCGGCTGTCCTGGTATCGCGGCAGACGACGAGCAGCACGACGGGCAGCCGGTACTTCTCGTGCAGATGCGCCAGGTAGTAGGCCCAGGCGCTCGGTTTGTCCGGATCCGGTTTGTTCTGGGCTTCGACCAACAGCAGGAACGAACCTTCCCGCACGGTGGTGATGCGCAGCAGGGTGTCGACTCTGCGCTCCAGTGGGCGAATCTCGGTGAGGTCGTTGGTGAGGACTGCGACTTCGGCGGGATCGTCGAAGGGGAGTCCGAGGACTCGGAAAGCTCGGGCGAATACCCCGGGGTTGTCTTGGAAGAGGCGGTGCATCGCCTCATGTGCGGAGCCGACCATGCGGGCAAGCTATCGGAGATACCGCGGGTAACAGTAGAAAGTGTGTTCGAATATCGGCGTGTTCGTTCGTTCGGCGCGTCGCTGAAATCCATTCTCGAATAATTACGGTACGTACCGTACTGTAATGGCATGACTGTCAGCGATTGGCCTGATTCCCTCGATGTAGTGCAGGTCCGCTTCGCCCGTCCGACCGATCGCCTCGAGGAGGTGACGCGGTTCTATGTGGACGGGCTCGGCTTGAACGAGCTCTACCGGTTCGAGAACCACGCGGGGTACGACGGGGTGATGCTGGGGCTTCCGGGAACGGACTATCACCTCGAATTCACTACCCACGCCGACGGCAGTCCGGGTGCGGCGCCGAGTAGCGATCATCTGCTCGTGCTGTATTTCTCCTCGGAAGCCCGCATGTACGAAACGGTGGAGCGGCTGGGGGAGTTCGGGGTCGAACCGGTCGCGACCGAGAATCCCTATTGGGCGGCGAACGGGGCGATCGCGTTCCCGGACCCGGACGGCTGGCAGGTGGTTCTCATGCCGCGGCCGGTGTTCTGATGGCGGGCCGAACCCGGGACGACCGAATCGATACGGCCGTGCTGGCTGCGGCGCGCGCTGTACTCGACGCCGAGGGGTATGCGCGGATGACCATCGGCCGGGTCGCTGCCGAATCGGGTGTCCATCGCCCGGCGATCTATCGGCGCTGGCCGTCCAAGCGTCATCTGGTGGTCGATATCGTCGCCGATCTGCTCGGGCTCGAACCGACGGCGGATACCGGTGATCTCCGCGCGGATCTGGTGGCGTCCATGCGGGAACTGGTGGTGGCCGTGCGTGATACCTCGCTGGGCCGGGTGCTGCCGGCGCTGGTCGCCGATCTTTCCGCCGACCCGGAACTCTCGAAACAGCTGTGGTCCAGGGTGTTCGGGCCGCGCCGGGACACGACGGCCCGTGCGCTGGAATCGGCGATCGATCGTGGCGAGGTCGACCCGGATATCGATATCGGATTCGTGCTCGACGCGGTGGCCGCGCCGATCTATTTCCGCGCCCTGTTCCGGCATCTGCCGCTGCCCGACACGCTCGCCGATCAGTCGGTGGACACAGTCCTGGCCGCGATCCGCTGTGAGCAGTGACCCGGCGCATGCCGGCGCACCCGGTGTCTGGATCGGCAGTCGCGGTGGTGGTTCGGGCACTGGAGCCGGAGGGCTGACCCCACCTCGCGAGGGTGGGGTCAGCCGTGGCCGAAGCAGTGTTATCCGCCGGAAGCGACGTCGTCAGGCTTCGCTGTTGCGGTAGGCGGCGAGCCGGATGGTCGCGGTCGCTTCATGAGCGGCCATGCCCTCGTACTGCGAGATCGTTTCGACCGCTCCCGCGGCCTCCGGTGTGGCCGAGCGTTCCACCCGCTGATACGTCAGCGGTTTGAGGAAGCGGGAGACCGAAAGGCCCGCACTGTGTTTGGCGCCGCCCGCGGTCGGCAGCACATGATTCGTGCCGGCCATGCCCTTGTCGGAATAGGCGACCGTGCTCCAGCGGCCCAGGAAGATCGAGCCGTAATTGCGTAGGGCGTTGTGATAGTACTCGTCGTCGGCCGTCTGGATCTCCAGATGTTCGGGCGCGAGATCGTCCATCAGCGCCGCGGCGGTCGCGGGGTCTTTCGCCCAGGTCACCGAGCCGTAGTCACGCCAGGCGGGGCCGGCGATATCGCGGGTTTTCAGCGTTTCGAGCTGCCGGTCGGCCTCGGTGACGACCGCCTCACCCAGCTGACGTGAGGTGGTGACCAGTGCCGCGGGGGATTCGGTGCCGTGCTCGGCCTGTCCGAGGAGATCGGCGGCGACTGTGACGGGATCAGCGGTATCGTCGGCGATCACCGCGACCTCCGAGGGCCCGGCGAGCAGGTCGATCGCGACCTTGCCGAAGAGTTGCCGCTTGGCCTCGGCGACGTAGGCATTTCCGGCGCCGACCAGCATATCCACCGACGGCTCACCGAGCAGGCCGAACGCCATTGCTGCCAGGGCCTGGACGCCGCCGAGGACGTACACGCGGTCGGCGCCGCAGAGATGGCTGGAGTAGAGCACGGCGGGGTCGGCGGTGCCGTCGCGGCGTGGGGGAGTGCACGCGAGGACGGTCGGTACGCCCGCGACCTTCGCCACACCCACGGTCATGAACGCACCGGCGAGTAGCGGGAAACGCCCGGCGGGAACGTAGGCGCCCACCCGGGAGATCGGTACATAACGCACACCGGTGGTCAGGCCGGGTGCGAGCTGAGTTTCGAAATCGACCAGATGCGAACGGGACTCGCGAGCAAATGCGCTGGTCCGGTCATGGCCGAGCTCGAGGGCGGCGCGTAGTTCCGGTGAGAGCGCGTCCCCGGACCGTGCCAGATCGGCGGAACCCAGTTCGACCTGAGCGGACTCGAACCCGTCGAGTGCGCGGGCGTAGGACAGTACCGCGTCGAAACCGCCCTTTTCGATCGTGGACAGCATCTCCGATACCTTCGCGATCACCGCGGGATTCCGCTGGGCGGCGGGGCGGTCGAGCGCGGGGCGTTTGAGGATCTGGAAGGAGCCTTCGAGTTCGGCGAGGCGAGCGGGGGTGAACTTCATGGAAACGACGGTAGGGTTGTCCATGTCAATGGACAACCCCCCGAAGCCCTGACAGTTTCAAAGGGAAACCCTGTGGAAGGCCGCCGCCGTGTGGATTGCCGCCGGAAGGCTTGCCCGCACCACACAACTGTGTCCGCGCCCCCTACTTGTGGTTCCCTCCCAATCCTGGTGGCCGGACCGGCTCGACCACGACCGCTTCTACCGCGGCGGCCACTGCCAGTGCCAGGTGGTCCCGGCCGGGGGCGGCGGTCACGGTGAGTCCCACAGGCAGTCCTCCTATGGTGCCGATCGGTACCTGCACCGACGGCGCCCCGGTATTCGAGCTGATCCCGGCCGCAGCTGTCCCCGCCCGGCCCGGACGTGCGGTATCGGCCGCAGTGGGGTACACCAGCACATCGACACCGCGACGGGTGAGCAGGTCTGTCAGGGCGCGGCTACCCGCTCGCTGCTTCGCCGCCGCCGCATCATGGGCCGCGTTGGGGAGCGGGTTCGCTGCAAGCCAGCGCTCGACCGTGGCACGGTCGAGCGCTGTCCTGGACACCAGGTCGGCGAAGGCAGGGTGGGGGGTGTTCACGCCCGGCCCGTACCGAGCCGGGGTGCGGGCGAGAAACAGATCGATGGACGCGCGTGCGTCCGTCCAACCGCTGTCGGTGAGGACGTCGCAGGCGTAGTCCGCGTCGAGCTCGGGTAGTTCGGTACGGGTGATCCGGAAATCCCGAGCGAGCGCCGCGATCGTCTCGTCGGCGAGTGCCCGCAGTTGCGCCGAATGCTCCCCTCTGTCGGCGATTGCATCGAAGGGCCAGGTCAAATAGGCGAACCTCAGGTGCGCGGGTTCGGTGGCCCGCGTTGTTGCGAGCCAGGCATGCCGTCCGCCCGTCATCAGATCGGCGAATTCCGCGACATCCTGGACGGTCCGGCCGATCGGCCCGACGACATCTTGCGCCGGGGACAGCGGTACCACCCCGGCCCCGCTCACTGCGGCACTGGAAGGCCGGAACCCGACCAGTCCGGCATGGACTGCCGGGCCCACCACCGATCCGCAGGAATCGGTGCCGAGGGCGATCGGCGCGAAACCCGCGGCCACGGCCACCGAGCTGCCCCCGCTCGACCCGCCGGCGCTGCATGCGGTGTCGAAGATATTGGCGGTGGTGCCGCGGATCGAGCTCGTGGTGAACGTGCCGTGCCATGCGAACTCCGACATATTGGTGGTGGCCAGGACGATGCCGCCCGCCGCGCGGAGTTCCCGGACGACGGGCGCGTCGATCGAGGGGCGGTAGGTGGCAAGGCCGAGATTGCCGGCGGTGGTCGGGACACCGGCCGCGCAGATATTCGTTTTGACGACGAACGGAATGCCGTGCAGGGGTCCTCGGAGACGGCCCGCCCGGCGTTCGTGGTCGCGGGCTCGGGCATGTTCGATCGCCGCGGAATCGATATCGACGATCGAGTTCAGCGGACGGGGGCCCGCGCTGTCGTAGCGCTGGATTCTGTCCAGGTAGGTCTGGGTGATCTGCTCGCTGGTGAGTATTTCTTCGTTCATCAGGTGGCGCAGATCGGCGACGGTGGAGGCCTGCCAGGGGGAGATCTCCACCGTGGTGGACTCCTGGGCGGCGAGCGGTGGGTTCATCGGGTGCGGCCTTGTCGGTTTCGGGTGTGCGTTGCCGTGGGGCGATGCGTGGTCCGGAAGGCGGAGCGGACATCGGCGCGGGCGGGGTGATGGGTCATGCCGGTAGCTTTGGTCATTCATATAGGGTTGCCCTGTGACCCTTCGGCAGCTGCGCGCATTTCTGGCCACCGCCCGCACGGGCACGTTCACTGCCGCGGCGAAATCGCTGGGTATCGCGCAGGCCTCGGTGTCCGAACTGGTCCGGACGCTCGAAGACGAGTACGGCACGACACTGTTCGTCCGGGGTGGGCGAAAATTGGTGTTGACCGCCGCCGGAGTAGCGCTGCTGCCGCATGCCGAACAGTCGCTGGCGTCGGCCGACAGCGGTGTCAAAGCCCTGAAATCGGTGCGGTCGCTCACCGGTGGGGTCGCCACCTTCGGGGTGCTCCGCAACGCCTCGTACTATCTGCTGTCCGATCTGGCCGAAGAATTCCACCGCCGGTTCCCGGAGGTGCGGATCCGGCTGGTGGGGATGAACTCGGTGGAGGTTGCCGCGGAAGTGGCCGAGGGGCGGCTCGAAGCCGGCCTCGTGGTTCTGCCCGTCGACGCCGAAGGGCTGCGGGTGACTCCACTGGTGCGTGACGAGGTGCTCTACGCCTCCACCGCACCGGATCGAGTGGCCCGGCCGGTCACCATCGAACAATTCGCGCATTCCACCACGATTCTCTACGACGCGCACTACGCCTGGAAGGAACCCACCCGTCGCCAGCTGGCCGAACGAGCCCAGCTCGCGGGTCATAAACTCGAACCTCTCATCGAGGTGGAGCAGGTGGAATCGGCACTCGGATTGGTGCGCCGGGGCATAGGCGACACGATCGTCTCCCGTGCGGTGGCGACGAGTTCGGCCTGCCCGCCCGAAGTGCGGGTGGCGAGTTTCGACCCGCCGCTCTACGACACCATCGCCTTGGTGCAGCGGGAATCGGGAGTGCTGTCCCCGGCGACACGAGAGTTGGCGCGGATGGCGCAGCAGACGCTGCTCCGGAACCGGGTCGCCGCCGCGCCGGTACGCGACGGTGACCCGGCAACCGCTCAGTAGATGTTCTGGCTCACGTACGGTTCGTCGCCGCGGTGGGCGTAGATCTGCGAGCGGGTGGCGATATCGTCGTAGATCCGGGTTTCCTTGACGATTTTCCCCGCCTGCACCAGGAACTGGGAGATGCCCAGGATCTCCACCGGTGACCCGGTGAGCGGGCCGTAATCGGCGATACCGTTGTACTTGCCGGTGAATTTCCAGGTGACCGCGATCCGCAGGCCGCCGTAGCGCGGTGAATCGTTGGCCGCGATATCGCGGATATCGAAGGTGCCACCGGGGAACGCCCGCAGCATGCGCAGCAGCGCGCGGCGGTACCCCTCGGGGCGGGCGATGGTGCGATCGTCGATGGTGTTGAGCCACAGATCACGGATCCAGAACTGTTCGACCCGTTCGAGTTCGCGCTTGTTCCAGACGGAGTCGATGAATTCGAGCACCATCTCGACTTCGGGCCGGAACTGGTCGGGCCGGCGGCCGCTGCCGCCTTCGGTGATCACATCGGCGGGGGCGGGTGCGGCCATGGAGCCGCTGTAGCCACGGAATGCCTGGCGGCGGGCGAGTTCGTCGGGGTCCTGGCCGAGCTGACGGGCGACCGACAGGGCGTCCCGGACGACCCATTCCTCGACCATCCGGCCGCGCCGGTACAGGCAGTTGGCGATATTGCGGCTGCGGTACTCGATGTTTTCCCGGTCGGTGCCGAGGACCAGGTGGGAGCTGAGGAACGCGTCATCGCCGCGGGCTTCCCAGACGATGTCCTCGGCCTGGCCCACCCGGTTCGGGGTGGTGGAGATGCGCATGAGCGTGCCCTCGATCACCTCGGCAGCGGTGGTGGAGGTGCCGTAGACGCCATGCACGATCGAGTCGGGCTCGTAGTTGTCGTTGATATGACCGATCGCGCGCTCGATCCAGATGTGGTCGGTGACCTCCCGGATGAAGTCGTCGGGATCGGTGTAGGGCTGATAAGCGATGGGATCGAGTGGCATGACGATGAGAATACATACGTATTCAAGACCAGGGAAGGGTCATCCGCTATCCGATTCGGAGAATACTTGCCGACGGCGTACCGGAAACCGAAGCCGGGTCGGACCCGTGGACAGCACGATGTGCCGACCGGGGCACGGCCCGGTCGGCACATCGAGAACAATAAGGTCAGGCTGCCAAGCGAACGCCGGTACCGGGGTGGAACAGATGAACCTCCGCATGGTTGCGGACACCGACTCGCACCGTCTGCCCGATCCGCGGCGGGGTGCGGCCATCGACCCGTACGTTGACGCGATGGGCTCCCGACGGACTCAGTACGGTGCCGTAGACATACGCATCCGCGCCCAGTTCCTCGACGAGTTCGACGGTGAGCGCGAAGCCCTCGTCGGTTTCGCCGACCAGGCGCAACGTCTCCGGCCGGATACCGCAGACGATTTCGCGCAGATCGGTCGTCGCCGCCCGCGCCACCGGTACGGTGCACTCACCGAGTTCGACACCGCCGTCGCCGACATTGAGTGTTGTGAGATTCATTCCGGGAGAACCGATGAACCCCGCGACGAAGGCATTTGCCGGACGGTCGTAGAGTTCGCGCGGCGTCGCTGCCTGTTGCAGCACACCGTCTTTCAGCACCGCGACCCGATGGCCCATCGTCATGGCCTCCACCTGGTCGTGGGTGACGTAGACCGTGGTGGTGGCCAGCCGCTGCTGCAGCGAGGCGATATTGGCACGCGTTTCCACGCGCAGTTTCGCGTCGAGGTTCGACAGCGGCTCGTCCATCAGGAACACGGCCGGATCGCGGACGATCGCGCGGCCCATGGCCACCCGCTGCCGCTGCCCACCCGAGAGCGCTTTCGGCTTACGATCGAGGAACTGGGTGAGATCCAGCATCTTCGCCGCATCGGCGACCTTCTGCCGGACCGTCTCCTTCGCAACACCTTTGAGTTTCAATGCGAAACCCATATTGTCGCCGACCGACATATGCGGGTAGAGCGCGTAGGACTGGAACACCATGGCGATATCGCGGTCCTTGGGCGGTACGAAGGTGACATCGCGGGTGCCGATGGAGATCGACCCTTCATCGACGTCTTCGAGTCCGGCCAGCATCCGCAGTGCGGTGGTCTTACCGGAGCCCGACGGCCCTACGAGGACCAGGAATTCGCCGTCGGCGATATCGAGATCGAGACCGTCGACCGCGGCGGTATCGGACCCGGCGTAGCGGCGGGTCGCCTGTTCGTAACGGACTTCTGCCATGTCACTGCCTTTCCGGAGAAGATTCGGCCGCCGCCTCGGCGGGTTCGTCGCCGCGCGCGCGAGCGATCTGGGCCAGAACGGCCAGCTGGTCGTATACCCGCCACTCCTCGACGATGCGTCCGTTGCGTAGCAGGAATTGCGAGGATCCGAGGATTTCCACCTGGGAACCGGTGGCCGGGCCGAATACGGGGAGCCCCGAATAGGTTCCGGTGAGCCACCAGATGACACCCAGCCGGAGACCGCCGTGCGCCGCCGAATCGTTGGCCACGATATCGCGGACCTCGATCCGGGCGTCGGGGAACGGGGCGAGCACGTCCATCCACGATTCCTGATAGTTGCGTGGACGAGTGAGGGTGCGGTTGCCGACGGTATGACAGGTGATATCGCGGGCGATGTAATCCTCGATGCGCTGGAACATCGACTGTCCGAGCACGGTGTCGAACATGTCGAGCACGAACGCGCATTCGTTGCCGTGGCTATCCGGGCGGGCCCCGGTATCGCCGGCGATCAGCGGGTCGACGGCCTGGTCGCGAGTGGCCGAGCCGGTCCAGCCGCGGAACGCCAGGGCTCGTGCCACCTCGAACGGATCGAGTCCGAGATCCTGAACCACGGCGAGTTCGTCGCGGATCACCCACTCCTCGATCATCACGCCGTTGCGGTAGAGGCAGTTCGCGATGGACCGGTGTGAGAACCGGCGGTGTGTCGGCGGGCCGTAGATCGTGTGCTTGGAGTTGGTGCCGCTGCTGAAGATGCGATGGGAACTCAGGAAGGCGTCGTCGCCGCGCGCTTCCCACACCACGTCCTCGGCTTGGCCCACTCGGTCGGGAAAGGCGCTGATCTTGGCCAACGTCGAGGCGATCACCGGTTCGACGCCGACTCCGGTCCCGTACGCACCGTGCACGATCGCGTCCGGGGCGTAGTTCTCGCGGATCAACCCGACCCCGCGCTGCACCCAGATGCGGTCGGTCCATTCGACGATGAACTCTTCCGGATCGGCGTAGGGCAGGTATGCGCTGTCTTTCAATGTCATGTTCTCGGCTTTCTGAAGATACGAGTGCCGGCCACTCAGTCGAGTTCGGCGATCCGGTGCGCCGCATCGGTGAGCTGGGCGCGCACATCGGCGCCGTTGGCCATATTGCTGATCGCGACGGCGAGGACATCCATGATCCGTGGCCAATCGAGGCTCATCGGAATGGCGCGGCCGGATTGCAATGCCTCGTACTGGAGTTCCGGCAGATCATTGTTGGCCGCATTGACCTCGGGGTCGAGCATGTTCGAGTCGTGCATGGTGATGCCGGTACTCGTCGCTGGATCGGATTTGTCGAGCGCGATCATGCGTTCGGTGTCCGCGTTGGTCATCCACTTGACGTACTCCCAGGCCGCACCCTGATTGTGCGAGGTGTTGAGCACACCGGCAAGCCAGGTGTAGGCATAGCTCTGCTCGTCGTGACCGGGGAAGGCCGGCATCGGCGCGACACCCACATTCTCGGCCAGTTCGGGGGCCGACTTCGTCGGGTTGACGAAATCTTCCAGATGCCACGACCAGGTGAACACGGTGGCGGCGTCGCCGTTCAGGAAAGCCTGGGTGGATTCGAGCTCACCCCAGTTCGAGGATTCCGGTGGGGTGTAGCCGGCGCGGATGGTCTGCAGATACTGCTCCGTGGCCTCGATACCCGCCGGGGTGTCGAATGCGGGCGCCCCGTTCTCGTCGAGGAGTTCGCCCCCGTTGCTCCACAGCATGGACAGCCAGGTGTTCAGGTTCTGGCCGTTGCGCCGGCCGAACTGGCCCGCCACGGGATGCTCGGCGGTGCCGTTCTTGATGATCTCGAGCTGGTGGTAGTACTCCGCCCAGGTGGTGGGCGGTTCCAGCCCGAGCTTCGCGTAGATGTCCTTGCGATAGAACAGGTTGTAGGAGAACCCGCGAACGGGCATACCGTAGGTCGAGTTCTCCACCCCGGCGGACGCGGCCTCCCGGAACGGACCGGAGAAATCGTCCATGGTCACACCGTGGGCGGCCATCACCTCGTCCAGCGGCTGCACCCCGATCTTCAACGACGGGCCCCAGGCGTCCGGCCAGATCAGAGCGTCGTAGGTGCCGCCACCGATGGCACTCTCGGCCACGATCTTCTGCAGGTACGCCGCGTACGGGATATTCGACCATTCGACCCGGATACCGGTGCGTTCGGTGAATTCCGCGGTCCGCTGGTCCAGGGCGGCGAATTGCGGAACGGTCGCGCAGCAGGTGAGGAACCGGATGGTGGTGCCGTCGTACGGTTTACCGTCGAGCAGCCCGTCCGGGCCGACCGGTGCGTCGGCGACCTGGTCGGTCAAGCTCCTGGTTTCGGGCGCGCCGGTGCAGCCGCCGGCCAGGACGGCCACGACGGTGGCGAATACCAGGGCGAGGACACTGCGCCTGCTGGTCGTATGGTCCGGTCGTCTGGACAGGGCCCTCACTTGACTGCTCCTAGGGTCATGCCCTGCGCGAAGTGCTTACGCACCAGCGTCGCCAGGACGATCATCGGCACCATCACCAGCAGGCCGGCGGCGGCCATCTGCCCCCACAGCACACCGTCGGGCTGGTCCAGCGTCATCAGGGAAACCGGCAGCGTGATCGCGTTGCTGCGGGCCAGGAAGGTCGGGAAGAGGAATTCGTTCCAGGCGAGCAGGAAAGAGAACACGACCGCCACGAAGATTCCGGGCGCGGCCAGCGGGGTGATCACTCGCCACAGCAGGGTGAGCTGACCGCAGCCGTCGAGGCGCCCGGCCTCCTCGATCTCGAGCGGCAGGCTGTCGACGAAACCCTTCAGCAACCAGGTGTTGTAGGGCACCACGATGGCGAGGTTGGTGACAATCAGCGCGAGATGGGTGTCGAGCAACCCCAGATCGCGGTACATGGTGAGGAAGGGCAGCGCGATCGCGACACCGGGGATGAACTGGGTCGCGACGATCCCCAGCAGGATCGGTTTCGCGCCCGGGAACTTGTACCGGGAGAACCCGTAGGCGGCCAGCATCGACAGCGGCACCGCGATCACCGTCGTGACCACGGCGACGATGATGCTGTTCCACATCGGGCCGATGAGATCGTTCTGCCCGCCGATGATCGCCCGGAAGTTGTCCAGCGAGGGGCTGAACAGCACCGACGTGGAGAACACTTCGCGATCCGGTTTGAATGCGGTGAGAGTGAGCCACAGGATCGGGAACATCACGAAGAACAGGATTGCGAGGGTCCCCAGCAGCCGGAGCGCCGCGCCCGCGCGGGCCAGCGGCGAGACGGTACGCCGGTTGGTGCGCCGCGCCGTGGCGACGGGCCCGGTGGCGGTTTCGAGTGTGTCGGTCATTTCTGCTCCTGGCGACCCATGAGGATCAGGTATCCGGTGGCGAGCACGCCCAGCACGATGACGAGGATCCACGAGACGGCGGAGGCGTAGCCGATATCGAGGAAGGTGAAGCCTTGTTCGTAGGCGAAGAAGTTCAGGGTTTCGGTGGCTCGGCCCGGACCGCCGCCGGTGGTGGTGACGACCTGGTCGAACATCTTCACCGACCAGACGGCCTTGAGGAACACCACGATCAGGATCAACGGCCGCAGCAGCGGGAAGCTGATCCGCCAGAACTCCTGCCAGGGGTTGGCGCCGTCGACGCGGGCGGCGTCGCGGATCTCCGGTGAGATGGCGCCGAGCCCGCCCAGGAACATCAGCGCGATCAGTGGCGCCCAGCCCCAGATCTCGCTGAGGGTCACCACGACGAGCGCCCAGAACGGTTCGCCCAGCCAGTTGATATCGCGGGTGAACGGCAGCATCGTATCGAGCATCGTGTCGTAGACGCCGTAGTCGGGGTTGAACATGAATCGCCAGGAGTAGCCCTTCAGGGCGGGGGCGATGGCGAACGGGAGGATGAGCAGAGCCTTGGTCAGGCCGTTGAGCCAGGTCGCTTTGTTGAGCACCAGCGCGATACCCAGGCCCAGGCCGACCGATAGCACGACCGACAGGACCGTGAACAGCACTGTCACCCAGACCGCATTGTGGAATGTGTCGTCGGTGAGCGCCTTCGTGTACTGGTCGAAGCCGACGAATTGCTGAGGTTCGCGGGTTTCGTTCACCCGCCAGTGGCGGAAGCTGTTCACCAGCGCAATGCCGAGCGGGTAGATCGTGGTGAGGACGATGGCGATGAGCGCCGGGGCGAGGTGGGCATACGGGACACCGATCCGGCGCCACGCGGAATGCCTGCGCCGGACGGTGGGGCCGCTGTTCGCGGCTTTCGTGGCGGTCATCGCCGCATCCGGCGCCGAAGCGGGCAGGAGGTCGGGTGGCCCGGCTGGGTGAGCGGCTCGGCCCCGGGTGGGCTGCTCGGCTTCACTCTGAACTCCTTCGGATAGTGATCCCACAGGACTGGGGAGGAGGGAGGCGAGGCGGCGAGATGTAACGCGGCTCTCACAGTGTCCGGTGAGTGTATGCGTATGTATTCGAGAAAGACAAGGGTTCAGCTCGGATCGGCGACCGTGGAAACCTGGCGGTAACCGTGGCCTTATGGCACTGGAGTGCGCAGATAGGGTTCCGTGCGGCCGGTCGGGCGGGCGTCGGCCGGAACATCCCGGCCGGCAAGAATTTACGTATGCATGCGACGGTGAGCCCGCGGCCGGTCAAGCCGGAGGCGGGGCGACCGTCGCGCGTTCGACCAGCTGCGGGGTCAAGACGACCCGCTGCGGGCGGTCCTCGCTGATTGTGTTCTCCAGTCGTTCGACGAGCAGGCGGGCGGCGGCCGCCGCCATCGCGTCGAGGTCGTGGCCGACCGTGGTCAGGCGGAATGCCTCCCACTCGGCCATCGGGATGTTGTCGAAGCCGATCAAGCTCAGCTCGTCGGGAATGCCGACACCCTTGGACATGGCCGCGTTGAGTGCCCCGATCGCCACTACGTCGTTACCGCAGAACACCGCTGTCGGGCGCGGGTCGGTGCCGAGGAGCTCGAGCATCGCGTGATAGCCGGTGTCGAACTCGAACGGGCCCCGGTGGGTGAACACCCCGGGTAGGGCGATACCCGATTCGGCGAGCGCTGCCCGGAATCCCAGCTCCCGGTCGCGGCCGGTGCTGGTGGTATCGGGGCCGAAGATGCCGGCGATGCGCCGGTGGCCGGTATCGGTGAGATGGGCGGCGGCCAGCCGCCCGCCGAGTTCGTTGTCCACTACCGCGGCATCGGCGGTATGCGGGGAGCTCTCGCGGTTGAGGAAAACGAAGGGTAGTCGGCGGCGCTGGAGTTCGGCGGGTAGCCGCGAGTCGAGATTGCTGGTCAGTAGTACCGCGCCGTCGATCGAACCATCCACGAGCTGTTCCAGGGGGACCTGGTTGTCCGACCGTTCGGTGAACACCATCATCCGGTACGAATGCTTTTCCAGTTCGTCGTGCAATGGGCCGAGTAGATGCGGGTAGAAGGGGTTGGTGAGATCGCTGACCACGATGCCGATCCGTTTGGTCCGGCGGGTCACCAGGCTGCGCCCGGCCTCGCTGGGTACATAGCCCAGGGCTTCGGCGGCTTCCTGGACCCGGGCGCGGGTATCCGCGGCGACCCGGGGGTCCCCACGCAGGGCCCGCGAGACGGTCGGCTGCGATACGCCCGCCAGGCGGGCGACGTCGCGACTCGTGATCGGCATGGAATCCCCTGATCGGCTACGTGGTCGCCGGACGGCGGCCGCGCCGGAACTGCTCCGGTGCTGTGAATACGAATCTTAGTCCATCGTGCTGCGCTCTCGGCCGGCTCTTGCTTTTCGAGGCATCCAGTTGGCGCGGATCGGTGAACTACCCGGTAGGGCATGTGAAAGCGGCGTCCAGGCGTGGATCCGGCGAGTAATTCGTTGACATAGCGCCGCGGATCCTGCACCATGCATACGTATAAATCATCCGTGTTGTGCGCGATTTCCCGTGGATGCGCCGCCGCCCCCGCGCGTGCCGAGCGCCCACCGTGCGAAAACCACTGTGAAAAGAGGACAGATGTCTCCCGAAGTCACCGTCACCGCCGCGGACCTCGACCGGTACACCATCCGGCGCAGCGATTTCGTGTCCTGCAACCAGGCGTTCATCGACTGCCGAACCCCCGGCTCCGACCGCAAAGAGAACTATTCGATGATCGGCCGTGGCGTGACGCAGAGCTCCGGCCAGGTGGTCAATCTGCAGGAGCCGCACGGTTTCCAGATCGGCGCCGCCGCCATGCCCAACGGAGTGACCAACAATCTGCACCTGCACTTCACGGCCGAAGTGTTCCTGTGCTTCCGCGGCGAGTACCTGCTGCGCTGGGGTGCCCACGGCGAACAGGGTGAACTGGTTCTGCGCGAGGGGGAGATCGCCTCCATCCCCACCTGGATCTTCCGCGGATTCACCAATATCGGACCCGACGACGGATTCCTGTTCACGGCACTGGGCATGGACGATACCGGCGGGATCATCTGGGGACCGGCAGTCCTCGAGGAGGCCGAGGGGTACGGCCTGTACCTGACCGCGGACAACAAGCTCGTCGACACCCTGGCCGGGGACGAACTGCCCGAAGATATCGAACTGGTCGAACCGATCAGCGCGGAACAGATCGCCGCGCTGCGCCCGTACACCGCCGAACAGATGGCCGAACGTATCGCGACTCCGGAGAACATCCACTGGTCGCGCCGTGCACTGCTGGACTCCGCGCTGCCCGGCGGCGGTGTCGAACTCGGGCTGGTGATCGGGTACGGGATGACCGAGGACGTCACCCAGGTCCCGCGGATCCACAACCCGCACGGTCACAACATCGCCTGGTTGCGGGCCGAACCCGGCACCGGGGTTTCGTCGCACCGGCATACGGCACGCCAGGTCCTGATGGCCAAGGACGGCGAATGGGAAGTGATTGTCAACCGCGGTGCCGACGCCCGCACGGTGCGGCTGGGCACTTGGGACATGCTGTCGGTTCCCGCCGGCGCCTACCGGGCGATCCGGAATGTGGGCGGCGAGACCGCGCATATGCTCGTCGTCAACAGCGGCGACGGCCGGGTCCGGCTCACCTGGGACGAGGAAGTGGTGAAAGCGGCCGCCGACGCCGGTGACGCCCTCGACCACAACGGATATCTTGCGCCGTACGCGCTGGTCCCGCGCCGGAAGCGATGAGATGGGCGACGAACTACCCCTGGTCCTCGTACCCGGGATGCTGTGCGACGCGCAGCTGTGGGCGGAACTGACACCGGGGCCCGGTGTCCGGTTGGTACACGCCGCGATCGACGCGCCGTCGGTCGCGGGAATGGCCGATCAGGTGCTTACTTCCACTGACGGTCCCTTCGTGCTCGCCGGACTCAGTCTCGGTGCGATCGTCGGCTTCGAAGTGCTGCGCCGTGCGCCCGAACGCGTGCTCGGGTTCTGTGCGATCTCGACGAACCCGCATGCGCCGGTCGCCGCGCAGTACCGGGGCTGGCACGATATGGCGTTCCGTACCCTGCGTGGCGAGTTCGAGACCGTTGTCCGCAACACCATCGCTCCCACCATGTTCGCCGATCGGCACCGCACCGCCGAGCGGATCGAGCAGGTGGTGGCCATGGCCCGGCGCATCGGACCCGACCGTTTTCAGAATCAGCTGCGGGCCCAGGCCGATCGCATCGACTCGCTACCGTCGCTTGCCGCCGCCGGCTGTCCGGCGCTGATCGTCTCCGCGGATGAAGACGCACTGTGCCCGCCCGATTTCCACCGGGCCATCGCGGACGCGGTTGAGGGTTCCCGCCTCGAAACGGTCGCCGGCGCCGGACATCTGTGCACCTGGGAAGTGCCGCACCGAATTTCCGACCT
Source organism: Nocardia speluncae NBRC 108251 (assembly GCF_001613245.1). Lineage (GTDB taxonomy): Bacteria > Actinomycetota > Actinomycetes > Mycobacteriales > Mycobacteriaceae > Nocardia > Nocardia speluncae. Next base: position 480,307 of record NZ_BDBZ01000002.1, on the reverse strand, counting down.
CATCAGCGACTGGCTGCAAGTCGTCGCCACAGACCGAATCACCCGACAGGAGTCGTCATGCCCCTAGTTCTGAAGAAACCGATCCCGGCCGAGGTGGTCCGCCAGGGTCGCTCCGATGTGAGCGAACGCGTTGCCGCGATCCTCGACGACATCCGGGTCGGCGGAGATACCGCGGTGCGCAAGTACTCGGAACAGTTCGACACATGGAGCCCTGAATCGTTCCGGCTTTCGCCGGCCCGGATCGACGAGCTCATCGATACCCTGCCCGTGCAGGTCGTCGAGGATATCGAGTTCGTCCAGCAACAGGTACGCACCTTCGCCCGGCACCAGCGCGATTCGCTGACCGACTTCGAGATCGAAACACTGCCGGGTGTGCACCTCGGGCAGAAGCATATTCCCATCGACCGAGTGGGCGCCTACGTACCGGGTGGGCGCTACCCGCTCACCGCCTCGGCACATATGACCATCGTGACCGCCAAGGTCGCCGGCGTGCCGAGCGTCGCGGCCTGCACTCCGCCGATCCGGGGGCAGATCCCGGCCGCGACGGTTGCGGCCATGCATCTGGCCGGTGCCGATGAGATCTACCTGCTGGGCGGGGTTCAAGCGATCGGTGCGCTGGCCCGCGGTACCGAGACCATCGACCGGGTCGACCTGCTCGCAGGGCCGGGTAACGCCTATGTCGCCGAGGCGAAACGGCAGCTCTTCGGTGAGGTCGGGATCGACCTTTTCGCCGGGCCCACCGAGATCCTCGTCATCGCCGATGACGCGGCGGATCCGTTCATCGTCGCGGTCGATCTGCTGTCCCAGGCCGAACACGGCCCGGATTCGCCCGCGGTGCTGATCACTACCTCGGAGGTGCTGGGGCGCAAAGTCATCGAACATATCGAGGCGCTGCTGCCGGATATGCCGACCGCCGATTTCGCGGCGCCGGCCTGGCGCGACCACGGTGAAGTCCTCGTCGTCGAAACCCTCGACGAGGCCTACGCCCTCGCCGACACCTATGCGAGCGAGCATGTCGAGGTCTTGACCCGCGAACCGCGCGAAGCGCTGGAGAAGATGACCAACTACGGTGGCCTGTTCCTCGGTGAGGGGACTTGTGTTTCATACGGCGACAAGGTGATCGGCACCAACCATGTGCTCCCGACTCGCGGGTCGGCGCGCTACACCGGTGGATTGTGGGTCGGCAAATACCTCAAGACGGTCACCTACTCCGAGGTGGTGGACCAGGCGTCGAGCGCGCAGCTCGGTGAGGTGTGCGGCCGAGCCGCCCGGGTGGAACTGTTCGAGGGACACGCGCGCTCGGGTGATGTGCGGGCCGCGAAGTACGCGGGCGCGCAGTTGCCGTGGGCCGCGGATGCCTATGCGGGAGCGGGCTCGTGAACGAGCCGGTCGCACAGTCCGAATCGCCGACCGCTCCCGAGTATCAGCGTGAACAGGAACCCGAGCGCGCCGCCGCTGCCGACTCGGTCAGGGGGCGCACTGCGCTGGTGACCGGTGGCGGCAGCGGGCTTGGGGCCGCGATCGCAGTCGCATTGGCCGATGCGGGCGCCCGGGTGATCGTCGTCGGGCGCGACCGGGACAAGCTCGACCGTGTCGCTGCGTGGCGGCCCGAGTCGATGCGCCCCGCGGTCTGTGATGTCGCCTCGCCGGATTCCGTTGCCGCGCTGACCGGGGAACTCGCGGACGAGTCGGTGTCGATCCTGGTCAACAACGCGGGGGTACCCGGTCCTGTCGCGCCGCTCACCGAGATCGAACCCGCCGAATGGGACGGTGTTTTCGCCGTCAACGTGCGGGGCGTCTACCTGCTGTGCCGAGCCTTTCTGCCCGCGATGGTCGAGGCCGGTCGCGGTGATGTCATCAATCTCGCGTCGGTGTCCGGGAAGCGGCCATTGGTGCGCCGGACTCCGTACTGTGCGTCGAAAATGGCGGTCATCGGGCTCACCACCACGCTGGCCGCCGAGGTCGGGCCGCTAGGGGTGAACGTGAATTCGCTGTCGCCCGGACCGGTCGACAGTGCGCGGATGCATCGCAACTTCCGGCTGGAGGCCGAACGCTCCGGAACCAGCTACGACGAAGCCGAGCAGGCTTTCGTCTCCAGGGCCGCGCTCGGGCGGATGGTCACCGAGGACGAGGTGGCCCGGGCGGTACTGGCGATGCTGGCGATGCCCGGACTGTGCGCCGCCGATATCGACCTGTCCGCCGGAATGGTGGCGCGCTGATGGCCGGGATGAAACAGCGGCTCGCCGAAGGAGACAAGTTGCTCGGGGCGCTGGTTCGTATGCCCGCCGAGGAACTCGTCGAGATGGTCGGCGTGGCGGGGTTCGACTACGTCCTGATCGATTGCGAACACGGTCCCGCCGATATGGTCCCGCTCCGGCAGCATATTGCCGCCGCGCAGGTCCACGGTATGGATGTGCTGGTGCGGGTCGGCCAGAACGAGCCCGCGCTGATCCAGCGGGTCCTGGACCACGGTGCCACCGGGGTCGTCGTGCCCCATGTGGACGACGCCGGTGGCGCCGCGGCGGCGGTGCACGCCGCCCGGTACCCACCCGTGGGCGACCGGGGATTCGCCACCTACGGGCGTGCGGGCCGATACGGGACCCGCACCGCTGCCGATCATCTCGCCGCCGACGCGCGGGAAACACTGGTCATCGCCATGGTCGAATCGGACGTGGGTTGCCGCAATGTGGGCGATATCGTCGCCACCGCGGGAATCGACGCAGTGATGGCCGGTCCGGCCGATCTCGCGGTCTCACTGGGTGTTGTCGGTCCGGCCGATCCGGTCGTCGTGGCCGCGGTGGCGGAGGTGCACCGCGCCGCGGCAGAACACGGCCGGACCCGGCTCGAGATCGTCTCTGGTGCGCAGCGTGCTCGCGCCGCATTCGAATCGGGTGCCGGCCTCGTGGTTGTCAACCTCAGCCATGTGCTCATGGAGACATTCGCGGCGTTGCGCGCGGTGCGGTGAACGGCGGGTGTCTCGGCCGGACGTTCGCATCGCTACCCGGTCAGTTGCTGCCGGCGGCGTACGCGGGCGGGTTGTGTGAATGTCGCGCTCGGCCGTAAACCAGCCGACGCAACAGGGTTTCGGCCGGCCCCGGGTTTGCTTGCCGTTCGAGGAGCACGGCATAGCCGATCGTGATGATCCACACGCCGACAGCGAACGCGGCCATACCGGCACTACCGAGTGCGGCGCCGAGTCCGAGGCCCCACGCCGCGAGCAGTGGCGCGCACAGCACTGATTGAGCGAGATAGCAGCTCATCGAACGTTTACCCACTGCCGTGACGGCGTACGCGACCGGTCCGAGCCGGCGACCGGCCAGGCGGCCGCCGATCAGCCCGAACACCGCGACATAGCCGAGGCCGCACGCCAGACCCGTGGCCATCTGTGGGGCCGCCATCGCCGCCATCGCCGGTTCCACACCGCTGATCACTCCGGCATGGGCGAGCGCGTGGACGAGTCCGAAGCTCCAGCCGAGGGTGATACCGGCAATCGCGGTCACCCACAGCAGCTGGCGATGCTCTTGTGGCCGCTCCAGTACCCGGTGGCGCGCGGCCCAGAATCCGAGCAGGATCGATACAGGGACAACCAAGCCGAACAAGCCCTGTACGAAGGTCACCTGCACCGGCCACATCGTGATCCGTGCGACGGCCGCGGCCCAGAAATTCTCTTCCGAGATGCTGGCGTACGCCGAGTCCGCGAATCCCGGATCGAATCCGCCCCCGGTGTCCTCGCCGGATAGTACGGCCACCGCTCCGAGTGCCGACAAGCCTGCCACCAGGGCAACGATGACGCTGCCGATCCCGGCCCAGACCAGCAGTGTGCGATCGGAGCGGCGCAGGAACAGCCACACCAGGACCAGGCCGGTGAGCCCGTAGGCGCCGAGTATGTCTCCGCCCCACAGCAGTAGGGCGTGCACCGCGCCGAACACGATGAGCCACACGTTCCGGCGCTGGATCACCGACCGGACCTGCTTTTCGGAAAGTCCGCGCTGCGACTGCCGGCGGGCGATCATCACCAGGCCGTAACCGAACAGGAACGCGAACATCGGGTAGACCCGCAGATCCACGGTGGTGATGAGGACGCCTTGCACCACGGTGTCGAGTGCCGAACCGTCCACCGGATGTGCCCCGGACGCCGAACGCTGCCCGCCGTACAGGTAGTAGGCCGTATTGGCCAGCACGATCAGTAGCAGCATGAACCCGCGGGCGAGATCCGGTCCCGGGATCCGATCGTTTCCGCCCAGCGGTGCGGGACCGCGTGCCGTTGCCTGCTCGGTTGTCATGGCTGTACCTCGGAGGTGGTCGGGTTCGCGGTGATCGCGTGCGTGATGAGATCCGCCAGTTCGCCCGCGTGTGCCGCGAGATCGTGCTCGGGGTAGGAATGCCAGTAGGCGATCATCGCGTCGATTCCGGCCTGCACCGTAACGGCCATGACGCGGGTATCGAACGGACGGAGTTCGCCGGATGCCTGGCCCGTCCGGAACTCGGCTTCCAAACCCTGATAGATGGATTCGTTGAACTGGTCGCCGTATACCGGGCGTCCGTTCTCGTCGAGGAGGTTGTGGAGCACCTCGGTCAGTGCCCGTAGTTCGGCGGGGTTGGTGCGCACATAGTCGGCGACGGCGCGGATCCGCTCGCCGATCCGGCGCAGCACCGTTTCTTCTGCGGTGACCCGGGGCACGACGAATTCGGTGATCTCCGCGTAGACGTGTTCGACGAGCCGCTCCATCAGTTCGTCCTTGCCGGCGAAGTGGTAGGAGATCACGCCCTTGCTGATACCGGCACGCTCGGCGATCCGGGCGAGTGAGGCTTTCGCGTAACCGAATTCGGCGAACACGGTGACAGCACTTTCGAGAATCTGCCGCCGCCGGACCTCTTCGATGAGCGAGGGGCGACGAGCCTGGCCGGTCGTGCTGTTTTCTGGCCGCATGGTCAGATTTTAGACGGTCGGTCAGTAATCGGCAATAGTCACTGGCACCGCGCGGGATCACCATCAACAATGTCCAGCCCGGCCCGGTGGACACCGATGCCAACCCCGCCGATGGGCCCAATGCATCGAATCTGCTCGGAGTTATGGCCACTGACCGATTCGGCACCTCGGCCGAGGTCGGCGCCTTCGTCTCGTATCTCGCCGGGCCCGACGCCGCCTATATCACCGGCGCGAGCTTGGACATCGACGGTGGATTCGCGGCCTGATCCCGGCGGGTGTGCTGCCCGCGAATATCTGTCAGGATCCGTGCGCCGAAAGCGTTTCCAGCCAGGGGTGGCCGGGGTGCACTCGGGCAAGCCATCTGGACAACCGTGATTTTCTCGACCGGTCCATAGCCGGAAGCGCTCGCAGGAAATCGGTCTCGTCCTTGGCTCTGGGGGCTTTCGCCTTGAACACGAGGACGGCTTCGGGGATCACGTAGGGGATGCCGTCGGCGGTGTGGAGCATCAGCTCGTCGTAGGGCAGCGTGATCGAGGTGTCGCGGCGGCACACCCATCGATCGCCACGATGTGGCTCGCGGAAAACATCGAGGTGATACAGCCCGCTCGCCGGATCGCGCAACCAGGTCTGATGCTGATCATCGGCTTCCTCGGGAAACGGCCAGACGTGCCCGTCACCGACGACGTCCCACTCATAGCCTGGGAGTACGTTCGCGATATCGGCGAATCGACTGCTGGGCACGCCGATTTCGAGGTCGGAATGCTCACGTCCGAGACCGCCGACGAACAGGTCCAGTGCCCAGCCGCCTGTGACGTACCAGCACGGCGGGGCGCTCGACAGCCGTTCGGCGGCTTCGGCGGGTGTCCAGGCTCGCCAGAGCCGGTCGCATTCCTCGGCGGACAATGGACGTCCGGTCATCTCCTATGGCCTCCTTCATAAGGAAACCCCTCCCGAAGGAGGGGTTCCCTTATCTGTAGGAATCAGGCCCGGTCGAACTCGCCGGACTTGGCGGTCGCGAGGAAGGCGTCCCATTTGCTGGGGGCAAACACCAGGGCGGGGCCCGCAGGGTTCTTGGAGTCGCGAACGCCGACGAAACCTTTATCCAGGTGTGCGGCCTCGACACACTCCTTGGTGCCGGAACTTCGGCTGCTCTTGAACCACCGGGCTCCGGGTAGGTCAGCGCTGTTCATGGTGCTCCTTCGCTATCTTCCGCACCAGGTCTCGGGTTCGTACCTCGTCGAGCGCGACGCGTCTGATGCCGTCGGCTGCCGTCTGGTATCTGTCGATTTCCTCTGGCCGCTCGAGGTACTGGTCGCTGGTGTAGCCCTGAACGTACACAATCGGCGGTTCTGACAGCCACGTTGTTCGATGCGGCGGAAACTCCAGCAGGACGAACAATCCCGCATCCAGGCCGACGTGAGTGGCGGTGAAGGGGACGGCCTTGATCGAAACCTGGGAAAGTTCGCTCAGCTCGGCGAGGTAGTCGAGTTGTTCGGTCATTACCGCCGGGCCTCCTATGCGGTGTCGCAATGCAGCCTCACTGACAAGGATTTCCACTTCCAGGCTGGGGTCGTCGTGTAGCCGCGATTGCCGACGGCTCGCGATCTCGATGTGTTGCTCTACTTCTACTGTGCGCATCCCCGGGTTCGATATCCAGATCATCGCGCGCCGGTACGGCTGTGTTTGGACAAGACCGGGAAGCAGCGTCGGTGCGTAGGTCAGGAATCGACTGGCCGCCACCTCCAAACCCAGATATAGGTCGAAGTCCTTCGGTACCGCCTCGCGGTAGGCATGCCACCAAGACTTGTACGACAGTCCGCTCAGAAGATCCAGGAGAACATCCGTAACCTCCTGTGCTGCCTTGTAGATGCGGCACAGCTCGCGCACCTGTAATGCCGATATCCGGGTGGACTGTCCGGTCTCCAGGCGCCATAGAGTCTGATGCCCCACTCCGATGGCCTGCCGAGCCGTTTGCACACTGACACCCGACGTCTCGCGCAGATGCCGCAGCTGCCTTCCCAGCATCCGTCGCGCGAAGGTGCTATCGGTCTCCCTGTCCATGCTCTCTCTCCCCTTTGTGCGGGCCTCCACATCCCGCACCGGAACGCAGTGTGACTCGTACTGGAAGGCGCGGGGGCAAAATCTGGAATGTTGCAGATTTTCTGAGGAATTGACGCATCGGAAGCTTCCAATAGCGGCTGTAGCCCTTGTCTACTGATGGCGCACCCGGCGCAGGCCACCTCCCAGAACCACTGGGAGACACCAGTTCAACGCCAGGAGCGCCGCGAACTGGCGGTCCAGCATTCACAGTTCGGTCGCTGATGCCGTGCCGGACCCTGCGCCGGGTGCTTGCCAAGACTATTCCAGGAGTAGGGGACAACTCATGTCTGTCAGCGGGTTTCAAGGGTGTAGCCGATCCATCGGGACCGGGCCTGGGCTGCTACCGAAGCGGGTTCGCGGATCTTTCGGGATCCCGGAAGGGCCTGTAGCGGTGCTGCCGCCGGTCGAGCGGTTGGAGTGCATCGCAGCGGCCGTGCGTCGCTGGTGCGCGGACTCGGAGGATTCACGTGACCACCGATGAGCGTCCCAAGGCAGTCGCGCTGGTCCGGCGTGACGTTGCGGTATCCGTGGTCGACTTGTACGCGCTAGCGGAAAGGCACGGCTATCGGCTCGTGTTCACCGTGTTCACGGATTCGGGGCCGAAAGTTGCCGCGCTGGCATTGGCCCGGCACGCGGGTGAGCACGGCGCGGCCGCCGTTGTCGTGCCGGGCTTCGAGCACGTCGATGCGATCCGCCACCTCGTCACCGATAACGCCGCGCTCATCACCCCGATGCGGCTGTACCCACGCGGGCACCGTTGGGTCGGGGAGCCGGACGGACATGAGCAGCAGGTGAATGGCTGACGTGGCACTGGTGCAGCTCGTGCTCGGCCTACTCGGTCTCACCATCGCCCTGTGGTGGCCCGACCAAGGACCCTGAACCGGGCGTAGTCCCCGGCCAGGGGGACGGCAACCGGCCATGTGGTCGGCTTTGCGTGGAATCACATCTGTGCAGCTCATCGGTAACGCAGCCGGTCGGGGCAGGTAGTGGTCGATAAGATCATCCGCATGCCCTTTCCTCTGTCGGCGAAAGCTGGTCGTGCCGCCGCGGCGGCGGTGTCGGCGGTAGCTGCCGGTGTGCTCGCCTTCGGTGGTGCCGAAGCCGCCGCCTCTCCCTTTCCGGTGCCGCCCCTGACGGAGACCGCGGCGGCGGGGACCGAGGGGCTCGATCCGTTGCTGGCGCTCGCGTACACCATGGCCGAGCGGGAAGCGCATGCCGCGGGTGTACCGATGTGGATCAATTCCGGCTATCGCAGCCCGGCCGAACAGCAGGCGATGTGGGAGGACGGGCTGCGCACCTACGGCACGCCGGAAGAAACCCGCCGCTGGGTGTTGCCGCCGGAGGAGTCCACGCATGTCACCGGCCGGGCCGTCGATATCGCGCCGCGCGACGGTGCCGCATGGCTGGAAGCCAACGGTAACCGGTGGGGACTGTGCCGAACGTTCGACAACGAATGGTGGCATTTCGAGCTGGTCACCCTCCCGGGGACGGCCTGTCCGGCGCGGGTGCCCGACGCCGCCCACCGCTGAGGTGTGAATCCGCGCCGGGCGTACGCCCACGGAACAGTTCAGGTGCCGGATACTGCGCGGAGTTCGTCCAGGTACTCCTGAGTCCGCGGATCGTCGGGGAAGTGCGCCATCAATTCCCGTCCGACCTCGCCGCCGATGCACAACAGTGAGGGCAGCGACCGGCGTTTCGATTCGAAGGCTTGCAGCCCCTCCGAGACCGCCAGTTCGAGATCGCGGCCGCGGGCGGCCACCATCGCCAGGGTGAGGTGGGCTTCGGCGACCCGCATCGGGTTGCGGACCGTGCCGTCGAGGGTGGTGGAATCGGCCAGTACGGCACGGGCGAACCGTTCGGCCCGCATATCGTCGCCGACCACCCGGCAGCAGTCCATGGCATAGAAATCGAATTTCTGCGGGTCGACGACGAAATGGTTCTCCAGGTCCTCGGGATGCCCGAGCCGGTCCAGCAGCATCCGGCCCTGTGCCAGTGCCGCGTCCACCGCGGTGCGGTCGCCCAGGCGTGCCCAGGCTTTGGCGCGCTGGGCGGCGAGCTGGACGCCGACGCCGCTGTCGGCGCATTCCGGCGGTACCGAATCGACGGCCTGGATGACACCGCGGTTGTTGCCCTGGGTGAGCGCGAACCAGGCCGCCAGTTCCGAACTCCATCCGATGATTTCGATATTGCCGGATTCCAGGCCGAGGGATCGGGCGGCCCGCCGGGTGGCCTCGGCGCCGCCGCGGCGGCCGAGATCGTATTCGAGGCAGCCGAGCAGCAGGGCGACCCACCCTGCCAGCTCGAGGACTTCTTTGTGCTGGGCCAGCGTCAGCCGGCTGTCGAGCAGGGCCGCGATCCGCCGTAGCCAGCCCGATGCCTCACGGTGGAGTTGGTGGGCATCGGTGGAGGCGTAGTCACGGCACAGGCGTTCGGCGGTGATCCGGACGGCGTCGAGGGTGGCGGTCGAAACATCGGACATCCGTAGCCGTCCCATGAATTCGAGCGTGTCCATCCCGGTGGCGGTGAGTAATTCGTCGTCGCGGCTCGGGCGCGCCTTGGGAAAGAAGGCCGGGGCGACGGTGTCGAAAGCGGCGGCGATGAGGGGAGCGTAGAAATCGTCGGGGCGGGATTCGCCCGATTCCCAACGCCGCCAATTGCGTAGCAGGGTGCTGTCGGTCGGTAGGTTCTGGGATGATTTGGCGCGTAGCGCGCGTACCGCCTCGGCCTGTGACCACCCACGCGCATCGCGTTCCGAGCGCATCCGGATGGCCCACAGCGGACGATCTTCAGCAGCAGTCACGCCGCCAGTATTGCACCAGCAAACTTTTCGTGGACCCCATAGGGCATGAAGATGTCCCCCGCATGACCTCTTCTGCGTGCGTTCGCCGTCGGTCATGCTCGAATCGAACCGGTTCCGTACCGGTTCAAGCAACACCCCCGCGAACGCGGGAGGAGATCCCGGAGCAGGAAATGGTTCCCCGCCTCGCGCGGGGAAGGATTCAGGAGGTTCGGGTGGAAGCGTTGGTATATGGGTATTTACGCGACGATCTGGCCGCGGGCGACGGCGACGATATGGAGGCCGCGCTACGCGAGCTCGCCGATGCCCACGGATTATGCTTCGCCGCGACATTCCACGAATCGCATGCGGGTGACGGAACGGCATTCGCCGAACTGACCCGGGAACTCCAACGGGCGGATGCCCACCACGTGGTGGTGCCTTCGCTCGATCACCTCACCGGCCAGACCATTCCACGCGAACTGCTGATCGCGAAACTGGCCAACGACGCCGCCGCCCGAATCTGGTCGGTGGCGAGCTGAACCGGCGGCCCGGCGGCTCGGCGTCCCCCCTCAGCGCCCGAAGCCGCCGGGCCCCCGCCGGCGCAGATACTTCTCGAATTCGGCCGCGATGGCATCACCATCGATCTTGGCCATGACCTCGTTCACGTCGATCGCGGCATCGCCGCGCTCCTCGAGGGAATGGACGTACTCGGCGATCTCCTCGTCGGCGACGGTCATCTCGTTCACCGTCGACTCCCACTCCTCGGCCTGCTGCGGCAGCTCCCGCATCGGCACCTCGATATCGAGAACATCCTCCACCCGGTGCAGCAGTGCGATCGTGGCCTTCGGGTTCGGCGGCTGGGAGACGTAATGCGGAACCGCCGCCCAGAACGACACCGCCGGGATCCCGGCCTTCACGCACTGGTCCTGCAGCACGCCGGTGATCCCCGTCGGGCCCTCGTAGCGGGTCTGTTCCAGATTGAAGCGTTCGGCCGCTTCTTTGCTGTAGGCCGAACCCGTCACCGGCACGGGCCGGGTATGCGGGGTATCCGCCAGCAGTGCACCCAGGATGACCACTGTCTCTACTCCGAGCTGATCGATGAGCTCCAGTAGGTCCGCGCAAAACCGGCGCCACCGCATATTGGGTTCGATACCGCGCAGCAGGACCACATCGCGGTCGCTGCCGGGCGGGGAGCACACCGACAGCACCGTCGCCGGCCAGACGATCTCGCGGGTGACGCCCTCCACCTGCCGGACCATCGGCCGGTTCACCTGATAGTCGTAGTAGTCCTCGGAATCGAGTTCGGCCAGTGGCCGCGCATCCCAGATCAACTCCAGGTGCTCGACCGCGCCGCTGGCCGCATCACCAGCGTCGTTCCAGCCCTCGAAAGCGGCGACGAGCACCGGGTTGCGCAACGCGGGCAGTTCCCGATCCACCGGAGATTCACTCGAGCTCACCTCAGTCAGCCTACGGTGCTGGTCGCGACCGGCGCGCAGTATCGGTCCTCCCGCGCCTGTCGCGGCCGGTCGCCGGGCCTGCGCGGTGGTGGCCCGAGGCGCGAGTGCCCGCCGGCTCGCGGTTTTCCCGCCGGGTGTGACCGGCCGCCCGGTAGGACAGTGGGCGGCCGGTCACACCGGATGCCGGCTGTGGCCGCCCCCACAGGTGTGAACTAGGCGAACATCGTCACGGTGGCGCCCACTAGTCTGGAATCCATGTCTGCCTCCCGCCCCGCCGAGTTCGACACCACCTTGCTCGACACGCTCAGCCGCCGTGTCGTGATCGGTGACGGGGCCATGGGCACGATGTTGCAGGCCGTGGATCTCACCCTCGACGATTTTCGCGGCCTCGAAGGATGCAACGAGATCCTCAACGACACCCGTCCCGAGGTGCTGCGCGATATCCACCGTGCCTATTTCGAGGCCGGCGCCGACGCCGTGGAAACCAACACTTTCGGCTGCAACCTGCCCAACCTCGCCGACTACGATATCGCGGACCGGATCCGGGATCTGTCCGAGAAGGGCACCCGGCTGGCCCGTGAGGTCGCCGACGAGATGGGGCCGGGCTCCGACGGGGTGCCTCGTTATGTCCTCGGCTCGATGGGGCCGGGCACCAAGCTGCCGACCCTGGGTCACGCCCCCTACGTGAGCCTGCGTGACGCCTACACCGAGGCCGCGCTCGGCATGCTCGACGGCGGCGCCGACGCGGTACTGATCGAGACCTGCCAGGACCTGCTGCAGGTCAAGGCGGCGATCAACGGCACTCGCCGGGCCATGGAACAGGCCGGGCGCCGCATTCCGATCATCACCCACGTCACGGTCGAGACCACGGGCACCATGCTGGTCGGCAGTGAGATCGGTGCGGCGCTCACCGCGCTGGAGCCGCTGGGTATCGATCTGATCGGGCTGAACTGCGCGACCGGCCCGGACGAGATGAGCGAGCATCTGCGCTACCTCTCCCAGCATGCCCGGATCCCCGTCTCGGTGATGCCCAACGCCGGGCTGCCGGTGCTCGGGGCCAACGGCGCCGAGTATCCACTCACCCCCGAGGAGCTGGCCGCGGCGCTGCGTGGTTTCGTCGCCGACTACGGCCTGGCCCTGGTCGGCGGCTGCTGCGGCACCACCCCGGAGCACATCCGGCAGGTCGCCGAGGCCGTCCGCGAGGTGGAAACCACGTTGCCGCCGATCGAGCAGCGCCGTACCCCGCAGCCGGAACCGAGCATTTCCAGCATGTACACCGCGGTGCCGTTCGAACAGGACGCCAGCGTGCTGATGATCGGTGAGCGCACCAACGCCAACGGGTCGAAGGCGTTCCGGGAGGCCATGCTGGTCCAGGACTGGGGTAAATGCCTCGATATCGCCAAGGACCAGACCCGTGACGGCGCCCATCTGCTCGACCTGTGCGTCGACTACGTCGGCCGCGACGGTAGCGCCGATATGTCGGAACTGGCGTCCCGGCTGGCCACCGCCTCCACCTTGCCGATCATGCTCGACTCCACCGAGCCGCCCGTGCTGCAGGCCGGGCTCGAGCGCCTCGGCGGGCGCTGCGCGGTGAACTCGGTGAACTACGAGGACGGCGACGGGCCGGACTCCCGGTTCCAGCAGATCATGAGCCTGGTCGCCGAACACGGCGCCGCAGTGGTCGCGCTGACCATCGACGAGGAGGGGCAGGCGCGGACCGCCGAACACAAGGTCGATATTGCCGAACGGCTGATCGCCGATATCACCGGCAACTGGGGCCTGCATGTCGGCGATATCATCATCGACACCCTGACCTTCACCCTCGGCACCGGCCAGGAGGAATCGCGGCGCGACGGCCTGGAAACCATCGAGGCCATCCGCGAACTCAAACGCCGCCACCCCGGGGTGCAGACCACGCTGGGTCTGTCGAATATCTCCTTCGGCCTGAACCCCGCCGCCCGCCAGGTGCTGAACTCCGTGTTCATGCACGAATGCGTGCAGGCCGGCCTGGACAGTGCGATCGTGCACGCCTCCAAGATCCTGCCGATGAGCCGGATCCCGGACGAGCACCGCGAAATCGCCCTCGACCTGATCTACGACCGCCGCCGCGAAGGCTACGACCCGCTGCAGATGCTCATGCAGCTTTTCGAGGGTGTGTCGACGGCCGATTCGCGGGCCTCGCGCGCCGACGAACTGGCCGCGCTGCCGCTGTTCGAACGCCTCGAGCGGCGCATCGTCGACGGTGAACGCGCCGGGATGGAGGGCGACCTCGACGAGGCGATGCGTGAAGTTCCGCCACTGAAGATCATCAACGAAACGCTGCTGTCGGGGATGAAGACCGTCGGCGAGCTGTTCGGGTCGGGCCAGATGCAACTGCCGTTCGTGCTTCAATCGGCCGAGGTGATGAAAGCTGCCGTGGCGCATCTGGAGCCGTATATGGAGGCCACCGACGACAGCGGTAAAGGTCGCGTGGTGCTGGCCACCGTCAAGGGCGATGTGCACGATATCGGCAAGAACTTGGTCGACATCATCCTTTCCAACAACGGCTACGAGGTGGTGAACCTCGGGATCAAACAGCCCATCGCCAGCATTCTCGACGCCGCGGTGGACAAGAAGGCCGATGTGATCGGAATGTCGGGTCTGCTGGTGAAATCCACCGTGGTGATGAAGGAGAACCTGGAGGAACTCAACGGCAGGGGAGTGGCCGAACAGTTCCCGGTGCTGCTCGGTGGCGCCGCGCTCACCCGCTCCTATGTGGAGAACGATCTCACCGATGTCTACGAGGGGGATGTGCACTACGCCCGCGATGCCTTCGAAGGCTTGCGGTTGATGGACGAGATCATGGCCGTCAAACGCGGGGCCGCACCCGACCCGGACAGCCCGGAGGCGGAGGAGCGGCGGCGCAAGACTGCCGAACGGAAAGCCCGCCACGAACGTTCGCGCCGGATCGCCGAGGAGCGGCGGGCCGCCGAAACCCCGATAGAGGTGCCCGCCCGGTCGGATGTGGCCGCTGATGTCCCCGTGCCTGTTCCGCCGTTCTGGGGGACTCGCGTGGTGAAAGGTCTGCCGGTCCAGGAATACTCGGGCCTGCTCGACGAACGTGCCCTGTTCCTCGGCCAGTGGGGGCTGCGCGGGCAGCGCGGCAGTGAAGGGCCCAGCTACGAGGAACTCGTCGAATCCGACGGCCGCCCGCGGCTACGGGCCTGGCTGGACCGGCTCAGCGTCGAAGGTGTCCTGCAGCACGCGGCGGTGGTGTACGGGTACTTCCCGGCGGTCTCCGAGGGCGACGACGTGGTCGTGCTCACCGAACCGAACCCCGATGCGCCGCAGCGGTACCGCTTCACCTTCCCGCGCCAGCAGCGCGACCGGTTCCTGTGCGTAGCCGATTTCATCCGCTCGCGCGACCACGCCCGGCAGACCGGGCAGGTGGATGTACTGCCGTTCCAGTTGGTCACCATGGGGCAGCCGATCGCCGATTTCGCGAACGAACTGTTCGCCGCCGACAACTACCGGGATTATTTGGAGGTGCACGGAATCGGCGTCCAGCTCACCGAGGCGCTCGCCGAATACTGGCATCGCCGGATCCGGGAAGAGCTCACCCTCGACGGGCACGCCATCGCCGAATCCGACCCCGCGGAGGTGGCCGACTACTTCAAACTCGGTTACCGCGGCGCGCGTTACTCCTTCGGTTACGGGGCCTGCCCGGAGTTGGAGGATCGCGCCAAACTGGTGGACCTGCTCGACGCCGGGCGGCTCGGTGTCACGTTGTCGGAGGAGCTGCAGCTGCATCCCGAACAATCCACCGATGCGTTCGTGCTGCTGCATCCGGAGGCAAAATACTTCAATGCCTGAGCCGGGCTAAACACGCGGTCGGTGTGATTGTCGTCACTTTTGTATGTCACTACTGCGCCTACTGCCTGAGCCACCCGCGGAAACCGCAGGTGACCGGCGCGTGATCGGGTCCGAAATCCCATACTGCCCGCAGAGGTTCGGGGTGCCGCAGCTACGATTTCCGGGAACTTCCGCCGAGGTTCCCGCGGAACCAGAAATCCGGACAAAGCCGTTCGGATGCGTTGCACGCGCCGGGCCGACGCGGAACTCTGGGCAGCCGCCTGTGACGCGCGGAGTGCTGGACGACTCGGCGGCGAGCAGAAGGGGTCACGACTTCAGATGAGCAAGGATCGGCTGATAGCCGGACGTTATCGGCTCACGGATCCCATCGGCACCGGTGCCATGGGAGTGGTGTGGCGGGCGCTCGATATCCGGCTACAGCGCACGGTCGCGGTGAAACAGGTGCTGCTCGGCCCGAACCTGACCGAACAGCAGACAGCGGAGGCGCGTAAACGCGCACTGCGCGAAGGCCGGATCGCCGCGCGCCTGCACCACCCCAACGCCATCTCGGTGTTCGACGTCGCCGACGAGGACGGCCAGCCGTGGCTGGTCATGGAATACATGAACGCGCCCAGCCTGGCCAACCGGCTGAACCTCGACGGAACGCTCACGCCGCTGAAGGTCGCCGAACTCGGGGCGCAGGCCGCGGCCGCGCTCGCCGCCGCCCACGACGCCGGTATCGTGCACCGGGATGTGAAACCGGCGAACCTGCTGGTGGGCGACGACGGCACGGTGAAGATCACCGATTTCGGAATCTCCCGCGCCACCGGTGATGTCACCGTCACCGCAACCGGATTTCTGGCAGGCACCCCGGCCTATCTCGCCCCGGAGGTCGCACGCGGTGAACAGCCGATACCGTCCTCGGATGTCTTCGCGTTGGGATCCACGCTTTACCACGCGATCACCGGGCGCCCGCCCTTCGGTGACGGCGACAACCCTTTGGCCGTGCTGCACGCGGTCGCCGGTGGGCAGGTCGAACCGCCCGCCGGGGCGGGCGCGCTGGGCCCCGTGGTGATGCGGTTGCTGGCGACCGAGGTCGCGAACCGGCCGACCATGGACGAGGCGCGAGTCATGCTGGAAGAAGTGGCCGCGGGCCGGGCGCCGGAACCGGTCGATATCGCACCGTCCGCCACGACGAAGGTCCTCCCGCCCACGCTCGCCGCCACGGCGACACTCGACCGGCCCGATCCGGAGCCGGGCGCCGCCGATATCCGCCCGCCCGCCGCGGCGCCGGCGTTCCGGGATGCCGGGGTGCCACCGGCTACGGGACCGTCGCCCGCGCCCGCGGGCCCGGCCGCCGGACGTGGTTCCGGCGTGCGGTCCCGCACGGCCGTGCTGGCGGGCGCCGCGGCACTGCTCCTGGTGGTCGTGGTGGGTTTGGTTCTCGTCAATGTCACCGGCGGGGACGGCAACACCGCCGCCGGGCCCGAAAGCAGCCAGGTGAACGCGCCGGAGCAGACCGGGGAACCGCGGGCTGAACCCAGTGATCCACCCACCACCACTGCCTCCACCACCACCACCGAATCCGGCCCGCCTTCGGGTGCCCGCGTGGAACAGTTCGTTCGTGGCTATTACGGGCTGCTGCCCGGCAACACGGCTGCCGCGTGGTCGCAGCTCTCACCCGAATACCAGGCCACCGCCGGTGGTTACGCCGACTACCAGGGGTTCTGGTCGACCATCGGCGCCGTCAGTATCGGCTCGGTCAGCCGTTCCGGTGACGGTAGCGCGGTGGCGACGGTCACCTACACGATGCGTGACGGGTCGGTGCAGTCGGAGAGCCGATCGTTCCGGGTCGCGCCCAACGGAGGAGAGTTGGTCATCACCGCGTCGCAAGTATTGTGACCGCGACCGGCCGGGTTTGCTGCCGCTTACCCGGCCGGGCTACCGTCGGCCGAAGCCTCCGATCGTGCTGCGCGGCTCGGCGCCGGCTCGATCCACCATGACGAAAGGTCCGAACGTATGGCCCAGCCGGCCGGTGTCCTGTGGGATATGGACGGGACGCTGCTCGATTCGGAGAAGCTGTGGGATATCGGCGTCCGCGAGCTGGCGCGCGAGCTCGGCCGGGAGATGACGCAGGAGATCCGGCACGCACTCATCGGGGCTTCGGGGCCGAATGCGCTGCGGATCATGTTCACCGAATTGGGGGTGGACCCGCACCCCGAGGCCGTCGAGGCGGCGGGCCTGTTCTTGGAGCGGCGGGTCACCGAACTCATGACCGGTCCCATCCCCTGGCGGCCGGGCGCGGCGGCGGCGCTGGACATGGTACGGGAGGCCGGTCTGCCCTGCGCGCTCGTGACCAACACCAAACGGTCGCTCACCGAACTGGCCCTGGAAACGCTGGGCCGGCACCGGTTCGACGTCTCGGTCTGCGGGGACGAGGTGCCGCACGGAAAACCCGACCCGGCCGTCTACCTCCGCGCGGCGCACCTGCTCGGGCTGGATGCCCGCGACTGCGTGGCTGTCGAGGATTCGGTCACCGGCGTAGCGGCCGCCACGGCGGCGGGCTGCGGAGTCCCGGTGGTGCCCTGCGAGATCCCGGTACCTGTAGACCCGTCCCGCACGCATCGTGACACGCTCATCGGATTGACCAGTGGCGACCTGGAGCTGTGCTTGCGTACGCGGCTTCAGCACGCCGGGTCGCGTACCTGCTGACGGCGAATCCGGGGCCCGTGTCCGCGGGCAGTGGCCACGCGGCACGTACGCTGGTCCGCTGCCTCGTCGGTGGCAATCGGCAGGCCCGGGCGAGGGTGGGCAGCGGAAGCGACTGTCCATGAAAGTGCCTCGGTAAACGGTGCGGAACGACAACGTTGCGCTGCCGATGGTGTTGCGGATCAACAAAACCGGATGGTCCGTGACCGGTCTCACCGGGCATCTCGCGGATTCGCCGGGCGTGTCGGCCTACCGGCGGCAACAATATCGCTATGGCCGCCACGGTGACCTTGGACGAGATCGTCGATACTTCCCGCTACCCGCTCGCGGAGCCCGATACGCCCGGCTGGCATGCCGCTGTCGCGGCTGCGCGGGCCGGTCTGGCAGAGGACGGCTGCACCATACTGCGCGAGTTCATCCGGCCCGAACTGCACGCCCTGCTCGCGGAACAGGGAGAACAGATGGCGCCGCACGCCTACTACCGCACCGAACGGGTGAATGCCTACAACATTCCGCTCGATACCGAACTGCCCGCCGAGCATCCGGGCCGGATCATCTTCGAACGCGGTAACGCCTTCGTCCCGCGCGACCGGATTCCGGTCGGCGCATTGATCCACCAGCTGTACACCGGCGCCGAGTTCCAGCAATTTCTGGCCGCCTGCTTCGGCCGGCGGCAGCTACACGAATTCGCCGACCCGCTGGCCGGTCTCGTACTGAACGTGGTGGCCCCGCGCAACTCGCATCCATGGCATTTCGACACCAACGAGTTCACCGTCAGCATGCTCACGGCGGCGCCGGAGTCCGGGGGTGTGTTCGAATACTGCCCCAATATCCGTTCACCGCATACCGAGAACCTCGCCGATGTGCACGCGGTGCTCACCGGCGGCGGCGACGGTCTCGTCCGGCGGCTGGAGCTACGCCCCGGTGACCTGCAGCTTTTCCAAGGAAGGTACTCACTGCACCGGGTGTCGCCGGTGCAGGGCGCGACCCCTCGGCATACGGCGATCTTCGCCTACAGTGATCGCCCCGGCGCCATCGGCACCGTGGAACGTACCCGCCAGCTCTTCGGGCGGGTATTGCCGGATCATCACGCGGCGGCCGACGCCGTCCGTGGTGACCGGCTGCTGGATTGATCAGGGACCCGGTCGAGTGGGTACCGCCCTACCGAGAGGAACACAACGTGCCAGTGCCGTTGCACACCACCGGGAAAGCATCGTTCGACGATATCTACTCGAGGCCCGACCCCCGCGACTACTACGCCCGCATGTCCGAGCTGGACTATCGGATACCGGAACTGGCGAAGCCGCATCTGCGCGAGCAGATAGCGGAGTATCGGGCAGCAGCGGGAACTGCCCCCACCGTGCTGGACATAGGGTGCTCCTACGGTGTGAACGCCGCCCTGCTCCGCCTGGATACGACCCTGGCCGAGCTGGCCGGCTCCTATACCGAATCGGTGCTCGGGACCGGCGATCTCATCGCCCGCGATCGTGATCGCGTCCGCGGTGCCGCCGCCCTGCCCGGCGTCCGGTTCATCGGCATGGACGCTTCCGCACCGGCCCTGGACTACGCCCGGGCGGCGGGGCTACTGGACAGCGTCGTACACGCCGACCTCGAGGCCGCCGACCCCACCGACGAACAACGCGCGATCCTCGCCACGGCCGATCTGGTGATTTCGACCGGCTGTATCGGCTATGTCACCGAGAAGACACTCGTCCGGATAGCGACCGCCGCCCCGGACCGCCGCCCCTGGATGGCGCACTTCGTCTTGCGCATGTACGGTTTCGGACCGATCGAGGCGGAACTGGACGCCCTGGGATACCACACCCGGCGGATGCCGGGCGAGTTCGCCCAGCGCCGCTTCGCCTCCGACTCCGAACGCGAGCAGGTACTGGACACCCTCACCACCAACGGCATCGATCCCGGCGGCCTGGAGTCCGAAGGCCGGTTGTATGCCAATCTTTATGTGTCCCGGCCGGGTTCGTAATACACGAAGCCGTGCGATGCCGGGATCAGCCCGATCGTCGAGCAGCACCGACCCGAACCGGAGAGACGACTTGACCGAAAGCACCTTCGCCGCCGAAGACCAACTGCCCAGGGTTCCGCTGCCCACCCTGGAGGACAGCTGCGCCCGCTTCGTGCAGTGGTGTACACCCTTGCTGACCCCCGGGGAACTGGCGGCGACCGAGGAAGCCGTGGCCGATCTGCTGCGCCCCGACGGCGCCGGCCGGACCCTGCATGCGGCCCTGCGTGAATACGACGAGACCCCCGGCGTCGGCAGCTGGCTGGATCGGTTCTGGCCGTCCCGCTATCTGGGCCGGCGTGACCGGATCGCGTTGAACGCCAACTTCTTCTTCCTGTTCCGCGACGATACCGCCCTGGCCACCTCCACCGCGGCGGGTCAGGCGGACCGTGCCGCGGCGCTGGTCGCGGCCGCCGTCGACTACAAACTGGCTCTGGACCGGGAAGAAATCCCGCCGGTCACCCAGCGTGGCCGGCGGCTGTCGATGTGGCAGAACAAGTACCTGTTCTCCGAAACCCGGATCCCCGGTGCCGAACAGGACACCGTGCGCGTGCCTTACACCGAGGAGTGGCCGGGCCCGTCCGGCGCCCGTCACATCCTGGTACTGCACCACGGCAATATGTTCCGGCTGGATGTACTCGGCGCCGACGGCGACCCGTACGCCTTCGAGGATCTGCTCGGTGGTCTGTGCGCCATCCTGAAATCCGCGACCGAGCCGGCGCCCGCCGGGACCTCGGTGGGACATCTGACCACCGCGGCCCGGGCCGACTGGGCGAGCAGCCGCGCCGAACTGCTCACCGATCCGTACAACGCCGCGGCGCTCGATACGATCGAAACGGCGCTGTTCTGCGTCTGCCTCGAGGATTTCGCGCCCCGCGACGAACTGCACGCCGCGGACACCCTGCTGCACGGTGACAGCGCCAACCGCTGGTTCGACAAGTCGGTGTCGTTCATCGTGTTCGCCGACGGCCAGACCGGAATCAATATCGAGCACTGCGGGCTGGACGGTACGACGGTGCTGTCCTTCGTCGACGCCCTGCTGGAAACACCGGTGACCGGGCATACGGAACGATCCGGGGCGCGGGGCCAAGGGCTGCCGCCGGTCGAGCAGGTCGAATTCCGGCTGACCGACGAGCAGCGTGCCGCGGTGACCGCCGCGGGCGCGGCTTTTGCGCAGTACGCCGCCGACAACGCCACCACCACGGTGTCCTTCGACGAGTTCGGCACGGCCCGCGCCAAACAGCTCGGCATCTCTCCGGACGCCTTCGCCCAGCTGAGCTATCAGCTGGCCCACCGCCGCAGCAAAGGTCTCACCGGCGCCACCTACGAATCCATCGCGACCCGGCAGTACCGCAACGGCCGGACCGAGGCGATGCGGGTGATCACCCCGGAGATGATCGCCTTCGTCGACTCCATGGAGGAACCCGCCGCCGATACCGCCACGAAACTCGCCGCGGCCCGCGCCGCCGCCGGTGCCCACGTGGCCCGCGCCAAACAATGCCAGTCCGGTGAAGCACCGGAACAGCACCTGTGGGAACTCGAATGGATCCAGCGGCGCCGCGGGGCCGAACTCGGCGTCACCGATCCGATCCCGCTGTTCCACAGCCCCGGCTGGACGATCATGCGCGACGATTACCTCAGCACCAGTTCGGCGCCGTCGGTGAACATCCGGTACTTCGGCTTCGGTTCCACCAGCCCGAAATGCATCGGTATCGCCTACGTCCTCCTGCCGGACCGGTGGAACCTCTACCTGGCGACCCCGGCCGCGGTGGCGGGCGAGATGTACACCTTCGCCGACCACCTCCGCACCGCGGTCGCCGAACTGGAGGAGTTGCTCGCCGGGCAGTAGAGCCACGCGGTCGGCGCACGGCCGGTCCGGGGCCCCGCGTCCGATGAGCAGTAGGTCACCGCGGTGGCTCTGCGGGGGTCATCGCCGACGATGCCCCCGCGCAAGCCCCGGACGGTTCCTGCCGTCCGGGGCATCCAGACGCTTCCCCGGGGCTTTCGGGGGTAGGTCCACGGTCGTCCATCGCACCGAGCGCAGGACGCGCAGATCCGACGGATTTCGCGAACGGCGTCGACGGGACGGATCGTTGCCCGGCGAGGTATCCCGGAGCGGGGCATCGCGTCGAGCGGCGGCGCTATCTCCGTGCGTCGGATGCCGGCAAACCCGTATCGGTGGACTCCGGGAGCTTCGGCGCCTGCTGGACACCGGACAAGCCGGTCCAGCACAGTCCCGCGGTCGTGGCAACGGCCTCGTGCCGGGGGAGGGGCTTCCCGGTGAGGACCCAGTGCCGAGCACACGACTGCGCGATCGCGACCACCTCGGCCGTGATCAACCAGCCCCGTTCGGCCTGCGTCGGCGGATAGGGGGCCAGTGCCTGCAGCAGGGTATCGGTGCAGATCGTCGTGGCTTGATGGGCCACCCGCTGCGCCGACGGTTCATCGACCACCGCAGCACCCGCCAGCAGGGCGGCGCTGCGCGGATTGGTATCGGCGAAATCGAATATCGCGGCCACCGTCGCCGAAACGATCGATCGCATGCCCTGGGCAGGTGCGAGCGCCTCCGCCAGTGTTTCACCCAGCACCCGCAGCGCCTCGTGCAGAACCGCCAGGTAGAGCTCCAGTTTGCTGGTGAAGGAGTTGTATAGGACCGGTTTGCTCACTCCCGCCCGGCAGGCGATCTCGTCCATACTTGCCGCCCGGTATCCGCACGCGGCGAACAAACCGGACGCAGCGGCCACGATCAGGTGCCGGCGCTCCTGCCGGGCCTGTGCCATGTTCTCGTCCACAGTCGGCGACCACCTCCTCGGATCCTCACAGTACCGATGACACGTGCCCGGACCGGCGGTGGCGGTCCGGGCACGGGGTCGCGCGGGCTCCGGAAGCGATCGGGTGAGTGCTACGGCACAGCCGCGCGTACTCGGGGACAAGGGCTCGGAGGTGGTCTGAAACAATGACCTGCCGTGAAGACTTTCGAGGCCCTGTTCGCCGAGCTCCAGGATCGCGCAGCCACCCGTCCCGCCGGGTCGGGTACCGTCGCCGCACTGGACGCGGGCGTCCATACCCAGGGCAAGAAGGTGCTGGAGGAGGCCGGCGAGGTATGGCTGGCCGCCGAACACGAAGGCGACGAGGCGCTCGCCGAGGAGATATCGCAGCTCCTGTACTGGGTGCAGGTCCTGATGGTGGGCCGCGGGCTGCGGCTGGAGGACGTCTACCGACATCTGTAGACGCCCCGACCGTTCCCCGAAACCGAAAGGACCTGCCATTATGCTGCGTGTCGCAGTACCCAACAAGGGTGCGCTCTCCGAATCCGCCGTTGCCATCCTCACCGAAGCCGGTTACCGCAAACGCACCGATTCGCGTGACCTCACCGTCCTCGATCCGGCCAACCAGGTGGAATTCTTCTTCCTGCGGCCCAAGGACATCGCTATCTACGTCGGCTCCGGGGAACTGGATCTCGGCATCACCGGCCGCGATCTCGCCCTGGACTCCGGTGCGCCGGTGGCCGAACGTCTCTCGCTCGGATTCGGTGGCTCCACTTTCCGCTACGCCGCCCCGCAGGGACAGGACTGGACAGTGCAGGATCTGCAGGACAAGCGGATCGCCACCTCGTATCCGAACCTGGTGCTGTCCGATCTGGCCCGGCGGGGCATCGAGGCGGAGGTGATCCGGCTCGACGGTGCGGTCGAGATCTCGATCCAGCTCGGCGTCGCCGACGCCATTGCCGATGTGGTGGGTTCCGGGCGCACCCTGCGCCAGCACAGCCTGGTGGCGTTCGGGGAGTCGCTGTGCGATTCCGAGGCGGTGCTCATCGAACAGGCCGAAGCCGATCGGGACGATCGGTCGCGTAACCAGCTGATCGCCCGGGTCAAGGGCGTGGTGTTTGCCCAGCAGTATCTGATGCTGGACTACGACTGCCCGAAGGGGCTGCTCGAACGCGCCGCACAGATCACCCCCGGCCTGGAATCGCCCACCGTGGCGCCCCTGGCGGACGAGGGCTGGGTGGCGGTCCGCGCCCTGGTACCTCGCAAACAGGGCAACGAACTGATGGATCGGCTGGCAGATATCGGCGCTCGCGCCATCCTTGCCACCGATATCCGTTCCTGCCGCGCGTTCTGAGTATCTGGCGCCGCCTCCGGCGGCGCGGGGTTTCGGCCCCCTTGGTCCCTGCTTTCCGCACTCGACACCCGCGCCTGCGGCGCATCGCATCGCATCGAGCACGGAAAGCAGGGACGGGCCGAAACCTTTCAGGGCCTCGCTGAACTCGGTGGCACCGCTGTGCGCATAAGGCAGTGATGATGGGAACACAACGCTGGTGTCTTTGCCCGGCGAACGACAGCGGCAGCTGCAGGTACGTCGGTGCCGGCACGTGTTCGGACGCCTCCCTGAACGCGGTGCCGACCGGCGGGGCGCCCTTTTCGGGGCAGGCCGCGGCGGCACCGAAAGGACTCAGTCCGATACCGATTCGGCGAAGGTCTCGGCGGCGGATTCGCCGTCGGTGGGCCTGCCGGGATACGGCGGCGGGGTTCCGTCGAACGCGGGGCAGAGTTTTTTGTAGGCGCAGTAATCACACAGCCAACTCGGATTCGGCGGAAAATCTCCGGTCTCGGCGGCCGTGGACACTGCTTCCCACAGGGCCATGAGGGTGCGTTCGAAGCGAAGAAGTTCGGCTTCCTCCGGCGCGTAGGTGAGTAGCTGCGCGCCGGCGAGATACACCAGGCGCAACTGCGCCGGGACCACGCCGCGCAGACGGAGCAGCATCAGGCCGTAGAACTTGAGCTGGAACAGGGCCCGCGTCTCCTGATTCGGACCCGGAACCCGGCCGGTCTTGTAATCCACCACCCGTAGCTCTCCGGTCGGCGCCACATCGATTCGGTCCACGAAGCCGCGTAACGGGGCGCCGTCGGCGAGCTCGACCTCGAGCCGGGTCTCACAGGATTGCGGTTCGAACCGACGCGGATCTTCCAGGCGGTAGTAGCCGCGTACCAACGCGCGGACCTCGCCGAGGAATGTCTCGAGTTCGCCGTCGCCGTCGACCACCTGTGCCGCCTCCGGTTCCACCGCTACGACGCGCTCCCAGGCAGGGCCGGCCAACGCCGTCGCCCGCTCGGGTTCACGTTCGGCAGCCGGAAGCGCGTACAGATCCTCCAGTACCGCGTGCACCACGGTTCCCCGTACCGCTTGCCGCGTGGAAGGCTCGGGGATCCGGTCGATTGCCCGCAGCCGATACTTGAGCGGGCATTGTTTGAAATCGGCTGCGCGCGAGGGCGACAGCGCGGGCCGGGCGGGCCGGGGCGGTGCCTCGGGCTCGGGACTCGCCGGGGGTGTGCTCGGTGGCGCTGACATACCTGGCAGGCTATCCGTCGGCACCGACACGGTGCCGCGCGCGAATACGCGGACATCGCGGGAACGGAGATTCATGACGGCCAGACGGACCGGGCCATTCGTCGTCGGCGACCGGGTGCAGCTGACCGATGCCAAGGGCAGGTTGTACACGGTGCTGCTGGAGCCGGGAAAGCAATTCCATACCCATCGTGGCGCGATCGACCACGACGAACTGATCGGCGCCGAGGAGGGCACGCTCGCGCACTCCACCAACGGCACCCCGTACCTTGCTCTGCGTCCCCTGCTGACCGACTATGTGATGTCCATGCCGCGCGGGGCAGCGGTGATCTATCCGAAGGACGCCGCCCAGATCGTGCACGAGGGCGATATCTTCCCCGGCGCCCGGGTGCTCGAGGCGGGTGCCGGTTCCGGCGCGCTGACCTGCTCGTTGCTGCGTGCGGCGGGGCCCGAGGGTGCTGTGGTTTCCTATGAGATCCGGGAGGACCACGCCGAGCACGCCGTCCGGAACGTGGAACGGTTCTTCGGGGAACGGCCGGCGAACTGGGAGCTGACCGTCGCCGATGTGGCCGACTACGCGGGGGAACCGGTGGATCGGGTGATCCTGGACATGCTGGCGCCGTGGGACGCCCTACCGGCTGTATCGCAGGCCCTGGTGCCCGGCGGGGTGCTGATGATCTACGTCGCGACCGTGACGCAGCTGTCGAAGATCGTGGAAGCGCTGCGCGAACAGCAGTGCTGGACCGAACCGCGGTCGTGGGAGTCGATGGTGCGCGGCTGGCATGTGGTGGGTCTCGCGGTGCGGCCCGAGCACCGGATGCAGGGCCATACGGCCTTCCTGGTGAGCGCTCGGCGGCTGGCCGAAGGTGTGGTCACCCCGAAGCCGCAGCGACGGCCGTCCAAGGGCTGAGCGGGCGGGGCGGTGCGGAAACGCCGCGGGCCGCGGTGGGAGTTCCACCGCGGCCGGGGCGTTGCGGTGGTTACGCCGGAGCGCAGGGGATCTGTGCGAAGCCGAGCAGCAGGCAGGCCCCGTCGTCGGACAGCTTCCAGGTGCCGTCCTCCTCCTCCCAGGTGACCGGTGCCGGCGGTGCACTGCCTCCCCGCGGGCTGGTGATGGTGGTCTGGCCGGTGGCCGTATCGTCGTCCACGGTGATATCGGCGACCGTGTAACTGAGTCCGCGGTAGGTCTGCAGGGCCGCGTTGAGCTGCTCGAGCTGGCCGCGCCTGTTCTCGCCGTCGACGATGAGGTTCACCTTCTCGTCCACGGTGACGTCCGGATTTGTGATCTGTTCGAGGATGGACTGTAGGCTCTGCGCGGTGGGTGCGTCCGCGGAATCGCCGTGCTCGTGGTCGCCGCTGTCGTCATGCGCCGACGCGCTGGTGGTAGCCGCGCCGCTGGGGGGTGCGGTGGTGCCGGTGCCGTCGTCGGATCCGCAGGCAGTCGATCCCAGCGCCAGTGCGCCGGCCGCGGCCGTCGCCACCGCGACGTGGACCAGCCGGAGTGTCCGTGCGGGAAGGTGCATAGCTGGCAACCTTTCGGCTAGTCGGTGGGGAACCCCACCGATCGAGGGTTAGGGCAGGCTAACATGGTCTGACCAGCATGATGGTCGCGGCCAGATGTGATCACCACGAAATCATGTCGGACAGCGCAAACGGGTCGCGCCCGGTAGCGTTGATAGACCGGGATTGGGAGGAGCAGCACATGAGCCCCATCGAGAATTCGGATTCGGCGGCCTGGAGAGAACTCGAGGCAGTACGCGCCGAAGCGGCTGCACTCCGGAGGCAACTCGCCGATTCACCGGATCGCTCACGGGAATTGGAAGCCCGTATCGATTCGCTGACCATTCGCAACACCAAGTTGATGGATACCCTGAAAGAAGCGCGGCAGCAACTCGTCGCGTTGCGTGAGGAGGTCGACCGGCTCGGTCAGCCGCCCAGCGGTTACGGGATTCTGATCGGTGTCTACGAGGATCAGACCGTCGACGTGTTCACCTCCGGCCGCAAGATGCGCCTGACTTGTTCGCCGAATATCGACACGTCCATCCTCGCCTACGGCCAGACCGTCCGGCTGAACGAGGCGCTGACGGTCGTGGAGGCGGGCACGTTCGATTCCATCGGTGAGATCGGCGCCCTGCGCGAAGTCCTCGATGGGGGCCGCCGCGCCCTGGTCGTCGGGCATGCCGACGAGGAGCGGGTGGTGTGGCTGTCCGGTCCGCTGTCCAAACTCGCCGAGGCCGACGATCTGGACGATCCGGATTCCCCGATCCGTAAGCTGCGGCCGGGGGATTCCCTTCTGGTCGATACCAAGGCCGGCTTCGCGTTCGAACGTATTCCCAAGGCCGAGGTAGAGGATCTGGTCCTGGAAGAGGTACCCGATGTCGGCTATCACGATATCGGCGGCCTGGGCCGGCAGATCGAGCAGATCCGCGATGCCGTGGAGCTGCCCTTCCTGCACAAGGATCTGTTCCGCGAGTACGCATTGCGACCGCCCAAGGGAGTCCTGCTCTACGGCCCGCCGGGCTGCGGTAAGACGCTGATCGCCAAGGCGGTGGCCAATTCGCTGGCCAAGAAGATCGCCGAGGCGCGGGGCGAGGATGCCAAGGAGGCGAAGTCCTACTTCCTGAACATCAAGGGTCCCGAACTACTGAACAAGTTCGTCGGTGAAACCGAGCGCCATATCCGGATCATCTTCCAGCGCGCCCGGGAGAAGGCCTCCGAGGGCACCCCGGTGATCGTGTTCTTCGACGAGATGGACTCGATCTTCCGGACTCGTGGGTCCGGTGTCTCCTCCGATGTGGAGACCACCGTCGTGCCCCAGTTGCTCAGTGAGATCGACGGTGTGGAAGGGCTGGAGAACGTCATCGTCATCGGCGCCTCCAACCGCGAGGATATGATCGACCCCGCGATCCTGCGGCCCGGCCGCCTGGACGTGAAGATCAAGATCGAGCGCCCGGATGCCGAATCCGCACAGGACATTTTCTCGAAGTACCTCACCGAGTACCTGCCGCTGCACGCCGACGATCTGGCCGAGTTCAAAGGCGACAAGGTGGCCTGCATCCGCGCGATGATCGAGCGGGTGGTGGACCGGATGTACGCCGAGAGCGAGGACAACCGCTTCCTGGAGGTCACCTACGCCAACGGTGACAAGGAGGTTCTGTACTTCAAGGACTTCAACTCCGGCGCCATGATCCAGAACATCGTGGACCGGTCCAAGAAGTACGCCATCAAATCGGTTCTGGACACCGGAAATCCGGGCCTGCGGATCCAGCATCTCTACGATTCGATCGTGGACGAGTTCTCCGAGAACGAGGACCTGCCCAACACCACGAATCCCGATGACTGGGCCCGTATCTCGGGTAAGAAGGGCGAACGGATCGTTTACATCCGCACGCTGGTCACCGGCAAGAACGCCAGCGCCAGCCGGGCGATCGATACCGAATCCAATACCGGCCAATACCTGTAGAGAGGCACTGCTGTCAGGGCCGCGCTCCCATGGGGGCGCGGCCCTGATTCGCGTGTGGCGCAATCGGTCGGCGCCCCGGCCGATAGTCCTGTGGGTGGAACGCGCAGGTTGCGTGGTGTGCGGCGGTTACGCTCGCGGTATGAGTACCCCGGAAACCGAGATCTGGCACAACCCTCGCTGCACCAAGAGCCGGGCGGCGCTGGCGCATCTGGATGCGGCCGGCGCCACCTATTCGGTTCGCCGATATCTGGACGATCCGCCCAGTACAGCGGAGCTGCGGGCCGTCCTGGACAGGCTCGGCGCCGAACCCTGGGAGATCACCCGAACCGGCGAGGACATCGCCAAGGAACTCGGTATGTCCGGCTGGGGGCGTACCGCCGCCGACCGGGAGCGCTGGATCGCCGCACTCGCCGAACATCCCCGGCTGATCCAGCGCCCGATCGTTTTCACCACCGACGGGCGTGCGGTCGTGGCTCGCGACGAGGATGCCCTGCGATTGCTGGAGTGATTCCGCACCGGTTTGCCGCGGTGTAACGCCGGCCATTCATGTGTGATCTGGGCCACGGAGGGTGGTGTTCGGGCTTGATCGGTTCCGCTACCGCATGGCTCCATGCGGTGGGAGGTAGTCAGGTCGGTTCTCGGGAAACCTCGTTTCGGCCTCGGCGGTGATACTGCTCGCTGCTCCGCGCGGGAACGTCCGGGGCGTAGCCGGACCCGTTCTGCTCGGTCGACCCGGTGCCCGGTACCGCCGCGTACCCGCACATGCCGTGGGCCGGCCTGGCGCCGGCTCAGGGCGACCTGCCGGGCCTGATGGCACTGGTTCAGGAGCTACGAAGGGGGGAACCCGGCGTTCGGTGCGCAGCAGTCGTGGACGAACTGTGATCCGCCGTTCTCCATGCAGCGCCGGGAAGTAATCGCCCACTGAGTGTCCACCCGAATCGTGCGCGGACCTCGGTGAACGCGGTGCGTGGCCGCCTGGGGCGGTCGCGTACGAACATCGGCCGGTGTCACACGGGGGCGGTAGTGTCGGCTCATGAAAGTTGAACTGCGGCACAACCCCTCGTCCACCGTGGCGCGTTGTGTGCTGGCGGGCGGGGAACCGGTGCGGGTGGAAAGTGGCGCCATGGTGGCGCATTCGGCCGGAGTGAAGCTGGAGGCCAAGGCCGAGGGCGGCATCCTGGCCGGGATCAAACGTTCGGTGTTCTCGGGCGAATCGTTCTTCGTCTCCACCTTCACCGCACCTGCGAACGGCGGCTGGGTGGATGTGGCGCCCTCGTTACCCGGTGACATGCTCGCGCTGCCGATCGCGGCGGACCGCCCGTACTTCATCAGCCGGGGCGGCTGGATCGCGCATTCGGCCGGGGTGCGGGTGGAGAGCCAATGGGGCGGTTTCGCGAACCTCTTCGGTGGCGAGGGTGGCTTCGGCCTCCGTGTGGAGGGACAGGGGGAGGTGGTGGTCGGCGTTTTCGGCGCCATCGACGTATTCGATCTGGCGCCCGGCGACCAGGTCAGCATCGATACCGGGCATGTGGTGGCCTACGACCTCGCGATGCAGTTCACCATCCGCCGTGCCGTCTCCGGGCGCTCGCTCCAATCGCTGAAATCGGGCGAGGGGCTGGTCTTCGATTTCACCGGCCCCGGGCGGGTGCTGCTGCAAACCCGCAATCCGCGGGCCTTCGCCTCCTGGGCAGCTTCCGTCTCCTCCGGATAGCAGGGCGGCCCTGCGCCGGCGGCGAAGTGGAGATCCGATTCCACGCGGCGGCCCGTGGAGGTCGAGAATCTACGGATGTAGCGGGCAGCGCCCCCGGCCTGAATCCCGACTGCACGCCCGGATGTTTCGCGGACCACCTCATAACGGAGGCATGCGAATTCGCCGTTGGCCGCGACCTCGGTGACCCGCAATTCCAGTTCGCGGGGCAGCAGTGGCGCGCCGTCGCCCAGTGCTACCGGGGCGATCGACACGATGATCTCGTGCAGTAGGCCGTAGTCGGCGAAGCGCCCGCGATACAACCGTCCAGGCCGGTCACCGTGTTGAAGACGGTGCACGGTGAGGTCTGCGGGGTGGTCAACTCAGTCTCGATTTCGTAGCCATTCGATCGGATCGCCCCAGCCGATGTCGTCATCGTCCGGCGCGTCACCACGTATCCAGTACCGCACCTGCTGGCGGCGATATGCGGAGTAGGTGAGTACATGGGCGATCACACTGCCGAGCACGAAGCTCTCCGGTGGGTCGCACAATGCATCGATCAAGGTGTCGCCCCAACCGCCGCGGCGATCGATTTCGCGAACCGTGTCCAGCCAGCGCGGGCCCACCTCGTCGAGCCGGGCGAGCAGCGCGGGGATATCGTCGCCGCCACGGCCGGGTGTATCGGCGCCGTCGATCGAGGCGAGCCACGATTCCTTGGTCCGGATCAGATGGTCCAGTGCCGCCGCGATCGACTCCTCCGGCCCGTCCCACGGCAGTACCGTTTCCGCACCGGCGCGAGAACACCGATACTGTTCCTCGCTCAATCCGGTCGCTGCTTTCAACAACAGCCGAGTGTCGTCGAGATCATGGTGCAGCAGCAGCGCGGTCGGATCCATATCCGAACGTCCTTTCGGTTCGCCTTCGACCCACAGCGACATGGGGGGATGAAAATGAATCCCGTTCGCCGCGGGCAGCCACCGGGGTATCCGGCCGGTGGGCGGCGGGGTGGCGCTGGGGGGATGGCCGAATGCACGGGTGAACGCCCGGCTGAACCCTTCCACCGTGTCGTAGCCGGCGGCGAAGGCCACCTCGGTCACGGTGGCGCCCGCACCGAGCTGCCAGCAGGCCCGTTCCAGCATTACGCGACGCCGCAGGCTCACCGGTGATTCGCCGGTGCCCCGGCTGAACTGCCGGGCGAAATGGAAGGGTGACGAGTAGACGCCCGCAGCCATCCGGCCGAGGGTCGTGTTGTCCTCGTCGAGAACGGCATCCAGTAGTTCGCGCAGTCGGTCACGTCGGGTGGTCACGGATAGAGTCTGGCGGCCCGGCACACCGATTCGCTTGACCGATATTGCGCAGTGTCGAATGCCGGCTGCGCAGCACCGTCCTGTCATGAGCTCGGCCGGCGGCTCCAGCAAGGAGAGCGGCGTGACATGAGGCCGGTCAGTGGCTGCGCCGTTCCAAACCCTTGTGGTCGTAGACGAAGGTGGTGACCGCGCCCAGGACAAGACCTGCCGCCAGTCCGGCCAGGCTCATCCAGACGCCGCGAGCGAGTCCGTTGCCGAGGTCGAAGTACAGAATGGCCCGGACACCGAGATAGATCTGGTGCATCGGCTCGAAGGCCGCCAGCCAGGCCATATACCGCGGGGTCGCCTCGAGGGGGATGGTGGCCCCGGCGGAGGGCAGGCCGAGAATGATGAACAGCACCAGATTGATCAGCAACCCGGCCGAGCCGAACGTCGCCAGCACGGAAAGCGCGGTCACCCCGACCGCCACGATCGCCAGCGTACTGAACAGGAACAGCGCCGGGCCGTGGGTGATCGGCATATCCAGCAGATGTCCGATCCCGAGGAAGACCCCGGAGACAATCGGCGCGGTCACCACGATCACCCCCCATTTCAGCAACAGCGTGCGGAGCCGCGAATGAGGCGCGGTGGGATGGTGGACGAACCAGGGACCGTACTCGGTGGGTATGAAGCCGAGTGCCGAATCGACCATGGTGTGCACGACCATCGCGCCGGTGAACCCGGCCAGCACCAGCAGCAGCGTGTAGAAGAACGCGGACAGTCCCTGCCCGGTTCCGTCCGGTAGCGGGCGGTAGGGCTCGGTGATCACGTCGATCGGGTCGGCCAGCACGAGACGGGCGGCGCCGCTGATTTCGGTGCCACCGGAGGGCGCGGAACCCAGTTCGGCTTCTACGGTCGCGGTGAGCTGCTTACCGACCTCGGCGTCGACCTGCGTCAGGGCCTGATCGGTCACGACTTGCAGTATCTGGGTGGCGTAGGTGCCGGTGCGGGGGTTGGTGATCACGGTGATCACCGGTCGGTCGATATCGCCCGGAACGATCGAACCGGCGCCGAGGATGGACAGTCGCTTCGACAGGTCACTGGGCAGAACGATCGCGCCGTAGACCTCGCCGGTGCCGAGCAGGCGCTGGGCTTCCGCGATACCGGTCACCCGCAGGTCGATCTTGTCCGCAGGTACCTGCTCGGTGAGTGCGCCGGTGATCTGGTCACCGATATTTGTCGGTGTGCCTTCGCGGATTTCACCATCGTCCTGATTCACCAGCGCGATCGGGAAGCCGTGCAGGTTCTTCTCCGGGTCGATCACATAGCCCAGGTACATGGTCGACAGCAGAGCCATCAGTGCGGTGATCACCACAATGGGGCCCAGCCACGCCCGCAAGGCGGTTCGGTGCCGGGTCGGTCCGGCGTCCGCCCGCGCCGCGACCGCGGTGCCCGTATCGGATTCGCCGTCGGTGCCGTTCGGCTGCATCCTGTACTCCCTCCGGATCAGGGCGGCCGTCCGTGGGGATGTGCGGCCGGCCGGTATCCGATCAGGATCATCGTGGCAGCCCGGCGGCAAGTACAGCTGGAGCGACGCAGTGTGTCGGACCACTCGACGGCGGCCCGGCGTGCGCGAATTCACTCCCGCGGGCTGGATGCGAGCCCGGCCACGCGGTGGCGGGAGCGTTCGGGGAACAGTGATCGCCTCTCGCCGATGAGCCCGTTGGCCTTTGGTTCGTGGCTCGGTCCGGGCAGCGGGCCGGGAACGATCGGGCGGATCCCGCCGAGCGCGAGTTCACCGGCCGGCATCAATCCGTCCGGGCCGACGCCGGCGATGATCACACCGTGCTCGGGTTCGTGAAGACCGGTGGCCACTACCCGGCGATCCGCCGGTAACTGGTGTGCCAGAGCCATTCCACCGGTCCGCGTTCGAACCGGCGCAGCCAGAAATGCGCAAACAGAGCGATCACCAGGACCACCACGAGGTAGGTGGCGATAGTGAACGGAACCCGGGCGTCCGGGGTGAACCGTGCGGCCAGCCCGAAGCCCCAGCCGTAACAGATGATCGCGGACACCAGGTTCTGCAGGATGTAGCAGCTGAGCGCGGCACGGCCTATCTCCGACAACCGCCGGCCGGTGAACCCGGTCGCGGTCCGGCGTACGTAGAACTCGGCGACCAGAGCCAGGATCGCCAGTGATACCAGCGGTGCCACCGCGTACCGGGTCACCAGTACCCAGTCACCGCCGCCGAACACGCCGAGCAGCAGGTCGACCGGTGCAGCGACACCGAAACCGAGCACCAGCAGGCGGCGGCGCAACCGGGCACCGCCGGGGGCGAAGACACCCGCGCGGAACAGCCGGGCGCCGAGGAGGAACAACGCGATCGACAGCGGCAGGATCAGCACCGTCTCGAACCGGAACAGGCCGGCGTTCTCGATCCGGAACAACACCAGATCCCAGAACGACCCGTCGGCGTAGGGGTTGGGGGAAAGCGGTTCGGCACCGGAACCGTCCGTGGACCCGGCCACGGTGAGACTCAGGGCGTACAACGCGATCAACGTGAGATGCAGGCACAGCATGCCGATCAGCCATCGCCCCTGTGCTCGCGGGCTGCGGGCGAGCAGGAACGCGACGATCAGGCCGGTCACCGCGTACCCCATCAGCACGTCGAACTCCGCGATCAGCGCGAAATTGAGCAGACCGTCCAGGAACAGCAGCGCCGCCCGCCACGGATACTTACCGGGCCAGCTCCGGCCACCCCGCTGTGCCGAGGCCTGCTGGATGGCCAGGCCGATCCCGAACATCACGGTGAGCAGCCCCAGGAACTTCCCCTGGGCGAGTTGTTGCAGCACCTTTTCCGCCCACATCCAACCGTCCACGGGGGCGGTGACGAGCCGGTTCAAGTACCCGACCAAGCCCTCCGGGTCGGTGAGAATCCAGATATTGGTGCCGAGGGTGCCGAGGATGGCGATACCACGCAGTACATCGAGTGCCATCAGGCGCGCGGGGCGCGGTAGCGATCCGGCCGGCGCGGAATCGGCTGTGGTGCTGGTCATATCCTGAGCATGCGGGCAACGACCGGGTCGAGCATCCGCCATAAGTACGACTCGGAGGATGATTTGGGCGGACCGGGGCGGGCGCCGATCGCCTGCCGGACGCGAATCGTCGCCTACGCTCGATAGCATGCAGCGCATCATCGGTATCGAGGTCGAGTACGGGATATCCACGCCGACCGAACCGTCGGCCAACCCGATCCTCACCTCCACCCAGGCGGTACTGGCCTATGCCGCGGCCGAGGGGGTGCCCCGCGCCAAGCGCACCCGGTGGGACTACGAGGTGGAATCACCGCTGCGTGACGCCCGCGGTTTCGATCTGAGCCGGATGAACGGCCCCGCGCCCGTGATCGACGCCGACGAGGTCGGGGCGGCGAATATGATCCTGACCAACGGCGCCCGGCTCTACGTCGACCATGCTCACCCCGAATATTCCGCCCCCGAGGTCACCGATCCCATGGACGCGGTGATCTGGGACAAGGCCGGGGAGCGGGTGATGGAGGCCGCCGCCCGGCACGCATCCAGTGTGCCCGGCGCGCCCCGTATGCAGTTGTACAAGAACAACGTCGACGGTAAAGGTGCTTCCTACGGCACCCATGAGAACTATCTGATGAGCCGGGATACCCCGTTCAACGCGATCATTCTCGGGCTTACCCCGTTCTTCGTCTCCCGCCAGGTGATCTGCGGCTCGGGCCGTGTCGGAATCGGGCAGTCGGGCGACAATCCCGGGTTCCAGCTATCGCAGCGGTCGGATTACATCGAGGTCGAGGTCGGCCTGGAGACCACGCTCAAACGCGGAATCATCAACACTCGCGACGAACCGCACGCCGACGCCGACAAATACCGCCGGCTGCACGTCATCATCGGCGATGCGAATCTCGCCGAGATGTCGACGTACCTCAAGGTCGGCACTACCGCACTGGTGCTCGACCTCATCGAATCCGGCGCCGACCTCTCCGATATGCAGCTGGCCCGCCCGGTGACCGCGGTGCACACCATCAGCCACGACCCCACGCTGCAGGCCAAGGTCGCACTGGCCGACGGCCGCGAACTCACCGGACTGGCGATCCAGCGGCTCTACCACGAACGGGTCGCGAAATTCGTCGAGGAACAGGACAACGACGACCCGCGCGTGCGCGATGTCCTCGACAACTGGTCGATGATCCTCGACAAGCTCGAACGCGATCCGATGGAATGTGCCGATCTGCTCGACTGGCCGGCCAAACTGCGCCTGCTGGAGGGGATGCGCAGCCGGGAAGGGCTGGGCTGGGCCGCCCCGAAACTGCATCTGATGGATCTGCAGTATTCCGACGTCCGCCTCGACAAAGGGCTGTACAACCGGCTCGTAGCCCGCGGCTCGATGAAACGCCTGGTCACCGAACAACAGGTGCTCGACGCCATGACCAGGCCGCCCACCGATACCCGGGCCTATTTCCGCGGTGAATGCCTGCGGCGTTTCGGTGCCGATATCGCGGCGGCGAGCTGGGACTCGGTGATCTTCGATCTGGGCGGTGATTCGCTCGTGCGGATCCCCACTCTCGAACCCCGGCGTGGGACCAAAGCCCATGTGGGTGACCTGCTCGACGGCGTTGATACCGCCGCTGACCTGGTGCAGAAGCTCACCGCCTGACCATCGGGCCCGGCCGGCGCGCGGGGTTGCGCGCTTCGAGGTGGGGCGTAATCCGACTACGTGTCGGCCCGGCTGGGTAGTGTTGAAGAACGAGCACACCAGGCTGCTCACGATTCGTCCGGTGCGAACGAGCGCCGGTCGGTGGAAACAGAGGAGGTCGGCTGCGATGGCACAAGAGCAGACCAAACGCGCCGGGGGCGGCGACGATGACGAAGGCGTCGACGGCGTAGACGCCGCCGGTCAGGAGCGGCGCGAGAAGCTGGCGGAGGACACCGACGACCTGCTCGACGAGATCGACGATGTGCTCGAAGAGAACGCCGAAGACTTCGTTCGCGCCTACGTGCAGAAAGGTGGCCAGTGACCGCAGGTGACCCCTTGCGTCTCCATCTGGGGTACGCCCTGTCATCCTTTTCCGAACACTTGCGCCAGAACGCGCCGGACCTGTTGCCCAGCAACAGATTCGACACGCTGGGCCAGTCCACCGCCGCCGGGATTCCCGGCGGCGGTGCCGCGGGGGATATCGCGCCGCACGGTACGACCGTGGTCGCCGTGTCCTACCGCGGCGGTGTGCTGATCGCCGGTGACCGGCGCTCCACCCAGGGCAATCTGC
This sequence comes from Nocardia speluncae NBRC 108251, assembly GCF_001613245.1. Classification (GTDB taxonomy): domain Bacteria; phylum Actinomycetota; class Actinomycetes; order Mycobacteriales; family Mycobacteriaceae; genus Nocardia; species Nocardia speluncae. The sequence goes on along the minus strand of NZ_BDBZ01000002.1, from coordinate 443,406 downwards.
TGGCCGGCCGTGATGTGGAGAAGGTCCACATCACCGATACCTACTCGGCGACAGGTATCGCCGGAACCGTGGGTATGGCCATCGAACTGGTGCGGTTGTTCGCCGTGGAACTCGAACACTACGAGAAGATCGAGGGCGTTTCGCTCACCTTCGACGGCAAGGCCAACAAGCTGTCGAAGATGGTGCGCGACAACCTCCCGGCCGCTATGCAGGGCCTGGCCGTGGTGCCCCTGCTGGTCGGTTTCGACCCGCAGGCCGCGGATCCGGACAGGTCCGGGCGCATCGTGTCCTACGACGTGGTCGGTGGGCGCAGCGAGGAGCGGTTCGGTTTCACCGCCGTCGGCTCCGGTTCGATGTTCGCGAGGACGTCGTTGAAGAAGCTGTACACCAAGGGAATAGACGCCGATCGAGCTTTGCGGATCGCGGTCGAATCCCTCGTCGACGCCGCGGACGACGATACCGCCACCGGCGGGCCCGATCTGCTGCGCGGTATCTATCCGACCGCGATCCTCATCGATGAAGAGGGCGCGGTCGAGGTGGCCGAATCCCGGCTCGAGGAGATCGCCCGCGGTATTGCCGCCGACCGCCAGGCCGCCGAAGAAGGGAGCGCACGGGCATGACCATGCCGCTGTATGCGTCCGCCGAGCAGATCATGCGCGACAAGACGGAACTTGCGCGCAAAGGAATCGGCCGGGGTCGCAGTGTTGTCGTGCTCTCCTACGCCGATGGTGTGGTGTTCGTGGCGGAGAACCCGTCGGCCACCCTGCACAAGGTGAGCGAACTCTACGATCGCACCGGGTTCGCGGCGGTCGGGAAGTACAACGAATTCGAGAGCCTGCGCCGCGGCGGCATCCTGCAGGCCGACCTGCGGGGCTACCAGTACGACCGGCGTGATGTCACCGGCCGGGCACTGGCCAATGCCTACGCGCAAACTCTCGGGTCCATCTTCACCGATCAGCTCAAACCCTTCGAGGTGGAGATCTGCGTCGCCGAGGTGAGCTACCCCGGGCAGGAACCGGAATCGGTGCTCTACCGCATCACCTTCGACGGTTCGATCGTCGACGAACGCGACTATGTGGTGATGGGCGGCACGACCGAGCCCATCGTCACTGCCCTGAAGGAGTCCTACCGGCCGGGCCTGGACCTCTCCGGCGCGATCGGGGTTGCGGTCGAGGCCCTGCAGGTGACCGAGGGGGCCGATAAGGAGAAGCGGACGCTCGGCGTCGACTCCCTCGAGGTGGCCACCCTCGAACACGCCCGGCCGCGGCGGGCGTTCCGCAGGATCAGCAAGACCGCGCTCGAGCGGTTGCTCACCCCGTCGGGCGACGGGGCGCAGGATAGCGACGGGGCGCAGGACAAGAGCGATAAATAGCCGGTAGGCCACGTCACCGAGACGCATCGGACCGGATGTGGCCCGGTGACGTGGCCTGTGCGGTGCCCGGACCAGGCCCGTTGCCGAGCCCCATGCGCCCACGACGGTGCGGAGAAGCTCATCAGGCACCCCGAGACGGTCGCCGCGCCGAACCCCGCCTCACCGGGTGAGGTCCGGGTGAGGTCGATAGCGGGATGTGGGGCCCTGCATACCGGGGACAGCGGGCAGGCCTCCGGGGCATAGGCAACTCTTCTCCTCTGCTGCGCAGCCGCGAGTGTCCAGTGCGGACAGCAGGGACCAAGGGGGCCGAAACCCGCGTCGCCGAAGGCGTCGCAAAAAGACACAGCCAAAATCATTACGTTTTTCGCACTCACCCGCAGGAATCATTCCGCGCTGTAATCTCGATAGTGTGCAGCGACGAATTATGGGGATCGAGACCGAATTCGGTGTGACGTGCACCTTCCACGGGCACCGCAGGCTCAGCCCCGACGAGGTGGCCCGGTATCTGTTCCGCCGGGTGGTTTCGTGGGGGCGTAGCTCCAATGTGTTCCTCCGGAACGGTGCCCGGCTCTACCTCGATGTCGGTTCGCATCCGGAGTACGCCACCGCCGAATGTGACAGCCTGGTCCAGTTGGTCACCCATGACCGGGCCGGGGAGCGGGTGCTGGAGGAACTGCTCATCGATGCCGAGCAGCGCCTTGCGGAGGAGGGGATCGGCGGGGATATCTATCTGTTCAAGAACAACACCGATTCGGCCGGCAACTCCTACGGTTGCCATGAGAACTTCCTGGTTGTGCGCGCGGGCGAGTTCTCCCGGATCTCCGATGTGCTGCTGCCGTTCCTGGTGACCCGGCAGTTGATCTGTGGTGCCGGCAAAGTGTTGCAGACTCCGAAGGCAGCCACGTACTGCCTGTCGCAGCGGGCCGAGCACATCTGGGAGGGGGTCTCCTCGGCGACAACCCGGTCGCGTCCGATCATCAACACTCGGGACGAGCCGCATGCCGATGCCGAGAAGTACCGCCGCCTGCATGTGATCGTGGGCGATTCGAATATGGCCGAGACCACCACCATGCTGAAGGTCGGTACGGCCGCGCTGGTGCTGGAGATGATCGAGGCCGGTGTGTCGTTCCGCGATTTCGCGCTAGACAACCCGATTCGCGCCATCCGTGAGGTCAGCCACGATCTGACCGGCCGCCGTCCGGTCCGGCTGGCCGGCGGGCGGCAGGCCAGCGCCCTCGATATCCAGCGCGAGTATTACGCCCGCGCCGTGGAGCATCTGCGCAACCGGGAGCGGGATCCGCAGGTCGACCAGGTCGTGGATCTGTGGGGACGGACCTTGGATGCGGTGGAGTCCCAGGATTTCGCCAAGGTGGACACCGAGATCGACTGGGTGATCAAACGGAAGTTGTTCCAGCGCTACCAGGAGCGGTACGGGATGGAGTTGGCCGACCCGAAGATCGCCCAGCTGGACCTGGCCTACCACGACATCAAACGCGGCCGCGGCGTGTTCGATCTGCTACAGCGCAAGGGGCTGGCGAAACGGATCACCGAGGACGACGCGGTGGACGCGGCCGTGGACACGCCACCGCAGACCACCCGCGCCAAACTCCGTGGCGATTTCATCACCGCCGCTCAGGCCGCCGGCCGCGATTTCACGGTCGACTGGGTGCACCTGAAGCTGAACGATCAAGCCCAGCGCACAGTGCTGTGCAAAGACCCGTTCCGCTCGGTCGATGAACGGGTGGATCGCCTCATCGCCTCGATGTGATGGACGGGCCGGCCTGTGGGTCGAAGGGCCTCGCTGAACTCGGCGCGGCCAGGAGCCCGGCCGGTTCGGTGCGGCGGCGCCCACAGCTCCTTCGCCGGTCCGGCCGCTGTGCACGGTTTGTCGGCGTGCGCCGACGCGACGCGGCAGCACTCCATTACTCTGTGTCGGGTGGCGATATCCAAGGTCGAGCGCCTGATGAATCTGGTCATCGCGCTACTGTCGACCCGGCAGTTCCTGACTGCGGAGCGGATCCGGGAGAGTGTCGCGGGGTACGAGGAATGTGCCAGCGACGAGGCGTTCAGCCGGATGTTCGAGCGGGACAAGAACGAGCTCCGCGATCTGGGCATTCCGTTGGAGGTGGGTGCCTCGGGCCGGTTCTCGACGGTGGAGGGGTACCGGATCAACCGGGATGCGTATGAGCTACCCGATATCGATCTGAGCAGCGAGGAATCGGCTGCGGTGGCGGTGGCGCTGCAGATGTGGGAGTCCCCGGAGCTGGCTTCGGCCGCGGCCGGCGCGCTGCTGAAGTTGCGGGCCGCCGGGATCCATGTGGAAACCGATACCGCGTTCGCTGCGATTCCCGCGGTGCCGGCGCGGACCCGGGGGTCCGAACCGGTGCTGGGCAAGTTGCTGGCGGCCATCGATGCCGGTCAGGCGGTGCGGTTCGAGCATCGCGGGGCCAGTAACGCGCCGTATCTGATGCGGGATGTCGAACCGTGGGGTGTGGTCACCCTGCGTGGCCGCTGGTATCTGGTGGGACACGACCGGGACCGTGACGCCGTGCGAACCTTCCGGTTGTCCCGTATCGGCGAAGAAATCACCCCGCACGGGCCGCGCAATGTGGTGAAGGCGCCGGCCGGCACCGATCTGCGGGGGATCGTCGCGCAGGTCACCGGGACCGCGCCCGTCACCGGGTCCGCGACGATCTGGGTGGCGCAGGGGCGCGGCCGCGATCTGCGCCGGATCGGTGAAGTTGTCGGCAATCGCAGTTTCGGTGGACGGCCGGGCAGTGTGCTGGAGGTACCGATCCGGTCGCAGCATTGGCTGGCCCGCCTGATCACCGGCCTGGGTCCGGACGCACTGGTTCTGGAACCCGCGGACCTGCGTGCGGATGTGGTGGCGCGCTTGCGGTCGGTTGTCGATCGGACCGAGGTGGCGCTGTGAGTACCCGGTTGTCGGCGCGGCTGTCGCGCCTGCTGAACATGGTGCCGTATTTCGTGGCCAACCCCGGTATCAGTGCCGCGGAGGCGGCCGCCGACTTGGGGGTCACCACCAAACAGCTCATGGCGGATCTGAACCAGCTGTGGATGTGTGGCCTACCCGGTTACGGGCCCGGCGATCTGATCGATCTGTCGTTCTCCGAGGAGAGCGTGCAGGTCACCTTCACCGCCGGTATCGAGCGTCCGTTGCGCCTGACATCCATCGAGGCGACCGCGGTGCTGGTGGCGTTGCGGTCGATCGTCGATCTGCCCGGGATGGTGGACCCGACCGCGGCGCATGCGGCGATCGCGAAACTCGAGGCGGCGATCTCCGGGGGCGCACCGGCCGCGACCTCGGCCGGGCCACCCGAGGAGGCCCCCGCGGTCACCACCGTTCGCTCCGCGGTGGCGGCGGGCCGGGCGTTGCGGCTGGAGTACTACTCGGCCAGCCGTGACGTGGTGTCGACGCGGGTGGTGGATCCCATTCGTATCGTCGCGGTGGACGACAACAGCTACCTGCAGGGCTGGTGCCGGGAAGCGGAAGGAGTGCGCCTGTTCCGGTTCGATCGGATCGAATCGGCCGAGGAACTCGCTGAACCGTCGCGGCCGCCGCAGGAAGCGCGGGCGACCGATGCCGGCCTGGATCTGTTCCAGGACGACCCGGCCGTCCCGCTGGCACGGTTGCTGATCGCTCCCGATTACGCGTGGGTGCTGGACCAGTATCCGATGCATCGGATGGCGGTGCATCCGGACGGCAGTCTGGAGGCGACGATGCGGTTCGCCACGCTGGACTGGATGGCGAGGCTGGTGCTCGGGTTCGGGTCCGGAGTGACGGTGCTGAGTCCACCCGGACTGGTGGCGGCGGTCCGGGAACGCTCTGCGGCCGCGCTGGCGGCGTATGACGGCGCCGGACTGGACGAATCGGCCTGAATCGGCCTGCTGTGCGCCGACCGAGTGGGTGCCGCGGAAGCGGCGCGGCGGTGAACAGCGGTTGACAACGGCTGTGACATGCCTGTGAGTGCCCCCGCTCGGGTTCGGTGCCGGTATCACGGCAGGTAGCATCAGAGAGACCACAGTCTTGGGAGGTTCCACAATGGGCTCTATGAGCATCTGGCACTGGGTGATCGTCGCGGCGGTGTTCTTGGTGTTCTTCGGCGCGAAGCGGATGCCCGAGGCGGCTCGCGGGCTCGGCCGGTCGCTGCGGATCTTCAAGAGCGAGGTGAGCGAGATGCACAACGACGGCAAGTCCGCGAGCACCGGTGTCGCCACGCCCGCTCCGGAACTGCCGTCGGGCCGGGAGTCGAATACATCGGCCACCGAGACCCGGAGCGAGTCGAAAACGCTCTGAGGCCCGTCCGGCGTGGGCCCGGGCTCGCCCGGGCCCGGTTGTGACGGCTGTCCACCCGGCGCTGCCGACCGGGCACCGATCCCACCCCGCGAAGGTGAACGCCGGGGTGGGTACAGTGCCGCAGGCCGAGCGGAGCGAGGCACGCTGATACGAGGGCATCCACACATATGCGAATTCCGTTCGACCCCCGGCGCAGCAAACGGCGCACGAATCCCGATGGCACGATGTCGCTGGTCGAGCATCTCCGGGAGCTGCGCACCCGGCTGCTGATTTCTATCGCGGCCATAGTCGTCACCACAGTTGTGGGTTTCCTGTGGTACGCGAATTCGTTCCTCTGGATGGACAGCCTCGGCGAGATCCTGCGCGGTCCGTACTGCGATCTGCCCGATTCGGCGCGGGCCGCATTGTCCCCGAACGGGGAGTGCCGGCTGCTTGCGACCGGGCCGTTCGAACAGTTCATGCTCCGGCTGAAGGTCGGTATGACGGCCGGGGTGGTGCTGGCCTGCCCGATCTGGCTGTACCAGCTGTGGGCGTTCATCACGCCGGGCCTGTACCCGAAGGAACGCAAATACGGGGTCGGCTTCGTGGCCTCGGGGTCGGTACTGTTCGTAGTCGGCGCGGTCCTGGCGTACTGGGTGATCGCGCACGCCCTGAGCTTTCTGCTCAGCATCGGTGACAATGTGCAGATCACCGCGCTGAGTGGTTCCCAATACTTCGGTTTCATCATCCAGCTGCTGATCATCTTCGGGGTCAGTTTCGAAACGCCGTTGCTCATCATCGGGCTCAACCTGATCGGGATCCTCACCTACGAACGGTTGAAGGCGTGGCGTCGCGGCATCATCTTCGGTTTGTTCGTCTTCGCGGCGATCGTCACCCCCCAGGACCCGTTCTCGATGCTGGCTCTGGCTCTCGCGCTGACCGTGCTGTTCGAAGTGGCGGTGCAGTTCGCGCGGATCAACGACAGGCGGCGCGCCAAACGTGCCGAACAGGAGCTGGGCGCCCTCGACGACGAGCAGGCATCGCGGATCGGAGCGCCCTCGCCGGTCGACCCGGCGGCGCCGGTCACCGCGACGGACCCGGTGCGCGCACCCGGCCCGGCCAAGGGGGCGGCACCGGACTATTCGGACACGCTCTGAGCCTGCTCGTATGGCCGTGGACGACCGGCGGATTCTATCGGCGCGACCGGTGTCGTAATCCTCCATTAGTCTCGGACAGGTGACACCGAACGCGTCGCTGACCGCCGAACTGTCCCGGTTCGCCGCCGAGCTGACATTCGAGCTGGACCCGTTTCAGCGCCAAGCCTGTACCGCCCTGGAGAACGGCCACGGAGTGCTGGTGTGCGCGCCCACCGGGGCGGGGAAAACCGTGGTCGGGGAATTCGCGGTGCATCTGGCGCTGGCCTCCGGCGGTAAATGTTTCTACACCACACCCATCAAGGCATTGTCGAACCAGAAGTTCGCCGATCTGACCGAACGGTACGGCCGGGGCCGGGTAGGGCTGCTCACCGGCGATCAGTCCATCAATCCGAACGCGCAGGTGATCGTGATGACCACCGAGGTGCTGCGCAATATGATCTACGCGTCGTCGGATTCGCTGCGGGCGCTGTCCTATGTGGTGATGGACGAGGTGCACTACCTGGCCGACCGGTTCCGCGGCGCGGTCTGGGAAGAAGTGATCCTGCACCTGCCGTCCGAGGTGCGGCTGGTGAGCTTGTCCGCGACGGTGTCCAATGCGGAGGAGTTCGGCGCCTGGATGGAAACCGTGCGCGGCGATACCGCGGTGGTGGTGGACGAGACCCGGCCGGTGCCGCTGTGGCAGCACGTGATGGTCGGCCGCCGGATGTTCGATCTGTTCGACAGTGAATCCTCCGATCAGCGCGTTCTCGTCGATTCCGATCTTGTCCGCTACATCAAACAGCGCGAGGCCGCCGACCGGATGGACGGCTGGGGTGGACCCCGCGGCCGGGGCGGCCCGCGCCGATTCTTCCGCCCGATGCCCCGGCCCGAGGTGCTGACCCGGCTCGACGAGGAAGCGTTGCTTCCGGCTATCACGTTCATATTCAGCCGAGCCGGATGTGACGGTGCGCTGGCCCAGTGCCTGCGATCGGGACTGAATCTGAGTGGTGCGGCCGACCCGGAGGTCGTCGACGCGATCATCGAGAAACACACCGGCGAGCTGCCGCGGGCGGACCTGGAAGTGCTCGGTTACTGGGAGTGGCGCGAGGCGCTGCACCGGGGCCTGGCCGCACATCATGCCGGGATGCTGCCCGCATTCCGGCATACGGTCGAGGAGTTGTTCGTCAAGGGGCTGGTGCGGGCGGTGTTCGCCACCGAAACCCTGGCCCTGGGTATCAATATGCCCGCGCGCACGGTGGTGCTGGAGCGGCTGGTGAAATTCAACGGCGAAACGCATGCCGAACTCACTCCGGGGGAGTACACGCAGCTCACCGGCCGCGCAGGCCGACGCGGTATCGATGTCGAGGGCCATGCGGTGGTGCTCTGGCAACCCGAGGTCGATACCAGCGCGGTCGCCGGCCTGGCCTCCACCCGGACCTATCCGCTGCGCAGCTCCTTCAAACCCGGTTACAACATGTCGATCAACCTGATCGACCGGCTGGGGTCCGATGAGGCGCGGATGCTGCTGGAGCGGTCCTTTGCGCAGTTCCAGGCCGATCGTTCGGTGGTGGGTCTCGTGCGCGGTATCGAGCGCAATGAAGGTCAGTTGCGCAAACTGGCCGCGCAACTCGGTGGCGAGGAGGGCGGTTTCCTCGAATACTTCGGCCTGCGGGAACGGATCAAACAGCGGGAGCGGCAGCTGAACCAGCAGACCCGAAGCGATCGGCGGACCGCCGGGGTCGCGGCGCTGACCGAACTGCGGCGCGGTGATGTGGTCGCCATCGGCGCGGGCCGCCGGGCCGGTCTGGCCGTGATCCTGGAACCCGATGCCACACCGGGCGATCCGCGTCCGCTGGTGCTCACCGAGGACAAATGGGCGGGGCGCGTATCGGTCGCCGATTTCCCGGTACCCGCCGAACCGCTGGGCCGGATGCGGTTACCGCGCCGGGTCGACCATCGCACGGCCCGCATCCGCCGCGACCTGGCATCGGCGTTGCGCAGTACCGGGATCACCGCGCCCAGCCGTGGCCGGCGCGATAAAGGTGCCCGCGGTGCGGACGATCCGGAACTGGCGACACTACGGCGTACAGTGCGCGCCCATCCCGCACATTCCCGGCCGGATCGCGAACAGCTGGCCCGGGTGGGGGAGCGCTACAACCGGGTGCGCCGGGAGACCGAGGCCATGCGGCAGAAGGTCTCCGCGACCACGAATTCGCTGGCCCGCACCTTCGACCGGATCGTCGGCCTGCTGGAAGAGCGCGGATTCGTGCACGACGGCGAGGTCACCGCCGATGGGCGGCGGCTGGCCCGGATCTACGCCGAAAGCGATCTGCTGGTGGCGGAATGCCTGCGACAGGGGCTGTGGCGCGGTTTGGGGCCGGCCGAATTGGCGGGCGTCGTATCCATGCTGGTCTTCGAGTCACGTAGTGAGGGAGGTTATCTCGGTGCCACCGGGCCGACCGCGCCGATCCGCCGGGCGGTGGCGGACACGATCACCCAGTGGTCCCGGCTGCGTACCGACGAATCCGAGCACCGGCTTGCGCCGACTCGGGAACCCGATCTCGGGTTCGTCGACGGAATCTACAAATGGGCCCGCGGCGACGCCCTCGTGGACGCGATGCTGGCCGGCGGGGATCGGGGTACGCCGTTGTCGGCCGGCGATTTCGTGCGCTGGTGTCGTCAGGTGATCGATCTGCTCGACCAGATCCACAGCACCGCAGACGATACCGAGGTCGCGGCCACCGCGGCCAAGGCCGTACGGGCGATCCGGCGCGGTGTCGTGGCCGTGGACGCAGCGTGAGACCATCGATTGTGATTTGATTTCAACCGCACGCGGGGGGCTACCGTGTGTTTGACGATGCGAGTGGAGGCGACCAGATGAGTGGGCCGTACGGACCGAACGACGCCCCGGGACCCGGGGAGGGACGTAACGATCCCACCCAGGTCTGGGGTGGGCAGCAGCCGCCCGGCGCAGCGCCGCAGTGGGGGAGCCAGCCACCCAGCCAGCCCCCGAACGATCCACAGCAGGCCCAGGCCACTCAGCAATGGGGCAGTGGGGATCAGGGTGGTCAGCAATGGCAGCCGCAGCAGTGGAGCCAGCCGCAACCCCAGCCCCAGCAACCCCAGCCGCAGCCGTGGAGCGAACCGACCCAGCAGCAGTGGGGTCAGCAGCCGCCGCCGCAGCAGTGGGGCGACCCGAATCAGCCCCAGCAGCCCCAGCAGCAGTGGGGCGACCCGAACCAGCAGCAGCCGCAGTCCCAGCAGCAGTGGGGTGACCCGAATCAGCAGCAACAGCAGCAGTGGGGTCAGCAGCCGCAGGCACAATCCGGGCAGTGGGGGCAGCCGAGCCAGCAGCAGTGGGGTGCGCAGCAGCAACCCGCCGGCGGGGGCGGTAAGAAAACCGGCGTGATTGCCGGGCTCGTGCTGCTCGGTGTAGTGGTCGTGGCCGGTGTGGTGGTCGCGATCCTGATGCTGACCGCCAAGGACGAGCTGGATCAGGCCGCGGTGCAGACCGGGGTGGCCAAGGTGCTCGCGGAGTCCTACGGGATCGAGGACGTCAAGGATGTCCAGTGCCCGGCGGGACAGGAGGTTGCGGTGGACGCGACGTTCACCTGCGACCTGAAGATCGGTGGCGAAGACAAGACGGTCAATATCAAGATCACCAAGGATGACGGGACCTACGAGGTCGGCCGACCGAGCTGAGTTGTCTTCGGTTGCGGCGCTGCAATTTTCGGCCCGACCTTGCTGTCAGCACTCGACCCGCGCGGCTTCGCCGCATCGCGTCGAGTGCTGACAGCGGGGAGGGTGAACCGTTTCAGGGCCTCGACGGACTCGGCTCCCGGAGTTGTCCATCCCTCACGTCGCTGGTCCAGGGATCACCATCTCCATATGACGATATGCGCATTTAACGGGTTGTGATGAGCATGGTGGGCTCTGCGCGGGTCGAACTGCGAGTACCTCGCCGAGATCTACGCAGCCGCAGGGATACGGGCCCGGTCCGCCATCCATCGTGGTCGCGGTCGGCACCGCCGCGCTGTGGTTCATGCTGCACGTCCACGGGGGCGTTCGGTTCGGTACGCAGCCCTGGTGGGCGCATGCCTGGCCGAGTTCCGTCCCCGCCTCCGGTTCGGCGGATTCGGCTGTGGTCTGCCAGGCTCCGGGACCTTTCCAGGCGCCCGGTCGCGGACTGTCAGGCGCAAGTCGCGAGGGCTGCGATCAAGCGTTTGACGGGGCTTTCGGCGTTGTAGGTCGAGGCCAGTTCCTGGAGCGCATCGGCGTCGGCGGGGATGGGATGCAGCGTATCCGGGCGGGACAGGATCACATCCGCGTCGCGGACCACGCGCACCACCGGGGCCGCGGCGTCGAGGTAGGCGGCGGCGGCACGGAGTTTGGCGCGGATACCCTGGGCGAGCTCGGCGCCGGGATCGTCCACAGCGGCGCGTAACGCCTCGAGCGAGCCGAACCGGCTGATCAGGGTGGCAGCGGTCTTCTCGCCGATCCCGGCCGCGCCGGGCAGCCCATCGGACGAATCACCACGCAATGTGGCCATATCGGCATAGGCGGGGCCTGCGTTCTCCGGCGGTACACCGTATTTGGCCGCTATCTCGGTGGGGCCGAAGAGCTCTGCCTTGGCCAGCCCCCGACCGGCATAGAGCACCCGGACCGGCGGTTCGGGTGTATCGCGCACGACTTGCAGCAGATCACGGTCGCCGCTGACTACGACCACCGGATCGGTGCGTTCGGTGAAGGCCAGGGTGCCGAGCACATCGTCGGCCTCGAGGCCGGCCGCGCCGCCGGTGGCGATACCGGCGGCGGCGAGCACCTCCAGAATCATCTCGACCTGCGGTGTCAACCGGTCCGGTACTACCTCGGCGCCCGGGTCGGCGGCCGGGGAGGTATCCAGGCGATGCGTTTTGTAGGTCGGCACCAGATCCACCCGGAACTGTGGGCGCCAATCCAGATCGAGGCAGACCACCAGGCGGGCGGGACGGTACCGGGTGATGAGCGCGGCCACCATATCGGTGAACCCGCGCAGAGCGTTCACCGATCTGCCGTCCGGCGCGGTGATCTTGTCCGGGATGGCGTGGAAAGCCCGGAACCACAGACTCGCTCCGTCCAGCAGCAGCAGTGGACGCGGTGCGGATTCGGTCGTAGTCACCCGCCGGAATCTACCGGGCGGCACCGACGGATCCGGTGTACCGCCCCCGGACACCGGGTAAGTTCGAGATCATGAGCGCGCACACGGAGTCACGGTTCGCGGCGGAAATCTACGAGCAGCGGCTGGAGCGGGCGGTACAGCTGATCCGCGAAGCGCACCTGGATGCACTGCTCATCACTCCCGGCCCCGACCTGCGGTATCTCATCGGATCGTCCGCGCAATCGTTCGAGCGGCTCACCTGCCTGGTGATCACCTCCGACAAGGCCACCCCCTCGGTCGTGGTACCGAAGCTGGAGGTCGCCGGGTTGCAGGAGTCCGCCGTCGACGAGCTGGGGCTGCGGGTCCTGGACTGGGTGGATGGCGTGAACCCCTACGACCTGGTGCAGTCGGTGTTGCATATCGGGTCGCGGGTGGCGGTCGCGGATGCGATGCCCGCGCTACATCTCCTGCCGCTGGCGCACAGTTTCAGCGGGCTGCCCGTCTCGGCGACCCCGGTCCTGCGGGAGCTGCGCATGATCAAGGACGACGCGGAGATCGAAGCGCTGCGCCGCGCGGGCGCCGCCATCGACCGCGTCCATGCCCGGATGGGTGAATTCCTGCAGGTGGGGCGCACCGAGTCCGAGGTCGGGAAGGATATCAACGACGCGATCGTGGCCGAAGGGCATACCGGGGCCGAGTTCGTCATCGTCGGCAGTGGGCCCAACGGTGCCATACCGCACCACGAGGTGTCGGACCGGCGAATCGAGGCCGGTGATGTGGTGGTCATCGATATCGGCGGTCCGGTGGAACCCGGCTACTACTCGGATTCCACCCGCACCTACGTACTCGGCGAACCCGATCCGGAGATCGCCGCTCGCTGCGCTGAACTGGAACGGGCCCAGGCCGCCGCCGTGGCCGCCGTCCGCCCGGGGGTACGGGCCGCGGCGGTGGACGCGGCGGCCCGCGAGCCGCTGGGGGCCGCCGGCCTCGGTGCGGCGTTCGTCCACCGCACCGGGCACGGGATCGGCCTATCGGTACACGAGGAGCCGTATATCGTCGCGGGCAACGATCTGGAGTTGCGCCCCGGTATGGCCTTCAGTATCGAACCGGGGATCTATTTCCCCGGTGAATGGGGCGCCCGGATCGAGGACATCGTGGTGGTCACCGAGGACGGTTGCGTGTCGATGAACCAGCAGCCGCACGGCCTCACCGTCCTGCCTGTCTGACGGCACGACCGGGCCGGAGGTCGGCGCCCGGCACAGGGCGGCCGGACGCATCGATGAGGTCTTCGGTGCCGCCGGCGGCCGAACGGTTGTGTCGGCTTCGGTCGCGGATCGAATCACCTGAGCGGCTTCGGGCGGTATGAACGGAGCACAGGGCCGTCGGAGGCCCAGGGTCGTACCCGCGACGACCGCACGCCGCCGGGCGCTCGGATGAGGAATCGGCAGGCGGCCCGGGACCCGAGTGCCCACCGTCGGGCTCGTCGACGCCGAGACGCGGCGCTTCAGGCCGTCCGCAAGGCGACCCCGCACAGCACCCGGCGAACATCGATCGCGAGTACCACGCGGGCCGGGTTTTCCCGCGGGGTGCGGTAGCGCTCGGCGTAGCGGCTCTCGGCTTCCCGGACCTGCGCCGGTTCGTCCAGGACCGTGGCCGGGCCCTCCAAGGTGAGCCAGCGCCGGCCGTCGACCTGACCGACCGCGGCGTAGCCGGACCGCCGGATGTTGCGGGCCTTCACCGAACTGCCACTGGTGATCACGCGGACCAGCCCGGCAGTCCCATCCCAGGTGAAACCCACCGGCACCACATGCGGGGTGCCATCGGAACGCAGGGTGGTGAGGGTGGCCAGATGCCGTTCGGTGAGGAACTCGACGGCGGCGGGAGACAATTCGACGGTATGGGTTGCCATACGAGGACCGTAGCGGGTGACCTGGACCCGACCCGGGGTCTCCCGGTGCGGCCCGCGACCCGCACCGGATGACAGACTGAGCGCATGGTTGTGCGTCGTAGACGAGGGATCGACCCGGGCACAGTGCTGGTGCTGGGTGGACGCAGCGAAATCGGTTTGCAGATGGCGCTGCGACTGGCACCCGGCAGGGCCGTGGTCCTGGCCGCACGGCGCTGCGAAGAACTGCACACCGAGACCGCGGCGCTCACCGCGGCCGGTGCGACAGCGGTTCATCCTGTCGAATTCGATGCCATCGACACTGCGAGCCATCCGGCGCTGCTGGCCAAGATCGTCGCCGACTACGGCCCGGTCGGTGTCGCGGTCCTCGCGTTCGGCGTACTGGGTGATCAGGCGCTGGCCGAGGCAGACCCCGGCCACGCGCTGGCCGTGGTGCACACCGATTACACAGCCCAGCTCAGCGTCCTCACCGTGCTCGCCAACGAGTTCCGTGCCCAGAGCAGCGGACATATCGTCGTATTCAGTTCGGTGGCGGGGGTCCGGGTCCGGCGGGCGAACTACGTCTACGGGTCGGCCAAAGCCGGGTTGGACGGTTTCGCCAGCGGTCTGGCCGATGCGCTGCACGGTACCGGGGTGCATCTGCTGCTGGCCCGCCCGGGATTCGTGATCGGCCGGATGACCGAGGGGATGCGGCCGGCGCCGTTCTCCAGCACGCCCGACCAGGTCGCCGATGCGGTCGTGGGTGCGCTGGGCCGTCGAGCGGGCCGGGTCTGGATACCCGGGATCCTGCGCCCCGTGTTTTTCGGAATGCGCCTGCTGCCCCAGGCAGTCTGGCGGCGGCTGCCCCGGTGAGCGCCTGCACCGGCCGGCGGCAGCATGATCCGTACGCCGTCGGGGCCTGGTTGTGCCGTGTCGCCCGCCGGGAGCGACCGAGAGGTACTGCCGGAGCGGCCCGGGGAGGCGCGGTATGAGCGCCGACCCGGCGTTGCGGTGGGCCGGGTCGCGTATTCCCGTGGTCGGTATCGGCGCCGACGGCTGGGCGGGTCTTCCGGAGACGTCGCGCGATGCATTGCGGGAATGCGCGGTGCTGCTCGGGTCGGACCGGCAGCTTGCCCTGCTACCCCCTGAGATCACCGCCGACCGGCAACCCTGGCCCTCACCGCTGGCGCCTGCGCTACCGGGTCTGCTGGCGGATCTGCGCGGCACCCGGCTCGGGATACTTGCCAGTGGGGACCCGATGTTCTACGGCATCGGCACGACCTTGGCGCGGTTGCTGGGCCCCGAATCGCTGCGGGTGCTGCCCCAGCCGTCGTCGGCCTCGCTGGCCTGCGCCCGGCTCGGCTGGCCGCTACCCGAGGTAGGCATTGTGAGCGCGGTCGGCCGGCCGGTCCGGCGGGTGCTGCCGGAACTGATCGACGGCCGCCGCGTACTCGTCCTCAGCGCGGACGCCGGGACCCCCGCCGAGATCGTGGAACTGTTGCGCGCTCACGGGTTCGGGCCCTCCCGTGTGACGTTGCTGGAGCAATTGGGTGGCCCGGCCGAACGGATCGTCTCGGGCCTCGCCGCGGACTGGCGGGAAGTGCCCGGTGATCCGCTCAATATTGTCGCGATAGCGGTGACCGGCGAACCCGGACATCCGCGTCGCACCCGGCAGCCGGGGCTGCCCGATTCCGCGTATACCGGCGACGGTCAGCTCACCAAATCGGAGATCCGAGCGCTGACTCTCGCTGCGCTCGCGCCGGGGCCCGGCGAGACCCTGTGGGATATCGGCGGCGGTTCCGGCAGTATTGCGATCGAATGGTGTCGCACGCATCCGTTCTGCCGGGCGGTGATCTTCGAAATCCTGGACCGGCGCCGCGAACAGATCGCCGGAAATGCCCGCGCACTGGGCGTCCCCGACATCGAGGTGCGCGGTGAGGCGGCTGCCGAACTCGCGGCCGACGCAGTTGCGGGAACCCCCGACGCGATCTTTCTCGGGGGCGGCCTCACCACGCCGCAATTATTCGAACGATGCTGGTCGCGGCTGCCCGCGGGTGGGCGGCTCGTGGCCAATGCGGTCACTGCGGAATCGGAGTCGCTGTTGGCCGCGTGGGCTGGGGAGCACGGCGGAGAATTGCGCCGGTTCCAGATCTACCGCGGGGAGCCGCTGGGACGTTTCACGACCTGGCGTCCGCAGCTACCGGTGACACAGTGGTCTGTCGTGAAGAGCCGATAGGTCGCTACGGCTGCGTGACGGTGCCAATCGAACGGACGAATCGGACAGCGCGAGTAATGTCACTGTGCGTTCCGAGCGTGGGTCACCGGGCTTGCGCGTAACGTCGGAGAACACGAGTGAAGTACAGAAGATTCGCCGCCACCGCGATTATGGCGGCCGCCGCGACCGGGATCGGAGCCGGCACCGGCTACGCCGCTCCTGCCCCCGCGGCGCCGGCCGTTGAACAGTCGGCGAACGCGGTACCGGAAGTAACCGGCCACGATCGCGGCGGCCTCGATTACACCCTGGCGCTCGCAGAGGCCGGTAAATCGCTGGTCACCACGGTTTCCGGGGGTGCGTTCAGTCTGGATGCCGCCAACAACGCGGTGGTGCTGACCAGTGCCGCGGGCGAATGCCGCACCAGTATCCCGCTGAACCAGCAGACCGGCGGTGAGGTGGTCGCTGTCGCCGCCACCATCGACGAGGACAGCCGCCGGCTGACCCTCACCCCGCAGGCCACCCCGGTGGCGGGTGCGCCCGGTGCCATCATCGGCGCCGGTATCGGACTCGCGGTGGCCGGTGGGCCGCCGCTGCTGGATTCGGCCATGGCCTACTTCAGTGGGCAGCCCTGAGAATTCTGCTGCTGGGCGGTACCGGGGAGGCACGGGAACTGGCCCGTGCACTGGCCGGCGAGCGAGGACTCGAGATCGTGTCCTCGCTCGCCGGTCGAGTATCCGATCCGGTACGTCCCGGCGGGACCGTTCGGGTCGGCGGCTTCGGTGGTGTCGAGGGGCTGCGGAAGTGGCTGACGGGCAACGAAATAGAGCTTGTCCTCGACGCCACCCATCCGTTCGCCGCCACCATGACCGCGCATGCGGCGCGGGTGTGTGCGGAGTTGAGTCTGCCCATGGTCCGGCTCAGCCGCCCGGGCTGGACTGCCGGACCCGGCGACCACTGGCTGCGGGTTCCGGACCTGGCCGCGGCCGCACGGGTATCGGCGGACACCGGTGACCGGATCCTGCTGACGATCGGCCGGCAAGGGGTCGGTGCTTTCGCCGGATACAACCGCCCGTGGTATCTGATCCGCGCTATCGATCCACCCGAAGCCGCGCTGCCGCCGCGCCACGAGATCCTGCTCGCCCGCGGCCCGTTCACGGTGGAGTCGGAAAGCGCGTTGCTTGCGGAACACCGTCTCGACGTGCTCGTCACCAAGGACAGCGGCGGTGCGGCCACCGCGGCCAAACTCGTCGCGGCCCGGCATGCGGGCGTACCTGTCGTCATGGTCGATCGGCCGCAGGTGCCTCCCGGGTTCGTCGAGGTCGCGTCCGTCGGCGCCGCGCATGCATGGGTCATCGCTTATGCTGCCACGCAACGCAATCGGTCATTATAGCGCGGCTACCCGATAGGTGCAGGGACGGGCCTGACTTCCGCTGGGCGAGTACACCTGGGGCAGCGGGTGCGGTCGACGCTCGGTACCGCCCGTGCGTGGTGCGATCGGACAACGGGATTGCAGTCGATCCGGTCGTTCTGTGGAGCCGTGCCGATGAGCCCCGGAGGCCGGAGCCGGCTTCGTGGTCGTTCGGTGCTGTGGCCGTGGCCAACCCCCGATTACCTGTTCCGGCGGCGAGGAACGGGACGTTGCGGGCGGGCGCCTGAGCCCTACCGGAGACAGGCGGCTCGTCCGGGAAGCGGCGGAAAGTCGGCCGCGGCGCCGATCTCAGGGGTTCAGGAGCTCCGGTAACCGGTCGAACCACTCCAGAACAGCGCGTTCGTAACCGATCCCGAACTCCAGGGTGGCGCGCGCGTACGGGGGCATTGTCCGCGCCGAGTCGACCTGGTACCGGTCCAGCCGTTCCTGATGCACTTTTCGGCTGTTGTCGATGATGGCGGCCAGGTGCGCGCGGTCCAGATGACCGCCGAAATGCAGGGTGAGCAGCAGCGGGAATCGGATGGTCTCCGCGCCCGGATCGCGGGCGATCCACTCGGCGAACTCCGCGCGCCCGGCATCGGTGATCCGATACGGGGTGCGTTCCCGGGCACCGGCTTCCCCTTTCAGCACCAGACCCGCCGCGTCCATGGTGGCCAGTTCCCGGTAGACCTGACTCTGGGTGATGGTCCAGAAATCGCCGATCCGTTCCTGAGCGAGAGTCACCAGATCCCATCCGGACATCGGGCCCTCGTGCAGGAAACCCAGCAAAGAGGCGGCCGTGGAGTTCAATGGCCGCTTCCGATTGCCGTTCACCGCGTGACCCCTTTCTCCGACGTTATTCCATAGTGGAATGCTATCGGATCGAGGCTTCAGCCGTGATATCGCCGTGCCGTGAAAACCCGCAGCGCGTCGTCGCCACCGACCACGGAGGTGGTGGAGGCGCCGATGATCAGCAGGGTACGCATATCCACCTCGGCGGGATCGAGCTCGCCGAGCGGCACCACTCGCACCGACTCCTGTGGACCTCCGACATCGCGTCCGAGTACCACCGGAGTTTCCGGCGTGCGGTGCTCGAGCAGGATGTCCTTCATCGCCCCGACCTGCCAGCTGCGTTTACTGGACGCCGGGTTGTACACCGCGATCGCCATATCGGCGGCGGCGACCGCGGCCAGCCGTCGCGCCACCACCTCCCACGGTTTCAGCCGATCCGACAGCGAGAGGGTCGCGTAATCGTGGCCCAGGGGTGCGCCCACCCGGCTGGCCACGGCATTCGCTGCCGTCACCCCCGGCAGCACCCGCACCGGCACCCCCGCCCACTGCGGGTCGGCGGATTCTTCGAGCACCGCGGCCGCCATGGCGAACACCCCGGGATCACCGGAGGACACCACGGCCACCCGCCCGCCCCGCGCAGCGAGATCCAGAGCCATCGCGGCGCGTTCGGATTCCACCCGGTTATCGCTGGCGTGGCGGCGCTGGCCGGCGCGCACGGGGACCCGGTCGATATAGGTGGTGTAGCCGACGAGATCGGTCGCAGCGGTGAGCGCCGCGGTGACTTCCGGGGTGGTCCATGCGATATCGCCCGGGCCGAGTCCGACGACGACGACCTCACCCGTGCCCGTTCCGGATTGCGCCGTAAGTCCCGGTTCGCGGCGTAAGTTGTGGGCTTCGGATGCGGAGCTCGGGCCGGCGCCGGTCGGCGCTGTTGTCCGTTCGCCGTCGTCGCCGGTCTGCCGGTCCTGAGTCGACCGGCCGCTGTCGAAGTTTGTGCCGGGAGCCGTGGCCGGTTCGGCGGTCACCCCCCCTGTGCCGGCGGAGTGCAGGCCGTGGCCCGCGCCGGTTTCCTCCGACGGCGTCGCCCCGAAACGTTCGGCCGCGGGCAGTACGGTCGTCGGTTCCGGCCCCGGCACGATGGTGATCGCGAAATAAGGGACCTGTGATTCGTCGACATCGCCGGCGGCCAGAACGCGTTCACGGCCGGTGCTTGCTCGTTCCACGTAGTAGGCGCGGTCGAGCCGGCCGGAGTCGGCCAGCGCCTTACGGACGGCCGGATAGGTGCGGCCGAGTTTCATGATCGCGGCCGCATCGCTGTCGGCGAGCCGGCGGGTGAGTTCGTCCGGTGCCATGGTGCCGGGCAGCACGGTGAGAACCTGTTCGCCTTCGACGAGCGGCGTACCCAGGGCTGCTGTCGCCGCGCTCACCGAGGTGATACCCGGAATGATCTCCGCCTCGAACCGGCCGGCCAGCCGCCGGTGCATATGCATATAGGAGCTGTAGAACAGCGGATCCCCCGCAGCCAGCAGTGCCACCGAGCGACCCGCCGCCAGATGCGTGGCCAGCCGCTCGGCGGCCGCGGCATAGAACTCGTCGATGGCGCCCTGATAGCCGCCCGGATGGTCGGTGCTCTCGGTGGTCACCGGATAGATCAGATGCTCCTCGAGCTGACCCGGCCGCATATACGGTTGCGCGATCCCGCGCGAAATACTGCGCCCGTGGCGGGCGCTGTGAAACGCGATCACATCGGCCTCGGCGATGATCCGCGCCGCTTTCACCGTCACCAGTTCGGGGTCCCCGGGCCCCAGCCCGACACCCCAGAGTTTCCCGGTCCGCACGGTCATTCCTCTTCGCTCGCGATTGCGTTCAGAGCCGAGGCGGTGATTGCGCTGCCGCCGCGCCGCCCGCGGACCGTCAGGTATTGCAGACCCGAGACCTCCGTAAGGGCTTCCTTGGATTCGGCGGCGCCGACGAAGCCCACCGGGATGCCCAGCACAGCAGCGGGTGTGGGGCCACCGGCCGCGACCATGTCCAGCAGGTGGAACAGTGCGGTCGGCGCGTTTCCGATGGCCACCACGGCCCCCTCGAGGCGGTCACGCCACAGTTCCAGCGCGGCCGCCGATCGGGTGGTTCGGAGCCGGGCCGCGAGATCGGGGACCCGCGGGTCGCGCAGCAGGCACAGCACCTCGTTGTCGGCCGGTAACCGCATCCGGGTGACGCCCGAGGCCACCATGTTCGCGTCGCACAGGATGGGAGCACCGCCTTGCAGGGCACTCCGCGCAGCCGCCACCACGCCGGGCGTGAACGCGATATCGCCCGCCAGATCGACCTGGCCGCAGCCGTGGATCATCCGCACCACCACCTGCGCGATATCCGCCGGAAACCGATCCAGTTCGGCTTCGGAGCGAATGATCGAGAACGATCGGCGATAGATCTCGGCCGCGTCGGTGAGATAGCCGGTGCGTGTGTCGGGCATGGGCACACCTTATGCCGGGCGGCACCGGCCGGGCAGGTCTGGGTCGGACCGCACGAACCGGTGCCTGTGCGCGTGCGTCGCCGGTTCTGTGTCCGCGGCGCGCGGCTGTCGGGCCCGGGGAATATCCCGCCTCACCCGGTCGGGATCGACCTCGGCCAGGCCGCGGACGCGCCATGGCCGGATGGCCGACCGGCCGCGGGTTCGCGCGCCGGCTCGACCGGGTATCGGCGCTGCTCCGTAGAGTCGGCACGGTCGGCTCGCGCCCCAGCGGCCGTTATCGGTGCGAAATAGGGAGGAAGCATTGGCTGCGCCCGATCCGATGCAATTACATCCATCCACTCGTCCGGACCTGACGAATGTGGTGTTCCTGGCGAATCAGGTCGACTCCCCGTTCCTCGAGGTGGGTGCGTTCACCTACTTCGACGACGAGGGCAGCGGTGTGCCGTTCCAGGAAGCCAATGTCCTCTACAACTACGGCCCGCAACGGCTGGTGATCGGCCGGTTCACTGCGATCGCGCCCCGCGCGACCTTCCTGATGCCCGGGGGCAACCATCCCATGGTCGGCCCGTCCACCTACCCGTTCACCATGTTCGGTGGTGCGTGGACGGAGAACACACTCGAGGTTTTCACCGCGATCGAGCCGCTGCCCGATACGGTGATCGGCAACGATGTATGGATCGGCCGGTCGGCCACGATCATGCCCGGGGTGCGCATCGGCGACGGCGCCGTGGTCGCCGCGCATTCGGTGGTGACCAAGGATGTCGAACCGTATGCGATCGTGGCGGGTAATCCCGCCCGCGCCATCCGGACCCGCTTCACACCCGACGAGGTCGAGACGCTGCTGCGGGCCCGGTGGTGGGACTGGCCCGCCGAGGTGATCACCGAGCACGCCGCTCTCATCATGGGCGGTACTCCGGACGGCCTGCTGGCTGTGACGGAGACGCTCGGAACGGCGTGAGCCGCGTGGTCGGGGCGGGGTTCATTCGCCGACCGATACGAGCGCCGGACCTTGTTGTCGCTGTCCTCCTCGGCATCGCCGGAGTCCAGATCGAGGTGCACACACCGGCGGGGTCGAGTGCCTGACGCAGCCGGGTACCCATCTCGTCGCCGAGATAGTTGTGAGGCAGATCCAGGCTGCGGATCACCGCAGCTCACGACTCCGTACGATGGCCCCATCCGCCGATTCACGAGGAGCCACCGTGACCACGTATCGCGCAGTCCATCGCATTCTCGGCTTCATCTCCGCAGTCGTCGCCGCGGCCGCGCTGACCGCCGGCACTGCCGTCGCCCAGCCGCCGCCCACCGGCCCGGCACCTGTACCTGCCCTGGACCTGGACCGGTATCTCGGCACCTGGAACCAGCTCGCGGCCGTCCCGCAGCCTTTCAATCTGGAATGCGCCCGGGACACCCGCGCCGAGTACACACCGGACCCGCAGGGAAATATCGCGGTGTACAACCGGTGTACGACGTGGACGGGCGGTACCAACGAAATCCGGGGTACCGCGAAGGTCAACGATCCCTTCACCCAGGCACAGCTGCACGTGAGTTTCCCGGGTGTGCCCGGTCAGGACTCGATCGACGGGCCGACCAACTACATCGTCACCGCGCTCGCTCCCGACTACTCCTGGGCGGTGATCACCGACCCGAGCCGGCTCTCCGGTTTTGTGCTTGCGCGCGGGGCGGCACTCGACGCCCCGGCCTGGCGGCAGGTGCGTACCGCGATCGAAGCGTCCGGACAGAGTCCGTGCATCTACCTCACTTCACCGACCACCGGCGGCATACCGGATATCGCTCCGCTGTGCCTGCGCTGAAATGCGCGCCCTGCCACGGAGGAAGGTTGCGGGGGCCGGGCCTTCCGGACCGAATCCGCGCACACGTCGACTCGTTTCGTGACAGCGGCGATTGCTTCCCCGGTTTCAGCGCCGCAACGCCGGTAGTCCTTCCGGAACGTCGATTTCCAGCCCCACTGCCCGCCCGCCGTGGCGGCGGAAACGGCCCAGCAGAGTCGTGAGTACGAACACCCGGAACTTGTTGCCGTACTTGGCTGTCAGCGCGCGCTTCGCCGTGCCTACCCGGTCGGCGGGCAGTACCCGGGCGGCTCCGGCTCGCCAGGGGCCCGTCGGCGTGCCGTCGAATGTGCTGCGTGCGACATCGACCTGGGAATTCGCGCGAATCCGCCGGACCTTCCAGGACCGGCCCGGTGTGTACCCGTACCAGCGGCCGCCGGCGGGTGCCAGCCAGATCGGGGTGCTCACCGGCGAACCGTCGGCGCGGTAGGTGCGCAATGCGAAGAACTGGTCGCCGTCGGGATCGTTGCTGAACGCCATGAACACCAGTGTGGCAACCGCGGAACGTCGAATACTCACATGCAGGCCGAGGGCTCCGCGCCACACGTCGGCGCTGCCGGGCGTGGCGGGGTATCCGACGGCATAATCCCACTATGGCCGACAACTGGAATACACAGATCATCGAGGAATTCCGGGCGAACGAGGGCCGCGTCGGAGGGCCTTTCGAGGGCGCGCCGATGCTGCTGGTGCATCACCGCGGCCGCAGAACCGGGCGCGAATCCGTGACGCCGACGATGTACCTGCCCGACGAGCAGAACCCCGGTGACCTCATCTACATATTCGCCAGTAAGGCAGGTGCCCCCACCGACCCGGACTGGTACTACAACCTCACCGCGGCCGGGCAGGCCACTGTGGAGCGCGGTACCGAGACCTACCCGGTCACCGTCGCCGAGGTATCGGGTGCAGAGCGGGACCGGATCTATGCCGAACAAGCCCGCCGCTACCCGGGTTTCGCCGAATACGAGGAGAAGGCCCGCGGGATCCGTACGATTCCGGTGCTCGCCCTTCGGCGCGCATGATGTCCGGCGGGCGCCACGGTTACCGGTCGGCGTCGGTGTAGCGGATGATGCCGCGGATATTGCGTCCGGCGAGCATGTCCTGATAGCCCTCGTTGATCTCGTCGAGCCGGTATTGCCGGGTGACCATATCGTCGAGATTCAGTTTGCCCACCTGGTACATCGACAGCAGATGCGGGATGTCGTAATGCGGGTTGCCGCCGCCGAAGATGGTGCCCTGCAGGTTCTTCTGCAGCAGCGAGAGCATGGACAGGTTCAGTGTGGCCTGGTTCTCGGTGAGACTGCCCATGGCGGTGAGTACACAGGTGCCCGCCTTGGCGGTGATCCCCATCCAGCTGTCGACCTCTTCGCCGTGCACTTCACCCACGGTGACGATCACCTTTTTTGCCATCCCGCCCCAGGTGATCTCCGCGCACGCGGCGGTCGCCTCCTCGATGGTGGCGTAGGCGTGGGTCGCGCCGAATTTCAGCGCCTGCTCGCGCTTCCACGGCACCGGGTCGACCGTGAAGATGTATCGCGCACCGGCGTGGACGGCGCCCTGTAGTGCCGAGATGCCCACCCCGCCCAGGCCGATGATCGCGACATCGTCGCCCGGCCGGATATCGGCCGTGCGTACTGCCGACCCGTAGCCAGTGGTGACACCGCAGCCCACCAGGCAGGCGACCTCGAACGGGATCGACGGATCGATCTTCACCACCGAGCTCTCGTGCACCACCATGTACGGGGAGAAGGTGCCCAGCAGTGCCATCGGGTAGACATCCTGGCCGCGGGCCTGGATCCGGAACGACCCGTCGGTCACCGAGGTGCCCGCGAGCAGTAGCGCGCCCAGATCGCAGAGGTTGCGCAAGCCGGCCTGGCACGACCGGCATTTCCCGCAGGAGGGGATGAAGGACAGCACCACGTGATCGCCCACCGCGAGGTCCTCGACCGCCTCGCCGACCTCGATGACCTTGCCTGCGCCCTCGTGACCGCCGAGGACGGGGAAACCCATCATCGGGATACCGCCGGTGACCAGGTGGTGGTCGGAATGGCACATCCCCGCGGCCTCGAGCTGGACTTTGACCTCGTGTTTACGAGGGTCGCCGATTTCGATCTCCTCGATCTGCCACGGCTGGTTGAATTCCCAGATGAGAGCGCCTTTGGTCTTCATCGTGTACTCGCTTTCTCAGCGCCCCGGGCCCGCCGCGCCGCCGGGAGATGGGCTCCGAACTCATATGAACAACTGTATGGACAAGCGTCCGGACAACGATACGACAAAGTGGCTCCGGTGGGGTCGCTATTCGCCGAGTCCGGAGTGCTTCGGCACCCCGGGGGGACGAGAGGTTGAGATGGTGAACTAATGTCCGTCTCATAGCTTCATCTCGGAGATAGAAGGAGATCGGACCATGGGTGCTCCGAACACCGCCGTCCCGTCCGCCCCGGCCGGCGCGCCGATCGGCCCCGGTTCGCTGACCTGGAAATACGCCGGCGATCTGCGGAACATGCTGTTCCTCGGCCGCACCGGCATCCTGCAGAACATGCATCCAGCGGTCGGCGCGGCACTGCAGGACCATTCGGACTTCTTCGCCGATCCCTGGGATCGCCTGATCCGTTCCCTGCCGCAGATCCAGGGCATGATCTACGACGCCGATGCCGAGGCTCGAGCCGGTCGCGTCCGCGACTATCACCGCCCACTGAAGGGCACCGACTCCCGTGGCGAGCGCTACCACGCGCTGAACCCCGACGTGTACTGGTGGACCCACGCCACGTTCGTCGAACTCACCCTCGCCCTCAACGAGCATTTCGGCACCCCGCTGACCACCGAGGAGAAAGATCAGCTGATCGCCGAAGGGGTCACCTGGTGGCGGATGTATGGACTGTCCGACCGGGTGCTGGTCGCGAATTACGCCGAGTTCGAGGAATATTGGCACCGCACCATCGACGAGGTGCTGGAATCCAACGCCACCACCGATTTCGCGCTCCGCCTCGGCAGTGTCCGTATCCCGGCCGTGCCGGGTATCCCGGAACCGGTGTGGTCGGTGATCTGGCGGCCGGTCATGGCGTTCAATGTGTGGCTGGCCAATGCGCTCATGCCCGAACGAGCCCGGGAAATCCTGGACCTGCGCTGGAGCCCGCTCGACCGGAAGCTCTTCGGCTTGGTCGCGACAACAGTGCGGACGGTCTGGCCGCTGCTCCCGGAGCGTCTGCGCTACGCGCCGCGTGCCTACGCCGGAATCAAACGGGTACGCGGCGCCTGAGCCGAGTGCTGCGGCCACCGTCCGGCCGGATAGCTCCGGGTGTTGTTGCCTGATACAGGACACGTGCAGACTCGGGTCGATCGCACGCGATGATCACGGTGCGGGGTGAACGGCACCCCGGCCGGCGCTGACCGAGCGTGCAGTGCGGGATCGAAATCGGGGTGGTAAAGACGGGTTTCAGTTGCTGGGGGAGACGACCCGGTAACCACCCGGGGTAGCCGTCACCTCGGTGATCGACCCGGCCGGTCGCCCGCAGTGCCGGTCGCAACCGGACCAGTGTTGCCTGCCCGACGTCACCACCGCCGCCGCAGCGGGGACCGTATCGGCTTCGAGGGTTCGGGCAGCGGTGGTTCGGCCCGCTTCGACGGCGGCCGCAGCATCGGCGCGAATATCGGTATGCGATTTTGCGCACCCCGGGCGGCCGGTGCAGGCGGTGATCCGCAGCCACGGTGAGTCGGCGTCGAACAGTAGCCCCATCGGTGCCAGTACCCGGACCACCTGCTCGGCCGGTCCGTCGCCGAGATCGGTGATCACCAGGCTGCGCCACGGGGTGAGCAGGATCGGGCGTTCGATCGCGGCCAGGAATTCGGCGATGCGGGCGGACAGGGAACCCAGGCGCACACCGGCGCCGAGTGCGACCAGCCCGTCGTCCTGCGGGAGCCAGCCGATGGGCGGATCGGCTGTTTCGGCGAACTCCAGACGTTCGGTGCCGGGGGCGCGACCAAGCAGGGCGGTGAGACGTTCGATGCCGTCGTCGATCTCCTGGAGACGCCACTGGCCGGTCCCGAGCTCCAGGAAGCCGTGTGCGGCGGCCGCCAAGGTCTCGACCGCCTCGCCGGCCGAGACCCGGACTCCGCTGTCGCGGCCGGCGAGCAACAGTGCGAAACGGTCGTCGCCGAGGCCGTGTATCCCGATATCAGGGCGTAGGCCGCTCACATCACCGCGGCCGTCGTCCACCGTGAACAGCACTCGCCCGGGAAGACCGGCCAGCCGCGGGGAGTCGAGCAGGCGGGCATCGAGCGCCGTCACCAGCGGCCGGATATCGAGGTGCGGGCCGATCCGCCCGGACAGTGGGGAAGCGATGATATTGCGAATGCGCTCGTGGGTCCGGCTCGGCAAGAGCCCTGCGTTGCCCAATAGGTCCGCGAGTGCGCCGGCGTCGCGTACCCGCCGCAACTGAACATTGCCGCGGGAGGTCAGTTCGATGTTTCCGTCGCCGAGCCGGTGCGCGGCCTCCGCCAGCGTCCGAAGCTGCCCGGGTGCGAGTCGCCCGCCGGGTATGCGGACGCGCGCCAGCGGTCCGTCGGCGGCCTCGTGCAGCTGGAGGACGCCGGGGCAGGAATCGGCGGTGGTACGTGACATATCCGGATCAGGATACGAGGTCCCTGCCGAGTGCCCGGCGTCTACCGTCCCGACCCGGCTCCATATCCGGAGCCACGTGCCCGCCGGTTCGGATCCAGTGAAACCGTGGTGTTCGAGCTGATGAACTGTAGCTAATATTCAGCAAATGCGTGTTTTCGCGTGTGTCGCAGTGTCCCGGACACTCACCGGGCTCCGGCGGTGCCGGGCCGTCGGCGGCTCGGCCCGTGTCGGGGCCACCTGCTTCCGGGGGGTGCCGGAGGTGTGTGTGCGGGGTGGAGGCAGGCTCGCGGCGCGTTGATCCGGTTCTGAGTGCAGGGAACGGAAAAGGTGTTCCCGCGGGAATTTCGATCCGCTCGATGGTGGACTTTTGCCCATCGTTTCCCCGCTCTGAAATTTTGCTGCTCCAGAATATATCTGTTCCACCTCACCCCGGGCAGGATCGCGATAGTGTCGATCGGTCTGCCTGCTTTCCGCGGGCATTGTCGAGCACCACGAAATCGGTCCGTAGGAACAGGTATGAGCGCAGGAATGGAAAGCGCGGTCGACGCGGCCACGGCGAAAACCGCAGCGGTGACGGAACAGTTGGCGCCACGGGATGCCGTTTTCTGCTACGACGAAACCGACCGGCATCCCTCGACGATCGTCGCGGTCTACGTATTCGATTCCCGTGGGGCGGAATTGCTCGATACCGCCGCGGCGGTGCGCTGGGCGCAGGAGCGGGCAGGGCTCGCCCCGCTGTTCCGGCGCAGGCTGCGCCGGGTGCCGTTCGACCTGGACCTGCCCTACTGGGTTCCGGATCCGGCCTTCGATATTGCCGAACATGTACTTGTCGAACCGGCCGGTGTGGGCTGGGATGCGGTCCGGCGTCGGCTCGGGGAGATCACCGTGGCGCGAGTGGATCTCGATCGTCCACCGTGGAAGTTCCATTTCTTCGATCGAGTACACGGGGTACCGGGTGCACCCGGGCCGGCAACGATACTGGTGCTGAAGTTTCACCACAGTGCCGGTGACGGGGTGGCGACCCGAGAGCTGGAAGCCCAACTGTTCAGCGGGCGAACGGCCCCGGCCGTACCGGGCGGCGCGCCCTGGCGGTCACCGGTCGTGGGCATGCGTGCTGCACTACTGTTTCCCTACCGCTTGGCGTGTTTCGTGACCGGCCTGCGGCGCGCCGGGACGGCCCGGACCGAAGTGCGTGCCCGGGCCGCAGCCGGGCTGCTGGACGAACCGTTGCCCATCCGGCCTGCCACCCGGTTCAATCGCCCGGCCGGCCCCGGCCGTACGGTCGACCAGGTGACGCTGGCGTTGTCCGAGGTCAAGGCTGTGTGCGCCCGTTGCGCAGAGCGTACGACCGTCAACGATGTGATGCTGACCGTCGTATCCGGCGCGCTGGCCGCCTACCTCGGCGAGAAGCAGGAAACTCCGCCGGATTCGCTGGCCGCCATGGTGCCGATATCGATGCGCGGTATTGCGGAGTGGGCTTCGGCGAACCGACTCAGTCAGATGGCCGTCGACCTGCACACCGGCGTCACCGATCCAGCGGCCAGGCTGGCGGCGATCCGGGAATCGGTTCGCCGGGAACGCCGCCGCAATATCGATCCGGCGGTTCTGCGGTACGCCGCCCGGGTGGAAACTTCGCCGGCCTGGTTGTTGCGGCTGGCCGGCTGGGCTCGAGCCCAGCGGTCGTTCGCCGAAGTCGACTCGATTCCGCTGAGCAACACCACCATCAGCAATGTCCCGCCCACCGGCGACGGCTTGGCCTTCCGCGGTGCTCCGCTGCTGCGCGCATTCGGCGTGCTGCCGGTTCTGGACGGTGACGGTTTGCGGCATCTCGTCTCCTCGCAGGGCGACGAATTGGTGATCACGTTCCAGGCGGATTCGGCGATGATGCCCGACTCCGAGCGCTACCGGGAACTGCTGGCGCAGTCGTTCCGCGACCTGGTCGAAGCCCTCGGATGAGGGCCGGGTTTCCGGATACCGCCCCGCGGACCCGGAATCAGGTACCCAGCGCCGCGGCCAGCAGTGGCCAGGAACGATGCAGATCGTCCTCCCAGTACCCCCAGGAATGAGTCCCGGACGGTCGCAGCTCGAAGACGATATCGGTGCGGCCCAGCTCGTGGGTGCGCTGCTGTAGTGCGCGGGTGCAGTAATCGGCCGCGGCCTCGATCCCGCCGCCGACCAGCAGCTGGTTCCACAGCATCTTCTCGTTCCCGCGTAGCCGCGGGTCCGTCGCTGTGTCGTGCAGGCCGGGTAGTCCGCTGCCGCTGGAGATGTACATAGGGATATCGGGGAGCCGGTCGGCCTGCAAATAGGGGTCGTGCTCCTGCCAGTCCGGACCACCGATCGGGCCCCACATGTTCT
Source organism: Nocardia speluncae NBRC 108251 (assembly GCF_001613245.1). Taxonomy (GTDB): domain Bacteria; phylum Actinomycetota; class Actinomycetes; order Mycobacteriales; family Mycobacteriaceae; genus Nocardia; species Nocardia speluncae. The sequence continues at coordinate 413,871 of NZ_BDBZ01000002.1, read as the reverse complement.
CGGAGTCACCGCCCCCCAGGCTGACGACCAAGGTGACGAAGGCCTGCCCCAGTGGATCGCTGGTCATTGCGCAGCCACTGTATGCGGCCGCAGCGCGATACAGTTCGGGCGCGCGGATGGTGAGGTCGAGAACTGAGGTCGCGGCCATCGAGATACCGGCAATCGCATTGGCGCCGGTGGTTCCGAAGGCGGCATCGACGACCGGTGGCAGCTCCTCGGTGAGGAAGGTCGCCCACATATTGCGACCGTTGTTCCCGAGTTTTTCCGCCAACCCGGCATCGGGCTGCTGCCAATCGGTGTAGTAGCTGAAGGCGCCTTCCAGCGGAATAACGACATTCACGTGTTTGTCCGCGAAGAATCCGGCCGCATCGGTTTGTGCCGACCAGCTGGCGGCGTCTTCACCGCCACCTGCGCCGTTCAGTAGGTAAAGGGTGGGCGCAGGCGTTCGGGTATCGGCCGGTCGCAGCACCTGGAGGGCGATATCGCGCTGCATGGAGGGGGAGTGCACCGTGATCTCGAGTGAGCGTCCGGTGCCGGGTGTGCGGGAGACGATGGACGCGTCGGGATCGGCGGTCGTGGTAGCCGCGGTGCCGAGTGACAGGAGGGCAGCCGAAGCGAGCAGAACAACTGCCCGCCGGGGGCCCCGCAGGAGTGAATTCATTTGCGCCTCTGAAGTAATGTCCGGCGGAGGCCCGGCCGCGGAACGCGCCTGGCCGGACGGAATGCAGGGGTACGCCATGGCTCATGGCGGAGGGGTCCATCCGTCATATCGGATGGACCCCTCGTCAGGTCCCGGATCTACTTGCCGGGGGCGGGCGTGCCACCGCTGAGTGTGACCAGGGCATTCACCAGACTGGTGCCGAGTCCACCGGCGCTGGCGGTGCCCATGCCCAGAATTTCCATGAGGGATCCCATGTGTTTCTCCTTGTATCACTGGAAAGCGGAATTCCGGCGGAATTCCGATGAATGAATGGTTTGCTCAGTCGCGAATCATGCGATGATGGCTTCGAGTGAACCGAGGAACACATCGAAGAGACCGTCGCCCGCTACGGCCGATCCGAGAGCCGGAATCAGTGCCATGAGCAGATCGCTCAACGAACCCATGGTGAATCTCCTTCGGAGGGTTGAAGCGCCCTCTCCGTCGTGGACTGCACGCCGTGAGGGCGGTCACGGCCGGTGCGGCCGATGGTGACCCAGGCAACATAGCAAGCGTCCAATTTTCCCGCAACGAATTCCTCTAAATTCGCTCACTTCTCGCGGGCAAATATCTGGCAATCATGCGGGACGCTGTCTGGGCTACCGAATCCCAGGAACCACCGGCGGCTTCCGACCCGACCACGAACTCGCCTGTCCGGTGTGCCTACGGACCCGGTCGGCCGCCGCGATACCATGCGAGCGCTCGACGGGTGACGAGGAAACCGGTGGAACTCCGGTGCGGTCGCGCCACTGACACAGCCAGACCCTCTCCGGCGAGCACACCGAACCCCGACGGGCGCGTCACCCCAGGAAGGTCACCCTTGTGATTCTGCTGCTGTCCACCTCCGACACCGATCTGCTCAGCGCACGCGCGTGCGGCGCCGACTACCGGTGGGGGAATCCGGCCCGCCTGCTGGTGGACGATCTGCCCGGCCTGCTCGACGGGGCGGAGCTGGTGATCGTGCGCATCCTCGGCGGCAAACGCGCCTGGGAGGACGGACTGGCCGCGCTGCGTGACAGCGGCCTTCCTGTAGTGGCCGTCGGTGGGGAGATGGCGCCCGACGCCGAACTCATGGAATGCTCCACCGTCCCGGTCGGTGTGGCCGCCGATGCCCACAACTATCTCGCGGCCGGTGGCCCGCAGAACCTGCGGCAGTTGCACAACTTCCTGTCCGATACCGTCCTGCTCACCGGACACGGATTCGAACCGCCTGTACAGTTGCCCAGCTGGGGCCGACTCGACCGCGCCGCGCGCTATCCCGGGCGGGTGGCCGAGAAACCCACGGTCGGCGTCGTCTACTACCGGGCCCAGCATCTGGCAGGGAACACCGGCTATATCGATACCCTGTGCACCGCGATCGAGGATGCCGGGGCGGTACCGCTGCCGATCTACTGTGCGTCGCTGCGCACGGCCGAACCGGAACTGCTCGACACCCTCCGGCAGTCCGACGCACTGGTGGTCACGGTGCTGGCGGCGGGCGGGACCAAACCGGCCACCGCCTCGGCGGGCGGCGACGACGAAGCCTGGGATATCGGCGCGCTCGCCGAACTCGACGTACCGATTCTGCAGGGCCTGTGCCTGACCGGCGGCCGCGCCCAATGGGAGGTGAACGACGACGGTCTGTCCCCGCTGGACGTCGCGACGCAGGTCGCGGTGCCGGAATTCGACGGACGTATCATCACCGTGCCGTTCTCCTTCAAAGAGTTCGACGCCGACGGATTGTCCACCTATGTGCCCGACCCCGAACGCGCCGCCCGGGTCGCGGGGATCGCGGTCCGGCACGCCCGGCTGCGTTACATCCCGGCCGAGCGGAAACGGCTGGCGCTCATGCTCTCCGCCTACCCGACCAAACACGCCCGGATCGGGAACGCCGTCGGTCTGGACACCCCGGCCAGCGCGATCGCCCTGCTCGGTGAGCTCCGCGCGGCCGGATATGATCTCGGCACGGCAGGCGAGGTTCCCGGCCTCGAGGAAGGCGACGGCGACGCGCTCATGCACGCCCTGATCGCCGCCGGTGGCCAGGACCCCGACTGGCTCACCGCCGAACAGCTGGAGGGCAACCCCATCCGGATCGGCGCCCAGGTGTACACCGCGTGGTTCGAGACCTTGCCCGCCGAACTGCGCGAGGCCGTGGTCGAGGCATGGGGCCCGCCGCCCGGCGGGCTGTATGTGGACACCTCCGCCGATCCGCGCGGCGAAATCGTTATCGCGGCCCTGCGTTTCGGCAATATCGTGCTGATGGTGCAGCCGCCCCGCGGGTTCGGGGAAAACCCGGTGGCCATCTACCACGACCCCGACCTCCCGCCCAGCCACCACTACCTCGCCGCCTACCGCTGGCTGTCCACCGATATCGAATCGGGCGGTTTCGGTGCCGACGCGATGGTGCATCTCGGTAAACACGGCAACCTGGAATGGCTGCCGGGTAAGACACTGGGGATGTCGGCCGCGTGCGGCACCGATGCGGCGCTCGGTGATCTGCCGCTGATCTACCCGTTCCTGGTGAACGACCCCGGGGAAGGGACGCAGGCCAAACGCCGCGCGCACGCCACCCTGGTGGACCATCTGATTCCGCCGATGGCTCGGGCGGAGAGCTACGGTGATATCTCCCGGCTCGAGCAACTGCTCGATGAGCACGCCAATATTTCCGCGCTCGACCCGGCGAAACTCCCTGCCATCCGGCAGCAGATCTGGACCCTGATGCGTGCCGCGAAAATGGACCACGATCTGGGGTTGGCCGAGCGCCCGGACGAGGCGGTCTTCGACGATATGCTGCTGCACGTCGACGGCTGGTTGTGCGAGATCAAGGATGTGCAGATCCGCGACGGCCTGCACATCCTGGGCCGCGCGCCGGCGGGGGCGGGCGAGGTCGATCTGGTGCTCGCCATGTTGCGTGCCCGGCAGCTGTGGGGCGGCGAGATGTCGGTGCCGGGCCTGCGGGAAGCGCTGGGGCTCAGCGAATCCGGTGACGAAGCCCGCGATCGGGTGGACGCTGTGGAATCGCGGGCCCGGGAACTGCTGGTGGCTCTCCAGGCCGCGGAATGGTCACCCGGGGCCGTGGACGAACTCGTCGAACGGTTCGCCGGCAACCTGTTCGGTGAAGCCGGTGGTGATCGGGATGCCGTGGCTTCGGTGCTGCGATTCGCCGCGACGGAAGTCGTTCCGCGGCTGCGCGGGACCGAGGTCGAGATCGACCGTGTCCTGCACGCGCTCAACGGTGGTTTCATTCCCGCCGGTCCCAGCGGTTCGCCGCTGCGCGGGCTGATCAATGTCCTGCCCACCGGCCGCAACTTCTACTCGGTGGATCCGAAGGCGGTTCCGTCGCGGCTGGCCTGGGAGACCGGGCGGGCCATGGCGGATTCGCTGCTGGAGCGCTACCTGGCCGATCACGGCGAGTATCCACGCTCGGTGGGCCTTTCGGTCTGGGGTACCTCCGCGATGCGCACCTCCGGCGACGATATCGCCGAGGTGCTGGCATTGCTCGGGGTGCGCCCGGTATGGGACGAGGCGAGCCGCCGCGTCACCTCGCTCGAGGTCGTCGACCTCGCCGAACTGGGGCGGCCGCGGATCGACGTCACCGTCCGGATCAGCGGTTTCTTCCGCGATGCCTTCCCGCACGTACTGGCCCTGCTGGACGATGCCGTGCGCCTGGTCGCCGCACTCGACGAACCCGCGGAATCCAACTACGTTCGCGCCCACACGCTTTCGGACCTGGCCGAGCACGGCGACGAACGCCGTGCCACCACCCGTATCTTCGGTTCGAAACCGGGCACCTACGGCGCGGGCCTACTGCAGCTCATCGATTCCAAGAGCTGGCGCACCGATGACGATCTCGCTCAGGTCTACACCACCTGGGGTGGTTACGCCTACGGCCGCGACCTCGACGGCGCCCCCGCGGCCGACGATATGCGCACCGCCTACCGGCGGATCACTGTAGCCGCGAAGAACACCGATACCCGCGAACACGATATCGCCGATTCCGACGACTATTTCCAATACCACGGCGGAATGGTCGCCACTGTGCGGGCGCTGACCGGGAAGAACCCGGAGGCCTATATCGGTGACAGCACCCGCCCGGATTCGGTACGCACCCGCACCCTTTCGGAGGAAACGACCCGGGTGTTCCGCGCCCGCGTGGTGAATCCTCGCTGGCTCGAAGCCATGCGCCGCCACGGTTACAAGGGCGCATTCGAGATGGCGGCCACGGTGGACTACCTGTTCGGCTACGACGCCACCACCGATGTGGTCGCCGACTGGATGTACGAGAAGCTCGCGGAAAGCTATGTTTTCGACGAGACGAACCGCAAGTTCATGGAGCAGTCCAATCCGTGGGCGCTGCACGGTATCGCCGAACGCCTGCTCGAAGCCGCCGAACGGAAGATGTGGGCCGAGCCGGATACCGAAACCTTGGACCGGTTGCGTCAGATCTACCTGGAGGCCGAGGGCGAATTGGAGTAGCCGGCCGGTCCGTCGAAGGCGGCTACCGCAGTCTGCGGCACGCAGGCCCGATACCGCCGGCACCGGTTCGGTCGTGGTCTTCCTGATGCCGTGCAAGCGGGTCCGGTGCGCTGGATCCGCGGCAAGACTCCACCCGGATTATCCATGCACCGGACGAGTCCTTGTGGTGAGCGTGTAGTCAGGACCCGGGCAGGGCCCGGACTCACGCAGCCCAGGTGCCCTGGATGTAGCCGTTACCGGTTGCGAAGACTATCGCCACGGGTTCCTGTCCGTGCGGCAGTTCGAATGCCACCAGTCCGCGCCGTATTTCGCCGGGATCCAGCAGCCCGAACTGCAATCCGCCCGGGATATCGGCGAGCGCGCCGAGGTTATCGCCGCCGGCGGTGGCCAGGTTCAGGTCGTACGGGCCGATACCTGCCGTTTCGCCCAGGGCTTCGACCTCGACGTCATAGACGACAACGCTCGCGTCGTTCATCCGAGGCGGCATGGCCTGATCGGATGCCCGGACGGTGATGTCCATGGCGCCCACGCTCTGAACCTGGATGGGTGTGCCCAGTGGCACCGCTTCGGTGGGCTGCTCGGCGCGGACCTCTACCTGCGGTGGTGGTGGTTCGGCGGGGTCGGGAGCGGCCACAGCCGGGGCTCCGGACAGGGCTGGAAGGGCGATTGCGAATGCGGCGATCAGCTTTCTCATGGTGCATCCTTCGCGGTTTCGGTCGCTACCGGGCACTGGTTACTCGATTTCCGGGCCGACGGGCGAACCGGCCGGCTCGCCGCGACGCCTGGAAACGCTGATACCGCACGGCCATACGCCTTACGCATAATCGCTCATACGCGTGCGGGACAGCCTACAGCGAGGGTATGCCCTGTCCCGGGCGGACCGAACCCGGTGGCTGTGATCTTGCCGAAGGCGTAGTACTCGATCTTGATGATGTCCCGTCGTGACAGACCGGCTTGTCATCACGCAGCAGGTACCCGCCGACGAGGCGTCCGGCGGCCGTTCGACGGAGATATCCGGCGGAGCGGGTCGTCAGAGAGTCCAGGCGCCCTGAACGAAATCGTCGTTGGTGGCGAAGACGATCTCCTCGGGCTGCTGCTGTTCGGTGAGCTCGAAGGCAACCAATCCGTTGCGCGGCTGTTCCGGTTCCACGAACCCGCCGGGATACTCACCGGGAACACCGGCGAGCGGATAGACCATATCGCCGTTCGTGGTGATCAGCCGCAGGTCCAGGGTCGGCAGGAAGTAGGGCTTACCCGCGGTCTGTTCGGCGCTGACATCGAAGACGAGCACTGAGCCCCTCTCCGTGCGGGGCGCGACCTCGGCCTCGGACGGATGGACCGTCACTGCCATATCGCCACCCGTGCGAATCGGGAAAGTGGTGCCCAAGGGACCGCTGGCCACCGGTTCGGCGAGTACCGCGGCGGGCGGGCCCGGTTCCACCGGGGTGGGTTCGGAAACGGCCGGGCCTGCGAAGACGAGGGGCAGGAAAACCGCGGTGGCGGTCACGACGATCTTTTTCATCCTCATCCTTCTCCGGGGTCTAGTTGTCACTCGGCCGATGTTGCGCAGCCGGCGAGCCGCGACAGTCCGGGCCGATATCCGGCCCTCAGCGAGCCTAGGGGCGACACGCCGCTGTGCCCAACCCGGAAGACCATTGGTACCGAAGCTGTGATGTTCGATCTTGGAGAGACCGCATCGTTATCTGCGGACGTTCAGCAGCACCCACCTGCGGAAATCAGTGTCCGGTGGCCGGTTCGAGCGTCTCGGCGCTTTCCAGTATCTGCCGGGCGGCGTCGATCTGTTCCGCGAGTACATCCGGATCCGGGGTCAACCGGGCGATGATCGCGTCCATCTCGCGCAGACCGGCGCCTTCGAGCAGGCGCTTTTCGTTGGTCACCCATTCGCCGCGAGCTGCCAGAATCGCGTGTGCCGTCTGCATTGCCGCAGTGGCCAGGGCGCCGGCGGTTTCGGTGACCCGGCCGCGTGGCGCAAACGCAGCGCGGGCGTAGCGCAGCCCGAGATCGGCCTGTCGCCGCCAGATCGGCGGGGCCACCGTTCGCATCGCCTCCGGAAACCCGGGTTTCGGCAGCTCACCGCGTAACACCCGGGATACGGCGAGCTCACCCACCACCAGGTAGCTGGGAATACCCGCCAGATGGAACGCCAGCGGCTCCCAGCGGAATCGGCCCTGTTCGGCCTCGGCGAGTTCGTACTCGATCACTGTGAGATCGCGGTAGTGCACATCGACGGCGCGGCCGTCGATGGTCAGCCAGGCGCCGCCGTTGAAGACCCCGCCCCAAGAGCCGAGTTCGGACACTTCACCGGGCCAGCCGACGGCGCGCAAGCCGGCCGGGTCGAAATGGTCGCGATAGTAGAGGGCGAAATCCCAGTCGCTGTCCGGTTCGTGTGTGCCCTGCGCCCGGGAACCGCCGAGCGAAACGGCGACTACCCCGGGCAGAGCGGCCAGGCGGTCGGCGACGTGGGCAACGAAATCGTCGTCGGTGCGCATGAAATCCTTCCGGCGGTGGCGGACCGGAACAGTCTCACGCCGGTCCGGTGGTATCGGCTGCGCCGGAAACGCTATCGACGTTCGACTGCGCACGCAGCCGGTTTTCCAGCCCGTCCAGTACACAGATCAGCCCGAAGTCGAAGCCGATTGCCTGGCCGACCGTCGAATCCTCGGGCATCACAGTGTGGTAGTCGGCGCGCATTTCCGGATAGCCCGCCGCCAGCTCCTCCATTGTTTCCAGCACCTCGGCCCCCCGGACCGGGCCGGCGTGGGTCTTCTCCATGGCGATCATCGGGACAACCTGACCGAGCACGTAACTGTTCACGGTGCCGCCCGCGAGGTACACGTCCAGCTCGCGGAAACCGGCCTCGTGAAATATCCGGCGCAGTTGTTCCCCGAGCCGGAACGCGCGGGGCCCGAAGCTCGGGAGCCTGCCGATGAGGGCGGCCGCCCACGGGTGGGCGAGCAGTACGGCCCGCAGATTGTAGGCGTAGGTGGTCAGTGATTCGCGCAGTTCGCCGGGCCGGTCCAGCCCGCCGCCGTCGTCGGCCAGACCCCAGAACTCGTCGAGGGCGAGCTCGAGCAGTTCGTCCTTGTTCGCCACATACCAGTACAGGCTGGTGGCGCCCGCGCCGAGGCGCGCGCCGAGTTTGCGCATGCTCAGCGCATCGAGACCTTCCTCGTCCAGCAGGGCGATGGCGGCCTGCACGATCTGCTCCCTGGTCAGGCCGGAGGTTTTGGGTTGCCGGGGTGCGCGGGTCCATACGGAATCGAACTTTTTGGCCACGAGTCGATCCTAACCTGACTCGCACACTGTGCGATTTCATCGTACAGTGTGCGAGTGAAATCGAACACTGCACGAGACCCGCGCCGTTGGCTGATCCTCGCGGCGCTGTGCCTATCCCTGCTGGTGCTCATGATCGACAGCACCGTGCTCAATATCGCGATCCCCTCACTGATCCGTGAACTGGACGCGACCCCCGCCGATATCCAGTGGATCCTCGACTCCTACGTCCTGGTCTTCGCCGGCCTGTTGCTCACCGCAGGAAGCCTCTCGGACCGGTTCGGGCGCCGACGGATGCTGATACTCGGCCTGGTCGTGCTGGCGATGGGGTCGCTGGCGGCAGTAGTGGCGACCGAACCGTGGCAGCTGGTCGCCGCCCGCGCGGTGATGGGCCTCGGCGGCGCGCTGCTCATGCCCTCGACGCTGTCCATCCTGATGACCACCTTCGACGAAACCGAACGCCGGATGGCCCTTGCCGCCTGGTCCACCGTGTCGATCCTCGGCATCGTCGCCGGACCCGTCCTGGGTGGCCTGCTGCTGGAGCACTACTGGTGGGGATCGGTGTTCCTACTGAATATTCCGGTGGCCGTACTGGCCATCGTCGCCGCCCTCGTCCTCATGCCGGAAACCACCGGCGACCAACGTCGCATCGACCTGGTGGGCGTGGTGCTGTCGGTGGTCGCTCTGGGGTCCACTGTCTACCTGATCATCGAAAGGGAATGGAATATCGCCGGCCTGGCGCTAGCCGCCGGGTCGGCGGTCGCGTTCGTGCTGTGGGAACGGCGGCAGGAACATCCGATGCTGCCGCTGGGCCTGTTCGCCAACCGGGATTTCACCGGCACCTGCGCCACGGTACTGCTGATGGTGTTCGGGATGGGCGCGGTGATGCTGATGCTCACCCAGTACCTGCAGTTCGTCCTCGGCTACGGGCCCATGAAAGCCGGCCTGGCATTGCTGCCCTATGCGCTCGCCGGAGCGGTGTTCAACGGTATCGGCGCCACCCTGGGCAAGAACCTCCCGAACAAAACCCTCATCGTCTCCGGTCTGACCGTCATGGCCCTGGCGTTCACCATCCTCGCCGTCGGCTACGGGTATCTGTGGGTGCTGGTCAGCATGCTGGCCATGGGAATCGGCGGCGGTCTGGCCGGTCCGGCCGCCTATGCCGCCATCATGAACACCATTCCGCTGCGGCACGCGGGCGTGGGATCGGCCCTCAACGACACGCTGCAGCAGGTGGGGATGGCCCTCAGTATCGCGATTCTGGGCAGTGTGCTGGCCGGTGTGTTCACCGCCCAGATGCCGGGCGAGGCCCCCGCGGCGGCCCGGGAATCCATCGGCGCGGCCTTCGAACTCGGCTATGCCGACGTCGCGAAAACGGCTTTCACCGACGCGGTCTCGGTGGGCGCGTGGGTGAGTGCCGGTTTCAGTCTCGCCGCGGCTCTGCTCGGCCTGATTCTGTTACGTGCCCACCCGGCCCCGGTCGAGCGATCGGAGCCCGTCGCCGTGGCAGACTGAGCGCGCTCGACCCGGCGTGATCCGGTCCGCCCGAGATTCGTGCCCGCGCCTGACGCTCCTCACTGGAAGTCGCGTTCGATCAGCGCGGTGAGCCGCGCGCTATCCGCTCGGTCGTGTTCGGTCGTGACGAGCGGTGCGGGCTTCGTGCCACGGTAGGCGGCCCGTCCCGGTGCAGGAGCGTCGATCAGGTCGATGATCGGGCGCACCGCGATATCCGGGCGTTTACCCACGAGGGTGCCCAGGATCGCGGCAGTGATCTTCATTCCCGGCCCCACCTCGCCGGCGAAACTGGTTCTGACCAGCCCGCTGGGTCCCCACGTCACGTAGGCGAGGCGCGGATCGTCCGCGGTGGCGAGCAGGCCCAGGAGTTCATTGGCTCGCCGCTGCTGCGCATTGGAGCGGGTGAAGGTGAAGCCCCGGCTCATACCGGGGTCATCGAAGTCGATGGCATCGGCGCGGGCCCCGGGGACCGCCGTATTCACCACGATCGGCCGCGCGGCCGATCGTAGGCGGTCGGCGAGCCCGGTGACGAACAGGTATTTGGATACGAAGAAGAGCACCCACGATCCCTCGTATCCCTCGTTCGTCAGCTGTCGGCGCTGCCGGATGAACGACGCCGCGAGTACCAGCGCGTCGATACGCTCGTGCTCCCGCCGCACCTGCTCGACGACCCGACGGGTATCGGCGATCGACGACAGGTCGGCCGCGATGAACGGGGCGTGCACCGCGGCGGAGCCCAGGTCCGCTCGCGACCCCACTGCGTCCCGTAGTGCCTCGAATTTTGCCTGATCACGGCCGATAACGACGACACGGTCGCCTGCGGCGAGGTAGTGCCGGGCGAGCGCTCTGCCCATGCCGTCCGTGCCGCCGGTGATGACGATTGTCCGCATGTCCACACCCTTTCCGGAACATCGGTTCCGGATTAGCGTACCTCGAGCGGAACGAATGTTCCGGTTGGCTATAGTGGGGCGGTGGCAGCGGATCGGAAACCACGGCGTGATGCCGTCGCCAACCGCGAACGAATCCTCACCGCGGCACGTATCGCGCTGCGGGACAGCGGTATATCGGTGGATATGCGCGCCATCGCCGCCGCGGCCGGCGTCGGTATCGGCACCCTCTACCGCCATTTCCCCACCCGCGAGAGCCTCGTGCAGGCCGTCACCGGGACCGACCTCGACCAACTCGCCGGCGCGGGGCTTCCGGACGGGATGTCCGCCCTGGCGGGCCTCCGCATGCTCTTCACCGCCACAACCACGCAGCTCCTCGGGAACCAGGCGATGATCGACCTATTGGCTGCCGGCCCCCCTTCGAACGCGGACCTGGAACGCTGCCTCGCACATCTCACCGAAATCGGCCGGGAGGCCGTCCATCGCGCGCGCACAGACCACAGCCTCGCCCCGGACGTGACTGCCACCGATATCGCCTATCAGCTACTCGGACTGATCCGTATCGCCCAGTTGGTCCCCGCTTCCGATACACGCGCCCTCACCCACCACGTCGATCTCGTTCTGCGTGGATTGGCTGCCACGTGAGCACCCGCAGACCATCGCATCGGCCTGCCCGCGTGCCACCGTGGCCGGGCGCGGCAGTCGTATCCCCTCGGATAAGCACTTCGCGCATGGCCGCATTCGTTGAATATCGTTGCCCGGCTGCGGAGACGGGTGCAAGGCCGCGGAAAGGTTTCCGCAACCGCAGCGGATAGGTTGAGCGGTATGACGCATGGGGTGTTCCGCCGGGTACTGCTCGCCGCGGGATGGTGTGCGCTGTTCGCCGCGCTGGCCGGGATCGCGCTATACCTGGGCGGCTGGCAGCGGCGCGAGCTCATCCTGCTCGCGTCCGGGGCGACGTACCTGATGCTGGGTGCGCTGGCGGCCCTGCTGTTGTTCCTGTTCGCCCGGGGCTGGCGCAGCGCCGTCGCGGCCGGAATCGTGCTGACCGGTGTGCTGTGGACCCAGGTCCCGCTGTACGTTCCGGACAGCAACGCCGCCACCGGCACCGAACTGACTGTATTGCAGACGAACCTGCTTTTCGGCGGGGCCGATACCGGTGCGGTCGTCGCAGCCGTCCGGGAGCAGCAGGTCGATATCCTCACGGTCGACGAACTCACCCCGGATTCGGTGTCGATGCTGACGGTTTCCGGTATCGACGCAGTGCTCCCGTACCACTACCTGGACCCGGGCCTCGGTGGCGGCGGAACCGGTATCTACAGCCGGTTCCCGCTGTCGGATACCGTCCGCCACCAGGAATTCGTCATGGCCAACCTGTCGGCCACGTTCACCCACCCCGCGATCGGCCCGGTCGCGGTTTTCGCGTTCCATCCGCTGCCGCCGAATATCGACCACCGGGTGTGGCACAAGGAATTGGCGGCCGTCGCAACCATTCTGGAGTCCACCGGCGGACCGGCGGTCGTCGGCGCCGATTTCAACGCCACCAGCGATCACGCCGCCTTCCGCAAGCTCGTGAGCGGACGTTTCGAGGCCGCGGCGGAACAGGCGGGCGCGGGCCGGATGCTCACCTATCCGAACGATCGATCCTGGGGCCCGGTGATCGGTATCGACCACATCCTGGTGGCCGACGGAACCACCGACAACATAGAGACCCTCACCATCCCAGGCTCGGATCACCGGGCCGTACTGGCCCGGCTCCGGCTGTCGTCCTGATCCGCCGCCCGCCGGCATTTCGCACTATCGGTAACTCTCATAGGAGAAACATCTTGTTTTCCGGAACCCGTCTGCGCACCGTCACCGGCACCGCGGTTATCGCCCTCGCCGCCGGCCTGGGTTCGGCCGCCTGCAGCAGCGACCGCTGGTGTGAATTCGATGCCACCGATACAAAGGTCGCCGATTCCTACTGCGAAAAAGGCACACCCGGGTACGAATGGGAACCTGACAGCGACGGCGACGGCAAATCCAAGAAGAAGACGACCACGACGAAGCGAAACAAACACTGAGCCCCGCCCCTACTCGGCGGGGCGTACAGGACACAGTGGCCCTCGCCGGTGAACAGGGGACCGTGCTCCGGCGAGGGTGAACAGGGTACCGGCCTGTGAGCGGGCGCTCGATTCACGTGGTCGGCCGGGATGGACGGTGGGCCCGTGCGTCACTCCTGCAACCCCAGCCCTCTCCGGAGGGCTGGGGTTTTCGCATTTCTCCAGGCGAGCTCCGCCTGCGGGGTGCGGCACCCGGCGACGCTGCCAGGCCCCACAACGATTTGTTGTGGGTCACACCGGCTTCCTGTTGGAACGCCGCGGCGGCATATTGTTACCGTGCTCACATCAGCGAAAGAAGCCCACAGCCCCGGGCGATTTCCGCAGGTTTTTCTGCATTTCGAGAAGGAATCAGTGAGCGATTACGAATGAGTACAGTCTCTGTCTCCGCCATGGAATTCGTCGACCTGGAAAACGGTCTCGTCCGTAAGTCCGCCTATACAGATCCCGATCTGTATACAGCCGAAATGAACCGGATCTTCGAACGCACCTGGCTTTACATTGCCCACGCGTCGGAAGTTCCCGAGCCCGGCGATTACAAGACCACGGAAGTGGCCGGGCGCCCGGTTATCGTGGTTCGCGGTGCGGACGGAGAAATCCGGGTATTGCAGAATCGGTGCCGGCACCGGGCCGCCAGTGTCTGTCAGGCGCCGAAGGGTAATGCGCGGTTCTTCCGCTGTGAGTATCACGGCTGGACTTACCGCAACAGTGGCGAGCTGGTCGGCGTGACCTATCCGGATGCCTACCAGGAGCTGGACAAATCCCAGCTCGGTCTCCAGTCCTTGCCGAGGGTCGAGCTTTACCAGGATTTCGTGTTCGTCTCGCTGAACCCCGAGGTGGAACCGCTCGACGAACATCTGGGTGAGGCGAAGAAATATATCGATCTGTTCGTCGCCCAGGGTGCGGGCCGGCCCCTCGCGGCCGCATACGGGACACAGAAGATCCGGTACGGCGGAAACTGGAAGTATCAGCTGGAGAACGGCTGCGACGGCTATCATCCGAACTTCGCGCACCGGTCGTTCTTCCGGGTGATGGCGGAGCGCACCGGTGAAGAAGGGCTGGGCTCCTATATGGATGGTTCCGCCGCGGCGGAATCACTCAGCCTGGGGCGCGGGCATACGCTGCTGGACCAGCGCAACACCGCCACCGACCATTACGCGGAACGGTACCGGGCATCCCCGGATGTGGATGATATCGTGGCCGAACTCCGGAAGGAATTGTCCGAAGAGGAAATGAACCGGCTACTGGCCAATTCGACCAGTCCCGGATTCAACCTGACAGTCTTCCCGAACCTTCAGCTGATCGGTCTGCACATCCGCGAGATCCGTCCGGTTTCGGTGGACGAAACCGTCGTGCACTACACACCGCTGGCTGTCGACGGGGTGCCCGACGGAATCAATCAGCTGCGGATGCGGAATCACGAATTGTTCTATTCCGCTGCCGGATTCGGGGTGCCCGATGACGGTGAGATGTTCCGCCGCGTCTCGGTGGGCGTAGGCAGCGACACCGAATGGCTGCTGCTCAGCCGGGGGAAGCATCGCGAGAACCCCCAGGGTGATGTGGTCTCCGCGCATATCACCGACGAGCTGCCGCAGCGGGCCGAATGGGCGCGCTGGGCCGAGCTGATGGACGACGACGCGTGAACGGGAACGATATGTCTGCCCCCGACCTGATCCACCACGAAAACCTCCTGCTGGACGAGCGCCGGTACGAGGAATGGCTGTTGCTGTTCGCGCCGGAGTCGCGGTACTGGGCACCTTACCGCTGGGACGCGCCGGAGCCGTTGAACGAAGTCAACCTCGTCTACGACGATCTGCCCCGGCTCGCCGAGCGGGTGTCCCGGCTGACCGGCGGCGATTTGCACGCGCAGGACCCCGCCTCGCAGACCGTGCGGATGCTGGGGCAGCCGGCGAAGCCCGTCGCCGACGGCTGGGCTCCGGCGGCTCCTTTCGACGAGGTCGTCACCGCGCCGTTCCGGCTCACCGAGTACCGATCGGAACGTTTCACCGAATACACCGGCCGGTACACCTACTGGCTCACCGGGGCGGCGGGGACCTGGCGTATCGCGGCGAAGAAGGTACAGCTGCTCGGGAGTGAGGGGCCGCTGGGCAACCTCACCTTCCTGTTGTGATGGGCGGCGCCCCGGCAGTCGGCGGTCCGCCCCGGATAACGCTGCGCAACGAATTCGCCAATATCCGGCTCACCCTGGAACACACCCGCTGCGGCGCCCGGCTGCTGGTCGAGGACCGGGAAACCGGCGCCGCGACCTACCTCGACCCCATCGAACTGGCCGGCCTGTGCCTGTGGCCGGAGGAACGGCGGGCCGAACTGCTTCAGATCGGTATCTACGCGTACGACGATACGCAGGAAGGCGCAGATCATGCCCGCCGCTGATATCTCGGCCCGTGTACTCACCGCCCCCCGGACTCTGGAGACGCAGCAGTTCGCCCGCCCGGAGCTGAGCGAGCACGACGCACTGCTGGAGGTTGCGGCGACCGGGCTGTGCGGTAGCGACCTCGCCAGCTATCTCGGCGAGAAGAAACACGGCGGACCGGTGATCCTCGGCCACGAGGTCGTCGGCCGGATCGCCGAAATCGGTTCCGCGGCGGCGCAACTGTGGGGCGTGGGTGCGGGCGACCGGGTCGCCGTCGAGGAAGCCATTCCCTGTATGTCCTGCCCGCTGTGCCGTTCCGGCGACCAGCGGCTGTGCGCGCGCTCCGGCATCAGGTACGGGTACACCTCCGTGGGTACCGCGCCGAGCCTGTGGGGCGGATTCGCGCAATACATGTACCTGCATCCCCGCACCCAGCTGCATCCGGTGCCCGACAGCGTGTCCGATGAGCTCGCGACGCTCTACATTCCGCTCTCCAACGGCCTGGCGTGGATGAGGGACGCCGCGGACGTGCGTCCAGGAGAGCGGGTCGCGGTATTCGGGCCAGGGCAGCACGGACTGGCCTCCGCCCTGGCGGCCCAGCGCCTCGGCGCCGCCGAAGTGGTGGTCGTCGGGACCGGACAGGACAGCGGCCGGCTCGCCCTGGCCCGCGAACTCGGTTGCCACACCGTGACGGCCGGGACCGAGGACGTCGAACGCGGCGTGCTCGCGGCGCTGGGCGGGAACCCGGATGTCGTCCTGGATATGACACCGCGCAGCGCGCAGCCGGTGGAGGCGGGTATTCGCCTCGCCGCCCCGCGCGGCCGTGTGCTGTGGGGCGGGATGAAACGAGGCGCCGCGCAACCGCTGGTCGATACCGACCTCGTCGTCCAGAAGGAACTGACGGTCCGCGGACTCTGGGGCCGGTCCAGCTGGGCCGTTCCCGCGGCCTTCGCCTGGCTCGCCGCGGATCCCCGGCCGGCCCGCCTGTGCGAACGCACCTACGGCCTCGGCGAACTCGACCGGGCCTTCGGCGATGCCCTCGGCGAAGGCCGCGATCCGGCCGCGCTGCACGCCGCGGTGACCGTGAACTGAAACGGGAGCAACTATGGAAATCGAAATCAACCGCCCGAAATGCGCCGGTCATGCCATCTGCACAATCCTCGCGCCCGACGTCTTCGACCTGGACGACGAGGGGAAGGCAGTCGTGCTGCCGACCGCCGCGCAGGTTCCCGGCGCCGAGATCCGCGACGCCGCGGACGCCTGCCCCGCACTGGCCATCAAACTGACGGCGGGGGTGTGACATGCCGGCCGGTGTTGTCGTGGCCGGTGCGTCGCTCGCCGGGCTGCGTACCGCATTCGACCTGCGCGCCGAAGGTTACGACGGTCCCATCACACTGATCGGCGACGAACCGGCGCTGCCCTACGACCGGCCGCCGCTGTCCAAGGGGGTGCTGTCGGGAGAGGACACCGAGGATTCGCTCGCGCTGTGCACAGGCGACGAGATCAGTGGTCACGATATCGATCTCCGGATCGATACCCGGGTGCGCAGGGTCGACCTCGAACGCCGGACGCTCGACCTCGCCGGTCGTGAATCGGTGCCGTTCGACGATCTCGTCATCGCCACAGGCGCGCGCTGCCGCCGCCCGGCCTGGTACCGGCCGATGCGGGGCGTGCACGAACTCCGCACTCTCGCCGACGCCCGCACGCTGCGCGAAACCCTGAGCGGCGCACGGTCGCTGGTCGTGGTCGGTGGTGGGTTCATCGGTACCGAAGTGGCCGCATCGGCCCGGTCGATGGGCGTGGAAGTCACAATGCTCCTGCGGGAACCGCTACCGCTCGCCGGAGTCCTCGGCCTGGAGGTGGGGCACGCCGTACGCGATCTGCACGCCGCGCAAGGGGTCGATATCCGGCCGGTCATCGAGGTGACGGAACTCGTCGGCCGCGACGCTGTGGAAGGTGTCCGGCTCGGCGACGGGACGGTGATCGTTACCGAGGCCGTGCTGGTCGCGGTGGGTGCCGTCCCGCAGGTCGATTGGCTGGCCGGCAGCGAGCTGCACGACCCCCGTGGTGTAGCAGTCGACGAGCGCGGCTGCGCCGGTGCCCGGGTGTGGGCGGCGGGCGATGTCGTCCGGGGCGCCCAAGGGCACTGGGCGAAAGCTGTTGCGCAGGCCAAGACGGTCGCTGCCGGTATCGCCGGCAAGGCCGGAACCGCTCGGCCGGTCAGCGTGCCCGATTACTTCTGGTCCGACCAGTACCACCACAAATTCCAGGTTCTCGGCGAAATCGACACCACCGCTCCCTTCCAGGTGCTGCACGGTGCGCTCGACTCGATGAGCTGTGTGGGGACATTCGGAAACCCGGACCGGATCACCGGTGCCCTGCTGATCGATCAGCCGAAGAATCTCGGCCGGATGCGCCGACTGGTCGGACGGGGAGCGTCCCTCGCGGAATGCCGGGAGGAAGTCGTATGACGGCCGTGTCATACCACGATGAATCCGGTGGCGGGATCGAAATATGCCGCGGCGTCCTCGACGAGATCCGGCGGCAGCCACTGCGGCACCTCCGGGCGAATCGGAGCCAGCCAGCCGCGGGCCGAACGGAATTCGAGAGCGCTGTCGAAGAAGGCCCGCACTTCGGGTCGTCGTTCGTCGCGGCGGATCGAGATCGCCCACGGGTAGTAGGGCTGGATATCGGTGAGGTAGCGGAAGTAGAAATGGTCGGTTTCGGCGTATTCCTGCATACCCTCCAGAACGAGCACCGGCGGGACATCGCCCTGGATCATCTGCTGGCCGATGGCTTCCAGCATGGTGATGTCGTGCGGGACCAGCTCGAGGGTTGCCCGGAATTCCGGGGCCAGATGCATGCAGAACCGCTGCCAGCTGGAGAACCGCGCGCCCACCGCGGTGTATCCGACCCGGCGCCCGATGAGGGCGGGATCGTCGAGATCGCGGATATGGAACAGTTTGACCGGGTCCAGCCGCAGCAGTGCCTGGCTGAGATTCGGTTCCACCCGGGTCGCGGTATGCATCGCGACGTCGATATGGCCGCTCATGAGCGCGGTGACCTGCTCGTCGCCGGTGAGGTCCATGAAACTTGCCCGGTGCTCGGGATGATGCCGGCGGTGTTCACGCCAGATCTCCTGCATCATCTTGCGGTTGCGGATCTCGGCGAGCCGGATGGGCCGGTCGTTTCCGGACGCCCGCTCGAACAGGGCTTCCACGGCCAGCAGAACCTGTTCCGCGTAGGCGCGGATCTCGTTACCGGCCGGCGTCGGGCTCACGCCGCCGCTGTGGCGTTCGAACAGGCTTGTGCCCAGGATGCTTTCGAGGCTTTTGATATGGCTACTGACCGTTTGCTGGGTGACATCGAGATGCCCCGCGGCCCGGGTGAAACTGGATTCCCGGGCCACTTCGACGAAGGTTCTCAGCAATTTGGAGTCGATATCCCGGCGGTCGGCACCGAAGCCTTTCCCGTACATGCGCTCTCCTCCTGCGGCGCGTATTGCACCGGCGAAAGTGGTCGTGGCCGGTGGTGGGCGCCGATGCCGCTTCCCAAGGGTATTGGGAAACATGTGGGTCCGGCAAATTACCGGCGCGGACGACGGGGACACCGAATACGTGATGGAAATGCGGTAATGAAACAATAGACCGGTGTCAACTATTCGAATTAGACGATTCGGGAAATGTATAACCATCGGGGTAGCTCGGAAATAACCGGGGACAATTCCGTCCGTATGCCCTGTCTTGCATCAATGAAGATGGATTAGAACTATGACCGTAAAAAGCGATCCGGCCGTGCCCGACGAGAAGGCGCGGGAACGTGAGTACCGGCGCGTACTCAGTTCCAGTTTTCTCGGCTCGGCCATCGAGTATTACGACTTCCTGCTGTACGGCACCGCCGCCAGTCTCGTATTCGGCCCCCTGTTCTTCAGCAACCAGGGCGAAGCCGTCGCCCTGGCCGCTTCATTCGCGACCTTCGCGGTCGGCTACCTCGCCCGGCCGCTGGGCGGGATCATCTTCGGTCACCTCGGCGACCGCATCGGCCGCAAAGCCACCCTCGTCACCACGATGGTGATGATGGGCGTGGCCTCCTGCCTGATCGGTCTCCTGCCGACCAGCGCCCAGATCGGCGCCGCGGCCCCGATCCTGCTGGTCGTCCTGCGTATCGTGCAGGGCCTTGCCGTCGGCGGTGAATGGGGCGGCGCGGCGCTGATGGCCTTGGAACATTCACCGGCGAAGAAGCGCGGCTTCTCGGCCTCGTTCGCGAATATGGGCGGGCCCGCCGGCGCGCTGATGGCAACGCTGGTCTTCGCGGCGTTCACCACGCTGCCGCGCGAGCAGTTCCTGTCGTGGGGCTGGCGTATCCCGTTCCTGCTCTCGGCGCTGCTCGTGGTGGTGGGGTTGTTCATCCGCCTGAAGGTCTCCGAATCTCCGCTGTTCCTGGAAGCGCAGAAACGCGCCGCGGAGAAGAAGGCCGACCGGGAAATCGCACTGTTCACCGTCCTGCGGAAATTCCGCAAACCGCTTCTGCTGGCCGCCACCGCTGCGGTCGGGGCGCTGGCCTTTCAGACCTTCATGGCCACCTTCGCCATTTCCATGGCGACCGGAACCGGCGTGAGTGCCACCGCGGTACTGCTGTGCAAATCCGCCGCTGCCCTCGTCCATATCTTCACCATCGGCTATTTCGCGCACCTGTCCGACCGCCTGGGCCGCCGGTCCGTGCTGATCGCCGGGGGCGTGGTGTCGATCGTGCTGACCTACCCGCTGCTCATGCTGCTCGGCAGCGGCAGCGTCGCACTGGTGCTCGCCGGGTTCATCCTGGGAAATTCGCTGCTCCAGGCCTCGATGTACGGCCCGCTGGCGGCCTATGTCTCGGAAATGTTCGGTACCGACGCCCGCTATACGGGTGCGGGCCTTGCCTACCAGCTGGGCGCCACCGTCGGCGGTTTCACCCCGTTCATCGCCGCCTCGCTCTGGGACCTCGGCCGCAACAATGTCGCGGATTCCGGCTGGCAGCAGTTCTCGATGGTCGGGCTGTACCTCATCGGTGCCGCCGTGGTCACGATCGTGGCGGTGTCGTTCGGCCGCGAAACCAAGGACCGCGACCTGGATGACAACGCGGAGCCCGCGACCCGCTGACCGCGCGCCGCTCGTATAGACCAACGATAGGAATCTCCGATGTCCGATACCCGAATCCCGGACTACCGCACCGACCCGTTCTTCGGCCTCGACGACCGGTGGATCGAAACCGCCCCCGGTGAGCTCACGCATTATCACGAGCTGGGAGAAGGCGCACCGGTCCTGTTCCTGCACGGCTCCGGTACAGGCGTGACCGCCGCCGCGAACTGGTGGCTCAACCTTCCCGAACTGAGCAAGGTGGGCCGCTGTGTCGCGATCGACTCCCTCGGCTACGGCCAGACCGTCGTCGCCGACGGAACTGCCTACGGCATCCGGGAATGGGTCCGGCATGCCGTGCGAGTCCTCGACGCCCTCGGGATCGAGAAAACGTGGATCGTCGGGAACTCGCTCGGCGGCTGGGTGGCGTTGCAGTTCGCGATCGATTTCCCCGACCGGCTGCTCGGCATCGTCTCCATGGGTACCGGTGGCGCCCAGCTGACGGGTGCGCTCGCCCAGCATGCCAAGCCCACGCTCACCGAGGCGGGTATCCGTAACACGCTCGAAAAGTTCGTCTTCGACAAATCATTGGTCACCGACGAATTGGTGACCCTGCGCTACCGGTCCGCACTCAACGACACCGCCTCCGACCGGCTCGCCCAGGTCGTGGCCGCTCGCGACCGCGACCGGCACGAACTACCTCTGGATTTCGGCGTACTTGCCCAGCTGGCCGTCCCGGTGCTGCTCGTCCACGGTGTCCAGGATGTCGTCATCCCGGTCTCGCGCACCTGGGATCTACTCACCGTGATCCCGGAGGCGGACGCCCATATCTTCAGCCGCTGCGGGCACTGGTCGCAGGTCGAGCGCGCGGAGGACTTCAACGCCGTCGTCACCCGGTTCCTGACCTCGCACGGCGCCGGGCGATAACGGCGAGGCCGCCGGGAAAGGAATACCGTCATGCCGCAGGCGCTCGTCTGTATGTCCCACAGTCCGCTGCTGCACCACACCCATCCGCCCGCCGAAACCGAAGCGGCGGTGGAAGCGGCCTTCGCCCACGCCCGTGCCTTCGTCGCCGATTTCGACCCCGATATCGTCGTCAACTTCGGACCGGACCACTACAACGGGTTCTTCTACGACCTCATGCCGCCGTTCTGCATCGGTTTCACCGCCCGCGGCGCCGGCGACTACGGTTCCTTCGCCGGTGAGCTCACCGTCCCGGCGGGTATCGCGGAGGAACTGGCCGAATTCGTCCACGAGCGCGATCTCGATGTGGCGATCTCACGGCAGATGGTGGTGGACCACGGCGCGGTCCAGCCGATGGAAATTCTCTATCAGGGCGATGTAGCGGCCAAACCGGTGGTGCCGGTCTTCGTGAATTCCGTTGCCCGCCCGTTCGTGAAGATGTCGCGGGTCCGCCGGTTCGGCGCGGCGGTCGGCGAATACTTCCGCGCCACCGACAAGAAGGTGCTGTTCATCGGCTCCGGAGGTCTATCCCACGACCCGCCCGTACCGCAGATCGCGACCGCCACCGACGCTCAACGCCGCCTGCTCACCGCCGGCCGCAACCCTACCCCCGAGGCGCGGGCTGCCCGGGAGGCCAACACCATCCGGACCGCACAGGAATTCGCGGCCGGCCGGGCCGATATCCAGGATCTGAACCCCGAATGGGACCGGGCCTTCCTCGACCTGTGCTGCTCTGGCGATGTCGAAGGCTTCGACGCCTACGACGCCGGCGAGATGGATGCGGTGGCAGGCCATTCCTCGCACGAGATCAGGACCTGGGTCGCCGCCTACTCAGCCCTGCGGGCCTGCGGCGAATACACCGTGGACTACCGGTTCTACCGGCCCATCAAGGAATATATCGCCGGGTTCGCGGTCACCGCCGCGACCCTGTCACCGGCACGTTCGTAGCTCGTCGGAACGAATATGCGGCCCGCCGCAGGCGGTAGTTGCGCCGCTGAGGCGGTTGTGACCAGGCCACCTCACCGTCGACGGTGGGGTGGCCTTTTCGTCGGTGGTGGGTGGTGGGCACCGTCGGTGGTGCGTGTGGGCGTGGGGCTGTCGCGACGGTGCACCTCTCAGCCGGGGCCGGGCTTGTTGTCGAGCCGTTCAGGATTAAGTATGGTGTTGAGTATGGCGACGAAGAAGATCACGGTAACCCTGCCGGAGGATCTGCTCGAGGAGGTCCGCGCCGATATCGACGCCCGTGGGCTGTCCGCCTATATCGCCGAGGCGGTACGCGCTCAGCGGGACCGGGATCTGCTCGGCGAACTCGTCGATCGGCTGGAACAGGAGCACGGTCCCGTCACTGCGGAGGAAGCGGCCGCGAGTGAAGCCGAGCTGGACGAGTTGTACGCCGAACATATGCGTCGGCGCACCGGTTCCGAACGCGGGCAAGTCGCTTGAGCGCTGCTCGGCGCGGCCTGTCGCGGACTGTTCTGCAGACCTTCGTGCTGGACTGTGAAGCCTTGTCCATGGCTGTGCGCGGCGACCGTGCCATGCTCGCGCGACTGGCAAATGCGCGGCAGGGTCGGGTGGACGTCATCACCTCGCCGATGACATTGATCGAGGCATACGACGGGGCGATAGCTCCCGCGCGATGGAACTGGGTGATCTCCCGGATGCGTATCGCGGATATCGGGAAACCGGAAGCTCGTGAAGCTCAGCGGTTACTCGGTGAGGCCGGGTTGCACGGGCACGAATACGCGATGGACGCCGTCCTGGCGGTGGTCGCCAGGCGGCAACACGGCCTGGTCACCGTGTTCACCTCGGATGCCGACGATATGCAGCGGTTGTTGCCGTCGACGATCCTGGTTCGCGGCCTGTAGCGAGCGGCTCTACTGTTGCCGATTGCGAGCCTGCGATGGTGCTCGACGAGTCGTCGACGGTAGAGGCCGCGCACAGACGGCCTCCCTGCGTGGCGATTCGCGGGATTCATTGCCTGCGCCGGTAGAGTGCCGAACGCATATCACCACGTCAGTAGCTTTTCTCGGTAGCGCGATGCGATGTGATCGGGGTGGCGATGGACAGGCGTTCGATGTTGTCGATGCTGGCTGCGGGGACGGCGATGGCGCTGACCGGATGCAGTGCGGCGCAGGGTGAACCCGCGGCCGCGGATATCCCGAATGCGCCGCAAGCGGCTGGGCAGGCGCCGGTTCGCCCGGCTTTGCTTGCGCCTCCGCCCGGTGGTCCGAAGACGGCCATTGCGCCCGCCACCATTACGGCGCTGCCGGGACCGGGGAGTTGTATGGCGCTCACCGTGGACGACGGTGCGAGCGCGGAGGTCGTCGGTGCGTACATCGAGTTCGCGAAAGACACCGGGGCGCGGTTCACCTTTTTCGTTACGGCCTACTACCCGTCGTGGACGGCGCATCGCGACCAACTGCGTCCGCTGGTGGAATCGGGACAGATCCAGCTGGCCAACCACACCTGGGATCACGCCGATCTGACCGCCCTGTCCGGATCGGCGGTGGCCGACGAACTGTCTCGATGTAAATTGTTCCTGCGCAACACATTCGGTGTCGATGGGATGCCCTACTATCGGCCGCCTTTCGGGCGGCACAATGCGACCGTGGACCGGATCGCCGCCGATCTGGGCTATACCGTGCCGGTGATGTGGTACGGGTCGCTGTCGGATTCCGGGCTGATCACCGAGCAATACTTGGTCGATTGCGCGCGTAAGTACTTCAATCCGCAGGCAATCGTGATCGGGCACGCCAATTTCGCGCCGGTCACCCGCTGCTACGGGCAGTTGGTGGACATTATCCGCGAACGTAATCTGTCCCTGGTGACGCTCGACGATGTGCTCACCGTCGCCTGAGAGAACTCAGGGAATGTGCAGTGGCGGTGCGGGCGGGAAGGTCACGGGCAGGGCGGAAAGGGTGCGGTGCAGCGGGCCGGGGCGCCAGGTCAGTTCGCCGGTGGCGATCGCCAGTTCGAGTTCGGGCAGGGCATCGAGTAGCTGATCGATGGCCTCCTGGGCGACCACGTACGCCGTGTGCTGGGCTGGGCAGGTGTGCGGGCCGGCGCCCCAGGCCAGGTGTGCGCGGTTTCCGGTGTGGTTGCCGGCGCGGATCTCCGGGTCGTTGTTGCAGCCGGCGAGGCTGATCACTACAGGCTGATGCGCGGGCAGCCAGGTATCGCCGACCAGGACCGGCTGGCGGGGATAGGTGACGCTGGCGTTGGGGAGCGGCGGATCGTCGAACAGCACATCGTCGAGGGCGTCACGGGTCGACACGGCGCCGCCGAGCATTTCGTCGGCGAAACGGTCATCGGTCAGCATGAGACTCAACGCGTTGATGATCAGACTCTGCATAGGCCCCATACCGACGCCGTAGAGTGCCAGCACCTGATGCACCATCTCCTCTTCGTCGAACCGGGCGGAGTCGTTCAGTAGGCGGGTGGTGATGTCGTCACCCGGCATCGCGCGTTTGAACGCCACGAGGTCGGCAACTGCCTCGCCGAACATCCGGTTGCCCGCGTCGGCATCGATACCGTCGAAGATGGCGGCGGTCGCGGCGGCGGCGCGCTCACTGATCTCCGGCGGGCAGCCGAGCATCGCGTTGATGACCTCGAAGGTGAGTGGGAACGCATACTCACGAACCAGATCGGCCGAACCGGCCGAACAGAATTTGTTGATCAGCGGGACCGCGAACTGTTCCACGGTGCGGCGCGAGGCGTGCAGGTCGACTCCGTCGAGGGCCGCGGTGGCCGCTCGGCGATACCGGCTGTGCGCGGCGCCGGCGCTACGCGGGGCGTTCGGCCGCCACTGGAGGACCGGTAGTATGGGGCAGTCTGCGGGGATCGTTTTCTCCCAGACGCGGGGGTCGGAGGGGAAACGCTCGGGATCGTTGAGAATCCGCAATGCGCTGCGATATCCGATGACCAGGGTCGCGGGGACTCCGGGGGCCAGCTCCACCGGTACCAGCGATCCGTAGTGTTCGCGCATTTCGCGGTAGGCGCGGTGCGGGTGGGCGGCGAACTCGGCGGTGTACAGCGGGAAGCGCATTTCGACGCCTCGTCCAGGTGTGTTGTGCGCACGCCCGGCGTCCGGCGGGGTGGTCATGGCTTGCTCCAGGCAGGTCTGCGGACAACGGCATAGGAAACGAGTCGTCGGTCCTGGTGGGATCGGGCCTTACCGCGGCGCTGCGGGTTACCGAGATCATAGGACATGTCCGGTCATCGGTCCGGACCAACGTTCCCCTGGTCGATTCGGCGGTCGACCTTTGGCAGTTTGTGCCATATTCTCGCTGGTGCGCCGGGCGGCGGACCACCCACTGCGGATCGGGAGTAGTTCATGGGCAAACTGGACGGCAAGGTCGCATTCATCACCGGCGCAGGACGCGGTCAAGGCCGCAGTCATGCAGTGGGTTTGGCGCAGGAGGGCGCCGATATCATCGCCGTGGATACCACTGCGAAAGTCGACACTGTTCCCTATCCACTCGCCGACGCCGACGATCTGGCCGAGACGGCCCGCTTGGTCGAGGCCACCGGCCGTCGGATCGTCGCCCGCGATGTCGATGTCCGCGATTACACCGCCCTCGCGGCCGCGGTTTCCGAGGGGGTGAACACCTTCGGGCGCCTCGATATCGTGGTCGCCAACGCAGGTATCTCCAGTCCTGCCCCGACGCTCGAAATGAGCGAAGAGATCTGGCAGGACATGATCGATATCAACCTCACCGGGGTCTGGAAAACACTGAAGGCCGCGGTCCCGCACGTGATCGACGGCGGCCGCGGCGGTTCGGTCGTGATCACCAGTTCGCTGGCAGCGGTCCACGCCAACGAGAACACCGCGCACTATTCGGCCTCCAAAGCCGGCCTGGTGATGTTGATGAAGGTGCTGGCCAAAGAGGTGGCCCCGCACAGTATTCGGGTGAACACGGTGCACCCGTCCACGGTCGCCACCCCGATGATCCTCAACGACGCGACCTACCGGCTCTTCCGGCCGGATCTGGAGAACCCGGCCCGCGCCGATTTCGAGGAGGCGGCCCGCACCCTCAACCGCCTCCCGGTCGCGGCGGCCGAACCGCAGGACATCACCGATACGGTGCTGCACCTGGTCTCCGACGCTGCCCGCTATGTCACCGGAACCACCCAGATGGTCGACGCGGGCGGGTCGCTGTAAGCGGGCTTCACCTCGGCCTGCGGCACCGGATGCGGTCGCGATAGTTTTCATCGAGCCGATCGGTCCCTGCGATGCCTCGATGCCGTCCGTGCCGAAAGGTGTCCCGCGCCGGGGTGCGGTTCCGGGCTAACCCTCGGGGTAGAAAACGAACAGTGTGCAGCCGGTGGTGGTGGCCGGTACGTGCCACGACCCGGCGGGTGCGTGCAGGAAAGTGCCCGCCGGGTAATCACGGGCGCCGTCGTTGAACGTGCCCGCGACCACGTAGACCTCTTCGGGGCCGGGTTCGTGGATATCGCGGTGCGGCCACGACGTGCCCGGGTCCATCTCCAGCACCTGGGCGTGGGCGCCGGATGGCCCGCGCCACAGCGGGCGTTGCCGGATTCCGGGGAACAGTTCACGCGCCGGGGCTTCGGTGACGGCAGATGACGTGTAGCCGGGCTGGGTGAGGATCTCGGAGTGCATGGGGTCCACAGTGCCGCGCTCGGCGGAGCGCGGAAAGTGTCCGGAGTGACACCATCGGGTACTTTTCTGCCATGCATCGTGTGGTGGCCTTGGTGCGGCCGGTGCAGTCGACTTTCGAACTCGGCTGCGCCGTGGAGGTTTTCGGCACCTTCCGGGAAGGGGTGCCGCAGTACTACGAATTCGAGGTCTGCACGGAACTCCCCGGTCAGGTGCCGACAACGGCCGGATATGCGATATCGGTGGACCGGGGCCTGGGAGCGCTCACCCGTGCCGATACCGTGCTCATCCCCGGGTGGTCCCCGGTGGAGGCGCCGCTGTCCGCGCCGGTGCGACGTGCACTGGTGCGGGCACACGATCGGGGTGCACGGCTGGTGACGATCTGCTCCGGAGTGTTCGCGCTGGCCCGGACGGGGCTGCTGGACGGCCGGTCGGCCACCACCCACTGGGCTCGCACCGCGCAGCTCGCACGTGAGTTCCCGCTGGTACGGGTGGAGCCGGATGTGCTCTACGTAGACCATGGCGATATCGCCACCAGTGCGGGGGCAGGTGCGGGTATCGACCTGTGTCTGCACCTCGTCCGGAAGGACCACGGCGCCGCGCACGCGGCGCTCCTCGCGCGGCATATGGTGATGCCACCGCATCGAGAGGGCGGCCAGGCGCAGTACGCACCACCACAACAGCCCGGGGATGCGCTCGACGGCCTCCTCGAATGGGTTGCTGCACGGCTGGGGTCACCGCTGTCGGTAGGTGATATGGCGTCATATCTCAGTGTTTCGCAGCGAACCCTGGCCCGGCGCTTCGCCGACCGGCTGGGTACCAGCCCGGGTGCATGGCTGCTGGCGCGCCGGGTCGTCGAGGCTCGCAGACTGCTCGAGGAAACCGATCTCCCGGTTGAGGTGATAGCTGTCCGCGTCGGGCTCGCCTCGGCCGTCAATCTGCGCCGCCGCTTCCGTGCCCACGTCGGCACCACTCCCGGCGCCTACCGGCGGGCATTCCGGGTCGGCTGAAGCCTTCCCGTGTACCGGCGTGGCGATGTGGTTCGGCCACCCCTACCCAGTCGGCGGCGGGCCCGGGTTTTCTCGCCTATGCCCGGCCTGTGGTGGGGATCGATATCCGGAATCGGTCAGGCCGATTCGGCGAGTTTGTCGATGGTCCAGATCTCGGCGAGCTCGTCGAGCGGGAGTTGTAGTGCCCGGCTCAGCGAGACCACCGTGCCGAAGCTGGGGGAGGGCAGGCGGCCGGTTTCGATTTTGCGCAAGGTTTCCGGGGAGATGCCGGCAGCGCGGGCGACCTCGCCGAGGTCGCGGTCGGCGCGGGCGGCCCGGATCCGGAGGCCGAGGCGGCGACCGGCTTCGATCTGGGCGGGGGTCAGGGGGAGGCGGACCATGGACCTCAGCTTAGAAGTGGTATTAAAGTACCGCAAGAGTTGGTATTGAAATACCGGTAACTGATGGAGGTTGTGATGGTGGAACTGAAAACGCCCGAGGAGATCGAGCGGATGCGGGTGACCGGCGTATTCGTCGCGCAGGCCCTGGCCGAACTGCGAGAAAAGGCCACGGTGGGGATGAACCTGCTCGAGCTGGAAAAAATTGTCCGGGAAAGAATCCGGGAACGGGGTGCGCAATCGTGCTACTGGGATTACGCGCCGTCGTTCGGGCGTGGGCCGTTCCGCAATACGGTTTGTCTGTCGGTCAATGACGCCGTCCTGCACGGGCTGCCATTCGACTACGCGCTGCGCGACGGCGATGTGCTGACCATGGACCTGGCGGTCGGTATCGACGGCTGGGTAGCCGACGCCGCCACCACCGTCATCGTCGGCACACCCGTCCCGGAGGACCAGCGCCTGGTGGGAGCCACCGAGGAGGCCCTCGCGGCCGCGATCGAAGCGGCGCAGCCCGGGAACCGGATCGGCGATATCTCGGCGGCGATCTCCGCCGTCGCGCGCTCCCACGGCTACCCCGTGAACACCGAGTTCGGCGGTCACGGACTCGGCCGCACCATGCACGAAGACCCGCACATCGCCAACCACGGCCGGGCGGGCCGCGGCTTCCGGTTGAAACCCGGGCTGACCATCGCGATCGAACCGTGGTTCGCGAAAACCACCGACCGGATCGTCACCGACCCCGACGGCTGGACCATCCGCTCGGCGGACGGCTCACGCACCGCGCATTCCGAACACACCATCGCGATCACCCCGGACGGGCCGCGGGTGCTCACCACTGCCTGAGCCGAACGCGACAGGCGAAATCAGGTGGCCTGGCTCACCGAGGACATGTGGAAGTCCGGGATCCGCAGCGGCGGCATGGCCGTTCGGGTGAACCAGTCCTTCCATTCGCGAGGAAGTGTCTGTTCGGTCGCGCCGGCCTCGGTGGCCCGGCGTAGCAGACCCAGGGGACTCTCGTTGAAGCGGAAGTTGTTCACCGCTGCGGTCACTTCCCCGTTCTCTACCAGGTACACCCCGTCGCGGGTGAGCCCCGTGAGCAACAGGGTGGTGGGGTCGACCTCGCGGATATACCAGAGCGTGGTGAGTAGCAGGCCGCGTTCGGTGCGGGCGATCATCTCGTCGAGGCTCGCCGCTGAACCGCCCGTGAGCACCAGATTCTGTACCGGGACGGTGGGGGAGGTGCCGTAGTCGGCGGCAGTCGCGCGCGGATACACGAGATCGGCGATCGCGCCGTCGCGCAACCAGTCGGCCCGCTGCGCGGCCATACCGTTGTCGAAGACCGAAACCGTTTCCGAGGACGCCTGGGTGGCTACGAACGGGAGACATTCGAGGCCGGGCGCGGCGGGGTCGGAGGCGAGAGTCAGCGGGATATCGGTGAGTTTCTCCCCGATTCGCGTACCGCCCGGAGCGGCGAACGCCGTATGGCCCTCGTGCGCGCCGCGGCCCTCCATCGACCAGTACATACAGATCAGCAGATCGGCGACGGCCGACGGCGGCAGCAGGGTTTCGTAGCGACCGGCCGGCAGTTCCACCCGCCGCGCCGACCAGTCGAGTCGCCGGGACAGCTCGGTGAGCAGGCCGGGGGTGTCCACATCGCGGAAATCGGTGGTTCCGGCGCCCACCCAGGCGCTGGCCGGTCGCGCACCTGCGCCGCGTTTACCGTTGATCTCCACCGACCCGGTGGGCTGGGTGTAGCGGCGGCGGACACCGGTGGAGGTGCCGAGCCAGGTGGTGTGCACCTGGTGGTGCGCGAAACCGTAGAGTCGATCAGCGCCGTCGAATCCGGTGGACAGATCGGCCGCCAGGCCGGAGAACACCTCGATACCGGTGCCGCCGCCGGATTGCTCCCAATCCGGCGCCGTACCCTGCGCGTTGAGCAGCGGCATCGCGTCACGGGCAGGTTCGGCGGCCGCGGCGGCGTCTTCGCTGGCCCGCACCACGGCCTCGATATCGGCGGGATCCACGCTGGTGGAGGCCACACTGCCGACCCGCGCCGACCGCGGCCCGTCGCGCAGCACCGAGATCACCGACCAGCGCCGCGCCACCGAAGTACCGTTGGTGGTCATGGAATTACCGGCCCAGCGCAACGACGCCTCGGCTTCGTCGGTGACGATCACCATTGCCTCGTCGGCCCGGGACAACCCGAGTGCCCGCTCGACCACCGCGTTCGCGGGCAGAACCCCTGCGCCGGTCAGTACCGTCATTGCCCTGCCTCCGTCCGCGTGTTGAGCACATTCACACCGCGCACCAGGACCGAGGGGCAGCCGTGACTGACAGCCGCCACCTGTCCCGGTTGCGCTTTACCGCAGTTGAACGCGCCGCCCAGCTGCCAGGTCGAGGGGCCGCCGACCGCCTCCATCGAACCCCAGAAATCCGTGGTGGTGGCCTGGTAGGCCACATCGCGAAGCTGCCCGTCCAGTTCGCCGTTGCGGATCCGGAAGAACCGCTGGCCGGTGAACTGGAAGTTGTAGCGCTGCATATCGATCGACCAGCTCTTATCACCCACTATGTAGATACCGTCGGCGACCCGTGAGATCAGTTCTCGAGTGCTGGTGTCGCGCTCCGGGTCCGGCTGCAAGGACACATTCGCCATCCGCTGGATAGGCACATGATGCGGGGAATCGGCATAGGAGCAGCCATTGGACCGCTCCAAACCCAGGCGGGGCGCGAACGCGCGATCGAGCTGATAGCCCACCAGCACGCCGTCGCGGACCAGATCCCAGCGCTGACCGGCCACCCCCTCGTCGTCGTAGCCGACGGACGCCAGACCGTGCCGCTGCATCCGGTCGGCGGTGACGTGCATGATCGGCGTCCCGTATTGCAGTGTGCCGAGTAGGTCGGGGGTAGCGAACGAGGTGCCGGCGTAGGCGGATTCGTAACCGATGGCGCGGTCGTATTCGGTGGCGTGACCGATGGATTCGTGGATGGTGAGCCACAGATTGGTGGGGTCGATCACCAGGTCGGTCGGTCCCGGAACCACGCTCGGGGCCTTCACCTTCTCGGCCAGCCATTCCGGGATCCGGCCCAGCTCCGTATTCCAATCCCACACACCGTCCGCGCCGGTGACGTATTCCCAGCCCCGTCCGACCGGCGGCGCCAGCGTCCGCATGGTCTCGAACGCGCCGGACGCGGTATCGACCGTGACCGCTTCCAATCCGGGCTCCAGGCGCACCCGCTGCTGGATGATCGCCGAGCCCGCGGTGTCGGCGTAGTAGGTCTGTTCCTTGACTTGCAGCAGGGTCGCCGTGACGTGATCGACCCCGTCGGCGGCCGACAAACGCCCCGAATAATCCTGTAGCAGGGCTACTTTGTCGGTAGCGGGGATGGTGAAGGGGTCGATCTCGTACGCCGAGACCCACTGCGCGTTGCCATAGCGGGGTTCGTCCGCCAACGCGACCCGCTCCCGGTTCAGCGCCCGCAGACTCGTCGCAACGGCCACTGCGGAACGAGCGACCTGGGCGGCGGTTTCCGGATTCAACACCGCGTGCGAGGAGAAACCCCAGGTGCCGTCCACGATTACTCGTACCGCGAACCCCAGTTCCACGGTATCCGTCAGCGCCTCCACCCGGCCGTCCCGCAATCTGATCGACTGCGTACACAGTCGGTGCACCCGCAGATCGGCGTGTTCCGCACCTGCCGCGCGGGCCGCGGACAGTGCCGCATCGGCCAGACTCTGCAACGGCAGGCCCGCGAATTCGGGATCGATATCGTGCCCGCAAGATTGCCCGCCGGGTTCGGTGGACGTCGCCATGTTCACTCCGCCCAACTTACCCAACCGGGGAGCATTCCCGGTGTCTGCTCGATGGAACGTCGGTATCACGACCGCGCCGGGAGAAATTGCGATCCCGGGCGGGCTCGCGCCGCTGCACGGCCCGGAGGGCTCCCCGGCCGGTCGTGTGATGCCGGCCCGGCCCCGCACCTCGTACCCGCGGCTACCGGGCCCACTTTCGGGGGGCGATGTCGGGGAGCTCGATCGGTGGGCTCGACCGCGGTCAGTGTTCCCGGGACGGACCGGCTACCCCGTGCAGCAAGGTATCGATTACCCGGCGGGCGAGAGTGTCCGGATCGGCCGAGGTTTCGGGCCCGGTGTCGCCGTGGACCGTTTCGGTGATGAGTGCCAGGTAGACGCGCCGGACCCATTCCAGGTTCGCTTCGGCCGGGAGGACTCCCTCGGCTCGGGCCCGGCGGAAAGCGGCGTCGCATTTGCCGAACACGGCGGCCCGTATTTCGGCTACCTCGCCCTCTGCAGGGCCCACGCGGTCAAGGGCGTACGCGGCACCGTGTTTGATCGCGATGACGTTGGCAGTGGCCTGGTGCAGCGCCACCAGTGGCGGTGCGGTGTGCGGGCGCGCGGCGTCGACGGCCGCGTCCATCCGTCGCCACGCCTCGATCGCCATGACCCGGATGAGGTCCTCGCGGCTGGCGAATCGGCGGTGCACGGTGGTTCGCGCGACTCCTGCTGCCTCGGCGATCTGCTCCAGCGTCGCGTTCGGATTCTGGCCGAGGACGCGTTCGGCGGCGTCGAGGATGGCGCGCACGGTGCGTTCGGCGTCGGCGCGCAGTGGTCGCGCAGCAGGGGGCGGGTGCATGGGCTCCTCTCAGCGGAATTGCAAATAGTCTACATAGCGGAAGCAAGTCAGATGGTATCTGCAACATTTGTGTTGCAGATCGTGGATGAACTGTTACTGTGAAGTGCATGAAATCGAAAGAGTCCGATATCGAGCGGCCGACCGGAACCGCTCTCGTCACCGGCGCCTCGTCGGGAATCGGGGCCGAGTTCGCCGCCGCACTCGCTGTCCGGGGGCACGATCTCGTCCTCGTCGCACGCTCGGCAGCTCGTCTGGAATCGCTGGCCGCCGAATTGCGCGGCAGGCATGGTGTCGAAGTCGAGGTGGTCGTTCAGGATCTGGCCGAACCAGGGGCCGCCGAACGGGTCGTGACCGAGCTTGCCGCGCGAGGTCTTTCGGTCGACGTGCTCGTCAACAATGCCGGCTTCGGCAGCGCGGGCCGGTACGAAGATATTGCCGCCGAAACAGACCACGGCCAGCTGATGGTCAATGTTGTTGCGCTGGAGGGTCTTACCCACCGGCTGGTCCCGGCTATGGTGGCGCGTGGGCGCGGGGAAGTGATCAACATCGCGTCCACTGCGGCGTTACAACCCGCCCCGTACTTCGCGACCTATGCCGCGGGTAAAGCTTTTGTGCTCAATTTCAGTCTGGCGCTGTGGAGCGAATACCGCGATCGCGGTATCAAGGTGCTCGCGGTGTGCCCAGGTCCCACCGAAACCGGATTCTTCGAGGTCGTGGGCACCCGCGATGCTGCCGTAACCGGCTCGATGGGCACGGCGGCCGAAGTCGTGCAAGCGTCGTTGCGGGCTCTGGCGCGTAACAAGGGCTATATCGTTCCCGGCCGCCAGAACTTCGCGGCCGCGCACCTGATGCCGCGACGGCCACGCACCCTGGTGGCCCGAATTGCGAAGCGGGTGACGGCGGCGGTCGCCGAGGCAGCAGGGAAACACGCTCATCAGGAGACTCCGGCCCGGCCGGTCCGTCCCGCTGTGTGATCGGATCGGGTGACCGGCCGGGAATGCAGGGCTCAGCCGAACTGCTGCCAACCCAGCCGGATCACCATCACCACCACGACCACGAGCAGCACCATACGAACGAATTCCGCCCCCCGGGCCAGCGCCATTCTCGACCCCATCACTGCCCCCGCAATATTGGCGACGGCCATGGCCGCACCCAGCGCCCACAACACATGGCCGGTGAATCCGAAGAAAATCAGCGCACCGATATTCGACCCGCAGTTGATCACCTTCGCCATCGCGGCGGCGCGCACGAATTCGGTACCCAGCAGGGTCGCGAACGTGATGATGAGGAAGGTTCCCGTCCCCGGGCCGAGCAGGCCGTCGTAGGCGCCGATCAGTCCGGCGGCCAGTGCGATCACCAGTATCGCTTTGCGGCGCGACGGCGGGTGGGTCGCCAGGGTGATACCGATCGACGGCCGGGCCGTGACGAAAACCACCACCCCCACCAGCACCACCAGCACGATCGGGATGAACAGGTCGCGATCGATCAACGAGACCGCTGCCGCGCCCGCCGCCGCGGTGATCGCCGCCAGCACCGCGGCCGGAACCAGCAGCCGCCACTGCAGCGGAACCTTGCGGGCGAAGGTGACCGCCGCGGTCGCGGTACCCGCCACCGCGGCGAGTTTATTGGTCCCCAGTGCAGTCTGCGGCGCGATACCGGGCACCACCAGCAGCAACGTCGGCAGCACGATCAAGCCCCCGCCACCCACCACTGCGTCGACCCAGCCGGCGGCTGTCGCCGCGGACAGCAGCACCACCCAGTCGGTCACATCCATCATGCGTACGGGCTGTTGGTGGCAAAAGGGAGAATGACCAGCGGAGATGATGAGCGCACGACAAGCGAGGATATACAGCCGGGCCTACGGGGAGGGGCCCGGCACCAGCTCGGCAGCTCGGTGGCGGTAATCCGTGCCCGGGGGGGGTGTGGACACGGCTGCGGCAGCCGGCCGGCGTCTCGGCTCTAGGCTGGTCGGGTGCGCCGGTTCAGCCTGTGGCTTCGAGACAAACCTGTCGTCGCCGATTCGACACTCGCACTGTTACTGCTGATCCTCGATCTGGTGATCGCCCGCGACAGCACGAACCCGGCCGCGTTCCTGGTGTTCTCCGTGCTGGTCCCGTTGCCGATCGCCTTGCGGCGGGTCTATCCGCGGGCGATGGCGGTGACCTTCATGGTGCTGTCGTTCTGCACCAGCACCATCGGCTATATCGTCGGTGATCCTACGGTGCACGCGGCGCTGCTCGGACACGGGATCATGCTGTACACGCTGGTGGCGTATGTGGGTCGCCGCGAAGGATTCTGGTACGCGCTGGCCCTGGTCGCCGATACCGCTTACGGGATGGCGGTGGTGACCGGATTCAAACTCAGCGATCTGGCCTTCGTGGGTATCTACTTCGCCTTCTGCTGGGTGCTGGCCGAGTTCGCAGGCGCCCGGCGCGCTTACGACGCCGAGGTGGCGGCCCGGCATGCCGTCGCCGAGTCCGAACGGGAGCGCCGTGCGCACGACGCGGTGTCGGCCGAGCGCACCCGCATCGCCCGCGAGCTGCACGATGTGGTGGCGCATGCGGTGAGCGTGATGATCGTCCAAGCCGACGGCGCCCGCTATGCGTTGCGCACCGCCCCCGACACCACCGAACAGGCTCTGGTGACCATTGCGGGCACCGGGCGGGAGGCGTTGCGTGAGCTGCGCCGCACTGTTGCACTGTTACGCACCGAACACGCACCCGATCAGGTGCCTCAGCACGGCACAGCCGGTCTGGCGAAAGTGGCGCAACTCATGCGCGACGCCGGTCTGGCCGTCGAGCTGGAGCTCTCGGGTGAACTGGACGATCTCGCCCCCGAGGTCGGGCTGGGCGTGCACCGCATCGTGCAGGAAGCGCTGACCAACACCCTCCGGCATGCCGGAGCCCATCCGAAGGCATGGGTCCGGGTCCACCGGCATACCGGCGATGTCGACGTCGAGGTCACCGACTCCGGTGGGGTGCCGGTGCACCCCGAGGCACGGATCCAGGGCAGCGG
Source organism: Nocardia speluncae NBRC 108251 (assembly GCF_001613245.1). Taxonomy (GTDB): domain Bacteria; phylum Actinomycetota; class Actinomycetes; order Mycobacteriales; family Mycobacteriaceae; genus Nocardia; species Nocardia speluncae. Next base: position 377,802 of record NZ_BDBZ01000002.1, on the reverse strand, counting down.
TCTCGGATTGGCCGGAATGCGGGAACGGATGGCGGTGCTCGGCGGCAGTCTGGAAGCCGGCCGTACCGCGGAGGGGGTGTGGCGAGTGCATGCCCGGATCCCGCTGGCCGCACCGGATACGGAATAACCGGCTGCCCCCACTACATTGGTGTCCGTGCCGATCACCGTGCTCGTCGTGGACGACCAGGAACTGATGCGTGTCGGCCTGAAGATGGTGCTCGGCGCGCATCCCGATCTCGAAGTGGTCGGCGAGGCCGAGAACGGGGCCACCGCCATCAGCCGAGCCGCTGAACTGAAACCGGATATCGTGCTGATGGACGTCCGGATGCCGGTGGTCGACGGCGTCACCGCCACCGGCCGGATCCTCGAGGCCGGACAGGGCACCCGGGTGCTGGTGATGACGACGTTCGACCTCGACGAGCACGCATTGGGCGCGCTGCGCGCCGGGGCCAGCGGGTTCCTGCTCAAGGACACCCCGCCCGAGGACCTGGTCTCCGCCATCCGCAGCGTCGCGGCCGGGGATGCGGTGGTTTCGCCGAAGGTCACCAAACGCCTGCTCGACCGCCTGATCGCGGAACAGCCCGCGCCGTCCCGCGATCCTTCGGTCCTGGATGTCCTCACCGCGCGGGAACGGGAAGTGCTGGAAGAAATCGCTGCGGGCCGGTCGAACGCGGAAATCGCGGGCCGGTTGTTCCTGTCCGAGGCGACGGTCAAAACCCATGTCGGCCGGGTGCTGACCAAACTGGACCTGCGCGACCGTGTCCAGGCGGTGGTGCTGGCCTACGAAACCGGGTTGGTCCGGCCCGGCGGTTGAGGGCGCCGGGAGCAAAACGGACATCTCGTGCGTTGTACGGGTAGTCCGACCGAAAGGTTCGCCCATGCCCGTCCTCGGCTTCATCGCCTATCTCGTCGTCGAGATCGCTGTTTTCGCCGCCGCCGTCTCCTGGCTCGGTGCGGTTCCGGCGATCCTGCTGCTCATCGCCAGCTCTGCCGCGGGCATGCTGCTGCTCGGCTCCCAGTGGCGTCGAGTGGGTGAACAGTTCCGCCGCGCCTCCCGCGCGGAGATCACCCCGGGTGCCGCGGTCGCCGACGGTGCGTTGGTGGCATTCGGCAGCGTCCTCATGTTCGTCCCCGGCCTGGTCAGCTCGGTGGTGGGACTGCTCATGCTGCTTCCGCCCACCCGCGCGCTGTTCCGTCCGGTACTCGCCGCCGTGGCCGCCCGCCGGGTCGCCAAGCTCGCCGCGACCATGCCTCGGCAGTATGGGACGGTCGTGGACGCCGATATCGTCGACGGCGTTGTAGTCGATGAGTGGTACACCGATGAGCCGGCGCGCTCGGCGATCGCGCTGGAGAAGCGCGTGGTTTCCGCCGACGGTTTCGATGCAGGTCCGCGCAGCTGATCAGCGGCGCCGACCTGGCCGGCAGCTTACTTCGGTTTCGTGTGGCCTCGGCCGGTAATACTTCGGTGACCCAGGTGTATTCCGGTCCGCGCTGCGGTGCCGAATCAACGTCCGGACCGGTCCGCGCGCTCAAGAGCCGGTGCGTGGGACTTCCTCGTCGGACAGCGCATACTCGCCGCGTTCCAGTCGGTCGAGCACACCCGAGGTCCAGCCGGTGAGGTTGTCGAAGACACCGCTCCACAGTTCGAGTAGGTCGGGGAAGTGCGGAGGTTCGTGCCGGCCGGGGTAGTCGGCGATCATGGCGAGCAAATCCGTGCGGATGGTTTCGCTGCGGGCGCGTTGTTCTTCGAGTCTGGCGACCACCTCGGCGCGGGGGAGTGCGTCCATGAAGGCGATGCCGGCCCCGAGTTCTTCCATATCGACGCTGGTGAGCGCGGCGTCGAGGCGTTCGAAGAATTCGATTTCGCCGGTCGGGGTGAGTTCGAAAAGGGTGCGGCCCGGCCCGCGTCCACCGCCTTCGGTGCCGAGGGTGTGCAGTTTGCCTTCCTGGGTGAGTTGCTTGATGGCGTGGTAGATGGAGCCGGGCTGCACATTGGTCCAGGTATCCGCTCGCCAGGACAGCAGTTCGCGGCGGACCGCGTAGCCGTGGGTCGGCTGGTACCGACGCGTTACTCCCAGAACCAGTAGCCGTACCGCCGACATCGGCACTCCTTCCGTCATCGGAACAGTACGGTAATCAATTTTGACTACTAGGCGGGTCGCCACTATCTTCGGGTAGTCAAAATTGATTATTGGAGGGTTCCCATGGGCGATACCGCTGTCCCCGTTATGTCCACCCACGATCTGGCCCGCACCCTGGAGTTCTGGCGCATGCTCGGGTACACGGTCACGCACGAACAGCACAAGCCCTATGTCTATGGCGCGCTACGGGCACACGACTGCGAGATCCACTACTACGGGGCGGCCAACGGGCACGAGCGGCAAGCACAGGAAACGGGTGGGTGCCTGATCATGGTGGACGATGTGGCGGGTCGGCACCGCGATTTCACCGCGGCGCTCCGGGAACGGTATGGGAAGGTTCCCGCCAAGGGCGACGCACGCATCACGCGGTTCCGGCCGGGACAAACCCGGTTCAGTGCGGTCGACCCGGACGGCAATTGGATCACCTACATCCAGGCGGACGAACCGGACGATGCGGTCGACTACGGCGGCTCGGCCGAGCTGTCCGGTTTGGCGAAGGTTCTCGACAACGCCCGCATCCTGCGGGATTACAAGATCGACGACGCAGCCGCGGAACGGGCGCTCGAGGCCGGGCTGCGCCGCCACGGGGCCGACGCGAGCCGGATCGACCGGGCTCGGGCCTATGCAGCGCTCGCCGAACTGGCCGTGGCGCTGAAAAACCCGGCCAAAGCCGATGCGCGTCGCGCCGATCTGGCGGCTCTGTCGCTGACCGAGTCCGAACGAGCGGAACTGGCTACCGAGCTCGATGCCGCCGATGCTCTCACCTCCTGGCTGGACCACGAGGGACAGTGAACGTCGGCACTATCGACGAATAGCCGGGGCGATCAGGGGTCGGTCCGGCAGCTACCCGACTCGCCACCGTTCGCTTCGCCGTGCACAGCGGAAGAGGAGCGGTGAGCGGGCCTGCCGGAGGTCACGCCGGCTGAATCGGTCTCCCGAGGACCGCCGGCGTTTCGGCGAAGATACGGCGGCATGACCGGGCCGGTCCCATGCCCGGTCAGTCCCGAGTCGGCTGATCGGCGGGCGCATCGGTCCGAAGGGTCAGCTCGATACCGACCGTGCCCGTCTTCCCGCGGCGCAGCGTACTGCCCAGTACAACCAGTGGACCCGAAAACCGGTACTTGCGGCGGATCAACTTCCGCACATGCTCGCTGCCGGACGCGTCCAGGATGCGGCCGGTGCCGTGGACCACCTCGCCGTGCGGTTTCCCCTTGTAATCGCAGGGCTGCATGGTCACCTCGGGGTTGCGGCGCAGGCGCTTGACCTTCCAGGAATCGGTGACGGTCCAGACGTACAGCTTGCCTTCCTCGGCCACTGCCCACAGCGGGGTCGGCACGGGAGTGCCGTCCTTGCGGAACGTGGTGAGCAGAACATAGTCGGCGGTGCCGACCGCACCGAGCGTGTTGGTCATGTACGCAGGGTAATTGGACGACCGGCCGAGTGCGGGGCGTGACCGGTCGCACCGGGCGCGGGCGGGTGCGGCAGACTGGTCCACCGTGAGTACGCAGCTGCTGGTCGGAGGTCGGATCTACAGCGCGAGCGCACCCGATGCCACGGCGCTCGCGGTCACCGACGGTGTAGTGGTGTGGCTGGGCGCAGATCACGTGGGGCGGGCCCTGCATCCCGATGCCGAGGTCATCGACCTGGACGGCGCGCTGGTCACCCCGGCATTCGTCGAGCCGCACATGCACACCACCGCGTACGGACTGCAACGGTCGGGGCTCGACCTGTCCGAGGCGAACTCCCTCGCGCAGTGCCTGGACATGGTGGCGAAGTTCGCCGCGGATCGGCCCGACGAGGTGATCCTGGCCGACGGCTGGGACGAGACGCGCTGGCCGGAAGGCCGGCCGCCGACCGTCGCCGAGATCGACGCCGCCGTGCCGCGCGGTCGTCCGGTGTACCTGGCGCGGGTCGACAGTCATTCGGCGGTGGCTTCCTCGGCACTGCTCGATATGACCCCCGGGTCGACGGCCGCGGCCGGGTACCGGGCCGGGGAACCGGTCCGGGCGGACGCCCACCATCTGGTGCGGGCAGCCGCGCGGGCTCTGCTCAGCCGGGACCAGCGGGATGCGGCGCGGCGGACGGCGCTGGATCTCGCGGCTGCGCGCGGGGTGGTCGCGGTGCACGAATGCGCCGGCCCCGATATAGAAGGAGAAACCGATCTGCGCGAACTGCTCGCTTTCGAGCACGGCGTGCAGGTGCGGGCGTACTGGGGGCAGGCCGTACGGACCGCCGGCGAGGCGCGTGAACTGCTGCACGATCTCGGCGCGCACGGACTGGCCGGCGACCTGTTCGTCGACGGTTCCCTGGGCTCACACACGGCATGGTTGCGTGATCCCTACTCGGACGCGCCCGGAGCCGGCGTCGCCTACCTGGATGCCGCGCAGATCGCCGGTCATGTGCGCGCCTGCACCGAAGCCGGAGTGCAGGCCGGGTTCCACGCGATAGGTGATGCGGCCATGGACGCGGTCGTCGCGGGGATCGAGCAGGTTGTTGCGGAACTCGGTGGGCCCGCCGTCGCGGCCCGCGGTCACCGCGTCGAACACGCCGAACTGCTCGACAGCCCCGGGATCGAAGCGCTTGCCCGCTGGGGAATCATCGCCAGTGTGCAGCCCGCGTTCGACCGCGAATGGGGTGGAGTCGACGGTATGTACGCCGAACGCCTGGGGGTGACCCGGGCGGCGGCGCTGAACCCGTTCGCGGCCATGGCCGCGGCCGGGGTCTCGCTGGCGATCGGTTCCGATGCGCCGGTCACGGCGTTGGAGCCATGGGCAGCGATCCGGGCCGCCGTGCACCACCGGACCCCCGGCCACGGTCTCTCGCCCCGTGCCGCCTTCGCCGCGGCCACCCGGGGAGCCTGGCGGGCAGGGGGCGTCCGGGACGGTGTGTCCGGCACACTCGTGCCCGGGGCGCCCGCCTCGTATGCGGTCTGGGAGGCAGATGACCTCGTGGTCACTGCACCAGCGGATTCAGTGCAACGGTGGTCCACCGATCCGCGCTCGCGAGTGCCGGGCCTTCCGCCGTTGACCCCTGACGCCGAACTGCCGCGTTGCCTGCGCACCGTGCACCGGGGGGCCACGATCTACGCCGCGTGATCGCGCCCGTGCCGGCGGACGGACGTGTCCCCGGGGCGAAGCCGGCGCGGGGGCTGCCGGACGTATCTCGTCCTACCGGCGTCGGAAACGGTGCGGAGTCCGGGCCGTGCGTACAGACGCTGTGAGCCGGGTCATGGTGGAACGCCGCCCCTCGGAGGCCCGGCCGCGCCCGGAAAAGACATTCAAGTGTGGTGTGTGTGCCACCGGGGCCCGTTGGACAGCGCGGGGCGTGTCTCGATCGCAACGCCGGTGCACGTGTCCTGGACAGGCAGTGCTGCGTCCACGGTTCGTCTCGGCGGAAGAACGACTGTCCGGTATGGAGCGAAATGCCGGCGAGCAGTATCGGCGTGACCCGCCCGGCCCGTACGCCCGGCCCGTAGTGCCCGTGGGCCGCCGGTCGTGGGCCAGGCGCCGGGGCGCGGTGTCCCCTGCACAGCGCAGCGGTGAACAACGGTCGGGAACGACGACCGGGCATCCGAGGACTGCGCGCTCGGGCTCGAGGCGCCGGCCGGTGACGGCGAGCCCGAGCTCGTCGAGGCGGGAGAAGGTGGTCGGATCGGGGTGGGCGAACGCATCTGTGCAGAGCCGGTTCAGTCCCGTACCGGTGTGTTCGGGCACACCGGTACGGGGTGGCTGCGCCACCGTGTCGACGGAACGACAGGATATGGGTGTGGAACAGGGTGTCAGGACGGCGAACCGGTGGTCCGAGCGGCTGGGGCGATATCCCGCGGTGATGCGATCACTGGTCGCGGTGGTGTCGGGATTGCTGCTTTTCGGTAGCTTCCCGCCGCGGCCGTGGTGGTTCCTCGCGCCGGTGGGGATCGCGGTGCTGACCCTGGTGCTGCGCAGTGGGACCGGGCTGCGGTCCGGTTTCGGCTACGGCTTTCTCGCCGGCCTCGGGTTCTTTCTCCCGCTGCTGCCGTGGACAGGGATCTACGTGGGCCCGGTACCGTGGCTTGCCCTGTCGACCGCGTGTGCGGTGTATGTGGGATTGTTCGGCGTCCTGGCCCGGCTACTCGGCCGGCTCCCGGGATGGCCCGTCTGGCTCGCGCTGGCCTGGACTGCGGCGGAATGGGGCAGGTCGAGTTTCCCGTTCGGCGGATTTCCGTGGGGCCGGCTGGCGTTCGGTCAGGCGGATGGATTGTTCCTTCCGCTGGCGATGCTGGGTGGCGCCCCGCTGGTGAGTTTCGCCGTTGCGCTGAGCGGAACCTGTGCGGCAGCAGTCCTGCGGGCGGTCCGTCGCGAACTCCTCGGTGACCATGAGCCGAATGGAGCATCCGAAACGGTGGTGCGCGGGCGCCGGGCGGCCCCGATCGCCGCCGCACTGGCCTGCCTGCTGCTCCCCGCGGCCGGCCTCGGCCTGCGCGCAGCGTTGCCGGCACCCATGGAGGGGGACAGCACCCTGACGGTGGCGGCGATCCAGGGCAGCGTGCCGCGGCTGGGCCTGGATTTCAACGCCCAGCGGCGGGCAGTCCTCGACAACCATGTCCGGCGGACCGAGCAGCTCGCCGATGAGGTAGCTGCCGGTCGGTTTCCGGCCCCGGATGTGGTCGTGTGGCCCGAGAACTCCTCGGATATCGACCCGTTGCGCAATCCCGACGCGGCCGCTCTCATCACCGATGCCGCACGCCGCATCTCGGCACCGATTCTGGTGGGCGCGGTACTGGTGAACGGTGACCGCACCACAACGAATTCGGTAATGGTCTGGACCGCTGAAGGTGGGCCGGGGGAGCAGCACGACAAAAAAATAGTACAGCCATTCGGTGAATACCTGCCGATGCGCGGATTCTTCCGGCTCTTTTCCAACTATGCGGACCGGGCCGGTTACTTCGTGCCGGGTCACGGTGACGGAACGATTCGGGCTTCAGGTACGGAAATCGGGATAGCAACCTGTTATGAGGTTGCTTTCGACCGGGCTTTCCGGGATTCGATGCAGTCCGGCGCGCAATTGCTGGCCGTGCCGACGAATAATGCGACTTTCGGTGACAGTGAAATGACCTACCAGCAACTTGCGATGTCCAGGGTGCGGGCGGTGGAGCACGGGCGGTCGCTGGTCGTCGCCGCGACCTCGGGCGTCAGTGCGATCATCGCCGCCGACGGAAGCGTCCGGCAGGAAAGTGCGTTGTTCGTGCCGGAAGCACTGGTAGCGGAGGTTCCGCTGCGCACCTCGACCACTCCGGCGACAGCGCTCGGGCCGTGGCCGGAACTGGCCGTCGTGCTGGTGACCGTGGCCGGCGCAGTGGTCGCACTGGTCCGTCTCCGGGCGGTTCGACGAAGTGTGAGCGGGCCGGAAACAACCGTTCGCGCTTGATCGCCGGACCCTGTTCGCCGCCCCCGCGGCAGGTTTGCCGGAAATTCGCCGACCGTCGATGCAGTAACCGGACGTGACCGGTTTATTTTTTGGCGGCAGAGGGTAAACAGACCCGCTCGTAGTGCGTAGTATCTAGGCAGCACCCGGGCCGCCGGGTAAGAAGTGAGGCGGAATTCCGCCTGAAAGTGTACGACTGCGCCGGAATTCGGACACCGTGGTCCGAACGCTGTTCCGGTTCCAGGTAACCATTCGGTTTCGACTGCCAATCCATTCAAGGTGACGCTCCGAATAACCAGTCGTGAATCACACCCACGACCGGTATCGGCCGGCCGTGGGCTGTTCGGGGAGTGTCGAACTGTAGAACGGAGTGATTGATGAGATCGTCGGCCACCGGGGTCGATAGCAGTTGGTCGGCAGAGCTTTCGGCCGAACCATTTCCGCTCACACCGGCGCAGACCGCGATGTGGTACGCCCAGCGGATTCAGCCGGAGATTCCTCTCATCATCGCCGAATATGTGGAGTTCCACGGTGATCTGGACCCGGGCCTGCTGCTGTACGCGATCGAACGCTTCGGCGTGGAAACCGAGGTGGTACTGCAGCGCATCGTGCAGGTGGACGGTGTACCGCATCAGGTACTCGACCCCACCTCCCGACCCGGCTGGGCCCGCCTGGACATGCGTAACGAGCCGGACCCGCGTGCCGCGGCGCTGCGCTGGATGCACGACGACACCCGCACGCCGATCGATATCGACTGCGACCCGCTGGTCTTCAACGCCGTTCTGCGTACGGGGGAGCGCGATTACATCTGGTACTCCCGCGTGCACCACATCGTGCTCGACGGCTACGCCGCGATGAACGCACTGATCCGTACCTCCGAGATCTACACCGCCTACGCGGAGGGCCGCGAACCGGCGGTATCGCGGGCAACGCCGCTGGCCGAGCTGTATGCCGGCGAGATCGACTACCGCAAATCGCAGCGCCGCGCCGGCGACGGCGCGTATTGGAAAGAGGTGCTCGACGGGGCAGGCGAAGTCGTCAGCCTGTCCGCCGTGACCAACGCGCCGGCCACGGCGATCGCGGGGCGCCGGCTGGCAACAGGTGTCCTGAGCGAGGAAACGGAGGCCGCGGTCGTTGCCGCCGCCGAACAGCGCGATTCTTCCAATTCGGTGCTGTTCGCCGCGGCGATGGCCTGCTATGTGCGGGCGATGACCGGGCGGGACGATGTGGTGCTGAGCCTGCCGGTATCGGCGCGCACCACGGTATCGCTGCGCCGCTCGGCCGGGGTCGTATCGAATGTGGTGCCGCTGCGGATCCGGTTCGGACCCGCGACCACTCTCGACGATGTGGTGCGTGTCGTGGGCGGCCAGATCACAGGGGCGCTGCGTCATCAGCGCTACCGGCACGACGATATCCGCCGCGATTGCGGATACGACCGCGATACCCGCGGATTCTTCGGCCCGATGATCAACATCATGCTCTTCGCCCGGCCGCTGCAGTTCGCCGACCTCGACGTTTCGGTGCACGTGCTGGCAACGGGTCCGGTCGAGGACCTTTCGGTCAACCTCTACAACAGCGACGGTGCCGGGATCCACCTCGATTTCGAGGCAAACCCGCAGCTCTACAGTGAGGCCGAGGTCGCCGCTCATCGCCGGCGCTACCTGGACTTCCTGGATCGTTTCCTCGCCAGTGATCGTGACACCCCCGTCCGGGAGTTGACTGCCCTCACCGAGGCCGAGCACCGGCAGGTCCTGCACACCTGGAACGACACCGCCGCCGAGGTGGAACCGGCCACTCTGGCAGGTATTTTCGCCGATCGCGCGGCGCGCACCCCGGATACCGAGGCCGTGCGATTCGAGCACGCGGCGCTGACCTACCGGGAACTCGACGCACGCGCGAACAGACTGGCGCGTCTGCTGATCGCAGAAGGAGCAGGCCCGGAGCAAGTGGTGGCGCTGTGCTTGCGCCGCAGCCTCGATCTGGTGGTCGCGATGTACGCCGTGATCAAGTCAGGTGCCGCCTACCTGCCGTTGGATCCCGAACATCCGGTCCAGCGGCTGGAACAGATCGTTCACCGAGCCAGGCCGGTCGCCCTGCTGGCCGCCGCCCGCGACGGTCTCGCCCTGCCCGGCACCATCGCGGCGATCGCCGTCGACACGGTGGATCTGTCCGAGCGGGACCCGGCGCCGATCACCGACAGCGACAGGACCGTACCGCTGCGCGGCGATCACCTCGCCTATCTGCTGTACACCTCCGGGTCCACCGGAACCCCTAAGGGCGTCGGCGTCACGCACCGCGCGATCGTGAACCGGTTGCGCTGGATGCAGCACGAATACCCGCTCGATCACACCGATGCGGTGCTGCAGAAGACCCCGGCGACCTTCGACGTTTCGGTCTGGGAGTTCTTCTGGCCGTTGCAGACCGGAGCCCGCTTGGTGGTGGCCCGGCCCGACGGCCACCGCGATCCGGCGTATATGGCGCGGCTCATCCGCGAAGAACACATCACCACGGCACATTTCGTGCCCTCCATGCTCTCGGTCTTCGTCACCGATACCGCGGTGGGCGACTGTGTCACATTGCGGCGCGTCTTCTGCAGTGGGGAGGCGTTGCCGGCCGCGACGGTTCGTGATTTCCGGGCGGCGCTGCCCGTGCCGCAGTTGCACAACCTGTACGGCCCCACCGAGGCCGCGGTCGATGTGACCTACTGGGAGTGCTCGCCGGATCCGGTCACCGTGCCGATCGGTTCACCGGTGTGGAACACCCGGACCTATGTGCTCGACAATGCGCTGCGCCCGGTAGCTCCCGGCGCGGTGGGTGAACTGTATCTGTCCGGGGTACAGCTGGCTCGCGGATATCTCGGGCAGGCCCCGTTGACCGCCGAACGATTCGTCGCCGACCCGTTCCACGCCGGTGAGCGGATGTACCGGACAGGTGATCTGGCCCGTTGGCAGCTCGGGGACACGCGCCGCGGCGTGCTGGAATATCTGGGCCGCACCGATTTCCAGGTGAAGATTCGCGGTTTGCGGATCGAGCTCGGCGAAATCGAAGCGGCGCTGCTCGGCGACGAGCGGATCGCGCGCGCGGTCTGTATCGCCCAGGCGACGCCGGCCGGCGATCAGCTGGCCGCCTACGTGGTGGTTCGTGGTGACGAACCGCTCGAAACCGCAGAGCTGCGGACTCGGCTGGCGCGCACGCTACCGGGATATATGGTGCCCGCGACGGTGACCTCGCTACCCGAACTACCGCTCAACAGCAACGGCAAGATCGATCGGTCCGCACTGCCGGCGCCCGGGCCCACCGGCGACCGGGTGCGGACCGCGCCGCGCACCGAGGTCGAAGAGGTACTGGCCGCGATATTCGCCGAACTGCTCGGCCTACCCGAGGTCGGTATCGACGACGGCTTCTTCGAACTGGGCGGAAACTCGCTGGTGGCCGCTCGGGCGGTGGCGCGGATCAATACCGCGCTGGGTACCGCCCTGACGATTCGCGACTTGTTCGAAGCCGGCAGTATCGCCGCGCTCACCGAACGGTTCACGGTGCACGAACCGGATCTCGCCTCCCCGCGCCTAGTTCCGGTGCCACGGCCCGAACGGATTCCGCTGTCCCCGGCGCAGCGGCGGCTGTGGATCCTCAACCGGTTCGCCGAACACGCCGCCGCCTACAACATGCCGCTGGCCGTGCAGCTGGACGGCAACCTCGATATCGATGTGCTGCGCGCCGGTCTGCGTGATGTGCTCGAGCGGCACGAAAGCCTGCGCACCAGCTTCCCCGATCTGGGCGAGGGTCCGCAGCAGCTGGTACATCCGCTGTCGGAAGTACCGCTGACGCTCGAGCCGGTGGAGGTGGCCGGCGACGGAGTCCGCGAACTGGCCGCCGAGTTCGTGACGCGGCCGTTCGACCTGCGTGCGGAGCTTCCGTTCCGGGTCGGGCTGTACGCCGTCGATACCGATTGCCATGTGCTGGTGCTGGTGCTGCACCATATCTGCGGCGACGGCTGGTCGGTGGCGCCGCTGGTCCGCGACCTCACTGTCGCGGTTGCCGCGCGGGCCGCGGGCCTGGCACCCGCTTGGACCCCGCTGCCCGTGCAGTACGCCGATTTCGCGCTGTGGCAGCGCGAGTTGCTCGGTGAGGAATCCGATCCCGCCAGCGCGCTGAGCCGGCAGGTCACCCATTGGCGCGCCGAACTCGCCGGCCTGCCGGATCAGCTCGACCTCCCGCTCGACCGGCCGCGTCCCGCGCACCGGTCCACCGAGGGCGGGCGGGTCGCCTTCACCATTCCGGCGGGCACCCGCCGGGCAGCAGCGGAACTGGCGGCTGCCCGCGGTGCGAGCATGTTCATGGTGGTGCATGCGGCTCTGGCGACATTGCTGTCCCGGATCTGCGGCAGCACCGATATCGTCATCGGCACCCCGATCGCGGGACGCAGCGATCCCGCGCTGGACGAGCTGGTCGGGATGTTCGTCAACACCCTGGTCCTGCGTACCGAGGTCGATCCCGCCGGCGATTTCGACCGGATGCTCGATATCGTGCGGGAAACCGATCTCAATGCCTTCGCCAACGCCGATGTGCCGTTCGAGCGGCTCGTGGAGGTGGTGAATCCGGAGCGCTCCGGCGCCCGCCACCCGCTGTTCCAGGTGATGCTGTCCTACGACAACGCCGGTGAAATCGACCTGGATCTGCCCGGGGTGCGGACCGAGATCATGGCGCTGGATGCAGGTATCGCAAAATTCGATCTCCAGCTCGAGATGCACGACGACAACTCCGGTGGTGAGTTGCACGCCGAAATCGGCTACGCCACCGATGTGTTCGATGAGCGGACCGTGCAGTCGATCGCTCGGCGGTTCGTCGCGGTACTCGACGCCGCGGTGGCCGCGCCGCGGCGGCCGGTCGGCGATATCGAAGTGCTGGACCGGCGCGAGTACGGCAATCTCGTACCGCTGGCGGGCGGTCCGGCGGAACCGCCCGTTTCGCTGGCCGAACTTCTCGGCCGGTCCGCGGTCCGCGATCCGGACGGTGTTGCGGTGCGTTTCCGCGGCCGCGATACGACCTACCGGGAACTGGATGAGCGAGCGAACCGCCTGGCCCGGTTGCTGATCGCACAGGGGGCCGGCCCGGAAACCGTGGTCGCGCTCGCCTTGCCCCGTGGCTTGGATGCGATCACCGCGGTCTGGGCTGTCGCCAAGACCGGTGCGGCGTATGTGCCGGTCGATCCCGGCTACCCGCGCGACCGCATAGCGCATATGCTCACCGATTCCGGTGCGCTGCTGGGTGTGACCGGCCCCGATCAGCTCGACGTGTTGCGCGAGCATTCCGGCGCTGTCCGGCAGTGGTTGGTTCTCGGCGACAGGAAGCTGGAAACAGCGTGCGCGGCAGTCTCTTCCGCGCCGGTGACCGATGCCGACCGGATCCGCCCGGTGCGCACCATCCACCCGGCCTATCTGATCTACACCTCCGGATCGACCGGTACCCCGAAGGCCGTGGTCGTCACCCATGGCGGACTGGCTTCGTTTGCGGCGGAACAGTGCTACCTGTTCGGGGTCACCCCGGCCGCGCGCACGCTGCATTTCTCCTCGCCCAGTTTCGACGCGTCGGTACTGGAACTGCTGCTCGGCTTCGCCTGCGGGGCGACGGTCGTGATCGCCCCCCCGGAGATATACGGCGGTAGCGAACTCGCCACCTTCCTACAGGTCGAACGGGTCACCCACGCGTTCGTCACGCCCGCCGCGCTGGCCACCGTCGACCCGGCCGGTCTGGACCGGCTGCAAACGGTCATGGTGGGCGGTGAGGCCCCCGGACCCGAGCTGGTGGCCACCTGGGCTCGCCGATACCGCATGCACAACATGTACGGTCCGTCCGAGGCCACCGTCGCCGCCACCATGTCCGGACCCATGCGGCCCGGCCGGCCGGTACCGCTCGGCCATCCGGTGCGGGGGATGCGGCTTTTCGTTCTCGACTCCCGGCTGCGGCCGGTGCCGCCGGGCACGCCCGGCGAGCTGTACCTGTCCGGCCCCGGCGTGGCCCGCGGATATCACGGGCGGCACGCGCTCACTGCCGCCCGGTTCCCGGCCAATCCCTACGGCCGCCGCGGCGAACGGATGTACCGCACCGGTGACCTGGTCGTGGCCGACCGGTCCGGCCGGCTGCGATTCCTGGGACGCGCGGACGATCAGGTGAAACTGCGTGGGTTCCGGATCGAACTGTCCGAGATCGATCACGTCCTGCGCGACCATCCCGGGGTCCGCCGCGCGCTGACCGTCGTACATACGGATCCGCAGGGCCGGCAACGTCTCGCTACCTATATCGTCGCCGATGCGGGCGTCGATCCGGCCGGGGTGCGGGGCAGTGTCCGCGGCCGGCTGCCCGGCTATATGGTTCCCGACGCCGTCACCGTGCTGCCGCAATTCCCCACCGCTCCCTCCGGCAAGCTCGACCGGAAGGCGCTGCCGGAACCGGACTTCGTCAGCGCGACCGCGACCTCCCGGCCGCCGGCCACCGATATCGAACGCCGGGTCGCCGAGGTGTTCGCCGAGGTGCTGGGCCGGGAAGTCACCGGCGTGGACGACGGTTTCTTCGATCTCGGCGGGAACTCGCTGCTGGCTACCCGGCTGGTGGGCGGTCTGTACGACCGTTTCGGGGTAGACCTTCCGGTGCGGACCGTGTTCGAGGCACCGACCGTGGCCGGGCTGGCCGAATACGTCACCCGCACTCCGGTGACGGTTCGGGTGCCGCTGACCGCCCGGGATCCGCGGCCCGACCGGATCCCGTTGTCGCTGCCGCAGCAGCGGATGTGGTTCCTCAACCGCTTTGCCCCCGAATCCAGTGCCTACAACATCGCCTTCGTCCTCGATATCGAGGGCGCCCTCGATATGGCGGCGTTGCGTTCGGCGCTGGGCGATATCGTCGAACGGCACGAGGTCCTGCGCACCACCTATCCCGACGACGGAAACGGTGCACAGCAACGGATCCTTCCTGCCACGTGGGCGCTTCCCGTCGTGGAAGTCCGTGACACCGATCGGGCCGGTGCCGCCGCGGCCCTGCACGAGGCGGCGACCACCGGTTTCGACCTCACCACCGGCACCCCGCTGCGTGCGACCCTGCTGCGGACCGGTGCGGACCGTTACCGGCTCGGTGTGGTGGTGCACCATATCGCCGCGGATGGTTGGTCGCTGGCACCGCTCACCCGCGACCTCGCCGTTGCGTACCGGGCCCGGTGCGCCGGCTCCGTGCCCGACTGGAGCCCGCTCGACGTGCAGTACGCCGACTTCGGGCTCTGGCAGCGCGAGCATCTCGGCGCCGCCACCGACCCGGACAGCCTCGCCGCCCGGCAACTCGGCTATTGGCGCGATCGGCTCGCCGGGCTGCCCGAGGAACTGCCCCTGCCCTATACCCGGCCCCGTCCGGCGGAACCGCAGCAGACTGCGGGGACAGTGCGATACACGATCCCGGCGCCGATACGCCAGGCACTTGCGGAACTGGCGCGCGCCCAGGGCGTGAGCCCGTTCATGCTCCTACGCTCGGCGCTCGCCGTACTGCTCCGGTCGGTGACCGGCGGCCGCGATATCGCCATCGGCACTCCGGTCGCCGGGCGTACCGATCGGCGGCTCGACGAGCTGGTCGGCATGTTCGTGAACACTCTGGTGTTGCGTTCCGACGTCGACCCGGCCCGTTCCTTCACCGATCTGCTGCGGGCCGACCGCGATACCGAACTTGCCGCCCTCGCCCACGCCGATATTCCGTTCGAACAGGTGGTTTCGGCCCTGGGCAACGATCCCCGCGCCACCGGGCGTCACCCGCTGTTCCAGGTTGCGCTGACCGTGCAGGACACCCCGGTGCCGACGCTGGAGCTGCCCGGACTCGCGGTGGATGCGGCCGCGCTCGATATCGCCCGCGCGAAGTTCGATCTCGAACTCCGGGCAGGTGCCCTCGACGCCGGTGAGCTCGAATTCGTCTACGCCGACGAACTGTTCGACGCGGCCACGGTGCAGACCCTGGCCGATCGGTTTCTGCGCGTCCTGGCCACTGTCGCCGAACGACCCGATATCGCGGTGGGCGATATCGATACGCGCACCGATTCCGAACGCGCCACCTACAGCCCCGCCCGCGGCCCGGTTCCCGGAATCCCGCGCACCCTGGCGAGCCTGTTCGCCGCGACCGTCCTCGCGCACAGCGCGCGCCCGGCGCTCCACACCGAGGACACCGTACTCACCTACGCCGAACTGGACCGCCGGGCCAACCGGTTGGCCCGGGCGCTGATCCGTCGTGGCCTGGGTGCGGGGGACCGGGTCGCGCTCGGGCTCACCCGGTCCGCCGATTCGGTGACGGCCATGCTGGCCATCGCCAAATCTGGGGCCGCATTCGTTCCGGTGGATCCGAACTATCCCGTCGAGCGGGTTGCGCATATGCTCGCCGATTCCGGTTGCACCGTCGGTATCAGCCGCGCGGGGCATGCGGAGACGCTGCGCGCCGCGGGCGGTGACCATATCGATTGGCTGCTGCTCGACACTCCCGCCGGGCGGCGGGAAACCGGCGTTCCGGCCGACCCGGTCACCGATGCCGACCGGGTCCGCCCGGTGCGGGTCACCGATCCGGCGTACCTGATCTACACTTCCGGGTCCACGGGTAAACCCAAGGGCGTCACCGCAACCCACGGCTCGCTCGCCGATCTCGCCGACGAGTTCCGCGACCGGCTGGCCATCAACCCCGGCGCGCGGACACTGCATTTCTCCTCGCCGAGTTTCGATGCCGCGGTCCTGGACCTGCTGCTCGCCATCGGCCCCGGCGCCGCCATGGTGATCGTCCCGCCCGAGGTGTACGGCGGCGACGAGTTGGCCGAACTCATGACCCGCGCCGAGGTGACGCATACCTTCATCACCCCGGCTGCCCTCGCCACCATCGACCCGGACCGGTGGCCGCTGCCGCGGCTGCGCGGCCTGATGGTGGGCGGCGAACATGTCGGCCCCGAACTGGTGGCCCGCTGGGCGCCGGGGCGGCGGATGTTCAACGCCTACGGGCCCACCGAAACCACCGTCGTGGTCTCGGTGACCCCGGTGGTGCCGGGCCGCCCCGCCGGTCTGGCGTCGCTGATCCGCGGAGTGCGCGCGGTAATCCTCGACGAACGCCTGCGCCCCGTACCCACCGGTGTCCCCGGGGAGCTGTATCTCGGAGGACCCGGGCTGGCCCGGGGCTATCACGAACGGTTCGGCCTCACCGCGGCACGTTTCGTCGCCGACCCGTACGGCCCCACCGGAGCCCGGATGTACCGCACCGGTGATGTGGTCCGCTGGACTCCTGAGGGCGACCTGCGTTATCTGGGACGCAGTGACAACCAGGTGAAGATGCGTGGGTTCCGTATCGAACTCGGCGAGATCACCGGCGCGCTCACCGCTCACCCGGCGGTGCATTTCGCCCATACCGAAGTTCGCCGGGTGGCCGGGGTGGATCGGCTGGTGGCCTATGTGCATCCGGCCGATCCCGGCCGCCGGCCCGAACCCGAGGAGCTGCGCGAATATCTGGCGCACCGGCTACCTCGGCATATGGTGCCCACCGCGTTCACACTGCTGGACGAGATCCCGCTGACCCCCGTCGGCAAACTGGATATCGCCGCGCTGCCCGAACCGCAGGCGCTGCCCACCGTATCCGCCGGGCGGGCCCCGCAGACCGCTACCGAACGCCTGGTCGCCGCGGTTATGGGCGATCTGGTGGACGCCCCGGTCACCGATACCGGGGATAATTTCTTCGAGATCGGCGGCAACTCACTACTGGCGACTCAGCTGGTCGGGCGCCTGGAAGCGGCCACCGGGGTGCGGCTGGCGGTCCGTTCGGTTTTCACCGCGTCCACTGTCGCCGAACTGGCCGCCCGGCTGGACGGCGAGAACGCCGGTGAGAACGGGCCCGCACTGGAACGCCGCGCGCGTCCCGCCCGGATTCCGTTGTCCCCGGCCCAGCAGCGGCTGTGGTTCCTCAATCGGTTCGGTGGTTCCGATCCGGCGGCAACTCCCGGTGCCTACAACGTTCCGGTGGTGCTGCGTTTGCGCGGCCCGCTCGACCGGATGGCGCTGGCGACAGCCCTGCACTCGGTGCAGCAGCAGCACGAAACCCTGCGGACGGTGTTCCCGGAGATCGATGGCGAACCCACCCAGGTGGTCCGCGATCTCCCCGGCGCCGCTGTCGCCCTGCAGACTCCGGCGACCGAGGCCGACCCGCGTGCCGATATCGAGCGGTTCATCGCCCCCGGATTCGACCTGTCCACGCAGATCCCCTTGCGGGCAGGATTGTTCGTCGTCGCCCCGGACGATCACATCCTGGTACTCGTGGTACATCACATCGCCATGGACGGATGGTCGCTGCAACCGCTCGCCGCCGATGTGGCCGAGGCGTACCGGACAGTGCGGCTCGGTGCCGAGCCACGCCCGGATACCGAGCAACTGCAGTACATCGACTACACGCTGTGGCAGCGTGAACTGCTCGGCGACGAAAACGATCCGAACTCGGTGATCAGCAGCCAGCTCGAGTACTGGCGCGACGCGCTCGACGGACTGCCCGAACTCCTCGCCGTACCCGCCGACCGGTCCCGTCCGCCGGTTCCGGCCTACCGCGGCGGCACCGTGGAGGAACGGCTCGACGCCGGCGCGCACCGGGACCTGCGCGATCTCGCGGCCCGCCACAACGTGAGCGTATTCATGGTGCTGCACGCCGCACTGGCGGTACTGCTGCACCGCCTCACCGGATCCGGCGATATCGTCGTCGGTTCCCCGGTCGCGGGCCGCGGCCATCCCGAGCTCGACCGGATGATCGGTATGTTCGTCAACACTCTGGTGCTGCGGACACCGGTCGATTCGGGCCGGCAGTTCACCGAACTGCTCGATACGGTGCGGGAAGCCGATCTCGACGCCTTCGCGCACGCCGAGTTGCCGTTCGAACGGCTCGTCGAGGTACTGAACCCGGTGCGGTCGCAATCGCATCACCCGCTGTTCCAGGTGATGCTGTCGGTCCGCGACGAACCGGTGCGGGCACTGGAACTGCCGGGGCTGAGTATCGAGGCGATGGATATCGATGCCGGTATCGCGAAATTCGATCTCCAGTTCACGCTCACCGAATGCCGGGGCGAGGATCGGTCGCCGGACGGAATAGCTGTTGCGGTGAACTACAGCGCGGACCTGTTCGACGAACAGACCGCGGCCCGGCTCGGCCGCCGGTTGGTCCGGCTGCTCGCCGCGATCGCGGCTGATCCGGCCGTGCTCGTCGGCGATCTGGAGTTGCTGGAACCGACGGAATGGTCGGCGCTGGCACCGCTGCGCCGGGCCGATCCGGATCAGCCGGCCACCCTGCCCGCGGTCTTCGCGGCGGCGGCGTCGGTCGACCGGCGAGCGGTCGCGCTGGCTGCCGCGGGTGTCGAGGTCACCTATGACGCGCTCGACCGCTGGAGCAATCGGCTCGCGCGGGTACTCGTCGGTTACGGTGTCGGCCCGGAAACGCTCGTGGCGCTGGGTATTCCGCGCACGGTGGAATCGGTGGCGACGGTTCTGGCGGTGACCAAGACCGGCGCGGCCTTCGTCCCGGTCGACCCCGGCTATCCGGCGGCCCGAATCAGCCATATGCTCACCGATTCCGGTGCCGCACTGGGGCTCACGCTCGCCGAGTACCGGCCGCACTTGGTGGGTGAGGTCCAGTGGCTGGCCCTCGACGATCCCGAATTCCGGGAAGAGGTGCTGGACGCGTCCAGCACACCGGTCACCGATGCGGAACGGAACGGGCCGCTGCGGATGGACAACCCGGCCTACGTCATCTACACCTCCGGATCCACCGGTACGCCGAAGGGCGTGGTCGTCACCCATCGCGGTCTGTCGAACTTCGCGGCGGAAACCGCCCAGCGGTTCGACGTCCGGCCCGACAGCCGTATCCTGCATTTCGCGACGCCGAGTTTCGATGCCGCCATGCTGGACCTGCTGTTCGCGCTCGGCGGTGCCGCCACTCTGGTGTTGACCCCACCCGGTGTCGTCGGTGGAACGGAACTGGCGCGGGTCCTGATCGCCGAACGCATCACCCACGCGTTCATCACCACGGCCGCCCTGGCCACGGTGGATCCGACCGGTATCACCGATTTCCAGCACGTGCTGGTGGGCGGTGAGGCGCTGCCCGCCGAGGTCGTGGCCCGCTGGGCGCCGGGTCGTAACCTGCACAATGTCTACGGTCCCACCGAGACCACCATCGTTACGGTGGTCTCGCAGCCGCTGGTGCCGGCAGGTCCGATCCCGATCGGGGAACCGATCCGCGGGGTGGCTGCGATGGTTCTGGATTCCCGGCTGCGGCCGGCCCCGCTCGGCGTTACCGGGGAGTTGTATCTCGCGGGCGGCGCGCTGGCCCGCGGCTACCATGACCGCCTCGGTCTCACCGCGCAGCGGTTCGTCGCCAACCCATTCGGGAAGCCGGGCGAACGAATGTACCGCACCGGCGATCTGGTCCGGATCCGCGCCGGTGGTGACGGCGGCCCCGGCGATATCGAGTACGTCGGGCGGTCCGACCACCAGGTGAAGATCCGTGGTTTCCGGATCGAGCTCGGCGAAATCGACGCCGCCCTGAGCCGGCATCCGGCGGTGGAGTTCTCGTACACCACCGGCCATCGCACTCCGGCGGGTGCCACCGCACTGGTGTCGTACGTGAAGGCCGCGCCGGGCGCCACCGCGGCCGAACTGACCGCACACGTATCCGAATCCGTGCCCAACTACATGGTTCCGCAGTCGATCATGCTGATCGACCGGCTGCCGCTGACGCCGGTGGGCAAACTCGATCGGGCGGCCCTGCCCGAACCGGTGTTCTCTGCAGCCGAGGGATACCGGGCACCGACGAACCCCCTCGAAACCGCCCTGTGCGAAATCTTCGCCGATGTGCTCGAAGTCGAACGGGTCGGCACCGCGGACGGATTCTTCGAATTGGGTGGTAACTCCCTGCTCGCCACGAAGGTGGTTGCCCAGGCGCGCGAGGCCGGACTGGACCTGCCGATGCAATTGCTGTTCGGTGAATCCACCCCGGCTGCCCTGGCGGCCCGGATCGGTGACGGCACCGCGAGCGATGCGATGGATCTCGCGCTCGCACCACTGCTGTCGTTGCGACCCGATTCCGGATCGGGCCGTGCCCCGCTGTTCTGCGTCCACCCCGCCATCGGGTTGTCCTGGTGTTACGCCGGTCTACTCGCCGAACTGCCCACCGATCAGCCGGTATACGGGCTGCAGGCGCCGCAGGCGGCGGGCGAGCCGGGGTTCGGGTCGATCGCCGAGGTCGCCGAGCACTATCTGGCCCATATCCGATCGGTGCAGCCGCACGGGCCGTACCAGTTGCTCGGCTGGTCACTGGGTGGCCTCATCGCGCACGAGATCGCGGTGCGGTTGCAAGAGGACGGCGAGGAAGTCGAATCGCTCACCATGCTGGACAGCTACCGGCTCTCCGACGATCTGGCCGGACACGCGATGCCGACGATCAGCGAGATCCTCGGCGAATTCGGCGGTGACCTCGCCGTCGACGGTGCGGAACCGACGCTGGCCGAGGCCGCCGAGATGCTGCGCTCACGGCCGGGACCGTTCGCGGCGCTCACCCTCGAGCATCTGGAACGGCTCTACGCCGGCTACGCCGACGGCACGGTGCAGGCCAATGGGTTCCGGCCCGGTGTTTTCGATGGCGACCTGCTCTTCTTCGCCGCCGCCACCGACCCGGTGAACCGAGCGGCAGCCGACCGCCGGCCCGGCGCGTGGCAAGAATTCGTCACCGGCTCGGTGACAGCCCATGAAATCGAATGCACACACGCGGAGATGACCACGGCGCAAGCGCTCGCGGTGATCGGACCCGTACTGCGCGAACACCTCCGCGCGCGCTTGCGCAGCTGACGGTGCGTGCGGAGAACGCGCCCCCGCCCGGTATCGAAACGAAGGAGAACGCTCAGTGAAGCCCGCGGTACAGATCACCGGCCTGGTGAAGAACTACGGCCGGGTCCGCGTTTTGGACGATGTCGATCTCGAAATACCCGCCGGCACCGTGATGGGTCTGCTCGGACCCAACGGTGCCGGTAAAACCACCACCGTTCGCATCGTGACCACGCTGCTGCGGCCCAATGCCGGAACGGTGCAGGTTGCGGGGGTCGACGTGCTGCACGATCCGGCCGCCGCCCGCCGCCTGATCGGAGTGTCCGGCCAGTACGCGGCAGTCGACGCCAATCTCACCGGTTACGAGAATCTGCGCATGGTCGCGCGGCTCTACGGGATGAGCCGCGACAGCGCCGCCGGACGGGCCCGGGAATTGCTGAGTCAGTTCGGGCTCGAGGATGCGGCCGATCGCCGCGCCGGAACCTATTCCGGCGGTATGACCCGCCGTCTCGATCTGGCCGGCGCATTGATCGCCCGTCCGCCGGTGGTGGTTCTGGACGAACCGACCACCGGCCTGGACCCGCGGGCCCGCACCGATATGTGGGGGGTGATCGGCGATCTCGTGCGCGACGGTACGACGGTCCTGCTGACCACCCAGTATCTGGAGGAAGCCGACCGGCTGGCCGATGAGATCACGGTGATCGACAAGGGGCGTGTCATCGCCCGCGGTTCGGCCGACGAACTCAAATCCTCGATCGGCGGGGACCGCCTCACCGTCACCCTGGCATCCGGGCAGGATCCGGCGCCCGCGCTGCGGGTGCTCGCTGATGTCGGCCTCGGCGACCCCGCGCACGAGGCGAGTGTCGACGAGGTGTCGGTGGTGGTCGCCGACGGGTCCCGCACCATGGTCGAAGCGCTGCGCCGCCTCGACGACGCAGATGTGCTGGCTGTCGATGCCCGCGTGCACCGGCCCAGCCTCGACGACGTTTTCCTGTCCCTCACCGGCGCCCCGGCGACCCCGGACTCCGAGCCGGAAACCAGCGATGTACCCGAGGAGATCATGTCGTGAGCACCGCAGAAGTGGCGGTCGAGAAAGCCGAAACCGCCGACCGGACCGAGGAGGACACCGCGGATACCGAGCATGCACCGGCCTCGCACCGGATCCCGAAATCGGCCGAGCCCCGGCTGCGGATCATTCGCGACAGCGCGATTGTCGCGCACCGCAACCTGCTCACCATCATGCGGGTGCCCACGCTGTTGGTCACCGCCACCGTGCAGCCGCTGATGTTCGTCTTCCTGTTCGCCTACGTATTCGGTGCCTCCCTCGGCGGCGGCGAATACCGGGAATTCCTGATCGCCGGGATCATGGCGCAGACGGTCGCGTTCAGTGCCGCGTTCACCACTGTCGGCCTGGCCGGTGACCTCGAGAAGGGCATCATCGACCGGATGCGTGCGCTGCCCATGTCGCGGCTGGCGGTGCTGATGGGCCGGACGCTGTCGGATCTCGTGGTCAGCATGCTGAGTCTGCTGGTGATGACCATCTGCGGATACATCGTCGGCTGGAGCATCGAGGGCAGCGTGGCCGAGGCCGCACTGGCCTACGGAGTGATCCTGCTGTTCGCGTTCGCCATGTCGTGGGTGGGCGCCCTCACGGGCCTGCTTGCCCCGAACGTGGAGGTTGCGCAGAGCGCCGGCCTGATCTGGCTGTTCCCGCTGTCGTTCATCTCTTCGGCCTTCATCTCCGCGCAGACCCTGCCCGGGCCGCTGCGCGTCATCGCCGAATGGAACCCGATCACCGCGGTCGCGGCAACCGGCCGGAAGTTGTTCGAGAACAGTGCGCCGCCGACCTTCGAAGCGCCCACCGGTTGGCCGGCCGAACACTGTGTCGAATACGCCGTGATCTGCTCGGTGGTGATCCTGCTCATCGCTATGCCGCTGGCGCTGCTGCGCTACCGCCGGGTGGCCAGCCGCTGAAGCCCGTTCGGCGGCGCCGGGTGTCCGGCGCCGCCGAAAACGACAAAGGCCGTACCCACCGGATGATCCGGTGGGTACGGCCTTATCAGCCGGTGTTCGGGGCATGAGCCCCGAACCGAGACTCCCGAAAGCTGTGACTCAGCCCCGGCGGCGGGTCTTGAGCAGCTCCAGACGCTCCTTGAGCAGCTCCTCGAGCTCTTCCTTACTGCGCCGCTCCAGCAGCATGTCCCAATGCGTGCGCGGCGGCTTCACCTTCTTGGCCTCCTGCGAGGTGCCTTCGAGCAGCACACCTTCCTGGCCGTTCTTGCACAGCCAGGTCGGTGGGATCTCGGCGTCGTCGGCGAACGGGACATCGAATTCTTCACCATTGTCGGTCCGGTACCGGGCGATCCGGCGGGGAGCCAGATCATGGTCGCGGTCGGTTTCGTAGCTCACCGCTCCGAGCCGGCTGCCCCGGAGTACGCGATCTGCCATCTGTACAGGTCCTCTCTGTGTTGTCGGCGCGTTACCGCGCGCAGGTCCGCGGGTTCCCGGATGCTCGGTTCCGGATCACCGGACCGGAAACACCTGTCGGCGTATCCGCTGCGGTGCACCGGAACCCACCCGGGGCGAACCGGTGGGTTGACCCCTGTGGTTGTGCTGTCGCGAACCTCGTGGGTTCGCGTGTCGACGGCCGTTGCCTTCCGCCGACCGTTCGGGTCACGTCTGCGAGCCGATCCCTGCACACGAACCCGCGGTTCGTGCCGGTTACGGCCTTGCACCCTGTTTCTTGTCAACGTTCGCGAGGGTCGATCCGTTCCCAGTTCGGGAGAGCCTTGTAATTGTACGGCGTCGGCCCGGGAACTCTGCGCGGTGTGCGGTGTGTGCTGCTGTGAGAACGCCTATTAGGGTGTCGGGTCATGTCGCGCCGGTTGCAGTCCTGTCTGTGGTGTGGTCGGGAAATTGTTGATACGGAAGCGGGGCGGCGGCGCCGGTATTGCCGCCAGTCCTGTCGTCAACGCGCGTATGAGCACCGCAATAATGTGAAGGGCACTGGTATCCCCATCGATTCGGTGGTGCTCAGTGCCACCGAGGCCACCTCTCTCGCGGACCGCTGGTTCGCGGCACGCTGTGCGGCCGAGGATGTGGCGACGGCCATCGACGAAGGAGCTGGTAACGACGAGCTCGCACGTCTCAGTGCGGTGCTGGTGGAACTCGCCCGGGACGCCGAACGGTTGCGCTGACTCCGCGCGCGGTAACCACGGGTGGAGTCCGCAGTACCGGATTCCGCTCGGCCGGACCGTCCGGCGGCGGTTCGACCGGTGCGGCCTGCAGGATCGCCACGGTGAGAACTGTGACCAGCAGAACCAGCCCCAGCACAACGAGCAGTGTGACGGAATCCGGATGGATCAGGGACTGACCACGCATCGCCTGCCAGAACGTGATCGCCTGCAGGCCGCCTCCACCGAGTATCGCCACCCCGACCAGCCGGGCGCGGGTGCGGGCCGGGCGTAGCCGGGAGTATCGCGGGGCACACCACGCCAGCAGCACGGCAATGCCCAGTAGGACCTGGATTCCGTGCAATCCGACGAAATGCGGGATCCGCAGATCACCGCCGAGGCTGCTCCAGTGGGTGATCGGCATCCCGCCGACAGCGTCCGGCGCGCCCACGGCCGCGCGGGTTTCCGGGTCGACCACGGTGTGTCCGGCGGCCAACTCCACCAGCCGTCCATCAGCGGTCCGGGTCAGCTGGGTGCCGGTGAATCCCATCAGGTAGCCGAGCGCCATCGACACCACGGCCATGGCCAGCCCGCCGCGAACAGCCCGGACGGTCGGCCGATCCGCGCCGGGCCGTATCGAAACGATGACGGCGATCAGCAGATTCGCAACGAAGAGACCCGGCACGCCCGAGGCGAAGACCATCTGCCCGATCTCGTTCACCGCATCGGTTTCGGTGTTGAAATGGCTGAATGTTCCACGCGCGGCCTGGAGTACCACGAACCCCACGTCCACAATCCCGGTCACCGCGAAGGCGAAGCCCAGCCACCAGGTGAAACGTTGTCCTTTATGAGGCAGCGAGAGCAGCCACGCCAGCGTGACCGAGTACAGCACGAAGGCCAGTCCGAATTTCATCGGTTTCAGCCAGACCGATTCCCCCAGTAGCTCCCGGTCGTCGACAACCATGGCGACCAGGCAGAAAAACACCAGACCGGCCATTACCGCGGTACAGAGCAGTAATGGCCGGTGCAGGCATCCGATCACCCGACGAAGATCGGAGATTGTGGGGCGGCCGGAGTCTCCCGGCCCGCCGGGGGGCGATATCGCGGACATGGACCGACGGTAGGAACGGCACTGCACTCGAGGCGTCCCACTACGGGACCGAGTGGATCCGCTACCGGGGTACCGTTACCGGCCGTCGGTATGGGTCGTGAGTAGGGTCAGCCCGGGAAGTTCATGACGTCGAGGCCGCGTCCGGCGAACCACGGCTGCGGGTCGATCTTGCCGACACCCGGCTGGTGCACCTCGAAGTGCAGATGCGGTCCGGTGGACTGGCCACGGCTGCCGACGGTGGCGATCACATCGCCGGCCTGTACCGGCTGGCCGACCTGGACCAGGATGTCCTGCATATGGCCGTACACGCCGACAGTGCCGTCGTCCTGCTGGACACGCACCCACAGGCCGAAACCGGTAGCGGGGCCGGCCTCGATCACCACGCCGTCGGTGACCGAGCGGATCGGCACACCTTGCTGGCCGGCGAAGTCGATACCGAAGTGGTTGGCGCCCCAGCGCGGGCCGAAGCCGGAGCTCACGACAGCATCGACCGGACGTACGGTGGTGGGCCGGGGTAGCGGAGGTGGGAAGGGGAATGCGACGGGCTGGTTGTCCGCAGCGGGCTTGTTCGGGTCCCAAGCCGCGGGGTCGTGGGAGTGGGCCTGTTGCTCGGCTGCGGGCGCGTCGGTGGCGGCCGGCGCGGGCGCGGTGGCGGCCACGTTCTTGATCGTTTCGTTATCGGAGTCGGCCCCTGCGGCGAGGAGACCGAAACCGGCAAAGAGCGCAGTCGTGGTGGCGACAACCTGCGTCGTTACGCGACGACGGCCGATCGACGGCACCGTGAGCTTGCGGAGAGGTAACGGAAGGGTCACGGGCATGAGCTACAAGCTAGGGGACTTTCAGGCCGAGTCAGCAAGCATGTGGTTACCGTCACTCTCGGTGCATAAGCCCAGGTCGCTTATAACCGTCCGGTAACGAAACCCGAAATTTCCCGCGTCGAGCTGCACAAATGAGACATCCGGCGGGGGTTTGACCGAGGGGTTGCCCGATGGAGACACTGTATGAGTGGTCGCTAACAGAGCTGCGCCGCTGATCGCCCTCGCCGACCCCACCCGGCGGGCGATATTCGAAGCGTTGCCCTCGGGCCCGCGCTCGGTGGGTGAGCTGGCGAAACAGGTGGGGATCAGCAGTTCGGCCGTATCGCAGCATCTGCGAGTACTACGCGAAGCACGCCTGGTGATGGTGCGCCCTGTGGGCAATCGGCGGCTCTACTCGCTCGACCCGCGCGGCCTCGGGGACGCCCGTGACTACCTGGAGCAGTTCTGGCCGAGCGCCCTCGCCGCCTATGCCGCCGCATTGAGTGAGGCACGCGGACGCGTATGACCCGCCCGCCTGTGGTCAGCCCACCCGGCGGTACGCGGCTCCCGTCACCCCGGCCTCGGCGCGGCGCTTGCTCAGCTGCCGGTCCAGTGCCGCGATCACTTCGGCGGCGCCGATCTGCAGGAGACCGGGATCTTGTGTGGCACCCTCGCGGTCACCGGTGCGCCCCGCCCACAGCACTTCGTGCCGGTTGAGCAGATGCCCGGGCGGTCCGCTCTGCGCAGGGGCGGTGGGCCCGAACAGTTGCACCGTGCGGGTCCCGAACGCGGTCGCGAGATGCGCGACCCCGGTATCGCCGCACAGGACCACCGACGCCTCGGCCACGGTGGCCGACAGTTCGATCAGGTTCTGGTTACCGGCCAGCACTCGTTGCCCGGCCAGTCCTGCCCGGGAGGCGATACCGTGGGCGCGTTCGCGATCGCCTTCGTTGCCGGTGAGGACCACTTCGTGGCCCAGCACCAGCAGATGCCGGATCACCGCCGCGAACCGATCGGCCGGCCACCGCCGTGCGGCGGCGCCGGCACCGACGTGCACGACCACACAGTCGCGGTGGCTGGTGGTGGCCACCGGCGGTACCAGCCCGAGATTGCGGCGGTCGGCGCCGATCCCGTCGAATTCCAGCAGATGGCACCAGCGGTCGATCGGATGCCGATCCTCGTGCCAGTCCGGGCCGGGAATTTCCGGGAATGCCGTATTGCGGTAGGTGAGGATACGTTCGGCACCGGTTTTGGCGAGTTCCACGATCGGCGTGGCCTCGGCACCGTGCAGATTGACGGCGAGTTTCGGGGCCGGCCCGTCCCAGCGCAACCCCTGCGGGTCGGCGATGGGCACCATCTCGTCCACCAGGGCCATCACCTCGACGATCGGGCGCAGACGATGCGGGGTGGCGAGGACCAGGTGATCGTTACGCCGGGCCCGTCGCAGGGCACGCAACGCCGGAACAGCGGTGAGCAGTTCACCGAGACCGCGTGCCTGAAGCACGAGAACTACCGACACCCGACTCTCCTAGCCACCTGTTGCCCATTGCGCCCCCTTCCCCGCACCATCCCGAGGGCTGGACCACGACGAGAGCATTCCTTTGGTTGACTACCCGTGGGCTCGGTGGGCAAACGTTGGCCGATCGCGGCCTGGATCACATGTCGTGGTTCACGGAATATGTGGTGATCCGCCGTGGCCGGTCGCGGCGGCGGTATGGTTCCGCGGCTTGCGCTTCGGTAATGTCGGCTCGGTCTGCAGGGAAGACCGGTGCGAGTCCGGGGCTGTCCCGCAACTGTGAGGTTCGTTTTGCGAACCGAAGCCAGATACCTGCGGATGAGGTACTGAATGGTCATGATCACGTGGGTATTGATCGATGCGCCGGACCAGCCGCCTGCGCGCGGCCGGTTTCGCATATCTGTGTCGCGTGAACTGCCCTGACGCGACGGGAGTCGGATATGCGTGGCATGCCACCGGAGTGGAATCGTCGAACGTTCTTGCTGGGCAGCGCGGTGGCCGCGGGTGCGCTGGCCGTCGGATGCGGCGGATCCGGGTCCGCCGCCGATATGTTCACGGCGGCCTTCCAAGGATCGGGTGCGGGGGAGGGGATCGACCCTGGGGTGAACACCCTGTTCATCGACGAAGCCCGGATGAAGGCGGTGTACGACGGGTTGTTCGAGGTGGATTCGGCGATGACGCCGATCCCGCGCCTGGCGGAATCGGGGGAACCCAGCACCGACGGCACCCGCTGGCGGATCGCACTGCGCGATACGCAATGGCACGACGGGAAGAAATTCACCGCGCACGATGTGCTCTACACCCTGTCCCGGGTGCTCGGGCCCGCGCCGCAACGCCCTTTCATCGCGGCGTCCTCACTGGATGGGGTCGATCTTTCCGGGTGCCGGGCGGTCGACGACCGGACCGTCGAGATCGCGCTGAAGGAGCCGTCTTTCGAGTTCCTCATCGCCCTCTCGGTCTACGGGACCAAAATCGTGCAGGACGGTGCGACCGATTTCCGCCGGCCGGTGGGCACCGGCCCCTTCGTATTCGAATCCTTCGACCCCGGCCGCCAGTTCATCGCCACCCGTAACGAGCGCTACTGGGCGGGCGCCCCGGGGATCGGTGAGCTCCGGATCGTCAGCGCCGAGGCCGATGCCCGAGTGAACGCGGTACAGAGCGGGGAGATCGACTACGCCGATAATCTCACCCCCTCGGCGGCCCGTACCCTCGAAGGCCGGTCCGGAACCACGCTCGTATCCACACCGGGCAGCGGTATCTACTTCTTCGCGATGAAAACCGACCGCCCGCCGTTCGACAACCCGGATGTGCGCCGGGCGATGATGCGGATGGCCGACCGGTCCGAGCTGCTGAAGGTGGCGCTGGAAGGGCAGGGGGAGATCGCCAACGACGTCTTCGGCAAGGGCTACCAGTACTACGCCGACCTGCCGCAGCACGACTACGACCCCGACGAAGTGGGCCGGTTACTGCGTCGCGCCGGCGTGCGCGACCTCTCGTTCGACCTGTTCACCGCGCCGGTGGCCTACGGCTTCGTCGAGGCGGCAAGGCTCTTCGCCGACCACGCCGCCACCTGCGGAGTGCGGGTGAACGTGGTGCTGGGTTCCAAGGACACCTATTACACCGATGCACTGGAGACCGGGCACCTCACCATGGGGCAGTCCGGGCCGCTGCCGATCCCCAACCATTTCGCGTCCCGGCTGCTGAGTCATTCCCCGCAGAACCGCACAAAATGGTCCGATCCGGAGTTCGACCGGCTCTATGCCAGGGCTCGAGGCACCCGGAGTCCGGAGGGGCGCACGGCGCTCTACCGGACCATGCACGAAATACAGCACGACCGCGGTGGTTTCATCTTTTTCGGCACCACCAACTGGAACAGCGCTTGTGGTGACCGTTTCGTGGAGCTTCCGGCGGCCGTACCGAACTCGCACGAATGGGCCCGCTTCGACCAGGTGCGTGCCCGATGACGCCCAACCTGGATCCGGCGCGAGCGCGCTACTGGCTCGAACGCTGGGACCGCCAGCAGGAACGGTATATGCCCGATCGCGAAATGCGGTTCGATGTGATCGGTGATGTGCTGACCGAACTGCTCGACCGGCCCGACCCGCTGATCGTCGATCTCGGGGTGGGCCCGGGAACCCTGGCCGAGCGGCTGCTGGCCCGGCTACCGGGCGCCACGGTGGTCGGTGTCGATGCCGACCCGCTCCTGCTCGCCCTGTGCGAGGCTGCCCACGGGTCGCACCGGCTACGCACGGTTTTCGCCGATCTACGCGAACCCGGCTGGCCGGCAGCGCTGGGCCTGAACCGCGCGCCGGACGCCTTCGTGAGCACCACCGCACTGCACTGGATGAATCGCGAACCACTCCGGAGGCTGATCCGCACCTGCGCCACCGTCCTCCCGCCCGGCGGGATATTCGTCGACGGCGACCATCTTTACGAGGGCCCGGCCGGCCCGCGCCTGGACGCCCTGGGCCGGGCGTTGACCGTCCGCCGGGCGGAACGCTGCGGCACGGCGGGCGCCGAGGACTGGGCGGACTGGTGGGCGGCGGTGGACAACGCTCCCGAACTCGCCGAACTGGTCCGGCTACGGGACGGCGGATTCGAACACAAGGTGCACGACCGGCCCACTGCCCACGACTATCTCGCGTTCGCGATCGAGGCCGGATTCGCCGAAGCCGGAACCGTCTGGCAGTACGGGGACGATCGCGTCGTGGTAGCGATCCGGTGATCGTCCGGTGATATCAGCAGCCCGCCCCGGCGTGCGGTTGCTCGTCCGCCGTGCCGGGATCGGTGTCGGCCAGCTCGCTGTGCTGCTCGTGCTGGTTTTCCTGCTGTCGCTGCTGTTGCCCGGCGATGCCGCGGATGTGCAGAACAACACCGTCCTCAGCGCCGCTCAGCAGGAGCACGCCCGGCACCTGCTCGGCCTCGACGTCTCGCCGGTGACCAGATTCCTCGAATGGCTCGGCGATGCGATACGCGGGGATTTCGGCACCTCCTATGCCAACGGTGCGAGTGTCGGATCGGTGATCGCCGGCCCGTTCCTGGTCACCGGGCTGCTCGCCGGGCTGGCGTTACTCGTGCTCGTCCCCGTCGCAGTGACCGCAGGTTTCGCGGCAGGCCTGCGCCCCGGTTCGGCGGCCGACCGCCTGATCACCTCGATCAGTATCGGGTTGGATTCGATCCCCGACTTCGTCCTCGCCGTCCTGCTGGTGGCGGTGCTGTCGGTTCGGCTCGACCTCCTGCCGGCGACCTTCTTGGGCGCCGATCTACCGGCGCTGCTGGAACGGCCCGAATATTTGGTGCTACCGCTGGTCGTCACGGTCGCGCGCGTCGCCGCGCCACTGGTCCGGTTGGTCCGTGCCGGCGTGATCGAGGTGGCGGACCAACCCTATATCGCGCAGGCACGGCGGCTCGGAATCCACCGATTCTCGCTGCTGGTCCGGCATATGGCACCCAATGCGCTGGCCCCGGCGATGCAGGAGCTCGGCCGCACCGGTGACGGTCTGCTGTCCGGAGTGCTGATCGTGGAAGCGGTATTCGCGGTACCGGGTATCGCCACCGAACTCATCGGCGCCATCGGAAACCGGGACGATCCCGTGATCCTCGCGATCGTCGCGATCACCGGGGTGATCGCCGTCGTGGTGAATACGGCGATAGATATGGCCGGGCACCGGCTGAACCCGGCGGCCGCGGCGCAGGTACGGATATGACCGCGCGGCGGTGGGTGTACGCGGCGTTCATCGCGGTACCGCTGCTGTTCGCACTGGCCGGGCCAGTGCTCGCACGTGGCGCGCCGGCCGGCCGGCTGGCGCCGTTCGGGCCGTCCCCGTGGTCGCCGTTCGGCACCGACCGGCTGGGCCGGGATGTTCTGGCCGCCGCACTCAACGGCGGGCAGACTTTCCTGACCGTCGGCGTGCTCACCGTGCTGGGAGCCTACTTCGCCGGGTTCCTCATCGGCGTATCCGCGGCCGCCGCACCGCGCCGGTGGCTGGACGATCTGCTCATGCGGCCGGTGGATGTGCTGCTCTGCATCCCCGCCCTGTTGCTCATCATGGTGGCAGCCCTGCGCACCCAGGGATCGGCCGTGGCGATCGCCTGCGCCATCGGGTTCGCCCTGGTGGCCCCCATCGCGCGGTTCGTCCGTATGGCGGCCGCCGGGATAGTGCACGGGCCCGTCATGGACGCACTACGGATGCAAGGCGAGAGCCGCGGCTACCGGTACGGGCGGTACGCGGTCCGCGCGATGGCCCGGCCCGTCGCCGCCGATGTGGGTGTCCGCTTCACCGCCGCCGTCTATTTCCTCGCCTCCGCGAATTTCCTCGGACTCGGTTTCGACACCACTTCCACCGACTGGGCGGTCTCGGTGGCAGCCAACAAGGATGCGCTGATGATCGCGCCGTGGTCGGTGGTGCTGCCCGGTGCGCTCATCGTCCTGCTGGCGATGGGGACGAATCTGCTGGTCGACGATCTGCTGTCGGATCCGCGCACACGGGCCGCGGCCGGCGCCCGCCGGCGCCGTCCCACGGCACCCGCCGGAACAGCGCATCGAGCCCGCCCGCGACGGTCTTGCCGAGTGGGCAACCATGGCTGACCCCTTGATCTCGGTGCGCAACCTCAATGCCCGGGCGGGCACGAGCGCGATCCTGCACGCCGTCGACGTCGATATCGAGCCGGGGCAGATCCTTACCTTGTTCGGGCCGTCCGGTGCCGGAAAAACCACCCTCGCAGCGGCCGTCGCCGGCGTGGACCGCCCCGGCATCGATGTATCCGGCGAGATCCGGTGTGCACCGGACCTCCGGATCGGCTACCTGCCGCAATACGCGGCCGGCACACTGAATCCGGCCCGGCGGATCGGGGCGGCGCTCGGCGAACTGGTGACCCGGCAACACCGGCGCAGCGGCGGCCGCCGGATGAGCGCGGAGGCCCGCAGGGAGCGGGTCGCGCGGGCATTGGCGACCGTCGCGATCGATACCGGCGACCGCGACCGGATACTCCGTAAATACCCGTTCGAATTCTCCGGCGGTGAACGGGCCCGGCTGGCACTCGCTCAGGTGTTGGTGTGCGAGCCGGGAATACTGGTTGTCGACGAGCCGACAGTCGGGCTGGACTCGCTGGCCCGGGCTGCGCTGCTGAGCGCGTTGCGGGACCTGCGGGGTGCGGGAAAGGCCGTACTGCTGGTCACCCACGACCCCTACGTGGTCGAGCAACTGAGCGACCGCACACTTTTCGTCAGCGGCGGCCGTCTCGTCGAACCGGAACCTACGCCCGTCGGCCACCTCGGTGTGACGGGGCCGCGCCGGGAGTCGCGCGGTGAACCGGCCTTGCGGGTCCGCGGCCTCGCGGTCGGCTCTCGGCACACACCGATCCTGCGGGATATCGATCTGGACCTGCATCCCGGCGAAATGCTCGGTCTCCTCGGCATCTCCGGTGCGGGCAAATCGACACTGGCCCGGTGTATCGCGGGACTGGCCCGGCCGGTCGCCGGGGATATCTGTGTGAATGGGGAGAGGCTCCCCGTACTGCGCCGCCGGACCCGGCAGCAGATCGGCCGGGTCCAGTACGTCTGGCAGGAATCCGCGGCCGCCTTCGACCCCCACCGCGACATCCTGGACCAGGTATCCGCCACCGGGATCAGGCTGCGCGGGCTGGACCGGGCCCGGGCCCGGTCCGCTGGTGCGGCGTTGTTGGCCGACCTCGGAATCGACGCTGAGCAGGCGGTCCGCCTGCCCGCCGGGCTTTCCGGCGGGCAGCTCCAACGCGCCGCCCTCGCCCGGGCACTACTCGCCCGGCCCCGGATCCTGCTGTGCGACGAGGTGACCACAGCGCTGGACAAACCCACCGCCGCCCTGATCCTCGACCACCTGGACGATTACCGGCGGAGGACCGAGGCCGCGGTCCTGTGGATCAGCCATGATCTGAGTAGCCAGCTGGACCGCGCCGACCGGCTTGCAGTACTGGACGGCGGCCGGATCACCGATATCGGCCCACCGGTCGCGTTGACCGGCAGCTCCGGCCCGGAAATCCTCGCCCGCCTCCTACAGGCGGACAGCACTGGCGATCGCGTTCAGTTCCGGCCCGCGGTGATGTAGTCGTACATCGGGTCGACCAGTTCGAGCAACCGCGCGATTTCGGTATCGGTGAACCTGTTCCGGCGGCTGATGACGATCAGCACGAGATCGTTGATGGCTCGGGCAATACTGTCGAATTCACCGCCCGCAAGTACTCCGGTCTCCGCGGTGTGCGGGTCCGCGGCGGCGGGAACCGAGTGCCGTAATTCGGCGCCGGCCTGCGCGGCGCGGGCGCGGAGGACACCGGCGGATCCCCGCGGGCTGGTCACTCCGGCGGCGTGATCGTAGAACTGGACGGCGGCTTGGAGCAGGCCTTCGGGGCGTGGATGAACGATCGACCCGGCGGCCGGTTCCGTTGGGCGCGCATCTGTTTCCGTCGCGGTGAGGGAATATGCTTTCGCAGTGAGGTATCGCGCAACCAGAAGGTCTCGCAGGGCACCGAATTCCGCGGTGCGCAGTAGATCCACGGCTGCTTGCCGGTAATTCTCGACGGCGGCGACCGTCGTCGCAGGATCGGTGATGTGCCCGGTGCGGCGAGCGAATTCGCTCAGGCGCAACAGTGCCCGGATATTGCCCTCGTGCCGTCGGCGCTCCCCGGTGGTGACCGCGAAGCAGGCCAGCAGGTCCTGGATGAGCGTCTGCGCGCTGTCGCCGAACAATGCGACGAACTGCTCGCCGGACTCGGGATCGCCGCCGTAGGCCATATCGATCCGGCACAGGGCCGCGATGATCTCGGACAGCTCACCGGCCTGCAGACGATCCTGGGGTTCGCGCGCCCGGTCCGATTCCAGTGCGAGCGCAGGTAGTTCCCGGGCGACGGTGTACACGGCGTGCATCTCGCGCCACGGATCCTCCTCGGCGAGAGCACGCGCGTGGTCGATATGGAACCGGGCGAGCAGCCGGTGCAGGTCCCAGCCGAGCGCCTCGGCGAATTCGAGCTCGGTCTCCCTGATGGTGCGTAACCGGCTGAGGCCGGTCGGCTCGTAGTCGAGATTCCGTGACAGCACCGCCTCGGCCGCGGCGGCAGCCCGGGCACAGCGGATACCCATCATGCAATCGAGGCGCGAGCCCCGGTCGGCCAGTTCGAGTCCGCGGCGCGCCCAGTCCCGGGCGGTTGCGACCCGGGCGTGATCGCCCCGGCGGCGTTCCCGAAGTCCGCGTTCGGCGAGTTCGGCGGCCCAATAGAGCATATCGGCACGATCGTCCGCTCCGGCGGCCCGGACGAACTGGTCGGCCAGTTGATCCAGGTCGTAGTGGCGGCCGGCGAATCTCGCTTCCAGCCGCCGGGTATCTCCGCCCTCCGGTGGCGCCGCCGGGCGCCCCGCCGCCAGCCGGAGTACCTGGTCGGGAACCGGCCGGTCGGCCGCGGTCATCGTGTCGGCGACTGCGACAGCCAGAGCCTCGACGGTTTTGAAGTGTTTCCACATGGTGGCCTTCGGTATCGGTCCCTCGGTGCCGTCGCGCCGGATGTAGTTGCGGGCCTGGACGCAGATATCGGCGGTGGTGAGATGGGCGAGCGCATCGTCGGTATCCGCTTCGGCGAGGCGTTCGGTCATGAGTTGCTCGGCAGCCGCCACGATCATCGCCTTGGTCCGCTCTTCGATGGCACGGCCGCTGCGCTGCTGATAGCTCGTTCCCGGCCCGCGATGTATTGCAGTAGACGACATGCCGGAAAGTTTATTGCGGTGCACAGCGCTGTGAACGCGTCTATCGGAGCTAGGGTCGGCACCGCACGGCGACCGAGAGCTCGATCGAGACAACGAAGGGCGTACACAGTGGAGGCGACGACCGCTGCCAAACTGAAACAACTGCGGGAGAATCTGGCGGTTGCGCACGAACCGGCCGGCCCGGCGGGTGTCGCCAAACGGGCCGCAAAAGGTATCCGCAGCCCCCGCGAGCGTATCGATATGCTTCTCGACAAGGGGAGTTTCGTCGAGATCGGCGCGCTGGTCCGGCAACCCGCCGATCCGGGCAGCCTCTACGGTGACGGTGTCGTCACCGGGCGCGGCACGGTCGACGACCGCCCCGTGGTGGTCATCGCCCATGATCAGACGGTGTTCGGCGGTTCCGTCGGCGAGATGTTCGGCCGCAAGGTGGCCGCAGCGATGGATCTCGCCGCCGATATCGGCTGTCCGTTCGTGGCGATCAACGATTCCGGGGGCGCCCGGGTACAGGACGCGGTCACCTCGCTGGCCTGGTACGCCGCCATGAGCCGGCGGCAACTGGGCTTGTCCGGCGTGGTGCCGCAAGTTTCGGTGATGCTCGGTAAATGCGCGGCCGGTGCCGTGTACTCACCGATCAACACCGATGTGCTGGTCGCGACCGAATCCGCTTATATGTTCGTTACCGGCCCCGACGTCATCCGGGAGACCACCGGCGAAGAGATCACACTCGAAGAACTCGGTAGTGCCCACAACCAGGCCCAGAACGGAAATATCCACCATGTCGCCACGGACGAGGAGGCGGCCCTTGCGTGGGTGCGCAATTATCTGAGCTTCATGCCGTCCAATTGCTTCGACCGGGCGCCGCTGGTCAATCCCGGCCTCGAACCCGAGCTCACCGATTCCGATCGTGAGCTCGATTCGATCGTGCCGGATTCCGATCGCGCCGGTTACGACATGTACGACGTACTGCTCAAGATCTTCGACGACGGCGAATTCCATGAGGTCGGCGACGCGACGGCACGCAATATGATCACCGGTTTCACCCGGGTCGACGGCCGTAGTGTCGGTGTGGTGGCCAATCAGCCGTTGGTGTCCAGCGGTGCGATCGACGCCCGCGCTTCGGACAAGGCAGCGCATTTCATCCGTTTGTGCAATGCGTTCGACCTCCCGCTCGTCTTCGTTGTCGACACACCGGGCGTGCTACCCGGGGTCGAGGAGGAGAAGATCGGCGTGATCAAACGTGGCGGCCGGTTCTTCTACGCGGTGGTCGAGGCCACTGTCCCGATCGTCACCGTGGTGGTGCGTAAGGCATACGGCGGCGGCTACGCGGTGATGGGCTGTAAACAACTCGGTGGCGATATCAATCTCGCCTGGCCGACCGCGCGCATCGCCGTTATGGGCGCCGAGGCCGCCGTGGGGCTCACCCAGCGCCGGCAGCTCGCCGCAGCCTCCGAGGAGGAGCGCCCCGCGCTGCGACAGCAGATGGTCGACTTCTACAACACCGCTGTGGCGACGCCATGGACAGCGGCTGAACGCGGATATATCGACGCGGTGATCGAACCGTCGCAGACGCGGTTGGAGATCCGCCGGGCGCTGCGCCTGCTCCGCGACAAGTCCGTCCGGCACGGGCCGCGCAAGCACCACCTCATGCCGTTGTAGCCGGTACTGGGCCCCGGTGGCGGACGAGGTCCGCCGCCGGGGCGGCCCTCCTGCTAGAGTGAATTCTAGTTTTTCGATCGGAGGTGGGCCGTGCCGCGGATAGCGGAGCCCCGTGAGCCGGGGCAACCGTCCACCACGGGGCAGCTGGCACGTCGGCGCGCAATCCTGCGCGCGGCCGCCCGGCTCGGCGCGGAGTCGGGTCTCGAACGAGTCCAGATGTCGGAGATCGCGACGGCCGCCGGGGTCGCGCTCGGCACACTGTACCGGTACTACCCGTCGAAACATCACCTGTATTGGGGGGTACTGGCGACTGCTGTCGAAAAGCTGCCCGCGCCCCCGCGAGATCCCGCCGACCCGGTGGGCGCCGTGGCGGATTTCCTGGAGAGCGCGGTGGTCGAGCTGCTCCGGCGTCCCCGGCTCGGCCGCGCCATGCTGGTGTCGGCCAATGCCGTGCGATCGGCCGAGACGGGCGCGGACAACGTTACGATGCGGGACCGCATCATCGCCGTTGCCGGTATCACCGACCCGGAACCCGGAGATCTCCAGCTTGCGCGGCTGGCGGAACAAACCGCGTACGGCATCATGACCTGGGCCACGGCTGGGTTACTGGAGGCGGGGGAGGCGGCGGCCGATATGCGCCGGGCATGCAAGCTGCTGCTGGCCCCGTGGGCCGGACAGAAATAGGCGGATTACGGGGCGTGCCGCCCGTCGGGCTCGGGCTGCGCCAGTGGTCCGGCCGGTTTGCGGCGTCGTTCCCAGGCCCGCGCGAGCAGGATCGTCAGCCCGACATACGCCCAGCCCGCCAGCACGTCGACCACATAGTGCTCGCCCCCATAGACCAGTGTGAAAGCCATCGCCAGCGGAAACAGTGCCAGGGGGATCTTCCACCACCAGTTCCGGGCCGAGGGCCACAGCGCGACAGTCACCAGCAGCGCGAACGCGGAGTGCAACGACGGCAGGGCTGCCACCGGATTCCCCTGTGCCGCAAGCCAGTCGCCACTGACATCCACCGACAGCAGATGGAACCCGAACCCGGTTCCCCGGTAGACCTCGGCACCGAGCACGCCTTCGCGGGCCGCGTACCAGGGAGGCGCGGCCGGTAACAGCACATAGGTCAGCAGACCGAGATAGGACAGCAGCACGATCCGGCGCATGTACTTCGACCAGCGGTCCCGCGACTGTACGTAGAAGATCGCGGCGATCAGCCAGGGAAGAACGAAATGACTGGTGTAGACCATCCCCGTGAAAAGAGTCCACCACGGTTGCGCACCATCGTGGATCAGGTGGTCCTGTAACCACACCGTCGGGATCGTGCCGCCGAACAACCAGCTCTCCGCCGTCACCAATTCCTCGACTCGCACCGGCATTCCGAGCGTGTTGGCGATACCGCGGGTGTGGTCGTAGACGACCAGCGCGGCGATCAGCGGAATCCAATCGATCAGCGTGCGCACATGGTCGCGCCACGGGCGGTCCGGACTGAAGGCGGCGATCCCGACGACGATCCAGACAGCCTGATATATCCGATCGGTCGGCAGTCCGAACACGACGGTGACAACCACCAATGCCAGCAGATAGGCCGACCACACACCGCTGCGCAGCAGCCAATGTGGCCGCTGTCCGGTCAGCGCCTCGATTGTGGGGGCACCCATCTCCTCAGTTTTCCATCAGCCGGCCGAGAGATGAACGGGCAACGACCGGGAAATGACATCCGCCGCCCAGCTGCGGCCGTCCCCGCCGCCGCGCGCATTAGGCTCGGGCGGTATGAACCTGGGCGAAGTGGCCGCGGATCTGTACGGGCGAACGCCCGCGGAGTTCGTGGCTGCGCGCAACGAACAGGTACGTGCCGCCAAGGAGTCGGGGGCCGAGAAACTGGCCGCCGATATCGCGGCCCTGCGTAAACCCACAGTGGCGGCGTGGACGGTGAACATGCTGGTGCGCACGGCACCCGACGAGGTCGCCGCCCTGCTGCGGCTGGGTGTGGATCTGCGTACCGCGCAGCGGGAACTATCCGGGAAACAACTGCGGTTACTCACCGCGCAGCGGCGCCACGTGGTCGACGCGCTCGCCGCGCGGGCCGGCACGGTCGCCGCCGAACACGGACAGCCGGTGACCGCTGCCGTGCTCCGTCAGGTCGGTGAGACCCTGACCGCTGCCCTTGCCGACCCCGAGGTCGCCGAACGGGTCCGCACGGCAACACTGGCGTCGGCGGCGAACTACGCGGGTTTCGGCCCCGTGGGATCCGGCCTGAGCATCGTGCGAGCGGACGAAGGTACCGCCGGGTCACGAGAAAAACCCCGCGGGCGGAAAACATCCGCGAAGCACGCGGAGGCAAAGCGCTCCGATGACGACGAGCAGCGGCGAGTGGCGCGCGAAGCGGCGGAGTTACGGGCCGCTGAGCAGCAGGCGCGCCGCGCGCTGGAAGCCGCCGAACACGACGCCCGGCTGGCCGCCGAAGAACTCCGGCGCGGGGAGGAGCGGCTGGCGGAACTCCGCACCGAGCTTGCCGCCGCCGAAGAAGAACATCGTTTCGCTCGGCAAGCCGAACGCGCCACCCGCTACGAGGTCCGCAGCGCGGCAACCGCACTGGAACGCGCGCGGCGGCGATTGGAGTGAGGGCTGCCGGTCCCCGGGCGCTGTCCTTCCCCGGCCTTGTCTATGCGTGATCGGCCAGTGACCGGTGCCCGGCCCGGCGCGCGCAGTGCGCACAGCAGAAGATCTGTTCCGCCGCCTCGACACCGTGCCCGAGTACCCGGCAGCCACAATGCGCACAGACCGGTGCGAGCTCGCTCGCGGCACATTCGAAACTGTCGAATATCCACGACTGTCCGTCGCGGCTGACAGTGAATGTTTTGTCGTAGTCGTTGCCGCAGGTAACACAGATGGCCATCGTCCACACCTCCCAGGGTTTGCCGGCCGGCGCCGGACCGTGCGACCGGCCTGGTGTCATCGGGGCCGTACCCGGCCCGATGCCGGGCAAACACGTCCTTTATGGGCGTGCCCGGGGGCTTGCTTCGAAACCACCGGACCGTTGTGATCGGCAGGGGCGGTGGAACTGATTCACCCTTCGTGGATGAAGCCGCTCCGCGGACTGCCGGGCACAGTCGACGGATATTCGAGAAGGTCTCAGACCGGCGGCCGGACATGGCGCCGCCCGCGCCCGCGCGAA
The DNA here is from genome assembly GCF_001613245.1 of Nocardia speluncae NBRC 108251. Classification (GTDB taxonomy): domain Bacteria; phylum Actinomycetota; class Actinomycetes; order Mycobacteriales; family Mycobacteriaceae; genus Nocardia; species Nocardia speluncae. Next base: position 337,254 of record NZ_BDBZ01000002.1, on the reverse strand, counting down.
CCGGATCGAGGTCACGCCCATGTCACTTCTGGTCCCCGCAAGTCGACGCCGGACTCTCGACGAGCTCACCGACCGGCTCGACCTGGGCGTCGGGGAAACGACTGCGAAGCGTTCCGCCTTTTGGATCATGCTGACCCTGTCCGGGATCATCGCGGCGTCCGGGGTGGTCGGCGATTCGACCGCGACCGTGATCGGCGCGATGATCGTCGCGCCGCTGTCGGTGCCGATCCTCGGCGTGGGTCTCGGCATCGCCACCGGTCGCGGGGAACTCGTCGCCCGCAGTCTGCTGCTCGTCCTGGCCGGGATCGGCCTGGTCGTTCTCGTGGGTTTCCTGTTCGCGCAGGTACTGCCGAATCCGACGAATGTGCTGTCCAACTCGCAGGTGATCGGCCGCACGTCACCGAAGCTGATGGATCTCACCGCGGCGCTGGCCACCGGGTCGGTAGGTGTTGTGGCGATCATCCGGCGCGATGTCGGTGATGTCCTGCCCGGGGTGGCCATCGCGATCTCGCTCGTCCCGCCGTTGGCGGTGGTGGGGGTCTGCCTGGGGTCGAGTGCGCCGGGGCTGGCGCTGGGCGCCTTCGTCCTCTTCGCCTCGAATATGGTCGCCATGGTCATCACCGCCACTGTGGTGCTGGTGATCACCGGGTACCCGGCCGAAGCCGGTGCGGGAGCCCGGCGGCGCGGGCGCGCGTATGCGGTGCTGGCAGCCGGGTTGATCGTGGTGGCCGTGCCGATGGTGGTGAACTCGCTGTCTTCGCTGTGGGCCGAACAGATCGCCGACGCGACCCGGAACTGGCTGGCGGATGTGCCCGGAGCGCAGGTCACCGATGTCACCCTGCAATCCGATACTGCCACGATCCAGGTGCTGTCGCCGGGCGATCTACCTCCCACCGCCGGCCTGGAACGGTCGGTGCACGAGTTGGTGCCCTGGCATCCCGGCGTCGTGCTCGTGCATACGGTCGGTAGCCGGATCGTGAACTGAGGTCCAGCGACTTCATCCGCTCCGGGTGACGCGGCCACCGTCGCGGATACGGCATATCTGTCCATGAGGAACCGGATGAGGAGGACGCATGACGCACACGACAGGTTCACTGCGCAACCCGGTCTCGCAGGGTGTGGCAGCCGTGACCTCCATCGGGGTCGCAGTGCTGCTGCTCACGGTGGGGGTGCTGTCAATTTTTGCCGGCGGTTCCGCCGTCGCCGCCGACGATCTTTTCGTTGAGGGACCGGCATACCTGTACCAGCTGGACACCACGACCTGGGGCTGGGTGCATATCGTCGTGGGTGCGCTGATCGTGATCGCGGCCGTCGGCCTGCTGGCCGGGGCGGTCTGGGCGCGGGTCACCGCGGTATTCCTCGCCGCCCTGTCGATCGTCGGGAATTTCCTGTGGCTCCCGTACTATCCGTGGTGGTCGATTCTCGTGATCGCCCTCGATGTCGTCGTGATCTGGGCCGTGACCACCTGGACCCCGGACCGGCGATGATCCGGGGCCGCGCGACCCGGGCACGCGAGATCAGCCGCCCGGCAGGGCGACCTCATCCGCGGCGGGTGATGCGCATGCGGTGGCCGGGGCGCCACCCTGACGTTATGACCTACACATCGGATCTCGGCCCGGTCGAATTGGTCGTACTCTCCTTCCCCGGCACGCGGATAGACCGGTCGGTGACGTCCGCGCTGGCCGAGGTGGTGGACCGCGGCCATGTCACGGTCTTGGACCTCATTTACCTGACCATGGACGAGCAGGGAGATCTGGTCCAGGTCGAAGTCGACGAATCGCTCACCGATATCGGGCTCGACGGGCTTACCGTGGATTCCCGCGGCCTGGTAAGCGACGAGGACCTCGCCGTCGTACGGGCCGCGATGGAACCCGGGACCTCCGCCGTCGTGATCGCCTACGAGGAGAGCTGGGCCCGCAAGCTGGCCGACACGGTGCGCGGTGCCGGTGGCGAGGTCGCGCTGCACGTGCAGATACCCCGGGATGCCGTGACGTCGGCATTGTCGGCGGCCACTCGATAAGGAGAATCCCATGGTGTTCCGCGCAGGACGTATCGGTCGGCCGGGGCTGCTCGGCACGGTGGCCCGCACCGCGGTGGTGGCGGGTACCGCCCGCGCGACGGCGAACGCGGTCGACCGGCACGCGCAGCGGCGGGCCGAAGAGAGCCGGCCATACGCCGCGCAACAGGCGCCGCCGCCACCCCCGCAGCAGTACGGTCGACCGGATCCCTACGCCCGGCCGGCACCGGCGCCCGCGGCGGCGGAATCGGAGGACCTGGTCGAGAAGCTGCACAGTCTCGGTGAACTCCACGCCTCAGGTGTGCTCTCCGACGACGAATTCGCCGCGGCGAAACGGCAATTGCTCGGTTGACGGCGGCGTACCGGATGCCGGCTGCGCCGGGCATCGTGGACCGAACAATTGCCGACCGCCGGAATCCGACCTTGCCGTCGGATGAATTCCAGCCCCGGTAGAAGCGAGGAGGCCGGTATGGCCGCAACGTTGACCGTATGGAGGTTCCCGACCGAGACCGGAGCCGACACCGCTGTCGCCACTCTGCAGGATCTGCGCCGCCGCAGACTCATCACGCTGCGCGATGCCGCCGTCGTGAGCTGGCCACCGGAAGCCGGTAAACCGAAAACGCGGCAGTTGCGGAGCCTCGCCGGAGCCGGCGCGCTGGGGGGAGTGTTCTGGGGGCTGCTGTTCGGGATCGCGTTCTTCGTCCCGCTGGTCGGGGCCGCTGTCGGCGCCGGGGTGGGCGCGGTAGCCGGTGCGCTGACCGATATCGGTATCGACGACAAATTCATCAAGGAAGTGAGTACCCGGATCAGGCCGGGCAGCTCGGCGCTGTTCGTCCTCAGCTCGGATGCCGTGATGGACCGGGTACTGAACGAATTCCACGGGCAGAGCCCGGAACTGATATCCACCAACCTGTCTTATGAACAGGAGGAGAATTTGCGCCGGGCGTTCGCCGAGTGAATCCGGTGCCGCTGTCAGCGCTCCGGTGGGGAGGTCCGATGCGGATCCGTCAGCGTCATACTGATGCCGATGAGGAGCCCGACGGTGACGACACTGATCGCGCCGATCAGCGGGCCGAGTACCTCCAGCGCTTCGGCGCCCGCCGGTTCCCCGGCGTGCGTGGTGGCGTGGGCGTGCATCGCGGACATGCCGGTGTAGTGCATGGTCGCCACGCCCGCCGCCATCACCAGCGCGGCCCCCACCGTGGAGACCGCGCCCCAGGAGTGCAGGCTGAACCATAGGGTGGCGGTGGCGGCGCCCACGGCGATCAGCAGGGACAGGGCGATTCGTACAGGGTCGTAATCGATCTGCGCGTTGGTTTGCATCGCCGCCATACCCGTGTAGTGCATGGCACTGATTCCCAGTCCGGTGACCAGCCCTCCGGTGAGCAGGGTGGCGAGTCCCGAACCGGGCGTGCTCACCAGGTAGAGGCCGACGCCGACGACCCCGATCGCGAGGGCAGCGCTGAGCACGGTGAGCGGGACGTCGAAGCGGATCTGGGCGCCGTCGATCGAAAAGCCGAGCATCGCAACGAAATGCATGACCCAGATGCCGGTCCCGCCGATGGCGATCGAGGCCATGATGAGCCAGCCGAGCCGGCGCCGCCCACGGCGGGCCTGTTTGGTGCACTGGAGCCCGATGGCGCAGCCGGTGGCCGAGAGAAAATACGCCAGTGCCGGCGTGAGCCAGCCCAGCGCGAAGTGTTCCAGGTGAAGCATGTCCATCCAATTTCCGCCGGAAATCCCGGTCCTGTTGTGTGAGATAGACAGTACGACAGGCTGATCGAAGAAGTGTGCTGATTATTTGCCAATTTTGGTGGTATCCGTCACATTTGCTGTCTGTGCACTGTGAATACGCAATATTGCATTCTCTGAATGAGGTTGCCGGAAAGCGGATTGCCTACGGGTGGGTCGAGTGTTCCGGTGAAAATCCGCTATACGTCGGATGATTCGTATCTATCGGCGGTGTGGCTGTTCGCTCTCGGGATGACCCGGGGTCTGGGGCGATCAGAAAGGAGGGCGCGTCGGTCGATTCGATGCATGCGATAACCACTGCGTAACCAGAGGTAGCCGAGCTCGTCGAAACCTTTTGATGGTCGGCGCCCGGCGGCGGCCTGTAGAACGGGTATCGGCGGATATCGCCGAACGGTTACATGTACACCGACAGTCCCGGCTGATAGTCATTGGATATGACAACTCCGGATGAGTTCGAATTCGAGGACATCTACCGCACCGGCGGGCCGTTCGGGCCGGGCGCCGAACCGCCGTGGAGTATCGGCGAACCGCAGCCCGCGCTCGCCGCGCTCATCGAACAGGGGCGGTTTCACGGCGAAATCCTCGACGCCGGATGTGGGGAGGGTGCGATCTCGCTGGACCTCGCGGCCCGCGGCTACACGACCGTGGGGCTGGACCTCGCGCCGACCGCGATCGAGTCCGCGCGCGCCGAGGCCCGCCGCCGCGGCCTGGGCAATGCCACATTCGAGGTCGCGGATATCACCTCGTTCACCGGCTACGACGGGCGGTTCGGCACTGTCGCCGACAGCACGCTGTTCCATTCGATACCAGTCGAGGCGCGGGACGGCTACCTGCGTTCGATTGCCCGGGCCGCTGCGCCCGGCGCATCCTACTTCGCGCTGGTCTTCGACCGGGCCGCCTTCCCCGAGCCCGCGGGGCCGGGGCCGGCTCCGGTCTCCGCGGACGAGCTGCGATCGGCGGTTTCGGGGTACTGGGTGGTCGACGAGATCGAGCCGGCGCGGATCCACGCCAAGATTCCCGCCGCCGTTCTGGAGGCGCCGACGGGCAACCCGATGTTCCGGTTGGAGGCCATGCGCGACGAACCGCACGGCCGCAAATCGGTGCCGGCCTGGCTGCTCTCGGCGCACCTGGGCTGATCGTGTCCGTGCAGGGCTGATCGGCGGTCATCGGCCGAGGTGCTCGGGTGCTTCGAGGTTTCCGAGGCGAGCGTCCGGCAGGTCGCCGTAACGGCCTCCTGATTCGGAAATGTCCGTTATTTCCGTAATTATCCGAGTAATCCGCTCGCGCACGATAATTCGTTGTAATACACTGATGTAATTCCATGAATGGTATTCGAATCGCGCTGGAATTCGACTTCTATTAACCTCTGTTTCGTATAACATTTGCAAAACGAGGCGGGTGTGTTTAAATTACGGAACTATCAATGTGTGCGACGCACGGAGCGTTATCGGTTGGATGATTGATTGGAGAAGGAAATGGGTTCTGTCGACCTGGGAAACCTCGGGACTCTGCTGGGTGCGTTCGGGAGCATCTTCAGTGGATTCGGCGATCTGACGAGCTTCTCCGCAGAGTGACAAGTGGCTCGTGTATGCAGGTAGACCTGCGTGAACAGCCTGCTGGATCAGAGATCCGGCGGGCTGTTCTTTTATCGGGCCACGTGGATTCACGTCATCGACGGTGCGATACCTCTCCGCCAAGGTGATTCGGGCCCAGAATTTTGCCGGATGCCGATATCGTTGTGGCCGCTCGGTATTACACCCGGAGCTGTACCGGCTACGCTGGGGGAGATGTCCGAAATCGATAAATTTTCTCGAAGTGGCACCCCACTGTGTGACGAACCCGCCGACTCGGCGAGCAGATGCGGACTCGGGTCGGGCGACCTGTGCATCCCGTATCACCGCGCCCACGACGGCACCTGGGGCTATGTGTGGGGCGACTGCTGGCGGGGGCCGGGGCAATCCGGTGATTACCTCGGTTCCCCCTTGATCCTGGTCGAGGACGATTTCGACCCGTCCGGCGCCCGCCCCATCGAATTCACCCGCCCGCTGCCGGGCGACCGTCCGGCCGGTCAGCTGTTCGACTACCGGCGCCACGCGGACAACGGATTCGGTGTCACCGAGGTATCGCGGATTCCGAACGACGCCATCGAATTCGGCGGCCGCACCTTCGTCCAGTACACCTCCGTGCACACCTGGGTCCCGCCGAACTCCGATACCGACGGATCCGGGTTCTCGGGTGTCGCCTACTCGGACGACTACGGAGTCACCTGGCAGGACTTCGGGTACCACTGGCACGGCGCTGCGCTCGGCATCAATGGGAATCCCTACGGCATGTGGACGTTTGCCGGTATCGATCCCGACGGCTACCTGTACATCTTCGCCAAACCCTGGAACGGCAGCCACCACTACCGCCACGATCGTGGCCGTATCCAGCTCTTCCGCTACGACCCCGCCGATTTCTTCCACGGCGATTTCGCTGCCCAGCAGAACTGGGCCCATGTCGACGGAGAATGGGGCTGGTATCCCGCCGCCCGGCAAGCCCCGACCCCGATCTTCGGCCCGGGCAACAACCTGGGCGAATTCTCGGTCGAACGTATCGGTTCGGTCTATGTGATGTCGTACTTCGACTGCACCGATCTCAGTGTGTGTACCCGGACCGCGCCACGGCCGGACGCGCTGTGGTCCGCCCCGAAAACCCAGGTGGTGCACGATGCCACGGTCGCGCCGGAACATGCGGGCTTCCCGCAACTACCGAACCTCTACGGCGGTTATCTGCACCCCGGGTCGTCCTCGCCCGACAACTTGACCGCGGTGATCAGCCGGTGGACCGGTATTGCCGGCTCCGGCCCATACACCGTGACGCAGTGGACGGGCCTATCGGCCTGAGTGTCGAACTCAGCGGGCGGCTGCCAGTAGGTCCGCTGCCTTCTCGCCGATCACCACCGCGGGTGCGTGGGTATGGCCGCGGATGATCCCCGGCATCACCGAAGCGTCGGCCACGCGCAAACCCTCGACACCGCGCACCTTCAGGTCCGGCGTCACCACGCTGCTGGAATCGCTGCCCATCCGGCATGTGCCCACCGGGTGGTACAGGGTGTGTGAATGCCAGGTGAGCGCCTCTTCGAGGGTTTCGTCGAGGGTGTCGAGCTCCCGTTTGGGTTGCAGGAATGGGCCGAGCGTGGGGCCCAGTGGTGCGGTGCGGGCGATCCGATGCGCAATCCGCAGGCCCTCGAGTAGCGCGGCACGATCGGCACCCTCGCTGTCGGACAAGTATTTCGGGTCCACCAGGGGTTTGGCTGCGGGGTCCGCCCCGGTGAGGGTGACCGTTCCACGGCTGCGCGGGCGCAGCAGGATGGGGCCGAGCGCGACGGCATGCCCCGGGGCCACACCGATCCCTTCGTCGAAGAATGGCGCCGGGCCGAAAATGATCTCGAGGTCGGGCAGTTCGAGATCGGGCCGACTGCGTACGAAACCGTAGGCCTCGCCGACATTCGAGGTGAGTAACCCGCGGCGCCGCAGCAGGTAGTCGAGCAGCTGGCGCGGCTTTTCGGCATCGAAGAGGGTGCCGGAATCGACGCCGAAGCCGATGAGTGAAACCAGGTGATCGCTCATATTGCGGCCGACATCCGGAATATGGTGCAGCACCGGAATACCGTGTGCGCGCAACTGCTGTTCGCCGCCGATACCGGAGAGCATCAGCAATTGCGGGGTGTTGATCGCACCGCCGCAGAGCACGACCTCTTTCCGGGCCTCGACGGTGAAAACCCGATTGTCTTTCCGGTATTCGACGCCGACGGCTCGAGTGCCTTCGAAGATGACCCGGTTCGCGTGCGCCCCGGTGATCACGGTCAGATTCGGCCGCCGTCGCGCCGGCTTCAGATACGCGTCGGCGGTACTCCACCGAGCCCCGCGTTTCTGGGTGACCATCGTCGGGCAGAAGCCCTCCGGCTGCGCCGTATTCGCCCGCTCGTGCTTGAATCCGGCGAGCTCGGCAGCCGCCAGGAACTTCCCGGTCCACGGGTTGGCGGTGCGCTGGTGCGAAATCCGCAGCGGCCCGCTCCTGCCCTCGTCGGGTTCGGACGCACCCTCGACGGCTTCGATCTTCTTGAAATACTCGACGATTCCGGCGAACGACCAGGCATCACCGGCCACGGTGGCCCACTCGTCGTAGTCGGCGGCGAAACCCCGCACCCACATCATGGCGTTCATCGAGGACGAGCCGCCGAGTAGTTTCCCACGCGGATACAAGATCTGGCGATCGCCCAGTTCGGGCTGCGGAGTGGTCAGGTAGCCCCAATCGCATTCACCTCCGAAGAGTTTGGAGAACGCGGCCGGGATATGGGCGAACCGGTTGGTATCCTCCGGACCGGCCTCGAGTGCGACGACCTGGCTGCCCGGATCCTCACTCAGCCGGGCTGCGAGGACTGCCCCGGCCGAACCGGTGCCGATGACGACGTAGTCAGCGGTGGACGGCAGAGCCATATCTGCTTTCATCGTATGCTCCAGTCGTGGTTCAGCCGCGCAGGGCGGAGGCGAAGATGGCGGGCAGTCGCGACCAGCGCGGTTCGGCGGCGAAAGCGGTCAGCAGGCGACCGGTCTGCGCGGCAGTCCGGTTGGTGACGAACCACGGCGGTTTCGGGGTCAGCGCCCATTCCCGGTTCAGTAGCGAACGCGGGGCGGGCCGGAACGGGCCCCGGACGACGGTGCGTTCGATCCGGTCGATCAGCCAGGCGTTGTGCACGACGCCGATACCGCTCTGGACATCGTCGAGGGTATGGCCGGGGTAGGCGCCCCAGCTCGCGGTCGGGGTCAGATATCCCACCGCTGTCCAGGCGTTGACCGCGATGGTGCCGTAGCGCAGCCGTTCGATTAGGTCCTCGAACTCGGTGCCGAGAGCGGCGATGGTGTCCGGGTGCGCGACGATGTTTACGCCGAGAGTGCCGGTGAGCCGTTCGTTGGCGGTATCCACCGCCGCGCCGGCGAAGGCTGCGCCGGTTTCGGGTAATTCCACGACGCCGAGAACCGGTGCGAAATATTCGGTCGAGTACAACTGCTCCGCTGCGGTCGGATCGAGCCCGGTTATCAGCGTGCGTTCGCCGTGCCCGCCCAGCCGCCGGGCATCGGGGTAAGTGCTACGCGCCGCGGCCACACGGTCGTCGCTGCCGGGGTAGTACGCGCGGCGGGACGGCGCCCGATCCAATGCCGCGGCCAGGGCCTTCAGGAATTCGTCCTTTTGCGCCCACTCGGCGGAGATGATCACCGCCTGCGCCGCCACACAGTTGTAGCCGCCGTTGTGCAGCCGCTGGGTAGCGATATGTTCGGCCTGGAACCGCAGATCGGACGCACTCCACCGGCCGGGCAGCACGATCGTCGGGGAGACCCCGCCGAGTTCACTGCTGATCGGCTTGTCCAGCAGCGGTGCTCCGGCGGCCTTGCGGGCCGTCGCGTCCGGGCCGGTACCCCAGACGATCGCATCGTGGGTCGCGGCGCTACCGGTCATATGGACATGAGCGACCTTCTCGTGGGCGATCAGGCGCCCGCCGATATCGGCGCCACCGGTGAGGATGCGCACCACTGCGAGGTCGATCAGCGGCGCGAATATCTTCTCGAGGACCGGCAGCAGCGGATCGGTGACCGGGTTCAGTTTGAGCGCGACCACCCGGTTGTGCGCGATGAGTTCGTACACGGTGTCCAGCGGCGCGATCGAGCTGATATTGCCCGCGCCGAGGACGGCACCGATGCCGTGCGTTCGGGTCGGATCGAGCTGGGCGAGACCTGCATTGGCCCGTGCCGCTGCCGAGCTCACACCGCGTTGCAGCCAGATGTCGGCGCGGAAGCCGTTGAGCAGTAGTTCGTCGTAGAGGCTTGTGGGTAGCACCTGTACGGTCACTTGATTACCGGCGGCGCCGAACTTCGCCTTCGCGAGCGGGCTCACCCCCTGTTCCAGCGAGTCGAGCGTGCGCGAAACGGCGGCCAGAGCGGTCGCGAACGCATAGGGGCCGGACATCCATTCCTCGCCTACCAGCGGCGAGGTGGCATCCAGGCCTTTGATCCGCGCGGCGGCGGCGACCCATTCCTGGGCGTGCTGCCCGGTGAGCGCGCGCACCCGGTCGAGCAGGGCGCGTCTGCCGGCCAGCGGTAGCCGCGACCATTTCTCCTCGCCCTGGGCGAGGTCGGAGAGGGCGGCGTCGATTACGGTATCGGCCGCGGCGGCCTGTTCTGTCTGCACGGTGCACTCCGTTGATGAGAATCGCGCGGTTATCCGGACACTGATGAGTGTGACTGTGCTCACGACCGAAGGGAATGTGTTGTTGTTGCGCACCCGGCCCCCAATAGTTGTGCGTGAGCACAATCAAGGCGTGGCTTGGGTCACTCATTGATGCGTACACTGCCAGATATGAGCACGCCCGTACCCGCGACGCCCGCACCCGAAGCGTCGGCCTTGGCCGCCCGGCTGTCGGATGCCATCGACGTGCTGACCGATATCCTCGTGGGCCGCATCGCCGCGGCGGACCCTTCCTACGGAGAATCCGGACTGCTGACCGAGGATCAGTTGGCGCACACCTGCCGGGAAAACCTGGCCTCGGTGATCGGTGCCCTGGCCGGTACGCACCCATTCCGGCCGCAACCGGCCCGTGCGGCGGGGCGTCTGAAGGCCGAGCAGGGTATCCCGGTCGCTGCCCTGTTGCACGCCTACCGGGTCGGCGGCCGGCTCATCTGGGAAGAACTGACCGCGCGATCGGACGGGCCCGGCGATCCGCGGCTGCATGATCTGGCCACGCATCTGTGGGAACTCATCGACCTGTACTCCGACGCTGCCGTCGAGGCCTACCGTGATGCCGAGGTCTTGCTTGCGCATTCCGACGCTCAGGTCCAGAGCCGGCTCATCCGGACCCTGTTCGACGACCATTCCGGTAACCCGGCCCGAGTGCTCGACGTCCTGCGGACGCTGGGGTTCCCGGAACGAGGCGCGTTCGCCGTCGTCGCCATCGATACCGAGCCCACCGCCCCGTTACCGGCAAAACTTGCCGCGGTGCTGGACAGCCTCGGTATCAGGTCGGTCTGGGATGCGCAGATCGACGCGTATATCGGGTTGCTGTCCGCGGCAGCCCCGGCCGCGATCGACCGCGCGGCCGCGGCGATCTCCTCGATCGTCGCCGACCGTGTCGGTATCAGCACCGTGTTCTGGGCATCCCAGGCCATTCCCGCGGGGCTCACCGAGGCTCGGCTGGCCGCGCGCTCCGTACGCACCGGCGTGACCGGTGCGGTCCGCTTCGGTGAGGAACCCGTCGGTCACCTGCTCATCGCCGTGCCCGCGGCGGGCCGCCGGGCCGCCACGCAGATCCTGGGCCCCGTTCTCGAACTGCCGGATCCCGAACGCGACGATCTGATCGCGGCTCTCGATGCCTGGTACCGCTGCGGTGGTTCGGCCGCAGCCGTTGCCGAAACGATGCACTGCCACCGCAATACGGTGCGATACCGGTTGCGGAAGATCCGCGATCTCACCGGCCGCGACACCACCGATCCACGGCAGTCCGCCGAGCTGTACCTGGCGCTGGAGGCATGGTCACTGCTCGGCACTGCCCAGCAAGCCTGAACCGCGGGCGCCAAGTGTCCGGGCGGGTCGGCCGGCGTTCGCGCCACCGGCGATCGGCAGAGCCGATGCGCCGGTATCGAGGATATGGTCGCAGTGCCGAAACGGGATGGTCAGGAACCGGTTAGTCCCGCGGTCGGTGCGCTCTACCACGACCGGGACGGCGATCGACATGCTTACGCCCATGAAACTCTGCCGGCACACAGCTTCCCGGATCCGTTCCGGGTGAGCGCCGATTCCGGGCCCAGGGCCGCATGACCGAACGCTACCGCGCGGGCGTCCCGCCGCCGTCGTTCGAGGACATTACTGCTGGGGTCACCGTGTCGGTGGTGTCAGGTCCACAGCACAGCGATCAGCACATTGGCTATCGCCAGCCCGCCGGCCGCATCGGGCATCCAGGCCGCATCCTTGCCGCGTTTCGCATCGGCCCGCGCCATCTCCGCGAATGCGGCCACCAGTACTGAGATCACCAGCTTGATCCCGATCTTCACCATGTTCAGGTCTTTGTCCAGCGAGGACACCGATTCGGCCAGACCGACCAGGATCACACCGGTGATGAGCTGGGCCCGTGCACCCCAGACCATCACCTCGTTGACTCCGGGACGCCCGGCGGCGTATCCGCCGACCACGGCCGCCATCCCGAGCAGATGGGTGACGACCACAACGTTGTAGACGAGTTCCATGAAACGGAACGCTACTCGATCCCCGCGACGACTACTACATGGAGTCGTAAACGGGTGTAACGGAATCGCCCCGCACCGAGCAGTTGGATTTCCTGCTATCCGCGACGAGACGTCGACGGGGACGGTGTGCTGTACGAACACCTCGCCCAAAGCGCGACGGTGCTCGAGGAGCACGGCCGTCAGGGCAGTTCCGAACCCGCCATCTGCGTCCCAGCGCACGAAGTTCTCACTGTAGGTCGTGCGAATCTGGTGTGCGTCAGCCTCCGGCTCGCGGCGGGGCGGGGCGGGAACAGGGTCGGCGGCGGGCCGGTGACTCGCAGTGGCGTAGGTCCGGAGAATAAGCGAGGATGGATGGAATCGTCGGCAGCTCAACGGAATCGGAGCGTAGTGTGTCCTCCCCAGAGGTGGCTTCTGTGCAGGATCGAGTAGCGTTGTACAGTGCGGAGTTCGCCGCGGACCCACATCGGGTGTACCGGGAAATGCGCAGTGAGTACGGTGGCCTTGCTCCGGTGGAGCTGATACCCGGGGTGCCGGCCACCCTGGTACTCGACTATCGCCTGGCGCTGAGCATTCTCAACGACCCAGAGCGTTTCCCGGCCGACCCGCGCGAGTGGCAGAAGACGGTCCCGGCCGATTCCCCGATTCTTCCGCTGCTGCAGTGGCGGCCCAATGCCCTGCGAACGTCCGGGGTCGAGCATTCCCGCTACCGGGCGGCCAACACCCTCGCCATCAGCGGCGTCGACCTCAACGCATTGCATACCGAAGTACGGCGACACGCGGTGACACTCGTCAACACCTTTTGTGAAGGAGGCTCGGCGGACCTGCTCGCCCAGTATGCCCGGCCCCTTGTATTCGCCGCGATCAACGCTCAGATCGGCTGTTCCGAGGAGATCGGGGCGCGAGTCGGTGCGGCGTTCGCAGCCCTGATGGAGAACACGGGGAGCGAGCAGTCCGAGGCCATGATGGCCGCGGCGTTGACCGAACTCATCGCCGCCAAAAGAGCTGAGCCCGCGAACGATATCGCCTCACGCCTGGTGACGCACACACCGGCACTGACGGATGTGGAGATCATTCATCAGCTGGTCACCCTGTACGGGGCGGGTAGTGAACCACAGACCAATCTGATCATCAACACTCTGCTCCTGATGATGACCGATGACCGATTCGCTGGGAGCCTGCTGGGCGGTGGTCTCTCGAGTGCTGACGCGATCGAGGAGGTACTGCGGACCGACCCGCCGTTCGCGAACCATTGTGTTACGTACCCGAAGCAGCCGATCCTGCTGAATGATGTATGGCTGCCCGCGCATCAGCCGGTGGTGATCAGTATGGCCGCGTGCAACAACGATCCTGCGGTGGGTGGGCAATTCGTCGACAACAGATCGCATCTGTCGTGGGGTGCGGGGCCGCATGCGTGCCCGGCTCGGAACTCGGCAACTCTGGTCGTGAAAGAAGCAATCGACCAGATCCTGGATGCCCTACCGGAAATCGAACTGGCGATACCCCCGGAATCGCTGCGGTGGCGGCCGGGCGCGACGCACCGTTCCCTGGAATCATTGCCGGTGATGTTCCCGCCCTCACCCCCTTTGCAATGGTGACAAGGCGGCTCGGCCGGCCTTCGGCCACGTCAGATGGCGGTCGGACTCGCGGATATGACTGCTCCGGCCAGCGCATTCATCTGGTCGGCGATTCCGGCAGAGTGGATATGCGGAGTACGTGCGAGGTCGTCGACGAGGGCCAGGACGATCTCGATGATCTGCGCCGCGGTGGACGGGGATATCTCAGGACGTGAGGTCGTCAGAAGGTCCGCCCATTCGGTCACGAATTCGAACCGGATCCGGCGCAACGTTTCCGCCTCTGCCTCGCCGAGGTACAACGCCTCGGTGACCGCGATACCGGTGAGATCGGGGAATCGCAGGGCGAAGGACACGTAGAAATCGGTCATCCGCACGACGGCCTCGTTCGGCTCACCGGTCTCCCCGGCTGTCACCAGGCCGAAGGTCATCCACTCGTACACGCGATGGATCAGTGTGTGCAGAATTTGCTGCTTGCTCGGAAAGTAGTGGTAGACACTGGGGCCCAGGATGCCGGCCGCCTCGCCGATATCCTCGACCGATACCGCGGGATAACCCCGTTCGGCGAACAATCGCGCAGACTCCTGGATAATACGTTCACGTCGCGACGAGAGCGGCCGGGTACAGATACTGCCGGTGTCTTCGCTGCGTGGCGGTAGTTCGAGCTGTGCGAGGGCGTCGGCCACCTGCATCAGGAGCTGATCGGAATCGGGGCGGGGCAGTGTGCGTGTGTGGTGGCCCGGACTGGTCACCACAGAAAGCACCGCCCAGGCCAGCAGCTCCACGGTGGGGTCGTCGGCCGGGCGGTCGCGGCAGCGACCGATCAGTTCGGCGATACGATGCGCGATCTCGGTGAGCCGGCCGCGGACGATGGCCCGCTGCTCGGCGTGTAGGTGCCGGGCTTCGCGTTGCCAGAGCACCGCGTGCGATCGTCCGTCGAGGGTTACTTCCACCAGCGCGGCGATGGCCGACCGGAATCGGTGCCGGGCATCACCGGCAGTATCGGCCGCCGCAAGTGCCGTGTAGTAGTTGTCCTGTGCAGCCAGGGCAACCGCCAGCAGCAGATCATGCTTGCCAGGGTAGTGGCGGTACAACGCGCGCGCGGTGACGCCGACGGCGCGCGCGATATCGTCCATGCGGACCGCTGCGAACCCGTGCGCGCTGAACATCTCCGCCGCTTCTCGGGCGACGATGAGCCGGCGATCCTTGGGCCTGCGCGTGCTGGAATTATCCGCACTGCCGGGACCGTCGGTCACCGGGCGCCGTTCGCAACCGGTGCGGTCAGGCGGTCGCGTAGTACGTGTTTGAGCACCTTGCCTGCGGCGGACAGGGGCAGTTCCGCCGCGAACGAGATCGTTCGCGGCACTTTGTAGCCCGCGATCGATGTCTTGGCGAAAGCGCGGATCTCGTCCGGGTCCGGCCGGGTGCCCGGACGAGGCACCACCACCGCGTGGACCCGCTCGCCGAACTTGTCGTCGGGTACGCCGACGACCGCGCACGCGGCGATATCGGGATGCCCGGCAATGGCGTTCTCGACTTCCAACGAGTACACGTTCTCCCCTCCTGTGATGATCATGTCCTTTATCCGGTCGACAAGGAAAAGGTAGCCGTCCTCGTCGATGTATCCACCGTCACCGGTGTGCATCCAGCCGTCACGCACCGCGGCCGCGGTGGCCTCGGGCAGATCGCGGTACCCCTGCATGACACCGTCGCCGCGAACGCTGACCTCGCCGACGACACCGGGCTCGACGGTCCGGCCGTTCGGGTCCACGATACGAACCTCGCAGTGCACCGCGGCTCGGCCGACCGAACGCAGCCGGTGGCCGCCCGCGCGGTGGTCGGCGGGAGTCAGCATGGTCGCGACCGGCGACAGTTCGGTCATACCGTAGGTCTGGACGAATTCCAGTTGCGGCACCTTCGCGAGAACCCGCTGGATCACGGTGGCCGGGATGGGCGCGGCACCGTAGACCAGCCGGCGCAGGCTGCTCAGATCCGCGCTGCCGGCCTCGACATGGTCGAAAACCATCGGCACCATGGTCGCCACCAGCAGCAGATCGGTGACGTTGTGCTGTTCGACGGCGCGTAACACCGCCGTCGGATCGAACCGGGGGATCAGGACATGGGTGTTGCCGAGCAGGGTATGCGCCACCCAGCCCGCCAGGTCGCCGAGGTGAAACATCGGCGCGGCGTGCAGCATCGCCCCATCGGGAGTCGCGAAACCGCAGGTGGCGATGGACCCCAGTGCGGAGGCCACCAGATTGTGGTGGCTGAGCATCACGCCCTTGGCCCGCCCGGTGGTTCCGCCGGTGTAGAACAACGCTGCCGGCTGGTTCCCGCCCCGCCGCTCGTCGTCGACCGGAAGGCTCCCCGAAATGAGATCCTCGATGCCGTACATCCCGTCCGGGGTCGGTCCGTCACCGCAGTGGATGATATGGGTCAGCTCCGGGCAACGGTCGCGCAGTTCGTCGACCATAACCGCGAAGGCGTCGTCCACGCACAGCACACGGGTACCGCAACCGTTGACGGACTCGGCCGTTTCGGCGGCGCTCCACCGGATATTCATCGTGTTCACGACGCCACCGGCCCAGCAGGTGGCGAGCAGATACTCGATGTAGCGATCGGAGTTGAGCGCCAGCATTCCGACGCAATCGCCGGAACCCACGCCCAGTGCGCGCAGGCCACCGGCGAAGCGGCTCACGCGGTCGATCTGTTCGGCGAAGGTACGGGTGCGGGTGCCGAATGCGGTGGCGATGCGGCCGGGATGGTGCGCCACCGCGCGGTGCAGGCCTTGGGTGAGATACATGGGTCTTCCTTGCTGTGTGGCGCCGGTCAGGTCGACAGAACGGTGCAGGCGGAGACCCCGGGTGCGCCGTATACCTGGGTGTAGCCGACAGTCGGGGTGCCGGGGACCTGTCGTGCACCGGCCTGGCCACGGAGCTGGACACAGATCTCATGGATCTGGCGCAGGCCCGATGCGCCGATCGGTTCGCCGTTGCACAGCAACCCGCCATCGGTGTTGACGGGGATCCGGCCGCCGATGGCCGTGTCGCCGTCCCGGATCAGCTTCTCCTGTTCGCCGTCCGCGCAGAAGCCGTTCTCTGCCAGATGAATGAGCTCGGCGCCGGCCTCGGAGTCCTGGAGTTGCGCAACTCGCACATCTTGCGGCCCGATGCCGGCCATCTCGAAGCAGGCCGCAGCGGCAGCCACGGTCGGCGCAGGGGCGCGCCGCTCGGGAAGTGCCGGCGAGAAGACCTCGAACGAACCGAATTCCCTTGTCCGTACGGTGACCCCGGAGACATACACCGGGGTGTCGGTGTATTGCCGGGCCCGGTCCGCGCGGCAGACCACCAGCGCGGCGGCTCCTTCGCTGGGTGAACAGAACATGTACTTGGTCAACGGGTGGTTCAGCATGGGCGCGGCCGCGATCTCTTCCTCCGAGAACGGTTCGCGACGCCAGGCGGTGGGCGTGAGCGCCCCGTTCCGGTAACTCTTGGCCGCGACGGTTGCCAGCACCGCGGGATCGATCCCGTGATCGTGCAGGTACCGGTTGATCTTCATGGCGAAGAACTGGGTGGTGAGCATCAGGCCGCTTGCGCCGTACCACGGCTCGAGATCGAACAGCGCCGGATCGACACCGAACGCGCCGCGGGGGTGTTTGTCGAAACCGACGACGACGCCGAGATCGCCGTGACCGGAGCCGATGGTGTGGTGTGCCATCGCGACGGCGCTGCCCGCCGTTGCGCAGCCGTTGGCAACATTGACGAACGGCAGCCCGGTCAGACCCATCCAGCGCACCATGGAATCCGCCGTAGTCCCCTCACCACCGACGGTATTGGCGCCGTAGGACCCGCCATAGGCGAATTGGATATCGGCCCACGTCACTCCGGCGTCGCGAAGTGCCTTCCGGGTGGCTTCCGCGCCCATCGCCACTGCGGAGACACCGGCGTGCCTGCCGAACGGATAGAGGCCGATTCCGACGATTGCCATATCCATGGGGTTCACATCTCTTCTATCGGCCGGAAGCAATGGATCCACCAGGCAGCCGCATCGCCCTGGCCGCCGAACCGGCGCATGGCGACCCGCATCGGCATCCCGATTCGCAGTGCCGACGGGTCGGCGCATTCGATCCGGCCCTCGACCAGGCCCTGGCCGGGGAATTCGACGTAACCCACGGCATACGGAGTGAATTCGGGTTCGGGCGGCGGTACATACGGCGGGGATTTCGGTGGGAAGCCCTGGGTCGTGAACGTCCACAACGCTCCGGTTTCGGCGTACTCGATCTCCCGCATATCGCCGCTGCCGCAACGCGGGCAACTGGACTGGAGCGGGAAGGTCGTGACTGCGCAGTGCGGGCACCGGCTCCCGATCAGGCGAGGCCGGTCCGGCCCCCCGATGAACAGGTGGCCGGTGTCCGGTGGTGGCACAGCGGCACGGAGAGCCGGCATCAGCTGTCCGCGCCGACGAGGGTATAGCCGAGGACCAGCGGTTCGTCGCCGTCGTTCAGCCAGGCGTGCGGGGTTCCGTTCTGGATCAGGCAATCGCCCTCGTTCAGGCGCACTTCCACGCCGGGCGCCCGCATGAGCCCGTTACCGGACAACACGATGATGTAGTCGACGCTCTGCGTCGTGTGCTCGCCGGGATGCTCGGTGGAGAACGTCGCCGCCGCACCCGGCAGCTTCTCCTCCATCTCCACCGCGGCGGCGTTCAGATCGGCGTCCGGGGCGGGGATGTAGTCGATACCGGGCGGGATGGTGAGAAAGCCGAAGCGGATACCGCCGGGCGCTGGGAAGAACGTGGACTTGCGGTCGCCGTCCGTTGCGGTCGTGACCGGGACCGAGGTCTTGTCGAGTTCCCAGACCCGGAAGATTTCGACGCCGGGCAGCAAGGTGGCGGTCACCGGTGCGACGGTGTCATCGCTGAGGACAACGGTGGCTCCGTCTGCCGACGTGCCCATGACGATGCGACGATTACTCATATTCGGACCTCTCTCGTTCTCGGGTTTGTGGCGCTGGTCAGTGGGCGAACGCGGCGGCGAACGCTTCTAGTTCACGGGGGATGTCGGGGCCGGCCGGCTGGTACACGATTTCGGTGACTCCCGCCTCATCGAGCTGGGCGAGCTTGTCACGCCACTGGGCCACGCCGAGGGCTACTCCGGTGGCGGCCATCAATTCGGCGGTGACGAAAGGGCGGTCGCGGTCGTTCACCGAGTGAAGGTGGCCCCGGTGCAGCGCGAGGTGGCGTTCGTTCTCCGGCACATCGCTGTAGGCGGATTCGGCCCACTCCTGTGCGCCCGGAATCAGTTCGAACATGCCGAATTCGGCGGCGACGTGCAGCAGTACGCTCGCGCCGTGCCCTGCCGCGGCGATCGCGCGCGCGGAGCCGGGTTCTTCGCCCTCCTCCAGGACGGTGCCGAACACCACCTGAGCACTCCAGTCGAAGCCGGGAATGGGTTTGGTGACCGCGAGAACGCCGTCGGCGTGCTCGCGCGCTGTTGCGATACCTTTGGGTCCTTCGGCCGCAACCGCCCACCGGACCTCGATCGGCCGTGCGGGCGCGAACGGTGTTTCGTGCAGCATCTGCATGATGCTGCCCTCCCATTCGACCTGTTTGCCGGCCAGCAACGCCTTGACCGCCTCGATATAGGCGGCGACATCGCGCCATCGAGAAGGACGCTGCCCGAGGCTGACACGGCCGGTGAACCCGGTGCCCACGCCGACCACGACCCGGTCGGGGCCCGCGAGGTCGACCAATTGGGCGATCGCCGAAGCGGTCACCATCGGGTGACGCAGCGACGGTACCAGGACGCCGGGCCCGAGGGTGATCCGCTCGGTGAGTTCCGCGGCGCGGCACAGCTGCACCCAGACATCCGCGTACAGGGCAGGGGAGTCGTAGAACCACGCGCGGGTATATCCGAGTTCTTCGGCGATTCGCGCGTGCTCATGGCTGTGTAGCGAGCTGGTCAGTGAGCACGACAAGGTCAGTGTCATCGGGACTCTCTCACGACTGCCCGGTGTGAACCGGGACGATAAGTACATGGTTGATAGATATGAAGTGGATCACAGGCTAGCATTGCGGTTGCTGTGGGGCAACGGGTGGTCGCCCTCGGTCTCGGTCGAATCGAGGCTGGAGAACAGCAAAACACCCTGTTGTCGAGAAGGAAGAGCGACGGGATTTTCGAAGCCTTGCGGTTGGTCGGCAGGCAATCGAACTGTGGTCCGTACGCAATATGTACATAGTTGGTAGATTCTGAAAATGCGGCCTCAGAGACCGGTCGCGGAAACATCGGGAGGTCGGGATGGAGCGTCGTTCGGTCTGGATGGACGATGCGATCGCGGCGCTTGCCGAAACAGCACGACGATTCGTCGAGCGCGAAGCAATGCCGCATCGCGTGCGATGGGCAGGCCAAGGTTTTGTCGACCGCGCCTTCTGGCGCCGGGCGGGAGCGGCCGGTTTACTCTGCCCCTCCATTCCGGCCGAGTACGGCGGTGGTGGGGGCACGCTTGCCCACGATCTCGTGGTCTTCCGCGCGCCCCTGGTTGCGACAGAGACCGGATTCGGCATAGGCAATGCGGTACACAGTGGAGTCGTCGCGCACTATGTGCTCGCCTACGGCTCCGAGGAACAGCGGCAGCGCTGGCTGCCCGGTATGGCCGACGGATCCGTCGTCGGTGCCATTGCCATGACCGAGCCGGGCGCCGGATCGGACCTACAGCGGTTGCGCACCACCGCGATCCGCGACGGCGACCACTACGTGGTGAACGGATCGAAAACCTTCATCAGCAATGGTTCCTGCGCGGATCTCGTGGTTCTCATGGTGCAGACCCGTCCCGGAGCGGGCGCCGCCGGGATTTCCCTGCTGCTGGTGGATACCGCGCGGACCGAGGGGTTCCGGGTAGGCCGGCGGCTGAGCAAGATCGGCCTGCCCGCGCAGGACACCGCGGAGCTGTACTTCACCGATATGCGGGTGCGGGCTACTGATCTACTCGGCGCCGAAGGTGCGGGTTTCGGCTATGTGATGACCCAGCTGGCCCGCGAACGGCTGCTGCTCGCCGATAGCGCGGTGGCCGTTGCGGAAGCGGGCCTGGCCGAAACCGTGCGCTACACCAAGGAGCATCGAGTGCTCGATACTCCCATGTTTGCGACCCAGCACACTCGTTTCGAGCTGGCTCGCTGTGCGATCTCGACGCGGACGGCCCGCGCGTTCGTCGACGAATGCGTCCGGAAGGCGCTCGACGGCACTCTCGATATCGCCTCGGCGTCCATGGCAAAAGCGCATGCGAGCGAGGTACAGGGCGATGTGCTCGACCGCTGTCTGCAATTGTTCGGCGAGCACGGACTGGTGCTCGATCGGCCGATCGCCCGCATGTATGCCGACGCCCGTGCCCAGCGCATCTACGGTGGCGCGAACGAGATCATGAAGGAGCTCATCGCCCGCTCGTTGTGATATGCCCCGGCTTGAGTCCCGGTGATCCCGGCCGGGATATCGTGTCCGCCGGGATCATCCACCGCTCGCCCTACTGCGCGCAGCGATCCACCACGGCTGCCGGCATCAGCCGACGAACTCCGCGGCGCGACCGGCCAAGTCCAGCAGTGGTTGTGGCGCGATACCCAGGATCAGGGTGACCGCGGCGGCAACCGCGACGGACGCCATCGTGGCCGGTGGCCTGACCACAACGGGCGCATCGGCGGGTGGGTCGGTGAAGAACATCAGCACGATCACCCGGATATAGAAGAACGCGGCAACCGCGCTGGCCAGCACACCCACGATCACGAGTAGCCCGGCGTCGCCGGCGGCCGCTGCCTGGAACACCGCAAATTTGGCAACGAAGCCCGCGGTGACCGGGATCCCGGCGAACGACAGGAGGAGCAGGGCGAATATCGTCGCGAGCCAGGGGTCGCGACGGCCGAGGCCGGCCCAGCGCGACAGTGCGGTGGCCTCGGTACCGTCGGGTTCGCGCACCATACTCACGACCGCGAACGCGCCGAGCGTGCCCATTCCGTAGACGAACAGGTAGAACAGTGTCGACGAGATACCGCGGTCGTTCGCCGCGACCAGCGCGGTCAGCAGGAAACCGGTGTGCGCGATCGAGGAATACGCGAGCATGCGTTTCATATCGGTCTGGGTGATCGCCAATACCGCACCTACCACCATCGTGGCCACGGCGACCGCGGCCAGTACCGGACGCCAATCGTCGGCGATCTCGGCGACACCCACCTGCAGCACCCGCAGCAGGGCGCCGATCGCCGCGATCTTCGTGGCCGCCGCCATGAAGGCCGTGATCGGCGTGGGTGCACCCTGATACACATCGGGCACCCAAGCCTGGAACGGGACCGCGCCGATCTTGAACAGCAGACCCACCGCCAGCATGGCGATCCCCAGCAGCGCGAGCGTGGGCGCACCGGATTCGGCCGCGATCGCCTCGGCGATACCGGTCAGCCGGACGGTTCCGGCCTGGCCGTAGAGCAGTGCCACGCCGTACAGGAAGAACGCCGAAGAAAACGCCCCGAGCAGGAAGTATTTCAGCGCTGCCTCTTGGGAGAGCAGCCGGCGCCGGCGCGCCAGCCCACACAACAGATACAGCGGCAGCGAGAGCACCTCGAGCGCGACGAACATGGTGAGCAGATCGTTGGCTGCGGGGAACAGCAGCAACCCACCGAGGGCCAGGAGCAACAGCGGAAACACTTCGGTGGGGGTGACACCTGCGGTCGCCGCGGACCGTTCGGCGCCACTCCCGGGCACCGCGGACGCCTGCGGGGTGAACGCGTCCATTCCGTAGTCGGGGACAGCGGCGGCGCGACTCCAGGTACCGGGACCGGACCGCGGCCGGGGCAGTGGTCCACGTTCGGCGACGAAGAGCACCGACAGAATCCCGACGACCAGCAGCGTGCCCTGCAGGAACAGTGTCACTCCGTCGACGGCGACCGCATCGGCGACGGCTGTCATCCTTGTTCCGGACAGGAGCACCACCGTGATCAAGGCGGCTACCAAAGCGGTGAGGGTGAGCGCCAACTGAGTGGGATACCGGCGGGCGCGTGGAAGGAACGCATCCACCAGGACACCCAGCACAGCTGCTCCGAAGACGATCAGGATCGGGGCCAGTGCGTGGTATTCGATACTCGGCGCGGGTATCGAGGCGGCCAGGATCTCACTGCCGCGTGGATCAGCGTTCATGAGGCACACCTCCGGTGTTCGCGGCCTCCGGTTGCGCGGGGACCGGCGGTGGGGGATCGACACTGCCGATGCTGGTCAGGGTCTGATGCACCGCTGGATCGATGAAATCGAGAACCGGCTTCGGATACACGCCGAGGAAGATCAGGGCACCGACCAGCGGCACCACCACGACCAGTTCCCGGGGCACCAGATCGCGGATCCCCTCGTTACCTTTGGCCACCGGTCCGGTCATCATCCGCTGGTAGAGCCACAGCACATAGATCGCGGCCAGCACCAGGGCCCCGGTGGCGAGGATCGCGGCCACCTGATATCGGCTGAATGTGCCGATGAGAACCAGGAACTCACTGACGAACGGTGCGAGACCCGGTAACGACAGCGTGGCCAGACCGGCGATGAAGAACGTTGCGGCCAGTACCGGCGCCACTTTCTGTACACCTCCGTAGTCGGCGATGAGCCGGCTGCCCCGGCGGGACACCAGGAATCCGGCCACGAGGAACAACGCCGCCGTGGAAATGCCGTGGTTCACCATGTACAGGGTCGCGCCGGTCTGGCTCTGGCTGGTCATCGCGAAGATACCGAGCACGATGAAACCGAAATGCGAGATGGATGTGTAGGCGATCAGCCGCATCACATCGGTCTGCCCGATGGCCAGCAGCGCACCGTAGAGGATGCCGATCACGGCCAGGGCTATGACCAAGGGTGCGTAAGTATCCGAGGCGGCCGGGAACAACAGCAGGCAGTAGCGCAGCATGCCGAAGGTACCGACCTTGTCCACCACCGCCATCATCAGCACCGCGCTGGCCGGTGTCGCGGAGACCGCGGCATCCGGCAGCCAGGTGTGCAGCGGCCACAGCGGTGCCTTCACGGCGAACGCGAACATGAACCCCAGGAACAGGGCATTGAGCACTACGGGCCCGGCGCCGAGCTCGCCGGCATTCGCGGCCGCCACCACCGTGCGCAGATCGAACGTGCCCGCCCCGTCGGCCCCGAGACCCTGCTGGACGGTGAGAACGTAGAGACCGATCACCGCCGCCAGCATGATCAATCCGCCGAGCAGGTTGTACAGCAGGAATTTCACCGCGGCCCGCGAGCGCTGCTGCCGGGCCGGCGCGCCGTCTGTGCGGGGCCCGAACCCGCCGATGAGGAAATACATCGGAATGAGCATCGCCTCGAAGAACACATAGAACAGCAGGATGTCGAGGGCGAGGAAGGAGACCAGCACCATGCCCTCGACCAGCAGGGTGAGGGCGATGTAGATATGCGCGGCGCGTTTCCCGGAACCCACCTCGCGGTCGTCGTGCCAGCCCGCGATGATCAGCAGCGGCACCAGTCCGGCGGTGAGCAGCGTGAGCACCAGGGCGATTCCGTCGACGCCGAGGGTATAGCCCGCACCGAACGCCGGTATCCAGGTGTGGGATTCGACGAACTGGAATTGTTCACCGCCCGGTTGGAAGGCCATGGCGACGCCGAGCGCCACAGCCAGGGTCGCCACCGCGAACACCAGTCCGGTCCAGCGGGCCGGGTTCGGCCGGCCGGCGGGCAGCAGGAGCACAACTGCCGCGCCCACCAGGGGGAGCAGCCAGAGCACGGTCAACCAGGGCACGGCGCTCACCAGATCCTTACGGCCAGCAGGGCGGCGGCCACCAGGGCCGCGCCGGTGAACATGGACAGGGCATACGAACGGACGAACCCGGTCTGTACACGGCGCGCCCGCGCGGACACCCCGCCGATAAGGGCTGCGCAACCGTTGACGAGTCCGTCGATACCGCGGTTGTCGAGGAAAACCAGTGCCCGCGTGAGATGCCGGCCGGGGCGCATGAACGCCGCCTCGTTGACCGCGTCCCCGTAGAGATCGCGGCGGGCGGCCACGGTCAGTGCGGAGACGGCGGCCGGTGCGGTGGCGGGTACCTTCGCGCGCCCGTACTGCCGGTAGGCGAGCGCGATACCTGTCGCAACCACCCCGAGCGCGAGCGCGGTGATCACGGGCACCGGCAGTGCGGGCTCGCCGTGATGTTCGCCCACGACCGGGGCCAGCCAGTGTTGCAATGAGGATCCCCAGACGAATACCGCACCGGCGCCGACGGAACCGAGCGCCAGCAGGATCATCGGGCCGGTCATCAGGCCGGGGGATTCGTGCGGATGGGTATCGGGTTTCCAACGGCGCTCACCGAAGAAGGTGAGCAGCATGACCCGGGTCATGTAGAAGGCGGTGAGCCCGGCGCCGATCAGGGTGACGGTGCCCAGAATCGGTCCCGCGGCCCCCTCGGCGGCGAATGCGGCCTCGATGATGCGGTCCTTGGAGAAGAACCCGGCGAACGGTGGTACGCCGATGATCGCGAGATACCCGAGTCCGAAGGTGATGTAGGTGATCGGCAACAGGGTGCGCAGACCACCGTAACGGCGCATATCGGTTTCGTCGTCCATGGCGTGCATCACCGAACCGGCGCCCAGGAACAGGCCCGCCTTGAAGAAGCCGTGGGTCAGCAGGTGCATGATGGCCACCGCGTAGCCGGCGGGTCCCAGGCCGACGGCCAGCATCATATAGCCGATCTGGCTCATGGTCGACGCGGCGAGCGCCTTCTTGATGTCGTCCTTGGCACAGCCGATGATCGCGCCGAACAACAGCGTTACCGCGCCCACCAGCACCACCGCGACCTGCGCCGTGGGCGCGAGGTTGTAGATCGGGTTGGAGCGGGCGATCAGGTACACCCCGGCGGTGACCATGGTGGCGGCGTGGATGAGTGCCGACACCGGGGTGGGGCCCTCCATTGCGTCCCCGAGCCAGGACTGCAGCGGCACCTGGGCGGATTTACCGCAGGCCGCCAGCAGCAGGAGCAGCCCGATCGCGGTGAGGGTGGCATCGCTCGCGCCGGAGGCGGAACCGAAGACCGCGTCGAAATCGACCGAGCCGAAGGTGGCGAACATGACCATCATGGCCAGCGCCAGCCCCATATCGCCGATCCGGTTCACCACGAACGCCTTCTTGGCCGCCGTCGCTGCGGTCGGCTTGTGGTACCAGAAGCCGATCAGCAGGTACGAGGCGAGACCGACGCCCTCCCAGCCCAGGTACAGCACGAGGTAGTTGTTCGCCAGCACCAGCAGCAGCATGGCGGCGAGGAACAGGTTGAGATAGGCGAAGAAGCGCCGGCGGCCGGGGTCCTCGCTCATATATCCGACCGAGTAGATATGGATCAGCGAGCCGACGCCGGTGATGAGCAGGGCGAAACAGATCGACAACTGGTCCAGTGCCAGCCCGAAATCGACCTGCAGCCCGGCCACCGGAACCCAGCTGAACAGATCTGCTGCCACCGCGCGATCGGGATCGGCGCGGCCCAGCATTCCGACAAAGGCCACGATCGCCACGGCGAACGAGGCGAGTGCGGCGAAGGTCGCGAGCACATGGCCCCAGGTATCGGCGCGACGGCCGGTGAGCAGTAGTACGGCGGCACCGGCCAGGGGCAGGGCGGGCAGCAGCCATAGCGTTGCGGTATCCACGTCAGTGTCCTTTCGGCATGCTCGGGAGCGCCGCGTGGTTGCATTGCGCTACCGCCTCCGTGCTCGACCCGAACATGTCAGAACTTCAGCAGGTTGGCGTCGTCGACCGAGGTCGAGCGGCGGGCGCGGAAAATGGTGACGATGATGGCCAGTCCGACCACGACCTCGGCCGCGGCCACCACCATCGTGAAGAAGGCGAAGACCTGACCGTCGAGGTTCGCGTGCATCCGGGCGAAGGTGACGAAGGCCAGATTCACTGCGTTGAGCATCAGCTCGATGCACATGAACACGATGATGGCGTTGCTCCGCAACAACACGCCCGCAGCGCCGATCGTGAACAACAGCGCGGACAGGAACAGGTAGTTCTCGGGATTCACCGGTTACCTTCCTCGTCGGCCGGGCGAGCGGTGCAGTCTTGCGCGCCGGGCGGCGCGGTATCGCCTGCGGGGCGTTCCGCGGCCGGGGCACCGACGGACAGGATTGCCGCATCGGTGAGGGCCCGGGTGCGGCGATGGCGCAGGATGGTGGAGACCGACAGTTCCTCGAAGGAGCCGTCCGGGAGCCGTGCGGGGATATCGACGGCATTGTGCCGGGCGTAGAAACCGGGCGTCGGCAGTGGTGTCGGCCGGTGCCCGGGAACGCGGAACCGCTGCCGGGACAGTTCGCGCTGGCCGAGTTTGGGGACGAACTGTTCGCGGTGCGCCAACAGCATGGCGCCGATGGTGGCGGCGATGAGCAGGGCCCCGGTGAGCTCGAACGCCCACACATAGCGCACGAAGATCAACTCCGCGAGCGCGCCGATCACGTCCTGACCGGGGAAACCGGTGGCGGGGAAAGCGATATCGGAACGCCGGATACCGTGCGCGATCCCGGTACACAACAGGATGCCGAACCCGATCCCCACCACGGCGGCGGCGATGCGCTGTCCGCGCAGGGTTTCCCGCAAGGATTCCGCGGAATCGACGCCCACCAGCATGAGTACGAAGAGGAACAGCATCATGACGGCGCCGGTGTACACGACGATCTGGACGACACCGAGGAACAATGCATCCTGGGCGATATAGAAAACCGCCAGGCTGATCATGGTGGCGGCCAGGCAGATCGCCGAATGCACAGCCTTGGCCGCGAAAACCATACCGAGCGCACCGAGTACCGCCAGCGGTGCCAGGATCCAGAACTGGACGGCTTCGCCGGTTCCTGTCTCGGCGAGCGGAGCGGCTGCCACGAATGCGGTTGCGAGGCTCATCGGTTGCCTCCCTGCCCCGCGCCGGCGACGGGTTGCTCCGTATCGCCGTGTACGCGGCCGAGGTAGTAGTCGGCCTCCGTGGTGCCCGGCTGCATGGCGTGTGGCGGAGCCTGCATATCCGGTGCCAGAGGTGCGAGGAGGCGGTCTTTCTCGTAGATGAGGTCGGCCCGGTTGTCGTCCGTCATCTCGTAGTCGTTGGTCATCGTGAGCGCCCGGGTGGGGCAGGCCTCGATGCACAGGCCGCAGCCGATACAGCGCAGGTAGTTGATCTGATAGACGCGGCCGTAGCGTTCACCGGGGGAGAAGCGTTCCTCCTCGGTGTTGTCGGCGCCCTCGACGTAGATCGCGTCGGCCGGGCAGGCCCAGGCGCACAGTTCGCAACCGATACATTTCTCCAGCCCGTCGGGGTGCCGATTGAGCTGGTGCCGGCCGTGATATCGCGGTGCGGTGGGGACCTTCTCCTCGGGATAGAACTCGGTGTTGGGTTTCTTGAACATGGTGCCGGCGGTGACCGCGAAACCTGCCAGCGGTTCGAAGAGACCGGGTGAGGAACTGATGGTGGAGGTCCGCTCCGGAAGTGGCGGGGTCGGGAAACCGAGGAAAACCTCGGAACCGCTCGGCTGCCCCGCCGTGGGGGCGGCGAAATCGTCCGGTGGGAATTCCGGAGCGGGTGCGGGGATGCGGCCGGCGCGCAGGAACAGCCCGATCAGCAGCGCCGTCACCAGCAGACCGGCGATCACCAGGATAGGTGTGGCCGCTGTATAACCCTCGAGATCGAGCACGCGGGCGGTGGCCACGACCATAACCCACGCCAGCGAAGCCGGGATCAACAGCTTCCAGCCGAGGTTCATGAACTGGTCGTAGCGCAGCCGCGGCAGGGTGCCGCGCAACCAGATGAAGACGAACAGGAACATCCACACCTTGGCGGTGAACCAGAGCAGGGGCCACCAGCCCGAGTTCGCGCCCTCCCAGAGGTTGACCGGGAACGGGGCCCGCCAGCCGCCCAGGAACATGGTGGTCGCCAGCGCGGATACCGTCGCCATGTTCACGTACTCGGCGAGCATGAACATCGCGAACTTCAGCGACGAATACTCGGTGTGGAAGCCGCCGACGAGCTCACCTTCGGCTTCGGGCAGATCGAACGGTGCGCGGTTGGTCTCGCCGACCATCGAGATGCAGTAGATCAGGAACGACGGCAGTAGCAGGAACACATACCAGGTGGGGTGCTGGGCGGCGATGATGCCCGAGGTCGCCATGGTGCCGCCGAGCAGGAACACGGCCGCGAAACACAGCGCCATGGCGATCTCGTAGGAGATCACCTGGGCGGTGGAGCGCAGGCCGCCCAGCAGCGGGTAGGTCGAACCGGAGGCCCAGCCGGCCAGCACGATCCCGTACACCCCGATCGAGGTGATCGCCAGGATGTAGAGCACACCCACGGGAAGATCGGTGAGTTGGAGGGCGGTGGTGTTCCCCAGTATCGACACCTCGGGTCCGAACGGGATCACCGCGAAGGCCATGACCGCGGCGATCACCGAGATGATCGGGGCGAGAACGAAAATAGGCTTGTCGACGATCGCGGGGACGATGTCCTCCTTGAACGCCATCTTCACCCCGTCGGCCGCGCTCTGCAGCAGTCCCTTGGGACCGACCCGGTTGGGCCCCACCCGCATCTGCATCCAGGCGACGACCTTGCGTTCCGCCAGGACCCCGAACAGAACGGTCAGCAGCAGGAATACGAAAATGGCGACGGCTTTGGCGGCGACCAGCCACAGCGGGTCGAGGCCGAAAAGGGACAGATCAGTCATGGTCGGATGCCTCCGTCCGTTCGGCGCGCCGCACCGTGACGACGCTGCCCGGTCCGGCGCCCAGATCGGTGTGCACCGAGCAACCGGGTGAATTCAACGGCAGCCACACCACCCTGTCGGGCATGTGCGTCACCACCAACGGCAGGGTGACCGTGCCCTTGTCGGCGCCGATCGTGACCGGATCACCATCGGCCACGCCCGATTCTGCCGCGGTCGCCGCGGACATACGGGCGACCGGAGCTCGGGCGAGACCCGCGAGATTCGGCTCACCGTCCTGTAGCCGGCCGCGGTCGAGTAGCATCCGCCAGCCGGCCAGAACCGCGGTCCCGGCGGGGAGTTCGGGCACCCGGCCGGCCGGATACGCAGGCGCATCGACGGTGGTTCCGGACCAGCCGGCGAGCCGGTCCAGTTCGGCGCGGGCGGTGGCGGTGTCGGGCAGGCCCAGCGGAACACCGAGTTCGGCGGCGAGACTGTGCAGGACTCGCTGGTCCGAGAGCGGCGCCGCAGTGCGGCGCACCGTGCTGTCGGTCAGCGCCGCGGCGAACGGCCGCGGGCGGCCCTCCCAGGTGCGATAGGTACCGGATTTCTCCATCGCTGTCGCCACCGGAAACACCACGTCTGCGTACGCGGTCACCTCGCTGTGCCGTTGCTCCAGGGAGATCACGAAATCCGCCCGGCCGAGTGTGGCCCGGGCACCTGCAGGATCGGGAAGGTCGGCGAGTTCGACACCGCCGACGACGAGCGTGCCGACCCGGCCGGTGCCGTCGAGGATCATCCCGGTATCACGCCCCGGCCCGGCCGGTAGTTCGTCGACCTTCCATGCCTGGCAGACCTGGCGCCGGGCCTCCGGGTCGGTGACGGGCCGGCCGCCGGGGAGCAGGCCCGGCAGAGCACCCGCTTCCACCGCGCCGCGTTCACCCGCCCGGCGCGGCACCCACGCGAGCGCGGCACCGGTATCGGCGGCCAGTCGAATTGTGGCCGACAGTGCCCCGGGAGCTGCGGCCAATCGTTCGCCCGCCAGGATCACCGCGCCGGGCTCGCGCAGCAGCCGCGCCAGGCCCGCCGAAACAGGCTCCGGCGCAGTCGAGTTCTCCGAACCGCCGGCTCCACCGAGAGCGGCGAGGGCCTGTGCTTCGGCACCGGGTACCGTCGGCAGCAGGGTGCCCGACATCCGTTCCAGACCGCGGGAGACGAACGGGGCAATGGAGTAGATGGGCAGGTCCCGGTTGCGCGCCTGCTTACGCAGCCGCAGGTAGACGATGGGCGACTCCTCCTCCGGCTCGAAACCGGCGAGCAGCACCACCGGTGCGGTCGCCAGACTGTCGTAGGTAACGGAGTCGGGACGGCCGGCGACCCACGCGCCGAGGAACTCGGCCTCCTCCGCGGAATGGTCGCGGGCGCGGAAATCGATATCGTTGGTGCCCAGTACCACCCGGGCGAACTTCGCGTAGGCGTAGGCTTCCTCCTCGGTGACCCGTCCGCCCGGCAGCACCGCCGCATTCCCCACTCCGGCGCGCAGCCCGCGCGCGGCCGCGGCCAGGGCCTCCGACCATGAACAGGAGGCCAGTTCGCCGTCGGGGCCACGCAGCATCGGCGTGGTGATCCGGTCCCGTTCGGTGGCGTAGGCGAAGGCCCACCGGCCTTTGTCGCAGTTCCATTCCTCATTGACCTGCGGGTCGTCACCGGCCAACCGGCGCATCACCTTCCCGCGCCGGTGATCGGTGCGCTGTGCGCACCCCGAGGCGCAGTGTTCGCAGACACTGGGACTGGACACCAGATCGAAGGGGCGGGCACGGAACCGGTAGCTGGTCCCGGTGAGCGCACCGACCGGGCAGATCTGCACGGTGTTCCCGGAGAAGTACGAGTCGAGCGGTTCGTGTTCGGCGGTGCCGACCTGCTGCAACGCACCGCGATCGAGGAGTTCGATGAATGGATCCCCGGCGATCTGCTGGGAGAAACGGGTGCAGCGCGCGCACAGCACACAGCGTTCCCTGTCCAGCAGTACCGCGCTCGACAGCGGAATAGGTTTGGGGAAGGTGCGTTTGACACCGTCGAACCGGGATTCGGTACGCCCGGTGGACATGGCCTGATTCTGCAGCGGGCATTCGCCGCCCTTATCGCAGACCGGGCAGTCCAGCGGATGGTTGATCAACAGCAGTTCCATCACGCCCTGCTGCGCCTTTTCTGCGGCCGGTGAACTCAACTGGGTGTGGGCCACCATGCCCTCGGTCACCGCCATGGTGCAGGACGCCACGGGTTTGCGCTGGCCTTCCACTTCCACGAGGCATTGCCGGCAGGCGCCCACGGGTGCGAGCAGCGGATGGTCGCAGAACCGCGGGATCTGGACCCCGATCAGTTCGGCGGCGCGGATGAGCAGCGTTCCGGCCGGGACGCTCACCGTGGTGCTGTCGATGGTGAGGGTGACCAGGTCGGCGGGCTGCAGATCAGCGGAATCGGAACGGACGGTAGCTGTCATCGGATTACCTCTCCGGCCGCGGTGGGGGCCCAGGCGGTGGCGCGCGCCGGGTCGAAGGGGCAGCCACCTCGTTCCAGATGGGCGATGTATTCGTCGCGGAAGTACTTCATGGAGGACACGATCGGGCTGGCGGCGCCGTCACCCAGCGCGCAGAACGATTTGCCGTTGATGTTGTCCGCGATGTCCAGGAGTTTGTCCAGATCGGCCGGGGTGCCGAGCCCTGCTTCGAGTCGGGTGAGCAGCTGCACCAGCCAATAGGTGCCCTCGCGGCACGGCGTGCATTTCCCGCACGATTCGTGCGCGTAGAACTCCGTCCAGCGCAGGACTGCCCGGACCACACAGGTGGTGTCGTCGAAGATCTGTAGCGCTTTGGTGCCGAGCATCGAGCCGTGCGCCATGACGTTCTCGTAGTCCAGTGGTACGTCGAGGTGTTCGGCGGTGAACAAGGGGGTGGAGGAGCCACCGGGGGTCCAGAACTTCAGTTCATGGCCCGCCCGGACGCCACCCGCGTACCCGAGCAGTTCGCGCAGTGTCACCCCGAGCGGCGCTTCGTACTGCCCCGGCCGGGCGACGTGCCCGGACAGCGAGTACAGCGTGAAACCCGGCGACTTCTCGGTGCCCATGGCACGGAACCAGCTCGGCCCGTTGCGGAGAATCGGCGGTACGCTGGCGATCGACTCGACATTGTTGACCACCGTCGGGCTGGCGTAGAGCCCCGCGACCGCGGGGAACGGCGGACGCAACCGGGGCTGGCCGCGGCGGCCCTCCAGCGAATCCAGGAGAGCGGTTTCCTCACCACAGATATAGGCGCCGGCGCCTGCGTGCACGGTGAGTTCGAGGTCGTAACCGGAACCCAGGATGTCGGAGCCGAGCAGTCCGGCGGCGTAGCACTCTTCGGCCGCGGCCTGTAACCGGCGCAGGACCGGCACCACCTCACCGCGTACGTAGATGAACGCATGGGCGGCCCGGATGGCGTAGGCCGCGATGATCACACCTTCGATGAGCGAATGCGGGGACGCGAGCATCAAGGGGATGTCCTTGCAGGTGCCCGGCTCGGATTCGTCGGCGTTGACCACCAGGTAGTGCGGTTTCACCGTGCCGTCGGGGTCAGGGCCCTGCGGGATGAAACCCCATTTCATCCCGGTGGGGAAGCCGGCCCCGCCACGACCACGCAGCCCGGCATCCTTGACCGTGGCGATGACCTCGTCGGGAGTCATGGCGAACGCGATCGGCAACGCGGCGTACCCCTGGTGCGCGCGGTAGGTGTCGAGGGTCCAGGAGTTCGGCAGATTCCAATATTTGCTCAGTACCGGGGTCAAGGTCATCGCGCACCGTCCTCACCGGTCTCCGCGACCTCGGGGGCGCACATCCCCTGTTCACGCGCGATATCCAATCCCGCCAGCGTCGGGCCACCCGGATCGCCGTCCAGCACGCCGGGGCGGGTATCGGGGAATCCGGCCAGCACGCGGGCGGTCTCGCGGAAGGTGCACAGCGGTGCTCCCCGGGTCGGCCGGACCGTTTGCCCGTCGCGGAGATCGTCGACCAGCGACTTCGCCGACCCGGGGGTCTGGTTGTCGAAGAATTCCCAGTTCACCATGACGACCGGGGCGTAATCGCAGGCGGCGTTGCATTCGATGTGCTCGAGGGTGATCTTGCCGTCGTCGGTGGTCTCCCCGTGTGCGATTCCCAGATGCTCGCGCAATGCGGCGAGGATGGCATCGCCGCCGAGAACCGCGCACAGCGTGTTGGTGCAGACGCCGACGTGGTATTCGCCGGTGGGTGTGCGCCGATACATGGAGTAGAAGGTGGCCACCGCCGTCACCTCGGCGCCGGTGAGGCCCAGCAGCTCGGCGCAGAATTCGATACCGGTACCGGTCACACAGCCCTCTTCCGACTGCACCAGATGCAGCAGTGGCAGCAGGGCCGACCGTGGCTGCGGGTACCGGGCGATGATCTCCTTCGCGTCCGGTTCCAGCCGGGCCCGGACCTCGTCCGGATAGGGCTGCGGCCGGGTGCTCAGGCGCAACAGGATCTCGGTCATCGGTCCACACCGCCCATCACCGGGTCGATACTGGCCACGGCGGCGATCACATCAGCGACCATGCCGCCTTCGCACATTGCGGCCACCGCCTGCAGATTGGTGAAGGACGGATCGCGATAGTGCACCCGATACGGCCGGGTGCCGCCGTCGCTGACCATATGCACCCCGAGTTCCCCGCGAGGCGATTCCACCGCCGTGTAGACCTGCCCCGGCGGCACCCGGATGCCCTCGGTGACCAGTTTGAAATGGTGGATGAGCCCTTCCATAGAGGTGCCCATGATCTTGCCGATATGCCGCGGTGAATTACCGAGGCCGTCCTCGCCCAGGGTGAGGTCCGCCGGCCAGGCGATTTTCTTGTCCGAAACCATCACCGGGCCGGGACGCAGCCGGTCCAGACACTGTTCCACGATCTTCAGCGACTCCTTCATCTCCTCGATCCGGATGAGGTAGCGGCCGTAGCAGTCACAGGTATCGGTAATAGGGATATCGAACTCGTAATTCTCGTATCCGCAGTAGGGCATGGCCTTGCGCAGATCGTGTGGGAGCCCGGTGGACCGCAGTACCGGTCCGGTGACACCGAGGGCGATACATCCGGTGAGATCCAGATAGCCGATGCCCTGGGTGCGGGCCTTGAAGATCGGATTATGGGTGAGCAGATGTTCCATATCGCGGAGCCGTTTCGGCATCAGCTCCAGCAGTTCCCGCACCTTCGTGACCCCGTCGCCGGGTAAGTCCTGGGCGATCCCGCCGGGCCGGATATAGGCATGATTCATTCGCAGGCCGGTGATGGCCTCGAAAACATCCAGGATCAGTTCCCGCTCCCGGAAACCGAACAGCATCGGGGTGAGCGCACCGAGCTCCATACTCCCCGTGGCGAGCGCCACCAGGTGTGAGGAGATGCGGTTGAGCTCCATGAGCAGAACCCGGATCACGGTGGCGCGCTCGGGGATATCGTCGGTGATCCCGAGTAGTCGTTCCACGCCCAGGCAGAAGGCGGTCTCGTTGTAGAAGGGGGACAGATAGTCCATCCGGGTGACGAAGGTGACGCCCTGGGCCCACGCCCGGAATTCCAGATTCTTCTCGATACCGGTGTGCAGGTACCCGATTCCGCAGCGGGCCTCCACCACGGTTTCGCCTTCGATCTCGAGGATGAGCCGCAGTACGCCGTGCGTGGAGGGATGCTGCGGGCCCATATTGACGACGATGCGTTCCTCCCCGGCACCGCGGAGCGCGTCGGCGACATCATCCCAGTCCTGGCCTGCGACCGTCACCACCTGCTGACCAGAATCCGCGCGCGGCGCGGCCGGGCCGGTTCCGGTGCCGGAGTCGTCGTGGTCCGGCCCACCGGAAACGCCGGGCCGGGTATCGATTTCACTCATCAGCTGTAGGTCCTCCGCTCATCGGGCGGCGGAATGCGCGCGCCCTTGTACTCGACCGGTATCCCGCCGAGCGGGTAGTCCTTGCGCTGTGGGTGACCGCGCCAGTCGTCCGGCATGGTGATCCGGGTCAGTGAGGGGTGCCCGTCGAACCGGATTCCGAAGAAGTCGTAGGTTTCCCGTTCGTGCCAGTCGCAGGTCGGATAAACGCAATACAGCGACGGGATATGCGGGTCCGTATCGGGTGCCGACACCTCGAGCCTCAGCCGCCGTCCGTGCGTGATCGAGTTCAGGTGATAGACGGCGTGCAGTTCGCGGCCCGTCTCGTCGGGGTAGTGCACACCGCTCACCCCGAGGCACAGTTCGAAACACAGGGCGGGCTCGTCGCGTAACGCCCGGGCCACCGCGACCAGATGGTCGCGGCGCACATGCAGGGTGAGTTCGTCGCGGTCCACGATCACTTTTTCGATCGCCGCGTCGAAGCCTGCGCCGGTGCTCAGCGCTGTGCGCAGCAGGTCGACGACCGTATCGAAATAGCCTCCATAAGGTGGGGCGGTACCGCCCGGCAGGGCGATCTCGTGGACGAGGCGCCCGTACCCGGAGGTATCACCACTGCCGGAGATGCCGAACATTCCGCGCCGTCGGCCGATAACCTCGTCGTGGGGCCCGATGGGTTGTTCCGGTTCGACGGCTCGGCTGTCGGTGGATTCGGGACGGTCGGTGCTCATCGCAGCAAACCCTCCATCCGGATCGTCGGGGTCGCCGCGAGGGCGGCCTGCTCCGCCGCCTGGATCGCTTCGGAGCGATTCACCCCCATCGGGGTGTGCTGGATCTTTTCGTGCAGGGCGATGATCGCGTTGAGCAGCATTTCCGGTCGCGGTGGGCAGCCCGGCAGATAGATATCGACCGGCACCACATGGTCCACACCCTGCACGATCGCGTAGTTGTTGAACATTCCGCCCGACGACGCGCAGACACCCATGGCCAGTACCCATTTCGGCTCGGTCATCTGGTCGTAGACCTGTCGCAGTACCGGCGCCATCTTCTGGCTGACCCGCCCCGCGACGATCATCAGATCGGCCTGCCGCGGCGAGGCGCGGAAAACCTCCATACCGAAACGGGCCGAATCGAACCGGCCGCCGCCGGTCGCCATCATCTCGATGGCACAGCAGGCCAGACCGAATGTGGCCGGCCACAACGACCCCTTGCGCATGTACCCCGCCATGGCCTCGACCGTGCTGAGTACGAAACCGCTGGGCAGTTTCTCTTCCAAACCCATATCCGACTACTCCCTGGGGCTATGGGCCCACGCCGCGACGCGGACCGCTGCTGATCGGAGGTTCGCGGCTCAGTCCCAGCCGAGGCCGCCGCGCCGCCATTCGTAGGCGTAGGCGACCGAGACATTGACGATGAACAATGCCATCGCGACCAGGCCGAACACCCCGAGCGCATCGATATGGACCGCCCATGGGTAGAGGAACACGATCTCGATATCGAAAATGATGAAAAGCATTGCGGTGAGGTAGTACTTCACCGGAAAGCGTTGTCCGGTAGTGCTTCCCGCGCCTCCGGCCACCGCGTGCGGTGTCGGTTCGATACCGCATTCGTAGGCTTGTAGTTTTGCGCGGTTATAGCGTTTCGGGCCGATCAGGCCGGCGATCAGGATCGAGATGATCGCGAACGCGGCGGCAACCGCGCCGAGGACCAATATCGGCAGTTCGGTGTTCACGACTGCGCTTCCCCTCCTTGCGAACTCCGGACCCGCGGTTGTGCCGCGGCGCCCGCGAACGGGGTCGGGCGGTCGATGGGTACGGCCCACGCCGCCGGATCATCCCCGAAATCGGGAATGGGCTGGGGGAGGATTTCGGTGGCATGGGTTATATGTCATCTCCCGCGCTCATGTGAGCTACAGCACAGCCTACAACTGTCGCGGCAGGAAGAACGCGGATTCACAGGCCGGTTTGATCGAATTCGGGACTGAGATTTATGAGCGAATGAACCTAATCGGCTCAGGCTGTGTCGATTGCGCCTGAGTGCAGCCCTTGGTGGTGACGCTCCGCTACGGCCTCAGGGCCTGACGCGCTCAGGCGGCGGAGCGGCGCCGCAGCAGGTCGACCACTATCTCGGTAAGTCGTAGTGGATCGATCGGGTGGGACGCGACAGCCTCCGCGCGCGACCAGTTCGCCAGCCACGCGTCGTCGGCGCGGCCGGTGAGCACGATCAGCGGCGGGCATTCGGCGAGCTCGTCCTTGAGCTGTTTGGCCAGGCCCAGCCCGCCGACCGGGGCGGATTCACCGTCCAGAACGGCGAGATCGGCAGCACCGGCATCCATCCGCTCCAGTACCACCGCAGCGGTAGCGACCTCGAGGTACTCGAGCGGTGGTAGCTCCGGATGCGGGCGGCGCCCGAGCGCCAGCATCACCT
The DNA here is from genome assembly GCF_001613245.1 of Nocardia speluncae NBRC 108251. GTDB lineage: Bacteria > Actinomycetota > Actinomycetes > Mycobacteriales > Mycobacteriaceae > Nocardia > Nocardia speluncae. The sequence continues at coordinate 299,603 of NZ_BDBZ01000002.1, read as the reverse complement.
GACTCCGAGTGTCGGCGTCGTTGCTGTAGACCAGGACCCGCAGCACGGCGGGAAGATTCGCATCGGCCACGTCCGCATGGTACGTCCGCGACCGTGCTGTTGGGGGCAGCTTGGCCGATATGGCCCGCGCGCGGCGCTGGTCTAAGCTGCCGGCGTGACGGACGAATTGGTCGGTGAGCTCATCGATACGGTCGCCTGGGTGCTGATCGTGGACGGTCGGATCCTGTGCGCCCGCCCGGCGGGCAAGGAAATCTTCTACATCCCGGGCGGAAAACGCGAATCGGGCGAAACCGATGAACAGACCCTGGTTCGCGAGATCGCCGAAGAGCTCACCGTCGCACTCGTCGCCGAAACCGTCGAGCCGGTGGGCGTCTACGAGGCCGCCGACGGTGCGGCCCGGGTGCGGATGAGCTGCTACCGCGCCGACTACCGGGGAAAGCTGACCGCGAGCAGCGAAATCTCCGAAATCGACTGGTTCGGCTACGCCGACCGACCCCGCGTACCTCCGGTGGATCAGCTGCTGTTCGACGAACTGCACGCGGCGGGCGCCCTGCGCTGAATATCGGCTGTGTCTGTTGCACCTGAGCGCGGGCCCTGCGTGGTTACGCTGTGCTACCGCCTCCGGTCCTGACGCGCTCCGGCGGAGCCGGCGAACGGCTCCGCCGGCAGATCACCCGGGATTGGCCGTCAGATCGGGCCGGGTGGCCCGATCTATCAGGTACTCGATCAAGCTGAGCAGCACATTCTTCGCCGACACCCGATCACGGGCATCGCAGAGCATCACCGGCATCGAGCCGTCGAGATCGAGGGCGTCCCGGACCTCGTCCACGGTGTAGCGCGGTGCGCCGTCGAAGCAGTTGACCGCCACGAGGAACGGTAGCCCGCGGCGTTCGAAATAGTCGATGGCGGCAAAGGAGTTCCCGAGCCGGCGGGTATCGGCCAGGACCACCGCGCCGAGCGCGCCCCGTGCCAATTCGTCCCAGAGGAACCAGAAACGGTCCTGGCCCGGCGTGCCGAACAGATACAGCACCAGATCTTTGTCGATGGTGATCCGGCCGAAGTCCAGCGCCACCGTCGTGGTGGTCTTGGACTCGACACCCGACAGATCGTCGATCCCCGTACTGAGTTCGGTGATCATCTCCTCGGTCCGCAACGGCGGAATCTCACTGATCGAGGCCACCATGGTGGTTTTGCCGACGCCGAAGCCGCCGGCGATGAGGACCTTGACCGATGCGGCCAGGGCCGGTGCCGCGGGGTCGATCCGGGCAGGGTCAAATTTTTCGGATTCCATCCAGTACCGCTCGCAATATGTTGAAGTCGCCGGGTCCGGACTCCATCTGCACCGGAGTCCGGAAGATCAGATGGCTGTCACCGATCAGATCTCCGACGAGAATCTTGGTCACCGCCAGCGGCAGTTTCAAGGCGGCTGCCACCTCCGCCACTGTCTGTGGTTCTGTGCACAACTGCACGATATCGAGATATTCGGGTTCGGTACGACGTAGGGGCGGGGCTCCGCGAGCTCTGACCACTATTGTGAGCATATCCAGATCGTGTCCGGCACCGACGGTCCGGCCCCGGGTGATCGCATACGGCCGCACCAGTGGCCCGGCATCATCGTCGAACCAGGAATCCCGTGTACCGGTCATCGCAGTATCGCTGCTGTTCTCACGGTTGCTGTGGTCGGTCCCCGGTTCCGCTGCGGGAACTGGTCGAGAGATGGGTACCGACGCGCTGGACGGTCAGGTTCATCTCGTAGGCCACCATGCCGAGGTTGGCGTCCGCCGCGGCCTGGACCGCGATGCATGCGTTATCGCCGGCGGAGGTCACGAACAGTACGGCCCGATCGAGTTCGATCACCGCCTGCCGTACGCTACCGCCCTCGAATCGTGCGCCCGCACTCCGGGCCAGGCCGTGCAGGGTCGACGACATCGCGGCGAAATGCTCTGCCTCGGTGCGGTCCATTTTCGAGGAGTGGCCGAGCAGCATTCCGTCGGTGGACAGTACGACCGCCAGCCGGACTCCCGCGAGTCGCTCGACGAGATCGTCGAGCAGCCAGTTCAGGTCACCTTGAGTGGAAGTTGACACTTAGCCTTCCTGTTCATCCGGGGATATGCCATCCGGCGCCGGGTTCGCGGCGCCGGAATCCGTGGCGGGCAGAGGCCTGCGGCCCTGCCGAGTACCGTTCTCGATCGCCGCCATCAGATCTCGGGCTTGTTCGGCCGAGCGCGGCCGTGCCGCTGCGGCCTGCTGGGCGCCCGAATCTTCCGGTCGCGGTGCGACTTTAGCCTGCCTGGCGCGGCGTGGTAAAGCCGGACGACCGTCGGGCAGAACCTTCGGTTCCCCGGTGGTTGCGCCGGTCTCCGCCGCCGCGACGTCCGGAGGCGCCGGTTCGGGACGGGCGGCGGGCCGCGGGCGGTCTTCGACGAGGGTGGCCGTCGGGGTCTCGGCGCGTTCCTCGGGTGCGGGGGGCGGGACCGGGGCGGCCGGTCGCGTCAAACCCGTCAGCGGCGCGGTCTCCTCGGCAGGGTCGGTGAGCAGCGCGGACGGAATGATCACGACCGCGCGCACACCGCCGTACTCCGATTCCCACAGCCGTACGGAGATACCGTGCCGGTGGGCCAGTTGCGCGACCACGAAGATTCCCAGCCGCGAATCCCGCTGCAGCGAGGCGACTTCGAAATCGGGCGGGCTCTCCAGGATCTCGTTGAGCCGGTCGCGGCTGTCGGCGGGGATTCCCATACCTTGATCGGTGATCTCGACGGCCACCCCCTTGCCGATGACCGAACCGGTCACCTGGACACGCGACTGCGGTGGGGAGAACGAGGTCGCGTTGTCGACGAGTTCGGCGAGCAGATGGATGAGATCGCCGACCGCGCTACCCGCCACCCGCAGCTCGGGCAGCCGGGCCAGGCGCACCCGGGGATAGTCCTGGGTTTCACCGACAGCGCTACGCACCAGATCCACAAGCGGTACGGGGGTGCGCCACTGGCGGCCGGGTTTCCCGCCGCCGAGCACGATGAGGTTCTCCGCGTTACGGCGCTCCCGGGTGGCCAGATGGTCGAGTTTGAACAAAACATCCAGCATCGCCGGATCCTCTTCGCGCCGCTCGGCCTCGTCGAGGATCTCCAGTTGCTTGTGCACCACGATTTGGCTGCGGTGCGCGATGTTCAGGAAGATCGACTTGACGCCTTCCCGGTTGCGGGCCTCGGTGACGGCGGCAGTAACGGCCACCGCGTGCGCATGCTCGAATGCGGTGGCCACTGCACCGAGTTCGTCGTGGCCGAAATCGAGTCGCGCCGCGGTAGCGGCGTCGTCGATATCCTCTCCGGCGCGGAGCCGGTCGAGGATATCCGGCAGTCGCTCGTCGGCGAGGGCCAGTGTATGGTCGCGCAACCGCACCAACCGGTGGATGAACCGGTTGGCCAGCACCAGGGAGATACCGAACGCCGCCGCGGAGATCACCAGGACGGCGAGCCCGATCAGCAGGGATTGTGTCGTGGTGCGGGCCGCGGCATCCAGCGAGGCCTGCTGCATGACCGTGTTCTGCTCGTCCCATAGTTCGAGCATTTCGTGATCGAGATGGCCGGCCGCATCCTGCCAGGCGGCGAACTGGGCGGGCGGCAGACCTGAGGAGTCGTTGCCTGCGCTGGAAAGACTCCGGGCGATGAGGGTGTTCTCGGCGCGGGTCAGCAGCTGCCACTGCGGGCTGCTGAGTAGATTGTTCAGCCGCTCACCGAGTTCCGGGGCGAGCTCACGGGCCAGCAGCGCTGATTCGGTGTGGTAGAAGCCGGTCTGCTGGATGTACTCCTCGGGCAGTGCCACCGGCCGGCCGGATTGCAGCGCCGCCCCGGCCAGCGCACGGCTGCGGGATGTGGCCTCGAGCATGTGCATGATGCGGGTCGCGAGGGTGAGTTGAGTGGCCGAATGCGCATCCGGTGCGAAGGACTGCGAAACCTGCGCACCGATCGCGAGTGCGTCGAGCAGACGCGCGTAGAAGGTATAGGCGTCACCCGCGGAGACCGCGCGGCTGTCGACCGCGCCCCGGATATTGCCCAGTTGCTGGATGAGCGTGGCGAACGAGCCGACATCGTCGGTGATCTGGTCGGGTTGCAGGCTGCGCAGTTGCTGGGAAGCGTCGAGGAGGCCGCGCAGCGCCTGTTCGCTGCCGGGCCGTACGGCGGCCAGCGCATCGGCAGCGGCCGAATCACCGGCGAGGTAGGCGAGGGTGAGCCGGCGTTCGTTCTGAACGATTTCGTACACCGTGCGGGTGGGACCGGAGGCCGCCCGCATCGCCTCGGTTACCTGGCGGTCGTGCTGGCCCTGGTCGATCAGGTAGCCGGTCGCGCCCACACCGACCACCAACAAGGTCAAACTCGGGATGAGCGCGATCGCCAGGATCCGGGCGCGGACACCGAGCCTCGCTCTGAACATCGCCACAAAGTAACCTTTCGACCCGCTTCCGGCACATCGAATCCCATTGAACAGGACTCCCTTCGACCTCGCGACCGGCAGCGGTGTAAGCCGCGACCGTACCCGTGATCGAACTGTGGCAGCGGCGGCCGAGAACCGTAGCGCCCAGGCCGGAATTCTCGTCCTGCCGGTGGAGACGATGACCGGGCGGTTCAGCCCCGGCTACGTTTGCGGGTCTCGGAGGCGGCGGCCTCGGCGGCGCTGAGCCGGCGGGTGCGCAGCAGAAAGACCGCGGTATCCGCTGCGGGTTCCCCACCGCCCGCCGGTGGCCCGGTATCGGCGGGGACGTCCACGGTCAGGTGGTCGCGTTCGAAATGCTTGTGCGCCTGGGCACTCATCCACAGTTCGGTATGCCAGGCAAGTCGGCCGAAGAGAGTATCGCCTTCGCCTGCCCGGAAATCGCGGATGGGCAGCCAGTCGGGTGCCGGTTCGTCCCTGTCGAGGTCGGGCAGGTAGAGCAGGATGGGGCCGTGCTGTTCGATCAATTCTCGTAACGCGTTGCGCGCCCTGTCGGTTACCGCCACCCGGTCGCTGCGATACGCCATCAGGAACTCCGCGCCACGCCACGGTACCGCGGCGCCACCGATTCGATCCGATGAAACATTGCGCGCTCCTTGCACCTAGTTTCCGGCGCCGGCGCCGCCCGTGCGCACCGATTCCGGCTCTCGCCGTAGCCCGGTAGCCGGATCGGTACTTCGCCAGCACTTTTGCGAACACATTCTTGCGTATCCCGGTTCCGGAGGCGAAGGGGTGTCGGTGGCGCGGTGAAAATGCTTGTGGTATAGGGCAAATGGTTGCGCAAGCGCGATAGGCTGCTCGGGCTTCCGGGCCGGCGAAGAAAGGTGTGGCAGCCGCCGACTATTTCCGGATGAAGATACCGGCCAGGTCGGCCCGCTCGATGGGGGTATCGGCATTGGCCTGGACGGTGCACAGGCCGTCGGCGGCGGCCATCGACAGGTCGACATTCGTGCCGGTCGGCGCCTGTCCGTGCTGTTCCTCGAGGAACTTGGTGATGGTGACGCGTTTGGTTTCCTGATCTTGCGCGATGTATTCGCGGCAGGGGGTGTCGCCGCCTTTGTTCAGCGCCTGCTCGATCTCGGTGCACCCGGCCAATGCGAGCGCTGCGGTCGCGGCCAGCAGAGCGAACCGGGTTTTGGTGGTGTTCATCGACATTCCTCCTGGTGGCTCGGGCCGGCGCCGCGCCTGCCCGGGACGTATGCCCAGCCTATGTCCGCGGGCTCGCCGGCCCGGAGGCGGCGCGGGGTTTGCAGAAGATGTGAGATCACCGACGGAACTCCGGTTCGGTCGCGATGCGGTCGTGCCGGATTCGCGCCGCGACCGGGTGCGTAAATGCCGCTGGGCCGAGTGGCCGGGATATGACGTGATCGGCGTAACCGGCCATCTCGGCCGGGTGCGTCGTTTCGGGCGCTGATGCCGGCGGCGGAGAACGCCGGACGGGTCCGGCTGAACACGTCCCTGCTGAATATGCCCTTCGCGACCCGGTGCTGCCGGCCGGGAGTTCGCCGGGGCGGCTCGGTTCGTCGAAGGTCGGAGGGAGCTGAGTCCGGGCGTGGGGAGGTGCGCGGTGAGTGCAAGATTCTCGACCTGCTCTGTGGGGGCGTGCCCGCTTCCGCACTGATATCAGCTACCCTCGGTAACATGTAAAAGGTGCGTCCGTCACGGTCGACGACGAACCCGGCACGAAGCAGACGAGGAACGCAATGACGCGGCATGTCGACGTACTGATCATCGGAGCCGGTCTGTCCGGTATCGATGTGGCCTGTCACCTGGAGAAGGAGAACACCGGGCGCAGCTACGCGGTCCTGGAACGGCGGACCGCCATCGGCGGAACCTGGGACCTGTTCCGATACCCCGGGATCCGATCGGATTCCGATATGTATTCGTTCGGCTACGGTTTCCGGCCCTGGCGCGGAACCAAGATGCTCGCCGATGGTGCCGGGATCCGCCGCTATATCGAGGAGACCGCCGACGAGTACGGGGTCACTCCACATATCCACTTCGGCCGGAAAGTGGTTTCGGCGAGCTGGTCCAGTGCGGATAACCGGTGGACCGTCCGGGGCGTCGACGAAGCGACCGGCGCCGAAGAATTGTGGACCGCCGGGTTCTTGGTCGGCTGCACCGGCTACTACGACTACGACAAGGGCTACCGGCCGTCGTTCCTGGGGGAAGACGATTTCACCGGGCAGATCGTCCACCCCCAGCACTGGCCCGAGGACCTCGACTACCGAGGGAAGAAGGTCGTAGTGATCGGCAGCGGGGCCACTGCCATCACCCTGGTGCCGTCGATGGTTGCCGAAGCCGGCCATGTGACGATGCTGCAGCGCTCACCCAGCTATATCGCCTCGATTCCGGCCGACGATCCGGTCGCGATCGGCCTCACGAAGGTCAAATCCCCGGCCGGTCTCACCTACCAGGTCGGTCGCGCGCGCAATATCGCCGTCCAGCAGGCCAGCTATCAGCTCTCGCGGAAGCAGCCGGCCCTGGCCCGGAAAATGTTTCTGAACTGGGTTCGTATGGCGGTCGGCCCCGGTATCGATATGCGGCATTTCAGCCCGGACTATGCGCCCTGGGATCAGCGGTTGTGCGTAGTACCCGACGGCGACCTGTTCAAAGCACTTCGCCGTGGACAGGCGTCCGTCGTCACCGACACCATCGACGCGTTCACCGAGAACGGAATCCGCCTCTCCTCGGGCACCGAGATCGGCGCCGATATCGTCGTCTGCGCCACCGGCCTGACCATCCAGATCCTGGGCGGCGCAACTCTGGAAGTCGACGAGGAACCGGTGGTGACCCGGGAGCGGGTCATGTACAAGGGGGCGCTGCTGGACGGTGTACCGAACGCGCTGATGGTCCTCGGGTACACCAATGCGTCGTGGACCCTGAAGGCCGACCTCGCCGCCGAATACTTCTGCAAGGTGCTCAACCGGATGCGGGACCGCGGATACACGCGGTTCGTGGCGAACGCACACCCCGGCGACCGCTCCGAAGTTTCGGTGATGGGCGGTGCGCTCAGTTCCGGATATATCCAGCGCGGCGACGCGGTGATGCCCCGACAGGGCACCGGCGGACCGTGGAAGGTGGTCAACAGCTATTTCCGTGACCGCGCCTATTTGCGTAAGAGCCCGATCGAGGACGGTGTCCTGACCTTCACCGACAGCACCGGCCGATCGACCACCGGCCCCCGTCGCGCGGCCCGCACGGCCATGGGCCGGCTCCCGCTGATCGGCTCTCGCACCGACTGAGGCCGCGCAATCACCGGCTACCGGCCAGGTCGTGAGCCCGGTCCGAGGAATCCGGCGCCGCCCGGACGAGGAGTTCGGCCCGGATACCAGCGAGTTCGTCGCAGGCATGGTGAGTCGGCGCGGGGACCGAGGACGAGCACAGCAGGTCGGCGTAGCGATTGCGCGGCCCGGCTCAGGCAGGCCGCAGGTGACCCCGGTAGCCTGCCCGTGCATACGCAGACTCGGCGATGCGGCCGGTCCGAGCAGTACCGGCCACGGGCCCGCCCGGGCCCCGGTCGCGGCCGCGGTGCAGGTGTCCTCGATGGGCCGGGCTCGGTGCGTACCCACTCATGAGGGAAAAGCTCTCGTCGGCAGGTTGTTCATCGTGGGTCGGTGAGCAACACGAACTACAGTGGGCGCCTGTCATCCGGTGGTACGGGCGGCGGTTGCCGGTGGTGTCGCGGGGAACCGCGGCCGACTGGGTAGGTTGATCGTATGACCGAGCGGTTGGTGATCGTCGGCGGTGACGCGGCCGGCATGTCGGCGGCCGCCCAGGCACGCCGGTACCGGAATGCCGGCGACCTCGAGATCGTGGTGTTCGAACGCGGGCATTTCACGTCGTACTCCGCGTGCGGGATCCCGTACTGGGTCGGCGGGCAGGTCCGCGACAGAGATCAGTTGATCGCGCGCACGCCGGCCGAGCACCGGGCGCGGGCGATCGACGTGCGGTTACGCAGCGAGGTCGTCGAACTCGATATCGCGGGCCGCCGGGTGCGTAGCCGTGATCTGGCAACCGGCGTCGAAACATGGACCGGCTACGACCAACTCGTGCTCGCGACCGGCGCCCGGCCCATCCGTCCGCCGCTACCCGGCATCGGTGCGCCGGGTGTGTACGGCGTGCAGACGCTGGACGACGGCGAGGCGCTCATCGCGGCCCTGGCCGCCACCGGCGGTCGCCGTGCCGTAGTGGTCGGTGCGGGATATATCGGGGTCGAGATGGCGGAGGCCCTGATCCGCCGCGGTTTCGAGGTCACCGTCGTGCACCGCGGGTCCGAACCGATGTCGACGCTGGATCCCGATATGGGAGCTCTGGTTCGCGACGCGCTGAGTGGCCTGGACATCGTGGTGGCCGGCGGCCGGGAGGTGACCGGGATATCGACCGGTGCCGACGGCCGGGCCTGCGCCGTGGTCGCCGGCAGCAGCGAGTACCCCGCGGATGTGGTGGTGCTCGGGATCGGGGTCGACCCGGAGACCGAACTGGCCCGCGCGGCCGGATTACCGATCGGCGGACACGGTGGGATCCTGACCGATACCGCCCTGCGGGTTCTCGGTCACGAGAATATCTGGGCCGGGGGTGATTGCGTGGAGGTGCTCGACCTCGTCTCCGGTATGCGCCGCCATATCCCTCTGGGAACCCACGCCAACAAGCACGGCCAGACCATCGGCGCCAATATCGGTGGCGGTTACGCGACCTTTCCCGGTGTGGTCGGTACCGCGGTGAGCAAGGTGTGCGATCTCGAGGTGGCGCGAACCGGGTTGCGGGAGAAGGATGCCCGTGCCGCCGGTCTGCAATATGTGACGGCGACGATCGAATCCACCAGTCGTGCCGGATATTACCCGGACCCGGCACCGATGACGGTCAAGATGCTGGCCGAACGCATTACCGGACGCCTGCTCGGCGTGCAGATCGTAGGCCTGGAAGGCGCCGGTAAGCGGGTCGATATCGCGGCGGTCGCGCTGACCGCGGGGATGACCGTGACACAGATGACCGCACTCGATCTGGGGTACGCCCCGCCGTTCTCGCCGGTCTGGGACCCGGTCCTGGTGGCGGCCCGCAAAGCCGTTCGCGCGGTTGGGGAGCGCGGATGAACGCGCCCGCCCGTTCACCGCGTACTATCGTCGATCGTCAGAACGGAACGGGTCGAATGAAGGGGGGCGGTGTGCGGACTCGCGGTATCCGGGTCGGGGGGCGCCGGGAACTACTCGACAGTGTGGTGGCCGGATGAACCGGGAGACGAACGCTGGGGGCGCCGAATCGGGCGATATCCTCGACGCGGTGACCGAACCCATGCCGGCGGTGCGCGATACCTTGGACACCCGTCGCCGGGCCGCGGCCGCGGAACGGACAGTTCCGCGCCAGGCCGTCACGCCGGGGGTCCACCGGGTGGCGTTACCGGACGATGGCCTGGCGGAAGTGGTCTGTGTGCACTGCGGGACCGAGGGACGCGGCCCGCGCTGCCCCGTCTGTGACCATCCGCATCGCCTTCAGGATCGGTTCGAGGCCGATCTCGGGGTGGCCGGACTGGTCACCGACCGTGGCATCGTGCATGCCCGTAACGAGGATGCCGTGGCCGCAGCGGTGGTGCCCGACGACAGCGGGCAACCGGAGACTCTCGTCCTGGTGGTGTGCGATGGCGTGTCATCCTCGCCGGATCCGCAGGCGGCCTCCGGCACCGCCGTACGCACCGGTGTGGATGCCTGCCTCGCCGCGCTCGCCGAGGACCGGACGGCCGAGGAGGCCACGGCCGCGGGAATGGCGGCCGCTTCGGAGGCGGTGCGCAATCTGGTCGGGCCGGACGGGGACGCTCCGTCGTGCACCTATGTTTCGGCGATCGTGCGCACCGAGGCCGACGGCCGGGTATCGGTTACCGTGTCGAATATCGGCGACAGCCGTGCCTACTGGCTGGCCGCTGGGGACCAGGTTTCCGAGCACCCGGCAGGGCCGGGGCATTCCGGTCCGCTAGCCGGTCCGCAGAAACTGACGGTCGACGATTCGTGGGCGCAGACGCTGATCGAAGCGGGTGCGATGGACGAGCAGGCAGCGATGGCCGATCCGCGCGCGCATACCCTGATGCGCTGGCTGGGTGCGGACGCCGGGCAGCAGCCCTGGTCGGGTGACAGTATCCGGTCCTACTACGTGGACGGTCCGGGTTCGCTGCTGCTGTGCACCGACGGTCTGTGGAACTACCTGCCCGGTCCGGCCGAGCTGTCCCAACGCGCACTCGGGATGCCGACGAGTGACGGCGCGCGGGCGCTCGTCGACTACGCGGTGGTCTGCGGGGGGAGCGATAACATCACAGTGGCTCTGGCGCCGATTTCCGACGGCAGGTGACCGTTTCCCGGTCGCGGCGAACCTTCGGCAAACCGGAGGGGCTGCTGAGGGCGGGGATCTTCAGTTGCCGGGTCGACGGTGCGGACATACAGGACAGTTGCTTGTCCGTTGTGTTTGCAAGAGTGCGAAGTCGGGTACAAGTCCGGAAAGCCGGTGTGACCACGAGGGTCGCACGGTGAGCACGTACGCACCTACCGCAAGGAGGTTCGTCATGAAGGGTGGCCTTTCCGCCGCTCCCGGAACAACCATGGTCACCACGAATCATGAGATCATCCGTCAGTGGGCCCAGCGGCGCGGTGCCACTCCGGCGACGACGCCCGGCAGTCAGTACAACGGCGAGGTGGGGGTCCTACGCCTGGACTTTCCGCACTACGGTGGAGCGGTCCTCCAGCCGGTCGGCTGGGCCGACTGGTTCGCCACCTTCGACGCACGCAAACTGAGCTTTCGTTATCAGGAACACCGCGCCGACGGTACTCCGAGCAACTTCTTCCGTTTGGAGCATGCGCGCGACATCTGACAGTGAGTCATTTCACTTGGGGGGTTTACTTCGCAGGCATTGCGGCTACTCGTATAACCGGAAGGTTGCTCGAGTAAACTGAGTAGTGGGCTGTCGCGTCGGTTTGGGGATGCGAACCCACGCCGCGGCACGCCACGTGCGTCTGCAAGGGATTGAAAATTGAGCGCGAACCTGATGATCGTGGAAGACGACGACCGGGTCCGGGGTGCTTTACGCCTGGCCATGGAGGACGAAGGCTACGACGTCGCGGAGGCCGAGGAAGCCGAGGCCGCGCTCACCCATCTGCGGACGATCGGTGTACCAGATGTGATGATCGTCGATCTGATGCTCGGCGGAATGGACGGATTCACCTGTATCCGGGAGATCCGCCGCGACCATGACGTGCCGATCATTGTGGTGAGCGCACGTGACGATACTCACGATGTGGTGGCTGCCCTGGAGGCCGGCGCCGACGATTTCGTCACCAAACCGTTCGAGATCAAGGAAATTACCGCACGCATGCGCGCTCTACGGCGCCGCGCGCGGCTGTCGGTGGAACGCGACACGGCGCCGATCGAGGTCGTTCTGGACGCCGACCCCGCCGCGCCCCTGATCCTCTCACCCGAGGGTGGCGCCGTCCGCCGCGGCGACGAGGAGATCAACCTAACCATCACCGAATTCCGGCTGCTGTGTGAACTGGCAGATGCCCCGGGGCGGGTCCTGAGCCGCGATGTTCTGCTGGAGCGCGTCTGGGACCGGGGTTTCTTCGGTGACGAGCGAATCGTGGATGTCCACATGCGCAGATTGCGGACCAAAATCGAGCGCGATCCCTCCGAACCGCAGATCGTGGTCACCGTCCGTGGCCTCGGTTACCGGCTGGACGTGCAGCGCTGAACGATGGTCGGCATCACGAATGCGGCCCGGGTCGAACGCGGTCCGGGGCGCTGGAGCCTGCGCAGCCGGGTGACGACTGCGTTTGCGGCGTCGTCCGGCCTGATGGCGCTGGTACTCGTACTGGCGGTGTTTGCTGTGATCAGCGATGAGAGCCGCACCTTCAGCGAGCGGCTGCATCACCGTCCGGCACTGCTGGTGGGGTGCGCCGTCGCCGCGGCGCTAGTCGGCGCCGCCGTCGGGGTCGGGGTGAGCCGGCGCATGCTCAAACCACTGCGTGACGTCGCCGAAGCGGCCGCTCTGATCGCTTCCGGTGAACTGGGCACTCGCCTGCCGGACAGCAATGACCAGGACCTCGCAAGCACGGTCGCCTCGTTCAACCGGATGGTCGATTCGTTGCAACGTCGCATCGATCGCGAACACCGCCTCTTCGGCGATGTGAGCCATGAACTGCGCACCCCGATGACCACGTTGACCACCGCGGTGGGAGTGCTGGAACGCTCGCGCGCGGAACTCCCTCCGCGGTCTCGGCAAGCGTTGGATCTGGTGAGCGCCGAGGTGGAACACCTGCGTCGGCTGCTCGATGATCTGCTCGCTCTGGCGCGGGTGGAGGCGGGTATGCATCACGGTGATGCAGATCCCGTTTCGGTGGGAGATCTGCTGGTACACACGTTGCGCGACAGTCACCGGCCTGCCGAACTGCTCACAGTCGCCGACCGCGTCACGGTGCTGGGCCGTAAACTGGAGTTGGAGCGCGCCCTGCTGAACGTGTTGAAGAATGCCGACAGGCACGGTGGGGGCGCGGTGGCGGTGACAGTGCGCCGCGACGGCCCGGAGGCCGTCATCGAGATCGACGACGCCGGTCCCGGGGTCGCACGGGCCGACCGCGACCGAATTTTCGAACGCTTCGCGACTTCCCGCAACAGCCGCCGGTCCACCACCGGTGGTACCGGAATAGGCCTGGCGCTCGTCGCCGAGACCGTGTCCACTCACCGTGGCCGGGTCGAATGTACGGAACGCCCCGGAGGGGGCGCCCGATTCGTCATCCGGCTTCCTGCCATCGATCGAGAGGGGCGTCATCAGCCTGTAACACAATCGTAAAGAACTCGACCAGGCTACCTCAAAGTTGATTCGTAAGCCTGGGAAAGTACTGCAAGCAGACATCGGAGTTGTATGTCCTTACACACTGAGTCCACGCAGACCGCCGGTTCGACCGGCACCGGCTCGACCACTTCGTCCGCCGCGACCGATGCGGAGCCCGCCAGTACCGGCGTGAGCTTGCGCGCACCGCGGATCACGGACGCCGCGCGATTGTGGCAGATCGCCGACGAGTCGCAGGTCCTGGACGTCAATTCGAGCTATTCCTATCTTTTGTGGTGCCGAGATTTCGCCGCCACCTCGGTGGTGGCCGAGAGCGACGGCCGTGTCGTCGGCTTTGTCACCGGCTACCTGAGACCCGACGCGTCCGGCACCCTGTTCGTCTGGCAGGTCGCCGTGGACGCCGACCAGCGTGGCCGCGGAACCGGGGTCGCCATGCTGGACTGGTTGGTCGCCACCGTCACCGCGCCGGATCATTCGGCCGGCGGTGACGTAAACGCGCTGGAGACCACCGTGTCCCCCGATAATCCCGCCTCGATCGCCATGTTCGCCTCGCTGGCCCGCCGCCGCGACGCAGAAATGGTGCGCAGCGAACTGTTCGAACCGGATGTGTTCCCGGACAGTCACGCCGCCGAGGACCTCTACACCATTTCCCCGATCGCCCGTAAAAACGAAAGGGATCACTGATGATTACCCCTGAAACGACGATCTTCGACGACCTTGAATCCAACGTTCGCGGCTACTGCCGCTCCTGGCCCGCGGTGTTCGAGACCGCCCAGGGTGCCTGGCTTCGCGACGAGAACGGCCGGGATTTCCTCGATTTCTTCGCCGGCGCGGGCGCGCTGAACTACGGGCACAACAACCCCCTGCTCAAGACCGCGCTGATCGACTACCTGGCCGGTGACGGCATTACCCACGGCCTGGACATGTCGACCGTGGCCAAGCGCAAACTGCTGGAAACCGTCCGCGATACCCTGCTGGCGCCGCGCGGCCTGGACTACAAGGTGCAGTTCCCCGGTCCGACCGGCGCCAACGCGGTGGAAGCGGCGCTGAAGCTGGCCCGCAAGGTGACCGGCCGTCAGAGCATCCTCAGCTTCACCAACGCATTCCACGGGATGACGCTGGGCGCACTGTCGGTGACCGGTAACGCCATGAAGCGCGCGGGTGCCGGTGTTCCGCTCCACCATGCGACACCGATGCCCTACGACGGCTACTTCGACGGCACCACCGCGGACTTCCAGTGGATGGAGCGGGTGCTCGACGATTCTTCCTCCGGCCTGGACCGCCCGGCCGCCGTGATCGTGGAAACGGTGCAGGGTGAGGGCGGTGTGAATCTGGCCCGCGCCGAATGGCTGCGGCATCTGGCTTCGTTGTGCTCCGCCCGCGGCATCCTGCTCATCGTCGACGATGTGCAGATGGGTTGCGGTCGCACCGGCCCGTTCTTCTCCTTCGAAACCGCCGGGATCACCCCCGATATCGTCACCCTGTCCAAGTCGATCGGCGGTTACGGCCTGCCTATGGCGCTGGTGCTGTTCAAGCCGGAACACGATGTGTGGTCACCGGGCGAACACAACGGCACCTTCCGGGGTAACAATCCGTCCTTCGTGACCGCACAGGTGGCGCTCGAGCACTATTGGTCCGATGATGTATTGGAGAAGTCCACCGGAGCCAAGGGTAAGCGGGTGGCCACGGCGTTGAACGATATCGCCGCGGCCGCACCGGGAATTTCGACTCGGGGCCGCGGCTTGGTGCACGGCCTGGTCTTCGACGATGCCTCGCAGGCCGGGAAGGTTTGCCAGGTCGCGTTCGAGCGTGGCCTGCTGGCCGAGACCTCCGGGGCGTCGGACGAAGTTGTGAAACTGCTGCCGCCGTTGACCATCGCCGACGACGAACTGGACCACGGTCTGCGCATCCTGGGCGATGCCGTCGAAACCGTCTGCAGCTGAGAGGAACTACAGAAATGATCGTGCGCACCACCGACGAGATCACCGGCACCCACCGCGATGTCGGTGCGGAGGATTGGCGTAGCAAACGGATCGTGCTGGGCGGTGATGGTGTGGGGTTCTCGTTCCACGAGACCACCATCGAGGCCGGCACCACCCACGTCTTCCACTATCAGAACCATGTGGAAGCGGTCTGGTTGGTAGAGGGGGAAGGCACCCTCACCGATCTGACCAACGACCGCACCTACGATCTCGCCCCGGGCACCATGTACCTGCTCGACGGGCACGAGAAGCACGAGGTGCGGACACGGACACGGATGCGGATGCTGTGCGTGTTCAATCCTCCTGTCACGGGGCAGGAGGTGCACGACGAGAACGGCGTCTATCCGTTGATCGCCGTTCCGGCCGACTGAGAGGAAGGACGAACGACGTTGGTTGACAATCGGATCGATCGCTATCCGACCAGAACCGCCGAGCGGCTGGCGCTACAGGAGCGACACGACGCGACGGTGTGGGGCCGGATCGGCAACGCGGAGCTGGCTGCGTTCGATACCGACGGTTACGCAATTCTGGATCGTTTGCTCAGCCCCGAAGAGGTGGCGGAGTTCGCCACCGAAATCGATCGGCTGGCCGACGATCCAGAACTGTGGGGTGACGACCGGCTGATCGTGGAGAAGGCGTCGCGGCAGGTGCGCTCGGTATTCGATGTGCACAGGCTGAGTCCGGCGGTGAAGGAGCTGGTGCGCGAATCCCGGGTTGTGGATCTGGCCCGACAGGTTCTGGGTTCGGATGTGTACATCCACCAGAGCCGGGTCAATTATCTTCCCGGATTCGGTACCGGCTTCTACTGGCATTCCGATTTCGAGACCTGGCACGCCGAAGACGGAATGCCCGCGCCACGGGCGGTGAGTCTGTCCATCGCGTTGACGGATAATTACCCGTACAACGGCAGCCTGATGGTGATGCCCGGATCGCATCGCACTTTCGTCCCCTGCCAGGGCGAAACACCGGCGGACAACTACCGCGAATCACTGCGTGAGCAGGAGATCGGGGTACCGAGCGAGGCCGATATCACCGAATTGGCCTATAAGTACTGGATCGAGCAGTTCACCGGCCCGGCCGGGTCGGCGCTGCTGTTCGATTCGAATATCATGCACGCGTCGGCGAACAACATCACGCCGTTCCCGCGGTCGAATATCTTCCTTGTGTTCAACAGTATGGAGAACATCCTGGAGGAGCCGTTCGCGGCACCGGCGCGCCGGCCGACATATATCGCGAGTCGCGACTTCACGGCGGTATAGAAGGGACTGCTCGCCCATGGCGACGGGGACGAATCCCGGCGGGTTCGTCCCCGTCGTCGTGTCCGGGTCAGCGGCGTCGCCGCGGTGCCGGACGGTCGTATTCCGGAGGTGCGGTGTCGTACAGCCGGTGGTACAGGGTGAGCCATGCTGCCGGTGGAACCAGTCCCACCGGCAGGTCGGTCGCGATATCGGCTGCTGCGCAGGCCCGGGCTACCATCCGGGCCGAATGCGCCCGCCGGAGTGAGGCGCCGAGTGAACCGCCGACTCCCGAAAAGCCCAGTTCCACCATTCGCCGGTAATCACTGCGGGCGCCGGCCGGTAGGAGTGGGACCGGCCGGCGCACGATCCGCAATATCGCGCCGTCGACCCGTGGCACCGGAAAGAACTCACCGCGGTCGATCCGTTCGCCCAGTGCCGGTACCGAATCCGGCCAGTGGGTAATGGTCGATTTGGTCCAGCGCCCGTAGTTGCCGCTGTATTTCCGGGCGAATTCGTATTGGGTGAGTAAGGTAGCCGCGGTGAGCCGGGGCGCGGCCAGACACCAGCGCAGGATATCCGTGCTCGCACCGAATGGAATATTGCCGACGACGGCGAACGGGTGCTCTGGCGGTTCGACGCAACGGAAATCCTTGTGCACAATACGGATCCGATCATTATCGTCGTAGCGTACGGCGAGCCGGCGGGCGTAATGCGGATCCCTTTCGTAGGCCACCACCCGTCCCGCCTGCCGAATGAGATGGCGGGTGAGCATACCGTCGCCGGGCCCGATCTCCAGGACGAAATCGGATGGGCCGATACCGGCGGCCCCCACGATGCGACGAGCGGTGGCGGGTTCGGTCAGAAAATTCTGTGACAGCCGTTTACGGGCACGCGGGCGTGTGGTCGAGCGGGACATGAGGGTCCTCCGAGGGAGTCGGCCGAATCGAGGTGCGTTGATTCGCCCGGGCTCATGCCGGTGCTGCCCGCGGCGCCGAAGCGTCGGATGATCGCGACGAAATACCGGCCGGTGGACCGGTATCGGTTACGGCGGGGAGATCCCGTCAGTGGGACGACCCGGCGGCGTCAGCGGAGTGCGAAATGTGCCGGCAGAGCCCGAGCTGCCGTGCGCAGGCGGATGGAGTACACGCCCGCGCACACTCCGCCGATGCACAAAGTTCCCATGCCTGCCACCTTAGGGCGGTCCGTGGGAATCCGTCGAACGGTTTTCCGGCACCTTCGAACAGGTGCCCGCGGTCGGGTGCGGAATACGACCCGGATGCGACGGGCGGGTGCGGTTTTCGCGGCCGGCCCAGTGGTGCTATCGCGGTGCCCCGGTGGCGATGAGCTCGCGGCCCGCTGGTATCACCGGCCCTTTGCCGGCAACACCGCGCCGGCTGGCGCGTTCCGCTCTGTTACCGCACTCCCGTGGGGTCGCATCCCGGCGCACCGCCCCGTTCGTCCGTTGTCAGATCAGCGAGTTCGGCCGAGGGGGTACCGGCGTCTGCGGCGTCACAGGGCACAGTGGTCGGCGGGTTTGTGGTCCCCGGGTCGGGCACCGAATCCCCGACGTCCGGGAGGCCGCTCATACGGTAGCTGCGGCTCAGGTAGCGGTAATGTCTGCTGCCGAGGGCGTAACCGGTGAACAGCAAACCGAGGACTCCGAGCAGGACGAAAACCAGCGCCATACCCCGGGCTTCGCCGGTGCCGAACCAGTCGCCGATCCAGCGGGCGCCCGACCCGTCGGTCATGAAGGGGATGAAGAAGAACTGCGCCAGCGGGCTGATCAAGAAGGCTGTCAGCGGGGAAGCCGCCTGTTCCACGCTCTGCGCGAAACCGAACACCCGGCCCTGCCGTTCGTACGGGACGACCTTCTGCAGGACGGTCTGTTCGGCGGCCTCCGCGAAAGGCATGAGCACCATGAGGACCGCCATTCCGCCCACCAGGAGAAGAACCGAATCCTGTAGGGGGAACACCAGCATCGCCGCCCACAACGCCAGGTTGATCAGCAGGATCAACCGCACCGGGTTCGATGAGGTCCCGGTTCTGGCCACGAGTAGGCCGCCGACGATCATCATTGCGCTGAGCGCACCCGAGATGATGCCCCAGGCCTGCACCGACATCATCGACAAGGCGTACGGGTCCATCAGTGCCATCAACCCACCGAAAAGGAGGTTGTTCAACGCAGCGAAGGCGATCAGCGGGATCATGCCCGGGATTCCGCGGATGATTCGCACCGTCCCGCGCAGGTCGACCCGTTTGGGTTCGCCTGCGGCGGCGGCATGGGACAGCGCGTCCGGGAGAGTGAGGCGTTGCAAGTGCAGGACGGCTCCGGCGAGGACGACGACGGCCATCACCAGCACACCGAGCATTCCGTTCCAACCGACGAGCAGCGCACTGGCCACCGATGTCGCCAATTGCGATATGCCGGTGGTCGTGCCGACCAAGCCGTTGGCCCGATCCCGGACACGGGGATCGAACATAGCGGTGACCACGGTCGGCAGCGCGATCGTGCGCAGGCCACCGGTGATCACGCCGGCCATCACCAGCACGATGAGCACCCACAGGTGGATACCGGCGGGATTGCGCCATTGCTCGGCCGGAGTAACCAGGTAGAACGCGAGTGCGATCGCATAGATCGCGAGGGATACCAGCGCGGAAGCCTGCATCACCGACTTCTTGCGGTGGTGGTCGACGATACTGCCGAACCACACGCCGGTGGCCGCCATCGCCACCAGGAAGATCCCGGCGATCATTCCGGTGGCGAAAACCGAACGGGTCTCCAGGTAGACGAAGAAAGTGATAGCGAACCAGATCGTGAAGTTGATGAACGATACGAGCAGCACATTCACCAGCAGCTGCGCGAAAGTCCGGACAGTGGGGTCGGCGAGGTCGAGGCGGGTATCGGTCGCGTCGGCAGGCCGACTCGGGGCTTCCATACTCATGAACTCAACAACCTCGACAATAGTTCAGGTCAAGTGGTGACCGGTGGGCATATCACCACCTTGGACGGTCGCAGCCCCCGAGATTCATCGGAGCTGCCGCCGCGTGTAGCCGTACGGCGCCCCGGTCGGCGTTGTTCCCGGCAACCGCATTCGCCCGCATCGGCGACGGTGCCCGGCAATTGAACGACGCCACGCCCGAACGGATGTCTGTACAAAACATCCGGCTCCGGAGCGGCTGGGTTTGCCGCGAAATCCTTCGCCGTCGACCGCGACAGCGATCCTGCCGCCGACGACACCGGTGCCGGACCGCCGTGCACCGATCGGCCTGCACAAGACGTGGCGGGCGTAGCCACGATGGTTGCAATATCGTCGCCGGAATCCGGCCGTGCGTTCAAGTGGTTTTCGGGCCGGAGCGTTCGTCGTGCAGCGTCAGAACATGCCGGTGAGTGTCTCGCAGGCGGCCGGGCGGCGGGTCGCGGTGGCGATCACCTCTTCGGCAACCGCCTGAGTTCGCCACATACGGGCCTCCGCGACGGCGCCGCGTTGCTCCAGGAGTACCGCGAGTTCGGCCATGGCGGGGATCATCCGCCGACCGGCCGCTGCCCGCCACCACCGTTCTGCGGCGCGGGGATCGTCCTGGTACAGCGACAGCGCGCCCAGGTCGTAGATGGCGCCGAGGTGCCCGGCCCGCGCGGCCCGCGACCACAACAGATGCGCACGATCGTCATCACCCTGGGCGTGCGCCACCGCGCCGAGAGAATGGAGCCGAGCCGGGTCGATCTCGTCGCCCGTAGGTGGCCGCCCGGCGGGCGGAACCGGTGTGAGTGAATCGTCGGCGAGGGTGTCGACGAGCGAGTTGTCTTCGTGCACTGCGAATTCCGTGGCCGCGCCCGCCCCGGTGAGCAGTGGAGTGCGGTGCGGGGAGGCCCCGGCAGTGGAATCGGTTGCTGCCGGCCGGGGTGGTTCGGGGCCGAAATCGGTGAATCCGGCATCGCGGATAACCGGGACGAGGCCTGTCAGCTCCGGATTCTCGGCCCATCCGGGCGCCCCGCTATCCCGATAGGAATCCGCGTCGGCCGAGGAGCGGTCCGCATCCGCTCCGATGGGCGGGTCGTCGAAGCCGAAGACAGCGTCGATTATGGCGCGGTGCGGTGCGGTGGCCTCCAGCGCCCCTGTATGGTGCGGCTCGCCCACGTCCTCCGGTGCGGACAGCTGAATATCGGCGAAACTGCAAGGGTAACCCTGTATCTCGGCGTCGTCTTCGGCGTCTACCACCGCGGAATCTGCCGGAACGGCTGCCATCGCAGGTTCGCCGCCGAGGGGTTCCATCAGGGAATCGGGTGCGGCGGGTTTCGTCACCCGGTCGCCCTTGCTGTATGCCGCCGGGGAATAGTGGGCCGCCGTCGAGGAGTCGCCTGCCGGCGTGGCCGAATGGTCCCTGCCGGTGGGCGCCGTCAGCGAGTGGTGGGCTGTCGGTGCCGTCGGGGAGTTGTGGGTCGTGGGCGCTGTCGAGCAGTCCAGGGCAGTGGGCGCCGTGGTGAATTTGCGTGTGGCGTGCACCGATACGGTGGGCGTTGCCGGAGGATCAGTGGTGACGGGCCCCGATACGGCCGGTACGGCCGGAGGGCCGGTTGTGGTGTGCGCCGACGCGGCAGATGCGGGCAGCGGTTCGATTGTGATGTGCGCTGATGCTGTGGACGCGGACGCCGGGGTGGTAGTGGGCGTCGGCAGGGCGGGGGCGGGTATGGAGCCGGCTGCGGTGGGTTCCCGCTCGGGCTCGTGTGCTTCCGTCGCCGGCAGGGATTCGCCGGTAGTGGATACCGATACGGAATCGCACTGGACCGGTGCGGAGTCGTCCGCGATCGATCTGGTCAGGGGGTCGACTGCGGTCGGCACCAGCGGGAATTCGGCGGCATACGGCGTTGCTGGGGAATCGTCGGTGGCCGGTTCGTAATGCGTTGCCCACGGGTCGAATTCGACGCCATCCGGGTCGGGATCATCGGTTTCCACCCAGTGGTGCCGATTGGTCCGGTGTTCCGGGGGCGTAGCCGTGGAGACGGTGGGGATTGCTCCGGACATGAACAGGCGCGGGTGTGGGTCCAGTGGCGTGTTGCGCACCTCGATCACCAGATCGGCGAAATGGGGTGGGCCTTCGCCCATACTGCACCAGAGGACGGTCCGGCCCGTCCCGGTGCGCTCGACGACGATTCCGTAATTACCGGACCACGATTGGGGTTCGCCCGCGGCATTCGACCAGACCGGGGTGAGTGCGAACAAGGCGCCCGGCGAGTCCGCGGCCAGGTCGAAGGTGATTCCCCGTTCGAGTGCGTCGCGCCAGATATCGACTCCGGCAAGGTGCCGGTCGTCGAGGTCGATATATCCGTCGATCACCGACAGGCCGATACCGACGGCGGCCAATCCGCCGGGCGGTGTCGCCGAGAGCAGGGTCATCGTCAGTGCTGACGCGGGGGTCGGCAACTGCTCGCTGTACATGGGGTATACCGTGGCGCCGTCGAGGTCGATCGGATCGGCACTGCGATATCGCGCGGCGAGTGTGCGGCGCTGCGGTGCTGGTTCGGCGGCGCTGTGCCGCGGTCCGGAAGGTGGCGGTGGGGCGCTCGTCAGCAACGGTGTGGCATCGCGATATCCGCCGCGTAGATACCTGGGCAGCTGACCGGCACCGGATACCGGTGCAGACCTGTCGGCCTGCGACGGAATGAATCCGATACCCGGCGATCCCGGATCGTGCATATCCTGTGCCCCGCCTTTCCCACCGCTTCGATTCACCCCGCAGCAATGCGGTGGCTATACCGTACTCGCCGAATCCGTGGCGTGTGGGGCGATTCCGTGGGTGACGGCAGTCCGGGGCGGCGATATCGCACCGGCCGCGGTGAATCGGCGGGAGTATCCGCTCGCTGACTGCCGTGCGATCGTCCGGGGGGGGTCCCCGCGTGGTGTGGTGCTGGATTGCCCGATCTGCGCAAGGAGTTGCCGGGCGGGCCGGAAACAGCAGGTGGATTGTTGGGTACGAACCACTACATTTATCTGTAACTAGCGGTTGCAGATAAATTGGGGATGCGGGGAAATTGCCGAAAGGCGACTGCGCCAGCCTACACTACGCAATCCCGGCCCGACCGTCTACATGATCACCATGCAACCTTCGCCCGACGACAGCGTGCACAACAGCCGGCTCAGTTCCATGATCAGGCCCTGAACGGGATCGGACGGGACAACGGCCGGAGTGACCATCGGTAACCTCCATAGCTGGATCGCCGAGCACGTACACCGGGACAATCGTTCGCCGGGCGCCCGGCGTTAGCGGGCCGTCGTCACATCGCCGGGACCGGTAGCACCCGCAGCGGGTGATCAGCCCAGCGGCATTCCCGGTGCGGGTGGGAATCGCACCGGGAGCGCGATGAGCGCGCGATGGAACGGGCCGGGCCGCCAGATCGTCCGATCCGGGTCGAACGCGGTAGTCAGATCGGGTAGCGCGTCGAGTAGCTGATCGACTGCCTCCTCGGCGAGCAGCCGGGAGATTGTCCGGGCTTGTGCCGGACACGCGTGCGGTCCGCGGCCCCAGGCCAGGTTCCGGTCCTCATGGGGAACGGGTGTACTCGATCGGGCGGGGTCGCTGTGGCAGGCGGCCGCACCGATGAGTACGGGCTGATCCGCGGGTAGCAGCACATCGTCGACCACTACCGGACAAGGGGGATAGCTGATGGTGTGATTCGCCAGCGGTGGGTCGCTCGCCAGCACCTCGTCGAGTGCGGCGCCGGCGGGCGGTGCGAACCCGGTGTGATTGCTGGTGAACCGGGGATCGGTGAGGATCAGCAGCAGTGTGTTGGCAATCAGGTTGCGCGGCGGTTCGATTCCGGTCCAGTACAGGCCCAGCAGTTGGTGCACCAGTTCCTCGTCGGACAGGTTCGCCGGGTGCCGGATCAGGCGGCTGGTGACATCGTCGCCGGGTTCGGCACGTCTACAGGCGATCAGTTCGGCGAGCAGCTGCTGGATCCGTGGTTCGGAACCATCGTCGGCGGCGCCGGCGGTCATCTCGGTCAGCGCAAGACGCAGCAGATCACCGAGTTCGGGTGGGCAGCCGAGAATATTGTCCATCGTCCGGAACACCAGCGGCACCACGTACCGGTCGAGCAGATCGGCGGCGCCGTCGGAGCAGAACTCGTTGATCAGATCCATCGCGATGCGCGAAACGGTGGTACGCAGCGAATTCGGGTCCACGCCGGCCAGGGCGTCCACAGTGACGGCGCGGTAGCGGTCGTGGTCCGGGCCGTGAGTGCGCAGCGGATTGGGCCGCCACTGCATCATCGGCACGATCGGCAGTCCGGCAGGTGCTTTCTGTTGCCAGACGCGGGGATCGGACGGGAAACGGCTGGGATCGTCGAGGATTCGCCGGGCCGTCCGGTCGTCCACCACGAGGGTGGCGGGAACTCCGGGGGCGAGGTCGATCGGGACCAACGTGCCGAAACGCCGACGCATCCACTGGTAGAAGCCATGTGGGTCGGTCGCGAATTCACGAGAGTAGAGCGGGATTCGGGAACCTGTGGAATCTGCCGGTGTGTCGGTGCTGCCGCGACGTCTCGTGGACGCCGGCCGGGATTGTCCTGCCACTGGTACCCCCTGAGGTTGTGCGCCGGCACTCCGGGCGCTATCCGGAACGGCCGGTACTACCTGCTCGAAAAGGCTCGGCCGGTACACGTATCGCGTACGGCCGGAGATGATACCCACCCGCCGGGCGGCGAACTCGAAAGCCGAGGTCTGCTGAACTTCACCACTCCCGATTTCTCCGCCCGGACGTCGGCGGCGGATGCCCGGACCCGGTCGGCCGCCGTTCGGCGAGCCGAGTCGGCGATCAGGCCGGCGGTGCGCTCAGCGCCAGCCGGTGCACCACTGCAGGGCGAGCGCCGACAGTGCGAGAACCACGGCGAGTGCTCCGCCGAACATCAGTGGCCGCGAGCCGGCCGACCGTAGCCGCCGCCAGGTGAGGGAGGTGCCGATCGCGGCGAGTACGGCGGCGACCAACCAGGAACTGAGATCGGTGAGGTGCGCGGTCCAGGACGACGGCAGTACGCCGGTCCCGGCGACGACCGAGGCGGCGAGGAAGAGCACGACGAACAGGGGGACGGTCCGCCACAGGGGAGGCCTGGCGAGGTCGCCGGTATCGGTGCGGCGGCAGGAGAAATGCAGGCCGACGCACAGTGGGATGATCATCAGGCTGCGCACCAGTTTCACGACTACCGCGAAACTCGCGGCCACCGGCCCGAAGGCGATACCGGCCGCGAGTACCGACGAGGTGTCGTTGATTGCGGTGCCGGCCCACAGGCCGAACGCCTCCTCCGACATTCCGATCGTCCGGCCCAGTGGGGGATAGGCGAGCACCGCGACGATATTGAAAACGAAGATGGTCCCGAGCGCGTAGGCGACACGCTCGCGGTCCGGTTTCAATACCGCGGTGGTGGCGGCGATGGCCGAGGCACCGCAGATCGTCGTCCCGGCGGCGATCAGGATCACCGATTCGCGGTGCAGCCCCAGTAGCCGGCCGACGAACAATGCGGTCACCGCTCCAGCGCACAAGGTCCCGAGCAGGACCACAGCGGTTTCGCGCCCGACCGTGAACACCGCTCCCACCGGGAGTCCGAGCCCGAGCAGTGCGATCGCCGCGCCGAGTAGATGCTGCCGCGCCCAGGCCAGCCCCGGTCCGAACCGGCCCGAATCCGCCACCTGCCCCTCGGCGCGCATACCGACCGCGGCACCGGCGACCAGAGCGAGGACCGGCGCGCCGGCCACCGGGACGAACGTGCCGAGCAGCGTCGCCACGGTCGCGAGGCCGGCGGCCAGGCCGAGCCCCGGAATTCTGCGATATACGTCTGTCACCGGTCCGACCTTGTCGGACCCGGGCGGGCCCCGGTAGCCGTCGAATCCGCAGGAGGTCATAAGCGGAACTGATGGGTGCCGGTGAGGCCGGTGTGCCGACCACCCATAATCGACCCTGTGACCTTGCCGCCCGGAACCCCCGACCTCGCCGTGCTGGACCTGCTGGTCTCGGTCGCGGATGCAGGAAGTCTGGGTGCGGCGGCACGCCGTCACGGTATGAGCCAGCCCGCGGCGAGTATGCGGATCAGTGCTCTCGAACGACGGATGCGTGTGCGACTGCTCGACCGCGGCCCCACCGGTTCCACCCTTACCGACACCGGCCGCACCGTGGTCGCCGCCGCGCGGACGGTGCTGGATGCGGCCCGGTCGTTCAACGATACCGTCACTGCACTGCACAGCACCGACGCCCCGAGACTGCGGATTGCGGCCTCGAAAACCATCGCCGACCATCGGATTCCGCAGTGGCTGGCGGCGTTGCGCGGGATCCGGCCGGATATCGCGGTATCGCTGGAGGTGGACAACACCACGCACGTGGAAGCCATGGTCCGTGCGGGTGACGCCGACCTCGGCTTCGTAGAAGGCCCCCATCCGCCCCCGGAACTCGGTGGCCGGGCGCTCGGCGCCGACGAGTTACTGCTGGTGGTGGGACCCACGCATCCGTGGGCCACCCGGACCGTGCCGGTCGCCTTGCGCGAACTGGTCGCGACACCGCTGCTGTGGCGCGAACCGGGATCCGGTACCCGCGACACCGTCTGGGAAATTCTGAGTGGGTACGGCCCACCGGCGCCGCCTGCGGCCGAACTGGGCTCCGCGGTCGCCATCGTCGCGGCCGCCCGGACCGGGATGGCCCCGGCGGTGCTCAGTTCTCTTGTCGCTGCGCCCGAGCTCGCGACCGGTGCGTTGCGCCGGGTGGCGCTCGCGGATGGAGTGGTCCTCGATCGGCAGTTCCGGGTGATCTGGCGCCGCGCGACGCCACCGGCCGGTGCGGCGGACCTGCTTGTGCAGTGTGCCACCAGGACCTGAACCGTCCCACGGATTCGGGTGGGCGTGAATTCGGTAGCAGCCGAGAGCGCTCCGATGGGCGGACCGTTCGGGGTCGATCCGGATTCGCCAGGGCGAGTGTACTTTCGGTACCAGTTAACTCCGGAATAGTGAGTTCGCAAAAGTGCGCGGACACCGAGTCTCTTGTCTAGGATCTGTGGCACAACGATTTTCGGAGGTGCTGCATGCCGGACGAAGTCCTGGCGCCCAATATCGAGCTTTTCTCCCGCAACGGTTTCGCCGGCCCGAATACCACGATCGTCCGGGCCCAGTACCGGCCTCGT
Organism: Nocardia speluncae NBRC 108251; assembly: GCF_001613245.1. Classification (GTDB taxonomy): domain Bacteria; phylum Actinomycetota; class Actinomycetes; order Mycobacteriales; family Mycobacteriaceae; genus Nocardia; species Nocardia speluncae. Next base: position 272,915 of record NZ_BDBZ01000002.1, on the reverse strand, counting down.
TTCCTACGCGCCCGCGGTGAATACCTACCGCGCCGTTTCCACACGTGGGATCTACCGGCCCAGGTTTTCGCCGAACCCAAAGCCCTGCCGGTGACGATCCTGGAGGGCGAGGGAATCGGCCTCGAGCTGAACCGTCGCGCCGCCGCCATGTCATTCGGCTACGTGAACGTGTGGGCCGACGAACTGCACTACATCGTATCCGGGCGCGGCCAACTCGACACCGAGGTCGGCACACTAGAGGTCCGTACCGGCGATTTCGTGCTCATCCCGCGCGCCGTGACCTACCGCTGGGGTGAAATCGCCGAAGAGATCAACGAATTCATCGTGGTCACCACCAGCGAACTACGCCTGGACCCCGAGGGCGCACCCGCGACCTTCAACCCCGACCTCCACCTCGATCGCCCCGTCCCGCACGGCCGGCCCGGGCTCCCGGTGGACGACGAATACGAGGTCGTGGTCCGTACCGGCGACAGGTTCACATCGTATTTCTACGACGTGGACCCGATCCCGTGCCTCGATGTCATCGGCGCTCCGCTGGTGGTCCGGTTCAATATCGAGAACGTACAGGGGCTCGCTGTCGCCGAGGGCGGACTGGCGCCCGCCCAGCTGATGAGCAGTACCTCCGGCCGCGACTTCATCTTCGGCGTCGGTAGCCGGCACAGTGCTCGGCCCCCGGTCCATCACAACGCCGATTTCGACGAGGTCATCTGCTACGGCATGGGCCCCTCGCCGTGGGGTTCGGTCGATACGCCCGGCACGGTCACCTGGACCCCGAAGGGCATCCTGCACCAGGGTCCCGAAGAAAACGTCCAGCCCGGTTACCGCGCCTGGCTGCTGGAAACCCGGTCCTCGTTGACGATGACCCCCGCCGGCCGGGATATCGCGTATCTGATGGAAACCGACCGATACGGAGTCCATCCGGCCGAAGGGCAGCCGGCCACCGCGCGCTGAGTACGGTTCCGGCCGGGCACGGCCGCGGTGTGCAGGGACCGGTCGCGGCGGCCGTTCCACTGCCACCGCGTTCGTAGCGTCGCGATCAGCCGTTGCGCGCGGTCCGGCCGAGCCAATCGAGGATCGCGTCGATTCCGGCACGGAAACCGGGGGAATCGGGGCGGTCGAGGAAACCGTGGCGGGTGCCGGAGACCACGTGGTGTTCGGCCGGCACCCCGGCCTCGGTCAGTTCACCGGCGAAAGCGGTACTCGAGGCGCTCAGTGTGTCGTAGGCGGCGTCGAGCAGTAGCACCGGCGGCAGGGCGGCCAGTTTGCCGCCGCCCGGGAAAACCTCCGGATCCGCGAGCAGTTGCGGCGAGCCTACATAGTTGAGGTTCATCCGGCGGATCATCCGCGGCGTGTAAGTGCCGATCCGGCGCCGTCCTCGCACCCGTGCCCGGACGGAATCCGGCAGCGACGGCAGTTCGGCGTGCAGGGTCGCGTAGGCGAGGATTATTCCGGCCGGCACCTCCGCCGACCGGTCACGCAACCGCAGTGCGCCCGAGGCAGCGAGGCAGGCTCCCGCGCTCGCGCCACCGATCACGATCCGCCGCCCTCCCCCCGCCATGAGGTCGGTGGCGGCGGTGAGGACATCGTCCAACGGCGCCGGATAGCGGTTGGACGAGGGGCGCAGGACCGGGGGACCCCAGATCCGGAACCTCGGCACCAGTGCATAGTCGACGGTGCGAACCCGCCGGCCGGACGCGGCCACCCGCGACGCCACCGCATGGGATTCATGCTGATCGAGCCCGCCGGAGACGAACGCGCCCCCGTGGATCCACAGCAGGGGGTCTGCCGCCGTATCGGGGTCCGCGGGCAGATACTCCCGGATCGGCACCGCGCCGCGGAGTCCGTCGAGCGTTCGGTCCCGGACCTGTGGGTCGTTCATCCGCCGTCCTCGTCTATGGCGTGCGAGCTTCGGGTGGGCCGGAGGTACCCAGGATATTCGCCGCCCGGCATCCGAGCCGACGACCTCGCAGACCACGGCGATCGTATCGTCCGGACCGCCGAGCGGAATCCGAGGTCGGGCGGGTGGGTCAGGTGCATACGGTGGGCGAACTCACAGCGGGGATAAGGAAACCTGCCCGCGGACCACCTGTTGCACGAGAGCGTGACTTCTACGGCTACCGGTACGGCCCCGAACTCGGGCCACACTGCTCGCACCAGCTGGCATATCCCGGCGATGCTGGCGCTGGCGCTGGGCGGTTTCGGGATCGGTACCACCGAATTCGTCACGATGGGGCTGCTGCCCGATATCGCGGACGCGTTCACGGTGTCCGAGCCCGCTGCCGGTCATGCTGTCTCTGCTTATGCGCTCGGGGTGGTGGTCGGCGCGCCCGTGATCGCGGCGGCCTGTGCGTCGGTGGCGCGCAAACGTCTCCTGGTCGTGCTGATGGTGGCTTTCACTATCGGCAATCTGGCCTCGGCGTTCGCGCCGAATTTCGCGACGTTCGTCGCGGCGCGTTTCGTGGCCGGCCTTCCGCACGGTGCGTATTTCGGGGTCGCCTCGCTGGCCGCGGCCACACTGGCGCCGGCCGGGCAGCGTGCGAAGGCGGTGGCGGCGGTGATGCTCGGGCTGAGCACCGCCAATGTCGTCGGTGTTCCCACCGCGACCTGGCTGGGGCAGCACCTCGGCTGGCGCAGTGCGTTCGTTCTGGTCGGGGTGATCGGAGTGGCCACCGTCGTGGCCCTGTTGCGCTATGTGCCGGCCCTGACCGGGATCGCGATCACCAATCCGCTCACCGAACTGGGTGCGCTGCGCCGCCCGCAGGTGCTGCTCACGCTGGCCGTGGGCGCCATCGGTTTCGGTGGCATGTTCGCGGTCTACACGTATGTGAGCACGACCCTCACCGATGTGGCCGGCTTGAGCACCGGGCTGGTGCCGCTGGTGCTGATGCTGTTCGGGGTCGGCATGGTGCTGGGCAATATCATCGGCGGTGTACTCGCCGACCGTGGTGTGGATCGGTCGATCTTCCTGGCCATGGGCGCGATGATGGTGATCCTGACGGTGTTCGTGGCCGCCGCGCACAATCCGGTCACGGCCGGGATCGGCGCGCTGCTGGTCGGGGCGGCGGGCGCTGCCCTGGCGCCCGGCCTGCAAACCCGGCTCATGGACGTGGCCGCCGACGCGCAGACATTGGCGGCCGCGCTCAACCACGCCGCCCTGAACATCGCGAACGCGGCCGGCGCCTGGCTCGGCGGGCTGGTGATCGCCGCGGGCTACGGCTACACGGCACCCGCGGTGGTCGGGGCCGGACTCGCTCTCCTGGGTGTCCTGCTCTTCACCGTCACGGTGTGGGCGGCCCGGCGCGGAGCAGCACCGCGCGCCTGACAGCAGAACGGATCCGGGCAACCCGGGAAGCTACTCCGGCTCGGCGACCGCTGTCTCCTGCACCGCGCCCCAGTGGCAGGTCGAATCCGGATCGACGTGCAGCACCGCAGTGGTGCGCCGGTACTCCGACCCGGTGGCGTCCCGCTGGCATTCGACGAAACGGACCACGGCGGTATCGCCCTCCGAGCGCAGTGTTTCTACCTCGGAGATCTCGATCACCAGACCGGGGCGGCTGTTGCGCGCGCGGTGCAGTCCGGACAGCAGGTCGCGTTTGCGCACCACCGTGCCCGCGGTGGTGATCATCGAGAAGTCCTCGTCGTGCGCGGCGGCGAACCCGTCGAGGACGCGCGGCGAGGCCGCCGAACCCAGCCAGGTCGCCAGCAGATCGTGGACCCGCTCGATTTCGGCCGCGATATCGATGTCACCGGTGCGGCCGGGTGACCGGGGAGGTTCCGTCATCCGAGCAGGATAGTGCTGCGAAGGCCGGGAACGGGCCATCGAGCCGGTTTCCGCGCGGCGGTCGAGGGACCCGGCGAAGAGGCATGCCGATGATCGTCGATCGATGAGAGGGCTGCGCTGGACCGCCCCTCATCGGCGGCCCAGTGCATTCGGTGCCTACCCGATGTTCTCCGCGGGCACGGCCGGCCGGTGTCCTGTCGCGGTATCGGCCGCGGCCAAGCCGAAGACGAGTGCGGGGGCGATACCACCGGCGTACGCATAGTGATAGAGGCCGCCGGCGTCGGAACCCGCCGCGAAGAGCCCCGCAATCGAGCCGCCTGCCGCGGACAGAACCCGTGCGGTGGCGTCGATGCGGACGCCGTGGAACGGGAAGGTCAGTGCAGGGCATGTTTCGATGATGTAGTACGGGCCGTTGTCCAGAGGCTGGTCGTCGTGGGTCCGCGTGGGCCGGACCGCGGTACCGGCGGCGTTGACCTGCCTGATCTGCTCGGCGACGGCGGCCCCGTCGTATCCCCACTCCGGCGGCAGATAGGCGAAATCCGCCAGGGTCTCCGCGATTCCGCAGCGGCCGCCGCGGCGCTGGGTGAGTTCGAACTTGTCCACCGCGACCGCCCCCTCGACATAACTGCCGAGGACCCATTCGCGGTACACCCGTTCGTCGGCGACCAGCAAGCCGCGGGATTCCGGCTGCTCGAGCAGGTGCATCGCGGTGAGGTGATCGCCCTGGGTCTCGTCGGTGAAGCGCCGGTTGCCGAGGTTGAACAGCAGCGCGTGTTCGCTGTAGTACAGCGACAATGCCACGAAATCGGCGGGATCGCGGAACGGCACCTGCGTCGGTACCAGGTGCCCGTAGAAGCCGGAGCGAGTGTTCCCGGTCGCGGCGCCCACGCTTTCGGCCAGGCGCAGACCGGCTCCCGCGCTCACCGGATTGGAACGCACCTGCATATCGGCGGCGCGGGGATGGATGTGCTCGGCGACGAGTGCGCCATCGGCCTGGTATCCGCCGGTGGCGAGAACCACTGCGGCACTGTTTATCTCGAGTTCGGTGCCATCCGGCCTGCGTACTCGGGCGCCGGTGACCGCTCCGTCTGCGGTGCGCAGGGCCAGAGTATCCGTACCGGTGAACAGCTGCCCCCGGGCGCTCACCCGGCGCCGGCATTCGTCGAGGTACTGGTTGGTGTCGAATTGGTGGCCGCGACCGTAGCGCAGGATCGGCACCGCATCGGCGCAGTGCACGCCGAGCGCTCGGATCCATGCGATACCGTCGGCGAATCCGTCGACGAGCGCGGTACGCAGCGCCGGGTCGCCGTTCGGGTTCACCTCGTCCATCACCGCCCGGTCGGGTGCGGTCCAGGCGTACCCGGCGAAGCGCGCCGACCCGCCGACGGTATCGGCCTTCTCGACCACCACGACCGAAGCGCCGCGGTCGAGCGAACGAGCCGCGGCGGTGAGACCGGCCATACCCGCGCCGATCACCAGGACATCGGTGTCGATCCTCTGCATTCTTGCTCCCTTGCTGTTCGATCCGGTGATTCAGACCGTGAACCGGCCGCCGTTGCTCAACAACACCGCGCCCACGACATTGGCGGCGGATGGTGCGGCGAGGTACAGGATGGTGTCGGCCAGTTCTTCGGCGGTGGCGTAACCGCGGCCTGTGCCTTCGGACATCGCCGCGCGTAGATGCGGCGGCGTACGCTGGGCCATCCCCGTATCGACCGGACCAGGCGCGACGGTGTTCACCCGGATCCCGAGATGCGCCACCTCTTTTGCCACCGACTGGCTGAGCGCGTGCACTCCGGCCTTGGACGCCGCGTAGTGCGGATAACCGGCCAGGGTGTCGAACGCCGCGGACGAACCCACGGTGACGATCGCGCCGCCGCCGGCGTCCTTCATCGCCCGGACCGCGGCGCGCAGGACGTGGAAGGTGCCGTCCAGATTGATCGATAGGATGCGCCGCCAGTCGGCGTCCCCGAGGTGGGTGAGCACGTCCGGCGGCCGATTCTGTTCGGCGGCCTCGTAGATGCGCTGCTTACTGTGCGGGTCGTCGACACCCGCCGCGTGGACCACGATATCGACGCGGCCGTGCTCGGCCAGTGCTGCGGCGAAGGCCTGATCGACCTGCGCCGAATCGGCCACGTCCAGTGCGACCGGGACGCCGCCTACGATATCGGCCGCCACACCGGCAACCGCCTGCCGATCGATATCGCAGAGGTGCACGGCCGACGCTCCGCGCCGCGCGAGCATTCGCGCGGTGGCGGCACCGATCCCGGATCCGGCGCCGGTAATGAGCGCTACCTTCCCGTCGAACTGCTGTTCCGGCACGGTTGTCTCCTCGTCTGTGGTGGTGGGATCGGTGCTCACTGGAAGATGTTTTCCCAGTCGTTGCGGTACTTTTCGGCGCCTTCGCCGACGGTCACCTCGAGGTTCTGGTCGGGAATGTCCTGTGCCACTGCCAATGCCCCTTCGATATCGGGCAGGACGGACCCGTATCCCGGTGACGTCGCCTGCTGGCCGGGCCGGCTCACCATGAAGTCCGCGAGTACCTGCGCCGCATTGGGATGGGGGGCCGAACCCAGCGCCAGGCCGTACCAGCGCGCGCCCCACACCGCCGGTCCGGCGGTCCAGTCGACGGGCGCCCCTGCGGCTTTCTCCGGCAGCATCGGGTTGCACATCAGCGCGGCCACGATTTCGCCGGAGGCCAGTGCCTGCCCGAGTGGTTGCGAGCTCGGATAGATGCGCGGCGAATTCTGCGCGAGTTTTTCGAGGAATTCGTGGCCGCCGTAGTGCTCCTCGATGTGGTCGTAGTAGTCGATGTAGGTCGGCGAGGTGGCCGGGGTGACGATCCCGACCTTGCCTTTCAGTGCTGGGTCGAGCAGATCCTGGGCCGTCCGGATGCCCTTTGGGTATGCGGCGGTGTTCCAGCCGAAGCCGAGGACCACCGCGCCCTCGAGGAAGAACTTCCCGCCGACAACGCTGTCGGCGCGCCGGTACTCGGGTGCGTCGAACGCGGGGCCGATCACCTGCACCGCCTTGTCGGTGTCTGCGGCCGCCTGCATCCAGGCGGTATCGGTGATCACCGCGACATCTCCGGCGCCCTTGCCCGTGCGGGCTTCGATATCGACGCGGAAGAGCAGATCGGAGTCCACGCCCCGGACGACGGTCAGATCGATCCGGGGATAGGCTTTTTCGAAGGCCCGCTCGAGGTCTGCGAGCACCGGTTGGGCTTGGGTCGAGTAGATCGTGACGGAGCCCTCTTCATTCGCCGCCGCCACCACCTCGTCCCACGATCCGGAGACCGGCCGGGATACCGCGGTGGAACCACCGCATCCGGCGAGAGTCAGGGTGATGGCCCCCAGTATCGCTGCCGTCCCCAGAACCCTCGTTCGAAGGGTTTTCCACATACTTACCTCATCCTTTCCGTGGCGCACGGTCCGCGGCCTGTCCAGGCCTCGGGCACGCCCGCAGATCACGCCGGTGGCCGGCGCAGTTCGCCGGGGCGCCGGTCACCCGGCCTGTGCGGGCACCCGTGCGCCGGTGAGAATCGTTTCCGCGGCCGCGTATCCTTCGGCGACAGCGTGGGACACCCGCCGGGGGACGAGTGCGTCACCGATGACCTGCACCCTCGCCTGTGGCAGGTTCTCCGGGAATGATCGCCAGTCGGTAGCGATCCGCTCCCCTGCGACCACCAGCCGGTCACAGATCAGCTCGATCGCCTCCCCGGACAAGACATTGCGATAGCGCACGACCGTGCCGGATGCGATACGGCGCACCTCGGCCAGTGCGGCCTGGACGACGAAATCCACCGGGTGCCCCGCCAGGCGCCGCAGCAACTGCACGCGGCTCTCTGCCGGGATACCCGCCGCGATCGCCGCCACCGGGGTGAGCACGGTCACCTGGCCGGCGCCTCCGGCCAGGGCGGCCTCCACGGCGCCGAGTGCGGGCCAGTAGCCGAATCCGTCGTCGACCACCACCACGCGATTGCCGGGTCGGAACCGGTGTGGATCGGTCAGAACCGAGGTGGTCGTCTCCGCGCCGGCGGTATCGGTTTCGGTCGCTCCGGTCGCCACGATGATCTCGTCGAAATCGGTGAGGTCCGCCGGAGTCACCCGCTGCCCGAGTTCGGTACGAACGCCGGTGAGGTTGTCCTGATAGAAGCGCAGCAGCGCCGACCAGCCCGTCCGGTTCGGCGCCTGCGCGGCGGTGCGCAACTGGCCACCGATCCAGGGCATGGCGTCGAGGAGGGTGACGTCGTGAGCCGGTGCCAGGCGTAGGGCGGCTTCCAGCCCGGACGGCCCCGCGCCGACCACCGCGACCTTCCCGGGCCGGCTCGGCGGCGGGCCGAAACGGAGGGGGCGGGCGGGCCGGGCGGCGAGGCCGGGTGGCGCCAGGGCCGGATTGACCGTGCACAGCAGTACCGGGGTGAAAGAACGGCAGTCTTCGTTACAAGACACACACGGCCGGATCCGGTTGTCCGCTCCGCTCAGTAGTTTCGCTGCGATATCCGGGTCGGCGATGAACGGCCGTGCCATCCCGACCAGGTCCGCGCCGGCGGTGAGAGCCTCCTCGATCTGCGCCCGTGACCGGAAGGCCTGCGAAACCAGCAGCGGCCCGGCGGTCGCCGCGCGCAAACGCCGCAGCAGCGGCAGCAAGGGGGGCTCGGCGGTTGCCATATCGCGGACGTAGGTGGTGCGTACGCCCGCCGTGACATTGCGGTAGGCGAACATGTCCAGTAGTGGCAGCAGTTCGCACAGGCCGTCGGTGTCCAGTCCCGCTTCTTCGGCTCCGTCCAGCGAAACCCGCACGCCGACGACGAGGCCAGGGCAGGCTTCGGTGATTTCGGCGTGCAGCCGGTGCAGGATCGCGGCCCTGCCGGCGGCAGTATCGGCATCGGCCCGGTGGTTCGTGGCCGGGGAAAGAAACTGTGCCAGCAGGTATCCGTGGGCGGCGTGCAGCTCTACCGCGGCGAATCCCGCTGCCGCGGCGTGGCGGGAACTGCGGACGAAATCGGCGATCACCCGGTCGATATCGGCGTCCGACATCACCCGTGCGCGGACCGGTTCGCGTGGGGACCGGATGGCCGACGGTGCGACCGGATGCTCCCAGATCTCGGCGCCGAGGGTTTCGCGGCCCAGATGCACGAGCTGGCAGACCGGTACGGCGCCGCCGTCGGTGATCGCCTGTGCGCGTCGCCGCAGTCCGGGAACCGCGTCGGGCAGGGATGCGTCGGTGATGTTGCCTGTCCGGTTGCCCGAGTCCGATCCGACCACCGTGCCGCCCGCGATCACCATGGCTGCACCCCCGGCAGCGCAGCGTCGCCAGTAGTCGTCGTCGCCGGGACGGGCGGTCCCGGCGCTGACCACGCCGGAGCCGTGGGCGGTCGCGACCAGGCGATTACGCAGCTCGAGGTCGCCTATTCGCAGTGGGGACGATAGGAGAGGGGGCACCGAGAGTTCCTCCTTGAACTGGATTCACTTCATATTATTGCCACAAGGTGATTGACACCACAATGGGTATGCCTTAGTTTCAAACTGACATCAGTTCAGTTCTGTGGGATGTGGGTATTCGCACTATGAAGTTGCTGTTCCAGGCCACGGCGGCCGCCGCGGCCCTCGCCGTCACCTCCGTCCTCACCGCCTGTGGGGCGAGCCCCGGAACGACGGCCCCGGTCTCGGGCACATGGGAAGAAGTGGTCGCCGCTGCCGAGGACGAAGGCAGCGTCCTGCTCTACTCGAGTCAGAAACCGGCCAATCTCGAACGTCTGGAGAAGGCCTTCGAAACAGCGTATCCCCGCATCGATCTCAAGTTCGTCCGAGGCACCGACGCCGATATCAATCCGCGTGTGGAAACCGAGAACCGGACCGGTCGCGGTACCGCGGACGTCCATATGCTGACCGACGCCACCTGGGTCACCAACGCCGCCCAATCGGGGAGCTATTCGACCGAACTGATCGGCCCGAATATGCGGGCGCCGGAATACCGGCCGGAGACCAGCATGCTGGAAAATCGATTCGCGCTCAGCAGTGCGGCCGTTTTCGCCCTGGGCTGGAACACCGAGGCAGTTCCCGCCGGCCTGGCCTCACCGCGCGATATCCTCGACCCGAAATACACCGGCAAGATCGGCATCGTCAACCCGACCGGTATCGCCTCGTACGTCGACCTCTACCGCTACTACGCCGACACCTACGGTGCCGACTACTGGGAGCGGCTGGCCGAGCTGAAACCCCGGATATATCCGAGCGCACTCGGTATCGCACAGGCCCTCACCTCCGGTGAGATCGCGGTGACCCCGTCGGTGCAGCCGCTGGTGACCGAGGTGGCCGCAGGCGCTCCGGTCGATTGGGCCCTCCCGCCACAACCGTGGGGAACGCCCTGGTACAGCCATGTGGTGAGCGTCGCGCCGCATCCGAACGCCGCCCAGCTGGTGGTCGATTTCCTCGCCACCCGCGAGGGCCAGACTGCGCTGAACGACGGCTACGCCGCTGCGCTGCCCGATATTCCGGGTGCCGTTGTGCAGGCGCAGGATATCGCCGTACCGGACACCCGCGACCTGACCCCGGACAAGGTCGCGCAGTACTCCCAGGAATGGGCCCGGCGGTTCCAGGGCTGATCCGGCTCCACCGTTCCCGAAACATCGACGAAGGATAGGCATGGACGATACGGCCGAGCCCTGGCACGGCACCCACGTACTGGTGACCGGGGCATCCGGGGGGATAGGCGGAGCGACCGCCGAACTGTTCGTCGCGAAGGGCGCGACTGTCTACCTCACCGATATCGACGATATCGCCGGCCAGGAACGAGCACGGGCGCTGGGCCCGCGCGCCCACTACCACCACCTCGACGTCACCGACGAAGCCGGCTGGCGCGCGGTGGCCGGCGCGATGCAGCACTCCGGGCATCCGATGAATGTGCTGGTCAACAGCGCCGGAACCGCTATGAAAGCGACACTGGCGCAGACCACGCTCGACGAGTTCCGGCGGATGATCGACCAGCATCTGGTCGCGACATTCCTGGGATTGCGGACTGCGGCCGCGGCGATGACCGCAGGCGGGTCGGTCGTGAACATCTCATCGCTGCGCGGTGTACTGGCCACCGCCGAACTCGGCGCCTACGGCGCCGCCAAATCCGGCGTGCGCGCCCTGACGAAAGTCGCCGCACTGGAACTGGCCGAACAGGGAATACGGGTGAATTCCGTATGTCCCGGCAGTATCACCACCGAGATCACCGCGGCGCCCGGATTCGCCGCAGACGACGTCGCGGCGTATGTCCGCAGTATTCCGATGCAGCGCCGGGGCACCCCCACCGAAGTGGCGTCGGTGATCGCGTTCCTGGCCGGCGGCGAGAGCAGCTATGTCACCGGAACCGATCTTCTCGTCGACGGCGGAACCGCCGCCGGCGTCCGCACACCGAAACTATCGACCCAGAAGGCATGAGATGACGTCGCAATTCACCGTTTCCGGCCTGACCAAGACTTATGGCAGCAACGTTGTCGTCGACCAGCTCGACCTCACCATCGAGGAGGGCGAGTTCCTGGTGCTGCTCGGGCCGAGTGGGTGCGGGAAGACGACCACGCTGCGTTGTCTCGCCGGGCTGGAAACACCCCAGGGCGGTGCGATCGCATTCAAGGACCGGCCCGTTTTCGACTCCGACGCCCGGCTGAATGTACCTGCTCACAAACGCAATATCGGGATGGTGTTCCAGTCCTACGCGCTGTGGCCGCATATGACCGTCCGCAACAATATCCGCTATCCGTTGAAGGTGCGGAAGATGAAAGAAGCCGTTGCCGAGGGCGCGGTGGAGGCCGCCGCCGATATGGTCGATTGCGGACAGTTGCTCGACCGGTATCCGTCGCAGCTCAGCGGCGGGCAGCAACAGCGCGTGGCGGTCGCCCGCGGTCTGGTGGCGCGGCCCGATCTGGTGCTGTTCGACGAACCACTGAGCAATCTCGACGCCCGGCTACGCGATCAGGTGCGCACCCAGATCCACCAGTTGCACCAGAAGCTCGGATTCACAGCGGTATTCGTCACCCACGACCAGTCCGAGGCCTTCGCCCTGGGTGACCGGCTCGCCATCATGAAGGCCGGCAAGATCGAACAGTACGACGCGCCCGAACAGGTCTTCGAGAACCCGGTATCGGACTATGTCGCCGCCTTCATCGGGATGAGCAACAAGCTGTCGCTGCGGCGCGGACACGGGGGCTGGGAGACCTCTGCCGGCGACCCGATCGACCTCACCCATGCCGTGATCCGCGATTCCGCCGACCAGCACACCACCGCGGTGGCCCGGTTGCGGCCCGACGACGTGCTGTTGCACGCAAGGGCCGACGAGGTGCCGCTGGGGAATGTCGTCCTGCACGCCGAACTGGTGACCTACGAATACGGTGGACGTTACTTCGATGTCACGGTCGAAACCGGTGGTGAACAGCTGATCCTGCGGGTGCCGGCCGCCCGGCACAGCGCGGCGCTACGCGGCAGCCGCCCGAGTGCGCCGCTGGTTGTGAGCTTCTCGCCGGCGAGCCTGCGTGTTTTCCCGATTCCGGGGGACGAACCCGCCGCCCCGGAACCCGTCGCCGTGAGCGCGGGAGGGCACGCCTGATGGCCACCGTGACCACCGCCGTCGGCCGCGCCCTCGCGATGCCGGCACAATGGCGGACCCGGCTGGGGTATTTCGTCCTGCTGGCCGTGCTGGCATATCTCGTGGTGCTACCGATGATCCGGTTGCAGTCGCTGGCCTTCGAAGACGGTGCCCGCGGTTACCGGGCGCAGTACACCCGTTTCGATATCGGCGAAACCATCGGTACCACCATCGCGCTCGCGCTGGGGTCGCTGGTGATCGCCATGGTGCTCGGCACGCTGCTCGCGTTCGCGGCGAGCCGGTTGCCGCAACGTTTCGGGTTCCTGCGGATCATCCCGATCCTGCCGATCGTGATGCCCGCGGTGGCCAATATCGTGGGGTGGGCGTTCCTGCTGTCTCCCGGGCCGGGCTACCTGAATGTCGTGCTCCGGAAGCTGCCCTGGTGGAGCGGCACGGATTCCGGGCCGATCGATGTGTACACCGTGCCGTGGATCATCATCCTCACCGGGTTCGGGCTCACTTCGTTCGTGTACCTGTTCGTCAGCGCCGGAATGCAGAACATCGGTGCCGAACATCTGGAGGCCGCGCAGATCAGCGGATCCTCCACTGTCGGAGTGTTCTTCCGGGTCGTACTGCCGCTGCTGCGGCCGTCACTGATCTACGGCGGCGGTATCGCACTGCTGCTGGGGCTCGGCCAGTTCACGGGTCCGCTGCTGCTCGGCCAGAACTACGGCGTGAAAGTGCTGACGACCGAGATGTATCGCCGGGTCTCGGAATCGCCGTCGGATTTCGCCGCGGCGGCCGCCGCCGGTTCACCGCTGGTGATCTTCGGGCTGGTGCTGGTGCTGATCCAGAAAGGACTGCTGGGTAATCAATCCCGCTTCGTCACCCATGGCGGGAAATCCTTCGCTCCGGCAGGAGGACGTTCGCTGTGGGCCACGGTGACCATCGTCGTCTACGCCCTGTTCGCGCTGATCATTCCGCTGATCGGCCTGATCATCGTCGCGCTGACCCCGTACTGGTCCGGTTCGCTGTCCTGGGATCTGCTCACCCTGGACAATTTCCGTGCGCTGGCCACCGACGGTGCCATCGTGAGCTCTGTCGTCACCAGCGTGTCCACCTCACTGGCCGCCGTGCTGGTCTGTGTACCGCTGGGCTACCTGATGGCCACCCTGCTGGTCCGCGGCCGGCAGTTCAAGATCATGGCATTGCTGGCCGATCTGATCACCGCACTGCCCTTGGGTATTCCAGCAGTGATCTTCGGCGTCGGTTTCCTGCTCACCTATACCGAGCCGCCACTCATCCTGTACGGGACCCAGACCGTGATCATCCTGGTCTACATCGTGCTGATGCTGCCCTACGCGACCCGGATGCAGATGACCGCCATGCTCTCGCTCGGCAATACCTACAGCGAGGCGTCGGCGACCAGCGGTGCGTCGCCACTGGTGACGAATCTGCGAGTGATGCTGCCGCTGATGCGGCCCACCATCCTGAGCGCCGTCGCCCTGATGTTCATCCTGCTGACCCACGAATTCGCCGCCTCGCTGCTGGTGCGCGCCTCGACCACGCAGGTGATGGGCACTCTGCTGTTCGATCTGTGGCAGAACGGCTCCTACCCGCTGGTTGCCGCGATGGCGCTGCTGATGACCGCGGTCACCACCGCGGGTGTGGGTGTGGCGATGCTCGTCGGTGGCCGGAACGTGCTGAACAAGTTGTGAACCGCGGCCTGCCGCATTCTTTCCCTCGAAACAGAAAGGCCTGCCATGGCAACGGGTCCGTCGCGGTTGACCGACAAGGTGGTCCTGGTGACCGGTGCGACCGGCGGTATCGGTGTGGAGATCGTGCGCCGGCTCGCCGCGGAAGGCGCCCTGCTGGTCGTGACCGACCTCGGGGAGGCGGCCTGTGCCGATCTCGCCGCCACCCTGGATCGGCCGGACCGCCATCTCGCCCGGCCGCTGGATATCGCCCGGGAACCGGAATGGGTCGCCACGGTGAGTGCGGTGCGCGACCGGTACGGGCGGCTGGACGCCCTGGTCAACAATGGTGCCATCGGCAGTCTGGCCACGGTGGTCGACGAAGACCTCGACCGCTACAACCGGGTGATCGAGGTGAGCCAGACCGGCACCTGGCTGGGTATGAAACATGCCGGAACGGTGATCGAGCAGAGCGGTGGCGGTTCGATCGTCAACCTCTGCTCGATCCTCGGCACAGTCGGCGGATTGGGTAACAGCCTCGCTTACGCCGCCGCCAAGGGCGCGGTACGGACGATGACGAAGAACGCCGCCCTGCACTGGGCGGCGAAAGGGGTACGGGTGAACTCGATCCATCCCGGCTTCATCGAAACCGAACAACTCCTCGAACGTTACGAAGGCACCGACCGGTATCGCGCCATGCTGGCGAACACGCCGATGGACCGGCTCGGCCGGGCCGAGGAAGTGGCCGCCGCGGTGGCGTTCCTGGCCGGGGACGACTCGACGTTCGTCACCGGCAGCGAACTCTACGTGGATGGGGGCTGGACCTGCGCCTGACGGTGCGGAAGCCGGGGTTGTCTCCATCGGATGAGGGTGGAGGCAACCGTCGGCGACCCGCATATGCCGGTTGAGCAATCCGGGCATGCGGGCGGATTGCAGGCGATGCGGGATCGGCGCAACCGTGGTGGGCTTGCCGACGGCGACGCAGGCGGGAACGATCTTCTGGGCGCTGGGCGCTGGGCGCTGGGCGCTGGGCGCTGGGCGCTGGGCGCTGGGCGCTGGGCGCTGGGCGCTGGGCGGAACCGAGTGTGATCAGTGGGCGGGCGCGAAGATATCTACGCCGGAGTCGGTTTCGACGGTCGAGACGTTCCGGGCGACCAGAACATCGAGGTGCGCCATCGTTTCGCAGGTGGCCACCATCTGGTTGAACGTATCGAGGGTGTCGAACGGGCGCTCCCGGCGCGTCCAGGTCAGCGCGCGGGCGACTTCGAGGCCAGTGCAGGGTGCGAGTTCGGTGAGGGCGGTGCGGATCTGGTCGAAACGCTGGTCGTGATGATTCAGCAGGTCCCGTGCGCGGTGGCCGGCGTTGCCGCCGTCGGGACCGTGGGCGGGCAGCATGGTGTGATCGTCGTCGTCGCGGAGCAGGGCGAGCGAGTTCAAGAAGTTGTCCAGCGGCAGTTCCCAGGTGCCCAGTTCGAAGCCGATGGAGGGCGTGATGGTCGGTAGCAGATGGTCGCCGGTGAACAGGAGTCGCCGGGCACGGTCCTGAAAGACCAAGTGCCCCTTGGTGTGTCCGGGTGTGGCGCGGGCCTCGAGTTCGTATCCGCCGAGGGTGAGTGTCCCGGGTTGCAGCCACTGGTCGGGGGCCGCCCAGTCGGCGATGTCGAAGGGTTCGCCGATACTGGCGCCGTAAGCGCGTGCCGCGATACCCGTGGCGCCGGCGCGGCGTAGTTCGCGCAGAGAACTGGTGGGCACATTGTTGCCCAGAGCGCGGATCGCCGCGAGGCCGGCCGATTCGCCGGCGCCGAGGTGGACTCGGCAACCGTGGCGGCGCCGCAGTTCCACCGCGAACGTGTAGTGGTCGCGGTGGATATGGGTGACCAGGACATCGTGGATATCGTCGGGGGAGCGGCCGATCCGCGCGAGACCGGCGGCGAGTTCGCGGTAGGTGTCCGGACGGTGCCAGCCGCCGTCGATCAGGACGAGCCCGGTATCGGTTTCCAGTGCGTAGACGTTCACCGCGCGCAATCCGTCCTGCGGTAGTTGCAGCGGAATGCGGTGGATTCCGTCGGCGACCGGGTAGCAGCCGGGCTCGGCCCAGTGCGTGCTCATTCGCCGCTGCCGGCCAAGGGCACCATCGTCTGTTCCTCGCCGAACCAGATCATGCGGCGGCCGCGCATAGCGCCGACGTGCTGGACGGCGGCCTTCCATTCGGGGCTCGCCAGCGCGGCGTCGAGCGCCGCGCGGGATTCGAAACTCAGGATCGACAGGCCGTCCCAGCCGGCCGATTTTTCGTCGGAGGTGTCGAGGAGTTCGGTGTGTTGCCAGCGCAGCAGGCCGGGCAGTGGGTAGGTCACCTCGGCGTGTTCGCCGCGCCACCATTCGATGAACTGTTCGTGCGACCAATCGCTGGGTCGCGATGCGAGCACGATGAGGTTGTACACGAGGGTCTCCTAATTGAATTCTGTTCTGGTTGGTGGGGTATGTCGTGGCGCCGGCCGGAGATCGGAGTTCTTACGTCGTGATCCTGGGCTCGTGGAACCTACGGACCGTCGTGTTGGAGCCCCTCAAGCGCGCACCATCCGCACCGCGGTATCGGTGACGGTTTCGGTGATGTCGGCCAAGGTCAGCGTGCCCTCCGGGCGATACCAGCGCCAGACACTGATCACCACGGCCAATACCATTCGGCCGAGGATCTTGGGATCACTGCCGGTGAAAACGCCGGCCTCGGCGCCCCGCTCGATCAGCTCCGTCCAATTCTGTTCGATCTCCTGGACCAGTTCACGTGACCGCAGCCGTTCGGCTTCCTCTTTCTCCGATTGGCGCGGCTGGGCCAGCAGGTCCATATGGTTCTGCAGAATGCGGCGCTGCAGTGCATCGATCGGTTCGGCGCGCAGGGCAGCGGCCACGGCGGCGCGCAGGGCCTTCTCGGGATCCGTCTCGTTCTCGGTTGCCGAGGCGAAACGGTCGACGGAATCGGCGAGCTCCAAGCGCATGATCGTGAGCAGGCAGTGCGCCTTGGACTCGAAGTAGTGATAGAGGGCGGTCTGCCCGATGCCGACCTCGTCGGCGATGGAGGCCCATTTCGTATGTTCGTAACCGATCCGCCCGAACTGCTCGATGGCGGCCGTCAGAATGCTGCTGCGTTTCGACCGCGGGCTTTCCCGCCGGGCTCCGGTGTCAACGGTCATGAGTTGTGCCCCCAAATATGGACTGTGTGTGGATCGGTCAACTCTACAACCCAACCTGAGATGAATTCGAGTCAACTGTCGCGAGTCGGGTGGCGAGCTGGATCGCGTCCGGGCGGGACAGTTTCCCGACCCGGTTCTGCGGCAGGTCGGCGACCGGGAACAGGTATTCCGGCCATTTGAACTTCGGGATACCCGCCGCGGCGAGCCGGTCGGTGATACCGGTCAGCGTCGGCGTGGCGCCGTCGGCGACGACCAGGGCCGCCGCCCGCTCGCCCAGCAGTTCGTCGGGCACCGGAACCACGCAGACCTGCACGATCCCGGGCAGCGCCGCGATCGCCGACTCCATCTCGTTGATATCGATATTGCGACCGCCCCGGATGATGATCTGCTTCTGCCGGCCCATCACCCGGATAGAACCGTCCGCGGCGACTTCCACGAGATCACCGGTAGGAAGGAAGCCGTCCGCAGTCAGCTCGGGCTGGATCGGGACCCCGCCCCGGGCGTAGCCGACGAACAACGAGGGCCCCTTCACCTGGGCGTCGCCGATCGCGCCGGCGGGGAGCCGGGTGCCCGACTCGTCCACCGCGCGGACAACGGTGCCGGGGAAGGGCCTGCCGTCGCGACCCAGCCGGATGTACGAGGGATCGGCCGGACGCGGGGTCGTATGGCCGAGGCATTCCGACATTCCGAAGACCCGGAGGAAAGTGGTGCCCAGCTTCGTCTCGGCGTCGGCCAAGGCCCGCTGATTCATCGGGCCACCGCCCACAGTCATGGCCCGCATACCGGCCAGGCGCCCGGCACTGTTGCCGGTGACCGAGAGCTGCAAGGCCATGGTGGGTACCAGCATCGTCCACGCAACCCGGTGCTCGGCCATGGCGTCGAGCGCCGCCGCCGGAGTCCATCTGCCGATGGTGACCATGGTGCCGCCCAGGAAGGCCGGCAGATACATACCGAAACAGAACGCGGCCACCGACGACAGCGGTACGAACGCGCCCACCGATTCACCCGGCCGCAGGCCGACGGTATCGATGGTGCTGCGGCAGGCGTAGCGGATGGCGTCCTCGGACTGGACCACGCATTTCGGCCGGCCGGTGGAGCCCGAGGTCATAGCGATGGCACTGCCGCCGCGCCACCGCTGTACCGGACCGAACGGCAGGCCGCGAGAACGCAACTGATGGTCGCCGAATGCGGTGGCAGCGAAGGGGAACTCCGTTGCGGGCACGTCCCATGCACTCAGGGCCGCGGGTTCGCCGATCACCAGATCCGGGTCGATATCCTCGAACGCGAGCCGGAATTCCGATTCGGTGGCGTGCGGACTGAACACGGCCACCACACCGCCCCGCAGCCCGACGGCCAGCGCCGCGGCGAGCGTGCGCCACGTGTTGTCGGCCTGGATGATCACCGTCGGGCCCCGGCCGTCGATGGCCGCGATCCGTTCGGCGAGCGTATTCGCCGTCGCCATGATCTCGCCCACGGTGTGCTGTCCGAGCTCGTCGATCACGGCGATCTCCGCCGGAGCCCTGCGGGCCCGCTCGACCATCTCCTGCGCCAGTGCTTTCATCTACCGTTCCTCGTGCTGCTGCTGTGCTCTCTGTTTACTCGCTGCTGGGCCGCCGCGGGGCGGTTTGCCCCGGTCACGGCGGCGGGACCAGAACTGCGCGGCCGGTGATGGCCCCCGACCGCAACTGCCGGTAGACCTCGACCGCCGCGGTGAGCGGGTAGGTCTGCGCGGTGACGTGCAGCGCGCCCCGCCGGGCCATATCGACCACTGCCGCCAGGTCCGCGCGTGGTCCCCAGAACGGGGCTGTGATTTCCCAGCCGGCCGCCAGCCCCACATCCTTGCCGGCCTCGAGACGTCCGCCCGCACTGCCGACCACCGATAACCGTCCGCCGGGCGCGAGTGCGGCGGCGGCCGGGGCGACTGTATCCGGCGCACCGGCGAAATCCAGGATCAGATCCGCGCCCTCACCCAAGGCTGCGGTGGCGGAAACGATATCGCCGAATACGGCATCGGCTCCCAGCGCCCCGGCCATATCCCGTGCGTCCGAGCGGGTGTCGACCGCGATGATGCGCCCGGCGCCGAAATCGCGCAGTACTTGGAGTGCGAGATGCCCCAGGCCGCCGACCCCGATCACTACGCAGACGCTCTGCGCGTCGAGGAGATCGCGATGTTCGCGGACCGCGTGGTAAGCGGTGAGACCGGCATCGGCGAGCGGTGCGCAGAGCACCGGATCGACACCGGCCGAACGCACCAGGAACCGGGCCGCGGGCACGATCACCGCTTCGGCCAGACCGCCCGGATAACCGAGCCCGTTGCCGATGGGTGCGCCGCGGCCGTCGCGCGGTCGCAGGCGCAGACAGTAGTTCTCCCGGCCACGCAGGCAATTACGGCAGCCGCCGCAACCCCAGATACCGTGCACCACCACTTGTTCCCCGAGCCAGCTCCGGTCGGCGGACGATCCCGCGTCCACCACGGTCCCGGCCACCTCGTGGCCCAGGGTGAGCGGCAGCGGGTAGTCGAAACTGCCCGCCGCGGCGTCCATGACATGGAGGTCGGAACGGCACATGCCGGCTGCCGTCACCCGGACGAGCAGTTCTTCGCCACGCGGCCGGGGTGTGGGGATCTCGCGGAGCTCGGGTTCGGCGCCCCAGGCGGTGAGTTGAACGGCCAGCATCAGCGTGCCGTCCAGCCGCCGTCGACGACGAGAGCCTGCCCGGTCATATACGAGGACGCGTCCGAGGCGAGGAAAACCACGGCTCCGTCCACCTCTCCGGCCTGTCCGCCCCGCCCGAGCATGGTGTTGCGCCGCACCCAGCCCGCGGATTTCTCATCGGTGAACAGTCCGTCGGTCATCTCCGTATCGAACCAGCCCGGGACCACGGCGTTCACCCGGATACCCCGGCGGCCCCACTGACCGGCCAGTTCGCGGGTCAATCCCAGGGTTCCGGCTTTGGACGCGGCATAGCTGGCGCCGCCGATCGGCGCGGTGGATACGAGGCCGATCACCGAGGAAATATTGATATACGACGCGCGTTCCCCCTCGGGGAGCCTGGCCGCAGCACAGGTTGCCAGGTGGAATCCCGCGAGCAGGTTCAGATCCAGGATGGCCCGGAACTCCGCGTCGGTCTCCTGCTCCGCGTTGGGCGGCCCGGCCCGGCCCGCGTTGTTGACCAGGATGTCGAGGCGTCCGGACTGCTCGTAGCAGCGGTCGACGAGTTCGGCGCGGTCCGCGGCGTCGGTGACATCGCAGCGTACCGGGATGATTCGTGGTTCGGCTGCGGCGAGCGCCTGTACGCGGTCCAGCCGGCGGGCGGCCGCATAGACGGTGGCTCCCGCCCCGGCGAGTGCCCGCGCGAAACCGGCCCCGAGGCCGGAGGATGCCCCGGTGACGACGGCGATCCGGCCGTCCAGCCCGAAAAGATCCCGCAATACCGGTGTATTCATCTGCGCCGCCTCTCAGTACACCGCGGTACGGCCGCCGTCGACCGGGATCAGCGCGCCCGTCGTATAGCCGGCCGCGTCGCTCGCGAGATGGGTCACCAGGCCGGCAATTTCGGCCGGATCGCCGAGCCGCCCAGCGGGCAGCCGGTCGATGATCTTGCCCACGAATTCGTCGTCCCAGTGCTCGGACATATCGGTGGCGAACCCGCCCGGCATCACACAGTTCACCCGCACCGACGGTGCGTATTCCTGGGCGAAGGCCATGGTGAGCGCGTTGAGCCCGTTCTTGGCCGCGGCGTACATCGCCTCCGGCGGGCTCGGCCGCACCGCACCGATACTCGAGATATTGATGATCGACCCCCCGCCGGCGTCGGCCATCCGGGCTCCCGCGATCGCCATGAGGCGGAACGGGCCCTTCAGATTCACCTCGATGGTCTTGTCCCACAGGCTTTCGGTGACCGACGCCAGATCCTCGGCAAGCGGGGCGATCCCGGCATTGTTGACCAGGATGTCGAGGCTGCCGAAGCGTTCGATGATCCCGTCGACTGCGGGTTCGAGGGTGTCCCACCGGCCCACATGTAATTCCAGCGGGTGCGCGCTGCCCGGCCCATCGCCGAGCGCGGCGACGGCCGCTTCACAGGCGGCGAGTTTGCGGCTGGAGACGATCACGGTGGCTCCCGCGTCGCGTAGTCCACGTGCCATGGCCAGCCCCAGTCCGCGGCTGGCGCCGGTTACCAGCGCGACCTTCCCGCTCAGATCCGTTGTGCTCATACGTACTTTTTCACCTCGAGACGCGCGATGGTGCGCAGATGTACTTCGTTGGGGCCGTCGGCGATCTGCAGAGCACGGGTGATGGCGTGCATCCGGGCCAAGACGGTGTCGTTGCTGACTCCCGCCGCGCCGAAGGTCTGGACCGCGCGGTCGACCACCTTGTGCGCGACCTCCATCGCCGAGATCTTGATGGCCGCGACTTCCGAACGCGCCGCCGCGTTGCCTTTCGTATCCATCAGCCAGGAGGCTTGCAGGGTGAGCAGCCGGATCTGATCGATCTCGATCCGGCTGCGCGCGATCCATTCCCGCACCACGCCGCGGTCGGCCAGTGGTCCGCCGAACGCGGTCCGTTCCAGCGACCGCCGGCACATGAGTTCCATGGCGCGCTCGGCCATTCCGATGGCGCGCATGGCGTAGTGCATCCGTCCCGGGCCGAGCCGGCCCTGGGCGATTGCGAAACCGTCGCCCTCGGCGCCGAGCATGTTCTCGGCTGGGACTCGCACATCGGTGAACTGCACCTCACCGTGCCCCAGCCGGTCGTGAAATCCGAACATCGGTAGATCCCGTAGCACCTCGATACCCGGGGCGTCGGCGGGCACCAGGATCATGCTCTGCCGGCGGTAGGCGGGGGCGTCCGGATCGGATTTGCCCATGAAGATGATCAGTTTGCAATCCGGATCGAGGATTCCGGAGATGTACCATTTGCGGCCGTTGAGGACGTAGTGGTCCCCGTCCTGGCGGATGGTGGAGGTGATATTGGTGGCGTCCGAGCTGGCGACGGCGGGTTCGGTCATGGCGAACGCCGAGCGGATCTCGCAGTCCAGCAGCGGTTTCAGCCATTGCTGCTTCTGCTGTTCGGTGCCGAACATGGCGAGGATTTCCATATTGCCGGTATCGGGGGCCGAGCAGTTGATCGTCTCGTTGCCGATGATCGATCGGCCCACCATTTCGGCCAGCGGTGCGTATTCGAGGTTGGTGAGCCCGGCACCGAGTCCGTCGTGGGTCATGAACAGATTCCACAACCCCTGCCGCCTGGCCTCGGCCTGGAGTTCGCGCATGATCGGCGGCTGGTCGTGCGGATTGTCCGCGGCCGCGATCTGTTCGTCGTACACCCGTTCGGCAGGGTAGACGTACTCGTCCATGAATTGTCCGAGCCGGCCGAGCAGCTCTCGAGTGCGGGTGGTGTAGGCGAAATCCACGATACGGCTCCTGAATCGGGGGGAGAGGACTTCAACCGGCGAGGAGCGCGGTTCCGGTCTCGATGAGGCGATTGATGGTGGCGGGCAGTTTTTCCTGGTCCGGGTCGTGGTGCCGGCCTTCCCGGTGCCGCCGCAGGTTGTGGCCCATGATGGCGGCCATCTTGAGCCGCCCGAGCGCGTCGAACCAGGGCAGGCCGGGCAGTGGCGGACCACCCGCGCGGTAGCGGTCCACGAGTTCGGCGGGGTCGGGCAGGCCCGGTACGGTGCGGCCCACTTCCGGGAAATTCGTACCGTCGGCGAATACCAGGAACCAGCCGAGTTCCACGCGCGGATCGCCCGCACTCCAGATCTCCCAGTCGATCAACGCGACCGGTTCGGTACCGGCGGCGATGATATTGCCGAGCCGGTAGTCACCGTGGACAAGCGTGGGGGTTACGGGGTCGGGAATCGTCCGGCCCAGCAGTTCGAGCAGCCGGTCGCCGCCCGCGACCAGCTCGGGCGGTACCGCGCCCAGCGTGCGTGCCCAGCGGGCGAGTTCATCGGCCGGTGTCAGGGCGGTTTCGGCGTCCGGTACCGCGGCCGGGTCGACCGCGTGCAGCCGCGGCAGTACCTCGGCTGCACGCCGCATCCGGGCTGCCGCCAGGGTGGGTTCGACGGCCGGGTCGTCCAGTACCGGCTCGAGCGATTCCCCGGTGACGAATTCCATGGCAAACCAGGCCGGTCCGGCTTCGTCGACGGCCACGATCCGGGGCACCGGCACAGCGGTATCGGCCAGCGCCCGCATGATCCGGGCCTGCCGCAGCATATCGTGGCGGCCGACCGGTTTACGGCCTTCGGGCACCGCCTTCACCACGAACTCCGGGCCGGTGGTGGTGACCCGGTAGGTGAGGCCCGAATGCCCGCCGGGCAGCGGTTCGAATCCGGTGACCTCGGCATCGAGGGCGGTACGCAACCGGTCACGTACCCGCTGTTCCAGCGTCATGGCCGCGGCTCCTTGGGTAGGCCGAGCACCCGCTCGGCGATGATGTTGTGCTGGACCTCGTCGGTACCGCCGGCGATCCGGTACCCGGGCGCGCCCAGCACATGTTCGGTCCAGGCGTAGGTGCCCCAGCGTCCGGAATCCGCAGTGAGTTCCCGGCCGAGTAGTAGCCGCACGACCTCGGAGGTCCGGGCCATGGTGTCGGTGGCGAGTAATTTGCCGACCGACGCCTCAGGTCCGGGATCGCGGCCCGCGACCACCGCCGCGGCCACCCGCATCCCCGCGATCCGCTGCACATAACTCCGGGTCACCAGATCCGCGACCCGGTCGCGTTCCAGCTCCGTCGGTTCGCGACCCAGGTTGCGGGCCAGCTCCACTGCCTGATCGGCGTTCGCCAGTCCCAACCCGGCGCCGTCGAGCCGTTCGGCGGCGAGCACCGTGAGCGCCACCGGCCAGCCCTTACCGACCGGCCCGAGCCGCAACCCGTCGTCGAGCACCACGTCGTCGAGGTAGACCTCGTTGAAGGAACTCCCGCCGGTCATCTGCCTGATCGGCCGGACGGTGACCCCCGGGGCGTCCATCGGCACCAGGAAGACCGTGAGTCCCGCGTGTTTCGGCGCCGCGGGATCGGTGCGGCATACCGCGACCCCCAGGTCGGCGACCCTGGCCCCGGAGGTCCACACTTTGTGACCGTTGAGCGTCCACGTGCTGTCGGTGTTGCGGTTTGCCCGGGTGCGTACCGCGGCCAGATCCGATCCGGCCTCGGTTTCGGAGAAGAGCTGGCAGGCGATGAGGTCGGCGCGCAGCATCGCCCGCACGTAGCGTTCCCGCTGCTCGCCGGTGCCCCACTGCTCGATGGTCGGCGCGACCAATTGCTGGGTGACCGAGAACATTTCGGTCCGCCGCGGCACGTCGTACTCTTCCTCGGCGCGGCGGAAGGCCAGTGCGTAGGACATCGGCAGGCTCCGGCCGCCGTATTCGGCGGGCCAGGTCAGCGCACCCCAGCCCGCATCGAATTTGACCTGTTCGTAGGCTCGGATGCGGTCGGTGTGGCGCCGCTCTTCCGCTGCGGTCCAGTTCTCGAAGACCGCCACCGAATCGTCGCCGTCGCCCCAGGTGGTTGCGGCCCGCGGCACCGCCGTCCCGGCGAGCCAGGCGTGGGCCTGCTCGGTGAATTCTGCGAGGCCGGGAAGCTGTCGGGTATTCACTGTGTCCACCTCAGATCGACAGAACCGTGCAGGCGCTGATCCCGGGGGCGCCGTATACATGGGTGAAACCGGTTTTCGGCGCGCCCGGTACCTGGCGATCACCTGCCTCGCCGCGCAGCTGGGTCACGATCTCGTGCACCTGCCGTAACCCCGAAGCGCCGATGGGCTCGCCGTTGGCGATACACCCGCCGTCGGTATTGATCGGCAGCCGGCCGTCGATCTCGGTGACACCCGCCGCGATCAGTTCTTCCTGCGCCCCGGGAACGCAGAACCCGCATTCGGCCATATGCATGATCTCCGCGCCGCTCTCGGTGTCCTGGAGTTGTACGACGCCGATCTCTCCCGGGCCGATACCGGCCTGTTCGAATGCCGCCGAGGCGGCATCCGCGCTGACACTGGTCGGTTCACCGGTGCCCTGGACAGCGGGGCTGAACACCTCGAAGGAGCCGAACTGCCGGGTGCGATGGCTGATGGCTCGCAACCGGACCGGTCGGCCGCCGAGGCGGCGGAGGGCGGCCTCGCTCGCGACGACCACGGCCGCGCCGCCCTCGCCCGGTGAGCAGAACATCAACTTGGTGAGCGGATCGTTGACCATCTCGGCCGACAAAATCTGCTCCGCCGAGATCGGTTCCCGCCGCCAGGCATTCGGGTTGCGACTGCCGTTGCGGTAGGCCTTCTCGGCGACCTTGGCCAGCGTTGCCGTGGAGATACCGTGCTCGCGCATATAGCGGCCGATCTTGGCGCCGAAGAATTGTGTTGTCACCATCAGCCCGGCCGCGCCGTATCCCTCGGGCAGGCCCCAGTCTGCGGGATCGGGATCGAACGCGCCCCGCGGGTGTTTGTCGAAACCGACGGCCAGCGCGATCTCCGCGGCGCCCGAGCGCACCGCGTTGACGGCGGAGAACAGTGCGCTACCACCCGTGGCGCAGCCGTTCTTGACATTGGTGAACGGGATCCCGGTGAAGCCGAGTTCGGCCACCAGGGTGTCGGCCAATCCCGACCCGTCGCTACCGCCGTAGGCGACCTGGATATCGGGCCAGGTCAGCCCGGCGTCGGCGAGCGCGTTGCCGATCGCCTGGACGGCGAGTTGCCGTCCGGTGACCCCGGGCTGCCGGCCGAAACGGGACAGCCCGCTGCCGATGATGGAAACCTGCCGGGTCACCGGACCTCACTCTGCTGTCGGGTTGTTGTGGCGAATCGCGGCACCGGTGCCGCCGCGACGAGGCGTACCGGTGCCCGGTCCAGCTCGGCGAAATCGTCGCAGTCGAGGATCGCCTCCACCCGGATTCCCTCCGGGAGTTCGACATAGCCGACCGCATAGGGCGTGAAGCCTTCGGCGGGAACGACATACGGCGGCGATTTCGGTGCGAACCGTTGCACGGTATGCGTCCACACCACACCTTCGGTGCTCAGCGTCAGCGGTTCGGCGGTCGGTGTGGCGCAGCGCGCGCAGTTCGCGCCGGCCGGATAACCGACCGTGCCGCATACTGTGCACCTACTGCCTTCCAGCACCGGTTTCACCTGGTCACCCATGTCGTCCCTTCCGTTTCGTCGCCGCTATCCGGAATTCAGCGCCCGACCCATTTCGGTTCACGCTTCTCCAGGAACGCGTTGACGCCTTCGCGCGCGTCCTCGGACTGCAGGGCATTGCCGACGGCGAGGTGCTCCATCACCATCAGTGACTGGATATCGGCGTCCAGGCCGCGATCGATGGTCATCTTCGTGAGCTTCATGGCGAACGGGCTCTTGTCCACGATCGGGGCGATGAAATCGGCCACGAGCTGATCCAGTTCCGCGGCGGGGGCGCAGGCATTGATCAGGTCGAAGTCGGCTGCTTCGCGGCCGTTCAGCAGTTTGCCGGTGAGCATCAGTTCCTTGGTCTTGCGGATGCCGATCATCCGGGGAAGCCGGTAGATCGGGCCGGCGCCGCCGAAGAGGGCCCGCCGGATGTGGAAGTCGCCGATCTTGGCGTCGTCGGCGGCTACTGCGAAATCGCAGGAGATCATGAGCTCGAACCCGCCCGCGGTGACGTATCCCTCGAGCACTGCCACCGATGGGGTGTTCATCGAGTACAGCCGGTCGCAGACCTTGGCGGAGAGCACCGCGACGTCCATGGCGTTGGTTTTGCCGACATAGTTCTCGCGCAATTCGTCGAGGTCGAAGCCGGAGCAGAAAGTGTTGTTGCGACCGCGCAGTACCAGCACCTTCAGTTCTGGATCGTTGTCGACCTCGACGATGATCTCGTCGAGCCGGTGCAGCAGTTCCACCGTGACCGCGTTCTTCTTGTGCGGG
The DNA here is from genome assembly GCF_001613245.1 of Nocardia speluncae NBRC 108251. Lineage (GTDB taxonomy): Bacteria > Actinomycetota > Actinomycetes > Mycobacteriales > Mycobacteriaceae > Nocardia > Nocardia speluncae. The sequence goes on along the minus strand of NZ_BDBZ01000002.1, from coordinate 245,790 downwards.
CGGTTGAGCCAGACGCGCGCGATATCGCCGTCTTTCTCCAGGACGATGTGGTCGGTGTCGATCATCGGAGCCTCTTTCGGGATCAGTTCCTGAACTGGATTCACTTCAGTTGTACTCGACGGCATGAAGCACGTCAATATGGATTTCCGGAGAACGTCGCGGCAGGTCACACGCCGATCAGTGCGGCGATACGGGCCCGGTGAGTCCGCGCATCACCCTGTGCCGCTTCGTTTCCCAGAGCCCGGCGGAAATAGGAGTGGGCGGGATGTTCCCAGGTGAACCCCACTCCGCCGTGTAGCTGCACGGCTTCGGCTGCCGCGTGAACGGCAGCGTCGGTGCACACCGCACCGGCCACTGCCACGGCCAGGCTGGTCGAATCCGGGTCCTCGGCATAGAGCGCAGCCGCATAGCGCGAGGCCGAGCGTGCGCGTTCCAGGGATACCAGCAGATCGGCCAGTCGATGTTTGACCGCCTGGAACGACCCTATGGCCCGGCCGAACTGGTGCCGGGTGCGGGCGTACTGCACGGTCGTCTCCAGCAGGTATTCGACGATTCCGGTGTTCTCGCAGGCGAGGGCGAGTGTCGCCAGGTCGTGGAGGCGCGAGCGCACCGCCGCGGTGGTGTCCGGCGCGGTGAGTGCCACGGCCGGGCAGTTGCGCACGGTGATATCGGCTTGCCGCCTGGTGGGGTCGAGTCCCCGCAGTTCCGTGCGTATCGCCTCGTCCGGCAGAGACAGCGCGAACAGTTTCGGGCCGTCGGCGGTTTCGGCCGAGGCGATGACGATATCGGCGCTCCGGCCGCCGGTCAGGTGGGTAACCGTGCCTTCGACCCGCCATCCGTGTGGACTCGACGTGGCCCGGAGTGAATCGGTGGCCGGATCGAGCGAACTCATCGTGGCGATCAGGTTTCCGGCGAGAACGTCCGGAAGTGGATTACCTTCGGCTTCCGGCGCGCCCAGCAGTGCCTGTGTGCCGAGGACTGCCGAGCTGTAGACCGGTTCGCAGACCAGCGCCCGCCCGCATTCTTCGAGGACTACCGCCAGTTCGGCGGTTCCGTAACCGAGTCCGCCGTGCTGCTCAGGTATGGCCAGGGCGGTCACCGACATCTCGTCGACGAGTGTGCGCCACAGTTGTGGTGAGTAGCCGGGGCCGGTGTTCGCGGCGGCTCGGACCTGTTCGATATCGCTGTATTTTCCCAGCAATCCCCGCAGCGATTCGCGCAGCTGAAGCTGTTCGGGGTCGGGGGTGAATCCCCGCGGTTCCGAGCGTGGCCAGGGGTGTTCGGCGACGGCTGCCGAGGTCGGAGACATTTTCTCCCCTTGAGTTGAGTTCAATTCGATATCTCCGAGCCTAGCGGCTGAACCTCTCGACAAGAAGAGGTGGGCTGAACTAAGTTCATTTCATGACCCACGTGATCGAGGACTACTACGCGACGGTCGACAGCGGCAGGCTGCGGGATGCGACGGCCATGCTGGCCGAGGACGTCGAGTTCGCGATGGTCCTGCCGACAGGAGTCAACCGGGACCGCGGCCGTGCGGCCATGTTCGACTACCTGAGCCGCAGGCCGAAGGTGAACCGTAAACACCGGCTGCTGCGGGTAGCCGTCGACGGCGATATGCAGTTCGCGCACGGTGCGGTGACCGAGAACGATTCCGTGACCACCGGCTGGTTCGTCGCCGCCGTGCATCTCGGCGCCGACGGCCGGATCGACCGCTATCAGGTCTCGTTCAGCGCGGATTTCGCGCTCGTACCAGCTGAGTCCTCGACCGAAGGAGCGCAGGCATGACGACGGTGGTACCGGTACTCACCCAGTGGTTCGGCTATATGGATTCCGACGACCCCGACCGGGTTCTCGCTATGATCGCCGACGATTTCACCATGTCCGTGCAGTTCTCCACAGGTGCCGGGCAGAGCGCCGAATTCGTCGGTGACCGGGCGGGATTGGTCGCCTACCTGGCGCAGCGCGAGAAGAGCACGCTGATCCATCACATCGACGTCGGCACCGTGGCCGGCGAATACGAGCTGGTGGTCGGTCGCACCACCCGCGACGGGGCGTTCGAGGCGTCGTTCAACGCGACCGCGCAACTCGACTCCGCCGGCGCGGTCCGCCGCCTTCTCATCGCCCGGACCCCCGAGATTTCGTTCGTGCGCTGAACCGCGCCACGGACCGTTGGAAGGAACCGTCGTTGAATCGTCACGTGCGGCTTGCCCGCCGTCCGTCAGGGAAACTCGCAGCCGCCGACCTCGAGCTGGTCGAGGCGCCGATCCCGGAACCGGGCCCGGGGGAGGCACTGGTGCGAAACGCCTGGCTGTCGATAGACCCCTCGATTCGGATCCGGCTCGCCGACACCACCCCGAACGGGTATCTCGCGCCATTACGGCCCGGCGACGAGCTGTCCGGGCTCGCCCTCGGCACCGTGATCGAATCCCGGTGCCCGGATTTCGCCGTCGGTGATCTGGTTTCCCATACTCTCGGTTACCGGGAATACGCGCTGGTCGGAACCCGGGCGCAGACCATCGGTGGCTACGGCGCCGCGTCCCGGATCGACGCCGCAGACCTACCGCCCCAATGGTTCCTCGGTCCGCTCGGCAGCGCCGGGCTCACTGCCTATACCGGACTGTTCGAGATCCTGGACCTCGATCCGGCCGACACGCTGTGGGTTTCGTCCGCCGCGGGCGCTGTCGGCGCGCTGGCCGCGCAACTCGCGAAGATCCGGGGCGCCACCGTGATCGGTTCCGCCGGAAGCCCCGCGAAGGTCGCGTTCCTGCGCGACGAACTCGGCATCCCGGCCTTCGATTACCACGACCGCCCGGTACCGGAATCGCTGGCGGCGCTCGCGCCCGGTGGTATCGACACCTATTTCGACAATGTCGGCGGTGACCACCTCACCGCCGCGCTGGACGCTCTCCGGCCATCCGGCCGAATCGCGTTGTGTGGCGCAGTCTCCGGTTACGACGGCGCCGCACCGCCGGGGCCGCCGAACCTGTTCACCATGGTGTCGAAGGGGCTGCGAATGCGCGGCTTCCGCGCGGGATCTTTCCTGCACCTCGAGGAATCGATGCGCCGGGAAGTAAGCGGCTACCTCGCGGACGGCCGGCTGATCTACCGGGAAACCGTATTCGACGGAATCGAGTCGGCGAGTACGGCTCTGCCGGCGATGTTGTCCGGGCTCACCATGGGGAAAACGCTCTGCCGGCTCGCCGCCTGACGATTCCGCGGCCCCTCGAGTAAGAGCGCGGATTACTCCGGACTGCTCGTGGACGGCCGCTGGGCAGGTGATGGCCGCCGGGATCAGCGACCGCGTTCGGCGCTGTCGGCCTTACGTTCGCGTTCTCGCTCGGCGGCGGTGGCGAGATAGTCGCCGAGTTCGCGGGCCAGCGTCGCGTCCAGTGAACGGGCGAGGCTGCTGTGCACGGCGGCGACGCCGAGTTCGCGCATGGTGTTGAGCATGCGGGTGGTTTCGGCGATCTCCTCGTTGGTGTCGGGCAGCCAACCGGGCCCGTGTTCGTCGACGATATGTTTCTTCGCGGCGCGGATGAGGATCCCGCTGATATCGTCGATCCGGGTCGCGACCTCGGCGTACACCGAGATCAGAGTGCCCAGATCGATCCCGTACTCGTGCAGTTCGGTGAACGAGGTGAGCAACTGGGTATCGGTGATCGTGACGGTATCGCCGTCGGTGCGGACCAGGTCCATCCGGCGCAGTTTCTCCACCAGTTCCTCGGATTGTGCGCCGAGGATGGTGGTGAGCAGTTCCCGGGAGACCTCGAACGGTTGCTCCTGCGACCAATTGGCGGTGACCGCGTGCTGTAAACCGAGCACCTCGGTGAGGTCCTTACCTGTCTCCCAGCTGGTGATGAAATCGGAGATATGTGCGGTGGTGAACCCGCGCTGCAACAGCGCGTCGATAAGTCGTAGCCGCTCGAGGTGCGAATCGTCGTAGATACTGGCGCGGCCGTCCTTGGCAGCGGGCGGCGGGAGCAAGCCGCGCTCCTGGTAGGCGCGGACATTGCGGGAGGTAGTGCCCGCAGCGCGGGCCAGATCGTCGATCCGGTACCTCGGCATATCCGCCACACCTCCTCGCCCGCCTACCGCCCGGTTGCCCCCGGCTCGAGTGACCGAGTCTAGCCGCCGCTCAGAACGCCGGGACCGACGTCGGCCGAATCCTCGACCCGGGCAGCCGTCACCGTGTAGTCGTCGAGGTCGACGTCACGCAGCTGGTGGCGGTACTGGGTGGCGAAACCCGGGTACATGGTCGGGTTGAAACCGTCCTCGGTGAGATACCAGCTCCGGCAGCCCGAATTCCAGGTGGTCGCGCCCAGCCGGCGCTGGATCGCCGCGTTGTGGCGTTCCTGGCGGTCCGGGCGGACATCGAGCATCTTCAGGTCGCGATCCACGATTATCCGGATAGCGCGAACCAGATAGTCGATCTGCGATTCCATATACACCAGCGCCGAATTGTGCCCGGGACCGGAATTGGGGCCGAAGGTGAGGAACAGATTCGGATAGCCCGACACCGTGACACTGCGGTACGCGAAAGCGCCGCGTCGCCATTCGTCGGCGAGTACCCGGCCGTCACGTCCCGTGATCGGGATCGGGGTGCCCTTCTTGGAAACATCGAATCCGGTGGCGAACACAATGCAGTCCGCCCGGTGTTCGATTCCCTCGGCCGTGCGGATACCGTCCGGGGCGATCCGCGCGATCGGCCAGGTGATCAGCTTGCAGTTGTCGCGCTGCAGTGCCGGGTAGTAGTCGTCGGACATGAGCAGGCGTTTACAGCCGGCCCGGAAATCCGGGGTGAGCTGGCGGCGCAGCCAGGGATCGCGCACCTGGCGCCGCAACTGCGCCCGCCCGGCCAGTTCGACCACCCGGGTGAGCGGGGTGTTCCAGACGACGCCCAGCGCCACCGATTCGTGGCCGTAGAACCAGGCCTGCCGGGCCAGTGTTTCCGCACCCGGAACCTGCCGGTAGATCTCCTTGGCCAGCGTGCCGGTGCGGCGGTTGACCCGGGGCAGCACCCAGCCCGGCGTACGCTGGAAAACCTTGACCGAACCGGCCTTCCGAACCAATTCGGGAATGATCTGGACCGCGCTCGCGCCGGTGCCGACCACCGCGACCCGTTTACCGCTGAAATCGTAGTCGTGGTCCCATCGCGCGCTGTGGATCTTGTGGCCGGTGAATGTGTCGATTCCCGGAATATCGGGGAAACCGGGTTCGGTGAGCGGCCCGGATGCCAGTACCACCGCCCGTGCTCGCACAGACTCGCGGCCCTCGAACGTGATCTCCCAGAGTCCGGCTTCTTCGTCGAACGACATCCCGGTGACGTTGTGCTGCAAGCGAATATGCGGCGCAACGTCGTACTTCGCCGTAATAGACTCGATATAGCCGAGGATTTCGGCACTACCGGAGTAGGTGTGCGACCATCCCGGATTCGGTGCGAAACTGTAGGAGTACAGCCGCGACGGAATATCGCATGCAGCGCCCGGGTACGTATTGTCACGCCAGGTGCCGCCGATTGCGGAGCCACGCTCGAATACGGCGAAATTTCCGATACCGCTCCGGCGTAGCCGAATCGCGGTGCCGATTCCGGCGAAGCCGGCACCGATCACGGCGACGTCGAGCGCCGCCGCATGGTTGATGGTCATGGTGTCCTCGTTCACGCGGCGGGGGTGTAGGTCAGCTCTTTCGACCAGGTCGGGTCCTTACGCAGCAATTGCCGCGGGATGACCCCGGTGATCTTCACCAGCGCATCGGCGAGGAGGTGATAGGGGTGGCCACGGTCGACCACCCAATTTGCCTGGAGTTTCACGATCTGATACATAGGGAGCCGGCGCACGAATTCGCTACGCTCGCCCACCTTACGGTAACGCTCCATTGCCGTGTACAGCTTCTGCTCGTCCACGCCCATTGCCACGATATTGTCGCGCATCTTGTTCAGCAACGGCACATAGCTGAGCACTCCGATGAGAAAGGTCGGTTTCACCCAGCCACCGACCAGGTCGATGAGCAGCTTACGCAAATCCGCATGCCCGAGCACGTCCATCACCGCGAAATCGACTGCGAGATGCCTGGATTCGTCGGCATTGATGCGACGGAACGTTTCCTGGCAGACCGGGTCGTCGATCTCATCCATGATGAACTTCACCAGGGCGCCGTCCAGTGCGACCTCCAGCATCGGGATCACGGTGCCCAGGAATGACAGCGACATATCGTCGGAGTACTTGTCCAGGAAGTCGATCACGAGTTTGACATTGATATTCGGTTGCGGGATCTCGTCGCCGTCCAGCATCCCCCAGCGCCGCATCAGGGCGAGTTCGGCGTTGGCGTGCCGCTGTTCCTCGGCGTGGAACCAGCGGTAGATCTCGCGCAGGGTCTCGGTGGGGGCTTTTTTGGCCATCGCCGCGAAACCGCGCGCACCCACGTTCTCGATCCACATCAGATCCGCCATGAACGGCTTCAGGCGGGCATGTTGTTCCGGCGTGAGAGTTTCCGCGCCCGGAGCGTCCCAATCGATATCGGCCAGCGCCCACTGCCGGTCCTTGATCTTGCCGAGCATATCGTCGAAGTCCATGGTCGCCATATCAGACTCCTGTCCTTTCCGGGGTGACAGATGCTGCCGCTTCCTCGTCGGGCAGTAGCCGCGCGAGCAGGCCGGCCACGGCCGTGTACTGGCCGGGGAACAGTCGTTTCAGCAACCAGAGAAGTTGCGCGTCGAGCTGCGGGACGACGTGTAACCGGCCGCGGTCGTGCGCGTCGAGGGTGGTGCGGGCGATGCTTTCCGGGGAGAACCCGGTCCAGCGCATCAAGGTGTCGGCGAGTTCGCGCGGCCCCGCGGGGACCGGTGCGTCACGCGCGATATTCGTGCGGACGAAGGTCGGGCACAGTACGGTCACCGCGATATCGGTTCCGCCGAACTCCGCGGCCATCGTTTCCGACAGCGCCAGCACCCCGGCCTTCCCGGTGTTGTAGGCGGCCATCCGCGGTGCGGTGCCGAACGCCGCCGCCGAGGCGACATTGATGATTCCGCCGTGACCCGCCTCGCGCAGCCGTGGCGCGAAGATTTCGCATCCGTGGATCACGCCCCAGAGATTGATGCCCAGGGTGCGCTCCCATTCGGCGAAACCGATCTCGCCGACGGGTGGTCCACCCGACCCGACCCCGGCATTGTTGATCACCAGGGTGGCGGGACCGTCGAAAACGGATTCCGCGTAGCGCGCCAGTACCTCGACATCGTCGCGTTTCGCCACATCGCAGCGGAACGGGTAGGCAACGCCCGGATACTCGCGTCCGATCGATGCCACCGTCTCGGCCGCGCGATCCTCGTCGATATCGGCGCAGACGATCCGGCCGCCGCGAGCGGCCAGTTCATGGGCGAAGGCCCGGCCGATGCCGCTGCCCGCACCGGTAACGACGGCCCGCGCGCCGCGGCTGCGCGGTGGCGGACCGAACGGCCGGAAGATATCGAGTCCGAGCATGTCAGCCCACCTTCCGGGCTGGGAGCACCGGCGGTGAGGTCCTCGTCGACCTGTTCATACCTGTAAGCATCATTTACAAATGTGCCATTTGTCAATGGCGGATTATGTCGGACCTACGACCGGAACGGCCGCTATTCGTGCGAGACGGGCGGCGACGGTGGCCGATGCGGTTACGGAGCGGGTGAGCAGCTCGAGACTGGCCGCGGACCGGCCGAACCACCAGCTGCCCTCGCCGCATATATGCACCGGCCCTGGATGGATTTCGCGGCTACCGGCGATCCCGGCCGGCGCCCATCGGAAATGCACAGTTCACCGAGTAGCGCTGCCGCCGGCCGTACCCGGAGATCCGCTGGTGGACAGGACGCCTCGATGTCCGGTGATGGCCGCACTGCTGCTAACGCCGTTTTCGGCGGAGCTCCGGGTCGTCGGCGGCGGCTCAATCGACGTGACCTGCTCACAGAGTTTTTCGATGCGCGCCCGGATTGATTTCGGCGACCACCCGGTAAAGCCCAGGGTGGGCAGTAGCGGTCCTCTCCGCCTCAGCGACCGAGGCTGTGACCATAGGGTCGACACCGGCGGTATGGCAATCTTCGGCGGTGTCCCAGTGTGCGATATTGATCAGCTGGAAGCGGGAATCCGGTAGGAGTGCACGGTGCAGGCGTACATCGCGGAACCCGGGCGCGGACCGCATTCGGTCGACTCTCCCGCGCCACTGTGCGATGAAATCGTCGACTGCTTCGGCGGGCAGTTCGATGACATTGATGAAAGTGACACCGGCATCGGTCACGGAAAACTCCTGGCTGATCGAAACAGAGGGGTGGAAGGGAGGAAGGTCGGGCGGGTGCGCTGCTAGTCGCCCCAGCCGCCCGCGGCGATGATGTCCTGCCAGTTGGGGACAAGTTCTGGGTGTGCGAGCCGGACGATTTCGCCGGGCAGCGAACCCGGTTGCGCCTTTGCGGGATTCGCTACGGCCTGTTTCTCGACGAGGCGTGTCAGCGCACGAATTCCGCCGAGCCGCGGGTAGTCCGCGTGTACCCGGTCGGCGTAGCCCGCGGGAACCATGTCCGCACTGCCGCCGATATCGATGGCGATTCCGTCGACGGCGACCCAGATGGCGGCGGGGCGGCGGCGCCGGTAGACCGGGGAGCCGCTGAGGCCGGTGGTGTGGGCGGCGATGGCATCCCAGATGATGTCGACTCGTTCATCGGTCACGCCCTGCGATTCCAGGAATTCTGCGGCGTAGTCGGCGCCGTCGACCTCGAACCGCTGGTCACCGTTGGCGACTTCGGCCAGGCCGATATCGTGCAGGGCGCAGATGAGGTACACGATTTCCTCGTCGTAGTCCGTACCCGCCCGCATTCCGTGGTCGGCGGCCGCGGCTCGGGCGAACAGGAATGAGCGGACGCTGTGATTGCGCAGGGCCGGGGTCAGTTCGGTGTCGATCACGGTGTGCGCCGCGAGCGCCAGCGGTGTGGCCGGTAGGTCCAGAGACATGGGAACTCCTCGGGTCGAATGGGTATGCGGACGGTGTGGTCGCACGGCGGCGGAGACCGGCCGGCCGGAACCGGCCGATGCTGCGGGGCGGGACGGTTGTTCAGGTCGATGGGGCGGACTACGCAGTGGTCGCGGAGGTGGAGCGGAAACGGTCCCGGTAGTCGGAGGGCGACACCCCGAGCCTGCGGTGGAATGCGCGGCGCAACGATTCGGCGGTACCGAAACCGCAGCGCCGGGCGACGACGTCGACCGGAATACCGTCGACCAGTGCGTTCTGGGCAGCCTCGATTCGCACCTGCTCGACATAGGTCGCCGGGCCGACACCGAGTTCGGCAGTGAAGCGGCGCTGGAAGTGACGGGAACTCAAACCGGCCCGGGCCGCGAGATCGCCGATACTGTGCCGGGCGCCCGGTTCGGCGTGGATGGCCGCCACTGCCGCCCGCACCGGGTCGGTGGCGGGCTGTGGCCGCCACAGTGCCGTGCTGAACTGGGTCTGTCCGCCCGGTCGGCGCAGGAACAGCACCAGATAGCGCGCCAGTTCGAGGGCGACCCGGCGGCCGAGATCGTCCTCCACGAGAGCCAGGGCGAGATCCATCCCGGCGGTCACGCCCGCCGAGGACCAGATGTTTGCGTCGTGCACGAAAATCGGATCGCGTTCGACGCCGACCCGGGGGTAGTCGCGGGCGAGTTGTGTGGTGAACGCCCAATGCGTGGTCACCCGTTTCCCGTCCAGTACGCCCGCCGCGGCGAGGAGGAACGCACCGGTGCATACCGAGGCGACGCGACGAGCCCCCGCGGCCGCCCGGATCCACTGCACGAGGTGGGTGTCATCGCGGGCGGCCTCGACACCCGGCCCGCCGACGACCACGAGCGTATCCACGCTCACCGGGTCCACATCGTCCACACCGCAGTCGACTCCGACCGGTAGGCCGCTGTCGGATCGCACGCATCCGGGACGGGAGGCCACGACTCGGCAGTCGTACTCGCCGCTGCCTTGGAAGACCTCGTAAGGGCCGACCAGGTCGAGCGCTTGGAAATCGTCGAATACGACGAATACGACACGGCGTTGCTGCACAGTGCCACCCTTCCGCTCTACCGCGGATGGCGTCAACGACATACACCCCACAGATCGCGCCATCGGCAACCGTTGCTAGTCTCTGCGGCGATGACTACCGGGACGGCGATTCGCCACACACGGAGGGGTTACCCGGTGCTCTGCTGAGCGCCGTGCGGGCCGGTCCGGGCCCGCTGTGCCGTCGAGGGACCCGCCGTAGTGCCCGGGCTCCGCCTTCGTCGAGTTGATTGCGGAATATCAACTACGACAGAAGGATTCGATGATGATGTCAATACAGGGTATGCAGGTCGATGTGCGGACACCCGATGGTGTCGCCGACGCGTACATCGCCCACCCCGATGACGGCAATCCCCATCCGGGAGTGCTGGTGATCCAGGACGGTTTCGGCGTGCGGCCCGGTCTGCGTGCGCTGGCCGACCGTATCGCCGCCCACGGCTACACAGTTCTGCTGCCGAACGCCTACTACCGGCACGGGCGCGCACCGGTGATCGAACTGCCGGAGCTCATCGACCCGGCGCAGCGGCCCGAGATCTTCCAGGAGGTTATCCCGATGATCCGCGAGCTCACACCCGAGCTTCTGCGTTCGGATGCCGCCGCCTACCTCGAGTGGCTGGCGGCAGCGCCGCAGGTGGCCGAGGGGAAGGCCGGGGTCACCGGTTACTGTATGGGCGCGCGACTGGCGGTGCTGATCGCCGCCATGTTCCCCGGCCGGGTCGCGGCGGTGGCCGGATTCCACGGCGGGCCGCTCGTCACCGATACCCCGGACAGTCCGCACCTGGCGGCCGGAAACATCACTGCGGAACTGTACTTCGCGCACGCCGGCGAGGACGACCATATGACTCCGGAACATATCGCCCGGTTCGACGAGGCGCTGGCCACCGCCGGCGTCCGCTACCGCACCGAGGTCTATCCGGGCGCCCAGCACGGCTTCACCCAGGCGGACACCGCCGCCCACGACCCCGCGGCCGCCGAACGGCACTACCGCGAACTGCTGGCACTGTTCGACCGCACCCTGCCCGTGGGCCGGTCGCCGAGCGCGCCCGAGAACTCGTTGCGCGGGAACAGTTCCCGGGGACTCGGTTGATCGAGCTCCTCTTGCCGGTTTGGATGGGCGTGACTATCCGGAGTAGCCCGTCGGCGCGGGTTACGGTAAGGGTGCTTGCCAGCGCACGGTAGTTCCCCCGCCGGGGATCGGTTCGATATCGCAGTGCCCTCCCGCGGCCGCGGCGCGAGCGGTCAGGTTCGCCAGGCCGCTACGCCGGCCGATATCGGGGGATATTCCCGTCCCGTTGTCGCTGACCACGACCGTGACATCGTCGCCGACACGCAGTTCGACCGAAAGGGCGGACGCCTGTGCATGCCGGACGGCGTTGCTGACGGTTTCCCGCAGCACCGCTTCCACATCGTCGGACAGCGGCGGCCCGAGAACGGTGACGGGGCCGGTCATCCGCAGGTTGGTGCGCAGGTCTGTTTCCGCGGTCATCTCCTCGAACAACCGGTGCAGATGCCGGCGCAGATCGACGGTGCCGCTGTGCAGATCGAAGATCGAGTGCCGGATATCCTGCACGATGTCCTGGATATCGTCGATCGTGGAGCTCAGCCTGTCACGGACCTCCGGTGTGCGGGCCCGCTGCAGGGTGCCTTGCAAAGACAGGCCCACCGCGAACAAACGCTGGATGACGTGATCGTGCAGATCGCGCGCGATCCGGTCGCGATCGGCGACCACATCGAGTTCGCGCATCCGGCGTTGGCTCGCCGCGAGCTGCAATGCGAGAGCCGCCTGGTCGGCGATCACGAGCATCATCGTTTTCGCGTGATCGTTGAGTGGGCGCGCGCCGGACGGCCGGACCATGGTGAGCACGCCGATCGGTGTTCCGCCGGCCCGCAGCGGGAGCGTGAGGGTCGGGCACGCGTCGTCGCCGATATCCGGGTGCGGCGGTGAATCGGGCCGGTCCGCCGTGACCGGCCGGCCCTGCCGGAACGCCCTACCGGAATGCGACCCGTGCAGCCCGATTCGCTGCCCCGTCAGGGTGGCGCCGTCGGCCCCGGCGGCGGCCACGACCACGAGTTCACCGATCTCGTGCGTGGGCAGATCGGGCTCCTCCGGGAGTGCGATGAACGTGTAGGCCGAATCGGTCAGTGCCAGTGCGCGATCGACGACCAGATCGAGAACGTCGTCGGGTTCACCGCGCTCGAGCAGTTCGGTGGCGACATTCTTGGTGGCCTCCAGCCAGCGCTGGCGGACCCGGGACTGCTCGTAGAGATAGGCGTTCTCGATCGCGATACCGGCCGCCGCAGCCAGCGCCTGGACGACGACCTCATCGTCCTCGGTGAACGGGTGGCCGCCGGACTTCTCGGTCAGATACAGGTTGCCGAACACTTCGTCGCGCACCTTGACGGGCACACCGAGGAAGCTGCGCATCGGCGGATGCTGCGCCGGGAACCCGACCGAGGACGGGTGGTCCGACAGGTCGGTGAGCCGAATCGGTTCGGGTTGCTGGAACAGCAGACCGAGCATCCCGTGGCCGCGGGGGAGATGACCTATCCGCGTATGCGTTTCGACATCGATCCCTTCGTGGATGAATTCGGCCAGCTCGTGACCGCTCTGCTCGGTATCGCGCACACCCAGCGCGCCGTACCGGGCGTCCACGAGTTCGATGGCGGTATGCACGATGGTGCGCAGGGTTTCGTCCAGATTCAGTTCGGCAGTGATGACGAGCATCGCTTCGATCAGCCGGTCCATCCGGTCGCGGACGTCGATGATCTGCGCTATCCGGTCCTGCATTTCCAGCAGCAGTTCACGGAGCCGGAACTGTGACAGCGTTTCCGAAACCGGTGTCCGCTCCGCCCCGATGGAAACCGCTCTCCGCACGCCCATGCCCCCGCCCCGGTGATGTTCCGTCACTGACGTATTCTGCCATCGACCTTCCGGATTCGGCGGCGATCCGGTTGGGGTAGTCGCGGTTTCAGGCCCGATTCTGATATTTCGTGGCCAGTATTGCCGCCTGGGTGCGCCGCTCCACTCCGAGTTTGGACAGCAACCTCGACACATAGTTCTTGACAGTCTTCTCCGCCAGCGACAATCGCTCGGCGATCTGGCGGTTGGTCATCCCCTCACCGAGCAGGGCAAGCAGGGCCCTTTCCCGATCGGTCAGCCCGGACAGTGGGCCCGAATCGGCCTCGGTCTCGGACCGGAGTCTGCGCATGAGCGCGGCCGCGGCGCGGTTGTCGAGCAGCGAACGGCCCGCGGCGATATCGCGAATGGCGCTGATGAGTGCGAGCGTGGTGATGTCCTTGACGACATACCCGCGCGCGCCGGCCAGGATGGCGTCCAGCATGGCCTGCTCGTCGGTGAACGAGGTGAGAATGAGGCACGGCAGATCCGGGCGGGCCGAGCGCAATTCGCGGCACAGCTCGATGCCGTTGCCGTCGGGCAGTCGTACATCGAGGACCGCCACATCGGGGCGCAGCGCGGGAATACGGGCCAGGGCCCGCGCCACATCGCCGGCCTCGCCGATGACTTCCATATCGGCTTCGGCGTCGATGAGGTCGGCCACGCCGCGCCGGACGATTTCGTGGTCGTCGACCAGGAACACCGTGATCACACCGAGCCCCCTCTCCCGAGTCCTGTCCAAGCTTAGACGGGAGGGGGCCGCAGCGGGAGTTCGATCAGTCCCGGGGGCGAGTGACGATCAACGGGACCTGTGTGCCGTGCAGGACGGCCTGGCCGACGGAGCCGAGGGTCATACCCGCGAATCCGCCGCGGCCGTGACTGCCGACGACCACCAGCTGGGCGCTGTCCGACTCGGCCAGGATGCGCCGGGCCGGCCGGTCCTCGACGACGACCTGGGTGACGGGCACATCGGGATACCATTCGGCCTGCTCGGCCAGGGTCTTCGATTGCAGGGCGCGCGCCCGCGCGTGCATGACGGCGCGGGATCCGTGCGGAGAGAGCTCCGACCAGGTGGTGACCGCGACGATCCCGACGGAACGCCGCGACGCCTCCTCGAAGGAGAGCCGGACAGCTTCGGCGCCGCAGGCGGACCCGTCGACTCCCACCACGACGGGCCGGGGCGGGAGATCGGCTACACCGCTGTCGGGTGCGGGGATCACGGCGACCGGGCAGCGGGCGTGGCGGGCCAGGGAGGTGCTGACCGAACCGAGCACACCCCGCCCGACGGCCCCGACACCACGAACTCCGACAACGACCATGCGGGCATCCTCGGAGCAGCCGATGAGCGCTGTCTCCGGCCGGGCGTCGGCTACCGTGCAGACGATATCCAACTCGGCTCCGGCGCGGTCGCGCGCGAGCCCCTGGGCGGTGGACAGCAGTATTGCCGCATCCGCGCGTAGGGTCCGATCGTCGAAGGTGGCATCGCCGTGGGGGAGGTCGGGATCGTCGGGGATGCCGATCGCGGACACCAGGTGCAGCGCGGCCCGATGACGGGCGGCGGTACGCGCCGCCCACCACAGCGCAGCCATCGATCCGGACGACCCGTCTATGCCGACGACAACGGGGGCTCGCGTGCACGCGGTCACGGGGTTTCCTTTCGTGCGGCGGCCGGCTGCCCTCGACCACCTGGTTCCGGACTGGAGAGGGCAACCGGTCTATACAGACTCGTCGCCGACACTAGAACGTGGCACATGGCGGCGGATGCGGGCGATGGTCCTGTGCCGTAGGGGCCGAAAGACCCTGGCCGGTGGGACTACGTGATCTTGAATCGGTGCGCCCCGGTGGGCAGCGGCAGGCGGACCTCGACCGCTGAAGCGACAAATGTTGCGTTTATACACTGTCATGGCTCCGACCCGGTGGGCACTCAGGTGTCCGCGGTGCCGATAACAGCTCCTCGCGGCCGGATCGCTCCAGCGTCCGGCCGGATATCGGCAGAGTCTGGACAGCGACCACACCGGCGCGGACTATGGATTAGAACATTCGCCACCGTAGCGAGGAGGAACTCCGCAGGTTGCATCCCGGTGGAAGGAGAGCACGATGATCACAGCACGCGAGCTCATGCACACCGATGTGGTGACCATCGGTGTACGCGACACCATGGACACCGCTGCTCAGCAGATGCGACAGCGCGATATCGGGGCGCTGCCGATCTGCGACGGGGAAGGACATCCGGTCGGAATCGTCACCGACCGGGATATCGTGGTGAACTGCCTGGCGTTGGGGCGTAATCCCACTACCGCGACCGCCGGAGAGTTCGCGCAGGGCGACGAACTGCGCAGCGTCGAAGCGGGTACGGAATCCGGGGCGATACTGGCGCTGATGCAGCAATACCAGATCCGTCGCCTGCCCGTCACCGAACACGGTCGGCTGGTCGGGATCATCACCGAGGCCGATATTGCCCACGGTGTATCGGAGAGGCAGACCGGTGAATTCGTGGAGGCGGTCTGTGAACAGCAACTACCGGCCCGGGTCGGTGAGCCTGCGCTCCGGGGTTGATCGCACCCCGGATCCGGATTGCCGGCGCCACTGAACCCCGGGCCTCGCATTCACCGGTAATGTCCGTGGCTGGCGTGAGACCGGACTTTCTACCCTGCGCCGCCGGTAGTCGCGACCTCGATCGGGCCTAGGTAGTCGGTGATCAGCGGATATCGAATTCGCTGCTGGTGCCGTCGATGGGGTGCAGGGTTCCCTCGGCGGACAGGCGGTCGGCCCGATGGACGAAGCGGTACCGCCCGGCCGGGGTGTCTCCGGGGATGTCCCAGGTGAATGTCGCGATGGAGGTCGCCGGTGGGCGCTTGCTCCAGTGGAATCGCACATTCCATTCGCCCTCGTTGGCGATCCGGGTCCATTCGCCGCCCATCGACCGCTGCACTTCGAGGAAGGTGCCGTTACGCCGTGGATTGTGCTTGGGATGGCCGGAGACGAACTCCACGGTTGCCCGGGTACCCGCGGTGTAGGAGGGTGCCGGTTGAGTGAGCACCGCACCGAAATCGGATCCGGGCGGTGCGGTATCGGGGCCCGGCGCGGGAACGAAATTCGGCTGCAGATGCGAGATATCGCGCGGGGCCGGACCGCGCGCGACAGTCGTGCCCGCGGCCAGCGCCGTAGCGAGGCGGGTGAATTCCTGCTCGTAGGCGGGCAGCGTGTAGCGGCCGAACAGCGTGGAGGCGCCTTCGTACTGCTGAGCGTCGTATTCCTCCGGGGTCGTGACGTACTCGTGGTACGCGTTGGCATACCCCTGCAGCAGGACCTGTGCGATATCCACGCCGAGTACCGCCGCCACGGCCCGGCGCACCCGCAGGCCCGCGACAATGGTGAATTCGCCACCGGCCGCGGCCAGATACAACTCACCGATCCGCACGATCTGGATCGGCACGATATTGGGCACCCACGGCGCCGGAGGCAAGAGACTGAACGGCACCGCGATCGCTTTGGGGGCCTGGGCATCGGCGAGCCACCCGGGCGCCGGTAGGCGCGGGTCGCCCAGTGCGTCGACGAGAGGATTGCGGACACCCTCCGGGATCGGCGCGCCGGGCAGACCCGGTCCGTCTTCGATACTGCCCGCCAGCAGGGAGACACCGGCGGCGGCCGGCGCTGTCCGGCGGGCGACGCCGTCCGGGGTGAACCGGCCGTCCACCGCGATATCGGCGAGATCGATATAGCAGAACACCGACCCCACCGGACCTGTCAGCGGACGAGCCGCGGCCAGGGCCGCGTGGGAGGCGTTGTACTGCCGTTCACCGATGATCCGGGTGTTGTCGAACTCGTTCTCGGTGGGCCCGGAACCCGGTTGCAGATTCAGGTTCGGCGACATATCGCCGGCATTGGTCTGCGCGAAGGCGGCGACGAAATCGGGTGGTCCGTCGTCGAGGTAGCGGACACCGTGCCGGGTGTGTTCGCAGGTGAAGGCCGCGTAACCCTTGTTGTCGGAGCTGATCAGCCGGTTCTTGTTCGTCATCGACGTGTTGTGGGTGGCGAACCAGGTGATCGCACCCGCCGGCCGCCCGCCCCGGTCGATCGACAGGGCGGTGACGGCCGGGTCGATGGCGCCGGGGAAATGCGTTGTGTCCGCGGTGGGGTTGCGATCGAATGCGATCCGGGAGCGGTTCACGCTCGCGTCGTGCAATTCGGAACGGCCCAGCGCCAAGGTTGCGGGCGCCAGATCGGCATGTGCTGCGGCGATGGCCTCGACCAGCCCGCCGACCTCGGCATCGTAGACCTGCTGCTGGAAGCCCAGAATGGACAGGTTGTAGGCGTAATCGTGTGCCGCGCCGCCACAGACGGCATGCGAATGCGTGGAGGTGAGCAGCACATTGCGCTCGGTGTAGAGACCGCCGAACCGCTGCGCCAGTTCGGTGAGCACGCCCCGGTGCACCGACTGGAATATCATCGCGTTCTCCGCGACCGCGAACACCACCCGTTCGGTGCCGGCGGCGATGACGAACGCGCGGGCGCGGGGCCGTAGATGGATTCCGGCGGAGGTCTGGTCCTGCTGGGAGTACCCCATCATGCCGCATTCGGCTGCGGGTCCGGTGATATCGGAAATTCCCATCCCGATCAGATATTCGCCGGATCCGGGCGCCGCTGTCGCGGGGGCGCCGGAGCCGAATGTGCTGACCGCGCCGAGGGCGAACGTCCCCGCCGCGGCACCTGCCAGCACGGTCCGGCGCGGAAGGGCTGCGGGCCGGTCGCCGGACGGGCTCGCGGCGGTGTGGGGTTCGGGTGTCGCTGCCATCGCGGTTCCTTTCCTGTCGAGTGGCAGCGAACCACACTGTTGAACGTTCGTCCAGATGTGGTTGGGCAACTGTTCAGCTCTCGGCGCCGGCCACGCGCACGAAGCAGGAGCCGTGATCAGTCGGGCAACAGCGGAACCGAAAGTCCTTCACCCGGGCCGAGGAGTGCGGCGCGAGTGACGGCACTCGACCCGAATCGGGTGCGAACCCGGTCCAGTGCCGTATCCAATTCCGGGCCGGGATCGTGATTCAACGGCAGCGTGAGCTGGCGCGGGTCCGCGTCGTCCAGATTGGTCAGCGCCAACCCGATGAGGGTGAGCCCGCGTTCGTGGATCAGCGGCATGGCCGCGGTCAGTAGGCCACGTGCCGCGCGCAGGATCGTTTCGGTGTGATCGGTGGAATCGGGCAGAGTGTGCGAACGGGTGGCGCGGCCGAAATCGTCGAAACGCAAACGCAGCACCACTGTCCGGCAGGCCCGGTCTGCCTTCCGGAGTCGCCGGGCGAGACGATCGGTGAGGCCGTGCAGATACGCCTCGATTTCGTCCGGGGTCCGCGACCTGCGGCCGAGTGCCCGTTGCGCGCCGATCGACCGGCGCCGTCGCCCGGATTCCACGCGGCGTGGGTCGCGCGCCCAGGCCAGGGCGTGCAGATGCCGGGCAGCCGCCCGGCCGACGATCGGCCTCAGCCCCTGCTCGCCGAGTTCGGCCAGCTGTCCGATCCGTTCGATACCGTGCGCGCGCAGGGCTTTCGTTGTCACCGGCCCCACGCCCCAGAGTCGTTGTACCGGAAGCGGATGCAGGAAATCGAGTTCGCCGCCGTGTTCCACCAGCAGTAATCCATCCGGCTTCGATACCGCACTGGCGACCTTGGCCAGGAATTTGGTGCCCGCGATACCGACCGAAATAGGCAGGCCGACTTCGCGCCGCACCCGTACCCGCAGCTCCCGCGCGATGGCACGCGGTTCCCCGGCGACCCGGCGCAGCCCCGCGACATCGAGGAACGCTTCGTCGATGGAGACGCCCTCCACGACAGGAGTGGTATCGAAGAAGATCGCGAACACATCCGAGCTGGCTTGCGCGTACTCCGGCATCCGCGGCGGAACCACGATCGCCTCCGGGCACAACTGCAGTGCTCGACCGATGTTCATCGGGGTCCGCACTCCACGTGCCTTGGCTTCGTAACTGGCAGCCAGTACGACCCCGCCGCCCACGAGTACGGGTTTGCCGCGCAGATACGGCTGATCCCGCTGCTCGACCGAGGCGTAGAACGAATCCAGATCGGCGTGCAGGATCGACGCCTGCGGCCGCGCGGCGATCCGAGGCCGCAGGCCGGGCCGAGGGGGCTGGCGTATGCGACCACGCCCGGGGGAGTCGTCGTCGGATTCGAACATATGTTCACATTAACACTCGGTCATCGAGAAAACGGCAGGCCATAAGGGGGTGGTCGCAGGTGGCTGCGCTTGCGTGGCGTCAGCGGGCACCTGTGGTCACCGGGCCTGGAAGCTGCGGCCGGTGCGGGTGTGTGCTTGCTGCAATCCGGGGAATGTCGCGGGCAGACGGCGGTGCTCATGGGTCGCTCGCCCTGCTGCTAGACTTAAGCAAGCAATTGCTTGGTTGGTCGGGAGGCGTGATGGTGGACGAGTTTTCCGGGCGCCCCGGGGCTGCGCTGGTGGCCGGCGGGACGGGTGGAATCGGCGCCGCGGTGGTGCGTTTGCTGGCCCAGCGGGGCAGCGATATCGGGTTCACCTACCGAAAGAACCGGGCGGGGGCCGACCGGCTGACCGAAGATATTGTGCGACTGGGACGTTCGGGCCGGGCATGGCCGCTGGACCTGGCGGATCCGGACGCGGTAGCCGACGTCGTCACACAGTTCCGTGAACACTTCGGTGGCCTGCACACAGTGGTGTACGCCGCCGGCCCTCATGTCCCGATGGTCCACCTGAGCAGGGTCTCGCCGCAGCAGTACCGAGACCAGCTGCTCGGCGATTCGGCGGCATTTTTCAATCTGATGCACGCCACGCTGCCGCTGCTCCGGGAGTCGCGCGGCGCCGTGGTCGCTGTCACCACTGCCGCTACCCGGAGATACCCGGTCCGGGACGGGCTGTCCGCCGGGACGAAGGGGGCGGTGGAGGCGGTGGCCCGGGGGCTGGCCGTGGAGGAGGGGCGCTACGGGGTGCGGGTCAACTGTATCGGACCGGGCATGCTCACCGATGGGATGGCCGAACGATTGATCGGTTCCGGCGACCTCGAGGAATCGGCGCTCGAGATCGCCCGGGGCAATATCCCCCTGCGCCGCTTCGGCGATGCCCAGGATATCGCCGAAGCGGCAGCCTTCCTGGCCTCGGATCGGGCGGACTTCATCTCCGGTCAGACGTTGGACATCGATGGGGGCTACACGGCCTGACCGCCCCCCGTCTGCTTGCCGGGTGGCGCGCAGAACCCCGCTGACAGCCCGTTCCATATCCTCGAAGAACGAATCGGCAACGCGACGCCCGGGCAGATTGCCGCGCAGTACGGCCGGTGGACCACGATGGCGAATCTCGCGCATCCGGTGAGGACCGGTTTGCCGATGGGTGAGCGAATGCCGCCTGTCCGGAGTTTGGATTCAGGCTGAGCGAGACCGGCGACTCACCGCAGCTGTCTGCCTACCGTTCTCCCTACGTCAGGGATCTGCTGTTGAGGAGTCCCGGCGCCACGAAGCCGGACCGAGTGTGCGGAACGGCGCGATGCGGAGTGCGCGATGAAACGAACCGTTGCCCTGTTGGGGGTGCTGGCCGCGACACTGGCCCTCGGGGCCTGCGCGGGTCCAGGCCGGGAGGGCGGGGCCGCGGGGCCACCGCAGCCCGGAGGGACGCTACGTTACGGCCTGTCCCAGGCACCGACCTGTTCGGACCCGGCGCAGAGCGGTACCAACCAGACGCTCTACGTCACCCGGCAGATCGCCGATTCACTGACCGATCAAGATCCGGCCACCGGCGAGATCGTCCCGTGGCTGGCGCAACGCTGGCAGGTGAGCCCGGACGCCACCACGTTCACCTTCCACCTGCGCGAGGGCGTGACATTCAGTGACGGTACGCCGCTGACCGCGGAATCGGTTCGCGCGAACCTGGATTCGATTGTCCACACCCTCGGCGGCGCCAAGGCGCCGCTGGCGGCCACCTACCTCGCCGGCTACCGGGGTACCGAAGTGGTGGACGCGCTCACCGCGCGAGTGCGGTTCGGCGCGCCCAACGCCCAGTTCTTGCAGGCGACATCCACACCGCAGCTCGCGATTCTCGCCGCCGCGACCACCGCGAAGCCGGCCGAGCAGCGGTGCCTGGGCGATACGATCGGCAGCGGCCCGTTCACGTACGCCGAATACCGCCAGGGCGATAAGGTGACACTCGCCAAGCGGTCCGGATATGCCTGGGGCTCTGCGATATTCGCTCATCAGGGTGAGGCGTATCCGGACGGGATCGAATTCACCGTCGTGCCGGAGTCCGGGGTGCGTACCGGCAGCCTGATATCGGGCCAACTCGACGCGGTCAGCGATGCCCTGCCGCAGGACGTACCGCAGATCGAGGCCGCGGGCGGACAGGTGGCGACCGCGTCGAATCCCGGAATCACCTTCGGTCTGCAACCGAATGTGACCCGGGGGCCGTTGCGCGACCGGGCGGTGCGGACCGCGGTGCTGCGGGCGATCAACCGGCAGGAACTCGTCGATACCGTGCTGGGCCCGCAGTTCCGGGCCGCGACCAGCCCGCTCGCCCACACAACACCGGGGTATGTGAACCTCGCCGCGGATACCGAATTCGATCTGCCCGCCGCACAGCGCATCCTCGACGAGGCCGGCTGGATCGCGGGCGCCGACGGGATCCGTGCGAAGGCCGGGCAGCGACTGTCGTTCGGCGTGCTGTTCAGCCAGGTATTTGCGGGGAACCAGGCGGTTCTGGAGTTGCTGCAGCAGCAATTGCGCGCGGCGGGTGTCGATCTGCGGCTCGAACTGGCTTCGAATGCCGACTACACGGTGCGGCAGAACTCCAAGGACTTCGACACCATCTACTACAACACCACCCGTGCCGACGGCGATATCCTCCGCACCAATTTCGGCCTGGACGGCCGCAATCTCAACGACCGGGACGCGATACCGGCGCTCGATGCGGTGCTGTCGGAACAGCTGCGAACGGTCGACGCCACCGAACGCGCGCGGCTGATCGGCGAAGCGCAGCGGTTGGTGCTCGCGGAAGGATTGTGGCTCCCGACCATCGAGCTCTCGCAAGCCATCGGCGTCGCGGGGACGGTGCGGGAACTGAAATTCGAGGCCTCGGCGCGGTTGCAGTTCTACGACACCTGGCTGAGCGGGCGGTGACGGTGATGGCACGCTATGCGGCGATCCGCGTGATGCAGGCAGCAGGGGTGCTGTGGGCGGCGTTCACCGTGACGTTCGCAGTGCTGTACCTGTTGCCCGCCGATCCCGTGCAGCTCGCAATAGACGCGACCCCGGGAACGCCGGTCGATGCCGCCGCCGTCGCCGAACTGCAGGCCCGATACGGCCTGGACCGGCCGGTGTGGGAACAGTATTGGACAGCTCTGACCCATGCCGTGCAGGGGGACCTCGGATACTCGCTGACCACCGGCCAAAGCGTTACGGCTGCCATCGGTGAAGCACTGCCGTCGACCCTGGCCCTGGCCGGGTCGGCGCTGGCGGGTGCCTTGATATTCGGGGCCACACTGGCTTTCGCGGCCGCGTACACCGAACGCCGGTGGTTGCGAGACCTGCTGACCGCACTGCCTCCGGTGGGTGCCGCCATGCCGACCTTCTGGGTGGGGTTACTCCTGCTGCAGGTGTTCTCGTTCCAGTTGCGGCTGGTCCCGGCGTTCGGCGGTACCGGGTTCGCGGGCACCGTGCTGCCCGCGGTCACCCTGGCCATACCGGTGGGTGCGGTGACCGCACAGGTGCTCTACAGCAGTCTGCTCACCACGTGGCAGCAGCCGTTTGTGGCCATGGCCTTCGCCAAAGGCGCGTCCCGGGCCTGGGTGCAGTGGCGGCACGTCCTACGCGCGGCGATCGGTCCGGCGCTGGCCGTCGCGGGTATCTGGGTGGGAACAGTGCTCGCTGGGTCGGTGATCGTGGAAACGGTGTTCGCGCGCGCCGGTATCGGCCGCCTCACCCAGATTTCGGTGCTGAACCAGGACATACCGGTGGTGCAGGGGATCGTGTTGTTCGGGGCGGCGGCGTACGTAGTGGTGAATCTCCTGGTGGACCTGGTGTACCCGCTGGTGGATGCGCGGGTGGCGGAAGATTTCCGGGCGAAGGAGCGGGTCGGTGCTTGATTCCCGCAAGACCGGCGTGCCGAAGGGGCCTGCCGATACCGTGCCACGATCGGGAATCGGTGCTCAACGCCTGGCTCCCGCCGTGGGACCGGAAGGGCCTGACGCGGTGAAGACGCCCGCAGACCCGGTTGCGGTGCGCCGAGACGCGGCACCGTCACCACACCGGGGTGTGAGGTCGCTGCTGGAGCGAATCCGTGTGCGGCGTCCACGGCCGGCGGTGGGTGTTCTGGTGTCGGCGGGCATCATTGTGCTGGTGCTCGGCTGGGCAGCGGCTCCCCGGGTGTTCGCCGGGGGCGATCCGCGCAGCGGCGTGCCGAGCGAGAAGTTCCAGGAACCCGGCGCCGAGCATTGGTTCGGCACCGACAATCTGGGTCGTGACCTCTACACCCGGGTCGTGCACGGGGCAGGTCTGTCGTTGACTGCGACGGTGCTCGCGGTCGCGATCGGGCTGGTCGCCGGTTCACTGCTCGGGCTGCTGTCCGGGGTGGTGGGCGGCACCGTCGACACGGTGCTGATGCGTGGCGTGGATGTGCTGCTGTCGATTCCGGAGCTCCTGATGTCGCTGGCGCTCGTCACGGTCCTCGGGTTCGGCACCGGCAATGTGGCGCTCGCGGTGGGGGTGGCGCTCATCGCGCGGTTCGCCCGGGTGATGCGCGCGGAAGTACTCCGTGTGCGCGGCGCCCCCTATGTGGAGGCCGCCTACGCATCGGGTGTCCGCTGGTACGTGGTGCTCGTGCGGCACGTCCTGCGCAATGCCTACGCGCCGGTGGCGGCCCTGACTGCCGTGGAATTCGGTCTCGCCGTGCTCGCCGTCTCCTCGCTGAGCTTCCTCGGATACGGCGCCGCACCGCCCACTCCGGAATGGGGCTCGCTGATTTCGGAAGGGCGCAACTATCTGGCCACCGCATGGTGGCTCACCACTCTGCCCGGTCTCGTCATCGTCGCGCTGGTGCTCGCGACGCAGCGCCTGGGCCGGGCACTCGCCGGGGAAGGACTGCGATGAACAGATACGGCCCCGCCTCGGCGCGGCACACCTCGCATCGGATCAAGGCCGCTGCGTTCTCGTCCCGACCGCGCCGTATTCCCACCACGAACAGGGCGGCGCGCTGTCGCGGCGAATACCCGGAGCGGCCGGTCGCGGGTTTGGCCAGGTCTGCCGGTACGGCATCGAGGCCGGCGGCCGATCCGGTGAGTGCGGCGCTGGTACGGCTGCGGAGCTTCTTTCGTGAGGGCTGGTCCTTCATTGCTCGCCTGGCCGAACGGATGCCACACGCCTATTTTTCCGGATGGTCGTTGTGAGGAGTCCCGACGCAGCTGCCGCAAACGGCATCACCGCTGCGGCCCGGGCCCCGGTTCTACAGGTGGACCACCTGCGGGTCGAATACCGCACCGGTGGTGAATCCACCACGGCGGTCGATGATGTGTCGCTCACGATCCATGCCGGAGAAACGGTTGCGCTCGTGGGCGAGTCCGGTTCCGGGAAATCCAGTCTGGCGCATGCGGTGATCGGCCTGCTGAGCGGCGGGGGAGCGGTCACCGCCGGTACCGTCACTTTCGGTGGCCGGCGTATCGACCGGCTGTCGCCGCGGGCGTGGCGGCGGCTGCGCGGCGCCCAGATCGGGCTTGTTCCGCAAGACCCGGTGGTCTCACTGAACCCGGTGCTGCGAATCGGCGACCAGATCGCGGAAACCCTGCGGATCCACGGCCGCGCGGACCGGCGAACCGCGTGGGACGAAGCAGTGCGGATCCTGGCCGAAGCCGGGATCGACCGGCCCGGACTACGCGTCCGGCAATTCCCGCAGGACCTGTCGGGCGGCCAGTGCCAGCGCGTGCTGATCGGGATCGCGCTGGCCTGCCGACCGCGCCTGGTGATCGCCGACGAGCCGACCAGTGCACTGGATGTCACCGTGCAGCGGCGCATCCTGGATCATTTGTCCGGCCGGACCACCGAATACGGTACGTCGGTACTGCTGATCACCCATGATCTCGGCGTCGCCGCCGACCGCGCCGACCGGATCGTGGTGCTGCGGCACGGCCGGATCGTGGAAGCCGGCACGGCCGCGGAGGTGCTCACCGAACCCCGCGACGACTACACGCGCCGCCTGCTGGACGCGGCGTGGGGGGCGCACCGGCCCCGGCGGTCCGTTCGTGAGCGGGCCGGCACACCGCTGCTGTCGGCCCGAGGACTGCACAAGACCTTCCGCGTGGCGCGCGGTAATACGATCGCCGCGGTAGACGATGTCTCGCTGACAATCGACCGTGGTGAGACATTGGCTGTGGTGGGCGAATCGGGATCCGGAAAATCCACGACCGCCCGGATCGTCGCCCGGCTGGAAGCACCCGATCGCGGCACCGTCGAGTTCGGTGGTATCGATATCGGTGCGCTGCGCGGAGCGCGGTTACGGGCATGGCGGCGGCGCGTTCAGATCGTGTACCAGAACCCCTATGCGTCACTGAATCCGAAGCTCACCGTAGAGCGGATCATTGCCGAACCGTTGCAGGCATTCGGCGTCGGTACGCGGACCACGCGCCAGGACAGGGTCGCCGGACTACTCGACCGGGTGGCGCTCCCGGGCTCCTTCGCCCGGCGGCGGCCGGCCGAATTGTCGGGCGGCCAGCGCCAGCGCGTGGCCATTGCCCGCGCGCTGGCCTTACGCCCGGATCTGGTGGTGCTCGACGAACCCGTATCCGCCCTGGATGTTTCGGTGCAGGAGCAGATTCTGGAGCTGCTCGGTGAGTTGCAGTCGGAGCTGGGGTTGAGCTATTTGTTCATCTCCCACGATCTGGCGGTGGTCCGCGATATCAGCGATCGTGTCGCGGTGATGCGCGCCGGGCGGATCGTCGAGACCGGTCCGACCATCGAGGTTTTCGAAGCCCCGGAACACGATTACACCCGCGAGCTGCTGCTCGCGATTCCCGGCGCCGGGCGGCGCTACGGGCCGACGGAAAGGACCGCGTGATGCCGCACGTTTCCCCGTTGCTGCTGGCCGTCGAACTGGACGGTACCGGCGCGCATCCCGCATCGTGGCGGCGCCCGGATTCACGGGCACAGGACCTGTTCACACCCGGATTCTGGGTCGACGCGGTCACCGCCGCCGAACGAGCCGGGATAGACCTGGTATTCCTGCCGGATTCGTGCGCGCTGCAATCGGGGGAGGTACGCGGCCGGCTCGACGCGGTCGGTATCGCCGCGCGAGTCGCGCCGGTGACCACCCGGATCGGCCTGATCCCGCAGAGCCCGGTCACCCATGCCGAACCGTTCCATCTGTCGAAGGCCGTGGCGAGCCTGGACTACGCGTCGGGCGGCCGGGCGGGCTGGGAGGTGACGGTCTCGACCGGTACCGAGCAGACCCGGCTGTTCGGTCGCAAACCGGAACAGCCCGGCTCTTCGCTGTGGCAGGAGGCGGACGATGCGATCGAGGTGGTCACCCGGCTGTGGGACAGCTGGGAGGACGACGCGGAGATCCGCGATACGCCGACGGGCCGGTTCATCGACCGCGGCAAACTGCACTACATCAATTTCACCGGGGAGCATTTCTCGGTGAAGGTGCCCTCGATCACTCCGCGTCCGCCCCAGGGGCAACCGTTGATCGCGGTCCGGGCAGACGACCCGCACGCCACCCGCGTCGCTGTGCAGCGCGCCGACCTCCTCCGCATCACTGCCCCTGATCTCATGACGGCGGCCGAGACCAGATCGGTGCTCCGCGCGGCCACCGCCGCTGCGGGCCGGGATCCGAACCTGATCCGGGTACTGCTCGATATCGAGGTCCATCTCGGGGAGTCGGCTGCCGCCGCAGCAGCGGAGATAGGGGAGCTGGACGCCTGGACCACCGGACCGGCACCGGGCACGTTGCGTCATATCGGCACCCCGGACACCCTGCGCGAGCTCGTCGCGCAGGCCGAGCACGCATGCTCCGCCGACGGCCTGGTCCTGAAGCCACTGGCACAGGCCGCGTTCCTGGACCGGATACCCGCTCCGCTGCTGTCCTTGCGCGGCCGCCTGGGGCTGCCGCGGCCACTGAACCGTTATGCGACCGAAAGGGCATGATCGTGTCGATACGTAAGCCCGGCAAACAGATCCATCTCGCCGCCCATTTCCCCGGCGTCAACAACACTACGGTGTGGAACGATCCCGAATCCGGCAGCCAGATCGATTTCGGTTCGTTCGCCCACCTGGCCCGCACGGCCGAGCGCGGGCTGTTCGATTTCTTCTTCCTCGCCGAAGGGCTGCGGTTGCGTGAGCATCGCGGCCGCATCCACGATCTGGACGTGGTCGGCCGGCCCGACACCTTGACGGTCCTCAACGCCCTTGCCGCTGTCACGACGCGGCTGGGCCTGGCCGGCACCATCAACACCACCTTCAACGAACCGTTCGAACTGGCGAAACAGTTCGCCACATTGGATCACCTCTCGGGCGGCCGGGCGGCCTGGAACGCAGTGACCTCGTCCGATGCGTTCACCGGGGAGAACTTCCGCCGCGGCGGCTACCTCGACCATGCCCAGCGCTATGCGCGTGCCGCCGAGGTTGTCGCCGCCACCCGCACACTGTGGGACAGCTGGCCTGCCGACACTCTGGTCGTCGACCGCGACCGTGGCATCTTCGCCCGCCCGATTCCCGAGTTTCGTTACCGCAGCGAACAATTCGATATTTCCGGCGCCTTCGTCCTGCCGCGCAGCCCCCAGGGGTATCCCGTACAACTTCAGGCCGGGGATTCCGATGAGGGCCGGGAATTCGGCGCCGCCACCGCGGACGCGATCTTCAGCCGGCACGGGGAACTCGAAGCGGGACAACAGTTCTACACCGATATGAAGAAGCGGCTCGCCAAGTACGGCCGCGACCCCGGCGACCTGCTGATCCTGCCCGCCGCCACCTTCGTTCTCGGCGACAGCGCCGCCGATGCCGAGGAACGGGCCCGGGAGATCCGGCTGAAGCAGGTGAGCGCACAGACCGCGATCTCCTTCCTCGAGCAGGTGTGGGGTCGCGATCTGTCCGCCTACGACCCCGACGGTCCTCTTCCGGATCTCGCGCCGCTCGATGATGTGACCATCACCCGCGGCCGGGTCCGGCACACCAGGGACCCCGAAGCCCTGGTGCGCCAGTGGCGGGCGCGGGCCGAGGCGGAGAAATTGAGCATCCGGGAACTCGTTATCGAGGTCACCGCTCGCCAGCAGTTCGTGGGCACACCCGCCGCCGTAGCGGCGGAGATCGACCGCTACGTACAGGCCGACGCAGCCGACGGATTCATCCTCGTACCCCACCTCACTCCCGCCGGTCTGGACGAATTCGTCGACAGAGTCGTGCCGGAGTTGCAGGACCGCGGTAGCTTCCGCACCGAATACCGGGGTACGACGCTGCGCGAACATCTGGGCCTGCGCCTTCCGCGCCGTGCCGCGGATCAGGTGCGTGCCTCATGACCACTCCATTGTCGGTCCTGGACCTTTCGCCGATCAGCACGGGGTCGGATGCGCGGGGCGCGATCCGCAACACCATCGATCTCGCCCGTCACGCCGAAGCCTGGGGGTACCGGCGGTACTGGGTCGCCGAACATCATTTCGTGGCGGTGGCGTCGTCGGCGCCCACTGAACTGATCGCGCTCATCGCCGCCGCCACCGAGACCATCCGGGTCGGTTCCGCCGCCGTCCAGGCGGGCTACCGGACCTCGGCGTCGGTGGTGGAGGCCTTCGGCACCGTCGACGCGCTGTACCCCGGCCGGCTGGACCTCGGGCTGGGGCGTTCCGCGCATCGCCTTCCGCAGTTGCGCGCCCCGGGCACCCCGCCGCCACCGCGGCCGACCGTGGTGCGCGACGGCGTGGTGGTCCCGCCCCCGTTCTCGCCCGCGCAGATCCGGGATACGAGCCGGCTGGCAGCCTCACTCGAAGCCCTCCGGCTGCCCGGAGCCGAACCGCTGGACTACGCCGAGCAGGTCGCCGAGATCCGCGCACTGCTCGCCGGGACGTACACGACCGCCGACGGGATTCACCTGCGTGCTGTACCGGGAGAAGGGGCGGGTGTGCAGGTCTGGCTGTTCGGTAGCAGCGGTGGGGAGAGTGCGCAGCTGGCGGGTCGCCTCGGACTGCCGTTCGTCGCGAACTACCATGTATCGCCGGGGACCATCCTGGAAACCGTGGCAGGTTACCGCACGGCATTCCGGCCGTCGGAGCAGTTTCCGGAGCCTTACCTGGTGGTATCGGCCGATGTGGTCGTCGCCGAAGGCGAGGCGCGGGCCCGGCACCTCGCGTCCACCTACGGACACTGGGTGGCCAGTGTCCGTAGCGGTGCGGGCGCGACCGAATACCTGGACCCGGATACCGCACCGCCGCTGACCGATTATCAGCGTCAGCTGGTCGACGACCGGGTGAACACCCAGTTCGTCGGGACACCGGCGGCCGTCGCCGCGCGGCTGTCGGCACTGCAGCAGTTGACCCGTGCCGATGAGCTGGTGATCACCAGTGTCACCCACCGGCACGAGGACAGGTTGGCCTCGCATCGTCTGCTTGCCCGGGAGTGGGGACTCGCGGGCGCTGGCGCCGCGTGAAGGGCTCCGCGCCGCCTCCGTAAAACCCCGCCGCCCGCACCGGCGCCGGGTGGGCAACGGTGACCGTGGACCTGCACCGGGCGACCGGATTCAGGCGGACTTTTCCTGGGCGATCTGAATGAGGTTGCCGCAGGTGTCATCGAATACCGCGGTGATCACCGTGCCGTAGTCGGCCGGTTCCTGGGTGAACTCCACGCCGAGTCCGCGTAGCCGCTCGTGCTCGGCGTGCAGGTCGGCAACGGCGAACGAGGTGAACGGTATCCCGTCCTCCATCAGAGCCTGTTTGTAGACCGCGGCCGCGGGATGGCCGGTCGGTTCCAGGAGGAGTTCGACACCGTCCGGGTCCAGTGGCGATACCACGGTGAGCCAGGAGGCGTCACCGACCGGGATATCGGTTTTCTTCTGGAACCCGAGCACATCGGTGTAGAAGCGCAGGGCCTTGCTCTGGTCGTCGACATAGACGCTCGTGACATTGATTCGCAACATTATTCCTCCAGCCAGCGGTCGGTGAGATGGCGCAGTGGGCTGCGCTCGAGATGATGGAATTTGTGCCGCCCGTCGCGGTGTGTGCGGATCAGCCCCGCGGCGGCGAGCAGGTCCAGATGCTGAGAAATCGCCTGCCGGGTGGAGGACAGGCCGTGTTTCATGGTGAGTCGTCCGCACAGTTCGAACAGGGTCTGACCGTCGTGATCGGCCAGTTCGTCGAGAATTACCCGCCTGGTCGGATCGGCGAGTGCTTTGAAGATCGGTCCCTGATCGTCGTGCACACACCGACTATAGGCAAGTAGTTACTTGCCTATCAAGCGGGGACGGTCGAGACCTGTGTCGCCCGGGTCGAGCGGCGGCTGGTGACCAGGTGGCAGAAGCAGGCACGACGCGCACACCGCTCCCGGCATTGTCCTCCACAAGCGGGCTGGCGCCGGCCTTGCTCGGGTGTGGCGCCGACCGGGTAGTGGCCTCAGGTTCCGGGCTGGAGCCGGCCATCACGGGGCAGGACCCAGGCCGCGCCGAGTGCGACCCCGGTTCCCGGATCGGTGACATCCGCCGTGTAGAACCACTCCATACGCACCTGATCGGCGGCGATATCGACCACGCCGTAACCGTGCGAATCCAGTTCGGTATAGCGGATATGCCGGTTGAGCGTCCGGATCGAGTGCTCCAGCGCCACCGACCCTGTGCGAGGCGGGCCGGGCAGCAGATCACCGATCCCGAGGGAAGTCACCGACGGGACCACGAACTCCGCCCCCGCGGTGGGGCCGTTCGGGTAGGCCGCTGCGTCGAGTGGCACATCCGACGCCCACGAACTGTGGATATCACCGGTGAGGTAGACGATATTCGTCGCGTTCCGGTCGGTGAGGGCCGTCAGCAGGCGCCGCCGGTCGGCCGTATACCCGTCCCACTGATCGGTGTTGGGTGCCAGGCCCTCCCGCGGGATCCCGAGAACCTCGGTCACCGCGGCCGTCGTAGCCGGATCCATGGGCGGGAACGCCAGCGGCGAGATCATCACCGAATTACCCACCAGCTGCCAGCGCGCCGAACCGGATACCAGCCCGGCCGTGAGCCAATCCATCTGCGCCGCACCGGTGATACTGCGGGCCGGATCGTCGCTGCCGGGGGAACCGAGGTGTGGCGCGGCATCGCGATAACTGCGGAGATCCAGCATGGACAGCTCGGCGAGAGTGCCGAACCGCAACCTCCGGTAGATCCGGGGTGCCGCGGCCGTGCCCTCCGCCCGTACCGGCATCCATTCCAGATAGGCCCGCACGGAGGCGGCCCGGCGAGCCGGCCAGTCGCCCTCGGTGGCCGGGTCGTGATTGCCGGCGCCCCCGGACCAGGAATTATCGGCGGATTCGTGGTCGTCCCAGGTGCAGATGAACGGCAGCCGGGCGTGCAGCGCCATGAGATCGGGATCGGTTTTGTACTGTCCGTGCCGGATCCGGTAGTCGGCGAGCGAGACGATCTCGTGCACCGGGTCGTGCCGCCGGACGGACCCGGAGCGGCCACCGTAGGACCCCGTCGCGTACTCGTAAAGGTAATCGCCGAGATGGACGATGGCGTCGAGATCGTTGCGGCCGGCCAGATGCCGGTAGGCGGCAAAATATCCTGCCTCCCAGTTCGAGCACGACACCACCCCGAAGCGCAGTCGCGCGGGAGTGGCCCCGGCGGCGGGCGCGGTCCGGGCGCGGCCCACGGCCGATTCTTCGCCGAAGGCCGTGAACCGGTACCAGTAGTACTGCGCGGGAGCGAGACCCCGTACATCGACCTTCACCGTGTGGTCGCTGTCCGCGGTGGCGGTTGTGGTTCCGGACGTCACAATCTCGGTGAACTGCTCGTCCGCGGCGACCTCCCAGCGCACGGTCGCCGGGTCGCCGAGACCGGATCCCGGTACCGCGTCCGGGCGGACGGTTACCCGGGTCCACAGGATCATTCCGTCCGGCAGCGGATCGCCCGACGCGACCCCGTGGCCGAAGACCTGGGTCGCCGCCCGGGCGGCGGGTGCTGTCAGCATGCTGGCGGCGGCGACCGCACCTGCCCCGGCCTGCAACAGCGCGCGCCGGCCGAGGGTGCCCGGGCGGGTCGGCATCGAAACGTTCCTGTTTCCGCTCACGTGCACCGATCCCAGCCGACGTCGAGCGAATCGGCAAATCGAATGGCAAAACCGCGGCCGGTCTACTCGGCAGGAAGAGCGGGCAGAGTTTCTATACCTGGTGATACCGGTCGGCCGACTGGCTTCGTCACCTGAACTCCCGGACGGCGGTCACCGCCAGGCATCCCGGACCTCGCGTTCGCGCAGATGTTTGGGTTTGCGCCGATAGCTCTTGGCGGAGGCGATGGGCTGGGCCGCATTGGAGCGGCGAAGTTGCTGCCGCCGTCGCCATCCCGTCAGGTCCGGGCGTTCAGGTCGTTCGGGGGTGTTCATCGTTGCTCCGATTCGGTGGACAGGACTGTGCGATATCGATCCGGTTCCGGGTCACGGCCGCAATGATGGCGTACGCACAGCATTTCCGCCCGCGAATATTTCTTCGCGAAGGTGCGGCGTGATCAGCCGCGTATCAGTGGCCGGCAAGGGTCCGCTGGTGGGCGGGTACCGCTCAGGAAGGAGCTGGGAGTGACGCCCATCAGGGTCCGGAATTCGGCGGTCATATGTGAATGGTCGTAGTAGCCGGCGCGCACGGCGAGCTGCGACCAGGGCGAGTGGCCGGCCTGGGTCAGCACCCGCCGGACGCGTTCTATCCGCGCATAGTGTTTGGGGGAGACTCCGATTCCGGCGATGAACATGTTCCGGAGCTGGCGCTCGCTGACGGCGAGCGAATGGGCGAGCACGGGAACTGTCCGATCCGCGGGCTGCGTCGACACGGTGCCGACTGCCCGGTGCAGCAGTCCGCGGTGTGACCTTTGCGTCGGGCTTTCGCGAACGCGGTGCGGTAATCGCTGTTCCAGGTAGTGGAGCAGCTCATCGGGGTGCAGTTGCGTCAGTTCGGCGGCCAGCTCCGCGGCCGGTCCGGGAAGGTCGGCGAGCCGGACCACCCGGTCGGTGAGGTCGGCGGCCCGCACTCCGAGCAATGCCGGGGTGGCGCCCGCCGCGAGCCGTAGCCGCAGGCAGCCCAGGGGCTTGTCTGCCTTGGCGTACGAGGCTTTGGTTCTGGGCCCCAGGACCAAAGCGTCGCGCGGGCCGTGGTCCTCGGTCCGGAGCACGATCATGGTTGTGGCCTGGGGGAGATGGGCGAACGGTTCGGACAGTTCGCGCACTGCGGGAATCCGCCCGAGTTCGGTGAGCCATGGCCGCAGCGATTCCGGCGCGGGTACCACGGTTTCGGCCAGGTCGGTGTTCACGGACGGCCACGCCGTCTCCGGGGTGTTCACCGGTTCGACTGTATTCAGCTCCCGGCAATTCGGGTGTGCCGGAATTTCCTATCGCCGGGCCTGTTCCGGCGGCACCGTATGTACCCATGATTCTGATCACCGGTGCTACGGGCACCATCGGTAGCGAAATCGTCCGGTTGCTGGCTGCGCGTGGTGAGCCTGTTCGTGCTGTCACCCGGAACCCGGAAACCGCGGATTTCCCCGGCGGGGTGGAGGCGGTCCGGGGCGATTACTCCGATATCACGTCCATCGCGGGGGCCATGGACGGCGCGGATGCTGTTTTCGTTCTGGGTGTGCTCGGCCCGGAAGGAGTCGATGCCGATTCCGCCCTCGTCAACGCGGCTTCGGCCGCGGGCGCCCGCCGGATCGTGAAACTGTCCGCGATCGGCACGGGTGATCCTGGACTCGGCCTCGTCGGCACCTGGCATCTACCGGGTGAGCAGGCGGTTCGCGCCAGCGGCGCCGACTGGACCATCCTGCGCCCCAGCTCGTTCGCCTCGAACACGCTGAGCTGGGCCCAAGCCCTCCATTCGCACCAGCCGGTCTCCAATCTCTCGGGTTCCGGCGCGCAGGCAGTGGTCGATCCGCGGGACGTCTCCGCTGTCGCGGTCGAAGCGCTGCTGTTCCCGGTGCATGCCGGGCGCCTGTATACCCTGACGGGGCCTGAACTGCTCACCACCCATGATCAGGCCGCCGTCGTGGCTGCCGCGCTGGGGCGCCGTGTCGAGGTCGCCGATATCGACGAGGCGGCCGCACGCGCCCATATGCTCGCTGCCGGCGCCACTCCAGGTTTTGCGGACGGCGCCCTGGCCGGTCAGGCATTCGTGCGGGACGGGGGGAACGCTGTGCTCACCGACGATATCCGGCAGGTACTCGGCCGGCCGCCGCGTGCGTATGCCGAGTGGGTCGCCGACCATGTCTCGGCGTTCTCCGGCGCAGCGGCCGCGGATGATTGGCGTTCCTACTGACGCCGGTGCGATCGCGGCGCGGTGGTGGAACCCGCTCGGTAGTTCGGGACGCTGCTCTCAGTCCTGGCCGGCATCGGTGATCCAGGCGGCGATCTGTGCGCGTGAGGTGAACCCGAGTTTGGTGAGGATATGTTCCACATGGCTCTGGGCGGTGCGCTGCGAGATCACCAGTTTCGCCGCGATCTGCCTGTTGCTGAGACCCTGGGCGACCAGATCGGCGACCTGCCGCTCACGTTTGGTCAGCGACCCGGAGGCGGAGCCGGCCGGCGGCGCCGATTCCGGTGCTCCGAGCGCGTAGGCGACGGCGGCGTCCATGCTCATCGCCAGGCCGCGGCGGCGGGCGGTGTCGAACCTGCGCTCGCCCAGGACTCGACGTGCCGCTTGCTCGCACTCCTCGTGGTAGCGGGCCATATTGCCGTAGACCGTCGGCACCTGGCTTCCCGCCGGAGTCAGTCCGTGCGCGGCTCCCAGCAGGACGGCGGCCCGTTCGGCGTCGCGTCGGGGGTCGAATGTCCAGGCCAGTGCGTCGAGACAGAATACGGTGATCACCGTGCTGTTCAATCCGCTGTTCACCCGCAGTGCTTCGGTGAGCAGCTGCTGGGCGCGTTCGCGCGCACCGCGCCGCCACTCGGTGACGCCCAGTCCGCGCAGCGCTGCCGCGCGGTGGAGCACCTCGCCGCGCGGCTCGGTCACCGCGAGCACGTCCCGGTAGAAGTCTCCGGCGCGGAGGGTATCTCCGGCCTGCTCATACGCCCAGCCCAGCAGGGCGAGCGCACTCATCCTGAGCTGACCGTGCGGATCGGATTCGGTCAGGTCCACGGCCTGTCCGAAATGTTGTCTGGCACCGTCGGATTCGCCGCGCGCGAGATCCAGTAAGCCTTCGGCGTAGGTGATCTGCGCCCCGGCCGGCGGCCGGAGTTCGCTGCCGGCCAACGCCCGCGCCTCCTGCAGCCGGGCCGCCGCAGCCGGGAACTCGCCCTGCATCGCATTCAGCTTTCCGGCCGCGCACAGCGCCTCGATCCGCACCGGTACCGAATGCGGTCCGGGACGGGAAAGGAGCCGGTTCAGCCAGGTCCGGCCCTCCCCGTACAAGCCCCGGAAATTCCAGAACTCGTAGAGGCCCGCAGCCGTGCACAGTCCGGCTTCGATCGCGGTCGGGGTGTCCTCGGCCAGGCAGTATTCGAGTGCGTCGCGCAGATTGCCCTGGTCCCGTTCCAGCCGCGCGATCCACTGCGGTTGTTCGGCGCTGATCCACCCGGCCGCGGCATCGGCTATCAGCTGTTGGTACCAGTTGTGGTGGCGGACGCGTATCTCCCCGAACCGGCCGGTTTCCCGCAGTTTCTGCCGACCGTAGTCGCGCAGTATCTCCAGCATCCGGAAACGCACGACGGTACCGGATTCCTCGCGGACCAGGATGGATTTGTCCACCAGCGACGACAGCACGTCGAGCAGGCTCAGCGGCGCCGTGTCGGCATCGCAGACCCCTTCGACCGCATCCAGTTCACAACTGCCCGCGAACATCGACAGTTGCGACCACAGCTGCTGTTCTGCCGGGGTGCACAGATCGAAGCTCCAGTCGACACACAGCCGTAGGGTCTGCTGGCGGGACGGGGCGGTGCGCGCGGCCTGGGTGAGCAGCGAGTACCGGTCGTTGAGCCGTTGCAGGATCTGCTGCGGCGACAGCGTACGCATCCGGGCGGCCGCCAGTTCGATCGCCAGCGGTAGCCCGTCGAGTCTGGCGCAGATACCGGCAACGGCACCCTTGTTGTCCTCGTCGAGTTCGAACCCCGGCACCACCGCGGCGGCGCGTTCGGCGAACAAGTTGACCGAGTCGAACCGGGGCATCGCCTTCAGGCTCGGTTCCCGGCCCGGCTCCGGAACCGTGAGCGGCGCAATACGCAGTACCGCCTCCCCGGCGACATTCAACGGCTCCCGGCCGGTCACCAGAAGGCACAGATCAGGGCATACCCGCAGCATCTCCTCGGCGAATTCGGCGGCAGCCTGCACGAGCTGTTCGCAGTTGTCCAGCACCAGCAGCATGTTCCGGGTGCAGAGGAATTTCACCAGCACGTCGATCAACGGGACCGCCGCCTCGTCGCGCACCCCCACCGCCGCGGCGACATTCTCGACGAGTATCTCGGCATCCGAGACATCGGCCAGATCGACCAGCCGGACACCGTCGGCGAAATCCCGCATCGTCTGCGCGGCGGCCCGTAACGCCAGCCGCGTCTTTCCGACGCCGCCGATCCCGGTCAAGGTCACCAAACGCTGGGTGGCCAGCAGATTCTTCACCTCCGCCAGCTCGGACCGCCGATTCACCAGGCTGGTCAATTCGAGCGGGAGATTGCCGGAGCGATCCAGCACGGGCGATTCGCGCGCCTTCGGCGGCACCTCGTGGGGTCGCCCCTCGAGCGGGACGTCACGCAGCGCCATGGAACCCACCGGATACCCGTGGCGGCGCTGTACGCGGCGCGCGTCCTCCCCGAAAGCGGCCGCGGAGGGACGCGCCCGGGGATCGCGGCTCATCGCCGCTTCCACGAGGTCTGTGATGTCGCCGGGAACCCCGTTCTCCCGCAGATCGGGCAGCGGTTGGCTGGTGATGCGCAGGAACTGGGTCACGATTTTCTCGCCGGTTCCGCGTTCGAACGCTGCATGGCCGGTCAGCGTGCTGAACAGCGTCGCCCCCAGGCCGTATACGTCGGCGGCCGGTGTCGGTGTATCACCCTCCAATACCTCCGGCGCGGTATACGCCGGGGAGCCGGTCACGGTGCCCTCGGCTGTCCGGAACCCGCCGGAGATATGGGCGATGCCGAAATCGGTGAGCGCGGACTCTCCGTAGTCGGTGAGCAGAATGTTCCCGGGTTTGACATCGCGGTGCACGACCCCCAGCCGGTGCGCGCTCTCCAATGCGCCGGCGATCTTCACCCCGAGTTGCAGCGCGTCCTCCGCCGGCAGCGGCCCGTGCCGGCGGATCCGGTTCTCGAGCGAACCCGACGCATAGTAAGGCGTCACAAGGTACAGGCGCCCCCCGTCGGTGACCCCGGCCTCCAGCACCGGGACGATATTGGGGTGCCCGGTGAGGCGGCCCATAGCGCGCTGTTCACGGACGAACCGGGCCCGGTTGTCCTCGTCCGTTTCGCCGGTGAGGAGTTTGACCGCCACTGTTCGATCCAGCGCCTGCTGGGTGCAGCGGTAGACGATGCCGAACCCGCCCCGCCCGATTTCGGTGGCTGCCGTGAAACCGGCCGCATCGAGTTCCGCGGCGACCGATGTCGTCGACTTGCGACGCGTTCGCAGCGGATCTCCGGCGGTCATGGCCGGAAAACGACCCGCCGAATAATTGTGTGGGCACCGGTCGGCATGCGCTCACCTCTCGCCACCGTCCACTGTATCCCTGAGGGGTCTCGGCGGCGAGATGCGTAACTGAGCCCGGCGCCGGCCGGTGCGTGTACGACCTGGTCGGTCCGGGCGGAGCGCGTCGGGCGCGCCGCTCGATACCTACCTGCTCCGGGTATCCGGCCGGTCAGCAGCACATCTCGCTGCCCCGGAATACCCCGGCGGGGTAGCGGGCACCTCCGGATCGGCGTTCTGCGCCGCGCCGCAGTCGTCGACCGGCCGCAGTAGTCAAAGCCCGACGAACGTGCCCGGTCGCGGAGCTTCGGGCCCCGCCTGCGCGGCCTGCGGTCGACCCGCGCGCCTATGCGGCCGCCGGGTTCGCCCCGCGCATCACCCACCTTGCGAGGGGCGTTCGCGGCATCCGTCGCTGTCGCCCATGGATTCGGGGTCTACCTGCTGCCCCGGCCGACCGACGCGCGCACGGTTCGGAGAACGCAGGGACGGGCTACTCCTGTGTCGCGATCTGTCGAGCCGCGCTCGGTTAAGGTCGGTTTCACCACGTACAACAGAATGCACTCTGCGGCGGCACCGGAACCTTTGGGCGCAAATGTATTCGAAGCCCGATCGGCTCCGGACGGTGCGTTCCCGGGGCGCCGGCGATCTGTCCGGCGGCAAGCCGCTCTGGATACACACAGGTGATACGCCGCGCACGGCAACGGAAGGATTCAGGATGGTCACTGTCCTCGGCGGCGGTATCGCCGGAACCGCGCTGGCGGGTGCGCTGGCCGGATCCGGCCGGCCGGTCACCGTCTACGAACAGCGCCACAGCGAGGGAGGCGGGGCTTTCCTGATTCTCGACGGTCGCGGGCATCGCGGCCTGATCGATCTCGGTGTGCCGGAGCACGACCTCCATGCCGCGTCGTACCCGCTCGACGAACTGCGGTACACCCCGGACGACGGGGTCACCCGGCGACGTCCCAGCGAGGGGCACCGGTTCTGGCTGCGCAGCGATCTGATGACGGTGCTGAATCGGTTCGCGGTGGACGCGGGCGCCGAGATCCGATACGGCGACCCGGTCACGGAGGTCCGCGTAGATCCCATCGACGGGACCGTGCTGCGGTTCGGCGACAGCACGGTGAAAACCGGGGACCTCGTTATCGGCGCCGATGGAATCGATTCGGTGGCGCGTGCCGGTATCGAACCGCGCCGGTCTACGGAATATGCAGGGGATGTGGTGGTCTACGGGATGACGGAACGTGCGGTGCACTGCCCGACGGACCCCTTCGTCCTGCACTTCGACGCGGCCGCCGGTTCCGGTGGCCGCCCGGCAGCAACCGTCGGCCATATCTGGCGGCCCGGCGCTGTGGCGGCGCTGTGGTTCCTGCGGATCTCGCGGGCGCCGCTACCGGACGCGGAGACCGGAATCCGGCGGGTCGGCGAATGGGCCGAGGCGGTCGTGGCCGCAGCTCCTGGATCGGTCCGCGAGCTGACCGCCGAACTGGTGGCTGCCACCGAGCGCGTGCATGTCTCCAATGCCCGCAATGTCTCACTCGGCTCGGCGGCACCGCCCGCCCCACCGGTGGTGCTGGTGGGCGACGCCGATCACGCCATCACCCCGGCAGCGGGTGTCGGTGCCCGGGAGGGCATAGAGGACGTTGTGGCCGTATTCGAGGCGATCGCGTCGGAGGAGTCGCCCGCCGAAGCCATGGCGATTCGACGGCGCGCGATAACCGAGGAGCGGGACCGGGTGGCTCGCCGGATGCGCAGCCCAGCCACCACGGGGTGATATCCAGCTTTTTCGGAGGGCAGGCTTTCGGGGACCGTGCGGTCCGACGTCGGATTTCGTCCCGTCCTGCGGTTCGGCCCGGGGGCTCGGCGTCGGCCGCGGGCGTGGCGTCACGTCCATCGAGGGGTCACCGAGGGGCAGGTGGGCTTTGAACGGTTGGTGATTCGCTCGGGGCCCTTACGTCGAGCGGTACCGGTAGCTGAACGGTGCCGGCCTTTTCGAAGGTGAAATCGAACGGGTACGTCAGACCGGGGGATGCGCCGGCACTTTTCATGGTCACGGTGACGGTGATCGGTTGGTCGGGAGCGGCACTCGGATCGAGATTCTGGATGGGTTCGCCGGCGGCGAGACCGGTCTGCGGACGCAGTTCCAGTGCAGAAACGGGCCCCTCGATCTGCACCGATTCGGCAGCCGGTGAGGCGATCCCGGTCAACCGGTCGGATTCGGTCCAGCTCGTATTCACGGCGGTGAACGCCAGGCGGATATCGGTGTAGATCGGTGTGGGCTGATCGGCGACCTCGGCCTGCAAGTAGACGTTTTCCAGGTCGATGGCGCCGACACTCCCGTTCGTACCGTTGATCGCCGGCTCCTGGCCGGAAGTCTGGGCTTGCTGTCCGGCCGAACAACCGGTGACCAGCAGCGCGGCCGCCGATACGGCCGCCATCCACCACGCGGACTTGCGCGGCGGCGGACGGTCGTCCCGGACTGTGCTGGTCGGTCGCGTATTCGCAGTGCCCACGCCGACCCGCATACCCACGACCGCACCGGTTACACCTGGGTATATCGAGAGGGTGCCGTTCGGATTCGGCCGCGCTCCGCGGGTCGCGTGGTTTCTGCTCAGCTTCCGGTGAGTACCCGCTCCGCGGGCGGTTCGACAGCCGTCTTGTCGAGCCGCCTGGCGAGTCCTTCGCCTTCGATATCGAAGGCGGGTACGAGCGGCGACAGCCATTTCGGCATCCACCAGATCCGCTCGCCCACGATCAGCATGACCGCGGGAACGATGAGCATACGGACCAGGAACGCATCCGCCAGAACCCCCACCGCGAGGGCGAAGCCGATGGATTTCAGGATGACATCGTCGACGAGCGCGAATCCGGCGAAAACCCCGATCATGATGATCGCGGCGGCGACCACCACGCGGGCACTGTGGGTGAACCCGTCGATCACCGCCTGCCGTGCGGGGGTCCCGTGGACATATGCCTCGCGCATCCGGGTGACGAGGAAGACCTCGTAATCCATCGCGAGTCCGAACAGGATGCCGGTCAGCAGGATGGGCAGGATGAACAGTACCGGGCTGGTGGTGTCCAGGCCGACGAGTTCGTTCAGCCAGCCCCATTGGAATACCGCGACGGTGGCGCCGAGCGAGACTCCGACCGAGAGAAGGAAGCCCAATGCGGCCTTGACCGGTACCCAGATCGAGCGGAACACCGCGATCAGCAGGAAGATCGCCAAACCCACCACCACGGCGAGGTAGAGCGGGAACACGTCGGTGAGTTTGTCGGCGATATCGACGCCGACCGCGGTCTGTCCGGTGACCAGGGCGCGGGCGCCGGTCTCGGCCGGTAGATCGGCGACGGTGGTGCGAATATCGGCGACGAGGTCCTTGGTGGCCTGATCCGACGGGCCGGAGGCGGGGATAACGGTGATGGTGGCGAACCGGACCGTCTCGAGCTGCTGGGCGAACATCTGCCGGGCCTGCGGTGTATCGCTGGTGACCGCCGGGACGACGGTGGCGATATCGGAGTCCGGCCGGTCGGACATTGCCTGCAGATTCTCGGTGGCGGTGTGCACGGCCGCCGCGGGATCGGCGGCATTCGCGGTGTCGACGACCACGACGAGCGGGCCGTTGGCGCCGGCGCCGAAGTTCTCGGAGATCAGGTCGTAGGCGATGCGGGCGTCGCTGCCGCCGGGTTTGCTGGAATCGTCGGGCAGCGCGAGCTGCATGGAGGTCATCGGCAGCGCGGCCACCGCGGCGACGGCGATACCGCCGGCGAGGGCGAGCCATTTGTGCCGGGCGATACCGTCCACCCAGCGGCGGCCGTGCGTGCGGAATTCCGCCTCGGCGGTCTGCTGCTTCAGGTAGCGGGGCTTACCCTTCATGACCTTGTCGCCGGCGAAGCCGAGGATTGCTGGGAGCAAGGTGAGCGAGATGAGTACGGCGATCGCGACCGTGAAGGCGCCGGCCAGACCCATCTGGGTGAGGAACCCGATATTGCACACCGCCAGGCCCACCAGGGCGATGATGACGGTGGCGCCGGCGAAGACCACTGCCGATCCCGCGGTGCCGACCGCCCTCCCGGCCGCTTCCTCGAGTGAACGACCGGCGCGGACCTCGCTCTGGTAGCGGGACATGATGAACAGGGCGTAATCGATCCCGACCGCGAGGCCGAGCATGGTGCCCAGCGCGGGAGTGGTGGAGCCGAGTTCGACGAACCCGGTGAGGGTGGTGATGGCAAGCATCCCGATACCGACGCCGACGAGAGCGGTCA
Source organism: Nocardia speluncae NBRC 108251 (assembly GCF_001613245.1). Taxonomy (GTDB): domain Bacteria; phylum Actinomycetota; class Actinomycetes; order Mycobacteriales; family Mycobacteriaceae; genus Nocardia; species Nocardia speluncae. The sequence continues at coordinate 203,769 of NZ_BDBZ01000002.1, read as the reverse complement.
GCAGCGGCATCCCTGCGGCTACCAGCGATCCGAAGGTGATCGCGAGTACCACCAGCGCCACCGCGATACCGACCACCTCGGCCAGCGGCATCTCGAATTCGGTCAGCGCGTCACCGCCGATGGCCACGTCCAGGCCGGCCGACTCCGCGTTGTGGGCGGCGGTTTCCAGCGCCGACCGGTCGGCGTCGGTGAGTTCGTTCGCGGTTTTGGTGTAGGTGACCGCGGCGTAGCCGACCCGGCCGTCGGGGGAGAGGCTGCCGGCGGTGAAGGGGTCGGCCACCGATTGCACGTTCTCGGTCGAGAGTTCACGTAACGCCGTGGCGACCGCCGAGTTGTAGGCCGGTTCGGTGAGCGACCGACCCGCGGGTGCCTCGAACACCACGCGTGCGGTCGCGCCGTCCGGGGAAGCCTGCGGGCTGCGCTGTTCGATGAGCTCGAAGGCCTGTGTGGATTCGATCCCGGGCAGCTCGAATTTATCGCTGGTCTTCCCGGACAGTGTCGCCGCTCCGATCGCCAGAACGGCCAGGAGCACCACCCAGACCGCCGCCACCACCCTGCGGTGCACGAACGACCAGCGGCCGAGCCGGAACAACTGCCACGCCATGCGCTTTCCTCCGAGCGATTATGTGGACCTTGTGGTCCGGTTATGCTTCAGGGTAGAAGCGAGTGGACCCGAGGGTCCACTTCGGCGAGGAAGTTGTGGAGCAACTCACCTTGCGGCCGGGATGAGACGTGCCTCTCGATCCGGCAGGATGGAAGCGGATTTCGTGGAGGCGACACCATGACCGGTAGGACGGCAGCGCAGCCGGACGCCACGCGCGACGACGCGCAGAACGACGACGCGCAGAACTGGGCGGGGCGCCGGGCGGATGCCCGGCTGAACCACGAGCGGGTCCTGGCCGCGGCACGGGAAGTGTTCACCGAGCACGGTATCGGCGCCACCATCCCGCAGGTCGCGGCCCGGGCCGGAGTCGGCAAGGCCACCGTTTACCGCAGCTACCCGACCAAGGCCGACCTGGTGCGGGCCCTGGCGCAGCAACATATCGAGTGGTTCCACGAACTCGCCGGCGCGGCGGTCGCGGCGGCGCGCGACGACGCCTACCGCGCGCTCGAGGATCTGCTGGAACAGGTCACCACCCGCCTGGCCCAGGACCGGTTGATGATCGAGGTGCTCAGCGGTTTGGAAGGACTCGACCAACGCCTGGGGGACCGGCTCGAGGAGCTTCTGACACTGGGGCGTGGGCAGGGCAGTCTGCGCGCGGACGCCACCGGGATGGATGTGCAGATCCTGGTATCCGGTGTCGCCCGCGCGCTCATCGACCTCGATATCCGCGACCCCGAGGTATGGCGCCGCTACGCCCGCCTCGCCCTGGCCGCGTTACGCCCCGATCCCGGGCCGGCGACACCTTGACGGGATCGGTTTCGGCCCAGCGGTCGCCGTGCTCCGGGCAGGCCTGTGTCACCGTGGAACGGATATACGTCCATGAGGCGATCGCGGAACCCTTCCGGCAGCATTGGCCACCGCCGCCCGCTTCTGCCCCCGGCCCCGCCGGCCGACCGCCGCCCTCGCCGGCGGGAGACGCCGCTCGGGATCTGTGGAACGACCGGGTGTGCATTCCCGACCGGGGACCGGCACACCGGCGCCACCGAACCTCGCGCACGCGGTGTCGCCTGTCCTCCGGCGCGGATTCATCCGCCGATATCGCGAGCCAGCAGGTCAGCGATGGTTTCGCGGCGGACGAGTTCCCGGGCGTAACCGTCACGCACGGCGATGACCGGCGGCCTGCCGACGCAGTTGTAGGAGGCCGACAGGCTGTGGTGGTAGGCGCCCGTACAGGGCACCGCCAGGAGATCACCGGGGTGCAGGTCGACGGGTAACCGGATATCGCGGGCGAGGATATCGCCCGCTTCGCAATAGCGGCCGGCCACGGTCACCGTCCGCTGCGGACCGTGCGGCCGGCGGTTCGCCACGACGGCTTCGTAATGCGCGCCGTACAACGCGACCCGCAGATTGTCGTTCATCCCGCCGTCGACGGTGACGAATGTGCTCGCCCCCTCGACCTGTTTGACCGACATGACGCGATAGAGGGTGACCCCGGCCCGCGCGACGATCGCCCGGCCGGGCTCCATGGCCAGGACCGGTCGTGGGAAGCGGTGGCGGGCGCAGGCCGCGTCGAGCGCGTCGTCGAGGATATCGGCGAGTTCGGCCACGTTGAGCTCGGCGTCACCGGGCCGATAGGCCACCGCATGGCCACCGCCCACGTCCAGTTCGGTGATCAGATGCCCGTGATCGCGGCGGATCCAGGCCATTTCCGCGATCAAACGGCGGACCGCCTCACCGTAGTGGTCCGGATCGTAGATCTGCGACCCGAGATGACAGTGCAGGCCGGCCAGCTGCAGCAGCGGTTGCTCCAGGATCCGCCGGACCGCTTCGGCCGCGTCCGCACTACCGAGCGGAAGACCGAACTTCTGGTCCAGGACGCCGGTGCGGACGGCCGGATGCCCGTGCACGTCGATACCGGGTGTGAGCCGCAGCAGCACCGCCTGCGGCCGGTTCAGCTGGGTGGACAGCAGCGCGATCTCGGACAGCGAATCGATGACGATACGCCCCACCCCGGCGCGGACGCCGGCTTCGAGCTCATCGCGCGATTTCCCGGTGCCGTGCAGGATGATGCGCTGCGGGTCCACACCCGCCGTCAGAGCCACGGCCAGTTCGCCCGTGGAGCAGACGTCGATCGAAAGCCCTTCGGCGCTCACCCATTCGGCGACGGCTTTCGTAAGCAGCGCCTTACCCGCGTAGTAGATCCGGGCGCGGGGAAACGCCTTCCGGTACGCGCGGCAGCGCGCCCGGACTTCCGCTTCATCCAGTACATAGGCGGGGGTTCCGTACCGGTCCGCGATATCGGTGACCGCCACGCGGCCGAGGGTGATCCTGCCTTCGCTGTCGTAGCGGGCGTCGCGCGGCCAGATCCCCGGGCTCAGCCGGGGCGGGATTCCCGGTTGGAGAGACGGGATCATGTCGAGCAAGGTCACGATGTGCTCCTGGTGTGTCCCCGCCGTTCCGTATGCGGGGTCGACCTCAGGACTACGCCCGTCGCTTCCCGGCGAACTCGCTCCTGACGACTTCTTGACCCTTTTCCGCGGAATCTTGACCCGCGCCACGGGCGGCTCCGGCCGCCCTCATTCGGGCAACAGCCAGTCGTCGGGGCTGAAGAGTTCGAAATGCATGCGGGTCGGCGCAACTCCCGCGGCGGTCAGCTGGGCGCGTACCGACCGGAGGAACCCTGCACCGCCGCAGAAGTAGTAATCGGCGTCCGCGGGTAGGTCGAGATCGGCCACGGTGAGTGTGCCGGGCCGGCCGTGGCCGGCGGGCTGTTCGTACCAGAGTTCGAGGGTGGCGTTCGGGAGCGCTTCCATGAGGTCGGCCTGCACCGCCCGCAACGGGTGGGTGGCGGTGTTGCGGTCGGCATGCGCGACGAGCACTTCCCGCCGGGAGGTGGCGGCGGCGAGGTGTTCGAGGATCCCGACCATCGGCGTGATACCGATTCCGGCCGAGATCAGCACCAGCGGTGTGGCCGCCGCGGGGTCGGCGGTGAGGTCGCCGAACGGCAGGGTGATCGCCAGCTTGTCGCCCACCGAGATATTGGCCGTCAGGTGGTTCGACACCTCCCCCGCGGGCTGGTCCGCGGTGGCGGCCACCGGACGTACGGCGAAGGCGAGCCGCCCGTCGTGCGGCGCCCGGACCAGGCTGTACTGCCGCAGCTGCCGCGCCCCGTCAGGAAGCTCCGCGCCGACGGAAACGTACTGCCCGGGAAGGAATTCCGGCAGCGAGCGAGCGGGGTCCGTGGATTCCACGACGAAGGTGACCACTCCGGACGGGTCGTTGATACGTTCGGTGACCACCGTCTCGCGGAAAACGTCGCCGGGCGCCACCCCGGCCTCGAAATAGAGCCCACGTTCGAACTCGATCAGAGTGTCGGCCATCAGCCAGTAGACGCGATCCCATGCGGCGGCGATTTCCGCGGTGACCGTTTCAGTGCCCAGCACATCGACGATCGCGGCGAACAAATGTTCGTGCACCACCGGGTACTGCTCGGCCACGATGCCCAGGGAAGCATGCTTGTGCCCGATCCGGGCGAGCATTTCCCGCGGATGCGGCAGGGCGGGATCCACCAGATGGGTGGCGAACGTGGCTATCGATGCGGCCAGCGCCCGCTGCTGTGCGCCGTGGGCCTGGTTCCCGCGGTTGAACAGGCCGGCGAGCAGATCAGGGTGGGCAGCGAACAACTTCTCGTAGAACAGGGCGGTGATGTCGTCGATACGCGCAGCGATCACCGGAAGGGTCGCGCGGACCACATCGGCGTGGTGCGCCTCCAATTCTGCGGGAAGGTCCGGTGCCGATATCGCGACGGTTGTCATGCTGTTCTCCTCGACGAGCTGAAATGCGGCTCGAATGCCACGACAACACGGTATCCAATTCCGTGGGGGAAAATAGGTCTCGACGGCGTGAACTGAATTACCCACCGTCGTGCGGAATATGTTGTAGGCGCCACAGTGGGCGTCCGATGTGGGCGAAGTAGGCGAGACTGCCGTGGAAGTGCATGAACCACAGGGTGATTGCGACCTCAGCGGAAAGCGCAGAAAAGGAGGGTGAATTGATTTCCGGTGGAGGTGAAGATACTCGCCGGCGAAAACGATATCTGTGCATCGCCGCGCCGATATATCACGGCGAAGATTATCTAACGTTCCGGAAAGTCCGGCATATGCAGTAATTGCACCGTCCGGCTGTCGATCAGATCGCCGAGAGTGTACTGGTCCAGATTCCGGTAGAAACTCTCCTGGGCGTCGGCCAGCATATGCCGCAGCCGGCAGGCCGAGGCCAGTGGGCAAGGGGTGGCGCCCGTGCATTCCACGACCTCGCCCTGCCCCTCGAGCCCGCGCACGATCCGACCGACGGTGGCCGTGCGCCCGCGCTCGGTGAGGAAGATGCCCCCGGTGCGGCCGCGGTGGGAATCCACCAGGCCCAGTTCGGCAAGTTTCGTCACCGCTTTCGCGATGTAGTGTTCCGACGCGTTCACCTGGCGGGCGACGAGTTTGACGGTGACCCGTTCGGCCGCGGCCCCGCTGACAGCCAGGCGCATCATCACCCGCAGGCCGAGATCGCTGAAGCGGGACAGTTGCACAGGATCACTGTATTAATTCGGTGTTTGAAAAGCGAATTATCCGGTGTGGTGCCGAGCATGCTGCCCGGGGAGTCGAAGGCGTATCCGGTGTGGCGCCGAACATCTGCCCGGGGTCGCCTGTTCGTACAGCCGGGCGCGCAGTTGGTCCAGCGTATGAACACTCGGCCGTCCGGAGTGGCGGCACCGCCGCAGGTGGCGTCCGCGGTACGTAGCGAATTGCTAGTCGCGGCCGGTCGTGACCGATAGGCGGTGCCATGCACAGTTGCCGGCACAACGAGGCCGTCGATTCCGCGGGATGGGACATTGCGACCGATCCATACTGCCGGACGGGTGCTGGGTGATCTACTGGCAACGAGTGCGGGCCGCCTGGTACAGCCGCGACGATGCGGATCGAACCCGTATCCGCCGATCACAACCTGCTGCGATGAGCCGACCACTGCGCTGAGAGGGACACGAATGACGAATGCGCGAGGCTGGAAGGAAACGCTCGAGGATCTCGACGTCCGCCGGGCGCGGTCGGCGGCCATGGGTGGTCCCGAACGAGTGGCCGAACACCGGGCGAAGGGGAAGCTGACGGCGCGGGAGCGGATCACACACCTGCTCGACCCGGGGACGTTCCAGGAGTTCGGCTCGCTGGTCGGCGGTGAGATCGCCGCCGACGCCGTCGTTACCGGCTCGGGCCTGATCGATGGAGCGCCGGTCATGGTCGGCGCGGAAGATTTCACCACCGTGGCGGGAACCATCGCGCCGGGCAGCAACGCCAAACGGTATCGCCTGGCCGAACTCGCCGTACGAAACAAGGTCCCGCTGGTGATGCTGCTGGAGGGCGCGGGATTCCGGCCCACCGGCGCACACTATGGACGGACCCCCACCGACCTGCTCGCCCAGGCTCGGTGCTCGGGCCGGGTGCCGATGGTCACCGGGGTGCTCGGCGCCTCGGCCGGTCACGGTGCGCTCATCGCCCCGGTATCGGATTTCGCGATCATGAGCCGGCAGGGCGCCATTTTCACCGCGGGCCCGCCGGTAGTCCGGGAATCGACAGGTGAGGACATCAGCAAAGAGGACCTCGGCGGCCCCGGCGTAGCGGTGCCGAGCGGCCTGATCCACAACCTGGCCGACAACGACGAGGACGCACTCGACGATATCCGGCGGTATCTGTCCTATTTCCCGTCCAGCGCGTGGTCGTATCCGCCCGCACTGCTCTCCGACGATTCCACCGAACCGCGGCCGACCCCGGAACTGCTGGACATCATCGCGCGGGACAACCGCAACACCTATGACATCCGGGCTGTCCTCGACACCGTATTCGACACCCCCGACTGGTTCGAGGTCCAACCCGGCTACGGCACCGCGATCGTCTGTGCCCTGGCCCATCTCGGCGGGCACCCGGTGGCGGTGGTCGCCAACCAGCCGCAGGTGCTCGCAGGCTCGATCGATACCGCAGCCGCCGACAAAGCCGCACATTTCATCTCGGTGGCGGATTCCTTCCACCTGCCACTGGTATTCCTCGCCGACAATCCCGGTATGCTGCCCGGCAGTGAATCCGAACGCGAGGGTGTGCTGCGCGCGGGCGCCCGGATGTTCGTCGCCCAGACCACGGCGACCACGATCAAACTGCACGTCACACTGCGTAAGGCGTACGGGTTCGGCTCGATGGTCATGTCGCTCATCGGTTTCGACGATCAGACAGCGACCTTCGCCTACCCCGGCGCGACCATGGGAGCGATGAGCGCGGCGGCCCTCGGGGTGGCCTCGGGCGCGGACGAGGATATCGCGGCGCAATTGCGGGAGATGGAACTACTGGCCTCCTACCACTCCGCCGAACGTATGGGTTTCGACGAGCTCATCCGGCCGGAAGAGACACGCGACGCCCTGTTGACCGCCCTGCGCCGCGGAATATTTGCGCGACAACAGGCGCCGGAACCCGTGACACGCTCCGCCATCGTTCCCTGAACGGCCGTGGTACACACGTCCAGGAAATCGGCCGGGAGAGTCGACGCAGCCCGTGGTCTCGCTTACCGGGAACCCCCGGCAGTACTTTCTTTGCCTAAGGAATATGGTGACCTCATGGACGGCGCGATTTCTGTGGGCGATGGTATCTTCCGCATTCCGGTTCCGATCACAGGTAATCCACTCGGGCATACGCTGATATACGTGCTGGAATCCCCGGGTGGCATCGTGCTCATCGATGCCGGTTGGTACGACGACAACGCGTGGGATGGCCTCACAGCGGGGTTGGCGGCAATCGGCCATTCGGTGAACGACGTCGAGGGTGTCGTTCTCACACACTTCCACCCGGACCACAGCGGTCTGTGCGGACGTGTCCGGGAGGCCTCGGGTGCGTGGATCGCGATGCACGAAGCCGACCACGATCTGTTCACCGCAATGACGGCGGACCGAGACGAGACCTGGATGGCGGCTCAGAAGCAGAATCTGGCCCAGGCGGGTGCACCTCTCGCCGATGTGGCGGCATACGAGCTCGCCGTGAACGAAGAAACCCGAGTGAGCCGCGATTCGGCGCCGGACCGGACGCTTGCCGATGACGAGCGGATCGCGCTCACCGGCCGTGAGCTGCGCGCGGTTCACACCCCCGGCCACACCCCGGGGCACGTGTGCTTCTACCTGGAGGACGGCGACGTGATGTTCACCGGCGACCATATTCTCCAGAAGACGACACCGCACGTCGGCAGTTTCGTCTACCCACTCGAAGAGCGTGACGCGCTGGCCGAGTTCACCGAGTCGTTGCGACGAGTGCAATCGATGAACGTCACGCGTGGGCTCGGCGCCCACGGACTCGCCCTCGAGGACGTCGGGGGGCGTGCTGCGTTCCTGATCAAACATCACGAAGAGCGACTGGACCACCTGTACAGCGCCTTCGGTGATGATCAGATCACCGTGTGGGAGGTCGCGGAGCGGATGAAATGGTACAAGCCGTGGGCGGCGATCTCACCTCTCGGGAAGAACATGGCGTTGTCCGAGGCGGCTGCGCACCTGCGGCACCTCGTGGCCCGCGATCTGATCATTCAGCTACCCGGGGGAGAACCGGCACACTTTGCCCGTCGGTAAGGGGCTACTTCATCATCCGGCGGGTACCTCGGTGGCAGCCGACGACAAGCCGTCGGCGGGAACCGGGATAGCTCTCGTCGGCGGACTCCGGCAACACCCGAAGGGGCCGGTATTGTCCGGCCCCCGCAGTAATGGCATACGCCGAACATGTGAAGCGGCCGCAGCGGTCTCTACGGGAATCGCCGGCCAGGCGAAGCGTTCGAGCATCGCTGGTTAGCGATGGTGCGGGATGTCAGGCCGGAGCGGTCTCGACAGAGAGCGTTGTTCCGGTCGCTTGCCGCACCTGGGCCACGCTCACCCCGGGCGCGGTTTCGCGCAGGATCACCTGTCCGCCGGCGATATCGAGGACGGCGAGGTCGGTGATCACCCGGTGGACGACGGCCTGTCCGGTGAGTGGCAGAGTGCAGGCGTCGACGATCTTGGGGGAACCGTCGCGTGTGGTGTGTTCCATCAGCACGATGACGCGACGGGCACCGTGGACCAGGTCCATCGCGCCGCCCATACCTTTGACCATCGCGCCGGGCACCATCCAGTTGGCCAGGTCACCGGTTCGCGAGACCTGCATACCGCCCAGGACTGCGGTGTCGATATGGCCGCCACGGATCATGCCGAACGACAGCGCGGAATCGAAGAACGCGGCACCGGGTTCGACGGTGACGGTTTCCTTTCCGGCGTTGATGAGGTCGGCGTCGACCGCGTCGTGAGTGGGGTAGGGGCCGGTGCCGAGGATGCCGTTCTCGCTGTGCAGGACAACCGTCACCCCGTCGGGCAAGTGGTTGGGGATCAGGGTGGGCAGACCGATCCCCAGGTTGACGTATTCGCCGGGGACGAGTTCGCGGGCCGCGCGGACGGCCATTTCGGTGCGCGTCCAGCTCATCGGGTGGCCTCCTGCCGTACGGTGCGCTTCTCGATACGTTTGTTCTGCGGTCCGGTGTGCACAATGCGCTGGACGAAGACGCCGGGCAGGTGCACGTGGGCGGGAGCCAGATCGCCGGGCGCGACGAGTTCCTCGACCTGGGCGATGGTCACTCGCCCGGCCATCGCGGCCAGCGGGTTGAAGTTCAGGGCCGTTTTCTCGAACACCAGGTTGCCGTCGGTATCGCCGACGGCAGCGTGGACGAGGGCGTAATCGGAGACGATGCTCTCCTCGAGCACGTAGCGGCGGCCGCCGAATACCCGGACTTCTTTCGGCGGTGAAGCGACCGCGACCGACCCGTCCGGCGCGTACCGCCACGGCAGCCCGCCCTCGCTGATCGGTGTCCCGACCCCGGCCGGTGTGTAGAAGGCGGGGATACCGGCGCCACCGGCGCGCAGTCGTTCGGCGAGTGTGCCCTGGGGCAGGAGTTCGACTTCGAGTTCGCCGCCGAGGTACTGCCGGGCGAATTCCTTGTTCTCGCCCACATAGGAGGCGGTCACCCGGGCGATCCGGCCGGCGGACAGCAGGATTCCCAGCCCATAGTCGTCGACCCCGCAGTTGTTGGAGAACACCTCGAAGCCGGTGGCCTCGCCCTCGGCTATGGCCGCGATCAGGGAGTCCGGGACACCGCACAGCCCGAATCCGCCGACCGCCAGGGTCGCTCCCGAACAGATATCGGCGACGGCAGCGGCGGCGGATTCCACCACTTTTGATTCCATTTCCGGCTTGCCTCTCATTCTCTGTCCACTCAGCAAACGTCGTTGCTGCGGTTCGTTCACGAGAACATTGCCCGGTATGAACTGGCAAGTGTTCGGGTTATGCGAAGCAGGAAGTGCTCATCGAGTGAACACTGTGCTGAAGCACGTTCACTCAGTGAACGTAGGATGGAGGGATGAGTGCAGAGCCGAACCCGTCGGTCCTCGGGCGCGCAGCTGCCCTGCTGCGCGCGGTCGCCGCCGAGGGCGAGCAGGCAGTGACGACCAGCGATCTGGCACGCCGGACGGGTTTGGCGCGGCCCACGGCCCACCGACTGCTCGTCGCACTCGCCGAGGAAGGCTTCCTGGACCGCGACGCCGGAACGGGGCGATGGCTGCTCGGCCCGGAATTGTTCCTCATGGGCTCACTCGCCGCGGAGCGCTACGACATCGGCGACGCCGCCCGGCCCGTGCTGCGGGAACTCGCCCGGGAGACCGGAGAGAGCGCGTTCCTGTCCGCCCGCCGCGGTGACGAGACGGTATGCCTGGCCGGTGAGGAAGGCAGTTTCCCGCTCCGCTCCCATGTGCTGTACCCCGGTATCCGTTTTCCCCTCGGTGTCGCCTCGGCCGGTTTGGTGATCCTGGCACACCTGCCCGACCGCGATATCGAGGACTATCTCGCCCGTACCGACCTGAGTACCGACTGGGGCTCAGCACACGCACGCCCCGAGTTGTCCCAGCGCATCACCGCCACACGGGAATCCGGGTGGTGTGTGAATCCCGGCCTGCTCGTCGAAGGCAGCTGGGGCATGGCGGCGGCGGTCTTCGACCAGCGCGACGAACCCCGATGGGCACTCAGTCTCACCGGAGTCGAGAGCCGGTTCCGCGCCGACCGCCGCGACGAGCTGGGCAGCCTACTCCTGCGCTGTGCGCACCGTCTCTCTCGGGAACTACGCCTGCGTCCCACCGGACCGCACACGCTGCACCCGGCCCCCTCTTGACCGGCACCGTCGAACCGCTACGCGGGGCTGGAGGTCCTGGCGGTCTCTGTCGTCGGTGGGGTGACCGGTCGTGCGGTCAGCGGATCATGAAGCCGGCGTCCAGGGGCCATTGGATGCCGGTGATGAATCTCGCTTCGTCGGAGACGAGGTAGGCAACGGCGTTTGCGATGTCCTCGGCTTCGAGCATCTGCACGGGGAGTGCGTTCTGCATGCCGGAGATCGAGTTCTGGCCCCCGGCGGCGGCTTGTTCCATCAGTTCGCGCATGGCGTCGTTATGGGTCATGCCGCTGGCGACACCGGTCGGGTGGATGGTGTTCACGCGGATCCATTCGGGCGCGAGGTGGCCCGCGAGCCCTTGCATCAGTGCGACGACACCGCGTTTGGCGGCGGCGTAGGCGTTGCCGCTGGCATTGAGTGAGGGGGAGGCCTTGAGCCCGGCGGTGGAGCTGGTGATGACGATGGACCCGCCGCGGCCGCTCCGGCGTAATGCCGGCAGCGCGGCGCGGACGGTGTGGTAGACGCCGGTGAGGTTCGTGTCGATGACGTCGTTCCAGTCGGCGAGGAAATCATCGGATTCGGGACCCATCCGGATGATGCCGGCGTTGGCGACGACGATGTCGACGCGGCCGAAATGCTGATACCCGTCCTGGAAAGCTGCGCAGAGTGCGTGGTAGTCGCGGACGTCTGCCTTGCGGGCGATCATTGTGCGGCCCAGTGCACGGACCATTTTCTCGGTTTCGGCGAGCTCTGCCTCGCTTGCATTGGGATAGGTCATCGAGGTGACGTTCGCGCAGATATCGATACCGATGATATCGGCGCCTTCGCGGGCGAGACGCACGGCGTGCGCGCGGCCCTGACCTCGGCCGGCGCCGGTGATGAACGCGACGCGTCCGTCCAGTCCTGACATGATGGTCGGTCCTTTCTCAGTGACCCGGCCGGTCTCGGTGACCCAGCCGGGCCCAGGCGTTTTCGGCCGTGTAGTGCAGGGCCTCGCCTTTGGCGAAACCGGAATAGGCCGCAAGCTGAAGGACGATCTCGTCCATCTCGGCCTTGGTGATATCGCCGGATTCCAGTGCGGAGCCGACATGGGAAGCCAGAGGTAGGGCGGCATCGCAGACGGCGACGGAAGCGACAGTGATGAACCGCCGATCACGGCGGCACAGACCGGGGCGTTGCCAGATATGGCCGAAGACGAAGTTCAGGATTCCGGCATGGATGTACGGAGTCTCCGGCGCGGGGGCGTCGATCAAATTGACCTCGATGAATTCGCGGGTGCCTTCTGCGATGCGTTCGGTCCAGTCGGTCGAGCCCAGGGTCGCGTTGTCCGGTGGCCGGATCGCGGCGTCGAGTCCCCGCTCGCTCTGTATGCGGGACCACTGGCGCCGAATGACCCCCTCCAGATGGGAGCCCTTGGGCCAGCCGTTGTACACCGCGAAATGCAGGACGAATTCCAGCATCTCGTCGATGGTCATATCGCCGCTGTTGAGGGCGGCGAAGACCTGGTCCTCGATCGACTGCGGCGCATCCGCCGCGCCGACGCAGGTCAGGGTGACCCAGCGCCTGTCGCGGCGCGACAACCCAGGTCGTGACCACACTTGATCGATGACGAAATCGCGGGCCGCCCGCTCGAAGGGGGTGCCCGTTTCGGGTGGTGGGTCGACGGTCATCACGGACCGGTAGCTCCCCATAGCGCCTACCTATCTACTTAAAAGTAATGCGGCTACCCTGACTTTAAGTCTATCGACTTACAATGTCCAGGGGTGGTTTGATGAATCCATGACCGAGTCGGCACCCTCCGTTGGCCTCTCCGCCAAACAGCAACTCGTGCTCACCGCGGAACGGCTCTACGCGGTGCACGGCCTCGGTGGAGTCCCACTGCGCCGGATCGGTGACGAAGCCGGAATGGGCAACAAATCGGCAGTGCAATACCATTTCGGATCGAAACAAGGGCTGATCGATGCGATCCTGCTGAACCGTGTCGAGGACCTGACCCGGCGCCGCCGCTTGCTGGAAGCCCGTGTCCCGGAAGGTGATCTGCGGCGGGTCGTCGAGGCTCATCAGCTGCCGTTGATGGAACTGGCCGAGGACGACAACTGCTACTACCTGTCGTTCCTCGAACAGCTGGTGCGGGAGATGCACCCGCTGGACAAACTGCCCGCTACGCACCGTGACTCCGAACGCGCCTATTACGCACGTGTCGGGGCGCTGATCGAGCATATTCCCCAGCCCCTGCGGGATATCCGCATTCATCAGGCGTCGGCCATCTGCCTTCATATCTGCGCGGATCGTCACCGTATGCGCCGGATGGGTTCGGTGGTGGCGTCGTTCGCGGTTCACGTCGGTCAACTGCTGGATACGCTGGTGGCCCAACTGGTCACACCACCCTCGGCCGAGACTTCGGCCGCACTGGAAACCTCCGGGATCGCACGACCTACCCTGCGTACGCTGCCGTAACGCGCCGCGGCCGCGCGATATCACTTTCGCTCACTGAACTGCTGTGACCGCCGTGCCTTCCGGGTGCCTGGACGAGAAGCCGGTCGCATCGTGCGGTGCGACGGCTTCCCGTCAGGGGTTCAGGCGGCAGCAAAGGTGATGTGGAGGTCGCGCAGTCCGCGCAGTAGGAAGGTCGGCTCGTACTCGAAGTGGTGCGTGGAACCGGGACCGTGTGCGCTCTCGTCGATTGCGATATCGCTCATCCGGTCGAGCATCCGATTGAGGGTGACCTGACCCTCCACGCGTGCCAGCGGGGCTCCAGCGCAGGTGTGGATACCCCGGCCGAAGGCGATGTGCTCGCGGGCATTGCGGCGGTCGAGCCGGAACTCGCCGGGGTCGTCGAATTTGCGGGGATCGCGGTTGGCGGCGCCGATGCAGAGCATGACCACGGTGCCGGCGGGTATATCGACACCGCCGAGTGAGGTGGACCGGCGGGCGAGCCGGAAGTCGACCTTGGTGGGGCTTTCGATCCGCAGCGCTTCCTCCATGAAATTGCCGACGAGGCTACGGTCGGCACGGAGTTGCTGTTGCAGATCCGGGCGCTCGGCCAGAACCCGTACCGCGGAACTGAGCAGCTTCGTCACCGTCTCCTGGCCGGCCGCGAAGAGGAATGTTGCGGGGCGTACGACATCGATGATCTCGGGCAGTGTGCCGTCCGGATAGTGCGTTGTCGCCAGGGTGCCGAGGACATCGGTGCGGGGTGTGCGGCGGCGGTCGGCGATATAGGCGCTGAACGTCTCGTCGAGCCATTCCAGCGGATTGCGGCCGACCGGTTCGTGGTCCAGGGCGCCCGGGCGTCTGCCGGACCGCTCGTTGCCGGCCAGGGTCTCGCGGAACCGCTCCCGGTCGGCTTCGGGTACGCCGAGCAGGTCGGTGATCACCAGGGTGGCGAACGGTTTTGCGTAGTCGCCGAGGAATTCGCAACGCCCGGCGCCCAGGAACTCGTCGAGCTGGCGGTCGACCTGCCGCCACATATAGTCCTCGTTCTCCTTCAGTCGTTTCGGGGTGAGCAGGCGATTGAGCAAAGACCGAGCGCGTGTGTGCTCCGGCGGGTCCATGGTCACCATGTGCTCGAAGATCGGGAACAGATGGCGGTGCTCGGCGATCCGATCGGAAATATCGTTGCCGGCCGGCTCGAACGGCAGTGGCGGGAACGGGCCGCCGATGGAGATGCATGCCGAGAAGTCCGCGGTGTTGCGGAAGGCTTCGTTGGCCTCCTGGTAGCCGGTCACCGCGACCACGCCGTAGTGGGGTTCACGGAATACCGGGTTCCGGCTGCGCAGGTGGTCGAGGTATTCGTAGGGGCTCTGGGCGATGGCTTCGTCGGAGAAGAAATCCCGTGCGGCAAGGTCGTTCATCGGCTCGCAGCCTTTCGATGCAGGTCCGCGCGGCGACGCCGCAGGACCGTTCGCTGTTTCGTCGATCCGCCCGAGGTGGCCGTTCGCGGCCCTCATCAGAATTTGATCGATCGATAAAATGTTAGAGTGCACCATGGGTACCATGTGGCATTTCGGGCAGTCAAGGATTGTGACCCCCCTCGGGAGCGGGTCGGTCGGCCGCGAATTCGGGCGGTGCCGCTGAATGCCTGCGAAGCGTGCCGCTAAAGCCGACGACACCGGGGCCAGGTTGCGGCTCATGGAGGCGACCGCTCAGATCATCCGTGAAGAGGGTTACGCCGCGGCGACCTCACGCCGGGTCGCGACCGCTGCCGGAGTCAAATCGACCCTGGTGTACTACTACTTCCCGACGATGGACGACCTGTTCGTTGCGGTACTGCGTGCCGGTGGGGAAAAGGCGCTGAATCGAATGCGGCAGGCGCTCACCGCCGACGATCCGCTGCAGGTGTTGTGGGAGATCAACACCGATGCCCGGTTCACCCAGCTGAACACCGAGTTCATGGCATTGGCCAACCATCGCAAGGCGGTGGGAGCGGAGCTGAAGGTGTTCGCCGAACGTGTCCGCGATATCGAAACCGCCGCTGTCACTCTCGTACTGCGCTCGTGTGGGGTCGACCTCACACAGTTCCCGCCTGTCGTCGTGTCGATGCTGCTCACCGGTGCGGCCCGGATTCTCTGCAACGAAGGTGCTGTGGGTATGCGGCAGGGGCACAGCGAGCTGCGTGTTTTCGTCGAGGAGCTGATGAGCGGTTACCGTCCGCCGATTGCGACCGCGGGGGTCGCCCGTCCCCCCGAATAGCCGGTCCGTCGTTGACAGTTCCCATCGCCGGTGTCACAGTTTTTATCGATCGATCAACAGTTGGTCGATCGTGGTGGCTACCGGGCTCTGCGTGGTGGCCGTTCGACGACAGAACGAGGTGGAACATGGCCGGTCGGGTCGAAGGCAAGGTCGCCTTCATTACGGGAGCAGCACGCGGACAAGGACGCAGCCACGCGGTCCGGCTGGCGCAGGAAGGTGCCGACATCATCGCTGTCGACGTCTGTGCGCCGGTCAGTGGCAGTGACGATATCGCCCCGTCGACACCGGAAGATCTGGCCGAGACCGCCGATCTGGTCAAGAATCACGGCCGCAGGATCGTGACCGAACAGGTCGATGTCCGCGACTACGACGCCCTGAAGACCGCACTCGACAATGGGGTGGAACAGCTCGGTCGCCTCGATGTCATCGTGGCGAACGCCGGCATCGGCAACGGTGGCGAAACCCTGGACAAGACCAGTGAACCCGACTGGCAGGCCATGATCGACATCAACCTCTCCGGGGTGTGGAAAACGGTGAAAGCCGGTGTGCCCCATCTGTTGACCGCCGGTGGGGGATCGATCGTCCTGACCAGTTCGGTCGGCGGTTTGAAGGCCTACCCCAACACCGGCCACTACATCGCCGCCAAACACGGGGTCATCGGCTTGATGCGCAGTTTCGCCGTGGAGCTGGGGCAGCATTTCATCAGGGTGAACTCGGTGCTGCCCACCAATGTCAACACTCCGATGTTCATGAACGAAGGAACGATGAAACTGTTCCGGCCGGATTTGGAGAATCCCGGCGCCGACGACTTCGCCCCCGTTGCCCAGCTCATGCATGTCCTGCCGGTGGGTTGGGTGGAACCGGTGGACATCAGCAACGCGGTACTGTTCCTCGCTTCCGACGAGGCCCGCTACATCACCGGACTTCCACTACCGGTCGACGCGGGAAGTCTCCTGAAGTAGTGAGCCGTGGCCCGGCTGCCGGGCAGTGGCTGGAGGTGTGGCGGCGTCGGCCACTGCTGTCGGCGTCGTGACGACGAGGTGAAACGGCGAGACCACCTTGTGTGGTTTCGCACGGGCACCTGAGTTTGCGCTACCATCGAATTTAGGGTTACCTACCCTAAATACCGAGAGGTGGGTGCGGTGGAGTCGATCAAGGCCGGGATCTGGAGGCGATCACAGGGCCGTCGGTTGTTGTCGCTCGAGTTGTTCGTCGCGGGGATCGAGCCCTTGACTCCGGGATACACCCGCGTCGTTCTCGAAGGACCGGATCTGGACGAATATCGCGACCCACATCCGGCCGACGCGTTCAAACTCATGATGGCACCTACGCGGAATTCCGCGGTGGCAACACCGGTACGCGGCGAGTCAGGGCTTCCGGAATGGCCCGCCGATATGGTGCAGCCGGTGCTCCGTGCCTTTACGGTCCGCGCATTCGATCCGGTCGCACGCCGGTTGACCATGGATGTGGCTCGGCACGACCACGGCGTGGGAATCGACTGGCTCAACGCCGCGCGCCCCGGTGACCCGGTATCGCTGTCCGGAATGCGACCCGAATGGGCAGTAGGTACCGGAATCCGCGAGCATGTGCTGATCGGTGACGCCACCGCACTCCCGGCCATCTCGGCCATCCTCGACGGTCTCGACTCGGGTCATGCCGTATCGGCCTATATTGCCACCCCGGATCCTGCCGACGTCGAACTCGTTCCGGCGCATCCGAAACTGACGCTGCACCACCTCACCGATCTCACCCGGACGCTCGACCACACCCCCGCCTCGATAGCCGTCGGTCGCCGAACCCAGGTCTGGATCGCTGCCGAGGCCACCCAGGTTCGCGGTATCCGGGCGCACGCCGTCGAGGTATGGGAAGTCGACCGCTGCGACATCCTCGCCAGGGCCTACTGGAAACGCGGCGTCACCAGCACTGCGAACGATTCCGTGAACCTGATCGCTTACCGGCATGCCGCGACTGCCGGTGCCGATATCCGCGATCCGGAATTGGCCGAGTCCATCGACCTGGGTGGTCATGATCTTGTGCTCGGGCCCCGGGCGGTGTCGAGCTGACCGCGGCCACGACGAACCCGGGCCCGGGTGGGAAGATCTCGCACGGCGCGCCGGAGACCCGATCTCGACGGGATTGTGTCAGCAGGTGGGCCACCGCTTCGGCCTCACGCTCGACGCCTTCATTCCGTTGGCGTCACCCAGGAGCATTGCGTCCGGTTCGAGTAGATCGAGCAGGCCCTGTAGGTGCCCGGATTCGATCGTTGCCGTTCTGCGCCGCTGATGTCATCGCCCCACGGTCGGGCCGGGGCACGCGCTCGTCGCGAGAAAACCTGGTAATCAGGCGCTTTCGCGGGTGACGATCCGGTAGCCGACGTCCACCGTGGCCGACTCGATCGCGGTACCGGCCAACCGGGCCAGGAGTAGATCGGCGGCCCTGGTGCCGATTGCATCGATATCGACGCTCACTGTGGTGAGTGCCGGGTTGAGATGCCGCGACATCTCGAAATCGCCGAAACCGGTGATGGCCAGACGATCCGGCACGGCGATCCCACGGCGCTGCGCCGCGAGAACGGCGCCGGTGGCGAGGACATCGGTGGCGAACATGATCGCTGTCGCTTCCGGGAAGCGTTCCAGGGCCGTATCGAGCAGGGCGACACCGGTGTCCATCGAGATATCGTGTTCCGGTAGGTCGACGATGCGGACAGGCTGGTCCGGTAGTAGTTCGCTTACGGCGCGAGTGAATCCGTCCCGGCGCCGGATGGCACGGGCGTCGCCGGAGCCGAAGGTGCCGGCGAACACCAGGGCGCGGTGGCCGCGGTCTACGAGGTGCCGGACCAGATCGCCGGTCGCGGATTCGTTCGAGAAGCCGACCAGTGTATCCATCGGTTCGTCGATCCAGTCCCAGGTTTCGACGACGGGCGCACCGTAGGCGCGTAACAACCGCAGGGTTTCCGGGGTGTGCAGTGTGCCGACGATGAAGAAGCCGTCCGGGCGCCGCTGGATGAAGCCACGCACCAGATCTTCCTCGCGTTCCGGGTGATAATCGGTGTAGCCGACGATCAGCTGGTATCCGGCGGGATTGAGCCGCCCCGCGGCGGCACGCAGCGTATCGGAGAAGATCGAGGTCGAGATGACCGGCAGGATCGCGGCGATGGTGCGGCTGCGGTTCGATGCCAGACTGCTGGCGGCCAGATTCGGCAGATAGCCGGTATCGGCGATGGCGCGCTGTACGCGGCGCCGAGTCTCCTCGGAGACCTGATCGGGGAAACTGAGGGCGCGCGAGACGGTTTGCGCGGAGACTCCGGCCGCCCGCCCGACATCCTGCATGGTGACCGATTTCGTGGACGATTTGGCGCGAACCCGCCGTCGTCGTTCCACTCCGGCCACGCCACCTCCCGAAACGCTGTCCCTGCTGTGTGCGGAGCATACCGCTGCGAGCGATCCGTTTCGTGCGCGGCGTGTTCGCCGATCCGTAGCCGGTCGAAAACAAGCTATTGCGTTACCGCTAACGTTACCGCTAACATTCGTGGCGCAGAACACCATGTGACTACTCGTACAGTGGTCCCGAGGCAGGGAGTAGCAGGATGAATGTGCTGGACGGTATCCGGGTGCTGGATCTGTCGATCGCCATGGCCGGGCCGTTCGCCGCGCAGAAACTGGCAGATCTCGGAGCTGATGTGATCAAGGTGGAGCCGGTGACCGGGGAGTGGCAGCGCCATGTTTCGGCCGGCGGAGCTCGCGGAAACGAGGTCAATGCCTCGTTTCTCTCGCTGAACCGCAATAAGCGTTCGCTATCGATGAATCTCAAGGACCCGGCGGGCCGCGAGCTGCTGTACGAACTGGTGGGCGGTGCGGACGTCTTCCTGCAGAACTACCGCCCCGGCGTGGCAGATCGGCTCGGCGTCGACTACGAAACGCTACGAGCGATCAAGCCCGACCTGGTCTACGTGTCGATGTCCGGTTACGGAACCACCGGGCCGTACGCCGACCGGCCCGGCCAGGACGTCCTTCTCCAGGCGATGAGCGGCGGCTTGGCCAGCGCCCGCCGCCACGGCGAAGCGCCGCGCCCGGCACCGTTCTTCCTTGCCGACGCCATCACCGCCTATTCGGCCTTCGAGGGCGCCATGGCCGCACTGTTCCACCGGGAACGCACCGGCGAAGGTCAGCTGGTGGAGGCGAATATGCTGGATTCGATCATTGCCGCGCAAATGCAGGAGATCAGCGTCGCGACCGTCGGTGGGGTCCGGCAGGAACCGACCGATCAGATCCATGCTCACTCCTATATCCGCGCTCCCTACGGCATTTTCCCCACCTCGGACAGCTATCTCGCGCTGTCTTTCGCGGAAATGGACGCACTGGCGAAGGTATTCGGCGACGACCGGTTTCTGGCCTACGACGCCGAACGCGACGGATTCACCCACCGCGACGAGATATCCGCGCTGGTCACCGAAAACCTCGCAGTGAATACCACTGCGCACTGGCTCGCCGCCCTCGGCGGCGCGGGCGTATGGGTCGGCCCGGTCTACGACTACACCCAGCTCCGCGACGACCCGCAGGTCCGGCACAACAACTCCTTCGTCGAATACGACCACCCGACCGAGGGCACCGTGGTGACCCCCGGTTTCGCCTTCCGCCTGAGCAACCAGACCCAGAAGGTCTACCGGCCGGCGCCGCTGAACGGCCAGCACACCCAGGAAGTGCTGCTGGAGCTGGGCGTGAGCATCGACCGGATCGAGAAACTCGAATCGACCGGCGCCATCCACCGTCACCGGTCTCCCGTCGTCGCGCGCAATTCCTGACGACACATCACCGAAAGATCCCTTCATGAGTACAACCGCCCCACCGATTCAGCAGGCACGCCGCGCAGCAGCGGCGTCCGCGGTCGGCAGTCTCGTCGAGTGGTACGACTTCGCCCTCTACGGCGCGGCCGCGGCCCTCGTCTTCAACAGTTACTTCTTCGTCGACGCCAGTCCCACCACCGGGCTGCTCGCCTCGTTCGCCACCTTCGCTGTCGGCTACTTCGCCCGGCCCTTCGGCGGCGTGGTCTTCGGACACCTCGGCGACAAGATCGGCCGAAAACCGGTCATGATCATCACGCTCGGCATCATGGGCGTGTCGACCGCGCTGATCGGGCTGCTACCCAGCTACCACTCGATCGGACTGGCTGCTCCGGTCCTGCTGGTCCTGCTCCGGATCATCCAGGGACTCGGCGCCGGCGCCGAGTACGCCGGAGCGGTGGTGCTGTCCTCGGAGGCGGCGCCACGCGGGAGCCGCGGGTTCTACGCCTCCTGGTCGGGCGGGGGTGTGTGGCTCGGCTCGGCCCTGGGGCTGGGCACCTTCCAGATCGCGCTCTGGCTGACCGGCGACAACTTCGAGCAGTGGGGCTGGCGAATACCGTTCTTGCTCAGCGTGGTCATGCTGGTGATCAGCCTGTACATCCGGCGCCGCGTCACAGAGACCGAGAGCTTCGAGCAGGCGAAGAAGGACGATACGAAAATCCCGCTGCTGGAGCTGTTCCGGACGGCCAAGGGTCGGCTGGTGCTGAGCCTCGGATCGAACTTCATGCTGTCGGGGTTCTCGTATATCCCCCAGGTCTGGGCGCTGAGCTACCTGACCAACGATATCGGCCTCGCGGCGATGGCCGGGCTCGGTATCAATGCCGTGGTCTTGGTGGCAGGTGCGGCGTTCATGCCGGTGTTCGGCCGGATCGGTGACCGTTTCGGGCGGCGCAGATTGTTCCTGTTCGGCGCCGGCTTCGGCATAGTCTGGGCGTTCCCGATGTTCGCTCTCATCGACACCCGCGTACCCGCGTTGATCATCCTGGCCCTGGTGATCTGCTTCATCGGCGCGGTGGCCACCTGCTATGCCGCGCAGGCGGCGTTCCTGGCGGAAATGTTCCCGCCCGCCATGCGGTACTCGGGAGTCGCCTTCGCCCGGGAGGTGAGTGGCGCTCTGCTGGGTGGTACCACTCCGTTGATCGCGACGGCCATGTTCGCCGGCTTCGGGCACTGGTGGCCGGTGGCGGTGTGGATGGTGATCATGGCGACCGTCGCATTCGTCTCCGTCTATCTCTCCAAGCGCTACCGAAGCGATGCGGATCAGGACAGTGACGACCATTTCAACCATGTGATCACCCATCCGACCGGCACTGTTGTCACAGGAGCGAAGGTATGACCATCCCGCACTTCGAGGACCGGTACTTCGAGGAGTACACGCTGGGGGAGACCGGCACCGGGGGCAGCCGGGTGATCGCTGCCGCCGATATCGCCCGGTTCGCCGATCTCACCGGCGACCATCATCCCGCCCATACCGACCCCGGTTTCGCGGAGCCGAGGTTCGGTAGCGTGATCGCCCACGGCGTCCTCACCTTCGGTGTGGTGGTCGGGCTCACCGTCGAATACAACGGCCGCGCCGTGGCATACGGCTACGACCGCATCCGGTTTCCCCGCCCGGTACTGCCCGGCGACACCGTCCGCGCGACCTCGGAAGTGGTCGACCTCGCCGAGCACCGCAACCCGCGCATCGGACTGGTCACCAAGCAGTACACCGGGGTCGACCAGCGCGGCGACACCGTGCTCGTCTGCAAGCACGTGCTCGCCGTCGACCGCACACCGCATTCCGAGGAGCAGAAGTCATGATCGACACCGCGGCCGTTGAACACATACTCGCCGCAGCCCATCTCGCCCGCCGGCCGTCCCGGCGCGCCACGGCAGCGCAGCGAGCGAGGCAGCTGCGTGCTGTCGCTCGAGGGCTCGACGACGGCGCCGCCGAACTCGCCGAACTCGCCCACCGCGAAACCGCACTGCCGCTCCCACGGCTTCGTAACGAACTGGTGCGCACTGCCTTCCAGGCCCGGCTCTTCGCCGATCGGCTCGAACAGGGCACGTTGTTCGATGTGCGGATCGATCCGGCCGATCCGGATTGGCCGATGGGGCCGCGCCCTGATATCCGGCGTAGCCATGTGCCGATCGGCCCGGTCCTCGTGTTCGCGGCGAGCAACTTCCCGTTTGCCTTCTCCGTTGCCGGAGGCGATACCGTCAGCGCGCTGGCGGCGGGGTGCCCGGTGGTGGTCAAGGCTCATGAGGGCCATCCGGAGCTCTCCCGGGCCACCGCCCGTATCGTCACCGAACGGTTGCGTGGAGCCGGGGCGCCCGACGGCGTATTCGGCCTGATCGAGGGGAAACAGGCGGGCATCACCGCGGTGCTGGACAAGCGGATCCGTGCGGTGGGCTTCACCGGCTCCGAGGCGGGGGGACGCGCCCTGTTCGACCTGGCAGTCTCGCGTCCGGACCCGATACCGTTCTACGGGGAACTCGGCAGCACCAACCCGGTGCTCGTCACCCGGGCCGGGTGGGCACAACGTGCGGACGAAATCGTCACCGGTTTCACCGAATCCGCAACCATGGGAACAGGGCAGTTCTGCACCCAGCCGGGAGTCGTGCTGGTTCCGGACCTGGCCGGGTTCCTGGACCGGATCGCCCTACCCGCCGTGGGACCGATGCTCAATCCGCGGATATCCGACGGATTCGCCGCGGCCCTGGCGGCGGTGGCGAAAC
Source organism: Nocardia speluncae NBRC 108251 (assembly GCF_001613245.1). Taxonomy (GTDB): domain Bacteria; phylum Actinomycetota; class Actinomycetes; order Mycobacteriales; family Mycobacteriaceae; genus Nocardia; species Nocardia speluncae. The sequence continues at coordinate 180,661 of NZ_BDBZ01000002.1, read as the reverse complement.
ATCCGGATGTCGAAACCTCCCGCACCGGGCCGTCGGCACCGGCCGCACCGGCCGCGCATATCCTCACCACCACTGCGCGTGCCGCCCTGGCGGATCCGGCGCTCGTCACCACCGAGATCTTCGGACCGGCGTCGGTACTGGTCGAATACGGTGATCCCGCCCAGGCTCTGGCGGTTCTGGAACTCATCGAGGGCAGCCTGACCGCGACAGTGCAGGGCGGCGATGAGGTGGACGATCAGGCTGCCGCCGCGATCGACCTCCTGACCGAACGGACCGGCCGGATCATCTGGAACCAGTGGCCCACCGGTGTCACGGTGAGCGACGCTCAGCAGCACGGCGGTCCCTGGCCTGCCACCACGGCGCCTGTCTCGACCTCGGTCGGCACCGCCGCCGCACTGCGGTTCGCCCGCCCGGTCGCCTACCAGAACCTGCCCACCGCAGCACTTCCCGTGGAGCTGCGCGGATGACGAGCTGGACCGGACTGACCTGGGACCATCCCCGCGGCTACCGGGCGCTGCGCGCCGCGACCCGGCACCCTGCCGCACCCGCCTGCGATATCCGCTGGGATATCCAGCCACTGGAGGGGTTCGAATCGGCGCCTATCGCCGAGACCGCGCGTCGCTACGACCTCGTAGTACTTGACCATCCGCATATCGGTGAGGCGATCGAGACCGGGGCGCTGCAACCGCTCGATGCGCTCTTCACAGCGGCGGAACTCGCGGCCTGGCGAGCCGCGAGTGTCGGATTGTCGGCCCGGTCCTACGAGATGGCCGGACACTGCTGGGCCTTGCCACTGGACGCCGCGACGCAGGTTTCTGTGCGGTGCGATGCCGGTATCCCCGTTCCACGGACCTGGGCCGAAGCGGTCGAACTGGCCGGTGAAATCCCTGCGGCATTACCGACCTCCGGGCCCCATCTGTTTCTCACCCTGTGCGGTATCGCGGTGGGGGACGGCGCCACACCCGGCGACGGTGACACGTTCCTCACGGAAGCGGAATACGGCGCCGCGATCGATATCCTGCGCCATTTCGTTTCCGACCGGCCGGTCGACGGAAACGACAACCCCATCGCCCTACTGGAGCGGATGTCCGGCGGCGACGGTCCGGACTACTGCCCGCATATCTACGGCTACGTGAACTATGCCCGCCGGCCCCGCCCGCTGTGGTTCGCCGACGCGCCGCGCGGCACAGCCGGCCGCCGCGGATCGGTGTTGGGCGGCACCGGCATCGCAGTCAGCACCCGCTGTGTACCGGACCCGATGCTGCTCGACCATCTGCGCTGGCTCATGATCACCGACACCCAGCGCCGGTTCGTCGTCGCAGAGGAAGGTCAGCCGGCGCACACCGGCGCCTGGGACGACGATGCCGTCAACGCCGGCAGCCACGACTTCTACCGGACGACCCGGGCGACCATCGACGACGCCTGGGTCCGGCCCCGCCACGCGGGCGCCATCGCCTTCCAGAACGCGGGTGCCGCGGCCGTGCGGGCCTGCTTGTTCGACCACCGCGACATCAGCCGACTCACCCGCGAGGTGAACGAGAGCTACGAGCGCAGCCTCGCACCGGCCACGACATCGAGGACCGCATCGTGACCCCCACCTGGCCACCGGCCGCCGACACCCTCCTGCCCGCCGACCACGACCGTGCTGTTCTCGTCGGGCGGGTGATGGGCGCGGAGGGCCCCTGCGTGGTCACGGTGCGCGGCGGTCGCCTGATAGATATCACCGCACGGGTCGCCACGGTGCGCGATCTCGCCGAGTACGACGACCCCGCCGCATTCGTTCGCGACTGTGCCGGCCCGGACCTCGGATCGCTCGCCGAGATCGCCGCCTGCACTCCGGCGGAATCCCGGCGGCCCGAGATTCCCAGGCTCCTCAGCCCGATCGATCTACAACCGATCAAGGCCGCAGGCGTCACCTTCGTGGTCTCCTTGATGGAACGGGTCATCGAGGAACGCTGCCGCGGTGACGCCACCCTGGCCGACCGCGTGCGCGAGCAGATCACCGAGCATGTCGGCACGGATCTGGCTGCGCTGGAACCGGGTTCGGCCGAAACCGCACGGCTCAAGGAACTGCTGGTCGCCGAGGGCTGGTGGAGTCAGTACCTCGAGGTCGGGCTGGGACCCGACGCCGAGATCTTCACCAAATCCGCACCGCTGGCCAGTGTCGGCACCGCCACCGATATCGGTGTGCATCCCCGCTCCACCTGGAACAACCCGGAACCCGAGGTGGTGCTGCTGATCTCGTCTGCCGGCCGTGCTGTCGGCGCCTGCCTCGGCAACGATGTCAACCTGCGTGACTTCGAGGGCAGATCGGCACTGTTGCTGACCGCGGCCAAGGACAACAATGCTTCCGCTGCCGTCGGACCGTTCATCCGGTTGTTCGACAACACCTTCGATCTCGACGCGGTGCGCAAGCTGACCGTGACATTGCGGGTCCGCGGCACCGACGGCTTCACCCTGCGCGCCGAATCGTCGATGGCCGAGATCAGCCGCGACCCGGAAGATCTCATTCGCCAGCTCATGGGCCGTCACCATCAATACCCGGACGGGGTCGTCCTCTTCCTCGGCACCATGTTCGCTCCCGTCCAGGATCGTGCCGAGCCCGGACTCGGCTTCACCCACCATATCGACGATCTGGTCACCATCAGTGCACCTGCTCTGGGCGGCCTGACCAATCGGGTACGCACCAGCGACAACTGCGAACCGTGGCAGTTCGGTACCGCCGACCTGTTCCGCAGCCTGGCCCTCCGGGGCTTTCTCTGACCCGTAACAAGTCATCGGCAGGAAGTAAGTCCTCGGTGCCATATCCTTCGTGTCCCGGGAGCCCGCTCAACCGCATTCGGGTTCGGCGGGCGATCAACGGTGGACGTCGGGCTGTTTGTCATCGACGACTACGCCGGGACGGTATGCGGCGGCACACCCGATCTGCCGGCCGATCCGGGTGAGTAGCCGGCGGGTCAGGTCGGGATCGTCGGTGGTATCCCTGTCGGTGTAGTCGCCCAAGGCATGAATATCGGTGAATCCTGTCGCGCGCCAACGGCTCGGGGACAGGGTGCTCCGACCGGCGACAGCGACAACCGGAACGGGAAATGAGCGGCGGGCCACCACTGTCGGCAGTTTGCCGTTCGCTGTCTGCTCATCGATACGTCCCTCGCCGGTGACCACCAGGTCGCAACCGGGTAGATGACGATCGAACTCGAGCAAATCGAGGAAGTAGTCGGCACCGGACACGATCTCTGCGCCGAGCACCGACGCGGCGAAGCCCATTCCGCCCGCGCTGCCCGCCCCGGCCGCGTTCGCGGCAGCCATCGCCTGCGGATAACCGCTGCGCGCGAACGCTCGCACGAGGTTGTTCAGGCCGGTGTCGAGGAAGCGAACCTCTTCGTCGGTGGCTCCCTTCTGTGGCCCGTACACCGCCGCCGCGCCGTCCGGCCCGAGTAGGGGATTGGTGACATCCCCGGCGACCACGATATCGATCCCGCTGAGCTTCGCGGCCCGCGACGAGTCGATCGTATGGACTTGCCCCAAAGACCGTCCGCACGCGCGCAGCCGGCTTCCCGCCGCGTCGGCGAAGGTGTAGCCGAGCGCGGCGAGCAGTCCCATCCCGCCGTCGGTGCTGGCGCTGCCCCCGAGGGCGAGGACCAGTCGGTGCGGCCGATATCGCATCGCTTGCGAGATGGCCTGCCCCATACCGAGGCTGCTCGCGTCCAGCGGCAGCTTGCGGCCGTTCGGAAGAGTGGTGAGGCCGCAAGTGTCGGCGACCTCGACCACCGCGGTGCCGTGGCCGACGGCGATCCGCCCGTATCTCGGGGTTCCCGCCGCCCCGGCCACCGTCACCGGACGCGGGGTGAATCCGGCCGCGATCGCGGCGTCGACGCTCCCGTCCCCGCCGTCGGCCAGCGGCATCCGGTAACTGTCGACCCCTGCTGCCGCCAAACCCTCCGCCAGCCGGTCGGCCACCTCGGACGCCGAGAGACTTCCCTTGAACTTGTCCGGGGCAACGAGAACTTTCACGCGGTCGACTTCCTGTCAGTGACTGGCCGGGGGATCGAGTTCAGTCCGTGTGTGGCGCCGAGCCGAGTAGTTCGCGGATCCGATTGGCGACTCTGATGAACTCCGGCTGCTCCATGGTCGTGGCGTACTCCCGGTGGGCGGGCAGGTCCACGTCGAGCAGTTCGACGATCCGGCCCGGCCGCGGGCTCATCACGACCACCCGGTTGGCGAGGTAGACCGCTTCGGCCACCGAATGGGTGACCAGCAGGACCGTGGTGCCCGTTTCCCGCCAGATCCTGTGCAGCTCGATATTCATCCGTTCCCGGGTGAGGGCGTCGAGGGCGCCGAACGGTTCGTCCATCAGCAGCACTTCCGGTTCGTGCAGCAGAGCCCGGCACAGTGAAACCCGCTGTTGCATACCGCCGGAGAGCTCGTGCGGCAGAGCGTTTTCGAATCCGCCGAGGCCGGTCATCTCGATGAGGCGCGCGCATTCGGCCTCGGCCGCCCGTTTGTTCAAGCCACGCATCTCGGCTTGGAGCAGGATGTTCTTGCGGACGGTCCGCCATTCGAGCAGTGCCGCGCGCTGAAAGACATAGCCGATATTGCGTTGCGGCCCGCGTACAGCGACACCGCCGAGTTCGACGCTGCCCCCGCTCGGATCGGTGAGGCCGGCGACGACCTTCAGCAGCGTCGATTTGCCGCAGCCGGACGGGCCGACGATCGAAACGAATTCGCCCCGGCCGACCTGTAGTCCGACATCGTGGAGTGCGGTGACCTCGCCGCGTTTGGACGAGAACCGCACGGTCAGGTCATCCACCGCGACGGCGGTATCGGTGCGGGCGAGAGTATCGGTGGGTGTGCTCATATCGTCACCTGCTCCGGTCACGGCTTGCTGGTGGGGGTGAACGTCGATTCCCAGTACTTGGCCGGGGCTTCGGCCTTGTCGAGGAGCTTCGCGCTGCTGAGGACCTCGACGGTGGCGCGCCAATCGGCTTCTGAGTTCGTGCCCGGCGCCTTGCCGGCTGTTTCCGGTGTGGTGAGCAACGGGATGGTCTCCTGCCACTGCTGAAGCAGTACCTCCTGCGGCGGCAGTTGCGGATCCTTACCTTCCATCGCTGCGACCGCGGCCTCCGGTTTCGCGACCGCGGCGGCGAATGCCTCGCTGGTCGCATCCACCATGGCCTGTACGAGCTCGGGGGAGGATTCGATGGTGGCCTGGTTCGCGATCAGGCCGTTGCTGAAGAAGCTCAGGCCTTCGTCGGAATACCGCAGGTAGCGGACCTCGCGGCCACTTTTGTTCGCGATGGTGGGGCCCTGGTCGTGCGCGAATCCGATGAGCCCGTCGACGCGCCCGGAGAGCATCGCCGACATCTTGCCTGCCGAGTCGAGGCTCTGCTGGTTTACCTGATCCGCCGCAACGCCCGCTTTGTCGAGGTAGACCGGGAAGGTCGTGGTCGGCGCGTCGCCCGCGGACACGGCAATGGTCTTACCCGCCAGGTCTGCCGGTGTGTGGATATTCGAATCGGCGAATACCTGCACTGCCGAGGGCGTGGTCTGGAGGAAGACGCCGACGCTCTTGATTTTGACGCCTTTATCGATATTGCTGAGGACGGCCGGGGTATCGGCCCAGCCGAAGTCGGTCTGCTGTGAACCGGTGGCTTGCGCGGTCTTGGTGGAGCCCTGGCCGGCCGAAATGTTCAGATCGATGCCGTGCTTGGCGAATATGCCTTCTTGTACCCCGTAATAGAACGGGGCGTGTTCACCGTAGGGATACCAGTTGAGCATCAGCGACACCGTGGTGGTCTCCCCGCCGGCGCCGGGATCTTTCGCCTCGTTGCCGCTGCCCCCGCAGCCGGTCAATACCAGGAGTGAAGCAGCCGCAGCGGCGGCCATCGTCGTGAGTCTGCGAGTTCCGAATGTCATGCGAGTTCTCCAGCTGTGGCGTGAATGCGGTTGTTCGATGCTTATGCCGCGCCGACGGCCGAGGCCGTGGACCGGCGCGAGGCGTGCCATGGGATGAGGAACTGTTCGGCGATTTCGATGATCGCGAACAGGATGATGCCCAGCAGGGACATGATGATCAGGGCGGCGAACAGCATTGCTGTATCGATATTGCCGTTGGCTTGCAGAATCACGTAGCCGAGCCCTTCGTTCGCACCGACGAATTCACCGACTACGGCGCCGGTGACCGCGAGGGTGGCGGCGATTTTGAGGCCGGACATCAACTGCGGCAGAGATGCCGGAAAACGCACCTTCACGAACGTCTTCCAGTTGCTCGCGCCCATGGTGGAGGTGAGCTCGAGTATTTCGGGATCGACCGAGCGCAGCCCGGCCATACCGGCGATGACGATCGGGAAGAATGCCATCAGCACGGCAACCAGTATCTTGGGGCTGGTGCCGAACCCGAGCCAGACGATGAACAGCGGTGCGATTGCGATCTTGGGGATGACCTGCGCGAAGAGGATGAGCGGGTACATCGTCCGCTCGATACCGCGGGAGTAGATCATCACCAGTGCGACGGCTTCGCCGATCACCGCGGCGATAATGAAGCCGACCACGGTTTCGTAAGTGGTGACCCAGGTGTTCTGGAGCAGATATGCCGAATTGTCGGCGGCGGTGCGCCAGGTATCCGCCGGCGACGGCAGAATGTAGGGCTCGACGAGCTCGAATTCGGTGACGGCCCACCATGCGGCAACGAGCGCCGCCACGAGGGCGAGCGGGCGCCATATGGTCGACCACAGTGTGGATGGGGATGGGAGTTTCCGGCGCCGAGTGCGAACGGGTTGCGTCGCTTTCGGTGCGGAGGAACCGGCCTCGACGGACGTGACTACCGCCATCTGGAGTCCTAAAGCTAGTAGTAAAGCGGGGTTCGCACTACACCCGCTGGGAATGCGCTTTCCGACGCTGAGGAAAAGGCTAGTGTGACCGGACGCACAGTGTCAAGGGTTTCGGGTTGGTGCAGGTCAGACACATCGCACAACGCTGCTGTCGCGCAGGATCACGCGGCCGGGTACGAATTCGTGGACATGAGCGGCCTTCGCGGAGTCGTCCAGTGCCAGCGCGACGGCGCGTTCACCGATCTCGACCAGCGACAGTGCCACCGTCGAAAGACCCGGCACATGGTCGCGCAGCGTCGGGATATCGTCGAACCCGGCAACGCAGACATCATCGGGCACGGTGAGGCCGAGTTCACGCCATGCCGCGACCGCGCCGATCGCCATCACGTCGCTGACGGCGAAAACGCAGGGTGCGGTGCCGCGGGCCTGACCGGGGTGCAGATCCAGCGCGGCGGCGAGGCGGCGAGCGGCGGTGAAACCACCGTCACGGGAGAAGTCGCCCGCGATCTCGACCAGGGGTGTCACTCCCTGCGCCGCGAGCGCCTCGACGAAGCCGTTGCGCCGGTCGACGGCGGTCCTGATATTGCCGGGGCCGCCGATGACGCCGAAATTCCGGTGGCCCTGCTCGAGCAGGGCGGTCGCCAATTGTGCCGAGGCAGCACGATTCTCGGGCTCCACCGCGGCACCGAACGGTAGTGGCTGTCCGATGACGACAACCTTGCCGTTGTTGTCCAGGTATCGCGCGCAGTCCTTCTCGAGGTCGCGGTCGAGGTCGCCGCTCTGCCGGGAACCCGCCAGGATGATCGCGTCGGCGCGATGCGAGATGAAGGTGCTCACGGATTCGCGTTCGATATCGAAATCGCGTTGCGTGCTGGCCAGCAAGACGAGTTTGCCGGCTCTGCGCGCTGCCGCCTGGACGCCCTGCACAATCGAGGAGAAGTAGGGGTCGGCGATATCGTGCACGACGAGTCCGATGAGTCCGGTCGAGGACCGTGCGAGGGCCTGGGCCTGGGCGTTTGCCACATATCCCAATTCGGTGGCGGCGGCGCGAACCCGGTCGGCGACGCCTTCGCCGGGTACCCGGGACGAGCCGTTGAGTACGCGGGAAGCGGTCGCCTGGGAGACGCCCGCCCGGGTCGCGACATCTTGCAATCTCACAGCCGCCATGGCCTCGTGCCTCGTTCTCTCTCGTGCGTCGGGGGTTGACCGGACTTCGCGACTAGCATAGCTTGGAAAGCGCATTCCGACGCTGTCTCGTCCACTCGGCAGGCGCGGCTCCCTCCGCGCTCTCCCACGACCTATCCGCGGTCGTCAGCCACGCAAATCAGAAGAGGCACCAGCCATGCCCGATTCCACTCCACAGCGCACGCTCCGCATCGCCATGAACGGCGTCACCGGTCGCATGGGCTACCGCCAGCACCTGGTGCGATCCATCCTGCCGATCCGCGACGGCGGTGGGCTGCTGCTCCCGGACGGCACCCGCGTCCAGGTGGAGCCGATCCTGGTCGGCCGCAATGCCGCCAAACTCGCCGAACTCGCCGAACAGCACGGGATCGCCGAATGGAGCACAGATGCCGCTGCCGTGATCGCCGATCCGTCGATCGATATCTACTTCGATGCGCAGGTTACTTCCCGCCGCGCCGAGTCGCTGGCCGCAGCGATGAAGGCGGGCAAACATGTCTTCACCGAAAAGCCGACCGCCGAAACGCTGACCGAGGCCGTCGAGCTCGCCACGGTGGCGGCCGACGCCGGCGTCACCGCAGGGGTCGTGCACGACAAGCTCTACCTACCCGGTCTGGTGAAACTGCGCAGGCTCGTCGAAGAAGGCTTCTTCGGCCGGATCCTCTCGCTGCGTGGCGAATTCGGCTACTGGGTGTTCGAGGGCGACGGCCAGCCCGCCCAGCGGCCCAGCTGGAACTACCGCGCCGAAGACGGCGGCGGCATCGTCGTCGATATGTTCTGTCACTGGAACTACGTACTCGAGGCCCTGCTCGGCAAGGTCGGGGCGGTCACCGCGAAGGCGGCAACCCACATCCCCACGCGATGGGACGAACAGGGCGAGCCGTATCCGGCCACCGCCGACGATGCCGCATACGGGATCTTCGAGATGGAAAACGGCGTGATCGCACAGATCAACTCGTCGTGGGCGGTGCGCGTGTACCGAGATGAGCTCGTCGAGTTCCAAATCGACGGAACACACGGCTCCGCCGTAGCCGGCCTGCGCACATGTGTTGCCCAGCATCGCTCGCACACACCGAAACCGGTGTGGAACCCGGATCTCCCGGTCACCGAGCCGTTCCGTGACCAATGGCTGGAAGTGCCGGCCAACGCCGATCTGGACAACGGCTTCAAGCTGCAGTGGGAGGAGTTCCTCACCGACGTGGTGCGCGGCCGGCCGCACCGCTACGGGATGCTCTCTGCCGCGCGTGGGGTGCAGTTGGCCGAACTGGGACTGCGCAGCTCCGCCGAAGGCCGCCGGATGGAGATCCCGGAGGTGACGCTGTGACCGCGGCGTCCACGGGTGTGACGGTCCTGCTGCCCGTAGGCACCCGGCTCGAACCGTACATTCTCGGTGCGCCGGGCGTGTGGACGCAGCCGGCCCGCCCGATCACCTCCCGTGTGGCCTACGCTGCCGCGCACGTCATTCCACGCGCCACGGCCGCCAACACGCCAGGGGAGCCCGCAGCCATCGATTGGGACGCGACGCTGGCCTACCGGCATGAACTATGGTCCTACGGACTCGGCGTCGCCGACGCCATGGACACCGCACAGCGCGGAATGGGCCTCGACTGGCAGGCGACAGCGGAATTGATCCGGCGATCCGGCGCCGAGGCAGCCTCGGCCGGTGGCAGGCTGGCCTGCGGAGCCGGAACCGATCAGCTCGACCTCGCCGGGTTGCCCTCCGGACCGGCCGGACTCGCCGCGATCGTCGACGCCTATCGTGAACAGATCGACGTGGTCACCGACGCCGGAGCTCAGGTGATCCTGATGGCGTCACGGGCACTCGCCCAGGTCGCCCGCTCGGCGGCCGACTACCTATCCGTCTACGAGAAGGTGCTGGCCGGTGTGGACCGGCCGGTGATCCTGCACTGGCTCGGCACCATGTTCGATCCCGCGCTGCGGGGATACTGGGGTAGCCCCGATATCGGTGCCGCCACCGAAACATTCCGAACACTCATCGAGAACAACCGATCCAAGATCGACGGAGTCAAGGTCTCACTGCTCGACGCGGCACACGAGATCGCACTTCGCCGCGCGCTGCCGGACGGTGTGCGGTTGTACACGGGCGACGATTTCAACTATCCGGAGCTGATCATCGGCGATTCGCACGGGCATTCGGATGCGCTACTGGGTATCTTTGCGGCGATCTATCCCGCCGCGTCCACCGCGCTACAGGAACTCGACAACGGCAATGTGACACGAGCGTCGGATATCCTCGGCGCCACACAGGCCCTCGGGCGTCACATCTTCGCCGCACCGACGTATTACTACAAGACCGGCATCGCGTTCTTGTCATGGCTCAACAACAAACAATCGGGCTTCTCGATGGTGGGCGGGCTGTCCACCGGCCGATCCGTGACTCACCTGGCCGAATTGTTCCGGCTCGCAGACAAAGCGGGGCTCCTGTCGGACCCGGAACTGGCCGCGCACCGCATGCGGGTCTACCTGGAACTGAACGGATTGACATCATGACATCTGTTGCAGCACAGCATCTCCCGTTCGATCTGGACGATCCGTACCGGTCGCTGTCGCTGAATACGGCCACCACGAAGCGGTGGACCCTGGCAGAGGCGGTGGACGGTGCCGCCCGTGCAGGGCTCGGCGCGATCGGGCTGTGGCGCGACCGGGTCGACGAGATCGGTGCCGACACCGCCGCCAAAATCGTCCGCGATGCCGGCTTGCGCGTCTCCAGTCTGTGCCGCGGCGGCTTCCTGACCCAGCCGGACGACCGGCAGACGGCGCTCGACGACAATCGCCGCGCCATCGACGACGCAGCGACACTGGGCACGCAGGAACTGGTGATGGTGGTGGGCGGTATGCCCGACCGCAAACTCGCCGCCGCGCGGGCGCGAGTGGACGAGCGTCTCGCGCAACTGGCGCCGTACGCGGCCGAGCGCGGCATCCGCCTCGCCCTCGAACCGCTGCACCCCATGTTCTGCGCCGACCGGGCAGTGATCTCCACGCTGGCACAGGCATTGACGATGGCGCAGCCCTATCCGGCGGAGACCGTAGGAGTCGTGGTCGACACCTTCCATATCTGGTGGGATCCGGCCCTCGAAGCACAGATCGCAGAGGCCGGTGCCGCCGGGCGGATCAGCTCATACCAGGTATGTGACTGGTTGAACCCGATGACCGCCGACCCGCTGCTGTCCCGCGGGATGATGGGCGACGGCGTCATCGACTTCACGACCATCGGCCGGTGGGTTCGCGCCGCTGGTTACCGCGGCGACGTAGAAGTAGAAATCTTCAATGCCGACATTTGGGCCGGTGACGGCCGAGAAGTAATCGAGACAATGAAGCAGCGCTACCGCGACCTGGTCCTTCCCGCCCTCGTGGGCTGAGCGGGACAGGAAAGTGCGCGGCAGAGCGTTCCGCATCTGCCGCGCACCACGCAGCGATTGCCGCCGGACCAGCGCGGATTCGCAGCCGACCAGCCTATGCGTTGTTCTTCGTCATGGTCACCACAACCGTCGAATCGGACGGAACAACAGTCCCAGGTCCCGGTTCGACCGACTGAACTGTCCAGTTGGCGCGCAGCAACACCACATCCTTACCGGGGGTGGCAGACGCATACTGCACGTTGGTGAATCCGAGATCTTCGAGTCGTTCGGCGGCGATCTCGCCGTTCGTGCCCGCAAGGTCCGGCACGGTCAGGTCCATCACCGGCACGTCGGTGCCGGCCGGGGCCGCGGGCTTCAGGAACGCGGGTGTCGTGGCAGCAGGTGTAGAAGCAATCGGCACCATCGTGTTCTCGGTGGAATCCTCCTTGCCTCCTCCGAGCGCGTTACCGATCATGCCGATCACCAGGAGCGCGCCGACTACAGCGGACACGATCACCCACTTCGGTGTCGTCTTCTTCGGTGGTGGTGGCGGGTAGGCGCCGTACGACTGCTGCGGATAGTGCGGATTGGCCACGGTATTTCCCTTCGGACATTGGTCGATGTGGGCGCAGTTCGATCCCGGCCGATTGATATCGCCGAGCAATGTGGCCTGTTACACAGTTTTGGGTGTATCTAACTTGGGAATTTTCCTGAGTCCCGGGGCGTACTCGGTGATCGCCCACGGGGTTGTCTATGTCGTAGCCAAGGCGCCCACTCCGTCGCCATCCAGCGTTCGACGGTCTTCTCGTCGCCGGTGCCGGCTGCAGCGACATGCGGTAATGAGCCGGGCCCAGTCGGTCGAACGGTGTCGGGGAGGCTGCTGCTCGGCATCGAAACCCCAGGGGTGGCCGGGCCGGCGTGCCCTTCAGCATTCGGATCCGGCGCCCGCGTCCCAATGTGCTGCCGGGCGAACTGCCCGTCCTGAATCATCGCTGCTCTCAAGCGGTAACAGAACGAATGCCCCCTGTTGTGCAACTGTCGGTGGTGAAAAAGTGATCCGCAGGGGATGGACCTCGGGTGTGACAATTTATGCCGTCTGACCTGCCGATTAGTAGTCACTAACGACTCTGGGGTAATCTCATCGGGCGCCCTGAGGGGCGCGGCGGGCTGTGGCGCAGTTTGGTAGCGCACTTGACTGGGGGTCAAGTGGTCGCAGGTTCAAATCCTGTCAGCCCGACAATCAGAAAACCCCTCCTGACCAGCTCAGGAGGGGTTTTCTGTGTCATCCGACCACCCGGAGGGCGGGACCAGAACGGGACCGCAGGTGCTTGGAGAGCTTGTCCCCGGCGCCGGTGATCTCCTTTTGATCCGGGTGTAGATATCGCTCGGCGGTCCGGCTGTCGGCATGCCCGGCGATCTTCTGGAGCACGTGCAGGCTCACCTCGGCATCGGCCATCCACGTCGGACCGGTATGCCGGAGATCGTGCCGCCGCAGATGCTCATACCCGAGTGCTGCAACGACCTCATCCCAATGCGTAGTGTCCCGCGGGACACTGGTAGCAATCCGCCCACCCCGTGGTCCACGGAACAGACGCGCATCGGGTTTGCCCCGTCCGACCGCATCGAGCCGGTCCGAGACGAGTTGCCGAACTTCTTCCACCAGCGGGACAGGCCGGGCACGGTTGCCCTTGGTGCCTTTGTCCGCCATGCCGCCGGCGAGGGGGTTGTCTGACGACGCACTCGCCACGTCCACGTATCGGTGTCGATATCGCCGACACGGCAGCCGGCGACCTCGCCGATTCTGGATGCCGTGCACGCAGCGAAGATCACCACGTCACCCCATCCGCGGTACCGATCAGCCGAACGCTGAACGAGCGCATCAGCAAGCGTTGCCAGGGCTGTACAGTTCGGGAGTGTGAGGGCCCGCGGGTCGTCGAGCTCGTCCTCGATCTGCTGGTACAGCTTCTGCCAGCCACGTACGCGAGGCGGATTGGTCTCTCGAAGCCCGTCCCGTACTGCTTGTTCCATCACGCGAACCAGCACGGCACGCTATATTCTCCGCCCGTCGAGTTGCAGCGTCAGAAAGTGGCGTTCACGGCGATCACGCTACACCGACCTTGGCGCAATACTCTTGCCACTCTCGACCCTCGAGGCGTGCTCTATTCGCTACCTGTTCCTCTGTCAGTTTCGCTCTCTGTCCATCACTGGTCAGGCAGCCATCTGTTGCGTGCGGCATGAACCAGTCAAAGTTATTTGTGGGCACGATAGCAGGAGTCATGCCGGTAACGGCAGATACTTTAAATGGTTTGCTATCGTCATCTATGGTCAGAACGCCTGGCCCGTTGGAGCCTATATATTCAACCCGGAAAGCGAAGTGGCAAAAACCGCTGCCTGCTTCAACCATTATCTGCAAGACGGTAGTTTCGCCGTCCACCAGTTCGATCATGCTGCCGTTGCCGAAGTAGTCGGGTTGGTCGACAGGCTCCGAGTTGTCAAACCCCGTCCGATTCAACACCGGGCTCGGTGCGTCGATTGTTGTCATGAAAACCAGCCCATCTATGCCGCCTTGTCCGCCATTGTCAACGAATCCCCAGCCTTCACCTAGTGGTTCGGAACAACCACTCCCCACCAGGACAGGAGCTATCCGAGTCACCGTCACTGGCTTGCTGCGACTCGTTTCGAGCGTGATTTGAATGACCGTCTCGGACAGGTACACCCCGCCCCGAGCCATGATTTCCTCTGCGTCGAGCGCGAGTTGTCCTTCCGGCGGTGACAGATCCGCATCCGGGGGGACCGCGAACGTCGCATACAACTCGAACGCTGGGTTCACATCTACGACTCGGATATCGTCCCCGAGCCGTTCGAGCCCCTGCGTAAGATACTTCTCGACCATCGTGGCGCTCCAGGTGGCGACCGCCCCGACGACGATCACTGCCAGCCATGCGATCGGTTTCCGGACTCCCTGCGCAAGGAAGGCTTTCGTTCGTTGCCAGCGTGAAGGGGGCTGCTGCTCTGGCTGTTCTTCAGGCGGTTCCTCTGCGCGGGGTGCCGGTCTCGGTGTGATCCGGTGGGGCTGCCGCCTGGCCCTGTCGGGGCGTGTTTGCGCGCTCAACGCCCGCGACCTCCCTGCTGTGAAGGTCCGCCGAAACCGCTGAATGGACAAGCCGCGCATAGTGTCTCGAAGCAGCTGGTGTCGTGTCCGCTGATCACGCCACGATGCTACGCGCTAGAGGTCGTGTAAGCCTGAGGATCCTGTCGATCCCATACTGAAGGGCGCGTGGACCGGGTGATGGATGCGCTCGGGGTTGGCGGTATGTGGTGCCGGGAGCAATCCCATCCCGACGGAGGTGCGGAGCCCGTACGTTACCGGCCAGCAGAGCGGATGCAGACGGGAAGGGTAGCGTTGCAAGACAGCGAGAGAGCCGACGATGACCCGCCGACGATGACCCGCCGACGATGACCGGCCACATGTCACTATCGGCCAAGCCAAGACGGCACTCCTACGCCTATTCGGAATACCGGAAGACATGGCGGGAGCGACGCCGGAGGTTTTCGCTGGTTGGCTCCACGAAGTGGACGAGATTGCATTGAACCTGCGAGGACGGGAAACGTCCGCAGTGATGCTGCCTGACGGTGTAGGCGGAACTCTGACCGTGGGCAGGAACGCTCTTGTAACGCTACTATTTCAACTCCGCAGACAATTGCGTGCCGGGTTGAGCAAGTCCACCACCGACCGCGAACTATCCATCATCCGGGAGGGCGTTGAGGAGAATGTCAGCGATCCCGACGCGCGCCGGAAGCCTGAAGACCTTATTGCGCAGCACACCGCTGTTGGGCGGGCTGCTGATTCCGAGCAGGCGCGTGATGCTGCTTTCGATATGGAAATGCGGAAGGGTATTAAGGACCTGAAGGAGCGCCGTTGGAAGATGTGGTGGTCGCTCCTTCAGCGTGAACCGATCGCGGTCTTGGTGGGTGCGTTCCTGCTGGTCGGGTTCAGTGTGATGTTAGTGGTGGCGATGTTCACGCACACCGACATCCCCGAGGTCATGCTGAACATGGTGCTGTTGATCCTGGGGTTCTTCATTGTGCGCCTCTCCGGTCAGGTCGCCGGCGGCCTATTGGTGCTTATTCCCTTGATGTTTCCGCATTACTGTCTGGTTTGGAGGCAGATCAGGGTCTCAGCAGAATGCCCGGCGTATCTCCCTCGTCGAGTTGCGCCGGGCATTCCGGTCATTCATTGGAGAGTTGGGGCCACGTTGCCATCGTGTGCGGATTCAAGGTCGCGGGCCAGGTCGACGAACAGCGGCCATGGATGCGAAGTTTCGAATCCATGGCGGTCATGTGGCTTCGAGGACCTCGTCGCTGTTGGTTTCCGTTTGTCTCGTTGCGGTGCGGTCGGCGACGACCCGGGCGAGCTGCATGATCGCTAGGGCGGCGATCAAGGTGGGGATGATGGTCAAGGTGAAGATGGCGACAGGCGCGAGTCCGATGCTGATGAAGAGTCCGCCCAGCGTGGGGCCGAGTATGGACCCGATCCGTCCGATGCCGTAGGCCCAGCCGACACCGGTGGCGCGAGCGGTGGTGGGGTAGGTCGCGGCCGCGACGGCACTGATGCCGGTCTGCGATCCCGATACGCCGACACCGATCAGGAACACTGCGATCAGCATTACCGGAACGATCTCGAACGTCAGAGCCGTGATGCCGATGAAGACGGCGCCGATTACATAGGCCGTGGCGATCGTGCCGAACGGGCGGGCGCGTTTGTCGGAGAGTCGGCCGATCACAATTCCGCCGACGACGCCGCCGAGGTTGAACAGGGAGGTGGCGATCAGTGCCGTGGATGCCGATAGGCCGGCCTGGCCGAACAGCGACGGCATCCAGCTCAGGACGAAGTAGATGACGAGCTGGTTCATGAAGAAGATAGCCCACAGGATGAGCGTGGTTCTGCCATCGGCGAACAACGAGAGAAGCGAAGGCTTCTCGGTTGTCGTCCCGGGGAGCTCTGGAACGCTGCCCGCCGGTATCGACGGGTTGATCCGGCGAACGGTTTCGGTTGCCTTCTCGGTTTTGCCCGCCACTGTCAGGTAGCGCACCGATTCGGGTAGGTGGCGGTAGGCGAATGCGGCGATGGCCAGCGGGATCACCCGCCGATGACGAAAAGGGCACGCCATCCGAGTGCCGGGATCAACCAGGCGGCGATGAAACCGCCGGCGAAGCCGCCGACCGAAAATGCGCAGACCACGATGGTTACCACGGTGGTGCGGAGCCGGGCCGGGGCGTATTCCGCGGCGAGGGCGATCAGGTTGGGAGTGATTCCGCCGAGTCCGAGTCCGGTGAGGAAACGGAGCGCCATGAGGGTTTCCACCGATTGCGCCTGTGAGGTTGCCAGGGTCAGGACGCCGAACCTGATAGTGCAGCCGATGATGACACCGCGTCGTCCGATGCGGTCCGAAACCGGACCGAATATCATCCCGCCGAGCATCATGCCGATCAGCCCGAGTGAGAAGACCGGGGCGAACGACGACACCGCCGGCGGGCCAGCATCGCATGCACCCCGGAGGAGCCGTAAGCGCTGCCGGAACTGGTATGGATATCGCCGATCTCGGCCGGCAACGCCTCGTCCGCGACCTCCCGTACCGAGGGCTGTTCCGAACGTTTGCACCACCAGTAATAGGTCGACGAAGTGATCCGGCCTTGGATCGGGACGTGGCAGACGGTTGCGCGCCCGATACGGAAACATTCATACCGATCTTGCACCGCAAGCAAGATCACGACGTCGAAATTGCCGATACGACTATCTTCCGAACCGCACCGATGCCGGCATCCACCGATGTGCGACGTCATAAATCACCGATGTAACCACTGGGCGGCCGGTTGCGGTGATGGCGGTAACCGTGCTCGGATACCCCGAGCACGCGACAGGCGGTGTGGATGCTGATGTTCGCCCGGTCGAGGTCGTGATAGCCGGGAACCGGCTTTCGGGCCGATCGTGGTGTCCTCGAGTGTCGGGCTGCCTGCCGCATCGCGCGAAGTTCTACTTCGAGTTGCTTGATCCGGGCCAGCGCATCGCACAGTTGCGCCGACTCGACCGTGGTCATGCCCGGCGCCCGGTCACGGTCCACGAGGGCCCGCTGCCCCATAGGTAGATATGAGCTGGATCACTATTGAGGTTGACCTCGGGTCAGGGTGAAAGCTCGGCACAGCGGCACGACGCCGACTTGGACGTACCAGATTCGAGGAGCAACCATCATGTCCATCACCTCTTCCGGCCAGGAAAAGAACACCCTGCGGACGGCTTCTGCACCAGCAGCTTCCATCGGGTCGGATCGCCCAGAACTGCAGCAGATGATCGAGGAGATCGTCGATTCCGGCGTGACCGGGATTACGCTGCGCGTGCGCGACGAGCGGGGCGAGTGGGTCGGCAGCGCCGGGGTGGCCGAGCTCGGCGGAACCGCGAAGCCGCCGGTCGACGGGCATGTGCGGATCGGCAGCAACACCAAGACATTCACCGCGACCCTGGTCTTGCAATTGGTGGCAGAGGGTAAGATCGCGTTGGACACCCCGGCGGTGGGTTACCTGCCGGAGTTCGCGCTGGACGAGTGTGTCACGGTGCGAATGCTGTTGCAGCACACCAGCGGAGTATTCAACTTCACGGGCGAGGTATACGACGACGGGACGATCGTGCACGGGGTTCCCGTTCCCTTCGGCACCACGGCCGAAGAGTGGGTGGACAACCGGTTCCGGACCTACCGGCCGCAGGAGCTCGTGGAGTTGGCGCTGTCCCGGCCGGCGCGGTTCGAGCCGGGCACGGGCTGGAGCTATTCCAACACCAACTATGTGCTGGCCCGGCTGCTGATCGAGAAGGTCACCGGCAACTCACTCGTCGAGGAGATGCAGCGTCGGATTCTGGCGCCGCTCGGACTGGCGGGCACCGTAGTGCCGGACGACTCATCGGAGATCCCCGAGCCGCACGCTCACTCCTACTACCGGTACGAGGACGACGGCGAGCAGCAGACGATCGACGTCACCCGCTACAACCCCTCCTGGGTCTGCACCGGCGGTGACATGATCTCGACCACTGAGGACCTGAGCACCTTCATCGCCGCACTGAACCGTGGCGAGCTCCTGCCGTCCGAGCTGCTGGATGAAATGCGCACACCGCACCCGACCGGCATCCCGAACATGGATTACGGCCTGGGTGTGTTCGTGGTGACCACGGCTCACGGCCGCACCCTCATCTCCCACAACGGCAGCAACGTGGCCGCCGCGGCGCTCATGTACAGCACGCCAGACGGTGGCAAGACCCTTACCGCGGCGCTGAACTATGTGGACGACGCCGACATGTCCATCGCAAAATCATTCCGGAACGCCCAGCAACGGCTCGTCGACGAAGTGTTCGGCGGCGGGCATACCGAACCGGCTCAGCCGACGGACTGAACACCTGATCGGTACACGCGCTCATGCTCGGCGATGGTTTGCGCAGTCGCCGAGCATGAGCACAGACAGGACGGACAGATGAGACACGGAGTCACGATCGGGCAGGCGGCGGCATTCGTCGGCGTCACGGTGAAAACGGTGCGCCACTATCACAAGCTCGGCCTGGTCGCGGAGCCGGAACGCGACAGCTCCGGTTACCGGCGCTACGGATCGGCAGAGTTGTTGCAGCTGGTCCAGGTCCGGACACTGGCCACCGCCGGCGTACCGCTGGCCGAGATCGGACCGATGCTCGACGCCGATACCGAGCAGTTCGCCACCGCCCTCGCTGCCGCCGAGCGGCGGCTGACCGAACAAATCCCCGACCTGACCGCCCGGCGCGACACGCTGCACCGGATTGCCGACAACGACCGAGCTCTGCTGCCCGACCACGCCTGCGCGATCCTGGACCGCATGGCCGGCCTCGGCTTCGGTTCCGACTATGTGGCAGCCCAACGCGAAGCCCTGGTACTGACCCGGGCACTGGTTCCGGAGGGCTTCGACAGCTTCCTGACCCAACTCGAACGCCGGCTCGACGACCCCGGGTACATCGAACTGACCAAATGCGCTGCGAAGGCCGAGACCTGGGAACCGGACGATCCGAGAATCGAAGAACTCGCGTCCGCCATCGCCGACCACTACCTCGCCAACCCCGCACTGCTGGGAAGTCTCACCGGCCCGCATGTCTGGACCAACGCCTCTACCCAGTACAGACTGATCAACAACCACCGCGGAGACCAGGCACCGATCTCCTCCCGGCTGACCGCGCTCACCGAAACGAAACTCCGATCCGCCGGCATCCGCATCCCTGGGCCGGACTCCTCCTGACCACGCCGCGCTCCCCTTCCTTCGAAGTCGGTCGCCGACCACTACGACCCCCGAATAGCGCTTCTGGCCGTGACGTCAGCGGAACTGCCGCCACCGCACCGCGGCACTCGGGACTTCGACGGATACTTCGCGATACGGGCGGATCTCCTCGGCAGCTCGGCCGACGAGCCGGAACGCGACCCGCACCTGATCGGCATCAATCAACCGGCCGACCCTCGCAGTATCCGTAAACCCAACCGGCAACTGGCGACATCATTTACCAACCGGACCAGCAGAAAGAGCAGAATCTCAGAACAACGGCCTATCGGCCGAGCTGTGTGGCCGACCATTCCTCGAGCATGAAGACCGGCGCAGGCCCGGGAGATGGGCGGCGGCGATACTCGGCGGGACGGATCGGTGGTCCGGCGGTCGGGATCGGCTGTCGGACCGAGGAGTCGGAAGGCGAGGCGCTCACCGGGAAGATCAACCGGGGACGCGATGCCGGAGCGTCGATCTCCAGGATCACCCGAGCGCTACCGAGGGTTTGCGGAAGTGCTCTGTCGCCGACCGCGACCTTCCCGAAATCCGGACCCGCGAAATTTGATATTTCCGTATACTCGATGGGATCGAAATGTAGGCCGATTGTGTCCCTGATGGCCGATTTTCGGGCCGGATGCGCTCCTCGGCTGTAGAGGTATCCGAAAATCTTCGATATGTCCGGCTTCTCGGTTGGAAAACGATACGAATAACCAGGCCGGATTTATGGAAATTCTACTTTGCCTGGAAGTTCGAGGCGGTTGCTCCCCGTTGGTCGGTGCTGCGACCGCCCCAGCTGGGAAGTTACTGCACAAGGGCCTATCTTTATTATAAAGTTTTAAGCAAACTTACTGTACAGATCATGTTTTTCGGGGTATACGCGGGCGAGGGTTCGGCTTAAACTGATTCCGGTCGGGAAGCGAGGATAGGTCGTCTCTGGAGGAGAGCGATGGCAAGTCCGCGGCCGCATATCAACTCTGGCTCGGTTCCGGATGGAACTGGCATCCCTGCACTTTCGGCGACACGGCCTGTACCGTTGACGGCCGGTCAGCGGACGCTCTGGCTGGCACAGCAATTGCGCCCCGATGTGCCGATATCCGAAGCACAGTATATCGAACTCCACGGAGATCTGGATATCGAGTTGCTGCGCCGGACGTCCATACGAGTGGGTCGTGAATTCCAGTCGGCATATCTACGCCTTGTAGAAGCCGACGGCGAGCCGTACCAGGTGTTCGATCCGACGCTGGAGCCGCCGGGGCCGGTTATCGATATGCGCGGCGTACGGGACCCTATGTCGGCGGCGCTGCAGTGGATGCGCGAGGAGTACACCGCACCGCTGGACATGATCCGGGACCTGTTGGTCGCGTGGGCGCTCATCCAGGTCGGGGATCGTCATTTTCTGTGGTACAACAGGATTCATCACGTCGCCTCGGACGGCTACGCCGCGATGACGATGGTCAACCGGATCGCGGCGCTGTACACCGCGGCACTGCAGGACCCGGCCGGGGAGCAGCCGAGGGCGCCGAACCGGGCTGCGGAACTGCGCACCTTGTACGAGGCCGACCGCAGCTATCGGGAATCGACGAGGTTCGCCGACGATCGCGCCTATTGGGCGAACAGACTCGCCGGCGTCCACGAGGTATCCAGCTTGGCCCGCGGGTACGCACCGGCGTGCGCGGACAGCGTAGCCGCGATCGGGGAGCTGACGGCGGTGACGGAAGCGCGTATCGAACAGTGCGCGAAGGAACTGGATACCAGCCCGGCCGCGGTGGTGATCGCCGCTTTCGGATGCTACCTTGCGCGGATGACCGGGCGCGACGACGTCATGGTCGACATACCCGTGTCGGGGCGGACTAGCGCTGTATTGCGACGGTCGGGGGGAGTATTCGTCAACGTGGCGCCGTTCCCGATCGTGCTCGGCACGGGGGAAACGGTCGCGACACTCGCGCGGCGCGTGCAGTCCGACCTGATCGGCGCACTGCGGCATCAGCGCTGCGGCCTCTACGATATCCGGGCTGCCGCCGGGTCCGACGGGCAGCGGCGTTTCGCCGGCCCGATGGTCAATGTCATGTACTTCCCCCAGGAAATCCGGCTCGGGCCGGTCACGGGGGAATTCCATATTCTCAGCTCCGGGCCTGTCGAGGATCTGCTGGTCGATCTCTATCGGACCGGAGATCCGCCACGGACGATCTTGCACTTCATGGCCAACCCCGACCTCTACACCCACGCCGAACTGTCGGCGCATCACGACCGATTCGCGCGGCTGCTCGACGCGTTCGCCGCCGCGGCACCGGATACCGACCTCGGGCAGATCCACCCCGAGACGGCACAGGCCGCCGCTCGGATCCGCCACCAGCGGCAGAACCTCGCCTTCTGGCGGGACACGTTGGCCGGTCTGCCGGTGGAGTGGAATCTCCCGTTCGACCACCCGCGGCCGCGGGTGGTGTCGGACCGGAGCGGCAGCTGCCGGTTCGGAGTGGAGGCGGGGCCGGCCGGGGGATTGGAAAGACTCGCGCGGCAGCACGATTCGTCGCTGTTCACGGTGCTGCACGCCACGCTGGCGATTCTGCTCGCACGGTTGAGCGGTTCCGGTGATATCGCGATCGGCACACCGGTGGCCGGGTCCGGCGACGCTGTACTCGAGGACGCGGCCGGATCGGCCGAGACGGCGGTATTGCGGACCGAGGTCGACAGCGGTGAATCGTTCACCGGGTTGCTCGAGCGGGTCAGGCGGTCCGATCTGGCCGCTTTCGAGCATGCCGATGTGCCGTTCGAGCAGCTGGTGGCGGAGTGCGCGCCGCAACCCTCACCGTCGCCGAATCCGTTGTTCCAGGTCATGCTGGCATTTCAGAACCCAGAGCGCGCCAATCGGGGTTCGCTCCGTTCGGTGACCGGCCTCCGCGCGGGTGGGCCGCAGTGTGATCTGCGGTTCGTGGTGTCCGCCGGTGCCGACGCCGGTGTGGCGGTGACGGTCACCTATTCGACGGATCTGTTCGATGCGCGCACGATCGATTCGCTGGTGCGCCGATGGGTTCGGATACTGGAATCGGTAGCCGCCGATCCGACGGGTGCGGTGGGGGCGATCGATATGCTCGAGCCCGCCGAACGCGCTGATCTGCTGACCCGGTCCGGAGCCCGCACGTCCGCGTCCGGCACTCTCGACGAGTTGCTGACCGCGGCGGTGACCCGGAATCCGGACGCGCCGGCGATCGTATTCGGCCGTGACCGGATGAGCTACCGGGAACTGAATGGGCGGGCCAACCAGCTGGCCCGGATGCTGATCCAGCGGGGGGTCGGGCCGGAAGACATCGTCGCGGTGGCGATGCCTCGCTCGCCGGATTCTGTGCTCGCCTGGTGGGCGGTGGCGAGAACGGGAGCTGCCTTCCTGCCGATCGATCCGGCGTATCCTGCCGAGCGGATCAACCATATGACGACCGACTCCGAAGCGATACTCGGTCTGACGGTGGCCTCGGTGCGCGAGCAGTTACCCGGCACCATCGAATGGCTGATACCCGCAAACCTCGACGGGACCTCGGACACCCGGCCGGTCGCCGACTCCGAACGCACCACCGCGCTGCGCCCGCAGCATCCGGCCTACATGATCTATACCTCGGGCTCCACCGGTGTGCCGAAGGGCGTGGTCGTCACCCATGCCGGACTGGCCGCGCTCAGTGCCGAGCAGCGGGAACGTTATGCGGTGCAACCGGATTCACGGACACTGCATTTCGCGTCACCGAGCTTCGACGCCTCGGTCTGGGAACTGCTGCTCGCGGTGGGAGCCGGCGCCACGATGGTTATCGCGATTCCCGGTACCTACGGTGGCATCGAGCTGGCGGAGCTGCTGCGCCGCGAGCGGGTCAGCCACGCGGTGGTGACACCGGCTGCGCTGGCATCGGTCGATCCGGCCGGGCTCGGCAGCTTGCGCGTCGTCGTTGCCGCGGGCGACGACTGCTCACCGGAGCTCGTGCGGTCCTGGGCGTCCGGTGGTCGTGAGTTCATCAATGCCTACGGGCCCACCGAGACCACGATCATGACCAATCACTGCGCGCTGGCGCCGGGGCAGCCGGTGACGATCGGCGGTCCGATTCGTGGTGCCGCGGAATGGGTGCTGGATCAGCGGTTACAGCCCGTGCCGGTGGGGGTCGCGGGGGAGTTGTATGTTGCCGGTGCGCTGCTGGCTCGTGGTTATCATGCGCGGGCAGGGCTGACGGCCTCGCGTTTCGTCGCCTGCCCCTGGGCAGCCGGCGAACGGATGTACCGCACCGGGGACGTGGTCCGCTGGACCGCCGACGGCGGGATCCAGCATTTGGGGCGGTCCGATTTCCAGGTCAAGATACGTGGTCTGCGTATCGAACTCGGCGAGATCGATGCGGTACTGGCGGCGCACGACACCGTCGGATTCGCCACCACCGTGGGCCACCGCAGCGGCTCCGGCGCCGTACTGCTGGCGTCGTACGTCGTCGCCGTACCGGATCGCTCGATCGATATCGCGATCCTCGGCGAATATCTGCGCGCCCGGCTGCCGTCCTATATGGTCCCGTCCTCGATCATGGTGCTCGAGCACATCCCGCTGACACCGGCGGGCAAACTGGACCGCAGCGCACTACCGGATCCCGTACCCACCGACACCCCACCATTCCGTGCGCCCGAAACACCGGTCGAACGCGCGATCGCGCAGGCCTTCGCCGAAGTGCTGGGTATCGGCGCCGTCGGTCTGGACGATTCGTTCTTCGCGCTCGGTGGTGACAGCTTGATCGCCACCCGGGTGGCTGCGCGACTCGGCACGGCACTGGATACCGATATTCCGGTGCGGTTGCTGTTCGAGACACCGAAGGTCTCCGCGCTCGCGACCTGCCTCGAACAGCGGGCTCGTGCGCGGCGGCAACGCCCGCCACTGGTTGCCGGGCCACGTCCCGACCTCGTGCCGTTGGCGCCCGCCCAGCAGCGGATGTGGTTCTTCAATCAGTACGACACCGGTTCCGGGGCGTACAACATGCCGATCGCCCTCCGATTGCGGGGCGAACTCGACCTCTTGGCCCTGCGATCTGCCCTCACCGATGTGCTGCGCAGGCACGAGTCCCTGCGCACCCGGTATCCGGACCGTGACGGAACGATCGTCCAGGTCGTGGAACCTGCCGGCGAGCCGGACAGGGAGCTGAGCCCGGTGCCGGTCCACCCGGACGAGTTGATCACGGTGATGACCGATTCCGTCCACGAAGGCTTCGATGTGCGTACCCGGCCGCCGGTCCGTGCCCGGTTGTTCAGCATGGTGGGTGTCGAGGGCACCGAATATGTGCTGTCGGTGGTGGTTCACCATATCGCCGCGGACGGCTTCTCGATGATTTCGCTGGCCCGCGATGTGACGACGGCGTACGCCGCCCGCGCACGGGGCGCGGCTCCGTCCTGGACACCGCTACCGGTCCAGTTCGCGGACTACGCGCTCTGGCAGCGCACTGTTCTCGGCTCTCCCGGCGATCCGGAATCACTGTGCGCCCGCCAGCTCGGGTACTGGCGGGAAACCCTCGCCGATCTGCCGGAGGAGCTGCGGCTGCCGTTCGACCGGCCGCGGCCGGTGGTGGGGTCGCACCGGGGTGGGAGCAACCGGTTCGAATTGGCGCCGGGAACAACCGCGGAGCTGGAAGAGCTTGCGCGGGCGCGCAACTGCTCGGTGTTCATGGTGATACACGCCGCGCTGGCGGTGCTGCTCGCGCGGATGAGTGGTTCCGGTGATATCGCGATCGGTACACCGGTCGCCGGTCGGGGCGCCGCCGAGCTCGACGATGTGGTCGGCATGTTCGTCAACACAGTGGTGTTGCGGACTCAGGTCGAGGGCAGTGAATCGTTCACCGGATTCCTCGACCGCGTCAAGACGGTCGATCTGGCCGCGCTCGAGCACGACGATGTGCCGTTCGAGCAGGTGGTGGACGAGCTCGGCCCGCAGCGATCCCAATCCCGGCACCCGTTGTTCCAGGTGATGCTGGCGTTCCAGAACTTGGCGCCCGCCGACCTGGAACTACCCGGGGTGCAGGTTTCGCTGGTCGATCTGCCCGACGACGTATCCCGGTTCGATCTTCAGGTTGTGCTGTCCGATAACGGCAGTGGCGGTTCGGCGGTGCGGGTGGTGTACGCGACCGACCTGTTCGACGCGGACACCGTGGATTCGCTGATGCGCCGATGGCGCCGGATCTTGGAGTCGGTGGCCGCCGATCCTGTGGTCGCGGTGGGTTCGATCGACCTGCTGGAGCCCGCGGAGCGGGCCGATCTGCTGACGCGTTCCGGTGCCGGTGGCTCCCCTCCGGTAACCCTGGCCGAGTTGCTGACCGCGGCGGCTGCGCGGGATCCCGACGCGCCGGCGATCGTGTTCGACGGCGCACGAACGACCTACGGGGAACTGGATCGACGTGCGAACCGGTTGGCCCGGATGCTGATTGCGCGCGGTGTGGGGCCGGAGGACGTGGTGGCGGTGGCGATGCCGCGTTCGGCGGATTCTGTGCTCGCGGTGTGGGTGGTGGCCCGGACCGGGGCCGCGTTCCTGCCGATCGACCCGGCGTATCCCGCGGAACGGATCACCCATATGGTGACCGATTCGGGGGCGGTGCTCGGTCTGACGGTGGCCTCGGTGCGGGCGCGATTACCCGGTGCGCTCGACTGGCTGACACTCGCGGACCTGGAGGCGGCCCACAGCGACCGGCCGATCACCGACGCGGACCGGATCCGGCCCCTGCGGGTCGACAATATCGCCTACGTCATCTACACCTCGGGATCGACCGGGCTACCCAAAGCTGTCGCGGTGAGCCACCGCGGCCTGCGTAATTGCGCCGACGAGCACCTGTCCGCCCTGCATATCCACCCCGGCACCCGGATCCTGTCGCTGTCCTCACCGGGTTTCGATGTCGCGGTGGAGGAGTTGCTGTCGGCGCTGTGTGCAGGCGCGACCCTGGTCATCGCGCCCGCCGACGTCTACGGCGGCGACGCGCTCGCCGAACTGCTCGACCGGGAAGAGGTCGGCCTCGTTTTCATCACCCCGTCCCCGTTGTCCACGATCGACCCGGCCCGCCGGCCGCTCCCGGCACTGCGGGCCATGGTGGTCGGTGGCGAGGGCTACGGCGCCGAACTGGTCGAAGGGTGGTGCGACGGCCGTGCGGTGTTCAACGGATACGGTCCGTCCGAAACCACGATGATGGCCGATCGGAGCGCGCCGCTGGTGGCGGGAGAACCGGTGTCGATCGGTGGTCCGATTCGTGGTGTGTCGGAGTGGGTGCTCGACGATCGTTTGCAGCCGGTGCCGGTGGGGGTCGCGGGGGAGTTGTACATCGCCGGTGCGCTGCTGGCTCGTGGTTATCGTGCCCGGTCGGGGTTGACGGCCGCGCGTTTCGTCGCCTGTCCCTGGGTGCCCGGTGCCCGGATGTACCGCACCGGGGACGTGGTCCGGTGGACCGCCGACGGCACGATGCGATATCTCGGTCGCTCCGACTTCCAGGTCGAAATTCGTGGTCTCCGGGTCGAACCGGGCGAGATCGATTCCCTGCTCGCCGCTCATGAAACCGTGCTCTTCTCCACCACCATCGGCCATCGCAGCAGTACCGGATCCGTATCGCTGGTGTCGTATGTTGTTCCGGCGCAGGGGCGTTCGATCGATGTCGCGACTCTGACCGGCTACCTGGGTGGCCGGTTGCCCTCGTATATGGTCCCGGCCACGATTATGGTGCTCGATCACTTCCCGTTGACCCCGACAGGCAAGCTGGACCGCAGGGCACTTCCCGAACCCGTCTTCGCCGGCAGTGTGGAGTTCCGGGCACCCGAGACACCGGTCGAACGCAGTATCGCCCGGGCATTCGCGGAGGTATTGGGTACCGGCGCTATCGGTCTCGACGATTCGTTCTTTGCGCTCGGCGGGGACAGCATCATGTCGATCCAGCTGGTGACCCGGGCCAGGGCGGCGGGGGTGTTGTTCTCCGCGCGTGAGGTGTTCGAGCGTAAGACGGTCGCCGGACTGGCCCGGATCGCGGTCCGGGCGGGCAGTCCCGGGGAGATTCCGCCGCTCGCGGAGCTGCCCGGCGCGGGCGTCGGGCCGATACCGCTGACGCCGAATATGCGATGGCTTCTCGACAACGCGGAGCCGGGATTCGATCGCTTCTCGCAGGCCCTGCTGCTGAGTCTGCCGGTCGCCATCGATCGGCCGCAGCTGGCGGATACGGTGCAGGCGGTACTCGATCGGCACGATATGTTGCGCGCCCGGTTGCGCCGGGCCGATGACCGACGCTGGACCTGGGAGGTGTTGCCGGCCGGCTCGATCCGGTCCGAGGATGCCATCCATCGGGTCGTGACGGAGCAGGAGCCGGGCACTGCCGGTTTCCGTGCCTCGGTCGCGGCGGAGCTGGATTCGGCCGTCCGCCGGCTCGATCCGGGCGCCGCGGTACTGGTGCAGGTGGTCTGGTTCGATCCGGTCGAAGCCACCGAACCGGGCCGATTGCTGGTGCTGGTGCATCATTCGGCGATCGACGCCGTTTCCTGGCGGGTGCTGGTGCCCGATCTGGCGGTCGCCTGGGCGCGAATCCGGTCCGGTGCGCCACCCGATCTCGCCCCGGCCGGGACCTCGATGCGCCGGTGGGCGCACGGACTGATCGAGGCAGCCCACGAGCCCGGGCGGATCGCCGAGCTCGGATCGTGGCAGGCGATGACGGCCGGGGACGATCCGGTGATCGGGTCCCGGCCCCTCGACCCCGAGATCGACGTGACGGCCACCGTCCGCGCGGTCGAGGTCGACGTGCCCCCCGAAGTAACCGAGGTGTTGACGACCGAGGTACCCGCGGCATTCCACGGCAGTGTGGTCGACGGGTTACTGGCAGCCCTGTCGCTGGCGCTGATCAAGTGGCGGCGTACCCAGCAGATCGGAGCCGACGGTGACCTCCACACGGATGTGGTGATCGGCCTGGAGGGGCACGGCCGTGAAGAGACCGCGGTCCCCGGCGCCGATCTGACCCGTACGGTCGGCTGGTTCACTACGAGTTTCCCACTGCGCCTGAATCTTTCCGATATCGATGTCGACGACGCTTGCGCGGGCGGGCCGGCCATCGCGGCCGCGGTCAAATCCGTCAAGGAACAGTTGCGCGCGATCCCGGACCACGGGATCGGCTACGGCCTGCTGCGGTATCTCGGCGAGGACAGCGGATCCGTGCTGCGGCCCACGCCGGCACCGCAGATCGGGTTCAACTATCTCGGCCGCATCAGCACGGGAATACCCGCCGGAATGCCGGCGACGGGCTGGTTGCCGGTGGACGACGGCGGCGACTTCTCGGGAGCCGAACTCGCCCGCGCGCAGAATCCGGATATGCCGGTCACCGCGGCACTCGATATCACCGCACGCACGGTCGACGACGGGGGCCGGCCGCGCTTGCGGGCAATCTGGTCGTATCCCACCGGCGTGCTCGACGTCGACGAGGTACACGAGCTGGCGCATTCGTGGCGCGCGGTGCTGACCGCGTTGGCGGCCGCTACCCGGCGCGGCGAGGTGGGCGGGCGGACACCGTCGGATCTGGATCTGGTCCGGCCGGCACAGTCGGAGATCGAACGCCTCGAGCAACGGTACCCGGCAGCGAGCGATATCTGGCCGTTGACGCCGTTGCAGGAGGGCCTGCTGTTCCATGCGCTGATGGCGGACGAATCGACAGACCCCTACGTGGTGCAGCTGGTCGTAGAACTCCGGGGGCCCTCGATCCGCGTCGGCTGCGCCGAGCCGGGCAGCTGCTGCTCGACCGGCATGCGAACCTGCGCACCGCATTCGTCGCCGATGCCGGCCCCGTGCAGGTGGTCGATGAAGGCGTCGAGGCGCCCTGGACGGAGCTCGACCTGTCCGAGCTCGACGATCAGGCCCGGGAACGCGAATGGGATCTGCTGCTGGCCGCGGACCGGGCGACCCGGTTCGATCCGGCGCGCGCCCCGCTACTGCGCTGGATGCTGGTCACCACCGGGCCACAACGCTACCGGCTGGTGCTGACCAATCACCATCTGCTGCTCGACGGCTGGTCGCTACCGCTGCTCCTGCGCGAGTTGGTGGTGCTCTATGGGACCGACGGGGACGTCGCGGCGCTGCCGGAGGCCCGTCCCTATCGGGACTTCCTGGAGTGGCTCGCCGGGCAGGACCGGGCCGCGTCGCTCGAGGTCTGGCGCCGCGTATTCGACGGCGCCGACGAGCCGACCCTGCTGTCGCCGGCCGATCCCGGTCGGCGATACACCCGTTCCCGCGATGTGCTCGGCGATCTGACCGAGGAACGGACCGCAGCGCTGACCGAGTTCGCACAGGCCAGGGGCGTCACTCTCAACACAGTCCTGCAGACGGCATGGGCGATCGTGCTGGGTTCGGCGACATCCCGCGACGATGTGACGTTCGGATCGACCGTTTCCGGACGTCCCGCACAGATTCCGGGGATCGAATCGATGACCGGCCTGTTCGTCAATACGGTGCCGGTGCGGGTCCGTCTCGACCCCGCCGCGCGCCTGGGGCAGTTGCTCGACCGGGTCCAGGCGGATCAGACCGCCCTGCTCGATCACCACCAGGTGGGTCTGGCCGAGATCGAGCAGATCGCCGGCCCGGGTGCGGTGTTCGACACGATGACGGTGTTCGAATCCTATCCGGTCGATCGGGCCGGGCTGACCGCGCAGACCGAGATCGCCGGCGTGCAGGTGACCGGCGTGACCGGTCTCGACGCCGCCCACTATCCGCTGGGGGTGGTCGCGCATATCGATACACGGCTGCACCTCCGGATCAAATACCTGCCCGAACTGTTCGACCGCGACGCGATGACGGCCACGCTGCACCGGGTTCTGCGGGTGCTGGACCTCATCGCCGCCGACCCGGATCTGCCGCTGGCCCGGCTGGATCTGCTCTCTCCGGCCGAGTACCGGGAGTTGACGCGGGTGGCGGGTGCTCCGGCCGCGCCGGAGCGGGTACTGCCGGAACTGCTGGCGGCGGGGCAGGATCCGGATGCGGTCGCGGTGGTGTGCGGGCAGCGCCGGTGGACCTATGGCGAGCTCGATGCGGAGTCGAATCGGTTGGCGCGGTTGCTGATCGGCCGAGGCGCCGGACCGGAGAGCGGCGTCGCGGTGGGGTTGCCCCGGTCGGTCGAGTCGGTACTGGCGGTGTGGGCGGTGGCCAAGTCGGGGGCAGCGTTCGTACCGGTGGACCCGACGTACCCGGCCGGCCGGGTCGCGCATATCTGCACCGATTCCGGTGTGGTCTCGGGAATCACGCTGGCGCGTTGGCGGGATCGGCTGCCCGCGACGGTGCGGTGGTCGGTGCTCGACGAGCCGGCGGTCGCGGCGGAGGTGGCGCAACTGCCGGCGACGCCGGTGACCGACGCGCAGCGAACGCTGCCGGTGCGGGTCGACCAGGCGGCGTATGTGATCTACACATCCGGCTCGACAGGTGTCCCCAAGGGGGTGGTGGTATCGCACCGGGGGCTGGCGAATCTGGTCGCCGAACAACGGGCGCGATTCGCTGTCGGTCCGGACGCGCGGGTGCTGCATATCGCTTCGCCGAGTTTCGATGCGGCCGTCCTGGAACAGTTGTGCGCGTTCGCATCGGGTGGCCGGCTCGTGATAGCACCGCCCGCTGTCCACGGCGGCATCGAGCTGGCGGAGATCCTGGCGCGGGAGCGGGTGACCCATGCCGCGCTGACGCCGACGGTCCTGGCGACGATGGATCCGGCCGGGCTGGACGATCTCGCGAATATCGTGCTGGGCGGCGAGGTACCGCCACCGGAACTGGTGTCGCGGTGGGCTCCGGGCCGCACGGTGTTCAATACCTACGGCCCGGCCGAGGCCACGATCGAGACCGATGCCAGTGCGCCGATGGTGGCCGGTGCGGCGGTGACGATCGGCGGGCCGATCCGTGGGGTGGAGCAGGTCGTCCTCGATGCCCGGTTGCGGCCGTCGCCTGTCGGGGTGGTCGGTGAGTTGTATCTGGCGGGTCCGGGTCTGGCTCGCGGCTACCACAACAGGGCGGGTCTGACCGCGTCGCGGTTCGTCGCGGATCCCTTCACCGGACCGGGGCAGCGTATGTATCGGACCGGGGATCTGGTGCGCTGGTTGCGGTCACCGCAGGGCAGTCCGGCGCTGGATTATGTGGGCCGGGTGGATTCCCAGGTCAAGGTCCATGGCGTCCGCATCGAAATAGGCGAGGTCGAATCAGTTCTCGGGGCCTGTCCGGGTGTGGCCGCAGCGGCGGTGGCCGTGCACCGGGATGCCGCGAACGGAGGCCGGTTGATCGGATACGTGGTGGCCGAGCCCGGCGTGGATATCGACCCGGCCGCGGTGCTCGCCTACGCCGGAGAGCAGTTGGCTCCGCACACGGTCCCGGTGACAGTGGTGGTGCTCGACGCGCTGCCGGTGACAGCGAACGGCAAACTCGATCGCACCGCGCTGCCCGCACCCGAGTTCGCCGCGGGCCGAACCGATTTCCGGGCACCGGTGACCGAGGTGGAGGAAACGCTGGCACGGCTGTTCGCGGAGGTGCTGGGACTCGACGAGGTCGGGCGCGACGATTCGTTCTTCGCACTCGGCGGGGACAGCATCATGTCGATCCAGCTGGTGAACCGGGCCAGAGCGGCGGGAGTGTTGTTCTCCACCAGTGAGGTGTTCGACCACAAAACGGTTGCCGGGCTGGCCCGGATCGCGGTGCGCGACGAGGAGTCGGCGGTGGCCGCCCGCCCAGCGGAACTTCCCGGCGGCGGGGTGGGGCCGGTACCGCTGACACCGATCATGTGCTGGATGTTCGAACGCGGAAGTTTCGACCGCTTCTGCCAATGGGTGGTGCTGACACTGCCGGCCGGTATCGACACCGCGGGTATCAGTGCCACCGTGCAGGCGGTGATCGATCATCACGACATGTTGCGGGCCCGGCTCTACCCGGACCCCGTGCACCCGTCGGGCCGTGGGTTGCGGGTGCAGGCGACCTCGATGTCGGCCGCCGGACTGATCCGGCATGTGCCGGTGGACGTGGCGCCGGACAGCAGCGCATTCGCCACGATCGCCGAATCGGAGGCGAACGCGGCGGCCGAGCGCCTCGACCCCGACGCGGGAACAGTGCTGCAACTGGTCTGGTTCGAGTGGCCCGGGCGGCCGGGCCGGCTGCTGGTCGTTGCACACCATCTGGTGATCGACGGTGTGTCGTGGCAGATTCTCGTTCCCGATCTCGCCGCCGCATGGGCTCAGGTCAGTGCCGGGCACCGGCCTCGGCTCGCACCCGTCGGTACGTCGATGCGCCGCTGGTCGGCTGCGTTGCAGGCCGCCGCCGAGAGCCACGACGAACTCGAGCTCTGGCGGTCCACCCTCGCCACCGACGATCCACCGATCGGCTCCCGTCCGCTCGATCGGGACGTGGATGTGCAGGCCACCGCCGCCGCAGTCACGGTCACGTTGTCCACCGCGGTGACCCGTGACGTACTCACCACCCTGCCGCGGGCATTCCGCACCAATGTGGACGACGCGCTCGTCGCGGGGCTCGCGCTGGCGCTGACGCGATGGCGCCGTGACCATGGCGCACCCTGTGCCGAGACCCTGCTCACCGTCGAAAGCCACGGCCGGCACGACACCGTCCTGCCCGGTGCCGACCTGACGCGCACCGTCGGCTGGTTGACGACCACCTATCCCGTGCGGCTCGACCTGTCCGGCACCGATATCGACGACGCGTTCGACGCCGGGCCGGCCGCAGCGACAGCTGTCAAAACCGTCAAGGAACAACTCAGGCGGGTACCCGGGCACGGAATCGGCTACGGGCTGCTGCGCTATCTCGACCCCGCCACCGCCCGCGTCCTGAGCGCGCTGCCCACCCCGCAGGTGAGCTTCAACTATCTCGGCCGGTTCGACACCCTGCCCGCCTCGGCACGCGACGCCGGGTGGATGCCCGCCGGCGACAATCTCTCGGCGGGTGGGGTACAGAACCCGGACGCACCCGTCGCCGCCGTGCTGGGCATCAACGCCGTCACCACCGACACACCCGGCGGCCCGGCGCTCACCGCCGTCGCGGACTACCCGGCAGGTCTGCTCACCTCGGCCGAGGTCACCGACCTCATGGGCCTGTGGTGCGATGCCGTGACCGCGCTGGCGGCCTACGCAGCCCGGCCCGGGACCGGCGGACTGACTCCCTCCGACCTGGATCTGGTGGATCTCGACCAGGCCGCGATCGACCGGCTCGAGGCCCGGCAACCGGGACTGGACGACATCTGGCCGCTCACACCGCTACAGCAGGGGTTGCTGTTCCATGCCGAGCTCGCGGCCGGCGATCTCGATGCCTATGTGGTGCAACTCTGTCTGGAACTCGGCGGGGACGTCGACGCCGGCCGGCTGCGGCGCGCCGCGGGGGCTCTCGTCGGGCGGCATCCGAACCTTCGGGCCGCGTTCGTGCGTGACGGTGCCGGGGAACCGCTCCAGGTGGTGCACCGGCACGTCGAGGTGCCGTTCACCTGGATCGACTCGGGCGACGGTGCGGAGCCCGCGGCCGCACTGGAACAAATCATGGAAGCCGACCGCCGCGCCGGCTTCGACACCGGATCCGCGCCACTGCTCCGCGTCACCCTGATCAGCACCGGGCCCCACCGGTACAGGCTGGTGTTGAGCATGCATCACATCCTGATCGACGGGTGGTCCACACCGCTGCTGATCCGCGAACTGCTGACGCTCTACGCCCGCGACGGTGATTCCGCGGCACCGGCTCCCGTACCTCCTTACCGCGACTACTTGACGTGGCTGAAAAAGCAGGACCGGCACGCGGCGGAAGCGGCATGGGCGCGGGCACTGGCGGGTACCACCGAACCCACTTTCCTGGCACCCGCGGACCGTGGTCGCCGGCTCGCCGTCGGCGCGCGCGAGGTCGACCTACCGCTGAGCGAGCACCGCACCGCGGAGTTGGTCGCCGCCGCCAATCGGCAGGAGGTCACGCTCAATACCCTCTGCCAGGCCGCCTGGGCGATTGTGCTCGGTACCGAGACCGGCCGCGACGATGTCGTTTTCGGTGCCACCGTCTCCGGGCGCCCACCACAGATCCCCGGTATCGAATCGATGATCGGACTGTTCGTCAACACGGTGCCCGTCCGGGTCCGGCTCGATCGCCGGGAAACCCTTGCCGGGCTGGCAGAGCAGATCCGTGGCGAACAGACCGCACTGCTCGACCAGCACCACCTCGGCCTCGCGCAAATCCAGAACACGGTCGGGCCGGGCGCGATGTTCGACACCGTGACCGTCTTCGAGTCCTACCCGGTCGATCGGGCCGGGCTGTCCGAAGCCCTCGATATCGCCGGGATGCACGTCCTGGACGTGCACGGACGCGACGCCGCGCACTATCCGCTCGGCCTGATCATCCACCACGACACCGGGCTGCACCTGACCTTCGAGTACCTGCCCTCGTTGTTCACCTACAAGCACATCGAGGCCCTCGCCGACCGGGTGCGGCGCGTACTCGACGCCTTCGTCGACGATATCGATCTCCCGCTCGGGCATCTCACACTGCTGTCGCCGGAGGCGCACACAGCACTGGTACCGGCTCGCGGCAGGCCCGGCGCGGTGACGTCGGTGTTGCCGCAGGTGCTGACCTCTGCCATGACCCCCGACACCGAGGCGGTGGTGTGCGACGGCGCAAGCCTGTCCTACCGCGAACTCGACGAGACCTCGAACCGGTGGGCGCGGGTACTCGCCGACACCGGGATCGGGCCGGAATCGGTGGTGGCCCTCGCGGTACCGCGCTCCCTCGACGCCGTCACCGCCGTATGGGCGGTCGCGAAAACCGGCGCCGCGTTCGTGCAGATCGACCCCGCTCACCCGCGCGACCGGATCGCGCGAATTCTCGCCGATTCCGGTGTCGCCACGGGGCTGACGCTGGACACCTGCCGAGACCGGCTGCCGGAGAACATCGAATGGCGCGTCCTCGATCGCCCCGCCTTCGCCGCGATGGCGGCATCGGCGTCCACCGCCACCGTCACCGATGCCGAGCGCACCACGGCGCTACGGCCGGAGCACCCGGCTTACCTGGTCTACACCTCGGGCTCCACCGGGACTCCCAAAGGGGTGGTCGTCACCCATACCGGGATCGCGAATCTGGCCGCCGAGGCGCGGGAACGATTCGGTCTCACCGCGACCGCGCGGGTACTGGCCGCCGCCTCGCCGAGCTTCGATGTCTCGATCCTCGAATGGCTCGGCGCCGCGGCCGCGGGAGCCACGGCGGTGCTCGCGCCCGCATCAGTGATCGCGGGCGCCGAACTGGCCGAAACGATCGAGGCCGGACGCGTCACCCATGCGGCTCTCACGCCGACAGTGCTCGCCTCATTGGACCCCGGCGCCGTAGGCACCCTCGGCACGCTGATCCTCGGCGGCGAAACCTGCCCACCGGATCTGGTCGCCCGATGGGCACCGGGCCGCACGGTGATCAACAGCTACGGGGCCACCGAAACCACGATCATGAGCTGCGCCGCCGCACCGACCACACTTCCGGCCGGCCCGATGACGATCGGTGGTCCGGTCCGTGGGTTCACCGCCGTCGTACTCGACCGCGGATTGCGCCCCGTCCCACCAGGAGTGGTCGGCGAACTGTACCTGTCCGGTCCGGGCCTGGCCCGTGGTTACCACCGGCAACCCGCCACTACTGGAGCCCGGTTCGTGCCGGACCCGTATGGGCCGCCCGGGACCCGGATGTACCGCACCGGCGACCTGGTCTCCTGGACCACCGGCCGCACACTGCAATATCGAGGCCGCAACGACCTGCAGATCGAGATCGGGGGCAACCGCATCGAACCCGGCGATATCGAGTCCGCGCTCCGCAGCCATAGCGACGTCGTTCAGGCGGCCGTCACGGTCCGCACCCGCCCCGACGGCACCGACCACCTCGTCGGCTATGTGGTGCTCGTACCCGGCGCCACGCTCGACACCTCCGCGCTGACCACCCATCTCGCTGCCCGGCTACCCACCCAGATGATCCCGACCGGACTCGTCGCCCTCGATCGAATACCGCTCACCGCCACCGGCAAACTCGACTACCGGGCACTGCCCGTGCCGGGCCGGTCACCCGTCCCCTTCCGGTCGCCGTCCACGCCACTCGAAGCCACGGTCTGCACTGCCTTCGCCCATACGCTCCATATCGAACGAGCCGGTACCGAGGACGGCTTCTTCACGCTCGGCGGCGACTCGCTGGCCGCTGCACGATTGGCGGTTCGACTGCGTGAATCGACCGGTGTCGACGTTCCCGTCCAGTGGGTTTTCACCGATCCGACTCCGCAGGCGCTGGCCCGCCGCATCGAGACCCGCCGCCACGGCCTCGACGAACCGGAACCCGGTGACGGACTCTCGGTCCTGCTTCCGCTACGCGCCACCGGCAGCGGTCCACCACTGTTCTGCATTCACCCGGCCATCGGCCTGGCGTGGTGTTTCAGCGGACTCGTGCAGCACCTCGACCCCGACCGTCCCGTCCAGGGGCTGCAATCCCCGGTATTCACCGAACCCGACACCCGGTTCACCACCCTGGAGGAACTCGCCGCCCGCTACGTCCAGGAGATCCGGTCCGTCCAGCCGCACGGCCCGTATCATCTGCTCGGTTACTCGCTCGGCGGCACCATCGCCCACGCGATCGCCGTGCAGCTCCGGCGGGACGGCGACCACGTCGCCACGCTGGCCATGATGGACACCCGGGCCGTCACCGCCGACAGCGTCCGGGCACCCACACCCACCATCGGGAAGATGCTCGCCGAGGTCACGGGCCTTCCCGTTCCCGAGGACTCCGACGAGTTCACCCTCGCCGCCGCGGCCGAGTTGCCGGCCCGGTACGACGGACTCGGCGCAGCCCTGAACCCGGGGCATCTCGAGGTCCTGCACCGCGATTACACCCGGCTCGTCGACCTCACCTGGAACCACCGGCCGGCGCCGTTCGACGGTGATCTGATCTATTTCAGCGCCGCACCGGGCGACGAAGACACCGGCTCCTCTCCGGCTCTCGCATGGGCCGAACACATCACGGGTCATATTGCCGAGCACCGTATTTCAGCCCGGCACGACCGGATGACCGCCCCCGACGCACTGCGCGCAATCGGACTCGTCCTCACCGAACACTTCCGCTCCGCCCTGACTCCTGTGTCGGAGACCTCGACTTCAGCAAGGGAAAACCGATCATGACCACCGACACCGCTGTAGGTACCCGTTCCGGCATCGAGCCGGTCAACCTGTTCGCTCGCGACCCGGTGAGTGATGTCACCGAGCATCCGCTCGCCCCCGAATTACGACAGTGGACCACCGAGTACCTGTGCCGGTCCCATCCGGATCTCGGCCGCCACGGACCCGTCTGCCCCTATATGAGCCACGCCGTCAAGCACCAGTTCCTGTGGGCCGCATTCTTGGGCGGTCGCCATTTCGAGGTCGAGCGGATACTCGCCGTCGCCGACGACCTCTACGACCTGTATCCCGTCCTGGAGCCCCAGGACCCGCCCGATTCCGGTTTCAAAGCCGTTCTCGCGGTCTTTCCCGATCTCACCGAATACGCCGGCATCGAAACCGTGCAACGCGATCAGAAATCCCGGTTCGTGGAACACGGCCTGATGCTCGGCCAGTTCTATCCGGGTTGCACCGTCTCCGGGCTGCACAACCCCGACTTTCCGGCCCTCGATTCACCGCTGCCCCTTCTCGCCGTCCGCCATATGGTCCCCACCGATTTTCCTTTCCTCAATACTCGCCCCGACTGGATAGACGCCTACCTCAGAATCTTCGCCCCGGAGATACCCGAGTTCATCACCACCGCAATGGCGGACGAACTCGCGCACAGCGCCGACGGCGCGTAGGGGAACACGGGAGTACCCCAGCGCGGCCAGGACCGGTGCTCACTGCCCCGCAAGCTTCGGCGGCCAGTACGGTGACCGAGCTCGAGTCGATCCCGCCCGACAGCACCGCGGTCGGAGGAGACTCGATTCCCCGAAGACGTTGCCCCACCGAGCAGGTCAGTGTTTCCCCGGCGACGGCGGAATCGGGTGGTGGGGTCCGGCGGCTTTCCGGTGCCGGCTCGACCCGGGGGCGTTGGGGCGGGGTTCACCAGCAGGGATATTCTGATGAGCGCAGCTGGTTCGTCTCGCGCTGTTGCGGCGGTGGGAGATGTCGAAGCCTTTCTGCTCGAGGTCGGGCGACCGCGAGCGGGGGTGAGAGGGAACCCGGTGGGAATCCGGGACTGTCCCGCAGCGGTGAGTGGGAGCGACCGCCGTCACATGCACTGGGCCGAGTCCTGGGAAGCGACGGCGTGGTAGTACCAGCTCGGGAAGTGTGACAGGTCCCGAGTCGACCGATCGAGGTCGGTGCCCACGAGTCCGAAGACCTGCCGGCTGCGCCGGGCACGACGTGTCCGGCGGTCGTCGCCTCGTGGATCAGGCGGTACGCCGATTCTCACGCATCCGGGTCTTGCCGGGTGTGTAGTCGTCGCGCGCGCTCGCATCGGTGACGGTCACAGGCTGCCACCCGAGGAGTTCGCATCATGCCGTCGCATTCGGATCCTTCACCGCGATGCGGTTCGGGTCACCTGGGAGCGGAGGGCCGGTGCGGCCGGAACACCGGCGGATCGCGTGGGCGAGCCGGTGCCGATCATGGAAAGGATGCCGGCTGTGGAGAAGATGTATGCAGGTGGCCGACTTCGTGCTCTGCGTGAGCAGCGGAGCTTGTCGCAATCCGGGCTGGCCAAGGCGCTCGGGCTGTCGCTGAGTTATGTCAATCAGCTGGAGAACGATCAGCGCCCGTTGTCGGTGCCGGTGCTGATGCGTCTGACCTCGACATTCGACTTGGAGGTCGGGTTCTTCGCGCCGGAAACCGATGCTCGGTTGCTGGCTGATCTGCACGAGGTGTTCACCGAGGACCCCGAGTCTGCCTCGGTGAGCGGCGCCGAACTGGATGAATTGCTTTCGCGGGCGCCGTCGGCGGCGCGGTTGCTGATCAGGCAGCACCGGCACCTGCGCGCGGCCAACGGGCAGCTCGAGCAGTTCACTGCCGGACTCGACGGTCCAGTCCTGGATGCACGTACCGCGATGCCCTATGAAGATGTCCGCGACTATTTCTACGACCGGCGTAACCACATCCCCGCACTCGATACCGCCGCCGAGGATCTCTTCGCCGCGAGCCGGTTGAGTATCGGCGGGCTGGATCTACAGCTGGCGCGACTGCTGCGCGACGAGCATGGGGTGACGGTGCTGATCCGGTCGCAGGATCCGGGGCGGCCCGGGCCCAAACGGAGCTACGACCCGGAAGCGCGCACGCTCACGCTCGCGCGGCGTCTCACCGCTGGGCAGCGTGCGTTCCAGCTGGCGACACAGTTGGCGTTCCTCACCCAGTCCGAGGTGATCGAAACTCTGCTCACCGAGACGGCGGCGCTGCCCGCGGAGTCGCGGCGGCTGCTGCGTATCGGGCTGGCCAACTACTTCGCGGGCGCGCTCGTCCTGCCCTACAGGCTGTTTCTCGGCGCGGCGGAGGCATTGCGCTACGACATCGACCTACTCGCAGCGCAATTCGAGGTCGGTTTCGAAACCGTGTGTCACCGTCTGTCGACGCTGCAGCGGCGCGGGCAGCGGGGCGTGCCGTTCTTCTTCGTCCGCACCGATCGCGCGGGAAATATCTCGAAACGGCAGTCCGCCACCGCGTTCCACTTCTCCCGGACGGGCGGCAGTTGCCCGCTGTGGGTGGTGCACGACGCTTTCGCCACCCCGGGCCGGATCCGCACCCAGATCGCGGAGATGCCCGACGGGCGCACGTATCTGTGGCTGGCGCGCACGACAGGGGAGAGTAATCCCGGATATCTCTCGCCTTCGCGGGATTTCGCTGTGGGTCTCGGATGCGATCTCGCCTTCGCCGATGAACTCGTCTATTCCCACGGCCTTCCGATCCATGACGCGGCCGCCACTGTTCCGATCGGTGCAGGATGCCGGGTCTGTGAACGCACCGCGTGTGCGCAACGCGCGTTCCCGCAGATCGGACGGCCGCTTGCCGCCGATGAGAACCGTCCGGCGAACACCCCATACGCGCCCGCATCAACCGACTGACAGCGGGTGACTGCGGTGACTGTTCCGGCCCGGTGCTGCCCTCCACAAACTCCGCAACTTTGCAGGTCGGCCTCCACAAAATTCGCCCTTTGCGACGGATTTCCACAGCTCTTTCGCGTCTGTAACGTCCGAATCGAGCCAAGTACGCCGATCCCCTTGGAGGCCGAGGACTGTGAAGAATCATCTCGTCCGTACCCACCGCTCCGCGGAGCAGTTCCCCCGCGAGCAGCATCTGGCGTTGCGGATCGCGGAGGTGGCGACCGACCCGGTGGATGTTGCCGCGGAGACCGAGGAGATGATCGTCAACCGGATCATCGACAACGCGGCCGTCGCCGCGGCGTCGCTGACCCGGCGTCCGGTCACCAACGCCCGCGCCCAGGCACTCGCGCACCCGTATCGGCCGGGCGCGACCGTGTTCGGCGTCGACGGCCGCTTCTCCCCGGAGTGGGCGGCCTGGGCCAACGGTGTCGCGGTGCGCGAACTCGATTTCCACGACACCTTCCTGGCTGCCGAGTATTCACATCCGGGCGACAACATTCCCTCGATCCTGGCGGTCGCCCAGCACGCGGGCGGTAGTGGCCGGGATCTGATCCGGGGTCTGGCTACCGGTTACGAGATCCAGATCGACCTGGTGCGCGCGATCTGCCTGCACGAGCACAAGATCGACCACGTCGCCCACCTCGGCCCGTCGGCCGCCGCTGGTATCGGAACCCTGCTCGGACTGGATACGGAGACGATCTACCAGGCGATCGGGCAGGCGCTGCACACCACCACCGCGACCCGCCAGTCCCGCAAAGGCGAGATCTCGAGCTGGAAAGCCTACGCTCCGGCGTTCGCCGGGAAGATGGCCGTGGAAGCCGTGGACCGCGCGCTGCGCGGGGAAGGCGCGCCGTCCCCGATCTGGGAAGGCGAAGACGGTGTGATCGCCTGGCTGCTGGGCGGCCCGAAGGCCGAGTACTCGGTGCCGCTACCCGGCCCGGGCGAGGCCAAGCGGGCGATCCTGGACTCCTACACCAAGGAGCATTCCGCCGAGTACCAGAGTCAGGCGCCGATCGATCTGGCCCGCCGCCTCCGTGACCGGATCGGCGACCTGGATCAGATCGCCTCGATCGTGCTGCACACCAGCCACCACACCCACGTCGTGATCGGTACCGGTTCGAACGATCCGCAGAAGTTCGATCCGACAGCGTCGCGGGAGACCCTCGACCACTCGGTGCCCTACATCTTCGCGGTCGCCTTGCAGGACGGCACCTGGCATCATGAGCGCTCCTACGCGCCCGAACGCGCGCAGCGACCGGACACCGTCGAGTTGTGGCGCAAGATCTCCACCGCCGAAGACCCGGAGTGGACCCGCCGCTACCACTCCACCGACCCGGCCGAAAAGGCGTTCGGTGCGCGCGCCGAGGTCACCTTGAAGAGCGGTGAGGTGATCGTCGACGAACTCGCGATCGCCGACGCCCACCCGCTGGGCGCGCGGCCCTTCGCCCGCGATCAGTACATCGCCAAATTCCGCACCCTCGCCGAGGGGGTTGTTGATCCGGCCGAGCAGGACCGCTTCCTCGAAGTGGTCCAGCGCGCGGGCGAGCTGTCCGCCGGTGAGTTGTCGGAGCTCACTTTCACCGTCTCGGCGGATGTGCTCGCCCGCGCGCCCCGTTCCCCGAAAGGACTGTTCTGATGACCGGCCTGCTCGCAGCCTCGACCGCAGCGGCCGATAAGCGG
Organism: Nocardia speluncae NBRC 108251; assembly: GCF_001613245.1. GTDB lineage: Bacteria > Actinomycetota > Actinomycetes > Mycobacteriales > Mycobacteriaceae > Nocardia > Nocardia speluncae. The sequence continues at coordinate 138,211 of NZ_BDBZ01000002.1, read as the reverse complement.
TCGGCTTTCCGTACCGGGCTGGGCTCCGGGAAGATCCAGCGGTTCCCCGGCGCGTTCAACCCGCTGGTGGCGAAACTGATCCAAGAGATCGGTTTCGAGGGGGTCTACGTCTCCGGTGCGGTGCTCTCCGCCGATCTGGGATTGCCGGATATCGGTTTGACCACGCTGACCGAGGTGTCGGGGCGCGGTCACCAGATCGCGCGGGTCACCGACCTGCCGGTGCTCATCGACGCGGACACCGGGTTCGGTGAACCGATGAGCGCCGCCCGCACGGTCACCGTCCTGGAGGATGCCGGGATCGCCGGCTGCCACCTCGAGGACCAGGTCAATCCCAAACGGTGCGGTCATCTGGACGGCAAAGCGGTGGTGCCCACCGAGGAGATGGTGCGCCGGCTGCGGGCCGCGATCTCGGCCCGCCGCGATCCGGGCTTCGTGATCTGCGCGCGCACCGACGCCGCCGGGATCGAAGGAATCGATGCCGCGATCGAGCGGGCGAAAGCCTACGCCGACGCGGGCGCCGATCTGATCTTCACCGAGGCGTTGCACACCCCTGCGGAGTTCGAGAAGTTCCGCGCCGCCGTATCGACCCCGCTGCTGGCCAATATGACCGAGTTCGGCAAATCCGAACTGATCCCGGCCGCCACGCTGGAATCGATCGGCTACAACGCGGTGATCTACCCGGTCTCGACCCTGCGGTTGGCGATGCACGCCGCCGAGGCGGGCCTGCGAGAGATCTACTCGGAAGGCACTCAGTCGGGTCTGCTGGACAGCATGCAGCACCGCAGCCGCCTCTACGAATTGCTGCAGTACGAGCGCTACAACGAATTCGATTCCGATGTCTTCGATTTCATGTTGGGAAGGGACCAGTGATGACGGACACCGCGATACCGACCATCTACAAAGGTCTGGCAGGCATCGTCGTCGACACCACCTCGATCTCCAAGGTGGTGCCGGAAACGAACTCGCTGACCTATCGTGGTTACGCCGTGCAGGATCTCGCGGCCCACTGCAGTTTCGAACAGGTCGCCTACCTGCTCTGGTACGGCGAGCTACCGACCGACACCGAACTCGAGCGGTTCCAGCAGCAGGAACGGGCCTCGCGCCGCGCCGACCGGTCGCTGCTGTCACTGGTGGCGAAATTGCCCGATACCTGTCACCCGATGGACGTGGTCCGGACGGCGATCAGCTATATCGGCGCCGAAGACCCCGCCGAGGACGATAATTCGGCGAATGCGAACCGCGCCAAGTCGTTGCGGATGCTCGCGGTGCTGCCCACCATCGTCGCGGCCGACCACCGCCGCCGCCGTGGCCTCGACCCGATCGCACCCCATTCGCATATGGGTTACGCCGAGAACTTCCTGAACATGTGTTTCGGCACGGTACCCGCGCCGGAACTGGTGAAGGCGTTCGAGGTGTCGTTGGTCCTGTACGCCGAACACAGTTTCAACGCTTCCACTTTCGCCGCCCGGGTGGTCACCTCGACGCTGTCGGATATCTACAGCGCGGTCACCGCCGCCATCGGTGCCCTGAAGGGTTCGTTGCACGGTGGCGCCAACGAGGCCGTCATGCATCACATGCTCGAGATCGGCGACCCCGGCCTGGCCGAGGCGTGGCTGCGCGAGAAGCTGGCGAAGAAGGAAAAGGTGATGGGTTTCGGCCACCGGGTCTACAAGAACGGCGATTCCCGGGTGCCCACGATGAAGAAAGCGTTCCTGGACATCGCGGCGGTCACCGACGGGCAGCAGTGGGTGCAGATGTACGAGGCCCTCGAGCGCACGATGGACGAGGCCACCGGAATCAAACCGAATCTCGACTTCCCGACCGGCCCCGCCTACCATCTGCTGGGATTCGGTATCGAGGTGTTCACCCCGATCTTCGTGATGAGCCGGATCACCGGCTGGACCGCCCACATCATCGAACAGGGTGAATCGAATGCGCTGATCCGGCCGCTGAGCGAATACGTCGGCGTCTCCCAGCGCCCGGTCGTGGCCTGACGCAGCTGAGCCGGCGATGTTTCGGCGAACGGCTCGCTCGATCCCCAGCTGCGCAGGGGCACGACTCCGTCGGTGAGTTCAGAGTCGGGAAAAGGTAACTCGGGTATGGGCGAAAACTACGCGCCCTCTGCGCGGGTGTCGTTTCGTTCTCGGCGGCGCCGAGGCAAGAGTTCGTCAGGGATTTCCGGCACCTGCTGACGCAGGGGTCGGGACAGGACTCCCGGCAGTTCACCAATCGAGCGTTCCGGATAGGCGCAATCCCCAATCTTCGCTGATCAACGATCGTGCGACGGGGGTCTCGTTGAGCAGTCACCCTTGCGTGGACACCGGCGACGCAGCGGGACGAGAGCGAGATGCACGGGCGGCGGCGACCCACGATCCAGTGTAGCCAAGTTTGGCTAATACGCCCGCGGTGGAGTATGTTCCTGAAGTAGCCAAATTTGGCTATCCACGCGGAAAGGGTTCGATGAAGCCGGTACGACTTCTGGTCCTGGGAGCGCTGCGCAGGCGCGGTCGCGCACACGGCTATCAGATCCGCGCGGATCTGGAGTCCTGGGGTGCACACGAGTGGTCCACTGCTACATCGGGTTCGGTATATCACGCGCTCAAAAGCATGGCCGGGCAGGGCCTTCTGGCAGCGACGGCCGATGCAGATCCCTCGGTCGGCGGGGGTCCACCGAGGATCGAATACGAGTTGACGGACAAGGGTGAGCAGGAGTACCTCGGTCTCCTGCGTCGGGCCTTGGCCGACCGCGAGCCGCGGCTGGACGTCCTGTGCGCCGCGGTGGGCCTGATCGAGGACCTGCCCCGGGAGCAGGCCTTGCAGGTCCTGCGCACCCGAGCCGGCGCGATGCGCGACTGGCGCACCGGCATCACCGCACACCTGCCCGCAGACACGGAGCTGGACGCCTGGGGTCCGGTGGGCGAGGTCATCTCGCTGTGGCTGGCGACCGCCGATACCGGCGCCCAGTGGACCCAGCGGCTGATCGAGCGCCTGGAAGAGGGCGCATTCAGCATGGCCGGCGAGCCCGGTTCCCCCACCCGTCACCCTGCACAGCCGGCCGAGTAGCGGCCGCGAGTATCGGCGAAACCTTCCCTTCGGCACGGAGCAATGTCATGGCCCACGAGATAACCGTCCCGCTACTTCCCTGCGGACCCATCGACGAGATCGTCGAGTTCTACACCATGCTCGGCTTCACCCGAACCTACTACCAGGTTCGCCCGTACCCGTGCGTGGGCCTACAGCGAGAAGACCTCCAGCTGCAGTTCTTCGGCATGCCGAACTTCAGGCCCGAGGACTCCTACGGCAGTTGTGTGGTCCTCGTGCCCGACACCCAGCAGCTTTTCGAAGCGTTCGCCGCGGGCATGCGCGCGGTCCACGGCAAGCTCCTGGTCTCCGGGATCCCGCGGATGACCCGCCCGCGCAAACGTAAGAACGCCGACAACTACTCCGGGTTCACGGTCGTCGACCCCGGCGGGAACTGGATCCGGATCTTCTCGTCCCCGGGTACCGGCACCACCGGTGCGCCCGCAGTCGGCACGCTGGCCAGGGCGCTGGAGAACGCCGTCGTGCTCGGCGACTCCAAGGGCGACAATCAGCAGGCGGCGAAAATCCTGGACGCCACGCTGGCCCGGAAGCATGATTGCGCGCCCGCCGGCGAACTGCTCGCGGCGCTGGCCTACCGCGCCGAACTCGCCATCCGCGCCGACGACACCACCGCCGCGGTCGATGCCCTCACCCGAGCCCGCGCCGTTCCCCTCACCGAAGCCGAACGCAGCGAACTCACGGCAGACTTGGCCGGCCTCGAAGACCTGGAGGCCGTCGTCGGACTCGCACCCTAGCGAGCAAGTCCGAAGTCCCCAGCCGATCGGAACTCACCCCCGATGTTCTCCCTGTCCTTCCTGCTCCACTCCCGTGTCCTCCCGGGATCTCCACGCGTCTGCACCGGCTACACATAGTTGAATTTGTCGCGGCGGAAGTGGGGGCGGCGTACAGTTTTTCGGCGACCGTCCGCACGGCCTCCAGGGCACTGTCCGAGGGGCGCGGCACAGCGAGAAGGACGAGGGAGTGCGCGATGTCCGCGAAGTTCAGGATCGGCTGCGGCGTGGTCTCCGGGGTGCTGGCTGTGTGGGCGCTGGCTCTGCTCTTCACGCCTATCACATTGACGTTCTATGGGGAGGACGAGCTGGAGGTGGAGTGCAAGTCGGTGGTTCAGGCCGGCTGGAACAGCAAGATTTTCTACGAGGGTGACGGCACTCGTTCGTATTCGTACAGGGAAGTCAAGGGCGATATTCCCTTGGCCGAGCAGGGTTCGAGCTGGGAGCACAAGGATCGGATGGAGGGAAAGTGCGACCGGAAGCGCACCTCCAACGTCGCTTGGGCAGCCGTGCTTCTCGCGCCCGCCGGGGTGCTGGCCAGCCTGTCGGTTTCGGCTGGTCGCAAGCACTGATGCCGCGAAGAGACGGCCGTGGTGTTCGTAACGCAGGATCCTCGCCGGCACGTCGGGCGATCCGAGGCAGCATCCCTGCTGCGTGTTTTCCGGGGCCGGAGGGCTCGAGGCAGTTCTGAGAGATTCCAGAGGCAGGGGTGAGATCTGTATCCGGGTCAATCGTCGGTGTGTTCCGGCAGGTTGATCTCGAGGCGGGCTCCGCCGCGGGGCGAACTCGACAATCGCGCGCTGCCGCCGGTGTGACGGGCGGCTTCGGCGATGATGGCCAGGCCCAGGCCGGCGCCGCCCTGGGTGCGGCTGCGGTTGTCGTCGCTGCGTTCGAAACGGCGGAACAGCCGGTCACGGTCGGTCTCCGGGACGCCGTCGCCGTCGTCGTCGACCCACAGGACAACCTGTCCGTTCTCGCAGCGCAGTGTGAAATCGACACGAACGCGGGCGTGGCGGCGCGCATTGTCGGTGGCATTGCGAACCGCCCTGGCCAGGAGTCCTTCATCGGCGAACACCCGGGCCGGTCCCACGGCCGCGATATCGACCGTTACACCGAGTTGGCGCAACCGGCTCGCTTCGGCGAGGACGATATCGTCGAGATCGACCTCGCCGCGGTTGTGGCCGGGCCCTTCTCCGAGACGTGCCAGCAGCAGCAGATCGTCCACCAGACCGTGTAATCGCCCGGCCTCGCTGTCGACCACCCCGGCCAGCGATGCCAGATCGGTCGCCCCGGGATGGTGCAACGCGACCTGCGCGTGCTGGCGGATGGCGGCCACGGGCGAGCGCAGTTCGTGGGAGGCGTCGGAGACGAACCGTTGCTGCGCACGGTGTGAGGATTCCAGCCGGTCGAGCATTCGGTTCATGGTCGCTGCCAGCCGTGCGACCTCGTCTTTCCCGGCGGGTGGATCCACTCGCCGGGAAAGATCCGCACCGATGGATTCGGCGTCGAGCCGGATGCGCTCGACCGGTCGCAGCGAGCGGCCGACCACCGCCCACATCAGTGCCGCGACGAACGCGCTGACGGTGGGCACCGCAGCGGCCAGCAGCAGGGCGGCCGATCGCACTGCGCTGTCGGCGTCCTCGAGTGAGCGTGCGACGACAACGGATTGCACCGCTCCAGATTCTGCCGGGATCGGCGCCGATTGCACGACGTAGCTGTCCCCGCCGAGGGGAAAGCGGGCGGCGAACGGCACGGGCAGGGTCGGCCCTTTGGCGGAATCCCCCTCGGAGGTGGCGATCACGCGACCGTCCTGCTGGAGCTGGATGATCACATCGTCGACCTCCGACACCGGTAGCAATATCGGACCCGCGGCGTTCTCGAGCCGGTGCTGGGCGTCCGTGGCAATCTGCGCGGCCTGGATATCGGCGGCATCCGATTGCCCGGTGACCAGGGTGTGTCGGAACAGCGCCAGAAAAGTCACCGCACCGCCGGCCAGGACCGCCAGCACGACGGCCGTGGTCGTCACCGTGATCCGCACCCGCAGCGACGGCAGACGCAGGCTAGACATCGGGCGTGAGCCGATAACCCGCGCCGCGGATTGTCCGGATGGTGTCGAGAGCGAACGGTTTGTCGATCTTGGCTCGCAGGTGTGCGATATAGACCTCGACGATATTGGAATCACCGTCGAATTCGCCGTGCCAGACGCCGGCCAGAATATCGCTCTTGGAGCGGATCACGCCCGGCTCGCGCGCGAAGAACGCCAGGACAGCGAATTCCCGGGCAGTCAACCGCACCGGGGTATCACCGCGGCGGACCTCCCGGGTGGCCGGGTCGAGACGTAGGCTGCCCACTCGCAGTGAGGTCGGGCGTTCCGGGCGGCCGCGGCGGATCAATGCGCGTAGCCGGGCAACGAGGACCGGGAAATCGGCGGGTTTGATCACATAGTCGTCGGCGCCGGTATCGAGTCCTTCGACCTGGTCCCATTCACCGTCCTTGGCGGTGAGCATGAGAATCGGTGTCCAGTTTCCCTCGTCTCGCAGGGTCCGGCACACCGCGTATCCGCTCATCCCCGGCATCATCACGTCCAGGACGAGCGCGTCGTAGCGCACCTCGCGCGCCTGCCAGAGGCCGTCTGTCGCGGTGTAGGCCAGATCGACGGCGAAACCCTCGGCTCGAAGTCCTCGCCGCAGCCCGTCGGCGAAGCGGCTCTCGTCGTCGACCACCAATATGCGCACGGCACCCAGTATGAATCGACGCTGTCCGTCCGGCCGCAACCGTGCTGTTCGGTTGCTCCTCACCGTGGTCGAAGCGATTCGGTGCAGGCACCGCGACCCCCGCGCCGAACCGTCGTTAATGCTGGCTTAAGCATTCTCCGGGCACCATGTTCGCGGCCCGGCAGCATGGCCGTGGCCGTTCACCATGAGAAGGAGTGCAGCAGGATGGGCGTGACCCTCGCGAAGGGTGGCAATGTATCGCTGTCGAAACAGGCACCGAATCTGACTGCGGTGGCGGTCGGTCTGGGCTGGGATGTGCGGTCGACCACGGGTGCCGAGTTCGACCTCGATGCCAGCGCCATGGCTACCGGGCCGGATCAGAAGGTCCTCTCGGATGGGCATTTCGTGTTCTATAACAACCTGCGTTCGCCCGAGGGCAGCATCGAGCACACCGGCGACAACCTCACCGGTGAGGGTGACGGCGACGACGAGGTGATCAACGTCGACCTCGCCGCCACTCCGCCCACGATCACCAGCATCTTCTTTCCCGTATCGATCCATGACGCGAACGCGCGGCAGCAGTCGTTCGGGCAGGTCCGCAATGCGTTCATCCGGGTCGTGGACCGGACGACAGGTGCGGAACTGGCCCGCTACGACCTGACCGAGGATGCCTCGACAGAAACCGCCATGGTCTTCGGGGAGCTCTACCGCCATGGTGCGGAGTGGAAATTCCGCGCGATCGGCCAGGGTTATGCCTCCGGGCTGGCGGGCATCGCCCGCGACTACGGCGTGAACATCTGACCTCGTCTGCGATCGGGAGCACGGCCGATGGGCATCGACTACACCAAGCGCCGGGCGCCGTCCGCGGCGGGCGACGTGAACCGGGGGTCCGGCCCGAACAAGCTGACACTCACCAAGAACGAACGCAGCGTCGACCTCACGAAAAGCGGTGAACGCCAGGGCGTGATGCGGGTGAACCTGAACTGGACCGATCCGGGACCGGCCGGGAAGCCGGGTTTCTTCGCGAAACTGCTCGGCGCGAGTGGCGGTATCGACCTGGACCTCGGCTGCCTCTATGAACTCGCCGACGGCTCCAAGGGAGTCGTCCAGGCATTGGGCAACAGCTACGGCGACCTGAACAGGCCGCCGTTCATCGCGCTGGATCGTGACGACCGCACCGGTGCCGTGACCGGCGGGGAGAATCTGCACATCAACCTCGCCGACCCCGGCGCGTTCCGCCGGATCCTGGTCTTCGCCATGATCTACGAGGGCGCCGCGAACTGGGCGGCGGTCGACGGTGTGGTCACCATGTATCCGACCGCCGGGCCGCAGATCGAGGTCCGTCTGGATTCGGCGGTCGACGGGGCACGAATCTGCGCGGTCGCGCTGCTGACGAATACGGGTCGTGGGCTGACCGTGGGGCGTGAGGTCGAATACGTCGACGGTGGCCAGGCCGACCTCGACCGGGCCTACCAGTGGGGTCTGCGCTGGGCCGCCGGGCGCAAGTAGCGTGACCGGCCATTCGGCAGGCGGAACCCCGACCCGCGCGGTCTCTATCACAAGGAAGAATCAATGAGCACAGACGGATACGATCCCCGACTCGGCACCCCGGTCGGGGCTACCCCGGGTGGCCTGGGTAAGCGTGCCGGCGCCCGCTTCATCGACTGGATCGTCGCCGGCGTTGTCGGTGCAATCCTGTTCTGGATACTGAACAAATTCGGCACCCCCGAATGGCTCTCCATCCTGCCCGGTGCGGGATTCGCTTTCCTGTACTTCATCGGCTTCGAGGTCACCACCGGCGCCACACCCGGCAAGAAACTGCTCGGGCTACAGGTCGAAGGGGCCGGTGGGGCAGCCAAGCCCGGTCTCAAGGAATCCGCGTTCCGCAACTCCTACATGCTGCTCAATCTCATCCCGTGTATCGGCGGCGTGCTCTGGTTTTTCGCCGCCCTGGGCATAGCGGTGACCATCAGCTCCAGCCCCACCAAACAGGGCTGGCACGATCGCTTCGCAGACGGGACCCGGGTCGTCGAGGACCAGTAGGGGAGCGCGGCCGACCGGTCGAACCTGTTGGGGCTGTGGCTTCGTCGCGAATCTCGACACGGCTCGGCCGGCGTGTCGGTGCCGGAGAAGGCGGCGGTCGTTCCTCGCGGTAGCCAGGCGTGGCGGCGGCTTCGGCACTACGAAATGCCCTGTGCCGAGGCCGATCAGGGTTACCGGGTCTGGAGTCGGCCACCCGGTCGGTCGCGGCGGGGCCGCGCGGACTTGCCTTTGCCGACGGTCGCCGGCACCGGACCCAGGAACTCCTCGAAGGCATCGACCAGCTCCTGGTGGGCGGTGCGGACACCGATCCCTTCTTCGAGCGCAAGGTATTTCGGGATACCGGTGATGAGAAGCAGCAGCCCGCCAGGGGTGAGTTTCCGATCGAGGAATCTGAGCCCGTCGGCTCCCTGCGACAGGGCGTCGAGCTGGAGTTTCCGTACCCGCTCGGTTGCTTCGGCGATCTCGGCCCGGACTGATTCGCGATGGTTGCCCAACGCCATGAACTCGGTGGTCAGCGCACTGGCCGCTTCGGTGCGGCTGTAATCCCAGAGTATGCGGGGCCGCTGGCCGGGCGGTACCGCCAGGGCCTCGGTGAGATGCCGGATATTGCGTTCGGTGTAGCGGCGGATGGCGGCGAGGAAGATACCGTCGAGGGTGCGGAAGTAGTACTGGACCAAGCTGGGGGTGACACCGGCCTTGGCAGCGACGGCGCGGAACGTCACTGCCGCGTATCCCTCTTCCAGCATCAACTGCTCCACGCAGTCCAGTAGGACGCCCCTGGTCCGGGACGTCTCGGTGCCGGTGCGCCGTGCCGATGCCACCGTGCCCGCCTCCTGTTCTCCCCGTGAACACCCGTTCTCTCACCGCGTGTGCTGTACGATCGTACAGCACACGCGGTGAGAGAACGTCAGAGTGTTCGACCGGCCCTGTTCGCCGCATGCCACCGAGGAGAGATATGGCCACCGACAGCGACTTGGCGGCGTTGCAGCGAGACGTTCGATACCTGATGGACCGGTCGGCGATCCTGGATTGCATCGCGGGTCATGCGCGCGGCTGCGATCGCCACGACCCCGATCTCGTCTCCGCCGCTTATCACCCCGATGGAGTCGACGAACACGGCTCCGCGGTGAACCCGGGCCCCGAATACGCCGAATGGGCCAATTCCACGCACGCGGCCACCTCCCGTGTGCACACCCACCACATCACGACGCATAACTGCGAGATCGACGGTGATACCGCACACGCGGAGAGCTATGTCATCGTCGTCCTGCTCGGACACGACGGCCGCAGCGCCCAGGTGATCGCCGGCCGCTATCTGGACCGGCTCGAGTGCCGGGACGGTGGGTGGCGCATCGTGGTGCGGCGCTCGACCGTCGAGACGATGTTCGCGGCGGACGCGTCGATGCTGCAATCGAGTTTCTTCACGAAGGCGGGCTATCTCGTCGGGACCCGCGACGAATCGGACCTTTCCTACGAGCGCCCGCTGTCCATGGAAACCCCCGCTCCAGCGCGGTGGTGAGGCGGCACCTGGACCGGAGAGAACCGAAAGTGCAGGAGTAGCGATGAAATTCATCGGCCAGCAGCGGTTCGGTGGCCCGGAAGTGCTGGAAACAGTGCAGGGCGCCCGGCCGGTACCCGGCAGCGGCGAGGTACTGCTCCGGCTCGGCGCCGCCGCGGTGAACCCGGTGGACTGCAAACTCCGGGCGGGCCGGGTCCGGTTTCTGGGCGACCCGCCCTTCACACTGGGTTTCGATATCTCCGGCACGGTCGTCGAAACCGGCACCGGCGTAACGGGAATGCACCCGGGTGACAACGTCTTCGGGATGGTCCACAGCCGCACCGGGACCTACAGTGAATTCGTCATCGCCCGAGCGAATGCACTCGCACCTCGCCCATCCGGTGTGGACCACGTGACGGCCGCCGCTCTGCCCACCGCGGCACTCACCGCCTGGCAGGCCCTGGACGCAGCGGACCCGCGGCCCGGTGAGACCGTGCTCGTGCACGCCGCCGCCGGGGGTGTCGGGCACTTCGCCGTCCAATTCGCCGAACGTCGCGGTGCGCGCGTTATCGGCACCGCGCGCACCGCGAACCATCGGTTCGTGCGTGGGCTCGGCGCCGCGGAAGTCCTCGACTACACAGCAACCGATTTCGCCGAAGCCATCGACCGCGTCGACGTGGTGCTGGATCTCGTCGGCGGGGAGTACGGCAAGCGTTCGCTCCAGCTGCTGGATGACAACGGCCGCTACATCACCGTGCAGGACTCCGACGCCACCGGTGATCCCCGATTCCGGATGGTTACCGGCAGGCCGTCGGCAGCCACGCTGACGGAGATCGGGGCAGCGGTGGCCCGTGGGCAGGTACGAGTTCACGTCGACCGCGTCCTGCCGATGGACGAGGTGCAGGAAGCTCATCGGCTGAGCGAATCCGGGCGGGTGCGCGGCAAACTGGTACTCACTCCGTGGGGCGCCTGAATCCGAGGGTCTTTTCTTCCTGCCGTGCGGTCGGCAACCATCGCCGGCGCAGTTGTCGGGTGGTCCGACCGAGATAGCCCTGGTCGGCATCAGGTTGCGCGGGTATCGGTATGCCTCGGTGATCTGCTGCCATGAGGCAGGGCCCCGTGGCCGCCATGGTGATCATAGGCGAATAATTTGTGCACGAATGATTCGTGGGCTATCTTGGAAGCGCCGGACGATCGAATAGGGGTGTGATGACCGCGGAGATCGATGACCCGCTGCGGCTCGAGCGGCAGGTGTGTTTTGCGCTCGCCGTGGCGAACCGCTCGGTGCTTGCGGTCTATCGGCCGCTGCTGGAGCCGCTCGGGTTGACGCACCCGCAGTATCTCGTCATGCTGGCGCTGTGGGGGGAGGCGCCGATGTCGGTCAAGGCCATCGCGGAGGCGATCCAGCTCGATTCGCCCACGTTGTCGCCGCTGCTCAAACGCTTGGAGAGCGCCGGACTCATCACCCGGCGGCGCGACCCCGGTAACGAGCGCACCCTCGTGGTCGACCTCACCGAAGCGGGGCGCGCGCTACGTCGGGAAGCCGAACGGATTCCGCCCGCTGTCGTCGACCGGTTGGGTGTGGGGCTCGACCACCTCGAGGAATTGCGCGAAGTACTCGGCCGGGTCAATGAGGCGGCCCGCAGTGCAGCGCTTGTGCATCAGGAGAACGAATTATGAATGCATCCGTGAGCCGCCGCGGCGAAGCGCGCGTGTCGAACCGCCGGCAGGAGGGCCCTGTGACCGACCGGACTCCCACACCGACCCAGCGCATCCGCTACATTTTCGGCCGGCCGCTGCCATCCTCGATGCAGCAGTGGGTGCTGCGTGACCAGACCGGTCCGGGCGCCACCCGGCGGTATCTGCAACGCTTCCTGGTGCCCCCGATTCCGCTCCTGTGCCTGTTCGGCCTGGTGCCGGGCCCGTGGTGGATGGGGGTTTCGATGGCCGCGCTGGTTTTCCTGCCGCTCGCCTTCTTCGCGGTCGCCCTGGTGTATGTGCACCGGCGTCACGTGTTGGTCAGGCATGGTCTCGACCCCGTGCTGGCGGACCCGGATCGGCAGCGCCGCGCCGCTGAGGAGAAGGCAAGCTACGAAATGCGCTACCACCGCGGCTGACACCCGAGCTCCGACGCGGGAATGGTTCGATATCCAGGGACACCCCCGCAGTCCTCAAGCCGATCGGCTGGTCCGGTGACGATCCTGTTGGCCGCTGCCCAGTGCGGCGTCGATGACGGACAGTACCCGCTCGGTCCAGTCGTCTCGGGCGGTGCCGCTGCGCGCGTTCTCCGCGAGATAGGCGCCGACGATCATGTCCAGGACGGTTTCGACGTCGAGTTCCGATCGCGGCCTCTCCGCGGTGAGTGCGCGACTGAGCGCCTCTGCCAGCCGGCGACGGTGCTCGACGAGCAGCGCGCGGATCAGTGTGGTGAATTCCGGGTCCTCGTCGGTGAGTAGCGCGGCCAGTCCGCCGGCGCCGATACTCGCGTCGATCACATACCGGGATTGTTCGGCAACCCATTGCGTCACGATCGGCAAGGTCGCGGTATCCGCGAGTGGCTCGGGCTCGGCGACGGAACTCAACGAGGCGGTGAGCATATCGCGGCGGTTGCTGTATCGACGGTAGATCGTGGTCTTCGCCACCCCGGACAAGGCGGCCACGGCTTCGACGGTCACTGCTCTCGGTCCTTTGGTGCGCAGCAGTTCCAGTGTTGCGGCGGTGATCCGTTCGTCACGTGCTCCCGATGCATCGCTCATCGGATCTCCCTCGTCTCGGTGTCTGGCCGGCACAACTGGCTCCATCATGCCAAGCATTGATGCTACGCTACGGGTAGCGTATCGAAATGGAGGTATGGCATGCGGAGAATGATCGAGAACCGGACGGTCGGATGGGCTGCGATGGCCTTGGGGACAGTGACCGCACTGATCCCGGTGTGGGTCCCGACGACGCCGGCCGGCACGAGTCTTACCATCGGATTGGGCGCGCTGACCGTCATATTCGCGATGTGGTCACTACTGGCGCGCAATCCGGCCAAGGACCACTGGGCGCTGTCGGTCATCGGACTCATGCTGTTCATCGCGCCCTGGGTCGGCGGGTTCGCCGCCGAGGGCGCGGGATGGCTGGCCTGGACAACCGGCCTGCTACTCACCTTGCTGGCGGGCGCGGCCTACGTGAACGACGAGGCCGGAAATATCGCCGAAGCCACGCGAGTCGACGAGGTGGTGACATACCGGCTGCGTCAGATCCGGCAACGTGAGACCGCCGGCGCCGCGCGAAGCGCAGAATCGGGTCGGGCGGCATGAACGCCGATGTCCGGACCCGCACCGGCTGTTCCCCACGCAGTGGACCGCAGGAGGGCGGCGCCGCGGAACTGCTGTCACCCGAGCGGTTGCTCGCCGCGATAGCGGGTCATCTCGGGACCCGCAGCAGCCCGGGGGTGGCCGGATTGGCCTGTGAACTGGGAACCCTGCGCGCCGCGGTTCTGGCCTCGGCGATGAATCCGGGCGAGAGCCTCTTGCGATCCGGCGAAGCCGACTCGCGGCGGCGGATCGCCACGGTGGTGGCGGCTATCGATACGTGGCGGGTTCGGCATCTGCCGCACGGCACCGGGGCGCGCAGCCACACCCATTCACTCGGACACGTGATCGACCAGGTCGCGATGCGGTATGTCGACGCTTGGTGGACCGTCCGGCACTCCGCAGATGTGCGCTTGCGGCGCACGGCGTGGTTCCACCTGGCCCAAGCTCGTGAAGGTTACGCCGACCTGGTCGCCGATATCCGGGCCGGCCGCGTCGAGCTCCCGCTGGGCTGGGGTGGTATCGCGTTCCGTTGAAGAGTTCCGGGCCGGAGGTATTCGGTGCGGCGGGGCAATTCATCTGCGGTGATCGTGATAGCGCCTCACTGCGGGAAAAGGGTCAGGACTTGCGACATCACCTGCCGGGCGACGTCGTCGGTGGCCGAGGTAACCTCGACGGCCGGGACGCGGGGAACGAAAGCTGTGCTGGCGGCAGGTAATTCTGGGCCGACGACAGCCGAGTAGATGGGGATTCGGCTGTCGTAGAGCGAGGTCGTGCGGAACACGGTGCGGTTGTCGATCTTCTCCTCGGTGGCACGGGCGCGCACCTGGTCGGTGACGCGGTAATCGTAGGCCACCGTGGCGGTTTCGTCGCGAAAGTGGAACAGGCATTGGGTGAGCCGGAGCTGGTCGGTATCGGCGGTGCCGTCCAGTTTCGCGCGTACGGCGCACGGGTCGGCGCCGAGGAGGACCGTGGTGACGGTGTCGGGGGAGGTGCCCTGGGCCGGCGACTGCCGCCAGCGGTCGATCATACCGGGTAGCAAACTGTCAGCGACCGCGCACGAATCGCGGTTCGGGATGGAGAGGCCGAGGTAGAAGGCGGCGCCCGAGGGGAAGCGGGCGGTGGCGCCGCAGGAGCGGGCGCCGGGCTCGCGGTCGGGGACCAGCAGGATGTTCACGTCACCGAGCTGTTTGTTGGCGCCGATCCTCGGAGCGAGCGGCGGCAGCAGGGTCGAATGCCAGGTGAGGGTGGCGGCTTCGGCCGGGGCCGGGTCACCCAGGACGGCGCGGCACGAGTCGAGGCCGATCGTGACGTCCCGGATCTCACCGAGGTCCAGGTCGTCGAGGGTATCGCGGGGGAGCAGGGCGCAGACGTCGATCTGGCGGGTCGCCTGAGCGACGGCGGCCTGCTGTTGCGGGGTGTCGGCCGGCGCCGACCAGAATTGCGGCGGCGGGGCGGGGATCGCCGGCGGTCGGGTGGCGCCGGTGTGCGGGTCGTCACCGCAACCCACCACGGCGAGCAGCGCGGCTGCGAAAAGTGTGAGCGTGCGATATAACGTCACCCGTTACCTCCCGGTGCGAGCTGAGCAGGACCGTTGCCCGCATCGAGTCTGCGCGCACCGGCAACCTCGGCGCAAATTTTCGGGGTGTCGCCCGGCGCAAACTGCCATCTGCGCGTTGCGGTGCGCTGAGAATCGCAGGCGACAACGGCGCGGACTGCCGGGGCCACGACGGCGCACACTCGTGTACTCGGGTGGTGGCCCGCGGTGTCGACTCCCGTCCTACAGCGAAATCAACCCGTCCCCGCCGCCGCACTCGGCCCGGAACTCGAGCCGAGTGCGGGTCGGCGGCCCGCTTGCCCGGCCGACCGGAGGCAGTTCAGCGTGGTGCCGGCCGGCCGCGACCCGCGTTGCGGGCAGTGCCCCGGTGAGCGGGGACGGTGGTGGGGTCTTCCGGCCAGGCGTGCTTGGGATAGCGGCCACGAAGGTCGGCCCGGACCTGCGGCCAGCCGGTATGCCAGAAGGACGCCAGATCCGCGGTGACCGCGACAGGTCGCCGGGCGGGCGAGAGCAGGTGCAGCACGATCGGGACCCGTCCGCGAGCCAGGCGCGGCGTCTCTTTCCAGCCGAAGACTTCCTGCACTTTGACAGCAAGCACTGGTTGGTCGGCCGCGTAATCGAGGCGTACGCGGCTGCCGGAGGGCACCTCGAGGCGGTCCGGTGCCAATTCGTCCATCCGGGCAGCGTCCGGCCATGGCAGCAGGCGCGCAAGTGCCTGCCCGGCGTCGATACGTTCGAGGTCGGCACGGCGGCGGGCGGCGGCGAGTTCGGGACCCAGCCAAGTGCCGGCGGCGGCCAGCAGTGATTCGTCGTCGACCGGTGGCCACGGGGCGCCGAGAGTGCGGTGCAGGAAATCGAGGCGCTGCCGCAGGGCGACAGCGTCCGCGTCCCAGCGCAACAGCCCGAGACCGGTCGAGGCCAGCCCGCGCCGCACTGCTACGGCGAGCAGGCGACGATCGGGGTCGCGGAGCGGTCGCTCGGACAAGGTGATCGCGCCCAGGCGTTCGATCCGCCGTGCGACCACATCGCCGTCGATCCACTCGATTTCGTCGGCAGTCGTGATCAGGTTCCCCGCGGCGCGGCGAGCGAGCTGTTCATCGGCGACCGCCGCGAGCCGGATATATCCCTCGGACCGCCCGGGATCACGCGTCGCGACACCGACCGCCAGCCATTCCGCGTCGCCCATTCCGGCGCCGGCGGGCAGTGTCACGGCGGTGCCGCCGGCCATGAGGTAGCTCGCGGAATCCGGGCCGCGGCGACGGGCGAGCCGTTCGGGATGGGCCAGCGCGACGACATAGGCGGGATCGTCGGCCCCCTGCGGTCCCCCGACCGTCCGGGTCAGCCGTTCGACTTCGCGGTGCCAGCGCGCCGGCCGCTCCCGCCGCAGCACCCGCAGACCGGCCACCAGATCGACGCCGGATGTATGGGTGTCGTCGTCGAGGACGGTGACCACTTCCGCGGCAGTGCGCGCTCCGGCCACGGCCGCCCCATCGAGCAATGCGCGCGCCAGCCGGGGATGCAACCCGATCCGTGCCATCCGCCGCCCGCGATCGGTTACCGCGCCGTCTTCGTTCACGGCCCCCAGTACTCGCAGCACCTCGCGCCCGGCCGCCAGTCCGCCGGCCGGCGGTGCGTCCCACCAGATGAGGCCGTGCCCGTCGGCGGTGCCCCAGCACGCCAGCTCCAACGCCAACCGGGTCAGGTCGGCCGTGCGGATCTCCGGCTCGGGATAGGCGGGCAATGTGGCGTGCTCGTATTCCGCCCAGCAGCGCCACACCCGGCCCGGGGCCTCGCGACCGGCCCGTCCGGCGCGCTGGCCGGCCACCGCTGCCGAAACCCGGACTGTCGCCAGCCCGGACAGTCCCCGCGACCGATCGATACGCGGCACGCGGGACAGTCCCGAGTCCACGACGGCCCGGATACCGGGCACGGTCAAACTCGACTCCGCTACCGCCGTGGACAGCACTATGCGCCGCCGTGGCCCCGGTCGCAGCGCGGAGTCCTGGTGCGCCGCCGACAGCCGCCCGTGCAGCGCAACGATATCCACGTCGTCGAGGTCGGCCAGAAGTGTCGTGGTCTTGCGGATCTCGGCTGCGCCGGGAAGAAAAACCAGGACGTCGCCGCCGGTTCCGGCGAGCGCAGCCCGGGTGGCACGGGCGACCTGCGCTTCCTTGCGTTCACGTGGTAACGGCGGAAGGTATGTCGTATTCACCGGATGGGTCCGGCCCTCGACCTGCACCACCGGCGCCGGCCGGCCGTCACCGAGCAGCGTCGCCAGCCGGTCGGCGGCGACGGTCGCCGAGGTGGCGAGTACCCGCAGATCCGGTCGCAATCCGGCGCGGGCATCCAGTAGCAACGTCAGTAGCAGGTCCGCGTCGAGATGGCGCTCATGACATTCATCGAGAACGACGGTATCGACGCCCGCCATCTCGGGGTCGTCCTGTAACCGTCGGACCAGTAGCCCGGACGTGACCACCTCGATCCGGGTCCGCCGCCCGACTCGGCGATCCCCCCTTACGGAGTAGCCGACGGTTTCCCCCACCTGTTCGCCCAGCAGTGCGGCCATCCGCCCGGCCGCGGCCCGCGCCGCCAGCCGCCGCGGCTCGGCGACGAGCACCCGCCCCGCGGCACCCGCGGCCAGCGCCAAGGGGACGAGCGTGGTTTTACCGGTGCCCGGCGGTGCGACCAGTACCGCCGTCTCGTGTTCGGTCAGTATCTCGACAATGCGATCGAGAACACTACGGATCGGCAGATCGGGAAGCTCGGGCAGTTTCATCACCGAACAGTGTGATGCCTGCGCTCCGAGCCGCCGCATCCACCGCCCTACCTCGTCGGAAGGCCGTGTCTCCCCACGTTCGTCCGGGCGCTGAGCGGCCGGTTCCGGCCGGTGTACGCATCAGTTGCGCCACGCCGACTCACGGAGCAGGCGGTCATGCTGGGTTTCCGGGTCTTCGCGGGTGATCTGCGGGGTCCGATACGGCTGTGGGCGCGCGGGCCGGCGTTCGGTCTGCCGGTGAAGTTGCAGCGAGGTCAGTGCGCCGACCACCGTCGTGCAGACCGGTAGGGCGACGATTCGCGGATCGCCGCCTGCAAGGCGGGCGATTCGCGGGTTCGGGGTGACCAGGCATATCTCGACGCCGTCGCGCCGATAGCGTTCCGCATCCTCGGCCAGCGCCGCGAGGGTGCGCAGCGACAGGAACTCGAGTCTGGTGGTGTCGACGATCAGCGCGCCGCGTCCGGCCGCCGCCGTTTCGACGGCCTTCCCCACCTCCTGCCGCCACAGCGGCAGCGTGTACGCGTCGGCTTGACCGCGGGCCGACAGAACAATGATCTCGCCCCGGCGCCGGACCCGGAAGAGGAGTTGCTGCTCGGGCGAGCGCGTATACGACGACGTGGCATGGGCCGAAGCGAAGGAGGAGAAGTTGGTATCGGCATTCATGATGCACCCGACTCGGCTCAGGATGCGTTCGCGCATCGCGGTCACGCCGACCCTGCATGTTTCAAGGTGAACGCGTGACTGCGTACCACCCTAGCCCACTCGACCGGTTACGGGCGGGGGCGAGGCACTGGTGGTGCGTAACGCAAGCCTACGGTTCAAACGGTGTGGAGGTAGGTATCCCGGGTTCGTCCGGCCCGCGATACGCGACGAGGTCGAGTGGGGTCAGCGCGCTGGTTTCGTCGATATGCAGCAAGGCGTCGAACCGGTCCGCCGGCCGGGCGTGGAAGTAGTGGCTGCGCCGTTCGTTGTCGGGCCGGTAGACGACTCCGATGGCGCGTTCGAGCTGGGGAGCGGCGAGCGCGGGGATCGGGTCGCGATCCAAGCGCAGCAAGAACCGTTCGATCCCGGTGCGGTGCAACAGATTCTCCACGCTGCCCGGCAGGGAAGGCCGCAGCCGCTTCACCCGGGGGCGGCCGTCCCATTCGTCGGCGGCCAGTACGGTGCCGGTGTGGGTGGTGAAGCCGAGGATGCAGGATTCGCCGGGGCAGTTCTGCCGGACCAACTGGCCGAGATTCAATTCGCCGGCCGACCCGAGTTCCGTGGCGCGTGCGTCGCCGAGATGCGAATTATGCGCCCACACTACGACTTTCGGCTCGGAATCGGAGCGCTGCCGCAGATGTGCGCGTAATGCGGTGAGGGTGGCGAACATATGTTCGTCGCGCAGATTCCACGACGATACGCGGGAACCGAACATCGCCCGGTAGTACTGTTCGGCTGCCGTGACCAGGCGGGCGTTCTGTTCGGCGTAGAACCGTTCGTCGGGGTCGCTGTGCCCGTCGGTGCGCAGCTCCCGGGTGCTCATTCGCTGCATTTCCGTCAGCTGCGCGACCACCGCGTCCGCACAGTCGTCGCCGGCGCCGAACGCGGCGGCGTAACCGTAGTGCTGTTCATCGGTGTGCTGGTCGAAACAGGCGTACCGGTCGCGGGCCCGCCGTGCCGCGGCCGGGTCCACGCGGTCGAGGTAGCCGATGACCTCCGCAGCGGAGCGGCGCATGCTGTAGAGATCGAGCCCGTAGAAGTCGACGGTGCGCGCCGGGGCACGCCCGTTGTATTCGCGGAGCCATTCCACGAAATCGCGGACCACGGTGTTGCGCCACATCCACATCGGGAAGCGCTGGAAACCGCGTAGTGCCTGTTCGGCGTCACTGTCGTCGCCGCGCCCCCGGATATAGCGGTTCGCCCGGTGGGCGTCGGGCCAGTCGGCCTCCACGGCGACCGCGTCGAAACCGGCGAGTTCGACGAGGGCACGCGTCATCCGGGCCCGGGCGGCGTAGAACTCCGAGGTGCCGTGGGTGGCCTCCCCGATCAGGACGTACCGGGCGTCACCCACCAAGTCCAGCAGAACGTCGTCGGACGGGACGCCGTCGGGCAGCGGGGTGGCGGCGGACCTGACACCTACCTCCGGGCCGGTGGCGGCGGCACGCTGTTCGCCTGCCGGGAGCTGTACGGCGCGGCCGAGCATATCGCGGATCTCCTCGTCGGAGCTCGGGGTGAAGTCCCGGTACTCGGCGCTCACCCCGGCGAACCCCGCAGGCACCCGCGCGCAGACCATCTCGTCCACCCGGGCGCGCAACCCAGCGTAGGTGGCTTCGAGGGCGACGGGTACCGCGACGACCACACGCGCCGGATGCATCCGATACACCGTGCGGACCGCCACGTCCATCGTCGCGCCGGTCGCCAGGCCGTCGTCCACCAGGATCACCGTCCGGCCCGTGACATCGAGCAGTGGCCGTTCACCCCGGTAGGCGTGTTCCCGGCGGCGCAGTTCCCGGCCCTCCGCGCGGGCTATCCGTTCCAGGACATCGGGGCCGACCCGTTCCGCGGCCAGGACATCACGGTTGGTCACCAGAACCCCGCCGCTGGCGATAGCGCCCAGCGCCAGCTCGGAGTTACCCGGAGACCCGAGTCTGCGGACGACCAGGACATCGAGCGGTGCCCCCAGCGCCTGCGCCACTTCGTATGCCACCGGCACACCGCCCCGGGGTAGCGCCAGAACGACGGTATCCGGCTCGCGGAACCGGTCCAGCAGCGTCGCGAGCGTCCGCCCGGCCTCGTGACGGTCACGGAAAACGCTTGTCGCCATGTGGCGGCGCTACCCCGTCCGGCCCTGAGCAAACAGGGCAGGTCAGGGTTGAGAGGCCGGCTCCGCGGCAGGATCGCCGTCGGTGCTTCCCGCGCCGATGTCGTGGTGCAGTGTCAGCAGTAGGTGGTCGAGGCGGGTGCGTAGCCGGACCTCGTCGTCGGCGATGCCCGGAAGAGCCGCAACCATCTGTTCGGCGACCCGGCGCAACTTGATGTTGGTTTCCTGCGACCGCCAGCGCAGCACATGGAAAGCCTGGTCGGCGTTGACTCCGTAGGCGAGCATGAGCGCACCCTTGGCCTGTTCGATGACTATCCGGGCATCGAGTACCTGCGGCAGGGCGTCGTCGAGGGCTTCCCGGCGGAATTCGTCCGCGGTGGTGGACAGATCTATGTAGAAGCCCTCGGTACCGATCGCTTCGCCGGCCTCGTCGACCATGGGTTCCGATACCACGAGCACTTCGAGGACCCGGCCCGCCGTATCGATGATGCGGTGCCGGCTGGAGAACGGGCCCCCGTCCTCGACCGACAGGATCATGGCCTCGAGCCGGTCCCGATCGTCGGGGTGCTTATGCGAGAGCAGCAGCTCGGTGGTGGGCCGGACTTCCGGAGAATAACCGTAGATACGGGCGGCTTCTGCGGACCATTCCCAGCTGCGGGTTGCGAAGTAGTACCGGAACCGTCCCACTTCCAGCGGATCGCCGGCACCGACCACTCGTTCGACGAGTTCGACCTCGGACTCCGGCAGCTCGTCCCGCGCATTCATGACTGCGATTATTCCCCGAGCAGCCTGCCCGCCGGCGGCCGCGGTGCCGTGGCGGCCGTGCCGGGAGGAACTGCCCGGAGCGCGCCCGAGTGTTTGCCGCCCGCGGATCCGGGAAGCCGCCGACCGGGAAACGACCATGTTCACAGTCCGGGCACGGCACAGCCGGGCACGCCATCGAGGAGGACAACTCGTGGACCGAACATCGGAACAGGGCTCCGCGAACCCCGCCGCGTCCGAGGCGGCGCAGCGCCCGCTCGGCGCAGGCCGGGGCGATGCCGACCCCAAACAACAACAGCTCGATCCACTGCGACAGGACCGCGAAAGCGGGTACCTCACCACGCAGCAGGGGGTTCGGGTGGACCACACCGACGACGCGCTGACCGTCGGCGCGCGCGGGCCCACGCTGCTCGAGGACTTCCATGCTCGCGAGAAGGTCACCCATTTCGATCACGAACGCATTCCGGAACGTGTCGTGCACGCGCGCGGCGCCGGTGCCTACGGCTATTTCCGCCCCTACGACGATTCGCTGGCGGAATACACGGCCGCGAAATTCTTGACCGATCCCGGCACCCGGACCCCGGTTTTCGTCCGTTTCTCCACCGTCGCCGGATCGCGCGGCTCGTCCGATACAGTGCGCGATGTCCGCGGTTTTGCCACGAAGTTCTACACCGATCAGGGAAATTATGATCTGGTCGGAAACAATTTCCCGGTGTTCTTCATCCAGGACGGCATAAAATTCCCGGATTTCGTGCACGCGGTGAAACCGGAACCGCACAATGAGATCCCACAGGCGCAGTCGGCGCACGATACGCTCTGGGATTTCGTGGCCGAACAGCCCGAAACACTGCATGCGATCATGTGGTTGATGTCGGACCGCGCACTGCCGCGCAGCTACCGGATGATGCAGGGATTCGGCGTCCACACGTTCCGGTTCGTCAACGCCGAGGGCCGCGGAACCTTCGTGAAATTCCATTGGAAGCCGGCCCTGGGCGTGCATTCGCTGGTGTGGGACGAATGTCAGCAGGTCGCCGGGCGAGACCCGGACTACAACCGGCGCGACCTGTGGGACAGTATCGAAGCCGGTGATTTCCCGCGCTGGGAACTGGGCGTGCAGCTCGTACCGGAGGAGCAGGAATTCGATTTCGATTTCGACCTGCTCGATTCCACCAAGATGATCCCGGAGGAACAGGTCCCGGTGCGCCCGGTCGGTGAGATGGTGCTCGACCGCAATCCGGACAATTTCTTCGCCGAAACGGAACAGGTCGCCTTCCATACCGCGAATGTGGTGCCCGGTATAGATTTCACCAACGATCCACTACTGCAGCTACGGAATTTCTCCTACCTGGACACCCAGCTCATTCGCCTCGGCGGGCCGAATTTCGCCCACCTCCCGGTGAACCGGCCGCTGGCCGATGTCCGCACCCATCAACAGGACGGATACAGTCGCCACGATATCCCGCACGGCCAGGCGTTCTACACCAAGAACACCCTCGGAGGCGGATGCCCGGCCCTCGCCGATGCGGACGTCTTCCGGCATTACACCCGGCGGGAGGAGGGGGAGACGCTGCGGGTCCGCAGCGAAACCTTCAAGGAGTACTACCGGCAGCCCCGCATGTTCTGGCGCAGTATGACCGCGCCCGAAGCCGAGCACATCGTCTCCGCGTTCGCTTTCGAACTGGGGAAATGTAAGCGGGTCGAGATCCGCTCGCATGCGCTCGAACAGCTGGTCCGGATCGACCCCGACCTGGCCGGCCGTGTCGCCGGTCGGCTCGGGCTGCCTACCCCTGAAGCCGGCCCGGTGGAGGACGTCCCGTTGTCGCCGGCGCTGTCGCAGGTGAAGGACCCACCGCCCACCATCGCCACCCGTAAGATCGCCGTCCTCGCGGCGGACGGGGTCGATGTAGCGGGCGTCGAACGGTTGCGCACGGCGCTGCGCGAACGCGGCGCCGAAACCGAGGTACTGGCCGAACACGGCGGCGAACTGAGCGGTGCCACCGACGGCAGCGTGACCGTGGACAAAACCCTGGCAACAGTGGCATCGGTTCTCTACGACGCGGTGGTCGTGGCCGGGGGCGAAACCTCCGCCCGCAGCCTTGCCGCCGCGGGACCCGCGGTGCATTTCGTGACCGAGGCATACAAGCACGCCAAACCGGTGGCGGCGCTGGGTGCAGGGGCCGAGGTGTTCCGGGCCGGTGGTATCGCGGTCCCACCAGAGCCGGATACTCCGGTCGAGGGTGTGCTCCAGACCGGCGATGCAGTATCCGACGGCTTCGTCGAATCTTTTGCGACGGTGCTCGCCGGCCACCGCATCTGGGAGCGCGAGACCACGGCGATACCCGCCTGAAGCGTCGGCGTCGTCACCAGGAGATCTGGGCCCGGCCGGCACGAGACCACATGTCGGCCGGGCCCGATGCCACGACAGCGAGTAGCGATGAGGCTCGGGTGAGTCGTCTCCCACCAGCGGGCCACATTCTGCTCGACAGTGTCACGCCACCCGCGGTCCGCACTCCGCTCGAGCATAGGAATCAACTGCCGCAGGGTGGCTTTCGCGTCGCCCACCAAGTTCACTTCGGTGGGGTAGCGCATCCCGATGAGCGCGCCGTCGATATCGATCTGCACCCCGCGGGCCTGATCGAAATCCGGCAGGAACTGGCTGTAGAGGAAATCGGATCCCACGATGAGCAAGGTGTCGCAATCCCGCATCAGTTCGTAGCTGGGCCGGGTGCCGAGCAGTCCGATGGAGCCGGTGACGAACGGCGGCTCGTAAGGCTCTTCTTGCAGGTCGGCGGGCAGAATCACCACTGTCGGCGCACGCCGGGCCATTGCGGTCCGCAAAGCGCGATCCAGCGCGTTCGGCAGCTGGTTCGCGACATCGACCTCGACGAGATAGTCCCTCAGCGCACCGTCGCGGGCCGCGGGGCCTGCGCCGATGGCCGCCCAGCCGACAGCGCTCGTGAGCTGATACCGCTCCGGCCAGGGTCGTACCCCGGCCGGGATCAGGCCGAATGCGGCAGGCTGGTGAGTGCCCGGACTGCGTCGGCCAGCGGGATCATCCGCTCGGACTGTTCGGCCAGCAGGCCCATTTCTATGTACTGACGGATCAGGATGGACGGTGTCACTCCGTGTTCGGCGGCCTTGCGCCGGACCCGGTCGCGCATGTCCGGTGTCCATTTGAAGGAAGTGGTGACCATTCCCTGTTCGATCCGGTCCGTGGTCGGCGGCAGCGGCGGCAGGCCCGCGGTGTCGTCGTAGGTGAGTGTGTTCAGGAAATCCTCGGCCGCCTCGGGAGTTCGGGGGTAGCCGGGGTCGGGTTCGTTATCGATCATCTCGGGTCGCCTCCCATGCGGTGTACTCGGCGAGCTGGTGGGGCCGCATCCTGCTCGCCAGCAGAATCTGCCAGCGGGTATCGGCGCGGAGCCACCGCAGCAACACGATCAGGGCGCGGCCGTCGTCGGTACGACCCCAGACGGTCGCGGTGGGTAGTCCCTCGCGGCTCGTCGCCGCCCGGGGCCACCGCCGCGGTGAATACAGCACCTCCAATACTTCCCAGGGCTCGATTCCGCTGCGGTGGAGCAGGTCGTATGCTCCGGCCCACCATTCGTATTGCCCGTGTTCCACGGACAACCACGATAATACCCCGGTATTACCTCCGCCGCCCAGAGCCTGCCGGGCGACTGCGGTCAGGCTTTCGCGGGCACCGGGGTGTTATGCCGCGCTGCGACCCACCAGCGCTCGTCCTCCCGGACCAGGACGTACAGCGCGACCATCGCAGGATCGCGGTCGATGAGTTCGCCGTGGGCGGTGACCGCGCGGGCCGTCTTGTGGGCGATCGCGATATCCGGGCGCAGGAAAACGATATCGGTCACCGCGTAGCGCACGTACTCGTCGGCCAGGAAACCGGCCAGGCCGCGCCGGGCGGAATCCAGGAGGGTGTCGTATCCGGAGATGATCGCGCCCACCGCGTTGCCCGCAGCGGCATTGGCGATGAATCCGCTGACCATCAACTCCGCGTCGTTGGTGTTGTACCCGGTTTCGACATCGCTGACCAACTCCCGGATCGCCGCGATATCGGAGGTGTGGTCGGCCGTGCTGTCCTCGACTGTGGGCCGTTCGAATGCTGTTGCGCTCATATCGACAGCTTGGTACCTCAATATAGGTTGTGGTCAAGTCCGGCGGAGAGTGGCAACCGTCACGAACTCGGTCCGGGTCAGCGCAGCTGGACCACAGCAGTCGCGCGGCCGAATACCCGGCGGCCCTGGTGCCGGGCGGTGAGCGCGATCGTGGCGGTCCGGGCGGACGGATCGGTCGCCTTCACCCGGCCGCCGAACTCGATCTCGGCACCTTCCCGGGTGACGAAAACCGGACTGGTCAGCCGGACCGCGTACTCCCGGAGTGCACCCGGGTCGCCGAGCCAGGAGGTGACGAAGCCGGCGGCGGATCCGATCGTCAACATGCCGTGAGCGACCGGGGCCTCGAGATCCACGCGATCGGCGACCTCGGCGCTCCAATGGATCGGGTTGGGATCTCCGGAAACTCCGGCGTAATTCACCAGATCTCCGATGGTGAACCGCGCCGTCCTGGTAGGTAGTTCGTCGCCGACTCGGACGGTATCGAAATCGCGGGCACAGGGTCCGGCCGGCGGCTCCGCGCCGGCCAGAACGAGTGGCCGGCCCGCCGTGCGGGCGGCCGAACCTGCACGCGGGACAGGGGTTGCGCGATCGGCGCCGGGGCGGAAACCGTGCATGAGAACACCGGCGCCCAGCTCGCCGAGATCCGGTCCGGCACCCCTGCGCCCGACCACATCGGTCCGTGACACCAGAACCAGCGCGCCGTCCTGATCGGTGACCGCCGTTTCGAACGACATGAGGTCGCCACCGAAAGCGTGGCGCACCGAGTGGAGATGGACCTCGAAGGACAAGGCGTCGCCGGGCCGAATCGGCCGGTGATAGCGGATCACCTGATCGGTCTGCATGATCTGGCTCAGGTCGTAGCCGGTCATCACCGATTCGAACATTTCGGCCTGCGCCAGGAATCCGGGCACGGAGAAGAACGTCGGTGGGGCGATCAGGCCGTCGTATCCGTAGTCGATACCGGCGCCCTCGGACCAGTGCACCGGATGGTGATCCTGGACGGCGCGGGCGAACTCACGGATCTTCTCCCGGCCCACGACATAGTGGTCGCGGGCGCGGTAATGCAATCCCACCGGGAGTTCGCCGGCGATGAAAGTGCCGCCGGTGGAATCGATTACATCCTCATTCCCCATGAACGCAAACCTTACCGAGTCGATATCGATAGTGCTGAGCGACTGCCTTGCACCTGGGCCGGGGACACCGTCATCCGGGTGCCCGCCGACGGATGTCACCCGATATTCGCCGAGAGGTCCGGCAACATCCGCAGCGCCTGATCGGCCCAGTTGTTCCAGGCGTGAATACCGTGGGCGGGGAAGTCGTAGTGCACGTTCTGCGCCCCCAGTGTCGCCATCCGCACCTGGAATGCCCGGGTGTTCACCAGCGCGAGTGCCTCGAGGCCCATCCCGTTGACCGTGCCGATACTCGGCCCGTCGGTCGCGGTGGGCAGCCCACTGGCGGCCGAGACCCATAAGCGTGTGTTGTGCGCGACCAGGCTGGGCGCGGCGACGAACGGGTCGATATGCAGCCACTTCGGATCCCACGGGGCGGCCATCGAATCCACGTTGTACCCGCCGGCGTCGACCATCGCGACCCGGATCGCCTCCCGCATACCGGGCGCGGAGATGTTCAGGTAACCGGAATAGGAACCGGCGAAGCTGAACTGGCCGGGGTAGTGCGCGGCGAGGGTGAGCGCGGCACTACCGCCCATCGAGAGGCCGAAAACGCCGTTGCGTTGGCTCGCGAAACCCAGGCGGTCGCGCAGTGCGGCGGGCAGGTCGCGAGACAGGAAGGTCTCCCACTGGTAGGTGTAGGACTTCCCCGGGCCTTCCGCCAGGGCTTGCAGGCCGCCGGATCCCGACGCCGATCCCGACGACGATCCGTTCCCGGATCCGGTTCCCGGCGGCACCCCGAGGAAGTTGCTGGGTGCGTTCCAGTCGGTGTAGAAGCTGGACTGCCCGCCGACCGGCATCACCACATTGATATTCCATTCGGTGAATTCCCGGGCGATATCGGTATCGATTTCCCAGCCGCTGAGGTCCTCCCGGGCGCGCATACCGTCCAGCGCGTACACCACCCGCGAGGTATTGCCGTCGGCGGCGCGGAACACCCGGGATTTGATGGGGCCCATGGCGGAGTCGACCCAGAAATCCATACCCGTGGGGTCGAAGGCGGCCCGCGCGGCGGGAGCGCCACCGCTGACCAGTGATACGGATTGGATCATCACGGCGAGCACGGCGGTGGCCAGCCAGAATCTGCGGCGGCTACGGAGGGCGAGGGTCGCCGGTGATAATCGCATGAGGGAACAGGGCCTTTCGTCCGGTGTGAACACATCGTGCGCATGACCGGCTCCCGCCGTCCGTACGCTTTCCGACCGGTGCCGAACAACGCGTGGCCCTGCCACGGCATCGGCATACCGGTTTCTGTGTCGTCTCCGGAGACTGTGCTGTTACCTTTTTGTGATGTGTCACGCGCCCGGGCCGGGCCGCCTATGACCGGTTCCGGCCGGCTTCAGGACCCCGGCCGTCCCTTCTCCGTTATTTGTGCGCCTTCTTGTACGCCTCGAGCACCTCGGCCGAGATACGACCGCGGTTCGAGACCTCGATACCGTTCGAACGGGCCCATTCGCGGATGGCCTGGGTCTGCCGGGTGTCCGTCGCGGACTGGGCGGGACGTTTACTCTTCGTGACCCGGCCGCCGACCCGGCGCGCGTGCACAGCCCACCCCCCGACGATGTCGCGCAGGTGCCCGGCGTTGCGTGCCGAGAGATCTATCTCGTAGGTGACACCGTCCAGAGCCAAGGTGACGGTCTCCTCCGCCGGCGAAGTTCCGTCGTAGTCGTCGACCAGCTCAACGATGACCTTGCGCGCCATGCATTCCTCCGAAAGTGGGCAGATTGTCCCGACAATCGTAGCGATGTCCTTACGGCGCACCGGAACCGGCGGCGGCCGCGGTCGGTGCACGGGTACCGCGGTGGCGGCGCAGATCTGCACGGCGGGGGGCGACGACCAGCGCCTGCTGTCACGGAGATGCCGCCACGTGGCCTATTACGGCGCCGCGAGGCGGCGGATCTCCGCGACCACGACCCCTGGGTCGGTGATCGGGGGATAGTGGCTCGAATTGTGCGCCAGGACATGGCGCCCGTCGGCGACGGCCGCGCGGTGCGCGTGCGCGGTGTTGACGGCGGCCCGGACTCGCGTATTCATACCGTCGCCCGCGCGTGCGCCCGATATGACAGTGACCGGGATATCGCCCCGGGCGGGCGGATGGTCGCGCCAGGCCGCGAGATCGTCGAGAAAGGTCCGGGCCTGTACCGCCTGCGTACGGACGACGCCCGGGGTGAACGCCTCGCGCTCCATATCTGCGCGGACATCCGCCGGTACCGCGTCGAGCATGCGGCCGAACATCCGGCGCAGCAGCCCCAAGCGGGCAAGCCCTCCGTTCACCGTGATCGCCACGCGTTCCATGCGCCGGAAAGCAGGAGCGAACAACATATCCGCGGCCTCGTCGGTGGGATCGACGAGCACGATTCCGGCCATCCGGTCGAGCCGGCGGGCGGCGGCGAGCCGGGCGATCACACCGCCGGCGCTGTGACCGGCCAGCACGAACGGCCCGGACCCGAAATGATCGAGCACATCGACGAGATCATCGGCCATCCGCTCCAGACGGCGACCGGCCGGGTCGGCGGGACTGCGACCCAAGCCCGCGCGGTCGTAGACCACGGCGGGCGCGAAACGGCCCACTTCGGGTTGCACCAACCCCCACGAGGAACGAGTGGCCGCCGCACCTGCTTCGAAGACGACGACCGGAGATGAGGCGGGCTGCGGGCCCGGCAGGGCCATGGCATGCAACCGGCGGCCGTCGCGGGTGGTCACCCACTCGGAGACCCCTTGGATGTGCTGATCCGGCCCGGATACGCTGTCGCGGTCGAGCATGCGGTGTCCCCTCGTTCTGTGCTTCACCCGACCCCCGGGGAGCGGTAGCGGTGCGGAGCCCGATCACCACACCGGCATCCGGCCGTACGGTAGCACTCCGCAGCACATGCCGGGGCCCCGTCGTTCCGGTCCGCGCCCGGACCTATCCGACCCGGGTCGTGTGGAACTCGTGAAATGCGCGCAACGTCTCCTGCGGTGCTTCCAACTGCGGGTAGTGGCCGGCAGCGGGCAGTTCCACCACATCGGGCTCGTCGACGACGCGGCGGTAGCGGCGCGCCATCCGCTCCCCGGACACCGGATCGCGTAAACCGTCGATCAACCGGACCGGTACCTGCGGCCGGACGAGGGCACCCACCCAGCGTTGCCGTTGTGTCCGCCGTTCGGCCAGATAACCCATCAGCTTGTGGCCGTTGCGTTTCCCGTGCTTACTGCACCACAGCAGCCAGAAACGATGCATTTCGTCGGCGTCGGGTTTGCTGTCGGGGCCGAACACCGCGGCCAGGCTGTGCGCGAAGGTGCCCTCGGTGCCGAACCGGCCGACCAGCGGGCCGAGCGGGCCGGCCAGGAGCCGCTGGATGGGTCGCGGCCGGTGGGCCTCCGGGAAGAGTCCGCCGTTGAGCAGGCATACCGATTCGATGATCAGCGACGTATCACCGGCGGCCCGGCGTTCGGCGTCACGGGCCAGAAGTTCCTGGGCGACGGTATCGCCGTAGTCGTGAGCCAGGATGTGGTAGCGCTCGACGCCCTGTTCGCGCAGCAACTGCTCGCACAGATCGGCCTGATCGGCGATCGTGTAGTCGTAGTGCTGCGGTTTGGCCGACCAGCCGAACCCGATCAGATCCGGGGCCAGGACGCGGGCGAACTGCGCGCACAGATCCGGCCAGATCCGGTGCCAATCCCAGGACGCGGTGGGGAAGCCGTGCAGGCACAACAAGGTTCCCGCGGAACCGGTTCCGCCGGACCGCCAGAAGATCTGGTGTCCGCGATGGGTGAAACGCTGTCCGTTCGACCGCCAGCTCGCAAACTCGTCCATGCTCACAGCATGCCCCGCCGCGGCCCCGGGGTCGAGGAAATCACGGGCGCGTCGGTCGGCTCGGGTATCCGTACCGCGGCGGTATGGGCACGGCTGCGGCCACACGGTCCGGCGCCGCGCTCCGCCGTCCCGCGTCCATTAGGGTCGGGGCCGCAACCATCGAGGTCCAGACCCCTACGAACCGTCCAGGAGGCCCGCAGTGCGGATCGGTATTCTGCTCAGTGAACGATCCGGAAGCGACGCCCTGCGCGCGCTCACCGACGACCTGCACCGGACCGCCGACGAAGGGTTCGTATCGGCCTGGATGTCGCATATCTTCGGCGTCGACGCGCTCACCGCGCTGGCGGTGGCGGGCAGCCGGGTACCGGAGATCGAGCTCGGGACGGCCGTGGTGCCGACCTACCCCCGGCATCCGGGCGCGCTGGCCCAGCAAGCCCGCACGACCGCACTGGCGGTGGGCCCCGATCGCCTGACCCTCGGTATCGGGCTGTCCCATCGCGTCGTCATCGAGAACATGTTCGGGTACGGATTCGAGCGGCCCGCCCGCCATATGCGCGAATACCTCTCGATTCTCGATCCCTTGCTGCAACGGCAGCCCGTGTCCTATACCGGTGAAACCCTGGCCGGGAATCTGGAGCTCGCAATCCCGGACGAGGGCCGGATCCCGGTCCTGCTGGCCGCCATGGGCACCCGGATGTTGCAACTCGCCGGGCGCCGCGCCGACGGCACCGTGTTGTGGATGACCGGCCCGGCCACGATCCGGGAGCATATCGCCCCGACCATCACCGCGGCGGCCACGGACGCCGGCCGGTCCCCGGCCCGTATCGTCTGCGCACTACCGGTGCTGGTGACCGACGATGCCGACGCCGCGCGAGAACGGGCCGCCCGCACCTTCGCCACCTACGGCACCCTGCCGTCCTACCGCGCGATGATGGACCGTGAGGGCGCTGCCGGACCGGCGGATCTCGCGATCATCGGCACCGAGGATCAGGTCGCCGCCCGGGTGCGGGAGGTATTCGACGCCGGTGCCACCGAATTCGTCGCCTCGGTCTTCGCCGGCGGCGCGGAGGCACAGCGCACCCGGGCGCTGCTCGCCGGCCTGCTCGGCTGAACCGGAGCCCGGCCGTATCGCTCAGCCCGGCCGGGTGATCATGACCGGGCAGGCGGCCCGCTGGATCAGCGACTGACTGGTCGAGCCGAGCAACAGTCCACGGAATCCGCCCCGGCCGCGGCTGCCCACCACCACCAGTTGGGCGCGTTCGGACCATTCGCGCAGATGCATTGCCGGGGTCGAGGGATACACCTCGCGCCGCACGGTGACCTCCGGGTAGCGCTGCTGCCATCCGGCCAGCCGCTCGGCGAGCACGGCCTGTTCGGCGGTCTGCAGATCCTCGGCCGGGATCTCGATGTAACCGGTACTGGCGAATTCGGTGAAGGTGAGGTCGCTCCACGTGTGCACCGCGACCAGTTCGGCTCCCCGTTCGGCAGCCTCGGCGAATGCGGCGGCGACGGCGGTATCGCTGACCGGGCTGCCGTCGACCCCGACCACCACGGGGCCGTCCGTGATGTCCTCGTTGTCCTCGCGGACCGCGACGATGGTGCCCTGCCCGTGCGAAGCGACCGCCAGAATGGTCGACCCCAGATGCGCGATCGCGCCGCCGCGGCGCGACCCCAGCACCACCATATGCGCGGATTTGGACAATTCGATCAGCATTTTGGCGGGGCTGTGTTCGGAGAGCAGGGTGTCCGGTGCCAGTTCCGGCGCGGCCTCGTGGACGACCTGCACGCCGGTGGCCAATGCCTGTTCGCCGTGCGTGCGCAGGGTCTGCACGGCCTCGTCGACCATCGGCTTATAGGCGACCAGCCAGGTTTTGGCCGGGGTGGAATTCATCCCGTAGGCCAGGATGAGCCGCCGCCCTCGCCGGGCGGCCACCGTGGCGCCCCAGCGGATGGCCGAATGAGAGGCGGGGGTGCCGTCCACGCCCACCACCACGGCAGCGGATACGAGCCGATGCGGATCCTCCTGGTTATCGGTCATAGTCCCGAGTATCCACCCGGCAAACGGTGCCGGTCCTGTACTGCGGGCGTGTCCGCACGATTGCGTGTCGCGGAATTGTTGCTCGCCGGCTTTTCCGGTGCGCCCTGTAATTCTCTTCGGCGGCTCGCCGTCCATGGGGCTTGTCGAATGCCGTGAAATATGCAGATCATGATCACGTGCTGATATCGGATGGGGTGATCGGGCTACGGCCGATCGAGGTCGCCGACGCCGCCGCGCACCTGGCCGCCCTGGATCGGGAGTCGGTGCGCCGGACGGCCGGGCCCGGCCCACCGAAGACGATGGCGGAATTCGAACGGTGCGCCGCGGAGTGGGCCACCGACGGGCCTCGGAAAACATTTACCGTGGTGGACGTATCGTCGTATGCGCTGGCGGGGACGCTGGATGTGACGCTGGAACCGGAATTCCTGGCGAAACGCCAGGCCGATATCAGCTACGGAATCCACCCGCCGTGGCGCGGCAGTGGAGTGCCCGGCCGGACGATTGTGCTGGCCTGCCGGTATCTGGCCCGCAATGATTCGGCGGATGAGGCGGTGCTTCGAATCGATACGGACCACAAATCGGACATCGCACTCGCTCATCAGCTCGGATTCCACTACCACCGCAGCAGTACCGAGTCCGAGGGCTTCCTGGACTGGTTCATCCAAGCCCTGTAACCGGGGGCTCACGCGCCTTTACGGGTTCGCTTCTGGGCAGTTTTACGCGGGGAGGTCTTGCGGGTTTTCGCGGCGCCGGAACTCTTCTCACCGGCGGATTTCGTACCGCCGGATTTCCCACCACCACGGGTACCGGACTGCTCGCCGCCGCGGGCACCGCTGGCCTCCAGGCTGCGCTGCAGCGCAGCGACCAGATCGACCACCTCGGCATCGGATTCCTCGGCCGGTTCCTCGGTGCGTTCGGCAACCTTTCCGTCACCGCTGGCGATCGCTTCCTCCAGCAACCGTTTCAGTTCGACCTGGTATTCGTCGGTGAATTGATCGGGATCGAAATCGTCGGACATCGACTCGACAAGGGTTTCGGCCATTTTTATTTCCTGCGGCCGGGGCGCCGTGGCCTCCTCCAGCGATTCGAACGATACCGAGCGCACCTCGTCCGGCCACAGCAGCGTCTGCAGCACCAGCATCCCGTCGCGCACTCGCATCGCGGCAAGCCGGGTCTTCTGACGCAGCGTGAAATGGACGAGGGCGGTGCGGTCGATACGTTCGAGTGTGGCGGCCAGCAGCACATAGGCCTTGGGTGTGGTCGAATCCGGCTCCAGATAGTAGGTCTTGTCGTAGAGGATCGGATCGATCTGCTCCGACGGGACGAATTGCAGAACCGGGATCTCGTGTTTCTCGGCCACCGGTAGTTTGGCGAAATCGTCGTCGGTGAGCACGACCTTCTCGCCTTCCGGTGATTCGTACTGTTTATCGATATCGGCGAATTTCACCGATTGCCCGCAGACGGTGCAGACGCGGTCGTATTTGATCCGGCCGCCGTCCTTGGCGTGGACCTGGTGGAACCGGATGTCGTGGTCCTCGGTGGCGGTGTAGACCTTCACGGGGACGTTCACCAGCCCGAACGCGATCGAGCCTTTCCAGATTGACCGCATCACTCCATGATGACCGAACCGGACCCCGGGGGCGAGAGCGGCGGGAGATGGAGTGTCGCAGCGGCCAGCCGCGCGCGGGTACCGGGAGGTACTCCCGCGAACAGCCTGGTCATCGCGGCGACGGTGCCTGCGAAGTCGGCGCGTCCGGACAGATAGGCGTATTGCAGGTTGATATCGAGCTCGAAGAACGCGTCGAAAAAGCCGGGAAGTTCACTCGGCGGCAGCGCGAGCAAGGCCCGGAGCCCGGCGCGGCGCAGGCGATATACGGCTCGGGCCGCATTCGGCACGCGCGTGTGACCGTCCGCAATATCGCCGGCCGCGGCCAGAGCCGCCCCCACGCTGTATCCGGTGGCCGGATGCAAGTACCCGCCGGCGGCACCGAATCGGCCCGGCCGCGGGGCGCCGCCCACGACCGGAAAGCGGACCCGTTCGACCGGTTCGTCGCCGCGTACCGGTATGCCGCGAGCTCGTAATCGACAGCGCAATCGGCGGGCGAGTTCACCGAGGTCGATCGGTGGTGCCCCCACCAGGCAGGTCTCCTCGAAAAGGACGCGGTCGCCGCCGATCGGGATCCTGTACAGAAACGACCGTGGCGAGCCGGGGTCAGCGCCGTTATCGGCACGCCAGTCCATGAACAGCGCCGGCTCGTCGGGTCCGGGATCGTCGAGGATCAGGCCGTAGGCCGTCTGTTCGGCCCGGCCGGGCCGGCGTCGCAGGCCGCGCGCGTCGATCACACGCTCGGCCTGCAACGTCCGGCCGGTATCCAGGGTGACGATGTGCCGGTCGAGCCTGGTGGCCCGGCCGGTGAGCACGGTGGCTCCGGTGATGTCGAGGCTGCGCTGGAGGCGCCCCGTGTCGAGCACCGAGTACGAGCGGGGGATCGTGTGCGCGCGCAGGCCGTAGGCGCGCGGCAGGGCGACCGTTGCCGCGAGGGTGGTGCCGGCCAGCCAGGCCGGGAGTTCGTCGGTCCAGGCGGCGTAGGTCGCCCGCCAGTGCCGCCGTGGATTCGGATCGACCACGATCACCGACATACCCCGCACCAGGCATCGGTAGGCGAGCGCTCGGCCGGCCGGGCCCAGACCGCAGATCACGATATCGGCGCGCACGCGAGGATCGAAACACGGCCGGGAGGATTCGGTCTCGGCGGGGTACCGGGCATCGTGGTGCGTCTCGGTGGGGCCGGTCGCGCGCTCATCGTGCCGGGACCGGATAACGGCGATTCGACCAACGTGACGAGCGGTCATCCGTGCGGTCGGGCCGGTGCGGCTGTGGTGCTGATATTCGGGGGCGCTGTCGAGCATGGCGCGGCGGGTTTCCGGCCGTCTGTGGCCGGCCCTCGCCTGTCCGCGCACCGCTGATTCGCGCGGTCCTTTTGCAGGAACTGCTCGACCGGGGTAAGCGGGTGTCCGGCGGCGCATGCCGCCGGACACCCGGCGATCACTACGGGGCCGCGCCGAACGGTGCGGCGGTGTACCCTTCGGCCGCGCCGACCGCCCCGCCGACCGCCGCCCCGACGGCCATCGCGGGTGCCGCGATCACCGCGTAGCCGATGGCGGCGCCGAGCACCGGGCCCACGACGAGACCGATCGGCAGGAACGGAACACCGGAGATCAGCCCGGCGACCGCCCCCACCATCGCAGAGGTGGTCGCGATCGGGGAAGCCAGCGTATTGGCGACCGATGCGCCGATGGCCGCCGAACCCACGGTCTGTGCGGCCATCCGGTCCGACCGGCTGCGCTCCACGCCCACCGAATCATAGAAGGTCGCCACCTGCGCTTCCGCCTGCGCGGCGCCGGTATTGATCTCCCGGACATCGAACGGCGGCGCATCCATGACGACGTTGCCGATCCGGAGTTTGCCGGGCGGCGCCTCGATCGGTGCTACCGGTGCCACCGGCATCGGCGCGTGCAACTCGCCCTGCGGAGCGAGGTAGGCATGTGTGGGCAACTGCCGGGTCGCCGGCGTCGGGACCGGTTCGGCGACCGCCGCCGGCGCCGGAGCCGGCGGGGCGGGAAGCAACGGTGCCGCCACCATCCCGAACGTATCGGTAGCGGACCGTACTGCCACCTGGGTCGCATCGTGTACAACGGTGGTGAGATCGCGGACCGGATCGGGTGTGGCGGATGCCGGCTGGAGCGGATTCGCCGGTAGAGCGGGAATCGGGGGTGACGCGGGTGGAGCGGGGAGTGCTTCGGCATTGGCCGTACCGGCGCCGATCAGTGTCGCGATGAGCGGTACCGCGCCCGCCGCTACCACCGATCCCGCAGCCCGCCGAGCCGGACCGGTAGCTCTGTGCTTACCCATGGTCGCCTTTCTCCGGGAAATTGTCGGTTTGCCAGACATTCGGACCGGAACGCGCGACGGATGGGATCGTCCTGTTCAAACTGCTGGGCAATGCGTTCCTGAACAGGTAGCGAGACTGCGCAGCACATCGATAGCGGTCGGTTTGCGGTACCGGTCGGCAGTGACCGCTCCGCTGGTTGTGTGATCGATCGGACGGACTCGATTCCTCATGCCGGCGAACGATGACCCGGGAACCCGGCGCCCGGCCGTGGCAGATCGGAATCCGGCCGAGCCGGGCCGGATTCGGCAGGCTACTCATCGGAATTCGGAACGACTACGGGCACGCGGTATCGACCCGAGATACCGGCTCGGGTACCCACACCAGAACCGCTGTTCTTGTGGACGCACAGGCCGCACTCCCCGGTGCCCGGCTGCGGGACTCGAGCCGCCTACCGGACTGTGCTCACGGCTGGGCCCCGCCGAGTAGTGGTGTGGTGAAACCGTCGGTCACGCCGTACGCCGCCCCGAGTGCGGCCCCGGCGATCGTGGCGGGCACCGCGACGATGCCGTACCCGACCGCGGCGCCGAGGACCGGGCCGACGACGAGGCCGGTCGGCAGGAACGGTATCCCCGCCACGAATCCCAGTGCGGCGCCGAGCATTGCGAACGGTATGGCGACCGGCGCGGCGACGGCGTTGCCGATGCCGGCGCCGATGACGGCGTTACCCAGGGTCTGGGCGGCGAGCCGATCCGACCGGCCGGGCTCCACTCCCATCGAATCGAGGTAGGTCGACACCTGGTCCTCGGCCTGCGCGGCGCCCTGGTTGACCGGGGCGGCATCGAACGGCACGGCGATCACGAAATCACCGATCCGCAGTGTGCCGGGCGGTGCGTCGATCGGCGCCTCGGGGACGCCCGGCTGCGCCGCCGGCAGGGAGCCTCGGGGCGTGCGAAAAGCAGGTGCGGACAGCAGCGCCGCGCCCGGATCGGCGAGCGCGGCAGGCGGTGCGATGGCGGGGACGGGCCGAATCAGCGGTGCCGCAGCCGCGCTGATCGTATCGGTCACCGAATGGACAGCATCCTGGACGGCGGTGGTTGCCGCCGTGACCGGGTCCGGCGCGGCCGGTGTTGCCGGCGGCTGAGCAGCGGGAGCCGGTGCGCCGGCATCGGCCGATTCCGGTGCCGAGTCGGCAGGCACGGTGAACAGGTCCGCGAGCGGTGCGGAGAGCGGAGGTGTTACCGGCCGGGCCGGCACCGGCGCGGCCGGTCTGGTGAAAACATTCGTGGCCATAGCGGTGGGCGCCGGGGCGTCGGGTGTAGTGAGCGGCGCCGGGCCGGGTGTGGTGGGGATTGCCGCATTTTCCACGGCCGGCGCGGGAGCCGGGGGGAAGAGGCCCGCCGGGAGCGCGGGCAGAGAAGGGAGTGCCGGGATCGAGGGTGGAGCGGGGAGTGCTTCGGCATTGGCTGTACCGGCGCCGATCAGTGTCGCGATGAGCGGTACCGCGCCCGCCGCGACGACCGATCCGGTAGCGCGCCGGGTGACACCGGGAGCTCTGTGCTTACCCATGGTCGCCTTTCTCCGGAAATTATCGGTTTGCCCGATATTAGCTTCGGAGGGGGGTGGCGCCTGGGATGTCGGCCGGTCAGCCGACCTTACGATCGCCCCCGGACTTCTCGGCAGTGGCCGGGACCCCGTTGCCGGT
Organism: Nocardia speluncae NBRC 108251; assembly: GCF_001613245.1. GTDB lineage: Bacteria > Actinomycetota > Actinomycetes > Mycobacteriales > Mycobacteriaceae > Nocardia > Nocardia speluncae. Next base: position 100,158 of record NZ_BDBZ01000002.1, on the reverse strand, counting down.
GGGGTTGGCCTGTGACGAGCCGGGCGGCCGGCGGCCCGCCGCACCGCGCACGATCTCCTCGCCCTCCTCGCTGTCCCCGTACACCGCCTCCAGTGCGAGGCGCGCGAAGATCCATTGTTCGGTGGCCGCCATCTGGCCGCGGCCGCGGCCGAGGAAGGTCACGAACCACTGGATGATCGTGATGATCCGGCTCCGGTAGCCGACGAGGTAGTACAGGTGCAGCGCCAGCCAGGCCAGCCAGGCGATGAATCCGCCGAATTCCAGCTTCCCCACCTGGCACACCGCGCTGAACCGCGAGATCGTCGCCATACTGCCCTTGTTGAAGTACTTGAACTGCCGCCGGTCCTGCGGGGTCTGGTTACCGGCAACCTCGGCCTTGATCTGCTTCGCGGCGTAGGTGGCGCCCTGGATCGCGCCCTGGGCCTGCCCGGGGACGTCGGGTACCGACATCAGATCGCCGACGACGAAGACGTGGGGGTGTCCCTTGATGGTGAGGTCCGGTTCCACCACCACCCGGCCCGCGCGGTCCACTTCGGTCCCGGCGGAACGGTCGGCCAGCATCTTGCCCAGCGGGCTGGCCTGCACCCCGGCGGACCACACCTTGCAGGCGGATTCGATCCGCCGGGTGGTGCCGTCCTTGTCCTTCACCGTCACACCGTGCGCGTCGACATCGGTCACCAGGGCGTTCAACTGGATCTCCACACCCATGGATTCGAGCCGGCGCTGCGCCTTGCCGCCCAGCTTCGGCCCCATGGGGCCGAGGACCGCACCCGCGCCTTCGACCAGGATCACCCGGGCATCGCGCGGGTCGATGTTGTGGAATGTGCCCTCGAGTGTGCGGTCGGACAGTTCGGCGATCTGGCCTGCCAGCTCGACCCCGGTGGGGCCGGCGCCCACCACCACGAAGGTGAGCAGCCGGTCGCGTTCCTCCTGCGTCCGCGCGACCTCGGCCTGTTCGAAGGAACCGAGGATACGGCCGCGTAGTTCGAGGGCGTCGTCGATGGTTTTCATGCCGGGGGCGAAGGTGGCGAACTGGTCGTTGCCGAAATACGACTGCTGTGCGCCGGTCGCGACGATCAGGCTGTCGTAGGGGGTCACGGTCGATTCGCCGAGTAGCACCGAGGTGACAGTGCGTTGCGTCAGGTCGATATCGGTGACCTCGCCCAGCAGCACCCGGGCGTTCTTCTGTTTCCGGAGTACCAGCCGGGTCGCGGGCGCGATCTCGCCGACCGACAGGATTCCGGTGGCGACCTGGTAGAGCAGCGGCTGGAACAGGTGGGTTGTGCTCTTGGAGATGAGCGTGACGTCGACGTCGGCTCGCTTGAGGTGTTTGGTCCCGAACAGGCCGCCGAATCCGGATCCGATCACTACGACGCGGTGTCGGCCGTCCCCAACAGGTTGCGTGCTCATGGTCGCTCCTCGCCAGCGGTGGGCCGGTGCTGCCCGTGATGATCATGTCCGACAACGCACACGGTAGTGGCAGTACTCGTCGAGGGCACAGTCCGACGCCGTTGTTCACTCGTGGTGGTGTGGCAACTCACCACGATAGCGATCGCGTGGCGGTCTCGGGGGAGGCGAGCGTGTACCGATTCGGTCGAAACCGTCCAGCTGGTTGCAACAAAGAGAATAGGGTAGGTGCTATCTCTCAGGAGGTTCTGCCATGGTCACCGTCGACCGTGCCGTCACGCGAGGCTCGCGGGCGCGCACCGATACCGAGAATTCGGCGCTCATCGAAATACCCCGGCGCCAGGTACTCGACCGGCTGCTGCTGCAGGTCCCCGAGCGGCCGCGAACCCTGGCCACCCCGCCGAGCCGGCACCGTACCGTCGCGGTGCGCGGCGACGGGGGCCTGCCCTACCTCGGACGGACTCTCCATTACATGCGCTGGGGTCCGGCCGAGATGCTGGACCGGTACCGCCGGTTCGGCCCGGTTACGCTCAACAGCTCGATGGGGATGGAGCGGGTGTTCGCCGCGGGTCCGGAAGCGCTCGACGAAGTCGTCGGCCGCCGCCGCCGTGATTTCGGGCAGGGCTGGGACTATTTCATCGGCCCGTTCTTCCGGCGCGGTCTGCTGCTGCTCGAATTCGACGAACATATGTTCCATCGGCGCATCATGCAGCAGGCATTCACCCGGGAACGCCTGGCGGCGCATCTGGCCGAACTGACACCGGTCGTCCGGGCGGCCATCGGCCGCTGGGTGCCCGAGGGAGCGGGCGCGAGCCGGACCGTGCAGTTGTTTCCCGCCATCAAGGAGTTGGCGCTCGATATCGCGGGCGAAACCTTCATGGCACTCGAGGTGGGCGAGGAACGCACGAAACTCACCGACGCGTTCGTGGCCTGCACGCACGCCGGGCTCGCGCTGGTCCGGCACAATGTGCCCGGCGGCAAATGGCGGGCCGGGTTACGCGGCCGCAAGGTACTCGAGGAGTACTTCCGCGCGATGCTGCCGCAGAAGCGGCGTAGTGATGCGCCGGATTTCTTCTCCGGTCTGTGCCACGCGCGCGCCGAGGACGGTTCGGTGTTCAGCGACGACGACGTGGTGAACCATATGATCTTCCTGATCATGGCCGCGCACGACACCACGACCACCACCGCCACCGCGGTCGCCTACTACCTGGGTAAACACCCGGAGTGGCAGCAGAAGGTGCGCGAGGAGGTCCTGGCGCTGGATCTGACGAACGATTCGCCTGCCATCACCGATCTGGACAGCCTGCGCAACCTGGACCTGGTAGTGAAGGAAAGCCTGCGGCTGATGCCGCCGGTGCCCGGTATGGTGCGCCGCGCCGTCCGCGACACCGAGATCTGCGGGCACTACATCCCTGCCGGAACCCCGGTCGACCTCGGCTATCAGGTCAACCATCTGCTCACCGAATTGTGGACCGATCCCGAGGTTTTCGATCCGTTGCGGTTCTCCGACGAGCGCCGCGAGGACAAATCCCACCGGCTTGCGTGGATGCCGTTCGGTGCGGGGTCGCACAAATGCATCGGGATGCATTTCGGCACGTTCGAGGTGAAGACGATCATCTCCGCCCTGGTACGCGACTACGCGTGGAGCTTCCCGAAGAACTACCGCATGCCTTGGGGTTTCACCACGATTCCGTTCCCGCGCGACGACGCTCCGATGCGGTTGCGACGTCTCACCTGAGACACCGGAGCGCCCGGCACCGGTACCCCGTCCGAAGCGGGGAATCGGTGCCGGGCACTCCGGAAACGGTTCGGGCGCGGAGGTTCAGCGGCCGGACAGCAGGTATTCGGCAACGGTGGTATCGGTTTCGGAGCCTTCTCGGTAGCCGCCTTCACCGTTCATGGCCGTCATGATCGCCAGGGTGTAGCGCTCCCCGGGCCCGGCGAAACCGACCGAGTTCACCACCCAGCCGCCCTGCTCGTCGGACCAGCCGTTCTTCAGGCCGGGCCGCATCGCCGACCCGGCGCCCCAGACGCCCCAGTGCTGATTGGAATCGACGCGGCGCATGAGGTCCAGGAGGTAGGAGCGGTCGTCGGGATGCATCCGGTCCAGGACATTGGACATGAGCCGGTCGAGATCGGCTGCGGTGGCCTTCTGGAATGCCCAGTGCGGTCCGGGGTTGGGTGAGGGCTGCGGAGCCAGGCCGGTCATCCCGTTGGCGCGGAAGGCGTTGTTGAAAGCCATCCGGTCCAGACCCGCGTACTTGTTCCAGAGGATATCTGTGGCCTGGTCGTTGGAGGTCGACATCATCTGCTCGATGAGCCCACGATCCTCCGGCGGCAGGGCGATCGCGCCGACGCGGGCCCGGTTGAGCAGATCCTGTGCGATGGCGAGTTTGATCGTCGACGCGGTCCACACCATCTCCTCGGCGTGCGGACTGGAGTAGACGGCACCGGTGTTCCGGTCCCGGATCACATAGCCGGTGACGCCCGGTCGCGAACCGAGATACGAATTGACGGTTTCGATACGGCTTGCGAGATCGCAGTCGAAACCGTGCGCGCAACCCTGGGTGTGCGCGAGTGGAACGGCATCGGCCGCGGGCAGGCCCGCAGGCACACCGGCGAACATGATCGCGGCGGCGGCCAGGACTGTGGCGGGTGCGGCCACGCGGGGCGCAGCACCGGTGATCAGGGGGTAACGCACGAGGACACACCTTGTCACATCGGCGACCGGAGCGCACGTTTTCCGTGTTCCGCTAGTGGACCCGGGCCGTGGCCTTCAGATCGGCCACCGGGCGGCCGTTGAGGCGATAGCAGTGTTCGAACGCCTCGGTGTGCCGATCCCGTGGCCACGAATGCAGAACGACGGTCCGCCCGTAGTGCCGGGAGTTGACCAGCTCCCATCGGTTCCCGGAGCGGCGGACGGTGAATCCGTCTCTCGGTATCAGGGGAACAACCAGCGCTTTCATCGACGCGAACCAGCCTTTCGTGCGGTAACCCGTTCCTCCCGGGGTTGCACTGTGACACAGCGCCTCCGCCGGATCCCGGCCATCCGGCCGCGTGTCGGTGACTCGTGTGCGCTAAATCACTGTGCGAAACGGCTTGATATCCGGTAGAAGCGTTCGGCGCTAGGGACATTCGGATGATGACCACCTGTCCGGGGGTTGTCCTCTGTCGTCGTGGGGGGTCACCCGGCGCTGTCGGTAGCGGGGCGTATAAACGGGTGGACGAGAGAGTCGCCCGAGCTGTGCGGATGCGGGCGAACACCGGCGACCGGACCGAGCGGAAGGGCAGAGATGGCGCTGCACATCCATCGTGCCGAACGCGCGGACGCGCTCGCCGGCGCGCTTGCGGTGCTGCTCGCCGATCCGCTGCCGGACCCGTTCGCCACGGAAGTGATCGCGGTACCCGCCAAAGGTGTGGAGCGCTGGCTGGCGCAACAACTCTCGGGTGTGCTCGGTGCTGCGCCCGGCGTGGGCGACGGGATCGCGGCCAATATCCGCTTCCCCGCCCCGGCCGCCCTGGTCGAGGAGGTACTGGCCCAGGTCACCGGTGTCGGCGCGCACACGGATCCGTGGGGCCACGACCGGGTGGTCTGGACACTGCTGCGGGTGATCGACGATGCGGTGCACGAACCGTGGTGCGCGGTACTGGCGCACCACCTCGGGCTGGATCCCGCCCGCGCCTCCGGGACAGAAACCGATTCCGAACCGGCGGCGGGGGCGCATCGGCTCGGACGGCGGTACGCCACGGCAGCCCGCCTCGCCATGCTGTTCGACGGGTACGCGGTCCAGCGTCCCCACCTGATCACCGAATGGGCGGACGGGGCCGATACCGACGGCACCGGCCGTCCGCTCCCGGATGATCTGGTCTGGCAGCCCGCCCTGTGGCGCCGGTTACGCGCGGCCGTCGGTGCCCCCGGCCCGGCGGAGCGGCTACCCATCGCGTGCGCGCGTCTGCGGGCGGCACGGGGTGCTGTCACGCTGCCCGACCGGCTGTCGCTCTTCGGAGCGACCAGGTTGCCCGCGGGGCATCTGGCGGTACTCGCCGCCCTGGCCGAACATCGGGACCTCCACCTGTGGCTGACACATCCGAGTCCGGCGATGTGGAACTCGCTGGACCTGCACCGGCGGGCTCCGCGCACAGTCCCCGGCCCCCGCGACTCCGTGGAAGTCGCGCGGGTGGACGACGATTCGGTCACGCTGGTGCGGCATCCACTGCTTGCGGGGCTGAGCCGCGATATCCGGGAATTGCAACTGCGGTTGCCGGCCGCCGAGACCGATACCCGCCACCCGGTGACGCCGGGTGCCGTGTCGGCCGAAGCGGGGGCATCGGAACGACCTCTCGGCGAAGGACTCCGGCGTACGGAAGGTTCCGTCGCCGGCCGGCCGCAACCGGAGACTCTGCTGCAGGCGCTACAGGCGCATATCCGCGACGACGACCGGCCGCCGGGTGGCGGTCTGCACAGCGGTGACGGGAGCGTACAGATCCATGCCTGTCACGGCCCCGTTCGTCAAGTGGAGGTTCTGCGGGAATGCCTGCTCGGGCTGTTCGCCGCGGACTCGACCTTGGAACCACGCGATGTCGTGATCATGTGTCCGGAGGTCGAATCTTTTGCCCCGCTGGTGCGGGCGGCGTTCGGCCAACCCGGACCGGCCGGAACAGAGCCACCGGACGCCGTGGCGCATCCCGGCCACCGGTTGCGGGTGCGACTCGCCGACCGGGGTCGCGGCGTCACCAATCCGCTGCTGGGTCTGGTGGCGCTGCTTCTGGAACTCGCGCGGGGGCGGGTCACCGTTACCGAGGTCCTGGATCTGGCCGCCTGCGAACCCGTGCGCCGGGCCTGCGGATTCGACGACGACGATATCGAGCGGATGCGGGAATGGGCCGTCGAGGCCGGTGCCCGCTGGGGGATCGGCCGCCGGCAACGGCATGCTTTCGGCCTCGGCGAATTCGAGCAGAACACCCTCAACGCCGCGCTGGACCGGATCCTGCTGGGTGTCACCGCCGACGAGAGTTCACAGGACTGGCTGGACCGGGTCCTGCCACTCGACGATGTGGACAGCAACGATATCGACCTGGCGGGCCGGTTCGCCGAATACATCGACCGTCTCGCCTCGATCCTGCGCGACCTCCAGGGACCTGCACCGGCCGCGGAGTGGTCGGCGATACTGGGCCGCGCCCTGGACCTCCTCACCGATGTGGCCCCGTCACAGGAGTGGATTCGTACCGAGGCGCGCCGGGAACTGGCGGCGGCCACGGCGCACGCCGGGGATACCGTGCTGCGGCTCGCCGATATCACCGAACTGTTGCAGAGCCGGCTGGCCGCCACCCCGACGCGCGCGAATTTCCGCACGGGCGAGCTGACTGTCTGCACCATGACCCCGATGCGCTCGGTCCCGCACCGGGTGGTGGTCCTGCTCGGCGTGGACGACGAGGTGTTTCCCCGCGGCCCGGGGCTCGACGGCGACGATATCCCCGCGCGTGATCCGCTGTTGGGAGAGCGCGATCCGCGGTCGGAGGATCGGCAACTGCTGCTGGATGCGATCATGGCCGCCCGCGACACCCTGGTGGTGGTGCATACGGGCGCCGACCCGGTGACCGGTGCGTACCGTCCGCCCGCGGTACCCGTTGCGGAGCTACTCGATACCGTGCGGGCCCATGTCGGACCGGAAGGGATGTCCGCGGTCCTCACCCGCCACCCACTGCAACCGCACGACCGGCGCAATTTCGCCGCCGCGGCGCCATTCTCCTTCGATACCGCCGCGTACGCCGGGGCACAAGCGACGCTGCGTACCGCGGAACCCGCGGAGAACCCCTTCACCCGGACCCTGCCCGCAGCCGAGACCACCGAAATCGGTTTGGCCGAGCTGATTGCCTTCCTGGAGCATCCGGTGCGCGGATTCCTCTGGCAGCGGCTGGGTTTGCGGATCCCCGACCAGGAAGAGGAGATCGCCGATCGGCTGCCGATCGAATTGGGTGGTCTCGACACCTGGTCGCTCGGGGAGCGGATGCTGACCGCCCGGCTGGCCGGAGCCGATCCCGCCGAGCTGCGGGCGGCGGAATGGCGGCGCGGCACCTTACCGCCGGCCGAACTGGGCCGTGTGGTGCTGGACCGGGTGGAACGGACGGTCGATACGCTGTTCCGGGCCGCCGCACCGGATTACGAGCAACCGCCCCGCGATATCGATATCGCCGTCGATCTCGGTGGCGGCCGGCGCCTGACGGGGACCGTGGCCGAGGTGCGCGGTGACCGCGTGGTGCGCACCACGTACTCCCGGGTCGCGCCGAAACACCGGCTCGCAGCGTGGGTTTCGGTGCTTGCCCTGGCCGTGACCGAGGATCGGGCCTGGCGGGCCGCGGTCACCGGGCGCGGACGCTTCCCGACCCCTGCCTGGCGCGCCGAACTCACTGCGCCGGCCGCGGACGAAGCGAGCGGAATTCTGCGGACACTGGTCGCAATGCGTGAGGCAGGCCTGGCCGAACCGCTGCCGATCCCGACCGTGACCACCGCCGCCTACGCCGAGGCACGTTTCCGGCGCCTCCCGCCGGAGGAGGCCATGGTCGCCGCCGATCGCGAATTCGGTGGCGGGGACAAGAAACGTGATTTCGCCGAGCACACCGACCGGAATCTGCGCTATGTATGGGGCCCTGCACCGGACCTGAGCCGTCTGGCTGCCGCCGGGGCGCCCGCCGGCGAACCCGTGGAAAGTACGCGGTTCGGTTCCATCGCCCGCCGCCTCTGGGTGCCACTTCTGCGGGCCGAACAACAGGGGGCGCCATGAGCACGGCGCGTAGCGGATACCTCAGGTGGTACCCGTGACAGCGACCGCCACCACACCCCCCGCAACCGGCGATACGTTCGCGCTCTGCGATGCCCTGCCGACAGGTACCACCGTGCTGGAGGCCAGTGCGGGAACCGGGAAAACCTATGCGATCGTCGGGCTGGCCGTCCGCTATGTCGCCGAGGCCGCGATCCCGATATCCCGGCTGCTGCTGGTGACGTTCAGCCGCGCAGCCACCCAGGAACTGCGCGAACGGACGCGCGACCGGTTCGTCACTGTCGCCGCGGCGCTGGCCGACCCGGTGGCCGCGCGCGCGGCGACCGATGAATTGGTGCGCCATCTCGCGTCCGCGGATCACGGCGAGGTGGCTGCCCGCCGGGGCCGGTTACTCACCGCGCTTTCCGATTTCGATGCCGGGGTGATCGCCACCACGCACAGTTTCTGCCGCCGCATGCTGGCAGAACTGGGGGTCGCAGGCGATCTCGACCCCGGGGTGCGGCTGGTGGAGGAGGCCGACGATCTCACCCGTGCGGTGATCGACGACCTGTATCTGAGCCGCTATGCGCGCACTCCCGCGCCGTTCACGGTCAAACAGGCCCACCGGTTCGCGACCGCCGCTGTGCGCGACCGGCAGGCGGTTCTCGCCCCGGATACCGACGAGGTATCGGCGCAGCGGGTCGCCTTCGCCGCTGCGGTGCGGGCGGAAACCGAACGGCGGAAGCGGCTTGCGAGTGTCCGCGATTTCGACGACCTGCTGGTCTTGCTGCGCGATATCCTGGCCGACCCGGTCCGTGGCCCCGGCGCGGGCCGCCGCATCCGCGACGGGTATCCGGTGGTGCTGGTGGACGAATTCCAGGACACCGATCCGCTGCAATGGGAGATCCTGTACCGGGCATTCCACGGTCACAACACACTCGTGCTGGTGGGCGATCCCAAGCAGGCGATCTATGCGTTCCGTGGCGCCGAAGTGCTCAGCTATCTCGATGCCGTGGGGCATGCGAGCGCCCGCCGCGAACTCACCACCAACCGCCGCAGTGACGCCGGTCTGCTGCGGGCGCTGGAACAGCTGCTCGGCGGGGCCGCGCTGGGGCACGACGAGATCGTCGTGCCCCCGGTGACCGCGACCCGGCCGTGGTCCCGATTGCGAGGCCCCGCCGAACTGGTCACGGCGCTGCGGTTACGGTGCCTGCCGCGCACCGGGGCCGGACCGCGGGGTATGTCGGGATTTCCGAATATCCACCGGCAGCGCGCCCGTGTCGCGGCGGATCTGGCGGCCGATATCGTCGCCCTGTTGGAGTCGGGCACGGTCCTCACCGAGGCGACCGGCCGGCGGCCGGCGGCGCACACCGGTGGCTCCGGCGGGGAGCCGGCGGAGGCGGGGCATCCCCTGGGACCCGGCGATATCGCGGTGCTCGTACGCACCCACACCCAGCTGGAGGTGGTCCGGGAGGCGCTCGAACGCGCGGGCGTGCCTGTCGTATTGACCAGTGGGAGCAGTGTTTTCGGTACCCCGAGCGCTACCGATTGGTTGTGGATACTGTCGGCGCTCGAACAGCCGCATCGCGCAGACCGGGTGCGGCTGGCCGCACTCACTCCGATATTCGGGTACACGAGCGCCGAGATGGATACCGGCGGGGCAGATTTGGTGGGGCGGGTCAGTGCCGAATTGCGCGATGGGGCCCGCCTGTTCGCCCGTGCCGGGTTCGCGGCCGTTTTCGAGGAACTCGCGGCAGCGACCCGGCTGGTGCCGCGGCTGCTGGCCGTCGAGCACGGCGAGCGCCGGCTCACCGATATCCGCCAGCTCGCCCAACTGCTCGACGAGGTCTCGGCCACCGAGGGGCTCGGGCTCACCGCCCTCACCAGATGGCTCGCCGACCGTATCCGGGAGCCCGGTTCGGGCTCGGTCGCCGGGCGCAGCCGGCGGCTGGACCGGGATCTGGCCGCGGTGCAACTGGCCACCGTGCATGCCAGCAAGGGACTCGAATTCCCGATCGTGTACCTGCCGTTCGCCTGGGACAGTTCGGCCGATCCGAAGCCCGCCACCCTGCTGATGCACGAAGGCGGGGCCCGGGTGCTCGATATCGGCGGCCCCGACGCGCCGGGCTACAACGCCCGGAAAGAGCGTGCGGACACCGAATCGGCGGGTGAGGAACTGCGGCTGTGCTACGTGGCGCTGACCCGTGCGTGCTGCCAGGTGGTCGCCTGGTGGGCGCCGTCGTTCGGGACCGCGGTAGCTCCACTGCACCGGTTGCTGTTCGGCCGGACACCGGATTCGGCACAGCCGAAACCTCGCGCGCCGGTCGAAGAGGACGCGGCGGTGGTGGACCGGATCCGCGCCTGGGCCGCGGAGGCGGCGGAGACCATCTCGGTCACGGCGGCGGATCCGAGCCCGGAGGTACCGGTGTATCGCGCGCCCGCCGGAGCCGCCGAGGGCGCGCTGGCCGTGGCGGCCTTCGACCGGGAGCTGGACGAGCAGTGGCGGCGGACCTCCTACTCGGCGCTCACCGCCACGGCGCACAATGTGGTGCCCGATACCGAACCGGAGGCGGGGCTCGGCCCCGACGACGAACCCGAGGCGCCGGCGCCGCTGGCCGAACCCGAGCCGGGTGCCGCCTCGCTCATGAACGCGCTGCCCTACGGCGCGGAATTCGGCACCCTGGTGCATGCGGTGCTGGAGCGGGTGAGCACCGATTCCGCCGACCCGGCCGCCGAGGTGGCGGCCCGCTGCGCCGAAGCGGTGGGGGAAATGCTGTCCGAGGCGGATCCGGACCTGCTTGCGGAGGCGCTGCTCGCCGTCCTGCGCACCCCGATCGGGTTCGGCGCCCTCGCCGATATACCCGACCGGGACCGGTTGTGCGAGCTCGAATTCGAACTGCCGCTGGCCGGCGGGGACACACCCGCCGCCGTATCGGCCACACTGCACCGGATAGCGGCGCTGGTGCGGTCCCGGCTGGCTCCCGGCGATGTCTTCCACACCTACGCCGACGAACTCGGCGCCCTCGACGCCACCCCGTTACGGGGCTATCTCACCGGCAGTATCGATGCCGTGCTGCGCACCACCGATGGACGGTTCGTCGTCGTCGACTACAAGACGAACCGGCTGGGCACCGGCGATCTCACCGTCGCGCATTACACCCGCGACCGGATGGCTGCCGAGATGATCCGCTCGCACTACCCGCTCCAGGCCCTGTTGTACTCGGTGGCATTGCACCGGTATCTGCGCTGGCGGCTGCCCGGTTACGACCCTGGCGCACATCTCGGCGGTATCCGCTACCTGTTCGTCCGCGGCATGATCGGACCGGAGACCCCCGACGGTGCGGGGGTGTTCGACTGGACGGCGCCGCCCGCCCTGATCACCGAGCTGTCCGACCTGTTGGCAGGAGGCGGGTCGTGATACCGATCCGGGTGGCGCAGCGCGGGCGCGGGATACTGCGGGAGTTCAACGAGGCCGGCGTGTTGTCGGCCGCGGATGTGCATGTGGCCGCCCGGTTGGGCCGACTCGCGGGAGAGGACCGTGAACCGGTGTTGTTCGCGGCGGCGCTGGCGGTACGTGCCGTGCGGTCGGGATCGGTCTGCCTGGACCTGACCAGGATGCGGGATATCGGTGTGGACACCGACGACGAACACCCCGATCAGCTCGACCTCACCGAATTGCCCTGGCCCGACGAGGAAACGGTGATCGACGCGGTCCGTGACAGTCCGCTCGTGTGCGGCGGCCCGGCCGGGCCGCTGCGGCCACTGCGCCTCACCGAACCGGCCCGGCCGGGGGCCGGTCCGCTGCTCTACCTGGACCGGTACTACCGGCAGGAGCAAATCATTCGCCGGGTGCTCACCGCACGGGCATCCGGTCATCCGGCTGCCGACCCGGCCGTGGTGTGCCGCGAACTCGACCGGCTTTTCGGCCCGGCGGGCGATACTCCCGACCGGCAGCGTCTGGCCGCGGCCCTGGCCGCCACTGCGTGGACCACCGTCGTCGCCGGCGGACCCGGTACCGGAAAAACGCATACCATCGCCCGGATTCTCGCGCTGCTGGTCGCGCACCGCGCCGCCGAACCCGGGGGTGCACCGCTGCGGATCGCGCTGGCTGCACCCACCGGTAAGGCGGCGGCACGATTGCAGGAGGCCGTCCGCGATCAGGCCGGGCCGCTCGGCCTCCCGGAACTCTCGGCGGCGACATTGCACCGCCTGCTGGGCTGGCAGCGCGGCCGCACCACCCGGTTCCGCTATCACGAGCACAATCGCCTGCCCTACGACGTGGTCGTCGTGGACGAGACCTCGATGGTTTCGCTGACCATGATGAGCCGGTTGCTCAGCGCGCTGCGCCCGGATACGCGGCTCGTACTGGCCGGAGACCCGGATCAGCTCGCCTCGGTGGACGCGGGGGCGGTTCTCGCGGATCTGGTGGCCGCGCCGTTCCTGGGCGCACCCGATCCGGCATTCGAGACGATTCTCGCCGCCGACCCCGGATTCGCCGGTGCGTCCTCCCGGGCCGGGACATCGGAAGTAGCCGAGGCGCTCACCGAGCCCGAGCGTAAACGGTTGCGTGGCGGAATCGTCCGGCTCACCCGCGGACGCCGGTTCGGCGGCCGGATCGCCGATCTGGCGGTCGCTGTCCGCGCCGGGGATACCGACGCTGCGCTGGAACTGTTGCGGTCCGGTGGCGATACCCTCGAACTGCGCGGCCCCGAGGATATCGTCGCTGTCCGGGCCGATATCGTCACCACTTCGCAGCGGGTCACCGCCGCAGCGGTGACCGGGGATGCGGCGACGGCGCTGAGCGCGTTCGAATCACATCGCCTGCTCTGTGCTCATCGTCGTGGCCCGTACGGGGTGGAGCACTGGGATCGGACGGCGGCCGAATGGGCCGCGAGCCCGGAGCACCGGACCGGCACCTGGTATCCGGGGCAACCCCTACTGGTGACGGCCAACGATCACGAGGCGCGGATCTACAACGGCGATACCGGGGTGGTCGTGAGCCGCCCGGACGGATCGCTGCGGGTGGCATTGCAGCGAGGCGAGGAACCGCTGCTGATCCATCCCACCCGGTTCCCCGCCGTGGTGACGGTTTTCGCGATGACGATCCACCGCAGTCAGGGCAGTCAATACGATGCGGTGACCATCGTCCTACCGGAGCCGGGGTCGAGCCTGCTGACCCGGGAACTCTTGTACACCGCTATCACTCGGGCCCGCCGGCACGTACGCATCCTGGGAACCGAGGAAGCCATCCGGGCGGCGATCGACCGGCATGTGTTGCGTGCCAGCGGACTGAGCCTCGATCAGACCGATCAATTTTCCTGACCTGCGGTGACGGCTCCGGCCGCGTCCTGCGGGGCGGCGGGGAACAGCCCGGGCAGTCCCATGGCGTACCGGAAGTCGGCGGTATTGCCCAGTGTTGCCAGTACCACTCGGATCATGGTGAGCCGGGCCTCGGCGACCGTGGCCGGATCGGGTTCGCCGCCGGGTCCGGAGGCAGCCGAGATCCGGTACACCACGTACTCGCAGACGTGGAGGGCGGCATCGAGGTCCAGCGGTCCGGGCACCGTGCGGCCCAGTTCTGTGAACTTGGCGCTTACGTTCTCGCGGATGCCGTCGAGCGCGGCATTGCGGTACGCCGAGACCGGTGAGGCCGGATCGTGGAGTTCGGCGAACAGCGGTCGCAGCATCACGCCGTGCCCGCGGGCCCAGTCCAGGTAGGCGTCGATGAGCCGGATACCGAGTTCCACACCCTCGCCGGTCGCTTCGAGCGCGGCCGCGATCCCGCCGACCAGTTCCGCGTTCGATACCTCCAGCAGCACATGCAGCGGTTCGGTGGCGTTGGCGAAATAGCGGTAGAAGGTGGGCCGCGAGAGACCGGCGTGGTCGATGATCTGGGCCACGCTCAGACCGCGGGAACCGGCGCGAGCGAATACCTCGGCGGTGGCGTCGACGATCCGGGCGCGTACTTGTTCGGCCTGTGCCCGGGTCTGCGGTGGCCGGCCACGCCGAGGTGGCGGGTCGGCATCCGGCCGTTGCAGGCGCTCGGTGACACCTGCCGTGCCGTCATGGCCCGGGGCCGGTGCGCTCACGTTGTGCCTGCCCGGACCGCTGTGACATCCCACAGCCGGTACCGGTGCCCGGCTGTTTTCCGCACCGTGCCTCTTGACACTCCACACCGCACGAGCATTACATTAACACTACTGTTCAATTAATCGCCGTGCCGCGGACCGATCGCGGCACATCCTCGCTCCAGGAGAATGCCGACGATGACGACCGCCCAGCGTCCCGCTGCCACCGGCGCACTCACCCCGGACGTGGTCGAACGGCTGCTCGCGCGGGCCGCGGCCGGTGGTGCGCCCGCCGTCACGGTCCACGCACCGGTCACCGGCGAGGCCATCGCCGAACTGCCACAATCGTCGGCCGCCGATATCGAGGCCGCCTTCGAGCGGGCCCGCGCGGCCCAGCGGCAGTGGGCGAAGGTGCCGGTCCGGGAGCGTGCCGCGGTGTTGCGCCGCTTCCACGATCTGGTGCTGGCCGAGCAGGGCGCCATTCTCGATATCGTGCAGACCGAAACCGGTAAGTCCCGGGTGCACGCGTTCGACGAGGTCGGCGATGTGGCGGTGAATTCCCGGTACTACGCTGCCACCGCCCCCAAATTGCTGGCCCGCCGTAATCCGCGCGGAGTGCTGCCGGTGCTCACCGATGTGCAGGTGCGGCAGCGGCCCAAAGGTGTGGTCGCGGTGATCTCGCCGTGGAACTACCCGCTGGCACTGGCGGTTTCGGATGCCCTGCCGGCTCTGGTCGCCGGGAACGCGGTGGTGGGCCGTCCGGATAACCAGACCGCGCTGACCGCACTGTGGGCGGTCGACATGGCGGTCCGGGCCGGTCTGCCCGAGGGGCTGTGGCAGATCGTGCTCGGCCGCGGCTCGGTGATCGGCGGCGAGATGATCGACCGCGCCGACTACGTCGACTACACCGGTTCCAGCGCCACCGGCCGGACCATCGGCCGCCAGGCGGGGGAGCGGCTGATCGGTTGTTCACTCGAACTGGGCGGGAAGAACCCGCTGCTCGTCCTTTCCGACGCCGATCCGGTGGCCGCCGCCAAAACCGCCGTGCGGGCGAGTTTCGCCTCGGCCGGGCAGTTGTGCGAATCGATGGAACGTATCTATGTGCACGAATCGGTCTACGACCGGTTCATCGGTGAATTCGTCACGGCGGTAAAAGACATGAAGCTGGGGGCCCCACTGGACTACACCACCGACATGGGTTCGCTGACGTTTTCTCGTCAGCTCGACACTGTTCGCGCGCATGTCGACGACGCGGTGGCCAAGGGTGCCACCGTGCTGGCCGGCGGCGTACACCGGCCCGACCTCGGCCCGTACTTCTACGAACCCACTGTGCTCACCGATGTCACCGCCGAGATGACGGTGTACCGGGAGGAGACCTTCGGCCCCGTCGTCTCGGTGTACAAGGTCGCCGACGACGATGAGGCGGTCGCCCGGGCCAACGACACCCCGTACGGTCTCAACGCCAGTGTGTGGTCGCGCAGCGCCGCCCGGGGGCGCGAGTTCGCGGCCCGCATCAACGCCGGCTCGGTCAATGTGAACGAGGGTTTCATCGCGGCCTGGGGGAGTGCGGACGCACCGTCCGGCGGTGTGGGAATTTCCGGTACCGGACGCCGGCACGGTCCCGAGGGCCTGCTGAAGTATGTCGACACCCAGACCATCGCGGTCCAGCGGATGCTGCCGATCGCGCCCTTGCCGGGGATGTCGGAGGCGATGTGGGCGAAAACCATGACACTGTACTTCCGGGTCATGAAAGCTCTGCGCCAGAAATAGGCCGGCCGGAAACAGGCCGTTATCCCCGATTTCTCTGCGATGAACAAGGATCCGAATCGATGAAACTGGACACGGTGGCCGGTAAGAAAGTGCTGATCACCGGCGCCGCCATGGGCCTGGGTAAACTGTTTGCCGAACAGGCGGTACGTGAAGGCGCCGCCGCGGTGGTCCTCTGGGATGTCAACGAAACCGCTCTGCGCGCAACCGCGGCCGAACTCACCGCAGCCTCCGGTGCGATCCACACCTACACCGTCGATATCTCCGATCGGGACGCCGTCGCGGCGGCCGCCGAATCGGTGCGGGTGGATGTGGGTGATATCGACGTACTGGTGAACAATGCCGGAATCGTGCGGGGGAACACGTACTTCTGGGAAACGAAGGACCGCGACGATATCGAACGGACCATGGCCATCAACGCCCTGGCGCCGATGTATGTGACGCTGGAATTCCTGCCGGCCATGGTCGCGGGAACCACCGAGGCCCGCGTTCTCACCATCGCTTCCTCTGCCGGTCTGGTGCACAACCCGCGGATGAGCGTCTATGCCGCGTCGAAATGGGCTGCGCTGGGCTGGTCCGATTCGGTGCGTATCGAATTGGGCCAGGCCGGACACGATCATGTCAAGGTCACCACTTTCTGCCCGACCTACATCGATACGGGCATGTTCGAGGGCGCCACGGGGTTCTGGTTCACGCCGATTCTCGACCGTCACACAGTGGTGGCGACCGCGTGGGCGGAGATGAAGAAGGGCACCCCCGTGGTGATCATGCCGTGGACCTCCCGCCTCAACAAGGTCCTCTCCGGTGTGCTGCCGCTGAAACTGCGGGATCTGTTCCTGAACACCGTCGGGGTGTATCACTCGATGGATGAGTTCAAGGGCCGGAAGTAGCAGTCGCCGGCAGGCCGATCGCCACGGTGGCGCCGAGCTCGGCGGACCGGGCGATCCGCGCGGCGAAACCGCTGCCGGTGAGCAGCGCGGTGGCGGCGGGGATCTGATCGGTGCCGATCTCGATCAGCAGACAGCCGCCGGGCGCAAGCCAGGCAGGTGCGGCTGCGGCGGTGCGACGAGCGAGGTCCAGCCCGTCCGGGCCACCGTCCAGGGCGGCCGCCGGTTCGTGGTCGCGGGCCTCCGGCGGCATCCGCGCAAGGAACTCCGACGGTACGTACGGAGTGTTCGCCAGCAGGATATCGATCCGCCCGCGTAGCCGCGCGGGCAGCGCGTCGAACAGATCGCCCTGGTAGACCCGGCCACCGACGCCCGCGAGGTTCCAGCGTGCGCAGTCGGCCGCCACGGGGTCGATATCGGCGGCGTACAGGTCCGGTAGTGGGTCGCGGTGGCCGCAGAGTTCGCTGATCAGGGCCAATCCCAGTGCGCCCGAACCGCAGCACAGGTCCAATACCGTCCGCGGTGGATCGGCTTCGGCCAGGGCGAGCGCCTCGTCCACCAATAGCGCCGACCGCCGCCGCGGGACGAAGACACCGGCCCGCACGCCCACCCGCAGCCCTTTGAATTCGGCCCAGCCGAGGACGTACTCCAGCGGGTTCCCCGCGACCCGCCGTGCCACGAGTCCGGCCAGTTCGCCGGTGGATCGGGCAGTGTGCACCAGCAACCGTGCCTCGTCCTCGGCGAAAACGCATCCCGCGGCGCGGAGCTCCCTGGTGACGGCCTCGATATCGAAAGCGGGCATGGACACAGTCTGTCGGGTCAACCGGTCCGGTGCACAGGATTATCGCGCGCGCCATGGGCGGTGATCGCTGTGCGTCAAGGACGGAAAGCGCGCAGCGTGTTCTCGACCAAGGCATCGGCGTACTCGTCGGTGAGCGGCCCGGTGCGTAGCAGCCATCGCTGGAAAAGGGGCGCGTAGAGCATCTCCAGTACAAGGTCGAGATCGGCGGTGGGGTCGAGCTGACCTGCTTCCTGACCGCTGCGCAGCCGTGCCTTCTTGGCTTCGTCGATCGGGGCGGCCAGCGTTTCGCGGTACCTTGCCGCGAGTTCCGGATCGTGGATGAGCGCGGAATTGAGTGCCCTGATGGGCCGCTCGAATTCGGGGTCGGAAAATTCGGCGGCGGTGGCACGCAGGACCAGTGTGAGGTCGGCGGCGAGATCGCCGGAATCCGGTAGTGCTATGCCGGCGCCGTCGGCGGATTCGCTCAGTGCCAGAAAGGAATCGAAGATGACCGCGCCCTTCGACGGCCACCACCGGTAGATCGTCTGTTTCCCGACGCCGGCCCGTGCGGCGATCGCCTCGATGGAGACCTTCGCGTATCCCGATTCGGCGATCAGCTCCCGGGTTGCGGCGAGGATGGCCTGCCGAGACCGTTCGCTGCGGCGGGAGCGATCAGGAGTCCGGTCGGTGGTCATGCGGACAGCGTATCAACCCGACGAGACGAAACGGTTCGTTTGACTTTTCGGCGCTCGTGGCTGCATACTCGGTGGCACGAACCGAGACGGTTCGTCTCGTAATAGGAGGTGGGTATCGTGGCAACCGCACGAACTTGGTTCATCACCGGCGCCACGCGCGGCTTGGGCCGGGCTTTCACGGAAGCCGCACTGGCTGCGGGCGATCGGGTTGTCGCGGTGGCCCGCGATACCGGTCCGCTGGACGACCTGAGCGCCACCCACCCCGGCACCCTCGTCCGGTTCTCGCTGGACGTCTCGGATCGGAGCGCCGTATTCGCCGGGGTCGAGCGGGCCTTCGCCGCGTTCGGCCGCGTCGATATCGTGGTCAACAATGCGGGCGGGATGCTGTACGGCATGGTGGAAGAGTCCACCGAGGAGCAGATCC
The DNA here is from genome assembly GCF_001613245.1 of Nocardia speluncae NBRC 108251. Taxonomy (GTDB): domain Bacteria; phylum Actinomycetota; class Actinomycetes; order Mycobacteriales; family Mycobacteriaceae; genus Nocardia; species Nocardia speluncae. The sequence goes on along the minus strand of NZ_BDBZ01000002.1, from coordinate 81,371 downwards.
GCGCCCATTTCGAGGTGAATTTCTTCGGCGCCGTATGGGTTTCGCAAGCGGTGGTGCCCCTGCTGCGAGCCCAGGGCGGCGGCCGGATCCTGCAGGTGAGCTCGATGGGAAGTGGTGGGGGAATGGCGTCCGTCGGATTCTACGGAGCGGGAAAAGCGGCCCTGGACTCGTTCGGCCAGGCGTTGGCGATGGAAGTGGCGGCGTTCGGGATCAAGGTCACCAGCCTGCAAATGGGAGGTTACGACACCGGGCTGTTCACCACCGGCACCACTGCGACCGATCCCCTCCCGGAGTACGAGGCGCTCCGGGCGGAGATGGCCGCGATGTGGGGTGAGGACGCCGGACCGGATCCGGCCACCGCCGCGGCAACAATCATGCGGTTGGTGGACGTACCGAATCCGCCCGTCGCGCTCATCGTCGGCAGCCGGTCCTACGACCTGGTCGAGGAGATGGAACGGGACGGGGCCGGGCTGCGTCAGGAGTGGGAGGAGCTCAGCCGCTCGGCCCCGGGCTGATCGGACCGGATGAGGTGGCGCCGCGGGCCGGCACCTTCGGCTCCACCGTCAGCGGCTGCTCCGGCGATCCTTTCGCTGCGGGCCGTCCCGGACCCGGGCTTGCCTTCCGGGGGAAGGGGACTACGCGTACCGTCGCGTCACGGTCACGGGTCGCGGAACGCCCAGACAGCGGCCGGGCGGCCGGTGGCCCTGGTACGGAGCCGTTCCCCGGTTTTCACCAGTCCGGGGATTCCGGCCAGGGTGCGGTTGAGATTGGCCGCATCCGGCCGGGCACCCACCAGTGAGGCGGCGAGATCGACCGCGCGGGTCGCCGGAAACCGAGCGCCCAGAAGGGCGCGGGTGAGCGGGAGATCCTTCCACAGCAACCCCGCGAGCAGGCCGCGCGCGGTGGCTACGATGCTGTTGTGGTCGAAGGGCAGGGCCGGTGGCTCGTCGAACGAGACCCACTGTGCCGGCCCCTCGTGCGGTCCGGTCACCGCCCACATGACGATGGACAGGGTGGGTCCGCGCGGATCCCGATGCGGTTCGTCGAAGGTCACCAGCTGCCCGACCGGCCCGAGGGCCGCGCGCGGGACACCGAGTTTCGCGGACACCGCACGAGCCGCGGCATCGGCCAGGCGTTCGCCCCGGCCCAGCAGCACCCCCGGGAGCGCGAGCCGGCCCGTGAACGGTTCGTGGCCGCGTGCCGCGATGCCGAACCCGACCGCGGTGTCCGCGGTCCAGAACCGCAACGCCACGACATCCACCGATACCGCCGATTGGTCCACGACCCCATACTGCCGCATCCGGGCCCCGCGCCCCACGGGTCCGCCGCCGGGCAGTACGCCGGGGTGTCGTCACCACGCCACGGCCGGGGACCCGCCGGTCGCGGAGATAGGGCCGGGGCCTGTTCAGCTGGTTATCGTGAAGGCGTGCCGAACCGTATCGTGAAGCGCAGTGCGACCCTGGCCGACGGCCGGGAGCTCATCTACTACGACGACGCAGATACCCGGCTCGGACCCGAACGCCGGATCGACACCCGGCCGCTGGAACCCCGGCCGCCGACCGCCATCATGCGCCAGGACGTGTTGAACGGGGAGTGGATCTCGATCGCCGCCGCTCGGCAGGGCCGCGTGGTACTTCCCCCGGCCGACCGCGACCCCTTGGCTCCGCAGACCGCGGACAATCCGTCGGAGATCCCGGATCTCTACGATGTGGCTGTTTTCGAGAATCGTTCGCCGTCCTTCGGGCCCGCACTGCCCGGCGACGGCACGGGAGCGGTGGCGGCGCCGGGCGGCCTCGCCGATATCAGCGACCTCGGGTTCGGCCGGGAACGTGTGGCGGTCGGACGCTGCGAGGTGGTCTGTTTCAGCCCCGAACACGAAGGGTCCTTCGGCGATCTCACCCCGAGCCGGGCGCGCACCGTGATCGAGGCGTGGGCCGACCGCACCGCCGTGCTGTCGGAACTGCCGGGAATCGAGCAGGTTTTCGTTTTCGAGAATCGCGGGCAGGCGATCGGTGTCACGCTGCCGCATCCGCACGGCCAGATCTACGCCTACCCCTATGTGACGCCGCGGACCGTGCGGGTACTCGAATCCGTGCGCAGGCTCGGGCCCGACCTGTTCGCGCGCATCCTGGAGACCGAACGTGCCGGTGACCGGGTGGTGCTGGCGGGGGAGATGTGGACGGCGTTCGTCCCGTTCGCGGCGCGCTGGCCGCTCAAGGTCCATCTGTTGCCGCACCGGCATATTCCGGATCTTGCCGCGGCGACCGATGCGGAGCGCGACGAACTGGTCACGCTCTATCTGCGATTGCTCCGCGGGATCGATGCCCTGTACGAGGATCCGACGCCGTATATCGCGGCTTGGCATCAGGCGCCGGTGCACACCGGGCGCGATACCGTCCGGCTACATCTGCAGCTGACCTCGATCCGGCGCGACGTGGACAAGATCAAATATCTGGCCGGGTCCGAGGCGGCGATGGGTGCCTTCGTCGCCGATGTCGTCCCGGAGGAGACGGCCGCCCGGATCCGGGCGGCCGTCGCCACGCCGGTGATCAGCGACTGGTGCTGAGCTGGAACGTGCGGGTCGCGTCCAGATAGATGCTGTACTGCGCCTGCTTGCTCGGCGGCGGCAATTGCGAGACCAGCTGGTTCAGCGAGGTCGTGGCACCCACCACCGGGATTCCGGCGACGTAGAGATCGGCGACCGCCCGCCGGATATGGTTCGGCGAGGTGACCGCTACCGCGCTGTGAGCGCCGAGACCGTGCAGGATTTCCGCACTGTACAGCGCGTTCTGCACAGTGGAACCGGCCCGGTTCTCCACGTGGATCCGGCTGGCCGGAATCCCCCGGCCCACCAGCCAATTACGCATGGCCTCGGCCTCGGTGATCCCGTTGCTGGGGTTGTATCCGCTCACGACGATGGGTGAGAAGGGTGAGGCGATGGCCTGAAACCAGGCGGCCTGCAGCCGGTCGGCCAGTTCGGGCCGGGGCGTGCCGTCGGGCAGCAATCCGAAACCGAAGACCACGATGCCGGTCTGCGGTCCGACCAGGGCCGGTAGCGGATTGGGGAGAGTGGCGATCCCGGCCCCGATCCCGTGCAGGACGCGGTCGGTGCCCGCGGCCATCTCCGGGTCGACGGCCCGCAGGCGCCCCATGGCGTCGTTCATGGCCGGGATGTCACCGGCGTAATGGGACCAGATTGCTTGCAGTGACAGGGCTTCGGCATCGGCCGGGTCGCGGCCGATGAGATCACGCAATACGGCGCGACCGGCATTCGAATCACCTTCGGTGAAGTGACGCTGGGCGGAATTGTAGAGGGCATCCGTTTCAGGGCTTGCCTGAGCGGGCGCGCCGAAAAGACCGGCGAGAGACACACTTGCGGCGGCGGCGACCGCCACCAGATATTGCAGACCTCTGCGATTGTGCACTACGGCGACACCTTTCCACGGGGGAGCTGGATCTCGTAGGTGATCGGGTCGGAACTGACGGATTTGCGGTACGTGGAAATTCACCATAGGGCCGAACAGGGCCGCGACCGCGGATTTGCGGCTGTCCGACACGTGACATGTCTCAAACCCGGCAGCGTCCGCAAACCGTCGATCCGGCGGTACCCTCGCGGCCGCTGTGCCGTGTCGGATGGCGCCCTCGCGTGCCGCGTCCGGTCGCGGCACTAGGGTGGATGCTCGTGGATACCGCATCGCTGACCGGGAAAGATCTCGCCGCCGCTCTCAACGTGGAGACGACCGCACGGGCGCAGGCCCTCACCGAACAGATCGGCCGGGCACCGCGTCTGGCGCTGATCGTCGCCAACGACGATCCGGCCAGCGCCTGGTACGTCAACTCGTTGAAGAAATCTGCCGCCAACCGCGGTATAGACTGCGACACAGTCGATCTGGGTGCCGATGCCTCGGCCGATACGTTGCGGACCGAACTGTCCGTCCGCAGCGCCGACCCGGCCACCGATGCGATCATGCTGCAGACCCCGCTCCCGGCCGGGGTGAGCCTCGACGACGTCTCCCCGGCCATCGCCGCCACCAAAGATGTGGATGGGGTGAGCCCACTGTCGCTGGGCCTGCTCACCGCCGGATCGGCCGGATTCGCGCCCGCTACCGCCGAGGCCGTGGTCGAACTGCTGAAACATCACGGGATCACGCTCGAAGGCCGTCACGTCGCCGTTGTCGGCCGCTCGAATGTCGTCGGCAAACCGCTGGCGCAGCTGTTGCTGGCCGAGAACGCGACGGTCACCGTCTGCCACTCCCGCACCACCGATCTTCCAGCGGTGACCGCCGCCGCCGATATCGTTGTCGCCGCCGCCGGCCGGATCGGACTGGTGACCGGCGCGAATCTCGGTCCAGGCGCAGTGGTGATCGACGTGGGTACCAACGAATCGGCCGACGGGTCGATCGTCGGGGATGTAGATCCGGAATCGGTCCGGGGCACGGCAGCCGGGCTGAGCCCGGTACCGGGCGGGGTCGGGCCGGTGACCACGGCGCTGCTCATGCGGCATGTGGTGATCGCGGCAGAACAGGCCGGTCGGACCGCCGACACTGCGCCCGCGTGACGGCCCGTCCACCGGGGTTGTGGCCCGTGGGTTTCGCGACGGGCCCGGTTCGGGTAGGGCTAGGGAGTACGGTCCATCGGACCGTCGTACAGTCGAGTTAAGGTGACACTGTGAACGTCGAAGTGACCCCCTTGCCTGGGATAGGCGTACGCAAGGATTTTCCACTCACCACCGTGCGCCGGCGAATCGGGGTGGTGGACCACAAGGACGGGGCGATCGACCTGATCTTCACCAAGATCGGCGATCCCGATGCCACCACGCAGATCCCGATGACCGAGGCCGAGGCCGGGACTCTCGCGAATCTCCTCGGGGCACCGCAGCTGGTGGGCCAGCTCCGAAATGAGTACCGCGATATGGACGGCGTGAACACACGGCAGTTGCCGGTCGGGGAGAACTCCCCCTACGATGGGCGGACACTGGGGGAGACGCGGATGCGAACCCGCACCAAGGTCTCCATCGTGGCGGTGCTGCGGGCGGGGCAGACGATGCCGTCGCCCGGTCCCGATTTCGTGTTCACCGGCGGCGATATGCTGGTGGTGGTGGGGACTTCCGAGGGGCTCGACAGCGCCGCGAGCATTCTGAAAGACGGCTGATCTTCAGACGATGGATCATGCAACCACGCTGGCAATAATCCAGCTGGGGGCGGTGTTTTTCGGGCTCGGAGTGCTCGGACGCATCGCGGCCCGGATCGGTATGTCTCCGATTCCTTTGTATCTGGTGGGTGGACTCGTATTCGGGGAAGGGGGGTTCCTCGAACTACACGAGGCCGACGGGTTCATCCATCTCGCAAGTGAGATCGGTGTCGTACTGCTGCTGCTGTTGCTCGGCCTGGAATACAGTGCGGCCGAACTCTTCACAGGCATGCGAAGATCCTGGATGGCGGGTCTGCTCGATCTCGTCTTGAACACGACACCCGGGGTGATCGTGGCATTGCTGCTGGGCCTGGGGCCTACCGGCGCGCTGGCCATGGCCGGTGTCACTTACATCTCCTCGTCCGGGATCATCGCCAAAGTCCTCAACGATCTGGGACGGCTCGGTAACCGCGAGACTCCGGTGATCCTGTCGATCCTGGTGTTCGAAGACCTGGCGATGGCCGCCTACCTTCCGGTACTCACTGCGGTCCTGGCCGGCCTGGGTTTTGCCGCCGGCCTGAAATCGCTGGCAATTGCCCTGGTGGCGGTCACCGTCGTACTCGTGGTGGCGTTGCGGTTCGGCAAGTATGTTTCGGCGGTCGTGTCCAGCGAGGACAACGAGATCTTCTTGCTGAAACTGCTCGGTTCGGCCCTGTTGGTGGCCGGTGTGGCCTCCGAACTGCAGGTATCTGCCGCCGTCGGCGCCTTCCTGCTGGGTATTGCGATCTCTGGTACCACCGCGCACAATGCCACGAAGATCCTGGAACCACTCCGGGACCTGTTCGCTGCCATGTTCTTCGTGCTGTTCGGGTTGAAAACCGATCCACAGAGTATCCCGCCGGTACTGGCGTGGGCGGTCGTGCTCGCGGTGATCACGATCGCGACCAAGGTCGCGACCGGCTGGTGGGCGGCCGGTCATGCGGGTTCGTCGCGGCTGGGGCGCGCTCGCGCCGGCGCCGCACTCGTGGCCCGCGGCGAGTTCTCCATCGTCATCGCGGGCCTGGCCGTGGACGCCGGAGCCGTACCGAACGAATTCGCCGCATTGGCCACGACCTACGTCTTGTTGATGGCCATAGCCGGCCCGGTCGCGGCCCGGGTGGTGGAACCGGTAATGCGGATCGTCACACGGCAGCCCAAGCCGACCCCCGACACCGCGGATGAATAGTCCATCGAACAGCTGGGTACGAGCGCCGTCGACCAGATGACCGGCGCCGGCCCCGCGCGACATGGCCGGCAGTGAGGTACCCAGAGATCCGCCGATCGGCCTCCGCGGCGAGGGAGGCCGATCGGCGAACCGGAGGCCGCCGGTCAGGCGGCGGCGGCCGAATACAGGGACCGCAGCACGGTAGCCGGGTCCTCGACATCGACGACGAGCCGGGTGTAATCGGTGCCGCGGAGCTCGATACGTACCGCCTTACCACCGAAGAGTGTGTCCCAGAATTCCTTCCGGCCCTTGCCCCGGAAGGTTCCGGCAGCGATGGCGCCGGGGAAGAAGGTGCCGGGTGCGCGAACCCAGGGCGGGCGCAGGTCGGGTTCGGCGGGGGCCACCGCCGCGATATTCGCCAGATCGAAGGTGATCCGGTCGCACAGCGACAGCACCCGGTGCGCGCCGCGGACCTGGACAGTGACGGTGGTGCCGGTGATCTCGATATCCACCATGGGTTCCTCCCGGGGCCGAGTTCCGCTCGTCTGCTACCAGAATGCCGCCGGGATCTGTCGGTTGGCTGTGCTGCTGCTGTGAATGTTCTCAGTTTCGCTGTTTTCTGGGTCACCGCAGGTAGCGGCGACCGTGGGCAGGTAGCCCGGTCTTGCGGTAGCGCGGCGCGGGCGGAATCGGTCAGACTCGTCGGTGTGGAACAGAAATCGAACGAGTGCCCGGCCCCGCGCCGGGGAACTCGGCGGACCGGACTGTGCCGGTACGCGTCGAGTCGAGGTGATACGAGGTGACCGCACTCGCTCCGGGGGAGAACCGGCCCGCGCCGGGTGACCGCTTGACCGTCACAGTGACATGTTCGGCGGCGGTCGATGTTTCGGCACTGCTGCTTGCCGGTAACGGCAAGGTCCGGTCGGATGGGGACTTCGTCTTCTTCAATCAACCCGTCGGCCCAGGTGTCATTTACCGTCACGGCCGGGGAGCCGGGGACGCGGTCGACGTGCAGATGCCGATGCTTCCGGCCGATATCGAGAAGGTGGTGGTCACCGCGAGCCTGGACGGTACTGGACCGCCGGCCTTCGGTGCGGTGGGATCGCTGACGGCCACGATCGCCGGCCCGCAGGGCACGCTCACCTTCCCGGTCTCCGGGTTGAGCACCGAAACCGCGGTGGTGTGCGTGGAGATCTATCGCCGGTCCGGCGCATGGAAGGTGCGCGCGGTGGGACAGGGCTATGACAACGGCCTGGCCGGTATAGCCACCGAGTTCGGGGTCAATGTGGACGACGATCCGGTACCGCCGTCGCCCGCACCACCGGAACAGCCTCCGGCGTCCCGTACCGATCCGACCATGGTCGCCAACCCCGTGGCGACGCCACGGTATTCGCCCCCGCCGGCGCCGAGTATGCCGCCCGCACCGGCGTATCCGCCGCCGGCGGCTCCCTATCCGCCGGTACTACCGCCGGCGAACCCTGCGCCCTATCCTTCGGGGCATCAACCGGCGCCCGGACACCCACCGCAGCAGCCCTATCCGCCGCAGCAGCCGTATCCTGCGGCACTGCCGCACAATCCAGCACACTTTCCTCAGCAAGGAGCTCAGCCGATGCACAGCGAGCTGTTCGACCCGCGTCATGCCGAAGTCTCTGGGATGGGCATCCAGAAACAAGGCGGCAAGATGATCAAGGTCGGGGTGAACGGCGAAACGCTGGTCCGCTCCGGCTCGATGGTCGCCTACCAGGGCGACCTGCATTTCCAGGCGCTCGGATCCGGCGGCATCGGCCGCGCTATCCAGCAGCGGCTCACGGGGGAAGGGGTGCCGCTGATGAAGGTCTCCGGCCGCGGCGACCTCTTCCTCGCCAACGGCGCCGCCGAGGTACACATCATCGACCTGGACGGGACCGACGGGCTCACCATCAACGGGTCGAACGTGCTGGCCTTCGATCCGACCCTGGGCTATGACATCCGGATGGTGCAGGGCGCGGCCGGGGTCGCCGGCAACGCCGGACTGTTCAACTGTGTGTTCTCCGGTCGCGGCCGGATCGCCATCACCAGTCACGGCACACCGGTCGTGCTGAATGTCGACCAGCCGACTTTCGCCGATCCGCAGGCGGCCATCGCCTGGTCGTCGAGCCTGCAGACCGGGGTCAAACGCAACGATTCCTTCGGGCTGGGCCGCCTCATCGGCCGCAGCACCGGCGAGGGAATCACGCTCTCGTTCTCCGGCCGCGGTTTCGTCATCGTGCAGCCGTCCGAGCTTCCGCCCGGCGGCCTCCTCGGCGGTACCGGTGGTGGGCAGGAGGCAGGTCAGAGCGGCGGTCTGCTGGGCGGTCTGCTCGGCTAGCGCTCGGCTTGCGTGCGGATCCGGCGGTGCACGGTGTCACGAACGTGACTCCGACCCGGCACCGATCGAGCGCGCAGCGGCTTGTCCGGTGCCGGTCGGTCTCGGCCTTCGCGACGGCCACCGCGCTGAGTTGCCGGGGATGAACGGAGTTCGTTTCCGGATCGCCCGCGAGGGTGTGGGGGCGGGGTCGGCCGACGGATAACCGGGCGACCGACTGCGGGGGACCGGCGCAGGCGCGCCCAACTACACGGAGCGCCGCAGGTCGTGGGCTGTATCGGCCGGCCCTGAACACTGTCGGCAACGTCGCCCGCCGGAGTGTGGTATCGACAACCCATGGTGATGAGCGCTCGGTACGACGTGGTGATCGTGGGTGGTGGGCACAACGGGCTCGTCGCGGCTGCCTATCTCGGCCGGGCGGGGCATTCGGTACTCGTGCTGGAACAGGCGGCCACCACCGGGGGCGCTGCGGTTTCCGCGCAGCTGTTCGCGGGGATCGATATCCGGGTATCGCGCTACTCGTACCTGGTCAGCCTGCTGCCGGACCGTATCGTGCGCGATTTGGGTTTACGATTCCGCACCCGGAAGCGGCGGATATCGTCCTACACACCGACCGGGAACACCGGCCTGCTGGTGGACAACAACTCGGCGGCGGCGACCCGGGAGAGTTTCGCCCGCGTCACCGGATCGGACCGGGAATTCGCGGCCTGGGAGCGGTTCTATGCGATGACCGGTGAAGTCGCCCGCGCCGTGTTCCCGACCCTCACCGAACCACTGCCCACGCGGGACGAGCTCCGGCAGCGCGTCGGTGCGCGGCATTGGGCGGCATTGTTCGAGCGACCGCTGGGCGAGGTGATAGAGGAGTATTTCACCGACGATCTGGTGCGCGGTGTGGTGTTCACCGATGCGCTGATCGGTACGTTCAGCCACGCCCATGATCCGTCGCTGGCCCAGAACCGGTGCTTTCTCTATCACGTGATCGGCGGGGGCACCGGCGACTGGGACGTGCCTGTGGGGGGTATGGGCGCGCTGACCGATGCCCTCCTCACCTGCGCGCGTTCGGCCGGGACGGATGTAGTGACGGGCGCCGAGGTCGTGGAGGTGAACACCGACGGTGCGACAGCACAGGTTCGTTTCGTGACCGACGGTGCGGCGGCCGCCGGCGTCGACGCCCGGTACGTCCTGGTGAACGCGGCGCCGGCCGAACTGGCACGGTTACTCGGCGAGCCGGTGGATGCGAAACCCGAAGGTGCCCAGCTGAAGATCAATATGGTGCTGGACCGGCTGCCGCGTCTGCGGGATTCCGGGACCGACCCACGGGACGCATTCGCGGGGACCTTGCATATCGCCGAGTCCTACGAACAACTGGACCGCGCCTATCGTGAGGCCGCCGCTGGACGCATGCCCGCTGCGCCGCCGTCGGAGATCTACTGCCATACACTGACCGACCCCGGTATCGCCGGCCCTGGCGCGCCCGACACCCGCCATACGCTCACCCTGTTCGGTTTGCACACCCCCGCAAGACTTTTTGCCGACGATCCAGAGGCAGCGAAGGAGGCTGCCGTCGCCGCCACTCTGGCCGAGCTGAACATGGTATTGGCCGAACCGGTGCAGGACTGTCTGGCCCGCGACGCCCGCGGCGCACCGTGTCTGGACGTGGCCACACCGGTCGATCTGCAGCGGACCCTGCGCCTGCCCGGCGGGCATATCTTCCACGGTGACCTGTCTTTCCCCTATCGCAGCGGCGTCGCCGAGACACCGGCGCAGCGCTGGGGGGTGGATACCGCGCACCGCAATATCTTGCGCTGCGGTGCCGGAACCGTTCGCGGTGGTGGCGTGAGCGGTATCGGCGGGCATAATGCCGCCATGGCGATCCTCGAGGAAACCGCCGCCCAGCGGCCGGGAAATGCACGGTGAATTCTGGTCGGAGAATCGGCTGCCGTGCCCGCTCATGGGAGTGTTCGAATACGGTGTGGCGGTAGGGTTGTCGGCTGTGGATCGGCCCGGCGGGTCGTTTCGATTTCGCTGTCCGGCGCCGAGGAGATGACGTGGCACTCGATACCGCACCCAAGGGTGAGGCCCCCGACGACAAGGCTGTGCGTGAGCTGAAGGCGATTCACGAACTGGAGAACCGGCTGGCCGCCGCCTATTCACCGGACCGCTCGGCGGCGGAGGTGGGCGTCGCGGTGCGGACGACACACGATCGTTTCTCCGGCAGCGCCGTCCGCGATTTCGTACCCATTCTGGTGGAACGCGCGGTGCGCCGCGAGCTGGAGCCCGAGCAAGATCCGGGGAGTGCGACACCGATCGGGGCGGACAACGCCACGGCGCCGGCCGATGAGCTCGCGATGGGCTCCGGCGGGATCGATTCCACGGAACGCGGCCGTGCGCCGGCCACCGGCCGGCGCGGGCTGTTCGTACTTGCCGGGGCCGGTGTGGTGGCGGCGGGTGCGGCCGCCTGGGCGGGGACGAGATCAGGCTCCGATGCGACCCGTCCGGCGGCGCCGGTTGCGGGGGCGTCGCTGACGGCCGTCACCGGAATCGTCGGATCGGAGAAGATTGCGTTCTTCGGCGATTCGCGGGTCGCGGACGTCTTTGCCGCCCACGGATTCGAGGTCCGGGTGAACGCGGCCGGATCACGGGAGATCGCCACCTCGATCGATCTCACCGGGCAGGCCTTCGCCTTTCCGTCCAGCCTGCCGGCGGCCGAGAAACTGAAGCGCGAAGTGGGTGTGCGGACCCAGTTCACACCGTTCTATTCGCCGATGGCGATCGCCACGTTCACGCCCATCGTGGAACTTCTCGACGCGGCCGGAGCGGTGAAATACGACGGCCCCGTCCCGGCACTCGACTTCGCCGCCTATATCGATATGGTCCAGCGCGGTGTGCAGTGGGACGAACTGGCGGGGAACCGGACCTATCCGGTCGCGAAGAATATCCTGATCGGCACGACCGATATCCGCACCTCGAATTCGGCGGCCATGTATCTGGCGGTCGCCGGCTATGTGGTCAACGACCATGCAGTGGTGCGCGGTGCAGCCGCCGAACGGCATGTTCTGCCTACGTTGCAGCGGCTCTTCCTGGCCCAGGGGTACACCGAGGGCTCGAGCACAGGTCCGTTCGAGGAGTATCTCACCGCGGGGATGGGTGCGACTCCGATGACCTGGATCTACGAGGCGCAATACGTCGCCGCGGCGGTCGCGGGCCGCCTGCGCGACGAGATGGTCCTGCTGTACCCGTCACCGACGGTGTTGTCCCGGCACGCCCTGGTTCCGCTGGCCCCGGAAGGGGAGGAGATCGGGACTCTGCTGCACACCGACCCCGATCTGCAGGCGCTGGCCGCCGAACACGGGTTCCGCACCGGCGACGCGGCCCGGTTCGACGAGGTGGTGACCGAGCACGATGTGCAGGTCAGCCCGGATCTCGTCGATGTGGTCGATATTCCGGCCTACGAAACTCTCGAACATCTGCTCGGTGGGGTCGCGGGCGCCTACTGACGGAGCCGGTGGGGGCCCGGACGGTCCCCCACCGGCGACTTCACAATTGGGTGGCGACCTCGTTGGCGATGAGCGCCAGGTGTTCGAGATCGGTGAGGTCGAGGATCTGCAGATAGATCCGCTCGGTGCCGATCTCGCGGTAGCGGCCGATCTTGTCGACGACCTCCGCGGGGGAGCCAGCCAGCCCGTTGGTGCGCAATTCGTCCACCTCGCGCCCGATCGCGGCGGCCCGGCGGGCGATCTCGGCCTCGCTCGTACCCACACAGGCGATGAGCGCGTTGGAGTACACCATGCTGTCCGCGGCCCTGCCCTGCGCCGCCACCGCCGCCCGGACCCGCTCGAACTGGGCGGCGCTCTCGTCGGCGGAGAGGAACGGGATATTGAACTCGCTCGCGTACTGTGCCGCCAGCCGCGGTGTCCGCTTCGGGCCCTGGCCGCCGACGATCACCGGAACGGGCTGCTGAACCGGTTTGGGCAGCGCCGGTGAGCGGCGAAGTTCGTAGTACTTCCCGGTGAAATCGAAGGTTTCGCCGAGCGCGGTCTCCCAGAGTCCGGTGATCACCGCCAATTGTTCTTCGAATCGGTCGAATTTGTTGTCCGGGAAAGGAATACCGTATGCCGCGTGTTCCTCGGCGAACCAGCCGGTGCCCAGCCCCAGCTCTACGCGACCGCCCGACATCTGGTCCACCTGCGCGACCTGGATCGCCAGTGGTCCCGGCAGCCGGAAGGTGGCGGCGGTGACCAATGTGCCGAGCCGGATCCTGCTGGTCTCGCGGGCCAGGCCGGCCAGGGTGATCCACGCATCGGTCGGGCCGGGCAGGCCGTCCACCGATCCCATATGCAGATAGTGATCGGAACGGAAGAAGCCTCCGAAGCCGAGTTCCTCCGCGGTCCTGGCCACCCGCAGCAGTGTCGTGTAGTCCGCGCCCTGCTGCGGTTCGGTGAAGATACGCAGTTCCATGGGCCTATCGTGCCGTACGGCCGGGTGGCGGCCCTGGCCGCCCTGCTGCGGTGGCGGTGACCACCACTGTCAGCCCCGGCGTGCGGCCGGGCCGGTCATCGTGGTGGGCGAGACCTGGTCGGACCAGCCGCACGGCAGATCACAGCTGGCAATGACCAGGGTTTCGATTTCGCCGGTGTCGTAGATGCGGCGATTGGACTCCGCATGCGCCGGATAGCCGCATGATTTGCATTTGCCGAAGTAGTTGAGGATCTCGTCGGTGTGGTTGCGGACCACTCGGCGCCGGGTCTCGGGCATGGTCTTCCTCCGGGGTCGCCATTGCTTGTACGGCGCCGAATGTAATTCGCGCACAGTGGGTGTGTGGCCGGAGTGGGCCGTGGCTGGGAGCACTCACACTGCTGTCGCAGAAAGCTTTGGGCAACCTCCAATTATGGGGTCGGCGGGCTTTCGGGGCTTTGTGGTGAATATCCGGCAATTCGCTTCGTGACCTGTCACAGAGCCTCCCCGCCGCGGGTGCTACTCGCTGGTAATAACGGGGGCGCCGGGCTATTGTGAGCGACGTTACAGATGGGTTTCCCCGCCGACCCAGTTGTCCGTTGCGGGCCGACGAGAAGTTGTACGAGTTGGTTACCGACGTCATCGATGTGGTCGCGGATCTGCCCGCGGCACGCGCCGCGATGTGGGATCTGCTGCTGGACCCGCAGACCTATCCGCGCGTATTCACCGGGATCGGCGCTTGCTCCAGGCTCGACATTCCAGGAGCCCAGCCGGTCTTCGAGTTCCGTATCGGCACCCCCGGCGCGGGTATCCGGGTGCTGCGGGTGCGGGTGGTCACCGGCCGCTGGTACGAAAGTTGTGAACTGCACGTGCCGGAGATCGGTAGCTTCGCTGCGCTGCGGTTGACCGGGGAGGGAGATCGCAGCCGGATCGCGGTCACCTTCTTCACTCCTGGGCGGGTGCACCGGCACGTGGCCGGCCTGTCGAATTCCGCCGTCCAGGAGTGGGCAGTCAAGGGTTTACGCCGGATCGCCGATATCGTGCGCGGCGTCCCCACCTCGGTCGTGGCCAACGGGGAGGCATCGCCGGTACGCCGCAGCTTCGGAGTGATGCGGCAGGTCACCGCCAGCGGCGTGGTGCGAACCAACGCGCAGGTTGCGGTCAAACAGCTGCTGTCACTGAATAAATGGGGATTCAACCTGGCGGGTGGCTATGCCGCCGGAGCCGCCTACTCGCCGCACCGGCCGGCCGTGATCGATGAGCGGGGCGCCCGGACCTTCGCTGAGATGGACGAACGCACCACCGCGCTCGCCGGGGCCATGGCAGCGGTAGGTCTCGGAGCCGGCGATGCCGTCGGCCTCCTGTCGCGCAACCATGCCGGCATGATCGAAACCATGGTCGCGTCCGGGAAACTCGGTGTGGACGTGGCCCTGCTCAATGCCGGCCTGGCCGCGCGCACCATCGAGCAGATCGTCCAGCGGCACCGGTTGTCGGCCCTGTTCGTCGATGGTGACCTGGAGGAGCTGGTGCAGTATCTGCACGCCGACCTGCCCCGGTTCACCACCGATCTACTGCCACCGTTCCCGGATCGATACACCGTCGACGATCTGATCGATATGGGGGAGAAGGACTTCCGCATACCGGCCCATCCCGGCCGCCTGATCGTTCTCACCTCCGGAACGAGCGGGGTTCCCAAAGGGGCGCGGCGCCCGCACCCCAAGGGGTTCGCCACCATCGCGGCGCTGTTGTCCCGGATTCCGCTCGAAATGGAATCGGCAATGCTCATTCCGGCACCGCTTTTCCATACCTGGGGGCTGGCCGGTCTGCAGCTCAGCACGGCCTTGCGGTCCACGGTGATCCTGCCGGAACGTTTCGACGCCGAGGACTGCCTGCACCTGGTCGCCGAATACGGGATCACCACGATGATCGTGGTGCCGACCATGGTCAACCGCATCCTCGATCTCCCGCCTGCGGTGCGCGCCCGGTACGACA
Organism: Nocardia speluncae NBRC 108251; assembly: GCF_001613245.1. Classification (GTDB taxonomy): domain Bacteria; phylum Actinomycetota; class Actinomycetes; order Mycobacteriales; family Mycobacteriaceae; genus Nocardia; species Nocardia speluncae. The sequence goes on along the minus strand of NZ_BDBZ01000002.1, from coordinate 66,246 downwards.
CCTCGAGCCTGCGGCATGTGATCAGTTGCGGGGCACCGCTGGCCGGAGCCACGGTCCTGCGATTCATGGACGCCTACGGCGATATCCTCTACAACGTCTACGGATCGACCGAGGTGTCCTGGGCCACCATCGCGACTCCTGCGGATCTGCGTTTCGCACCCACCACCGCGGGCCGTCCGCCGCTCGGAACCCGGGTCGCGGTATTGGGCCCGGACCACAAACCGGTGCCGGTCGGCGCCACCGGACATATATTCGTGGGTAATCACATGCTGTTCGACGGCTACGTGAACGCCGCGCCGCCGGACGAGGCACACGGCATGCTCGATACCGGTGATATCGGGTATTTCGATGTCAACGAGCGATTGTTCATCGCCGGCCGCGACGACGAGATGATCATCTCCGGCGGTGAGAACGTTTTTCCGCGACCGGTGGAAGAGGCCCTCGCGCATCTGCCGCAGGTGAGTGAGGTCGCGGTGGTCGGTGTTCCGGACCCGGAATTCGGTCAGCGGCTGGCCGCCTTCGTGGTGAAACACGAAGGGTCCGGACTGGACCCGGATATGGTGCGCACCTATATTCGGCATCGACTGAGCCGGTTCTCGGTGCCCAGGGACGTCACTTTCCTGCCGGCCCTGCCGCGCGGGGAAACCGGGAAAATCTTGAAATGGCTACTGGCGGGCGGGCACAACGGTGAGTTTCCGCCGGGTATGGGCGGGCTGGGGATCAGCGGCTCGGCGTGAGCCGGATGCCGAGAAGAAGCCGGCACCGACGATAGTTGCGCTGACATGGTTCAATCCATGGTTGCTATCGGGTCTACCCGGTGCGCGCCGGTGCCGCGGCGGCGGGCAAGGGGAACGGGGGCCACGGACCGCCGAGCGGGCACGGGTAGATTCAGCATCCGCATAGGTCATCGGTCAGGGAGAGGCATCCTCCGTGGTAGTAGTTTCCGTGCTCGCAGGGCTCGCCGCGGCGGTAGTGCTCGCCGGGTTGCACTGGTACCTGTGGCGACGGCTGGTCCGCGACACCACGCGAGCGGGTTCGAGTTGGCGGCCGATCGGCGCCGGGGTGCTCGGCCTCGGTGTGGTGCTGATGGGCGGTGCGTTCGGTGCGGTGTTCGCCGGAGCGACCTGGGATTTCTGGCGGCTCGCGGCGTGGCCGGGTTTCATCTGGGCTGCCCTGTTCATCTACCTGCTGATCGGTGTGCTGGCAGGAGAGCTCATCCGCCCGCTGCTGTTGCGTGGGCTCGAGACTCGCGACGCCGGAACCGCCGCGCCCCGGCCGGCGGCCGCCCCCGCACTTGCGGCGCAGGCGCCGGAGCCCGTGCGGGCGGCGGTCGGAGACGGCGGGGAGCCGCCCCGGCCGGCGCCGGCGGCCTCCCAGGTGCCGCCGCCGGATGTATCTCCGGTGTCGCCGGCACCGGTACGGGGGCCACTGTCGCGGCGGATGCTCATCTCCCGGATAGCGGCCGGCGCGACGGTTCTCACGGCGGGAGCGGTGGTGGGTACCGGTACCTACGGGGTGCTCGACGGGCCGATGGTGCGGCGGGTCACCGTACCGCTGGCCAAACTTCCCGCCCAGGCACACGGCCTGCGGATCGCGCTGGTCAGTGATCTGCATCTCGGCCCGGCGCTCGGCCGTGGATTCTGCGAACGGGTTGTCCGTACGGTGAACGACACCCGCCCCGACCTCATCGTCCTGGTGGGCGACCTCGCCGACGGCAGCGTTGCGGATCTGCGCGCGGAGACCGAACCGCTCGCCGGGTTCAGTGCCCGGTTAGGCACCTACTTCGTCCCGGGCAACCACGAGTACTACTCCGATGCCGACGCCTGGCTGGACCGGGTCGGGGAACTCGGGATGCGGGTCCTGCTCAACGAACGGGTGGGCCTGCCCGATTTCGATCTCGCCGGGGTCGACGATCCCGCGGGCAGCACCATCGGCCGCGGCCCCGATTTCGCGGCGGCACTGGACGGCCGGGACAGCGAACGTGCCTGTGTTCTCCTTGCCCACCAGCCGGTGGTGGTGCACGATTCGGTGCGTTACGGCGTGGACCTGCAACTGTCCGGCCACACCCACGGAGGGCAGTTGTGGCCGGGAAACCTGCTGGCGCGATTGGCCAACCCGACCGTGGCAGGGCTGGAACTCTACGGTGCTACGGCGCTGTACGTCACTCGGGGTGCCGGGGCCTGGGGGCCGCCGGTCCGGGTCGCGGCACCGTCGGATATCACCGTGCTGGAACTCGCTTCGCTGCAGGCAGTCTGACCGCACCGCGAAGGGTCGGTACCTGCCTCAGAGCCGGGTGAGCAGCGCGCGCAGGCGTTCGATGCGCGGACGCTGGACCGGGGCGAATTCCGGCGGGTGGTGGATCTCGATACTGAGCCGATCGTCGTAGGTGGTGACGATGCTGGTTCCTCCACCGGGCTGCGGGGGCCGGCGGCCGGTGGGATCGGGTTTGGCGATCATGGTGGTGCGGAAATCGTCGATTTCGGCCGCAGGCCCGGACAGTCCGGGTAATCGCCCCCAATTCGTGGTCATCACCGTGTCGAACGGGTTCGCCGGCGGTGCCGCCAGGGTGTCGGGCAGCTGTAACGGAGTCTGCTGGACGTAGCCGGTGGCGAGACCGTCCCGCAACGCGCCGAAGACACCCCGCGCCAGCGAGGTGAGGGTATGTGTCCTGCCGGGCGCGGGTCGGTAACCGGCGAAACCCAGCACATTGGTGCCCTCGGTCGGCTCGATCGCAGGCCGGACGCGGCGCCGCAGATCTACCGAATACGAACACTGCAGGCCGGACACCGGACGCCGGCGGGCCTCGGCTTCGGTGAGCAGCAGCGCCGCGGCCACCAGACTGTGCACCGTTACCCCGGTGCGGTGCCCGTGGGACACCAGCGCACCGGTGTGCTCTCGGCTGAGACGGCACCGGGTGGTGATCAGCGGTGGGTATTCGTGGTCGTTCGTGGCGAGGGCGTCGAGAGGGGGAAGCGGGGGTTCGTGGCGGGGCGGTTCCGCCCGGCCGGGGACGGGGCGGCGGATGATCCCGCGGGCGGCGAGCAGATCTTCGACCGGCTGCGGCTGCCGGGTCGGTGGCAGGGACGGCGCGCGGCCGGTGGTGGCGGTCGAGTAGCACCGCCACAGCTGTTCGTAGAGGTGGAGCGCGTGCGTCGCGTCGGCGATACTGTGATGGACGAGCAGGGTGACGCTCGCGCCGGTCGCCGACCGCACCACATGGACGGAGCCCAGGGCGCGCCGCTGGTCGGGTTCGGCGCCGGTGAGCAGGAGTTCCGGATCGCCGTCGGCCACGGTGAGCACGATCTCGGGTGGGCCGGAGGCCACCAGCGTATGCCCGAAGGGTTCACTGGAGACGAGCTGAGCGCCCAGCATCGGGTGAGCGGTGACCAGTGCCTCGTACGCGGCGGCCAGGGCGGTGGTGTCCAATCGGCCGGATAGGCGCGCGCAATATCCGACGAAAACCTCGCTGAAGGCGAAGATCTGTTCGCTGGGAGCCAGCGCTCGGATGACGGTAGCCGCGGTCATGGTGGTGCCTCTGTCCGGATGTTGGTGAGAGATTAGCCCGAAATGGCTTCATTGCCTCATATTTCGGTCCGGACGAGACGGATGCTACACAGCGGCTCCGATGAGGCTGGTACGTTGCTTAGGTATACCTAATTAGTGAGGAGGCCGGATGGCCAGGAAACGCACGACCATGACCGTGGCCCGGACCGAGCAACTCAGCTCACATCTCGTCCGCGTCCATCTGGGCGATCCCGGATTCGACGATTTCACCGCGAACGAATTCACCGACGCCTATGTGAAGCTGCTGTTCGACCGGCCCGACGGCGAGGTGATGCGCACCTACACCGTCCGCTCGGTGGATACCGTGGCCCGCGAGATCGCCATCGATTTCGTGGTGCACGGTGACGAGGGAATCGCCGGACCGTGGGCGGCGACCGTCCGGCCCGGCGAGCAGATCACCTTCTTCGGTCCGTCCGGGGCCTACGCGCCGCGTGCGGACGCCGATTGGCATCTGCTGGCCGGCGACGAGGCCGCGTTGCCCGCGATCTCGGCCGCGGTGGAAGCCCTGCCCGAGGGTGCCCCCGCGAAGGTTTTCGTCGAGGTCGCCGATGCGTCCGACGAGATCGCGCTACCGTCCAAGGCGCTGGTCGATATCACCTGGGTACATCGTGGTGGGGCGGCACACGAGGTCGGTGACGACCGGGCGGGGGACAATGCGCCGCTGATCGCCGCGGTGCGCGACGCACAATGGTTGCCGGGGCAGGCTCAGGTGTTCATCCACGGTGAGGCGCAGGCCGTGATGCACAATCTGCGCCCCTATATTCGCCGGGAGCGCGAGATCCCCGCTGAATTCGCGTCGATCTCCGGATATTGGCGGCGCGGCCGCACCGAGGAGGGGTTCCGGGTCTGGAAGAAGGACCTCGCCGAGGCCGAGACCGCCCGATAACCCGGACCGCGATCAGCCGGCCGGGCAGTCGGTGCCGCCCGGAATCGGCAGGCAGATTCCGGCCGTGGCCGAGAGCAGGAGCCCGGCGCCGGCCACCAGCGCACCGAGGGCGACGGCGAGGAACACCCCTACCCACAGCAGGCCGGGTAGCCGGGTCAGCCGAGCCAGCTGATCGGCATCGGTGGTGCCGTCGCGCATCCGGGAACGGGTGCGCTGCAACTCCAGCACCGGACGGCTGCCGGCGAGCAGTAGCAGCCAGGTCGCCAGGTATGCGAAACCCGCTTGCAGTGCATCGGAACCGAACCAGGACACCCCGAAAACCAAGGCTCCCGTGGTCAGCACGGATACCACGCCGTACACATTGCGGATCATCACCAGCATGACGGCCAGGGCGGCGATCGCGATCCACAACATCAAGGTGATCCGCCCGGCACCGAGCAGGGCGGCGAAACCCAGGCCGACCAGCGGTGGCGCCGGATAACCGGCGAGCGCGGTCAGGATCATGCCGAACCCGTAGGGTTTTCCGCTGGAGACGGTGAGCCCGGAGGTATCGGAATGCAGGGTGATCGCATTGAGCCGCCGGCCGCTCAGTAGCGCGACCAACGCGTGCCCGCCCTCGTGCGCAATGGTGACAACATTACGAGTCACCCGCCACAGCGGGCCGTAGCCGACGAGGATCAGGGCCGCCACCGCGGTCGCCAGTACCAACCAGGACGGTGGGGCCGCCTGGGTCGTCGTGAGCCGTTCCGCGATGGAACTGCTGCGGTCTATCAGATCACCGGTATCCACTGCCGCACCATAACCGGGGAGGGCACCGCGGCGCGCGGCGCCGGGAGCGCGGTCACTCCGTTCCGGCCGGGGTGGGCGGTCCCACGGTGCCGGGATATCTGTTGATGGGACGTTTCACTATCTTTGGCCGATTGTATTCCGAGGTGAACCGAAGTCCGGGCGTTGGGTCGTACACGGAACCATGAATAACTATACGTTTGTCCATATCGGTAGCCGGTCGCTGGCGGAGGGAGCACGGATGTGCACGAGTGGGCAGTACGACCCCGAACCGGAGGACCCCCACGGCGTCTTCGATGTGCCGGAACTCACCGAGTTGCTGCGGATCTGGTCCGTGCGTAGCCCAGGCGCGGCGAGCGCGCCGCAGCCGGTGGCGGATTTCGGGACGGCATTCCGGGTGGGGTTGGGGCTGGCGCTGGCGCTGCTCGACGATTCCGATCCCTCGGGCCGGCAGGTGCTGGCCCGGCTCGAGGTGGCGGCCGCGCGCTGGGCCGGCGAGGAGGTTCCCCTCGAGGTGATTCAGCATGCCTTGCACGAGGGGGTAAAAAGCGGGCTGGGGCTGCGTGATTCGCCACTACTGCGAGGTTCGGACCCGGCATCCGGTGGTGTCGACGGCTCGTTCGTGGTGGATGTGCTCGATACGCTGACCGCCGCGGTGTCCCGAGCCTATGTGGCGCAGGTGCGCAGCGGTCAGGCGCCCGCCTGACGCTCTCACCTCGCCCGATAACTGCGGGCGACGAGCGCGGAGCGCAGATACCACAGGCCCGACGGCTGGGTCGGGTCGAAACCGGTCAGCTGTGCCACACGCTTGAGCCGGTAGTCGATGGTGTTGGTGTGAATATGCATGAGCCGGGCCGTGCGCTGGCGATTGAGATTGTTGGAGATATGGCGCTGCAGCGTTTCCAGCAACTCCGGGTGATCGTCGAGCGGCTCGAGCAGCGAACCGAGATATTCCCGGCCCGGCCCGGGACGGGTGAGCTGGTATTCCAGTGCCATATCGTCGAACCGGTAGAGCCCGGGAACGCATTCGAGCCGCTGCACCATATCCAGCAGCTCGTGGGCCTGGTCGGCGGCCGCGGGGATATCCGCGGTGGGCGTTTCCACAATGGCGGCACTGATCGGCACCTGCGCCGCCCGCGACAGGTACGGAATCAATTCGTCGAGCTCCTCGGCGCCGAGGGCTTCGGCCGGTAGCAGCACGGTGCCGCCGTCCACGCTCAGTAGCGACAGCGCCGCGTCGGTACAGCGGGTTGCCAGTTCCGCCTGCACCCGGCGCAGTTTGCGGCGGGCCACCACTTTCCCGTCGAGCGCGGGAACGGATTCGTCGGGATGCGCCGGAATCGCCACGGCCAGCACGATATACGCGGGGGCGATCTCGATACCGCATTCGCGGGCCATGGTCGAGGTACTGTGCCCACCCAGCAGAGCCGAGGTGAGCGTATGCACCGCCGTATGGTGTTCGTTGACCACCGAACGCAGTTCCCGCACATAGGCCATCGAAATACAGACCGTCATCTTGTCGAGCATTTCGACGACGAGTTTCGCCCCGTCGACCAGAGCCGAATAGTCGGTGACCGTCGCCTGCGACACCACCAGGTCCAGGCCGAGCCGGAACCCTTCGTGGACGGCGTGGTGGATGGTGTCGATCGGCACCCCTTCCCGCGCCCAGCCGGCGGCGGCACTCTCCAGTCTTCGGGTCTTCTCGGGGATGTCCTTGCCGTCGAGCATGCTGACTGCCAGTTCCAAGCAGGTGCGGGTGATGGTGGTGACATCGCCGTAGATGGCATCGCCGGGCAGGGTCCCGCACGGCACCACGTTCTCCACGAAATGGCCCACCATCCGGCGGGACAGTTTGCGAACATCCTGCAGCGGGGCGGACATGGGCTGCCCGGACAGCGTCAGCTTGGATCTGGTCGTGTCGACGGTCATGCTGACTCCTTCTGCCCCGGATGGTGAGACTGCGGCTACACAGTAACGAGTGCATATCGAACCGGATACCGCTTTGCGAACTGGACTGGACGACCGTGAAGGGCCGCGCCGATCACATTGTGACTGGTCACAGTGGTGTGGACTATGGTCGAAATCCGCTGATCAGGCCGGTAGTGCAGGCGTAAGGACACTTGTCACCCGCTCGGTCCGGCCGCAGACTTCTGCACCGGTTTCCGGACCGGCCCTGTCCAGCCGGACCCGGATCAGCCCGCCGCCTCGATAGGCAGGACAACGGTGCAGTCGGCCACGGCATCGGCCCGCGGCCGCACCCGCCGGCCGGTCCTGTTCGCCACGGTGATCGCGGTGCGAGTGGCCTCGGCGCCGCCCACGGTCTCCGGAGGCCCGGCGATGGTGAACAGCACTCGAACCACGGCCTCGCCGCTGCTCCAGCCGCAACCAGCCCAGCCGCAACCAGCCCCGGCTCGGCTCGGCGGCAACATCCGCCGCTGCGACCCGGCCGGGAAGCCGGCCTCGGCGAGCGGATCGGCGGGTAGGTCGCACGGGTCCCACAGCGCACGGTGGCGGACGGGAGTGCGGGGGAACTGCCGAATTCCGTCATTCCGCGGATGCCGGCCGCGGGTTACATTGCGGCACAGTACCGCTGTGGGGCCGCACAGGGGCCACCGGAGGGCTGCTCCGCGGTACAAGCCGGTTCAGGCCGGTGCCGTGGACAACGGCCCTCCCACTATGTGGAAATCCGGGCGCTCGACCGGCCGCACCGGGAATAGCGTGAGCGAACGGGCGTGTTGGTGAGTCTGTTGTGTACGGAGAGGGGTGCGCCGGTGGTGGCGGATACCGCAAAGGCCGGCGTAGGGCTGCGTTCCGATCGTGGTGCGATACTGGGCTCGCTGATGCTGAGCACCGGGCTGATCGCGCTGGATTCGACGATCATCGCGACCGCGGTACTCTCCATCACCGCAAGCCTCGGTGGTTTCGCCCAGTTCCCCTGGCTGTTCTCCATCTATCTGCTGGCCCAGGCGGTCACCGTGCCCATCTACGGTAAGGCCGCGGATATGGTGGGCCGCAAACCGGTGATCCTCTTCGGGATCGCGGTATTCGCCCTCGGCTCGCTGCTCTGCGGACTGGCCGGGAATATGATGTGGCTCATCGTGTTCCGGGGTATTCAGGGAATCGGCGCGGGCGCTATTCAACCGATGACCATGACCATCGCCGGGGATATCTACACCCTTGCCGAACGCGCGAAGGCGCAGGGATATATCGCCGGAGTCTGGGCCCTGTCCTCGGTGGCCGGCCCCCTGCTGGGCGGGGTTTTCGCCGACTACCTCGGCTGGCGGTGGATATTCCTGATCAATCTGCCGCTGTCGGCCTGGGCGGCCTGGATGCTGTCCCGCCATTTCACCGAGACCGTCCCCCGGCAACGGGCTCGCCTCGACTATCCCGGCGCGATCCTGCTGACTTCCGGGGCGGGCGCGGTGATCCTCGGCCTGCTCGAAGGTGGCCGGTCGTGGGCATGGGATTCGCCGGCCGGTATCGGGATTTTTGCCGGCGGCGTGGCCGCGCTGGTGGCATTCGTTCTCGTGGAACGCCGAGCGCCGAACCCGATCCTGCCGTTGTGGCTTTTCACGCGGCGGGTGGTGGTGGCCAGTTCGGCGATCTCGCTGCTGGTCGGGGCGCTACTGCTCGGCCTCACCTCCTACGTTCCCACCTTCACCCAGGGTGTGCTGGGCGCGAGTGCGCTCGTCGGCGGCCTGACCGTGGGCGCACTGACGCTCGGGTGGCCGATCTCGGCCTCTCAATCCGGCCGGGTGTACCTGCGGATCGGTTTCCGGTTCACCGCCCTCCTCGGCGGTGCACTCGCCACGATCGGCGCTGGCGCGACACTGTTCATCGACACCGGATCGTCGATCGGACAGATCGCGGCCACCTGTTTCCTGATCGGTCTCGGGATGGGCCTGGTGGCCAGCCCGACCCTGATCGCCGCGCAAACCGCCACCGCGTGGCACGAGCGCGGCGTGGTGACCTCGGCGAATATGTTCGCCAGGTCCATCGGCAGCGCGGTGGGGGTCGCCGTGTTCGGGGCGCTGGTCAACTCACGGGTCGGTGACGAGGCCGTACCCGCACCCGTTGCCCTGGCCGAAGGAGTACATCTGGTTTTCGTGGCGGTACTGGTGATGACGGTGGCCATCGTCGCCGCCGGCGCCCTCATGCCGGGCCGCTCCGGGACAGGCCGGTAGCGGCCCGGCGGCGCGCCGGCTACGCCTCGCGGCCGAGAACCTCCACCCGTTCTCCGGCCTCGAACTCGATCACCTGGTGGACCCGGGAGTCGCCGACCGGACCGAGATCGGCGAGCACTACCTCACCGCGCCGGGTCAGCGATTCGACGATCGCATCCACCGGGTGACCGTCCGATCCCGCGATACGGAGGCGATCGCCGACCTCGAGGGCCTCCGCGCGGACACCGCTGGGGGCCGCCTGGGGGGCGTACACCCCGCAGTAGGTTCGCCCGGCCGTATCGCCGACGCCGCGGTGGGCGATGGTCCACCACACCGGCGCGGAACTGTCACCGACATTCCGGCGGTGCCGGTACAGCACTCGATCGCGACCGTCCTCGGCGGCGGCCCGGCTCTCGTGCACCGAGACATGCCGCCGGATCGGCGCGCTGCGATGCTGCACGGTTCCCGCCGCACCGTCGACGACCAGAACCCAGCCACCGGACAGATCCTGGTCCCGAGCCGCGTTCACCCGTTTGGCCAGCGCCTGCCCGGGGGTGGCGCCGAGCCGGTCGGCCACTTCGGCCAGGCTCTCGGCGAGCCCCAGCGCACGCAGGAATCCGGCCACCTCGATCTCCGCGGTGCCGAGCCGCTGCGCGAGTACCGGCATCGGTGTACGCTCGCGCCACGCCTGCCGGGTGAGGTGCTCGTGTTCGGTGAGCCACAGTGCGGACGGCCCGTGGCGGTGGTTGTCCACGACTGTCGCCCACCAGTCCCATTCCGGTTCGGCGGCCAGCCGATCCCGGATCCATCCCGCGCGTTCGGCGGTGCGGACCCGCTCCTGCGGGGGGATGAAATTTCGTAGTGCGGCCCGCACAGCCGACGGTGTGCGGCCGAGATCGTCGGCTATCGCGGTCAGGTCCTTGCCGGCTCGTAGTTCCGACACGATGGTCCGATACTCCGATTCACGCCACGAGGTGCCGTGCTGACGCGGCGGCAGCAGTCGTTGTTGTTGTCCGAATTCACTCATCACAGAACCCCCGGTTCCGATGCGCCGGAGGCTATCCGCCGTGATCGTTCGGCCGATCACGACTCACCCTCCGACTGTGTCCTACCTGCATTATTTTACTGCGGGGGTCTGACAGAAACTGCGCCGCGAAGCGGCGGTGTGCCGGCGACGGACCGGTTCATATCGGTTCGGCGGCAACAGAATCGGCGGCGCCGCGGTGCGGAATCGACCCGGCCGTGCGCTGTCCCACCGACAGTGCACGGCCGAGTTCCGATGTCATGGAGTGGAATAGCCGATCAGCGCACCGATACCCGCGCCGATCGGGATGGTGATCAATGCGCCGACACCGCCGAGGAAGAAGCCGAGTACCGCGCCGATACCGCCGCCGACCAGTGCGCCGATCCCGGCATTGTGCATTTTGCGGGCTTCGGTGCCCGGATCGGCGACCAGCTGCGCGATATGTTTACCCGCCGGTGTGGCGGCCTCCGGGGTGAGGGTGAGGGCCCGGCCGTCCGCGGAGACTGCGGCCGCCAACGGCGCGGTGCCGCCCGCGGCGGAGACCCCGAGCGGCAGAGTGGTGAGCGGATGCCCCGACGCGTCGGCCAGCAGGACCGCGGCCCCGTCCGCGGTGAGCCGGAAACTGCCGGTGTCCAGCGTCGTGACGATTGCTGTGCCCGCCTCGTTCGGCGCGACGACATAGCCGACCCCCTGCTCGGTGCCGCGCACGGCCACCTGGGCGGCCTGCGGATCGGCCTGCGCGGTGCCCGTGGCCGCACCGAGAGCGCCGATGGAGATGAGCGCAGTTGCGGCGATGTGCTTGATTCTCATGATATTTCCCCACATGTTCTGCCGGCGGGGTGACGCCGGCTGGTCCCCAGCGGCCGGATTTCGGCCCGGAACCCATTCTCGAAGAACCGGATACGATAGAGAATGCTTTCGGGCGAATCGACGCAGACACGCCGCGGCGCGGTGCCGTCTGCCGCCGGCGTAACCCTGCATATGCCGCACCGGTGCTGCGTTCGTGCTTGCGCACCGAGCCGAATCGGCCGTCAGATATCCAGTATGTGCGGAAGTCCCGCCCGGAACCGGTCGGCGTCGAGCTTCTTGGCCGCCTCGAACGCCGGCAACGCGACCAGTGGAAACACGGAGGCATGCGGGGCGGGGTCGCCGGTGGCGTCGATGATGGCATTGGCGGCGTTACGGCCGGATTCGTTGGCACTCTCCATGGTCGCCAGGTCGATATGACTGCGCACATGATCGCCGCCGAAGAACAGGTTCGGAACGGCGCAATGTGCATGCGGTCGGTGATCGTAGGAGCCGACCGTATTGACCAGCAACGGTGTCTCGTTGTGAATGGTGCCGCCGGACCAGCTGATACCCGGGTCCAGATGCCAGGAATGGATATCCTCGTCGCGCAGCCAGCCGGTGCCGGTGTTCAGCCATATTTTCAGCTGGGCCCACACCTCGGCCGCGATCTCCGCGGCGGTGCACTGTTTGGCCGGACGCTGGTGCAGGATCCCCGGGGTGTCCCAATCGGAAATATCCACCGAGAAGCATTCCTGCACCGACCCGTCGCCGTACTGGCCGGCGAAATCGCCGACCCACATCGGTGCCTGGCGCAGCGCGGTGAGCGCCCACGGTGAGCCCAAGGCGGCGATATGCCCCTCCGGGATCTCGGTGGGACGGCGCAGATAGAACTGGATGCCGACCATCCAGTCGGTGAGCAGTTCCCGCATCCCGGCCAGGTGCGGATCGGCGTCCAGGATCTGGCCGGTCAGCAACGGCACTGTTTTCTCCACCGGCATGGCGCAGACGTAGTGGTCCGCGATCACAGAAGTCGCGGTGCCCTGCGCGTCGGTGACGGTGGCCGAGTCGATCCGGCCGCCGGCACAGGACAGCCGGCTCGCCCGCTGCCCCATGACGAATTGCACGCCGCGCGACTGCAGATAGACCACCCACGGGTCGATCCACGCCGCGTTCGTGGGTCGGTTCAGGATTCGGTCCACACCACCGGAGAACTGCGGAATCAGTCCGGTCCCGGCGAGGACCAGCGCCTCGCCGATGGTGCCGATGGTGCGTGCCGAACTCAGATGCGGTTTGGCGGCCACCGTGATGCGGGTGAGCGCGTTGACGAGATATGCCCGGTAGGCCGCGGATTTTCCGTCGGCCCGCATGATCTGCTCCCAGGTCAGGTACTCCCATTGCCCGAACCGCCGTTCGGTACTCGAGGTGAACCACATGAGCATCTGTTTGCCGAAGAAGGCGAGTTCGTGCGGCGGCAGTTCCGGGATGAAGCCGAATGCACTGACGATGCTGTGCTGCAGAAGTTCCGGCGTGAGCTGGTCGAGCCCGGCGATCTCCACGGGCGCGAAAATCGGCGGCCGGTCGCGGAAGCCGGCAACGGTCCCCTCGACGCGGATCAGATTGTCCAGGACACCGTTCGGATTGCCGGGGAACGGGATCCGGCGCATTGTGTCGGGAATGTTCTGATAGCAGCCCGGGAAGAACCGGAACCCGTGCTCACCGGGAAGATCGGCGCGTCCGCCGGACCCGGTGCCGGGAACTCCCATACTGCGGGCCTTTCCGCCCAGATAGGACGGTTCGTAGACGGTCACCCGGAAGCCGCGTTCGGCGAGCTCGTGGGCGGCCGACAATCCGGCCACTCCGCCGCCGAAGATCGCGACCTCCTTACCGCCGGTGCGTAGCCCGGGAGTTCGGTGCCGGCCCGGGGCCGCGGTGGCGGCCGCCGGGCCGGACGCGAGTATCGCTGCGCCGGCGAGTGCTCCGCGTAGCGCGGTGCGGCGGTCGATCGATGCTGACGTCTTCGGCAGCTGATCCGACATGGTGCTCTCCTGGTCAAACGGTCGAGGTTCCGGTGACGGATGGGGCGCCGCGCAGGGTGGTGCACGACGTACGGAATTCGTGGGCGGAAGCGGCGATCTCGTGCGCTATATCGCGGAGTACCGGCGCGGGGTGGCGGCGGTGCCGCCACAGGGCGCCGGTCGTGAGCCGGGCCATCCGGGCCGGTGTATAGAGCTCGGCGGGACGTCTGGTGCGGGAGAAGATTCCGGTGGTGACTGCCGCGAGCTCGGGGTCGGCTGTCGCGGCGCGATACAGCTCGACCTCGAGCGGGCTCATCGCCGTACCGCGAGCGAGCCGGTTGGTCCAGTGATAGATCTCCCGGCATTCGCGGACGCGGCGCTTTTCCCAGGCGGCGAGCGTGTGGTCCAGTTGCGCAGGATCGTCGAGCACCGGGGCCACCTGTTCGGCCAGCAGGCGGCCGTAGTGCAGGGCGTCGCGAATGCCCTGGGCGGTCACCGGATCCTTGAAATGCCCGGAGTCGCCGGGTAACGCCCAGCCGGGCCCGGTCGACCGCCGGAAATAGGAGATGATTCCGGTGGCCGATCGCACCCGCCCGGTCCGTTCACAGCCACGGAGACGTTCGCGCAGTGGCGGGATCCGCTCCAGGGCCGCGGTGTAGCGGCGTTCGGCGTCACCGGGCCGGAGCCTGCCGGTGGCAGCGGGTGGCTGGACCAGACAGAGCAGCAGGCCGCCGTCGCAGGGGAAAGCGGTGCCGAGATCGGACCCCACTCGCCATTGCGCGGCGGTGGAACGCCATTCGCTGGAGGTGTCGCGCCAGTACGCGAAATAGCAGTCGCGACCGCTGGGTTCGGCTTCGTACGGTGTCTCCACGCCCGCCAGTCGCGCGACGGTACTGTGCCGGCCGTCTGCTCCGACCACCAAGGCGGCGCGGAGTTCGACGGTGCGTTCCCTGGGTCCCGTGTAGCGGACGCCCGTGCATCGTGCACCATCCCAGACCAGTTCGGTCACCCGGCAGCGCTGCCGTACGTCGGCCCCGGCATCGGTGGCTGTGCGGACGAGCGCGTGATCGAGGCCGGTCCGGCGGACGCACAGTGTGTAGTCGATGCCTTCCACCGCGGGAAACGGTGTCGCGATCGTATGCCCGGAGCCCGCTGCGAAGGCATGGGTCAGTGGGGGAGCGCCGAGTCCGGATACCGCGTCGAGCGCGCCCAGCCGGGACAGTTCGGCGACCCCGGCCGGCCACAACAGATGGGTGGACAGAGTGTCCGACGGAAAACGGGTGCTCTCCAGGACGACGACCCGGCGTCCGGCCCGGGCCAGTGTGGCCGCGGTGGCGGAGCCCGCGCAGCGGGCACCTACGACCACGACATCGGCTTGTTCGACCGCGGCGGGGGAGTCAGTCATACGAACCGCCTCGGTCATCGAGTCTCGGACACTATGTCCGATTGATGGTGCGGTGCGGTGGCGGCATTGTCAACCATCCGGGCCGCACTGTCCCGCACAGTTTTCCGCGATGGCGGTGCGCGCCGGTGGTAGTGATCCGAGTCCGCCCGGCGACCGCGGCCTGCGCCGGACGGCGGGCACAATGGATCCATGGACCTTGCGAGCGGATATCCACCACAATGGTCGAGCGAAACGGCGGTCCTCGGATGCCCTCGCTGACCCGCGCCCCCCGGCCCGCCCGGAAACCGGCCGACGATCGCCGGGCCGAGTTCGAGCAGCGGGTTCTGCGCGCGGTCGAGGATCTGCTCGCCGACGGCACACCGTACACCGAGATCGCGGTGCAGAAGATCGCCGCGACCGCCGAGGTGGCGCGATCCACCTTCTATCGCTACTTCCCGGACAAGAGCCGATTGCTGATCCGAATGGCGGAATTGGCGACCAGCGATCTGTTCGCCGCCGCCGAGCGCTGGTGGAACGCCGAACACACCGATCGCGAGGTGGGGGTGCGGAACGCGATGAGCGCCATGATCGCGGGTTTTCGCCGGCACCGGTACCTGCTGCTCGCACTGAGCGAACTTGCCGCCTACGACCGTGATGTCGGTGCCTACTGGCGCGGCCGGGTCGCCGGATTCGTCGATCTGGTGCGCCATCGCCTCGAGGTCGACCGTGCCGCGGGCCGCGTGGCGCCCGAACTGGATCCGGCCGCGACAGCACTCGTGCTGGCGGCCATGGTGGAGCGGTCCATCAGCACGGCGTTCGCGGTACGTACCGGCATATCCGATGCGGAACTGGCGCGGGCGCTGGGCCGTTCGATCTGGCTGGTGGTCTATGGTGACGCCCCGGCCGGTCCGGCCTGATCTCCCCGGCGTTGTCAGGCGGCGGGTTCGACCAGTCGGCGGGCGGCCAGTACAACGGCGGCGCGCTGCTCGGCGATCCGGCGGGCCGGCCCTCGGCCGCTGTGGACCGCGGTACTCCGGGCCAGTTCGGTGAGCATGCGCAACAGTGTCGGCGCCGCGATGTCGGTGGTGACCGACCCCGCGTGCTGCCCGCGCTCGATCTCGGCCAGTTTGAGGTCCACCGTGCGGCGCAATACTTGTGCGCCCCGCTCGTCGGCGGGTTCCAGATCCGCCCAGGCCTGTAATCGCGCGTTCTCCGGGTGGGCGCGAAAGTGGTCGAACAGCCGGCCCACGTAACCGGGGAGATCATCGGCGCGCAGGGCGGTTTCGGCGGTGGTCTGCGCGGTCCACTGTTCGGTCACCGCGGCGTACAGTTCCGATTTGCCCGGGAAGTAGGCGTAGAGGCGATCCTTGCTCGCCTGCGCGGCCGTGGCGATCCGATTGATCCGGGCACCGGCGGTGCCGTATTCGGCGAATTCCGCTTTGGCCGCCGCGAGTATCCGATCCCGGGTCGCCTGGCCTGCCGCACGCATACGAGGAATCGTAGCTTGCCGAACCATCCGGTTCGGAACTAAGGTCGTTGCCGAACCAAATGGTTCGCCGAACCGGTCGATGGGACAGATATGAGCGTGGACACGCCACGGTGGCAGCAGTTGCGGAAGCAGACCGAGGGCGTATCGGTCGCCGAACTCGACGACCTCTGGGCGCGGCTGCGGCCCGCGCGCGCGGAGGACATTCTCGGCGAATGGCGCGGTGACGCGTTCCGGACCGGGCATCCACTGTGCCGGGCCCTGCCCAAGAGCCGTTGGCACGGCAAGACCTTCCATGCGCTCGACGACGCGAAACCGTTGATCTGCCGGGCCGAAGACGGCACGCTGTTCTCCGATGTGGAACTCGGCGGGGGCGAGGCAACCCTGTGGAATATCGAATTCCGCGGCGAGGTCACCGCCACCATGGTCTACGACGGTCGCGCCGTTTTCGACCATTTCAAATGGCTCGACGACACCACCTTGATGGGCATCATGAACGGCCGCCCGGAACTGGTCCTGGCCGGCGGCGAATACTTCTACTTCCTGTTGGAACGGGTGTAGCGATGCGGACCACGGCGCTCCTGTCCCGGGACCCGGCTGCACCGTTCACCGCGGAAACGGTCGATCTCGACGGTCCCCGCGACGACGAGATCCTGGTGCGCATCCTCGCCTCGGGCATCTGCCATACCGATCTGGTCAACCGGGTGCTGGGCAAACCCGACCGGCCGGTGCTGCTGGGACACGAAGGCGCCGGAGTCGTCGCCGCGGTCGGTGCGTCGGTGACTTCGGTGGCCCCCGGCGACCACGTGGTCCTCACCTTCCGGCACTGCGGCGCCTGCCCGAACTGCGCGTCCGGGCGGCCCGCCTACTGCCGGAACTCGACCGTGCTCAACCATTTCGGACGCCGCGCCGACCGATCGCCGCGCGTCACCGTCGACGGTGCTCCGGTGCGGGACGGTTTCTTCGGGCAATCCAGTTTCGCCGGATACGCATTGGCCACCGCGGACAACACCGTCGTCGTCGACCCGGCGGCCGACCCGGCCGTCGTGGCCTCCTTCGGATGTGGGTTCCAGACCGGTGCGGGCGCGGTACTCAACGCCCTGCGACCGGAATCCGGTGCCTGGCTGGCGATCTACGGTGGGGGAGCGGTCGGCTCGGCCGCACTGCTGGCCGCGGGCACCGTTCCCGGTGTGCGGACCGTCGTGGTGGAAACCTCCGCGGCGCGGCGCGATCTGGCCGCCGATCTGGGCGCCGAAATCGTCCTGGATCCGGGCGGCGCGGGTACCGCGGACGCAGTCCGGGAGATCACCGGTGGCGGGGCCACACACGCCCTGGACACCACTGGGGTTCCCGCCGTGCTGGCCGATGCATTCGCGGCCCTCACGACCGGGGCGACGGTAGTCGCGGTGGGCCTCGGTGCCGGCGTGCCGCCGATCGACGTGCGCGATATGGTGCTGCAGGGCAAAACGGTTCGCGGCTGTCTCGAGGGCGATGCGGACCCGGCCGTGTTCATCCCGCACCTGCTCGACTTGTACGGCAAGGGAGAGCTGCCGGTGGACCGGCTGGTGACCCGCTTCCCCCATACCGAAATCGAAGCGGCGCTCGCTGCCCAGCATGCGGGTTCGGTGATCAAACCAGTACTCACCTGGTGAAGCGCTCTCCGGAGCCCGACAACCGGCGGATGAATTCTGTTTGCGTAGCGGTCATCCGGCGGTCGTCTCGGCGCGAGACCCTGTACGGGTCGGCCACCGGGCCGACCACTGCCCACCTCCTCGACCGGTTCCGGGTGCCGGGAAAGGCCGGCCGCCGTGCCCGAAGTGCCGATCCGCGACTACATCGCCGAATTCCTGCGTACCCACTGCGATCTGCAGTTCGACGCCATCGCGGCTCAGGCGACCCTGGCCGATCTGGGCCTCGATTCGCTCACGGTGTTGTCGATCATCGTGCTGGTCGAGAAGAAGTATGGTGTCGAACTGCCCGACCGGCAGGTGGCCTCCGCGCGGACCTTCGCCGAACTGATGGAGCTGCTCGGGGTATCCGCGGCGCCGGCCTCCTGAAGCGGCCTCCGCGAGCCACCGCATGTGACCGCGGCACCGTTCTCCGGCAGCAGACGCGGCTCCGGGGACGCGTCCGCCGCCGCAGGGAGCCTGTGACGCGGTTGTTGTGAAACCGCAACGCTGCGGCGACCACGTGCGGCCACCGGGAGAATCGGATGCTGATCGAGTGCTGTCTCGAAGCGCTCCCCGCGTGTCGCGTCCGCGACACGCGGGATTTACGGCGCTGACCAGAAGAAATCGGCGAGTCTCTCCCCACAGAGGCCGCGATTGCGCTTCAATAACCGATCGGGTTCGGCTTTACGGAAACGGCATTCGTCCGCCACCGGATACACCGGCATCCGAGAGGGGCAAGACCAGAATGAGCATGATCCTCACCGCACTGCACGACGGCCTTCCCGCGCTGCACGAGAGCTACACGACACTCGCCCAAGTCGGCAATCCCACCCCCGAAGCACCACCACTGTCCGACAAGATCACCCAGATGACCCGGTATCTGACCTGGTTCGTCCTGCTCTCCGGCGTCACCGCGATCACGTTCGGCGGCGGTAAGTTCGCCTGGGAGAAATGGAACGGCGGCGCGCTGACGGCGCCGAAGCAGATCGCCGGCGCCATGATGGGCGGTGCTGTCGCCACCAGCGCGGGAACGATCATGAACGCCATCATGGGCGGCTGACGGCTCTCCCCGGCTCGAGGTCACGGTACTGCCCGTGCCGACCGGGTGCGAAGCGGTTGCCGGATTCGGATTCGTGCACTCCGGCGTCGCCGAAAGCAGTCGTTCGGTGGTTGCTGCCGGACTGCGGCCTTGCCGGCATACGTCGTCGTCCCGCCGCCGGCCAGCCCACGGCCCCATTCGTGCAGCACGAGCAGTTCCGGTCTGTCGAGCCGGAAGCCGGTCCGCCGGCGCCGGGTCCGGTACCTCGCCCGGCCCGGCGCACTGTTGTACGCCGGCGGCCGTGCTCACGCGCACGACAGCCCCGGCGTTCACGGCGCGGGTCAGGATCTGTTGCATCTGTGCCCGGCCGTCCTGTCCGCATCGGCCGGTGCGGTTGCTCTTCGACGGGTTCTGATCCAGCCGGGGCGTCGGCCCGAGCCGGGTGCGTGCGTCCTGGTCAGGCGGCCGGCGGCGCGTCGCCGAGGGCGGCGAGCGCGGCGAGGGGCGCGGTGAGCGAGGTGGTGTCGATCTCGGTATCACCGGACTGGGCGTGCAGCAGTACCCCGTCCAGATACATCGCGATCGCCCGGGCCGCCGTGGGGCTGATATGTGGGGTGAGGACATCGACGAGTCCGTCGAACCAGACCCGGGCCAACGGACGTAGTTCGGGATGGCGGGTCGCGGCGAGATAGAGCTCGTTCACGGTGAGCAACTGCTCGGGGTGGTCGAGATAGCCGGTGGTGAGCGCCGCCAGGGTCGCAGGCAGGTCGGCGCCGGCGGCCAGTTCCCCGGCCCATTCCGCCAGGGCCGCGCGGGTGGCCGCGGCGGTTTCGGTGAGCGCCGTTTCGGTGAGATCGGCGAGGTCGGCGAAGTAGTAGGTCGTCGAGCCGACCGGCACCCCGGCCTCGGCTGCCACCAGACGGTGGGTGATCCCAGCGATTCCGTGGCGGGGGATCAGGGCGCGGGTGGCGTCGAGGATGCGCCGGCGCCGGTGCGGATCCCGGGGTGTCAATGCGCGCCTGCCAAGTTGAGGGTGATCACGCCGGCGACCACCAGCGCCACCCCGGCGATTTTGGCGGGGCCCAGCGATTCGCCCAGGAACACTGCGCCGACGATGACGATCAGGATCGTGCCCAGGCCCGACCACACCGCATAGGCGAAACCGACCTGCATTCCGCGGGCGATGGCCTGGGCCAGGAGAACGAAGGCGACGGTGTACGCGGCCAGCGAGGCTACGGTCGGCCAGAGTCTGGTGAAGCCTTCGGTGGCCTTGAGCAGGCTGGTCCCCACGATTTCGGCGACGATCGCCAGCCCGAGCATTACCAGTGCCATGGCCGGTCCCTCCGTATGTGTACGTTTGTCCATGGACAAACGTACACATACGGCCATGTCTGTACACACGATTGACCGGTCTGCAGCCGGCCGGACGTAGCTCTGCGGATCGTGCCGCCGCAACCCGGAGCGAGAACCGACGCAGTGCTGGACCCGGAGCCTGTAATCGGCGCCTGCGCGGACGAACACGACGAAATCGACCTCGGTATCGGCTGGGAGCAAGGGGGGCGTGCTCGCGCTCGACCCTGTCGACGGTCATGGAAAACCCATATCGCCCGGCCCGGATGCGGACCACCCGAGGTCCGGTGCGAACCGTGCAGGAGCTCGTTCGGGGCGCCTCTACCCGGAGCAGTCCCGGCGGTTCCGAGCCAGCAGGAACAGGATCACCAGTAAGGCCGCGGCCAACGCGATCACGAGTTGACGGTTGGTAGAGAGTCCGGCAACCGCCATCAGGTCGATGGGCTCGGCGGCGGGTCGCGCGGCGATAGGCGCCGGTCGGGGCGTCGATGCCGACCCGGTGGCCCCGGCCCCGGCCCCGGCGCCGGCGCCGGCGCCAGTGGCAGTGGCAGACGGCTTGGCGCCGGCAACCTCGGTAGGTGCGCTGGCGGGGGTGGAGGTGCTCGCCTCGTCGGCGACCCCGCCCGCCGACGAGGTGATCTCCGCGGCGAGGTTGTCGGCGAAGGTACCGATCAGCGTGCCCGCCACATCGGCCAGCGCACCCCGGCCGAACTGGGCGGGTTTCCCGGTGATCGCCAGATCGGTGTCGACGAAAACATCGGTGATCCCACCCGACTCGACCAGGCGGCAGGTGATCACCGCTTTCGCAGTGCCGTTGCCGCGGGTTTCGCGACCGCCGCCCTCGAGGACCGCGACTTTGGCGTCCGCGTCCTGGGACAGGATCTTGATGACACCGTTGTAGGTGAGTCCCACCGGCCCGAGTTTCACCTTGATCTTGCCGTGGAAGTCGTCGCCGTCCCGAGAGGTGAGGGTAGCTCCTGGAACGCAGGGCGCGAGCCGCTCGAGGTCGAGCAGAACAGGCCAGGCGTCGTCGGCGGGGACGGGGATCTGGAAAGTGTTCTCGAGTTT
This sequence comes from Nocardia speluncae NBRC 108251, assembly GCF_001613245.1. Lineage (GTDB taxonomy): Bacteria > Actinomycetota > Actinomycetes > Mycobacteriales > Mycobacteriaceae > Nocardia > Nocardia speluncae. The sequence goes on along the minus strand of NZ_BDBZ01000002.1, from coordinate 45,022 downwards.
CATACGCGGTCCTTGGCTTCGGCGGGCCGGTTCAGGCCTGCGGGGTCGCGGGGGTTTCGGCGTCGAGCCCGGTGGCGGCGTCCCGGACGGCCCGGATGATGCCCTGATAGCCGGTGCACCGGCAGATGTTCCCGGACAGTGCCTCGCGGATCTCGTCGTCGCCGGGGTCGGGGTTCTCCGCGAGGAAGGCGGTGGCGGAGACGACGAATCCCGGTGTACAGAACCCGCATTGCAGGCCGTGGTGGTCGCGGAACGCCTGCTGCACCGATGAGAGCCGGCCGTCCGGTTCGGCCAGGCCTTCGACCGTGGTCACTTCGGCGCCGTCGGCCTGGACCGCGAAAACGAGGCAGGCGCGCACCGCCGCCCCGTCGAGCAGGACCGAACAGGCGCCGCAGACACCGTGCTCGCAGCCGAGATGGGTGCCGGTGAGTCCGCAGGTCTCGCGCAGGTAGTCGGCCAGGGTGCGCCGGGGCGGGATCCGGTCCCGGCGCCGGATCCCGTTGACCACCACCGAGATCTCGATATCAGTCATTACTCGCCTCCTCTACCGCGCGGGCCCAGGCCCGCGCGACCATGACCGCCCCGATCCGGCGCCGGAATTCGGCAGACCCGTGGATATCGGCGGGTACAGCGTTCAGTGCCGCGGTGGCGGACCGCCCGACCTCCGCCGGATCGATCTCGGCCGCCGGGCGCCCGACTACCTCGGATTCGGTGGTGGTGGCCCGCAACGGGGTCGGTGCCAGGCCGAACAGTCCCAGCGCGACCCGCTCGATCCGGGAGTCCGCGTCCAGCCGGATCGCGATCGTCGCGCCGGCCATGGCGAAATCACCGGCGCGGCGGGCGAATTCCTCGATCGCGAATCCGGTGCGTCCCCGCCACACCGGGAAGGTGATCCCGGTGAGTAGTTCGTCGGGTTCCATCGCGGTGCTCCACATTCCGGTGAAGTAGTCCGCCGCTGCGATATCGCGGGTGCCGCGCGGTGACAAGGTGTGCATCCGCGCATCGAGTGTCAGCGCCACCACGGGATATTCGCCGGCGGCGTCGGCGTGGGCGACAGCGCCGCCGAGGGTGCCGCGATTGCGGATCTGGAAGTGGCCGATCAGTGGGGTCGCGCGGTGCAGCAGTGGCACGTCTCGGCGGATCTCGGCGGACCGGCCCACCGCGGCATGCGTGGTGCCGGCCCCGGCCCATACCGAATCGCCACGGGTTTCGATGCCCCGGAGGTCGTGCAGGCGGCGCAGGTCGACCAGGTGGTCGAAAACGGCCAGCCGCAACGCCAGCATCGGAACCAGGCTCTGCCCGCCGGCGATGATCTTGGCTTCTTCGCCGAGATCCGCCAGCAGGGCCACTGTCTCGTCCGCGGTGGCGGGGGCGTGATACTCGAAGGCCGCCGGTTTCATGCTGTCACCTCCGTGTTCCCGTTCGTGCGGGCCGCGTCGATCATGGTCATGATCCGGGCCGGGGAGAGGGGGAGCCGGTCGATCTGCACGCCGAACGGCGCCAGCGCGTCGGCGACGGCATTGAGAACCGCGGGTGTCGAGCCGATCGCACCGCCCTCGCCGACACCTTTGAACCCGCCCGGCCCGGAACTCGGTGTTTCGGTATGGCCGAGTTCGATCACCGGGACCTCGGCCGCGGTGGGCAGCAGGTAGTCCAGGAAGGTGGTGGCGACCGGGTTCCCGTCATCGTCGTAGGCCAGATGCTCGTAGAGTGCGCCGCCGATACCCTGCACGGTGCCGCCGTAGATCTGGCCCTCCACCACATTCGGATTGATCATCGGCCCGACGTCCTCGCTCACGACGAACCGCAGCAGCTGCACCGCCCCGGTGGCGATATCGACTTCACAGGTGCAGACGTGGGTGGCGTTGGCCCAGATCATCATCTGATCGGCGCGGTGCCGTCCGGTGGCCTCGAGACCGGGTGGGACGCCCACCGGTAGGAGTTCGGTCCGGAAGTAGGCGATCTGTGCGATCTCGGCCAGCGACAATGATTTCCCGGTCCCCGCGACTCCGGCGCGGCCGTGCGCGAACTCCACGTCCTCGACTTCGGCGCCCAGCTGATGTGCCGCTATCGCGATGATTCGCTCGCGCAGTACTTCCGCAGTCTGCGCGATCGCGCCGGCGACCATGGAACCGGACCGGCTCCCGTTGGTGCCGCCACCCTGCGGGGCCACTGCGGTATCGCCCTGGACGGTCTGCACCTCGGCGATATCCACGCCGAGCGCGTCGGCGGTGAGCTGGATCGCGGTGGTCTCCAAGCTGTTACCCGCCGAACCGCCCGAGAGGTAGACGTTCACCTTGCCGGTGGCCGAGATCCGGATGGTCGCGCCCTCGGTGCTCAGGAAGGGGGTGCTGCCGGTGGTCGGTTCCACATAGGTGCACGTTCCGACGCCCAGATAGCGGCCTTCGGTGCGGGCCCGGGCCTGTTCGGCACGGAAGGCGTCGTAGTCGAGGATCCGGAGCGCTTGTTCGAAGGTCTCCAGCGGGGAGGCGTCGGAGTAGGGCATGCCGTTCGGGTTGGCGACCGGCATCTCTTTGTGACTGAGCATATTCCGACGGCGCAGCTCCACGGGGTCCAGGCCGAGCCGGCGGGCGGCGGTATCCAGCAGCAATTCGCGGGATACCGATTCGAACTGCCAGGGACCGCGGTAGGCGACCCGGCCGACGGTGTTCGAGTAGTACGAGGCGGTGCTGAATCCGGCTTCCGGTATGCGGTACGGGCCGGGGAACAGCATCCCGACCGCGATCGAGGCGGTGAGGGGCGAGGGGATCGGGTAGGCCCCCACGTTCTGTACATGCTCGATGGTGGCGGCCAGGATGCGGCCGTCGTCGTCGAAGGCCATGGCGACCTCGCCGTGTTCGTGGCGGGCGGCCCCGGCGGCCATCAGGTTCTCCTGCCGGTCCTCGATCCATTTCACGGCATGTCGCAGGGTACGGGCGGCCAGCATCACGCAGGTTTCCTCACGCTGCGGTGCCACTTTCTGGCCGAATCCGCCACCGGTATCGCGCACGATCACCCGGACCCGGTGCTCGTCGACACCGAGCAGCCGGGAGCAGAAGCCGCGTACCTCGTGTGGCGACTGGGTGGAAGTCCAGATGGTCATCTCACCGGTGGGGGCGGTCCATTCCGCGACGATACCGCGCGTTTCCAGCGGGACCGGCGCGTAGGCCTGCTGGTGCACCGTCTGGCGCACCACGTGGGGGGCCGCGTCGAAGACCGGGGCGAGATCGGCGGGGGCCCGGCCGGCCAGACCGCCGGCGGAGTTGCCCGGATGCTGCGCGTGAACGAGTTCGGCGGCGGCACCGGCAGTTTCGTAGTCGACGACGGGTTCGAGCGGGTCGTAGTCGACTACCACGAGTTCGGCGGCGTCCTCGGCGATGTAGCGGTCGGCGGCGACCACCAGGACGACCGGGTCGCCGACGAAACGCACCTCGCCCTCGGCCAGCGGCGGCCGGGGCACCTCCGGGAAGCCCGGAGTGTCCAGGGCGTAGGAGATCTCGGTGACCAGGGGGTTCAGGTCGGCGGCTGTGTAGACCGCCACGACACCGTCGAGCGCGGCGGCCTCGGTGATGTCGATCGCCGTGATCCGGGCCCGGGCCAGCGGGCTGCGGACGAAACAGGCGTGGACCATGCCGGGGCGGGTGATGTCGTCGACGAAGGTGCCGGCGCCGGTGAGCAGGCGCAGATCCTCGATCCGGGGGACGCGTGCGCCGACCGCCGTCGTTTTCTCGGTTGTGCTCATCGTCGGCTCCGTCGCGTCGGGGTGGGGGGGTGTGGCGCTGCGGAACAGCTTGTGTCGACCCATCCGGTGCGTTCCTCCGTTCGCGGGATATCGCGGGTATCGGCGTGCGGGCGCCCGGAACCGCTGTGCGGTCCCCGATTCGGCCGGTCCGGCCCTGTCGGCGGTCCGGTGTTGCGAGTTCTGCACACTGATGCTGAGCACTTGTTTAGCATCGGCCTCTCCGCAGTGTCAATACAGGATATGCCGGATGTAAGAATTACAATGTCGATTTAGGGAAGTGATATTCTCGCATGTGGTCCGAGGTTTCCGGCTACCGCTACGGCGAGGAGGTGACGTATGCGCGAATTGGCTGTGCATCTTGCCGGCTGGCATGCCGAGGGGGTCGATTACGCCCTGGCGACGGTGGTGAATATCCGCGGGAGTGCGCCACTGCCGCTCGGGGCCAGCATGGCAGTGGACGCCGCCGGAGCGGTCCGGGGAAGCCTGTCCGGCGGATGCGTCGAGGGCGCCGTCTACGATCTGTGCACCGCGGTGCTGGCCTCGGGAACGCCCGTCCGGCAGAGCTTCGGGTACAGCGATTCCGGCGCCTTCGCCGTCGGACTCACCTGCGGCGGTGAACTCGAGGTTTTCGTTCAGCGGGTCGGCGCGGCCGAGCGGCCGGTGCTCGACGCGGCGCTGAATGCGCCCGGTCCCACCGCCCTGGCTCGCGATCTCGCGACCGGTGAGACGGTCGCCGTCGCGGCGGATCGGGCGATCGGATCAGCGGGCGGCCCACCGCATTCGACGGTGGCCCTCGCCCGCACCGTGCTGCTCCAGGGCTCCTGCGGAATGCGGACCGTCGGATGCGGTGCATCGGCCCGGGAGCTGTTCGTCGAATCCTTCGCCGCCCCGCCGCGGATGATCGTTTTCGGCGCGAATGTGTTCGCCGGCGCGCTCGCCCGGGTGGGGCGCCTGCTGGGATATCACATCACGATCTGCGAGGCCCGGCCGGTTTTCGCCGGCCGCGCCGGGTACCCGGATGCCGACGAGGTGGTCACCGAATGGCCGGACCGGTATCTGCGCACCACCGAGGTGGATTCGCGGACCGTGCTGTGCGTGCTCACCCACGATCCGAAATTCGATATCCCGGTTCTGATCGAAGCGCTCCGGTTGCCGGTCGCGTATGTGGGCGCGATGGGGTCGCGCCGGGCCGATACCGAGCGCCGGGCCCGGTTGCTCGAGGCCGGTGTCACCGCGACCGAACTTGCTCGGCTGCATTCCCCGATCGGACTCGAATTGGGTGGCCGCACCCCGGAGGAGACGGCGGTTGCCATCGGCGCGGAGATCATCGCGCACCGGCACGGTGGTTCGGCGAAGTCTCTGTCGGCGACCGGCCGGCCGATCCACGCGCCCGGCGCGGCGGAGCGGTCCGGGGATCAGCGGATCAGGTCCTGTGGGGTGTCGACGTCGTCGGGTGAGCCGGTGTCGTCGCACGGAACATACTGAACCGATTCACGATTGGCGGTCAGGAACTGACGTGCGCCGATATCGCCGACCGCCGTGGCCGTCACTGCGGGGAAGTATTCGGATCCGAGCAGTACCGGGTGTCCGGTGCGGTCGCCGTAGGTCGCCACGGCGAGGCGTGCCCGGCTGTCGAGAAGCCGGCGTACGGCACCCGACCCCAGCCAGGGCATATCGACCGGCACCACCACCGCCGCGCTTTCGTGGACCGCCCGTAATCCGGCCACCAGTGACGAACCCATACCGGTAGCCCAGTCGCGGTTGTGCACCACCGTGGCATTCCCGACCCGCAACGTCACCGCCCCCGACACCACGACCACGCGCGCGCAACCGCCGTCGCGCAGCAACCGGACGGCGCGGTCCACCAGCCGCTCCCCGTCGAACCACACCTCGGCTTTCGGCCCGCCGAACCGGCGGCCGGCGCCGGCGGCGAGCACAACCCCCGCGGCTTCCGTGTGCGGACCCGGGCGCATGCTGTCGGTACTCATGCCTCTGCGCGGCCTATTTCCGTGGGAGGTCGATGCCCAGCAGCGCGGCCTGCACCTGGTGCAGCCGGTCGACATCGCCGCGCAGACCGGTCACGTTGTCGTGGTAGAGGAATGCCTCACCCAGTCGCACCAGCGAGTAGGCGAGTAGGGGACGTTCCAGCTGCGGTATGTATCCATCTTGTTCCTCGGCGCGGGTGATGAGCTGTTCCACCGCCCTCAGGACGCGCGGCTGGACCGGGCCGTCGCTGGAGGTCAGGATGCGCAGCCCGGCCAGCGGTTCGTTCTCGAAATAACGACGGAAGGGTTCGTTTCCGGCCATCCAGCGGTTGACCCGGTCGAGCACCGTGAGGATGCGCCGGGCACCCGTATCCTTGCGCCGGTCGTCCGCGCGTTCGATGAGTGATTCGAACTCTCCGGAAAGGACCGCGCCCAGGACGCCGTCGCGGGAGCCGAACCAGCGGTAGATCGAGGCGCGGCTCAACTTGAGCTGGGCGGCGATCGCCTGGACATCGACCCGTTCGCCTGTCAGAAAGGCCTGCCGGGCCAGGGCGACGACTTCTTCTCGGGTGGCCGAGGCGGGGCGGCCGGGTGGTCGGGAGGTGCGGCTGGCTGTGGTCACCCTCATTACGATACACACGATGCCTTGTGTATCTAAAGGGGGATTTCGGTGGGCACCGGGCTCCGAGTGTAGGGCTCAGGCCACCGGCTGGGTCAGCGGGGACCGGGCGGACCAGCGGCCGCCCTGCCGGTCGACCCGGACAGGATGGTCGAACGTCGCGGAAATCGTTGCCGTGGTGATGGTTCGGTCGGCGCCCCCGGCGGCGACCGAACGGCCCTCGGCGATCAGCAGCGCATGGGAGGTGCTCGTCGGCAGTTCCTCCAGATGGTGGGTCACCAGGATGGACGCGAGGTCGGGCAAGGTCCGGTCCAGGGTGTCGATGGTGTGTAGCAGCTGTTCGCGCGCGGCCACATCGAGACCGGTGGTCGGTTCGTCGAGTAGCAGCAGCCGTGGTGTGGTGATCAGCGCGCGGGCGATCAGTGTCCGGCCCCGCTCGCCCTGGGAGAGTGCGGGCCAGGTTCGTTCGGCCTTCGCGGCCATCCCGACCGCCTCGAGCGCATCGGTCGCCGCATCGATTTCCCCCGGGTGCGGTGTCCAGCGCATCGGTATGTCGACCGTGCCGGTGAGCCCGGTGAGGACGACCTGCTGCGCCGTCAGCGGCGACCGCAGCGGATGACGCGGATTCACATGCCCGATGGAGCGTCGCAGTTTCTGCAGTTCCACTCGCCCGAGTTGTTCCCCGAGGATGCGAACCGTACCACTGGTGGGATGGGTGAGCGCGCCGCAGAAACCGAGCAGTGTGCTCTTACCTGCCCCGTTCGGGCCGAGCAGTGCCCAGTGTTCTCCTGTGCGGACCGTCAGCGAAATGCCGTCGATGATCGGAATGCCGTCGCGCCGGAAGGTGACGTCGGTCAGTTCCAGAACGGTTTTGCTCACTGTTCTTCCTTCGGGGCCGGGGCAGGGTTCTGTCTGTGAGGCGTCGCTGGTGGCTCGACGGTCGCCTCCTCCGTACTCTTCGGCAATCACCACCGTGACCGTTCGGGAGACGCGCTCAGGTAAAGGCTTCCTTGATGGTGTGGAGGTGAGCGCGGCTGTACGTGGCCGCGGCCGCGGGATCGTGTGCGGCGATCGCCGTGGCGAGCCGTTCGTGTGCGGCGTGATCCTCGTCCGGGGCGGGCATCGGGCGGAGTTGCAGCATATCGATCATCGCGGCGCGGGATCGGGGGAGGAAGGTATCGAAGAGCTGGGTCAGGATGTCGTTGTGGGCGGCCACGATGACCGCGCGGTGGAACCCGGTATCGGCATCGACGAGGTCGGCGATCGTGCGGTTCTCGGCGGCTCGTGCCGACAGCGCCCGCCGGATGGCTCGCAGATCGGCCGGAGTGCGTCGTTGCGCGGCCAACGCGGCGGCCTCGGCCTCGATGGCGATCCGGGCTTCGAGCACCGAGGCGATGGTGGCCCGGCGCAGCACGATATCCCAGTCTTCGGGGATATCGAGCGCCGTGACGAAGACGCCCGCACCCTGCCGGCTGGCGAGGACGCCCTTACCGGCGAGGACGCGTACGGCCTCGCGCAGTGTCGAACGGCCTACGCCGAGCTGAGCGGCGAGCGTCGTCTCGCCGGGCAGCTTATGCCCGAGCGGCCATTCGCCGGCGCGGATCCGCGCCAGCAGTAGATCGGCTGCTTGCTCGGCCAAGGGGTGGCGTCGCACCTGGATAACCATCCGAACCTCGCTACTTGTCTGAGGAGTTGTGTACAGTCTGCCATATGTCGCAGCAGCTTCTCCTCGGCCGCCACGGCGGGGCCTGAACGATCGGCCACCCCGTCGTGGGGTCTTGTCGTCGGCCGATCACCGTCTCCGTGCGGCCGAACGAACAGGAAGGGCCGGGGCGAATCCCCATGGCCATGCAGACATACCCCACCATCGATACCCCCGCCGGCGCTGTCCCCGAGACCGCGCCGGACTGGTTCCGGCAGCGGCGCTCACAGATGCCGTCGCACCGGTACCGCGATATCCACGATCGTGTGCAGATGCCCGAGCAGGAGCGGCACTGGCCGGGTGCCCGGATCCGGCAGGCCCCGCTGTGGGTGCCGGTGGACCTGCGCGACGGTAACCAGGCTCTGGCCGAACCCATGGACCCCGGCCGCAAGCTCCGGTTCTTCGGCCTGCTTGCCGCTATGGGGTACAAGGAGATCGAGGTCGGCTACCCCTCGGCCTCACAAGCCGACTTCGATTTCGTGCGAGTACTGGCCGATACCCGGATCGTGCCGCCGGACGTCACCGTGGTGGTATTCACGCCCGCGCGGCGGGATCTGATCGCCCGGACGGTGGAATCGGTACGCGGGCTGGCCAACGAGGTGGTGATTCACCTGTATACCGCGACCGCACCGGTCTGGCGAGACACCGTGCTGGGCAAGGACTCCCGCAAGGTCCGCGAACTGATCCTGGCCGGCGCCCGCGATGTTCTCGAACTCGCCGGTGATCTGCCACGGGTACGTTTCCAGTTCTCCCCGGAGGTTTTCAACCAGACCGAACCCGGATACGTCCTGGACATCTGTGACAGCGTCACCGACCTGTGGCAGGCGAGCCCCCAGCGGCCGGTCACGCTGAATCTGCCGGCGACGGTGGAGATCGCGACGCCCAATGTGTACGCGGACCAGATCGAGTACATGCACCGCAACCTGGCCCGTCGCGACAGCATCGTCCTGTCGGTGCATCCGCACAACGACCGCGGCACCGGGGTGGCCTGCGCCGAACTCGCGGTACTGGCCGGCGCGCAACGAGTGGAGGGCTGCGTATTCGGCAACGGCGAACGCACCGGCAATGTCGATATCGCGACGCTGGCCTTGAATCTGCATGCCCAGGGCGTAGATCCGATGATCGATTTCTCCGATATCGACGAGATCCGGCGCACCGTCGAATACTGCACCCGCCTGCCCGTCCATCCACGGCATCCTTATGTCGGGGATCTCGTGCACACGGCCTTCTCCGGGACCCACCAGGACGCCATCAAGAAAGGGTTCGCCGAGCATCGGCAGCGGGCCGCGCGCACAGCTCGTCCAGAACGCGAGATCGAATGGCGGGTGCCGTACCTGCCTATCGACCCGGCCGATATCGGGCGCGGCTACGACGCTGTGGTCCGGGTGAATTCGCAGTCCGGAAAAGGTGGGATCGCCTATTTGCTCGACGCCGAACACGGTTTGGAGCTGCCCCGGCGGTTACAGATCGATTTCGCTCGGCAGGTGCAGCGGCATACCGACGGTTCCGGGGCGGAGGTGAGCGCCGCCGAATTGCGTGCGCTGTTCGATACGGCTTATCTCGGTACCCCGGAACCGCCCGCCGTAGAACTGAAGGACCTGCGCGTGTCCGGTCCGGACGAGTCTCCGGTGATCACCGTGGGGCTCGTGGTCGGCGGCCGGCTACATCGGAGTGCCCATGAGGAGAACAACCAGGTCGCTGCGGTGGTGGCTGCGCTCCGGCAAGCGGGCCGTCCGATCGAGGTGCTGAGCCTGTCCGGTCACCCTGTCGCCGGACATGCGATCGCCTACCTGGAGTATCGGCGTGCAGGCCGGATCGGATGGTCGTGTGCCCGAGCCGATTCGGCGTCGGCGGCCGAAGTGGCAGCGGTGGTCCGGGCCGCCGGGATCGCCGAGCTCGAGTGAGCCGGGTGTGGGGTCCGGTTGTCGTCGTGGTCGCGCTCGGGCCCACGTAGCCCCGGTGGCCCGGGGCTCAGTCTCCGGTGCTGCCGTCGATCTGCTCGCGCAGCAGATCCGCGTGACCGTTGTGCCGGGCGTACTCCTCGATGAGATGCAGATACACCCAGCGGAGGCTGTACTCGGGGCCGGCCGGATGGCGGCAGCGGTGGTCGAGCGGAAGCTCGGCCACCGCGGCATCCGCCAGTTCCGTCTCCCGCCGGTACACGGCGAAATCGGCGGCGGGATCGGCCGTGCCGATACTGTCGAAGTCGCCGTTCGGATCGGTGTCGGCGCAATAGAGGTACGCGAGCCGCTGCCCGGCCGCGGTGATCCGCAACCAGCCGCGCTCCACCTCGGACATATGTCGCACCAAACCGTGCAACGACAGCGACGAAGGCGGTACCGCGCACTGTTTCAGCTGCGCGGTACCGAGGCCGGAACATTTGGCGAGCAGGGTCTGCCGGTGGAAGTCCAGCCAGGACTGCAGCATCGGCCTTTCGGGGCCGGTGGGCACGGTCTCGATCCGGTCGGTATCGGGTGCGATCCAGGTCATCCCACCGAACCTATCGGCACCCGCATACACCTGTCGCCCGGTTTATCAGAACCAGTTCTCGGCCATGTCCACGGTGGTGGTGTCGAGACCGGCCAGCAGATCCAGCTGCGGTCCGGTGCGGGGCAGTTCGTGGCGGAAAAAGTAGCGTGCCGCGTGCCGTTTGCCATCGTAGAAGTCGCCGGTACGGCCGTGGGTGGCGAGCATCTGGTCCAGCCAGATCCAGGCAACCACGTGGTGGCCGAAGGCTTCCAGGTAGACAGAACTGTTGGCCAATGCGACCTCGATATCCCCGGTGGCGAACAAGCTGCCGGTAACTGCGATCAGGCGGGTCCAGGAATTCTCCAGCCGGTCGGCGAGTTCGGCGGGCTCACCGCCGAGTTCCTGCGCGGCCGCCAGGGTGGCCCGGACACGGCCGTCGAGTTCGTGCAGGCTCGCCCCGCCGTGCTGGGTGACCTTGCGGCCCAGTAGATCCAGGCCCTGGATGCCGTGTGTGCCCTCGTGGATGGGGTTGAGGCGGTTGTCGCGATAGTGCTGTTCGACGTTGTATTCGCGGGTGTAGCCGTAGCCGCCGAGAACCTGGATGGCGAGATCGTTGGCGGTCAGGCACCACTGCGAGGGCCAGCTCTTGGCGATCGGGGTGAGGATATCCAGCAGCAGCGTGCGAGCGCGGCGTTCTTCCTCGGATTCGGCGGTGTGCTGTTCGTCGATCAGGCGGGCGCAGTAGAGCACCAGCGCCAGCCCGCCCTCGGCGTAGGTCTTCTGCGCCAGCAGCATCCGTTTCACATCGGTGTGCTCGATGATCGGGCGCTGCGGGGCGGCCGGGTCTGCAGCGCCTTTGGTGCGGCCCTGGGGGCGGGTCCGGGCGTAGTCGAGGGATTCGAGGTAGCCGGTGTAGCCGAGAGCGGCGGCGACCAGACCGACCCCGCTGCGCGCCTCGTTCATCATGTGGAACATGTATTTCAGGCCCTGGTGTGGTTCGCCGACCAGATAGCCGATCGCCCCTGCGGCGCCCTGCGGCGTCCAGCGGCCCTCACCCAAATTGAGGACTGTGTTGACCGTGCCGCGGAAACCCATCTTGTGGTTCAGCCCGGCCAATGCCACATCGTTGCGCTCTCCGAGCGAGCCGTCTTCGTGCACCAGGAACCGTGGCACCACGAACAGGGAGATCCCTTTGGTGCCCGCCGGGCCGCCGGGGATCTTCGCCAGCACCAGGTGCACGATATTCTCGCCGAGTTCGTGATCGCCGCCGGAGATCCACATCTTGGTGCCGAACAATCGGTACTGATCGGGCGAGGGCCCTGCGTGGTGACGCTTCGCTACCGCCTCCGGGCCCGGCTCGCTCACGCCGACGGTGCCGTCGTCACAAGGTTCGGCACGGGTGACGATATCGGCGAGCGAGGACCCGGCCTGCGGTTCCGACAGGCACATCGTGCCGAAGAACCGCCCCTCGATCATCGGCGGTACGAACCGTTGCACCAGGCGGGGGTCTGCGTGGGCGGCCAGCAGGTTGGCATTGCCGATGGTCAGCAGGGGATAGGCGCTGGTGCCGGGGTTGGCGGCGTGGAACCAGGCGAAACCCGCCTGGGCGATCGCAGCGGGAAGTTGCGCACCGCCCAGTTCGGCGTCCATGGTCGCACCGACCATTCCGGCCTCGGCGAACGCGGCCAGCGCCTGCCCGACCTCGGGGATGAGGGTGACCGTGTCGCCGTCGAACGTGGGTTCGTGGGTGTCGTTGAGTTTGTTGTGGGTGGCGAAATACTTGGTGGCCAGTTGCTCGCTCAGGTCGAGGACGGCATCGAAGGTCTCCCGCGAATGCTCGGCATAGCGGGCCCGCCGGGTGAGGCTCTCGACGTCGAGCCATTCGTAGAGCAGGAACTCCAGGTCACGCCGGGACAGCAGAGTAGACCGCATAACCACCCTTTCGGTACAAGTTGCGGCCAGAGTATCAAATGTGAGCGGCGGGCCGCGGGCCGGAACCGGCGGCCGCACCGCTCGAGTCAGGCGTCGTCATCCCTGGCCAGCAGCGCCAGGATCGCGGCGGCCATCGCGGCGGGGTCGCCGTCCTCCGGCCGCAGAACCAGTGCCGGGGCCGCGGGCGGTTCATAGGGATCATCGATACCGGTGAACCCGCGGATTTCTCCGGTCCGAGCCTTGGCGTACAGGCCCTTCGGGTCGCGGGCCTCACAGATCTCCAGGGGTGTATCCACGAAAATCTCCAGGAACGGGATACCGGCGGCGTCGTGCACCGCCCGTGCGCTCTCGCGATCGGCGCGGTAGGGGCTGATGAGCGAGACGATGGCGACCGTCCCCGATTCGGCGAACAGCCGCGCGACCTCACCTACCCGGCGGATGTTCTCGGTCCGGTCCGCAGCAGAGAAACCCAGATCGGAGTTGAGACCGTGGCGCAGGTTGTCGCCGTCGAGCAGGAACGCCGGCCGCCCCGCCGCGACCAGGCGGCGTTCGAGTTCCACCGCCACCGACGATTTCCCGGAGCCGGACAGTCCGGTGAGCCAGACCGTGCGACCGCGAGTCGGGCGTTCCGCGCGGCCGACCGCGCTCGAATGCCAGACCACCCGAGAGGCAGGCAGGCTGGGGCCGGTGATCATGCCGGCGCCGACGGTATCGCCGGTGGTGTCGTCGATCAGCAGGAAGCTGCCGGTGGTGCGGTTGCGGCGATACGGATCGAACTGCAGCGCCTGCCTGGTCCGCAACTGAACGCGACCGATCTGGTTGAGCGCCAATGCGTTCGCGTTCTCGTCGCGATGCAGGGTGTTCACATCGAGCCGGTAGTCCAGGGCGCGGATCTCTGCCGCGACGCTGCGGGTGGTGTGCCGCACCGTGTACGACGCGCCGGGCCGCAGTTCGGCTTCGTCGCTGAACCAGCAGACCATCGTGTCCAGATCTCGGCTGGTCTGCGGCCGGTTGGCGGGGCGGCACAGCATATCCCCGCGGCCGATATCGAGCTGATCGGCCAGTGCGACAGTCACTGCCTGCGGCGGGAACGCCTCGGTGAGAGGAGCGCCGCCCGGCCCCCAGATCCCGGTCACCGTGGTGGACAGCCCCGACGGCAGGACGGTGATCTCGTCACCGGGTGACCAGACGCCGCTGGCGATCGTTCCCGCATACCCGCGAAAATCCGGTGTGTGGCTGCGGATCACGTACTGCACCGGCAATCGGGCATCGATCAGGTTGCGGTCGGAGGCGATATGCACCTCTTCGAGATGGTGCAGCAGGGGAGTGCCCTCGTACCAGTCCATGGTGGCGCTGCGGTGCACGATATTGTCGCCGTGCAGGGCCGACATCGGGATGAAGGTCAGATCCGCGATGTTCAGCCGGGACGCGAAACCCGCGAATTCCTCCCGGATTTCGGCGAACCGCTGGGCCGACCAGTCCACCAGATCCATCTTGTTCACACACAGCACGAGATGCGGTACGCCGAGCAGTGAGGCCAGGAAGGCGTGGCGGCGGGTCTGTTCCACCACGCCGTGGCGGGCGTCCACCAGGATCAGTGCGAGATCGGCGGTCGAGGCGCCGGTCACCATGTTCCGGGTGTACTGCACATGCCCCGGGGTGTCGGCGATGATGAATTTACGGCGCGGGGTGGCGAAATAGCGGTGCGCGACATCGATGGTGATGCCCTGTTCCCGCTCCGCGCGTAACCCGTCGGTGAGCAATGCCAGGTTCGGGTAATCCTCGCCGCGATCGCGGCTGGTGCGTTCGACCGCGTCGAGTTGATCGGTGAACAGGGTTTTGGAATCGAACAGCAGCCGGCCGATGAGGGTCGATTTCCCGTCGTCGACACTGCCCGCCGTGGCCAGGCGTAGCAGGGAGCTCATCAGAAGTAACCCTCTCGTTTGCGGTCTTCCATACCGGCCTCGGAGATCCGGTCGTCGGCGCGGGTGGCGCCGCGTTCGGTGACCCGGGCGGCCGCTACTTCGGCAACCACCTCGGCCGGTGTGGCCGCGGTGGATTCCACGCAACCGGTGCAGGTGGCATCGCCCACGGTGCGGAACCGGACCAGCGCCTCCCGCGGTTCCTCGCCGTCGAGCAGCGTGAGGAATCGGGTGTGGGCCAGCAGCATCCCGTCGCGCTGGACCACCGGCCGGTGATGGGCGTAGTACAGCGGCGGCAGGTCGATACCTTCGGCCGCGATGTAGCTCCAGATATCCAGCTCGGTCCAGTTGGACAGTGGGAAGACCCGGATATGTTCGCCCGGCCGGTGTTTGCCGTTGTAGAGATTCCACAGTTCCGGGCGCTGCCGGCGCGGATCCCACTGGCCGTACTCGTCGCGGAAACTGAAGACCCGTTCCTTGGCGCGCGCCTTTTCCTCGTCCCGGCGGGCGCCGCCGAACACCGCATCGAACCGTCCCTCGCGCACACTGCGCAGCAGAGTGGTGGTCTGCAGCCGGTTGCGGCTGGCCCGGGGACCGGTGTCCTCGATGGCCCGGCCGGCATCGATATCGTCCTGGACTCGGCCCACGAGCAGCCGTAACCCGTGTTTCGAGACGGCCTCGTCGCGGTAGGCGATCACCTCGTCGAAGTTGTGCCCGGTATCGATATGCAGGATCGGGAACGGTACCGGGGCCGGCCAGAACGCTTTGGTGGCCAGATGCAGCATCACCACCGAATCCTTGCCGCCGGAGAACAGGAGAACGGGACGTTCGAAGGTTGCGGCCACCTCCCGCAGGATGTGGACCGATTCGGCCTCGAGTGCGGCCTGATGCGAGAGCTCGAAAGTGCTCGCTGCCGACTTCGTATGCTGGCTCACGCTTAAAAACTAGAACACGTTTCCATGAACGGTCAATGGTGTTGCGGCCGCCGCCCGCCCGCCGCCGCGGTGACCGCGTCGGCCGCGGCGACCAGAGCGGTCCCACGGCGGGCGATCTCGGCACCGGTGATCGAGGTGCCCACGTACATGGTCAGCACCAGCTGTTGCCGGCCGTCGGCGTCGTAGGTGGGCGCGGCCAGCAGGCTCACCGGATGCTCCTTACGTGGCCGCAGGTCCGCACCGAGATACACGCGCTCACCGAGCGTGGTCACCAGCTCTGCGACGGCGGTACGCAGCTCATCGGGCATCTCGTGGCCGCCGACCCCCGCCAGCATGGAGTACAACTGCCGGCCCGCGCCGGTCATGCTCTCCACCAGGTAGCCGCGTTCGCGGCATTCCGCGACGAGGCGGCGCAGCCGGGTCTCGTCCTGATTCAGGGGAACCGTCGGCGGGGTCGCGAGCCAGGCGTCGAAGGCGGGGCCGGTATCCCACAGTACGTACATCAGGCCGACCGGCGGCGCGAAACGGTAGGTCGCCCCGACCCGCACCATGGCGGGGCCGGCACTGTCCAGGACGCTGATCCGTTCACCGACCACGGCGGACGCGGTGCAGGTGGTGGCGTATTTCGCGCTGAGCCGTTCCAGTTCCGGGTGGGCGAGACCGGCGATGGCGAAACTGTCCTGGGCGACCCGGCCCGCGGCGATCAGTGCGGGGCCCGGACCGTAGTCGCGGGTGCGCGGGTCGCGGGTGAGGTAGCCGGCGGCGGTGAGTTCGGTGAGGATGCCCAGGCAGGTGGGTTTGGCGAGGTGCAGGTCGCGCGCTATTTCCGACAGTCCCGCGCGGCGACCGCGCCGCGCGGTGAGGTAGTCGATCACCTGGATCACGCGCTGGGTGGGCGCCGACCGCCGTCCCACCTCGCGCACCTCCGCCGGGCCCGCTGCCATTGACCACTCCTAGAACAGGTTCTAATCTTTTCGATATCAGAATGTACCAGGGCGGTACATATATGGAACACCGGGAGTATCGTGCTGACTCAGCCGTTCGCGGACGCGATCGCCGCCGCCGAGGAAATCATCAAGGACGCCCCCCATATCCGCACCGAACAGGATCTGGCCGAGGGCTACGACTACCTGGCCGCCAGTATCCGGGCCGCCATCCAGATGTCGTGGGCCTTCGAGAAGGACTTCCCGTTCTTCGTGACCTCCACCGGGCCCTATACGAAGATGGGTCTGGACAACCCGGACACCCTCTACTGGCACGCCAATCTGCGCCCCGACGCGGAATATGTGGTCGCCGGGACCCGCGGCACCACCCGCGACCTGAGCTTCCAGGTACTCAACGGGAACTACTCGCCGACCGAGGTGCCCGGCGGGGAAACCGCCTTCGACGACCGCTCCATCGATATCGCGGCCGACGGCACCTATGAACTGACGCTGGGCCCCGGAACCGGCGACCGCAACCATATCCAGCTCGCCGACGATTCGACCATGCTCGCCGTGCGCGAGGTCTTCGGCGACTGGGCGAACGAGAAGGCCGGTACGGTCCGGATCCGCCGGGTCGACACCGCCGGCACGGCCCCACCTGCGGTCACCACCGATCTGATGGCCAAACGGTACGAAGTCGCCGGCAAGATGCTGGTCTCCCGGCTGAAAACCTTCCTGGCTTTCCCCGAGTGGTTCTACCTGAACTTGCCGGTCAACACCATGACCGAACCGCGGCGCACCCCCGGCGGGCTGTCCACGCAGTTCTCGTCGGTCGGTCACTACGAACTCACCGACGACCAGGTCATGGTCCTGACCGTGCCGAAATCCGACGCGCCCTACCAGGGGTTCCAGCTCGGCAGCATGTGGTACCTGTCGCTGGATTACATCAATCATCAGACCAGCCTCAACGCCGACCAAGCGAAAGCAGACCCGGACGGCATGATCCGGCTGGTGATCAGCGAACGCGACCCCGGCCTGGCCAACTGGATCGAACGCACCGGCCACGACCGTGCCTACCTGCAGTTCCGCTGGCAGCGCCTGTCCCGGGAACTGAAACCCGAGGACGGGCCGACAGTGGAACTGATGTCATTCGACGAACTACCCGACCGGCTTCCCTACTATCAGGAATCCCGGATAACCCCGCAGGACTGGAAGGCCCGGATCGCCGGCCGGCAAGCCGCGGTGGCGGAAAGGATGCTGGGCTGATGCTGTTGCGGGACAAAGTGGTGGTCGTTTCGGGAATCGGCCCCGGGCTCGGCCAGGCCATCGCGGTGCAGAGTGCGAAGGCCGGCGCGAAGGTCGTCCTCGCCTCGCGTACCGAGAAACGGTTACGCAAGGTCGCCGCCGTTATCGAAGAACTCGGCGGGAGCGCGCTGGTGGTGCCCACCGATATCACCGATGACGCGGCGGCACAGGAACTCGTGCGCGCCACCCAGGAGGAGTTCGGCCGGGTGGACGCACTGGTGAACAATGCCTTCGCGATGCCGCCGATGGCCGACCTCGCCGATGTCGCGATCGACGATCTGCGCGCCAGTTTCGACACCAACGTTTTCGCCGCACTACGCCTGACCCGCCTGTTTGCGCCGGCGCTCGCCGAACGCAACGGGTCGGTGGTGATGATCAACTCGGCCGTCCTGCGGCACTCCCGGCAACCCTACGGTCCGTACAAGATGGCCAAAACCACGCTGCTGGCGCTGGCGCAGAGCCTGGCCACCGAGCTCGGGCCGCGCGGCATCCGGGTGAATTCGGTGGCGCCGGGGTGGATCTGGGCCGACACCTTGAAATGGTATTTCGACTACCTGGCCACGGAACGCGGGGTCACGGCCGCGGAGGTCTACACCGAGACCGCCGCCGATATCGATCTGCGCCGGCTGCCCGAACCCGACGAAATTGCCGATGCCGTCGTCTTCTTCGCTTCCGAGATGTCCCGGGCGATCACCGGGACCTGCCTGGACGTGAACTGCGGCGAATTCCACCACTGAGGAGAAACAGACATGATCGGCAGGGAAGACGTCGGCACGATCGACGATCTGCACGCCTCCGCCACCAAGGTGATCGGCCTGGACGATTTCGGCGCCGACGACTACCGCACCGGACTGTCGGTGCTGCTCGAATCGTTCGAACGCGACGCCGAACTCACCCCGTTCGGCAACAAGGTCAACCGGGCGTTCCTGCGCGGTGCCCTCATCGCCAGGGCATTGAGCGAAGCCGGCTGGAAACAGTATCCGCACCATGGCGAGGTACCCGTCCGGCGCCCGATCTTCGTCACCGGCCTGCCGCGCTCGGGGACGACGGCCGTGCACCGCCTGCTCACCGCAGATCCCGGCCATCAGGGCCTGGAGATGTGGCTGACCGAGATGCCGCAGCCGCGCCCGCCGCGCGAGACCTGGGCACAGAACCCGGTGTTCCAGCAGCTCCAGGCAGCCTACGAGAAACATCACGTGGAGCACCCGGAGTTCATGGGCGTGCACCATATCTCGGCCGACCAGGTGGAGGAGTGCTGGCAGCTGCTGCGGCAGTCGGCGATGTCGGTCTCCTACGAATGCCTGGCCTACCTGCCGCGCTACTCCGAATGGCTACGCGACCAGGACTGGACGCCCGCCTACGAACGCCACCGGCGCAACCTGCAACTGATCGGGCTCAACGATCCGGATCGCCGGTGGGTGCTGAAGAACCCGAGCCACCTGTTCGCGCTCGACGCCCTGCTCGCCGTATACCCCGACGCGCTGGTCATCCAGATGCATCGGCAGCCACGCACCATCGTGGCCTCGGTGTGCAGCCTGAACGAGCAGGCCACGGACGGCTGGTCGGAGAAGTTCCGCGGTCCGGTGGTAGGGCAGGCGCAGCTGGAGTTGTGGTCACGCGGCGCGCGGACATTCCTCGCCGATCGCGCAAAGCATCCCGCCGCGCAGTTCTGCGATGTGTACTACGAGGATTTCGTCACCGACCCGCTCGCCACCGTCGAGCGGATCTACGACCACTTCGGGATCGGATTCACCGAGGCGGCACGGACACAGATGGCCGGCCTGCACAGCGAATCCACCTCGGGCGCCGCACGTCCCGCGCACAAGTACTCGCTGGCCGATTTCGGTCTCACGACCGACCAGGTCGACGAGGCCTTCGCCCCGTACCTCGCCGAGCACTACCCGGGCGGAAACCGCAAGTAACCGGGCGCCGGACAGTGGGGGCACCGGCACTCACTGTCCGGGCGTGCCGTTTCGGCGCCGTTCTCACCTCGAATTCGCCGCCCGCGGCTTCGCGGGTGCTTCCGGCGGCGCGTGCTGTGTTACAGGCCATTGCCCGCGGCTGCCGCTGGCCGGCACCCCGGAGCGGGGTTGCGGCAGCCGCAATCGGATCGAGTCTCAGGGCTGGCCGGGTTTCAACACGATGAACAGGCCGTGGGCTTCGGCGCAGAGCAGGTCACCGTCGTGCAGGGTGGCCTTGATCCACACCTTGCGGCCCTCCTGACGTTCGCCCCAGGCGCGCAGCTGCAGTTCTTTGTTCAGCGGTGTGATCGCCCGGTAGTCGACGGTGAGCGAGGCCGTCCGGGTGACCGACCCGGAATACAGCGAACCGGCCAGCCCCATCAGATCGTCGAAACCCAGCGAGACGTACCCGCCGTGCGCCGCGGCGTTCCCGCCCAGGTGGAAGGTGCGGTAAGTGATCCGGGCTTCCACACCGTCCGGCTTCGCGCGATCGACACGGTAGGGCGGCAGGGTCACATTGCCCCGGGACGGCAGATCGAACCGGGTCCAGCCGGGTGCGTCCCATTCCTCGTGGACGTGGGCGCCGAGCCGGTCGTTGAGCTTCTCCAGGATGCCGGCCGCTTCCTGCACCAGATCGTCGGGCGGTACCGCCAGCCGCGCCCGGTCCATGAGTGTGCGGACCTGTTCGACGAAATCGCCGTAGTGGGGTCCGCCGCGGCTGGTGTCCACCGACCGGATCTGATTCATCAGCTCCGACATCGGCCGGAATCCGCCTTCGTGATGCTCCGCGCTGGGGAGTGCGTTTCCGGCCTCGTCTTCGCTCATGAGAACACGTTATCGCTCGGGTCCGGGGTCCTGGCCGGCCGGGGCACTCGCCCGCGCTCGCACACCGGCCGCCCCCGCGCTGCTCGGGACGCGTAGGCTGCCCGGCGGCGGCTGCCCGCAGTACCTTTTCGCCGGGCAGCCGGTGCCCGTTCGTGCGAGGATTTCCGGACGGGGTGATATGCACGCGGGGCGGTCGGCTCGGGCCGCCGGGAGGACGACAGATGCCGACGACGCCACTGACCCAGCAGAACTTTCGGACGGTCGTGGCCACCAACCACATTGTGCTGGTGGATTTCTGGGCGACCTGGTGTGGTTGGTGCACCCGGTTCGCGCCGGTCTACGAGGCATCCTCGCAAACGCATCGCGATATCGTGTACGCCACGGTCGAAGCCGAGGCCGAACCCGCGCTGGCAGCGGCCGGGCAGGTGGACCGTTACCCGTGGATCATGGCGTTCCGCGAGGGCATGCTGGTCTATACGCAGGCCGGCTTCCTACCCGCCGATCAGCTCGAGGAACTGGTCCAGCAGATCCGCTGGATGGATATGGAGACCTTCCGGCGCGAACACGGACAGTCGTCCCCCGAGGCGACAGCGCCCACGGAACCCCCGGCCGGCCGGGCCGGGCCCGCCCCCGGCCCGCAGTCCTACGGCTGGCCCGGTCTGCGGCCCGCGTGAACGGCGCACTCGAACCCGGCGCGGTATTCGCCGGCTACCGCATCGAACGGCTGCTCGGAACGGGCGGCATGGGCCAGGTCTATCTCGCCCGCGACCGTGACCTACCGCGTCCGGTCGCCCTGAAACTGCTGAACCCGATGGCCGGGGACGAGCGGGAGGTTCGGGCCCGCTTCCTGCGCGAGGCCGATATGGTGGCGCGGCTCGCCCACCCGAATATCGTCGCCGTGTACGCCCGCGGAGAGGAACAGAACCGCCTCTGGATGGCGATGCAATATATCGAGGGCACCGATGTCGCGGCGGTCCTGTGCGACGGGCCCGTCCGGCCCGACCACGCGGTCAGGATCACCGAGGAAACGGCGCGTGCCCTCGACCATGCGCATACCGCCGGGATCCTGCACCGCGATGTGAAACCCGCGAACATCCTGCTGGCCTGGGGTGAGCACCAGCGGGTGTACCTCTCCGATTTCGGGATCGCCAAGGCGCTCGACCGCTCCGACGGGCTCACCCGCACCGGCGAGCTGTACGCGAGTTTCCACTACGCCGCGCCCGAATACTTCGGGATGCGGTCCGATATCGACCGCCGCGCCGATGTGTACTCACTGGGCTGCACACTGCACTACCTGCTGACCGGCCGGTTGCCGTACCCGGCAACCACCACCGGCGCGCTGATCAACGCCCATCTCAATGCCCCGGTGCCGCAGCCGTCCGAGGCCGATCCGCGAGTGCCCCGCAGTTTCGACGTGGTGATCGCGAAAGCCATGGCGAAGAACCCGTACGACCGTTTCACGAGCTGCGGTGAACTGGCGCTGGCCGCCCGCCGGGCGCTCACCCGACCCACGGTCACCATGCCGGCGACCCTGCCTGTGCCGCCGGTCACGCAGACCGCGGCGGCTTCGCCGGTCCGAGGGCCGCGCGGCCGCCGCGGGCGGGTGCTGACAGCGCTCGCCGCCGCGGTCGCTCTGGCGATATTCGGTACGGCCGCCTGGCTCACCGGGATATCGCGCACCGGCACCACCGGCTCCGATGGTCCACCGGCACCGCCCGCGAATACGAAAGCCGCCGCCGAACAAGCCGCCTGCGCGTACTCGGCACTGGTAGGCACCTACGACTATGCGGATCCGGCGGGCTGGGAACAGCAGGTGCAGGCCGGCGCCACGGGGCAGTGGAAGGGGCAGGCAGAGACCGTCCTGCCGATGGCTCGAGTCCTCATCTCCTCCGACCCCGAGCGGTCCAAGGTCGAGGAGGCCACCTGCACGGCGACGATGAGCGCGAACGATACCCGCGCCGAGGTCCAGGTACAGCTCACCACCCTCAACGCCGAACCCGGCGCCACCGAGACACCACGGGAACTCTCGGTGTCCACCGTGATGGAACTCGTCGAGGGCCGGTGGCTGTGCAGTGTGTTCAATGCGCCCTTCATGCCGGGATGATCTGCTGTGAGGGTTTGCACACCGCCGGAACGGGGCATCGTCGATAGCGTCCGGTTCGCTACGCATAAGCTGGCCGGGCTGCACGATGGAGGTAAGTCTTGACGGTCGAGGTACTGGCCGACCCGGAACCGGGCGGGCCGTGGCAGGGCGGGCAACAGCCGGCTCGGCCGGCTCCACCGGTATCGATGATCGAGCGGATGACATTGATCCTGGACGCGTTCGCGCCCGCCACACCGGTGCTCACGCTGCAAGACCTGGTGGAGCGCACCGGCCTGCCCCGGTCCACGGTGCACCGGATCCTGGACCAGATGATCCGGTTGCGCTGGCTCGCGCATTCACCCGGCGGCTACCGTCTCGGTCTGCGGACCCTGGAACTGGGCGGACTGGCCGCGGGGCACAACGAACTGCGCGCGGTGATCGGCCCGCTCCTACACGAACTGTGCCAGCGGACCGCCTCGGTGGGACATCTCGGTGTCCTGGACGGCCGCGATGTGGTGTACCTGGACAAAACCGGTGGCCGTAACAGCGCCAGGGTCCCCACCCGGGTCGGTGGCCGGCTGCCCGCGCACAGCACCGCCCTGGGGAAAGCGCTGCTGGCGGGCCTGGATCCCGGCGTCGTGGAAACATCGCTGCGTGAACAGCTTCCCCGGCTCACCGCACGCACGATCGGTGACCGGCTGGAACTGCACCGGGAACTGGCTCGGATCCGTAGCCGCCAGGGGGTCGCGGTGGACAACGAGGAAGCGGTCACCGGAATCGGCTGCGTAGCGGTACCGGTGCGACGCCGCGGAGTGGCGGTGGCCGCGCTGTCACTGGCCACCCGGATCGGTTCCGGCCGCCCCGTCGTCGACACCGGCCTTCAGGCACGTCAACTGGGTGCGCTGGCGGCCGAAGCGGGCCGGTTGCTCTCCCGCGAGTGAGGCCCGGTAACCATGCGGAACAGCCGCCGCCAGCGCGTATTCAGGGCATGTGGGCAGCAATTCCTCTGGTGGACCTACCACAATTGTCCGAGGTGAGGGCCGGGTCAGGGTTGTGTCAATGACCGCGCGAGCGCACGGCCCGCGGCGCGGCCGGAGAAGATGCAGCCGCCGAGGAACGTCCCTTCCAGCGCGTTGTAGCCGTGCACACCGCCGCCACCGAATCCGGCGACCTCGCCCGCGGCGTACAGCCCGGGGAAGGCGGTGCCGTCGGGACGCATCACCCGCGAATCCAGATCGGTTTGCAGACCGCCGAGCGTTTTCCGAGTGAGGACGTTGAGCCGGACCGCGATGAGCGGACCGGCCGCCGGATCGAGAATCCGATGCGGTTTCGCGACCCGGGCGGTCTTGTCGCCGAAGAAGGTGCGCGCGTTGTGGATCGCGGTCACCTGGGCGTCCTTGCTGAACTTGTTGGTGATCTCCCGGTCACGCGCGACGATCTGGCGTTCCATATCCGCATAGTCGAGTTGCGGGCCGCGGGTGATCGCGTTCATTCCGTCCACCAGTTCGCGGAGGGTATCGGCCACCACGAAATCGGCGCCGTGCTCCTTGAACGCCTCCACCGGGGCGGGCGCGCCCTTGGTGAACCTGCTGCGGACCGTGGTGAGCTTGTCTTTGCTGGTGATATCCGGGTTCTGCTCCGATCCCGAGAGGGCGAACTCCTTCTCGATGATCGCCTGGGTCAGCACGAACCAGGAATAGTCGTGACCGGTCGACAGAATGGCTTTCATCGTGGTGTTGGTGTCGAAACCGGGGAAACACGGCGCCGGCAACCGTTTACCGTTCGCGTCGAACCAGAGCGACGACGGGCCGGGGATGATGCGGATCGCATGGTCGGGCCAGATCGGGTCCCAGTTGTTGATGCCTTCGGTGTAGTGCCACATGCGGTCTCGGTTCACCAGGGCGGCGCCGGCGGATTCGGTGATACCGAGCATCCGGCCGTCCACATGCGCGGGAACCCCGGAGATCATGGTGCGCGGAGCGGGGCCCAGCCGGTCGACAGGCCAGTTCCGGCGGATGAGGTCGTGGTTGTGGCCGATCCCGCCGGAGGTGACCAGGACAGCGCCGGCCCGGAATTCGAAATCGTCCACCACGGTGCGCGAGGTGGCGACCCCGCGGGGAAGCTCCGTGGGCTCCAGCACGCTGCCGCGGACCCCGGTGACCACGCCGTCGTCGACGAGTAGTTCGTCGACCCGATGGCGGAACGCGAACCGCACCAGGCCGTTGCGTTCTGCTTCCAGGACCGGGTTGAGGAAGACCTCGAGCACGCCGGGGCCGGTGCCCCAGGAGATGTGGAATCGCGGGACCGAATTGCCGTGCCCGTCGGCGAGGGCTCCACCGCGTTCGGCCCAGCCGACCAGCGGTGTGACCCGCAGCCCCAGATCGTAGAGGTAGTCGCGTTTCTCGCCGGCTGCGAAGCGCACATAGGCCTGCGCCCACTGCCGGGCCCAGTGGTCCTCTTCGTCCCGGTCGAATCCGGCCGAACCCAGCCAGTCCTGCAGCGCGAGTTCGTACGAGTCGTGGATGCCGAGCCGCCGCTGTTCCGGGCTGTCGACCAAGAACAGTCCGCCGAGCGACCAGAAGGCCTGCCCGCCCAGATTGTTGCGATTCTCCTGGTCGACGACGAGAACGCGGTGTCCGGCCCTGGTCAGTTCGTAGGTGGCGACGAGACCGGCCAATCCGGCGCCGACGACGATCGCGGGATATTCGTCGGGTACCCGGTCACCGGGAGAGGTTTCGGACACGGTTCACCCTTCGCTCACGGTAGTTACCGGCGGGAAACTTATCAGACCCGCGGGCCGACCGGCCGGTGTTCAGCCGGGTCGCCTGGCCGCGAACTCGCCGGCCAGTTCGGTGAACACCGCGCGATTCAGTACGAACGCCCGTTTACCCTCGTCCAGAATGCGGCGCTGTTCGAGTTCGTCGGCGCCGATACGGTCGAGCAGGGCGCGGTATTCCCGTTTGAACGCCGCCGGATTACCGATGCCGTCGAAAACGTAGAACCGAACGCCATCCCCGCGATGCGGCAGATCCCAGAGCTTTTCGGCATGCCCGCGGATCACCTGCCCGCCGGACAGATCGCCCAGATAGCGCGTGTAGTGATGCGCGATATAGCCGCCCGGCCAGGTGCGGGCGCATTCCTCGATCCGCGCGGCGTAGGCGGTGGTGGCGGGTAGCGGGTCCAGCTGTTCGCGCCAGCCGGGCCCGGCCAGATGCGCCAGATCGCGTTCCAGCTCCGCTGTACGCGCGAGTTCCGGTGTGATGAACGGGCCCGCCACCGGGTCGTCGGCGAGGCCGGCGCTGTGCTCCTCCAGCGCCCGGTAGATGAACCAGAGTTGCGCGGTGTAGCGCCGGTAGGAATCGATGCCGAGGACGCCGGCGAGCATATCGGTGATGAAAGTGGAATTCTCCGCTTCCTCGTGTTCGCGCGCGGTGGCCTCCCGGATCCGGGTGGAGAAGGGGGCGGCCGGTTCGGCGGTCTCGGTGGTCTCCGGCATACAACAAACCCTTCCTGCGAAGACGGCGGCCATTCGCCGCACCAACACGCGGCCGGCGCCGGCGTGGTATTTCACCACGCCGGCGCCGACAGCCGGCAACCCGACGATACCGGGCGGACACCACCTGTGCGGGTCCGTCAGCCGGCGTCGGAACGCCGGGACGCCGGTAGCGGCACTGTCCGCGCCAGGACGGATTCGCCTGCACTCACCGGCTCGGCCGGGGAGCCGACGCCGACCGGCTCCGGCGGCGCGAACGGTATCGCCGCGGTGGGCAGCATGTCCTCGGCGATGCCCAGTGCGGCGGTGGGCAGGGCCAGCAGGTCTGCGGGCAGCACCGGCATCTCGCGCGTCTCCGGCGACGCTGCCGAGGTGCCGGCCAGGTCCACCTGCTGTGCCGATACGACCGAACTCAACGGTGCCGGATCCAGGTCGTGGGTCCAGACGCTGTAATCCACACCGGAAACCGTGGCTCGCCCGCGGGCGGACGGTACCGGCAGCTGTGGGGCGGTGGGCCGTGGGGCGTGTGGCGTCGCGGGCCGCGGGGCCTGCGGTGCCACCGGGATGGGTGCCTGTGGTAGTTGTCCGGCGATCGGAAACCCCAGCGGCATATCCGGTGACGCCATCACCGCGGCGGGCGCGGCGCCCAGCACCGGGCTGTGCGTGCGGCCCAGCGCCGCGGCCCGCCGCTTGCCCAGGTTCACCGAGTACAGGCGTTTGGCCAGGTTCACCGACGGCAGCCGCTTGCGCGTGACCACCGGGCGGCGCAGGGCGCCGAACTTGCGCAGGATCGGCGGGCGGCGCACGGTCCGGTCGAACCATTCACCCAGGGTCACCCCGCCGGCCAGTGCGCAGCCGATGCCGAACGCGGCCAGCAGCTGGTCCGCGCCGCGGGTGATCTCGTCGTTGAGCATGCCGTACAGGCCGCGGTAGATGCTGAGGCCGGGCAGCAGTGGGGTGATACCGGCGAGCGCTACGACCAGCGGCGGCGTCAGTGCCCGCCGGGCGAGCAGACCACCGGCCATGCCGATCACTACGGCCGCGGCACCGGCGGCCAGCACCGGCCCGAATCCGGCCGCCATCACCAGCAGGTAGCAGATGGTGCCCATGGCGCCGCCCCCGGCGGCCGCGGCGAGTGCCCTTTTCTCCGCGTAGCAGGCGAGGCAGAACGCCAGTGCCGCGGTGGCTCCCGCCAAGACCTGGACAGGCAGGTTCGTCAGCCCGTGGCCGGCGCCGAGTTCCAGGGGAACCGTCGCGTCGAACATCTCGCCCACCCGGAGGGTGAGCGCGATACCGGCGATGATGCCGCCCGTCATCATGAGCAGTTCGAGCATCCGCGCGCCCGCGGTGATCGGTGCTCCGGTGATCGCGTCCTGTACCGAGCCCACCAGGCTCAGCCCACTGAGCAGTACCGTGATCCCGGCTGCGATGATCAGCGTCGGGTTCACCGAGATACCCAGCGGTTCGGCGACGGCGGCCAGTACCACCGCCGGTGTGGCGGCGATGGCGCCGCCCACCAGATGCTGGAAGAAGAACGGCAGCCCGTACCGGTTGAGTGCCCGATTGGTCCGGTCGATCAAGGCGGTGGTGATGAAGCTCAGCAGGACGACGAGGATTCCGCCGCCGAGCAGCAGGGAGATCGCCGCGGCCATCAGCGACCAGCCGAACGTGGCGGTCCACCGTTTGTAGGGGTGCGGCGCCGAGGTGATGGCGTCCAGGGCGGCGCGTGCCTCGTGCGGCGGCACGATCTCGCGACGGATCCGGCGGGTGAGCCGGTCCACCGCGGCCAGCCGGGTGAAGTCCAGGGAGCGGTACTGCACCACCCGCATGGAACTGACCGGGGGCAGCCGCCGGCCGCGATGCACCGAGATGCGGATGGCGTTGTAGGTGACCTCGACATCGCACTCCGACAGACCGTAGGTGGCGACGATGAAGCGCACCGTGGTCTCGGTGTCGGTGACGGCGGAGCCCGAAGCCAGCACCACTTCGCCCATCCGGATCGCCAGATCCATCACCTCCGCCACGGTGGCGTCGTCGGTGAGATCGATCGGTTGCAGCGGAGCGGGTGCGGAGACGATCGTATCGGCGGTGGCGGGGCGGTCGGCGACCAGTTTCTTGATGGCACCGGTGATCACAGGCAAACGCAGGGGTGTACGCCGATGTTCGGCATAACCCGACGGGTCCGGAGAGATCTGTGGTGTGGAGGTCGCTCCTTCCGAGATTCCTTGCGCAGCCATAGCCGCGAAGGTACTGGCCGAAGGGGGCTCTTATCCACCGGAAAATAGGTCGGATGAATGTGATCTTCGTTACGTACCGGTTTATTTCAGGTTTGGAATGGAAAAAGAGACGCGTTTGCCCAGTTGGGCGAGGTCTCACGTGTGCGTCGGCCGCCGCCGCGCCCGCGTTACGCACTCCGCGCCGAGACGTCCGGCGGAGGGCTTCGGCCGCGGTGCGGACTGCCGCCGGCCTCACCCTGTGCATCGGGCGTACCCACTCACACCGCGACCATGTACGCCGGGCGACACCGCGATCGTGTGCGGTTTGTCGCCGGGCTTCGCCCCGCCGCGGCCACTAGGGTCGAGGGCATGAGCACCGGCAGCACTGCGACAGCACACCAGTTACGGCAGGCACTGGACGGGCCGTGGAGCGAAGTTCGGGAAGAGGCCCGCACCCAGCTCGCGGACGGGCGTTTCGCCGGTGATCCCGACCTGGATCTCTCCGCCGCCCGCGCCCGGGTACTGGACCAGATGCGCGAGATCGCGAAACTCGGTCTCGCCGATCGCGGGTTCCGGCGCGAGCACGGGGGCACCGGTGAGCCCGGCGCCGCCGTAGTCGGATTGGAGATGCTCGCCTATGCCGACCTCTCGCTCTGGGTGAAGTCCGGTGTGCAGTGGGGCCTGTTCGGCGGCGCCGTCGAGAACCTGGGCACCGAACGGCATACCGAATACATCCGGCGGCTGATCACGCTGGACCTGCTCGGCTGTTTCGCGATGACCGAATCCGGGCACGGCAGCGATGTCGCGAATCTGGAGACCACCGCCACCTACGATCCGGACACCGAAGAGTTCGTGATCCATACCCCCACGCCTTCGGCGCGTAAGGACTATATCGGCGGCGCCGCCGAGCACGCCCGGATGGCAGCGGTGTTCGCGCAGTTGCGGACACCGGCGGGCGAACACGGAGTGCACTGCCTGCTGGTCCCGATCCGGGACGAGGAGGGCAATGATCTGCCCGGCGTCACCACCTCCGACTGCGGCCGCAAAGGTGGCCTCGCGGGCGTGGACAACGGACGGATCGTTTTCGACCAGGTGCGGGTGCCGCGGGAAAATCTGCTCAACCGCTACGGCGACGTCGCCCCCGATGGCACCTACAGCTCGGATATCGACAACCCGAGCCGGCGTTTCTTCACCACCCTCGGCACCCTGGTGCGTGGGCGGGTGAGTGTCGGCGGCGCCGCGGCCGCCGGGGCCCGGGTGGCCTTGAGTATCGCGCTGCGCTACGCATTGAAGCGTCGCCAGTTCGGCAACCCCGACGACGGCGGGGAAACCCTGCTGCTGGACTATCGGATGCATCAGCGCAGGCTGCTACCGCTGCTGGCCCGCTCCTACGCGCTGGCCTTCGCGCAGAACGACCTGGTCCGCCGGATGCATCTGGTGCAGACCGGCCAGGATCTCGACCCGCATTCGCAGCGCGCGCTCGAGAAACGCGCGGCGGGCCTGAAGGTGGCGCAGACCCGGCATGCGACCCGTGCCATCCAGGAATGCCGGGAAGCGTGCGGCGGTGCCGGTTATCTCACCGAGAACCGCCTGGTCACATTGAAGGCCGATACCGATGTGTTCACCACGTTCGAGGGTGACAATGTGGTGCTCACCCAGCTGGTCGCCAAGGAGATCCTCACCGCTTACGCCGATGAGGTGCGCGACCTGGACGCCCTCGGCTGGGTCCGCTTCGCGGCGACCATGGCCGGTGATGTGGTGCGCAAACGCTCCGGCGTGCGCCAGCTGATCCAGACCCTGCGCGACCGCAGCGGCGAAACCGTCGACGAGGGCGATCTCGGCAAACGCGCCACCCAGCTGCAGCTGTTCGCCGACCGCGAGGACTACCTCACCCGCACCGCCGCCCACCGGCTGCGCGCCCGTGCCGAGGAGACCGGGCCCTTCGAGGCGTTCAACAATGCGCAGGACCATATCCTGTCCGCCGGATCCGCCCATATAGATCGGCTGGTACTCGAGGCGTTCATCGAGGGAATCGCCGATATCGAGGACGATACGGCTCGGGCGCTCGCCGAAACCATGTGCGATCTGTACGTGTACTCCGTGCTGGAGGAGAACTCGGCCTGGTTCATCATCCACCGATTCATCTCGGTGGAACGGGCGAAGGCCGTCCGGCGCGGGGTGAACGAGCTGGTCGACCGCCTCCGTCCGGATGCCCTCACTCTTGTGGAGGCGCTCGGTGTGCCGGAATCGATGCTGGACGCCGCCATGCTGGACGACGCCAGCGTCTACGAACGAAAGTAGCGGGCCGCCGCACGGGCACCCCGGGACTCGGTCTGTACCGCGTCCCGGACCCGTTGGCGCAGCCGGTGAGGAGTGGTGTGGCCGTGTCGCGGGTGAGCCGAGCGCGACATTTGCCCCGGCCACTGATGTCAGCGCGGCCGCGGCCCGAAAGTCCGGCGGATCCAGACCGATACCCAATAGAGGGCGATGGTCAGCGAGATCCCCGCAGCGGCCCCGCCGACGATATCGGTGGCGTGGTGGTAATCGAGCGCGATCATGCCTGCCGCGCCCGCACACCAGCCGGCCGTGGCTAGCGCGACGATCACCGCCCGTGCCCGCGTCGAGCGCAGCAGCAGGACCAATGCCGTGATCACCGATACGAGATGCACGGTATGCCCGCTCGGATACGCGAGATAGTCGTGCAACGGCCGCCCCCACCAGGGTTTCAACGCCCAGGTGTTGACAGCCACCGCCAGCTCCGGCGCCAGGACGACGGTTGCCGTCTCCCACCACCGGCGTTGCCAGGCAAACCACGCCGCGCTGCCGCAGAGCAAGGCGAGTACGACTCCGGTATTGGTCGCCAGGGCGAGGACCTCGGCCACCCAGGGCCGCGGATCCAGCCGTGGGTCCACGCGCGCCCCGACCGCCAGATCGAAGGTGGTGGCCCCGCCGCCGGGCGGGAACGACCACGGTAACGCCGCTGCCGCCATGCCCGCGCTCGCCGCGACCACGCCGGTGGTTGCTGCTCCGGCGGTCTGCGGGATCGAGGCGGCGACCGGAGGCGGAGCCGCCGGTCGTTTCCCCTGGACCGGGGAGAGGTGTGCCGGTGGATCCGGGCGGTCCTCGGCCCGGCAGAGATCTTCTCCGGCAGGCCGGTCCGCGGGACACGAGTTCGGCGCGCCGGGTGCGGTGCTCACGAGCCGACCCTATCCACCGCAGGCGGTGACGGGGTAATCCACTATGTGGCGGCGGCTCGGCGAAAACGATGCAGGGCAGCCCCGCCTCAGCCGGGACCGTAGGTCACGAAGGCCGTAATCACGAACCACAGGACCCAGGCGACGGCGACGAATATGCCGAGCGCATATATCGCGCGCATCAACGCCCGCCCGAAATCGATATCGCCCGCTTCGCGGGGGTACAGCTGCCACGGGCTGTACCAGGGTGTTCGGAACCGCCGCCCACCGGCCGTGCGTTCGAGCTCGGCGAGGTCCTCGGCATATTGTTCGGCTTCGGCCTGGGCGGGGCTGCCGTGCCACAGCGTGACGTCGACCGGGCCCAGAAAGCCTTCCTCGATCAATAGCTGGGGAGCCGGCAAGTACGCCAGAATGCCCAGACCGCGGAAGGCAGTGGCCACATCGTTGGCAGTCCAGCGATGCGACTCCCGTTCGGCGAGGACGCCGAAGTAGTGACGGAGTTGTTCGGCGTCGTCGGCGACGATCACATCGAAACTGGGGTCTTGCACCTTCTGATCGATCTGTAGCGGGACCCGCTGGAACGGCACGATCAGGGCGACACCGTGGACCACGCGCTGCCCCAGCCCACGCGCGGCCAGCCAGCTCTGCATCGCGAAGGTGTGCTCGCGGGAACGTTCCAGCAGCGAGCGGTCGTCGGCGGCCTCCAGTTGGGCCCGTACTCCGTCGAGCGTCGACCTACCGGTGAGCGGAACATGCAAGGTGCCACCGCGATCACTGCGCAGACCGGCCACATCGATGACAACGCAGCTCGTGGGCGTCCACACCACGGCGTCGAAATGGTAGGTGGCCCCGTCGTACAGGAGGTCGCAGTTGACCGTGGCGACTCCGTGCGGACTGTCGACCGTTCCCCAACCACTGAGCCAATCGATGAGGGACCGCTCGGCAAAGCTGTCGGTGCTGTCCTGAACCTGCACGAGCATGGTGACCGCCCTTCGCGTCCGAACCGAGACTCCTGCGGCGCCGAGCGCGGCGCACCTCTCGAAACTACCGGTCCGGCTCCTCTGCCGGAAGTTTCCCGGCCCGAACCGCGGTGACGAGTTCATCGTGATCGGCTTCCGTACGATCGGCGTAGCGCACCGCGAAATCGGCCACGGCCCCGTCGAAGTCGGCGTCGTCGCCGAGATAGCCGCTGATCAACCGAGGATCGAGCGAGCGTGCGTGGGCCCGCGCCAGCAGGGCACCGGCGAGTCGGCCGTAATCGTCGAGATCGTGTGGTTCGAGTTCCTCCGGCGCTATGCCGCCCTTGAGATTGCGGAACTGACGGACGATGAACGGCAGCTCCCGGCTGCCGCCGCCGGGTTGTGGAACTGCCATGGTGGTCCAGCCGAGAAGGATATCGGTTTCGGTCTGAACCAACCTGGCGCCCTGGACGATTCGCTCACCTTCGTGTTTCGGTGCGGCGATCCCGAGTACGGGTGCCAGGGCCGAGGGTGCCGCTTGTTTGAGCTGTAGTACCAGCACCTCACCCGCATTCCCGTGCAGCAGAGCGACATAGCTGTGCAGCCCGACGCTGCCGGTACCGACGATCCGGAACGCGATATCGGCGACCGCGAACCGCCCCAGCAGTCCCTGCCGGGATTCGCGCAGGCTCGACCCGTAGCGTTCCAGCGCATCGATGGCCGCGTCCTCCACCTCCTGCGCCACAGTGGTGAGGATCGGGGGATCGCTGACGAAACGATGACTTTCGATGCCCGTTTCGTGGTCGTCGATATGGGTCCACTTGCGGACGACCTTCTCGCTGTTGTTTTTACGTGCTTTCTTGGCGGCCTTCTTGAAATTATCGAGCAGATCGTCGGCTTCGACGCGATCCAGTATCGATTCGTCGGCCAATGCCGACCACGACGTCAGGAACGGTCGCTGCGCCAGCGCTGCGGCCGTGCGCCGGTAGCTGCGTGCGGCATCGGCCGCGGCGGTCCGGCATTCGTCCTCGTCCGCGCCGCCGACCCGCCCGGCGAGGACCAGGCTGGCCGCCAGCCGCTCCAGGTCCCATTCCCACGGGCCGGGCACGGTTTCGTCGAAATCATTGATATCCATGACGATTTCGCTACGCGAGGTGCCGTACAGGCCGAAGTTGCCCGCGTGTGCGTCACCGCAGAGCTGGGCGTGGAATCCGGTATCCGGGCTGCCCGCCAGATCGAGGGCCATCAGACCGGCCGCTCCCCGGTAGAACGCGAACGGCGACGCCATCATCCGGCCGATCCGCAGCGGGACCAGATGCTCGAGCCGGCCCTTGTCGGTGGCTTCGACGAATTCGACGATCGACGGTCGCCCCTCGGTACGGATCGCGCGGTCGCGTGCGGTCCGCGATACCCGGTCGCGGACCGCGCGGCCGCGGGCCAGCATGTCCTCGGCGGGGATATACGAACGCAAGGGGATACGACTGTTCGACACCGGGTAACCGTACCTACGGCTACCCGGGTCCGCGGCGCCATCACAGCGAGGTCGCCGCACCCGGCTCGTACTCCCGCCGGCGCAGAATTCGGTCGCAACGCCGACCGATATGGCTTCTCGGTGTGGATTCAGGCGCGTATCCCTTCAAGGAGGCCGGTCCGCGGCCGGTCACGGTGAACCTCGGCGGCGGCTTGTCCGGATTCGCCGCCGGGCACTGCCACGGCTCGGTGACGCCGGTCGTCGGGGTCCGGTTGGATCACCCGCCGGTCCGCAGTCTCGGCGCAGCATCCGGGCGAGGACCTGGATGCTGCCGGGCAGCCGCACCCGGACACCGCGCCGGGAACGAGTTCGCGCGGTGGTGCGGCCGAATCGACGGGCCGGAACGAAGCGGCACCGGCCGACATGATCTTTCTCTCACTCCTAGCGGTGGCGCTGAGTGTTCGATGCTCGTTACCTCCCATCGGACGGTGCGGGGGGTCGTGCTGGCACCGGTGGGGGTCGTGCGGTAAGCACTGGCATGTGACGAGTGATTCGGGAACCGGCGGATCCGAGACCGCGGCCGCGGACCGGCGATCCGGTGGTGCCCTCACGGCGGTGCTGTCGGATCGGCTGCTCACCGTCCCCAATGTGCTGAGCGTGCTGCGCTTGCTCAGCATCCCGCTCTTCCTCTGGCTGTTGCTGGTGCAGCATGCCGACGGCTGGGCGTTCGTCCTGCTGATCCTGAGCCCGGTGACCGACTTCCTGGACGGCAAACTCGCCCGCCTGCTGGACCAGTCCTCGCGGTTGGGTGCCCTGCTCGATCCGTTTGTCGATCGCCTGTACCTGGTGACCACGCTGGCCGCATTCGTAGCCCGGGGACTCGTCCCCTGGTGGGTGGCGGTCCTGCTGATCGGCCGCGATGCGGTGCTCATGCTCACACTGCCGATCTATCGCCGTCGCGGCCTCGATCCCCCCGAGGTCATCTACTTGGGAAAGGCTGCCACCTTCGCGCTCATGTCCGCGTTTCCCTGGCTGCTGGCCGGTGAGATGGACTGGCCGGGTGACGGGTTCAGCTGGGCTTTCGGTTCGGCGCTGCTGATCTGGGGCACTGCGGTCTACGTCTGGACCGGACTGTTGTACCTGGGCCGCGCGATCGCCGTCGCGCGGACGGTGCCCCGATCCCCGGGCCGTCCCGGCGGTGCACCCGCCCGGGATACCGGCGCGGCAAACAGTGACGGGCTCGCATAGAGTTGCTGCATCGTGCACGACGACACGAGGAAAGGACACCACGTGAACCGGGCTCCGGAGGACCTGCGCTACACCGCCGAACACGAATGGGTGCGTCGGATCGAGCCCACCCGGGTCCGGGTGGGGATCACCGATTACGCACAGTCGCAACTCGGTGACGTCGTGTTCGTTCAGTTGCCCGAAACCGGTGCCGTCGTTGCCGCCGGGGACGGTATCGGTGAGGTCGAATCGACCAAGAGCGTTTCCGACATCTACGCTCCCCTGAGCGCGAAAGTCGTTGCGGTGAACCAGGAACTGGAGGCGAAGCCGGAAACGCTGAACACCGATCCCTACGGTGACGGGTGGTTGTTCGAACTCGAGGTGGACAGTGCCTCGGCACTGGACTCGGGTCTCGGTGAACTGCTCGATGCCGCAGGTTATCAAGGAGTTATCGGGGGCTGATTCAGCCTTCCCGGTTCTACCTGCACGGGCGCGGCCCGGCAGGGTACGGTCAATGCCAACGGATGTGCCGCCCGGAGTCGGGGCCGCCGAGCCACGTCGCACCGCGGCATCTGCCTGCATGGTTTATGAGGTTCGAGGAGGAGAGAAACGGTGAGCGAGAACAAAGACCCGGGTTACGGGGAGACCGCGGCCGAGACGACGTCGGTCTTCCGCGCGGATTTCCTGAACGAGGTCGACGCATCGCGCTCCGGCGAGCCGACCGGCGAACAGCCGGTGCAGGGTGTCGAAGGTCTTCCGGTCGGAGCGGCGCTGCTGGTGGTCAAACGCGGTCCGAACGCGGGTTCGCGGTTCCTGCTGGATCAGCCGACCACCTCGGCCGGCCGGCATCCCGACAGCGATATCTTCCTCGACGATGTCACCGTCAGCCGCCGTCATGCCGAGTTCCGGCAGGATGAGGATTCCTTCCAGGTCGTGGATGTGGGCAGCTTGAACGGCACCTACGTCAACCGGGAGCCGGTGGACTCCTCGGAGCTGCAGAACGGTGACGAGGTGCAGATCGGGAAGTTCCGGCTGGTGTTCCTCACCGGCCCGCGGACGCAGGAGACCGGTTCGGCCGCTGGGGCCGGTAGTTTGTGAACAAGTGATGATCGGTGCGCCGGTCCGGGTGATCGGCGCTTCGGCATGAAAGACTCGAAGTCATGACAGGCGCGGCGCAGCAGTGGGCGCACGGAGGGATGTCGATCGGCTCCGTGCTGGATCTGCTGCGGCCGGACTTTCCGGATATCACCATCTCCAAGATCCGCTTCCTGGAAGCGGAGGGGCTGATCCGCCCGGAACGAACCCCCTCGGGTTACCGCCGATTCTCGGTGGCCGATTGTGAGCGGCTCCGGTTCGTGCTGACCGCGCAGCGTGATCAGTACCTGCCGTTGAAGGTGATCAAGGAACAGCTCGAGGCGATCGACAGCGGAGCCGCGACGCTCGGGGTGCGCGAGGCCCGTGCGCGGGCGCGCACCGCCCGTCCGGATGCGGGGCAGGGTATGGCGGACGAGGACGCGACGACACCGCGGCCGCCGCGCCGGTTGGCGGTCCGGCCCGGCCGGATCACCGCCGATGAGCTCGAGTTCGATCACGAGATCCGCGTGACCCGCGAGGATCTGCTCGAACAGGCCGGTATCGACGATAAGTTCCTCACCGATCTGATCCGGGCGAATCTGATCACTCCGGGCCCCGCCGGTTTCTTCGACGCCGACGCGGTGACCTTGGCCACTACTGCCAAGGCGATGGCCGAATTCGGTTTGGAGGCCCGGCATCTGCGTGCGTTCAAACTCGCCGCGGACCGGGAGGCGGCGCTGGTTGCGCAGATCGCCGCACCGATCGCGAAGAGTCGCGATGCGGGCGCTCGTGCCCGCGCCGAGGAGACCGTGCGGGAGCTCGCCGCACTTTCGCTCACATTGCACGCGAGCCTGGTGAAGGCCTCGGTGCGCAACTCATTGGGCGGCTGAATCGCCGTGCCGTATCCCGCCGCCGAGGGCGGTATCGGCCTGACCTGCGGCGGGATCGCCGACGCCGACGACGGTGGCAACACACCGATTCCGGAGTCCGTGTGCCATCGCGGCAGCGCCCGGAATTCGCCTAGACTCGTGGTACGGCGAGCCCTGCATCGGCGAGGGCGGGCGGCCGGGGAGTATGGGAGGCAGTGCGATGAGCGAAATGCGCGTGATCGGCATCCGGGTCGAGCAGCCACAGAATCAGCCCGTCCTGCTGCTGCGGGAGGCCAGCGGTGAGCGGTATCTGCCCATCTGGATAGGGCAGGCGGAGGCCACAGCGATAGTGCTCGAGCAGGAGGGTGTCACTCCGGTCCGGCCGCTCACCCACGATCTGATCAAGATTTTGATCGCCGATCTGGGGCACACCCTCGAAGAGGTTCATATCGTGGATCTCAAGGAGGGCACCTTCTACGCGGATCTGGTGTTCGAGAACGAGGTGCGGATATCGGCGCGTCCCTCCGATTCGGTGGCCATCGCGTTGCGTGTGGGTTGCCCGATCTATGCGGCGGAATCTGTGCTCGAGGAAGCCGGTCTGGTGATGCCCGACGAACGCGAGGACGAAGTCGAAAAGTTCAAGGAGTTCCTCGAGTCGGTATCTCCGGACGATTTCAAAGCGACCGACAGTTGAGTTTTCCGATTATTTTCTAGACCTCAACTACAGGTCGAGACTGTTACCGCGCGTCGCGTTTGGATCGGCACCTCTGCGGCCGAGAGAATGGGAAGAGTAGCCTCGTATTCGACGCCGGGCCGTCGGGTATGGGCACAGATCGGCGGAGCAAGGGAGTAGTTCAGTGGCAGAGCATATGCGGGATATGCGGTCGGAAGTCGGCCCGCCTCGGCGCTACGAAATACAACCCGGTTTGTTCCCCGACGATTCGGTCCCCGACGACCTGGTCGGATACCGGGTTCCCACGGCGTGCCAGGTTGCCGGTATCACCTACCGGCAATTGGACTACTGGGCGCGGACCGGCCTGGTCAAACCCTCTATTCGTAGTGCGGCGGGGTCCGGTAGCCAGCGGTTGTATTCTTTCAAGGACATCCTGGTCCTGAAAATCGTGAAACGTCTGCTCGATGCCGGTATTTCACTACAGAACATCCGCATCGCGGTCGAGCATCTGCGCAGCCGCGGCGTCCAGGATCTGGCCGATATCACCCTGTTCTCCGACGGCACCTCGGTCTACGAGTGCACCTCGCCGGAAGAGGTCGTCGATTTACTGCAGGGGGGCCAAGGCGTATTCGGTATCGCTGTGAACAGCGCGATGCGTGAGCTCACCGGCGCGATCGCGGCCTTTCCCGCGGAACGTGCGGCGGAGGTCAGCGAGCGGGCCGAGGACGAATTGTCCTACCGGCGCAAAGCGCGCATGACCCGCAAAACCGGGTAACGCGTTCCGCAGGTTCCGGTGCCCGCGGGCACCGGTGCGGCCGAAGAAACATACCGGGTGAGTTCCCGCTCGGTCCGGCCGCCGAGCTAAGATATCGGAGCGCCGTAGCCGTGCGGGAGAGCCCCGGATCCGCTGAGGATCCGGGCGCCGAAGGAGCAGCACCTCCCCGTCAATCTCTCAGGCACCAGGACCGTGCGGGAACCGGCGCCTCTGGAAAGTGGTGGCTGCGGGCCACCCGCCCAAGGTGAAAGGCGATCGGTCCTCCGGCCCGGTCGCCGAAGCTCTCAGGCGCCGCGACAGAGGGGGAGGGCCCTCTGTCGGCCGTACGGCCGGCCGCCCTACCAGGGAGTCGTGGTGACCCAGAGCTTCGCAGACCGGCATATCGGACCCGACGGCGCCGGGTTCGCGCATATCCTCGCCGAGATCGGTATCGCCTCCGCCGGTGATCTCGCCGCGGCCGCGCTGCCCGCCGGAATCCTCGACACCTACCCTCCCGCCGGAGATGCCGACCCGCTCGCGGGTCTACCGCGCGCCGCGAGCGAGCACGAGGTGCTGGCCGAACTGGCCGCCCTCGCGGCCACCAATACGGTGGCCACCTCGATGATCGGTCTCGGCTACTACGACACCCTGACCCCGCCCGTGCTGGTTCGCAACCTACTGGAGAATCCGGCCTGGTACACCGCCTACACGCCCTATCAGCCCGAGATCAGCCAGGGCCGGCTCGAGGCGCTGCTCAATTTCCAGACCATGGTCACCGACCTGACCGGTATGGACGTGGCGAACGCGTCGATGCTGGACGAGGCCACCGCGGCGGCCGAGGCGATGACGTTGATGCACCGGGTCGGCCGCGGCCGCGGTACCCGGCTGGTGGTCGACCGCGATCTCTTCCCGCAGACCCGCACGGTGCTGACCACCCGCGCCGAACCCCTCGGGATCGAAATCGTCGAGGCCGATCTGGCCGGCGACGGGCTGCCCGACGGCGAGTTCTTCGGCGTGCTGCTCCAGGTGCCGGGGGCGTCCGGGCGCGTGGTGAACTGGACGGACGTCATCGTGCAGGCCCATGAGCGCGGTGCGCTGGTCGCCGCCGGAGCGGACCTGCTCGCCCTCACCCTCATCACCCCGCCCGGGGAACAGGGTGCGGATATCTGTTTCGGGACAACGCAACGGTTCGGCGTGCCGATGGGCTTCGGCGGCCCGCATGCCGGCTATCTCGCGGTGCGCACCGCCCAGGCCCGGCAGCTGCCCGGCCGCCTGGTCGGGGTGTCCAAGGACGCCGACGGCGCTCCCGCCTACCGGCTGGCACTGCAGACCCGGGAACAGCATATTCGCCGGGAGAAGGCCACCTCCAATATCTGCACCGCGCAGGTGCTGCTGGCGATCGTCGCCGGGATGTATGCCTGCTACCACGGCGCCGACGGGTTGCGAGCAATCGCGCGGCGGGTACACGGGCATGCCGAGCAGCTCGCGGCCGCGCTGGGGGAGGCGCTCGTACACGACAAATACTTCGACACCGTGCTGGCTCGTGTGCCGGGGCACGCCGAAAGCGTGGTCGCCAAAGCCGCGGCGCGCGGCATCAATCTGCGCCTGGTGGACGACGACCATGTGGCCGTCGCCTGTGACGAGGCGACGACCGGCGACCATATCACCGCGGTACTGGACGCGTTCGGCGTCGCGCCCGGCGAATCGCGCGGCACGGGTATCGCCGACCGCACCTCGGAGTTCCTCACCCACCCGGCGTTCATCCGCTACCACACCGAAACAGCCATGCTGCGGTACCTGCGGGCACTGTCGGACAAGGATATCGCGCTGGACCGCAGTATGATCCCGCTCGGCTCCTGCACCATGAAGCTCAATGCCACCGCGGAGATGGAGCCGATCACCTGGCCCGGCTTCGCCCGGCTGCACCCGTACGCGCCGGCCGGCGATGTCCCCGGCCTGCGGCGGGTGATCGACGACCTGGAGCGCTGGCTGGGTGAGATCACCGGATACGACTCGGTGAGCCTGCAGCCGAACGCCGGCAGCCAGGGCGAATACGCGGGCCTGCTGGCCATCCGGCGCTACCATCTCGACCGCGGCGATACCGGCCGCGATACCTGCCTCATCCCGTCCAGCGCCCACGGCACCAACGCTGCCTCTGCAGCCATGGCAGGTCTGCGCGTGGAGGTGGTGAAATGCCGGGCCAACGGTGACGTCGACCTCGACGATCTCCGCGCCAAAATCGCCGACCACGCCGACCGGCTGGCCTGCATCATGATCACCTACCCATCCACGCACGGCGTATACGAACACGAGATCGCCGAACTGTGCGCGCTGGTCCACGACGCCGGCGGCCAGGTCTACGTCGATGGTGCGAACCTGAACGCGCTGGTCGGGCTGGCCCGGCCGGGCCGGTTCGGCGGTGATGTCAGCCATCTCAATCTGCACAAGACGTTCTGCATTCCGCACGGCGGCGGCGGCCCCGGTGTCGGCCCGGTCGCGGTGCGTTCGCATCTGGCGTCGTACCTGCCCGGGGATCCGCTGATCGCCGATTCGCACGCCGTATCGGCGGCGAACTACGGTTCGGCGTCGATCCTGCCGATCACCTGGGCTTATATCCGGATGATGGGCGCGGACGGGCTCCGCCGCGCCACCCTCACCGCGATCGCGTCGGCGAACTATCTGGCCCGCCGGCTGGGGGCGCACTTTCCGGTGCTCTACACCGGTGCCGGCGGTATGGTCGCCCACGAATGCATCCTGGACCTGCGCGAGATCACCAAACGCACCGGCGTCACCGTCGACGATGTTGCCAAA
This sequence comes from Nocardia speluncae NBRC 108251, assembly GCF_001613245.1. Classification (GTDB taxonomy): domain Bacteria; phylum Actinomycetota; class Actinomycetes; order Mycobacteriales; family Mycobacteriaceae; genus Nocardia; species Nocardia speluncae. The sequence goes on along the minus strand of NZ_BDBZ01000002.1, from coordinate 3,878 downwards.
CGGCTGGCCGACTACGGATTCCACGCGCCCACCATGAGTTTCCCGGTGGCGGGCACACTGATGGTGGAGCCCACCGAGAGCGAAGATCTCACCGAACTCGACGAATTCGCCGAGGCGATGATCGCCATCCGGCGCGAGATCGACCACGTCGCCGCGGGGAAATGGCCGGTGGACGACAACCCGCTGCGCAACGCGCCGCATACGGCGGAATGCCTCGTAGGCGATTGGGACTATCCGTACAGCCGAGAGGTCGCGGTGTACCCGCGTGGAGTCGCGCATACCCGGGCGAAGGTGTGGCCGGCGGTGCGGCGCATCGACGGCGCGTTCGGTGACCGCAACCTCGTATGCACCTGCCCACCGCTCGACGCCTACAGCGACTGAGCGGTTCGATCGGCGACATCGGCAGGACGGCCGCGGCGACCGACTTCGACTGCGGTGCATAGCCGTACCGGCGGATTCAGCGACTGGCAGTGGCCTCGGCCTGGACGTGAGTAACGCCCACATCCGGCGTCGGCCGCCGGATGTGGGCGACTGCTCGTTACCGCCCCGCAGAGACAACAGGGGCGCGACGGGTATCGCGAACGCTGCACCGATTCGCTCGTCGCCGGCAGTGACCGGGCCGCGGCACAGCTGTCACGCCTGCCACGGGTCCGGTGTGTCCGGCCGCCTGTATGCCGCGTGCAGACCGTGGGCGAACCCCGCGACTACAGCCATCCGCGTCCGAAGCCGCACCTGACCCGGACGACGCAGCCCGGGCCCGTCCCTGCGGCGGGTCTCCGGGATGTTCGAGCGGAATCCGGTGACCTCGGCGCGGGTCAGGGTGTGGTCAGCGCATCGACCATGGCCGTCCCGAATTCCAGGTCGTTGCTGGTGGGCAGGACCTTGTACGTGCCTCCGGTGCGTTCGGTGAGGGTGCGCAAGGTATCGGTGCCCGCGCCGCCGACCGCGATCACATCGATGCGGATCGGAGTCTGCGGGTTGCCCGCAGCTTCGACGGCGGACAACAGGTCGGCGCCGCTGAGAGCGGAATCGTCTTCTGGGCCGGCGGTGACGAGCAGGATCGAATTGGTGCGGTCGGCGGCATAGTTCTCGATCGCGTTGCGGTAGGCAGCGAGCAGCGCCGGGTAGCACTCGCCGGTGCCCGCGTCCGCTGCCTGTATATCGCCCAATGAACCCATGAGAGTCCCGCGGTGCTCGTCGGTGAGCGGGGCGGTGCCGACGACTACGTTGTACGGGTTGCCGCCGGTATTCGTGCCGAAGGTCCATATTCCCAGGCCGAATTCGGGTGGCATCACGTTGACGGTGGAGGCGAGGGCGCCGACGGCATTGGTCAGCCGGCTCTGTTCGCCGTCGGAAGTCGCCATCGACGCCGACACATCCACGAGGGCGGTCGCGTGCACGCCGAGGACCGGGTTGTCGAGGACTGCGCGGAGCCGGTCCAGCGCGGCCCGTGGCGGGGCGGGGACCGGGGCGGCCGGTGGGGCGGCGACGCCGGCCGCGACCAGATCACGTTGCTGTTCCGGTTTACGCAGGTATTCGGCGAACAGGCCGGCGATCAGGTTCTCGGCCTTGTCCACCCAAGTCCCGGACATCAACGCGGCCGGGTAGTCGGCCACCGGTGCCGCTCCGGCCGGTAGGTAGTACGTGGCGCCGGGGTTTGCTGCGAGCATTCGCTGAGTCACCGGTACCGCATGGACCGTGGCCTCGGCCGGGGCATCCGCCGATAGTGCCGTGATCGCTGCCGAGGTGTCGGTGACCTCCGGTGCGGCGGCCGCCAGCGCAGAGACCGCGGAGATGGCCTGCCCGCCGGTCGCCGCCTCCTCGGTCAGCGGCTCGGTACCGGAAATTGCGCCCGCGACCGCAGCCGCCACCGCGAGCGTGGTGTCGCCCGGTGGTAGTGCCAGCTGTAGGCCGTTCCAGCCCGGTAGACCGATGGCCTCGAGCGAACCCTGTTGCAGCCGGGGCAGATCTGCCCAGGAGGTCTGGGTGGCTTCGAGTGCGTGGCGCAGCACTTCGGGGACGGCCAGCACGATCGGGCTCGACGCGATGGAGCGTGGCGTGCCCTCGATGAGACCGGGCACCCGCATCGACTCGACCTGCCTGCTGGACACCGGAATCCACAGTGCCGGGCGGGGTCCGAGCACCGGATTCCAGGTGACGCCGGACGTGAAAGCGGCGACCATATCCGTGGCCGGCCGTTCGGTGACCACCACTTCTGCACAATGATCCACGACCACCGGCCGGGTCTCGTTGTACCGGGCCGCGATGGTGCGGACCGGGTCGGCGATCTCCGGGTCGACGGTGACGTCGAGGATTGCCGTGCCTTCCGTGCAGGTGCCACCGGCCGTGGTGCCGCCCGCCGAATCCGGGCGTAATTGCCACCAGCCGGCAACGACTGCGAGCAGGGCCACGACCACCACCGCGGTGATCACCGGCCCCTTGCTGATTTCCCGGGAAGAGCCGGTGCTGCGATGGGTACCCACGGCCAGCCAGTCTAAGAGTGTGTCCGGGAACTGGCAGTACCGAGCCGAGAGGGAGCCGCCACCTGACGATGCCGGAGGCGGTGCACTCGGCACCACCTCCGGCATCGCACCGGCTACTCGCGGATCATCTTTCCCCGGTCGAATTCGTGCCCGCCCCACACCCCGGACTGGCCGGTCCGTTCGGCGAAGCCGAGGCAATCCGGCCGGATCGGGCACCGGCCGCATACCGTACGCGCGTACTCGAAGTCCTGCGATGGATACGGAAACCACGCCTCGTGGTTCGGGTCGCCGCGGCACGCGGCGCGATGCCAGCCGTGGCTGTCGGATATGGGCAGCAGATCTGCCAGCACTTCGACGGTCATATCGATCCCCTCCTCTCGCGGATCGGCTCAGGGGGTCGCAGCCAGGTGCTTCCACACCCGCCGCTGTTCACGGGCCAGCGGTTGCGGTGCCCGGGGTTCCCAGAGCAGCCGCATTCCCGCTTCTCCGGGAGTGCGGTCGGCCTTGCCGGTATTGCAGGGCACACAGCAGGCGATCAGGTTTTCCCAGGTGTTGGGTCCGCCCCGGCTGCGCGGCCGGATGTGATCGACAGTCGGGGCCCAGCCACCGCAGTACCCGCACCGGTTACCGTCGCGCCGCAGCACTGCGGCGTGAGTGGCCCGGCTGCCGGGCGACCGGACGGTGATATGGGCCAGGTGCCGGTAGCGTACGAGCCGGATGGTCTCGGGCAACAGGATCTCGGTATGCCGGGAGCGGATCGGGAAATGCGGCCGGCGGACCACGACCGATTCGGCGGTCCCGCCGGTCAGCAGAACTACCGCCCGGTCGGCGGTGACCTGGTCCAGTGCCTCGTAGCTGGCATTGAGCACCAGCACGCGACTGTGTATCCAATTGTCCGGCGTGAGGGTCACCGATACGGCGACAGCGGAATTCGGCATGGGAATCACCAGGTTTCGACGGCCGGGGGCCCGGAATTCGACAGGGGAGAGTGCGGGCGACTCAGCGCCGGCGTGGGAGGAGACGGTCGATCACGAAATCGTTCACGTATTTCGGCCGACGTGACTGTTCGGCGTTCCTCGGCCGGGCCGCTACGCGGGCGTATTGGCTCGACGGCATCCGGGGGCAACGCCCGGGCGCTGTGCTCGAACCGATGTTCTCGGCCGGTGCGATGGGATACAAGACCACTCCTCCCTTCTGAGAAACGTCGGCCGCCCGGTGGTGGCCGTGTGGAATACATGGTGGCACAGGGGAGTAGTGGTTGTCGGCTCATTTTTCGGGGATCGGCGCTGTTACCAGACCTCGGCGCCCCGCCTTGGTGCGCAGACCTACCGGTTGGTGGGTCTGCACAGGCCAGATGGGCCCGGCGTTATTGTTCGGCCGACCTTCATGGTCGGA
>NZ_BDBZ01000001.1 GCF_001613245.1 Nocardia speluncae NBRC 108251 | reverse complement strand
GCGCGCTGGGGTTCGCTCTACGACGCGCTCTACGGCACCGACGCCATCCCGGAGACCGGCGGTGCGGAAAAAGGCACCGGCTACAACAAGGTGCGCGGTGACAAGGTCATCGAATGGGCGCGTAATTTCCTCGACGACGCCGTCACTCTGATCACCGGTTCGCATATCGGGTCCACCTCGTACACGATCGTCGACGGGGAGCTCGAGGTCGGCCTCGAGGACGGCACCACGATCGGCCTGGCGGACGCCGGACAGCTCGTCGGCTATATCGGCGACCCGGCTGCCCCCAGCGCGATCCTGTTGAAGCACAACGGCCTGCACATCGAGATCCAGATCGATCCGGAATCGCCCATCGGCAGCACCGATACCGCCGGCGTCAAGGATTGCGCCATCGAATCCGCGGTTACCACGATCATGGACTTCGAGGATTCGGTCGCCGCGGTCGACGCCGACGACAAAACCCTGTGCTACCGCAACTGGCTGGGCCTGATGAAGGGCGATCTCGCCGAAAAGGTCAGCAAGAACGGTAAAACCTTCACCCGCACCATGAATCCGGACCGGGTCTACACCGCGCTCGACGGTTCCGAGCTGGCGTTGCACGGCCGCTCGCTGCTGTTCGTCCGCAACGTCGGTCATCTCATGACCAGCGACGCCATCCTCGACGCCGAGGGCAACGAGGTGCCCGAGGGCATCCTGGACGGCATCCTCACCTCCCTCATCGCCAAGCATTCGCTGCGCGACGATGTGGCGCTGTCCAACAGCCGCACCGGCTCGGTGTACATCGTGAAGCCGAAGATGCACGGCCCGGATGAGGTCGCGTTCACCAATGACCTTTTCGCCGCCGTCGAGGATGTGCTGGACCTGCCACGCAACACCCTAAAGGTCGGCATCATGGACGAGGAACGCCGCACCACGGTGAATCTGAAGGCGTGCATCGACGCAGCCGCCGACCGGGTGGTGTTCATCAACACCGGCTTCCTGGACCGCACCGGCGACGAGATCCACACCTCGATGCTGGCGGGTCCGATGATCCGCAAGGCCGAGATGAAGACCCAGCGCTGGATCCTTGCCTACGAGGACTGGAACGTCGATACCGGCATCGCCGCGGGCCTGCCCGGAAAAGCGCAGATCGGTAAGGGGATGTGGGCCATGCCCGACTTGATGGCCGGGATGCTCGAGCAGAAGATCGGCCATCCGAAGGCCGGTGCGACCACCGCCTGGGTGCCGTCGCCGACGGCGGCCACCCTGCACGCCACCCATTACCACCTGGTGGATGTGTTCAAGCGGCAGGCCGAGATCGCCAAGGGCGGTGCCCGCGCGAGTGTCGACGAGATCCTGGAGATCCCGCTGGCCGCTGATACCACCTGGAGCGACGAGGAGAAGCAGCAGGAGCTGGACAACAACTCGCAGTCGATCCTGGGCTACGTGGTGCGCTGGATCGATCAGGGCGTGGGCTGCTCCAAGGTCCCCGATATCTCCGATATTGCCCTCATGGAGGATCGTGCCACCCTGCGTATCTCCAGCCAGCTGATGGCCAACTGGCTCCGGCACGGCGTGGTCAGCACTGATGAGGTGGTCGCCAGCTTGGAGCGGATGGCACCGGTGGTGGACCGGCAGAACTCCGGTGACCCGGAGTACCGTCCGATGGCTCCGGATTTCGCCGGGAGCGTCGCGTTCCAGGCTGCCAAAGAGCTGATCCTGGAGGGCACCACGCAGCCGAACGGCTACACCGAGCCGATCCTGCACCGCCGCCGCCGCGAGGCCAAGGCGCTGGCGGCCGGGAACGGGTCGTAGCCGCCCGGTTATCGCCCCGCACACCGCCCTCGACCGCACACCGGTCGAGGGCGGCGTCATTTCACCGAGTGGCCGCGGAAATCCGGTAGGAGCCCGGAGCGCGGAGCCCGGGTCGAGCGTGGCTGAAGGTGTATGGCTGCGGCGGCATCGGAGGACGAGGGCCCTTCGCGGATATCGCGGCCACCGCGGGATGCGATCCGAGCACAGCCGGATGCGCCGGGGTGCTCACCGACGGTATGCGCGGCGGTATGGCACAGGGGGCTGTCCGACGGCCGTGGACGTCGGCACGGAATGCTGTCCCGGCGGCCGCTCAGTGGGCTGGTGCCGCCGTCCGGACGCGGGGAACAGGAGCCCGCGAAGCCATTTCGTGCGGTCCGCTGCGTGGCGCACGGGGGGAGGGCCGTAGCGGGAGCCGAAGGTCGCCTCCCAGCTGTGTGCCGGGCCGCAACGGGAGCGGAATGTACTGAGCGGCGGATGGATACGCTGCGATGTCGAAATGTTGCGGGGATCACCCCGCACTGCGGATGCCACGCGGGGGGATTAGCTTTGTCGGGAATCGAAACAATACGTTGGGATCTAACAGATCTCACCCGATGGAGGAAAACCTTGCGCGTCCTGCTCGTCGCCAGCGCATTCAACAGTCTCACCCAGCGCGTGCACACCGAGTTGCACGGTCGCGGGCACGAGGTGGGGGTCGAGCTGGCGCTCGGTGACGATCTACTGCGGGCCCGGGTGGGGCGGTTCCGGCCCGACCTCATCGTGGCGCCGATGCTGACCACGGCGATCCCGCAAGATATATGGATCGCGCACACCGTGCTCATCGTGCATCCCGGCCCGAAGGGAGACCGCGGGCCCTCCTCGCTCGACTGGGCGATCAGCACCGGTGCCCGGGAGTGGGGCGTGACCGTACTGCAGGCCGTCGAGGAAATGGATGCGGGCCCGATCTGGGCTTCCGTGCGGTTCCCGGTGGCTGCCTGCGGTAAGAGCGAGCTGTACCGCAACGAGGTCTCCGATGCCGCCGTGGCTGCGGTGCTGCTGGCCGTCGAGCGGTTCGCCGACGGTGTATTCGAGCCCGAACCTCTGGATTACAGCCGTCCCGATGTGCGCGGGCAGCTGCGGCCCTACCATTCTCAGCAGTACCGCCGGATCGACTGGGGCAGCGAGGATACCGCCTCGATCGTGGGCAAACTTCGCGCCGCCGACTCGCAGCCGGGAGTTCTCGACGAACTGTACGGTCGGGAGTATTTCCTGCACGGCGGTCACCACGAGGACCGGTTGCGGGGTACTCCTGGGGCCGTCATCGCCACCCGTGACGGGGCGATCTGCCGCGCCACCGTAGACGGTGCGGTCTGGCTGCCGCAGCTGCGCCGACGCCGGGAACCGGGCGGCCCGGCGACCTTCAAACGTCCCGCCGTCGACGCGCTCGGCGCCGCTCTGCCCGGGGATATTCCGGAGGTGCCGGTCACTCCGGCCGAGGCGGCGGTCCGCGATACCTGGTCGGAGCTGTGCTACTACGAGCAGGGCTCTGTCGGCTATCTCGAATTCGCCTTTGCCGGCGGCGCCATGAGCACCGGGCAGTGCCGGCGGCTGCTGGCGGCCTACCGGCAGGCCTGTGCGCGGCCGGTCCGGGCGCTGGTGCTGGGCCCGGTCCGCGATTTCTTCTCCAACGGGATCCATCTCAATGTCATCGAGGCGGCCGATGATCCGGCCGAGGAATCGTGGCGCAATATCACCGCGATGAACGATCTGGTGGAGGCGATTCTCACCACGACGGACAAACTGGTGATCTCGGTGTTGACCGGGAACGCGGCGGCCGGCGGGGTGATGTTCGCGCTGGCCGCCGACGAGGTGTGGTGCCGCGAATCGGTCGTGCTCAATCCGCACTACCGGCTCATGGGTCTGTACGGTTCGGAGTACTGGACGTATTCGCTGCCGCGCCGCGTGGGAGCGACCGAGGCCGCACGGTTGACCAGGGAGACCCTGCCCGTCGGGGCGCGCGCGGCCGCGGCCATCGGCCTGGTGGACCGGGTCGCGTCGGGTGGTGCCGCCGAATTCCGGGAATGGGTGCGCCAGGAGGCGGTCCTGCTCGCCGATTCGCCGGAGCTGGAGGGGCGCCTGACCGCAAAGAAACGGCAGCGGGAAGCCGACGAAGCGGTCAAACCGCTGGCCGACTACCGGGCCGAGGAGCTGGCACATATGCGTCGCAACTTCTTCGCCGAAGGTGAGCCGTACCACCGGTTGCGGCAGAACTTCGTCTACAACGTCGCGCCCCCGGCCACCCCGGCGTATCTGCTGGGCTGATTCGCCGGTTCGGGCCGGGTAGCCCAGTTGTGACATCGAGTGGCGAGGACATACCCGCCTGAGGTGAAATTTTTACTTTGTAGCCCGGCTTCGGGAACATCGAACTTCAGCCTGCACGGCTGTAGCTCGGAAATCGACTAATACAAGCGGAGTAGAGACGTGCTACAACTCGAGCACTTCAGCAACGGCTGGGTGACTCCTGTCCTCGCCTATGCGATGTCCTTCATCGGCTCGGTACTCGGCCTGCGCTGCGCCGTTCGCGCGCGTACGGCGAGCCCGGCCTACGGCTGGCTGGTCGCGGCCGCGATCGCGCTGGGCGGGGCCGGAATCTGGGTCATGCATTTCACGGCGATGCTCGGCTTCGCTGTCGATGGGACAAGCATCCGGTACGACATGCCGATGACCCTGCTCAGTGCCGTGATTGCGGTCGTGGTGGTGCTGATCGGGCTGGTGATCGTCGTCCGGGGGCAGCGGGAGGCGGTCGCACTACCGCTCGGCGGTGCCATCACCGGGCTCGGCGTGGTGGCTATGCACTATCTGGGCATGGCCGCGATGAGCACCGGCGTCGATATGGAATACAGCACCGGCCTGGTTCTGCTGTCGATCGCGATCGCGGTGGTCGCCGCCACTGCTGCGCTGTGGTTCATGCTGCACGTCCAGGGCTGGGGAAATACCGTGGGGGCGGCGCTGATCATGGGTGTCGCGGTCTGCGGTATGCATTACACCGGTATGGCGTCCATGAGCGCCCACCACGGCGAAAACCACGCGTTGCCCGAGGGCGTCGCGCCCGTCGAGCTGCTCACCCCGTTGCTGACCACGGTGGCGCTGGTTGTCGTGGGCTTGGTGGTGTTGGTCGGTGTGGCCGAACTCGAGGTGCGCAGTGTTGCCGCGGCCGGTCCCACACCTGAATCGGGCAAATCCGGCACCCTGCTCACCACGGACCCGGCCACCTTGGCACATAGTGGCCGTCAGTGGCCACGGATGTCCACCCACGATTAACCTCGGAGCTCGCAGTCGTGACACCGTGGGCGGGGCCCGGTTGTCTCGATGGGCCGACGGCCCTATTCTGGGCCGCCGTATCTGCAAACCGATGTGAGGAATGCTCGATGGGTAGTACCGTGCTCGATATCGCCGCGCTGATCGTGATGCGGGTGGGGGATTTCTGGAACTGGATGGCGACCGGCTCGGCGGGGTTCCCGCCGTTGTGAGTCGCTGACCGGCCGATTCGGAGCCCGGGCACCGAGTGTGCCCGGGCTCCGCTGTATCGACGGGTCTTCTCGGGGTTCCGGTCAGGAACCCACCACCGACTGCTGATCGGCCGGTGGCGTGTACACCGATTCGTCGACGTGCAACACCATGAAACCGTTATCGGAACAGGTGACGTAGAGATCGTTGCCCCGCCATTCCGGCGGCGACATGCACCAGTCGGTCGAGATATCGCCGAACGCGAGTTTGCCGGTCCGCGAGGACAGCGCCTGCGAGGGGTCGAACTGGCCTTCGAGTACCGCGCGGGCCGCACTGGGCGCCGTCAGCGCCGGAATGCCGAGCAGCGAGGCCAGCGCATGCGGTGAGTTGGTGAGTTCGAGGTTGCGACCGGTGCGCGCCGGAGGATTGAAGTAGGCGACCTCGCGGATCGCGTGCGGGTCGCGGATATCGAATACCCGGATCCCGGACGATATCCAGCCGCAGGCCAGTGCGGTGGGGTTCGCCGGCCGGTCGGCGGCGCAATAGTGGGATTCGTAGGCGAATATCGAGCCTCCCATGGAGGAGGCGATATTGCTGTCGAGATGCTGGGGAAGGTTGATGTCCAGTTTCACCTTTGCGACAACACGGGGGTCGGTGTCATCGGAGACGTCGATCAGTTTCACGCTACCCGAACCGCCCTCGTCGACGGTGTAGATATGCGGTTTGCCGTCGTAGGTGACCGGGATGCTGTGCTGCGTGGCCCAGCCGTCGGACCAGAACATCCGCCCGAGGTGATGCACCTGCGGGTTCGGGTCGCGCCGCTGTATCGCGCTGACGTCGAGGACCGTGACACCGCTGAGCGCCGACAGATACAGTCGATTGCCGTCCGGGCTCACTCCGAATCCGTGGGCGGTGATACCCGTGAGCCCCTGCCAGACGACCCGCGGGTGGGCGGGGTCGGTGAGGTCGACCGCGCTGAGGAAACCGGGCGTGATCCCGGAGGCCCAGTAGGTGTTGCCATCGGGGGAGAACCCGCCCTCATGCGTTGTGATCGGCAGCGGCATACCGAGGTTGGTTCCCGGGCCGGGATTGAGCAGCCGCGGATGCGCGCAATCGGAAATATCGTAGACCGAGAGATATCCGGCCCCGACCAGCATCGGGACCCCGGTACCCACCAGCAGTTTGCGCCGGGCGTTCACCTTGAGGCTCTCCCAGGTGCCGGCAAGCATGGCCGGTTCGTTCAGGGTCACGGTCGGGCGCGGATGCGCCGGATCGGAAACGTCGAGAACCTGCACCCCGCCGTTCTGGTGCAGCAGGTTACCGGGGAAGAAGGTTCCCATATAGGCGCAGTGCTCGAAACTGGTGGAGGTGATACCGGCGCCGCGGCCGGCGAACTGGCCGACCATCGACATATTGCAACGGTAGCCCTGGGTGCTGCGCCCGCTGTCGCGATCGGCGGCCGGCACGTCGCCCTGCAACCCCGGTTCGGGTAGGGCGCCGGGACCGCATTCGGCGCGCGGTACGGAGGTACGGCCCACGTCGAGGAATTCCCGGACCTCGTTGTGGATATCGGCCTGTAGGTCCGCTGTGGCACTGCCCGGCAGCAGTATCGCAGCGACTGCGGTGACCACGGTGAGCGCAATCGCCCTGGTCCGATGGTGTTCTCCGAAGGGACGCCCCATTGCATCCTCGCGCTTCCCGAGCTACCTCGTCCGACCCACCCTGGCTGCGTTTGGGACACAACCCGGAATTGTCCAGTGATGGTAGCGATTCGGTGAGCTCGCCGGCGTTGTTTCGCGGAATGAAGGTGGTCGGCGCCATATGTGATTCGCAGAGCTGGGCGGGCTCCGGAACAGGGCTACGGCCCGCTCCGCAGAATTGTGGCGCGCGGCGAACACGATCGGTGGACCCAGCGGTGTTCTCGCCTTACCCGTGAAGTTGTTCCAGGAGGTATTCGCACTCGGCAAGCAGCCGGGCCCTGAGCGTGGCAGCACGGTCCGCGATGTCCGATTGCTGCCGCACGTAGACCGCCCGGCCGGCCGGGGTCTCTATTTCGATCGGTTCGTACCCGTACTCGCGGAGATCGTAAGGGGAGGCCCGCATATCGAGGATCCGGGCGTCACGGGCCAGCTCGAAGCAGTCCAATTGCAGGTCGGAGGTGGTGAGCGGGCTGGTATGAAAGCACCATTTGTACAGGTCCATATTCGCGTGCAGGCAGCCCGGTTGCTCCGTGAGCGGCTGGTCGTCGCGGGTGAGATACCGATTGTTGCGGCCCACCGCGGGCGGTGTGAAGAAGCGGAACGCGTCGAAATGGGTACAGCGCACCGGCATCGACTCGAGAACGGCATCGGTACCCGCTGCGCCGAGCCGCAACGGGACCGCATCGTGGCGGACCTCCCCGGTGCGGTACACCATCGCCCATTCGTGCAGGCCGAAACAGGACAGCTGAGCCGGTCGGGAGGCGGTCGCACGTAACAGGCCGGCGATATAGGCCACGGTATCGCCGCGGGCGCGCAGGAACCGCGGATCGGCGGTCGCCACCGGCCCGGGGATGGGGGTGGGCTCGTCGAGCCGGTGATACCCGCGCAGGCCGCTGTACTCGGCGGCGCCGCACAAGGCGATGCCGTACCCCGGATGCCAGCGGCGTAGCTGTGCCGGACGATGCCCGTAGTAGGTCCACAGGAAATCGAGGACCGGGTGGCGGGTCCCGGTGGCTCGCCGGTGCAGGTAGTCGCCGGCGAGCTCATCGGCGCGGGCGGCGTGCGCGGCGGCGCGGGGCCGCCAGTCGGGTTCGGCGAGAATCGCCACGGCGGCACCGACCGTCATTCGGCCACCCGGTGCGTGGCATCACGCACCGTACCGACGAACTGTTCGACCAGATCCTCGAGCGCCACGATCCCGACCGTGTTGCCGCGGGCATCGACCACCCGGCCCAGGTGACTACTGGTGCGGCGTAGCCGGGCCAGCGCCTCGTACAGGGTGGTTCCCAGCAGCACGGTCGGGAGCGGCCGGATATCGGTGCGCGGTATATCGGTACTCGGTCCGGCCGCCTCGTCGGAAACCTTGTCCAGCACATCCTTCACATGTAGGTACCCGACCAGCGACCCATCGGCGGCCCGTACCGGATACCGGGAGAACCCGGTTTCGGCGACAGCGGTCTCGATATCGCCTAGCGTGGTGCCGCCCGCCCCCCGCAACGGCACAGTGCGCATCCGGTGCAGCGGGATCATGACCTCGGCCACGAACCGTTCACCGGTGCCCAGGGCCTGGGTGAGGCGGCGGTGCTCCTCCTCGTCCAGCAGGCCCTCGGACCGCGACTCGCCGATCATCTCGGCGAGTTCATCGCTGGAAACCGCGGACTCGAGTTCGTCCTTCGGTTCGATACGCAGCATGCGCAGTGTCGCGTTCGCCGCGAAATTGTAGAGCGCGATGAGCGGCCGGGCGATCCGCAACCAAGCCAGATGCAGCGGCACCAGCAGTAGCGCGCTGCGTTCCGGACCGGCGAGCGCGATGTTCTTCGGGATCATCTCGCCCAGCAGGATGTGCAGTATCACCACGATGGTCAGCGCCACCACGAACGACACCGGATGCAGCAGCGCCTCGGGCAGCCCGGCCAGTTCGAAGGGATACTCGAGGAGATGCGCGACCGCGGGTTCACCGACCCGGCCCAGCAGAATCGAGCAGATGGTGATGCCGAGCTGGGCGGCCGCCAGCATCATCGAGAGATTCTGACCGGCCCGGATTACGGTATCGGCATTGCGTTTACCCTGCGCGGCGAGCGCCTCGAGCCGGTCGCGCCGGGCCGAGATCAGCGCGAATTCCGCGGCGACGAAGAATGCGTTACCGGCGAGCAGCAGCACAGTGAACGCGACAGCGAACAGATCACCCATGGTGGAGCTCCCGTCCGGCCGGCTGCTGTTCGCGTTCGAGCGACCGGTCGTCGACCGGCACCAGCCGGACCCGGTCCACCCGGCGCCCGTCCATCCGTTCCACGCGGGCGAGCCAGCCGCCCGGGCCGTCGATATGGCGGCGGTCGTGCCCGCGCCGCTGGGGCAGGACGACGATATCGCCGGCCGCGGGAATCCGGCCGAGTCTGGTCAGTACCAGGCCGCCGAGGGTTTCGTATTCGCCTTCGGGTGCCTGATACCCGGTGGCCCGGGATACCTCGTCGATCCGGAGCAGCCCAGAACAGTCCCAGCCGTCGGAGAGGCGGCGCACGTCGCGTTCCTCCTCGTCGTGCTCGTCGCGGACATCGCCGAGGATCTCCTCGATGATGTCCTCCATGGTCACCAGACCGGCGGTGCCGCCGTATTCGTCGACCACCAGTGCGACCTGCATACCGTCGGCCCGGACCCGTTCGAGCACTTCGTCGCCGTCCAGGCTGGCGGGTACGACGGGAACGGGTTGCGCGATCTGCGCCAGCCCCACCCCGGCGCGGGTGCGTGCCGGATGGGTGAAGGCCTGTTTGACGTGGACCACGCCGAGCGTGTTGTCCAGGTCGCCGTCGATCACCGGGAACCGGGAGAAACCGGTGCGGGCGGCGGCGGCCAGCAGATCGCCGATGGTATCGGTGCGTTCGAGCGCCTCGATCTTGACGCGGGGTGTCATCAGTTCTTCGGCGCTGCGGGCCCCGAACTGCAGCGAGCGGTCCAGGATCTGGGCGGTGCGCTGATCGAGTGCACCGTGCTGGGCCGAGGTGCGCACGAGCGAACCGAGTTCCTGCGGTGATCGCGCCGAGCGCAGTTCCTCGGCGGGTTCCACACCGAGCCGGCGCACCACCCAGTTCGCCGTGCCGTTGAGAAACTGGATCATCGGCTTGAACACCGTCGAGAACGCCACCATGGGCCCCGCGGTGGTGCGCGCGGTGGCCAATGGCGCCGCGATGGCGATGTTCTTCGGCACCAGTTCGCCGTAGATCATCGACAGTGAGGTCGCCAAAATCAGGGCGAGGGCAAGCGAGATACCGGTGACCGCGGAATCGGGGATGGCGACCAGTCCGAACAGTGGTGTCAGCAGTCGGGCCAGCACCGGTTCGGCGATATAGCCGGTGATCAGGGTGGTGATGGTGATTCCGAGCTGGGCCCCGGACAACTGGAACGAGAGCGTGCGATGGGCCTGCCGGACCGCGCGGGCCCGGACGTCACCGTCGCGGGCATGCGCTTCGACGGTGCTGCGTTCCAAGGCGGTGAGGGAGAATTCGGCGGCCACGAACAGGGCGGTGCCCGCGGTGAGCGCCACGAACCCGATCAGGCTCGCAATGGTGAGTACGACGGTCATACCCCCACCACCCGGCGGGCTTCGGCAGCAACGGCCGGACGAACAGGTGATCGGTGGAGGGTTGTGCGGAGAGGGACGCCGGGTCTGTCACCCGGCTCGATAGATGAGCCCTCCTGAGTGGCGCCCTCGGACGCGGGTGACAACTGGTTCCTTTCGTCCTGGTGAATTCACGGCCGGCAACCGCCGGCCCATCTCATGGTAGCGGCCCGTACACCGGGGTGCACGGGCCGGTCGCGCTCACCACCCGCTGGGCAGCGGGCGTCCCTCGGCGAATCCGGCGGCCGACTGTACCCCCAGGACGGCGCGGTCGTGGAACTCGGCGAGCGTGCGCGCACCGGCATAGGTGCAGGCACTGCGGACGCCGGAACAGATGTGGTCGATCAGGTCCTCGACGCCGGGCCGCTCGGGGTCCAGCAGCATCCGGGAGCTGGAGATCCCTTCCTCGAACAGGGCCTTGCGGGCGCGATCGTAGCCGCGGTCGGCGGCGGTACGGGCGGCGACGGCGCGTTTGGAGGCCATCCCGAAGCTTTCCTTGTAGGCGTTGCCCTCCCGGTCGACCCGCAGATCGCCGGGCGATTCGTAGGTGCCGGCGAACCAGGAACCGATCATGACATTGGACGCCCCCGCCGCGAGGGCCAGCGCGACGTCACGCGGATGGCGGACACCGCCGTCGGCCCAGATATGCGCTCCGAGTTCCGCAGCCGCGGCGGCGCATTCGGCTACCGCGGAGAACTGTGGCCGGCCGACCCCGGTCATCATCCGGGTGGTGCACATCGCGCCCGGACCTACCCCGACCTTGACGATATCGGCGCCGGCGGCGATCAGGTCCCGGGTTCCTTCGGCCGATACCGTGTTACCGCCCACGAGCGGAACACCGAGGCCCAGATCGCGGATGGAACGCAGGGTTTCCAGCATCTTCACCTGATGTCCGTGGGCGGTGTCGACCACCAGGAGATCGGCACCGGCATCCACGAGCGCCTTGGCCTTGGCCGGCACATCACCGTTGATTCCGACGGCAGCCGCGATCCGAAGCATCCCGTCGCCGTCCACGGCCGGGGCGTAGATCCCGTGCCGCACCGCGCCGGTTCGGGTCAGCACACCCGCGAGGGTGCCATCCGGGGCGAGCAGCACCGCCAGATCGGCATGGGCGGCCTCGAGCCGGTCGAAAATATAGGACGGTTCGGCTGTGGCCGGGGCGGTGACGAAATCGGTGGTGGCGATTTCGTGCAATCGGGCGAACCGGTCGACATCGGCGCAGGCCGCCTCGGTGACCACACCGACCGGCCGGTCCCGGTCGACGACGACAACCGCGCCGTGCGCCCGCTTGTGGATCAGCGCCATGGCATCGGAGACCGAATCGTCGGCGCTGAGCGTGACCGGGGTATCCGCGAGCAGCGAGCGGCTCTTGACGAACGCGATGGTGTCGGCGACCGCGTTGTTGGGCAGGTCCTGCGGTAGTACCACGATCCCGCCGCGCCGGGCCACAGTTTCGGCCATCCGCCGACCGGCAACGGCGGTCATATTCGCGACCACCAGCGGAATTGTGGTGCCGGAGCCGTCGGACGTGGCGAGGTCGACATCGAACCGCGACGCGATATCGGTGCGGTTCGGAACCAGGAAGACATCGTTGTAGGTCAGGTCGTACGGCGGGGTTTGTCCGGGGAGAAACTGCACCGCACCCATGGTAATCGGGAGTGGACGCCGGCGGGCGGCATCGCCTCCGGCCACTCGTACAGTTCTGGTGTCCGGCTGCCGGCCTCCGCCGGTACGGCGGACCAGCGCGCATGGCCTATCTCGGTGGTGGCTGTCGTGGTGAAGCCGCGGCAGCGGCCGGGCAGGCCGGGTGATCACTTCTTCCGGCGTCGGTGGGGCCGCCGCGGCGGAGACGCGTCGGCCGCCCGGTATCCGCGTCCCGCGTGGCGCCGGGATCGGGTGTGGTCGGGAGCTACCGGTTCCGGTGCGGCGGCGGCGCCCGCGGGGGAGCGGGCACCGGTGAGTTGCTGGAGTTCCCGGTCCTGCGGCCGGACGGTGTGGGCCACCACTTCGATGCCCGCAGCCTCGGTGAGGGCGGTGACCTCAGTGCGCTGATCCGGGGTCACCACGGTGACGACCGTGCCGGTGGCACCGGCACGCGCGGTACGGCCGGCGCGGTGGACGTAGTCCTTCGGGTCGGTGGGCGGGTCGGCATGGACGACCAGGGAGACTGCGTCGACGTGGATACCGCGCGCGGCGATATCGGTGGCGACCAGTGCCGGCACCGCACCGTCCGCGAACGCCGCGAGAGTGCGCAGCCGGCGGTTCTGCGCTTTGCCACCGTGCAGGGCGGCGACGGCGACCCCCTGGTCCCGCAGTCGGCGGGTGAGTTTCTCGGCACCGTACTGCGTGCGCACGAACAGCAGCGTGCGGCCCTCGCGGGCGGCGATTCGCGCCAGTACGGCGGGTTTGTCGGCTGTTTCGACGTAGAGCAGATGGTGGACTGCGATGGCCGCTGTGGGTTCGGGAGCGACGCTGTGGGTGACCGGGTTCCGCAGGTAGCGCCGGACGAGGTCCTGGACGGATTCGTCGTCGAGGGTCGCCGAGAACAGGAGCCGCTGCCCATCGGCCGGGGTCGCGTCGAGGAGGCGCCGGACTTGGGGCAGGAAACCGAAATCGGCCATATGGTCGGCCTCGTCGACAGCCGTGGTCCGTACCGCGTCCAATACCGCGGCGCCCTGTTCGACCAGGTCGGTGAGCCTGCCCGGGGTGGCGATCAACAGGTCGATACCGCGTTGCAGTTTGTCGGCCTGCCGGCTCGCGGGCATACCACCGACGGCGGTACCCAGACGCAGGCCCAGCGCGAAGGGTTCCAGCGCTCGTTCGATCTGTAGGGCCAGTTCGCGTGTCGGCGCCAGGATGAGTCCGCGTGGGGACCGGGGAATCGCGGGCCGCCCGGCGAGCCGGACCAGCATGGGCAGCCCGAAGGCGAGAGTTTTGCCCGACCCCGTCGGTGCGCGGCCCAGGACATCGCGACCGGCCAGTACGTCGGGTACGGCCGCCTCCTGGATGGGTAGGGGATCGGTGAGGCCTTCCCGCCGCAGTGCCTGGACCGTGAGTACGGGAAGGCCCAGTCCGGCGAACAGCGGACGTGCGGGCGAATTCCCGTGTTCCGGTGACTGCCGCTCCGGGACGGATATCTGCTCAGGCATGGAAGAGCCGGCTCAGCTCGACGAGCCAGGGGATCGCCACGGACAGCGTCGGCACCACCAGGATGGCGAGGGAGGCGAGATAGGCGGCCCCGGCGATACGCATATCGCCGAGCGGGCCGGCCAGGCGCTGGATCCGGATGAGAGTGCTCGGGCCGCCGACGGCGAGCGCACCCTGCGGGGCGGTGGATTTCGAGCAGGCGACCAGCGCCCGGGCCAGCGGTTTGGGCCCGGTCACTTTCACCGCGGAATCGTCGGCGAGCAGTTCGATCAGCAGTTTCACCGAATCCAGTGCCGATTTGCTGCGGACGAACCGGGGAAAGGCCTCGTGCGCCGCGGTGAACGCTTCGAGTACCAGATCGTGTCGGGCCCGCAGATGCGACCGTTCATGGCTGAGGATGGCGGTCAGTTCCTGTTCGGTCAGGTTGTCCAGGGTGCCCGCGCTCACCACGACCCGGCGCCGCAGGCCGGGCAGGCAGTACGCGATGGGTTCGGTGGCCGACAGCACTCGGATATCGGCGGCGCGGCGGACGGGTCCGCTCTGGTCGAGCAGATCCACCAGCATGCGGTGGCGGGCCCGCCGCCGCCGGGTGTGGATCCCGACCCTGATCGACGCGTAGACCAGCCGCGCGCCGACCAGCAGGGTCAGCATGAAAACGGAGACGTAGGCCAGCCACAACGGCAGCCCGAGCGCATCGATCTCATCGGTGGGCTTGGTGGTCGGCCGGCCGTCGGGGCCGGGGACCAGGAGCTCGGCGGCGATGGCGAGCCCGGAACTGAAGGCGCTGAGCACGGCCGCCAGCGCGATGGCCTGCCAGAGTACGAGCGCGGCCCGGGGGACCCGGTAGGTCCAGGTCGCGCGGCTGAGTGCCTCGGGGACGGGACCGGCGAGAAGCAAGGCAAGTACGGCGAAGGCCGGTGCGGCTGCGTTCATCGACTCTGCTCACTGCGTTGTGGGGCCAGGGTCCGAGCTCACTGCGGCGGTGCGGTGTCCTCGGTTGCTTCGAGCTTAGCGAGCGCATCCCGCAGGGCTGCGGCCTCGTCCTTCCCGACCTGCTCCACGAAATGCACCAGCGCCGCCGCCCGGCTGCCGGCCTCGTCGGCTTGCTGCAGCGCATCCATCATGAGTCCGGCCACCAGCTCGTCGCGGCTGTGTACCGGAGCGTACCGGTGGGCGCGATCGTCGCGCCGCTGCACCACGAGATTCTTCTTCGCCAGTCGCTGTAGCACCGTCATCACTGTGGTGTACGCGAGTTCACGGCGCGCCGACAGGGCCTCGTGCACCTGCCGGACCGTTTGTGGTTCGTCGGCCGACCACAACTGGTCCATAACCGCTTTCTCGAGTTCACCAAGTCCAGCCATCTCTCGATTTTACGACTACAACGACACTTGGGCGTACTACAGGGTGTCGTAACCGCGTGGGATTGGTCATAGCTCACAGTTCGCCCGTTCGGGCGGCGATTCCGGAAGTGGCGTGAGAGCGAGGTTGTGCGCAATTGATCCGTTTGCGCGAAACCCTTGCCAGGTCTGGTTAGGCTAACCTATCTTTCGATCAAGCCGTTTCTGCACCGCCGACCCCGAGGAGGTTCGAATGTCCGAACTGGCCACTGTGCGTATCCCCCGCCCCTATGAGGCGGCATTCGGTTCGGCGTGTTCCCGGTTACGAGCCCTGCAGCCGGAGCATCCGCGGGTGTATGCCGCCGCGGCCATGGCCGATCAGGGCAAACGGCGCTGGTGGTCGCTGTCCGCCGGTCTGCGTGAAGGGCGAATCGACCTGATGTACCGGCGGCACGCCGCCGAGATGGCCAGCGCGACCGTGGCTGCCGAGGTGGTTGCCACCGCCCTTATTCATGGGGTGGTCGGCCGGGTCGCGGCGCTGTGGGTCGCCGACGGGCGGGCCTGGGATCCGGGGCTGGAGAACATCTGGATCCACACCGACAACGACGGGGGTATCGACTGGGTGGGGCTGAGCGATACAACCGTCCGGGTGGTGGACGGGGATCCGCTGGCCGATTCGCCCGGTGTGGTGTCGCTGCCGTGTGAGCGCGCGATGTGGGTATGGCTCGCCTACCGCTGTGAACCGCCGCTCCTGCTGGTGCAGGGTGCGCTGGCCCGGTGTGCCGGATTGAGTCCGCGGCGCTTCTGGGCGTTGGTCGCCGAATCCGTGTGCGGCGCCACGACCTACGTTCCCGCGCTGGCGGGGGCTGATCCGGTGGCGGGCGCTCGGCGTGGGGAGGGCCTGCTGACGGCGCTCGAAGATCGCGGCCTGGCAATCCGGCGCGCCCAACGTGTTGCCTAGTTAGGTAAGCCTGACCTATACTCGAACGCGGCGTACGGATCGCGCGAGAGTCCCGAGGGCTGCGGTGACCCCCGATCCAAACGCGCGGCGGGCTCCACGACATGTGGGGCCCGCCGCTTCTCTTCCCGGACAGTCCCGCCGCGGCAGTCACTGGGCAGTTGGACCGCGCGACCGGTTCGCGCGCTCCTCATGCGATTGTTGAGGCATGACGGAACAGCAGACCCGGCTCCCGCAGTCGATGGCCGACCTCGGCCCCGAGGAGCTGAACGAGATCAGCAAGGGCACCTTCGCGGACCTGATGGGCCTGAAGGTGACCGAAATGGGGCCGGACCGGGTGCGGGGTGAATGGGTCGTCACCCCGCAGCATCACCAGCCGGCCGGAATCCAGAACGGTGGTGTGCTGTGTACCGCCGTGGAAACGCTCGCCAGCACAGGTGCCGCCGCCTGGTACGGGGACCGGGGAATCGTGGTCGGGGTCAACAATTCCACCGACTTCCTGCGGGCCGTGCGCGAGGGCAAGCTCACCGCCGAGGCCACCCCGATCCATCGGGGCGGGATGCAGCAGCTGTGGCAGGTTCTGGTCACCGATGAACAGGATCGGCCGGTCGCACGCGGTCAGGTGCGGATACAGAATCTGCCGCACCGGTCGTGAGTCGGGCCGCGTAGCGGCGATCGAACAACGACGAGCCGCGGCGCGCAAAGAGCGCGACCGCGGCCCGCAGCGAGTGAACTCGGTATTTCGCGTCGGTTCGAATACCCTCGGTTGCTCAGATTCCGCCGGTCGACAGCAGGCCGCCGTCGACACGCACCGTTTCGCCGGTGATCCACTGCGCCTGCTCCGAGGCCAGGAACGCGATCAGCCGGGCGACATCCTCCGGCGAACCGAGCCGCTTCATCGGGTAGACCTGCGCCGCGGCCTCCTCGTCGGCCGAGTACAGCGCATCCGCGAAACTGGTCTTCACCACCCCGGGGGCGACCGCGTTGACCCGGATCTTCGGGCCGAGTTGCCAGGCGAGTTCGTCGGTGAGGCGGATCAGTGCCGCCTTGGAGGCGCCGTAAGCGGCGATCACCCCGGTGGAGCGCAGGCCCGCAACGCTGGCGACGTTCACCACCGCGCCGCCGTGTTCGCCCATCCATGCCTTGTAGGCTTCCTGGATGTAGCCCAGGGCGGCGACGACATTCACATCGAAAATCTTGCGGACCGCCTCGAGATCGGCCTCCATCAGGGAGCCGTACACCGGGTTGATGCCGGTGTTGTTGATCAGGATGTCCAGTGAACCGAATTCGGTGACTGCCCGCTGGGCGGCGGCCATCCGTGCCTCGGCGTCGCCGGAGTTGCCGGCCAGTGCGATGACCTCGCCCTGATGCCCCAGCCCGCGCAGTTCGGCGGCCGCCTTCTCCAGCGGTTCGGGTTTGCGCGCGGTGATCAGAACGTTCGCACCCCGGCTCAGCAGCTCCGCGGCCACCGCGTAGCCGATACCCCGGCTGGCCCCGGAGACCAGCGCGCTCTTACCCAACAGATCGGTGCTCATAGCCCGGCACGTTACCGTGTCCGAGGCAGTTGCCGGTCGGCAGCGGAGGGCACGTGAGGCCGCAGCGGGCGGCGCCACCGCGAGGGCAGGTAAAATCGGTGGTTCCGTGTCCGGATGCGGCCGATCATGGGTGGATGGTTCCGCCTGCTCAACCCGCCGGGCCATCGCCCCCAACCTGCTGCCGAGGAGATATCTGTGATCACCGCGACCGACCTGGAGGTCCGGGCCGGCGTCCGTACCCTGCTGTCCGCGCCCGGACCGGCGTTGCGGGTGCAGGCGGGCGATCGGATCGGCCTGGTCGGCCGTAACGGCGCCGGTAAGACCACCACCCTGCGCATCCTGGCCGGGGAAGGCGAACCGTACGCCGGCACGATCACACGGTCGACCGATATCGGTTACCTGCCGCAGGATCCACGCGAGGGAAATCTCGATGTGCTGGCGCGCGACCGGGTGCTGTCGGCCCGCGGCCTGGACGCGCTGATCCGGGATATGGAGAAACAGCAGGCGCTCATGGCCGAACTGGCCGACGAAACCGAACGCGAGCGGGCCGTGCGCAAGTACGGGCGGCTCGAGGACCGATTCTCCGCGTTGGGCGGCTACGTCGCCGAAAGCGAGGCGGCCCGGATCTGCCACAGCCTGGGCCTGCCGGATCGAGTGCTGGACCAGTCGCTGCGGACGCTGTCGGGTGGTCAGCGGCGGCGAATCGAGCTGGCTCGCATTCTGTTCGCAGCCTCCGACGGTAGTGGCGGACGGTCCGACACCACGCTGTTGCTGGACGAGCCCACCAACCACCTGGACGCCGATTCCATCACCTGGCTGCGCGGGTTCCTGCAGAACCACAGCGGGGGGCTCATCGTGATCAGTCACGATGTGGACCTGCTCGCCGATGTCGTGAACAAGGTGTGGTTCCTCGATGCCGTCCGCGGGGAGGCCGATGTCTACAACATGGCCTGGACCAAGTATCTCGATGCCCGCGCCACCGACGAACAGCGGCGCCGCCGGGAACGTGCCAACGCCGAGAAAAAGGCCTCGGCGCTGCGGACCCAGGCCGCCAAACTGGGCGCCAAGGCCACGAAAGCCGTTGCCGCCCAGAATATGGCCAAACGCGCCGATCGGCTGCTCGCCGAACTGGACGAGGTGCGCGTCGCGGACAAGGTCGCGCGGATCAAATTCCCTGAACCGGCGGCCTGCGGTAAGACCCCGCTGATGGCGGAGAACCTCACCAAGGTCTACGGATCGCTGGAAATCTTCACCGGGGTGGACCTGGCCATCGACCGCGGCAGCCGCGTGGTGGTCCTGGGCCTCAACGGTGCCGGTAAGACCACCCTGCTGCGGCTGCTCGGCGGCACCGAGGAGCCGACCGGCGGCTCGCTGGTGCCGGGGCACGGTCTGAAGGTCGGATACTTCGCGCAGGAGCACGACACCCTCGACGATACGGCCAGCGTCTGGGAGAACATCCGGCACGCGGCACCCGATGCGGGCGAGCAGGAATTGCGCGGTCTGTTGGGCGCCTTCATGTTCAGCGGTCCGCAACTCGACCAGCCCGCGGGGACGCTGTCCGGCGGTGAGAAGACCCGTCTGGCGTTGGCCGGGCTGGTCTCCTCGGCGGCGAACGTGTTGTTGCTCGACGAACCGACCAACAACCTGGACCCCATTTCCCGCGAACAGGTCCTCGACGCGCTGCGCACCTATGCCGGTGCGGTCGTCCTTGTCACCCACGACCCCGGCGCCGCAGAAGCCCTGAATCCGGAGCGGGTGATCCTGCTCCCGGACGGCGCCGAGGACCACTGGTCGGCCGAGTATCTGGAATTGATTCAGCTCGCGTGAGTTTCATCACAAGAACTCATTGCCGGATGCTCGCCGAATGCTTAGCCTGAGAGTGACGCTGCTCAGCGACTCGGAGGAAGCCATGGGCGACAGGCCGGTACAGAGCAAGAGCACATTGGGTAAAGGCACCCGCGTCACGGGAAAGTCACGCGACCGTCTGCAGTCCCAGTTGAAGAAGCAATACGAAGCAGGGGCGAGCATCAGGTCGCTGGCACGCGCGACCGGGCGTTCCTACGGTTTTATCCACAACGTGCTGACGGAGTCGCATGTGCAACTCCGCAGCCGTGGTGGTGCGAACCGCCGTAAAGCCCGCTGACCGCACCGTATTCGCAGGCCTCGCCGCCGGGATATCGACCCGGCGGCGCGAGGCCCGATGTCCAGGGGTGATCCGGATATGCCCGGGTCACCAGCCTGGCACGGCGCTGTCGCCGTGAGCCAGTAGGCCTGCCAGGCTGGCGAAGATCGGCAGTCCGGTCTTGATCTCGAGATAGGCGAATTGTCCCTGCGGGTTGACCTCGAGGAAATAGTGCATGCCGTCGAGGCCCACTCGCAGATCCAGCACGCCGAAACTGAGTCCGAGCGTGCCCATCAGCGTGGCCAGTGATTTGCTGACCGCGGCAGGAAGCCGGGCGGGGGAGAAATCGACCGAGATGTCGAGCCGGGAATCGACGCGCCCCGCACCCGCGCGGGAATCGATGCGGACCACCCACTCCTGCCCGTCCACCCAGACCACGCGCAGATCGCATTCGGGATCGATGTACCGCTGGAAGATCGTCGGCGCCCAGCGGATCGCACCGAGACGGTCCAGATCGGCGGGTTCGACGAGCCGGGTCTCCGCGAATTCCGCGCGGGAGGTGCCGGTCCGTTTGAAAACGACCCGCCCCGCAGTGTTTTCGATGAACTCGCGGGCCTCGCCGGGATCGTTGGTGATCAGCGTCTCCGGAATCGCGCAGCCGGTCCGCCGGGCCGTATCCAGCTGGACGATCTTGCGGTGAGCGAGCCGGTCGTGGCCGGGATCGTTCACCCACCGGGCGGGCAGCGACCACAGCAGACCCTGCGCGAAGGCATCGCATTCGGCCTGCCGATAGGCGTCGTCGTCGGCGCGGACGCCGGCCGGGACCCGGCTGGGATGCGGCCGCCGCCACCACACCGCACGCACGTCGTCGAGGCCGGGCAGTCCCGCCAATGTGCGTGTGGTCGCCGACCCGTCGAGCCGGAAACTGCCCGATTCCCGGGGGAAGTCGCGGAGATCGAGCCGTAAGGTGGCAACGCCGTACTGCTCTCGGAGCGTGGCCTGCATGGCTGCGGCATGCAGATCATCGGATTCGGAGACAATGAGGACCGACCCCTGCCGGGTGGTCATCGTGGTGGCCGCTCAGTCGAGACTGTCGCAGTGGACACCGTCGTCGCTGCTGTTGTGCGACCGGGTCTGTGCGAAGGTGAAAGTCGCGGGGTGGTACGGGGGATCGGCGAGGTGCAGTTGCCGCGCCCAGGTTTCGGTGAGCCGGCGTAGCTGGTCATCGCCGAACGCCGGTGACGGCGGGGCCGCCAATGTCAGCGGTCGTTCCCCCACATCGATACGCAGCCGGCGCGTGAAATCGGCGGTCGCGCCGGGCCGGATATCGACCAGTACCGCGCCCGTGGGTGCGCCGGATCGGCCGTCGTGCGCTCGGATCCCGAGCACATCGCCGTGGTCGAATGTCCACGTCCCGTCCGCTACCCGGATCCGGACAGCACCCTCGCCCTCGCCGACGAGCACACCGGCGAGGGTGGCCACCGCATCGGATTGTATTGTGCCGACGGGAGGCAGGATATCGGTCATTGATTTCTCCGATCTAGCTCGCAATATGCCACGACCCGAGCGCGTCCGGATCATAACGCCGCCGCCGGGCGGTGGCGGCCGATATCGCCGGATTTGCGTTCGTGGAAAGCTGATCTCGAGACCAGGGAGATAACCGGGACGGAAGTTTTCCGGAATCGGGGCACGGCGGGCCCCGCAGGGGTGATGTCCGCCGGGTGGAGTTCAGCCGCCGAGAAGCTCGGGCATCTCGGCCAGTGCGCGCAGGCGGTCCGCGGGATCTGCGACCAACCGGCGGGCATCCAGGTCCAGCAGTCCGCCGACACCCACCACCTCGGCCGAGAGGGTGCCGTCGGCGCGGATCATCTCCTGCCGGATGCGATAGGTTTTGCCCGAACCCCATTCGAATTCGCAGGTCACCCGTATCTCGTCGCCGCCGCGTAGTTCGCGCCGGTACTTGATGGTGGTTTCCAGAACCACCGGCCCCAGCCGGGCCGCCGCCAATTTGTCCGCCTGCAGGCCTGCGGCCACCAGGCACTCCCAGCGGGCGTGTTCGGCGTACTGGAGGTAGACCGCCTGATTGACATGGCCCTGAACATCGAGTTCGTAACCGCGAACGGTGACGGGGACGGAGAAGGTCATATCGGTGCGAACTCACCGCGGGCTGTCGTTGTTCCCACCTCAGCGACGCTGGGCGTTGCGCTCTTGCCACCACTGTGGTGCGTCGACGAAGTGGTTGTCGTAGTCGTTCTGGGCTGCCGCGAGTTCTTCCGGGGCTGCCTCGCCGCGGGCGATGCGTTCGAGTAGCCGGAAATAGCCGAACCGTTGTACACCGGGCATGAGTGCGATCAGGATGCGGGCGCCGCTGTCCGGCGTGGCGCCGAAGGCATGGACGGTGCGCTTCGCGACGACGGCTGTGCCGCCCGCGGCGATGGTGACGATTCGGTCGCCGGCCAGGAGTTGGAGTTCTCCTTCGGCGACGTAGAACAGTTCGTCGGATCGCGTGTGGAAATGTGGTGCGGCGCCGTCGGCGCCTCGGGCCATGGTCACCTCGAGGGTACTCACTGTGCCATTGGCCTGTTCGGCGTCGATGAGTAGCCGCATGGTGACGGAGTCGGTGTGCAGGGTTTCGGCGTCGCCGGCCTGCTGGACCGCAACGGCATTGCTGGTGGTGGACACGGCGACTCCTATCAGAACTTCTATGGCATATAGTTAGCTATCAAACTATATGCCTCGGAGGTAGCCGTGTCCATGACCGGATCGGGTGCGGTCCTCAGGGGCGGCGTCGCACCGATGCCTCCACCAGATCCAGTACGGCGGTGAGATTTTCGTTCGTATGTCCCGATGCGATGCGGGCTATCAGACCGTCCAGGACCAAGTCCAAGTAGCCCAGCAGGACATCGGTGGGTACATCGTCGCGCAGCGCCCCGGCCGCTTTGCGCCGCTCCAGCCGGGCGAGGGTGGCCGCGGTGAGCTCGGCCGAACGCTGCGTCCAGCCGGCCCGGAACTCGGGGTCGGTGCGCAGCCGCCGGGCGATCTCCAGCCGGGTGCCCAGCCAGTTGTACTCCTGCGGATCGGCGAGCATATCCCGCATCACCTGCACGATGCCCTGATTGGCCGCGACCTCGGCCATCCGCTCGGCGTCCTCCTGGGCCAGCGCCAGGAAGAGCGCGTCCTTATCGCGGAAATGGTGGAAGATCGCGCCCCGGGACAGGCCGATGGCGTCCTCCAGGCGGCGCACAGTGGCACCGTCGTACCCGAACTCGGCGAAACAGCGGCGCGCGCCGTCGAGTATCTGTGTGCGCCGGGCGGCCAGATGATCGTCGCTGACCTTGGGCATGGACTCTCCTCCACAGCGGGGGGTGGATACGAAATGACGGACGTGGGGTATAGATACGCGCATCCCCGCCGCGGCCGAGACCGAGGCGGGGAATCCCGGTGTCTACTATGTGATCTCGCGTGAACCGAGCCGCATCCGGGTCAGGCGCGGCCTTCCGCCTCGCGGGCTGCGGGGAGGCCGGACCTCGGAACCGGATGAGCCGGCGGCTCGGGTCACGAGATCCGGTGCGCGAGCCCGGGATCCCCCGGACTCGCGGTACCTGCGATCAGCTCCGGATCATACTCCGCAGCACGTACTGCAGAATGCCGTCGTTGCGGTAGTAATCCGCCTCACCGGGGGTGTCGATCCGGACCACTGCGTCGAACTCGACCTTCGATCCGTCGTCCTTGGTCGCCGTGACGTGGACGGTGGCCGGGGTGGTGCCCGAGTTGAGTTCCTCGATGCCCGCGATATCGAAGACCTCGGTCCCGGTCAGGCCCAGCGATTTCGCCGATTCGCCCTGCGGGAACTGCAGCGGGATCACGCCCATACCGATCAGGTTCGACCGGTGGATGCGCTCGAACGATTCGGTGATCACGGCCTTCACACCCAGCAGTCGCGTGCCCTTGGCGGCCCAGTCGCGTGACGAACCGGAGCCGTACTCCTTGCCGCCCAGCACGACCAGCGGGATACCGGCCTTCTGGTAGTTCTGCGAAGCGTCGTAGATGAACGCCTGCGGGCTGCCGTCCTGAGTGAAGTCGCGGGTATAACCGCCCGAGACATCGTCGAGGAGCTGATTGCGCAGCCGGATGTTGGCGAAGGTGCCCCGGATCATCACCTCGTGGTTACCGCGGCGCGAGCCCAGGGAGTTGTAGTCCTTGCGTGCCACGCCGTGCGAGTCGAGATAATCGGCGGCCGGGGTGCCCGGCTTGATGGCACCGGCGGGGGAGATGTGGTCGGTGGTGACCGAATCGCCCAGCAGGGCCAGGACGCGAGCGCCCTTGATATCGGAGACGGGCTCCGGCTCTATACCCATACCGTCGAAGTACGGGGCCTTGCGGACGTAAGTGGAATCGTCGCTCCACTCGAAGGTGTTGCCCTCCGGGGTGGGCAGGCTGCGCCACCGCTCGTCGCCCTTGAAGACATCGGCGTAGGACTTGGTGAACATCTCCTGGCTGATCGCCGACTTGATGGTGTCGTCGATCTCCTGCGCCGAGGGCCAGATGTCCTTCAGGAACACAGGGTTGCCCTGTGTATCCCTGCCCAGCGGGTCGTTCTCGAAATCGAAGTCCATGGTGCCCGCGAGTGCGTAGGCGATGACCAGCGGCGGGGAAGCCAGGTAGTTCATCTTCACATCGGGGGAGATACGGCCCTCGAAGTTGCGGTTACCCGACAGCACCGCGGTGACGGTGAGGTCGTTGTCGTTGACCGCCCGGGAGATCTCCTCCGGCAGCGGGCCGGTGTTTCCGATGCAGGTGGTGCAGCCGTAGCCACCCAGGTGGAAGCCGAGCTTCTCCAGGTAGGGCCACAGGCCGGCCTTCTCGTAGTAGTCGGTGACGACCTGTGAGCCCGGGGCCATATTGGTCTTGACCCACGGCTTACTGGTCAGGCCCTTCTCCACCGCGTTACGGGCCAGCAATGCGGCACCTATCATGACCGACGGGTTGGAGGTGTTGGTGCAGGAGGTGATACCCGCGACCGCGACCGCGCCGTGGTCGAGAACGAATTCACCGCGCTCCTCGGAGACCACCCGGATCGGTTTGGAGGGCCGGCCGTCGGCGCCGTCGGCCGCGGAGTTGACATCGACGGCCCCGTCGTCGGCGAAGCTGAGCATCGGCGCAGGATCGGAGGCCGGAAAGGTCTCCTCGACTGCCTCGTCCAGCTTGCTGTGCGGAGTCGGGTAGTCCTCCTCCACGTAGTTGTGGATGTCCTTGCGGAACGCCACCTTCGATTCGCTGAGCAGGATCCGGTCCTGCGGGCGCTTCGGGCCGGCGATGGAGGGCACCACGGTGCTCAGATCGAGCTCCAGGTATTCGGAGTAGGTGGGCTCCGATGCCGGGTCGTGCCACATGCCCTGCTCTTTGGCGTAGGCCTCGACGAGCGCCAGCTGTTCGTCGCTGCGGCCGGTGAGGCGCAGGTAGTTGATGGTCTCCTCGTCGATCGGGAAAATCGCCGCGGTAGAGCCGAACTCGGGGCTCATATTGCCCAGGGTGGCACGGTTGGCCAGCGGTACCTCGGCCACGCCCTGGCCGTAGAACTCGACGAACTTGCCGACTACACCGTGCTTGCGCAGCATTTCGGTGACGGTGAGCACCACGTCGGTGGCCGTGACGCCCGGGTGGATCTCACCGGTCAGCTTGAAGCCGACCACGCGCGGGATCAACATGGACACCGGCTGGCCGAGCATGGCGGCCTCGGCCTCGATACCGCCGACGCCCCAGCCCAGCACACCCAGGCCGTTGACCATGGTGGTGTGCGAATCGGTGCCGACGCAGGTGTCCGGGTAGGCCTGGCCGTTGCGGACCATGACGGTGCGGGCCAGGTACTCGATGTTGACCTGGTGCACGATACCGGTGCCAGGGGGGACGACCTTGAAATCGTCGAAGGCGCCCTGACCCCAGCGCAGGAACTGGTAGCGCTCACCGTTGCGCTCGTATTCGAGTTCGACATTGCGCTCGAAGGCATCGGCGCGGCCGAATACGTCGAGGATGACGGAGTGGTCGATGACCATCTCGGCGGGGGAGAGGGGATTGATCTTCTCCGGGTCGCCGCCGAGGGCGGCGACGGCCTCGCGCATGGTGGCCAGGTCGACCACGCAGGGCACACCGGTGAAGTCCTGCATCACCACGCGGGCCGGGGTGAACTGGATTTCGATACTGGGCTGGGCGTTGGGATCCCAGCTCGCCAGCGCGCGGATATGGTCGGCGGTGATGTTCGCGCCGTCCTCGGTGCGCAGCAGATTCTCGGCGAGGACCTTCAGTGCGTACGGGAGTTTCTCGGTGCCGGGCACGGCCGAGAGGCGGAAGATCTCGTAGGAGTTGCTTCCGACCTCGAGGTTGCCCTTGGCGCCGAAAGTATCGATACTTTTGGTCACGTCAGCTCCACTTGTCGGGTGTGGGCGCCGTCGGCGGGGCTGTGCCGGCGGCGGTACGTCTCTGGTATGAGGTGCCGGCCCGGGATGGCGCCGGTTCCCCGCGGTTCCCAACCCTAACAGTACGCTTGTCCTGTGAAATTTCCGGGGCGGCGCCCGGTCGCCGCGGCCCGGCGTGGCAACCGTTCGGCGTGGCGGGTGTACACCGACCGCTCCGTTGTCGCGTAATCTGCTCTCGAGCTGGACCGGATTGCCAGGGCGTGCCGTCGGGTACTCCCGGAATTCGTGCCCAGTGCTTGCTACCCCTGTCGCCTCGTCCGACGATGCGGCCTCGACCAAGACCGGATGGAAGATGACCGTCACCCACACTTCGGCCTTCTCCCTCAAGGCCACCAAGCTGCCGGACGAATTCGACACGGACACCATGGCGGAAGTCCGGACCGATCTCGCCGACAACGGGGTGTCCACACCCGACGGAGACGACCAGAGCGAACTGGCCGCAATCGTGGCCGATGCGCGGGCGCACGGCATCGATCTGAGCATCGTGGTGATGCACGGCAACCCCGGCCACGATTCGGAACTGCGGGATCTGGCCACCGAGGTGGCCGGATTCCAGCACGGCACGATCGCGGTCTTCAGTGACGACTGGATCGGCACCACGAGCGATTCGATCAGCCGTGTGCGGCTTGAATGGGCCGAGGACACGGCGAAGTTCAAAGGCGGTGACAGCGAGGAGGCTGCGCAGATCCTGGTACACCGCCTCGAACAGACCCCGACGGTGAGCTGGACCGAGATCACTTCGGTGCTGCTGGCCGGGCTCGTCCTGGTGATCGGCGGGCTGTACTGGGTCAAGACGCGCCGCGGCAACCCGACGGCAGCGGTTACCGCGCCGGCCACGGATATCCCGGCACCGGCGGAAGACTCCGAGGTTCCTACCCGGGTCACCGAAGAAGCCGTGCGCGAACCGGCCTCGCGATAGGAACGTCGGCCCGTGGCCGCAGTGCCGTTACGGCCGGGACGGGCCGATACAGCGCCCCCGCTCCGGCGCCGAGCTCCCGGCTTTGCGGGCAACCGGAAGGCTGCTCGGCAGGGTTATCGATAGATGTCCCGACCGGACGTGTGTGGTTTGCGGCGCTGCCTACGGGGCCACAACGGACCCGGTGGTGCGCCTGCCCCGCCGTCCGGCGGGAATTGCCCAGGTTTCGGCGGCCGCTGCGGCGGGCATCATGCCTTATCGGTACGTATGGTCGAGAGCGACGGGCGATGCCGGCGGCCACGGCCACCGGGCGGACACCGATCCGCCGGACCGGCGACCGCAGGTGAAAGCGGCGAAATCCGCGACAGTGGAGCCGGTTGCGGCAGATACGGTCATCACCTGGAATAGTTGTGACAGCACGCACAGGACCGAGGCGAAAGCGGGGATGTTGGTGACTTCGACGGACGGTGTCAAAGGGGCGGATTTGGCGAAAGAACCGCCGGCGCCTGCTTCGAGCACCCTCGAACGCGACGTCCAGACCCTGGAAAAAGCGATCTACGAGGTCAAGCGGGTAATCGTCGGACAGGACCGGCTGGTCGAGCGGCTGCTGGTCGGGGTGCTCGCACGCGGTCATGTGCTGCTGGAGGGCGTGCCCGGTATCGCCAAGACGCTGGCGGTGGAAACCTTCGCCAAGGTGGTCGGCGGTTCGTTCTCCCGCGTCCAGTTCACCCCCGACCTGGTACCCACCGACCTCGTCGGTACCCGTATCTACCGCCAGGGCCGGGAAGAGTTCGATACCGAACTCGGCCCCGTCGTCGCCAACTTCGTGCTGGCCGACGAGATCAACCGCGCCCCCGCGAAGGTGCAGTCGGCGCTGCTCGAGGTGATGGCCGAACGGCATGTGACGATCGGCGGTAAGACCTACCCTATGCCGGACCCCTTCTTGGTGATGGCCACCCAGAACCCGATCGAGAGCGAAGGCGTGTACCCGCTGCCGGAAGCGCAGCGCGACCGGTTCCTGTTCAAGGTGGTCGTCGACTATCCCTCCGTCGAGGAGGAACGCGAGATCATCTACCGGATGGGCGTCACGCCACCCGAGCCGGGGCAGATCCTGGAACCGGCGGAACTGCTGCGGTTGCAGAAACTGGCCGCGAGCACCTTTGTGCACCACGCGCTGGTGGACTACGTGGTCCGGGTGATCTCGGCCACCCGTGTCCCGGCCGAATTCGGTATGCACGATGTGGCGAACTGGATCTCCTACGGCGCCTCGCCCCGCGCCAGTCTCGGCATCATCGCCGCCGCCCGCGCGATCGCGCTGATCCGTGGTCGCGACTACGTGGTTCCGCAGGACGTCCTCGAGGTCATCCCGGATGTGCTCCGGCACCGCCTGGTGCTCTCCTACGATGCGCTCGCCGACGAGATCAGCCCCGAGGATGTGATCCAGCGGGTGCTGCAGACCGTCGGCCTGCCGCAGGTGGCGCCGCAGGCGGTGGCGCCCGGTGCGCCGCCCGCCGCCGAGAACGGTAACGGCCGCCCGCCCGCTCCGCCGCAGCAGGCGCCCCAGGTGCCGCAGACCGCCGGCACGAACCAGCCCCAGTGACCCGGCCGGACCCCCGTGCCCGAGTGCCCATGGCAGATCACGCGCCCCCCGCGTTCCGGTCGGGCGAACTGACCGACCCCCATCTGGCGGCTGCCCTGAAAACCTTGGAGCTCACTGTGCGCCGCCGGTTGGACGGCGTACTGCACGGCGATCATCTCGGCCTGATCCCCGGCCCCGGTTCAGAGCCGGGTGAGGCACGCGCCTATCAGCCCGGAGACGATGTCCGGCAGATGGACTGGTCGGTCACCGCCCGCACCACTCACCCGCATGTCCGGCAGATGATTGCCGACCGGGAACTGGAAACCT
The DNA here is from genome assembly GCF_001613245.1 of Nocardia speluncae NBRC 108251. GTDB lineage: Bacteria > Actinomycetota > Actinomycetes > Mycobacteriales > Mycobacteriaceae > Nocardia > Nocardia speluncae. The sequence goes on along the minus strand of NZ_BDBZ01000001.1, from coordinate 639,088 downwards.
GGATGGTGGTGGATCTGTCCGCCAGCCTGGATTTCGGCACCGGTGCCTGCCAGAAACGCGATCTCGTTGTCGCCGCCGCGGCCGCGATCACCCATCTGACGATGGGCGGCGGTAACCGGGTCGGTGCTGTGGTCGCCACCGGCGAGCAGTTGCGGCGGATTCCGGCGCGTAGCGGCCGGGTGCATGCGCAATCGCTGCTGCGCAGTATCGCCACCACGCCACATCCGCGCGACGGGGTGCGCGGTGACCTGCACGGCGCCATCGAATCGTTGCGCCGCCCGCAGCGTAAACGTGGACTTGCGGTGGTGATCAGCGATTTCCTGGGGGATATCACCTGGCAGCGGTCGTTGCGCGCTATCTCCGCACGGCATGAGTTACTGGCCGTGGAGGTGCTCGATCCGCGCGATATCGCCCTGCCCGATATCGGTGACGTCGTGCTGCACGACCCGGAAACCGGGCGGACCCGCGAGTTCAGCGTGACACCCCAGCTGCGCGCCGACTATGCGGCGGCCGCGCAGCGGCACCGGGAGGAAGTCGAGCAGACCCTGCGCAGCTGCGGCGCCCCCGTAATGACCTTGCAGACCGACCGGGACTGGATCGCCGATGTGGTCCGGTTCGTCTCCACCCGGCGCCACAGCCTCGGCGCCTCGACTTCGCGGGTGCCACGCCAGTGAGTATTTCGAATTTCGCCGCCCCGATCTGGCTCGGATTCCTTGCCGTCATCCTGCTGCTCGCGCTGGCGTACCTGCTGGTCCAGCGCAGTAGACACCGGAATATGCTGCGATTCAGCAATATGGAGCAGCTCGAGAAGGTGGCGCCGAACCGGCCCACTTTCTGGCGGCATATTCCGATCATCCTGGTGATCGTGGGCATGGTGTTCTCCACCATCGGTGCGGCCGGGCCGACCGCCGAGCAGAAGGTGCCCCGGAACCGGGCCACCGTCGTTCTCGTCATGGATGTCTCGCTGTCGATGGAAGCCACCGATGTATCGCCGAGTCGGCTCGAAGTCGCCCAGCAGGCAGCCAAGGACTTCGCCGAAGGTCTCACCCCGGGAATCAACCTGGGCCTGGTGACCTACGCGGGAACCGCCTCGGTACTGGTCTCGCCCACCACCGACCGCGGATCGGTGAAGGCCGCAATCGACAACATCAGGCTCGCCGAGCGCACGGCCACCGGTGAAGGGATTTTCACCGCCCTGCAATCGATCGAGACCCTGGCTTCGGTGCTGGGTGGTTCGGAGACACCGCCGCCGGCGCGGATCGTGCTGATGTCCGACGGTAAGCAGACGGTCCCGGATTTCGAGGATTTCGACAATCCGCGCCACGAATTCGTCGCGGCCCGGCTGGCCAAGACCAAGAAGATCCCGGTGTCGACCATCTCGTTCGGGACGCAATGGGGCGTTGTCGAGATCCCGCGCGACGACGGGGGCACCGATCAGGTCGAGGTTCCGGTGGACGACGAGGCGATGCAGGAGATCGCGCAACTGTCCGGCGGTGAGTTCTATACGGCCTCGAGCCTCGAGGAACTCTCCGGCGTCTACGACACCCTCGAGGAACAGATCGGCTACGAGGTCACTCGCGGTGACGCGAGCCGGCCGTGGTGGCTGCTCGGCCTGCTGGCCACCCTTGCCGGTGTCGTGGTGGCCCTGCTGCTGCGGCAGCGGCTGCCGTAACGGAATCACCGGCCTTTTGCGGGTCGGTGAGCATGCCCTCGACAGGCCGGGTTCGATACCGAACCCGGCCTGTCGCCGTACCCCCGGTTTGTGCGAGATGCACAAGTACACCGGGGAAATATCGGTGGACGTCCCATGCGAGTGGTACCGGCGCCGCCAGGTAGGTTTGTCCCCATGTCGAACTTCACAGCACGCTCGGTTCTGGTGACCGGCGGCAACCGCGGGATCGGGCTCGCGGTGGCGCAGCGCCTGCACGCCGACGGCCACAAGGTGGCCGTCACCCATCGCGGTTCGGGCGCACCCGAGGGCCTGCTCGGAGTGAAATGCGATGTCACCGACAGTGATTCGGTGGATCGGGCGTTTTCCGAGGTCGAGGCGCAGCAGGGGCCGGTGGAGGTGCTGGTCGCCAATGCGGGAATCACCCAGGACACGCTGCTCATGCGGATGAGTGAAGAACAGTTCACCCAGGTTGTGGATGCCAACCTCACCGGTGCCTTCCGCTGCGCCAAGCGCGCCAACCGGGCCATGCTGCGCGCCCGCTGGGGACGCATCATCTTCCTCGGCTCGGTGGTCGGTATGGCAGGCATGGCAGGTCAGGTCAACTACGCCTCGACCAAGGCCGGCGTGATCGGAATGGCGCGGTCGCTGACCAGGGAACTGGGTTCACGCTCGATCACCGCCAACGTCGTCGCGCCCGGTTTCATCGAAACCGATATGACCAACGCCCTCGACGACAAGTACCAGGACATGGCGGTGCAAGCGATCCCACTGCAGCGCAAGGGTAAGCCCGAGGATGTGGCTGCCGTGATCAGCTTCCTCGCCTCGGAGGACTCCGCCTACGTCTCAGGCGCGGTCATCCCGGTCGACGGCGGTCTGGGAATGGGACACTGACCCGGCCGTCATCGGCACCTCGGCGCGAGCCGCTGCTGCGGCCCGGCGCATCCATGCACCGACACTTCGAAATCTTCAGGAGAACCGAGAACTCATGGGCGGATTGCTCGAAGGCAAGACGATCCTCGTCACCGGCATCATCACCGATGCCTCGATCGCGTTCCACGCGGCGGCGATCGCGCAGAACGAGGGGGCCCGGGTGATCATCACCGGCCTCACCGAGCGCCTGCGGTTGATCGACCGGATCGCCAAGCGGCTGCCCGAGGAGGTGCCGCCGGCCATCGGGCTCGATGTCACCAACCAGGAGGATCTGGACAAACTGCCCGACGAGTTGCGTCGTCTGGCGCCCGAGGGGGTCGACGGTGTGCTGCATTCGATCGCCTTCGCCCCGAAGACTCTGATGGGTCCGGATGCTGTGCCGTTCTTGGAGGGTCCGAGCGCGGATGCGGCGAAATCCTTCGAGATCTCGGCGTGGAGCTATGCGGCGCTGGCGCGGGCGGTACTGCCGGTGATGAACGAGCGCGGGTCGATCGTCGGAATGGACTTCGATCCCCGCACCGCCATGCCGTACTACAACTGGATGGGTGTGGCCAAGGCGGCGCTGGAATCGGTGAACCGGTACGTGGCGCGTGAGGTCGGGTACGCGAAGCAGATCCGATCCAACCTGATCGCCGCCGGGCCGGTGAAAACCCTTGCCGCCAAGGCGATCGCCGGGACCGCGACCGATGACGCGAAACAGCTGAAACAGCTGGATACGTACTGGGACGGCGCATCCCCGATCGGCTGGGACGGGGGCGCCGAAGTGGTCGGCAAATCGATCGTGGCGTTGCTGTCGGATTGGCTGCCCGCGACCACCGGATCGATTGTCTATGTCGACGGCGGAGCCAGCCACAACACCTGGTTCCCCGAGAACATGCCGCTGGACTGATCACCGGACCTGGTAAGGAGGCGCCGTGGCCCGCGCGGCCGACGCACTACTACTGTTGTCCTTCGGTGGGCCCGAGCGGCCCGAGGATGTGCTGCCGTTCCTGGAGAACGTCACCCGCGGTCGCGGTGTCCCACCCGAACGCTTGGCCGAGGTCGCGGAGCATTATCTGCACTTCGGCGGCGTGTCACCGATCAATGCGTGCAACCGCGCGATCATCACCGCGGTGGAGGCCGAGCTGGCGCGTACCGGGCTGGACCTGCCCGTCTATTTCGGCAACCGCAACTGGCATCCCATGGTCGAGGACACGCTGGCCCGGATGACCGCCGACGGGGTGCGTTCGGCCCTGGTGTTCGCGACTTCGGCCTGGGGTGGTTACTCGGGATGCCGGCAGTACGGCGAGGACATCACCCGGGCCCGCGCGGCGGTGGGACCGGCGGCGCCGGAGCTGGTGAAGCTCCGGCAGTATTTCGATCATCCGCTGCTGATCGCGGCCTTCGCGGACGCGATACGCGCCGCCCGGGAAGCACTTCCGGCCGGACGCGCCGAGCACGCCCGGCTGGTGTTCACCGCGCATTCGGTGCCGGTCGCCGCCGACAACGCGGCCGGCCCGCCTGCCGACGGCGGCAACCTCTACAGCCGGCAGGTGGCCGAGGCTGCGCGGTTATGTGCCGCTGCAACAGGTTTCGACGACCACGATGTGGTGTGGCAATCGCGGTCGGGGCCACCCCAGGTCCCGTGGCTCGAACCCGATATCGTCGACCACCTGGAAACCTTGCCGGACAAGGGGGTCGATGCCGTGATCGTCTGCCCTGTGGGTTTCGTCTCCGATCATCTCGAAGTGATCTGGGATCTCGACAATGAAGCCGCGGCGAAGGCCGCCGAACTCGGGATCGCCTTCGCCCGCGCGGCGACTCCGGGTTCCGACGATCGATTCGCCGAGATGGTGGTCGAGTTGATCGCCGAGCAACTACGCGCGACATTGCCACGGCGTCTCGGTGAGGTTCCCGGTTACGGTTGTACGGTCGACGGCGCGCTCTGTGCCGTCGGCTGTTGCGAACCGGTGCGCCGGCCCACCGGTCGCTAGCAGGCCCGGCCCCGAACGCTCCGTACCGGTGCGCCATCCGCAACGTCGGTTTCGAAGGCTTGGATCGTCCGCCGGAGGCAGGGCGGACCGCGTCGGGTCGGCCGGCGGACTGCTGCGGCATACCCTCCGGACACGATGACCAGGCACGTGATCGGTTCGTCTCACCCGCCGGCCCGGGAGAGGGACCCGATCTGGATGGGAGGGGTCATAGGTGGAATCCGGTCGGCGGGTCCGTCGTGATCAGGGAAGATCGATGGTGATCGGTACACCCTGCGCGGATCGAGCTGCCCCGGGCATCTCGGAGCGCTCGGCGGCGACCCCCAGGTCCGGGGGTTCGTTGACGGTGATCCACAGTGGGGCCGCGGCCGCATACCGGTCGACGACGGCTCTGGCGTCGACCTGCCGGTCGTCGGCCGTGCCGGCACGAAACGGCGCGGAGTGAGGCTCAGCGTGTCTGGGGAGCCGCCGTGTGTACCGCGACGAGGCGGGCGGCGCGAAGCGCATCCCACAGGGGGCGGAGCAGGGATTCGTGGGTGGTGGCGGAGGTGGCCGAGGTGGGTGCGGAGGCGGGCTCACGCTGGGCGACGGTGAGGATCGCCGCCACGTGGTCGGCGGTATCCAGGATGCGTTTGGCTCGTAATGGCACGTAATCGGGATAGGTGTGACGGGAGTAGTCGGCCAGTTCGGCCTCGATGAGTTCACGCGGATCCGCGTCGCCGCCGCCGAGACCGGTGGTGTGCAGCTGCATGAGCGCGTCGGCGGCATCGCGGACGGCTTCGCGCATGGCGTACTCGGCCTCACCCAGCGACATATCGGGGCCCGCGGCAGGCGGCATCGGGGCGGCATAGATCGTCCATTGCAGAGTGGAATCATCCTCGTGATACGGGATGAGCCCGGTGCCCTCCATGCCCGGAACTCCGATGAGAATTCCCTCGCCCGCCTCGATCGCATCGGTGGCGAACGCGGTACCCACCGGGAGCCCGCGGACATCGCCGGGCACCGGCAGCACCAGCCGCAGCTCCGCGCCGGGGGCGGCCAGCGCCTGCCGAATCATCTTGAGCAACGGCATAACCGCCGTCGCGGCAGTCTCCCCGAGCGCGGTCCAGGGCAGGTCGGTGCGTCCACCGGTCACCGGATCACCGGCGGCCAGCGTGTGCCGCGGAGCCCAGGCATGCAATGCCTCGAGGACGTCGTCGGGCGCGCTGCGACCCGCGAGCCACGAACCGGCCCACAGCGTGAGGGTGGCACTGGGAGAGCACATAATCATCGAGCATAAAGGGTGGCGGCAGTCGGCGGGCAGCGTCTGCGCAGGCCGATGGCACGCGTTAGAATTGTTCCCCCGGTTCGGTGACGAAATCGATCAGCCGTTCCACCGCGCCCAGAAGCGGTGCCTCCAGATCCCGGAACGAATTCACCGCCGAATACACCCGCCGCCAGCCGTCCTGCGGTGTGTCCCAGCCCAGTCGGGTACAGACACCGGTTTTCCAGTCCTCGTCACGTGGGACGCGCGGCCATTCCGGAATTCCGACGGCCGCCGGTTTCACCGCCTGCCAGACATCTACGAAAGGATGGCCGGTGACGAGAACGAATTCACCGAGCCCGGCGGTGAGATGCGTTTCCTTGGATCCGGTCACCAGATGATCTACGAGCACGCCGACCCGTCTACCGGGCCCAGGGCCGAATTCGGCCAGGCGGGCAGCCAGATTGTCCAGTCCTTCCAGATGCTCCACCACCACGCCCTCGACCCGCAGGTCGTGACCCCAGACCCGCTCCACCAAGGCGGCGTCGTGGACGCCTTCCACCCAGATCCGGCTGGGCGCGGCGACTTTCGCACGCACTCCCTCGACCCGGGTCGAACCGGACGCCGAACGGGCGGGTTTCCCGGGCGCCGATTTCGCCGGCCGCACCAATGTCACGGGTTTACCGTCGATGAGGAAGGCCGCTTCGCGTAATGCGAAAAGGCGTACCGCGCCGCGGGCGTCCGCCAATTTCACGAAATCGCCGTCGTAGCTGCGGTCGAACCCCACCACTGCGCCGCAGAAACCGCTGGCCGCGTCCTCCACCACAAGTTCGGGTTCCGCCACGACCTGGGAAACGGTGCGTTTCGCGGTGTGTGGATGGCCGGAAAAGATATCGCCGTATCGATCGCTCACCGGCCCGAAAGTAGCGTATCGGCGGGTTCGGCGGCGGCTGCCGGGGCCGGGGTGTCGCCGTCCGGCCCCCGTACGGGGAAATATCCCACTAGGCTGGACGGCGTGGCCGCTATTGTCTGGCTGGTCGCCGGCGTGCTGCTGGCGGCTGCCGAGATGTTCGTCGGTGAACTGACGCTGCTGATGCTCGGTTCCGCCGCGTTGCTGACCGCCGGGGTGAGTTTCCTGACCGACGCCCCCGTCGTCGTGGACGCGGTGGTCTTCGCGATCTCGGCGGTGGTGCTGATGCTCGGTGTCCGGCCGACGCTGTTGCGGCGCTTCGGAACCCCACCGCCGACACCGACCAATGTGGACGCCCTGACCGGTAAAACCGCGTTGGTGCTGGAACCGGTCGGTGAACACGACGGCCGGGTGAAACTGAGTGGCGAAGTGTGGAGCGCCCGGTCCCTGGACCCGGGGGAGGAGTACCCGGAGGGTGCGACCGTATACGTGATGAAGATCGACGGGGCGACCGCGGTCGTCTGGAAGGGCCCATAATGGCTGTTTTGATACTCGTTGCCGCACTGGTGGTGCTGGCGGCGGTGGTGGTTTTCAAGTCGATCGCGCTGGTGCCGCAGGCCGAAGCTGCGGTGATCGAACGGCTCGGCCGGTATTCGCGGACGGCGTCGGGGCAGCTGACATTCCTGGTGCCGTTCGTCGACCGGATCCGCGCCAAAGTCGATCTGCGCGAGCGGGTGGTTTCCTTCCCGCCACAACCGGTGATCACCCAGGACAATCTGACGCTGCAGATCGACTCGGTGGTGTACTTCCAGGTCATGCAGCCGCAGGCGGCCGTCTACGAGATCTCCAACTACATCGCGGCGGTCGAACAGCTCACTGTGACCACGCTGCGCAATGTGGTCGGCGGAATGACCCTGGAGGAGACGCTGACCTCCCGCGACCAGATCAACAGTCAGCTGCGCGGGGTCCTCGACGAAGCCACCGGCCGCTGGGGCCTGCGAGTGGCCCGGGTGGAACTCAAGGCCATCGATCCGCCGCCATCGATCCAGGAATCGATGGAGAAGCAGATGAAGGCGGACCGCGAGAAGCGGGCCATGATCCTCACTGCCGAAGGCAACCGGGAATCGCAGATCAAAACTGCCGAGGGTGCGAAGCAGGCACAGATTCTGTCCGCCGAGGGTGCCAAGCAGTCGGCGATCCTGTCCGCGGAGGGTGAGCGGCAGAGCCGTATCCTGCGGGCCCAGGGTGAGCGCGCCGCCTCCTACCTGCAGGCGCAGGGACAGGCCAAGGCGATCGAAAAGGTCTTCGCCGCGATCAAATCGGGCAAACCCACCCCCGAGCTGCTGGCCTACCAGTACATGCAGACGCTGCCCATGGTCGCCCGGGGCGATGCGAACAAGGTATGGCTGGTACCGAGTGATTTCGGGAAGGCCCTGGAGGGTTTCGCGAAGAATTTCGCCACCAAAGGCGAAGACGGTGTCTTCCGGTACGAGCCCCCGGCCGAGGACGAGCCCGCGGGCAAGCTGGATGACGATGCCGACGAGGTCGCGGATTGGTTCGACACCAGTACCGATCCGGCCGTCGAGCGCGCGGTACGGGCCGCCGAGTCCGTGGCGCGTACACCTGTGGACACGGCAGCACCGGTGAACACCGCCAAAGCGGATCCGCAGGCCCCGCCGCGTCAGCAGCCTCCGCAGGCGGTTATGCCGCCGCAGCCCGGTCCCTCGTACGGCGTGCAGCCGCAGCAGCCGGGCACGCCACCGCAGCAGTACCAACACCAGCAGCCGCGGCCACCGCACCAGCAGTAACCCGCGTGCTCCGGTCCGCCGGATGACCGGGCCGGTCATCCGGCGAAACCGCACCACCCCGCGGCCGGTTGGGGAATAATCGAAACCCTCTGCTGGACATGGGTATCGGGGGAACCGTGAGGACGCGTCGTACCGTGCTCCGAACCGCGGCGGTACTGCCGTTGCTGGCGGCCTGCTCGCCGGATGTGCTGCTCGGTGCCCCGGGGGCGGTGCGGATCGCGGTGTCGTGGAGCGGTCAGGAATTGTCTGCGTTCCGGGCAGTGCTCGCAAGCACGCGGCTACCGGAACCGGTGGAGATAATACCGCTGGGCGACGAGATCGACACCGCGCTCACCGCGCGCGGCCGGTCCGCACCGGATATCGTCATGCTCCCGCAGGCCGGGCTTGTCCACGATCTGGTCACCGCCGGCCGGTTACGTCCGGTGCCGGAGGATCTCTGGGTCGATGCGCAGGGTCCGCGGTACGCCGACCATTGGCGCCGTCTGTGTCATCACGACGGCCGCTCCTACGGTGTGCCGTTCAAGGCGAGCGCCAAATCGCTGGTCTGGTACGACCGGGAAGCCGTTGCCGGACTCCGGGCCGGCGACCCGGCGGACTGGACGCTGGGTGACTGGTCGGCAGGGGTACAGCGATTCGCGGGGACCGGCCGGCGTTTCCTGTCCCTCGGCGCGGCCGACGGCTGGGTCCTGACGGATCTGTTCGAGAATCTGCTGCTGGCCGAATCAGCCGAGGTGTACGAATCGCTGGCGTCAGGGGACCGGGCCTGGGATACCCCGGCGGTCCGCGATACGTTCGCGCGACTCGGTGATCTGTGGGGTGTGCGGGAGGGACTGGCCGGCGGGGTCGCCACGGCACTGGTACGGCAGTTCGCCGACGCGGTGCGTGATGTCTTCGAGCATCGGCGTGCGCTGGCGGTGGCGGCACCGGATTTCGCCGAACCGGTGGTGCGCGACGCGCTCCGCCGAGCGGGGCGCCCCGAATCCGCAGCGGGTGTGGTGCCCTTCCCCGCGGTGGCCGCGGACCGGGACGGACCGCGGATCGTCGGCGGCGACGTCATGGTGCTCACCAGCGCTGCGGGCGAGCGCGCCGATGCCGTGGTACGCGCGTTGGCCGACCCTCAGGCGCCGCTGCCGTGGATCGAAGGTATCGGCGGGTTCCTCGGTCCGAATATGCGGACTCGTGCCAGGTACTCGTCCTGGACCACGGATCCGGCCGCCTCGTCACACTCCTGGCCCGCCTTCGACCTGTCCGATCGGATCGGTGCCGTCGGCAGCCGCGACGGATTATGGCGGGTACTCACCGAGTTCCTGATCACTGTGGGTGACGCAGGCGGTGATGTGCGTGCCGCGACCGATACTGCGGTGGCGACGCTGACCCGGTTCGAACGGGGGTGGCGATGATATCGCCGGAGCCGGGCGCACAGGATTCGTCGGTACCGGCGTCGCACACGGAGGCAACAAGGGCGACGGCTCAGGGAACGGCTGCGGAAAGGCCCACCGCTACGGGAGCCGGGGGCTCGGAGCAGACGGCGGCGGGAGCCGGTTCTGGAGGACCGATGGCGTCGGTCGCGGAGGGGCCGGTGCGATCGGCGCCCGGGTCGCCGGCGTCCGAACGCGCGGTCGCGGGCACGGCCGTGACGGACCGGGCGGCGCCGGGAGAGGTGGTGCCGGTCGTGGACACACCTGGCCCGGCGGTACCGGGAACAGCCGTCGGAGACCCGGAGGACTCCGACGTGCGCGGAGCGGGATCGCCGGTGCGCCGCACGACGGCCCAGCGGCGCCCGCAGGACCGGTTGTCGCGAATCCATCGGGCGCACGGGGTGGATCTGGAACTGCCGCTCGCGCGGTTGCGCGGCCCGCTCGTCGCCGGCAGCCCGCCGCCCCGGGGTATCACCGGAATCGCCTGTACACCCGCGGTGCTTTTGACGGCGGTGTTGCTGATACCGGCCGGGATCACCGTGGTGTCGGCAGTACGGACCCGGTTGTGGCTGGTGGTGGGCTGCGCGATCCTGGCCGCGGCATTCGTGTCGGCGGTGCTGTACGCCCGGAGGGGTGATCACGGCGCCCGTGACGGCAGCGATACGGCGGCGGGCCGGGTACGCCGGTGGGCGGCGCCGGTGTCGATCGCGTTGGTGGCGGTGATCGCGTTGTATCTGATCGGTCCGCCCTATGCCCGCAGTCTGTACTGGATGGGTTTCGCGGCGGTGCTGCTGGTCGCGGCGATGGTGCTCGCCTGGTGGAGTCGCAATACCCGGGGTCTGTGGCTGCTGCCGCTGATCGTGCCGTTCGGGATCTCCGCGTTCGTCGCCGGTGTGGCGTTCCGGCTCATCTTCCAGTACTCGGGCGTACAGATCGGTTTCGACGGGTTTCCCGGGTACCGCGCGTGGTTCGTGGTGATGCTCGGTTCGGCGTTCCTGTGGACGTGGCTGGGTTTCCTCATCGCGCTGTTCCGGGCGAGCATTCGCGCGCTCACCGCCGATCCGGTGCGATGGAGCCGGGTCGCGAACGAGTCGGGTTGTGCCCTGTATCGGCGGCTTTTCGCACTACAGCGGCCGGTGGTGCTGGTGGCCGGACTGGTCGTGGGTATTGCGGCCGCCCGAGTCTTCGATGTGGTGCTGATCGGCGTGCCGGGATCGATGCAGTACCGGCTCGACAGTGCCACAGTGCACTGGTGGCGGCTGGCCGGCGACCCGGCCACCGCGGGCGAGGCCGCTGCGTACGCCCTGCCGCTCACCGTTCTCGTCGCGGTGGCGGCGTGGGCGTTGCAGAGCGATCTCCGCGACCGTCCGCCCGGCCTGTCCGCCGTGCCGGCGGTGCCGTATTCGGGGCGTGCCGATTCCGGTGGCGGGTTCGCCGGGTACGCCCGGACGGCCGGAATCGGGCTGGTGGTGCTCGCGGCCGCGCTGCCGGTGATCGCGTTGCTGGTCGTGGCGTTGCAGGGCCCCGCGGGCTGGTCATTGCGCGCATTCACCGATATGTGGACGGACCCGGCGCTGCGGAAATCCATCCAGGCGACCCTCTGGGTGGCTTTCCTCGCGACGGTCGTCGTGGTGGCCGCCGCGGCGCCGCTGGCGTATCGGCTCGCCGTCGCCCCGGAGGGCCGGTGGGCGCGGGGCACGGTCACCATGCTGGTGGTACTCGCCGTCCTGCCCGCGCAGGCCTATCTCGGGCCGCTCGATACATTCATCGACGAGCACGGCCTGTCCGGTACCCGGATTCCGCTGGTGCTGGTCCATGTGGCCGCCGGCCTGCCGATCGCGGTACTGATTCTGCGCGGCGCTGTCGCGGCGCCACCGGGCAGCGGCGCCGCGGACGCGCTCCGCGGGATGGCCGCCCCGGGCACCATCGCGCAACGGTTGTTCACCGCGGCCGGACCCGCCCTGGTCGCGGTCGCGGTTCTGGAATTCGTCCAGGTCTGGAACGATTTCGTGGTCGGCCTGCTGATCAGCGGCGCGGGGGCGTCACCGTGGTCGCTGCTGCTGTGGGGCGAGGCGCGCCGGTTCGGGGAGAACGCTGCGCAACTCGCGGCCGGATCGCTGATCTCGGCTGTGCTACCTGTCGCGCTGGTACTGGCGACCTGGCGGCGTTGGATCGTTCCCGGCCTGACCGGAGGGGTACTGCGATGAGCGAACCACTGCCGCGTTCCGCACTGGTGCCGGGCGTGCTGGGTGGTCTGTCCGTCATCGCCACCACCTTGCTGCTGGAACTGGGTCGCACTCTGGTGCTGAATTCGTTCGGGGAAAGCGACGGGGTCCGGCTGCTCTCCACGGGGTTGCGGTGGCTGGCGGTGCTGCTCGTGGTGCTCGCCGTGCTGTATGCCGGTTACCGCTTCACGATGGATCGGCGATCCCGGACGAGACGTGCTCGGCGCCGGAATGCGCTCGCGGCGCTGGACGGTGCCTGCCCGTTCGGGCCCGTCGACGTGAGAGTTGTCGCGCCGCCCACGGCGGAGGCAATGAACCCGGGATGGCGCAATGAGGTGGTCGCTGCGCTGCGCGAGCTACCGGTCTGGAACTACGACACCGCGACCTTGCACGCTGTCCTCGGCGCGGTGGCGGCCGCCCACGGCGCATCACCGGGTCCGCTGCCGGCCCCGGCGACCGGCACCCGGGAAACCTCCCCGGAGGATCCCCGTCCCGCACAACCGCTGGGCGACCCGCACACCGGTCCCGGCCTCCGCGAATGGCTGGAATACGGCCGCATCCTGAAGCGGCAAGGTGACCACCACCTGCTTGTGGAAGTACCCGAAGCGCCGGAGAAAGACGAGGTCCGGGCGGGAGAGCTATGGCAGGCGGCGTTGTTCGCGCTGCTGTCGCATTGCGCCGACCAGGCATCGCGCTGGGCGGTCGCGTTGACAACGGTGCCATTCGCGCCGGGTGCTCGGCGCTGGTTCACGATGGAGGAGAACTACCTGAGGGAGCTGGTGGTCTGGTGCTCCCCACCGGCCGCCACGCAAGGTCGAACGCCTGTTGGCCACCCCGGCCCGGAAATCCCGCCGGCCACGGTCGTGCAACTGGTTCGGATCGCCGACGCATTGGATACCTGGTACGCGCATCAGGTCCGGATCCGGGACGACAAGACAGCTGTAGTGGCGGAGAACCTCGGCCGGCTCACCGTGCAGACGGAGATGACCTGGTACTCGCGTTCGATGGAGTTACGGCAGCCGCGACCCCATGACCCCCGAAGTGGCCGGCATCCGGTGCGGGCCGGAACCGGGGCTCGGGAACAGCGGGTACAGACTCCCGGAGGGCCGGCGTACCCGGGGCAGGCCCGCCGGCAGGTCCCCCCGGAACCCGCCGACCCTCCCTGCGGAATACGACGCCGGGCAACGGGTCTCGCCGCACGGTGGAAACACCGCGCGGCGCTGGAACGACTGAATGCAGCCGGAACACCGGGCGATCTGGAGGCCGCAGTACAGCTCCTACGGGCGGCATGGTGGCGGTTACCACGGGAGGATGTGGGCAATCAGGTGCGTGTGCTCACGAATCTCGCTGTCGCGCATATCGAACAGGGCCGGCTGGATGCTGCGGCGGATCGGCTCGAGCTGGCCGCGGTGCGCGCCGCCGGCGAGGAGGACGACGCGGGCCGCGCTCTCGTACACGAACTGAACGGTGCGGTGTGCTGGGCGCGCGGCGAACCCCGCGGCGCACTGCGTCATTGGCAGCGGGCACTGACGCTGTACGACGACCTGGCCGATGACCGTGGCATCGCCGGTTGTCTGCACCATATGGGCTCGGCGCTGCGCGTTGTGCCCGAGCACGCAGACCTGGTGCTCGGGGACGATCCGCCACCGATCACCGAGGACGTGTACCGATGTGCCCAGGACTGGATGGACGAAGCCGCGGCGCGGCGGGCGGGCACACTTGCGCCGCATTTCGACCGGCGGCCGTTACGCGCCGGGGAAGCCGGCGATGCTCGGCTGGATGTTGTCGACCGGTAGCCGAACCACATCCCGCAATGACGAGGGTGGTGCCCGAAACGAGCTGCGAACGGCCGGTCCCGGCGATTCCACCAGCGCGGGGCGGCCGGTGTGGCGTTCAAGTCGTCCGGGCAGCGGCCCTCGTCCGGGAAGAGGTTGACGTGCAATGTGAGTGTCGCGGTCTGGTCCTCGACCGTGGCCTCGGCCAACGGCAGGGAAACCGGCACCCGGGTCGCGGGGCCTGCCGGGAGGTCGGCGTGAGCGATGAAGCGATCCCGGGATTCGACATCGATGGTTCCGCGCGCGAGATCGGCCGGCAGGTCGACCGCCATGACGAGTTCGGCAGGGGTGGTCCCGGGCGGAACCGGGATCGCCAGTTCCACTTCGTCGTCGTCACCGCGCAGCGTGATCGGCTCGCCCAGGCCGAGATCGCGGACAGAGAATTCCGCCGATGTAGCCGATGTACCCGGCGTGGCCTCGGGTGGCTGAGTGGTCGCGGTCGGGACCGGTAGTGCCATCAACGCGAGTGCGGCCCCGTAGGTGCACAGCATCCGTACGAGTATCCGCATGGGCCGACCCCTCAGCTATTCAGTGGCAGGACCGGGAGATTCCCATGAACTTCCACATGCGCGCAGTAACTCAGGTCGGATGAATAGTAACCGGAGAACTTCTGGTTATCGGTTGGCAACACCATTGGGTGTGGCGACCGGCGCCGGAGCGGGTTCGGTCGAGTCCGGATCCCGGGGGACCGGTTTCCAGCGTTGATCGATGAGCAGGCCGAGGAAGCCGGCGGCGATACAGGCGATCGACACCCCGACCATGACCGGATGTGTACCGCCGGTCAGCGCGTCGGCGAGTACCACCGTGGCGGCCGTGCCGGGCAGGATTCCCACGACCGTTGCGCCCAGGTAGGGCCAGAAACGGATCGAGGACAGTGCGCACGAATAGTTCACCACCGAGAACGGTGCGAAGGCGATCAGGCGTAGCGCGCCGACCGCGAGCCAGCCGCGGCGGCGCAGGCGGTCGTCGATGATCTGCACCGTGGGGTGCTCGAGATAGGGCGCGACCCGGTCGCGGCCGAATGCGCGGACGAGCAGGAAGGCCGCCGCGGCGCTGAGCAGCGAGGCGGTGACCGCCACGCCGAGGCCGAGGACGGGACCGAAAAGTAGCCCTGATGCCACTGTGAACACGGTGCGGGGAACCGGCGCGATGATGATCAGCGTGTGTGCCGCGAAGAACAGCACCGGAAACCACGGGCCGGCGTCCTCGGCCCATTCCTGGATCTGGCGGGGGGCGGGTAATGGTGTGAGCAGCGCCGCCGCGCAGACGACCGCGGCGAGGCACAGCGCGAGGACCAGCCGGCGGTCGCGGAAGATGCGGGACACCGGGCGAGATTACCGAGTGGTGTCCGCTGTGCGGCAGTCGGTGCCGGCGCTGTGGCCGGGCACGGTGCCGGCGGTTGTGCGATCGGCGGAAGCGGCGGAAGCGGCGGAAGCGGCGGAAGCGGCGGAGAACGATAGCGGACCGGCCTGCGGGCTGCCTCGGCCGGATCAGGTTACTCGTTGGTAGCGGTGGCCCCGGGCGCTCGATAGGGGCGCCCCGGCTAGCATCGGAGGGGGCGGGCTGAATGCCCGTTAACCAAAGTGTTCGCTGAGCTGGGCGGATGCCAAGGTACCCGCGCACGTGGTTTGGTGCGCTTGTACTGGAACGACAAGAGGGAACAGGGTATGCCGATTGCTGCAGAGCCCGCGGCCGGGGCTGATCCGTCCTCGTCCGCGGTGCCCGAATATCCCGCCTGGCGCAAGGGTGTGGCGGGTGTCCTGGCCAAGACCCGCAAGGTCGATGCGGCCGAACTCGGTGCGGAACCCGAAAAACTGCTGAACCAGTCCACCTATGACGGGCTGGATATCGCGCCGCTGTACACACGCCGGGACGAACTCGCCGAGCAGCCGCTCCCCGGTACCTACCCGTTCGTCCGTGGCGGCGACGGAACTCGGGATGTCCATCGCGGCTGGTTCGTCAACATCCGCATTGCCGCCACCGACGCGGCGACCGCGAACCGGGAGCTGACCGCAGGCCTGGAGAACGGCGCGAGCGCCGTCGAAATAGGCCTCGGGGCGCACGGTGTACCGGTGGGGGATCTGGCCGCCGCGCTCGACGGTCTGCTGTTCGAGCTGGCGCCGCTGGCATTGCGCGCCGGCACCGAGACCGCAGAAGCGGCCGCGGCCGTCTACCAGGTGGTCGACCGGTATCCGGCGCCCGACCGCGCCGCGATCCGGATCTCGCTCGGCGCGGCACCGCTCACCGCCGCGTTCGCCGGAACCGAGGCACTCGGCCTCGCCGAGACCGCAGCCCTGGCGGCTGCCGCCGGCCGCCGGCCCGAAACCGTCCGCGCGATCACCGTGGACGGCACCGTCTTCCATGATGCCGGCGCCTCCGACGCCCAGGAGCTGGGTGCCGCGGTCGCCGCCGGACTCGAATACCTGCGCGTGCTGTCCGGGGAAATGCCGGTTGCCGAGGCGCTGCGCCAGGTGGAGTTCCGGTTCGCCGCCACCGACGACCAGTTCGCCACCATCGCCAAGTTCCGGGCCGCGCGCCGCCTGTGGGCGCGGGTCGCCCACGCCCTCGGCGCACCGTCGGAAGGCGCGGCTCCCCAGCATGCGGTGACCTCCGCGGCGATGATGAGCCGACGGGACCCCTGGGTGAATCTGCTGCGCACCACCCTGGCCGCCTTCGGTGCCGGCGTGGGCGGCGCCGATGCCGTCACCGTGCTGCCGTTCGATTCCGCGCTGCCTGCCGGTGAACTCCGGGTCTCGGCCTCGTTCTCGGAGCGAATGGCGCGCAACACCCAGCTGCTCCTGCTCGAGGAATCCCATCTCGGGCATGTGCACGACCCCGGTGCGGGTTCGTGGTACGTCGAGCAGTACACCGCCGACCTGGCCGCTGCCGCCTGGGGATTCATGCAGGAGCTCGAGGCCGCCGGTGGCTATCGTGCCGCGCTGGATTCCGGCCTGCTCGGCGATCGGATCGGTGCGACGAGAACACGGCGGGAAAGCGATATAGCCCATCGCCGGACCGCCGTCACCGGCGTCAACGAATTCCCGAACCTGGCCGAGGCTCCGCTGTCGGAGGCCGCTCTGACGGCCGGACCGGGACAGCGCTACGGCGCCGCGTTCGAAACGCTGCGCGATCGTTCGGATACCTACCTGGCGGCGCACGGCACCCGCCCGCAGGCGCTGCTGGTGCCGCTGGGCACAGTGGCCGAGCACAATGTGCGGGTCACCTTCATCGCCAACCTGCTGGCTTCCGGTGGGATCGAATCCGTCAACCCGGGTCCCCTGGCCGACGGTGAGATTGCCGCGGCGGCACAGGAATCCGGCGCGAAGATCGCGGTGCTCTGCGGCACCGACGCGCGGTACGGCACGGATGCCGCGGGCGCGGTGGAACAACTACGCGGCGCCGGTGTCGAAACCGTACTGCTGGCCGGGCCGGAGAAGGCCGTGGCCGGTATCGAGCAGGCCCGCCGTCCGGACGGGTTCCTGGCTGCCCGGATCGACGCGGTCACCGCCCTGACTGCCCTGCTGGAGAAGGTGGGAGCCTGATGACGACTCAGCGAATCGAGCAGGTGGTCGGCAGTTTCGCCGATGTACCGCTCACCGAGCCGGGGGTGACCCCTGCCGCGGCCGACGAGAGCGCACGTGATGCCTTCGTCCAGGAGTCGGCCACGGCGAACAACTATGCCCCCGAACAACTGGTGTGGTCGACCCCCGAAGGGATCGATGTGCCACCGGTGTTCACCAAGGCCGACCGGGACGCTGTCGCCGCGGCGGGTTTCCCGCTCGACAGCGTTCCCGGTATTGCACCGTTCGTGCGCGGACCGTATCCCACGATGTACGTGAATCAGCCGTGGACCGTCCGCCAGTACGCGGGTTTCTCCACCGCGGCCGATTCCAACGCCTTCTACCGCCGTAACCTGCAGTCCGGTCAGAAGGGTCTGTCGGTGGCATTCGACCTGGCCACCCACCGGGGGTACGACTCCGACCATCCGCGGGTGCAGGGCGATGTCGGCATGGCGGGCGTGGCCATCGATTCCATCCTCGATATGCGCCAGCTCTTCGACCAGATCCCGCTCGACCAGGTCAGCGTCTCGATGACGATGAACGGCGCGGTGTTGCCGATCCTGGCGCTGTACGTGGTGGCGGCCGAGGAACAGGGGGTAGCGCCCGAACAGCTGGCCGGAACGATTCAGAACGATATTCTGAAAGAGTTCATGGTCCGCAACACCTATATCTACCCGCCGAAACCGTCGATGCGGATCATCTCCGATATCTTCGCCTACACCAGCGCGAAGATGCCGAAGTTCAATTCCATCTCCATTTCCGGCTACCACATCCAGGAAGCCGGCGCGACCGCCGATCTCGAGCTCGCCTATACCCTCGCCGACGGTGTGGAATACCTGCGGGCAGGTATCGACGCGGGAATGGAGATCGACAAATTCGCGCCCCGGCTGTCATTCTTCTGGGCCATCGGCATGAATTTCTTCATGGAGGTCGCCAAGCTGCGCGCGGGCCGGCTGTTGTGGAGCGAACTCGTCGCGAAGTTCGATCCGAAGAACCCGAAATCGCTGTCGCTGCGCACCCATTCGCAGACCTCGGGCTGGTCGCTGACCGCGCAGGACGCCTACAACAATGTCGCGCGGACCTGTATCGAGGCGATGGCGGCGACCCAGGGCCACACCCAGTCGTTGCACACCAACGCCCTCGATGAGGCGCTTGCGCTGCCGACCGATTTCTCGGCCCGTATCGCCCGCAACACCCAGCTGCTCATCCAGCAGGAGTCCAACACCACCCGCCCGATCGACCCGTGGGGTGGCTCCTACTACGTCGAATGGCTGACCCATCAGCTGGCCGACCGCGCTCGCGCGCATATCGCCGAGGTGGAGGCGCACGGCGGGATGGCGCAGGCCATCGGTGAGGGCATTCCGAAGCTGCGGATCGAGGAAGCCGCGGCCCGGACCCAGGCCCGCATCGATACCGGCCAGCAGCCGGTGATCGGTGTCAACAAGTACCAGGTCGCCGAGGACCACGAGGTCGAGGTCCTCAAGGTCGAGAACTCGCGGGTGCGGGCCGAACAGCTCGAGAAGCTCCGGCACTTGCGCGCCGATCGCGACCAGGCGGCGGTGGAGCGGGCGCTGGCCGAATTGTCCAGGGCCGCCGCGTCGTCCGAAGGCGGGATGGAGAACAACCTGCTGGCACTGGCCATCGACGCCGCGCGGGCGAAGGCGACCGTCGGCGAGATCTCCGACGCGCTGGAAAAGGTCTACGGCCGGCATCAGGCCGAGATCCGTACCCTGTCCGGTGTGTACCGCGACGAAGCCGGCAAGGTCACCAACATCAGCACCGCCGGGGAACTGGTGGAGGAATTCGCCGAGGCCGAGGGGCGGCGTCCCCGGATCCTGGTCGCGAAGATGGGCCAGGACGGTCACGATCGCGGCCAGAAGGTGATCGCCACTGCCTTCGCCGATCTCGGCTTCGACGTCGATGTGGGCCCGCTGTTCCAGACCCCCGAAGAGGTGGCCCGCCAGGCCGCGGACAACGATGTGCACGTCGTCGGCGTGTCCTCGCTGGCGGCCGGCCACCTCACGCTGGTTCCTGCCCTGCGCCACGCGCTGGCGGATGCCGGCCGGCCCGACATCATGGTCATCGTCGGCGGGGTCATCCCGCCCGGTGACTTCGACGAGCTCTACGAGGCGGGCGCCGCGGCGATCTTCCCGCCGGGCACGGTGATCGCGGACGCCGCGATCGACCTGCTGCGTAAGCTCGGCGCCGCACTCGGACACGAGCTCGGTTCCGGCACAACCGATATCGAGGCGAATACGCAAGAATGAACGCGCGCGCCATCGACATCGACGTGCTCGCGCAGGCGGTCCGCTCCGGTGAGCGGGCCGCCCTCGCCCGGGCGATCACCCTGGTCGAATCCACCCGGACCGACCATCGGGAGCAGGCCCAGCAGCTCCTGCTGAAACTGACCCCGGAACCCGGTGCGGCCCTGTCGAACCGAGTCGGGATCACCGGCGTGCCCGGGGTGGGCAAGTCCACCTTCATCGATGGGCTGGGGATGAGCCTGATCCAGCAGGGCCACCGGGTCGCGGTGCTCGCGGTGGATCCCTCGTCCACCCGTACCGGCGGGTCGATCCTGGGTGACAAGACTCGGATGGCGCGGCTGTCGCTGGAGGCGAACGCCTTTATCCGGCCCTCGCCGACCGCTGGGACACTCGGCGGGGTCGCCAAGGCCACCCGGGAGACCATTGCGCTGCTCGAGGCGGCCGGTTACGACGTGATCCTGGTGGAAACCGTCGGTGTCGGCCAGTCCGAGGTGACGGTGGCGAATATGGTCGACGTGTTCTGCTTCCTCACCCTGGCACGTACCGGTGACCAGTTGCAGGGCATCAAGAAGGGTGTGCTGGAGCTGGCCGATCTGGTCGCGGTGAACAAGGCCGACGGTAAACACGAGCTCGAAGCCAAGGGCGCGGCCCGGGAACTGTCCGGTGCGCTGCGGCTCATCCATCCGCACGATGCGCTGTGGAAACCACCGGTACTCACCATGAGCGGCCTGGAGGGCACGGGGCTGGACACGTTCTGGCAGACCGTGCTGGACCATCGCCGGGTGCTCACCGAGGCGGGGGAATTCGCCGAGAAACGGCGCCGGCAGCAGGTCGACTGGACCTGGACCATGGTGCACGATCAACTGATGCGCCGGCTGGCCGACAACCCGAATGTGAAATCGATCCGCGGGGACGTGGAATCGCAGGTGCGCACGGGCGCGCTCACCGCGGCGCTCGCCGCGGAACGGCTACTGGACGCGTTCGACAGCTGACCGGGGACTCCGGCGGTGCATAGTACTGCCGGAATTCCTCCGGCCCGACCTCACAGCGCGAAAAGCTTTGTGGCCGTGCGGTAGCAGACTGCGCGCAGCCAGTCGTCGCCGAGGTCGAGCCGCTCCAGTGCCTGCACGGCGTGGCGGTACGGGTAGGGGATATTCGGGAAATCGCTGCCGAACATGATCCGGTCGCCGTAATCGGCCAGCCGCTTCCGGGCGTCCGGCGGGAACGGGCTACCGTCCTCCGCGAAATCGGTGAAGGCCATGGTGGTATCGAGGTGGACACCGGAATAGCGGTCGGCCAGATCGAGGAACTCGCGATATTCCGGCATACCCATATGTGCCACGATCAGCGGTAACCGCGGGAAACGGTGCAGTACCTCGGTGATCGGTTCGGGGCCGGTGAACGTACCGGGTGCGGGTCCTGAACCGCAATGGATGACCGTCGGTACCTGCGCATCGCTGAGTGCCCCCCACACCGGTTCCAGCATGGGGTCGCGGGGGTCGTAGGCACCGACCTGGATATGTGCCTTGAAGACCTGCGCGCCCTGTTCCAGTGCGGCCGGCACGTATTCGGCTGCGGCCGGTTCGGGATAGAACGTCGCCGTATGGAGGCATTCCGGGACCTCGGCGGCGAATTTCGCCGTCCAGTCGTTGAGCCAGGCCGCCATATCCGGGCGGTGCGGGTACACCAGGGCCGTGAACGCCCGGATCCCGAATCGGCGTAGTGCTTCGAGCCGGACAGGTTCCTCGTCCCGGTAGGTGATCGGCCACGGGCGTCCGATAAGTGGCCCGGCCGAATCGAAATAGGCCCAGACCTTGCGCATCACCCGGTGCGGCATGAAATGGGTGTGCACATCGATCAGTCCGGGCAGGTCGAGTCGCTGCCGGAACTGCGCCAGATACGCCGCGTCCTCCGGGATCTCGGAGCCACCGGGTGTGGTCACTGGCTGGTTCTCCTCAGGTCGGGGTGGGTGCTTTCGTGTGGGCCGGGTCAGCTCGATTCGGCGGTGAGTGTTTGTTCGCCGGCGGTTGCGGGGTACCGCGCGCGAGCGTAGTCGCCGATCCGGGTGATGAGCCGGTCGAAAAAGCGGTCGGGGTCGGTGGCGACGACGATATCGGCGTTGGGCGGGCGCCCCCACATTCCCGCCCAGTCGGCGACGGTGGTGGCGCGGGTGAGGGTGCCGGCGAGCTCCACGTCCACCGTCGCGGGCCGGGTCCGGGCGAGGCCGGGGTCCAGGGCCACGGCAGCCGCGAACGGATCGTGCATATGGGCCAGATAGCCGAGGTCGTAGCCGTGGTGGAAATCGAAATAGAAGCGGACAGCGTCGGTGATGTGGCGGATGAGCGGATTGCTCGCGGCCGACCGCGCCGAGGGCGGATCTTCCGGCGATACCGTTTCGATCGGGAAGCTTGCGGCCCGGCTCGCCAACCGGGTGAGATGCGCGGGCCGCATCTCGATGGTTTCGGTGATGTCGAGAGCGCACACTACGGGACGCCGGTGCGCCGGCGCGGCGGCGAAAGCGTCGAAGACGATTTTCGCGGCTTCGGGATCGACGTGGATATTCCACTCGTTGGTGGGGGTGGTGTTGCCCGGATGGTTGAACGCCCCGCCCATGATCACCAGGCGGCGCAGTAGCCGCGGGAGCTCGGGTTCGATGCGGAGCGCGAGGGCGAGGTTGGTGAGCGGTCCCGTGCACAGGCCGAGTAGTTCCCCGGGGTGCGCTCGCGCCAGATCGACCCACATCTGCGCTGCGCTGCGATCGGAGATCTGCCGGGTGGGGGCGGGGAGTTCGGCATAGCCGACGCCCTGCGGTCCGTGGGTGTCCTCGGTGGTGCGCAGCGGTATCTCGAGCGGGTCGGTCGCGCCGAGGGCCACCTCGATATCCGGGGCGCCGGCCAGATCCAGCCAGGCCAGGTTGTTGATCGCGACTCGGCCGGCGGGCACGTTTCCGGCGGTGGCGGCGATGCCGGCGATTTCGGCGTCGGGGCTGGCGAGCAGATACAGCAGGGCGAGGGAATCGTCCACGCCGGTGTCCACATCCATGATGATCCGCTGCCGCACGCCCCGAGCCTAGTGGGCGTCGCGGGGACGCACTTCGGCCACCGGCGGAGTCTCAGTCCCGGGTGGGCCAGTAGTTCTCGGTGGCCGGCCGTCGGGTGAGGGATGTCGTGCCGCCGACCTCGGTGAGCCCCAAATGGAAGAGCATGCCGACGGTCACCAGGCTGACACTCACGATGAGCGGTGTGAGCAGCTGGGCGGCCCCGGCGCCGGACGGCGGCATATGGTGCTGCTGATCGCCGATATGCATGGCGAACATCCCGGTGTAGTGCATTCCGGCCACGGCCATACCCATGGCCAGGGCGGCACCGATGGTGGCGAGGGTGCCGCGCACATTGAGGGTGAACCACAGTGCGGCGGTCGCGGCGAGGACCGCAATGATCATCGACAGGGCTACGGTGGGCCAGTCGTATCCGATCTCCACATCGGTTTTCATGGCGTACATACCGGCGTAGTGCATGGCACCCACGCCGAGACCGGTCACCACACCGCCGATCAGCAGACCCCGGGTGCCCAGGCTGCGCTGCTGGGCCAGGCACAGCCCGAGCCAGACGACGACCATTGCTATCAGTGCACTGGCCAGCGTGACAGGGACGTCGTATTTGATGGCCGAGCCGCCGATCCGGAATCCCAGC
Organism: Nocardia speluncae NBRC 108251; assembly: GCF_001613245.1. Lineage (GTDB taxonomy): Bacteria > Actinomycetota > Actinomycetes > Mycobacteriales > Mycobacteriaceae > Nocardia > Nocardia speluncae. The sequence goes on along the minus strand of NZ_BDBZ01000001.1, from coordinate 615,561 downwards.
ATGGCGATGAAATGCATAACCCAGATTCCGGTGCCGCCGATGGCGACGGCGGCGGCGATGAGCCAGCCGTCGAAAATCGAACCGCTGCGCACCCGGCTCATGCACCGTAGCCCTAGCAATGACCCGGTGAACGACATGACGTATGCGACCACGGGGGTGAGCCAGCCATGGCTGAAGTGGTCGATTTCCACCGGGGACCTCCTCGCTGGACGGAATCCCGACCGCGTGACTGCGGAACGTGGGCATTCCAGAACGGTGAACATGCAGGGGGTGAATTTAGAGGAGATATGTCGTATAAAACAAGGGCCCCAGAAGCGACAAAGGCGTACTGGAGACAATCCGGTTTCAGAACGACGCCGGCGGCAATCCTCCACGCCCCGCTTCGGGTTCCCGCGGTGAATCCGGCAATCGATCGGCACTCGCCGGAATCGGCAATTTCGCGGTGGAGGCGCCGGGTATCGCCGCACCGTACTCCCATATCAGCTCTCGAGGAAGTTCCGCCCGGGCCGCTGCGGTAGCCCGGGTCCTGGGAATACCGCCCACTGCGTGGCGCCGGATGTTTACCGGTTGAGCTGTGCCGCCCCCGCAGGCAGCGTAGGCTTCGATCAACCTCGAAGGAGATCCATGCCTGGCACATCCAGCCGCCCTACCCCTGTCGATCACGAGCTACCCGAGGCCGAACTGGCCGAATTCGCCGAGATCCGCAGCGCCGAGCGGGCGGAGGTCGCCCGTCGCAGCGCCGTCGCCGCCCGGATCGTCGCCGGACACTCGACCGATGCCGCCGACTGCCAGAACCTTCTGGCCATGCTCGGACTCGACGCGGAGGCAGGAAAACTCGCCGGTCTCCAGACCTGACGCCCGCCCGGCCCGCACGCCGACCCGCCGCTGGAACGCAGCACCCTGCTGCCGGAAGGGCGATGTGACGGTGCCGGGCCGGACATCCGTACTCTCGGAAGCATGTCCGACGCGGCGCTGCTCAGTGACTATCGCACGATAGGCGACGTGGAGGGAGTCGATGCTCTGGTCGCGCTGATCGGAGACCGGCGCATGGTCGTACTCACCGGCGCCGGAATCTCCACCGACAGCGGTATCCCGGATTATCGGGGGCCTGGCTCACCGCCGCGCAACCCGATGACCTACCAGCAGTTCGTGGGCGACATGGAGTTCCGCCGGCGGTATTGGGCCCGTAATCACGTGGGCTGGCGTTATATGGACGCGGCCCGGCCGAACGACGGGCATCGCGCGCTGGCCGCACTCGAACGCCGCAATGTGGTGGCCGGTGTGATCACTCAGAATGTCGACCTGCTCCACACCAAAGCAGGAAGCCGGCGGGTGATCGACCTCCACGGCAGTTATGCACAGGTCCGGTGCCTGGCCTGCGGTGCCCGGATCTCCCGGATGGCGCTCGCCGAACGGCTGGAACGCGTCAATCCCGGATTTGCGGTCGCCTCGGTGACCGGCCTGGAGGTCGCACCGGACGCGGACGCGGTGGTCGAGGATATCGCCGGTTTCCGCATGGTGGACTGCGCACGCTGCGGCGGACTGCTGAAGCCGGACATCGTCTACTTCGGCGAGAATGTGCCGCCGGAGCGGCTGGCGGCCGCCTATGAACTGGTCGATACGGCCGAGGTGATCCTCGTCGCGGGCTCGAGTTTGACGGTGTGGTCCGGCCGGCGCTTCGTCCACCGCGTCGCCCGCCGCGGCGGCACGGTACTGATCGTCAACCGTGGCCCCACCCGCAGCGACGGGCTGGCCGCGCGCCGGCTGGACGCCGGCTGCTCGCCGATCCTGGCCCGGCTTGCCGATCGATTCGCCGACCGCCGGAACACGGCGCCACCCGGCGCATTGTGATCGCCGCGGCATACCTGCATGGCTTATCGCCGAATCGGCTCATATGTGCCCACCGCCGCCGCGGCCGGGAGCTTATCTGCCGCGCGTACGCTGCGGATATGCGGAGCACACTGATCGCGGTACGCACCGGGAACACCGAGACGGTCCGGGACATCACCGGCGAATGCTCGGAATTCGTGCGACTCGCGGGTGGTGACGGACTGTTGCATGTGTTCGTCCCGCACGCCACCGCAGGTGTCGCGATCATCGAATTGGGCGCCCACAGTGACGACGATCTACTGGCCGCGCTGCGGGATCTGTTGCCGGCCGACGACCGCTGGCGACATGCACACGGGTCGCGCGGGCACGGGCGCTCCCATATCCTGCCGGCGCTCATTGCGCCGTATGCGACAGTTCCAGTGCTCGACGGGGAACTCGCGCTCGGAACCTGGCAGTCCATCGCTCTGGTCGATGTGAACGTCGACAACCCCGATCGTCAGGTGCGGCTGTCGTTCTTGCCCTCCGGGGGGTGAGCACCGGCGCCGGGTAACGTCGCGGGTATGAGCAGTCTCGGCGTCGCGATCATCGGGTATGGCTTGGCCGGGTCGGTATTCCACGCACCGCTGATCGCTGCTGAACCGCGGCTGCGGGTTGCCGCGGTGGTGACAGGCTCGCGGGAGCGGGGTGAGCAGGCCCGGCGCGAGCATCCGGGTGTCCGGGTCCTGCCGGATGCCGATGCATTGTTCGCGGATCTGTCCGGGGTCGATGTGGTGGTCGTCGCTGCACCCAACCGCACTCACGCCGCACTGGCACTGCGGGCGCTCGCCGCCGGTAGCGCCGTAGTGGTGGACAAGCCGTTCGCGGTATCCGCTGCCGAGGCCGCCGAGGTGGTCCGATATGCCGAGGAATCCGGCAGCGTGCTGACGGTGTTCCAGAACCGCCGGTGGGACGGTGATTTCCGGACTGTCGGCGAACTGGCCGGATCCGGCCGGCTGGGGCTGGTGCGCCGTTTCGAATCCCGTTTCGAGCGCTGGCGGCCGGTGCCCAAGGGGAGTTGGCGGGAGACCGGTACCGCCGCCGACGCCGCCGGGACTCTCTACGACCTGGGTAGCCATCTCGTCGACCAGGCGCTGACTCTGTTCGGTCCGGTCGGCGCGGTCTACTGTGAGCTCGACTCCCGGCGCCCCGGGGTGAGTACCGACGACGATATCTTCCTGGCGCTGACCCACACCGGTGGAGTCCGCTCCCATCTGTGGGCCAGCGCGGTCGCGCCGCGGCCGGGCCCGCGTTTCCGGGTATTGGGCGAGAAGGCCGGTTACGAAGTCTACGGGATGGATCCGCAGGAGGCCGCACTGCGCAGCGGCCGGCGCCCCGATGACGGAAAGCCTTGGGGAACTGTGGAATCCGAACGGTACGGAATCCTCGGCGCCGATCCGGAGGGGGCGGTGTTTCCGACCCTGCCCGGCGACTATCTCGCCTTCTATCGGGCCCTGGCCGATGCGATACTCGACGGCGCACCGGTTCCGGTCGACCCACGGGACGCTCTGGCCGGTCTGCGAATCCTGGAGGGTGCCCGGGAATCGGCCGATTCGGGCAGTGTGGTGCATCTCTGACCCGGGACGCTCCACCGCGCGATGGCCGGCCGAGTCGGCGTCCTCGGATGATCAGGCGATATCGACTGAAGGCGGGCCGCCGCAGTTCTACCCGCGGAATCGGCAGAACACTGGTCGAGCACCGGGTCGCCGGGCCATGATGGAGTCATGGCCCGACCTACGTCTCCTATCGATTCCGCGATCGGTTCGCGGAATCTGCTGCGCACCTGCCCGCTGTGTGAGGCGGTCTGCGGTCTCGAACTCACCCTGGACGCCGACGACCGGGTGACCGCGGTCCGCGGCGATAAACAGGACCCGTTCAGTACCGGTTTCCTCTGCCCGAAAGGGGCGAGCTTCGGCCGCCTCGACAGCGACCCCGATCGCCTCACCGCGCCGATGATCCGGGATCGAGGGAGCGACACCTGGCGCACCGCGAGCTGGGACGAAGCCTTCGATCTCATCGCCGAACGTATTCCCGCGATCAAATCCGCGCACGGCAACCAGGCGGTCGCGCTGTATCTGGGCAATCCCAATGCCCATACCGTCGCGGGCACTCTGTACGCCCCGGCGGTGATCCGCGCGCTCGGTACGAAGAATCTGTTCTCCGCCAGTACCGCGGACCAGATGCCCAAACAGCTGGCCTGCGGTCTGCTCTTCGGTGACCCGCTGGCTGTGCCGGTACCGGATCTCGACCGCACCGGCTACCTGCTGATGCTGGGCGCCAACCCGCTCGAGTCCAACGGATCGGTATGCACCGCACCGGATTTCCCCGGTCGCTTGCGTGCGTTACGTGAACGCGGCGGCCGGCTGGTGGTGGTGGATCCGCGCCGCACCCGGACCGCGGCCGTCGCGGATGAGCATCTGTTCATCAGGCCCGGTGCAGATGCCTATCTCCTCTTCGGAATCGTGCACACCCTGTTTGCCGAGGGGCTCACCGATATCGCTGTAGCGGCGAACGGTGTGGACCAGGTGCGGGCCGCGGCGGCAGATTTCCCGCCGGACCTGGTCGCCGAGCGCACCGGTGTCCCGGCCGATACCGTGCGCCGCCTGGCGCGTGAGCTGGCCGCCGCGCCCACCGCCGCGGTGTATGCCCGGATCGGCACGTGCACAGCGGAATTCGGCACTCTGACGCAATGGCTGGTGGATGTACTCAACGCTTTGACCGGCAACCTCGACCGTCCCGGTGGGGTCATGTTCGCGACCGCCGCCGCACGCGGGATCGTCCGCACCAAACCTTTCCGGCCGGGACGCTGGCGCAGCCGGGTCCGGCAGCTGCCGGAGGCGATGGGGGAACTGCCGGTCGCCACCCTCGTCGACGAAATCACGACACCGGGTGAGGGGCAGGTCCGTGCCCTGATCACTGTGGCGGGCAATCCGGTGTTGTCCGCGCCGAGCGGCCCCCGGCTGGACAAAGCCTTCGCCGGGCTGGAATTCATGGTGAGCGTCGACCGCTACCTCAACGAGACCACCCGGCATGCCGATGTGATCCTGCCCCCGCCCCGCCCGGTGCAGTCCCCGCACTACGATTTCGCGCTGTTGCAGTTCGCGGTGCGCAACTACGCCCGGTATTCGCCGCCACTGGTACAGCTCGGTGCCCAGCCCTCCGAGGCCGCCGTGTATGTGAGGCTCGGCGCGGCGGTGAGCGGGCAACCGCACAACCCCACCGCGGACTTCGATCCGCTCGCCGCCTTCGACGAATTCGTCATCGCCGATACGCTGCAGCGCGCCGGCTTCGTCCAGCGCCGGCCGGATCTGCTCGGCACCACCACCACCGAACAGCGCCTGGACCTGATGCTCCGCCTGGGTCCCTACGGTGCCTGGAACGGTGGCGAGCTGAGTTTGCAGACCCTGCTGGACAATCCGCACGGTATCGACCTCGGCCCGCTGCGGCCCCGCCTTCCCGGAATCCTGCGGACCGCCTCCGGAAAGGTCGAACTCGCACCCGAAGTATTACTGGCCGACATCGGGCGACTGCGCGCCGGTTCGGCGGCGGCACCGGCGGATCTGGTGCTCATCGGCCGGCGTCATCTGCGCTCGAACAACAGCTGGATGCACAATATGGACCGGCTGGTCGGCGGTACGAACCGCTGCACGCTGCAGATCCATCCCGACGATATCGCTCGCCTCGGGCTCGGTGATCACGCCATCGTGAAATCGGCTGCCGGTTCGCTGACCGTCCCGCTGGAACCCACCGAGACGATCATGCCCGGGGTGGTGAGCCTGCCGCACGGCTGGGGTCACGCCGGCAGCGCGCAACAGGTGGCGGCCGCGAACCCCGGCGTGAACGCGAATACGCTGACCGATGATTCGGTACTCGATATACCTTCGGGCAACGCGGTGTTCAACGGCATACCCGTCTCCTTGTCGCCGGTCTGACCGGTCCGGGTTCAGTCGCTGCCGGACTGTGGGTACATCAGCGGTGCCAGGTAGCGGCGAGCGAAGTCTCGCGCTGCCTCGGTGTCACCGAGTGGGAGCACACCGTGCGGGTTGGCGATGAACGAAATGGTGAGCCGGACGAACAGCTCGGCCACCACATCCGGATCGAAACTGCCGAGCTCCCCACGCTGCTGCCAGTAGGTCAGGAAACGCGCCACCAGGTCGCGCCCCTGTGTGACCGCTTCGTCGCCGGTCAGGAAATCGGTGAGCTGCCCGGCGCCGCCCGAGGACCGCAGACTGCGAGTGAGCAGCAGGGGGCGGCGGCCTCGCTGACGAACGCGGCGAACATATCCGCCAGTGCGCCCACCGGGCCGGCCGATCGGTGCATCGCATCCGCCACAATCGTCGAGACCCGCTGCGATTCGGCCATCAGCGCGTAGCGCAGGATCGCCGATTTGGTGCCGAACCGCCGGTATACCGTGGCGACGCCGACGCCGACGCCGGCGGTTTCGGCGATCCGGACCATGGTGGTGTCTTCGAAAAACGCAACGGTACGCACCGCCGAAAAGTCCTTCCGCTGCCCACCTTGGGCCTGCCGTCCCCGGCCCGGCGAGCGCTCACTCCGATGTGGCTGCTGGTGCGGCCGGTGGCGGGGCATGTGATCCAGGTGTGCTCGTCCAAGGTGATGCATCCGCGAGTGCAGCAGCTGACCGGTTTCGAACTGAAACCGCGCCACGACCAGGAGTTCGCACTATACGTCCGCCTGCTGCAATGGGCCTGGCGGAACCTGCCCGACCGCCTGCTGCTTCAGCCGTTGGCATACAACCGGTTCCAGTACGAGAAACTGGTCGGGACCCTGCGCAGCTTCGGCCTGGATTCCTTCGCAGTCCCCGAGGACAGGCGCTGAAACGGACCGGCGCCGCGACAGCTGCCCCCGGGATCAGCGGCGGCCGGCCCGCAGGAACCGGCCCGTGCGCGCAGTCCCCGAGCACCGGGTCGGTGGTTACCCCTCCGAAAACGGAAACGGCCACCGACATAGACAGCGGTGACTGCCGCATCGTTGCGGTCGACCATCCGCGGCATATTCCCGTACTGGCGACCGGGCTCTCCGCGTAGGCGTCGAGCGAATCGTCGAGCCCGGCCGGATTCACGATCACCCGATCGGCGCGATCGCCCGCCCGCGGTGTCCGGCGTCGATGTCATGCCAGTCGGCGAGCTCACCGGTGAGGCGATGCCACCGCGCGCTCGAGCGGGATCCCCGGCAGGCCCGCCTGCGCGGCGAGGTGGCCTTGCAGGATGCGCCGGCGCCCCCACAGGATCGCGTTGCGCCGACGTCACACCCCATTGCAACTGGTCACCTGACCGGAGCCCAGGGGTGCGCGGCGCCGGGCGGACCGATCCGCCCGGCGCCGGATACTCAGCTGCTCCGGACCTCGGACCGGTCCTCGCTCCACAGCGTGTGGTACTTACCCTCGGCATCCACCCGCTCATAGGTATGCGCGCCGAAGAAATCGCGCTGGGCCTGCGTGAGCGCCGCCGGCAGCCGCTGCGCGCGCAAGGCGTCGTAGTACGACAGCGACGAGGCGAACGCCGGTACCGGAATACCCAGCAGGGTCGCGGTCGCGACCACGCGGCGCCAGCTGTCGATCGCGGTTTCGATCGCGCTGCGGAAATACGGGTCCAGGATCAGGCTCGGCAGGGCCGGATCGGTTTCGTAGGCCTCCTTGATCCGGTTCAGGAAGCGGGCGCGGATGATGCAGCCGCCACGCCAGATGGTGGCCAGATCGCCGGGCTTCAGATCCCAGCCGTACTCCGCGCTCCCCGCGGCGATCTGATCGAAGCCCTGGGCGTAGGCGACAACCTTGGAGGCGTACAGGGCTTGGCGGATATCCTCGGTGAACTGCGCGATATCGGTCGGTTTGGCGGCGAGCTCGCCCGCGGCCAGGCCCTTGGCGGCGGCGCGCTGGGCCCGCGACCCCGACAGCGCCCGCGCGAACACCGCCTCGGCGATACCGGTCACCGGGATTCCGAGATCGAGCGCCGATTTCACCGTCCAGCGCCCGGTGCCCTTCTGCTCCGCGGCGTCGACGATCACGTCGACCAGTGGCTTACCGGTTTTCGCATCCACCTGTCCGAGGACCTCGGCGGTGATCTCCACCAGATAGCTTTCCAGATCGCCGGAATTCCACTGGGTGAAAATATCGGCGATCTGTTTCGGATCCAGGTCCAGGGCGGCGCGGAACAGATGATAGGCCTCGCCGATCAGCTGCATATCCGCGTACTCGATACCGTTGTGCACCATCTTCACGAAATGGCCCGAACCGTCGGGACCGATATGGGTGCAGCACGGGGTACCGTCGACCTGCGCGGCGATCGACTCCAGCAGCGGGCCCAGCGATTCATAGGATTCGGCCGGCCCGCCGGGCATGATGGAAGGGCCGTTGAGTGCGCCCTCCTCGCCACCGGAGATACCGGCGCCGACGAAGTTCAGGCCGCGTTCGCGCAACGCCGCTTCCCGGCGGATGGTGTCGGTGTAGAGGGCGTTACCGCCGTCGATGATGATATCGCCGGGCTCCATGGCGCCGGCGAGCTCTTCGATCACCGCGTCGGTGGCATCCCCGGCCTTCACCATGATGAGCACGCGGCGCGGCTTCTCGAGCGCCGCGACGAACTCGGCGACGGTTTCGGTGCGGACGAAATCACCGTCGCCGCCGTGTGCGGCCAGTAGTGCGTCGGTCTTGGTGACGCTGCGATTGTGCAGGGCCACGGTGTAGCCGTGCTTGGCGAAGTTACGGGCGATATTGCTGCCCATCACCGCCAGGCCGGTGACCCCGATCTGGGCACGCGCTGTGGAGGACGCCATGAACCTGCTCTTTCGTTCGACAGTTGTACCATTCCGGCCGGTCGCACCGCGTCCGCGAACAGGTGCGGTTCGCTCGCGAGCACGGCTGACTGCCTCTGTTCTTTTCTACCGGGTCGCTCGCGGCCCGCGCGCGCGGACCCGCCGATGCCGTCCCGGCGCCCTGCCCGTGTGGCCGATCGGGGCGGGTGGGCCGGCATCGGCAGGTAATCGGATCCGGCCCGGCACCCGCTGTCCGTGCCGGGCTCGGTTCCCGCGCACGGGGACTGGTGGAAGCGACCGGCACGCCGCCGGACGTTGCGGCATCGCGAGAACGGGTACAAGGGAGAGGTGCGGTGGAAATATCTGTTCGCGGTATCGAGTGCGGCGCTCGTCGCCGCCGTATCACTGTTCGTCCCGGCTCCGGCGGCGGCCGCGCCGAGCCCACGGGTGGATGCGGAACGGCCACTCGGCGGGCGCGCCGTCCAGCTGGATGTGTTCTCCCCGGCGATGAACACGGTGATCACCAACCGGGTCATCCCGGCGGCCGGAGGCGGGCCCGCTCCGACGATCTACCTGCTCACCGGTATCGGTGGTGGGACCGACGGCATCTCCTGGTGGGACGATACCGATGTCCGGCAGTTCTTCGCCGACAAGAATGTGAACGTGGTGATGCCGATCGGCGGCGCGTACACCCTGTACACCGATTGGCATACCGACGATCCGGCGCTCGGGCGCGCCCGCTGGCAGACCTACCTCACCGCCGAGCTCCCCGCCGTGGTGGACGACCGGTTCGCCACCACCGGCCGCAATGCGATAGCCGGTGTGTCCATGAGTGGCGGCTCGGCAGTGGACCTTGCGATCCAGGCACCCGGCCGGTACCAGGCGGTCGCTTCCTACAGCGGCTGCCCCTGGTCCGCTGACGCGGCCGGGGTCGCGATGGTCGCCGCGCAGGTGCTCCGCGGCGGCGGTAACCCCGGCAATATGTGGGGTCCGCCCGGTGGGCCCGGCTGGCAGGCGCACGACGCCTTCCGGCACGCTGCGCGGCTCGCGGGCACGACGGTGTATCTGTCCGCCGCCTCGGGGATTCCGGGCACCATCGACCGCGGCTGGGGTTTTCCGCCAGTCGAGGCCATCGCCAGTGCCTGTACCTCGGCTTTCGCCGGGCGACTCGGCCAACTCGGAGTGGCTGCTGTGCACATGGACCGGCCGGCTGGTGCGCACACATGGGGCCAGTTCGAATACGACCTGCACGATTCCTGGCCTCATCTTGCGCGAGCCATGGGCGCGTGAGCGCTGGGACGGTTCACGTGATGGCGCGACCTGTATTCCGAGCCGGTGTGAATTGCTGCCGTGTACTGCCCATCGTGGGCCGGCTCGCCGGCGATGACACCGTCGGCCGATACGGCAGGATTGGCCGCGTGCTCCCTGTGTCCGTTGCGTGGCGCAACGACACGGGCCGAGCCCGCGCAGATCGGCGATGATTGTCGAATGAGGGAATTGAGGTGCACATACTGCGCCGGAACGGAACTGGAGCCGGGTTTCCTCGAGGGGCGCGGGCAGGGATCCGGCGGGCATGTGCGGTGGATCGAAGGTGCGCTGGAGCGTGGGATTTTCGGCGCCGCCAAACGCATCGGCAGGCTGCGGCGCGCGGTCGACACCTACCGGTGCGTGCGCTGTGGTCACCTCGAGATGTTCGCCCGCCCGCAACGCGAGTAACGCGTGGCGGGCGTACTGCTCCGGGTGCCACGTAAACCGGGGCACCGTTGTCGATGAGCCGGACCGGCCGGCGGGGACCCGGGGGAGATGTGGACATACAACTGGACAGGTGTCACCATCGGTGCGCAGCCGGTTTTCCGTGGCTGTGCCGAGCGACGAGAGGAACAGGCGCATGGAAATGCGTGCGAATCGGGGACCGGAGCACGAGATCGGCGGTGGCCGGCGATGAGCACCATGCGGCCGTGCGAACGGGTCGGGCTCGAATTCCTCGAAAACGCGCCGGTGCGATGCAGTAACAGCGTAGATCTTGCGGTCACCCCCGAGCAGTTGTTCGAGGTGCTGGCCGATGCCGATTCCTGGCCGCAGTGGGCGAGCGTGATCACCAAGGTCACCTGGACCAGCCCGGAACCCCGTGGCGTCGGGACGACCCGGGTGGTCCATATGCGTGGCGGGCTGGTCGGTGACGAGGAGTTCCTGGTCTGGGAACCGAATACCCGGATGGCGTTCCGGTTCAACAGTTCTTCCACCGGCGCGCTGAGGGCCTTCGCTGAGGATTACCGGATCATACCGACCCCCGAGGGATGCCGGCTCACCTGGACGCTCGCGCAGAGCCTGGCCGGTCCTGCGCGTTTCACGGCGTTCGTGGCGACACCGTTCATGAATATGGCGTTCCGTCGGTTCCTGGCCAACCTTCGCCGCTACACCGACCACCGGTTCGCCCCCGCGCAGCCCTGAGTGTGACCGGGGCGGGCTGCGCGGTCCGTCCCGGTCAGCCCATCAGTAGCGAGCCCGCCAACCAGGCGGCCAGCACCAGCACCACCCCGATCAGCGCGCCCGGATACAGCGCACGCCCGCTACGTGCCGCGTTCACCGAGGTGGCGGCGCCGATCAAGAAGCCGAAGCAGCCACCCAGCACGATGATCCAGTTCCCGGTACTCGGATCGGTACTGCACCCGGTACGCCCTTCGCAGACGCCCATCGCCAGTAGGAACCACGGGGAGATGACCACCGAGACAATGGCCAGCGTGGCGAGCAGGAACCACAGCAGTGCGGTGATCACCAGATCGGGTTCGCGGGGAGCCGGTAGCGGCGCGCCCCGGCCGTAGGCTTCGTCCGGGATGGGTGCGACAGGGTAGTCGGTGGACATCTGATTCGGGAACATATGCCTCGCGATCGCTCGAGCCGACAGGGCCGCTGGTAGGTATTTCGGAACCGTGCCTGTGCCGCAACTGATCCGGCACGCGCGCGACACTACACGGCCTGGCCGGCACGTGGCGGCGTCCGCGACGATCGGGCCTCTGCCGGCATCGCGCGGATGACGCGCTGCGGTTTGCGTCTAACGTTGTGGCGTCCCGGGTGCCGCCGCGTGCCGGTCGTCGTCCGGCGGATCGTTGTCCACGACCGGTCCCCCTTCCGGTTCCGCTTTTGGGGAATCCGCTGCCGGCGCCGGATCCGGTGGCCGATCGCTACCCGCTGCCATGTAATTGCTCGTCGTGGCCCGGGATACGCTGATCCGCCAGGGAATCCAGGACGACCCGTTTGTGCGGCGCGGCATCATCGCGACGCCCACCACTGCGCCGGCCACCGCGATGATCACGGCGGCAATCGCGGCGGTGGTAACCGTACCCGAGGCCACGTATTCCAGCTGATTCAAACCGGCCACCGGTTTCGTACCGTCGTTGAAGGCCCAATCCACCCAGGAACCGATTTGGCCACCGAGATCCCAGCGGCGCACCGTCATACTCTTCAGGTCCTTCTGCCGGGCCGTCAGATACAGCAGATTCACCACGATCAGCACGGCTGCCAGTACGGACGCGCCGGTCGCGACCCGTGCGAAACGTGGCGAATTCGTGACGATGTAGATCACGACCGCGACGACGGTGACCGCGATGGCGGTGCTGGCGACAACGGCCCACGAACCTGTCAGGTTCGCGGAGGCGGGCGGACCCTGAGACGACCACACGGCCAGGTACCGTGTGGTGGAATCGATCCGCCCGAACGCCGTGGCCGCGGCAATACCGTCCGGCCCCTCCGCCACCATCCAGTGCCGGAACATCAAGAGGAATGCGACAACGCCCGCGACCGCACTGAATACGTAGCCCCACTTGCCGATCAGCCGTGGTGACGTACGGACATCGTCCGCGCGTCCGCGCGCCCGCCGCAGTAGTTCGGCGGCCGTAGCCCTGTGTTCGTTCCACCGCTGCATCCGGTCACCGGCCGCCGCACTATCCGGGGTACCGCCGAACGAGGAGCGCACCGCGCTGCCCGCTTCGGCGCCCCGACCGGCGCTGCGGCCCCACGGGGTCGGTTTGGCCATCACCCCAGTGTATTTCTGCGCCCAGTGCTGGGAATAGACGATGGAAAGCGCTCCGATTCAGAGGTTTCGGCGCTACGCTGCATCCGATCTGTGCGCGTGTCCGTTGGCCACCAGATCGACCACGGTATCGCGTAGCACGGCCCGGATGTGTTGCGCATGCGCGAGGAGAAGGGCCGGAGATCCGTTGTCGCCGGCCGGCTCCGCCGAGGCGGCAGTGACCAGGTCGTCGGCGGTATGACACAGTGCGAGCAAGCGCCGCACCATATCTCGCCGCTCGGTCGTCGGTATGACTTCTGCATCCACGATGATGTCATCGCCCCGGGCGCGGAAGTCGTTTCGCGGCGCGGGCAGTTCGCCGAATACGCCGGGCCGGAAGAGCCCGGTTCGGGTCCGGACGTACCGGACGATGATCGCCGCCCCTCGCGGCACCGGCTCATCCGGTCCTGTATCGCTTCGGTAGCGTCCACATCATTGTCGATCTACCCGCCGGGAGGTAAAACGGTGTACGCAGGCCGGGTGCTGCTGACGCTGCTGGCTGCTGTGCTCATGGTGCCGGTCGCCGCCTGCGGTTCGCCTGACCACCGGCAGGCGACAGCTCCGGTGGACCGCGGGGAGATCGTGTCGGTGACCCCGATGCCCGCGATGAACGGCCCGGAAACCAGCGCCTATCTCGACAAGTGGAAATACCCGCTGCCGCAGGCAGGCGGTGTCCGCCGATACAGCGTCGAATACCGGACTGTCGCCGCCGACGGCGCGCCCACCACCGCCAGCGGATTGGTTGTGGTGCCCGATAGCGAGAATCCGCGCCTGCGGGCGGTGTCCTACGCACATGGCACGATCGTGCGCCGTGACGAGGCGCCGACCGCCGCGGGGGAAACCGACCGAGCCAGGGCGACCTTGTTCGCCGCTGCCGGCTACCTCGCCGTGGCACCGGACTACCTCGGGCTGGGCACCGGGCCGGGACCACATCCCTATGCGCACGCGCCGTCGGAGGGCACCGCGTCCGCGGACCTCTTGCTCGCGGCCCGCGAGTTGCTCGCCCGGCAGGATCGTGACCTCCACCCCGAGGTCCTGGTCACCGGCTTCTCACAGGGCGGGCAGGCCGCCCTCGCCCTCGCCCGGGATCTGCGCGAGGGCGAGGTGGATGGTTTCGGTCTCCGGGCGGTGGCCGCCGTGAGCGGACCGTACGCTGTGCAGGAGGTCCAAGCGCCGGCGGCGTTGGACGGCCGGGTGGATCCGCGCCAGGCGGTTGTCTACCTCGCCTACTGGATCACCGCGATGAACCGTATCTACCACCTGTACGACCAGTCCACCGAAGCGTTCCGGCAGCCGTACGCGCAGCGCGTCGAGGAACTGTTCGACGGCCGCCACGATCTGCTGAGGATCAGTGCGGGCCTCCCACGGACCCCGCAGGAACTGCTCACCCCGGAATTTCGGGCACTGGCACTCGACCCCACCGGTGCCGCCCTGCGTGCCATGACCGACAGCGATGCGGTGTGCGACTGGCGGTCCGGCGTTCCGGTCCGGTTGTACGCCGCCCCCGGCGATCGCAGTGTGCCGTTCGAGAATTCGCAGCGCTGTATGAAATCCGAACTCGGCGCTGATGCCGAGCTGATCGAACTCGGCGATTCCGACCACGGCGGCACCGTACGTGTGGCGCTCCCGCAGATCCTCGAATGGTTCCGGAATACGACACCGCCCGCCTGAACCGGCTGGGTTCGGGCGGGCGGTGCGCTGCGTACCGGCGGAATCAGTGCATCAGCACCGGCGCCGGAGCGTTCTCGCCGGTCTCCGGCACCGGACTCGCCTTGCGCGGCAGCAGCAGCGAGAAGACGACGGTCACCACGCACAGGACGAAGGCCACCCAGAAGCTGGTCGCATAGGCATCCGCCATTTCGCCGAGCATGATCTGCTCGAACTTGTCGCCGAGGCTCGCCAGGTACTGCAACACCGAGGGATCCGGCTGGGCACCGGTCTTCTGCGCCTCCATCATCGCCTGCCCGGCCGAGACCGCCTCCGAGTTCTGCATCCGGTTGGTGAGCACCACCGAGATCACCGCGACACCGACCGAGCTGGCGATCTGCTGGATGATATTGAGCAGTGTGGACCCGCGCGCCACCTGCGCCTCCTTCAGAGTGCGCAGTGCGGCGGTCATCAGCGGCATCATCGTCAGGCCCATACCGAGGCCCATGACGAACAGCACACCGAGGACGTAGAAGTAGGAACTATCGGCGCCGATCTGAGTCAGGCCGAACATGGTCGCTGTGAGAATAGCCAGGCCGACCGGGACGACCCGGCCCACCGGGACCTTGTCTACCAGCATGCCCGCGATCGGCATGGTGAGCAGCGATCCGAGGCCCTGCGGGGCCACGAGCAAACCCGCCATCAGTGCACTCTCACCACGCACCTGTTGGAAGTAGGTCGGGATCAGCAGCAGGCCGCCGAAGAACGACGCCGAGAACAGGAACATGGTGACGGTGGCGACGGTCAGATCACGGTTCTTGAACAGCCGCAGATCCAGTAGCGGATTCTTCGGTTTGAACGAGTACACGATGAACGCGGCCACGAGCGCTCCGCCGACCAGCATGGTCGCCCACACCTTCGGCGTGGCGACGGTGCCTTCCTCCGGGATGGAGGAGATGCCGTACAGGAACAGCGCCAGACCCGGCGACAGCATCAGCATGCCCACGAAATCGAACTTCTCGGTGGGCCGGGCCTCGTCCTTGGGCAAGGCGAACCAGGCGTAGACGATGGCAATCGCGCCGAGCGGCAGATTGATCAGGAAGATCCAGTGCCAGGACGCGTCCTCGATCAGCCAGCCGCCGAGGATCGGTCCGAGAATCGGGCCCAGCAGCATCGGCACACCGAGGATGGCCATCAAACGGCCCATCCGCTCGGGGCCGGCGGCTTTGGTCAAGATGGTCATACCGAGCGGCATGAGCATCCCGCCGCCGAGGCCCTGGATCACCCGGAAGCCGATGAGCGCGCCGATGTTCCAGGACAGTGCGCACAGCACCGATCCGGCGGTGAACAGCAGCAGTGCCATCATGTAGAGGCGTTTGGTGCCGAAGCGGTCGGCCGCCCAGCCGGTCAGTGGGATCACGGTGGCCAGTGCGAGGGTGTAGGCGGTGACCGTCCACGCGACCGTCGAGTAGTTGGCGACGTCGAATTCGGACTGGAATGTCGGCATGGCGACATTCACCACCGTGATGTCCAGAATGGACATGATGGATCCGAGAACGACGACACCGGCCAGTTTCAGCACGGATGCGTCGATCTTCTCCGGGGCCCCCGCGGCGGGCGCGGGGGCTGGACTTGCGTTCACGAATTATCTCCTGAAGATGCTGGGGGGCATGCCACGGCTTTGTGTATGGCCCCGGATTCGAGGGCAGCGGTGAGGACCCGGCAGAGGTCGGCGCGCAGTGGGCCGGGCAGGCGGTGCACCACCTGGTCGATGGTCGCGCGGTGGATGGCAATCTGGTCCCAGGCGAGCTGACGCCCGTCTTCGGTGGGGCCGACCAATTTGACCCGCCGGTCGGTGGGGCTTTCCTCTCGGGTGAGTAGACCCAGACGCACCAGCCGGTCGACATTGCGGCCGGCCGCGGTCATCGACAGGCCGAGTTCACCCGCGATTGTGTGGATCGGTTGCGGCTCGCTGCGCCGGACGACGCTGAACAGCACTCGCGCCTGGGCCAGGGTCAGATCCAGCTCTGCGAGCCGGTCCACCCCTTCCCACCGTCCTGGATCGCAGACCGCGAGCACGAAGTGCTCGATCAGTGTGCCCGTTTCCGCCTCACTTGCCACCGCGCGATGATATGGGTAGCCGTGATAGTTGCGGAAGCGGGATTATCGCGCGTGTGATGGGAAACATAACCTGGCTCGTGTCCGTATTACCGGCGATGCGTCGCGCGCGGATACCGGTCGAAGCGAGGTCCGGTGCCGACAACCCGAGCGCCGGAACCGATCAGCTCCGCGGCGCGGAGCCGTCGGTGAGGAAATCGCCGATCAGTCCGGCGACCACAGCGGGCTGCTCCAGGTGCAGGAAGTGCCCGGCTCCCGGAACCATATCGACGGCCCCGCCCGCCGGGGCCAGGACCTCGGCGACACCGGCCGTGAACGCCGGATGCAATGTCGTATCCGCCGAACCGTGCAGATACAACATCGGCACCCGAGGCGCCTGATCCCAGAACCGGTGTGGTCCGGCATACGGCTCGGGAACTTTCGCGGTCACCCGCACGAACGCGCGGTAATAGGACAGCGCAGCGGTCCGGTGGGCGCCCGGGGGCAGGGCGTCGAGCGCATGGGCGATATCTTCCGCCGCAGGGTAACCCGGGGACCAGTCCTGCCACAGCCGGGGAACAAGCCGGTCGATCGCGCGTTCGGCGACCCCGGGCAGCTGGTTGAACAGGATGTACCAGCTGTACCGCAGCTGACGTAGATACGCCCCCGCCGACCGGGCGGTCTCCGCTCGCTGCGGCCGCATCCCGGGGACCGGCGGCACCGCGAGCGAAACCACCCGCCGGAAAGGGCAGCCGGGATCGGCGGCAATCGTATTGGCGGTCAGTGCTCCCCAGTCGTGGCCGATCAGCACGGCATCGTCCGGGGCGCCGAAGGCGTGATGGATCGCGAGAGCGTCGTAGGCGAGAGCGCCGAGGTGATAGACCCCATCGGCCGGTACCGCCGTCGGGGCGTACCCCCGGGTAAACGGCGCGATCACCCGGAAACCGCGGTCGGCGAGCGCGGGACCGAGCCGGCGCCAGGTCCAGGCACTGTCCGGGAAACCGTGTAGGCACAGCGCGAGCCGCCCGTCCGGCGCGCCCCAGGCGAGAGCGGTCATCGCCAGGTGGGGGAGTCCGAACTCCAGGGTCTCGGGCTCGTCCCCGCGGTGTGTGTTCATCCGGCCGGTCCTCTCTGGTTTGCCCGTCACGGTAGCCCGCCGGCCCGTATTCCGCCCCGGCGTCGGGGCATTCGCCCTGGGCGGTATGCTCACATCCCCCGGGAGAGATGGCGGTGCCGGTGCTGCGGGCAGGCTCGGATTTCGCGCGGCCACGGGGTTGTTGATGTCATAGGTGGCAAAGTATTCGGGGATCGGAGGAGTAGGCCCATGGCGCGCAAGGTCGTCATCAGCTTGATCGATGACCTCGACGGCGAATCACCCGCAGCCGAAACGGTGGTGTTCGCACTCGAGGGAGTGACGTACGAGATCGACCTGACCGAAGGTAACGCGGGCGAATTGCGCGCAGTCTTCGGAAAATGGACCCCGTTCGCCCGCAGGGCCGGACGGGCCGGGCGGACCAAACGGGAGCGGCCAGGCCGGTCGGCCTCGGCGAGGGTGGTCCGGGAATGGGCTCAGCGCAACGGGCACGAGGTATCGGCGCGCGGCCGTATCCCGGCTGGAGTGCTCGCCGCTTTCCAGGCCGTGAACGGCTGAGTTCGGGCCGAGAACGACTGAACAGAATGCGTTTCAACCCCGGTCGTGTGTAATCCGCGGCCGGGGTCGCGCCGCCCCTCGGCGCTGCCCCCGCGGTGGCCCGATCGGCGACAGCTGCCTCGGTAACAATCGTCGGCGGCGCCTCAGGGTTTGTAGGCGATACCGCCGACCATGACCTTCTCCTCCGGAAACCGTTCTCGCAGCGGCGGACCGGCGGGCCACCAATCGTCGAGCTGAACGAGACCCGGCGCGACGAGTTCGAGCCCGCCGAAGTATTCGAGGATTTCCGCACTGGTGCGATACCACCCCGAGCCCAGCCCTTTTTCGGTGAAGCGCCGTTCGAGTTCTTTCGCGAGTGCGTGGAGTTCGGGATCGAGTGAGCCTGGGTCGTGGAAATGGCTGATCGCCAGGTAGGAGCCCGAGGGCAGCAGTTCGACATACTCGCGCATCATGCCTACAGGGTCGAACTGCTCGTCGATATGGTGCAGCAATCCGCACAGGACGAGCCCGAGGGGCCGGTCCAGATCCAGAAATTTGGTGATATCGGAGTTGCCCAGCAGCGTGCCTTCTTCGAGGACGTCTGCGGAGATGAAATGCGTGTTCTCGTTCTGCTCGAGCAGGACTCGGCCGTGTGCATTGCACACCGGGTCGTTGTCCACGTAGACCACGTGGGCGTCGGAGTTGAGTTGCTGTGCGATCTCGTGCGTATTGGCGACCGTGGGCAGACCGGCGCCGATATCGAGGAATTGGTCGATCCCCGAAGTTCCGGCCAGATACCGGATCACACGATGCAACCAGCGGCGGTTCATGATGGAGACATCGCCCTGTCGCGGGGCCACCTCCAGGATCTGCTGGTAGGCGGACCGGTCGATGTCGTAGTTGTCCTTGCCGCCGAGGCTGTAGTCGTAGACGCGGGCGATGCTGGCGCGGGTGGTATCCACCCCGACGGGTTTGCGGGGGCGAATCCGGGAAGCCGGCTCGGCCATATCGACCTCTCTCTGCACGAAATGAACAAGACGAAGGAACTGTGAACCGAATCACTCAGCGTAGAACGTTGCCGCGAGGTGAGCAATATCGTGATCACCGTGCGCGGCAACATACTTCGAATCGCCGCGCGGCGGACCGGGTGCTGTACTGCGGCACGCGCCCCGACGGTTGGCGGAAAACCATGTGACGTAACCCGATTCGATAGGCACGCTACCGCAGTGGCCTGGGCCGTTCCCCGGATCCGGGTTACCCGTCTCCGTCGATACTGTGCAGTCGCGCCGCCGTGGGAGGGCCCGGTTTGTACCCGACACCGGCGATCACGACCCGCTCCTCCGGAAGTCGCGGCCGGGTGGGCGGCCCGGACGGCCACCAGTCCTCGAGCTCGCTGAGGCCCGGCGCAATGAGCTCCAGTCCCTCGAAATATTCGAGCTGTTGTTCCCGGGTTCGGTACCACCCCGAGCCCAGGCCCATTTCGGTGAAAGCCCGCTCGAGTTCTTTCGCGAGTGCGTGGAGTTCGGGGGCCTCGTCGGCCGGATCCCAGAAATTGGTGATCGCGACATACGATCCGGCCGGTAGCCGGGATATGTATTCACGCATCACTCCCGGTGGGTCGAGCTCGTCGTCGAGGTGATGCAGCAGCCCGCAGAGGATGATCGCCATCGGCCGGTCCGGGTCGAGGTATTGCAGAACATTCTTGTTCTCCAGCAGCGTGCGCTCTTCGAGGACGTCGCCGGAGACGAAATGGGTGTTCTCGTTCTGCTCGAGCAGGACTCGGCCGTGCGCGTTGCACACCGGATCGTTGTCGACGTAGACGACCTTGGCTTCCGGATTCTCCTGCTGCGCGATCTGATGGGTGTTGCCCACGGTCGGCAGACCGGCGCCGATGTCCAGGAACTGGTCGATGCCGGCCGGTCCGGCAAGGTATCTGACGACCCGGTGCAGCCAGCGCCGATTCATCCGGGAGACATCGCCCTGCCGCGGTGCGAATTCCAGGACCTGCTCGAAGGCCACCCGGTCGACGTCGTAGTTGTCCTTGCCGCCGAGGCTGTAGTCGTAGACGCGGGCGATGCTCGGCCGGGTGGTATCCACCCCGACCGGTGCGCGAACCCCTGTCCGAGGAGCCGGTTCCGCCATGAAAACCTCTCTCTGCATTATCGATCGAACAGCGTGATGGTAGGACCGCTCCGCAGCAGGCGTGCGTTCAGGCTCCGTTGCCGCGTTCGAGTACCTTGCCCGGCAGCCAGCCGCCGCCCAGGTGGGTGACTCGCCACCAGTCGATATCGATGACGACCGCGGTGACGGGAGACGCGAAGAATGGTTCGACCTGTGGTTCCTTGCGCAGCAACGCCTGGAAGGTCTCGTCGCGCTCGCTGTCGTCGCGCAGTGTCACCGTGCCGAGTCCCTGGGCGAACGGGTCGGCGATACCGCCCGGCACCACTTTCACCCCGACGTTGGGATTGGCCTTCAGCTGACCGAGCGTGCGGCCGCGGTTCTCGAGGATCAGTGTGAGACGGAACAGGTCTTCGTCGAGATTGGCGAAGAACGCGCTGGTGGCCCAGTTGACTCCGTCTTCGGAGGTTGCGAGGTCGATACTGGAATGGGTGAGGACCTCGGTCAGTTTCTTGCGGATCTCGATGGCGGTGACTTCGTCGGACATGGGCCCTCCAGTTTTCTCGGTGTGCAAGGTGGTGATTCGTTCTCGGAATGCCGCTGGGTTCCCAGCGGATCCGGGCCGGATGGTTGCGCGCGAGCCTAGCGGTCCGCGCCGGCGCGGACCGGTCCGGGATAGACGAGGAAGCGACGGGAAGTGGTTGCTGCCCAATTCCTTACGGATGCTCGCCGAGTTTTCCGTGGGATAGCCGGGGTGGGTGCAGATCGGGGATGTCGAGTGCAGGTAACCGTTCCCGGTGGACGTCGCTCCCTGCCCTGTGGGCTCACCGGGGCGACACGCTCCCGGACCGGCCGGTCGGTTGTCGCGATTCGGGCGAGCAGGCGGTATGCTGGGTGCGGCTTCCGCAGTACCCGCACCTGCTCCCCGTGCCCTCATCGGTGTCATCTCCCCAGGTCTTCGCGGTTGCGAGGCCGGATCGTCGTGTCGTGGGGGAGTTTACGCAATCAATGCCTATCGTGCGCGCAAACGTACGAGAAGCTACGGTTATGCGGCGCTGTAGAATTCGAGCCGAGGTGCGCGGCAGTGGGTTGCCGTGCGGATGCCGGGTCCCCCCGGTGTGGGCGCGTTTCCGATATTCGGTGCCTACTTGAGGGTAAGATCGCCTGCCGACCGGTGCGGTTCGTCGGTGGCGGGCGCCGTACGATGCAGCACAGCACGAACTGGCCAGAGGCGATCATGACTAACGAGCAGGACGATTCCGATCTCCCGGATAAGGCAGAAGCCGACCGCGGGCCCACCGTATTGCGTATATCGCTCGGTAGCCGGCTGCGGCAGCTGCGCGAGGCGTGCGGTATCAGCCGCGAGGACGCCGGGGAGCATATCCGCGGTTCGCACGCCAAGATCAGCCGCCTCGAATTGGGCCGCACCCGGTTCCGGGAACGCGATCTGATGGATCTGCTGAAGCTCTACGGTGTCGACGATCCGGAGGAGCTTTCGGTCTACCTGGAGTTGATGAAAAAGGCCAACGATCCGGGCTGGTGGCAACCGTTCAACGATCTGCTGCCGCCGTGGTTCGAAACCTATATCGGCCTCGAACAAGCCGCGACCACGATTCGCACCTATGAGGCGCAGTTCGTCCCCGGTCTGCTGCAGACCGAAGCCTATGCGCGTTCGGTGATCAAACTGTTCAACGAGGAGGACACCGAACGCCGGGTGGGGGTGCGGATGCGCCGCCAGGAGATCCTCAGCCGCGCGTCGGCCCCGACGCTGTGGGCGGTGGTGGACGAGAACGCGCTCCGCCGCCCGGTCGGTGGTTATCCGGTACTACGCGGCCAGATCGAGCATCTGATTGCCGTGTCCGACCGGCCGAACGTGAAGATCCAGGTACTGCCCTACGACGTCGGTGGGCACCCCGCCGCGGGCGGTTCGTTCAGCATCCTGCGCTTCCCGGAGCCCGAGTTGCCGGACATGGTCTACATGGAACAGCTGACCACCTCGCATTACCTCGAGAAGAAGCATGAGGTAGAGGTGTACATGACGGTGATGAACAAGCTCAGCGTCATTGCACCGACCCCGGGGGAGAGTCGCGACCATCTGCGCCGGGTGCTCGGCGAACTGCCCGACAAGTAGTCGAGGTCCCGCTACGCCGGCGGGTGAGCCGGCCCTGATGGGGAGAATCCGAAAGTGCTGGGCTGCAAGGTTTCAGAGGCTTTGCATCTATCAGAGACTAGAACGATGGGCATACGTGGATATGCGCATTTAACTATGCGAAATAGCGCCTGCGTTCCAGGGCACGAGCATCGGCAACACCAAAAGAAGTCAATGAGGCCCGTGATGGTAGGAAGAGTGCGTGGCCGCGACAGGTGATAACTCTGGCTCCGCTCGTTCCCGTGCTGTATCGGAGGTGGTGGACCTGGTCAGTTCGCTGATCCGATTCGACACCTCGAATACCGGCGACCCGGCGACCACCAAGGGCGAACGCGAATGCGCCGAGTGGGTTGCGCGGCAGCTGGAAGACGCGGGTTACACCACGGAATATGTGGAATCCGGCCTACCGGGCCGGGGAAATGTTTTCGCGCGGCTGCCGGGCGCCGATTCGAGTCGCGGTGCGCTGTTGCTGCACGGGCATCTCGATGTGGTGCCGGCCGAGGCGGCCGATTGGAGTGTGCACCCCTTCTCCGGTGCCGTGCAGGACGGCTACGTCTGGGGCCGTGGCGCCATCGATATGAAGGATATGGTCGGAATGATGCTGGCGGTGGCCCGCCAGTTCAAGATCGAGGGCACCGTACCGCCCCGCGACCTGGTGTTCGCATTCCTGGCCGACGAGGAGAACGGCGGGAAATGGGGGTCGCAATGGCTGGTCGAGAACCGGCCTGATCTTTTCGCCGGAATCACCGAGGCGGTGGGGGAGGTAGGCGGTTTCTCACTGACCGTGCCCCGCCCCGACGGTGGCGAACGGCGGCTCTATCTGGTGGAGACAGCGGAAAAAGGTCTGGGCTGGATGCGGTTGCGGGCGAAGGCTCGCGCCGGGCACGGGTCGTTCCTGCACGAGGACAACGCGGTGACCATCCTGGCGGCTGCGGTGGCCCGGCTGGGGACACATACTTTCCCGCTCGTCGTCTCCGACTCCGTGGCCGAGTTCCTCGCGGCGGTATCGGAGGAAACCGGGCTCGCGTTCGACCCGGGCAGTAAGGACATCGAGGGCACGCTGGCGAAGCTGGGGTCGATTTCCCGGATCATCGGCGCCACCCTGCGTGATACGGCGAATCCGACCATGCTGAACGCCGGGTACAAGGCGAATGTGATCCCGCAGACCGCGGAGGCCGTGGTGGACTGCCGGGTGGTGCCCGGCCGCCTGGCGGAGTTCGAACGCGAAGTGGACGAGCTGATCGGACCCGACGTGGAACGCGAATGGGTCACCAAACTCGATTCCTACGAAACAACTTTCGACGGCCATCTGGTGGACGCGATGAACGAGGCGATCCTGGCGCATGACCCGCACGGGCGGACGGTGCCGTACATGTTGTCCGGCGGTACCGATGCGAAGGCGTTCGCTGATCTGGGGATCCGGTGCTTCGGCTTCGCCCCGCTGCGGTTGCCACCGGAATTGGATTTCGCGGCGCTGTTCCACGGCGTCGACGAACGGGTGCCTGTCGACGCCCTCGAATTCGGCACCGATGTCCTGGAACACTTTCTGTTGCACAGCTGATCCGATTCGAGAGAGGTTTCCATGACCTACAACCCTTATGACGCCCTGCCCTCGGTGCCATCGTTCACCGTGACGTCCGCCGATGTGTCCGACGGTGCGCCGCTCGGCAACGATCAGGTCAGCGGTGTGTTCGGCGCCGGCGGTAAGGATGTGTCGCCGCAGCTCGGCTGGTCGGGTTTCCCGGCGGAGACGAAGAGTTTCGCAGTGACGGTGTACGATCCGGACGCGCCGACCGCTTCCGGTTTCTGGCATTGGGCGGTGGCCGATATCCCCGCGTCGGTCACCGAGCTGGCGTCCGGAGCGGGCAGTGAGGGCGGCACACTGCCCGCGGGCGCGGTGATGCTGCGCAACGACGGCGGTTTCGCCGGATACGTGGGCGCGGCCCCGCCGGCCGGGCACGGTCCGCACCGGTACTTCATCGTGGTGCACGCGGTGGATGTCGAATCGCTGGGTGTACCACCGGAAGCCACCCCGGCCTTCCTCGGCTTCAACCTGTTCTCGCATACGCTGGCGCGGGCGACGCTGGTGGGTACCTACGAACAGAAGTGAATCGTGAACAGCACTGTGGCCCCGGGCTCACCGGGGCCACAGTCCTGTCGGAGCCGGGTTCGGCTCAGCCGCGTACGTCGATCACGGTCCCGGGTTTCTCGTCGGCATAGAGCGCGGTGATCTGCTCGGCGTACTTTTCGGCGATCGGCGCGCGTTTGAGCGACATCTTCGGGGTGAGTTCGTCGCCGCCGGGTTCCCAGACGGTATCGACGACTGTAAACCGTTTGATCTGTTCGACCCGGGCCAATTTTGCATTCCCGGCCTGGATCGCGGCGCGGATATCTTCGATGATGCCGGGGTGCCGGGCCAGTGTGGCGATATCGGCGTCGGTGGCATCGATTTCCTTGGCGCGGATGGCCGCCATATCAGGGTCGAGCACGATGAGCGCGGTGATATAGGGTTTGGCGTCGCCGAGCGCCACGGCCTGCCCGACGAGCGAGGAGGCGGCCTTGACGGCGTTCTCGATATTGCTCGGGGCGATGTTCTTTCCCCCTTCGTTGATGATGAGCTCTTTCTTGCGGTCGATGATCCGCAGGTAGCCATCGGTATCGAGAGTGCCGACATCGCCGGTGTGCAACCAGCCGTCGGCGTCCAGCGCCTCGGCGGTTTTCTCGGGCATGGCGCGGTAGCCGTGGGTGATGATCGGACCACGGACCAGTACTTCACCGTCGTCGGCCAATCGTAGTTCGAGTCCGTCGACGGCGCGGCCGACGGTTCCCGGCCGAGGTTTGTCGAGTTCGGTGTAGGTGGCCACGCCGCTGGTTTCCGACATACCCCACACCTCGGAGACGCAGAAACCGAGCCCCAGGAAGAATTCGAGAGTTTCCGCGGGGATCGGTGCCGCACCGGAGGAGGCGACCCGGAGTTCACCCAGACCGAGTGCCGCCCGTACTTTGGACAGCAGCAGCTTCTCGGCGATCCGGTGCTGCATACTCAGCAGCGGTCCGCGACCGGTGCCGGCCAGATCGGCTTTGGCGGCCGCGATTCCGGTGCTGACCGCCCAATCGGCGATGGCTTTCTTCGCCCCGGTTTCGGCGGCCAGTTTGGCCTCGACACCGCCTTTGATCTTCTGCCAGACACGCGGGACACCGAAGAAGACGGTCGGCCGGGCGTCGGGGAGTGCCGCGGCGATCTCGCGGGGATCGGGAACGGTGGTGATCTGGATACCGGTGACCAGGTTGATGGCATGGCCGGAAATCCGGTCCGCGACATGGGCGGCGGGCAGGTAGGACAATGCGCGGTCCTCGAGACCCACATCGAGCGGACCGCTGGTGAGGGCGAGGATCTGGGCCAGCACATTGCGGTGGGTGAGTTCGACGCCCTTGGAGGGCCCGGTGGTGCCGGAGGTGTAGATCAGGGTGGCGAGATCACCGGGTTCCACGGCCTGCCAGGCGGCGTCGAAATCGAAATCCGGATCGGGATTCGCCTCGAGGTCGGCGAGTGTGGTCGCGCCCTCGGCCGGCCCGTCGACGACGATGAGGTGGTCGATAGGTACGCCTGCGGCGCGGATGGTGTCCAGGAACTGCTGCTCGGTGACGACTATCTTGTTGCCGGCGTTGCCGAAGACATGTGCGATCTGCTCGGGTGAGCAGGTGTTGTAGACGGAGAACGGGGTGGCGCCCACATGCAGGGCGGCGGTGTCGAGGAGGTTGAACTCCGGCCGGTTGGTGAGCATGATGCCCACCGTGTCGCCGCGGGTGAGGCCGAGGGCGGCCAGACCCGCGGCGAGGACGCGGACGCGTTGCCCGTAGTCCCGCCAGGTGATTTCCTGGGTGCCGCCGACGGTGCGCAGGGCGACCGCGCCGGGGCGGAGAGTGAGGGTCTGCTGGAAGGCCGCGGGCACTGTGCGGGCAGTGACGCCGGTGCGGTGAGTGTAGACGATATCTGTGGTCATGGGTCCGTTCCCGAGGTGCTGGGGTTCCGGAACACTCGCCGTGGTTACCGCCAGAGGCTGTAGGAGCAGTCGGCGACCGGCGAGTGACGCGGATCACCAATGGTAGCCGGGGAACGGCGCCGATGGGCGCGTTCTGTCTGGGTCAGCGAACGGCGGCGATCGGCTCGTCCACCGGACGCTCCGGTCCCGGTTCGCTCGCCGGAATCCAGTGCCCGCGCCGACGACGTTTGGCTTCCAGGTAGGCAGCCGCTCGTTCGCTGAGCGGCGGTGTCCACAGCGCCTCGATCATGACGTCGATACCGGCCGCGCGGACGGCCTCGACCTTGTCGGGACTGTTGGTGAGCAGCCGGACCCGGGTGAGCCCGAGATTGCGCAGGCTGTTCGCGGCGTGCGCGTAGTCGCGACTGTCTTCGGGGAAGCCGAGGCTGCGGTACGCGGCGAAGGTATCCGCGCCGGTGCGGTCGGCCACCCCATAGCCCTGAGCTTTCGCGATGAGCCCGAGGCCACGCCCTTCCTGTTCCAGATAGACCAGTACTCCGTGGCCGGCTTCTTGGATGAGATCGAGGGATGTGCGCAGTTCCGGCCCGCAATCGCAGTCCTGGGAGTCGAGCGCTTCGCCGTATAGGCATCGGGAGTGGATCCGCACCAGGCAATCGTCGACGGGCCGGCCGAAGACCAGCACATGACCGAACTGGGGTTCGCCGTCGACCACGGGTAATACCTGCAGCGGGGATTCGTGGCCGTTGCGGGTGAACCGGTGCTCGGTGGTGGCGACAGCGGAGGGCTCCGCGGCTGCGGTCAAGGTCGATACTCCTTCGATGAATATTCGGTACCGCAAAGTATGGATGAGGCCGGGCTACCGCAGCGATCGGCCCGCCGATCGGGGACACGGTTCCCGTGCGATGGCGGGCCGATACGTGACTTGACGCCTGCCGTTACAAAATACGTACTCGGTGCGCGGCGCGGCGGTGGGGACGGTGGCCGGGCCGGGAGCGCGCGGACCGGGCGCCGGTCAGTGCCTTTCGGCGGTGAGCCGGAGGATGCGGTCCACCTCGTCGGCGGTGGGCATGGCGCCGGGTACGTCACCGGCGAACGACTGGGTCGCCACCATGGCGGCGGTCGCCCAGGTGTAGTCATGTTCGTCGGCCACCCGGCGGACGGGCCCGCCCTCGGCGTCGGCGACCGCGGGACGCGACAGCAGCCGGTACACCAGTGCCGCGGAGAATGCGCCGCGCGAACCCGGTACGTCGGTGAGTGCCGCGGCCTGGAAGCGCGGGATATCGAGGGCGAGCCGGTCGGAGCGGACGGTACAGCCGAAATCCTCGACGACGCAGACAACGCGGGTGCCCAGCATCTGGAGCTGCTGAGCGATATGGGCCCCGGACTGGGCGGGTATCTCGGGAACCATACTGTCGAGCTCCTGGGTGGACCCGATCAGATAGTCGACGGTGGACAAGTAGCGGTACAGCACCTGGGGGGTTTCGACATCGGCCGCGGTGAGCACCAGGGTGGGCCGTTCCGGAAGTTTCTGCAGTATCGCCAGGACCCGTTCGATCACCGGTAGCGGTGGTTCGAGCGTGACCAGGACGGCGTCGGTTTCGGTGAGTGCGGCGCGGACTGCCGGTCCGGTGAGCTCGGCAGTGGTGAGCCGGATGCGATCGTCCTCGCAGAAGATGGTGCCGGCGATGCCCGTCTTGCCGACGATGAGTGCGGTGATCGGGGTGGTGGCGTCGGGAACGACCCTGACCAGCGATGTATCGACATTCTCGGAACCGAGGTAGTCGAGGATCCGGCGCCCGGCCTCGTCGTCGCCGACCGCGCTGATCAGCCGGACATCGATACCGAGGCGGGCGGCGGCGACGGCGCGATCGAGTCCTTTACCGCCCGGGTTGTCGCTGAAACGGCCGCGGGCGAACCCGCGCGCATCGGGTATTGCGTCGACTCGGTAGATGTGGTCGATCACGGCGTCGCCCACGACGGTGAGCGTGCCGATACGGCCGGCGTTGCCGTGGCGGGCGACGCTGTGGAGGGGCTGGGCGTCGGTGTAGACGTTCCCGGTGACCAGCAGCGCGGCCAGTGCGGTGAAGGCGCGCCGTTCGGGGGTGGCACGCAGCGAGCGCACGGTGGGCGCCGGGGGGATTGCCTCGGCGTCGGCGATCTCGTGCAGCCGGCTCCAGTGTGCCGAGAGGTATTCGCGGCGGTCGCCGAGGTCCTGCGAGTAGAGGTCGTCAGGGTCGATTCCGGCGGTTTCGGTTTCGCGTAGCAGGCCGAGGGACAGTTCGGCGTCGGTGATGACGCGGTGGGTCGGCGGGAGGCGGCGGGCGTGTTCGCGGACGACGGGGAGTACGGCGGCGGTGCGGGTGATGCCGTGGGTGGCGGCGTATCGCCGGATGACCGGGAGGTCGAGGAGGGGACTGGTATCGATTTCGGTGGTCGCCAGGCGGTCGGGGCTGAGTCCGGAGCGTTTGCAGAGCCGGGTCAGGATGTTGCGGATAGCGACGATTGCGGTGTCGTCGGTGGGGGACATACCGCGGGCCTTTCTCGTATTTCGCCGTCGCCGAGGGGTTTCGACCCGGTCACATCTGGCAATAACCATAATGCAGGACGGCGTTTGACATAAACATTGACCCGCGGGCCAGTCAAATGACACACTGGAAGAAGCGTTTCCCTCGATCAGAGGTACGGGAGGGCCTGGTGATGACAATGACGACAGCCCGGTTCCGTGGACACCGTTATCCGGCCGAATGTCGGCCCGCCGCCTGCGCCGGGACGGATCCGGAGGCACCCTCCGCGACGGCGCGCTGAGCGCGCCCGGTAGTCCGCCCTTATCCGACGGCAGCGATGCCGCGCCGGCTGTGGTTCCGGCCCGGTATCGGTGCCGAGCCCCTGAGGAGGCAGCTGTGAGCATCCATATCACCGACTGGTTGATGACCAGCGGTATTTCCCTCGAATTCGCCGAGCGCGTGCAGACCCGTCACGGATCGTCGTGGCTGTTGAGCTGGTTGCCGGGCCGGGCCCTGTCGTTCGAACATGCTTATGCGGCAATGGAGCTCGACGAAATTCTGTCCGATCCCGAGCTGGTGTACGACGACGCTGCGCTGGCCTGGGCCCGGCACCAGGCGGAGCTGCTCGGGCTGGTGTTCGACCAGGTCGTGGTCCTGCTCGCCACTCGTGTCGAAGCCAGACTGGCGGAGGCGCAGATCATGCAGGACGAACTGGTGACCCTGCCCACCGGATATCGAGCCGACCCCGGCGCAATCCGTAGCGGTTCGGCCGCCTGACCCCGCTCGGTCAGCGGTTTGCGGTGTGGCCGGCGCCTACGGCGTCGGCCAGGCTGCGGTATCCGCCGGCGCGGAGCCGGTCGGCGATCCCGCGGTGTATCCGCCGCGTCCACAACGGACCGCCGTAGATGAAACCGGTGTACCCCTGAAGCAGGGACGCCCCCGCCAGGACCCGTTCCCACGCCTGGTCGGGGGTTTCGATACCGCCCACCGAGATCAGCACGAGCTGCCCGCCCACGCGGGCGTACAGCCGTCGCAGGACATCCAGCGAGCGGTCGGCCACCGGCGGACCGGACAACCCACCGGCACCGATGGCTTCGACCGCGGCGGGATCGCTGTTCAGTCCGTCGCGCCCGATGGTGGTGTTGGTGGCGACGATTCCGGCCAGGCCTAGTTCCACGGCAAGGTCGGCCACCGCGTCCACATCCTCGTCGGACAGATCCGGTGCGATCTTCACCAGTACCGGCACCCGCACACTGTCGAGTACCGCGGTCAGGACGGGGCGCAACGACTCGACCGCCTGCAGGTCCCGGAGACCGGGAGTGTTCGGGGAACTGACGTTGACTACCACGAAATCGGCATGCGGTCCGAGCAGGCGTGCGCTGGTCGCGTAATCGTCGGCGGCGCGCTCGGCGGCCACGGCCTTGGTTTTGCCGATATTGGCGCCGATGGGCACCGACGGCACCCGACCGTGCAGCCGGGCGGCCGCGGCGGCCGCACCGTGGTTGTTGAAACCCATCCGGTTGATCAATGCACGATCGGCGGGCAGCCGGAACAACCGGGGTTGCGGATTACCCGGCTGCGCGGCGGCGGTGACGGTGCCGACCTCGGCGAAGCCGAAGCCGAGCGCACCCCAGGCGTTCACTCCGGTGGCGTCCTTGTCGAAACCGGCGGCCAGCCCGAGCGGCGCCGGGAAATCGACCCCGAACACGCGGGTGCGCAGGATGGGATCGGGCACGGCGAAGAGGCGGTACAGCGCGGCGCGGGTGGGCGCGAACGCGGTGGCCGCGCGCATCACCCCGAACACGAGCCGGTGGATCCGTTCCGGCGGTACCAGGAACATCAGGCGGAGCAGTAATCGGTACAGCACGCTCATAGCTCCGCGGTATGCCCCGCCGGGCTGGAGAGCGCGGTTTTGCGGCGGCGCAGCAGAACGCGGCGGCTGCCGTCGGTGTAGGCGCGGACCCGGGACAGTTCCCAGCCGCCGAATTCGGCCTGGATAGCCAGCCGCATCGATGCGGTCACGCGGGTGACGTCCGGTGGAAGCCGCAGGGGGACGTATTCGTAGTCGTCGCCGGTGGTCTCCCACTCGGCGGGGAGTTTTGCCCGCGTCGCCGCGCCACGGTGAGTGGATCCCATCACTGCCCTCTCTCGCGCTGGTCCGCGGATATCTGTTGCAGACCCGGTTCGGTGGCCGAGCCGATGTAGAGGTCGCCGGTATCGGCGTCGACGGTCACCGCGTTCGGCTGCCGGACGGTGGGGTAGCGGCCCACCTCTCGCGGTGCTCCCGCCGACAGGTCGTAGCCGACGATCTCGTTGCTCTGCGTGCACGTCACCCATACGGTGTCAGAACCCCGGTCATAGGAGAGTGCGTAAGGCGACGATCCTACCGGGTAGCGCTGCCGGAGGACGAGTGGTTCGGTGGTGAACACCAGCAACTGACCGCTGTCGGGGTCGGTGACGACGACCCGGTTGTCGGGGGCTTCGATCAAATTCGCGGCGCCGGTTCCCGCGCGCAGCGCCAGTCCCAAACTCTCGTCGCCGGGTTCGATCTCGGTGAGCAGTGTCTGGCGACGGTCGAGGACGGCGAGGGTATCGCCGGTGAGCGCGATTCCATCGGCAGAGGCCAGTCCGGTGATGGTGTGCGCGACCTTGCCCGTGCCGTCCACGACGAGGACGCGGCCGTCGGCGGTCCCGGCGATCAGGGTGCCGTCCGGGCGGGCGCGGACAGTCTGCAGATCGCCGTCGACCGCAACCTCGGTGACCGTACGAGCGGCGGCGTCGATCCGCAGGATCACACCGTCGCCCGCGGCGAGGAATTCGCCCGGGGTACCGGCGGCGAGACCGCGGGCCGGGGTGGGCAGACGTACTTCATGGCTGGTGGGTGGCGTGGTTGCTGGATCGAACACCACCAGACCGGTGCCTGCCGGATCGAGGCCGGCGAGGAAACCGCTACCGGGATCGGCGGCGAGGGCAGTGAGTGGAGCGGGCGCCGGGTACACGGCCCCGGCCGGGGCAGCGGCCACCGGTGGCGATACCGCCGGGACCGCGGGTTCCCGGGTGGGTGCATCGCCCGCACCGGAATCGGAATCGCCGGAGCAACCCACCAGCAGGGCAGCGGCGAGTAGCACGACAACGACGGTACCGCGGGGTTGCCGGTGTCGCGCTCGTCTCGCTGTGCCCGGAAACGACCGATACTGCATGGGATTATCTGATCACGACCGGGTGATCACCTGTATCGGCGGGGTGTGGGGTGTCGGCGGCCGGTCGTCCGCGGGGCGCGTTAACGTACGGATCAGACAGTGCGGAGTTCAGGAGTCGACGATGCACGAGGTGCCGGGGTTTTCCGCCGAGGAAGTGACGACGGGCCCGTTCGCGCACGGGTTCGGCTGTACCGGGGACGGGCGGACGTTCGCGTTCCGCACGGTCCGGGCGACACTGCAGGTGGAGATCTACCGTCCGGACCTGGATTCGGAGGTGCCGGGTCCGGAGGATGTGGTGGCCGTGGCCGAAGCCCGGGTGACCGATATCGATCTCGACGACACTCGCAGCGTGATCGCCTTGGTGCGGGATCTGCTGCCGCGGGCGACTTCCCCTCCTGGGGCCCGTACTGTTCCGACAGTACGGGCCCTGCTGGCGCGTATCGGCTCGGTGATCGAAGGCAGGCAGTGAGAGTGATATGCAGGACGTGATGCGGTACACAGCTGTTTCCCGGTCGATGCGCGTGGTGCGTGCGTGCGTCGCCGTGGCGGCTACGGCCGCGATGGTGCTGCTCACCGGCTGCGGAACCGGTGTCGACGAGGATTCGGTGGCGGCGGCCCGGTCGTCGGCGAAGGCGGCGTTGTCGTCCTCGGCGGTGGCGACCTCGCGGGAGCTGGCATCGCGTACGCTGCCGACCGCGGCGGAGCTGGACAACCGGATCAAGCGGGCGCTGGATCCGGCGCTGCCCGATTCGGAACGTACGGAGCTGATCGAGGACGGGGAAGCGTTCCGGGACGCGATTCCGGATATGTACAAGGCGTTGCAGGACAATCCGCGGGCCGTCTACGGGGTCACCGACCCGGTGTTCGACAATCACGACGGCACTGTGACGGCGACGCTGCGACTGGACAAAGATGGTTCGGGCAAGGCGGTCCGGACGACGGTGGTGCATTTCATCTATCTGGACGGCGCGTGGAAGCTCTCGCGGACCGATCTGTGCGGGATCCTGCGGTCGGCGGACTACCGCACGCCCGCCTGCGGTTAGTAACGGGCCGGCGCAATGTCGACGGCAGGAACCCAACGGTGGGGTCGCTTCGTTTACCGGCACCGGGTCGCGGTCCTGGCGATTTCGCTGCTCGTGGTCGCGCTGTCCGGACTGTACGGCCGGGATCTGGCGGATCGGCTCACCCAGGAGGGCTGGTTCGACGAATCCAGTGAGTCGGTGGCGGCCTCGAAACTGGCCGATACCACCTTCGGCCGCGATACCGACAGCGACGTGATCGCTCTCTATACCGCGCCGGCGGGGAAGACGGTGGACGATCCACAGGTGCGGGCGGCGGTGACCGCGCAGCTGGCGGGTCTGCTGCACGACCATCCGGACCGGGTACTGCGCATCGACAGCTATTGGGACAGCGCCCTGTCGGGACAGTTCGCCGATGATTCCCGGACGTACGCGTTCGCAAGTATCGGGTTGCACGGGGAAGGGTCGGCGACCGTCGACAACTACCTGGCGATCACCGGCGATCTGGATGCCGGCGCTCCCGGCGCGGGCCCGGCCGGGACGACCGTGGAGCTGGCCGGGTTGCAGCCGGTGGTGGAGGGCATCAACACCGGGATGCAGGACGATATCCAGCGCGCGGAGATGATTGCGCTACCGCTGGTGGCGCTGCTGCTGTATTTCGTTTTCGGCGGCGTGGTGGCGGCGCTGCTACCGGTGCTCGTCGGCGGTATGACGATCCTGGGCACCCAGGGCATGATGCGGCTGATCACCGGCCATATCGAGGTGAACGTGTTCGCCAGCGCAGTGGTGACCCTGGTGAGTCTGGGGCTGGCCATCGACTACGGCCTGTTCACCGTGACCCGGTTCCGGGAGGAGCTCGCGGCAGGCCGCAGCGTGGAGGACGCGGTATCGCGGACGGTGGCGACGGCGGGTCGCACGGTGGTGTTCTCGGCGGCGATCATCGCGGTGAGCCTGGGAGCGCTGTTCATCTACCCGAACGGTGTGCTGCGGTCGGTGCCCTACGGCGGGATCAGTTCGGTGCTGCTGGCCGCGGTGCTGTCGGTGACCGCGCTGCCGGCCATGCTGGCGATCGTGGGGCAGCGAATCGATCTGTGGCGGTGGCGCCGATTCGCCCGCGCCGGTACCGAGGCCGAAATCGATCGCGGGATCTTCTCCCGGCTGGCGGTCCGGTCGATGGCGCGGCCGTGGGTGGTGATCGTGCCGGTGGTGTTGGGACTGCTGTTACTGATGGTGCCGTTCCGGCATATCGAATTCGGTGGGTTGAGCGAAAAATACCTGGCGCAGGACAATCCGGCGCGGGTGGCACAAGAGAAATTCGACGCCCTGTTCCCCGGTTTCCGCACCGAACCGCTGCGGCTGGTGGTGACGGGTGCGGACGCGGCACAGTTGAGCGATATCCGTGTGCAGGCGAATGTGACCCCCGGTCTGACAGGCCCGTTCGAACCGGCGGCACCCACCCGGGACGGGATCAATGTGCTGGAAGCCGGTCTGGTGGACGATCGGGCCGTCGATACCGCGATCGCGGTGTTGCGCGGTATCGAGGAACCGGACGGTGTGCGGGTGATGGTGGCCGGGGTGCCGGCGCTGGAACGTGACAGTATCCATGGGCTGCTGGAGGGGTTGCCACTGCTGGCGCTGCTGCTGGTGGCGGCCGCGGTGGCATTGATGTACGCGGCATTCCGGTCGCTGATCCTGGCGGTGAAGGCGGTCGCGATGTCGGCGCTGAGTCTCGGCGCCACCCTCGGCATACTCACCTGGATCTTCGTGGAGGGCCACGGCGCGGAGCTGTTCGATTTCACACCCGGGCCGCTGATGTTCGCGGTACTGGTGCTGATCGTGACCGTGTTGTTCGGGCTGTCCACCGACTACGAGGTGTTCCTGCTGTCCCGGGTCGCCGAGGCGCGCGCGAACGGTGCCGACCCGCCGGAAGCGATCCGGCACGGTCTCGCGCACACCGGCGGGGTGATCACCTCGGCGGCGGCGATCCTGATCGTGGTGACCGGTGCGTTCGGGTTCTCGGAACTGGTGATGATGAAATACATCGCCTACGGCATGATCGCCGCGCTTGTCCTGGACGCCACGGTGATCCGGATGCTGCTCACCCCCGCGGTGCTGAAACTGATCTGGCGGCCGAAATCGCCGCGCGCAACATCCGGTGTCGTCGCGGAGCCGGACACCGCGGTCTCCGTGGCGCAGACAGCCGAGAAGGCGTAGCCGACCGATCGTCGGATCTGTCGGTCTCGGGGCCTCCCGGTGGCCGAAATCGGTCTCGGCGCCGGCCCCGGCCATCGCCTGGCAGCGTTCGACGGCCGGCACCTGGTCGGCGTGTTCATATTCGGCGATGCGCCGACAGACCGGAGGCGCGGTTCGGCCGGGCCGGCAGCACCAGTTGCGCGCCGGTCTCCGGATGGTCGAGGACCTCGATCGGATAGCGGTAGACGCGGCTGAGCAGTTCCCCGGTGAGGACTTCACGCGGTGTACCGGTGGCGGCGAGCTGCCCGTTGTCGAGGACGGCGATGCGGTCGGCGTAGGCGGCGGCGGAAGCCAGGTCATGGAGTACCACGACCACCGCGGCACCGGCGGCGGCCCGCTCGGCCGCCAAGGTCAGCACGGCCTCCTGATGGCCGAGGTCGAGGGCCGCCGTGGGTTCGTCGAGCAGCAGCGTGGCGGTGTCCTGGGCCAGCACCCGGGCCAGGGCGACCCGGGCTCGTTCACCGCCGGAGAGGCTCGGAAACGAGCGCCCGGCCAGATGCGCACAATCGGTCGCGATCATGGCGTCGGTGATCACCGCGTCGTTCCGGTCGGCGCGGGGAGTGCGCTGCCAGGGCGCGCGGCCCATGGCGATCACCTCGGCCGCGGTGAACGGAAACCCGACGGTGTGGGATTGCGGGAGAACGGCGCGGCGGCGGGCCATATCGATCGTGGTCCAGTGATCGAGTGGTCGGCCGTCGAGCTCGACCTTGCCCTGCGCCGGGACGAGTTCCCCGGCCAGGACGGCGAGGAGGGTCGATTTACCGGCGCCGTTCGGCCCGACCAGGGCCAGTACCTGCCCGGCGCAGACATCCAGGTCGACGTCGTCGAGGACGCGGCGGGTACCGCCACCGCCGCCGTGCCGGTCCAGAGTGACACCGCGGGCGCGCAGGGTGACGGTGCCCGGTTCGGTGGGCCCGGGTACCCGGTGCGTTCGCTGAAGCAATCCGGTGGTGCGGCGACGCGGCGGCTCGTTCATGCCCACCCTCCCGCGCGGGCGCGGGTGCGCCGCAACAGCCAGAAGAAGAACGGCCCGCCGATCAGCGAGGTGAGCATGCCGAGCGGGAGGTCGGCGTTGTCGACCAGCGAGCGGGCGGCGACATCGGCGGCGAGCAGGACGACGGCGCCGGTGACGGCACTGACCGGGATCAGGGCGCGATGTCCCGGCCCGACGATCATGCGCACGACATGCGGAACGATCAGCCCGACGAACAGGATGATCCCGGTGAACGCGACCCCGGCGGTGGTGAGTACGGCGACGATGACGATCACTGTGCGCCGCAACCTTTCCACATCCACACCGAGGTGGCGGGCAGCGGATTCGCCGAGTGCCAGCAAATCCAGCCGGGACGCCACGAAGACCGCCGCCGTGATCCCGATCGCGGTGAGTACCGCGACCACCGCGACCGCATCCCAGGTGGCGCCGTTGAGGCTGCCCAGCTGCCAGAACACGATCTGGTCGCGGGCGGCGGGGGAGGCGACGAACAGCAGGAAGGCGATGAGCCCGCCGGCGAATGCGTTGATCGCGACACCGGTGAGGACAAGGGTCACCACTTCGGTGCGACCCCCCGACCGGGACAGCACATATACCAGCATGGTGGTGATCAATCCGGCGACGAACGCCGCAGCCGCTACCGACCAGGCGGCGACGAAAGCACCGCCGAACACGATCACCGCGCCCGCACCGACCGCGGCCCCGGACGACACTCCGATCACCCCCGGTTCGGCGAGTGGGTTGGCGAAAACACCCTGGAGCAGCGCACCGGCGGTGGCGAGGGCGGCACCGACCAGGATCGCGAGCAACACCCGTGGGAAGCGCACCTCCCACAGAGTGACCTCACCGGCCGGGTGGGCGGGTAACGGCCCCCAGTCCAGCCCGATCCGGTGGGCAATACTGCCCGCCACCTCCGCGGGGCCGGTGGGGACCTGGCCGATGGCGGCGGAGGCGAGCGCGAGTGCGAGCAGCGCGAGAACGGCGACGGTGAATGCGAGCACCGCCCGCCTTCGATGGCGGCGACCGAGGTCCGGGGTGACGGACTGCGGTGATTTGTCCAGATCTACGGTCATGTCATTGCCACCCGGCCCGGTGCGCTCATGCGGCGGGATGACCATAGATTGCGTCGGACAGGGCGGTGATCACGCGGCCGGTGTTCGGACCGAAGGACAGCAGCACCGAATCCGACATATCGACGATCCGCTTGTTTCGGCCCGCGGGTGTCTGCGAGATACCGGGTATCTGCGAGATACCGTCCACGCCGCCGAGCGATTTCATCCCGTCGGTCATGACCAACAGCACATCGGGCGCCGCGGCGATCATCGCCTCGCTGGTGATCGCGGTGAACGGTTCGCTCACCCCGGATTCGACTCCGGCGTCGCGGGCACCGAGTGCAGTGATGAGCGCGTCCGCGCCGGACCCGGGGCCGGCGAGCATCGTGATGGCACTGGAGCGCAGGTAAAGGAACGCGATCCGCAGCGGCGGATCCTGGGCGGGCACCGCGGCCGACGCGGCCGCGATCTCGTCCTGGGTCCGCTGCGCCAGCTGCTGCCCGCGTTGCGGGACGCCGAGAGCACCGGCAACGGCCTCGATCTGCGGGACAACGCCCTCCAAGGTGCGTTCAGGGTCGAAGTAGACGACGGTGACCCCGGTCGCCCGCAACTGTTCGCGCACGGCCGGCGAAGCGCTGGTGGTATCGGTGAGGAAAACGCTGGGCCGCAACGCGAGAATCGACTCCACATTCAACGAACCGTTACCGCCGGTGACATTCGGCAGATCCGCCACGGCGGGAAACGAGGCGGAGGTGCTGCGGCCGACCAGGTTGTCGCCGAGCCCGAGCCCGTACACGATCTGAGCGAGAGTGCCGTACCGGTCGGCGGCGACGATCCGGCTCGCGTCGGTGACCGTGACCTCGGCGCCGTCGAAGGACCGGACGGTCGCGGGTAACGCCGGCGCAGGGGGCGGGGTGAGCGCTACCGGATCCAGGTTGTCCAGGACCGCGGTGGCAGGCCCCCGCTGACCGGGCGCGGCAGCCGGTTCGGTACCACCGCAGGCGGCCGTGAGCGCGAGCAGACCGGCAGCGATTCCGGCCAGCAACGCCCGTGCCCGCCGCGTACGGGGCCGCGGCGCGCCCGAACGGTGTCTGCTGCGCACGAGCGCGGTCCCTCCGTGGTTACGTTCCGCTGCCGCCTCCGGACCCGACTCGCTCATGTAGGCAAGGCTAATCCGTACCGCGGTGTGGTGATCGCCCCCGCCCCGGCTACGGGGTGGAGCTCACATCGTCGAGGGCGGCGGCGATCGCGCGCGGCAGTTCCAGTGTCTCGGCGGCCAGCACCCCGGTGAGCTGGCCCATATCGCGGGCGCCTACGAACATGCTCGCCACTCCGGGCCGGTCGCGTACCCAGGCCAGCGCGACCGCCAGCGGTGAGGTCGCCAGCCCGTCGGCGGCGGTGACGAGGGCATCGACCACGGCGGTGGCGCGATCGTCGTCGAGGCGGCCGCGGATCTCGGCGGCGGTGGCTTCGTCGGCGGCGCGGGAGTCCGCTGGTACGCCGTCGCGGTACTTGCCCGTGAGTATTCCGGCGGCCAGTGGAGCGGTGGCGACGATTCCCGCCCCGTGGTGGGTGGCGGCCGGGACCGTATCGTCTTCGGCGCCGCGGCTGAGCAGCGAGTACGGCGTCTGCACGGCGGTGACGGGGGTGCGGGCGGCCAGGCTCGCCAGCTGCCAGGCAGTGAACCCGCGGACCCCCGCGTAGCGAACGCGCCCGGAACGGATCGCGTACTGCAGGGTTTCGGCGATCTCGTCGAGAGGTGTGGCGGTATCCCAGGCGGTGACCTGCCACAGATCGAGGTGGTCGGTGCCCAGTTCGAGCAGAGTGCGGTCGAGTTGGCGCAGCAGGGTGCGGCGTGAGCAGTCGACGGTGACCCGCGCCTGCTCGGGCATCGGCGGTTCGCCTCCGGCGGGGACGGCCGGTAGGTAGGGCACCTGACCGGCCCCCACGCACAGTACGAGTTCGTCGCGTGACACCAGGTCGCCGAGGAGGTCGGCGAGAATCCGCTGGGCGGCGCCGCCACTGTAGGAGGGGGAGGTGTCGACGAGGGTGCCGCCCGCTTCGGTGAACGCGATCAGTTGCGCTGCGGCGGTCTCGGTATCGGTGCGGCTACCCCAGGTGTGGGTGGCCAGCCCGATACGGGAGACCCGCAGCCCGCTGCGTCCGACGGTGCGCTGCTCCATCACCGGGTCTCCGGGCCCGGATGAGGCAGTACGCGCGGGTCGGGCCCGGAAGCGGTAGCGCAGCGTAACCGAGTAGGGCTCTCGCTCATGCGCAGAAGACACAGCACGGTTCGACGTTTCCTCACGGCGCCCAGCCTAGAGCGTGACCGGCCGGTGACCGTTCGCGGTGAACGGTGGGCGCGGCGTGTCCGCCGCCGGTGGTATCGACTTTGCCGCCGCCGATATCGCCCCGGCCGGTCGCCGGTCGCCGCGCGCGCCCGGGACAGGGCACTGTAGGGTCGCTGCGGTCGATCGCCGGGGATCGTGCAGCGGCCGCGGCGCGGTCGAGTGAAGGAAGAGCGGGGTTTTCGGCGTGATTCAGGAGGATGTGTGATCGGCGAGTCGATGACCTGGGTGCAGGCGTTGGTACTCGGGTTGGTGCAGGGATTGACGGAGTTCCTGCCGGTTTCGTCGTCGGGGCACTTACGAATCGTGTCCTCGGTGTTCTTCGGTGAGGACGCGGGCGCGTCGTTCACCGCGGTCACCCAGCTCGGTACCGAGGCGGCGGTGTTGTTGTTCTTCGCCAAGGACATCTGGCGGATCGTGACGGTGTGGTTCGCGACCGTGTTCGAGAAGCTGACCGCCCGGGGCCGGGTGCCGCTCGCCGAACAGGTCACCACGAAGCTGCCGGTGGTTACCGGTTCCGGGCCCGTGGGGTACGACCCCGAGGCCGAGGCGCAACGCGAACTCGACTACCGCATGGGCTGGTATGTGATCATCGCCACGATCCCGATCGGGGTGCTGGGCATCCTGTTCAAGGACCAGATCCGCACGGGCGCACGCAATCTGTGGCTCGTGGCGATCATGTTGATCGTTTTCGCACTGGTGATCGCGGCGGCCGAGCACTACGGCCGCAAGGAACGCCCGATGGAACAGCTCACCACCCGCGACGGCGTGGTGATGGGTTTGGCGCAGTGCCTGGCCCTGATTCCCGGTGTTTCGCGTTCCGGCGCCACATCCAGCGCGGGCCTGTTCCTCGGTTTGAAACGCGAGGCGGCGGTGCGGTTCTCGTTCCTGCTGGCGATTCCCGCGGTCACCGCTTCGGGTTTGTTCAGTCTGCCGGACGCTTTCGAGCCGGCAGGGGAGGGCTTGAACGCCTCCGGCCTGCAACTTCTGGTGGCGACACTGGTTTCGTTCGTCATCGGTTATGTGTCGATTGCGTGGCTGCTGAGGTTCGTGGAGCGGCATTCGTTCTACTGGTTCGTCGGGTACCGGATCGTGCTGGGTTTCGTGATCATCGGTTTGCTCGCCGCCGGTGTCGTGTCGGCAACGTGAACGAGTCCGGGCCGGAGGTGGCAGCGGAACGGGGCGGGTTCATCGGGCATCGTCGCGCCGTGGCCGCCGTTAGGCTGGCAGCATGACGGTGATCCTGTTGCGACACGGCCTGTCGACATCGAATACCGGAGGGACCCTCGCCGGGCGCAGCCCGGGGGTGGAGCTCACCGACCGCGGCGGCGAACAGGCGCGCGGGGTCGCGGCGCGGCTCGCGAACCTGCCGATCACCCGGATCGTGACCTCGCCGATGCTGCGCTGTCAGCGCACGGTGTCGCCGCTGGCCGCCGATCTGGAACTGGAGCCGGTGGTGGACGACCGGCTCGCGGAGGTCGACTACGGCGAGTGGACCGGGCGCAAGATCAAAGACCTGCTGGCCGAACCGCTGTGGCAGGTGGTGCAGCGGCATGCGTCGGCTGCGGTGTTTCCCGGCGGGGAGGGGCTGGCGCAGGTGCAGGCCCGGGCGGTGTCGGCGATCAGGGAACACGATCGGGCCTTGGCGGAGTTGCACGACGGGGATCGACTGTGGGTGGTGTGCACCCATGGTGATGTCATCAAGGCGGTACTCGCCGATGCGCTGGGAATCCATCTCGACGGGTTCCAGCGGATCATGGTCGAACC
Organism: Nocardia speluncae NBRC 108251; assembly: GCF_001613245.1. Taxonomy (GTDB): domain Bacteria; phylum Actinomycetota; class Actinomycetes; order Mycobacteriales; family Mycobacteriaceae; genus Nocardia; species Nocardia speluncae. The sequence goes on along the minus strand of NZ_BDBZ01000001.1, from coordinate 574,073 downwards.
CGCCTCGCTCAGCGTTGTTCGTTACACCCGGACCGCGCCGTTCGTCACCCGGATGAACGACACCGGTTCGGACCTTTCCGGCCTGGCGCCGTCGCCGGCCCCCGAATCCGGGGCTTCGGGCCCGGTACCCGGCGGGGAGATCGGTGCGGGAAGGAAAGACGGATAATGGGTATGCCCGATACCGGCGGATGCGCCACCTCTCGGCGGCGTCGGGCGACTCGGCGTTTGCGCCGGGAAACGGCGCGGCGGAGCACCGCAGCCGAACAGGGTCACGTATCAGGAGGTGCATGTGTCACGAGCAATCCATGTATTCCGCACCCCCGAACGTTTCGTCGCCGGAACTGTCGGTGAGCCGGGCGATCGCGCGTTCTATGTGCAGGCGGTGGAGGAGCCCCGGGTGGTGAGCGTGCTGCTGGAGAAGCAGCAGGTCAAGGTTCTGGCCGACCGGATGGGTCTGCTGCTGGACGAGGTGGCGCGCCGGTTCGGTGCCGAGGTACCACCACAGGCCGAGCAGGTCAACGACAACGACCCCCTGGTGACGCCGATAGACGCCGAGTTCCGGGTCGGCACCATGGGGCTGGGCTGGGACGCCGACGCGGGTGCCGTGGTGGTCGAGTTGCTGGCGATCACCGAAACCGAGGTGGACGAATCGGTGGTCCTCGACGACACCGAGGAGGGGCCGGACGCGGTGCGGGTTTTCCTCACCCCGGATCAGGCACGGGAGTTCGCCCTGCGGTCCACCCGGGTGATAGCAGCCGGGCGGCCACCGTGCCCGCTGTGTGGGGAGCCGCTGTCGGCGCGCGGGCATATGTGTGTGCGCACCAACGGGTACAAGCGCGGCGAACTGTTCGGCGCGAACGATCTGGAGGAATGAGCGTGGCCGGGGACATGCTGTCCACCGGTGAGCTGACGGTACTGGGCCGGGTGAGTGCCGCCAGTAACGTGACCCTGGTGTGCGACCTCGCGACCGGTGACGGGGCCGTGCGAACGGTGTACAAACCGGTGCGCGGCGAGCAGCCGCTGTGGGATTTCCCCGACGGCACCCTGGCGGGCCGGGAGGTGGCGTCGTATCTGATCTGCACCGCACTGGGCTGGCCGGTGATTCCGGAAACGGTACTGCGGGACGGGCCGTACGGTCCGGGAATGGTGCAGCGCTGGATCAGTACCCGCGAGTCCGATATGCCCGGCAGCACCCGCCTGGACCTGGTGGACCTGTGCCCACCCGGGCTGGTTCCCGACGGTTACCGGGAGATTCTGCGCGCCTACGACGGCTCCGGTGACGAGGTATCGCTGGTGCACGCCGACGATCCGCGGTTACAGCGGATGGCGGTGCTCGATGTGCTGTTGAACAACGCCGACCGGAAGGGCGGGCACGCGCTGGAGGGGCTGGACGGCGAGGTGTACGGCGTCGATCACGGGATCTGCCTGCACCAGGAGAACAAACTGCGCACCGTTCTGTGGGGCTGGGCAGGTGAACCCGTTCCGGCGGATCTACTCGCCGATATCGCAGCCTTCACCGACGCCCTGCCGGGGGAGGTTGCCGACGGGCTGGCCGAACACCTCACCGATCCCGAGATAGACGCCGTGCTGCGCCGCGCCAAACGGCTGGTCGACGATCCGGTGATGCCGTTACCGGTCACCTCCCGCCCTATTCCGTGGCCGGCGTTCTGACCCGGCCGCCGGCAGTTCATCGGATGATTCATTCGCTCTGCGGGTAATGCTTGCCCTCTCCGATCCGCGGGTTCGGTGCAGGTCCGCGGGACGCGGCGGCCCGTGATCCGGGCCGGGACGCCGGGGCGGGCGGTACCCGGTCGTTGCCGACCTCTACTCTCGAAGGTATGCAGTCCTGGTCCGACACCCCGATTCCCGCGGTCCCCGGAGCAGGGCCCCCCTTACGGTTGCACGACACCGCCGACTCCTGTATCCGTCCGGTGACTCCGGGGGCGACGGCCACCATGTACGTCTGCGGTATCACCCCCTACGACGCCACGCATCTCGGTCACGCTGCCACTTATCTGACCTTCGACGTGGTGAACCGGGTGCTCCGCGACAACGGGCACGATGTGCATTACGTGCAGAACGTCACCGATGTCGACGATCCGCTGTTCGAGCGTGCGGCCCGCGACGGTGTGGACTGGCAGGATCTGGGCACCCGGGAGATCGAACTGTTCCGTGCGGATATGGCCGCACTGCGGGTGCTGCCGCCGCGCGACTACGTGGGGGCGATCGAATCGGTGGACGAGGTGATCGAGCTGGTGCGCAAGTTGCTGGCCGCCGGTGCCGCCTACACCGTGGAGGACACCGAGTTCCCGGATATCTATTTCCGCACCGATGCCACCGAACAGTTCGGGTACGAATCGGGTTATGACCGCGAGACCATGGCGCGACTGTTCGCCGAACGCGGTGGCGACCCGGACCGCCCCGGTAAACGAGATCCGCTCGACGCGCTCCTGTGGCGGGCCGAACGCCCCGGTGAACCGTCGTGGCCGTCGCCGTTCGGCCCGGGCCGGCCCGGCTGGCATATCGAATGCGCTGCGATCGCGGTGAACCGGCTCGGCAACGAATTCGATATCCAGGGCGGCGGCAGCGATCTGATCTACCCCCATCACGAGTATTCCGCGGCGCACGGTGAGGCGCTGGCGGCCGGCCGCCGGTTCGCCCGCCACTATGTGCACACGGGGATGATCGGGCTGGACGGGGAGAAGATGTCGAAGTCCAAGGGCAATCTGGTGCTGGTGTCGAAGCTGCGGGCAGCCGGAGTGGATCCCGGGGCGATCCGGCTGGGATTGTTCGCCGGTCACTACCGCGCCGACCGGATGTGGACCGACGAGGCCCTCACCGAGGCCCAGGCGCGGTTGGATCGCTGGCGGCAGGCGGTCACCCGCCCGGCCGCCCCTGCGGCTGCCGATACCGTTGCCCGGTTGCGCACTCACCTCGCCGACGATCTCGATACCCCGCGGGCTCTGGCCGCGGTCGACGCCTGGGTTCGTGACACCCTCGATTACGGCGGCACCGATACCGGTGCGGGCGCGGAGATCGCCACCGCGGTCGACGCCCTGCTGGGTGTGCGGCTGCGCTGACCCGGCCCGCGGTCTTGCTCGGGCGTGAGTAAGACGGGCGATCGGGCTCGAGGCCGGCGCGGACGTCGAAGCCGGGGCGAACACCACCACCGAAACCGGCTTGCTCATGCCGGTGCGGGCGCAGTGCCTTCGGCTCCCGCACCGCCCGTGAACAGTCACAACCACCGGCCGTCGTTATCCGGGAATGCGGTACTGTTCGGTGCTCGAGATCCTCTCCGTTCCCCGAGCAGATCGGTGCCGTATGTCTCGTATCGTCAGTAAGGACAACTATTTCGACACAGGGCTGGAGGTGCTGTCCGACCTCGGGTTCCGGCATCTCAATATCGGTGTGCTGTGTCGCCGGCTGGGGGTCACCAGCGGTTCCTTCTACCATCATTTCGGTAGCTGGCAAGCGTATGTGGATGCGCTGCTGGAACATTGGGAGAACCGGCAAGTGCTGATCCTGCGGTCGTTGCGGTTCGATCCCGCCTCTCCCGATTCGGCGATCGGCGCGCTGTCGGATCTGACGCTGGGCCTGCATCATCGGGCGGAGGCGGCGATCCGGGCGTGGGCGGCGAACGACGAATCGGTGGCAGTGGCGCTCAAGAGTGTCGACGAATCCCGGCGCCGCACCGTCCGCCGGACGATCTCCGGGGTGGTCGGCGACGAGGAGATCGCCGCGGTGGACACCGAATTGGGGATGGCCATGCTGATCGGATACCAGCAGATGGTCGCCTCGGGACAGGATGTGCGCCTGGAACAGCTGCTCGGTGAGTACGCCCGGCTCGTCTATTCCCATCGTCGGACCGCCGCGCAGGACTGATCCGAGCCGTGGGGCCCGGGGACCGCGGCCGGTGTCGGGCAGAGCCGCGCCGCCCGATCGTGGGCATGCGCCGGACCCTCCGAGTTATTTCAGGACCAGCACGGCGGCACGTTCCAGTCGGTCGGCGATATCGGCATAGGACTCGTATCCCATCCCGGCGCGGACCAGCGCCCCCGCGTACAGCAGTTCCAGCGATTCCACGGCTTCGGAGTCGGCTTCCGGTTCCAGTGCGCGGGTGAGGCGGTGGCGGATCTCCATCCCGATACGGGTGCGCAGATGCTGGACGTCCGGGTCGCGGCCGAGGAGCGCGCTGGTCACCGCGCCCGACAGTTCCTGCTCGTCGGCCACCAGTAGCGCGATCCCGCGCAGTTCGGCCAGTACCCGCACCGTGGGGTCGGCGTCTTCGCTGACCGGTGTTTCCGAGGCCCGCAGGCGGCGCCAGAAGATCTCCGCTACCAGATGCTCCTTCGAGGAGAAGTAGGTGTAGGCGGTGGCGGTGCCCACGCCTGCGGCGCCGGCGACCATCCGGATGGTGAGTCCCGCGAAACCTTCCCGTGAGAGCACTTCCATGGCGGCTCTGGTGAGCTTGTCGACAGTGTCCGCCTGCTTTCCGCTCAGCCGGCGCCGGGTGGCCTCGAGAATTCTGGAATCACCTTCGGACATGTGTCTAGATAGTAGTGTCGGTCCGGTACCGGATCAACCGACCCCCGGCCACGGTGGCGAGTAGTGTCGGTCAACGCCCCGTGCCGGACGCTATCTGCCGAAGAGAGATCACACCTGCGATGACTGCCCCAGCCCCCACCGCGCCGCTGACCGACGAGCAGCTGTTCGACCATGCCCGCCGCGCCACCGGATTCATGCCGGAGGATGAGGGCCGGGCCCTGCACGCCGCCGCGATGCAGTACTGCCACGGCGGGGTGATCGCCGAAATCGGTACGTACTGCGGTAAATCCGCGATACTGCTGGGTGCCGCAGCCCGCGCGAAAAACGGGCTGGTGTTCACCATCGACCACCATCACGGCTCCGAAGAACACCAGCCCGGCTGGGAATACCACGACACCTCCCTGGTCGACCCGGTCACCGGTCGTTTAGATACCCTGCCCCGATTCCGGCACACCATCGACACCGCGGGGCTGAGCGATACCGTGATCGCGATCGTCGGCGCCTCCGCGCGCGTCGCGCACACCTGGCGCACCCCGATCGAATTCCTTTTCATCGACGGCGGTCACACCGAGGAAGCTGCCGACCGCGACTACCGCGGCTGGGCGAAATGGGTCGTACCCGGCGGCGGCCTGGCCATCCACGATGTATTCCCGGACCCGGCCGACGGCGGGCAGGCGCCCTACGGCATCTACCGTCGCGCCCTCGACAGCGGCGAGTTCCGGGAGGTCTCGGCCACCAGCTCGCTCCGCATTCTCGAGCGGGTCGTCCCATCCACCGACGAATCTGTGGGCTCATCGCGGCGGACATGACCAGCGCGCGATAATTCCTCCAGGCGCCAGGAATTCGGCTGCCGAGGAGTCGTCGGGGTGCGGTGGACGCCCGGGGGTGACCGGCCGCCCGAGCCCCGCGTATCCGACTGCGGCTCCGCGGTGTCGGCCCTCGCCTGGACGCCACTCGTTCGGGAGGCGGCGGTCGGCTGAGTAGATGCCGCATCAGTCCAAGCAGAACTCGTTGCCCTCGGGGTCGGTCATCACGATGAAACCGCTCTCCATCGGAGGGGCCGGTTCGAAGCGCCGCACTCGGGTCGCGCCCAAGGTGACCAGTCGCTCGCATTCCGCCTCCAGCGCTGCCATCCGCTCGGCGCCCTGTAACCCTGGTGCCGACCGGACGTCCAGGTGCACCCGATTCTTGGCCACCTTGCCTTCCGGTACCTGCTGGAAGAAGACGCGCGGACCCCGGCCGTCGAGGTCCTCGATGGCCGATCGGGTGTTGCGCTGTTCGGGTGGCACCCCCATCCCTGCGAGGAACTCGTCCCATGCGGCCAGCGGATCGGCACCTTCGGGCAACCGGACTCCCGGCGGACCGGGGTGGACGTAGCCCAGGACATCGCGCCAGAAGGTGGACAGCGCTCGCGGATCGTGGGCGTCGAAGGTGATCTGCATATCGCGGCTCATCGCGCTTCTCCGTTCGTGGCGTGGGTGTGCAGGTAGAGGTCGCGTAGCAGGCAGACCTCGGACAGATGATGAATCAGTTCCCGGTGGATATGTAGCACCAGGTCGGCCATGGGCGCGTCCGGGTAGGGTTCCTTCGCGCCCACAGGGACGGTCAGCGCGGTGTTGCCGAGCCCCTGCACGCCGTCCAGCCAAGTATCCAGCTGGGTTTCGAGCTGGTCGAATGCCGTTTTCGCACCGCCGGCGTATGCCCAGGACTCGTAGGACGCGGCAGGCCCGCCGAAATGTGCCGCGTTGCGAACCGCGAGCACACCGACGATGACATGCCCGAGTCGCCAGGCGATAGTGGTGAACGGGGCGGGGTCCGGTTCCGGGAAGCCGAAGTCGATGGTGAACTCGCCGGTGCCTGCCTGAATCGGCGCCGACGAGGTGCCACGAGGCCGCACACTCCACGCTCCCGGTACCGGCGACCAGAAGTACTCGTCATCGGTGAGGTCCCGGAGCCGGTCGCGGAGCTGGTGCTTCCAGTGGAACTCGACCTGTTCACGCAAGGTCCGATTCCAGTCGAATGTGTCGGTATCCATAACGCCACCCTCGCACCCATGGCGGACAGGATCGGTCCGCTATCTCTGGGAAGCTGGACGGTGTGGCGGATGGCGATGAACGGGGTACCACCGAGCGAGTGCTCACCCTGCTCGGGTTGTTGCAGCAGCGCCGGGTGTGGAGCGGGCCCGAACTCGCGGACCGGCTGCAGGTCACCTCGCGCACGATCCGGCGTGATGTCGAGCGGCTGCGCACGCTCGGCTATCCCGTATACGCCGGCCAGGGAGTCGGTGGCGGGTATCGGCTCGGCCCGGGACAGGATCTGCCGCCGCTGCTGCTCGATGACGAGGAAGCGATCGCCACCGCGGTATCGCTGCTCGTGGGCGCGGGCGGCGCGAGCACCGGCGATGCCGCACTGCGGGCGCTGACCAAAATCGACCGCGTACTACCCACCCGGCTGCGGCGGGAGATCCGCACACTGGCCGGCTCGGTGGAGTCCTTCGGCACCGGCCGCCCGCCGGTCGATCCCGAAGCTCTGATGACGCTGGCTCGGTCCTGCCGCGACGAGGTCGAGGTGGGTTTCGGTTACCCCTCCGCGGACCGGATACAACGCCGGCGCGTCGAGCCGTATCGTCTAGTGGCCTCGGACCGGCGCTGGTACCTCCTGGCCTACGACCTCGACCGCGACGACTGGCGCACTTTCCGCGTCGACCGGATGAGCGAGGTTGCCGCCCGTACCTGGCGCTTCCGTCCGCGCCCTGCGCCCGACGCGGCAACCTATGTCCAAGAAGGCGTGGCGAGCCGGGTCTACCCGAACAGTGCGCGATTTGTCGTCCACGCACCGGCCGAAACCGTCCGCGCGCAGATCCCACCCGCCGCGGCCGTGGTGCGACGGCGCGGCAGCGACCACTGCGAGGTACTCAGCGGTGCGGCCGATCTCGATCGGGTACTCGCGCATGTGCTGCTGCTCGGACACGAGTTCGAAGTACTGGAACCGCCGGAACTGGCGGCGCGCTGTCACACCCTCGCGCAGCGACTCGCACGGGCCGGTGGGACCAGCGGGCAGCTACCGGACACCGACAGTTGACCCGATCCGGGCAGTCCTCCGATCTACACGGGTGATAGGCCCACTGCCCACCACCGTGCAATGCACGATCCGCCCTGGCCCGCGGTCTTTTCTCTCCCATGGCGGGGCCGCCGCGACAGGCGGGAATTGCACAGTGGTGGTGGACGTGTCGCGGTGGGCGGTGGTGCCTGTTCGTCCACGCTCGTAGTCGGGACGTTCGGCAGTGGAGCCGGGGCGCGTGCTGCGTCGGGCTCGCCTACGGTTGTTGCCTGCCGATCAGTCGGCGCGGTAGTCGGGCGCACGATCGGCCGCATACCTGCGGGCCCACGTGTAGTCGGGCTTCCCACTCGGAGAACGGGTCACCGACTCGGTGACCCAGATCGCGCGTGGCACCTTGTATCCCGCAAGATGATTGCGGACATGGGCCTGCAGATCGGGGAGATCCAGCGTCGCGCCCGCCCCGGCCGACAGACTCACCACCGCGGCGACCTGCTGGCCCCAGCGCGGGTGGTCGACTCCGATCACGGTCGCGTCGTAGACGGCGGGATGGGCTTTCACCACGCCCTCCACCTCTTCGGCGAATACCTTCTCCCCACCGGTGTTGATGACCATATTGCCGCGGCCGATCAGGCTGATCGTGCCGTCGTCCTCGAGGATGGCCCGGTCGTCGGTGATGACGATTCGTTCACCGTCGACCGTTTTGAACAGTTTCGCGGTCTTGGCCTCGTCCTTGTAGTAGCCCAGCGGTACCGCCCCGGTTTTCGCCAGCCACCCCTGATCGCCGGGCTGGACGGGCCGGCCGTCGTCATCGACGACCGCTGCGCCACGCCCGATCGAGACGCGCGATTTGCGAGACGGGTCGGCGTCGCGTTGTGCGAAACCGATTCCACCGAAACCGGTTTCGGAGGAGCCGATGGAATCGGAAACGAACAGATTCGGGATCAGGTCCAGCAGATCGTTCTTCGTGGCCTGGGTGAGCAGCGCCGCACCGGAGGCGATCATGAACAGGCCCGTGGTGTCCACCGATCCGGCACGGTAGGCATCGATCAGCGGCCGGGCCATGGCGTCGCCGGTGATCACCATGACCCCGGGGTGTTCGGCGGCCACCGTCCGCCAGACGGTTACCGGGTCGAATCTGGGTTCGAAGATCACGCAGTTCCCGGACCACAGCGCGAGGAAGGTGGGCATCATCGCCGCCAGATGCATCAGCGGCGGCAGGATCAGCCAGGTGGAGGGTTCGCCGGCCGTTCCGGTGCGGGACTGCTGGTATTCATCGGTGACGGGTTCGTTGCTGTAGAAATCGATTCCGCCGCCGAGGACGCGCCACATGTCCTCCTGCCGCCACAGCACCCCTTTGGGCATACCGGTGGTGCCGCCGGTGTACATGATGAACCGGTCGTCGGCGGTGCGGGGGATATCGGGGCGGGTCACCGGAGCGGCATCGGTGACTTCGGCGAGGCAGTCCACCCCTGCGTCCGCCGCGGTCCGGTCGTCCGCGGCACACAGCAGGTACTTCAACCGCGGCGATCGTTGCGCCGCCGCGCGTACCGCGTTCCCGTAGCAGGCGTGGTAGACGAGGTGTTCGAGGTCGGCGTTGTCGTAGAGGTAGACGAGTTCTTCCGGTCCGTACCGGAAGTTGATGTTCACCGGGGCTGCCGCCAGCTTGAAGCAGGCGATCAGCGTTTGCATCGTATCGATGCTGTTGTGCATCTGGAACCCGACATGGGTTCCGCGCCCGACGCCCACCGACGCGAGATGGTGGGCAAGGCGGTTCGCCCGCTCGTCCAGTTCACGGTAGGTGATGCGCCGGCCCTGTTCGATCAGGGCGATCCGGTCGGGCATGGCGTCGACGGAGTGTTCGAACAGGTCGGCGAAATTATGTGCCATATCAATCCTGCGGTGCTGGCGGACCCTCCCGGGCCGGGAGGGTCAGAGAACGGTGAGGGGCAGCGGTATTCCGCGGTCGGTGAAGCGGAAGTCGACGCCCGTGCTGAACCGGGTGATCGCCACTTCCGAGGCCTCGGCGAACGGTTCGGCAGCTGCGGCGATCTCGGCGGTCCAACCGCCGGGGCCGTGGTCGGTGACTCGGCTGTAAAAATGCGGGTTCACGCCCCGCACCAAGGAATCCAGCGGCCCGAGATGGTCCGGGTCGATCATCGACGGCCAGGCGCGGTCGGTGAGCGCACCGCTTGCGCCGGGGAACCGGATCTGCACGGTATCGATGCCGGGCTCGACTTCGGCATCGGTGTAGTGCAGGGGGTTCAGCGCCGGGTGGATGCGCAGGACCTGCGCGAGCGCGTCCATATCGTCACCGAGACCGAGGCAGGCACGGATCCGTTCGGAGGCGACCCCGGCGATTCCGGTGAACTGTTTGCGGCCGATTTCCAGCGCCGAATCATCGTCGGTGCGTTCGTGTACGGCGATCATGAAACCGAGTACCAGCAGATGTTGCTGCAGGCACACCTCCTCGGCGATGCGTACGAGGGCGGAATGGGAGAAGTCCGGGAATCGCAGATCGCTGAGCAGTGGTCCGCTGTAGTCACCGCGGCCCTCGCCGGCGGGGTCGATCGCGCCGAGCGGTAGCCGGGCGGCTACCGATTCCGCGACCAGCGGCGCATTGCGCGGAACTTCCGGCGGGATATGCGCTTCGTCGATGACCACCGTCCATGCGCAGACCGGATGCCGGTCGGCGGGGGCGCGCGGTGGCCGGTGGATCGGCCGGACCTGGGCGTATTTGTTGGTGGCCAGCGCGGTGGCATCGAAGGTGGGGTCCTCGATGTCGTGGCACATTGCCTTCACATAGGGCTCGCCCATGGGTTCCACATCGGCGAGTGCCCCGCAGTGGTCGAGCCAGAACTCGCCGTGGCGTGAATCATCCACTCGGAAACGGAAATCCATGAACTGTGGCGGCGCCCCGATATCGAGCTGCAAGCCCTTGAAGATGGTGACGATATCGTCGCCGGTATATCCGAGGGCCTGCTGCATCCGGCGGGTGTAGATCGGGCTGGACAACTGCCATTCCTCGATCGCGACTTCGGCCATCCCCTCCCGGCCGAAGGCGGAAATGCAGTGCGCCATCCCGGAGCGGTCGATGAGCTGCCCGCACAGCAGCAGCTCGGGTACCAGCGCGGCCAGCGATTCCCGGTTCAGCGCGTGGAACCTACTGGTGGGCACGGTCATCGGGGTCACCACAGGGAAGCCGGTGCCGTGCCGATCCTGTACCAGCCGGGCAGCCGCGACGCGGTGGCCTTCGCGATCCGCTGGTTCATCGGCTCCGACATCGCCTTGTTCGTCATCATTTCCAGGAACAGCGCCGAGACATTCCCGTAGTCGAAGAAATCGCGCTGCCACGACCACTGGTAGTCGCCGCCGTACCGGAACCAGCTGCCGCCGATCCCGTCCACCGTGTACAGGCTGCCGTCTTCTCGCGCAGTGGTGGTGTACATCTGCTTCCAGAACCCGATGCAATCGCCGCTGCGCTCGTCGATGACGAACTGCTGGTACGGGTACTCCCAGCCCTGCAAGCCCTCCATCTCCTGGCCGAGGGCCAGTTCGCGGATCTCCTCGCGGCCCACCGCCATGAATTCGTCCTTGGGGCCGTAGTTCCAGCCGTAGGTGGCGTCGGTGGTGTACATATCGGCCAGCGGCTTCCAATCACCGAGCTTCTCGCAGCGCTCGTTCTCGGCCACCCAGCGGCGCACCATCTCGTCGAGTTCGGCGCGATCGAAACCTGTCATCGGTGTTGTTCCCTTTCGAAAAGAACCATTCGGGCTGTGAATCGGTTGCGGTGCTCAATGGGGCAGAAGGTGAGTGTCTGTGCGGTTGAAGCCGCCGGACGTGGCTCGCTCAGTCCGTGTCGGCGACGAGCAGGGCCTGGGTCGGGCAGTAGCGCACGGCGTTGTCGACATCGGTCTTGTGTTCCGGGCCGGGAGTCGGGTCGAGGATTTCGACCTGGCCGCGTTTGGGCACGGTGAAGATGTCCGGCGCCTCGGCAGCGCAGACGGCGTGCCCCTGGCAGAGGTCCATATCGGCCACGATCTTCATGGTGTGTGCTCCCTCGGCGTCGGATATTCCGAGAACGAGTTCTTCCCGGTTCGTGCGGGGCGAACCGCTTGGGAAGACACATAGCTGGACATGTGTCTGGACGCTACCATCGGCAACTGCGTCCGACAACGATTCAGCGATTTTCCCAGAAATCGACGCCACTCCGAGGTGGTTTGCGAAGGCTGTCATGGCGGGGGCGCGGTCGGTCGGCGACGGGGCCGACGAGAACACGTTCTTGCGTGGCGGAGAGTGTCCGAATTATATTCCGTACACCTGTCCAGACACTTTCGCCGGACTGTTGCGGCGCCGAAGGAGCAGCATGACCGATCCCACGACCCAGCCCGCGGCGAACGACCCCGCAGCGCTTCCCACGGTGCGGGAGCGGGGGCTGGCCAAGATGGCGGAAGTCTACGGGTGGGAGTTCCAGGATGGCCCCGGCGATCATTTCGCCGTCACCGCCGACCACCTGTTCGCCGATATCTGGTCCCGCCCCGGGCTGTCACTGCGGGATCGCCGGCTGCTGCTGCTCGGCGCGCTCACCGCGCAAGGCCTGTTCGATGTCGCCGGTATCCAGGTCGGCGCCGCGCTGAAGAACGGCGAACTCGACGACACCGCGCTACGCGAGATCTCCCTGTTCCTGTGCCACTACGTGGGCTGGCCTGCCGGCACCTCGCTGGACCATGTGATCGGTGCCCAACTCGATCAGCACGCAAAAGCCGCGAAGAAAGCTGCTCGCAACGGTCAGTGACCGCTTTCGCCGGGACGCCGCCGCGGCCCGATCCACCACCACGACAGAGAAGGCTCAGGTATGCGTTTCGGTATCGTCCTGTTCACCAGTGATCGCGGGATCAGTCCCGCCGCGGCCGCCCGTGCGGCCGAGGACAACGGTTTCACCTCGTTCTACGTCCCCGAACACACCCATATCCCGGTGAAGCGTGAGGCCGCGCACCCGCAGACCGGGGACGCCAGCCTGCCCGACGACCGCTATATGCGCACCCTCGACCCGTGGGTGTCACTCGCCATGGCGGCCGCCGTCACCGAACGGATCGAACTCGCTACCGCTGTCGCACTGCCGGTCGAACACGATCCGATCACGCTGGCCAAGACCATCGCCTCACTCGATCACCTGTCCGGCGGCCGAGTCACCCTCGGCGCCGGTTTCGGCTGGAACACCGACGAGCTCGCCGATCACGGTATCCCCGGGAAGAAGCGCCGCACCGCGCTGCGCGAGTATCTGGAGGCCATGCGCGCCCTGTGGCGTGAGGACGAGGCGTCCTACGACGGTGACTTCGTGAATTTCGGGCCGAGCTGGGCATGGCCGAAACCGGTCGACCGGACCGTTCCCGTGCTCATCGGCGCGGCGGGCACCGAACGCACCTGCGCGTGGATCGCCGCCCATGCCGACGGCTGGATCACCACCCCCGGCGAATCCGATATCTCCGCCAGCCTGGCGACCTTGAAGAAGGCGTGGGCCGACGCGGGCCGCGAGGGCGCCCCGCGAGTGGTGGCACTGGACTTCAAACCCGACGCCGACCGGCTGGCAGCATGGGCCGCCGAGGGCGTGACCGATGTGCTGTACGGGTTGCCGGACAAGCCGGAACCGGAGGTGCGTGCCTACCTCGAACGGCTGGCTGGCAAACTGCGGGACATGAATTCGATCACCCGTGAGGTCAGCTAGCCGTGCGAATTGCCTTGTTGTCCTACCGCAGCAAGCCTCATTGCGGTGGGCAGGGAGTCTATGTGCGCCGGCTCAGCGCCGGATTGGCCGAGCTCGGCCACCAGGTGGAGGTGTTCTCCGGCCAGCCGTACCCGGCCGACCTCGACCCGCGCGTGACTCTTACCGAGGTGCCCAGCCTGGACCTCTATCGTGAGGACGACCCGTTCCGCACGCCGCGGCCCGGCGAGATCCGCGACCGGGTCGATCTGCTGGAACTGGCCACCATGTGGACCGCCGGGTTCCCCGAACCCCGCACGTTCAGCCTGCGTGCGGCGCGGATCCTGCGTGACCGGGTCCAGGATTTCGACGTCGTCCACGACAACCAGTGCCTGGGCAGCGGGCTGCTCGATATCGCGCGGCGGTTGCCGCTGGTCGCGACCGTGCACCATCCCATCACCAAGGACCGGGAGGTCGATCTGGCGGCCGCGATCCGGCGGCGCAAACCGCTGGTGCGCCGCTGGTACGGGTTCCTCGGTATGCAGCAGCGCATTGCCCGGCAGATTCCCGATCTGCTCACGGTGTCCACCTCGTCGGCAACAGATATCGCCGACGACTTCGGTGTGGACCCGGCGCAGCTGAAAGTGGTCCCCCTCGGTGTGGACACCGAATTGTTCGCGCCGCGCGGGCCGCGAGTTCCCGGCCGGATCGTCGCCGTCGCCAGTGCCGACAAGCCGCTCAAGGGCATCTCGCATCTACTGCAGGCCCTCACTCGGCTGCGGGTGACTCACAAGGTGGAGCTGCAGCTGGTCGCGAAACTGGAACCGAACGGACCGACCGAGAAACAGATCGCCGACCTCGGGCTCTCCGATATCGTCACCGCCCGCGCCGGGCTGACCGATACCGAACTCGCCGAACTCCTCGCCTCCGCCGAAATCGCGTGCATCCCCTCCCTGTACGAGGGCTTCTCGCTGCCTGCGGTGGAAGCGATGGCCTCGGGTACTCCGCTGGTGGTCAGCCGCACCGGTGCCCTGCCGGAGGTCGTCGGCGAACCCGGCGTGTGTGCCGAACTCACCGAGCCCGGTGATTCGGCGGCCTTGGTACAAGTGATCGGCCGTCTGCTCGACTCTCCGCAGATCCGGCAGCGGATGCAGACCGCCGGCCGCGACCGCGCCGTCTCCGTATTCAGCTGGGAATCAGTGGCCGCGCAGACTGTGCAGGTGTACCAGAACGCGATCGACCGGCACGCCGGGCGAGTTGTGGGCGACCGGGGAACCGGCGCATCCGCCCAGCTCACCACCGCCGGAGGTGCCTCGTGCTGACCGTCGACTTCGACCGCGCCGGAATCGGGCCCGGAACCCGGGTCATCGATGTGGGCTGCGGCGCCGGGCGGCATTCGTTCGAGGCCTACCGGCGCGGCGCCGATGTGGTCGCCTTCGACCAGGACGCACCGGAACTCGCGAATGTCGCCACCATGTTCGAGGCCATGGCGCAGGTGGGGGAGGCCCCGGCCGGCGCCAAGGCCGAAGCGGTCGAAGGCAACGCCCTCGATCTGCCCTACGGGGCGGGCGAATTCGATGTCGTGATCGCTTCGGAGATTCTCGAACACGTGCCCGCCGATGACGCCGCGATCGCCGAACTGGTACGTGTTCTGCGGCCGGGCGGACAACTGGTGGTCACCGTGCCACGATGGCTGCCCGAACGGCTGTGCTGGGCGCTGTCGGATGAATACCACGCCAACGAGGGTGGGCATATCCGCATCTACAAGGCCGACGAGCTCCGCGACAAGATCACCGCCCGCGGGTTGCGGCACACCCATCGCACCCATGTGCACGCCCTGCATTCGCCGTACTGGTGGATCAAATGTGCGGTCGGCGTGCAGAAACCCGACCATCCGATGGTGCGCGGCTATCATCGGATGCTGGTGTGGGACATGATGAAACAGCCGCTGCTCACCCGGACCGCGGAAAAGGCGCTCGACCCACTGATCGGTAAGAGCGTGGCCCTGTACTTCAGCAAACCGGCGGTGACCCGTGCCGCCGGTTGAGCTACCGTCGGTACCCTCGGTCCTCACCCGCCGCCAATGCCTGCAGACCGCGCAATCCATCGCCGCCGACCAGGAACCTTCGGGCGCCATCCCCTGGTTCTCCGGCGGTCACACCGACCCGTGGGACCACGTGGAATCCGCGATGGCGCTCACCGTGGCCGGGCTCCGCGACGAAGCCGTTGCCGCCTACACCTGGTCGGCCCGCACCCAGCGGCCCGACGGGTCGTGGCCGATGCAGTTCCGCGACGGTGAGATCGAAAACGCTGCCACCGATGTCAACTTCTGCGCCTATATCGCCACCGGCCTCTGGCACTACCTCGCAACCACCGGTGACACCGCCTTCGCGTCCGAAATGTGGCCGGTGGTCCGCGCGGCCATCGACCTCGTCATCGACTGCCAGGGCGAACAGGGCGAGATCTACTGGCTGCGCGACGGCACCGATATCCTGCCCGAAGCGCTGGTTACCGGTTCGGCCAGCATGTACCACAGTCTGGGCGCCGCACTGGAATCGGCACGCTGCCTGGGTGATCCGCACCCGGAGTGGGAAGTGGCCCGGACCAGGCTCGGCACCGCGTTACAGGAGCATCCGGAGCTGTTCACCGCGAAAGACCGGTACTCGATGGACTGGTACTACCCGGTCCTCGGTGGTGCGTTACGCGGTCCCGCCGGACGGGCGCGGATCGCCGAACGCTGGGACACGTTCGTGGTCGGCAATATCGGTATCCGCTGCGTCTCGGACCGTCCGTGGGTCACCGGCGCGGAAACCTGCGAACTGGTGCTGTCCCTCGACGCTCTCGGCGATCGCGACCGCGCCCACCAGCTGTTCGCGAATATGCAGCACCTCCGCGAAACCGACGGCTCGTACTGGACCGGCCTGGTCTACGCCGACGGGAAACGCTGGCCGGTGGAACGCACCACCTGGACCGGCGCCGCGGTGATTCTCGCCGCGGACGCCCTGTCCCGCACCACGCCCGGTAACGGCATCTTCCGTGACCTCGCCGCCGACGCCGTACCCGCCCGGCCGGTGCCCCTGCGGGTCAGCAGCGGATAGCTCGCCGTCACGGCGGCAGCCGGCACCGCCCTGGATCCGGCGCTCGTCGACGCGGTCCATGACGCCTTCCCCCGCGGCCGCGCCGGCACACCCGACGATCCGGCGCGGCTCATCGAATGGCTGGTCTCCGGCGACGGCCGATGGGTGGTGGGTCAGATCATCGATTCCGAAGGCGGATTCCGCCGATCCCGGTTCTGACCCACGACCACTGCGGTCAGAGCTCGGCGAGCCGCGGCACAGCCGGTGCCACGCGGTCTACCCATGTCGCCGGTGATCCACCGGGCGGCATCACAATGGCGGTATGCACCCCGAGGCCGGCGTAACCGGCCATCTGCCGCACGAAATCGTCGAGCGCGCCTGGATCCGGGCTACCCCCCAGCACGGTTTTGCGGATCCGCTCGTAATCGGTGCCCACCTCATCGCAATGGCGGCGCAGCACATCGAGCTTGTGTGCGACCTCTTCCGTGCTGGAAGCGAACAGGTTGCACGCGTCGCCGTAGCGGGCTACCAGCCGCAGCGTCCGCTTTTCACCGCCGCCCCCGATGAGCACCTTCGGACGGTGCAGCGGCTGCGGCGCGCACAGGGTCTCCGCCAGCTGGTAGTACTGGCCCTCGAAGGGCCCGTTGTTGTCCGGATCCCACATCTGCGCGCAGATCCGCAGCGTCTCCTCCAGCCGGTCGAACCGTTCGCCGACCCCCGGATACGGCACACCGAGCCCGTGATGCTCGCGTTCGAACCAGGCGGCGCCGATCCCGAGCGCCGCTCGGCCGCCGGAGAGCACGTCGAGCGTGGTGACGATCTTGGCGAGCAGCCCGGGATGCCGGTAGGTCACACCGGTCACCAGCAGGCCGAGTTCGATTGTTGAGGTGTGCGCGGCCATGAAACCCAAGCTGGTGTAGCCCTCCAGCATGTTCGCCTCGGCGGGCAGCCCGGTCGGCTCGATCTGGAAGAAATGGTCCATGAACGACAACCAGCTCGCCCCGGCGACTTCCGCAGCCGCGCCCACGCGCGCCAGCTCGCCGGCAATGGCGGCGGTGCCGCCGTCGATATCGAAAATCGGTATGTGAAAACCGAGCTCCATGTCATCCCCTCGTAATGGGTGGGTGATCGCGTCGATCACACGCTACGACCTGGAGTACACACCAAGTCAGCAGCGACATGGAGTATCTCGGGCGGGAGGCCGACCCGACGAACTTCCGGTGAAGCTCGCCGAACTCGGGTGAGGACGTTGCCCTCGTCCCGCCGAGGGCAACGGTGATGCACCGGTATGACGATGTTCGCGCCGGCGGCCGGAGCGGGAGTGCTCAGCAGGTCACGCTGGTATCGGCGGTCGAATCGAACGAGACGTGCACATGGTCGTAGTGGTTCTGGGTCGGGCTCCCGCGGTCTTCCATATACGACCATCCGCTGCCGTCGTTGTACTGCTGCTGCCAGATCACGTAGGACACGCCGAAAC
This sequence comes from Nocardia speluncae NBRC 108251, assembly GCF_001613245.1. GTDB lineage: Bacteria > Actinomycetota > Actinomycetes > Mycobacteriales > Mycobacteriaceae > Nocardia > Nocardia speluncae. The sequence continues at coordinate 556,216 of NZ_BDBZ01000001.1, read as the reverse complement.
GTTCTTTGTTGGCGAGAACGAAGTCGGCGATCGCATTGCCGTTCGCGGGATCGGAGGTCATGAAGTCGAGCGCCAGGCCGGCGCCGTGCTCGCCGTCGTAGCGGCCGTTGGCGCCACCGATATCGGCGACGCCGAATGTCTTGCCGATCAGGTTGCCCACCTGGGCCACATGCGGCTGTGCTCCGGCGAGCTCCGTGGAACACGGGATCGGGGGAGGTGGCGGGGGTGCGTGGCGTTTCAGATACCTGGCCGGTGCTCGTGGCTTGTCGACTGCCGCGACGGCCTCGGCCGACGGCGGAGCCGGAGCCGGCGGGGTGTCCGACGCGGCGCCCAGGCCGGCCGCGGGTATTGCCTGCGTATCCGCCGCCACCGCGGTGGGTTGCGGACTCGGGGCAGGCCGGGCCAGCACCGACAGTGCGATAACGGCCGTCGCCGCGACCGTGCTCCCAGCTAGCGGAGCGACCTTCCGGGTTCGGGCCGGTTTGCGATGTTGACCAGGCATGATGGTGACTACTCGTAACGCTCGGAGACAAGATCACTGTTAGATTACGAAATGGTCGCGGCAAAGTCACGGGAACCGGCTGGCGTACTCGAGTCATCGCCCCTGCCGGATGTTGTGCGTGCCGGCACGTGACCGGAGGCGCGTACCCGCCGGCGGTCGCAATGAGAATTCCGGTCCCGTTCCCGGCGTTGTGAGGAGACAATCGTCGGATCGCCGGAAAGGTCCGCGGACTCGTCTCACCGGCGTACGCACGATCGGTAGGAGAGCTATGTTCGTCCCGTTCAGTGTCGCCGATTTCCTCGACCGCGCCGAAACCGTGTACGGCGACCGGATCGGTGTGGTCGACGAACCTGTGCAGCCCGCGCCCAGCCAGGGCTCGCCGACTTATGCGGAGATCGCCGGACTCGCCCGCAGGCAGGCCGCCCGGCTCGACGAACTCGGTATCGGAGCCGGTGACCGGGTCGCGGTCGTCAGCCACAATTCGAGCCGATTGCTGACCTCGTTCTTCGGTGTCAGCGGATGGGGCCGGGTGCTGGTGCCGATCAATTTCCGCCTGCGCCCCGACGAAGTGCGTTATATCGTCGAGGATTGCGGAGCCCGCGTCCTGTACGTGGACCCGGAGCTCGCGGATTCACTGGCCGGGATCGATTGCGAACATACATTCGTGCTGGGTGCCGACAGTGATCTCTACGCGCCTCCGGGTGCGGTCCCGCGGCCATGGGAGCCCGACGAATCCGCCACCGCCGCCATCAACTACACCTCCGGCACCACCGCGCGCCCTAAGGGGGTGCAGATCACCCACCGCAATATCTGGGTCAATGCCGTCACCTTCGGGCTGCACGCGACGATCAGCGACCGCGACGTCTACCTGCATACGCTGCCGATGTTCCACGCCAACGGCTGGGGTCAGCCGTTCGCGATGACCGGCGTCGGCGCCCGGCATATCGTGCTGCGCACTATCGACGGCGCCGAAATCCTGCGGCGCGTCCGCGGTCACGGCGTCACGGTGATGTGCGCGGCCCCCGCGGTCGCGGCCGCCGTCCTCGACGCCGCGCAGAGCTGGGAGGGGGAGATCCCCGGCCGTGACCGGGTGCGGATCATCATGGCCGGCGCACCGCCGCCGACGAAAACCGTTGCCCGCGTGGAACAGGAACTCGGCTGGGAATTCATCCAGATCTACGGCCTCACCGAAACCTCTCCGCTGCTCACCGTCAACCGCGCACGAGCGGAGTGGGACGATCTCGAGCCCGAAGTCAAGGCGGCGAAGCTGACCCGCGCCGGCGCCCCGGCACTCGGTGTCCGGGTGCGGATCGAAGAATCGGAGGAGGGTGCGGGGGAGGTGCTGGCCCGGTCGAATGTGGTGATGGACGGCTACTGGGGCCGGCCCGGGGAAAGCGGGGCGGTACTGGACGGCGGGTGGTTCCGCACCGGCGACGGCGGTGAAATCGGCGACGACGGCTACCTGACCATTACAGATCGCAAAAAAGATGTGATCATCACCGGCGGCGAGAACGTCTCCTCGATCGAGGTCGAGGATTGCCTGTTCTCCCATCCCGCCGTCGCTGAGGTGGCGGTGATCGCGGTGCCGAGCGAGAAGTGGGGCGAGACGATCAAGGCGTTGGTCGTGCTCGACCCGGACGCGGACGCCGGTAGTGCGACCGAATCGATTCTGATCGCCTGGTGTAAGCAGCGGTTGGCCGGCTACAAGGCACCGACCTCGGTCGAGTTCCGGGACGAACTCGCGCGAACCGCGACCGGCAAGCTGCAGAAATTCACCCTGCGCGAGCCGTATTGGGGCGGCCGGGACCGCCAGGTCAGCTGATTCCTGCCCGGTCGGGTAAACCGGTCACGGGATCTGTGCATCACCGGGGGCCGGGTGCCAGGTGCCTTCTCCGGCCGGGCGGCCGAGCCGGTGCTCGGCCGGGATCACCGCTTGGCGTAGTCGGCGACCCCTTGCCAGTCGATCATGACGCAGGGTTCGTCGCCGACGGTCCAGGCGTCGTGCCCAGGCGGGACGATCATGAAATCGCCGGGCCCGTATTCCTGTTTCTCGCCGTCGTCCATGGCCACTGCCAGGTGGCCCGAAACGCAGTAGCCCATATGGGGCGCCTGGCAGCTCTCGGTACCGGCGATCGGTTTGACATGTTCCGACCACTGCCAGCCGGGCTCGAAGACGGCACGGCCTACCGGGCCGGCGTCGAGGTTCACCAGATCGAGTTTCCCCTTGCCCGCTTCGAAGGGGCGAGTTTCCTCGGGTGAATCGAAGTTCTTGCGTACCAAACGGGACATGACCGTTCTCCTTGGTACCAGTGCCCCCGTTCCGGCCCGGCGCTTCGTTGCGACCGAAGGCGGACACGCGGTCGATCACTGATTCCGCCGCCCGCACATTGTTTGTTCTGCGATCTCGGTACGACCGCGAATCCGTCGCGCCGAGCTGCGTCGGTGCGATCCACCTCCACCTGCGCCGCCGACCGACACCCAAGCAATAAAATGTGAGGAAAGTCATATTTTACGAGGGGGGTGTGGCGGCGGCAAGTGTGTTGCGCACTCCGGCCTGCCGGCCCCGCGGGCAGATAGGCTGCCCTCGCGTCGTCGACGAAAAGCGGCGACAGACCTTGAAAAGCAAAGCCACACCACCCGTCGCGTCGTCCGTCGAACTCTCCTGTCGCTGTCACCTCACAGGCCCGTCGGAGCGGTGGTGTGGCTCTCGGTAGGCCGTTTGTTCATGGGTGGTCGGCCGCTATGCCGTCCAGGATGATATCGAGCCCGTCGGCGAACGGGTCGCGCTCGCCCGCCGGGAGGGGTTGGGTGATGAGATGGTGGAGGCGCGGAAATGCGCTGAGGTCGATATCGGCGAGGCGGTGCTGCCAGTTGCTGCCGGGGTCGTCGCCGGCTTCGCCCTGTGTGCCGCCGAGGAAGACGCGGGCGCTGCCCTGAACGTAGTTGTTGATGGTCATGATCGCGCGCGCCGCCGTATGTGGGGCCAATTCCAGCTCTTCGAGTGCTGTCAACGCCCACTCCATGGCAGTCAGTGAGGCGGTGCCGAATGGTGGTGTCACCGTCGCGGTAGCAGTGAGCATCCAGGGGTGATCGAGGAACGCGGTCCAATCCTGCCGGGCGAGAACATGCATGGCTGCTCGCCAGTCGAGTCCCGTCTGGGTGGGGTAGTCGTATTCCCCGGTGATCTGGTCGACCATCGCCTCGATCAGCTGCTCCTTGTCGGCTATATGCCGGTACAGCGACATCACACCCGCACCGAGGCGATCGGCGACGCGTTTCATCGTCATCGCGTCCAAGCCCAGTTCGTCTGCGACCTCGATTGCGGCCGTGACGATTTTCTCGCGTGACAGCGGGCCGGACGGCCCTACTCGGGGACTCATGCGATCACCTCCGGGCTGACTCTAGCGCGTTGCGTATCTCATACGCTAGCGTGTGTTGCGTACGTTATACGCAACGTCTTTCTGGAGTCCTCCCATGTCGAATCCGCGCTCTCATCCGCCCGGTCCGCGGTCACGATGGCTCGGTCTTGCCGTGCTCACGCTGCCGGTAATCCTCACCTCGATGGACATCACGATCCTGCACATCGCGATCCCCACCATCACCCACGAACTGAACCCCGGCCCCGGTCTGACGCTGTGGATTCTCGACTCTTACGGATTCCTCTTGGCGGGTCTGCTCATTGTCATGGGCAATATCGGCGACCGGATCGGTCGGCGCAGGCTGCTGCTGATCGGTGCCGGCGTGTTCGGTACAGCCTCGGCACTGGCGGCGTTCGCGCCGACCCCGGAGATGCTCGTCGCGGCCAGAGCCCTGATGGGCATCGGTGGGGCGACGCTCATGCCCTCGACTCTGTCACTGATCCGGAACCTGTTCACAGACCCGGAAGAGCGCACCAAAGCTATCGGCATGTGGACCGCCAGTCTGTCCGCAGGTATCGCGCTCGGCCCCGTCCTCGGCGGGCTGCTGCTCGAAGCTTTCTGGTGGGGCTCGGTATTTCTCGTCAACGTGCCCGTCATCGTGCTCTTGCTGGCGATCACACCCCGGCTCGTCCCCGAGTACCGCAGTCCTACGCCGATACGCTTGGACGGCTCCAGCGTGCTGCTGTCGTTCGCGGCCATCCTGCCGGTTGTCTGGGCGATAAAGTCCACTGCCGAAAAACTCGCACCCACCCCGGAAGCGGTGATCGCGCTGGTTGTCGGTCTCCTTGCCGGGGTGGCATTCCTCCTTCGGCAGCGCCGCCTCCGCGCACCACTGGTCGACACGGGCCTCTTCGCCGATCCACGTTTCAGCGGCGCGATCCTCGGCGCGGGTCTGGCGATGTTCTCACTCGTCGGAGTGATGCTCTACAGCGCCCAGTATCTGCAACTCGTCGAGGGTCTTTCACCGCTCGTTGCCGCGCTGGCGATACTTCCGGTCGTGGCGTCCGTCGGTGGGATGGCGGTACTCGCGTCCCTGCTTGTGCCCCGCTTCGGCTATCCACTGATCTTCGGAGCCGGAGCGGTCCTGGCAGCCGGGGGCATGCTCGCCTTCAGCCGTGTTCCGGCCGGGGACGGTGTGGTCCACGCCATTGTTGCTTCGGCGTTGATCGGCGCAGGTATCGCGCCGATGATGACCCTCGCCACCGACGTGGTGGTCGGCGCCGCGCCCCCGGACCGTTCCGGCGCTGCTTCCGCGCTCTCGGAAACCGCCACTGAACTCGGTGCCGCTCTGGGCATCGCCGTTCTCGGATCGATCGGAACGGCCGTGTACCGGGCTACGATCCTCGATCAGGGGCCCGCCGGCCTCCCTGCGGAGGCCGCCGAAGCCGTCGGCTCCAGCCTCGGCGCCGCGCTGAGTGTCTCCGAGCAGCTGCCGGCCGAACCCGCCGCCCACCTCACCGAGCTTGCCCGCCACGCGTTCGTCGATGGACTCGGCGCCGCCACCGTCACCGGCGGGCTCATCCTCGTCGCCGCCGCGATCGTGTGCCCGTTCCTGCTGTACCGCGGCAGGCGACGGGACTACGTTGTGGACGCGACCGGGAAGGGGCCGGAGTCCGGGTCTTGCGGTGTCGCAACCGGTACTCGAACCCGCGGGACGTCTCCCAGAGAATCCGGATAGACCACTGAACACGTCGCCGCCGCCGATCGTCCGATCGACGAGCGCACCCGATTCGGCCAGGTCGTTCCCCGACCGGGCATCCGATCACCTGCCTCCGCAGGGCCGGCGGCTCGCCGGCCGGCGACTACGCTCAGCAGCGCCCCCGGAGTGGCGATTGTGACCACTCCTCGCCGATCTGCGAACGGAGTGCCATGGATTCGAGCACGAGCGACGCGCGGACCATTGTGTCCACCGAACCGGGTTCGTTCGCATGGAGCGTGCTCACCCACCGGCATCCCGCCATCATCGAACAGGTCGGCGAAGCGCATCCCTACCCACCCGAAATTCGGCACCGTCTCGACGAGTTGCGTGAACACATCACGGGAACCGTGCAGCCGCTGCCCGACGGCGGAGCCGGTAAGTCGCGATGGGACCGGTGGGGAAGCCGAATGTACGGGCAGCGGTGGCTCGACGTCCCGTTCCTCTGGGCGGAAAGCTACTTCTATCACCTGCTGCTCGACGCGGTCGGTTATTTCGGGCACGGCGCGTGGCGGGGGATCGACCCGTTCACTCGTAAACGCGGCGAACTCGAGGACCCTGCGGTCGCCGCCGACCTGTCGGCGGCGACCGAGGCCGGCGTCCGCGTACCGCGGGAGCACCTGATCGCGCTTCTGCACGCCGCGCTGTGGGGAAACCGGGCGGACCTCGGTTTCCGGCTGTCGGATTCCCCGGCGACCGACCACGATGTGCCCGGCAGAATTCTCGACGATCAGTCCGCCGAGGTGGCCGACTACCTCGTGACCCACACGCCGGGCGTCATCTGCCTGATAGCCGACAATGCCGGCCGAGAACTGATCCCCGACCTTTTTCTCATCGATCACCTGCTGGAATTGCACCGGGATCTCACGATCGACCTGCACCTCAAACCGCGGCCGTACTACGTGTCGGACGCCACCACCGCCGACTTGCTGGTGACTCTCGAGCGTCTCGCGGGTATCCCGGGGGCGGCCCGCTCGACCGCGGCCCGGCTGGATTCCGCACTCCGGACGGGCCGACTGCGGGTACGTACTCACGAGTTCTACTGCGCACCCTTGTCCTTTCATCACCTGCCCGGCGACCTGCGTGCCGATCTCGCGCGCGCCGACGCAGTGATTCTCAAAGGCGATCTCAACTACCGGCGACTCGTCGGAGACTGTCACTGGCCGGCCACCACCTCGTTCACCGCACTCACGCAATATTTCCCGACTCGTGTGATCGCTTTGCGTACCCTCAAATCGGATGTCGCCGCGGGTATCGCCGCCGGGACAGTCGCCGAACTCGAGGAGACCGAACCGGGCTGGCGGGTCAGCGGATCTCATGGCGTGGTGCAAATGAGCGTAGCGCCGGCCAGGTCCGGCAACAGCAACCACACATCATGGTGACCACACAGCCGGACATGATCCCGAGAGCCAACCACCCCCGAGCTCAGGCCGCGCCCGTCACGAAAGCGGACCGCACCGCGGCAGTGGCCTGGCGGCAATTGCCGTGAACGCCTGGGTGAAACAGCTTGCAGCTCAGGGATTGATCCTGTTCTACAGTGCAGACGATGACAACATCGCCTCGCATCGCGTCGCGCAGAAATGCAAGGCGACGCCTCTCGGTCATCTCATCCATATCACCCCGGCTGTAACAGCAGGTTGGCCGGTGTACCTCGTCGGCGCTGTGTACCGCTGGGGTTGGACGCGCCGAACTATCTACACCAACTCGACCTGATCGCCGAAGCCCGCGCGCTCCTGGACTGAACCCTCGAACGGCACCCGATTCTCCCCGATGCCGAGGACACGTCATCATACGGCTGTCGCTTGCAGGCCGCGGTTTCGGCCACGGGCACACCGTGCAATAGGCGAGCCGCCTGGCGACGAAGGCTCGTAGCTCCTCGGTGGAGACGGCCGCCGGAGATCGGCTACCATCCGCGACAAGGCCTCGTCAGTGTCTCCGAGAACCGGCTGCCGACGCACCCCGGAGCGACCGCCGGCTCCAGCGACGTGGCCACAGCCCGGTGCTCGCTTCCAGGGAAGCTGATTGCCCGGATCCCGTAATGATCAGGCCGGGTTTTCGCCTGTGTAGTTCGGCGGCGACGTCGTCCAGAGATACCGGGCGCAACAAGCGTTCCGGCATGGTCACCGGGTGGCCGGTTGTGAGCTTTCCTATCGGGCCGTAGATCCATCTGGGCCAACGGCTTTCGGTGAACTCGGGGTGGGGCTCGACGAGCTCGATGGACAAGTATCTCGTATTCGGATCGATTCTCGCTGTGACCACATGTACTCGCGATATCGCAGCCCATGGGATTCGCCCGAATGGCCTGAGCGTCAGCCCGTGATCGTCGATTGTCACAGCGGGCGAGGGGCGAATGTAATAGCTCAGCCCGACCAGAAGCGAAAGAGCACCCACGACGATCGGAGCCACTACAGGGAACGTCGGCGTCGAGTCGGCAGACATGGTCACGTGTAGCAAGCAGCCACTCGCAATCCCGATCAGACCTGAGACCACCATCGATATGTGGACGCCCGATGAAGGTGGGAACACTGTCGGTGGTGCTGAATCTTCTTGATGCCGGTCCACGACCAGAACCTAGCGGCAATCCGGGGCGGTGTCACCGATTCGTCCCGCGACCCTTTCCTTGCGGTGGTCCGGCATCGAAGCGCGCCTTCTTCCGGCGATTCCCCGCACGTGTTCATATCGCACCATTTGCGGGTGCGGCTCTGGCTGGTATCGACGAAGGCGGCTCGGCAGGTCGGCGATGCGCACATCGCCAGTTTTCGACTCGCCCGTAAGGACCTGTAGGAAGGTCTCGCGGCAGTGCCGGCCGTCGGTCGATGAACGCAGCTGGGTGCCGGGAGTCGAAATCGGTCCGAGATTCGAGCCGTACGCCGAATACGCTGCGCGGCGAGGTATCCCGCGTTCACAGGTCGTTCGACCGGGCCCGTCGGCTGCTGGGAATATCGACCTCGACGATCATGCCCCGGAGGGTGTAGCCGCCGATTGCGTCGTTGAAACCGGCCCGGGGTGGCGAGTGCATGCGGATCCCGGGCATGGCGAGCAGTTTGCTGAGGAATATATCGGTCTCGACGATCGCGATCGTCGAGCCGGGGCACTTGTGTGCGCCGTCGCCGAACGAGAGCACGGGGGCGGTGGCGTCGTTGCGGGATCGGCCGGGGCATACCGTCAACGGGCTGTCGCCGACCGCGGCCCGGTCGGTGTTGGTGGCCGCGATATCGATATCGATGAGCTGCCCGGGCCCGACGGTCACCGATCCGTCACCGGCGGGGAGTTCGACGGCTGCCGTGGTGCGGCGCAAGAGGTGTCCGACGACGGGTTCGAGCCGGAGAATTTCGTGCAGGATGGCAAGACGCTCCGGCTCCCCGGCGGTGCGGTAGCGGTCCAGGAGGGGCTGGTCGGTGAACAGGTGCCATGCGGCAACAGCGATGAACTCGCGGGTGGTGACCATTCCCGCCGCGGCGAAAGTAATACATTCGCCGAGAATTTCGACCGACGAGCAGCCTTCGTCGAGCAGATGCGAGATCAGATCGTCTCGGTGCCGAGTCCGGCGGGCGCGCACCGCCGGGCGCACATCGCTCAGGAAGATACTCGACCAGTTCCGTGCCTGCCGCCACGTCCAGCGGAGGCCGTCGATGGTAGTGAATCCCGGTGAACCGAACTCTTCGGGAAAGAACCTCTCCAACCGCCGAGTCAGTCCGGGACGACTCTCGGTGAGGCCGATAACCGAGCACACCACGCCGATGGCGACGCCGAAGCCGAGATCTGTGAGGTCCGCACGGCCGTAGTCTCGAAGGGTAGCCAGCTGCTGGTCCGCCAGGTTGTCGATGACGCCTCGATACGATTCGTCGACCCGGCGGGGTGTGAAGAATCGTGCGGTCTGGCGCCGGTGCTCCCGATGCTCCGGGCCGTCGCGGTACAGCACCGGGCGACGGATACGAGCGGGCATATTGTCGAGTGATTCGACCCCTAACCCGGCCTGGACGGTGTCGGGGCTGCGCAATGCGGCGCGGGCGGCGGCGTAGTCCCGTATCAGCCATACTCCGTCGGCGTTCCGAGTGATCGGGCAGCCGCCCGCGCCCTCCAAACGGTTGATCTTGCGTGCGTCGGTGCTGTCTGTCGGCATGATCCCGGTCCTCTTCGTCGGCGCGCGATATCGGGCGGCTCGCTGCTCCAGCCAGCTGACCGCCATGTCTGAAGCGCACGCCCGGTACGGGTGCCGTTAAGGACCCGTAGCGGCAGGTACATCGTGTTCGTTGTGAATGCCAGTTGCTTCATCCAGGTTCTGGTTGATCATCTGGTGGATTTCGCTGGTCTGTAGTTCCAGCTCTGTGATTGCCTCTCGACGTTCGGGGGACTCGGGCTCGGCACGCATACGATCCAGGCGGATCTCGGTGTCCTGCAGCGCTCCTTGTAGGACGGTGGCGCGGTCGTCGGCGATCTCGGCGCGTTCGGTTGCGGTTACGTGGGCGAGGGTGGGCTCTTGACGTGGTGCGAAGAGCACCAGTGGCTCGCCATCCGGGCCGTGCGAGTCCATCAGCTTCAGGTATTCGCTCCAATCGCGGTTGGTCATCGGGTTCCAGTTCGCCAGCGGTGGGTGCTCGATACCCATATCGTGTAGGTGTGCCTGGTCGAAGTGCAGGAAGTTCTCCTCGGGCGTGAGTCTGCGCCCGTCGGCGTGGCGGATATCGAACAGGTCGTGATCCCCGGTGAGCGGCCGGAATTCGCCTTCTGTGTTGCGTCCGTACACCACACCGTCGTGCACCTGGAAGCGATCGGCGCCGATGTGGGCTTCCATCTTCGGCTGCAGCGCCTGGTATTCGTACATGCGCTGATCCAGCCTGGCCCGCAGGCGATTCCAGTGGTGATCGGGGATGGTGCCGCGCTCGGGCAGGCGCAGATCGCCCGGCCCGGACTCGGGGAACTGAAAGTATCCGACCAGGCCCTGCTTGCCGGGCGGGGCACCGAGCTCGACATCGAGCGCATTGATCGTTTTGAACTTGATCAGCTCCGGTTTACCAGGGGAGCCGTTCTTGATCCACCGCACCGAGTCCGGATTCGTCGGTCGCACATAGATCATCAGGTCATTCCGGTCGGCGTATGCCTGGAACTCCTGCTGCCGCGCGGCGGGGATGCCGTACCGCGATTCGATCTCCTGCGAGCGAATTCCAGGCTCGGTGCTCCTGCCGCCACGAGAGATTTCTCCCTGATCCACTTCACGCCCACGGCCTTCGATCAGCAGGCGGCTGCGCTCCTCAGCACCGCTGATTGCTCGGCGTGCCGCTCGGACCTCTTCGGCCAGCTCGCCCAACGTGTTGTGCAGGTGGGGACTGGTCTGGCGGCTGAGCAGTTCGACCATGTCGTCCGCCATCCGCATCAACTGTTGTAATAGCTGCTCCCCGGGCACACCCGTCATCGCCGACCGCCCTTGCCATGCACGTCGGACTTGGGCGCGGATCTCATCTGCCGATCACCGGCCCGCTCGCCGCCGCGCCGCGGGATCGCTGTCGGCTTGATACTGGCGTAGGCCGTCGTCGGAGACCCGCGCGTATTTGGCGAGGCTGCGCACCGAGGTATGCCCCGACAGCTTCATCAGTACCGGCGTGGAGGCCCCTTCCTCGGCGGCGTGGGTCAGCCGGGAGTGCCGCAACTGGTGCAACGTGTACGGACCATCGCCGTAGCGCTCGGTGTGGGTCTCGAACAACTCCGCCGCACGCCGATACGACAAGCGGTTCCGCCCGGTCGATGGATCGATATCGTTGCGGGCCGGCGAAGATCGCGCTCTGCGGTCGGTGAGGAACACCGGGCCGGATTTACGTCCAGCGAGCATTCGCGGCAACAACCGCGCAGTGCCGGTCTGCCACGCGATGACCTCCCGTGCCCCGCCCTTACGCGTCACCACCGCGCACCGGTTCGCGGTATCGAGATCGGGCACATCGAGCACCAGTACCTCCTCGGCGCGCGCAGGATTGGTAGAGCATGTGCCACAACACCCGTTCCCGCAGCGGGGCATCCGATCCCAGGATCTCGGTGACCCGCTCCCGGCTCAACGCCTTACTCGTATCAGGTGGTGCGGGCCGCGCCCGCAACCGCACCAGAGGATCACCCGCCAGCCACTGTTGTTCCCGCCAATACCCGCACGCCGCTGTGAGCGCGGTCAACCGGATATTGAACGTCTTGGGGCCCTGCCACCCCACACGAACGTGAACCAGCCAGCGACCCGATCCGGATCCCGATCCAGCAGCGCCACATTCGCGTCGGCACCGAAATCGACCACCAGATCATTCGCGGCCTGCTGATCCTGATATGCCATGCCGGGTTCCTGTCCGTGTGCGGCGAAAGCGATGCCCCGCCGATCGATTGAATGATCGGCAGGGCCATTGATTGTGTTTCAGGCTACGTTTGAAAAGCATCGCATGGTAAGGGTTGCGCCTGATGTAGGTGCCGGAGCCGGGGCGAGACCGGCGCAGGGTTCACCGGGTGAGCGACCGCCCTACCAGGATTCGCTGTATCGCCGCGGTGAGTGTGCGCCCGGCCGGACGTCGGGTATCAGGACCGTGGTGTGCCAGCGGTCTCCCTCCCACAGGTGTCCGGGGAGGTCGGTGTGCAGCCGGTGTTCGAGGGGTTCGGCCAGGGCGATCACCAGGGTGGTGCGTTCGACCAGGCGTCGTCGTTCCCAGGTCAGCGGGCCGGAAACTTCCAGTATTCCGGGCCCGGGGCCGATGGTCGCGGGCATGTTCACCGCGAGCGGCTCGGAGGTCCAGGTGGTGGGATAGTCGTAGTAGCGGGCGATGTAGGTGCGGGGAGCTTTTTCGGTGCCGAAGGCGAGTGCCGACAGTGCCCAGTCGATGCTGGGCAGGCCGAACAGACCCCAGAATTGGGACGACAGCCAGGAGTGGATGGAGAGGGCGACCGTCCGGTCGTCCCGGACGATCGCTGGGGAATCCATGTGTAGCAGGGTGATTTCGGTGGTGCGGGGGCGCATGCTCAGGGCCGTCGGATCGATCACCCGGCGGGGCGAGGTGCTGCCGTGACTGTCTGGCTGTACGGGACTGCCTCGAGCAAAGTGACCGCGATTTCGGTGCCGTTGGGCACCCTGTAGCTTCGCTGTTCGCCACGGCGGGCGCCGGTGAGTGCGGCGCCGAGGGGGGAGTCGGGGGAGTAGACCTCGAGGTTGCTGTGTTCGGCATCTCGGCTGCCGAGCAGGAAGGTTTCGGTGTCGTCGGTGCCGTCGTAGCGGATGGTGAGCACCATGCCGGGTTCGGCGATTCCGTCGTCCGGCGGGTCTTCGCCGAACACGGCGTTGCTCAGCAGGTTCCGGATATGCGCGATGCGGTTCTGGCGCTGGTGCCGGGCCGCGAACTGATCTTGTGTGTCGGCGGCCTCGGTATGGCCGGCGTTTTCGACGGCGAGCAGTTCGGCGAGCTCGGCCTCGAGTTGTGCGCGGGCGTGCGTTGTCAGCCAGATGGGCGAGCTGCTGGTCATATCCGTCCTACAGGTCGTCAGGGGAAAGTGGGTTCGGCCGTCGGGGCGGCGGAGGGAGAAGAGGGCCGCCCCGACGGCAGAACTCCGTGGAGCCGGGTTCTTGCGACACCGGCTCCACGGATGGGGGAATGGCCGAAGGGCTCAGCCGGGTGCCGGGGTCACCACCCGGCACCGTGCTGCTCGTTCGCGGTCGAGCCGACTCGTTACGCGCGCCATGCTCACCTCCATATCGAACGATGCGCTTTACAGCCATGATGACGCGTCAACCCACCCGTAGGCATGTCCGGGTGGCACAGTTTTGGTCCCGTCAGTTGTTCGATTTCTACAAGGGGGGTCGGTCGTCGTCGAATGCGGCGAGGTCGATCGTCATCGCGAGGCGGGTGCGGGGATCGTCGAGGTCCAGGACGGCGACTTCACGCATTTTCCGCAGCCGGTTGCGGATGGTGTTCGGGTGGACGCCGAGCCGGGTGGCAGCCTCGGCGAGATCACCCTGGGCGTCGAGCCATGCGCGCAGTGTCGCGACGTAGGAGGTGGCGTGCTCGCCGTCGTATCGGCGCAGCTCCGCGACCGGGCCGCGGGCCGGTATCCGGCCGGTGCGCGCGGCGGTGCGCAACCGCTGCAACAGGATCTCGCCCCATGATTCGTCGTAGGCGGGGAAGCTGCTACCGGTCGACCGCTGTTCGTGTAATGCCAGGCATTCGTCCGCTTCCTGCCGTGAGTCGGGCAGGTCGGTAGCCGTGGCCGGACCGCCGATTCCGGCCGACAACGTGACTCGGGCCGGGAGTGCGGCCCGCAAACCGGCGACCCAGTCGCGGGCGGTGCGGACGTGTTCGCCGGGCAGGATCGTGTACACGGTGTTGTCCGACAGGGTGCTGCGTCCCGGGCGGGACCACCCGAAACCGAAGGTGGCCTGTTCGAAGGCCAGCAGCAAACCGGCATGGCGTTCGCTCGCGATCTGCGCACGCACCGCGACCACTCGCAACGGTGCCGGCGCCAAGCCGAGCCGGCCGGTCACGGTCGCGGCGTCGGGGCTGCCCTCCAGCAGCCGGATCACCAGTTCCGATTCGACCTGACGCTCCAGGTCCGCGCTGGCCCGTGACCGCAGCAGATGCAGGGCGACCGTGCGGGCACCGTCGGTCAGCGCGCCCCGCCTGGCGGGGGGTAACGGTTTCGCGCAGGCCACCCACACAGAGCCCAGTAGTTCGCGGCCCACGCGCACCGCGACCACCGTCCGGCCGTCGAGCCCGAGTCCGGTCTCCGGTTCGACGAACAGCGGTTCGTCGGATCTCAGCAGATGCGCGGGCACACCGCGCGTTTCGAAGAGCTCCCGCAATGCAACCGGCTGCTGCCGCTGTAGCACGGTCTCCGCCAGTGCGCGGTCGGCTGTTCCGTGCAGCGTGGAGTGGGCCATGACGCGCGAGAGCGAGTCCTCGATGGTCACCGCCCCCTCGACCGCGTCCGCCAGGCTGTCCGCCAGCGCGAAAAGGTCCGTCGGTCCGCGGCCGGACGCGGTTTCTCGCCCCTCCAGCACCAGCCCGTACACCACACCTGTGATCTGACTCCACGACACGGCGGGATCCATCACCAGCACCGCGACCCCGCCGCCGGGCCCGATCGCGGCCGCCTCCCGTTCGGCTTCTGCACCGCCACGTACCAGCACCGCGACTGCTTTCGCCGACCGCGCCCCGAGCACCGCTGCACTCACCGATCCGGCGCCGACGGCGAGGAAGATATCTCCGGGCGCTGCCTCGGACCCGGTGGCATCGTGCATCGCGACGCTGCGGAGCATGGTCGCCCGCGATACCGGGCAGCAGCGTAACCGCACGCCGTATCCGCCGAGCACGTTGACGAGATGATCCAACCGCACCATGAGCGACTCCTGTTCACACCGGTTCCGTCACCGTAACCGGCGCTCCTGTCCGCGCGGTCCTCGGCAAGGGCGAAGGCGGACCCGGCGAACGCGCATTGCTGCGGTGGTCAGGTTGTCATCACGGCGCGCCGGACGGTTTCGCGGAGCAGCGTACGGCGCCGGTCGTGCGTCTCCCGCGGTTCCTCCGCGGTGGCGGCGTAGACATTGCTGACCGGCGACCAGGCCATGGACATCGAGATCACCAGGGCCATCACGTCGAAAGGATCGCCGGGGCAGACGAGGCCCGCGGCTTGCGCGCCGGCGATGGCACGCAGCTTGTGATCGTCGAGCCGGTCGGTATCGTCCACCAGGTGCCCGGCGGGCCGGCGCTCCAGGCGGGCCCAGGTGGCAAGCCGGATCAGGTCGGGTCGGCGGAGGTATTCGTCGTACAACCGCACCGCCCAGTCCGCGAGATCGGTCGCGTCGATGGGCACGACGTTCACGATGCGTTCCAGCGAACCGGTGAAGATGGCGTCGAACAGGGCTTCCTTGTTGCCGAAATAGCCGTAGAGCTGCGCTTTGTTCGTGCGTGCGTCCGCGACGATCCGTTCGATCCGGGCCCCGGCGATACCGTGTGCGGCGAACTCGCGGGTCGCCGCCTCGAGAATGCGGTCGCGGGTGGCGGCGCCGCGGGCGGTCAGGGGTCGATCGGTCATGGCACCCAATTTACAACAGAACAGTCTGTTTACTGATCGTCTATCCGGGGCTACGCTCAATAGACAGAATAGTCTGTTTAAAGGAGCTGGGAATGCGGAAAACGGTCGGTTGGCACGCAGTGGACGCGGCGACGCTACAGCGGGCACCCGTCCTGCGTCGTGCACTTCGCCCGGACGATATCGCGGTGC
Organism: Nocardia speluncae NBRC 108251; assembly: GCF_001613245.1. Lineage (GTDB taxonomy): Bacteria > Actinomycetota > Actinomycetes > Mycobacteriales > Mycobacteriaceae > Nocardia > Nocardia speluncae. The sequence continues at coordinate 540,363 of NZ_BDBZ01000001.1, read as the reverse complement.
GAGTGGACTACTGCGGCGTCTGCGGTACCGACCTCCATGCCGTCCGTGGTTATCGCGGCGAGCGGGACCCGGTGCTCGTACCCGGACACGAATTCACCGGCGTGGTCACAGAAGTCGGCCGCGAGGTGGCCGGATTCGATATCGGCGATCCGGTCGCGGTAGGCAACATCGTCGACTCCTGTGGTGAATGTGGCATGTGCCGGGCCGGTCAGGAGAATTTCTGCGGCGATTTTCCCACCCTCACCTACGGCGGCACCGACCGGCGCGACGGATCGGCGACCCTGGGTGCCTACTCCCGGGAATACCTGGTCCGCGACCGGTTCGCCTACCACCTGCCCGATGGACTCGACCCCGCCGGTGCGGCTCCCTTGTTATGTGCCGGAATCACGGTCTGGGAGCCGCTGTGCGCACTCGGGGTCGGACCGGGCACCCGCGTCGCGGTGGTCGGGCTGGGCGGCCTGGGTCATCTGGCGGTCAAACTGTCCGTCGCGCTGGGTGCCGACACCGCGGTAGTCAGCAGAACACAGAACAAAGCCGCCGATGCCCACAGACTCGGCGCGCGCGAGGTCCTGGTCTCCACCGATGCTGCCGAAATGAGCGCAGCCAGGGACAGATTCGATGTCGTGATCGATACGATTTCCGTCCCGCACGATCTCGGGCCCTACCTACGGCTGGTCGCCCTCGACGGAACACTCAGCCAAGTCGGATATCTGGGGCCGGTCACCGTGCAGACCACCGATCTCCTCATCGGCCGCAAGAGACTCGGGTCGGCCGGCAGTGGCGGCCGACCCGCCACCACCGCCCTCCTGGACTTCTGTGCCCGGCACGACATCACCGCCGATGTCGAAGTCCTGCCGTCGGGGCGGGTGAACGAAGCCCTCGACCGGCTCGAACGTAACGACGTCCGCTACCGTTTCGTGCTCGACCTCTCCGACCTGGACTGATCGAGTAGCGATCCTCACGGCATCCGGGCAGTCCCGCCGAGTCCCACGTCGAGCACCGACCCAGTGGTATAGCGCCCGGATTCACCGACAAGATGATCGACCGCGTCGGCGATCGCCTCGGGGGGACACCACGGGATCCGCATGGGGCTCATCCGCGCGTACCGGGGCTCGACCTCTTCCCGGGTGGGATTGTCCAGGTCGGGGGCGAACAGGGAATACAGGGCGGGGTTGTGCAGCATCGGAGTGTCGACATTGGTGGGGCAGACGATATTCGCGGTTACACCGGTCTCCGCGTATTCGAGCGCGACGGATTTGACCAGACCGATCACACCCCATTTGGACGCCGAATAGTGCGCGAGGTTCGGGGTGCCCTGCCGCCCGCTCATCGACGAGATGGCGACGATCCGGCCCCACCCACCGGTCATATGGGGCAGGACCGCGCGGAGACAGTTGAACGTCCCGGTCAGGTTGGTGGCGAGCATATCCGACCACATGGCGTCGGAGAGTTCGGTGACGGGCGCGAAGCCCACGATTCCCGCGCAGGTGACGAGAATATCGATCCGGCCCGACTGTTCGGCCGCGGCATGAGCGAAGGCTGTTACGGCGGCGGCGTCCCGGACGTCGAGTACCGAAGTGTGGCAGTGTCCGCCGTCCGCCTCGATCAGGCGGACAGTCTCCGCCAGATCGTCTGCGGTGGCCAGGGGATAGGGGGCGGTATCGCCGGCCGCGCACAGGTCAGCGAGCCGCACGGTGGCACCTCGCCGGGCGAGTGCCCGCGCGACGGCGCGACCCTGGCCACGCGCCGCGCCGGTGACGACAGCGGTGCGACCGTCGAGATCACTCTTTGTCGTGTTGTCCGTCTGCATCTTCCACACTCCTCTCGGCGATCTGCTTGACCTGCGCCTTGGCGATCTTGCCGCCCGGCGCCAAGGGCATCCGCTCGAGCACCCGCAGCCGTTCCGGCAGGTACTCCCGGGTGATCCCTTGTTCGCGTAACCACGAGTTCAGGTCCGCGAGCGTCAGCTGCCCGGCCCCCGCGGTCAGAGTGACGGCGGCGCAGAGCCGTTCACCGAACAGGGGGTCGGGGACCCCGACCGCGGCGACCATTTCCACGGCGGGATGCTCGCGTATGTAGTCCTCCACTTCGAGCGCGGAGATGTTCTTCCCACCGCGGATGATCAGATCCGCCAGCCGCCCCACCACGCGCAGCCGGTCGCTCTCGTCGACTTCGACGATGTCACCGAGCCGGATCCATCCGTCGCCGGTGAACAGTTCGGCGTTCGCGGCCTCGTCGTTCCAGTAGCCGGGGGACATGAGCGGTCCGTGTACCGCGGGCTGTCCGCGCCGGATACCCGTACCGCCCTCGTTCGTCCCGTCGTCGAGGATGCGGACGTTCATCTCCGGGATCAGGCGCCCGCCGGTACCGAGCCGGGTCTCCTCGTCGTCGTGGACGGTGGTGCCGCTCGCCGCCCCGGTTTCGTTGGAGCCGTAGAACTGCAGAACCAGTGCCCCCGTCGCCTCCTCGAAACGTTTGGCCTCGGCGTAGGGCACGGCCTCGCCGCCGGTGAACATGGCACGTAAGGCCTCGGCGCCCGACAGTTCCCGGTCCGGTGTCTGCAGCATCATCCGGAACTGGGTGCTCACACAGGCGAGAATCGTGGCGCGATGCTCGGCCATCAGATCGATCGCGACCGCCGGATCGAACCGGCTCATCACCAGTGCCGGCCGGCCGAGCAGTGCGGGCAGGAAATGCGAGGTCCACAGGCCGAATCCGAACGGCGCGGGCACGAATGCGGCAACGACCTCCTCGGGCCCCATATCGGCGTTGCGGCAGGCGATCGCGGCGAAGGTGCTCCACCGGCGCTGCGTCTGCATGACCAGTTTCGGTCGTCCGGTGGTGCCGGATGTGCTGTTGAGCAAGCAGATATCGTCTACCGAGAACCCGCGGAAGCCCTGACCCCGGTCGCTCGGTGCCGCGGCGCTCTCCAGGATGACCTGTGCCCCCTCGACCAGCACCACATGCGCCGGCGTCGTATCACGCAGCCGCAGCTCCTGCACCAGTTTCGCGACCGGTACACCGCGGTTCTCCCCGGCGGTCACCAGCACGGTCGACCCCGAGGCCGACATCAGATGAGCTAATTCCGCCGGTCCGGAACGGGCCCCGACAGCGACGGCGAGGACCCCGGCCCGGTAGGCGCCGACGAGCGCGGCATGGAACTCCACGGTATCGGGCAGGTACACCGTGACCGCCGCAATATCGCCGAGGGCGCGTAGCGCGGCGCAGACGCGGTCCGCGAGGCTGTCGTATTCGGCCCAGGTGGTGGCGCCGTCCGGGCTGATATAGGCGGGTTCGTCCGCGCGGGTGGCACCCCATGTGCGGACGAGGTCGCTGACGGAATATCCGGTGCAGGACTCGGGGTCCGCAGTGAACGCGGGGGCGATATCGGCTAGGGGAACGTGATCCATCACAGCGCTTCCTCGAGCATCCCCATGGATGCCCGGTAGGCGGTATCGAGTGCGTCGGCGGTGTCCTTCGGCTCGGAAAGCGAGCCCCGGATCATGACGTACCCGCGGTCGACGATTCGGGCCACCCGGTACAGCGCCGGCTCGGCGACGAGCACCGTGATACCCGAATCCGCCAGTGCGCGGACGTGGTCGAGCAGTTCACCGGCGATCTTCGGGGAGAGCCCGGTGGTCATCTCGTCGAGCAGCAGCGCCCGCGGTTCGACCAGCAGGGCCCGGGCGAGCAGCAGCATCTGCTGTTCCCCGCCGGACAGCACACCAGCGAGTTGTTTCGCACGGGTCCGCAGAATCGGGAAGCGGTCGAACGCCGATTCGAGGACATCGTTGCGGGCGCCGAGCAGCCGGGCCCCGATCTCCAGGTTCTCCCGTACGGTCAGGCGCGGGAACAGTTGCCGGCCCTGCGGGACGAAGGCGACTCCGGTGCGCAGCCTCTTCTGGGCCGGATCGCCACCGAGATCGTGTTCGTCGACGGTGACGGTTCCGGTGGCAGGTGTACTGCCGAACACCGCAGACAGCAGGCTCGACTTGCCGGCCCCGTTCGGCCCCACCACCGCGGTGACCTCCCCGGAGCGGGCCTCGAACGCCACATCGCGGACGGCGACTGCTTTCCCGTAGCGGACGGTGAGTCCGTGGGCGCTGATCATCGAGCCTCCTCGGTGGTGCCGAAGTACACGGATTGCATTTCCGTGCTGCGCATACAGTCCTGCGGGCTGCCGGTGAACGCGACCGCGCCGTCGGCCAGCAGCACCACCGAATCGGCCAGTTCGGCTATCAGGTCGACATTGTGGTCCACCAGCACCACCGAATGCCCTGCCTCGCGGACCTGGTGCACGGCATGCGAGATCGCCGCGATCCCTTCGGTATCGGATCCGGCGAACGGCTCGTCCAGCAGCAGCACCCGCGGTTCGGCGGCCATCGCGCGGGCGATTTCGACCAGCCGCTGGGAGCCGAGACCGAGGCTGCCGGTGGGCACACGGTCGGTGGTGACCCCGTACTCCGCGGCCACTGCCGCCGCCCTGTCGAGCACCGTCCGGGGCGTGCCCGCGAGTCCGCGGAGCAGCGCCCGCAACGAGGCACCGTAGGAACCGATCGACCGGCCGACGATACCGGGCACGATGTTCTGCACCGGGGTCAGTTCGAGCGCCAGCTGCGGATGCTGGAAGGTGCGGGCCAGCCCGGCCCGTGCCCGCGCTGCGGGACCGTCGGGCAGGGCACGACCGTCGACGTGTACGGTGCCCGAGTCCGGGGTCTGGGTGCCCACGATGCAGTCGACCAAGGTGGTCTTTCCTGCCCCGTTCGGGCCGACCAGTCCGAGCACGCGGCCCGCGGGTAGATCGAAACTCACCTCGTCGACCGCGGTGACGCCGCCGTAGCGCTTGGTCAACCCGGTCACGGACAGCAGAGCTGTGGATGCCATCGTCGTCACCTCCTGTCCATGGTCCGGGACGGTATGAGCCGTTGCAGAATCCGGTGTCCCCAGCCGATCACTCCGCCGGGCGCGAGCAAGAGGATCACCAGGACGACCACCGCCAGCAGCAGCTCACCCGATCCCTGATATCCGGGCATGTTCAGTGTGACTCCCACGACGATCAGTGCCCCCAGGGGAGCGCCCCACGCCGATCCGCGGCCGCCGATGATCGGCATGAATATCGCCAGGAACACCAGGTCCAGGCCGAAGGTCTCCGGCGTCACCGCCTGCACCGAGACGGTGAACAGTGCACCACCCGTGGAGGCGATCGCCGCGCCGACGGCCAGCGCCACCACGGTCAGATGGGTCGGGGAGATCCCGGCGGACCGAACCGCGGGCGCGTTCTCCCGCGCCGCGGACAGCGTGAGCCCCCACGCCGACCGGCGCAACCTGTCGATCAGCACCGCGACCACGCAGACGAAGGCGATCGCGGCCACCACCTGGGCGTAACGGGGTGGTTCCCAGCCGAACACCGAGGGCACCGCAATATTTGCGATTCCGGACGATCCGCCGGTGATCGAGGTGGCGTCGCCGAGCCAGTGCTCGAACGCGATCGCGAACAGCAGGGTGACGGCGGCGAGGTAGAACCCGGACAGCTTCCTGGTCGCCACGGCGAGGACGAGGGCGACCGCGGCCGCGATCACCATTCCGGCGAGCCAGCCCCACCAGGGGGAAAGGCCTTGTTTCACCGACAGATACGCGACCGCGTACGCGCCGATGGCCGCATAGGCGCTGTAGGCCATGGACAGCGAACCTGCCAGGACGAACGGCAGATACATACCCAACGCCACCAGCCCGTAGGTGGCCGCCAGGAACACCAGATCCTGCCGATACAGGCTGGGCCCCATCCAGAGCAGTACGGCGGCGAGGACGCCCAGGCAGATTCCCAGCTCCCCGAGTACGGTCCGCGCGGCGGTCGTACCGGTTCTGGTGGCCGGGGTAGCGGTTTCGGTGGTCGTGACAACAGCCATCACACCCGCACCTTTCGTTGGAACAGGCCTTCGGGCCGGAACGCGAAGAACACGAGGGCGACCAGGAATATGGCGATCGAACTTCCGGTCGCGCCGAAATAGAAACTGCCGAACACCTGTACCCAGCCGAGCGCGAGCCCACCGATCAGGGGCGCCCACGGTTTACCGGTGCCCCCGACGACCAGGGCGAGGAATCCGGTGAGCGTCCAGGACAATCCACTGGTGAACTGGGCACCGGATTTGGCCGCGAAGATGATTCCCGCGATCCCGGCGATGGCGCCGGACAGGCCGAAGGCCCACAACCGCACCCGGTTCACATTCACGCCGATCATCCGGGCCGCGTCGTGGTTGTCACCGACGGCGCGCAACAGCTGGCCTGTGGCGGTGGCACGGAGCCAGAGCACGGTGGCCGCCAGCGCGACCGCGGTAACCAGGATGATGGTGGCCGTCGTCCCTTGTACACCCACCGACCCGATACGGAAGTCGGGGAGTCCGAGGAGATTCGGCACCGGCACCGGGGTCCGGCCGAAGACTGTGCCCGCCAGCTGCTGAATCGCGAACAGCGTCGCCGTGACAGCGACCAGGGCGGGCAGTTCGGCGCCGCCCGAGCGGCGCTGTACCGGCCGGACCACCACGATCTCGGTGATCAGCGATATCCCCACGGCCACTGCGATGCCCAGGACCGCGCCGAGCAGGACCGGCACGCCCCAGTGCGCGGCGGCGTACCCGGCGAGTAGTGCGGCGGCCATCGCGTACGGGCCCGCGGCGAAGTTGAAGAACGAAGCACCCACCACGACCAGGTAGATCGACAAGGCGACGAGCGCGAAGAAACAGCCGATTTCTATGGCGGCCAGCCACAACTGCGGATCACTCATCGCCCGGCCCCCTTCGGCGTGCATTCCGGCTGGTACTCCGGCCAGGGGCCGGTGGGAACGTTGTCGGGGCCGAATTCGACGAGCACCAGACCGCAGGCCGAATCGGGGGCGATATGGTCGTCCGGCGCGAACGACAGGGTCAGCGGTGCCTGACCGAAGCTTGCCGGAACATCCCGGACCTGCTGCATCGCTTCGTTGAGCCGATGCCGATCGGTGTGGGTTCCGGCGAGTTCGATCGCCCGCGCCAGCAGCATCACCGAGTCGTAGGCCTGGGCGTCGTAGGCGGTCAGTGAGTAGTCCGGTCCTTTGACGGTCCGCAGCCAGTCCTGCAATTGCGTGGTCCGCGGGTTGCTATCGCTCAGGCTGCCCATGTATACGAGGCCGTCGAGGGAGCCGGGTGCGGCGAGTTTCCACGACTGGGGCTGGTTTCCGATCGACGCCAGCGAGAAGCGCTGCAACCCGGGCGCGAGCCGGTGCACCGTGTTCTGTGCGAGAAGTTCGAAATTTCCGCCGACGCTCGCGACCAGCACCACATCCGGGTCGCTGTCGAGCAGCCGGCTCACCCCGGCGGTGAGGTCGGCGGCATCGACGGCGGCTTTCTGGGTGCCGACGATATCGATGCACTCCCGCAACTTCGGGTAGAGCGTATCGAGGATGCCCGCGATCGCGGGACTGGAATCGGCCAGCACTCCGAGCCGCTTCTTACCCTGAGCCGCGAAGGCGCCGCAGTAGACGTCGGCGTACTGGGCCAGCGGATTGGGCACCATATACGCGAATTCGTTACCCGGAGGTCCGGCGACGGCATCGGTCAGTGCGGTGGGCGCAATGGTGACGACCTCGGTGGACTGCGATATCTGCTTGGCCTGCAACGCCGAACCGCTACCCGTCGCCAGGACGATTGCGGAGGCGCCCTGGTCGACCAGTTTGCGGATGATGGAGGGCGTATTCGTCGGACTGCTCTCGTCGTTCTCCACCACCAGCCGGACCTCTTTGCCGCCGATCCCGCCGTCGGCGTTGAGCCGGTCGACCGCGGCGCGGACGGTATCGCCGGCGATTGTCGAATACGACGCTCCTGGCCCCGTCGAATCCTCGTCCATCCCGATGACGATGTAATCGTCCACCGGTTCACGGACCTGGGCACATGCCGCCGGCAACAATGCCGCGGCCAGCACCCAGGCGAGTACCCGGGTACGTCTCATGAGACCACCACCAATCAAGCAGGCGCTTGGTATGAACCAAGCGATCGCTTGAGAGTGTGGCCTGTGCCACTGCTTCTGTCAACAAGTTACCGCGCACCCGACCGGCAGGAAGCCGTCTACAGCCCGTCGACCAGGCGCTTCGTCAATTCTTCGAGCCGGCGCTCGATCCGGTCCAGCCGGTCGACGATCGAACGGTCTACGCTATCCGGAGCGCTGTTCGCATCGGTGGCAGCCGGGGCGGCGCCGCCGTCTACAAAGGCCGCCACCACGGTGTCGGTCACCTCGTCGCGCCGCGCCGACAGATGTTCGCGGTGATACCGGATCGACCACCACACCCCTTCGCGCAGCATCCGCGCGAAATCGACGGGGTCGAGTCCGGTGCGGAGCTCCCCGTTCGCGCTCGCCCGGGTGGCGGCGTCGATCCAGAACGTATGGGCCGTACGCACCGCCTCTGCGATCGCATCGGGGGCGGCCGGCCCGTGGTACGACATCTCGTTCTGATAGATCTCGGTGGCATACGGATGCATCTCGGCGATTTCGATCGACGAGTAGACCAGCGCGCGCAACTCTTCGCGCATCCCGCTGACATGTGGCAGTACGGAGCGGTAGCGGGAGTTGAGGTCGGTCAGGAAATCGTCGAGTATCGCGAACGCTATCGCGTCCTTCGACGGGAAATGGTGGTAGAGGCTGCCGGACAGCATGCCGACCCCCTCTGCGATATCCCGGACGCTGGTGCCTGCCACTCCGTTCTCCACGAAGAGTCCGGCGGCAACACGTTTGATCTGATCTCGGCGGCTGACCACCCGCTCATCCTTACCGGCGGTGGCCACCACTGTCGAGCGGCCGTGCCCTGGAATGGGACAGCGCGGTCGGCCGTGCGGGATGCGGGTTCAGGAACGCAGGCCGGTGAGACGGTGGTAGGCAGCGACGAGATCGTCGGTCAGTTCAGGAAGCCGGTCGGGATCGTCGTCGGCGATATCGGCGAAACGCATGACGATACCCGTCACCATCTCGGCCAGGGCGTGGGCCGGTGCGGCGAGAGTGGCCTCGCCCCGGTCGGCCAGACGGGTCAGGAATCGGGCATGCCGCCGGGTCGGGCGTTCGTGGACCTCGGTGTGCAGCGCGCGCATCTCCGGATCGGCGAGTGCCTGATGCCCGATGACGGTGAGCATCCCCCGGTGCCGGACGTAGGCGTGCAGGTAGGCCACGATTCCGGCGCGGCCGGTGGCACCAGGAGAGGGGGCGTCGATACTTTCCTGCAGGGCGAGGAATTCGTCGCGGACCCGTTCGGCGAGCGCGCGGAAGACGTCGTCCTTGGACGGGAAGTAGGCGTAGACCGTCGGGCGGGTGACGCCTGCTTCGCCGGCGAGGGCGGCGATGGTCGTGCGGGCGTAACCGAGCCGGCAGAAGGTGCGCTCGGCGGAGTCCAGCAGCAGATTGCGTTTTTCGGGCTCGGTAAGGGTCCGGCCCCCGATTCCGTGCATAACGACCTCCATCTACTTGACATGAATGTAAACTATTGTGCCATGGGTCTACCGGACGTCCAGCGTCGGACGATCAGCGCGGTCTACGAACGCGTGCTGGAAAGCATTCCCGATGAGCTCGCCCAGATCGGGCCGGACGGCCGATACACCGTGGCAGAAAGTTACGCGCGCTCATTGCGTATCGCCGGTGGTCTCACGCAGCTCGGGGTGGGCCGGCAGCAGCCGGTGGCATTGCTGCTGGACAACTCGCTCGACGCGGTACATGCCTGGACCGGTGCGGCCCTCGGCGGGATGGTCGAGGTACCGGTCAACACCGCGTACAAAGGTTCGTTCCTGAGTCATATCCTCAACGACTCCGGCGCATCGACCCTGGTACTCGATGCCGCCTGTGCCGAACGGGTGGCGCGTATCGCCGATGATCTCACCGCGCTGCGCACCCTGGTGATACACGGTGATCCGGCGGCAGCCGACGAGTTGCGCGGCCGGTTCCGCGTCCTCGGGTTCGACGAGCTCGCCACCGCGAAACCGGCCGCGCCGCAACACCTCGACCCCGCCGACCTGATGGCGTATATGTACACCTCCGGCACTACAGGCGTATCGAAAGGTGTTCTGGTGTCGCATGCACATGCCTACACCTACGCGTCCCGGGAGGACCAGCGGCGGCCGCATGCCGGCGACCGGATACTGGTCACCTTGCCGCTGTTCCACCTCGCGGGGCAGTGGTACGGGGTGTATCAGGCGCTGATCCACGAATCCCGGTGTGTTATCGAGCCGGGATTCTCGGTCAGCAAATTCTGGCCGACTGTTCGCGAACACGGCATCACCGTCACTGTCACCCTCGGAGCGATGGCCGAACTGCTGCAACAGCGCCCACCGGAGCCGGGCGATGCCGACAACCCCCTCGAACTGGCCGTAATGGCGCCGCTGGCCAGCGATATCGCCGGCTTCCGGCGGCGCTTCGGTGTGGCGGTGGCCTCGGTGTACGGGATGAGTGAGATCGGGGTTGTGCTCAACGGTCCACCCGAGACCGTCGCGGGCGGCGCCGCGGGGTTCCCGCGTCCCGGATTCGCGTTGCGGCTGGTGGACTCCGCCGGGCAGGATGTGCCGGCCGGTGCGGTCGGTGAGCTGTGGGTGCGTCCGGACGAGCCGTCGACCGTCCTGAGCGGCTACCACAATCTGCCGGAGAAGACGGCCGAGACGCTGGTCGACGGCTGGGTGCACACCGGCGACGCGTTCCGTACCGATGCCCGAGGCCGGTTCTATTTCAGCGACCGGATCAAGGATGCGCTGCGCCGCCGCGGCGAGAACATCTCCAGTTTCGAGGTGGAGCGCGCGATCAATACCCATCCCGCAGTGTATGAAAGCGCGGTGGTCGGGGTGCCCTCCGACCTCACCGAGGACGAGATCAAAGCGGTCGTGGTGCCCCGGGAGAACACAACCCTCGACCCGCCGGAACTCATCGGCTACCTGGTAGACCACCTGCCGTATTTCATGGTGCCGCGCTACCTGGAATTTCGTGACGAACTACCGAAAACACCCACCCAGAAGGTGCACAAACACGTGTTGCGGGACGCCGGTGTGCACGACGGAGTGTGGGATCGCGAAGCTGCCGGGATCGTACTGCGCAGGGCCGACCGGTGACTGCGCGCCCGGTCACCACGCTGCTGGTCGCCAATCGGGGCGAGGTCGCGGTCCGGATCATGGCCACGGCGGCGGCGCTCGGCATGCGGACTGTAGCCGTCCATCCGGCGGATGATGCCGACTGCCTGCATATTTCGCGGGCGGATGTTGCGGTCGAACTGCCGGGTGCCGGCCCCGCCGCGTACCTGGATATCGACGCGATCGTCGACGCCGCCCTGCAGACCGGCTGCGACGGGGTGCATCCGGGGTACGGATTCCTCTCGGAGAACCCGTCGTTCGCTCGCCGCTGCGCCGCGGCGGGGCCGAGGTTCGTAGGTCCCGACCCGGCGGCGCTGGCACTGTTCGGTGACAAAACCGCGGCCCGAGCACGGGCAGCGGAGCTCGGTATCGCGGTGCCGCCCGGTGTGCCCGCGGCGCAGGCCCATGAATTCCTCGCCGGCCTCGAGCCGGGAGCAGCGGTGATGGTGAAGGCCCGGTCCGGTGGCGGTGGCCGGGGAATGCGTCCGGTGAGCGACCCTGCCGAACTCGACGAGGCACTGCGCCGCAGCGCTTCCGAAGCGCAATCGGCCTTCGGTGACGGCACCGTGTACGTCGAGCAGCTGTTCACCCGGGCCCGGCATATCGAGGTGCAGGTCGCGGGGGACGGGGTAGGGGCCGTTGCGCTGGGCGACCGGGATTGCAGTGTGCAGCGGCGTCGCCAGAAACTGATCGAGATCGCGCCCGCGCCCGCACTGCCCGATACGCTGCGGAGCGCCCTGCACCGGGCCGCGACGGAACTGGTGGGCGCGTACCGGGGGCTCGCGACCGTCGAGTTCCTCGTCACCGGTGCTGAGTTCGTATTTCTCGAGGTCAACCCGCGGCTTCAGGTCGAACATACGGTGACCGAGGAGGTCACCGGGCTGGACCTGGTCGAGATCGGGTTGGAACTCGCCGCCGGGAAAACGCTCGCCGAACTCGGTCTCGACCGCGGGGTGCCGAGCCGCGGGACCGCACTACAGGTGCGGGTCAATGCCGAAACTGTGCGGGCGGACGGCACCGTCGCCTCCGGTGCCGGTGAGCTCACCCGTTTCCAGCCGCCGGCCGGACGCGGCATCCGGGTGGACACCCACGGCTACGCCGGTTACCCGATGAACCCGCGTTACGACTCCCTGCTGGCCAAGGTGATCGTCCACGGCGCAAGCGATTCGGTCGCTGCGCGGGCGGCCCGCGCACTGGGCGAATTCGACCTGGACGGTGTCGTCACCAACATCGGGTTACTACGCGTGTTGCTGGCCGAGCCGGCGCTGACGACGGGCGGGGTCGATACGGGATTTGTCGATGCCCGGACCTCCGATCTGGTTGCCGCCGTGGAGGCTGCCGGCCGGGGCGCGCAGACCGCGTCCGAAGGTAACGCCGGGTGGGCCGTTGCGCCGGAGCGTAGCGGACGAGACACCGTGCCCGAGAATGCTCTTGCCGCGAGTCGACCCGGTGTCGTCGTGCAGGTTTCGGTATCCCCCGGTGACGGGGTGGCGGCCGGCGCCGAGCTGCTGGTTCTCGAAGCCATGAAGATGGAGCACGTGGTCCGCGCCGATCGGCCCGGAACCGTGGGCGAAGTACTGGTGAAGATCGGGGAGGCCGTCGCCGCCGAGGATCCGTTGCTACTCTTCACCAGAACCGGCGCCGGCGCGGTACAAGCGATAACAGCCACCGAAATCGATCCGGCGCATATCCGGCCCGATCTGGCCGAAGTCCACGAACGGAAACGGCTGACGCTGGACGCGGCCCGTCCCGCCGCGGTCGATCGCCGGCACGGTAAAGGTCTGCGCACCGCCCGGGAGAACATTTCCGGCCTGGTGGACCCTGGGAGTTTCACCGAGTACGGCGGATACGTGATCGCCGCGCAACGCCGCCGCCGCGATCTCGACGACCTGATCACCGCCACTCCGGCGGACGGTCTGCTCACCGGCACCGCGACCGTCGACAATGTGCCGATCGCGGTACTCGCCTACGACTACACCGTCCTCGCGGGCACCCAGGGCGTGCACAACCATCAGAAAACCGACCGCCTGCTGCAGCTCGCCCGCCGCCGATCACTTCCGGTGGTCGTTTTCGCCGAGGGCGGCGGCGGCCGGCCGGGCGATACCGATACCTCCGCCATCGCCCAGCTCGATGTCCCCACCTTCCGGCTCATGGCCGAACTCTCCGGCCGGGTGCCGACCGTCGCGATCGTCGCGGGCTATTGTTTCGCCGGGAATGCCGCGCTGGCCGCCTCCTGCGATCTGATCATCGCCACCCAGGGCAGCAGCCTGGGCATGTCCGGGCCGGCGATGATCGAAGGTGCAGGACTGGGCGTGGTGGCGCCACAGGATGTCGGGCCGATGTCGGTGCAGGTACCCAACGGGGTCGTCGATGTCCTGGTCCCGGACGAGGCTGCCGCCGTGACCACCGCCCGTACCTATCTGCGCGTAGTGACGGGTGTGCCCGCCGAGCAGATCGACTGCGCCGACCAGCGCCTCCTACGGCATCTCGTACCGGAGAACCGGGTCCGGGTCTACGAGATCCGCCCCGTACTGGAAACCTTGTTCGATACGAGCAGTGTGCTGGAGGTCCGGGCCGGATTCGGCACCGGCATCGTCACCGCCTTCGCCCGGCTGGCGGGCCGGCCGGTCGGTGTGCTCGCCAACGATCCGACCCACCTCGGCGGGGCGATCGACGGTGACGCCGCCGATAAGGCGACTCGCTTCCTGCGGCTCTGCGACGAACGGGGTCTGCCGGTGGTATCCCTGGTCGACACACCCGGTTTCATGGTCGGCCCGGATGCCGAGCGTACCGCGACCGTCCGCCGTTTCGGGGCGATGTTCGTAGCGGGAGCCCAGCTGTCGACACCGTTGGTCGCCGTGGTGCTCCGGAAGGGATACGGTCTCGGTGCCATGGCGATGACCGGCGGTGATCTGCACGCCGCAACATTGACAGTCGCTTGGCCCACGGGCGAATTCGGCGGAATGGGACTCGAGGGTGCGGTGCGGCTGGGCTATCGCAAGGAACTCGACACCATCGCCGACCCGGAGGCCCGCCGTGCTCGGTACGACGAACTGCTGACGGGCTTCTACGAGCGGGGAAAAGCCCTGAGCGTGGCCACCGTGGGCGAAATCGACGATGTGATCGACCCCGCCGACACCCGTGCGGTCGTGCTCCGCGCCCTCACTGCCGTCGGCTGAGTATTGCCGGTACCTTCCGGCCTACACGGGGGTGGATCTCGGCGGTGCCCACCGAGGCCGGAACGTTGATCCTCACGCACAGTCCGCCGCCGGCGCACTGCCCAGCGCCGACCCGGCAGTGCGCCCGAAACTGCTGCCGGGGGCTCACACTGCGACGGCGGGCTGCTGCGGCGCCGGGCTGATCCGGCGGGCAGGGTCGGGTGAGGGTACGGCGTCGACCAGGGCGCGGGTGTGGGATCGGCGTGGGTTGGTGAAAACAGTCTCGACCGGGCCCACTTCCACTACCGACCCGGAGCGCAGCACCGCGACCCGATCGGCGACCTGATGCACCACCGCCAGGTCGTGGCTGATGAACAGGCAGGCGAATCCCAGGTCGCGCTGGATTTCGGTGAACAGGGTGAGTACTTCGGCCTGGACGGAGACGTCGAGGGCGCTGGTGGGTTCGTCGGCGATGAGCAGGCGTGGGCGTAGGGCGAGGGCGCGGGCCAATGCGACGCGCTGGCGTTGCCCGCCGGAAAGCTGGTGCGGGAATCGGCCGGCGAAGTCGGCGGGCAGGTGTACTGCGTCCAGGAGGTGGAGGACTCGCTGCCTGCGCTCACCGGGTGTGCCCACCTTGTGCACGTCGAGGGGTTCACGAATACTTGCGGCGATCGTGAGCCGGGGGTCGAGGGACGTCGCGGGATCCTGTGGCACCACCGCGATATCGCGGCGTAGTCCCCGCAGCCGGCGCGATGTCAGGGCGGCCAGATCGCGGCCGTCGACGAGTACCCGGCCGGCGGTGACCGGTTCCAGGCCGGTCGCGATGCGGCCGAGTGTGGTTTTCCCGGAGCCGGATTCGCCGACCAATCCGAGCACTTCGCCGCGGTGGATGGTGAAGCTCACCGATTCGACGGCTCGGAAGGCGGGTTGCCCGTGGCGGGCCGGGTAGGTGACGGTGGCCGCGTCGAATTCGAGAATCGCGGGCGTTGCAGACTCAGCAACGGGGGCCGTGGTACCGGGTTGTTCGGGCAGCCGGGGTACGGCCCCCAGCAGTGCGCGGGTGTAGGGATGGGTCGGGGTGTCGAACAGGGAATGCGTATCGCCGGTTTCGACGATCCTTCCCGCCTGCATCACCAGTACACGGTCGGTGTACTGGGCCACGACACCCATGTTGTGCGTAATCAGCAGGACGCCCATTCCGGTGCGGTGGCGGATTCGGTCGAGCAGGGCCAGGATCTCGGCCTGCACCGTGACATCGAGCGCCGTGGTCGGCTCGTCGGCGACGAGCAGATCGGGTTCGCCCGCCAGCGCCAGCGCGATCGCGACCCGCTGCTTCTGCCCGCCGGACAACTGGTGCGGGTAATACTTCACCCGCAGGGCCGGGTCGGGGATTTCGACCCGGTCGAGCAGTTCGACGGCGAGCCGTTCGGCGTCGGCAGCAGACACGCGGCGATGGGCGCGGATCGCCTCGCGCAGCTGCCATCCCACGCGGCGGACCGGATTGAGGGCATTCTGCGGGTCCTGGAAGATCAGCGCCACCTTGCTGCCACGCAAACGGTTGAGCTCGGTATCGGTGGCGCCGAGGATATCGGTGCCGTCGACGGCTATTTCGCCGGTGGCGGCGGCACCATCGGGAAGCAGCCCCAGGATCGCGCGGGCGGTCAGGGATTTACCCGAGCCGGATTCGCCCACCAGGGCGACGATCTCACCGTGGCCGACCGCGAACGATATTCCGTCTACCACGGGATGGTTGTGCCCGAAGGCGATACGTAGTGTGCGGACGGTCAGCAGGGTGGTGGACGCCGAGAGGGGAGTGCGCATGGGGAAGCTCCTTCGAGCCGGTGGGTCACTGCCGCCGGGACCGGGCGGCGAGTGCTTGGGAGATCAGCAGCAGACCGAGCACCAGGACCACCACGACGGTGAGCGGGCCGACCACGAAGAACGGGGAATGGTAGGCGCTCTGGGCTCCCTCTTTGATGAGGGTGCCGAGCGAGGGCGTCGGTGGGGTGATACCGAGCCCGAGGAAACTCATGGCGCCTTCGATGAACACGGCGACCGACATGGCCAGGGCGAGCTGGACCGTCAGCGGCTCCAGGCAGTTGGGCAGCACATGCCGCCGCAGGATCCAGCCCTCGCCGGCCCCCAGCGCCCGGGCCGCTTCGACATAGGGCAGCTGTCGCACGGTGAGCACCGAGGTGCGGGTGAGACGGCCGAAAACCGGGATCTCGGCGAGTACGATCACCGTGCCGATGGTGCCCACACCCGGGCCGGCGATCATCGTCAGTGCGATGGCCAGGATGATCGTGGGGAAGGCGAGGATCAGGTCGAACGATCGCTGGATGGCGGTATCGACGCGACCGGACAGAGACGCAGCGAGCCCGAGTAGCGCGCCGAGCACCGCGCCTGCCGGAACCGCCAGGAAGATCACGAGCAGATCGATCCGGATGCCGTACAAGGTGCGGGAGAGGATATCGCGGCCGACCGAGTCGGTGCCGAACGGATGGGTGCCGCTCGGGCTCGCCAGGGTGGCGCCGGCGAACTGTTGATCCGGCGCGTGCGGTGCGAGCCAGGGCGCGAGCAGCCCGGCGATCGCCACGACCGCCACCAGAATCAACCCGGTGAGGCCGCGACCGGTGCGTAGGGCGCCCCAGCGGCTGTCGCGGTCGCTCCCGCCGGTTTCGGCGGCCTTGTCCACAGGTGTGGGCTCGATGTGCAGAGTCATGCTGTGGCTCCCAGCCGGATTCGTGGATCGAGTGCGGCATTCACCAGATCGGTGATCAACTGCACGACGACGAACAGGACCACCGAGAACAGCAGCAGTACCTGCACCACGGGATAATCCCGGCTCGATATCGCCCGTTCGATCAGATGACCCAGCCCCGGCCAGGCGAAGATCGCCTCCACCAGAACGGCACCCCCGAGCAGATGCCCGGTCTGGATTCCGAGGACGGTGACAGTGGCCGGTAGCGCATTCGGCAGAACCTGAGTGAGCACGATGCGATGACGCGCAATGCCGAGTGCCCGAGCGGTCGTGACATACGGCTCGGCGAGCTGACTGCGCAGTGATTCGGTGAGGAACCGGGTCAGGGCCGCCGCGATCGGCAGGGCCAGGCAGACCGCGGGCAGGATCAGGTACTGCGCCGAGATCGCCGGATCGTCGAGGAATCCGTGGCGCGGGATGCCGCCGGCGGGTAGCACCATCCAGACCACACCGAACAGCACCACCAGGATGGTGCCTGTGACGAAATTGGGGACGGCCACCGCGACGGTGCCGAACGCGGTCACCAGACTGTCGAGCCACTTCCGGCGGGCGATCACCGAGGCGGTGGCGGCAGTGAACGCGATCCCGACCGCCAGCAGCAGCGCGGTCACCGCGAGGAGCAGCGTATTGCCCAGGGCATCGAGCAGCAGGGTGCCGATATCGCCGCCGAGAATCAGCGAACGCCCGAGGTCGAGGGTGGCGATATCGCCGATCCAGGCGAAGTACTGGCCGAACTGTGAACCGGTGAGCCCCAGTTCTTCTCGTAACGCCGCCAGCGCTTCAGGGGAGGAATCCGGGCCGGCCAGGATGAGCGCGGGATCGCCCGGCACCAGCCGCAGCAGCGTGAAGATCACCACCGAACCGGCGGCCAGGACGAGTAGCGCGGACGGAATCCGCCGCAGACTGTAGTTCAGCAACGTGGTCAGCTCCCCAGGTAGGCGTCGCTCAGGTCGAGCTCGGACCGCTTCGACCAGGTCACCCCATGGAGGGCAGGGGACATGGCGAGTTCGTTCTCCTTGTTGAAAAGTTCGATCACGAAGGCGTTGTCGAGTAGTTCGGTATTGAGCGCCCGGTAGGCATCGCGCGCTTCGGGGCTGTTCGGATCGACGGTGCGCCAGGCGGTTTCGACTGCGCGGAGATAGTCCGGATCGGTGAAGTTGGAGGTGTTCTTGTGCGCATTGAACGGGAAGGCTCCGGTCGGTAGCGTCACCGGCGTGTACTGCGTGTAGGTGTGGGCGGTGATCCACAGACCGCTGAAGGTGCCGCCGATGAGATGTTCCAGGGTGCTCGGGTAGTCCATCGGCGCAAGCGTGGTCTCGATGCCGGCGGCGGCCAGATCGGCCTGGATGATCTGGGCGACGGCCTCGGAATCGAGTGACCCTGTGGTGTAGCTGATCGGGATCACCGGAATATCACCGACTTCGGCGGCCAGCGCCCGGGCCCGCTCCACATCGTGTCCGTAGGTGGCGTTGCGGCTCGCGTCGTAGGCGGGAGAGTATTCGGGCCACGGCAGATCGGCGACCGTTCCGTGCCCCTGATAGACATCGGCGAGAAGACGATCGGGGTCCACCGCGAACGCGATCGCCCGGCGCAATCGGACATCGCTCAACCCTGGTGCCCGCACATTCGCGCCGAGATACCAGTTGTGTGCGACTCCCGTCTGTGTCACGACCCGGAGCGCGGATCGGGCTACCAGAGCGTCCGCGTCCCGGGGTGCCACCGAGAGCAGCAGGTCGAGCTGCCCGGTGCGCAGCTGCGAGATACGGGTCTGCGGATCCGGCACGATCACGTACTCGACCCCGTCCAGGTGCGGTGCGCCGCCCCAATAGTGGTCATTGGCCTCGAAATCCATCGACACCCCCGGTTTCCAGCCGGTGAACCGGAAGGCGCCGGTGCCGTTGTAGCTGCGGCCGGTGTCGAAATCCGCGAGCGTGTAGCGGTCGATGATCGGCACGATGTCCAGGAGATCCATGATGTTTCCGGCGGGCTGGGCGAGCCGGAGCGTTATCGCATGCGGATCGGCCGTGTCGTATCCGGTGATCAGGGCGGCGGTGCGGGCGAGCTGACCGGCGCGAGTGGGGTCGGCATAGGTGGTGAGGCTGAACTGCACGTCCGCGGAGGTGAAGGGCCGGCCGTCGTGGAAGGCGACATCGTCGCGCAGCACGATATCGACGGCCCGGCCGTCCGGCGCGACCTGCCAGGACTTGGCCAGTGCCGGTTGCGGATCCAGACTGTCCGGGGGATAGGTGATCAACGTGTCGAAGACCAGGCCGGTGATCATCGCCTGCGCCGGTGCGCCCGCGAAAAGCGAGGCCGGGGTGAGATCGCCGGCATCGCCGATCCGCAGCACCCCGCCCTCGGTGATCTCCGTGCCGGCCCCGGAACCGGCCTGGTCCACGGCGGATCGGCACCCGGCCACAGCGAGGATCGCCACCAGAAACAGGGCGAGGGCCGAAAGGGTGCGCGCGGGCGTCGGGCGGCTGAACACGGGAAGTCCTTTCAAGGCCGGCCGAACCGGCCCCGCACTGGCGGAACCGGCCGAGCCGGGCAGCGGATGGATCAGGCGTCGAATCCTGGGAAACGGTCCACCGGATCGACAATCGAGAAATGCGAGGCGTCGCCGGTGCGGATACGGCTGGGCGCGTTGTCCACCGATACCGGGATATCGCCCGCCAGCGTCACCCGGTGCACGCTGCGCTTGTGGGCGCCGTAATCGGCGATCCCGTAGTGCTGGGTGGCGCGGTTGTCCCAGATCACCAGATCACCCGGGGTCCAGGCCCAGCGCAGGGTGTTCTCCAGGCGGACGATGCGGTCCTGCAGCAGCTGGAACAGCGCCGCCGATTCCGACGTCTTCAGGCCGACGAAATTCTTGACGAAATGGCCCAGCAGCAGCGACTTCTCGCCGGTTTCGGGATGAACTCGCACCACCGGGTGTTCGGTTTCGAACACGATGCGGGTGAAGTTCTGCATATGGTTCGACGCGGCCAGCCCCCTGGCCTTGGGGTCGGCGTGCACACCGGCATAGTCGTATTCGTTGCTGTGCACGGCCCACAACTTCTCGACCAGCGCCTTCAGCGGTTCGGGCAGCTGATCGTAGGCTGCGGTGGTGGAGGCCCAGGTGGTGGCGCCGCCGTAGGGCGGGATATCCACGGCGCGCAGGATGGAGGCCTTCGGAATGCGGTCGATGAAGGTGACATCGGTATGCCAGCTGTTGGCGGCGCCCTCGATCACCAGCGTCCGATTGTCCTCGGAGGTGAGAGTCGGGTGCGTGGTGGTCGGGGAGCCCAGTGTCGAGGCGAATTGGTACTGGATCTCGTCGTCGACATGGTGCTGTCCGCGGAAGACCACCACCTTGTTGGTGGCCAGGGCGTAGCGGATGGCGAACGCGGTCTCGCCGCTGATCTCGCCGGAGATGTGGACGCCCTCGATGAGCGCGCCGATATTCTCGCCCAGCTTGGTGACGGTGATACCGCCGGCGGCGTAGATATCGGCTGCGGTGACGGGACGACTCTCGGTGGTGGTCACGGTGGTCTCCTGACGGTCGAACGGTAGGTCGGCCCCGGATCGGGTCGGAGCCGGAAAGCGGGCCGACCGTCAAAGTAATTGGGTCGCATTAATTTGAGAATGAATGCGATCCCGATGATTCTTTGCTTGCCTGAACCCGGCGCAGCGATCCGATCCGCGCGGCCGGAAGCCGCGCGCCGGGGCGGTAGGGTGAACGCCCATGACCGCCAAACGCGGCCGCTACAGTGCCGGTGAAGGAACCCGGGTACTTCTGATCGAAACAGCCGAGCGGTTGTTCGCTCGGCGAGGCTACGACGGTGTCACCCTCGCCGATATCCGCAGCGCAGCCGGGCAGCACAATGCGTCGGTGATCGGATACTACTTCGGTTCCAAGGAGAACCTGCTGCGCGCGATTTTCGCGTACCGGTTGCCCGCGATCAGCGCCGACCGGGAAGCGCTGGTCGCCCGCTCGACAGCCGACGGTGACGCACCGACGACCCGCGCGGCATTGTGGATCATGGTGCAGCCGCTGGCGAATACGCTGCGCGCCGGCAACAACTACGTCGGCCTGCTCGACAGGTTGATGGAAACCGAAATACTGGCACGCAGTTTCAGTTCCGTGGACCCGGCGATGACGGACAGCGGGTTCGGGGTCGACCGTGCCCTGCGCGCGGCGCTCGCGCAATTGCCTGAAGAGCTCCGCAGCCAGCGGATCGGGATGGTGTACCAGAGCGTGCTGCACACCCTGGCCCGCTACAACCGGTCCGGCGCGGTGCCCGGTCGAGCCGAACTGTCCTCCCTCATCGATGCGTGGGACGGTTTACTGCACGCGCCGGCGTCCGATGAGACGCGGTTGATCCGCGACGGTATCCGGACATAGCCCACATCGTGGGCGCAACCGAGCCATCAGAGGTTGCGCATAGACTGGACGGCATACCTGTGCCCCACGAAGTCGGAGAATCGTTATGACCGGTCGTGACCCGTCGGATGATCTCAGACTCGGCGATACCGATCGGCTGCATGCGCTGAACGTGCTTGCCGAGCACTATGCGGCCGGGCGGCTGAGCACCGAGGAGTTCTACGACCGATCCGGGGAGGTTGCGGTGGCTCGCACCTTGGAGGCTGCCGGCGAGCCGTTTCGTGGGCTGCCGGGTGGGGTGCCGCTGGAAAACGTGGACGGCCGGGTGCATACGGTCGCCCCTGGATCGGAGCCGATACCTGCGGTGCCGGCCGCTCCGGCCGAGGTCGAACTCACGACGCTGCGTAGCCGGGGCGCGCTGGTCGAATCACTGGACTGGCTGATCATCGGGGCGACACTGGTCACCTTCCTCGTACTGCAACTGGTGGTGGACTGGGATTACGCCTGGCTGGTCTGGCCCTCGCTGATCGTCACTCTCAGTATCCCCCGGGTGGCTTTGCGGTTCAGCGACGCCGACGAGGAGATCTACGAGGAGTTGAAGGAATCCGACGCCGCCGCGCGGAAGAAGCGGTTGCGTAAGGCGGCCGAGCGGATCCGCCAGCTCGAGTCCGGAAGCGACTCCGAACGGGAGTGAGGGGTTAGCATTCGTCCTTCCCGTTCACACCCGGCTTCACTATGCTATTCGCTCGCCGGAGACGGGATGGAAGAGGTGGACGGTGGCGTCCGGGCGGACAGCCATGGTCGCGCTCTCTGCGAGTTTCGCCGGTGACCGGCTCGCCGACCGGGCGACGAAGGTGACCGGTAACCCGTTCGGTGCGGGGTGGGATCCGCCGGTGCCGCGCGCGTAGACGTAGGATTCACTGCCCAGCTCTTCGACCAGTTCGACCACCACAGCGAAGCCTGTGCCGTCCTTGCGTAATTCGAGCTGCTCGGGGCGAATCCCGACCGTGACCGTCTCCAGCCCGGCGTCGGTCAGCCGGCTCATGGTGGCCCTGGGCAATTCGAGGGTCGTGGCCCCGATGTGAACTCCGTCGGTGGTGCGGGGTGCGGTGAACAGGTTCATCGCGGGGGAACCGATGAATCCGGCGACGAAGGCGTTCGCGGGGCGGTCGTACAGTTCGGTCGGCGTGCTGAACTGCTGGAGGCGGCCGGATTTCAGCACCGCGACCCGGTCGCCCATCGTCATGGCCTCGACCTGGTCGTGGGTGACGTAGACGGTGGTGGTGGCGAGGCGGCGTTGTAGTGCGGCGATCTGGGTGCGGGTCTGGACCCGGAGTTTCGCATCCAGGTTGCTGAGTGGTTCGTCCATACAGAACACGCGGGGTTCGCGGACGATAGCGCGGCCCATGGCGACTCGCTGCCGCTGACCGCCGGATAGTTTTCCCGGTTTGCGATCGAGGTATTCGGTGAGATCGAGTAGTCTCGCGGCTTCGGCGACCCGGCGTTTGCGTTCCTCGTGTGGGACGCCGCGCATCTTGAGCGCGAAACCCATGTTCTCGCCGACCGTTTTGTTCGGATACAGCGCGTAGTTCTGGAACACCATCGCGATATCCCGGTCCTTGGGTGCGACACCGACCATATCTTCGTTATCGATCATGATGGTGCCGCCGTCGATCTCTTCGAGCCCGGCGAGCATGCGCAGGGCGGTGCTCTTCCCGGACCCGGAAGGGCCGACCAGGACGACGAATTCCCCGTCGCCGATATCGAGATTCAGCGAATCGACCGCGAGCTGGTCGGCACCCTGGTAGACGCATGATGCGTTCTTGTACGAGATCTCGGCCATGACTGTGTACTCCTGATTCTGGACGAGCGGGCAAGTTATTTGATCGCGCCGAACGACAGGCCGCGCACGAGTTTGTTCTGCGCGATCCACCCGGCCAGTACCACGGGGAGAGCGGTCAGTACCGCCGCCGCCGAAAGCTGCGCCCAATACAAGCCCTGGCCGGTGATGAAACCGACCAGGAACACCGGGACGGTTTGCGCCTGAACGGCCGTCAGGTTCACCGCGAAGAAGAATTCGTTCCAGGAGAATATGAGGCAGATCAGCGCCGTGGCGGCTATCCCGGGGGACACCAGCGGCAGGATCACCTCGCGGACCGAGGTCCACAGACCGGCGCCGTCCATGGTCGCGGCTTCGAGTAGTTCGCCTGGAACCTCGAGGAAGAACGAGCGCATCATCCACACCGCGATCGGCAGATTCATGGCTGTGTAGAGGATGACCAGCGTCCAGATATTGTCGAGCATCCCGATATCGCCGACGATCACATACAGCGGGATGATCGCCGCGACCACCGGCAGCATTTTGGTGCTGACGAAGAAGAACAACGCGTCCCTGGTTTTTCGCACCGGCCGCAGGGACAGGGCGAATGCGGCGGGGATCCCGAGCAGCAATACGAGCAGGGTCGAGATGCCGGTCGCGAAAACGGAATTGAGTAACGTCGTACCTATGCCACTATGCAGGACATCGCGGAACTGCTGAAGTGTGGGGGTGAAGAGTAGTTTCGGCGGATCGGTATAGGCGTCGCCCTCCTCTTTGAAGGCGGTGAGCACCATCCACAGGACGGGGAAGAAGAAGCCGAGAGCGATCACCCAGGCCAGAATTGCCCATACCGAGTCACGAACCGGGCGCCGGGTGGGTCGCACAGGTGCCGCCGCCGGGGCATCGATACCTGCGGTAGTAGCGATACTCATCAGGCCGCCTCCTCGTTCCCGGTGAAACTCTTGAAGATCAGGCGCAGCGCCAGGGTCGAGACGATGATCGTGGCGACCACGGTGACCACGCCCATGGCGGCCGCCTGCCCGATATCGAAACCGAGGAACGCGCGCTGGTAGATGTAGTAGGGCAGGTTGGCGCTGGCCACACCCGGTCCACCGGAGGTCATCATGTACACGGCGTCGAAGGTGTTGACCAGGTAGATCGCGCCGAGGACGGCGCCCAGTTCGATGAATCGGCGCAGATGCGGCAGGGTCAGCTCGCGGAAGATCGCGAACGCGCCGGCGCCGTCTACCCGGGCTGCCTCGACGGTATCGCGGGGCATGGACTGTAATCCGGCGAGAATGAGCAGCATCATGAACGGTGTCCACTGCCAGACCAGATTCGCCATCACCGCCGGGAGCGGGAACCGGCTGATCCAGTCGATCTCGCCGACGCCGAACGGCTGCAGAGCGAAATTGACCAGGCCGAATACCGGGTCGAGCATGGTCGTCTTCCAGATCAACGCCGCGGCGACAGGGGTGACCAGGAACGGGGTGATCAGCAGCGTGCGTACGATTCCGCGCCCGAAGAACTTCCGATCCAGCAGCAATGCCAGTAGCAGGCCCAGTATCACCGAGATCAGGACGGTACCGGCGATCATGAGCACCGTATTCAGCGCGACGGTGCGGAATTGGCTGTCGGAGAAGACGTCTGCGTAATTGTTGAGCCCGTTGAACTGCTGCGAGCCGGGACGCACCAGGTTCCACGATTGTGTCGAGTAGTAGAGCGTCACCAGGAACGGGATCTGGGTGACCACGATCATGAAGATCAGTGCGGGCAGCAGCGGGCCGCGGCGCCGCCATCCTTCCGCGCGGGAGACGGCGCGGCGGCCCGACGGTGGTATCGCCTTTTCGGGACCGGGGCCGGCCGGAGGAGCCTCTGCTGTGGTGGTGCTCGACATGGCTACTGCGCCTCCCGGTAGGTCTCGCCGACGACCTCGGCGTACTGCTGCGCCTGTTCGAGCGCTTCGCGGACGCTGATCCGTCCGGCGATCGCGGCGCTGATCTGCTGACTGACCCGGGTGCCGAGGTCCTGGAATTCGGGAATCGTCAGGAACTGCACACCCGTATAGGGGACCGGTGCGACCGCCGGGTTCTCGGGATCGGCCTTCTCCATCGCCGCCAAGGTCGGCGGTCCGTAGGCGGCGGCCGCCTGCTCGTACTCCGGAATGGCATAGGTGGACAGCCGGCTGCCCGGCGGCACCCGCTCCCAGCCGAGCTCGTTGCCGACCATCTCGAGATAGTCCTTATCGGTCATCCAGGACACGAACTTCCACGCCGCGTCCGGTTTGTCGCTGGTGGTCGGAATGCCCAGCGACCACGAATACAGCCAGCCGGTATCGGATTTCACCGCGGCGGGGGCGGGTGCGTAGCCGATCTTGCCGACAACCCGGCTCGACGCGGGATCCTCGAGGACCGATACCGCGGCAGTCGAGTCGTACCACATGGCTGTGCGGCCCTGGGCCAGCTGTGTCGCGCATTCACTGAATCCGCTCGTCGCCGCGCCCGATTGCCCGTGGCCGCGGACCAGATCGACGTAGAACTGCACCGCGCGCAGGGTTTCGGGGCTGGTGAGCTGCGCGTTCCAGTTCTCGTCGTACCAGCGTCCGCCGAACGCGTTGATCACCGTGTTCAGCGGCGCGAGCATTTCGCCCCAGCCGGGTTTGCCGCGTAGGCAGATACCGGAGGTTTCGCCGGGTTCGTCGAGGGTGGCGGCGTATCCGGCCACCTGCTCCCAGGAGGGTTCGGCCGGCATTTCCAGGCCGGCCTGTTCGAACAGGTCCCTGCGGTACATGAGGAACGAGGACTCACCGTAGAAAGGAACCGAGTACATACTGTCTTCGTAGGACAGCGATCGGCGCAGTGAGGGAATGAAATCCTCTTCGTCGTAACCGGGTGTCCGGTCGGCGTATTCCGAGAGGTCGGTCAGCCAGCCGTTTTCCGCCCACTGCGGGGTTTCGTAGTTGCTGATCATCACCACATCGAATTCGCCGCCGCCGGTGGCGACCGAAGCGGTGATCTTCGCCCTGGCCTCGTTCTCCGACAGTGAGACGAATTTCAGTTCGATACCGGGATTCTCGCGCTCGAACCGGTCGGACAGAGCAATGGCGTCCTGCATCTGTGAGTTCGAGATGATCGCGATGGTCACCGCATCGGCTCCGCCGCCGACGAACGAGCCGGCGCCCGCACAACCGGACAAGGCCGGGGTCATCGTTGCCGCGATCGCGACGGCGAGATATTTCGAACGAATCCTCATCGGGGCGCTGCCTCCTTGTGTTCTACCAGCCACCGTGCGGTGTCGATATCGGTGACCACGATGTCGGCCAGGCCCGCATTGAGTGCACCGAGAATCGCTTCGTGCTTGTTTCCACCGCCGGACACCAGCACGGCGGCCGGGCAAGCGCGCACCGCGTCGAGCGGGACCGAGACCGTGCGCGCGGTGAGTGAACTGTCGATATCGGCGCCCTCGCGGGTGTAGAACCGCCCGCCCATCTCGCCGACGGCGCCGAGCCTGCGCAGCTCGTCCAGTAGTGCGGTATCGAGGTAGCTGCCCTCGAACAGGGTCGTGGCAGTGGAGACCGGTCCGATTCCGAAGATCATCACATCCGCATTGCGGCCGACCTCGAGCGCACGGCCCATCAATGAATCGTTCTGCAGTGCGGTGACCGTCGCTGCGTCGGCGTACAGCGGCGCGTGCAGTCGGACCGGCTCGGCCTGCAACAGTTGCGCGCAGGTGCCGAGGGTGAAGTCGACACCGGTTTGGTAATTCGTGGTGGTCATCGAGCCGTCCAATTGGACGACGGTGGCGCAGCGCGCCGATCGTGGTTTGAGGGCCTGTGCCACGGCGACGGTCTCGGGCCCCCAGGTGAACCCGAGGGTGTCTCGTTCGTGTAGCCGGCGCGCGAGCACACCCACCGCCGCACGGCCCAGGGCGTAGTACCCGGCCGGGGATCCGTCGGGTACCGCGCTCGTGACGACGGCTTCGGTGAGACCGAAGTTCTGCTCGAGGTTGCGCTCGAGTTCGGTGTGCACGGTGGCGCCGAGCTCGTCCGGGATGCTGATCTCGATGCGGATCAGTCCCTGCGCGCGGGCCCGGGCGATGAGCCGGCCCGCAGTGGGCCGCGATACTCCGAGTTTCGCGGCGATCTCGGCCTGAGTAGCGCCCTCCAGGTGGTAGAGGGTTGCCGCGCGTAGTGCCAGCCGGACATCCTCGGATGCGAGTGGACGGGGCGGCTCGGTGGTCACGGGCACTCCTTGGTGAGCGGGCCGGTCGACGGCCGGATCGGGAACGGGCCGACTCGGGGTGGCGTCCCAGCGGAGCCGCGCGGCGAGCCGATACGTACGTGAGCAGATGATCAGACCATGAACGGGTGCTCACACAAGGTAACATTCGAATTGTGACGTACACAACAGAAATCCGCTGGCGGGCTTGACACGTGGGGGCCGAAAGCTCGGGAAGGAATGCGATGCAAGGACAGACCGCGCTGTCCGGGCCGGTGCGGTTGCGCGCCTCGGCGATCGAGCAGCTCGCCGAGGTCGTTTCCGTGCCGTCCTATGACCGATCCGGTATCGAAACCGGCATCGTGCACTTCGGTGTCGGCGGGTTCCATCGGGCCCATCAAGCGATGTACCTGGATCGGCTGCTCGAACTCGGCGAGGCTCGCGAATGGGGGATCTGCGGTGTCGGCGTTCTTCCGTCCGATCGACGGATGCGCGACGTCATGGCCGAGCAGGACTGCCTGTACACACTGTCGGTCACCCATCCCGACGGGACCTGGGAAACGCGGGTCATCGGTTCGATCGTCGAATATCTGTACGCGCCCGATGATCCGGAGGCCGTACTCGTGAAGCTCGCCGACGAACGCACCCGCATCGTGTCGTTGACGATCACCGAGGGCGGTTACAACTTCTCTGCGGCGACCGGTGAATTCGATTCGCGCACCCCGGCGATCGTCGCCGACCTCGCGGCCGGGGCCGTCCCGGCGACCACCTTCGGAATCGTCGTCGAAGCGCTGGCCCGGCGCCGGGCGCGCGGCCTGGCGCCGTTCACGATCATGTCCTGCGACAATATCGAAGGCAACGGGCAGATCGCCCGCACCGTGTTCACCGCGTTCGCCCGGCTACGCGATCCGGGCCTGGCGGAATGGATCGAGCGGACCGGCGCGTTCCCCGATTCCATGGTCGACCGGATCACCCCGGCCGCGACTGCCGAAACGACAGCGGAAGTAGCGCGACGCTACGGGATCGACGACAGCTGGCCGGTGGTGACCGAGCCTTTCACCCAGTGGGTGCTGGAGGATGAATTCACCCTCGGCAGACCCGCCTACGAGACGGTAGGTGTCCAGGCCGTTGCCGATGTCGCGCCGTACGAGCTGATGAAACTTCGCTTGCTGAACGCAAGCCATCAGGCGCTGGGCTATCTCGGCTACCTCAGCGGATATCGTCTGGTCCACGAGGCCGCGCAGGATCCGGTGTTCGAGCGATTCCTGCTGCGCTACATGGATGCCGAGGCGACACCCACCTTGCGTCCGGTGCCCGGGGTCGATCTGGACGTGTACAAGCGCACCCTGATCGAACGGTTCGCCAACCCCGCCATCGGCGATACCATCGCCCGCTTGTGCGCCGAATCGTCGGACCGGATTCCCAAATGGCTGCTGCCGGTGGTGCGCAGCCGGTTACGCGACGGCGGTGACATCACCTGTGCGGCCGCGGTGATCGCGGGCTGGGCTCGGTATGCCGAGGGTGTGGACGAGCGGGGCGAGCCGATCGATATCGTCGATCCGCTGCGAGAGAGCCTCGGCGCGCTGGCCCGGATGCAGCGCGCGCAACCCACGGCGTTTCTCACCGAACGCGCCGTATTCGGTGATCTCGTCGACGAACCGGCCTTCGTCACGCCCTACCTGGCCGCATTGCGGTCGCTGCACGAGAACGGCGCGCATGCGACTGTGGCCGCATCAGCCGAGCAGGGGTGAACCGTCGGTGAGATCTCGGACGGCCTCGTACCGCTCGCGGATCTGCGGGGCCGGGGCCGCCTCGTGAACCGTGGTGGCCGGGCGGGGCCACGGTGGTGGCTCGGTAGCACCCGACAGCGCCCAAGCCGCTTGGCGGGCCGCGCCGTCGGAAACATATTCGCCGGGTTCGGGTACCGCGACAGGCATCCCGAAAATCGCCGGGGCGAGTTCGCGCAAGGCTCGCGAACGTGCGCCACCGCCGACCAGCAGTACCCGGTCCGTACGCACACCCTGCGCACGCAGTCGATCGATACCGTCGGCGAGCCCGCACAGCAGCCCTTCGAACGCGGCTCGTGCGAAATGTCCCGGTGTCGCGTTGGTCAGGCGTAATCCGTGCAGCGCGCCGGTGGCCGCGGGCCGGTCGGGTGTGCGCTCACCGCTGAGGTACGGGACGAGGACCAGGCCCTCGCTCGAACTGTTCAGGGCCAGCTCGGCGAGGCGCTCGTGATCGACGCCGAGCAGCCCGGCCATCGCGTCCAGGACCGGTGCGCCGTTGAGCGTGCACAGCAGCGGTAGCTGCCTGCCGGTGGCGTCGGCAAACGCGGCTACGGCCCCTGACGCATCGCTTGCGATGGTCGAACTGACCGCCGAGACGACGCCCGAGGTCCCGATCGACACGATCACCTCGCCGTCGCGAGCATCCAGTGCGAGGGCAGCGGCCGCGTTGTCGCCGGATCCGGGACCGAGCGCCGCGCCGGGCGCGATTCTCGCTGCGGCGCCGGTGATCTCGTTCGGTGCGGCGACCCGGGGCAGAACGGGACGCCGTGTGCCGAAGGCCAATTCGAGCAGTTCGGGCCGATATCGGTCCGTGGCTGTCGCGTAGTAGCCCGTACCGCTCGCGTCACCGCGATCGGTGACGATCGAATCGATGCTTCCGGCGCCCGCCAGCTGCCAGCTCAGCCAGTCGTGTGGCAGGCAGATGCCCGCCACCCGATCGGCCGCAGCAGGCTCGTTATCGGCGAACCAGCGCAGTTTCGCCACCGTGATGGCCGCGAGCGGTACGACACCGACCGCGTCGGCCCACACCTGGGCGCCGCCCAGTTCCGCGACGAGTTGTTGCGCTGCCGCCGCCGACCGGGTGTCGTTCCACAGCAGGGCAGGCCGGACACAGCTGCCGTCCTCGTCGAGCGATACCATGCCGTGCTGCTGCGCGGCGACCGAGAGGGCGTCGATATCGGCGAGTCCACCGGCCGCGGCCGCCGCCCGCTCGAATGCGGACCACCAGTGCACCGGGTCGATTTCGGTGCCTGCGGGATGGGCTGCGCGACCCTGCCGCAGCAACGCGCCGGTCTCGGCATCGCGAACTACGATCTTGCACGACTGCGTGGACGAATCGACACCGGCAACGAGTGGCATGCGGTCAAGCGTAGGGTCTGCCCTGAACGCCGGGCACCGATCTCGGCAGCTGGGCACCTGATCACGCGCCCGCGACGCCACATCCGGTTCGGCCCGAACGGCTACCGAGCCCGGACAGCGGCTCGGAGATGAATTCGCTACCGGTGCCGAGTGTGTCGGCAAGATCGATTTCGCCGCGCCCGCGCTGGTCCGTGCTCGCCCCGGGCCGTTCAGCGTGCGCCGGCGAGTGACGATCGGCTGTCGAGCACCCAGGCATCGCACCTGGCCGATCGGCATCCGCTGCGCGTCCTGCTCGCTCATCTCGACGGTGTCTGCGCGTGATGGGCCGCTCCGCCACGGTCCGGAGCGTAGCGCGGGCAGCTTCGGGCATTCTCGGAAAACGGGGGAGGCCGGAGGGGTTGCGGGTCCACACTGGGGGCGTGGACATGGACGACCAGGAACTCTTCGCGGAGGCCGACGTGGTGGCCGGCGAGCAGTTGTCACTGGAGCGCCGGATGGTCGGCCTCACGTGTTTGGAGCTCGACAATGCCGCGTTCCTGCTGCCGGGGACGACCATGCATGCCGAACGGGGCGGAAAGCTGTCGCGCAGGTCGCTGGAGGCGATCGGCCCGGTACTCGGATTCGATCCACGCGAGTTCTTGCAGGCATGTGAGCGGGAGGTTCGGCGCCGGTCGAGTTGAGCTCCGAGCACGACCAGCGGGTTCTCCGGCGCCGGGCGGTTCAGTTCTGCGGGCTCAACCCCGTGATAGCGCGCTGGAAAAGGCGGTGTGCGCGATCGGCCGGGTCGGGGAGGGTTTCGGTGGCCAGGGTGATGCCGATGATGAGTGTGATCAACTCGGTGATGGTGGCGTCCGGAGCGACGGCCCCGTCACGGATCGCGCGACCCAGGAGCGGGTCGCCGGCCTCGTGGATCGTTGCCGCGCAGGAGTTCTCTTGTGGTGACCCGGGTTCGAGGTCGTAGGCCAGCGCGGCCGCCAGGCCCCGGGCCTCGACGCAGTAGGTCACGACATCGCCCAGCCATTCCAGTAGTGCTGCCCGGCTGTCGGCAGCGCCGCTCAGTTCCTCCGCGCGTGTGCGCAGGACTTCGACCCGTTCGTGGGAGACCGCTTCCAGTAGGGCGCGACGGGTGGGGAAATGGCGGCGCACCGTCGCGGAGCCGACTCCGGCGGTACGGGCGATCTGCTCCAGTGAGGCCGCGGATCCGTGGGCGGCGACCTCCGCCTCGGCGACCGCGAGGATGCGCGCGTAGTTGCGCCGGGCGTCGGCGCGTTGCTGATCCGGCATCGTTTTCCTCTCGGGATTGCCAAGTGGCGGGGCCCGCCGTATTCTAGCGGAAGTTAAACGGCGGGCCCCGCCGTTTAGTATTTCGCCCGTAGTGGAGGAGACCTGATGTCCGTAGGATCCGCGCCCGTACTGGTAACCGGCGCCACCGGCAAACAGGGTGGCGCCACCGCCCGTGCACTGCTTGCGGCCGGCGTTACCGTTCGCGCCCTGGTCCGCGATCCGGTCACCGGGCCGGCCGCCGACCTCGCCGCGCTGGGGGCCGAGCTGGTCGCGGGCGATCTGCGTGACCGGGATTCGATAGCCCGGGCCGCAACGGGTGCGCGCGCGGTCTTCTCGATCCAGCAGGCACCGCTGACGGAATCGGGATTCGATTTCGCCGGGGAATTCGACCAGGCCGTCAATTTGCTGGAAAGCACACGAGCCGCCGGCGTATCGCAATTCGTGCACACGTCGGTGTCCGGTGCCGGCCGGCATACCGAGATACCCGGCTGGGCAGAAGGACGCTGGAATGCGGTCGCGCCGTCACTGAATACGAAGCAGGCCATCGAAGAGCAGGTTCGCGCAGCCGGTTTTGCCCGGTGGACCATTCTCAAACCGGGTTTCTTCATGGAGAATTTTCTTCCCGACATGGCCTTCCTCTTCCCTCGCGGGATTTCCGGTGGCCTGGTGAGCGTGCTGAAACCGGATACGCGGCTGTCGCTGGCCGCGGTGGCCGATATCGGGCAGGCGGCCGCCGCGGCCGTCGCGGAACCGGAACGATTCGATCGGGTGGAACTGGAACTGGCTAGCGACTATCTGTCCATGTCCGAAATCGCCGAGGTCCTCTCGGAAGTCCTCGGTACCCCGCTGTCCGCTCCGGATATGACCGAGGAGCAGGCTGTGGCGGCCGGTATGCCCCCGATGGGTGCCTCCCATGCATTCATGAACGTCGAAGGCCAGCCGGCTCGCCCGGAATATGCACGAGCTCTGGGGATTCCGCTCACCGGGTTCCGGAGCTGGGCCCAGCAGCACATGCGGAGCACATAGGAAGGCCGAACCGCGGTAGAACGCGAACGGGGTATCGGCCATCTTGCGGAATTTCTTTCGGAAGGCCTCCGGATCGGTGGCGATCATGTCACCGAAGGCGTCGGTGAAGGCCTCGACGATCTCGGCCTTGCGGTCGTGCCCGGGTTGCTCGGTCGTTC
Source organism: Nocardia speluncae NBRC 108251 (assembly GCF_001613245.1). Lineage (GTDB taxonomy): Bacteria > Actinomycetota > Actinomycetes > Mycobacteriales > Mycobacteriaceae > Nocardia > Nocardia speluncae. Next base: position 507,308 of record NZ_BDBZ01000001.1, on the reverse strand, counting down.
CGGAGTGCGTATCCACGGTGTGGGCCGGTCCTCTCGGCAGCCGGGCGATGGCGGTGCGCGCTCTGCCCGGGGCCGCGGAATACGGTGGCCGGGAATTCGGTTTCCGGTTTACCGGGACTGCGCGTGCAGGCGGCAACCACCTGGGCAGGCCGGTGCCGCACCCGGGATATCGAGCACACGGAGTGAACGGGTGAGCGTGGGTTCACCGCGGGAGGATGACGGATGACGCTGCGCCGATACGAGTACGCCCTCACCGTTGCCGAAACGGGCTCGGTGACAGCGGCAGCGGAGCTGCTGCATGTTGCGCAGCCGTCGATATCGCAGCAGATCCGTGGTCTCGAACGTGAGGTCGGTGTGCAGCTGTTCGCGCGTACGCCGACCGGGCTGGTACCTACAGTGGCCGGACGTGCGTTCCTGCGTGAAGCGACGGTCGCGGTGAACGCATCCCGGCGGGCGAAAGCCGCCGCACGGGCCGATTCCGCCGAGCTGGTGGGCGAATTGGTGGTCGCGGTGCAGCTGGGTTTCGGTGCGCGGCAGCTACCGCGCGCATTGGCCGCGCTGCGCCGCCGCTTTCCCCGGGTCGAGGCCACCGTGTTCGAGGAGCCGAGCGCCGCCGAACTCGACCAGCTGTGCCGCCGGGGGGCGCTCGATCTGGCCCTCATGGCGAAATGCGAGAAAACCCCGGAAAACGCACACCCGCTCGGTGCCGAGGAATTCGTTGTGGTGCTGGGTGCCGGGCACCCACAGCTCGCCGTAGACCGGGTCGAACTATGCGACCTGGGGGAGGAGCCGTGGATTCGGTTCGGTCGCGACAGTGCCCTCGACGGCGTTCTGGCGGCCGTGCTGCGCGATAACGCGCTCACCCCGAGCACGGCCGGCCGGGTATCGCAGACGGTGACGGCGGTGCGCTGGGCCGCCCACGGGCTGGGCGTGACACTGGTGCCGGCCTCCGCGGTACCCCACGGCTACGAACATCTCGCGCGTCCGGTGTTCCCGATTGTGTCGCAGCCTGTTGTTGCCGTGGTCCGGCCCGGCGCGGGCCCGGCGGAAGCGGCCCTGCTCGAGCTGTTGCACAGGGAGAGCTGGACCGGTTCGGACCGCTTCGTGCCGGTGCCCTGACACCGTGGGCGGGCGTCGTGTATCAGCCCCGGTGGAACTCGCCGCCGTCCACGACGAGACTGCCCCCGGTGAGCCAGCTCGCGTTGTCGGAGACGAGGAACATCACCGCGTGGGCGATATCGCCCGGCCGGCCTTCGCGTCCCAGCGGCACGACCGGGGTGTCGAGCCCGGCGGCCGCCGGATCGAGATCTGCCCACTGTGCCCGCGTTGCCTCGCCGCCGGGGGTGGCGGTCCGTCCTGGCGAAACGGTGTTCACCCGGATCCCGAACGGGGCCAGTTCCGTTGCCAGGCCCAGGCTGTAATTCTCCAACGCTGCCTTGGCTGCGGTGTAGTGCAGGAACTGTGCCACCGGGGCGGCGACGGCTGCCGAGGAGATATGGACGATCGCCCCCGATCCCCGGTCCCGCATCCCCGGTGTGAGCAGTGCGTCGAGGCGCACTGCGGCCAGCAGATTCAGGTCCAGCGCGTCCTGCCACTCCGCATCGGGAATGGTCGAGCTACCCCGGTGCGGTTGTGCACCACCCGCGTTGTGGACCACGATATCCACCCCGCCGAGCGTATCTTCGACGGCTGCGGCGAGTGCTTGGGCACCGGTCCGTGTCCGCACATCGGCAGCCACGAATGTGGCACCTTCCGGCACGGTGTTCGTGGCCGATCTGGCGGTTGCCAGTACCTGGGCGCCGGCGTCCAGGAATTGTCGTACGACGGCCGCCCCTATTCCACGAGAACCGCCCGTCACAAGGGCCCGCTTCCCGGTGAATTCTGCGGTTGCCGACGTGTTTCCGGCAGTGGTCATCGCCACCGTTCCTTTCGATTGGGTAATGTCCGCCCGATGTTGAATGGATGAATATGCTCGAGAAGCAATTGTTTTCGGGGAGTTTCGCTCCCCGTCGGGCTTCTCGAACGTAAGTCGTGGATGGGGCGCGAAGCAAAGACGAAAACTCAGGGGACGCCATAGGGGTTACCTATCCCCGATCCTCACTTTCCGGAAGTCCGCTTCTGGACCGCGTTGCCACCTGGTCATCGTCTCGTGGCGGAACTCTCCCGCCATGCCACACCTCGCGCGACCACACGCGGGTTCTGTAGGCGGGGGCGTTGCCGGTGTGTCGCTGCCCGCACCGGCGTGTCACACGGCGGTGCGCATCCCTGCATGAAACGTATTGCCGTGATGTTCCTTCCGGCGCTGGGCGGATCGCGCAAGAGAAATTACACTCGGCGTCGGGTTCGGGTGAAGAGCCTGTGCCCGGCTCAATGCGTTGGCCCTCGTGGAGGGGGTCGAGTGGGAACTGTCGGGCTCGGCGGGGAATGCGGGATCGACCTCGCGGGCGTGGATCCGTACGAACTGGAAACGCTCATGGGCAAAGAAACTCGGGACCCCACCGTGGCGATGGCGGACCGTCTGGACAACGATCCTGCCGCGACGACGGTTTCGTCGTTCGTCGTAGAGGCGCGCCGGCGTGGCGTGGACGCTGCGCAGTTACTGGATGCCGACTTCTTTCTCCGCGGCACCGACTAGCTCGCTGGGCCGGATCCCGAACGCCCGGCAGATCTTGTACAGCTGCGTCACGGTCATCGCCCGTTTGCCGTGTTCGAGCCGGGCGATGGTCTTCTTGTTGTAGCCGGTTGCCTCGGCCAGTGTTTCCTGGGTCCAGCTGCGGCGGGCGCGCATCGCGCGCACTTCCGCGCCCAGCGCCGCGTCCAGCCTCGCCTCCTCGGCAGTCGCATCCTCCGACTCGGCGGGCGTCGCATTCATGTCGACCATTCTGGGAGGGGGCAGGGTCTTAATCAAGTGCCCGATAGCTTCGGCATGGCGTCCTTGCGTGGCAGTTCGATAGGGACCGTAGGGGGATGCAAAAGGACCGATGCAGGTTGAAAAGAGACCGAATGCGGCCTACTCTGTAGTAGAGCGGTTGCCTATCACCGCAGTTCAGAACCTCGAACTGTGCGGATTGCAGCCGGGTGGCAGGCGACACCCGGAGATCACGGTGCGCCTGCGAATCGAACGAAGGCAGGAGGGTCCGATGAGCTGGACCGGCGACCCGATCTGGCTGGCCGATGTGCTCCGTGACGCCGGGCTGGCCGTTATCGAACACGACGGCTGGAGGCAACGCGGCCACGGTGATTTCCTCGATATCCGCGGCGTTCTGTGTCATCACACGGCAGGTGGCGGGCCGAACGACTGGCGCATCGTGCAAGACGGACGTCCCGGGCTACCGGGGCCACTTGCACAACTGGTGCTCGAGAAGGACGGCAGCTACCGCGTGATCGCCGTCGGGGTCTGCTGGCACGCCGGCCGCGGCAGCCGGCCGGGCTGGCCCACCGATAACGCGAATTACCACACGATCGGTATCGAAGCCGTCTCCCGCGGCACCCCGCCCTGGGACTGGACGCCGGTCCAGCTCGATGCCTACAAACGCGGCTGCGCCGCGATCCTGCGCCGGCTCGGCCGTGGCTCCGGCGACTGCGTGGCCCACCACGAGTACTCCAGCGAGGGAAAGATCGACCCGGCGGGTATCGATATGAACGCCTTCCGCCGGGATGTACAGGCACTACTGGACGGAAGGAACGAGGACATGGCTTTCCTCGACGAAGAGATCACGAACCACCACGGCGACCAGGTCACCGTCCGGACCATGCTGCACTACCTCGACAAACACGTCGGGCTCGCACTGGACCAGCTCGCCGGATCGGGAACCGCTCGCGGCGCCGATTTCCCGGGCTGGGACTTCCTGGGCGATCGGACCACTGCCGAAGCGCTCGGTGTTATCGGCGCGGCCCTGAAGATTCCCGGCTTCCGCGACCCCACCACAGACCGGCGCGCCTGAGGAGGTGCGCCGGTCCGCCCGGCCGGAGAGGAGGCAGCATGATCACCGAACTGGCTTCTGTCCTGGGCGGCCTGGTCACCGGCGTCGGCGGTGTCTGCGCTGCCGGGTTGTTCAGCAGGCGTAAGCGCCGGGCCGATGCGGTCCAGGTGCTCACACAGGCGGCCGCGCAGATGGTCGAACCGCTGTCACGGCAGATTGCGGCCATGACAGCGGAACTGGAGGCTCACCGGCGTGTGGTCGCCGATTCCGAACAGCGCTGCCGCCTCGCCGCATCTCAGCACACCTCCTGGGATGTCGTAGTCCGCTCGTCGCTGCTGAATCTGGGGGTCGATGTGCCGCCCCCGCCGCCGATGACCGGCGACCGGTCCGGTCCGCCGCGGCAGGTAGATCCGCGACCGTAACCGGATCACCCGGCCGATATCGGCATGGCGTCATCGGGGAACTGCTGCGGCAAGAAACGGTCGCGCATTGTGCGCAGCGTGATCAGGCGTGCGCGGCCGTCGTGCGGGTGGACTGTCCGACGGTGTTCAGGTGCCCGATGGACTGGGCATAGGAGGCGATGACACCGGTCTCGCAGTAGGGCACTCCGAGATCGGCGCAGTACGCGGCGACGATCGGCTGGGCGCGGCGCAGGTTGGGGCGGGGCATGGACGGGAACAGATGGTGCTCGATCTGATAGTTGAGACCGCCGAACGCGGTATCGACGACGAATCCCCCGCGGACATTGCGTGCGGTCAGCACCTGGCGGCGCAGATAGTCGGTGTTGTCACCGGCCGGCAGGATCTCCATACCCTTGTGGTTGGGTGCGAAGGTGGCACCCATGTACAGCCCGAACAGGCCTTGCTGCACCACGGTGAAAACGATGGCCTGCAGCGGCGGCAACACCAGGAAGACGACGGTCAGGTAACCGGCGGCGTGCGCGAACAGCGTCGCTGCTTCCAGCCCGCGCCGGGGAATATCGCGGCGCACGATGGCGCGGACACTTGAGAAGTGCAGGCTCCAGCCTTCCAGCAGCAGCATGGGGAAGAACAGCCAGCCCTGGTACCGGAAGACGACTCCGCGCAGACCCCGGCCCGCGCGGGCGCGCAGGCTCGAATGCGCGAGTACCCCCATGATGTCGGGGTCCGCGTCCTCGGTGTTGGGGTGCGCGTGGTGCCGGTTGTGGTTACTGGTCCACCAGCCGATACCGACCCCGATCGCGAGGTTTCCGAAAAGGATCCCCAGCAGGTAGTCGCGGTTGCGGCGGCCGGTGATCTGGCGATGCCCGGCATCGTGACCGAGGAAGGCCAGCTGGGCGAAGACCGCGGCCAGGAAGGCCGCCGTACCCAGCTGCCACCACGATTCGCCGATCAGGACGAAAGCGGTCCACCCGGCGACCAGTGCGAGCAGGACGGCCGCGACCTTCCCGACGTAATACCGCGGCCGGCGGTCCAGCAGCCCCGCATCGCGTACCTGCCGCAACAACCCGGAATAGTCGCTGCTCCGGGCGGTGTGTTGCGGACGCGGTGCGTCGATCCGGCCGGCGGGAACAGCGTATTCGGCGGCTTTTGCCGTCATGTGGTAACCGATCTCTGCACAGGTGTCGTTTCGCCGGTGGATCATCCGTGACCGCCGCCGGCCGACCGTCGCGGTCGACTGTGCGCTCACCCTACCGTCGCCCCTGCGCATTCCCGGTCCCGGTCGCTCGAATCGGCCGGTGACCGCGCCACCGGGCGAAACAGGCCCGTTCGTTTCCCGGTGGAGCGGGTATGCGCAATCCGCCGGCAGTCTCCCCAACCGGAACGAGGCGAGTGATGAGATATCGCATCCTGCTCCTGGCGACCCTGATCGCCGCCGCCTGTTCCGGGCCGGCGCCGGCGGTCGCGCAACCGTTACCGCCACCGGGTGCTCCGGCCGAGAGCGTGCCGGTCCGTAGCGCGATCTCGGTGCGCGGGCCGAACGGGTTGCGCTGGGGTACGCCGAACGAATTCGAAACCCGTAGCGCGCTGTCGATGGCCAAGCTCTATCTGGCCGATTACGCCCTACGCCATGGTGACGGTTCCCCCATGGACCGGATGCACGCGGAACGAATGATCCGCCTGTCCGACGACGCGGCCGCCGATGCCGTGTCCGCCAAATACCCGCAGGCCATCGGCGCGGTCGCCGCGGAATACGGTCTGGCGCAGACCACTGCGGGCGCGGGCTGGAACACCGCCACGACCAGTACGGCCGACCTCGCCGATTTCCTCGCCGCGAAACAGGCGACCGATCCCACCTCGCCGACCCTCGGGTGGATGGCGAGTGCCCCGCCGACGGCCGCCGATGGCACCCAGCAGAACTGGGGCACCGCGCGGCTGCCCGGCGTCCAGGGCAGTAAATGGGGCTGGTCGGATCTTCCGCCGCCGGAGGTCGCGTCGGCATCCTTCGGGCCGGGATTCACCGTCGCGGCCCATACCCGCGGTAGTCCCGAAGACCAGACCGCCGATGTCGAACAGGCGCTCGCCGAGGTTCTGACCCGGATCGTCGGTGGTCCGACTCCGGTAGCGGTGCGGTAATGCTACACCTGGTGCCGGATTCCTTCGCTGGCGCGGAAACTGGACTCCTCGGGACTGACCAGACCGAGCAGGGTCAGGGGTCGCGGGGTGACGGCGTTGGTCAGGTAGGTCAGGGTTATCGCCCACCGGTTGAGCCCGCGCGGCACCGCGAACGTGTGGTAGGCGCGGGTAACCGCTTTGGCGGGCAGCCCCGAGAGGCGAAGGCCCAGCGGGTTGGCGACGGCGAAACGCGGACCCAGGTCCACCACCAGTCCCATATCGCGATGCTTGTACGGCACCGGCGCCCCGGTTCCCAGGCTCGCGGCCACATTGCGGGCCAGGACTTTGCCCTGACGGGTGGCGTGCTGGGCGGTGGGTGGCGTGATCTTTCCCGGCTGGGTCAGATCCGGGACGGCGGCCGCGTCACCGCCGGCGAATACGTCGGGATGGCCGGGGATCCGCAGATCGGCGTTCACGATCAACCGGCCGCGTTCCATCGGGAGATCGAGTGTGCTGAGCACCGGAGCCCCGGTAACGCCGGTGACCCAGGCGACGGTGTAGGTCGGCACAGTCGTGCCGTCGGTGAGCGCTACGCGGTCGCCGCTGAGCTCCTTCAGTGACATCTCGAGGCGGATATCGATCCCGCGGCCGCGCAGGACGGACAGCACCTGATCGCTCAGTTTCTCGCCGACCTCCGGCATCACCCGGTCGGCCATATCGAGCAGCAGGAAACGGATCTCGGACGGGTCGAAACCGCGGCGGGCCGCGTAGGTATCGGCGAGGGCGCGGAGCTGGGCGACCAGTTCGGTCCCGGCGTAGGACGCGCCGACCACGACGACGGTGCGCCGGGCCTGCCGGATTTCCGGATCGTCCTCGTGGTCGGCGAGTTCGAGTTGCCGGATCAACTGCTCGCGCAGGTACAGCGCTTCGGCAACGGTTTTCAGGCCGCGGCCGTGTTCGGGGAGTCCGGGCACATCGAACAACCGGGTCACCGATCCCGGGGTGAGCACCAGCCGGTCCCAGTTCAGCTCGCGGGTGCCGTGGTGATCGCTGGTGACGGTGATCGTCTTGTTGTCCAGGTCGATCGATTCCGCGGTGGCGACGATCAGCCGGACCCGGGGCAGAGCGTCGGTCAGCGAGACGGCGACGAACCGGGGGTCGATGAGCCCGCCGGCGACGTCCGGCAGCAGCGGTGTGTACAGCATGTAGTCGGTGGGCGAGACGAGGACGACCTCGGTATCGCCGCCCGCGGCGGCCAGGGTGCGGCAGAGTTTGCGAGCGCAGGTGAATCCGGCGAATCCGCTGCCGACGATGACGACCCGGCGCGGTCGCGGCCCGCTGTCGGTGCTGTTCTGATGGTCCGGCACGGCCACCCTCCTTCTCCGGTCGGTTTCCGGCGCCGTTCCCGGAACCTGTCGGTCGAAACATGCGCAGCGGGGGATTCCCTCGGATACGGGGCGGGCGTGGTGTGGGCCGGCTCGTCAGCGATAGAGGCCGAGCAGTACGCGTACCGCGGCGTCGACGATCGCGTCGGCGGATACGTCCAGGGTGCCGTCCAGCCAGGCAGTCACCAGTTCGGCCATTCCGCCGATGAAGAGCAGCCCGGCGGTTTCGTCGGCGGTCTCCCCGCGGTGGGACGCGCCGAAATATTCCCGCGCCTCGACCGCCGACTCGTGTGCCAGATGGCGGAGCAACTGGGTGCGGCGCTGCCGCAATTTGGGGACGGCGACGGCCTCGATGATGGCGACCCGGCCTTTGCGGGGGTCGTCTTGCAGGAGCTGGACGAACGCGCGGACCGAGGCACGGACCCGGGCCTCGGGATCCGGGCCGGCGTCGTCGGCGGCGCGGCGGCTGGTCTCCTCGATCTCGGCGGCGATATGGTCCAGCGCCGCCTCGAGTGCCGCGTCCAGGCCGGAGAAACTCTCGTAGAAATAGCGCTCGCTCAGGCCGGCCTCGGCGCATACGGCGGTCATCGTGGTCCGGGTTTCGGGGTCCGCCCACACCGTCAGCGCGGCGTCGAGCAAGCGGCTGCGTCGTTCGGCGGCGCGATCGGCGGCGCTGACGCCCCGATACACACCAGATTGCACAGCCACGTTTTTCAGCATGCCACAGGCCCACCTGATCAAAGGTTGACAGGACATCCTTCCTGAATCAGGCTGGACGTGACAGAGACCACATGACATGAGGTGAACCATGACGGCCGAGGCCCTGGGACCACGCGAGGAAACGGCACCGGCGCAGAGCGCGGCACCACGGCCGATCCCGGTTCAGCACCGGGACGACCGCGGCCTGCCCGTGGTCGGCCAGGTTTTCGAATACGCCAAAGATCCGGTGGCGCTGTGCCGCAGCCGCTGGGAGCGCTACGGTCCGGTCGCGCCGTTCCGTGCGCTGGGAAAATCGGCGGTCATGCTCCTGGGAGCGGACGCCTGCGGTGAAGCCTTCCAGAACAAGGACAAGGCGCTGGCCAACGGGCCGGCGTGGTCGGAACTGGTGGGCCCGTTCTTCAATCGCGGCCTCATGCTGATCGATTTCGAGGAGCATCACGGGCACCGGCGGATCATGCAGCAGGCGTTCACCCGGCCGCGCCTCGAGGCCTACACTCGCCACCTGCACCCCGCCATCGAACAGGGAGTGTCGGGATGGGAACCCGGCAAGGAGTTCCCGTCGTATCGGAAACTCAAGCAGCTCACTCTCGATATCGCCGCCGATCTGTTCATGGGTGGCGCCGAGGACACCAGCCAGGCCGAAATGGACCGCATCAACAAGGCATTCATCGCCTGCGTCCAGGCAGCCGCCGGGATTGTGCGCGCCGATATACCTTTCACCCGGTGGGGCCGGGCCTACCGCGGCCGCAAGGTGCTCGAGGATTTCCTGCGCCACTACCTGCCCGCCAAACGCGCCGAGCAGACCGACGATATCTTCTCGGTTCTCTGCCACGTCGAAACCGAGGACGGCGAACGGTTCTCCGACGACGACGTGGTCAACCATATGATCTTCCTGATGATGGCGGCGCACGACACCTCCACCATCACCACCTCCACGATTCTGCAGTACCTGGGCCAGCATCCGGAATGGCAGCAACGTTGCCGTGAAGAGTCGCTGGCACTCGGGCCGGAGCCGTCGATGACGGAACTCGAGGGCCTGGTCTCGATCGACCTGGTGATGCGCGAGGCGCTGCGCCTGCGCGCCCCGGTGCCGGTCCTGGTGCGGTACGCAGTGAAGGACACGGTGATCCAGGGCGTCCGGATCCCGGCCGGCACCGATCTCATCGTGGGTGTCCAGTTCACTCATATGATGGAGGATTACTGGACCGACCCGGCGGCCTTCGACCCCGCCCGTTTCGGCCCGGATCGCCGCGAGGACAAATCCCACCGCTTCGCGTGGGAACCGTTCGGCGGCGGTGTTCACAAATGCATCGGCCTGTACTTCGGCGGCCTCGAGGTGAAGGCGATCATGCACCGCCTGCTGCGTGACTACCACTGGACGCTCGACCCCGCCTATGTCCCGCCGATGGACTACCACTCCCTGCCGTTCCCCAAGGACGGTCTGCCGATCACCCTGCTGGAGAACCGGGCGTCGAGTCCGGCGTCCACGGGGTGATCCGGCTCGGCCGGGATGAACGCCACAGTGCCACGAGGCCGTCTATCCTTGACCGATTCCAGAAAACGGACGAGACTTTCCGGTGTGCAAACGGCCGAGGATTTCCAGCAGGTGCTGCGGGGGGTTTCGCTACGCGTCACCGCACCGCGGGTCGCGGTGCTGAGCGCTGTGCACGATAATCCGCACGCAGATACGGATTCGATAATCCGTGCTGTGCGCTCCCGCCTGTCGGCCGTATCCCACCAGGCGGTGTACGACTCGTTGCGTACGCTCACCACTGCCGGCCTGCTCCGCTGTATCCAGCCGTCCGGTTCGGTGGCCAGGTATGAGACCCGCGTCGGCGACAACCACCACCACGTCGTCTGCCGGGGGTGTGGAGCGATCGCCGATGTCGATTGTTCGGTCGGTGCCTCCCCGTGCCTGACGGCCTCCGACGATCACGGCTTCGCGATCGACGAGGCCGAGGTCATCTATTGGGGCGTGTGCCCCGAATGCGCGAAAGAGAACCGTTTTCGATAGCAGCCCGCACCACTCGTCAGGAAGGAATATCGTGACCTCCGATAGCCGTCCACCTGCTCCTGAGACCAGGACTTCGAGTAACAGCGAAAGCGAAAATCCGGCGATTCCGTCCCCGACCGCCACAACCGGCAACCGGCCCCGGACCAACCGGGATTGGTGGCCGAACCAGGTCGACGTCTCGGTTCTGCACGCCCATACCTCCAAATCCAACCCGCTCGGCGAGGATTTCGACTACGCGAAGGAATTCGCGAAACTCGACCTCGCGGCATTCAAGGCCGATGTCGAGGCGGTCCTGACCGATTCGCAGGACTGGTGGCCCGCCGACTACGGCAACTACGGCGGCCTGTTCATCCGGATGAGCTGGCATGCCGCGGGCACCTATCGGATCGCCGACGGCCGCGGCGGTGGTGGCCAGGGTGCGCAGCGGTTCGCGCCACTCAACAGCTGGCCCGACAACGCGAGCCTGGACAAGGCGCGCCGGCTGCTGTGGCCGGTCAAGCAGAAGTACGGCACACAGATCTCGTGGGCCGATCTGCTGGTGTTCGCCGGCAACGTCGCACTGGACTCGATGGGTTTCCAGACCTTCGGGTTCGGTTTCGGCCGCCCTGACATCTGGGAGCCGGAGGAGATCTACTGGGGCCCGGAGGACACCTGGCTCGGCGACGAACGCTACAGCGGTGACCGGGAACTCTCCGGCCCGCTGGCCAACGTCCAGATGGGTTTGATCTACGTGAACCCGGAAGGACCCAACGGCCGGCCCGACCCGGTGGCTGCGGCCCGCGATATCCGCGAAACCTTCGGCCGGATGGCCATGAACGACGTGGAGACCGCCGCGCTGATCGTCGGCGGCCACAGTTTCGGCAAAACCCACGGTGCCGGTGATCCGAGCCTGGTCGGCCCCGAACCCGAGGCCGCGCCGATCGAGCAGCAGGGCCTGGGCTGGAAGAGCTCTTACAGGACGGGCACCGGCCGCGATGCGATCACCGGCGGCCCGGAGGTCGTCTGGACCGCCACCCCCACCCAGTGGAGCAACGGTTTCCTGCAGAACCTGTACGGCTACGAATGGGAGCTGACCAAGAGCCCGGCGGGTGCCTGGCAGTGGAAACCGAAGGACGGAGCGGGCCAGGGCGATATCCCGGACCCGTTCGACGGCCCGGCCCGCGCGCCGAGCATGCTGACCACCGATATCGCCCTGCGCGAGGATCCGATCTACCGGGAGATCACCAGCCGCTGGCTGGAACACCCAGAGGAACTCGCCGAGCATTTCGCCAAGGCCTGGTACAAGCTCCTGCACCGCGATATGGGCCCGGTCAGCCGGTATCTCGGCCCCTGGGTGCCCGAACCGCAGCTGTGGCAGGACCCGGTACCACCGGTGGATCACGAGCTGATCGACGAGGCGGATATCGCGGCGTTGAAGAGGAAGGTCCTGGATTCCGGTCTGTCGGTCGCGCAACTCGTCAAGACCGCCTGGGCCTCGGCGGCGAGCTTCCGCAGCACCGATAAACGCGGCGGCGCCAACGGTGCCCGGATCCGGCTCGAGCCGCAGAAGGACTGGGAGGTCAACGAACCGGCCGAACTCACGCGGGTACTGCCCGTCCTCGAGCAGATCCAGCAAGACTTCAACAGTTCCGCCACCGGTGGTAAGCGCGTCTCGCTCGCCGACCTGATCGTCCTGGCCGGGGCGGCGGCTGTCCAGCAGGCGGCAAAGGACGCCGGATACGACATCACGGTGCCGTTCTCGCCCGGACGCACAGACGCCACCCAGGAGAACACCGATGTGGAAGCGGCCGCGGTACTCGAACCACGGGCCGACGGCTTCCGCAACTATGTGCGGCCGGGGGAGAAGGCACCACTGGAAACCCTGCTGGTCGATCGCGCCTACATGCTGGACCTGACCGCGCCGCAACTGACGGTCCTGCTCGGTGGCCTGCGCGTCCTGGGCGCCAACCACGGCGGCAGCACTCACGGCGTGTTCACCGATCGCCCCGGCGTGTTGACCACGGATTTCTTCGTCAACCTTCTCGACCAGGGCATCGAGTGGAAGGCCTCGGAATCGGCGGAGAACGTGTACGAGGGCTTCGACCGGCGTTCGGGTGAGCGCAAATGGACTGCCACCGCCAACGATCTGGTCTTCGGATCCCATTCCGTGCTGCGTTCGGTGGCCGAGGTCTACGCACAGCGCGATGCGGGACCACGTTTCATCCGGGATTTCGTTTCGGCGTGGGTCGAGGTCGCCGATAACGACCGGTTCGATATCCGCTGATCACGTAGTCCTGAACCGGGCCGGTCCGCGAACGGGCCGGCCCGTTCGTGTGTGTCTCACGGCGAAGCCGGTGCGGTCGCGATTGCGCCACAACCCGGACACGGGTCCGGTCCTTGCGTGTCCGGGGTCGCGGCGCCGACCTATCCTCGACGGAGGACGACGCGGCCCCGCGATTCCGCCGCACCGAGCAGGGCGAGGCGAGAGGCAATCCGATATGGCCACACATTCCGAACCGCCGATCATCGTCGGTATCGATGGTTCGACCACCTCCCTGGACGCGCTGCGCTGGGCGGCCCGCCGCGCGGCGCTGCACCGTTGCCCCCTCCACCTCGTGCACGCGATCGGCGCCCCTGCCACCTTCGGTCCGGAGATCAGTGTCGTCGGGTTGGACAATGCGGCGCTACGCGCAGATGGTGAGACGATCCTCGCCGCGGCCGAAGAGACCGCCCGCGAAACTGCGGCCGATCTCGAGATCACCACCACCGTCGCCGACCTCGGGCCCACCACAGTCCTGATCGACCTCTCCGCGGGCGCCCGCATGGTCGTCGCGGGTACCCGCGGCCTCGGCACCCTCGGCCGGCTCCTGCTCGGCTCCGTGAGTACTTCACTTGCCCGCCACGCCCACTGCCCGGTGGCGGTGATCCCCGATACCGAGGAACCCGCCCGGGATCTCGGGCAGCGCCCGGTGGTCGTCGGTGTGGACGGCTCACCGCGCGGTCAGGAAGCCGTCGATATCGCGTTCGAGGAAGCTGCCCGCGGGTACGTCGGGGTGATCGCGGTGACCACCTGGTCGGAATCGTTCCGCTATATCTCCCGCGACGAAATGCAAGAAGAAGCCCGCGCGGTGCAGGCCGAGAGCCTGGCCGGCCAGGCCGAACGCTACCCCGATGTACCGGTCACCGCTGTCGTGGCCGAGGATCGGCCCGCCCGCCGTATCCTCGCCGAATCGGAGAACGCTCAGCTCATCGTCGTCGGGAGTCACGGCCGCGGTGGTTTCGCGGGTATGACGCTCGGGTCGGTCGGCCAAGCGGTGCTGCACGGCACCCGGGTGCCTCTCCTCATCGCCCGCGCCCGCAACTGAGAGCGGGGCCCGGTGCCCGGCCCAGGGCATCGGCCGGATGGGTCCGGACCCGGGCCTCACCGGGTCCGCTCGCCGGTAGCGGATCCCGGATTTCGTCCTCGCGACGCCTCGGCCGCCCGGGCTCGGCCATCGAGGAACACGACAGATCGCCGTCCGGCGGGCCCTCGACGCCGATCCGGCGCGCCCGAGCCGAGTGAGGGCTGCCGGTCATGACATTTGTCAGTAGCTACCCATGAGCTGTTCATCGCGGATCGATGACTGGCATTACTACTGGTGACCGGCTGTCTCCGTGAGGGTGGGAGGTATGAACAGAACGGAGTACGGATCGCCGGACGCACGTGCTGAGCGGCCCCATGAAGACCCTGCGGTTGTGCGGCCCGCCGCCGCACCGATACCGGCAAACGATGTCATCAGCGCGCGTGGTCTGCGCCGGACCTACGGCCAGGGCAAAGACGCGTTCGAGGCGGTCCGCGGCGTGGATATCGACGTTGCCGAGGGGGAGGTGTTCGCGCTGCTGGGTACCAACGGTGCCGGGAAGACCTCGACCCTCGACATACTGGAGGGGCTCACCGCACCGTCCGCCGGGGACGTGCGAGTGTTCGGGCTGGATCCGCGGCGCGACCGCGCGCAGGTTCGCGCGCAGGTCGGAATCATGCTGCAATCCGGCGGGCTACCGGCCGAACTGACCGTCGGCGAGACACTCGAGATGTGGCGCGGTACCTGCACTGCCCCGACCACCGCCGATGTTGTCCTCGCGCAGGTCGGGCTCACCGGCCGCACCGATGTGCGGGTCGGCTCGCTTTCCGGCGGTGAGCGCCGCCGCGTCGATATGGCCTGTGCACTGCTGGGGCAGCCGCGTTTGCTGTTCCTCGACGAACCGACCACCGGTCTCGATCCCGAGAGCCGCCGCGCCACCTGGCAGTTGCTCGCGGATCTGAAGGCGGCGGGCGTGACGATGGTGCTGACGACGCACTACTTGGACGAGGCGGAGGAGCTGGCCGACCGCATCGCGATCATGCACAGTGGCACGATTGCGCGCCGCGGAACCTTGCGCGATATCGTCGACGGCCATCCCGCCCGGATCGTCTTCGACCATCCTGGATTGCCACTACCTCCGCTACCGGCTGCTGTCGTCGATGCGCGGGAGCGGGTCACCGTCAGCACCCACGACCTCCAGGGGCATCTGCTCGAACTTCTCGGCTGGGCTGGTGATCACGGTATCCGCCTGGCGGGTCTGGATGCCCGTGCCGCCTCACTCGAATCGGTATTCCTCGATATCGCCGCCGAATCCGCGGGCGGATCGGCGGATGAGCCGCAACTGATCGGAGCTGCCCGATGACCATCACCGCGACGCCGCCCACCGGTTTTCGCCGCCGCCCGCTGAGATCACTCGCAAGGGCCGAGTATCTGCAGTTCCGCCGGAACAAGACGCTGGTCTACACGGCGACAGTCTTTCCGATCGGGCTCCCGCTGGCCCTGTACTTTGTCTCCCGCAGAGATACCGAACCCACGGCGGCGATGGCCGCGACGGCGTTCGAGCTGTTCGCCCTGCTGGCGCTGCTGTTCATGCAGTACTACTCGGTGCTGTCCATGGTGACGACCCGGCGCGGCGAGGGGGTCCTGAAACGCCTGCGGACAGGCGAGGCCGCCGATTGGGAGATCCAGACCGCACCGGGCGTTCCCGGTGCCCTCGTGACACTGTTCTGTACGGTCGTCGTTGCCGCGGTGATCTACGGTACCGGTGCCCCCGCGCCGGTGAATCCGTTCGCGATCGTCCTCGCGCTGGCGGGCGGGATCGTCCTGTTCACGCTGCTTGCGCTGGCCACCAGTGTCGTGACGAAGAACGCCGAAGCGGCCCAGATCACCTCGCTGCCGGTGATGACGATCGCGATGCTGGGTCTCGGCTCGATCCGTGGAATGCTGCCGGACCGGCTGGCCGCCCTGGCCGATTGGACCCCGTTCGCTGCCGTATCCGATCTCGTGTTCCTCGGCGCCGCCGGCCGGCCCGCTACCGGTTCCGCCGACGATCCGGTGCTCGACTTCGCGGGTACCTTCACCGCGCTGGGCCGGCCGTTTGCGACACTGGCGATATGGACGGTCCTGGCGCTCGTGCTGACTCGCAGGAGTTTCCGCTGGGACGACCGCGGGTGAACCTGGTGGCCGCATGGTGGCGTGCACTGCCGGGGCCGGCCAAGTTCAGGCTGTACATGCGGGTATCGCTGCAGGGGTCGGTCCTGGGGATCGTCCTGGCGATGGTCTTCGTCGTGCCGGGACCGATTCCGGCCGCCGGTATGGTGTTAGCCGGGGTCGCGGCGGTCACAGCGACCGAGGCGCGCCCCGAATTCGCAACCTGGGCAACGGTATCCGCCCGGCAGTGGATGTTCCGCATCGCCGCGGTGGTGCTGGGGGCGGTGTGGGTTCTCTATGCAGTCGTGCCCGCACTCACCGGGGCAGGGGACACGGCCCTCGCCGGCGCCCGGGCGGTCTGCATCAGCACCGTGCTGCTGGCCGCCTTCGCAGTTATCCCGTATGTCCGGTACAAGTGGTGGATTCTGGCGGCACTGGCGTTGGCCACCGGTGTGACGCCGAGTCCGGCACCGGCCTTTGTCGCCTCGGTGAGCGCGGTGACCTTCTTCGGTGGCGCTTTCGTCCTCGGGACAATGCTGATCAGCATATGGGGGATCCGGATGGTCGACGAGTTGGAGCGGGCGAAGGATGTCGAGGCCGAACTGAAGGTAGTGCAGGAGAGATTGCGATTCGCCCGCGATCTGCACGATGTCGTCGGTCGCGGGTTTTCGGCGATCGCGGTGAAAAGCGAATTGGCGGTGGCGCTCTCGAAGGCCGGTGAAACCGGCCGGGCGGCCGGCGAAATGGACAGCGTGCGGTCCCTGGCTGTCGAGTCGATGGGGCAGATGCGCGCGCTGGTGCGCGGATACCGGGATATCGACCTGAAAGAGGAGGTGGCGGGTGCGCGGTCGCTGCTGTCCGCGGTGGAGTGTGCACTCGTTGTCGAAGGCGATCCTGCCGCTGTGCCTGTGCGCTATCACGAGGTTGCCGCATGGGTGGTGCGTGAGGGGACGACGAATATCGTCGAGCATTCCGCCGCTACCTCGGCGACGCTGACGCTCGGGACGGCGGGAATGTCGTTGCGCAATAACCGGCCACATACCACGCTGGGCGAGCGGTCGGGTTTGCGTGGTCTCGCCGAACGGCTCGAATTCGTCGGCGCAACTCTGGAAACCGGCCTGGACTCCGGCGAGTTCGTTCTCGAAATCCATTGGGAGAAGAAGTGATCCCCGTTTTTCTGGCCGACGACGAGACGCTGATCCGCGTGGCGCTGGCGATGATGCTCGATTTGGAAGCCGATCTCGAGGTCGTCGGGCACGTCGGCTCCGGTGCGGAACTCATTGCCGCCTGGCGCCGGCGCTGCGAGGACGGGGATCCGGTCGGGGTTGCTGTCATCGATCTGCAGATGCCCGGTTTGGACGGTATCGCGACCGCCGGGGAGCTTCTGCGCCTCACCCCGGGAGCGGGCACCGTGATCGTCACCAGCCACGGCCGCCCCGGATATCTCAAGCGGGCACTGGCCGGCGGAGTACGTGGTTTCCTGTCGAAGACGACCTCGGCTGGCACCCTCGCGGAGGTTATCCGAACTGTCCACAGCGGCGGCCGATACGTGGATCCGGAATTGGCCGCGGAGGCCATCAGCGCCGGTGATACGGTCCTGACCGCTCGTGAGGCGGATGTTCTCGAATACGCCGCAGACGGCGCCTCCGTCGATGAGATCGCGCGCCGCGCCCACCTGTCGCCGGGTACCACTCGCAATTATCTGTCCGCGGCCATGGCCAAACTCGGGGTGTCCAACCGCTATGAGGCAGCGGTGAAGGCGCGAGAGAAGGGCTGGATCTGAGCCGAGTCCTTGCCCCATCGCCGTTACCTCCTTATATTGAAGATAATTATGCTCATAGATATCAGGCTGTGGAGCGGACCACGGGGAATCGGGAGGCAACTATGAGGGCTTGGCAGTTCGAGCGCGTAGGAACTCCGCTCGCGCTCCGGGAGGTACCGGAGCCGCGGCCGGTGGCGGGGGAGGTATTGATCGAGATCAAGGCGGCCGGGCTCTGTCATACCGATGTCGGGATCCTGCACGAGCCGAAGTGGACGGAGCGGATCGGGCCCTTCCCGTTGACACTCGGACACGAGGTCGCCGGGGTGATCACCGAGGTCGGCGCGGGTGTCGAGGGGTATGTGCCCGGCGACCGTGTCGGTGTTTTCGCGGCCGGGCGGACTCGGCCGGGGCAGGGTCGCGACGGCGGGTATGCCTTCCAGTGCACCGCGTTACCCGAAGACCTGGTGCGCATACCCGAGGGAGTCGGGTTCGAACAGGCCGCACTCGGCACCGATGCCGGCTGCGCGGCCTACCATGCCCTGGTGCGCCGTGGCGGTGTGCGGGCAGGCGACAAGGTCGGGATCATCGGCCTCGGCGGGCTCGGCCAGGTGGCGGCCCGGGTCGCGGTGGTGAAAGGGGCCACTGTCTTCGTCGCGGAGAAGAAACAATCCCTGTGGCCGCTGGCGAAAGAGCTGGGCGCGCAGGCAGTATCCGGCGATATCACGGATTTCGCCGGGGAGAATCTCGACCTGATCGTCGATTTCGCCGGCTTCGGCACCACCACGGCCGCCGCCATCGAGACCGTGCGCGAGTTCGGTACCGTCGTGCAGGTGGGGATGGGTGAACTGACAGCCGAGATCTCCACCGGCACATTGATTTTCAAACAGATCACGCTCATCGGATCACGCGGCGGTTCGGTGGCCGATATCGCGGCCGTCTACGACCTGGTCGCCGCCGGGGAGCTGAAACCCCAGGTCGTGCCGATCACCTTCGACGAGATCCCCGCGGGTCTGGAACGGCTGCGCCGGGGCGAAGTCGACGGCCGGCTGGTGGCCGTCTATGACTGAACCGGTCGCGATCGTCACCGGCGGCGCGAGCGGAATCGGGGCGGCCTGCGCCGAACGCCTGGCCGCCGACGGGTTCCGGGTTCTGGTCGCCGATGTGCAGGCGGAACCGGGCCGGGCGCTCGCGCGGCGGCTGGGCGGTGAGTTCGTGCCCACCGATGTGACCCGTGAGGCCGATATCGAAGCCCTGGTGGACCGGGCCGGAGCCGTGGACGTGTTCTTCGCCAACGCCGGGATCTTCGGTGCGCTCGGTCCCATCGAGCAGACCGATACCGCGGAAGCGGACCGGACGATCGCGGTCAACCTGCGCGGCACCCTGCTATGCCTCAAGCACGCGGTCCGGGTGATGCGGCCCCGCCGGCGCGGTTCGATCATCGTTACCGCCAGCCCGGGCGGGGTCGTCGGCGGAGTGGGCCCGCATGTCTACAGCGCGACCAAAGCCGGTGCCGCCGGGCTGGTGCGCGCGGTCGCCGCCGAGGTACGCGAATACGGAATCCGGGTCAATTCTGTTGTCCCGGGCGCGATCGTCTCCCCGATGACCGCTGCCGTCCTCGCCGGTGGTCCGGCCGATCTCGCCGCGGCCACCCAGGCGATGGCGCCCAGTCCGCTCGTCGGCCGTCCGGGCGCGCCCGGGGATGTGGCCGGTGCGGTGTCGTTCCTGGCGGGCGCGGACTCCGCGTTCATCACCGGTACGGAGCTGTTCGCGGACGCCGGGTACACCCACGCTCCGGGCCCGGCGAGCTTCGCGAAGGAGAAGTTCGCCGGGCCCGGAGCCCGGAGGTTCAGCGGTCCCGGCTGAAGACGAACGCGGCCGACTTGGCCAGTCCGTTGGAGACGGTGGCCAGCGCCCGCGACGCCTCGGGCACTTGGCGTTCCCCGCCGCGGCCGGTGACCTGCAGTACCGCTTCGGCGAGGTGTGTCATACCGTGCAGCCGGCCTTCGCCGAGCGCGCCGCCGCCGGTATTGACCGGCAGCTTCCCGGTCAGGGTCGTATGCCCGTCCCGCGTGAACGGGACGGCCTCGCCGCGGCCGACGAAACCCATACCTTCGAGCCAGGTGTAGACGAAAACGCTGAATCCGTCGTACAGCTGGGCATTGTCGATATCGGACGGCCCGAGTCCGCTGGTGCGCCACAGGGTCTGCGCGATCTGTTCGGCGCCCTCGACGAGAGCTTCGAGGGTCATCACCGCACCGGTCGGCGCGGTGTGAGTGCCGGCGGCGAACCCGGTGAGCAGGGCAGGCGGCTGCTGCAGATCCCGCGCCCGTTCTGTCGAGGTGAGCAGGAGCGCGACCGCGCCGTCGACGGGAATATCACAGTCCAGAATGGACATCGGATCGGCAATCATCCGGGCGTTCAGATAATCCGCGGCCGACAGGGTGCGACCCCGCCAGTACGCGTGGGGGTTCTTCTGCGCGTTGTCCCGGTTGGCGACCAGGAACGGCGCCAGATCCGCCCGGGTGAATCCGTTCAGGTCGAGGTACCGGCGCAGTACGGTCGCCGCCCAGGCCGGGGGGTTGCTGAAGCCGAACGGTGCCTGGAACTGATCCGGCCCGGCGGCAACCATGCTGTCGTAGTTGACGTACTTACCCTTGGGGACGTGCAGCGACCGGTAGACGAGCGCATGCGTGCACGCCCCGGAGTGGATCGCCATCGCCGCATCCATCAGGCTCTGCGTCACCATGCCGTTGGTGGATCCGGTCCAGGTGATCCCCGGTGTGATCCCCAGCAGTTGCGGCAGGTGATACGGCGTGACGACGTCGATACCCTCGCCGGTGCCTTTCGTTCCGCCGTAGCGCGGCATGGACGGGGAGGTCGCGACACCGTCCACATCCGAGCGCTCGAGGCCGGCATCGGCCAGCGCGCGATCGCACGCCTCCACTGTGAGCGCGGCCAGCGTGCGCGGCAGACGCCGCCCGAGCTCGCTGTACCCGACGCCCGCGACGGCGACCTTGTCCCGCAGTTCCCACATATCTCTCACCCTCCCGCCGGCCGGAACTGCGGTAACACGCAGTCCTCGGAGACCTCTTCGAAACTCACTTCGACCTCGGCGCCGATCCGCACCTCGGCCGGGCCGGCGCCGAGCAGGTTGGCCACCATCAGCAGTCCGGTCTGTTCCACCAGTTCCACGACGACGACCACGAGCGGCACCAGCGTCGCGAAACCGGGGCCCGGGGGGTCCTCCAGAACGGTGTAGCTGTGCACTGTTCCGCGGCCGGAGACCGGCTCGTAGCGGAGGTCCTCGCTACCGCAGGCGGGACACGTCAGGCTCGGGGCGTGGTTGAACCGCGAACACCGGGCGCACCGCTGAATGCTGAGCGTATGCGCGCGGATGCTGTCCCAGAAGCCTTCGGTCACATCGTCGGGGAAGGGCACCGGGCGGGTGGTTGCTGGTGTCATCTCACATCTTCCAGGTCACGGTCGCCGCCAGCGCCTCGGCGTAGTTCTTCTTGGTGTAGCCGGCCAGCGCCTGCATATGTGTGGTCATCAGTTCCTCGGCGCGGTCGAGATCGCGTTCGGAGATCGCGGTGGCGATGGAGGAATGGATCTCGACGGTCAGCTTCCGCTGCCGGTCCGGATATTCGACGCCGACCGCGGCGCCGTCGAGAATGTCGAACAGCGCGATGAACAGCGAGGCGAAGACGAGGTTTCCGGAACCCTGGGCCACGGCGGTGTGGAAGCGCCGGGTCTGGCTGAGGAATCCCGTGTGGTCGTTCAGGTTCTCCTGTTCGAGCTCCACGATCTCGATCAGCGTCGCGATATCCTTCTCGTCCATCCGCTCAGCGGCCAGCCGGGCCATATGGGGCTCCAGCGCCGCGCGGGTCTCGATCACCGTCTGGAACGGGGCCTGCTGGAACTGCAGCAGCAAGCTCAGCGAGGTGGCCAGTGCGGAGCTGTCGGGCTGTTGCAGGATCGGGCCGCCGCTGGGGCCGGGCTTGAGCGTGATGACGCCCTGGAGTTCGAGGAACCGCAGTGATTCGCGGAGGGTCCCGCGGCCGACATCGTAGGCCTCCAGCATGGCTTTCTCCGGGGGCAAGCGATCCCCGGCCTGGTTACCCCGACGGTTGATGTCCTCGACGATGCGCTGTGCCACGAGCAGCGCAGTCTTCTTCGGTCGTTCGGTAGCGGTCATCTGTTCTCCCCTGACGTGGCTCTTGTGCTTGCTGTTCCCACACCCTACATTCAATGCTATTCATGTGCAGGGATTAGCGCCAGGGGTTCGTGGCGAGTTCGTGGCGACCGGATGATCACGAGGAGGCGGTCATGAGCGACGGTGAACTGGCCGAACTGCGCGAACACGTGCGCAGGCTGCAGGCGATCGAGATCGCCCGCGACCACGTGCATGCCTACGCGCGAACGCTCGACGACCCGGACCCCGAGACCGTGACGGCGCTGTTCGCGCCCGATGCCGTGCTCACCACGCCCTCGCGGACCGCCCGTGGGGTCGCGGAGATCCGGAAATTCTTCGAATCGGCATTCGCCGCCGATCCGTCGGTGAAACGCCATTTCATTGCCAATGTGCGTACCGCCTGGCGTGGCGATTCCAGGGTGCGGGTGCAATCCCAGTTCTTCTTCACCGGGACCGGGGCCGGGCGTTTGGTCCTTGGATGGGGGAGCTACGACGATCTCGTGGATGTCGGCAGCGACCGGCCGCGGTTCGTGGAGAAGGTCGTGGTGGTCGAAATGAGCACCGACCTGGTGAGGGGGTGGTCGGGTGAGCCTGTTGTTCGCTGAGTCGGGTCGAGGTGCCGGTGACGCACCGGTCTGCGGGCTCGCCTGACCTACGGCCCCGAAGAGCGGCTCCGGCGGTCGAGAATGTCATTTTCCTTCATAATCATGCGCATGGTTGCTATGGTCCTCCTGGATCTGCCGCGTCGGGGCGGATCCGGGGGCGAGGAAGAGTGAAGGCCGGTTCCACTGCCGGCCGCCAGGGCGGCAATCGCGAAAACCGGTGCCGCCCTGCAATTGAACGGAGTGCGACGTGAAGCTGGCCTTACGCTATGACATGCGGGCGCCCGATATCGGGGTGGGCAGTCCCGAGCAGTACACCGCGGCGCTCGACCACGCCGCCTGGGCGGACGAACTCGGATTCGAAACGGTGTACCTCGCCGAACATCACGGCGCCGACGACGGCTACTGTGCGGCGCCGATGATCCTGGGCTCGGCGATACTCGGCCGGACCCGCCGGCTGCGGGTGCATCTGTCCGCGCTCGTCGCGGTGCTGCACCACCCGCTGCGGCTGGCCGAAGATCTCGCCGCGCTGGACCTGGTCGGCGGTGGGCGGCTCGAGGTGACGCTCGGTCTCGGCTACCGCGACGGCGAATACCGGATGTTCGGTGTCGACCGCCGCCGGCGCGTACAGCGCCTCGAGGAAATCGTCGAGGTGCTGCGGCAGGCGTGGACCGGTGAGGAGTTCGAATTCCGTGGCGAACGGGTGCTGGTCCGGCCCCGGCCCGCGCGCCCCGCGGGACCGGAGCTCTACATCGGTGGTTCGGCCGAGGCCTCGGCGATCCGCGCGGCCCGGATCGGCGACGGGTACCGCCCGGCCGGTTCCGAAAAGGACCGGCTGTACGAAATCTATGCCACCGAGCGCAAACGTCTCGGTGAACCGGTACCCCCGCGCGGTCCGGTGAGCGGCCCGCTGTTCCTGTTCGTCTCCGACGATCCGGCGCGCGACTGGGAAACCGTCGCACCGCATGTGCTGTACACGACGAACGCCAACGCGAACTGGGCGCGGGAGCGCGGCGTGGGCACCACCGCCTACCGCCCCGCCGCGGGATTGGCCGACTTGCAGACGGACCCGAATATTCGCGTGGTCACGCCCGATGAATGCGTAGCGCTGTGCGAGAAGCTGGGCCCGGACACGGAATTGGTGTTCCAGCCGCTGATGGGCGGGCTGCCGCTGGAGGCGGGGTGGCGCAGTCTGCGCCTGTTCGAAACCGATGTCCTGCCGCGACTCGTCACGCTCGGGTATCGCCCGGCGGCCCAGGAACGCACCGGAGAGGCGGCGTGATGACCACAACCATCAAGGGTTCGCACCACAGTGACGCGCCGGCCGCAATGCCGCGCGGACTGGTCGTGATGATCGGCTACTGCGTCATCCTGGCCACCCTGGTAATGACCATCCCGCTCAAGCTACTCGGCCAGATCGGGGCGGAATTCGGGGCGACCGGCGGCCTGCTCAACTGGGTCGTCATCATCGGTTCGCTCAGCGGCGCGATCGGCACCGCCCTGCTCCCACCGGTCGCGTCGCTGTTCGGGCAGCGGCGCACCACGGTGGTGACGATGGGTCTGCTGACTTTCGGCAGCATTCTCGGGGCGGTCGCCCCGAATATGACGGTATTGCTGGTCGGCCGGTTCATCGGCGGGTTCACCCTGGGTGCGATCGCGCTCGCGCTGGCGATCGCCCGGGCCAACCTGTCCGGCCGGACGTTGACCGTCGTACTGTCCTGGATCGCGGCTGCTGAAGGGGTCGCGGCCGGGCTGTCGTTCGCCGTCGGCGGACTGCTGACCGATACCGTGCAGGTCGATTGGCGGGCGGTGTTCGGCGTCCTCGCGGTGCTCGGCATCATCGGGATCGCCGGCGCGCTCGCCACCATCCCGCGCCAGGACGGACCGGGCCGCGGGCGGGTCGACTGGTTCGGCGGGCTGTTGCTGACCGCCGCTCTCGCCCTGATCCTGGTGCCGCTCAGCATGGGCTCGCAGTGGGGCTGGACATCGCCGGCGGTGCTGGTCCCGTTGCTGTGCGGCATTGTGGCGGTGGCGGCCTGGTGGGTTGTCGAATCGCGGGTGCCGGCGCCGCTGGTGAACACCAAGGCGCTGCGGAATATGAATTTCCTCCGCGGCTGGCTGGTGTTCTTCCTGGCCGGAATGCTCGCCTGGATCATGAATTTTACCCTGCCGAAATTCACCGAAACCCCGGCGTCGGCCGGCTTCGGTTTCGGGTACAGCGCCCTGACCAGCGGCCTGCTGATGCTGATGTTCTGCATCGGGATCGTCGTGGGCAGCGCCTCGGCCGGGCGGCTCAGCCGGTTCGTGCCCGCGCGGGTGATGTGCCTGCTGGCGTTCACCGGGTGCACGATCGGGATGCTGCTGCTGGCGTTCGTTCACGATTCGGCATGGCAGCTGTGGGTGTGGCCGGTCATTGTCGGTCTCTCCTACGGGCTCGCCTCGGCCAGCGCCTACCTGACCTTCATTACTGCCCTGCGCGCCGACGAGGTCGCCACGGCGGCGAGTATCGGCCAGATCAGCGCGCCGCTCGGCGGTGCCATCGGCAGTGCGGCGATCAGCGGAGTGCTCACGGCCGAGGTGATCAGGATCGGTCAGGCGGAAGTCCCCGCCGAGCACAGCTTCCAGCTCGGCTGGCTGATCGGAGCCGGGGTTTCGGTGGTCGGCCTGCTACTCGTCGCGCTCATCCGGGCTCCCAAGTCCGCCACTGATGAGGCGATCTGAAGTCTGGCGCCAAGTGCTGCGGGTGAGTTGCGCCGGGCGCGGCCGGTGTTGTTGCCCGCCTGATATTTCGAAGCCGCGTCTGCTCCAGTCCTGGCCGGACGGGGCGGGGCAGATCCGGAAGAAGGGTGAGGAAGTCGATGTTCATTTCGATCGAAGCGGGCCGCTGTATGGGGCACGGCCGGTGTTATGCCGTGGCGGAGCGACTGCTGACCGATGACGACGAAGGATTCGTGGTCGAGCGCGGGCAAACCTGGGAAGTCCCCGGCGGGTTGACCACAGAGGCGGAAGCCGCGGCGCAGGCATGTCCCGAGACGGCCATCGTCGTCCGCGAGTCGTAACCGTTGCCTTTTGGTGAGCAATCGTGAGCATGCTCTCTCATCAGGCAGCCGTCCCTTGCGAGACGACGGTCCCGGTCTGATCAACCCGATGTGGGTTGTGCCGGGTTGACGTTTCACAGCCTCCTGCCTGGCCTGCTCGCGCAGGCTCGGACTCACGGGTAGCTCCACGTCCTGCCACCGACCCACTGTCGGCGGGACTCTGTTCACCCAACTTGTGGGTTTCGCCGAGCCGGGCGAGGTTGACCGCGGCATTACGATCCCTGTCGATCGACAAGCCGCAGCGTTCACACTGATAGGTGCGTTCGGCGAGGGTCAGGTTTGGCTTTCGCCCACCACACCCCGAACACAACTTCGAACTCGGATAATACCGGTCGGCCGCCACCAACGTGGAGCCATACCAGCAGGTTTTGTAGCTCAGCATATGGCGGATCTCGGCGAGCGCGGCATCGGACAACGCCCGGTTGAGACCCCGCTTGTATGCGCCGCCCTTGCTACGCATACCGGACGCATTCAACGTCTCCACCACGATCACCTGATGCTGTCGGGCGAGTTCGGTGGTGGCCTTGTGCAACACATTCCGGCGCACGTTCGCCGCCCGGGCATGGGTTTTCCCGATCCGGGCCTGGGTGCGGCGCCACCGCTTCGACGGATGCTGCCTTATCCTCGTCGACTGGTCGTAGGGGCCGCGACGGCGGGCGGCCTTGCGTTGCAACACCCGCAGCCTGGTCTGCGCGGTGGTCAACGACTTCGGTGCCGGCACACGCGTGACTTCGGCCCCGCTCGCGGTGGCGACGACGAGGAGGCTGTCGGCCTTCACCCCGACATCGACACCGACCACCGGATGCGGTGACCGTCGCGTGTGGGCGGGTCGAGTTTTGGCGTCGGCCGCCACGAGGGTCTGGAACGAGCAGTACCACCGCGTCGACGAGTCCTGGGACACTGTGGCGGACAGGATGCGTGCAGTCCCGGCCTCGATTCTGCGGGCAAGTTTGCGAGTGGACTCGTGGCTGCGGATGGTGCCCACCCGCGGCAGGGTGACGTGGTGCCGATCCGGTTCGACGCGAATGGTTCCGGTGGTGAACCGGACACTGCGCCGCGCCCGGGCGGTCTTGAACCTCGGGAACCCGACTGTTTTACCTGCCCGCTCACCCTTACGGGACTTCGCCCAGGCATCCAAGCCACGGGCCAGGCCGTCGAGACCGGTGTTGTAGGCCTCCTTCGAATTCTCGCCCCACCACGGCGCATGCACGCCTTTCCGGGTGTTCCAGGTCTTACGCAGCGCTGGCAGCGACCACCCCAGTGAGGGCGTCAGCTCGGCGTCGGTGATGCCGTAGCTGCGTTCGGCCGCCCGTTGATCCATAACCGCTTTCACCAAAGCGAGCATGTGGTTGTGCGCGAACCGGCCGCCGCCCGCATGCGAAGCCAACGCCTGCTTCTGGCCCGGGGTGGGGTCGAGCGCGAACCGGTACGCCTGCACCACCCACCCCTGCGGAATCTCGAATCGCGTCACTCGAATCACGACACCGCGCCGTCGGCTTGCTTGGTGGCGGTGATCGCCCGCATGGCCCGATTCCGTGCACCACGGCGCCCGTACAAGCGGGCACACATGGAGGTCAGCACGTCGATCATGTCCCGCACCAGATCATCGGTTGTCTCACCCAGGTCGACGACTACGACCTTGCGTCCGTGCGCGGCAAGGGCAGCTTCGAGGTACTCGACTCCGAAACGGGCCAGGCGATCACGATGCTCCACAACGACCACCATCGCAGACGGATCCGACAAGACGCGCCGCAACTTCGGCCGTTTCCCGTTCAACCCGGACCCGACCTCACACACCACCTCATCGACGGAATGTCCGTTGACAGTGGCCCACTCGGTGATCCGCGCAATCTGCCGGTCCAGATCGGCACGCTGATCATGCGCCGACACCCGCACGTACACGACCGTCCGGGCTGCATCATCATCTGCCGGTACCGCATCCACCCAGATCGTCCCCGACTCCAGACGGCGAGCAGCTACCGGCATCCGGTCCTCCCGGAACCACCGGTACGCGGTCTGCGGATGAACACCGTTAACCCGCGCCCACTCAGCCAACTTCACACACTCACATAAACACACATTCGATCACGTTTAATCACAAAACGCAGAACAGTTCAAACCCCACGGGAACAGGGCGGCCCGGCATCCTGGGGAAGGATGCCGGGCCGCCGGGCTGTGGTCCGGTCAGTCCCAGACCAGTGGGACCTGCTGCAACCGCAACTGGCTACCGCGCTCGCGCAAGTCCACGCCGTCGGCGAGCCGGTAGTGCGGGATCCGGCGGTGCCATTCGGTGAGCGCGACCACCAGTTCCGCGCGCGCCAGATGCATGCCGAGGCAGCGGTGGTGGCCCGCGCCGAACCCGAGGTGGTGGCCGAGGTTGGGCCGGTCCGGATCGAAGACGTCCGGGTCCTCGAAGATTCGGGGATCGTGGTTGGCCCCGGCCAGTCCGAGCCACACCAGGTCGCCCTTACGGATCGGCAGACCGTGGAAGTCGAGGTCGCGGGCGGCCTCACGGCCGTCCTGGATGATCAGGCTGTAGAGCCGGAGGATCTCCTCGATTGCCTTCGGCCACAGCTCGGGTTCGTCGAGCAGTCGCTGCCGGTCCTGCGGGTGCGTGGCCATGTGCAGGAATGTGTAGCCGAGCGCGCTGCGCGTGGTGTCGAGCCCGGCCGCCATGATGCTCATGCAGAGGGCGAGGATGGTGTCATCCGGGATCGGGGCGCCCTGGTATTCCGCGGTGACGAGCCGGGTCACGAGGTCGGTGGCCGGATCGCCGGGTGCCGCGCGGCGTTCGGCGATCGCCGCGCCGAAGTACGCGTCGAGTTCCCGCCGGGTCTGCGCGGCGGCCCGTTTGGACTCCGGATCGCTGTTGAAGAAGCCGAGGAACTGACCTTCCACCCAGGGCAGCAGCTTCGCGCTGTCCTCGACCGGCAGCCCGAGCAGTGTCAGGAACAAATCGGTCGGGTAGACCATGCCGAAACCGGTCGCGATGTCTTCGGCGCCCCGCGGCGCGATCTCGTCGACGAGCGCGACGGCGCGGTCCTGTGCCTGGTCGGCGATGCGCCGCACCAGCTTGGGTGCGAAGAACGGGTTCAGGATCCGCCGCAGCTCGGCATGTTCCGGCTGGTTGAGGTTCTGCGGCAGCAACTGTCGTGGCGGGGAGCGGTGGAACGCGCTGACCTGGTCGTTGGTGAAGTCGGTATCGCGCTGGAGGGCTTCGCGCACATCGTCGAAGCGGTTCAGTACCCAGAACCCCTCCTCGGTGGAGTCGTTCCAGGCGAACCGGGCAGCTTCCCGGTCGGCGTCGAGCAACCGCTGAGTTTCCAGTGCGGGCCTTTCGGCGCGGTAGTCGGTGTGGAACACCGGACAGCCGCCGAGGTCGCGGGTCGTACCGGAATCGTCGGTCACCTGGGTCATCGGCATCTCCTGTCGAATAGCGCAACTACCAATGCGCAATACGTGGTGGCTATGGCGTGCGTCACGGGTTGACATTTGCTCGTAATGATATGCATGATTCGAGTAATTACAAGGGCGATCGACCGCAGGAGGCCGCAGGTGCACAGGCTCGAGGACCACACGGCAGTGGTGACCGGCGGGGGTTCCGGCATCGGGGCGGCGTCCGCCCGGAGGCTGGCAGCAGAGGGCGCAACGGTGGCCGTGGTCGATCTGCACCCGGCGGCCGCGGAGGAGACCGCCGCGGCGATCCGGGAGGCCGGTGGGCGGGCCGCCGCGTTCGGGGCCGATGTGCGGGACCGGGAGCGGATGCTCGCGGTGACGGCCGAAATCGTCGCGGAATTCGGGGAAATCGGTGTGGTATTCACCGGCGCGGGAGTGTCCGGTGCGCGGATCGACAGCCACGAGCTCTCCGAAGAAGACTGGCGCGGAGTGCTCGATATCAACCTGAGCGGCACGTTCTTCACGATTCAGGCGGCGCTGCCGTCGATGCTGCGGCGCGGCGGTGGATCTATCGTGACGTGCGGATCGACCTCGTCGTTCATCGCCACGCAGGGCGGTCTGGCGCCATATCGTGCGTCGAAGGGCGGGGTCAAAATGCTCACCCAGACCCTCGCGATCGAATACGCGCCGCACGGTATCCGGGTCAACAGCGTATGCCCGGGCGCGGTGAAGACGAACCTCGGCGCCAATACCGCGGCGATCGTGCCGACCACCGCCACGGTGCGCAACCCGTCGAAACCGCTGAACGTGCCGCTCGGCCGATACGGCGAACCCGACGAGATCGCCGCGGTGGTCGCGTTCCTCGCCTCGCCCGACGCCTCGTATGTGACCGGGCAGGCGATCCTCGCCGACGGAGGTGTCACCGCCGAATGACGCGCAACTCCGGTACGGCACCGGTCCTGCTCGACGGGGCCATCGATATGCACTGCCATTTCGGCCCGGAGCCGCTGGTCGAAAAACTCGCGAAACACCCGCACGCAGTCGACCCGATCGAGGCCGCCGGGGAAGCCGCGGCCGGTGGGATGCGGGCGATCGTGCTGAAAGCGCACGAGTTCCCGTCCACCGCGGTCGCCGATCTGGCGAACAAGGCGGTGCCGGACGTCTTGTCGATCGCCGGGATGTGCTGCGATCACCCGGTCGGCGGGCTCAACCCCCAGGCCGTCGAAACAGCGCTGCGGGCCGGTGCGCAGGTGGTGTGGCTGCCGACGTTGTCGTCGGTATCGAACACCCCGCAGGCGGTCGAAGCAGCTTTCGGTGTGCGGGAAGGGATTCCGGTCCTGGGTCCCGACGGTGAGCTGGTGCCGGAGGTGCGCGAGATCATGGATCTCGTCGCGGCGAGCGGCGCGGTGCTGGCCACCGGGCATATCACCGTCGACGAGCACTATGCGGTGGCCCGCGCGTTCACCGGTCGCGGGAACCTGGTCGTCACGCACGCGATGCACGCCAGCGCCGGGCCGGGACTCTCGGTGGACCAGGTCGTGGAGCTGGCCGACCTCGGCGCCGTGATCGAATTCGCCGCCCATACCTGTATGGGGAAACCGTCGACATTCGAGCAGGTGATCACCGCCATCGGCCGGATCGGGCCGCAACGCGCGATCGTCTCCACCGATTACGGCTGGACCGACACCCTGCCGCATCCCGCTGCGGGCTTGCGCGGATACGTCAACGCGCTGTGGGACGAAGGCGTCACCGAAAGCGAACTCCGGCTGATGGCCGGCGCAGTCCCGGCGCGATTGCTGGGTTTGGACTGACAACCATGGAGGTTCTCGGAATGGGACGAGTTTCCGGAAAGGTCGCGTTCATCACGGGCGCGGCGCGCGGACAGGGACGTTCGCATGCGGTGCGGCTCGCGCAGGAAGGCGCCGATATCGTCGCGGTGGACGCCTGCGCGGACGTACCGTCGCTCGAGTATCCGATGGCCACGATCGAGGATCTGCGCGAAACCGAGAAACTGGTAAGCGATCTCGGGCGCCGGGTACTGGCCCGCCAGGTCGATGTGCGGGATCAGACCGGTCTCGATCAGGTGGCCGCCGAGGCATTCGAAAGCCTGGGCGGTATCGATATCGTGAGCGCCAATGCCGGTGTGGTCGGTTGCCGCCCGACCTTCGACCTCACCGATGCCGAATGGCAGGATATGGTCGACATCAACATGACAGGTGTCTGGCGCACTGTCAAAGCTGCCGTGCCGCATATGATCTCGGCCGGTCGGGGCGGCTCGGTGATTCTGACCAGCTCGGTGGTCACCCTCGTCGGCGCGGCGAACGTGGCGCATTACAACGCGTCCAAGAGCGGTGTCGTGGGATTGATGACGACGCTGTCCGCGGAACTGGGCCGCCACGGCATCCGGGTCAATGCGGTCCATCCGGGCAATGTGGCGACGGACATGCTGTTCAGCACGTCCACCCTCCGCGTGTTCTGCCCGGATCTGGAGAACCCGACCCCCGAGGACCTGCGGGAACGTGCTCGCGGTTCTGATGTTCTCGGACAGGGGTGGGTGGAAGCCGAGGACATCAGCAACGCTGTGCTGTACCTGGCGTCCGATGAAGCCCGTTTCGTCACCGGCGTATCCCTGCCGGTCGATGCCGGCCGGCGGATCGGCTGAACGGAGATGACCATGGACTACGTAAAACGACTGACCGGCCGGCGGATCCTGATCACCGGGGGAGCGGGCGGGATCGGTGCCGCGGCAGCGCGGCGACTGTCCGCCGAAGGGGCCGCGGTGGCCATCCTCGACCTGGATACCGATGCGGCGAAAAGCCTGGTCCCCGAGCTGGGGAATGCGGTGGCGGTCGAATGCGATGTCACGAGCGAACAGTCCGTCGCCGCCGCGGTCGCCGCTGCGGCACAGGATCTGGGTGGGCTGGACGGCGTGCTGACCTGCGCGGGTATCGCCCGCTCCGGATTGCCGCACGAAATGTCGCTCGAGGACTGGAATTCGGTGATCGCGGTCAACCTCACCGGAACCTTCCTCACGATCCGTGCCGCGGTGCCGCACCTGCTCGAGGCAGGGGCCGCGAGTGTGGTCACGATCGGTTCGGTGGCGTCGCTGGTCTCCGCGAATACCAACACCTGTAGTTACGACGCGTCGAAGAGCGGTGTACTCGGGCTGACCCGGTCGATCGCCGTCGGCTACGCGGATCGCGGTATCCGGGCGAACTGCCTGTGCCCGGGTGTGGTGGACACTCCGCTCGCCCGCCGTGCCCGCGAGGTGGAGGGCGT
The DNA here is from genome assembly GCF_001613245.1 of Nocardia speluncae NBRC 108251. Lineage (GTDB taxonomy): Bacteria > Actinomycetota > Actinomycetes > Mycobacteriales > Mycobacteriaceae > Nocardia > Nocardia speluncae. The sequence goes on along the minus strand of NZ_BDBZ01000001.1, from coordinate 474,932 downwards.
GACGAGCAATGCGGTCGCGGCCACCCCGCTGGGCCGCCGCGCCGAACCGGACGAGATGGCGGCCGTGATCGCCTTCCTGCTTTCCGCGGAGTCGTCCTATCTCACCGGTTCGGTCGTCACCGCCGACGGTGGGCTCACCGCACGATGACCCGGAACGGAACAACTCGATCGAGAAGGACGGATATGGGCCTGCGCGGAGACAGGGCAGTCCGCGGCGGGCGCGGCCCGGTGGGCAGGGAGCCGCAATGAGCGAAGAAGTACTGGTCGACGCGCAGGACGGCATTCTCGTCATCACGCTCAACCGGCCGGCGGCGCGTAATGCGGTGAACCTCGCGGTATCCGAGGCAGTCGCCGCGGCGATGACCGAACTCGATTCCAGTCCGGACCTCACGGTCGCCGTGCTCACCGGGGCCGGCGGCACATTCTGTGCCGGGATGGACCTCAAGGCGTTCCTGCGTGGCGAATCGCCGGTGATCCCGGGGCGCGGGTTCCTCGGCCTGGTGGAGGCGCCGCCGGAGAAACCGCTGATCGCCGCGGTCGAGGGATACGCGCTGGCGGGCGGCTGCGAAGCCGTGCTCGCCGCGGATCTGGTGGTGGCCTCGCGGACCGCGAAATTCGGTATCCCCGAGGTCAAACGCGGGCTGGCAGCCGCGGCGGGCGGGCTGATGCGGCTGCCGCGCCGGATTCCGCCCGCCGTGGCGCTCGAATTGGCGCTCACCGGCGAGCTGTTCGACGCCGAACGCGCCTTCGCCCTGGGGCTGGTCAATCGTCTGGCCGACGAAGGGCAGGCGCTCGAGGCTGCGCTCGACCTGGCCCGGTCCATCGCGGCCAATGGGCCGCTCGCCGTGCGGGCTTCCAAGAAGGTGATCCGCGAGAGCGCGGACTGGTCGCAGGACGAGATGTTCGAACAGCAACGGGCGATCACCGGTCCGGTATTCGCCTCGGCCGATGCGCAGGAAGGCGCCCGGGCCTTCGCGGAGAAGCGACCCCCGCGCTGGCGCGGGGAGTAGGTCTCGGGAACTGCGGTCGCCTCGGGTGCGGTGGACCATCAGGGATCACCGACGCAATGGGCCCGCCGGAGACCGATCTTCGCGACAGCCGGACGCACAGATACCGCTGGGGCGGGGCTTATTCGGCCCGGCTGGAGAGGCTGGTGCCGGCGGAGCTCGTTGCCGCCCTGACCATAGGCGGTTGCATGCGATGACCTGCCGCCGTGGCAGGCCCTGAACCGCTGAGGCTGCCGGTCGCCGCGGTGGACGGCAAGTCCGCGGTGGGCCGAGCGGCAGTAGACCGGGTGCGGACGGCTGCCGGTCGACGCTAGCGGGTTCCGGTCACCCAGCGGCCGAGCCGGCCCAACCTGGACTTCGGGCGCCCGTATGTCAGGCTCGCCGGGTCCAGCCAGCGGGGCAAGGGTTCGCGCGCGGAGAGCCAGGCCGCGGGTACCCCGGTGGGGGAGTCCTTGCCGGTGTAGGCGGCGACGATTCCGCCGACGATGGCGCTCGTGGTGTCGATATCGCCGTCGGCTTCGATACACGCTGTGATCGCGGCGGGATAGTTGCCGAGATATGTTGCTGCGGCCCACATCGTGAACGGCACGGTGTTCTGCGCGGTGACCCGGGAACCGTTGCCCAGCTCCGCCGCGGCCTGCTCCACCGGCGCGCCGAGCAGCGTGCGTGCCCGGCCGATCAACCGGGTCGTTTCCCCGTCGGCAAGGCGGTCCAGTACAGCGGTGAGGAACTCGCCCGGTGCCGGTAACACCCCGGTGGACCGGGTCCGGCCGGACTCACCTGCCGCCAGCGCCACTGCGACCGCGCCGGCCACCCCCTCCGGATGCGTATGTGTCACCCGAGCCGAGCGGGTTGCTTCGGCCACGATCCGGTCCGGATTCCCGGCGTAGAACGCGCCCAGGGGTGCCACGCGCATGGCGGCGCCGTTACCGCAGGACCCCTGACCCTCGTAAACGGATCCGGACGCCTCCGGCCACGGCACGCCCTCGCGGATCCGGCGCAGGATGCCCACCGAGTAGAAGCCGTAGTCGCGGGCCGGATCGCAACGCCGCGCGAAGGCGGCGGCGAGCCGATCCGGATCGATGGTGCCGTGGGCGCCCAGTTCGGCGACCACACTGCACGCCATCTCGGTATCGTCGGTCCACCCCCACGGCCCCGAGGTGAGGTTCCCGGCCCGGAGATCGGACAGTGAGCGGCGCATCACCGGGAATTGTTGCCCCAGTGCATCCCCCACGGACAGGCCGTCCAGTGAGTCGAGCATCAAGTCGATAGACATCGGGCCTGATCGTAGCCTCCGCCGATTCGCGCATATCGGCGACTCAGGGCAGTGGTGCGGCGGTATATCGAACAGGCGGTTTACCGGGACCGACAACCAGTTCCGTGCCCGGATCCCCGTCGCGGAGCAGTTGTTCGACGGCGGCCGCCACCTCGTCCGCGTCCAGCATCGGGACCCCTGCCGCACGGAAGCGCTCTCGCCCGCCCGCGGTGAGCGGAGTATCGACCAGTCCGGGGCATACCGCGCTCAGCCGGATTCCCTCGCGTGCAAGGGATCCGTGCAGTGCGCGCACCAGGCCGATGACCGCGTGTTTGGTCATGGTGTAGATCGGGTCCTGGGGTACGCCCTTGATCGCCGCATACGAAGCGGTGACGACGATGGAACCGCCGCCCTGCCGGCGCATCACCGGCAGCGCCGCGCGCAGACCCCAGACGACGGCGTGCTGGTTGACGCCCACGACTGCGTGATAGCGGTCCAGATCGAGGTCTGCCGGATCCTTGTCCACCGAATTCGTTCCGGCATTGAGGACGAGCAGATCGAGCCGTTCGCCGGCGGCGGCCACGGCCGCCCGGGAGATGGCCGGATCGGTGAGGTCGCCGACGATCGCCTCGCCGCCCAGTTCCGTGGCGATCTGCCGGACGAGCGGGTCACGGTCCACCAGCACGCAGCGGACGCCATCGGCTGCCAGCCGCCGGGCGGTGTGCTCGCCGATTCCGCCCGCTGCCCCGGTGATCACTGCGGTTTCTGTCATCGCTGCTCCTCGTATTCACCCCGCGACCGAGAATAACGTTCGCATGAATCAGAATACAATTCTTGGAGACAGTGGAGTCCAGTTCGACCGGGACCGTCGCGCCGGCGAACGGTCTGGTTCAGAAGCTGATCGCGCGGCGGGCGAGTTTGCCGGTGGCGTTACGCGGCAACGATTCCGTCGTGATCCGCCAGTGGGTCGGCACCTTGAAATACGACAGCCGCTCCCGCGCGAATTCGGTGAGCTGCTCCTCGGTGACTGTGGAGTCCGGGGCGACCACCACCACCGCTGCCACTTCCTGTCCGAGGTCGCTATGGGGTATGCCCAGGACAGCGCATTCGGCGATATCGGGGTGCTCGTCGAGGCATTGTTCGATTTCGGTGGGGTAGACGTTCTCCCCGCCGCGCAGGATGAGATCGGAGCGGCGGCCGGTCAACCGGAGCTCGCCGCCCTCGACGATGCCGTAGTCGCCGGTGCGCAGCCATCGGTCCGGGGTGATGGCGGCGGCCGTGGCGGCCTCGTCGTCCCAGTAGCCGAGCATGACGAAGGGGCTGCGGACACACACCTCACCTTCGGTGCCGTCCGGAACCTGCACGCCCTCGGGATCGCGGATCTCGAGGTTCACCGTGAGGATCGGCCGGCCGAGTGTGCCGGGGGAGCGGTTCAGGTCTGCGGGGGTGGCGACCGCGATGGCGGTACTGCATTCGGTCAGCCCGTAGCTGTCGACCAGTGCGTCGCGGGCGAAGGGGAATCGCTCCCGGAGGCGGTCCTTGAACGCGATCGACGACGGAGCCGAGGCCAAGGCGAATGCGGTGAGCGAGGACAGGTCGAAGTTCTCGGCGCCGTCGTATTCGAGGAGCCGTCCGGCCATGGTGGGCACGGCACCCCAATTGGTGATCCGTTCCCGTTCGATGAGCCGGAGCACGGTCTCGATATCGAAGGCGCCCTGATTCAGCACCAGTGCGCTGCCCGTGGCCAGCCGGGGTACGACCAGATTGTGCAAACTCGCGATATGGAAAAGGGGTGAGGTCAGCAGGCATCGGAGCGGGACCGGCTGGGAGTCGTCGTAGTTGTGGCCGGACATTTCGGCGGCGAACGCGTCGCCGAAGCGGAAGTAGTCCACGACGGCCAGTAGATTGCGCTGCGAATGCAGGGCGCCCTTGGGGCGCCCGCTGGTGCCGCTGGTGTAGAGGATGACCGACGGATCGTCTTCGTCGACCTCGGGCTGCGGGAGTTCGGCACCGGAGTATTCGGTGACCAGGCGTGGCAGATCGTTTTCCGTGGTGAGTACGGTGATTCCGGTGGTGTCGAGTTCGTCCAGCAGCCGGGCGCGTTTCTCGTCCACGATCAGCACCGAGGGGCGGGAGTGCTGTAACCCGTAGTCGATCTCGCGCGCCACCCACCAGCTGTTCATGCCGACGGTGATGGCGCCCAGGCTCTGGGTGGCCCAGAACGCCATCACCCATTCGGGGCTGTTGGCGGCCAGGATCGCCACCCGGTTACCCTTGTGAACGCCGTACCGGTCGCGCAATGCCACCGCCAGTGCCGCCACCGTGTCGAGGTGCTCGGCGAACGAGATCCGGCGGTCCGTGGTGACCAGATAGTCGCGATCGCCCCACACCCGCGAGGCGGTCAGCAGATCACCCACCCTCCGGCCGCGATGGCGAATCACCGGGATCCGGGCGCCGAGGACGTCCTCGGCCGCGATCTCGAACCGGCCACCGGGGCCGGTCAACCGGCCGATGATGTCTGCGATCCGCGATTGCATATCGGTTGCCGGTGTCGCCATAGTGGCCGCCCTTCTCTCCACGGTGCCTGTCCGACAGCAACATGCCACGGCCCGACCGCGCGGTCGGTGACCTGTACCACTCAGCGAGACTACGCAGGTGTGTCCGGTGGTGGCAGTCCTGGCCGGTCGTCGAATGTGCAGCCCACCCCGGCGGCAAGGGTGCGGAGGGCGACGAGCTGGTCGCAGTAGTCGGCGGCGCCGGTGGCGGTGAGCCCGACGCTCGCGATGGTCGTGCCGGCGGTGCGGAGCCGGACCAGGGCGTGCACCGTGTGGTCCGGGGCGCCGATCGGGTCCAGTCGTTCTCCGGCGCTGAGTACCAGTTCGAATCCGGTGGGGAGTTCGACGGAGTCGAGCATGGCCTTCAGCTCGGTGAGGGGAAGCCCGAACGGGACCCAGCCGTCGCCGGATTCGATCGCCCGCCGCAATGAGCGCCGGGTCCGGCCGCCGATCCACAGCGGGACCCGGGGCTGCACCGCGTTCGGTCGGACGAGCATATTGTCGAAGTCGTAGTACCGGCCGTGGTATTCGGGCCGGTCCCCGGACAGGGCGGCGCGCAGCGCGGCGAGCGCATCGTCGGCGCGGGCGCCGCGTTCCGCGAACTCGGCGCCGAGCAGCTCGAACTCCTCGCGCAGGGTGCCGACACCGAGACCCAGGATCAATCGGCCGCCGCTGACCAGGTCGAGCGTGCCGTACCGCTTGGCGATCTCGAGCGGATGGTGATAGCCCAGCACCAAGACCTGAGTGGCCAGCCGGATAGCGCTGGTACGGGCTGCGAGGAAGCCGAAGGTGGCCAGTGGATCCCAGTAGGTGCCACCACGTTCGGCGGCGATATCGACCGGGATGGCGATGTGCTCACTGCAAGTGAGGTGGTGGAAGCCCAGCCGGTCCGCGGTCTCGGCGATCCGGGCGAGTTCGGCGATTCCGGCGTCCCGTTCCCAGTCCGCGCACATCGAGGGATGGGCGATGACTACAGGCGACGAGATTCCGATATGCATCCTGGCGAATTCTCCGCTATTGGTGTGCCGGCTCGAGTGGGTCGGTGTCCGTTCTACCGCGCTCGCGAGGCGCGTAGCGCCGGCCGTCCCGGTGGGTGGTATCCCGGCGCCGTGTCGGCCATCTCGTTCGTTCTGACGGACAGGCAGCATTCGGGTGCTACTCTGAAACAAGAATGAATTTCAGTTTTTGCCTGTGAAAGGCCTCTGAACAGTGCTGTTGGAGGAAGTGATGACCGTCACGGACTTGGTATCCACCCCCCGGGACGCGGCGCGGGAGCTGCCGCAATCGATGGTCGAGCGGATGACCGTGATACTCGATGCGTTCGAAGGCCGCGCCGCGCGCCTGTCCTTGGAGGACGTTGCCGACTATGCGGGCCTGCCCCGTTCCACCGTGCACCGCATCCTGCACCAGTTGGTGGGCCTGGACTGGATCGAGCACACCGCGTCCGGCTACCGCCTGGGCCGCCGCGCACTGGGATTGGCCGGTGGCGACGGCGGGCGCAGCGAAATCCGCGCGGCCGCCGCGCCGCTGCTGCACCAATTGCATCTGCAGACCGGTCTGGTCGTGCACCTGACCGTGCTCGAAGGCGGGGACAGCGTGTATCTGGACAAGGTCGGCGGCCGATTCGCCACCTGCGTCCCCTCACGGGTGGGCGGCCGGGCGCCCGCCTACGCGACCGCCGGTGGGAAAGCGCTATTGGCCGGGCTGTCCCCGGAAAACGTCGACGGCCTGTACAGCCCTCGCCTGCGCGGCTGTACCGATCGCACGGTCGGCGATCTCCCAGCGCTCCACCAGGAACTCAACCGGATCCGGCGGCGCAGCGGGCTCGCCTTCGAACACGGCGAATCCGCGCCCGGAGTGTCCTGTGTCGGGGTGGCGATCCGCGGATACGACGGCCCGGTGGCCGGTATCTCGCTGTGCGGCGACACCCGCTCGGCCCCACTCGACCGTGTTGCTCCCCTTGTCGCCGACGCCGCCCGCACGATATCGCGGACGCTGTACCCCGAACACTCGGATCGGCGCCGTCCCCGGAGTAACGCACGAATTCCGGCGGGCCCGCCGGAAACGACGGCCCCTCTCGTCGCCGCCCGTGCCGGCTGACAGCGCGCCCCGGGGCAATCGGCAACGATCCGCCCACCGGCACGCATCCACGCAGTAATCGCGCTGCTCGGCTGCGTCCGCAGGTAAGGCAAGCGGTGACGTACCTGCCGCCTGCCGGCCACGGTACAACTCGCGCATTCGGATCTTCGGCCCCACGTCTGGGAAATCGGGAGCCCGGCCGTTTCCGGTCCAGGTTGTGATGTCGCCGGAACGGCCCCCGGCGGACCCGGGCCCGTGACCACCCCGCGCGGCCCCTCCGCCGATGAATTACCCGATCAGCGTGAAGATTTCGGCCACCGCCGGCACGCACCCCGGCATTGCTACCCTGTCGGTGATCGATTGCCGGTGCCGCCGGGTATCCGGACAACCTGTCCGGTGTTGCCTCGACCAGGTGATCGTTCTGCCCAGCAGCGGGTATCGTCTGCACCGCTGGGTAGCTGTGAGCATGACCTGCGCGGAGTGTGGAGAGATAACTCCGGGCGGGAGAGTGTGTTCGACCCGATCCGAGATCGTCGAGTGCCGTATCGGTCATGGACCCGGCCGGCGCCGATCTCGGATCGTTTCCGAGGACGAGCCGAGAGGATCTGCATGGGACGCGATATCACGCAGCACGAATTGCTGGTCGAGCTGGAACCGGTGGTGGCCGAGAATCTGGATCGCCACTTGGCCACGGCCAAGGACTGGAACCCGCACGATTACGTGCCGTGGGACGAGGGCCGCAATTTCGCCGCGATGGGTGGTGTCGACTGGGATCCGGAACAGTCGCGGCTGTCGGAGGTCGCCAAGGTCGCAATGATCACCAATCTGCTGACCGAGGACAATCTGCCCTCCTATCACCGCACGATCAGCGAACATTTCTCCAGCGACGGCGCCTGGGGTACCTGGGTGGGCCGGTGGACCGCCGAGGAGAACCGGCACGGTATCGCCATGCGTGACTACCTGGTCGTCACCCGGGGCGTGGACCCCGTCGCGCTGGAGAACGACCGGATGGTGCACATGACTCGCGGTGTGCACGCGCCGGAGTACTTCATGGGCATGCTCGACCAGGTCGCCTATGTGACCTTCCAGGAACTGGCGACCCGCATCAGCCACCGGTGCACCGGCAAGGTATGCGAGGACCCCATCGCCGACCGCATGCTCAAGCGGATCGCCACCGACGAGAACCTGCATATGATCTTCTACCGCAACCTGGCGGGGGCGGCGTTCGACCTCGCGCCCGACCAGGCGATGGAATCGGTCACGAAGATCATCAAGGATTTCGCCATGCCAGGCCGCGGTATGCCCAATTGGCGCCGTAACGGTGTGCTGATGGTCAAACACGGAATCTACGATCTGCGCCAGCACCTCGACGACGTCCTGCTGCCGGTCCTGCGGATCTGGAACGTTTTCGACCGCACCGATTTCACCGCGCGCGGCGAACGCAGTCGTGAGGAGCTGTGCGAATACCTCGAGAAGCTGGGCAAGGATGTGCAGCGGTTCGAGGAGCAGCGCGCACGGATGCTCGCCCGGGAAGCCGCCAAGGCGGAAAAGGTCGCCGCCACGGTGAGCTGAGCAGGCCCCGCGCCGTTCCCCCGGTATGTGGGAACGGTGCGCGAGGCCGGTGCAGGTGTGGGCCGGTGGGTTGCGGGTATACGCGCCGGGAAAGGAGGCCCGATGAGTCAGCGAGATGTTGTGCACGCACTACTCGACCGAGCCGGTAGCACCTATGCCGCCGAAGCGGGAATCAAGCTCGATGACAAACCGGCGCCGCTGTTCCAGCTGTTGATGATGTCCGAACTGCTCAGCGCTCGGATCTCCGCCGATATCGCGACCGCCGCGACGGCCGAACTCGTCCACAGCGGCTACCGGACTGCCCGCGAAGTGGCCGACGCGCAGTGGCAGGAACTGGTCGACGCGCTGGGACGCGGGCACTACCGCCGCTACGACGAACGCACCGCCTCCCAGCTCGGTGAAATCGCCGCGACCGTTCTCGAAAAATATGGCGGTGACCTGCGCAAACTAGCCGACGAAGCCGATCACGACCCGGACCGCGCCGCCGAACTCATCCAGCAGTTCAAAGGAATCGGCCCGACCGGCGGCGATATCTTCCTGCGCGAAGTCCAGAACGTATGGCCGTGGGTCCGCCCGCATTTCGATCGCCGCGCGGTGCACGGTGCGCAGCGGATCGACCTACCCGCCGACCCCGGCAAACTGGCCCGCCTCGCGCCGGACCACGAGGCCGCCGAGTTCGCCGCCGCGCTCGTCCGGGTGGCCGTCGACGACGACCTCGCCGCGGAGGTGCGCTCGGCCACCCACTGACGGTCGTGGTCTGGGTGTTGAGCCACTACTCGTTTCATATCCCCGGGCCGGACCCGCGCGAGCCGAAGCGCCGCGACTGTCAGTGCGGAATCCTTTCGTCATAGAAGGTGGCGAGGTCACGCAGCGCCCGCTCGCAGTCCCCGGTGTAACCGGACCCGTGCATCACGGCCAGTGTCGTGGGCTGCAGCTCCGCGAGCCGATTCAGCGCCACGGGGACGGCGGGGCCGATCGAGGTCGCATGGAACAGGTCCTCGGCGATCTTCGCGGGACCGACGACATCGGCTTCGGTGAGCGCCGGGCCGTTGCCGAGCTGGGTCATCAGATCGCCGCAGAACAGCACACCGGTGGTCTCCTCGTACAGGACCCGCGCTTCCCAGTTGTGCGGTGCATGCGGGGTGTCGAGATGCCGGATCCGGCGCCCGCCCAGATCGATCACCTCGCCATCGGCCAGTCGCCGTGGTGGGCGGTCGGCCAGATCGTCGATCGAGACCAGGCAGCCGACCTCACCGTGCGCGACCTCGGCGTTCGGGGCGGCTTCGAGGAAGAGGTTCATCGCCCCGCATTCGTCGGCCTCCACATGACCGAAGGTGATCCAGCGCAACTGCTCGACGGGCCTGATCCGCGCAACGGCCGCTGACACGGCGGGGAACAAGGCTCGCATACCGGTGTGGAACAAGAGTGGTTCGTCGGCGTCGACGAAGAATTGATTGTATGTGAACCCGGTGGGCCCCACCTCGGGGACGTAGGTGGAGAACCGGTAGATACCGTCAGCGATTTCGTCGGTTCGGGTTTCCATAGGAGAGGTCCTGGTCGTTTCGGTCCCCCGGTCGCAGCACCCAGCGCGGTCGAACAACGAATGGTCAGTTTACTCCCGGAGCAGCTTCGGCAGAAGGTGTGACCGGCTCTCGGCCGGACGGGGTGAAACCCGGCAACCACCCGTTCACCAGCGGAATCATCGCCTGGATCAGTGGCCCGATCGCGACCGCGTAGACCGCGGTGCCGAGGCCGACCCCGCCCCCGAGCAGCCATCCGGTGCCCAGCACCGATACCTCGATCGTCGTCCGGACCAGGCGCACCGACAAACCGGTCCGGCGCACCAAACCGGTCATCAGCCCGTCACGGGGGCCGGGCCCGAGCCCCGCACCGATGTACAACACACTGGCCAGCGCGTTGAGAACCACCGCGAGCATCATTGCTCCCACACGCACGGGAAGTGACTCCCACTCCGGCAGCAACCACAGCCCCATATCGACCGATACCCCGACCATTACGACATTGCTCAGCGTGCCGAACCCGGGCCGCTGCCGCAGCGGTATCCAGGCCAGCAGGACAACGGCACCGGTCACGATGGTGACCGTCCCGAAACTCATCGGAACATGCTGCGTCACGCCCTGATGGAAAACATCCCAAGGGTCCAAACCCACTGCGGCACGGATCATCACAGCCATCGAGAACCCGTACAACCAGAGACCGGCGAACAGCGCCACGAGACGTCGGATCATGCGACGAGCATGCCGGGCAACCGGACTGCTGGTACAGGTCCACGTACGTAGTACTGGCCCTTTTGCGGAGAGGCCGCTGCGGTCTCGATGTGGTCGTCGACCGGCCGGTGGTCGCGGCCCCGGCCCCGGTACGTGGAGCCCGAACCGTTCGCGCCGGCAGCGGCGGTATCGCCGAGCGGCAACTCGTCACGGCGACAGCTGATGCAGTTCCGGCCGGCGGTGAGGTCTCTGTGCGTTCACCACGTGACGTGTACGGCAATCGGGCCCGCGTCGGCGTGGCTGTGAATCCATTGGATGTCGTGGATATCGCCGTGCAACCCGATGCTTGGAAGGCGCCGGGCCAGCGTCCGTAAGGCGATGCCGATTTCGAGCCGGGCCAGGGCGGCGCCGAGGCAATGGTGCGGGCCGCGACCGAACGCCATGTGGCGGCCTGTCCGCTTTTGCGCCGTCACCCGGTGTGGATCGAATCTGTCGGGTTCGGCGAAGCGGTCGGGGTCGCGATTGGCGGCCCCGAGCCGCGCGAGCACCATGTCACCGGCCCGGATCCGAGTTCCGGCCAGTTCGATATCCGTGTGAGCCCAGCGCGGGAATGCCTCACCGATCTGGCCGATCTGCAATCGCACGATCTCTTCGACGACGGCGTCGAACTCACTCGTCCCACAGGTTGCGAGCGTGGCCAGGCGGCCTTCGGCAATCAACTGTGTCACGCCGACCGAGATGGCGTTGGTGGCGGTCAGGTAGCCGGAAGCGAGGATGGTCAGGGTGAGAGTGGTCAGTTCGTAGTCGTCGAGCGGCCCGTCGTTGCCGTCGCCGGCCTCGATGAGTGCGCTGAGCAGGTCGTCGCCCAGTTGTGCACGTTTGGTGGCGATCAGCTCGCCGACGTAGTCGGCGAAGCGCGTCCAAGCATGCTCTGCGGTCTGGGCCCCGCCATCGGCGAGGAAGTCGGCTCTGCTTGCTGCGTCGGCGAGTTCGCGAAACCGGCCCCGTTCCGTGATCTCGACGCCGAGTAGATCGGCGATCACCGCGATGGACAGCGGCGCGGCGAACCCTGCCACGAGGTCGGCGGGCTTGCCCGAGGCGGTCAGCGCGATGATCTGCTCGTCGGCCAGCTGCTGCGCGGATGACCGCAGCGCCTCGATCCGGCGGGTGGTGAACGCTGCGCCGACCAGTCGGCGAAGTCGCTGGTGTGGTTCGCCGTCCTGCAGCAGTGTGGCACCGCCGGTGGTTTTCGCACCCGGCGCGACGACCCCGAAGCGCGGGTCGCTCAACACTGTGGCGACTCCGTCGTACGAAGTCACCAGCCAGGCCGGTTTCCCGGCGGGGGTGGTCACCGCCGCCACCGGCTCGCGGGCGCGCAACTCGGCATAGGCCGGCGGTGGCTTCAGCGGCTCGGGACGATCGAACGGGAGAGGTCGTGTCGAGCTCATATGACGCCTTTGGTTGTTCCGCCGGTAGGCGGAAGTTTTTAACATTGCAGTCGTATTGTAAAGGCGTGTGGAGGCTGCTGTCCAATACGACTGCAATGTGAAAACATCGAGTAATGCCGAAGCAGGTCGACCACCATGAACGCCGCACCCGCATTGCCGATGCACTGTTACGGGTGGCCGCCGGCCGGGGCGTGGAAGCAGTGAGCCTGCGCCACGTGGCCGCCGAGGCAGGAGTGTCGACCGGGATGGTGCAGCACTATTTCCGCACGAAGGACGAAATGGTGGTTTTCGCATTGGCTGCGGTCGGCGAGCGCACCCGGGCCCGGCTCACCGGTGAGGTGGCTGCCCTCGGCCCGGCGCCGGCGCCGGATGCCTTTGTCCGCGCCCTGCTCGTTCAGCAACTTCCGTTCGACGAAGCACGCCGAATCGAAGGTAGGGTCGCACTTGCCTTCTATGCCTACACCGCGCGAAATCCTTCCGTCGCAGTGAAACTCGGCGAGGATGACACCCAACTCGCCGACTACGTCGCAAATCTCATCAGCCGTGCGCAAACTGCCGGTGATGTACCCGCCCACCTCGACCCCGGGCCCACGTCGGCCGCGTTGCTCGCGCTCGTGGAAGGACTCGGAGTCCGGGCCGCTCTGGGGCACCAACCGCCAGAAGACGCACTGGCCGTACTCGATACCCACCTGCAGACTGTGTTCGGGGTGGTGACCCGGCCGTAGCTTCTGATTGCCGCTGCGTTCACTGCCATTCCGCCGATTCTCGAGAGGAACCGGGTGGCTGTCGGCAGCCGCGGCGAGCCGGTGGGCCAGGTCCGTACGGCCTCGTCGAGTATGCCGGGGGTGCTCTCAGGTGGACTGTAGGCGCGGTGCCGCTCGTCCGGTTGGGTTCAGCGAGCAACTAGAATGCAGGCCGGAGTCTATTGCTGGTCGGGGGAGGCCCGTCCGAGACCGGAGGGGTTTACAGGCATGACCGGTTTGCCGCACGGATCTGGTGATCAGCCGGAGACGGGAGAAACCAATTGCCTCGAGTGGCAACAACATCGGCCGGCGGATGCGGCCCATTTCGGTTATCGGCAGGGCGGTCCAGCGCACCAGCACCTTCAGCAGCCTCTGCCACCGGCATATCCGCAGCAGACCGGACGTGGCACGTCGGGCCTGATCGTCGCCGGTGCTGTCGGGGCGGCGGTACTGGTGCTGGTGATCGGCGTTGTGGCCGGTGTGCTCCTCGGCGGCCGGAAGGGTGACAGTGCCCCCATCGCGAGCCCGGAACCGGCGATCTACTCGATGGAGGCGGTAACCGATGCGTGCGATCTGGTCGATCCCACGCCGTTGACCAGGTGGGCGTCCACGCCGCGTCCCGATCCTGTACATGAGCAGATTACGGCGTCCGGCAAGTCCGGAAACCTGCAGTGCAGTGTCTTCTACGACAATTCGACCGGTGACGAATTTCCCATGAACACCGCGATGATGAGGGTGTGGGCCGACGTCACGGAAGGTTCGGCCGCCCGAAAGTACGACCATTGCAGGCGCACGGCTGCCGAACTCGCCGACCAGGGTTCCGAGGTTACCTCCGGTGAGTTCACCGGAATCGGCACCCGGGGCTACTGGCAGTTCGAAGCCGACAACTTCGGCGGCATCGTCGACGCCGAATACGGGGTGTGCGTATTGGACGGCGGTGCCGCAGTGCAGGTGCAGATCGGACTCTCCCGTGAGAAGGAGTCCCCCGCGGTGGGTCGCGACGAACTCGATTCGGTCGCCAGATCCCAGGCCCGCAAGGTGCTGGACGGACTGCGGCAAAACTAGATCGACCAGCCCGGTGAAGAATTTTCAGGGACTACGCGGCGAACGGCACAGTAGGATCGGCGCCGCATGGAAGTTCGGCGGCAAGCACGTCGAAGAATCGAAGGGCCGCAAGCGATGACAGACCCTCGACAGGGACCCGGCCATTCGCTCGCGGGAAACGCCGATCCCGCTGGGCGGCAACCACACTTTTCGAACGGCGGCGAGACACACCCTGTCCCCGGATACGGCAGTCCCGGGCAGGGGTACCTGCCGCCGCCACCGCAGTTCATGTCTTCGCCGGCCGGTCGCGGTAAGTCGGGGATGATCGTTGCCGGTGTTATCGGGCTTGTGGTAACGCTTGCCGCGGGTGTGGTGATCGGTGTCCTCATCGCCGGTGGCGGCAGCGAACAACGGCCCACCGCTGTCGCGGCGTCCTCCAGCGCGCCGGCTAGGCCGTCCGGTGCCCCGACGACTGTCCCCCTCCCGGAAGCGGCACCGGGAATGTATTCGATGAAGGGGATCGCCAATGCGTGCGACCTGGTCGACCCCACCCCGCTACACCAATGGTCGTCCACATCGGACCGGGCGCCCTACCATCACGAAACTCCACCGAGCGATGACGGCCCCGGCAGTCTGTCGTGCCAATTCACCTACAAGAGCCAGTCGGCCGACGGCGTCCACTGGAATCAAGCGGCCATCGACCTCCAGGTCGAGTTCACTGCCGCGGGATCCGCGCCTGCCTATGACCAGTGGAAACAGGAGGACACCACCGGCCCCGAATCCAGTTCCGGCGAGGTCACCGGAATCGGCTCCCAGGGGTACTGGCACACCGAGACGGCGGACTCCACCGACACCACTGGACTGGACTACATCGTGGGTGTGCAGGACGACAATGTCTCGCTGCGAGTACGAATCCCCATCCTGCGCCAGCACGGCGAGCCCCTGACCAACCCGGACGAGCTCGGTGTGATCGCCCGAAACCAGGCCCGGCAGACTCTGGACGGACTGAAGCGGAAATAGCCATCGTGCTGCGGGCCGCGGCGCTAGCTGCCCTCGCGGGAGATCGGTCGATCCGGGTCTCCGTAACGCTCCTGGGAAAACCTCACGCCCCGCCGGGCGCCGGTACCAACAGGACGGGGCGGTGGGCGTGGTGGACCAGGCTGGTGGAGACCGATTCGCCCAGCAGACGCTCGAGCAGCGAAACCAGCCCGCCGCGGGAGGCGCCGATGATGATCATCTCCGCCTCGTGGGTGTCGGCGAGTCCGGCCAGCAGCTGCGAGGGGCGGCCCGGGCGGCTGTAGTAAGCCCAGGGGACCGCTGCGTTCTCGAGCAGCGCCCACGCTTCCCGGCGTTCCTGTTCTACCGCGGCGGCCACCGATTGTTCCCAGTCCGCGGCGTCGGGGTCGACCGGCAGGTCGTCGGTGTCGACGATATGCGCGACGTGCAAGAAGGCGCCGATCCGGCCGGCGAGGTCGAGGGCGTAGGTCAGGGCGGCGTGACTGGCCGGAGTGCGGTCGAACCCGACCACCAGATGACAGCGCGCCGCACCCGGCGAGGTCGGTCCGTCGATGCGGCGCGGGGCCCGCCAGTCCGTGTGAGCCGGTGTCCGGGGGTGCGGGTCGGTCATCGTTTCAGCTCCTCATATTCCGGTTATGGCCATTCCGGCGCCGGCGGCAGCGAGTGTGATGAGCAGGCTGCCGAAGGCGCCGAGGAATCCCGACCCGAGCATCAGGCGGCTGCGCTGCCGCCGGCCGGTGCCGGGTCCGAGCTCGTCAGCCTTTCCCGTAGCCAGCCCAGCAGAAACGCACCGGCGGTATTGATCGCGAACGTCATGACCGGCACCCACCGGCCGACTGCGCAAACCACCCGCCGAGCTGGAACCGCAGCGGAGCCCCGAGCAGCCCACCGACCCCGACCAGCGCGACCGCCGAGGCGCGTGTATGCCCCGGGAAGGAACCATCAGCCCCGGACTATGAGGCGGTTCAGCCATCCCGGGGGTGTCTCGGCGGAGATCCATCGCCACCCACAGCATAACCCCACCCACAGCATAACCGGGCGCCATCCACGGCCACATGGTGGAGCCGGCCCCTGCCACCATGGCCCACAAGACTGAACAGCGCTTCCCGGCTCCCGGTCCGTCGAGTCGCGACCGACCCCGATTCAGCGGTAAACCGTCAGACCATCCGCCAATTCCTCTTCGTCACCGTCGTGGTGGGCGGCGAGGGCCTGTTGCAGGGCGAAGGTTGCGGCGATCGCGGCGATGCGGGCGGTCGTTTCGTGATCTGCCCAGCCACCGAGTGTGAGTATGCGCCGCAACAGGGAATTGCCGTAGCCGGCGCCGAGGGCGGCCAGGTCTTCGGCGGGGTCACCGAGACCGACCTCGTCCCAGTCGACCACCCCGCTCAGGCGCGGGAGCCCGTCGACGCTCTCCCACAACACGTTCTCGGGCCCGAGGTCACCATGCACTACCGCGGCCGTGAGGTCGGGAAGGCCTTCGACTGCGCCGAGTTCCTGTTCGGCCCGCCGACGCCCACCGGCAGACATCAGCCCGAACAGCTCGGCGCGGACCTCCGCCGCGAACCGCTGCCACCGGTCTTCCGGAGCCGGCAGGGTCGCGCGCACTCCGGCGTCGGCACCGGCTCGGGCCAGCCCGGCCAGCAGACCGACGTACTGGTTTGCGACCACCTCGGCCACCCGCGGATCATCGAGCACCTCAGCGGTCAACGGAGCTCCGGGAACACGACTCAACACCAGGAACGGCTGCTCACCGATACCGTCACCGCCGCCTTCCTCCCGCGGAACCGGCACTCGGAAACCCAGGTCGAATCCGGCGAGGACACGCAGAACAGCCGCTCGCCGCGGCAGCCGGGCCGCCGCAGCCTCGGTGCGAGGCAGACACACAACACGGTCCGTGCCGATCACCACCAGATGGAACTGTCCCTCGCGGACCGCGATATCCCCCGGTTCGGCATCCGGCAGCAACCGGCTCAACAGAACTCGATGCCGTCCGATCGCCATTTCCACGACACCATCTGCTCTCGCCACCGTCTTGTTCATCTCCATACGTTTGAGGACGCGAATCTCGACCAACTCGCATATTCGTTCGGGTATCGCCGGCCCGTGGTGGATCTGGATCGGCGGTGAGGGAGTCGGTGCGGCGTCGACGATCGGATCGCCGCAGTGAGTCTGCTGGGCTGCGTGCTGACCGCAGCGTTGGCGGGCCGGGCCGGTCAGCTCGTCGTTTCGGCCGGTACGCCCACCGCGACCTCGCCACCGAGTGTATGCCCACCGGTGAGGTGTAGATGGTCGCCACTCCAGAATCGGCCCGGGTCGTACCAGTCGGGGCTGCGGTCCTCCGGTAGCAGGCCCATTGCCTGATAGGTGGCAGCCACGATTTCCGCGCAGTACGCGTTTTCGACTTCGCGTGCATCGGGTCGACGGGACCGGCGGCGGGGCAACTGGATTCGGCCGCGGAACCAGCGACCGGCGAGGGCCGCGGTCGAGGGGAAGGGGGTGCCGTCGAGCCGGGCGACCGTGCGCAGCACACCGTCTTCCATCGCGCGGGTGGCCGGGGGATCGAGCTGGCGCAGCCAGGCCTGCTGGTCGTAACGGTTGGCCCACACCATCACTGCGTCGCGCAGGTTGTGCAGTTGGGCTCCGCGATGGGTGGTGCCCGACCACATATCGGTGAGTGAGCGGCCGAGTTCGGCATGCCAGATCAGGGCCGGTAGATCGTCGATCACCACCGCCATCCCGACATGGTTGACGGGGCTGTTGGTAGTCATTCTGATCACCCGGTCGGCCGTGGAATGTCCACGGAACAACCAGATATCGCCCGTTCTGGTGATCTCGACAGCCCGGTCGAGATCGATATCCGCACCCGCCATACACGTAGCCTATGCGTATGAGGTGGTGGAAGCTGCTGGGTTTGGCAGGTGCGGCCGGTGTGGTGGCCACCGGTGTGGTGGTGGTGCGTGCGGAGCGGCGGCGCCGCTCCTACACGCCGGATCAGGTTCGCGAACAGTTGCACACGCGGTTTGCGCAGGCGGTGGCCGGGGAAGTGGTCGAGGCGGGCGAGCCGGAGTCGCGGCGAGTGCGGCTGCGGGCCTGGGTGCGGCGAGTGCTGCGGCGCTGACAAATATGCAGTGATCCAGATCACATCCGGTTTCTGTCAGAAATCCCGCCGCTGCCCCGTTCAGAGGGCACGCGAACGAGAGGTTCACGCGAACCGGACAGGAGCACCGTTATGAAGCACCGCATCATGGTCCTGGGGGCCGGATACGCCGGCGCCTACGCCGCCGGACTGCTCGCACGGCGGCTGCATCGCGACGAGGTCGAGATCACCGTCGTCAATGCCGAACCGGATTTCGTCGAACGGATGCGCATGCATCAGCTCGCCGCGGGCCAGGAACTGCGCCGGCACGAGCTGACGGAACTGTTCGCGGGTACCGGCATCGGGCTGCTGGTGGCGAGGGTGGAAGCGGTCGATGCCGAACGGCGGACCGTCACCGTGACCGGCGCCGCCGGCACCGACCGGCTCGAATACGACACCCTTCTCTACACGCTCGGCAGCACCGCTGCCCAGCACGATGTGCCGGGTGTCGCCGAGTACGCATTCCACGTGGCCGGTCGACCGTCGGCGCTGCGGCTGCGGCAGCATCTGGACGACCTCGACGGTAACGGGACGGTGCTTGTTGTCGGCGGCAATCTCACCGCGATCGAGGCCGCTCCCGAACTCGCCGAATCCCGGCCCGGTCTTCGGGTCACCCTCGCGACGACCGGTGAACTGGGTGGCTGGCTCGGCCCCTCGGCCCGGAGTCATCTGTTCCGGGCTTTCGACCGGTTCGGGATCACCGTCCACGAACACACCACTGTCGAACGGGTCGAGCAGTCCTATGCTGTTGCCGCCGACGGCACCGTCCTGCCCGCGGACGCCACCGTCTGGGCGGCCGGTTTCGCCGTGCACCCGGTGGCCGCTGCCAGCGGGCTCACGGTCGAGGAGAACGGGCGGATCCGGGTGGACCGGATGATGCGGTCGGTATCGCATCCGGATGTCTATGCTGCCGGCGACAGCGCGTTCGCCATCCGCGACAACGGCCGTCCGCTGCCGATGTCCTGCGCATCGGCGGGATTCACCGCCATGCAGGCGGTGGCCGCGATCGTCGGCGACCTCACCGGCCGCGAGGCGCCCGAGACCTCGCTGTCCTATGTGGGCAACCACATCAGCCTCGGCCGCAAAGACGGGATCTTCCAGCTCGTCGACGCTGCGGAGCGGTCGAAGACCTGGGCCCTGAGAGGCCGCCCCGCCGCGCGGGTCAAGGCCGCCATTCTGAACGCCGGGCCGTGGAGTATGCGCCATCCGACCTACGGCCGGCCCACCCGCAAGCATCATCTCGCGGACGTGCCGCGGCAGCGCAACGAGGAGGTCGCGGCCTAGAGTGGCGAGCGTGGATACCGCCACCGTGGAACGCTTCGAGGCCGGCCGGTCCCGGCTGGCCTCGCTGGCGTACCGGCTGCTCGGTTCGGCCGCCGACGCCGAGGACGTCGTCCAGGACGCGTTCCTGCGCTGGCAGGCCGCCGACCGCGACCGGATCGAGATCCCCGAGGCATGGCTCACCAAAGTGGTGACCAACCTGTCGCTGGACCGGTTGCGCTCGGCACGCGCCCGGCACGAACGCGCGGCCGGCAACTGGCTACCCGAACCGCTGCTGGACGGCGACCCCATGCTCGGTCCGGCCGATACCGTCGAACAACGCGAATCGGTCACCCTGGCGGTGCTGCGGCTGTTGGAGCAGCTGTCGCCGGTCGAACGCGCCGTCTACGTTCTGCGCGAAGCGTTTTCCTACAGTCACGCCGAGATCGGCGAGATTCTGGACATCTCCGAATCGGCCAGCCAGCAGCATACGCACCGGGCGCGGCAGCGGATCGCCGCCGGGCGAAACGGCGGTGCCGGCGACCGGGCGTCCGCCCGCCGGATCGTGGAGGCCTTCGTCGCCGCCGCCTCGTCGGGGCGCACCGAGCCGCTGGTCGCCCTGCTGACCGATGACGCGACCGCGATCTCCGACGGCGCAGGGCTCGCCGCGAAGCTCCAGGTCTTGACGACGCCCCGCCGGATCGCGACCACTCTGCGCGGGGGCTTCAAGCCGACAGCGGCCAAACGCCGGCTGGTCGGTGGTTCGCTGTCCATCCACGCCGGGGTGGTCAATGGCGCACCGGCGATGATCGCCGCGACTGCGGACCGGGTGGTGGGCGTGGTGGTCCTGGAGATCCGCGACGGCAAGATCGCCACCGTCTGCGGTATGGGCGCGCGCAGATTGGAACGCCTCAGCGCGCAGTGGCGGCGCGCCGAACATCCGGAACCACTGATCGAATCCTGGTGAGTGGCCGATTCGCGATTGCGTCGATGTCGGTGCTGCACCGGCGTGGCGGGCAGGTCCTTCCGTATCCGTGAACCCGATCGCCGGATCACCACTCCACAGGGAAGGGGTGATGTGGTGCCGTCGCCGCCCACCGTCGCCGGATCCGGCCCAGCTTGTCCGGGTTGACCTGGATCCGGACGGCCTGGATGCCGCCGGGCACCGGGTCGAGGCAGAAGACACCCAGGACCTGTCCGCCGACCTCGGCCAGCAGGGCCGGACCCCCATTGACAGTGACGCTGTAGAAGGACACTTCGCCGCCGAGGAAGGCCCGTTTGGCATCGGTCGGCCGAAACAGGCTGCCCAGGTAGCGGGCGATCGCGAAGCCGCCGAGAACCGGGCCCCGACGGGCCGGGACCCGGCCGCCGCCGTCGGCGATGCTGACCGCATCGCCGGTGAGTAACCGGATCAGAGGTTCGGTATCGCCACTGAGCGCCGCGGTCAGGAATTCCCGGACGATTCCCTGCGCGGCGGCCGCGTCGACCGGAGCGCGGGAGCTCTCAGTGGTCACATGCTGTTTGGCGCGCCGGTAGATCTGCTGGCAGTTCGCCTCGCTGATCTCGAGAATTTCCGCGATCTCCCGATGTCGATACCCGAATGCCGCACGCAGCACATACACCGCGCGCTCCTTCGGCGACAGCCGTTCCAGCAGGGTGAGTATCGCGAGGGACACCGATTCGCGTTGTTCGACGGTATCGGCGGGGCCGAGTATCGGGTCACCGGACAGAACTGGTTCCGGAAGCCACTGCCCCACATAGGTTTCCCGCCTGGCCCGCGCCGAGGTCAGCTGGTTGAGGCAGAGGTTGGTGAGCACCTTCGTCAGCCACGCCTCGGGTGTTTCGATCCGTTCGCGCTCTGCCGCATGCCAGCGCAGGAAGGTCTCCTGCACCGCGTCCTCGGCATCCACGGCCGACCCCAGCAGCCGGTAGGCGATCGCCTCGAACCGTCCCCGTAACCCTTGGAAGAGGTCGGCCTCGTGCGAACTGAGTGACATCACTACATGGTCGACCATGTCCGTGGGCACAGTCCAGCCAACCCCGTGCCCGTCGGCGGCCCGCAATTCCGGAACGTGGCGGGTCACTGATCAACGGACGCAGCGCCTGCGGGCGATACCGGGGCGAACCCGTCGCGCAAGGCCTCCACGAGTGTTTCCGGCGGGATCGTGCGCGGCCGGTCGCTGACCTGACCGTCACCGAGTTCGATCAGGCGCCAGGTGCCCCCGGCGCGCAGGGCGAAATCTGCCGTGACGAAGGGCAGCCCCAGATCGCGGATCGGCTGTTGTGCGACGGCGGCATCGAAGTCCGGGGGAGGCGTGTCCTGCGGACTGTCGGGATGAGGGCCGATGAGGTGGCAGCGGCCACCGATCCACCAGGTCCGTATCTCGGCGGATACGAACGGTTCGTAAGTGCGCAGAACGAAACCGCCGGTCAAGTCCGCACCACGCAATTCCCGGAACCGGTTGGCAACCCGCCAGGCGGCCGCGCCGTCACCGGTCTCCGGGATGAACGCGGCGTCGTTCCAGTAGTGCTTCATCGACTTCGAATAATCGCGCAATACGGCGGGGCCCGCACCCAGCCGTTGCAGTGCCCGGTCGAACTCGGGCCGCGCGGTGCCGATTGTCCATACCGACCGCGGTGTGAGGGCGCTGAGTTCGGCGTACCAGCCGGGCATTTCGTGCGCCCGCCGGTACTGCTCCGGCGTGGTGCACAAGACGATATTCCGGCGCCGCAGCGCACCGGCGAATTCGGCGTACCGTTCGCTGCGCACCATCCAGCCGCGGTATACCGCAACCCCTTCGGCGTGTACTCGCCGCACTGCCTCTTCGGCACCGCCCCGCCGGGCGAGCCGGTCGTGATCGACCAGCGCCACGTCGATCCCGAGGGCACGCGCAGCCTCGGCCTCGGCGGCGAAATGGTCGTCGACGCGGCGGGGACGGAGGGAGTCGGCGGGGACGAGCAGGATCATGGACGATATCGTCGCCCGTCGGCGTCGGCCGGCCAACCGGTTTTCGCCGAGTCGGCCAGGCGACGTCTGCGGTGTCGGTGCAGGAGTATGTCCGACCGGCGTGGGACCCGGAAATCTCGCCACGAGAAGGGGACGATGGCCTCGTGTCCCGTGATTCCGTAAATCCCGCTACCCCCGATATGAAACCCCGCAGCCGCGATGTGACCGACGGCCTGGAGAAAACCGCCGCGCGCGGGATGTTGCGCGCGGTCGGAATGGGCGACGACGACTGGGTGAAACCGCAGATCGGTGTCGCCTCCTCGTGGAACGAGATCACACCGTGCAACCTGTCGCTGGACCGGCTGGCCGGCGGCTGTAAGGACGGCGTGTTCGAAGCCGGCGGGTTCCCCATGCAGTTCGGCACCATCTCGGTCTCCGACGGTATCTCGATGGGGCACGAGGGGATGCATTTCTCCCTGGTTTCCCGCGAGGTCATCGCCGACAGCGTGGAGACCGTGATGCAGGCCGAACGACTCGACGGCTCGGTGCTGCTGGCAGGTTGCGATAAATCGCTGCCCGGCATGTTGATGGCGGCGGCCCGGCTGAACCTGGCCAGTGTGTTCCTCTACGCGGGGTCCATTCTGCCGGGTATCGCGAAACTGTCCGACGGCAGTGAACGCGAGGTAACCATCATCGACGCGTTCGAGGCCGTGGGCGCGTGCGCGCGCGGGTTGATGAGCCGGGCGGACGTGGACGCGATCGAGCGCGCCATCTGCCCTGGTGAGGGCGCATGCGGGGGGATGTACACGGCCAACACGATGGCCAGCGCGGCCGAGGCACTCGGGATGTCGCTGCCCGGGAGCGCGGCGCCGCCGGCGACGGACCGCCGCCGCGACGGTTACGCCCGCCGCAGCGGGTCGGCGGTGATCGAACTGATCCGTCGCGGGATCACCACCGCCGACATCCTCACGAAAGAGGCGTTCGAAAACGCCATCGCGGTGGTGATGGCGTTCGGGGGTTCCACCAACGCGGTTCTGCATCTGCTGGCGATTGCGCACGAGGCCGGGGTTGCGTTGAACCTGGACGATTTCGCCCGGGTCGGCCGGCAGGTCCCGCATCTGGCCGATGTCAAACCGTTCGGCCGGCACGTGATGACCGATATCGACCGGGTGGGCGGCGTACCGGTACTGATGAAAACCCTGCTGGACGCCGGCCTGCTGCACGGCGACTGCCTGACCGTGACAGGCCGCACCGTCGCGGAGAACCTCGCCGAGATCGCGCCGCCGGACCCGGACGGGAAGGTGGTGCGCGCACTGTCGTCCCCGATCCACCCGACCGGCGGAATCACCATCCTGCACGGTTCGCTGGCACCCGGCGGTGCCGTGGTGAAATCGGCCGGGTTCGACTCGGATGTCTTCGAGGGCACCGCTCGGGTTTTCGATCGGGAACGAGCCGCTATGGACGCTCTCGCGGACGGGACGATCACGGCGGGCGATGTGGTCGTCATCCGCTACGAGGGTCCCAAGGGCGGCCCGGGTATGCGCGAGATGCTCGCGATCACCGGTGCCATCAAGGGGGCCGGGCTGGGCAAGGATGTGCTGCTGCTGACCGACGGACGGTTCTCCGGCGGCACCACCGGCCTCTGTGTCGGGCATGTGGCGCCGGAAGCGGTGGACGCGGGGCCCGTCGCCTTCGTCCGCGACGGTGACCGCATTCGCCTCGATGTCGGGGCAGGCACCCTCGACCTATTGGTCGAACCCGGCGAACTCACCCGCCGCCGCGACGGCTGGGTGCCGCTGCCCGGCCGCTACTCCCGCGGAGTGCTCGCGAAGTATGTACGCCTGGTCGGTTCGGCGTCGCACGGGGCGGTCTGCGACTGAGCCGGGACCCTGTCGCGCTGGTATCCGCCCGGTCGGGACCGGTGACTGCCCACCGACGGCGACTGCTACGCCGCTACCGGGCCACCGGTCCTGAACTGGCCATTCGGCAGAAATAGGTATGCGTGGGGCGGTTCGACCGGTGTGCTGATGCCACCGTGCGGTCGACGATGGGAGTCGATCCTGCCGACACGATCACAGGGGTTTCGATGGGCGAACCGATACGGGCGATGGACCGCGCGAGCGGCGACAGACCGGACTGCACGGAAATTCTGCTGATTCTGCGGCGGTGCCGGGAATGCGGAAGGGTATTCGCACCGCCGATCGACCGCTGTGTCTCGTGCCTTTCCCGGCGTTTCGGTGGTGTAGCGGTATCCGGAACCGGATCCATCGTGTCTTGGCGCATGATGGCTTGCCCGGTGCGGGCCCGGGCCGAACCGGTGTTGCGGACCGTGGCGATCGTCGAGCTCGACGAGGGACCGTGGGTATACGCGGCGATCGAAGGGGATCTGCCGCCGACCGGCGGCCTACGGGTACCGGTACGGTTCGAACGGCCGGCCCGCGAAGACGATTTTCCGGTTTTCGTCGTCGGTCCCGCCCGGATGTGAAGATTGCCGGCCCGCCGATGGCGCCGCTCGAAGGGGTCTGCCGGTTCATGACTTGCTCTCGCCCGCTATGAAATTGTTTCGGCCTACAGTGGGTGTTAGCGAAAGGGTGAGCCGATGTTGCCTCGTGACCTCAAATCTTGCTGTTGGTTCGCATTCGGTCGATGACCGGGGCGGAACCAGTGCCGACCCGTCGTGAACCAGGAATCTCCGTTGCGGCGGAATTATCTGCGGCCGGTTTCGAGGATGCGGTGGAAGTGGGCCGTGGTGGCTTCGGCGCGGTCTACCGATGTGCCCAGCAGGCCCTGGACCGGACGGTGGCAGTGAAGGTGCTGACCACCGAACTCGACGAAGACAACCGGGCCCGGTTCCTGCGGGAACAGCAGGCGATGGGCCGGTTGACCGGGCAGCCGAATATTGTCACCGTGCTGGAGGTAGGGGTTACCCCGAGCGGCCGCCCGTATCTGGTGACGCCCTTCTACCCCATGGACTCCCTCGACGCTTGGATCCGGCGGCACGGCCCGCTTGCGGCGGAAGATGTATTGCAGATCGGCGTCAAGATCGCCGGTGCGCTCGATACGGCGCATCGCCTCGGCGTCGTGCACCGGGATGTGAAACCGGGCAACATCCTGCTCGCCGACCACGGTGAACCGGAGCTGACCGATTTCGGTATCGCACATATCGACGGCGGCTTCCGGACCGCCGCCGGAACAGTCACCGGTTCACCGGCTTTCACCGCCCCGGAGGTGCTGGAGGGACAGCCGCCCACACCCTCCGCCGATATCTACGGTCTGGGTGCCACCCTGTTCTGCGCGCTCACCGGCCATGCGGCGTTCGAACGGCGCAGCGGCGAGAATATGGTGACCCAGTTCCTGCGGATCACCACCCAGCCGGTGCCCGACCTGCGCGAGAACGACGTCTCCGCCGATATCTCCGCATTGGTGGAATCGGCGATGGCCCGCGACCGCCGCGCACGTCCGTCGGCCGCCGAATTCGCCGAAGCCGTCCGGCAGGTACAGCAGCAGCACGGGTTCCCGGCGACCGGTGAAATGGTGCTGCTCACCACACCGGTTCCCGAAGCCGCGCGAGCCGAACCCCGGACACCGGTGCGGCGACCGAATACCGGGCGAATGGGTGGGGGCAACCTCCCACTCGAGCTGACCAGCCTGGTGGACCGTCGCGCCGAACTCGCCGGCGTGAAGAACCTACTGTCCAGCTCCCGGCTCGTGACCCTCACCGGAATCGGTGGCGTCGGCAAGACGCGGCTGGCAGTGCGCGCTGCCACGCAGGCAGCCGGTGATTTCGCGGACGGAGCCTGGATGGTCGAGTTGGCCGATGTATCCGAGGCCGCGATACTGATCGATAGCGTCGTGGCGGTGTTCGGTTTGCGCGACAAAGCGCCCGAACCGCTGACCCAGGTGCTGGTGGACTATCTGTGTTCGCGTGAGCTCCTGCTCGTGCTGGACAACTGCGAACAGCTGGTGGGCCCGGTCGCGGAACTGGACGAAGTCCTGCTGCAGGCATGTCCGGGCCTGCGAGTGCTGGCGACCAGCCGGGAACCGTTGAATATCGCCGGAGAATCGGTACTGCGGGTTACGCCGCTCACCACCCCCGCGCCGGACCGGGAACTGGGTTTGCCGGAGTTGTCACGGTACGCCGCCGTGAAACTGTTCGCCGACCGTGCCACCGCGGCTGTACCGGGCTTCGAACTCGACGAGGAGAACAAAGGGGCCGTCGCCGCTATCTGTGCCCGGCTGGACGGACTACCGCTGGCCCTCGAATTGGCGGCCGCCCGGATGCGGACGATGTCGCCGGAACAGATCGTGCAACGGCTCGACGACAGGTACACCCTGCTCGCCGGCGCCACCCGTACGGCCCCGAACCGCCAGCAGACGCTGTGGCTGAGTATCGACTGGAGTTACGACCTGTGCACTCCGGCCGAACAGCAGCTGTGGGCCCAGCTCTCGGTATTCGCCGGGAGTTGCGAACTGGATGCTGTGGAGGGCGTATGCGATCTCGACCCGGCGCCGTTCGGTCTGCTCGATGGGCTTACGGCGCTGGTGGACAAGTCCATCCTGGTCCGCGAGGAGTCGGGTACGGCAATCCGGTTCACGATGCTCGATACACTGCGCGACTACGGTCGGCACAGGTTGCGGGAATCGAGCCGCAGCCGGGAGTTCGGCCGGCGCCACTACGAGTGGTATCAGCGAATGCTGGACGATTCCGCCGAAGGCTGGATCGGTTCCGAGCAACCCGGCTGGCTCGCCCGCCTCGAGCGTGAACAATCGAATCTGCGGGAGGCGTTGGAATTCTGCCTGAACGAGGACACCGAGGCCGGACTGCGAATGGCAGCGGGACTGTTCGAGTTCTGGAACTTCCGTGGCCTGTTGGGCGAGGGCCGATCCTGGCTGAACCGGGTTCTTGCCCGCCCCGGTGCCGACGCGAGCCGGTATCGCGTGCGCGCACTCTGCGCGGCGAGCAAATTGGCGTCCCTGCAAGGGGAATTCCGGATCGCGACCGACCTGGTCCGGCAGGCCGGTGCGCTCACCGGCGAAGACGCTGCCTCTCTCCTCCGCGCGGAGATCGCCTACGCTGAAGGCCTGCTCGGCCTGTCGAGCGGTGAAACCGCTGATGCGCTCAGCGGTTTCGAGCGCACGGTGGAACTCACCGAGCCGGAACCGATGTTCCCGATCCGGATGAGTGCCCTCGCACTGCTCGGCTGGGCATACGAGATGCGCGGTGACAGCAGCCGGGCGAGCGACTACTACCGGCGAGTGCTCGCCGTCACCGAACCACGCGGAGAAGTCCTGCATCGCGTGGCGGCATTACGCGGGCTGGGGGTCGCCGCCTGGCAAGCGGGCGAATCGGAACACGGCCGGCAGTTGCTGACCGAAGCGTTACGGGTGAACAGCGGGCTCAACAGCACAGTCCTCGGCATGCACAGCCTCGAGGCGCTGGCGTGGACCTGCGATACCCGCGCGGGAGCCGAACGGGCGGCCGTGCTCCTGGGTGCCGCGGAGCGACTCCAGCCCCCCGGAACAAATGTCACGGACGTCTTTCGCAACCTGGCACGTTTCCACGACGAGACCGAGCGCCGGGCTCGGCGTGACCTCGGCGATCGCCGGTACCGTGCAGCTCACCGGAAAGGCCGCGCCATGGATATGGACGACGCTGTCGCCTATGCGCTGGGGGCGACCGGCGGCGACCGGGCCGGCTCCGGCTCGGCGCCGGCACTGACAAAACGTGAACACCAGGTGGCGGAACTGGTCGCCCGCGGACTCAGCAACAGACAGATCGCGGCGAAGTTGATGATTTCGCTGCGCACCGCCCAAGGGCACGTAGAACA
Source organism: Nocardia speluncae NBRC 108251 (assembly GCF_001613245.1). Classification (GTDB taxonomy): domain Bacteria; phylum Actinomycetota; class Actinomycetes; order Mycobacteriales; family Mycobacteriaceae; genus Nocardia; species Nocardia speluncae. The sequence goes on along the minus strand of NZ_BDBZ01000001.1, from coordinate 446,813 downwards.
CATCCTGAGCAAACTCGGGTTCACCTCGCGCGCCCAGATCGCGGCCTGGGTCGCGCACGATTCCACGCATCCGGACGACGATCCGCGGTGATCCGGCACTAGGCCACCGACGACTCTCGTCGAAGGGGATGGCACCGGTCCAGGCCCCTGCGGTGTCGTTGTCGTCCGGCCGTTCACCTGTGGCGGCATGTCGCCGCAGTCATTCGAATCGGCGTGATCCCAACAGCGCGCAGTGCCGGCCGGGGTGGCGCAATGGTTCCGATTCCCCGGGTCCACGCTGGTCGCGCCTACCAGAGACCCGGCGTATTGGAAGTGCGGACTTCACGGTCCCTCGAATGCGGTCCGGCAATACCGCCGGCCGGCACTATCGTCACCGTTCATGCAGGTCAGCGAGATGAACACCGAGCGTGCGGGGGGCGGCGCCACCGTTCGCCGGCTGCGCGCGGACCAGGCCAGACGCGTCGCCGATATCCTGCGCCACCAGATCCGCGCGGGCACCGTCGGCGAAACCCTGCCCGGTGAACAGGAACTCGCCGCGGAACACCGCACCTCCCGCAACACCATCCGCGAGGCCCTGACCCTGCTGCGTGACGAAGGACTGATCGACCGCGCCCCACGGGCCGGAACCCGCGTGGCCGCCCGGAAGTTCGACCACGGGCTGGACGCATTGCTGGGTCTGCAGGAAACACTGGAGGGGCGCGGTACGGTCCGCAACGAAGTCCGGGCCGCACAGCGCATCACCGCCCCGGCGGTCGTGGCGCGCCGGCTCGGGCTCGCGCCGGGCGAGCAGGTCGTCTATCTGGAGCGCCTGCGCTATCTCGGCGATCAGCCACTGAGCCTGGACCTCACCTATCTCGCCCCGGAGATCGGCGCACGGGTTCTCGCCCACGATCTCGCGCACACCGATGTGTTCGTACTCCTCGAACAGCTCAGTGGGCAATCGCTGGGTTCGGCGGATCTGGCCGTGGAGGCGATCCCGGCCGACCGGCACACCGCCGCCACCCTCGACGTCCCGGACAGCGCCCCGCTACTCATGCTCGAACGTCTCACCCGCCTCGACGACGGCACACCCGTCGACCTCGAATACATCCGGATGCGCGGTGACCGGATCACGCTGCGCGGCAGCCTCTCCCGTGCGATCCCCGAATGGAAGGTCCTGTAGATGGCCCTGGCCGACCAGCGCACCGATATCCCGGTGACCATCGACGAATCCCTGTGTATCGAGGGCTGCACCCTGTGCGTCGAGATCTGCCCGCTCGACTCCCTCGCAATCAACCCCGACAACGGTAAAGCGTTCATGCACGTCGACGAATGCTGGTACTGCGGCCCCTGCGCCGCCCGCTGTCCGACCGGGGCCGTCACCGTCAATATGCCGTATCTCCTGAGGTAGAGCCACCATGCCCACACTGAAACGCCTCGCGGCCCTCTTGGCCGCCGGGACGCTGGCCCTCACCGGCTGCTCGCTGGAAGACGCCGCCGCCGGCGATACCGTGCGTGTCGTCATCGGTTACCAGTCCAAAACGATCAACACCGTCACGGCGGGCACTCTGCTGCGCGCCCAGGGGTACCTGGAACAGCGGCTGGCCCGGCTCACCGAGGGCGGCGGCCCGGCCTACCAGGTGGAATGGCAGGACTACGACACGGGTGCGCCGATCACCGCGCAGATGGTGGCGGAGAAAATCGATATCGGTTCCATGGGTGATTACCCGCTGCTGATCAACGGGTCGCGTACCCAGGCAGGCGAACGCTCCCGCACGGAATTCATCTCGGTCACCGGCTACAACCCCAAGGGTGCGCTGAACATGGTGGTGGTGCCGCCGGATTCGCCCGCCGCGGGACTGCCGGATCTGGCGGGGCAGAAGGTCTCCGCCAGCGTGGGGTCGGCCGGTCACGGCACACTGGTGCAGGCGCTGACCCGCGCGGGTATCGACCCGGTCACCGGCGTCGAAGTGCTCAACCAGCAGCCGCAGGTCGGGGCATCGGCTCTGGAGTCGGGCCAGGTCAGCGCGTTATCGCAGTTCGTGGCCTGGCCGGGGCTGCTGGTGTTCCAGGACAAGGCGAAACTGCTCTACGACGGCGCCGAACTGAATGTGCCGACCTTTCACGGTGTGGTTGCCCGTGCGGATTACACCGCGCGGCATCCCGAAGTGGTCGACGCGTTTCTCCAGGCGCAACTGGACGCCACCGAATTCCTGTGGCGGGAACCGCTCGAGGCGGCGCGGATCGTGGCCGAAGGTTCGGACTTGCCGCAGGAGGTCGTCTACCTCTACAACGGCCCCGGCGGCACCTCCTTCGACACCACCCTCAAACCGAGCCTGCTCGGCGCGTTCGAAGACGATGTGCAATACCTCGAATCGATCGGTGATTTCGCCGACCTCGACACCGGCGCCTTCGCCGACGACCGGCTGATCCGCGCGGCATTCGCCGCCCGCGGCCAGGACTACGACGCCGCCCTTGCCGACCCAGGCAACCACACCAGTGGTTCCGGTACCGAGCTCTGGATCGGCGGGCAGAACACCACCCGGCCGGCCGCCGACCCCACCGAATTGCTGCGCGCGGTGAAGGCCGCCCGCGCACAAGGGGACACCATCCGTGCGGCCTACGTGACGGATTCCGAACTCGGCACCCGCTGGTTCGCCGACAAGGCCGTGTGGTTACGCGACGGCGACACCTATCTGGCCTTCACCACCGAGGCGGCCGCCGGCCGCTACCGGCACGCCCATCCGGGCGCCCGGCCTGTCGGCTACGACCAGGCCGTGGCGGAGGTTCGGTCGTGACTGTCGCCGCCCCCGCAGATTCCGGTGCCGACTTGCACAGCGATCACCCCCGCGCCCGGCCTGGCACCCGCTCGGTGTGGCCGGGGCGGGCGCTGCGGGTGGGTTCGGTGGCCGGTGCTGTGTTGCTCTGGCAGCTGCTGACCGCCGCCGATATCCGGCTGTGGCTGCGGTTCGACACTCTGCCCACCGTCACCGACGTGCTCACCGCTTTCGGCCGTCAGCTGGGCACCGATGTCTACTACCTGGACCTGGCGCAATCGCTGGTCCGCATCCTCACCGGTTTCGCCCTCGCGACCGTCTTCGGAGTCGCGAGCGGGATCGCGCTGGGCCGGTCTCGGGTATTCGCCGGGATCCTCGGCCCGCTCACCGAACTCGCCCGCCCCATCCCGGCGATCGCGGTGGTGCCGATCGCGATTCTGCTGTTCCCCGACGACGAAGCCGGAATCGTGTTCATCACCGGACTGGCCGCGTATTTCCCGATCATGGTCAGCACCCGGCACGCGGTGCGCGCCCTGCCCACCCTGTGGGAGGACTCCGTACGCACTCTCGGCGGAAACCGCTGGGATGTCCTGGCGCGCGTCGTCGTTCCCGGCGCGCTGCCGGGGATCTTCGGCGGACTCTCGGTCGGGCTCGGTGTCGCCTGGATCTGCCTGATCTCGGCGGAGATGATCTCGGGTCGCCTCGGCGTCGGTTACCGCACCTGGCAGGCCTACACCATCGTCGACTATCCCGGGGTGTTCGTCGGAATCATCACCATCGGCGCCCTGGGATTCGGGACCTCCGCGGCGATCGAACTGCTCGGCCGCCGGGTCACCCGCTGGCTCCCCAGGGGAGAGGAGAACGCCCGATGACCACCACCCTCACTACCCGCGATACCCGTACCGGGACCGGCGGACACGGGATGGCCCTGCGACTGGACGGTGTCTCCCTGTCCTATACCGGAGACCCGGTGATCGACGACCTCACCCTGGATGTCCGGCCGGGCGAAATCCTGGTCCTCACCGGGCCGTCCGGCTGCGGGAAATCCACCGTCCTGCGCGCGCTGGCCGGCCTGCTGACACCGGACTCCGGCCGTGTGCTCGCCGACGGTGCACCGGTCACCACCACCTCGCGCGACCGGGCCGTGGTCTTCCAGGACAATGCGTTGCTGCCGTGGCGTAGCGTGCGCGCCAATATCGAACTGGCGCTGCGGTTGCGCGGCGAACCGAAGGCGGGGCGCCGGGCGGCCGCCGACCGCTGGATCGAGGAGGTCGGTCTCACCGGTTTCGGTGATTTCCTGCCCAAGAGCCTGTCCGGCGGTATGCGCCAGCGTGTGCAGCTGGCGCGCGGCCTGGCAGGCGCACCGCGGGCGGTGATGATGGACGAACCTTTCGGCGCGCTGGACACCCAGACCCGGGCCACCATGCAGCATCTGCTCACCGAGACCTGGCGCACCCATCCCACCACCGTCGTCTTCGTCACCCACGATGTGGACGAGGCGCTACTGCTCGGCGACCGGGTCGCGGTTCTCGGGCGGGCCGGACAGCCGCTACGCGCCCTCGTCGATATTCCGAATCCGCGCGCCACCGCCGACCGGCAGGATCGGCGCGCCCGAATCCTGGAGGCCCTGTCGTGACCGCACCCACCCTGTTCACGGCGCCGGACCTCGCCGAAACCGTGCGACTCGACTGCGATGTCCTGGTCATCGGCGGCGGCACCGCCGGCACGATGGCCGCGCTGACCGCGGCCGAGCACGGCGCGAATGTATTGCTGCTGGAGAAAGCGCACGTCCGGCACTCCGGTGCGCTCGCCATGGGGATGGACGGCGTGAACAACGCGGTGATCCCGGGAAAGGCCGAACCGGAGGACTACGTCGCCGAGATCACCCGCGCCAACGACGGAATCGTCGACCAGCGCACGGTCTACCAGACCGCGACCCGCGGTTTCGCCATGGTGCAGCGGCTGGAACGTTACGGGGTCAAGTTCGAGAAGGACGAGTACGGGGAATATGCGGTGCGCCGCGTGCACCGGTCGGGGTCCTATGTGCTGCCGATGCCCGAGGGCAAGGATGTGAAAAAGGCGCTGTACCGCGTGTTGCGACAGCGCAAGAACCGGGAGCGGATCCGGATCGAGAACCGATTGATGCCGGTGCGGGTACTCACCGCCGGGGGCCGGGCGGTCGGGGCGGCCGCGCTGAACACCCGGACGGGCGAGTTCGTGACGGTCGGCGCGAAGGCCGTAATTCTGGCCACCGGACCGTGCGGTCGCCTGGGCCTACCGGCCTCCGGCTACCTGTACGGCACCTACGAGAACCCGACCAACGCCGGCGACGGTTACTCGATGGCCTATCACGCCGGCGCAGAGCTCAGCGGGATCGAATGCTTCCAGATCAACCCGCTGATCAAGGATTACAACGGCCCCGCCTGCGCGTACGTGGCGAACCCGTTCGGCGGATACCAGGTGAACGCACAAGGTGAGCGATTCGTGGACTCCGACTACTGGTCGGGCCAGATGATCGCGGAGGTGAAACGCGAGATCGACTCTGCGCGTGGACCCATCTACCTGAAGGTGTCGCATCTGCCCGACGAAACTCTGCGCACCCTCGAAGGAATCCTGCACACCACCGAACGCCCCACCCGGGGTACTTTCCACGCCAACCGCGGCCACGATTACCGCACCCACGATATCGAAATGCATATCTCCGAGATCGGCTTGTGCGGTGGGCATTCCGCGTCGGGGGTGTGGGTGGACGAAAACGCCCGGACCAGCGTCCCCGGTCTGTACGCGGCCGGGGACCTGGCGTGCGTGCCGCACAACTACATGATCGGCGCCTTCGTCTTCGGGGAATTGGCCGGCGCCCACGCTGCCGGAACCCTGCCGGGCCTACCCGCTCCGGAAACCCTGCCCGCCGAGCAGATCGCCGCCGCCCACGAACTCGTCTACCACCCACTACGCAACCCGGACGGACCGCCACAACCTCAGGTCGAATACAAACTGCGCCGCTTCGTCAACGACTATGTGGCGCCGCCGAAAACCGCCGCGAAACTCTCACTGGCAGTGGAAACCTTCGAACGGATGCGTGGCGACCTCACCGAGATGGGCGCGCGTACCCCGCACGAACTCATGCGCGCCGTAGAGGTGTCGTTCATCCGCGACTGCGCGGAAATGGCCGCCCGCAGTTCGCTGACCCGGACCGAATCCCGCTGGGGGCTCTACCACGAACGCGCCGACCTCCCGGAACGCGATGACCGGCAGTGGCGCTACCACCTCAACCTCCGAAAACGTGCCGACGGTGCGATGGAGTTCCTGAAGCGGCCGGTCGCACCGTATCTCGTGCCGGTCCCCGGCCTCGACGACCTGCCGTCGCATGATGAGCCGGTCGTAGTCCTTCAGCCCGAACTCGTCGGCCACCGGCGGGCCCCCGAACCGGCCGAATCGGCCTCTCCGGCGGCAGCCACCGATCCGGTGCATGCCGCGTCACCGCGCCTGCTGACCCTGCTCGCCCTGGACGCTCCCACATCGGCCGAACTCGCCGAGTATCTGGCCGATCCCGAGGAACGCGTGCGGGTCGCGGCGATCGCGGAATCGACCGAGCACACGCCCGACGGGTATGTGCCGCTGCTGGTGGGTGCACTGGACGACGCCGCGGCTCCGGTCCGTAGTGCGGCCGCTGCTGCGCTGCGCGAACTGGTGGAGGTCCTGCCGGCGACCGAAGGTCTCGCTGCGCGGCTCGCCTCCGCTGACCCGGTGGTCCGCGCCGCGGTCCTGGATCTGCTGCGAGCCACCCGGACCGGATCGTCCGAGGATTTCAGAACGGCCCTGGCCGACCCCGACCACCGGGTGCGGATCGAAGCGGTTCGGGCGCTGGTTTCGATAGACGAGTGGGCGCCGATCGCCGCCGCGGCAGATGACGTCGACCGGGAGGTGCGGATCGCGGTCGCTCAGAGTCTGGCAGGTATCGGGAAGGGCGGCAGCACAGCGGTGGCGGCGCTGTCAGCAGACCCGGATCCGCTGGTCCGCGCGGCGGCACTGGCGGCCTTCGCCGACCTGGGGACCACTGCGGCCGATACAGCGATTTGCCTTTCTGCCCTGCGTGATTCGGCCTGGCAGGTGCGGGTGGGTGCCGCTCGCGGGCTAGCGGGGGCGGGTGCCGGCCGCGCTGTTGCCGCGCTCATCGAAGTGCTTTCCGATCCGCATCTCGACGTCCGGAAGGCCGCTGTTCTCACGCTGGGGACATGGCCGGGGCACGACGCCGCGCGTACCGGACTGAAGCAGGCACTCGACGATACCGATGCCGACGTCCGTGCCTACGCCCGGCGTTTTCTGTCGGCCTGAGCGCGGCAGCCTTGGTTCGACCACCGCGCAGGCGCCGGGCGGGCCGTCAGCTCTCCCGGCGCCTGCGCCGGTAGCGCACCGTGCACGGTTGCTGCAATTGCACCACCATCTTGGAATGGTCGTTGCGGTAGCTCTCCGAGGGCTGCACCATCTCGAACTCCCAGTCCCGCAGCAGCACCGAGAAGATCGCCTTCAGCTGCATCAGCGCGAATGCCGCGCCCACGCAACGGTGCCGGCCGGCGCCGAACGGGATCCACGTCCAGCGGTTGACGAGATCTTCCTGGTTGGGGTCGATGTAGCGGCCGGGGTCGAAGCTGTCCGGGTTCGGGAAATCCTCCGGCAGCCGGTTGGAGATGGCGGGGGTGGCCGCGACATGGTCGCCCTCGGCGATGGTGTGCCCACACACCTCGAACTCACCCTGTGCCACCCGCATCAGGATGATGAGCGGCGGATGCAGCCGCAGTGTTTCCTTCAGCACTGCCTCCAGCTGTGGGATCTGGCGCAGCGCATGGAAACTCACCTCCTGGCCGTCGGCGTAGAGCTCATCGAGTTCCTTCACGACACCCGACAGCACCTCCGGGTGGCGCAGCAGTTCGATCACCGACCACGCGGCGGTACCGGAAGTGGTGTGGTGGCCGGCGAACATCATCGAAATGAAGATGCCGGTCACCTCGCTGGCGCTGAAATGCGGTGTGCCGTCTTCCTTCTTCACCGAGACCAGTACATCGAGCAGATCGCGGTCCTCTTTATCGGCGGGCGGGTTCGCGATCCGGTCGTTCATGATCTCCCCGACCAGCTCGACCAGTTGCGCCCGGGATTCGTCACGGATCCGGAAGCTTTCGATCGGCATATACGGGTCGACGTAGGCCAGGGCGTCCGTCCCGCGTTCCAGGTTGTGGTACAGGTGCGCGAACCGGCTGTCGAGTTCCTCGCGGAACTTCGTGCCGATCAGGCAGGCCGAGGAGGTGTAGATGGTGAGTTCGGCGAAGAAATCGAGCAGGTCGATCTCGCCTTCGTCGCCCCAGTTCGCCAGCATCCGGTCGACTTCGCGTTCGATGGTGGCGGCGTGGCCGCGCATCTGATCGCCGCGCAGCGCGGAGTTGTGCAGCATCTCCTTGCGCCGTTCCGGGCTGGCGTCGAAGACTACGCCCTCGCCGAAGATCGGTTTCATGAACGGGTAGGCGGCGGCCTGGTCGAGGTCCTCGTCGGCGGCGCGGAAGAAGAATTCGTTCGCCTCGGAGCCCGTGAGCAGGATGACGTGGCGGCCTGCGAGTTCGAACTGGCCGACGTCGCCGCATTCCTCCCGGACCCGGCGCATGAGCGCGATCGGGTCGGTGCGGAATTCCTCCAGATGGCCGTGTTCGTGTTCGCCTCCGGACACCCGCGGTGGTTTCACCGAAGTCATGTGGAAATCCTTCCCCAGATTACTGTCCAGGATCTATGGTAGACACCTGTCCAGACAGTACTATGGGGAGTCGGCCGCAATCAAGACCGGCCCCGGAAACGAGAGCAGGTCCATGAGCGGTCAGCAATCCCTGTGGGGCCGCGGCGCCGTGGTCGTCGGCGCCACCAGCGGTATCGGTCACGCCGTAGCCCACACCCTGGCGCGGCACGGCGCCGGAGTGGTCGTCAACGGGCGCCACGAATCCGCCGTAGAACGCGCAGTCAATTCGATCACCCTCGGCGGGCAGCGCGCGATCGGTATCGCAGGCAGCGCAGCCGACGAAACCGTAGCCACCGAACTCGTCGACGCCTGCGTCCGCACGTTCGGCACCGTCGATGTCCTCGTCAACTGCGCCGGAATCGCCGAACCTGCCGAATCTTCCATTCTGAACGTCACCACCGGTGATTGGCGCGCCCTGCTCGACTCCCACCTCACCACCACGTTCAACACCTGCCGCGCCGCCGCGCCGAAAATGGTGGCCCAACGCCGCGGCAGCATCATCAACACCAGTTCCTTCGCCTATCTCGGCGATTACGGTGGCACCGGCTACGCGGCCGGGAAGGGCGCCGTCAACAGTCTCACCCTGGCCGTCGCCGCCGAACTCGCCGAATACGGCGTCCGGGCCAACGTCGTATGCCCGGGAGCGAAGACCCGGCTGTCCAGCGGGTTCGCCTACGAGGCCAAGATCATGGAGTTGTATCGCCGCGGCATGCTCGACGAAATGAGCAAGGACGCCGCCCTCGACGCCCCACCCGCCGAATACGTCGCGCAGCTCTACCTCTACCTCGCCGGTGCGCAAGCCCGGGCGATCACCGGACAGATCTTCGTCGCTGCCGGCGGGTTCCTGGGCCGCTATGACCGGCCCACCCCGAGCATCCTCGGCTTCCGCGACCACAAGGACACCCCACCGTGGACGCCAGAGGAAGTGCACAAGATGCTCAGCAGCAGTGAACAGGCGGGCCGGGCATGAACGAACCAGGGCGCGGGATGGCGGACCGTCACAACGAAGGGCCGCCCGCGGTAATCCCCGGCGGCCACCGCAGCGGCGAATTCCCCGAACTCGGCTGCTACGGGCTCGCCGGGCATGCTACGGACCCCTACGCTCTACTCGGAGAAGCCCGTACCGCCGAAGAACTCGGCCTCGGAACCCTTTTCCTGTCCGAACGTTTCAACACCAAGGAAGCGTTCACCCTGGCCGCCGCCGCGGGCGCAGTGACCACCGACCTGCGCATCTGTACCGCCGCCACCAACCACAACACCCGCCACCCACTGGTTACGGCGGCCGGTGCGGTCACCCTGCACCGCCTCACCCGCGGTCGCTACAGTCTGGGCCTGGGGCGCGGTTTCGACGCCCTGTTCGACGTGATCGGCCTACCTCGCATCACCTCCGCACAGCTCCGCGATGCCGTCGATATCTACCGCCGCCTCTGGCGTGGTGAAACCGTGCTCGGCCACGACGGCCCCGCCGGGCACTATCCGCTGCTGCAGCTCGACCCGGCCTACGACGAAAACATCCCCGTCACCCTCACCGCCATCGGCCCCGCCACCCTTCGCCTCGCCGGGCAGATCGCGGACTCCGTCGTCCTGCACACCTTCTTCACCGACGACACCACCGCCCGCGCTGTGCGCACCGTCCGCACCGCCGCCGAAGCCGCCGGCCGTGACCCCGCCGCTCTGCGGATCTGGTCCGTCCTGGCTGTTGTGGACGAATCCCAGGGCGAACTCGCCCGGCTGCGCAAACTCGTCGGTCGCCTCGGCACCTACCTGCAGGGCTACGGCGATATCCTCGTCCGGGTCAACGGCTGGGATCAGCAAGTACTCGACGATTTCCGCGCCCATCCTCTGGTCACCGGAGCCGGCGGGGCGCTGGATGCGGTGGTGAGCCCGGAAACCCTCGCCGCCGTCGAGGAGCTGCTACCCACGGAATGGCTCGCCGCCTCGGCCACCGGCACCGCCGCGCACTGTGCCGCCCGGATCGCCGATCAATTCCGCGCCGGTGCCGACGGAGTTGTCCTGCACGGCAACACGCCGGCCGAGCTGACCCCGGTGCTCAGAGTCTGGCGCGAGCACCGCCGGAACTCGGGGGCCGCGGTCCCGCCGAGCCGATTCACGGAGAAGTGATCGATGACAATCCCCCGCACCGTCGCGGAGCTCACTCCTGAATGGCTCACCACGGCGTTGGACGGCCGTGTCGACGAGGTCGTCGCTGAACCGGTCGGTACCGGTCAGATCGGATCGGTGTACCGGTTGCGGCTCACCGGTGACAACATTCCGGCACAGCTAATGGCCAAACTCCCCGCCGCAGACCCGGGAACCCGGGCGATGCTCGCCGGCGCCTACCGACAGGAGATCCGGTTCTACACCGAGATCGCCGGCACGGTGGCCGTCCGTACACCCCACTGCCACCATGCCGAGATCCACGGCGACGGGGGTGCATTCGTGCTTCTGCTGGAAGATCTCGCACCCGCCCGCCAGGGCGATCAGATCGCCGGATGCACGGTTGCGCATGCCCATCAGGCCGTCGCCGGCCTCGCCGGCCTGCACGCACCGCGCTGGTGTGACGAGACCCTGCTGGAGATCGAAGGATTCAGTCGCAACGGGCCCGAGGAGGCCGCGACACTGGGCGAGCTGTACGGACCCACCACCGATCTCTTCCTCGGCCGCCTCGGCGATCGCCTCACACCCGAAGACCATGACACCGTTCGCGCCTGCGGTGATGTGATCGCCGACTGGCTGGTTGCGCGGCCGGAACGGTTCGGCCTGGTCCACGGCGACTACCGTCTGGACAATCTCCTGTTCGGCGCAGAGGAGCCGGCGGTGGTGACCGCAGTCGACTGGCAAACGGTCAACCTCGGACTGCCTGCCCGCGACCTCGCCTACTTCGTCACGACCGCCCTCCACCCGGAGACACGGCGAGTGGAGGAAGAAAATCTCGTCGCCACCTACCATCGGCGTCTTGTCGAACTCGGGGTCACCGGCTACTCACTCGATGACTGCCGCCAGGATTACCGTTTCGGCGTCCTTCAGGGCCCGCTGGTCGCGGTGTTCGGCGCCGCCTACGGCGCCGCCACCGAACGGGGGGACGCGATGTTCGCCGCCATGATTCGCCGCAGTTGTGCCGCCATCCGCGATCTGGACTCGCTGACCGCCCAACCCGCGTCGCCACGGCCGGACACCCACCGGTCATGAGATTTCGTCACCAACGAACCATCGGGGCCGGTGCGGTCGGGTGCCTGATGGCGTGCCGGGCGAGGCCCGCGGCCAGCCAGCGATGGAAGCCGAGATAGGGAAACGCACGCACGATCCCGTGCATTTGCGTCCGGGCTATTCCGAAGCGAACGAGGCCGCGACCGACATCGATGAGATCGGCCCTGCGGAACGTCTCGACCAGCCGATTGTCCGCGGCCCGCAACTTGTGATGGTCCAGGACCATCAATTTGGCCTCGCCGGTATCGACCACGCCGAAATCCGCGGCGAGTTCGTCGACGAGGTCCGCGGAGGGGGCAAGGTAGTCGAATGTTCCCGCCGTCCACAGTCCGAGGTCGTGAACCGTCCATGCCAGCACGGCGCTCGCGGGAAGCGCCCGGCGGAACAGGAGCGCGTGATAGTTGAGCCCGCGTAATACATGGTTGCGGTACACCGGTGCGCTGGGCCCCAGCGAGGTGGCGTACCGGGCGAGAGTTCTGTCGACGCGCTCCGGTTCCAGTATGGTCATCGGCCGGCCTTTCTGTTGCTGTTCGGGTTCCGACGTCGATGTGCGCGTCTATGCGTTCGTCGGGCGTATATGGGTGCGGAATTTTCGGCGATAATCGCCAGGGGACACATACCAGTGACGCCGAAAGACTCGGTAGAGGGTCACAGTCGATCCGATACCGGATTCGCGGGCGATCCACTCCTGGGTCGCCTCCGTCGTTTCCAGGAGCCTGCGGGCGGTATCGGCCCGGCTGCGCTCGACATATCGTCCGGGTGCGATTCCCAGCTCAGCGGTGAATACCCGGGTGAAGTGGCGTGGGCTCATGCCTACCCGGGCGGCGAGCGCGGCGATTCCGAGGTCGGCCGCCGGGTTGGCGTCGATATAGGCCTGTAGCTCTCGTAAGGCGTCGGAGGCCGGCCGTTTTGCCCGGAGTATCGTGCTGAACTGGCTCTGGCCGCCGGGCCGCTGCAGGTACACGACGAGCCCGCTGGCGACCTGCCGGGCGATATCGTGGCCGTAGTCATCGGCGACCAGGGCGAGGGCCAGGTCGATACCGGTAGTGACACCCGCAGATGTCCAGATATTGCCGGACTGGACGAAGATCGCTTCTGGTTCGACCTCGAGGTCCGGGTGGTTGCCGGCGAGCCGATCCGTGACGAGCCAGTGGGTCGTCACTCGCTTCCGTGCAAGCAATCCGCCGGCGGCAAGGATGAACGCCCCGGTGCATACCGAGGCCACCCTGTTTGCGCGCTCGGCCAGTGCAGTGACGATATCGACCAGTGCAGGGTCGATCGGATTGTGCAGAGGGGCGGATCCGCCCACCACGAGAAGGGTATCGATTTGCCCGGCCGGCAGTTCCTCCTCCGATTGTGCGCAGACAGACACTCCATTGCTCGTCGCAACCGGGCCGCTGTGGGGAGCGGTGGTCTCGACCGAATACGCCCGGCTCCGGAGCACTCGGTTGGCGGCATCGAAAACATCGGCCGGACCGGCGAGATCGAGCAGTTGGAACCCGTCGTGTACGACGGCCACGATGCGCTTCATAATGCCGATTGTTTCCGCCGGCCGCGATGGCGTCCACGACAAATTCCTGTCGGATCGTGCCATCTGCGCGAGGAAATATTCTCGCGGGCGCCCTGGTTGTGGGTGAGGTAGATGCAAATGCATAGACAACAACCGGTGGGAGTGACATCAATGCAGTTCGGAATCTTCTCGGTCAGCGATATCACGCGTGACCCCGTCACCGGCGTGACCCCCAGCGAGGCCGAACGTATCGACGCGACCGTGCAGATCGCCAAAAAAACCGAGGAAGTGGGCCTCGATGTCTTCGCCATCGGGGAACACCACAATCCGCCGTTCTTCTCGTCCTCACCGACGACTCTGCTGTCTCATATTGCCGCGCTCACCGAGCGTCTGATCGTCACCACGGCGACCACCCTGATCACCACCAACGACCCGGTGAAGATCGCCGAGGACTACGCGATGCTGCAACATCTGTCCAACGGCCGGATGGATCTCATGCTCGGTCGCGGCAACACCGGGCCGGTCTACCCGTGGTTCGGCAAGGACATCCGCGCCGGCCTGCCACTGGCCCTGGAGAACTACAACCTGCTGCACCGGCTGTGGCGCGAGGACGTGGTGGACTGGGAAGGCGACTACCGCACCCCACTGCAGGGTTTCACCGCCACCCCCCGTCCCCTCGACGGAGTGCCGCCGTTCGTCTGGCACGGTGCCATCCGCACTCCGGAGATCGCTGAACAGGCCGCCTACTACGGCAACGGATTCTTCGCCAACCACATCTTCTGGCCCACCGCCCATTCCCTGCAGCTCATCGAGTTCTACCGGCAGCGGTTCGAGCACTACGGCCACGGCACCAAGAAACAGGCCATCGTCGGTCTCGGCGGGCAGGCCTATATTGCGAAGAAATCCCAGGATGCGTGGAGCGAATTCCGGCCCTACTTCAACGAGGCACCCGTCTACGGACACGGCCCGTCGCTGGAGGATTTCGCCGAGATGACCCCGCTGTCGGTGGGCAGCCCGCAGGAGATCATCGACAAAACCCTCACCTTCCACGACACCTTCGGCGATTACCAGCGCCAGCTGTGGTTGATGGATCACGCCGGGCTGCCGCTCAAAACGGTGCTGAACCAGCTCGACCTGCTCGGCGAGGAGGTCGTTCCGGTCCTGCGCAAGGAACTGGACGCGCGCCGCGACCCGGAATCGGCGCCCGCCCCCACCCATCAGGGCCGGGTCACCGCCACCTACGGCGACACCCCGCCCCGGCAGGCCCGGCCCAACGCCAACCAGGGCAACAACCTGGCCGGCACCAGCCCCTACCAGGACACCGACATCCTGGCCGGAAAATGAACCGGACCAGCGGCCGCCTGGCCAACGATGCCTGGGAGGCGCTGCTCACCGCGCACGCGGTGATGATGAAAAGGTTCGCGGCCGAGGACGTATGGCACGGCCTGACCATGCGCGAATACGACGTCCTCTACACGCTGTCCAAATGCCCGGAACCGATCCGGCCCGCCGAACTGAACCGGCACGTCCTGCTCACCCAACCGGCCCTGTCGCGGATGGTCGACCGGCTGGTGGAGCGCGGATTGGTCCAGCGCACCCCCGACCCGAACGACGGCCGGGGCGTCCGGTTGAGCCTGACCGATACCGGCCGGGCGCACCAGCGCCGCACCGGCGGCCGGCACGCAGTCGGGGTCGCGCGGGCGCTGACCGCTGCCCTCACCGACGACGACCTGCGCGCTCTCGAAGTGATCTGCCGGAAACTCGCGGACACCACGGAGTGAGCGGTCCGGCCCGGAGACGATAGCGCCGCGGCACCGCGCAAACCCTGCTCACCCGGCGGACAGCGGGGCAGGGCTCCGGACGACAGCGAGTCGTGAACACCCAGGGCCCCCGCGGCCAACCGATCTACCCCCTGCGGCCAACCGATCTACCAGGAGTAACCATGCACAGCACCAATGGACAGGCCCGCCCGCCGTATCGGCTGGTCGTGGTCAGCGGCGGAACCAGCAACCCGTCCTCGACCCGGATGCTGGCCGACCGGATCGCCGGCCGGGTCGGCACCCTCGCCGGCCGCCGCGGCGGCCAGGTCCGCGTACAAGTGGTCGACCTGCGCGAACTGGCGACCGAAATCACCACCGCCCTGGTCTCCCAGCTCATGGGCCCGAAGATGACCGCGGCGATCGATACCCTGGCCGCCGCGGACGGCCTGATCGTCGCGGCCCCCGTGTACAAGGCGGCACCGAGTGGGCTGCTGACCTCGTTCTTCCATGTCCTCGACAACGATCTGCTCATCGCCAAACCGGTGATTCTCGCGGCCACCGCGGGCACCTCCCGCCACGCTCTGGTGGTCGACGAGCAGATGCGCGCCCTCTTCGCGTTCCTGCGCACCATGACTGTGCCCACCGCACTGTTCGCCGCCGCTGAGGACTGGAACGATCCCGATCTCAACAAAAGGATCGACCGCGCCGCCCTCGAATTGGTGCTGCTCATGGAGAGCGAGTTCGCGCACCGGGTGAAGGACGAATCCTGGGACAGCTACCAGCATTCGTTCGGCAGCGCCGGTGGCAGCGAAACCACCGTCGACCTGGACACCGACCTCATGCGGCTCGCGGCGGGCGGTAACGCCGCACCCGCCCGGCCCGCGAACTGAATCCCCGCCCGGCTCACCTCGTCCCAGCGCGGGGGAGCGCCGGGCCGTGGTGCTAATTTGCTGCGGTGACCGCCCCCTTCGACACCATCGATCAGGTCACCCGGTATCTGGATCTCGCAGGCGTCCTGGCCTGTGCCATGCTCGGTGGCGCCATCTCCCGCTCCGAGGGACTGGACCTCTTCGGGTTCCTGGTGGTGGGTATCGTGTCCGGACTCGGCGGCGGTATTCTGCGGGACACCCTGCTCCAGCAGGGACCGCCCGTCGCCCTCACCGACTACGCCTACTTACCCACTGCGGTACTCGGCACCCTGATCTCATTCGTCATATCCCTCAGCGAACACTCCTGGGACCGCCTCTTCACCGCGCTCGACGCCGCGGTGATCGGATTCTGGGCGGTCACCGGCGCCCAGAAAACACTGGCCGCGGGATTGGGCTGGCTGCCGGCGGTACTCCTGGGCATCACCACGGCGGTCGGCGGCGGTGCCCTGCGCGACGTCCTGTTGCGGCGAGTGCCGGCGGTGTTCGGCGGAAACGGCCTGTACGCCACGGTCGCAGCGGTCGTCGCCGGGACCATGGTCGTCTGCACATACCTGGGTGTCCCAGCCGTGGGGATCATCGCCGGTATCACCTGCTCACTGGTGTTGCGACTGGCGGCGGTCCGGTTCGGCTGGGGCCTGCCCAACGGGCTGAATTGGCAACCGCACACTCGGATCGCCGAAGCAGTCCGCGGCGCCCGGCCGCCGAGCCGGAGCCGGCGTCGCCGCACGCGCGGCCGGAACCGGGAGAACTGAACACTGCGGCCCCACCGAGCGGCAACTCCGCCCGTGCCACACTGAACCCGGCACCACCGACAAGGAGGGCGACAATGCGTGAGACCCCACCGGCCGCCGACCGGCGGCAGCGCCCCACCGCCGACCTCCGCGATTTGGCGCGCCTGCGCCGGGTCCGCGACCGGATCGACCGCGAATACGCACAACCACTCGACGTCGAAGCCCTCGCCCGCGCGGTCCATATATCCGCCGGCCACCTCAGCCGCCAATTCCGGCAGGCTTACGGAGAATCCCCGTACTCCTACCTGATGACGCGGCGTATCGAACGTGCCAAGGCGCTGCTGCGCCGAGGTGATATGAGCGTCACCGAGGTCTGCTTCGCCGTCGGCTGTTCGTCGCTGGGCACGTTCAGCACCCGCTTCACCGAATTGGTCGGCGTAGCGCCCAGCATCTACCGGCAGCAGGCATCCGGCGAAGCGGCCGGGATGCCGAGCTGCGTTGCCAAACAGGTGACCAGACCGATCAGGAATCGAGAAGCGCAGGTCACCGCGGCGCGGCTAGCGTCGTCGTCATGAACCTCACCATCCACTCCAGCTACCTCCCGCACGACGACCCGGATGCGGCACTGGCCTTCTACCGCGACCTCCTCGGCTTCGAGGTGCGCAAAGACGTGGGTTACGAAGGGCTGCGCTGGATCACCGTGGGCCCGGCCGGGCAGCCCAGCACTTCTATCGTGCTCACCCCGCCGGCCGTGGATCCCGGTATCACCGACGACGAACGCCGCACCATCAGCGAGATGATGGCCAAAGGCACCTACGCCGGGATCAACTTCGCCACCGAGGATCTCGAGGCGACCTTCGACCGGCTCCAGGCCGGTGATGTCGAAATCATTCAGGAACCCACCGATCAGCCGTACGGTATCCGCGACTGCGCCGTCCGCGATCCCGCCGGGAATATGATCCGTATCCAGCAGGCCGGCTGAACGTCCCGGGGCAGGCATTCACACAGCGTGGTAGCGCAGGCAGCGAAACTTTCGATTCCCGAGCGGACGGGCACCGGATCCACCATGGGTCCGGCGCCCACCGCACGGGTCCGCCGGAACGCTCCCGGCGACCACGCGTACCTCGCGGCCCGGCGCAACGAGAAATGTCACCGCGTTCTGATTGGATCGACCGGATGACAGCGGTGGTGTCCGCGCGGGCGGCACGAGCACCAGAGGGAGACCAGGAGAGCAGATGAGTATGGCCACGAAGACCGCTGGGCAGACGTCCGAGCCGCATCTCGCCGACAGTCACGACCTGATCCGCGTGTACGGAGCGCGGGAGAACAACCTCCGAGATGTCAGCGTCGAGATCCCGAAACGCCGGTTGACCGTATTCACCGGGGTCTCCGGGTCGGGGAAGAGCTCACTGGTCTTCAGCACCATCGCTGCCGAATCGCAACGGCTGATCAACGAGACCTACAGCGCGTTCATCCAGGGGTTCATGCCCAATCAGGCCCGCCCCGATGTCGATGTCCTCGACGGGCTGACGACCGCCATCATCGTCGACCAGGAGCGGATGGGGTCCGATCCGCGCTCCACCGTAGGTACCGCCACCGATGCCAATGCCATGCTGCGGATCCTGTTCAGCCGGCTCGGCACCCCGCATATCGGATCACCGCAGGCGTTCTCCTTCAATGTCGCCTCGATCAGCGGCGCCGGTGCGGTCACCGTGGAAAAGGGCGGGCAGACCGTTCGCGAACGCCGCAGTTTCAGCGTCCTCGGCGGTATGTGCCCGCGCTGCGAGGGCCGCGGTTCGGTTTCCGATTTCGACCTCACCGCCCTCTACGACGAGAACTTGTCGCTCAACGAAGGCGCCCTCACCATCCCCGGTTACAGCATGGACGGCTGGTACGGCCGTATCTTCCGCGGCTGCGGTTTCTTCGACCCGGACAAGCCGATTGCGAAGTTCACCAAGAAACAGCTCAACGATCTCCTCTACAAGGAGCCCACGAAGGTCAAGGTCGAGGGCGTCAATGTCACCTACGAGGGCCTGATCCCACGGATCCAGAAATCCTTCCTGTCCAAGGACCGGGAGGCGATGCAACCGCATATCCGCGCATTCGTCGACAAGGCGATCACCTTCGACACCTGCCCCGATTGTGGTGGTACCCGTCTGGGTGCCGAGGCCCGTTCGTCGAAGATCAAGGGCATCAGCATCGCCGACGCCTGCTCGATGCAGATCAGCGATCTCGCCACCTGGGTGCGCGACCTGAACGAACCGTCGGTGGCTCCGCTGCTCACCGCGCTCGGGCAGACCCTCGACTCGTTCGTCGAGATCGGGCTCGGCTATCTGTCGCTGGAGCGCCCGGCCGGAACCCTGTCCGGTGGTGAAGCGCAACGTACGAAGATGATCCGGCATCTCGGTTCCTCACTCACCGATGTCACCTACGTGTTCGACGAACCCACCATCGGCCTGCACCCGCACGATATCCAGCGGATGAACGAACTGCTTCTGCAACTGCGCGACAAGGGCAACACCGTGCTCGTCGTGGAGCACAAACCCGAGGTGATGGCCATTGCCGACCACATCATCGACCTCGGGCCCCGCGCCGGTACCGAGGGTGGGCAGGTGATGTTCGAGGGCTCCATCGAGGGCCTGCGCGGCAGCGACACCATCACCGGCCGCCACCTCGACGACCGCGCCGCCCTCAAACCGTCGGTCCGCGCTGCCGCCGGTGCGCTCGAGGTACGCGGCGCCGATTCGCACAACCTGCAGAATGTCGACGTCGATATCCCGCTCGGAGTGCTGGTCGTGCTCACCGGTGTCGCCGGGTCCGGTAAGAGCTCGCTGATCGACTGTGCCGTCGCCCGGCACGACGATGTCGCCATGGTCGACCAGACTCCCATCAAAGGGTCGCGCCGCAGCAATCCCGCCACCTACACGGGCCTGCTCGACCCGATCCGCAAGGCCTTCGCGAAAGCCAACGGGGTGAAACCGGCGCTGTTCAGCTCCAACTCCGAAGGCGCCTGCCCCGCGTGCAACGGCGCCGGGGTCATCTACACCGATCTCGGGGTGATGGCGACCGTCGAATCGCCGTGCGAGGAATGCGAGGGCCGGCGCTTTCAGGCCGAAGTCCTGGACTACACCTTCGGCGGCCGCAATATCGCGGAGGTCTTCGAGATGTCGGTCGCCGGGGCCGAGGAGTTCTTCGGCGCCGGTGACGCCCGTATCCCCGCGGCGCACAAGATCCTCGACCGCCTGGTCGATGTCGGCCTGGGGTACATCAAGGTCGGTCAACCGCTCACCACCCTGTCCGGCGGTGAACGGCAGCGGCTGAAACTGGCAACCCGGATGGGTGAGAAGAACGGGATCTACGTCCTCGACGAACCGACCACCGGCCTGCACCTGGCCGATGTCGAGAACCTGCTCGCCCTGCTGGATCGGCTCGTGGACTCGGGTAAATCGGTGATCGTCATCGAACATCACCAGGCGGTGATGGCGCACGCCGACTGGATCATCGACCTCGGTCCCGGCGCGGGCCACGACGGCGGCCGGATCATTTTCGAAGGCACCCCGACCGATCTGGTTTCCGCCCGGTCCACCCTCACCGGCGAACACCTGGCGGCCTACGTCGTGGGTTGACGGCGAAGGGTTGCGAGCATCCGGGCAGTCCCGGCCGGCACGGTGATCATTTCGTCAGTCGACGATCGAAATCGGTCGCACGCTGTTGCTGCTGCAACCGCCGTTCTGCCGGATCGACGAACACGGTCCCGTCCGGCAGTGCCGTCGACAGGTCCGCCACCTTCACCACCGCGGAACTCCGCAGCGCTGCGGTCACGTCCGGTGTGCCCCGCACGGACTGCCAGCGCACCGCGATCATTCCGGCGTCGTTGCCACTGGCATCGAGCCAGTTGTGGGCGCCGGGGTCGTCGGGCGACACCACGAACGTGTAGGTGCCGTCCGGGTTGGGTTTCGCCTGGGTGGTGTTGAGGCTGGCGGTCTTGTCGCGGTAGGGGTAGGCGACACCCCACGGATCGGCAATCTGCACGCCGAGCGACTGGGCGCCGACCGGGTCGATCGTGAAGACGAGCGCTTCGTCGGCGGCCAAGGCGAAGCGTCCGCCGGTGGACAGTCCTCGACCGCCGGGCCGCTCACGTACTGGGCGGATCCGGTTCTCCGGAGTCTTGTAGTAGTACTCGTTGAAATACTTCATCCAGAAAGGCGCGATCTGCCCGAGTATCTCGGCGGATCGGGCGGCCTGCTGATCGACAGTCCGCTCGGGCGCTACAGGTGGTCCGTCCACGCGGATGATGTCGAGCCGGGACGGCGTCTCGGTCGCCCAGTCGTTCAGCAGGTCGCGCACGATCAGCAGGGAGGTGCCGCCGGCCGGGATCTGCAGGTGGTTGATGCGGCCGTTCGCCGGGGCAGAGTCCATGGTGACGACGAAGGTTCCGTTCGGTCCGGTCTCGATCGCGTCGGTGCCGAGAGTCGCCAGTGGTGTCCCGCCCTCGGCGGTCAGCGCGGCGGTGCCGGGAATCGAGTCCCGCATTTCGAAATGCACTTCGGCCGGGGCCTGCTCGGGTATGCGCCCGCGGATCTCGTATCGCGCGTCACCGGCTACGGTGGCCTGCCGATAGACATTGTCGGGGTTCTCGATTCCGTACCCCGAATTCGGCATGTCGAGCCCAGCGAACTCATGCGGCAATGTCACCGCCCACATCAGCACAGGGCGGTCCGGATCCTCCGTCACGGCATACTGGGCGGCTGCCGCGCCGATGGAGGCGGCGGCTGCCGCCGCGGTGGCTTCACCCGACAGCGTCGCACCTTGCGGGTCGCTCTCGTACAGTTCCTGGACTTCTCGAATTTCCTGCTGCACTACATCGGTCGCGAGGATTCGACGCACCACCGCTTCGCGTGTCCGTTGGCCCTCGGTGGCGAGGGCGCCGCCGTCCGCCGCGGGCTGCGGGCGGCCGTTCGTCATCGTGATATCGGTCGTCCCGTGTTTGTCGTCCCCGTTCCGGGCTGTCGTGCATGCGGTGCCGACCACGGCGAGGGCCGCGACGGTGGCCAGCGCTACCCCCGACCTCATGCGTCGTCGCCGGCCTGTCGCGATGAGGGGCGCGAGACATTCGTTGCTGATCTGCTCCGGCATGACCGCTCACTTTCTGCCTCCGGTATTCGTGCTCGGACGAATACCGGACGCGGAAATACTGGGCTCGCGGATACGTCGCCGGGATCGATGACACCACGTGCGTAGCGAGCCGAAAGATGTTTCGGAGTAGGGCTTCTGCCGCCGATCGGAGGGGAGAGCCCGATTTGTTCGATGGGTTGATTTGACCGTAGACAAACGTCTACTGTCAAGGGGTGCACGGATCGGAACCGACGCCGAAAGCCTGGGGCCGCGACGAGGTCCGCCGGGCGGTTCTGCGTGCGGCGCGCTCCGGGTTCGCCGCGAAGGGGACCTCGGTCACCATCCGCGAGATCGCCTGTGCCGCAGGAGTGAATCTCGGGCTGGTCCACAAGCATCTGGGCAACAAGGAGGACATTCTCCGGGCCGTCCTCGAACGCGACACCGAGATTTCCACGCGAACGATCGAAACCGGAGCTTCGGTGCCGGACGCTGTCAGGCGCCTGTTCGACATCGGGCTTGCCGATCCCGAGTACGTGCGCATCTCGGCGTGGTTGTTGCTCGAGGGACGGACCGATCTACTGCTCGGCAACCAGGCCGAGGGGATGAACGCGGTCCGTGGTGTCGATCCCGACTCCCGCAAGGCGGATGTCCGCCTCATGACGGTGCTTGCCGCAATATCCGGATGGTCGCTGTTCAGTGAGGGGATCCTGGCATTCGCCGACGCCGACGCCGACGCCGCCTCCCGGGGACGCGTGGAGGCGCAGATGTCGGAGCTGCTGGCGGCCATCGTCGAGCTCCCTGGGTTCGCACCCGAATCCTCGCCGGGTCCGCGCGGGTCTTGACGTTTCAGGCACCACACGGAGTACTGGCGGAACGGAGCAGGCGGCGCTTCCGGCGTACTTGCGTCGTCACTCGTCGACGCGGTGTGCGGACAGCCGGCGCGCCGACTGTCGCCCGGTGAGCGCCCGATCTGTGTGAACCGGCACCCCTCAGCGGGTGAACGTACCGAACCCGTCGGAGTCGTAGAACTCCAGCCACAATCGATCATCGTCGAATCGGGCCTGCGATATCGTTCCCGGGTTCGCGGCCTCGCCGGTAGGAGTGAAGGCGAATGTATCGCCGTCCCAGTGCCGCAGCGGTACGGTCACCTTCCCCGGGCCCAGGATCAGCAGCAACCGGTCGCCGTCCACCGCGACCTCAGCCGGGCCGAAATAGTCGTTTCCGTATACCCCCGCATAATCGTCCAGCGGGCCCGCGGGCGCCGAATTCGGTGGTGGTTCCTTACCCAGCAGTTCACCGGTGGGCCCCTCGATCTGCGCGAATGCCTCCTGGTAAAGCCCCCACCAATCCTCCCGGACCTCACCGAACTGCACCAGATCGGCGAATTCGGCGTTCAACGTCTCCGGTACGCCGATCGGGGCGGCGTTGGTCAGCGTCACGATTCCCACGTTCGCCGACGGGATCAATGTGAACGCGGTCGCCGTACCGGCGTTGAACGCCCCGGAATGGCTCAGCACTACCCGGCCCGCGGCCGAGGTGCCGACATTGAACCCGTACCCGTACATACCGGCTCGTGAGTCCGGAGTTTCGGGGGGCGATGATACGGCCTGTGGTGACACTGCGGGCAGTAGCGCTTCCGGCGCCACCACTTCCCGGCCTTGGTACGAACCGTTCTCGAGGACCATGGTCATCCAGCGCGCCATATCTGTCGCCGAGGAGCTGACACCGCCCGCCGGTGACTGCGCGTCCGGTTGCCGTGGGGGTTCGGTGCGCCGGTAGTCCTCGCCCACGCGGGCATGTCCCACCGCGCGATCGGGCGCTGCCGCAAAGTCGGCGTAGCGGGAACTGGTGGCCGTCATTCCCAGCGGCTCGTAGATCGCGCGTTTCGACAGGTCGGCCCAGTCCGTGTGCGCTCCTTCCGCGACCGCGCCGGCCGCCGCCGTCAACCCGAAATTCGTGTACTCGTAGGAGTCCCGGAACGGCGCCAGCGGCAGCAGCCGCATTCGTTCCAGTATCTGCGCCCGGTCGAACCCGAGGTCCTCGAGCTTGTCCCCGGCATGATCGGGCAGCCCCGACCGATGTGCGTACAGATCGCCGATGGTCGCGTTGTCACTGATGTAGGGATCGTTCAGCGCGAACCAGGGCGCGAGCTGCCGTACCGGTGTATCCCACTCGAGCGGCCCGGCGGCGACCTCGCGGGCCACCACGGTGGCCCCGATCGGTTTCGACATCGATGCCAGCTGGAACACGGTGCCGGGGTCCACCTCCTGTTCGTTGCCCACCTCGCGGACCCCGAATCCTTCCTGGTAAACGACCTTGCCGTCGGCGACGATGGCGACCGCCATACCCGGGATGCCGGTGCTGGTCAGCAGCTCCTTCGCCCGCTGATCCACCCGGTCCACGATATGTTCCACGCGCCCGTCGGGAATGGTGATTCCGGGGGCGCGGGCGGGCTGCGGTGCGGCCACGCTGGTGCTGGTCGTGGCTCCGGGGACCGGCTCTTCGATCCCGCATCCGGTGACCGGCGCGGCGACGATCGCCACCGCGGCCCCGAGAGCCGTCAACCGACGTCTGTGCACAGCCGCCTCCGAGAGGTTGTCGCCGACACGAGCCCAGCTGCCCGAGCCTATCGCTGCCCGTGCTCGCCGTCCGGTAGCGCGGTCCACGTGGCCGGGTTCGATCCGTCCGGGGAATCGGTCCACCGCGGGCGGTCGGTGATCCGCCGCTGCCGTGGTGTCCGCAGGCCGCTGTGCGGCCCGTCCATCTCGCGATAGGTCCAGAAAATAGAACTAGATTCTCGAAATATCGAGAATTCTGGTGCGGATGTGGCCAGGGTGTCGTATCTTCGAGGGGTAGAAATAGAACAGCATTTCAATAATAAGATGGGAAGAGGATGCCGATGTCTGCACATCCTGCCGAGTCTGCCGAGCGGTACACGCTGATCTCCGCCGACTGCCATGCGGGCGCCGACCACGCCACCTACCGCGAGTATCTCGACTCCCGGTGGCTCGGCGAATTCGATGCCTGGCGCAACCGGTACCGGAACCCCTACCGCGATCTACAGGACGACGGCCGTACCCGTAACTGGGACAGTGACCGCCGAATCAACGAACAGGCGACCGACGGTGTTGTCGCCGAGGTCATCTACCCGAACACCGTGCCACCGTTCTTCCCGAGCGCGGCCGTGATGGCGGCGCCGCCGAACAGCGAGGACTTCGAACGCCGGCTCGCGGGTATCCGCGCGCACAACCGCTGGCTCGCCGACTGGTGCGCCGATGCCCCCGCGCAGCGCGCCGGTGTCGGTCAGATCTTCCTCAACGATGTGGACCGCGCGGTCGAGGATGTGCACTGGATCAAGGAGAACGGTCTGCGCGGCGGCATCCTGATTCCCAATGTGGCACCCGATGTGAAATGGGTGAAACCACTGTACGACCCCGTCTACGACCCGATCTGGCGGGCGTGTGAAGAGCTCGGCGTCCCGGTGAACAGTCACGCCGGTAACGGGCTACCCGACTACGGGCGGTACAAGACGGCGGGGTTGCTCTACATCACCGAGGTGTCGTTCTACGCACAGCGGCCCCTTGTGCAGTTCATTCTGTCCGGAGTGTTCGAACGGTTCCCGAACCTGAAGTTCGCGATGTCCGAACAAGGGTGCGCATGGGCCCCGCGGCTGCTGCGCGAGCTCGATCTGATCGATCACCGGATCAAACGGTCGGGGCGGATCGGTGAGCTCGTGTACGGCCGGGACGAGCAGCTGCCGCTGCGCCCGAGCGAGTACTTCCGCCGTAACTGCTGGATCGGTGTGAGTATGCCGTCCGCGGAAGATATGGCGGCCCGCGAGGTGCTCGGTGCGGGCAAGTTCATGTGGGGGAGCGACTATCCCCATTCGGAGGGGACATATCCGTTCACCCGGGAATGCCTCCGGCAGGTGATGCACGACCTGGAGCCCGGCGAGTTGCGGCAGATGCTCGCCTGCAATGCGGCCGATCTGTACGATTTCGATCTCGACGCCCTGGCGCCGCTGGCCGACCAGTACGGCCCGACCGTGGCGGAGGTGGGGCAGCCGCTGACGGAACTGCCCGACGATCCCAACGATGTATTGCTGCGTGAGACCTTCGCCGCGGCGGTGCGCGCATGACCGCCGGGCAGGAGGTACGTGGCGGTTTCCGGGCCGGGCTCCCGGTCATCGATACCCATATCGGTTTCCGCGAACCCGGGAAAAACGAGTACGACTTCATCACCCGGCAGACGAAGGACCGCGAAAGCAAGGAGAAGTTCTCCTTTCCCGCCGAGTACATGTTCAAGGGTGTACCGCAGGATCTGCCGACCGATGATCCCGTGGAGGTGACCCTGCGGGAGATGGACCGCCACGGGATAACGGTGGGAATGGTCAGTGTCGCCGGCGAGTCGGGGCGCCGCGCGGTGAAACAGCACCCGCAGCGTTTCGTCCCGCAGGGCAGCGCCGTCGACCCCAACGACATCATGGGCACCCTGCGGCGGATGGAAGCCGAATTCGAGGAATTCGGGATCCGTTCGGTGAGTTCCTTTGCCGCCGGAACGTTTCCGCAGGTCGCGCTCAACGCTCCGCAGATGTATCCGATCTACGCCAAATGTGTGGAACTGGATATCCCGATCTTCGCCTGCGCCGGGATTCCGGGCCCGCGGTTGAAGGCAGCGGTGCAGCATGTCGAACTCATCGACGATGTCATGTTCGATTTCCCCGAGCTCGTATTCGTCACCAGGCACGGGTGCGAGCCCTGGCAGGACCTGGCTGTCAAACTGATGCTCAAGTGGCCGAATCTGTACTATTCGACCTCCGCGTTCGCGCCGAAGCACTATCCGCAGGCGATCATCGATTACGCCAATACCCGCGGCGCGGACAAGATCATCTATGCCGGTTATTTCCCGGCGGGGTTATCGCTGGAACGGATCGCGAACGAGATGCCGGATGTGCCGTTCCGCGACGAGGTATGGCCCAAGTTCTTGTCCGAGAACGCGCGCCGTGTCCTGAAACTGGAAGGTTAGCCAGGGATGGTAACGAGCTGCGTAGGGCTGACCACCGAACATACCGATCTGATGGCGGCGATATCCGCGCTGGCCGCGCAGGCGGCGCCGATCACGCTGACCCGCGAACATTTCGACCTCTCGGCTCAGGGTGTCCGCCCGCCGATCTGGGACAAGCTGTGCCGCCAGGGGATTCCCGCGATCCACCTGCCTGCCGAGTTCGGGGGCGGGGGCGCCGGGATCGTCGAGCTCGCGGTAGCGCTCGACGCGGCGGGGCACGGCTTGGTCCCGGGACCACTGCTGCCTACCGTGACGGCCGGCGCGCTCGTGGATCGCCACGGCTCATCCGCAGCGCGCCACGATCTGCTCGCCCGGTTCGTCGCCGGCGCCACCGGCGCCTGCGCGCTCGACACAGCAGGTCCGGTGGCCACGGCAGGCGGTGGTGGGCTGCGGGTCTCGGGTATCAGCGGCCCGATTCTCGGCGGGGTGGGCGCGGACATTCTCGTACTGGGAGCGACCGGACCCGAGGGCCCGGTATGGTTCGTCGTCCCGCCGGATTCGCCCGGTGTCACCCGGATTCGGATTCCGGGTGTGGACCTGACCCGCGATCTCGGCCGGCTCGAACTCGACGATGTGGTGGTACCGGACGACCATGTTCTGTCCTGCGCCACCCGCCACGTACGCGACCTCGCTGCCGTCCTGTTCAGCGCCGAGGCGGTCGGTATCGCCCGATGGTGCCTGGACACGGCCGTGGCGTATGCGAAGGTGCGTGAGCAGTTCGGCCGGCCGATCGGATCCTTTCAGGCCGTCAAACACAAATGTGCCCAGCTGTTCCTGCGGGTGGAACTGCTGGCCGCGGCGGCATGGGACGGCGCGTGCGCGGCCGACGAAGACGGGCCGGGCGGGCCGCAGAGCGCGCTCGCCGCGGCGCGTGCCGCGGTGCAGTGCCTGCCCGAGGCCGCCGAGATCGCCTTGGATGCGCTCACCGTGCTGGGCGGTATCGGGAATACCTGGGATCACGATCTGCATCTGTACTGGCGGCGCGCGACCGGCCTGTTCGCGCTGCTCGGACCGCACCGGGACTGGTCGTACCGAGCTGGTGAGCTGGCCCTCGGCACCGGGCGCGCGCCCGCTGTGGGGGTCGAGGATCGACCGGAGTTGCGGGCGGAGGTCGCGGCGGCGATCGCGGAAGCTACGGGCCCCGATATTTCCGACGGGAAAACCGTGCGCCGTATCCTGGCCGGTCACGGCCTGGTGGCGCCGCATTACCCGCCACCCTACGGTCGCGCCGCCGACGCCGCGGACCAGGTGATCATCGCGGAGGAGTTCCGGCGGGCGGGGATGGCGCAACCCACCACGGTGATCGGGGAGTGGGCGCTGCCGACGATTCTGCGGCACGGCACGGATGCGCAGCGGGAACGGCTGGTGGGCCCGACACTGCGCGGTGAGATCGAGTGGTGTCAGCTGTTCAGCGAGCCGGGCGCCGGATCGGACCTCGCCGCGGTACGGACCTTCGCGGAAAAGGTCGGCGGCGGCTGGTGTCTCAACGGCCAGAAAGTGTGGACTTCACATGCCCGGGAGGCGCACTGGGCGGTCTGCCTCGCCCGCACCGACCGCAGCGCCGCGAAGCGGGCCGGGATCAGTTACTTCCTGGTCGATATGAGCACACCGGGTATCGAGGTGCGGCCGTTGCGGGAAGCCAACGGCGAGTCGATGTTCAACGAGGTATTCCTCGACGATGTCTTCGTCCCGGACGATTGCCTGGTCGGCGCGCCCGGGGACGGCTGGCGGCTGGCGCGCACCACCTTGGGTAACGAGCGGATCGCGATGGGTTCCGGTGCGGTGGGCGCCCGTATCCGGCTCGATCCGGTTGCCGCGGTGGCGGCGCTTCCGGTCGACGCGCGCGCCGCCGCGCTACCTGCGCTCGGCGCGGTGACAGCGACCTCGGGGGCGTTGGACGCGCTCGGCCGCCGTAGTCTGCGCAAACGGATCTCCGGCCTGGAGCCCGGCGCCGAAGGCAACGTTTTGAAGTATCTGTCGGCGCAGCATCAGGTCGAGTTGTCCCGCACCATGATCGAGTGGGCCGGTCCTGCCGCGGCGCAGGAATCCGGGGAGGCCGGCCGCACGCTCGCGGCGTACCTCTCGACGCCCGCGATGCTGATCGGCGGCGGTACCGCGGAGATCCAGCTCAACATCATCGGTGAGCGCATCCTCGGGCTGCCGAGGGAGTGGACGCAGTGACGGCGGGTGCGACCCGTCCGGCTACTATCACCGCCGTGACCTCCCGTGGGGCCGAGTTGCCGATGGCCACCGAATCGATGACTGCGGGCCAGCTGGGGCGCCGCAGCCGGTTGGCCGAGACGGTGATCGAAATGCTGCACGAGATGGAGCCCGATCGTATTCAGATGCGGGAGGTTTCCGAACGATCCGGGGTGGCGCTGGGTACTCTGTACCGCTATTTTCCCGCCAAACAGCAGTTGCTGGCGGCGGCGATGCTCGGCTGGAACAACCGGTTGTCGGAGAAACTGAAAGCCGAACGCAGTGCTCCCGGCCCGAAGGACGGCGGCAGTATCTGCGAGCGCGTGCTGGGTCTGTACCGGCGGGAAATGCGGGCATTCCAGCGGGGCCCGCATTTCGCCCGTCTCGAGATCGAGCTGTTCTCGTCCACGGACGAATACGTGATCGAGACCTTGGACCAGCGCGCCACTGCCAACCGTGGTGCGCTGTTCGATCTCCTGGAAGGGGTACCGCCGGAAACGGCGCGGGTGGCCTCGCTGGCCATCGGGGGCGCCATGTTCGTCGCGCTCACCTCGTGGACGTCGGGGCGGATCAGTTTCGCGGAGGCGTTACGCAATGTGGAGGATGTGATCCGTCTCGTCCTCGCGGACTATGCCTGACAGCATGTCCGAGAATTCGTCCGGGGTTCCCGGGCACCGGCGTCCCGCTCGGTGTCCGGGACGCCACCAGGGGCCGCGACGGTCGCGCTGAGCGACTGTTGTCCGGGGCGCGCCACTCGCGCGATGTCTGCCCCTCGGGAATCAAGGCTCGCGGGCCCGGCTGTCATCGAGCCGGGTGCCGCTGCGGCTACTCCTCGGCCGAGCCGCTCAACCGGCGTGCGCCATCCCGGACGAGTTCCCCGGTCCGGGCGTACTGGTCGGGGGTGAGCCGGGTGTCGGGCGCGCTGACCACGATGGCCCCCTGGGGTGCTCCGGTGATATCGAAGATCGCTGCGCCGATACTGGTCGAACCGTGCTGGACCGCGCCTTCGCACAGCGACCAGCCGCGCGCGCGGATCCGGTCGTATTCCGCGGTGGACAGCAGCGCTTCGGCCGATTCGGCGTGGCCGGTGCGTTCGGCGGGTGTGAGGTGCGCGAGGATCGCGCGCCCGGCGGCGCTCGTCTCGGGTGGGTGGACCTGGCCGATCGGTAGTGCGGTGCGCACGGTATGGGTGCCGTCGGCGACGGTGGCGACCACGAGTTTCCCGCCGTCCAGCAGCGCCAGGTGGGTGGTTTCCCCGGTGATATCGCGCAAGGCCGTGAGCACAGGCCGGGCACGGGCGAGCAGTGAGGATGTGCTGTGGGCCTGTCCTGCCATCGTGACGATTTTCGCGGAGAGTTCCCATCGCGGTGGGGTATCGGGAAGTGGCCGGATCCATCCGGCTTCGTGGAGGGTCGCCAGGACGCGTTGCATCGCGCTCTTGTCCTCGCCGAGGACCCGGCACAGCTCGGTCAGTCCGGCGGGCTGGTCCGCGGCAATCGCTTCGACCACCTGCAGGCCGCGCAGTAGGCCGCTCAGAGTCTTGACCGGAATGTGGATCACCTCTACCTTGGTATCAATAAGAGATAACAAAGTATCTCATAGAGATACTTGAGTCAAGGTGTGGGCCGCTGTCCGGCAGCGCCCGCTGTGTGGAGGAGAACGCCGTGGCAGCACCGCAGCAGCAACTCGATCCCGAATTGTTCGATCCGGAACCCGAACCCGCGGATGTCCGCTACACCGTGATCTCGGTCGACGACCATGTGGTCGAACCCCCGCATCTCTTCGAAACCTGGATGCCGGCCGCGCTGCGGGAGCGCGGTCCGCAGATCCGGGAGACCGCGGAAGGAGCGCAGATCTGGGAGTTCGAGGGAAAGACCTACTCCCAGGTGGGTATGAACGCGGTGGCGGGGCGGCGCTCGGAGTCGGTGAAGTACGAGCCGTTCCGCTTCGAACAGATGCGCCCCGGCTGCTACGACATCCACGCCCGGGTGAAGGATATGGATCTCGGCGGCATCTGGGCGATGCTGAACTTCCCGTCCCAGATCACCGGCTTTTGTGGCCGGGTGTTCGCCTTCGCTGCCGATCGTGAAGTCGGCAAGGCGGCAGTCCGGGCCTGGAACGACTGGCTCTACAACGAGTGGTATCTGGCCTATCCGACTCGCGTGATCCCCGGCGGTATCACCTATCTGGGCGACCCGGTGGAGGCCGTCGCCGAAATCCAGCGTAACGCCGCCCGCGGATTCACCTCGGTCACTCTTCCCGAGCGACCCCATGCGATCGGGCTGCCGTCGCTGTGGGAGCGCGAATACTGGGATCCGATCATCCGGGCCTGCGTCGAAACGGGCACCGTGATCTCGTTGCACGTGGGCAGTTCGGGAATGTACTCCTACCCGCAGGGCGCGCCCGGACTCCAGTTGGGTGCCACGATGTTCGGCCAGCTTTCGCTCGGAGCGTGCAGCGAATGGTTGTGGTCGGGATATCCGAAGGACAATCCGACGCTGAAGATCGCGATGAGCGAAGGCGGTATCGGCTGGGTGCCGATGCTGATCGACCGCTTGGACAACATCATCGACCGTTCCGGCTACGGCCTGGGCTGGGACGATCGCCCGGCCGATATCCTGCGGCGCAATTTCTGGTTCTGCACACTCGACGATCCGTCCACGATCGCCCTGCGCGAGGTGATCGGGGTCGAGCACATCATGCTCGAAACCGACTATCCGCACGGTGACGGCACGTGGCCGCATACGCAGGACGTGATCGAACAGTACTGGGCCGGTATCCCGGCGCCGGAACTCCGCAAGATGTGCAGCGAGAACGCGGCGGAGCTCTACCGCCATCCGCTGCCCGATATCGTGCTGCCGCGGGACTGAGGAGAATCGGATGGCTTTCCGCCCGAGCGCCGAGCGTCTCGTTCCCGAGCTGACCCCGGCCGAGGAGATCGTGCTGCTGGCGCGCGCCCTGTGGCGTGAGGGGTATCGCGACCACTTGGCCGGTCACATCACCCGCAATATGGGTGACGGCACGCTGCTGTGCAATCCGTGGCTGCTGACCTGGCAGGAATTCGGCCCCGGCGACGTGCTCCGTATCGATCTCGACGGCGTGGTACTCGAGGGTCACTGGCCGGTGCCTTTGGGTATCCCGCTGCATCTCGCCCTGCACCGCGCACGCCCGGACGTGCAGTTCGTGGTGCACAACCATCCCGAGTTCGGGACCATCTGGGGTGATCTCGCGGAAGTGCCGCCGGCCTATGACCAGAGTTCCAGTCTGGGTGGCGGGGAGCTGGTGCTGGTCGACGAGTACGCCGGTGCGGTGAACAGCGCGCAGGCCGCGACCGCGGCCGTCGCCGCGATGGGTGACGCCGATCTGGCGTTGCTCGGTGGTCACGGTGTGCTGGTGATCGGCAGTACCGCGCGGGCGCTGTTCCTGCGGGCGGTGGCGCTGGAGCAGCGGGCGAAGAACGCCTGGATGGTGCGGGCGGCCGGCGGGCCGGAGAAGTCCGCGCTACCCGATTGGTGGGTCGACCGGCAACGCCGTAGCGACGGGAACGGGTTCCACGGATTCTGGGAGGCCGCGGTCCGGGCAGAACTACGTGACGATCCGGAGCTCGAACAGCAGATCCTGTCGTTACGGGGGTGAGCGCACGGCTTTTCGGCGTGCTCGCGGTGGGAATCGGCGGAGATCTTCTGCGAACCGGCTACCAAACAAGTGCTTGGTTGGATAGAATCGTGTTTCAGCAGTCCTTATCGATCGAGAGGGCAGCACCTTCATTTTTCGGTCCAGGAGGACTCCTATGGGCAATCCGGTCATCGTCGATACCGCGCGTTCACCGATCGGCCGCCGCAGCGGATGGTTGTCGGGGCTGCACGCGGCCGAACTGCTCGGGGCGGTGCAGAAGGGCATCCTCGACCGGCTGGACCTGGATCCCGCGCTGATCGAACAGGTCGTCGGTGGCTGCGTCACCCAAGCCGGTGAGCAGTCGTCGAACATCACCCGCACCGCCTGGCTGTATTCGGGACTACCCGAACGCACCGGCGCCACCACGATCGATGCCCAATGCGGGTCCGGTCAGCAGTCGGTGAATATCGTGGCGGCCCAGATCGCCGCCGGGGTGATCGACGCGGGTATGGCGTGCGGGGTCGAAGCGATGTCGCGGGTACCGCTGCTGTCGAATATCCCCGATAACGTCGGCCGGCCCCGCCCCGACAAGTGGTCGCTGGACCTGCCCACCCAGTTCGTCGGCGCCGACCGCATCGCGCACCGCCGCGGTTTCACCCGCGCAGATCTCGACGAATTCGGGTTGCGCTCCCAGCAGCGCGCTGCCCTGGCGTGGCAGGAGCGCAGGTTCGACCGGCAGATCATCCCTGTCGAGGTACCGGGTACCGACGGAGCCGAGGCAACGACCGTATCCCGCGACCAAGGATTGCGGGACACCTCCCTGGAGGCGCTGGCCGCGCTGGCTCCCGTGCTGGAGGGCGGCCTGCACACCGCCGGGACCGCGTCACAGATCTCCGACGGTGCGGCGGCCGCCGTGCTCATGGACGAAGACCTCGCGCGGTCGCTGGGATTGCGGCCCCGCGCCCGCATCCTCCGGCAATGCCTGCTCGGCAGTGAGGTGCCCTATCTGCTCGACGGCCCGGTTCTGGCGATCGAGCATCTGCTGGCCCGCACCGGGATGTCACTCGGCGATATCGACGTATTCGAGGTCAACGAGGCATTCGCGGCGGTCGCCCTGTCTGCGGCGCGCACACACGGGATCGATGAGGACCGGCTGAACGTCAACGGCGGAGCGATTGCGCTGGGACATCCGGTGGGGTCCTCCGGGGTCCGGCTGGTCGGTACGGCCGTCGACGAACTCGAACGCCGCGACGGCGGGCGCGCGCTCGTCGCCGTTTGCGCCGGTGGCGCGATGGTCTCCGGTGCCATCATCGAAAGGATCTGACACGATGCAGCTCAGCGGGTTCGAGGGCAAAGTGGCCGTGGTAACCGGAGCCGGCCGGATGCGATCCATCGGCCGGGAAACCGCGCTCGCGCTGGCCCGCGCAGGGTGCGATGTCGTCGTCACGGGCACCGGACGCGGCCCGGACCGGTACACCGAAGAAGAACGCGCCGCCGGCTGGCGTGATATCGACTCGGTCGCCGGCGAGATCCACGAACTCGGCCGGCGCGCGGGTTCGGTGATCTGCGATATCTCCGACGAACACGCGGTGAACGCCCTGGTTCGGCAGGTGCTCGACGAATACGGGCGGGTGGATATCGTCGTGAACAATGCCGCCGCCGCGCGCTCCGGGGACAGGGTTCCGGTGCTCGACCTTCCCACCGAAGCCTGGGATGCGGTGATTCGTGTCAACCTGCGGGGCACCTTCCTGATGAGTCGCGCGTTCGCCCGCGTCATGTCCGAGCGCGGCGCGGGCGGCAGTATCGTCAACATTTCGTCGATCGCCGGGAAACTCGGCGGCCCGAACACCGCCGCCTACTCCGCGTCCAAGGCCGGTGTGCAGGCGCTGACCTCCTCGATGGCGAAAGAACTGGGCCCTGCCGGGATCCGCGTGAACGCGGTCTGCCCCGGAGTGACCGGGACCAGCCGGCTCGACGACCGGTCAGCGGACGCGTGGCAGAGCTATGTCGAGGCGAATCTGCCGCTGCAACGGGTCGGAGACGCGCGTGAAGTCGCCTGGGCGGTGGTATTCCTCGCCAGCGAACAGGCCGCCTGGGTCACCGGCCAATCCTGGAATATCGACGGTGGTCAGCTGACAGTTCGCTGACCGGTCCGCCGTAGTACGTTCACCGCCCTGCGTGCGGTTTTCCGAGGAAAGGGATCTTCCCCATGTCCGATCGATCGACGACACCCGAGCTCCGCGCGGCCGTCATGGCCCGCCTCACCGCGCCCGGCGCCGGCCTCGAAATCGCCCGGGAGCCGGTCCGGGGCATTCCGATGCCGGTGTTCCGGCACCGCCGGCATGCCCTGCCGGAGCTGCTGATCGAATCGGCCCGGTACGGCGACCGCGAGTACCTCGTCAGCGGCGAAACCCGCTGGAGCTTCACCGAGCATCTGGACCGCGTGGCATCGCTGAGCGAGGCGCTGCGCGCCACCTACGGGATAGGCAAAGGTGACCGGGTGGCGATCCTCGCCGCCAACTGCGCCGAATGGATTCTCACGTTCTGGGCGACGACCTCACTCGGCGCCATCACTGTCGGAATGAACTCGATGTGGTCCGCCCGCGAGATCGCCTACGGGATACAGCATTGCACCCCGGCGCTTGTCGTCGCCGACGAAGCGCGCCGCGCCCTGCTGGGTGAGGTCGAGGCCCCCGTGCTGTCGATCGAGGCGGATATTCCGCGACTGGCCACGGCCGCGCCGGGTACGCCGCTACCCCGCACCGAGATCGATGAGGACGATCCGGCGGTGATCCTCTACACCAGCGGCACCACCGGACGCCCCAAGGGCGCCGTGCATTCGCATCGGAACATGATCGCCGCAGTCGACTTCTACCGGTTGAACGATGCCGTCGCCGCCGAAATGGGCAGTGCCCCGGGGGCGCGGCGGTTCCTGCTCGCCACCCCGCTGTTCCATATCGCGGCGCTGCACAATCTTGCCGTCCCACGGCTTGCGTTCGGCGATACCGCGGTCGTCCATACCGGCCGCTTCGATATCGACCGGGTGCTGCGGCTCATCGAAACCGAACACGTCACCAACTGGGGTGCGGTGCCGACCATGCTGCACCGTCTCCTGGAACACGGCGACCTGTCGGGGTACGACCTGTCGTCGCTGCAGATGATCTCGGTGAACAGCGCGCCTTCCTCCGCGTCGTTCAAGCAACGCCTACGTCAGGTGCTCCCTGTTGCCGCAAGGTCGTTGGGAACCAGTTACGGGCTCACCGAATCCTCCACTGCGGCGACCTTCGCGACCGCGGCCGACCTGCAGGCACGCCCCGAAACCGTGGGTACCCCGGTGCCGACGATGAGCGTGCAGATCCGGGATGAACACGGGGAGCCGGTGCCCGACGGGACCGAAGGCGAAATCTGCCTGCGTGGCCCGCTGGTGATGCTCGGCTACTGGAACAACTCGGACGCCACGGCCGCCGCGATCGCCGAGGACGGCTGGATGCACACCGGCGATCTGGGCACGATGGACGACGACTACCTGTGGGTGAGCAGCCGCCGATCCGATCTCATCCTGCGCGGCGGGGAAAACGTATATCCGATCGAGGTCGAGAACGCGTTGAGCGAACACCCCGCGGTACGGGAGTGTGCGGTGCTCGGCGTCGCGCACGCGGACCTCGGCCAGGAGGTGTGCGCGGTGGTGGTCACCGGTGGAGCGGAGGCGGTGGGTGCCGCGGAGCTGAGCGCGTTCGTCGCCGAGCGGATCGCGCGCTACAAGGTGCCCACGCGGTGGGAGATCACGACCGAACCGCTGCCCCGTAACGCCACCGGGAAGGTCAAGCGGCTCGACGTGATCCAGGCCTACGGCGGCGGCAACTGAACGAGCCCCGGTCCCGCTGAGGCGGCGCCCGCCGCGACAGTCGTTGCCGGGCGCCGGTCACAGCGGGCGAGTCAGCCGATCCGTGCCCGCAGCAAGTGCAACGGGTCCGAACTGTCGCGGCGGCCGCGGGGCCCGGGCCCTTCGGGGTCGGTGAGCCGCCCGGCGTCGGAGCGGGTCCACTCGCGTACCGCCCATCGTTCGGCGATGGCCCATCTGCCGTCGCGCAACTCCATCAGATCGACGTAGCGGCAGCCGCTGGTGAAATCGTCCCGGCCGGGCGCGCCCCAGTGGGCCGCCGTGGAATACGATTCGCTGATCGCTCGGTCGCCGTGCAATTCCACCAGGTGATTGCCGATGTGATGCATGGTGCCGCCGATCGCACGGAGTTTCGGGCGCACCCAGGTGATGAAATCATCCACCGTGCCGTCGAATCCGGTGTGGTGGTCGATTCCGTCGGGATGATAGGCGCCGCGAACCAGATCGAAGTCGAGCCGGTCGATGCCACGGCAGTAACGCAGCACTACCTCGTAGATGGCCTGTTTGTGCAGTAGTTCCTGCAATGCGTCGGTCACCGGGATGCTCCTTCTGTCATTCGTGCCCGAGGCTGATCATCCAATCCAGTAGTTCGGGCAACCGATCGGCTGTCCGGCCGAATGCGGTCGGGCGGAAGACAACAGCCGTGGCCCCGTTGCGCCGGAACTGCTGCGCCGACCGTGCGGTGGCGTCGAGGTCGGCGCTGCCGTCCGGGCGCTGCACCGGCGTGAGGGATACCTGGATACGTGCCGTGCCGGGGTCGCGACCGTATGCGGTGAACCTGTCACGCAGTAGTGCGACGCTGTCGGTGAATCCGGGCAGGTCGGTGGGGTTGACAGACCAGCCGTCGGCGACGCGCGCGATACGGTCGAAGTTGCGGGGGCTCGGGCCGAGACCGAACAGGATCGGGACCCGTTCCTGCACCGGGAACGGCAGGCTGTGGAAGTTTTCGAAGGCGAAATTGCGTCCGGTGAACTGCGCCGGCGCATGGGTCCACAGTTCCCGGCAGGCGCGCACAGTGTCCTCCATCCGGCCGAACCGGGCGTCGAACGGCATACCGGTGGCGGTGTATTCCGCTTCCTGCCAGCCCACACCGAAACCCATGGTGACCCGTCCGCGGGAGAGGCGGTCGAGGGTCGCGATCTGTTTTGCCAGCAGTACGGCGGGCCGGACGGTGGCGATCAGCACCGAAACACCCAGCTGTGCCCGCTCGGTGACGGCGGCCACGGCCGACAGCAGGGAGATCGGTTCGTACCACGGGTGGTCGAGCGGGAACGGGAAGTTGTTCTCCCGCAGGCGCTGTGTGTGGGCGTCCGCGGCGAAGCCGAGGTGATCTCCGGTGGAGATCAGGTCGATTCCGCGTCGATCCGCCTCGGCCGCCAAGCCGGGGACACAGCTGATGTCACCGCCGAACAGAGCCTCGGCGCCGAGAAGGTTGAGCCCGATTTCCATGACCTCATCTCAGCCCTCCGAGACGGGGGAAGGAACCGGTCTTTCCGTTGGGTGAGACCTCGGCGGGCCCGCAACCGGTTCGCGGATTAGCGTCCGGACCACGTCGCGACAGCCGTGCACGGCATAGGAGAACCACGATGGATTTGCGGGAGTCACCCGAGCACCAGGAGCTCAGGCGAGAATTGCGTGCCTATTTTGCGGAGCTACTGCCCGCAGACGAGCGCCGCGCCGCCGGTGAACAGGGTGTGGGCGGCGACCGGTTCCGCGAGATCGTCAAGATGCTCGGCGCCGACGGCTGGCTGGGGATCGGCTGGCCGGTGGAGTTCGGCGGTCAGGGCCGTTCCATCGAGGAGCAGTTCGTATTCTTCGACGAAGTCCAGCGTGCGGGGCTGCCGTTCCCTTTCGTCACCGTCAACACGGTGGGTCCGACACTGCAGAAGTACGGCACCGATGAGCAGAAAGCGAAGTACCTGCCCGGGATCCTGGCCGGCGATATCGTCTTCGCAATCGGCTACACCGAACCCGGCGCCGGCACCGATCTGGCCTCGCTGCACACCCGCGCGGTACGTGACGGCGACGACTGGGTGGTGGACGGCAACAAGATCTTCACCTCCGGTGCGAATACCGCCGACTACATCTGGCTGGCCTGCCGCACCGATCCGGAAGCCCCGAAACACCAGGGCATATCGATCCTCATCGTACCGACCGGCGACCCCGGCTTCTCCTGGTCACCGATCCATACCGTCGGCGGTCTGACGGTCACCTCCACCTACTACTCCGGCATGCGCGTCGGCGCCGATGCCGTGGTGGGTGAGCCGAACGGCGGGTGGCAGCTGATCACCGCGCAGCTCAACCACGAACGTATCGGGCTGGCCGCGCTGGGCGGACGCACCGAAGGTCTGTGGCATCAGGTTCTGGACTGGGCCCGCGATACCGGTGCGATCGAAACACCATGGGTGCGGCAGGAATTCGCGCGCACCCACGCGAAGCTGGTGGCGATGCGGTTGATGAACTGGAAGATGACCGCCGCCGTCGCGGCCGACACCCTCTCCGGTGCGGACGCGGGCGCCACGAAGGTATTCGGCACCGAGACCCATATCGACGTGTACCGGACACTGCTCGGCATCCTCGGGGCCGCCGGCCGGATTCGACCCGGAAGTCCCGGCGCGGTCCTTGCCGGGCAGATCGAGCAGATCTCCCGGCAAGGGGTGGTCAACACCTTCGGTGGCGGGGTCAACGAGGTACTGCGGGATATGGTCGCCACCCTGGGGTTGGGGACGGTCAAGGCGGGCCGCGGCCGATGAGCGTACTCGATACGTTGAACACCCTGGTGGGCCGCGAACTGCAACCCACCACCTGGGCGCCGGACCCGGTGAACACCGCCATGATCCGGCACTGGGTGGAAGCCATGGGCGATACCAACCCGATCTACCTCGACGACGATGCCGCCCGCGCCGCCGGCCGCGAGGGCCTCATCGCACCGCCGACGATGGTGCAGGCGTGGACGATGCGTGGATACGCGGCGACCGCCGCCGGTCACACTGCCTCCGAGGTCGCCACCCGACTGCTGGACACCTTGGCCGAGGCCGGGTTCACCTCGGTGGTCGCCACCGATTCCGAACAGGAATACTTCGCCGAACTACGTCCCGGCACCCGGATCAATGTCAGCGAAGTAATCGAATCGATCTCCCCGGAGAAGAAAACCGCGCTCGGACCCGGGCATTTCGTGACAACCGTGAAAACGTACCGGGACCAGAGCGGTGCGGTCGTCGCCACCCAGCGGTGGCGCATCCTGCGGTTCCGGCCCGCGGCGAAAGAGCCCCCTCGCGCACTACGGCCACGCCCGGCGATCAACCAGGACAATGCCTTCTGGTTCGACGCCGCCCGGCAACACCGCCTGGTGATCCAGCGGTGTGTTTCCTGCGGGACGCTGCGGCACCCGACCGGACCGATGTGCGGGCACTGCCGATCACTGGACTGGGACACCGTCGATGCCTGCGGCCGCGGCGTCGTCTACAGCTTCGTGGTCAACCACCATCCGCGGCTCGACGCCTTCGACTACCCGCTGATCGTCGCTGTCATCGAACTCGAGGAGGGCACCCGGCTGGTTGCGAACATGGTCGGTGCCGCACCCGGGGAGATGCGAATCGATATGCCCGTGGAACTGGACTGGATCGACGCCGACCCGGAGCTGACGCTACCCGCGTTCCGTCCGGTCACACGCGAGGAGAACTGATGGATTTCGCCTTCACCGAGGAGCAGGCCGCGATCCGCGACCTGGCCGCCGACATCTTCACCGGGAAATCGGGTCCGGAGCGCGTCCAGGCCGTCGAGGCCTCGGCGGAGCGGGTCGACCGGGACCTGTGGCGCGAGCTCGCCCGCGCCGGTCTGGTGGGGATCGCGCTACCCGCCGGATCCGGCGGCGGAGGGCTGGGGTTCACCGAGCTCTGTGTGCTGCTCGAACAACACGGCCGCAGCGTCGCCCCCGTACCGCTGTGGGAGACCGCGCTCGCCGCGGCCGCCGTCGCCGAATTCGGCACCCCCGAGCAGCAGAGCAGCTACGTGGTTCCCGCGGCGGCCGGGGACCTGTTCCTCACCGTCGGGCTCGAAGAGTTCGGTCCCGCCGATCCGAGGACACCCGAGACGTCGGCGCACCGATCCACCGACGGAACGTGGGTGATGAGTGGTGCGAAAGCGGTGGTCCCGGCGGCGCATATCGCCACCCGGGTCGTGGTCTCGGCCGCGACGCCGACCGGAACCGGCCTGTTCCTGGTCGATCCCGCCGGCGCCGGCGTCCGAGCAGAGACCAACGAAACCACTACCCGCGCGCTCGCCGCGAACCTCACCTTCGACGATGCCCCGGTGGAACACCTCGCCGAGGGAGATTCCGTGCAGTGGCTGGTCTCCCGGGCCGAGGTCGCGCTGGCGGCACTACAGGCCGGCGTGGGGGACGCCGCGGTAGCGCACGCGGTGACCTACCTCAACGAACGCCACCAGTTCGGGCGGCCACTGTCGACTTTCCAGGCCGTGAGCCATCAACTGGCCGACTGCTATATCGATCTCGAGGCGATGCGGGTCACGCTGTGGCAGGCGGCATGGCTGCTCGGTAGTGGCGACGACCCCGGTACAGCGGTGCCGGTGGCCAAATGGTGGGCCACCGACGGCGGGCAGCGCGTCGTGCATCGCGTTCAGCATGTGCACGGCGGGATCGGGGTGGATATCGACTATCCCGTGCACCGGTACCTGCTGTGGGGTAAGCAGATCGCCGCGACCCTCGGGGCCGCGAGCGCCGACCTCGCCCGCCTCGGCGACCTGCTCGCTCGCCCGGAGGTGACGGTGTGAGCGCGGCGGCGGATATCACGGTCGGTACGGTTCTTCCGGAGCTCGCCATCCCGCTCACCCGCACCTTGATCGTGTCGACGGCCATCGCGAGTCGCGACTACCAGGACGTCCACCACGACCCGGATCTGGCGGTCGAACGCGGCTCCAAGGATGTGTTCATGAATATCCTCACCACCAACGGGCTGGTGGGTCGTTACGTCACCGACTGGGCGGGACCGCGGGCTTCGTTGCGTAAGGTTGCCATCCGGCTCGGTGCCCCCAACTATCCCGGCGACACGATGACGTTGAGTGGTGAGGTGACTGGTAACGCCGACGGTGTGGTGTCGGTGCAGGTTCGCGGCACCAACAGCCTGGGCGATCATGTGCGCGGACTCGTCACCCTCGTCTTCGTGGAA
This sequence comes from Nocardia speluncae NBRC 108251, assembly GCF_001613245.1. Classification (GTDB taxonomy): domain Bacteria; phylum Actinomycetota; class Actinomycetes; order Mycobacteriales; family Mycobacteriaceae; genus Nocardia; species Nocardia speluncae. Next base: position 405,061 of record NZ_BDBZ01000001.1, on the reverse strand, counting down.
GGGGAAGCCCGATGACAGTAGGCGCACTGTCCGGCGCAGCCGCCGTCGTCGGTATCGGCGCGACCGAGTTCTCCAAGAACTCCGGCCGCAGCGAACTGCAACTGGCCTGTGAGGCGATCGTCACCGCGCTCGCCGACGCCGGTATCGACCCTTCCGAAGTGGACGGCCTCGCCACCTACACCGCCGAAACGAACGGTGAAGTACTCGTCGCCCGCAACTGTGGGCTCGGGGAACTGAAATTCTTTTCCCGCGTCGGCTACGGCGGCGGCGCCGCCTGCGCCACGGTGCAGCAGGCGGCGATGGCCGTGGCCACCGGGGTGGCCGAGGTCGTCGTCTGCTATCGGGCGTTCAACGAGCGGTCCGGTGTCCGCTTCGGTCTCGGTCAGCACGACCGGCCGATGGACAGTACCGCCGACCGGGCGGCGTACGCCTGGCTGACCCCGCAAGGACTGTCCACCCCCGCCCAGTGGGTCGCGATGTTCGCCCGGCGGTATATGCATCAGTACGGTGCCACCAGCGAAGATTTCGGCCGCGTCGCCGTGGCCGCCCGCGCTTTCGCCGCGAACAACCCGGCCGCGTGGTTCTACCGGCGGCCGATCACGCTCGCGGATCACCAGAATTCTCGCTGGATCGCCGAACCACTGCATCTGCTGGACTGCTGCCAGGAAACCGACGGCGGTCAAGCACTCGTCGTCGTCTCCGCCGAACGCGCCCGCACCCTTACGCACACACCAGCGCTGATCAAGGGCGCCGCGCAGGGCAGCAGCAAAGACCAGCACATGATGACGAGCTACTACCGGCCCGATATCGCCCGCATCCCCGAAATGGGTCTGGTCGGCCGGCAACTCTACGGGCAGAGTGGCCTGCAACCCGCCGATATCGACGCCGCGATCCTCTACGACCACTTCACGCCGCTGGTGCTCCCACAGCTCGAGGAACTCGGCTTCTGCGCGCCCGGGGAGGCGAAGGATTTCATCGCCGACGGTAACCTCGCACTCGGGGGCCGACTGCCCACCAACACCCACGGCGGCCAGGTCGGGGAGGCCTACCTGCACGGCGTCAACGGGATCGCGGAGGCCGTCCGGCTGCTGCGCGGTACGTCGGCGAACCAGCCCGACGGCGTGGAGAACGTTCTGGTCACCGCGGGAACCGCGGTGCCGACGAGTGGCCTCGTGCTCGGTGTTGCGTGAGGGGCGTAGCAGACCGGGGCCGCGCCGTATGCGTTCCCACTCGCCGCGAGACGCCTTTCAGGTCGCTGTGCGCATGGGGTGGGCACAGCGAGTGCCGACCCCGCCTCGATCACCCCGGGAGACCCCGATGAGTTATGACCCGCCCGCCCGTCCTACCGTGCGCACGGCGGCCGACGGCAGCGTGCTCACCTCGGCACCGCAGGACACGCCGGTCGATCGTGCGACAGCGGCGGCGCGGCGGGTGATCGACGCATTGCTGCGCACCGACCGTGCGAACGCGAACCTCGATCGGGTGGCCGAGGAGCTCGACAGTATTGCCGATCATCTCGAGCAGCATGCTCCGCAGGTGGCCGAACGCCTGGTGGACATGTGGCACGGTGAGGGTGTCACACGTCATGACCCGGTCACCGGCCCGGAGAACGCGATCGCGCCGCCACTGGTGCTCACCGGCCGCGCCGACGGATCGGTCGACGGTGTGGTCACCCTGACCATCCCCTATCAGGGCCCGCCGGGACATGTGCACGGGGGAGTGTCGGCCCAACTGCTCGATCACACGCTCGGGGTCGCCAACACGTGGGGCGGCTGCAACGGTCCTACCGCGCAATTGAATGTGCGGTACCACCGCCCGACACCGTTGTTCGTGCCACTCACAGTCAGTGGCAGGCTGGTTTCGCAGGACGGCAACAAGATCACTTCCGTGGGTGCGATCCACACCGCGGACGGTGAGCTGTGTGTCTCCGTCGAGGCCCTGTTCATCGATAAAACCGTCGCACGACCCCGCACAGCAGGAGCACCGGTACTCCGCTGGACTGCGCCTGACCCGCCCGGCCGGGTGGGTGACCCTATGCGAGAGGGGAATCCGGTTCCGCCGGCCCCCGCGGCCGTCGAGCCGGACCGCCCCCCGGCCCCTGGAGGAGCTCGAGGGAGCCGGCCTTCGACCCGATAGATCCAGGGCTGGTCGAAATGGGCGGATATCTCCGGCGCCGCGGAGTAAGCGGTCGTCCCGTCGGTGACCGGACGACCCGGCACTCGGGTGCATCGCATCGCGCTGTGCCGCGGTCATCCCGCGCGATGCGGCGGGATCGTGGTCAGGTCGCGCAGGCAGGGCGCCAGGATGAGCGTGCCTGCGCGGCCGCTCGTCAGCCTCGCTGCAGGCGGAGCTCCCGGACTGCTTCCTCGAGTTCACGGATATTGCGCTGTAGGTCGATGAGCGCCGGCTCGCCGGCGGGGCCCTCGGGTGCGGGCACAGCAGGTGGTCCGGACGGAACCCCGAGGGTGGAGGCGGCGGGCTTCCGGGCCGCGTCTCCAGTGGCGAAACCGTCGAGGAAGACCCCGATCAGATCGTGGCGGAGCCGATCGGCGCTGGTCGCCAGTGAGTCCCGGTGGAAGCGGACGGTGAACCAGACCGATTCGCGCAGCATCCGGTGGAAGTGGTGCGGGTCGACATCGGTCCGGAATTCCCCGGTTTCGATACCGCGTGCAATGGCGTCGGCCCAGTACTGGTTGGCGCGGCGGACGGCGGTGGCGATACGGCTGTCGGCGGGTTGCGACGAGAGTGTGCTCTCGTTCTGGTAGATCTCCGTCGCGTAGGGGTGGTCGGTGGCCGATTCGAAGGAGACCGCGATCATCCGGTCGAGCCGCCCGCGGGCGGTTTCGCCGGGGACGAGCGCGGCTTCGTAGCGGTCGTTGAGATCGTCGATGAAGGTGATGACGATTTCGAAGACGATCGCATGTTTGGATGCGAAGTGGTGGTACAGGCTGCCCGAAAGGATCCCGACCTCGTCGGCGATATCGCGCACGGTGGTGCGCGCGACACCGCGTTCGCTGAACAGTTTCGCGGCGTGGAACAGGATGGCCTCTTTCCGAGTGGGTGACACCTGGCGTCTCCTCGTGTGCCGTGTTGTCCGGTTCCCGATCAAGCACTTGCTCGATTCGAAGGCTACACGACCGCGCAGACCTGCTTGTCCGTGAGTGTGCGGGCCTGGGAAAACACCGGTTGCGAGCCAATCCGGCCGGGTGTCGACTGCTGTGCAACAGCCAGCTGCTATGACCGAATGTGAGTTGTGCTGTCGCGGTCGAGTCCTGCGATACGGCGCGCTTCGGCCGGTCGGTGAGGGATATCCCGGGAAACCGTTGACAGGCCGCTGTGATCCATCTAACGTTCCAAGCAAGCGATTGCTTTGTAGCGCCCTAACAGTGCTTGGTTCCTCTGTGGTGAGCGCTGATAACCAAGCAGCATGCAAGGAGAGAGCATGGGTCTCGGTTCATTCATTGCGGTGATTCCGCCGGTTTCCCCACAACGACACAACGACGGCCGCAGCGACCGACCCGAACTCGTCCGGCCGCAGTCGGAATCGTGATGAGCGGCCCCCGCGATACCCGGACACCGGTCCGGCCGGCGCATCGGTGAATCCCCTCCGGTAGCCACCGGACCGCGGGAACCCAGCGACTTCTCGGCTCCGCGGTAACACAGACCACGGACCATGAATCCATACCTGCGCGGACACCGGCCGCGACCCCGGAACGTCCGGCGACCCACCGCCCCGTACCCCGGCCGGACACCACACCCCGAGCAGCGGCCCGAGCAGCCGCCTACCGGCAGATATCCCCACGTGATCGGGCCATTCCCGATGTGCGCAGCCCGCACCCCGGCCGCCCGACCCGAAGCTCACAGCTTGTGTGAAAGGAACTTTATGAACCGCAGAAGGTTTCGCCGTGCCCGGCATCTGATGGCCGCGGCCGTGGCGACGCTGATCGTGTCCGGTTGCGGGGGCGGACCCATCGACGGCGGTTTCGGCGGCCCGATCGGAGAAATCGATCCGGACGCCATCCTGCGGATCACCAGCAGCTCGCCTACCAGGAACCTGGACCCCTACCTGCAGACCAGCTACGGCGGCTGGGGGTATTTGACCGTTGTCTTCGACCGGCTCACCACCGTCGACAAAGACGGGAAGCTGATTCCGGGACTGGCGAAATCATGGCAGTTCGCCGGGGACGGATCGTATCTGGAGTTGAAACTCCGCACCGATGTCTCCTTCCACGACGGTGCGGCCTTCGACGCCGCAGCCGTGGCCGCGAATATTCACCGAGGCCAGAACATGGAAGGCAGCACGGTCGCCGACGCCCTGCGGAACATCACCTCGGTCGAGGAGGTCGACAACTCCACCGCCCGCCTGCATTTGCGTCCCGGTACCGGCGTGGAACTGCCAGGGGTGTTCAGCACCAACGTCGGAATGATGGTCAGCCCGGAAACGATCGCCGCGGGAACCGATATCCGCAACGATCCGGGCGGCTCCGGCTCCGGCGGCTATGTGGTCACCGAGTACGTGCCCGAGGAATCGCTGTCGCTGGCGCGAGCCGGCGGCGGCCCCAACTGGGATCCGAAGGCCGGCCGGCTCGCCGGGATCGAGTTCGAATGGATCCCCGACGCCCGGACCCGGCTGAACGGAATGAAAACGGGAATGACCGATCTGAGCTGGGTCAGTTCCGCAAACGAAGTCATCGAAGCCCAGACGCTGGGGCGGAACCGGACTCTGGGCGTCGACGAGGTCGTCTTCCGCAACGTGCTCGGCCTGTATATGCGGCCCGACGGTGATCTCGCGAAACCGGAAGTCCGGCAGGCCGTGGCTGCCGCCATCGACCCCGCGGCCGTCAGCGCGCTGTTCTCCGGAACATGCACACCCCACCGGCAGCTCTATCCAGCAGGCAGCTGGCCCGCGGACGAAAACTACACCTACCCGTATCAATACGATCCGGACAAGGCCAGGGCCCTGGTGCAGGCAGCCGGCGGCGCGCAGATCGCACTGACCTTCGCCGCCGGCACCAACACCGAGAACACCGCGAACGTCCTGCAATCGACCCTGTCGCAGGCCGGTATCGACACCGACCTCAACCCGGTCCCCAACACGCAGAACGAACCCCGCTATATCGCCGGCGATTTCCCCTCGATGGTGGCCAACAGTTTCAACGCGAAGGTCGATCCCGCGGAAACCGTGAACACCTTCCTGTTCGGTGCCTACGCCCTCGCCAACGGTAATCAGCAGATCCGGGATCTGACGACCCGGGCAGCCGACCCCACCCTGACAGACACACAGCGCGCCCCGCTGTACCACCAGGCATGGGACCTCACGCTGAAAGAAGCCATGTTCGTCCCGATCTGCAATCAGACCAACGCCACACTGTTCACCAGCCAGGTCGTCGGCGCACAAGACATCCCATGGGCGGATCTCGGAATCTTCGATATTCGCCATGTGGCAATGACCAAATAGTCCGCCGGAAGTATGAGGAGATCCTGTGCTGCGTTATGCCGGGCAGCGGTTACTGGCGGCGATTCCGCTGCTACTGATCGTTCCGTTGTTGATATTTCTGTTGATGGACCTGGCTCCGGGCGATCCGGCGGTGGTGCTGGCGGGGGAGAACGCGACACCGAAACGGTTGCGAGAACTACGCGAGAACCTCAACCTCGACGAGAACGTCTTCGTGCGCTACCTGGACTGGGTCGGGTCGGCGTTACGCGGCGACCTCGGTATGTCGCTGTGGTCCAACCAGACGGTGACCGAACTGCTGCTGCGGCGAATGGCCACGACCCTGTCGCTGGTGTTGTTCGCGATAGTGCTGGCCGTGACGATCGGCCTGGTCCTGGGCATCCTGGGCGCACTGCGGCCCGGCGGTGTTGTCGACCGGGGGATCAACGCCCTGGCTTCGGTGGCGATCGCCATCCCCGCCTTCTGGTTCGGACTGGTCCTGGTCCTGCTGTTCGCGGTCACGCATCAGATATTTCCCGCGTTCGGCTATGTGCCGATATCGGAGGGGGTCGTGCCGTGGTTCCAGCACCTCGTGCTGCCCGGGGTGGCCTTGGCGCTGCTGCCCGCCGCCGAGGTGACACTGCAATTGCGGTCGGCGCTCGGCCAGGTCCTCGGCAGTGACTACATCCTCAACGCCGAAGCCCGCGGACTGTCACGAGCAAGCGTGATCGGCAAACACGGGCTCAAGAACGCCTGTATCCCCGTGGTGACCGTACTGGGCTTCCGGGTCTCCGAAGTACTCGGCGGCGCAGTCACCATCGAGATCATCTACAACATGCCCGGCCTGGGCAGCCTGGCCGTCAACAGCGTCCAGAACCACGACGTACCGGTGCTCCTCGGTTTCGTCCTGTTCACCACGGTCGTCGTCATCCTCGTCAACCTGCTCGTCGATATCTCCTACGGCTACTTCAACCCGAAGGTGCGTTCATGACCGCGACCACACCGGCAGCCACCGGCACCCGGCCCGGGGTCGGCCGCAGAGTATTCGACTTCCTACGCCGCCGCCCCGTCACCGCGACCGCGGCACTGTTCGTCGCCCTGCTGATACTCGTCGCGATCTTCGCGCCCTGGATCGCCCCGCACGATCCGTACACCCAGGACCTGCTGCACCGCCTGCAACCCCCCGACGCCCGGCACCTCCTCGGTACCGACGACTACGGCCGCGACGCGCTGAGCCGATTGATCTTCGGCGCCCGCATATCGTTGACGGCCGCCCTGCAGGCGGTGGCGCTGGCACTGATCCTCGGACTGCCCCTCGGCGTGATCGCCGGCTATCGCGGCGGCTGGGTGGACACCCTGCTCACCCGGCTCATGGAAGCCCTGATGAGCGCCCCGTCCCTGGTTCTGGCCATCACGATCGTCGCGGTCCTGGGCTCCGGAATCACCAACGCGATGTTCGCGGTGGGCCTGGTGATGGCGCCCCGGTTCTTCCGCGTCGCCCGAGCCTCGACGATGGACGTCCGCGGCGACACCTATATCGAGGCCTCCGTCGCCTTGGGGTGCAAGCCGTCGCGGATCATCACCCGGCACATCCTGCCGAATGTGATGCCCCCGATCGTCCTGGTCATCTCGGTGTCCCTGGGCACCGCCGTCGCCGCCGAGGCGAGCCTGAGTTTCCTGGGCCTCGGCGCGAAGGCCCCGGCCGCGAGCTGGGGGTCGATGCTCAGCACCGCCGCATCGAATATGCAACTCGCCCCGCACCTGGTGTGGCCACCGGGCGTGATGATCTTCCTGACCGTGCTCGCATTCACCTACCTCGGTGACGGTGTGCGCCGAGCCCTGACGAGGAGCCGCAATGGCAGTAGCAACTAACGAACTCCAGCTGCCGCAAGACGCTCCCGCCGGCACCCTGCTGCGGGTCCGCGACCTCACCGTGCAATTCCCTGCCGGCCGCGGCCGCTGGACCACCGTCGTCGACGGCGCCTCCTTCGACGTCGGCGCCGGCGAATCAGTGGCCCTGGTCGGCGAATCCGGCTCCGGGAAAACCGTGTCCTCCCTGGCAGTCATGGGGCTGACCGCGCACACCGGCGGCCGCATATCCGGCGGCTCCGTGGAATTCGAAGGCCGCGACCTCACCGCGCTCCCGCCCCGCGAATGGCGCACACTACGGGGCACCGGGATGGGCATGATCTTCCAGCAGCCCATCCGCAGCCTCAACCCCGCCTACACAGTGGGCGACCAGATCGCCGAATCGGTCCGCAGACACCTCGGCCTGGATCGCCGGGCCGCCATGGCCCGCGCGGTGGAAATGCTCGAGCTGGTCCAGGTACCGCGCGCCGCCGAACGGGCCCGCGAATATCCGCACGCCTTCAGCGGCGGAATGTGCCAGCGCGTCATGATCGCCATGGTCATGGCTTGCAACCCGCGGCTGCTCATCGCCGACGAACCCACTACCGCACTCGACGTCACAGTGCAGGAAACCATCCTCCAGCTCCTACGGGACCTGCAAGAACAGACCGGCATCGGGCTGTTGTTCATCACCCACGACCTCGCTGTGGTCGCCGAACTGTGTCGGCGCGTGGTCGTCATGTACGCGGGCGAAGTAATCGAAGAAGCCGACGCCGAAGACCTGTTCTACACACCCCGCCACCCGTACACCGCCGGCCTGCTGGCCTCCATCCCGCACCCGGGCCGCAACCGCGACAGGCGCCTCACTGCCATCGAAGGCCGAGTACCGGTCGCGGGCGAATGGCCGCCCGGATGCCGGTTCCGGGAACGCTGCCCACACGCCCGGTCCGGACTGTGCGACACCACCCACCCGGCGACCATCCCCACCGGGGACCGGAGCACCGCGCGGTGCCTGCGCACCACCGAGATCGAACTACAAGGAGTGCAGCAACCATGAGCCTGCTCGAGGTATCCGATATTTCGAAGTCGTTCTCGACAGGCCGCGATTTCCTCGGCCGCCGCACCGGCTGGACCCACGCCGTGCAGAACGTCTCCTTCCACCTCGGCACCGGCGAATGCCTCGCGGTGGTCGGCGAATCCGGGGCCGGGAAATCGACCGTCGGCAGAATCGTGCTGCGACTGATCGAACCCGACACCGGCAGTATCGCCTTCGATGGCCAAGATGTACGCGCCGCCACACCCACCCAGCTCCGGGCCCTGCGCCGCGGCATGCAAATGATCTTCCAAGACCCGCACAGCTCACTCGACCCCCGCATGAGCATCCTCGACGCGGTCGCCGAACCACTCGTCGTCCACACCGGCCTCGACCGCAAAACCCGCACCGCCACCGTACGAACCCTGCTGGACAAGGTCGGTATCGGCGACCGCTACCTCGCCCGCTACCCGGCCGAACTGTCCGGCGGACAGCTGCAACGCGTCGCGATCGCCCGCGCACTCACCCTGAAACCCAAAATGATCGTCTGCGACGAACCCGTCGCCGCCCTCGACGTATCCGTTCGGTCCCAAGTACTCAACCTGCTACGCGACCTCCAGGAGGAACTCGGATTGGCCTACCTCTTCGTCTGCCACGACCTCGCACTGATCGAAGTGATCGCCGACCGGGTCCTGGTAATGGCAGGCGGCAGAGTCGTCGAATCGGGCACCGTCGAGGACATCTACCACAACCCCCAGCAGGAGTACACGCAAAAACTATTGGCAGCCATCCCCGTACCCGTCCCGCGTAGCGCGCGGCACTGACCCGGCCGCGGAAAACATCATGGCAATGATCGAACGGATCACCGTAATCCTCGATGTCTTCGACGACCGCACCTCCCGCCTGACCCTGGAGGAAATCAGCCGCCGGTCACAACTACCTCGTTCGACGGTGCACCGCATCCTGAAACAGCTGGTCCGGCTCCAGTGGGTGGAACACACCCCCTTCGGCTACACCATCGGGCGCCGCGCGCTGCGAATGGGCGGAATCTCCGAAGGCTACAGCGCGATCCGCGCGGCCGCGGCCCCCGTATTGCAGGACCTGCACATGCAGACCGGGATGGTCGTCCACCTCGCCGTGCTGGAAGGAGGTGAAAACGTCTACCTCGACAAAGTCGGTGGTCGTGACGCGTCGACGCTGCCGTCACGGATCGGCGGCCGCGGGCCCGCCTATGCGACGGCCTGCGGAAAATCCATGCTCGCGTTCCTCGCCCCCGAATGGGTGGACGGCATGTACGGTCAGCGACTGCATCGGTGCACCGAACGCACGATCGGCGAGATCACCGCACTGCACCGGGAACTCAATCTCGTGCGGCGCCGCGGTCTGGCTTTCGACTGGAGCGAAGCCTTCCGGGGTCTGGCCTGCGCAGGCGCCGCCATCCGCGGCACCCGCGGTCCCTTGGCCGCACTATCGGTCTGCGGGCCCGCCGACACCGCACCGTTCGAGCGGGCAGCCCCGCTGGTGGCCTCCGCAGCCCGGGAAATCGCCCTGACACTCGGCCGGCGACCCGCCCCGGTAGCCGCCGGGCCGGGATCCCGGCGTTCCCGTGACGACGAACCGATCCACCGCTACGACGACAGGCGGTCCGCGTCATGTCCCGACCCCTCACCGGCTCCGGCGCGCTGATCACTGGCGGCGGGCGGATTTCGGGTTTCCGGTTGACATCCAGCGGTGGCTGTGCGGCAGGGTCGGCGTTTTCCAGCTGCCGCCGGGTCGCGTCCACGGGGGTGTCGCGGTAGGTGCCGGTTTCTGCGGTGTAGCGCAGGGCGGAGCCGAAACCGGTGCGAGTGCCGCCCTGCGCCCGCGCCGGGCAATCAAGGCGGCCGGCCCAGGTCATCGATGACGACTCGCTCACCTTCCGCCCGCGCCGCCGGATCCGATACACACCGTGACTATCGGCCCAAATATTCAGAGAATGCCTCAGACGAGCTTCACCCTGAGGAATTGGGCGATCCCTATCCGTTCGAACGTCCGCCGTCGCTTCGACGAGAGCATCGGCAAGGCTGTTGCCGCGTCGATCACTTCGGGTTCCGTCACGTCCCGGGTTTCGCCTTCGACCGACATTGTCGCCTGCCCGGTGGCAAGCATGTTCTGTAGCCAATCCACTCGGGTGCCGTAGGCCAGGGGAATGATGAACCCGTCCTGTACGCGGTCTGCTCCGATCGGCGTGGAGTACTGTCTGCCCGACTTTCTGCCGGTATGCCGGATAGCGGCCGCATAGGAATTCTTTTGCCCGGCAAACGCGCCCATCACCGGGTTGAGCAGGTACTTGTTCGAGATACGAATCGCGCGCAGCAGCGGGCGGGGCCAAGTTCCTGGTGCGAGCGCCATACCCCGGATGCTACCGCTCGACGGCCGGCACCATCACCGATAGCACCCCCGGGCTGCGGGTACTCCCATATCCGCGCGGTATTCGGCGACAACTACGTTGATCCCTGGCGGGGGAGCGCTCCGGTTCGGTCACTCACTCCGGCGCTGCGCCGCAGCCCGGGACGGGTACGTAGGGGAGGGACGCCCGCGGAATGCGGAGCCCCCGGGGACGCGGTGTGAACGCAGGGCCGCGAAGTTCGGCCGAGATCCCGGAACAGCCTGAACCTCGAGCTGTCAGGCCCGATGAAAAATAATCTCCATACGACGATATGCGCATCTAACCATGTGTGCTTTCAATGTGTGGTCCCGTTGCACCCACAACCAAAAGATAGAAAAGACAAAGGAAGAGGCTTCCTATCAGAACTCGAAGTGCAGGTCCGAGAGTCGGTTCCGTCGTACATGTTGGGGGGAGTGGGCGCGGGCCGCCGGAATCGCAGCGAGGGTCGGATGAACAGTCCGTGGACGGAGCGGAACAGGATGGTCGTGAGACATCTATCCCGTTGCGCGACGTGGGACTTCGTGCCCTGCACGGAGGGAGCCGGCCCACTGTCGACGCTGTGACCTGGAGTCGGACCGTCCTCGATGACGCAACGAGTGCGTGGCTTCCCACCACAGATGGTCGGTTCGACGTTCCCGTTGTATGCAGCGGCGTTTTATGTCCTCTATGGCAGGCCAATACCGTCGAGTGCATGGAGTGGAATTTTCAGTCGGCCGAAGAGCTCGCGGCCGCCTTGCGTGCCGGTGCGGTGACCTCGGTAGAGCTGACCGAGGAGGCGATCGCTCGTATCGAGCGTGACGACACCGTGATCAACGCGATCTGTGTGCGAGATTTCGATCGGGCGCGGGCCGCCGCACTCGATGCCGACCGGGCACGCACCCGCGGCGAGGATCGGCCGTTGCTCGGAATTCCGGTGACGGTCAAGGAGTGCTACAACATCGCCGGGTTGCCTACGACCTGGGGCATGCCGGCGCAGCGGGACTATGTGCCGGCCGAGGACGCGGTACAGGTGTCGCGGTTGAAGGCAGCCGGTGCAGTGCTCCTCGGGAAGACCAATGTGCCGTTGATGCTGCGGGATATCCAGAGCTTCAACGAGATCTATGGCACGACCAACAATCCGTGGGATCACGCCCGTACGTCGGGTGGGTCCTCCGGCGGTTCGGCGGCGGCGCTGGCGGCCGGATTCGGTGCGCTCTCCATTGGGTCCGATCTCGCCGGTTCACTGCGCACCCCGGCGCATTTCTGCGGTGTCTACGCACATAAGCCGACACTCGGACTGGCGCCGACGCGTGGCATGGTCGCGCCGCCTGCGCCGGCCTTGCCGATCGACCTCGATCTGGCTGTGGTCGGCCCGATGGCGCGTACCGCCCGCGACCTGGCGCTGCTGCTCGACGTGATGGCCGGACCGGACCCGCTGACCCACGGCGTCGCCTACAGGGTCGCACTGCCGCCCGCCCGCCACGAGCGGTTATCGGATTTCCGTGTCCTGGTCGTCGAGGACCATCCGCTCATTCCGACCGGATCGGCGGTGCGAGCAGGCGTGAACCGGGTCGCCGACGCCCTTGCGGAGGAGGGGGCCCGTATCGTACGGCGCAGTCCGCTGCTGCCCGATCCGGCCGAAGCTGCGACGCTCTATATGCGGTTGATGCTGTCGAACGCCGCAGCCGGTCTTTCCGTCGACGTGTACGAACAGTTGCAGGCCCGTGCCGCCACCCTGACCGCGGACGACGGGAGTCTCGATGCGGCGCGGCTGCGCGGCATGGTGCTGCGCCACCGCGATTGGGTCGAGGCTGACAACGGTCGTGAGTTGCACCGTCACCGCTGGCGGCAGCTGTTCACCGAGTTCGATGCTGTGGTGTGTCCGATTACACCGACTCCCGCGTTTCCGCACGACCACAGCGGAGGTCTGGAGGACCGGCACATCGATATCGACGGCGTCGGGTACCCGTACTTCGACCAGCTCGTCTGGGCCGGTGTGGCCACTATGCCCGGGCTGCCTGCCACCGCCATACCTGCGGGCCGGTCGCCCGAAGGTCTGCCGGTGGGTGTGCAGCTGATCGGTCCGATGTTCGAGGACCGCACCCCGCTGCGGCTGGCCGAATTGCTCGAGCAGAAGATCGGCGGATTCCAGGCACCGGAGTAGGGCGTACTACCGCGTGCCCGGCGAGAAATCTGAACGCGCACCATAGGTGGCCGAGGAATCTCGGTCGAAGGCATAGCGGTGCGGCCTTGCCTCACCATAATTCGTCACCGTGACGAATTATGGTGAGGCAAGGGGCTTACGAATCAGGGGAGGAGTGGGTTGATCGTCGGCAAGTGAGCGCCGACCCCGTATGCGAGCTCCCTGTGGAACGATCGAGGGCGCCGGGAGTATGCGTCGCAGTTGCCGGCCGACTCCTGGTCGGCGCCATACGCGTGGACGCGCCGCCACGGCGCCGGTCGGCCGATCTCGCAGCGTCACGGGAGATTTCCGAGTTGACATAATGCGTGCGGCGTACCGGCCATATGGAGCCGGGCCGGCTTCCGGGCCCTGCGGCGAACTCGACGCGTCGTTCCGTCGGGACTCCTGAACGGTGGCGGGGCCTGTCCGTGTGGTCCGACGGCAGCATTTCGCAAGCGGTTGTTCACGATTGAGTTCCTGGCCCAGGCCGCCGAAGACTGCCGATAATCTACATTCTGTCAACTCAGTTCTGGCGAGGGCTGCTACCCCGTCTTGTGTAGGTGGCTGCAGACGGAATCGATATCGGTGATGTCCGCGTACTTGGCGCCCAGATCGAAGAGGTTCGCCTCGTGCACCGCATGGTTGCGCTCCCCGCAGGCATCCTCGACGACCTTCGGAATGAATCCGTGTTGTAAGGCGTCGGTCGCGCTCGCACGAACGCATCCCGAGGTGGTGACACCGGCAACGACGACGGTATCTATTCCGTTGGCCGTAAAGGTGGCTGCCAGTGAAGTACCGTGAAATGCCGAAGCGTACTGTTTGACGATCTCGATCTCGCCGGCATGTGGTTCGAGATCGGCGACGAACCGTCCCAAGCCTTCGGGGTGTTCGGCCGTCAACAGGCCGAGAGCCGGGACCTTCTTGACGAAGAGTCCCGCGTCGGTGAGGGACGTAGAGTATTCGACGCGGGTATGCACGATGAGAAGTCCGGCGGATCGTGCTGCCGACAGCAGAGCTGCCGCCCTGTCGACGAGGGTGCGGTCGGGCAGGCACAGTGCGGAGCCGGCCCGGAAATACGCTTCCATCATGTCGATCATCAAGAGGGCGGGCCGCTGCCCCCAGCCGAGTTGTCCGCCGAAGCCTGCCTCGCTGTAGTCGGTGTCGAGCCTCATCAGCCCACCGCCGAGCCCTGTATCCGTATTTGCCGCGAGACCTGGACGGTACGGCCGGGGTGGTGAACCGGCCGGGGTGTTTGCATCGCGGTAGCCCAGATGGTGGTGTGCATTCGTCTCTCCTCGAAATCGGTGGCGGCAGGGTCAGTACTCGCGAAGCAGAGTTCCCGATGCGTGGATCTGATCGGTGATGCCGTTGGTGCGCAGTGCATGCCACCAGGTGGCAGCGTTGATGGCGATCACCGGTTTATCGAGCCAGCGTTCGGCCTCATCGGCCAGACGAACCATCGACAGGTTGGTTCCGACCTGGACGATTGCATCGATGTCCGGTCCGTCCACCGCTCGGATTGCCGCTCGTAGTGTTGCCTCCGGGACTCGTGCTATGTCGACTGCCGACGGACATTTCAGCCCTTCGAGCTTCACCACGTCGTAGCCGCATTCGGAGAGGAAGAGGCGAACGTTGTCGTCCGCGATGGGCTGGTACGGGGTGACGACACCGAGGCGGCGGGATCCGAACAGGTCCAGTGCTCTCCGTACGGCGTCCGCGCCCGTAGCCAGCCGTTTACCGGAGAAACCCTCGAGATGCTCGGTGAACTGCCGATTGCCCTCGATGCCGCCCCAGAAGGTTTCGGCCGACATCCCCATCACCAGGTAGTCCGGATCGCAGGTGAGCAGGCGTTCGCAGGATGCTTCGATCTCCGCGCGGATCTGCTCGAGGAGCCCTTCGAAATCCTCGTTGCTGGCGAGCTTCTGGTCTCGGATATGGATGCGCGATACATGTGCGGTGACACCGGGGACGGACATCCGGTAGTAGTCCGGCTCCACGACTGTATTCGTCGATGGGGCCAGGACACCGAATACGCTGCGCCAGCCGAGTACGTCAACCATGAGTCTCCTTTGCAGTGAGCAGAACCGGAGTGCCGTCCAGAGTAGATTGTGTACATATGGCGGGCGGTCGTGCCGGTGCATGTGGTACATCCAAGCATCTCCGCAATCCGGGATGGCTGCAAATGTACGTCATTAACCAGGTTTTTACAGGTTTTCCTGATGTTCTTGTACGTCAGGGGGTGCCACGGGCGCTGTGTGCCACTCCCCTGCGGCACACGCAAGTTGTATACGAACTGTTGACCGATCCCGTCGCAGCCCCCCATACTCGTCTCACCTCCGGTGAGTCGTGGAGGCCCGTGCCCGACCCGCTCACTCGGAGTGCCGGCTCAGCGCGCCAACGCAGTTGTCGGCGAATCGCAGTGTTCGAAGGAGAGATGTCGATGATCGAGAGAAACGTGCTGACCTTGCAGGATGCGGAGATCATCCTCGCGGCCGGCAAAGCGAAAGCGCTCGAGATCGGTGTGGCGATGACACTGGTAGTGGTCGACCACTCGGGGCATCCGGTGGCCGGTATCAGAATGGACGAAAGCCCGCTGATGGCACTCGCGATGGCGAAGCAGAAGGCGTACACCGCGGTCGGCATGGGTGTGCCGACGTCTTCATGGGAGTCGGTGGCGAACGAGAATCCGTCGTTCGCGGGATCGATCACGAGCATCCACAAGTTCACACCGTTCGGCGGCGGGATTCCGGTGCGGGCGGAGGGCACCCTGGTCGGCGCTCTCGGTGTCAGCGGCGGGGCGGTCGAAGAGGACATCGCTGTCGCCGAAGCCGGTGTGGCTGCGTTCGGCTGATCGTCCGGAATCAGGCATTTCATCTCGATCAGCTGGTCGACAACGTGGAAGGAACAGATCATGGGAACGCTCGACGGACAGATCGCCTTTGTTACCGGCGGCGCACGCGGTCAGGGACGGTCGCATGCGGTGCACCTTGCGAGCCTGGGAGCGGATATCGTCATCGTCGACTCCCTGAAGGACAATGACACAACCGAGTATCCGATGGCAGGCCCGGCGGACCTCGACGAAACCGTCCGCTTGGTGCGGGCGCAGGGTCGTGACGTCTACACGCGTCAGATCGATGTGCGCGATTTCGATGGTCTGGTTGCTTTCGCGGACGAGGTGGTCGACAAGTTCGGCAAGATCGACATCCTGCTTGCCAATGCAGGCATCATGACCGCGGTCGAGATCTCCGAGATGAGCCCACAGGTCTGGGCCGAGACCATCGATATCAATCTGACCGGGGTGTTCAATTCTTTCCGTGCGGTGTTGCCGCATATGATCGCGGCAGGTTACGGCCGGGTGGTTGCCACCTCGTCCGGTGGTGGGCATATCGGGTTCAACAACCTGGGCCACTACTGTGCGTCCAAGTGGGGTGTTATCGGTTTGGTGAAGTCGGCAGCTATGGAGTTGGCCGGTAAGGGGATTACCGTGAATGCGGTTACGCCGACCAATGTCAACACAGATATGATCCGCAATCCCGCGTGTGAGGCATTGTTCTTGCCCGGCGTCGACAACCCGAGTGAGCAGCAGATCCGGGACGCCTATGTGATCAATCCGATGGGGGTGCCGTGGATCGAACCGATCGATGTGTCGCGCACGATCGCGTTCCTGGTCTCCCCCGATTCGACGTACATCACGGGTGAAACGCTGGGCCCACTCGCAGGTTCCGGTGCCACGAACGGTGCTGCGTGACACGGGTGCTCGTGTAGAACCGGGCGGGGTGGGGAGTCCTTCGGTTGGCCCCGCCCGGTTCCCTTCCGCTGTGGATCTTCATCGGCCCGGCGCGGTGCCGTCCGGAATCGGGAGCATTGCTGCGCGCGCGTTGTGCAGGTGTGAGCACATGACCGATTCGACCCAGTCGGCGTTGCCGCTGCGGAGTGCCGCGACGATTTCGAAATGGTGCGCGAGGCTACGAGCGAGTGCCTCGTCGGTGTAGTGGTGGTAGTTCTGGGTGGCGATCGAGATGTGGGCGACCGAGGCAAGTGTCTGCTGCAGTTGCGGGCTTCCCGAGGCTCCTATCAGGGTGGCGTGGAACCGGCGGTTGAGTTCGGCGAGCGCGATGAAATCACGGTTCGCCGGTACTGCTGCCAGTTCGTGCATTCGGTGTGCGAGTTCGTCGAGTTCGTCGAGTTCGGACGATGTCAGCCGTCCCACGGCCTTTCCGCAGGCGACGGGTTCGAGCAGCATCCTCAAGTCGAAGATTTCGCGTAGTTGTTCGGCGGTCCAGGTTGCTACCCGGGCTCCGCGGTTCGGCAGTATCTCCACCAGCCCTTGGGCCGCCAGGCGTGACAGCGCCTCACGAACGGGGGTCCGGCTCACTTCGAGGATCTCGGCGAGCTCGACTTCGCCGAGGCGTTCGCCCTGTGCCCACTGTCCGGAAAGGATTTTCTCGCGTAACAGATCCGTGGCACGGATCGACGCCGAGCTGCTCTGCGACATACTTCGCCCCTCTCGAATTGCAGTTCAGATTATGGTGCTGTCCGTCTGCCGGCAATGCGTCGGATCCACTAGGCGCAGAGGAAGGTTCGCTCCGGCGCGTGGTCAGGAGGCCGGGAAGAGACCGGCTCGTGCGAGTTGACCGGGTACACGGTATCCGAGCACAGTGTCGAGCCATTTCGCGGTGTCGAGAAGTGGGTGGATGTCGAGGCCGGTGTCGATTCCGTTGCGGTCGAGGAGGTACCACAGGTCTTCGGTGGCGATATTGCCCGTTGCCGCGGGGGCGAATGGGCAGCCTCCGATTCCGCCGACACTGGCGTCGAGGGTGCAGGGTCCGAGGGCGGCGGCGGTGAGTGCGTTGGCGTAGCCGGTGTTGCGGGTGTTGTGGAAATGCCAGCGCAGGGGGATGCCGGGTGCCTCGGCGGCGGCTGCGCCGGCCAGTTCGGTAACTTGCCTGGGTACGCCGACTCCGATGGTGTCGGCGAGTGCGAGCTCGTCGGGTTGGGCTTGCACGCAGCGGGCGATGAGCTCCGTTACCCGGGTTATCGGTACTTCGCCTTCGAATGGGCAGCCGAAGGCGGCAGCGATGGTGATTGTGGTGCGTAGGCCTGCGGATCGGGCTCGTGCCGCGAGGCGTGTCCACAGTTCGATTCCTTGGTGTGTGCTGGTTCCCTGGTTCTTTCGGCTGAAGGTGTCGGTGGCGACGACGACGATGTTGACTTCGTCCAGGCCGGCGGCGATCGCCCGGTCCAGCCCGCGTTCATTGAGTACCAGCCCGATCCAGGAGACGTGGCCGCGTGGCAGGGCGGCGGCGACCGCTTCGGCGTCGGCCATCTGCGGTACGAGCCGGGGGTGTACGAAACTTGTCGCTTCTATTCGGCGGATACCGGCGGTGATCAGTGAGTTGATCAGTGTGAGCTTGTTGTCTGTCGATACCGGTGTCTTTTCGTTCTGTAGGCCATCTCGTGGTGATACGTCGATGATCGTGATCTCGGAGTTCGGTTCCGTGGCCGGCGCGGGACGGCTGTCGATGCTCATGGTCGAATGGTGCCTCGCGCGTTAAATGTATGCAACTTTCTTGGCTGAGCGTGCAGGATCAGGAAGATCCTGCAAGTTTCTGGCTGTTTCCGTTGCCGACCCGGCGTAGTGGGGTTACTCTGTATGCAATCTTGGAGGTGGGAATGTCACAAGCATCTCTACGCGCAACAACTCTGCTGCGCGAACAGATCCTGGCCGGGCGTTGGGAAGCGGGCGAGCGTTTGGGTGAGGCCGAACTGGCCGAGATCCTGCAGGTCAGCCGGACCCCGGTGCGTGAGGCACTGTCCCGCCTCGCGGCAGAGGGCCTCGTGGAGATCGCGCCGAACCGAGGCGCTCGGATTGCCTCGTGGACGCCGCAGCAGGTCGCGGAGATCTTCGATCTCCGGCTATTGCTCGAACCGGTCGCCTCGGGGAAGGCGGCGGGGCGGCTCTCGGCCGAAACGATCGATACGCTCGAACAGCTCGCGGAATCCATGCAGGAGCTCGGAAGTGCAGAGGGTGAAAGGGATTTCGGCAGGATAGCGACCCTGAACCGCCAGTTCCACACGACCCTGCTCGAGGCATCCGACAGTCCGCAGTTGCTGGCGACGCTCACATCGGTCACCCATATCTCGATCGCCACTCGCAACTACAACGTTTATACGGAGCGGTCGCTGGCGAGAAGTCTCGCGCACCATTTCGAAATCGTGGCGGCGCTTCGGGTGGGTGACGGGGAGTGGGTGGAGGCCGTCGTTCGATCGCATCTGCACAATGCCCGCGCCGCGATGCTTACGCCGCCGCAGGGCGTCGAGACCACCGCTATCGGCCAAGACATCACCAATGTTCTCGTTTGACCCGAAATGGACGGCCACCGGCGCCCGGTAGCGGCCGTCCCCATCCCACTCCCCCAACCCCCGGAGCAGATCCCTGTGCCGAACGCACAGGAGCCCCGGCAGCGGGGCCCGCAGGCACGTCCGCGGCCCGCACCGGAAACACCATGAGGAGCGCTATGTCCTACCCGACGTCGCAGGATGATCCGAGCCCGCGCGGTCCGCTGTCGAATGTGCGTGTGATCGAGATGGGCCAACTGCTCGCCGGTCCGTTCTGTGGCCAACTACTGGCCGATTTCGATGCCGATGTGATCAAGCTGGAGGATCCGGGGCGCGGTGATCCGATGCGTCAATGGGGGCGCAACACATCCCACGGCGAGTCGCTGTGGTGGCCGGTCGTGGGCCGGAACAAGAGATCGGTTACCTGCAACCTCCGGACAGCGCAGGGGCAGCAGATTGCCCGCGACCTGATCGCCACGGCCGATATTCTCGTCGAGAATTTCCGGCCCGGCACCCTGGAGCGTTGGGGACTCGGCTACGAAGAGCTGCGGGCACTCAATCCGAAACTTGTGATGGTACGGGTTACCGGGTATGGGCAGACCGGACCCTATGCTCCTCGCGCCGGATACGGTTCGATCGGTGAGGCGATGGGCGGGCTGCGTTACATCACCGGAGATCCCGAGTCGCTGCCGAGCCGCACGGGGATCTCGATCGGTGATTCTCTCGCAGCGATTTTCGCGACTATCGGCGCCCTGGTGGCGCTGCATTCGGCACAACGTACCGGGAGCGGCCAGATAGTCGACTCGGCGATCTACGAGGCTGTTCTGGCGCTCATGGAGTCTACGGTTCCGGAGTACGAACTCACGGGCTACCAGCGGGAGCGCAGCGGTTCGATACTGCCGAACGTCGCTCCCAGTAACGTCTACCCCACTGCGGACTCGAGCAGTATTCTCATCGCAGCGAATCAGGATACGGTTTTTCGTCGCCTGGCGATCGCCATGGGCCGACCGGAACTGGCGGACGACCCTCGGTACGGTAGTCATACCGCGCGCGGCGCCAACCAGGGAGAACTGGATGACCTGGTTTCCCGGTGGACCTCCCAGCAGATTGCCGACGACCTTCTGAAGCTCCTGGAGGACTCCGGTGTTCCGGCCGGCCGTATCTACCGGGCGCAGGACATGCTCGCCGATCCCCATTTCACGGCCCGTGAAGCCATTGTCACTGTGCAGCACAAGCTGCTCGGTGATTTCCCGGTTCAGAACGTGGCGCCGAAGCTCTCGGGTACGCCGGGTTCCATCCGCTGGCTCGGGCCCGAGCTGGGAGAGCACACCGACGAAGTGCTTCGTGACGTTCTGGCCAGATCCCGCAGCGATATCGACGCCATGCGCACCAGTGGTGCCATCTGAGTATGCCCGACCGAACCCGTACCGCCAGAGCACACCGATGATTGGAGAAATTTGTATGCCGACCTGGAAGCGGGAGGACGCAGCCGAACTCAGCAGCGAATCCGTCGAGGCTCTCATCCGGAATGAGATACCGGCTGTTCGAATCAGTGGTTTCGCTTCTGCGGAGGAATGTGCCGCGTTCACGAACGCGGTCTACAACTCGCCGGATCTGAAGTCTTACAGTGTCGAGACTCCGACGCATTATCTCGGTCTCGTCATGTACGAGTACCGGCAGGGGGGCGGGCGGAAGGCGGAGTTCTTCGATGCCGCGCCGGCTGCTGTCGCGGCTCAGCAGAAACTGTACGACCAGTCGTTCGATGTTCCCAGTAGGTTTCGGGAGATGCTGGGCCCGTACTACGACGGTCCTATTGTGGTGCCGATCGAACCCGGATACGGGAGTTATTGTCCGGTGGTGGTGCGTATCGCCTCGAACGGTGTGCATCTGCATGCGGATTTCGCGCCGTACAACTCACCGGGGTGGGAGATCGGTGCGATCGAGGCCCAGATCACGTGGAATCTCTACACTCAGTGCCCGAGCGTGGGTGGACAGACGACCGTTTACAACGCACCGTGGACCCCTGCCGAGGACGACGACCCGGCCCGTGGGCTGCCCGATTCGACCGTGGAATCCGATCCCACCGTGCAGAGCTTCACATTCGCGCCGAATGTGGGCGAGATCGTGCTGTTCAACCCGCGTAACCCGCACAAGATCGCCGCTGGATCCGCGTCCGAGGGACGTGTCTCGATCGGCTCGTTTCTCGGTGTGAACGCGAACAACGACCTGCTCATGTGGTCTTGACGACCCCGCAGGCATCAACCCATCAACAACAGGAGTGATCATGGCTATCGAACCCGAGGATCGATTGATCCAGCCCACAGGACGTAACTTTGTCGAGAACGCGGATGTGCCCGCCGATCCCGTGAGCCTCATCGAGGATGCCGTCGAGGACGGTGAACTCACGGTGAAGCCGTTGATGGTGGGTAAGGAGATCATCTTCATCGAGGCGTTCAAGGGGAAGGGAATGGTCGACCCCATGCACGTCCACGACGACCACGAGTCCATCGGGTATCTGCTGCGTGGGCGTCTCCGCCTCGTTATCGGAGACGAAGAGTTCATCGCCGAGGCCGGTGACACCTGGTTACATCCCCGTGGTGTGCCGCATATGAGCGAGGCACTGGAGGATTGCGTCCAGTTGGAGGTCAAGTCACCGCCGCGTAAGACCTGGTACACCGACGCCGAGATTCTCGAGCGCAAGAAGAACGACAAGTAGAGCTCCACTGTCTCATTGCGGGCGCCGGGTCCGGTATCACCGACGCCGCCTGATCCGCAGATACCGCAACCTCCCGGATGATCGTAACCTGCTGGCTGCCATCATTTTCCGGTTACGACATCCGGGTGGTCCTCTGAATGTCCCACTTCTCCGCGGCCCGCGAGTTTCGGTGCTCCCACTTCTTGTGGAACCTTTCTCGCGATTCGTCTGCCGCGATAACGCCGAGATCATTGCTGCACTCGGCATTCCTTTCAGCAACCGAGGGCGCACTGTGTGCACCCTTCTTCGAAGGACGACCAAGATGACTCGTGCCACCACGTCGAGCGAGGATCGTGCCGCGCTCGAGTCCCGCACCTACCGGAAAATTACATGGCGTCTCATGCCATTCCTGATGGCGTGTTTCGTCGCGTCCTTCCTGGATCGGGTGAATGTCGGATTTGCGAAGTTGCAGATGCTGGACGATCTGGGATTCAGTGAGGCCGTCTATGGGCTCGGTGCCGGCTTGTTCTTCGTCGGTTATTTCATCTTCGAAGTGCCGAGCAATCTGTATATGCACCGGATCGGCGCCAAGCAGACGATCATGCGGATCATGCTGCTGTGGGGAGTGATCTCGTCGCTCTTCGCATTCGTCGAGACACCCTTGCAGTTCTATATACTGCGTTTTCTTCTCGGGGCGGCCGAGGCCGGTTTCTTCCCGGGGGTTATTCTGCTCCTCACCTACTGGTTTCCTTCCCGCCGCCGGGCCAAGATGACCGCGTTGTTCTACTGTGCGATCCCGTTGTCCGGGATCATCGGGGGCCCGCTGTCGGGTCTGATCCTGACCTCGCTCGACAACTGGCACGGCTACGCCGGCTGGCAGTGGATGTTCGTACTCGAAGCGATCCCGACGCTCGTCCTGGGCATCATGGCGTACTGGCTGATCACCGATACTCCCCAGCGGGCGACGTGGCTGACCGATGAGCAGCGAGAGCTCGTTGCAACCGATATTGCGGCAGATGTTGCCATGAAGGAGTCCTACGCCATCACGAGCCTGCGCAGTATGTTGCGGAACAAGTATGTATTGATCTTGATCGCGATAGCATTCTGCCAGAGCGCCGGAACGTACGGGCTTTCCTTCTGGCTTCCGTCACTGATCAACCAGACGGGGGTGTCGAACCTGCTCCATGTCGGTCTGTTGTCGGCGATCCCGTATACGTGCGCTGTCGTCGCGTTGCTCGTGGTGGGCGCGCACTCGGACCGGACCCTGGAACGCAAATGGCATGTCATCGTGCCGTTCTTCGTCGGTGCGGGCGGGCTTGCGGTGAGTGTGTCGCTCAGTTCGAACGTTGTCGCGTCGATGATCAGCTTGTGCTTCGCCGCCGCCGGATGCATCACGATCACCGCGATGTTCTGGAATCTCCCCCCGGCATTCTTCTCCGGACTCGGTGCCGCGAGCGGAATTGCCTTGATCAACTCGTGCGGCGCGATCGCCGGATTCCTCGCTCCGTACATGCTCGGCTGGATCAAAACCGCCACCGGCCACACGGATCTGGGAATCTACGCGCTCACAGTTCTGCTGATCATCGGGGCGCTCTTCACCTTGATGGTGCCGGCCCGGATCGTCAATCGCTGAGCGATGGTGTCACCGGGCGTACCGGTGCGGACGAACCGGACCGGGCACCCGCCCGGTCCGGTTCCGTCCTACTCGCCCGGCGACAGCATGGCACGGGCCGGACCGGGCGGCTCCGGGCCCGCCTAGGTATCGAATCTTTCGTCGAGCACACGCGCGATGCGAGCCAGCACGGTGGGTTCGGTCATCGCGAGGTGGGTCGCGTCGATATCGATATTGGTGACATATCCGCGGACCACCGGCTCCCATCCTCGGTGTCCGGTGGCGTCGGACCGTCTTTCGCTGGTCGCGGTGAAGTACAGCAGGTCGCTGTCGAGAAGCCGTGGTCGCCAGTCGGCGGCCGCGCGGATCGAGTGGTTGTAGGAGTCTGTCATGCGCTGGATCAGGGTGGCGTCGATACCGAGACTGTCCCCGAGTTTCTGTTCGATCAGCGCGGCAGCTTCCTCGGCGGTGGCGTCTTCGTCGACGAAATCGATGCCCATGACCGGCCCCAGGTTGCTGACCAATTCGCCCGCGGTCACGGAGGTGACCGCGGATCGGTCCATACCGTCCACTTCGGCGTCGAGTAGGGCCAACAGCGCGACCTGTTCACCGGCGGCCCGCATTTCGGCGGCGACCGCATGGGCGATCTGACCGCCGAGTGACCAGCCGAGGAGGTGGTACGGGCCGTGCGGCTGGACCGTGCGGATCTCGTCGAGGTACCGGCGTGCGGTGTCTTCGATGGTGCCTGTCCCGTCGGAGGCGCCGGTGAGCTGTGGTGCCTGGATTCCGTAGATCGGCCGGTCGGCGGTGAGGTATTCGCCGAGGGGACGGTAGCTCCAGGCCAGGCCCGAGGCGGGGTGGATGCAGAACAGCGGGGGTTGCGTTCCGGTGGTGCGGATCGGTAGCAGGACATCGAATCCGGGGGTGGTGGATTCGGTGGTGACGTGTCCGGTGCGCATCCCGGTTTCGATGCGTTTGGCGAGTTCGGCGGGGCGTGGGTCGGACAGGATCCAGCTGACGGGGACCTCGTAGTCGAGTTCCTTGCGTAGTTCGCTGACGACCTGTACCGACTTCAGGGAGTTGCCGCCGAGAGCGTAGAAGTCGTCGTCGGCGCCGACGTGGTCTACGCCGAGGACGTGTCCGTACGCGCGGGCGACTTGTCCTTCGAGCCAGGATTCGGGTTCGCGGTACTCCCCTACCTCGAATACGGGTTCGGGTAGGCGTTTGCGGTCGAGTTTGCCGGAGGCGGTGAACGGTACGGTGTCGAGCACCATGACGGTGGTGGGCACCATGTAGTCGGGTAGTTCGGTGGCGGCGTGGGCGAGGACGGCGTCGGTATCGACTGTGGCGCCGGCTGTGGGGACGAGGTAGGTGATGAGCCGGTCGCCGGTGCCGGAGGTGTGTACGGCGGCGATGGCGCGGGCGACGGTGGGGTGTTCGGCGAGGACGGCTTCGATTTCGCCGAGTTCGATGCGCAGGCCGCGGAGTTTCACCTGGAAGTCGGTGCGGCCCAGGTATTCCAGTTCGCCGGTGCGCAGGCGCCGGGCGCGGTCGCCGGTGCGGTACATGCGTTGGCCGTCGGTGAAGGGGTCGGGGACGAATCGTTCCGCGGTGAGGCCGGGGCGGGCGTGGTATCCGCGGGCGATCTGGTTGCCGGCGAGGTAGAGGTCTCCTGCTACGCCGGGTGGGACGGGGCGCAGGCGCGAGTCGAGGACGTGGGCGCGGACGTTCCAGACGGGTGTGCCCATGGGGACGCTGCCGTCGTCGGTTCCGGCGACGTGGTGGGAGGTGGCGTGCAGGGTGAATTCGGTGGGGCCGTAGAGGTTGTGTAGTTCGGTGGTGGGCATGGCGCGGCGCGCGGTGGCGACCACGTCGGCGCCGAACGCTTCGCCGCCGACGAGTAGCGCGCGCAGTGATTCGAGGGATTGTGCGGGTGCGGCGTCGGCGAATGCGGCGAGCATGGACGGGACGAAGGAGGTGAGGGTGATGTGCCGGTCGTCGATGGTGTCGGCGAGGTAGGCGGGGTCGGTGTGTCCGTCGGGGCGGGCGATGACGAGGCGGGCGCCGACGGCGAGGGTGGCGAACAGTTCCCACACCGAGACGTCGAAGGTGGCGGGGGTTTTCTGCAGGACGGTGTCGGCGGCGGTGAGACGGTAGGTGTCGATGATCCAGTGCAGTTGGTTGAGTACCGCGCTGTGCGGTACGGCGACGCCTTTGGGGCGGCCGGTGGATCCGGAGGTGAACAGGACGTAGGCGGTGTTGTGGGGTCGTAGCGGGTGGTGGCGATCGGTGTCGGTGACGGGGGTGTCGTCGTATCCGGTGAGGTCGAGTCCGTCGAGGGTGGTGAGTTCGACGACGGGTGCGGCGGTGTCGAGCATGTACTCGATGCGGTCGGCGGGGTGGGTGGGGTCGATGGGTACGTATCCGCCGCCGGCGGCGTGGACGGCGTGCATGGCGGTGATCTGGTCGAGGGATCGGGGCATGCGTAGCGCGACCAGGGTGTCGGGGCCGACGCCGCGGGTGATGAGCCAGCGGGCGAGGCGGTTGACGCGGGCGGCGAATTCGGCGTAGGTGAGGGTGTGGGTGCCGGATTCGACGGCGGGCCGGTCGGCGTGGGCTGCGGCGGCGCGGGTGAACAAGGCGGCGAGGGTTTCGTCGGGGTCGAGGGGGTGGTTCGTGGCGTTCCAGCGGTGCAGGACGGCGTCGTGTTCGCTGGTGTCGAGGAGGTCGATGTCGTGGACCTGCTGGGTGGGGTCGGTGGCGAGTGCGCGCAGCATCCGGTGCAGGCGGTCGGCGACGGCGGTGGCGGTGGCCGGGTCGAACAGGTCGGTGGCGTAGGTGATTCCACCGGTGATTCCGGTGGGTGCGCCGGTGGGGCTGTAGGTGTCGGAGACGGTGATCTGGAGGTCGAACAGGGAGGTCGCGGTGTCGGCTTCGACGGCGGCGGCGGTGAGTCCGGGGAGTTCGAATTCGGTGCCGGTCTGGTTTTGGAAGGCGAGCATCACCTGGAACAGGGGGTGGTGGGCGTGGGAGCGTACGGGGTTGAGTTCTTGGACGAGGCGTTCGAACGGGACGTCGGCGTGCCCGAAGGCGGCGAGGTCGGTGTCGCGGATGTGATCGAGGAGTTCGGTGAAGGTCATGTGGTCGGTGAGGCGGGTGCGCAGGACGAGGGTGTTGACGAACATGCCGACGAGGTCGTCGAGTTCGGGTTCGCCGCGTCCGGCGTAGGGAGTGCCGATGGCGATATCGTCGGTGGCCGCGAGGCGGCCGAGGGTGGCGGCGAGGGCGGCGTGGAACACCATGAACAGGGTGGTGTTGTGGGTGCGTGCGATTTTCTCCAGATCGGCGTGGAGGTCGGCGTCGACGGTGAGTGGGATATCGGCGCCGGTGTAGGTCTGGATCGCCGGTCGCGGGTGATCGGCGGGTAGTTCGAGTAGGGGCGGTAGGTCGGCGAGCTGGGTGGTCCAGTAGTCGATTTGGGCGCGTAGCAGCGAGTCGGGGTCGTTTTCGGGGCCCAGGACTGTGTGCTGCCAGAGGGTGTAGTCGGCGTATTGGACCGGTAGTGGTTTCCAGGTGGGTGGGCGGCCGTGGACTCGGGACTGGTAGGCGATCATCATGTCGCGGGCCAGTGGGGCGAGCGACGATCCGTCGCCGCAGATGTGGTGCATGACGACGGCCAGGACCCAGGTGTCGGGGCCGGTGTTGTAGAGCCGGGCGCGTAACGGTACTTCGCGGGTCACGTCGAATACGGTGGCGACGAAACCGGCGATCGTGGCGGGTAGATCGGTTTCGTCTATCGGGGTGGGTTGCAGGGGTGGTGTGGTGTGGTCGGCGGGGAGGACGACTTGTGCGGGTTCGCCGTCGGTGTGCGGGTAGATGGTGCGTAGTACTTCGTGCCGGTCGATGACGTCGGTGAGGGCGTGGTGCAGGGCGTCTGTGTCGAGGTGGCCGGTGAGGCGGATGATGATGGGGATGCTGTAGGCGGCGGAGTCGGGTTCGAATCGGTTGAGGAACCACATGCGCTGCTGGGCGTGGGACAGCGGGATGTGCGGGGGCCGGGGTTGTGGGGTGAGGGCTACGCGTCCGGTGTCGGCGTGGGATTCGGCGCGGGCGGCGAGTTTGGCGACGGTGGGTGCGTCGAAGATCATCGCGACGGGGACGCTTGCGTCGAGGGCGGCGCCGATGCGGGCGGCGACGCGGGTGGCGACGAGGCTGTTGCCGCCGAGTTCGAAGAAGTCGTCGTCGGCGCCGACGGTGCGGTCGAGGCCGAGTACGTCGGCGAATACGCCGGCCACGATTTCTTCGACCGGGGAGGCGGGCGCCCGGAATTGTTTGGCTTGCCGGACGGGTGCGGGGAGGGCTTTGCGGTCGAGTTTGCCGTTGGGTGAGAGCGGGATCCGGTCGAGGACCATGATCGTGGTGGGCACCATGTAGGCGGGGAGGGTGTCGGTGAGTGCGGTGGTGAGGGTGTCGGCGGCGATGTCGGCGCCGGGGGCCGGGACCACGTAGGAGACGAGGGTGACGGGTCCGGTGCCGTCGCGGTGTGGGATGGTGACGGCGTAGGCGATATCGGGACGGGCGCCGAGTGCGGTGTCGATTTCGCCGAGTTCGACGCGGTAGCCGCGGACTTTCACCTGGAAGTCGTTGCGTCCCACGAATTCGATATCGCCGTGGGTGTTCCACCGGACGAGGTCGCCGGTGCGGTACATGCGGCTGCCGGGTTCTGCGTAGGGGCAGGCGGTGAATCGGGCGGAGTTGGTGGCGGCGCGGTGGAGGTAGCCGCGGGCCAGGGCGGGTCCGGCGAGATACAGTTCGCCGGTGACGCCGACGGGTGCGGGCCGGAGGCGGTCGTCGAGGATCAGTGCCTGCATTCCGGGAAGCGGGCTGCCGATGGTGGGTCGTTCGCCGGCGGGCACGGGGCCGGTGGCGGTGGCGACCATGGTGGTTTCGGTGGGGCCGTAGAGGACCTGGAATCGGCGGGTTCCGGCGCGGTCGGTGCCGGCCCACCGGTTGATGAGGTCGGCGGGGACTTCGTCGCCGCCGGACATGACGGTGTGGAGGTCGTCGAGGCCGGTGGGGTCGACGGAGGCGAGGGCGGCGGGGGTGACGAAGGCGTGGGTGATGTGGTGGGTGCGGAGGAATTGGGCGAGTTCGTTGCCGCCGTAGATGCCGGTGGGTGCGATGACGAGGGTGGCGGCGCGGCCGGCGGCGAGCAGGATTTCGAGGAGGGAGGCGTCGAAGGAGGGTGAGGCGAAGTGCAGGACGCGGTCGGTGGTGTGGGGTGGGGTGCCGCTGCGTTGTGCGGCGACGAAGTCGGCGATGCCGGTGTGGGTGACGGCGACGCCTTTGGGGCGGCCGGTGGATCCGGAGGTGAATACGATGTAGGCGGTGTTGTGGGGGCGGAGTGGCCGGATCCGGTCGGTGTCGGTGACGGGTTCGGTGGTTTCGGTGTCGAGTTGGGGGTTGCCGGCCGGGGAGTCGAGGAGGATCCAGTCGATGCTGCCGGGGAGTTGGGGTCGGGCGGTGGTGAGGGTGACGCCGAGGTGGGCGTGGGAGTCGGTGACCATTTGTTCGATGCGGCCGGTGGGATAGCGGGGGTCCACCGGGACGTAGGGTGCACCGGTTTTGACGACGGCCCACCAGGCGATGATCGCTTCGGTGGTGCGGCCGGTGGCGACGAGGACGGGGTGTTCGGGTCCGGCGCCGCGGCGGATCAGTAGCCGCGCGAGCTGGTTGGACCGGGTGTCGAGTTGCCGGTAGGTGAGTTCGGTATCGCCGGAGATGAGGGCGGTGCCGGTGGGGTTGTCGTGGACGGCGGCGGCGAACACGTCCGGTAGCAGGGCGGGTGGTTGTGGGCCGCGGGGGCGGGGCCCGATCCTGGCCGGCAGGTCGTGGTGTTCGGCGGTGTCGAGCCAGTCGATATCGCCGACGGCTACGGCGGGGTTTGTGGTGACGGCTTCCAGGACGCGGAGCAGGCGCGCGACGAGTTGGTGTGCGGTGGTGTCGTCGAACAGGTCGCGGGCGTAGGTGAGGGTTCCGGAGAGTCCGCGGGCCGCTCCCCCGTCGTCGTAGGAGTCGGCGAGGATCAGTTGCAGGTCGAATTGGGATAGTCCGGTGTCGACGTCGGCGCGGGATGCGGTGACGCCGGGGAGTTCGACGTCGGTGCCGGCGAGGTTTTGGAAGGCGAGCATCACTTGGAACAGGGGGTGCCGGTCGGCGGTGCGTTGCGGGTTGAGTTCTTCTACGACCCGTTCGAACGGTACGTCGGCGTGTTCGAAGGCGGCGAGGTCGGTGTCGCGGGTGCGGGTGAGGAGTTCGGTGAACGGTTCGCCGGTGTCGATGGGGGTGCGGAGGGCGAGGGTGTTGACGAACATGCCGACGAGGTCGTCGAGGCCGGGTTCGCCGCGTCCGGCGACGGGGGTGCCGATCACGATGTCGTCGCTGCTGCTGAGCCGGCCGAGTACTGCGGCGAGGGCGGCGTGCATCGTCATGAACAGGGAGGAGCCTCGGGTGCGGGCGAGGTCGAGTAGCTGTGTGTGCAGGGTGGCACCGATATCGACGGGTATGCGGCCTCCGGTGAGGGACGCGACCGGTGGGCGGGGGCGGTCGGTGGGCAGGTCGAGGTGGTCGGGGGCGTCGGTGAGGGTGTCGCGCCAGAACCGCAGCTGGGCCGACAGCAGCGATTCGGGGTCGTCGGCGGCGCCGAGGACTTCCCGCTGCCATAGCGCGTAGTCGGCGTATTGGACGGGCAGGGGTTGCCAGTGGGGTGCGTGGCCGCCGGCGCGGGCCGCGTAGGCGGTGACGACATCGCGGGCCAGTGGGCCCATCGATTGTCCGTCGCCGGCGATGTGGTGCACGACGAGGACGAGCATGTATTCGCCGGTGCCGAGATCGAACAGTCCGATGCGGAGCGGGACCTCGGTGGTGACGTCGAATCCGGTGCGTACGAACGTGGTGACGGTGTCGGTCAGGGTGGCGGTGTCGGCGGGGAGGATGTGCAGGGCCGGTGCGGGTTCGGGCAGGACTTGTTGCCGGGGTTCGCCGGCGGTTTCGGGGTAGATGGTGCGTAGTACTTCATGGCGGGCGATGACGTCGGTGAGGGCGTGGTGCAGCGCGCCGGTGTCGAGGTGGCCGGTGAGGTGCAGCATCACGGGAATGTTGTAGGCGGCGGAGTCGGGTTCGAATCGGTTGAGGAACCACATGCGCTGCTGGGCCAGCGACAGCGGTGTGGGTTCGGGGTGTGGGCGGGCGGTGAGCGGTATCCGGTCACCGCTGCGCAGGGCGGCGGTGTGGCGGGCGAGGGCGGCGACGGTGGGTGCTTCGAACAGGGCCCGTACCGGTACGCGGGCGCCGAGGGCGGCACCGACGCGGGCCACCACCAGTGATGCGCTGAGCGAATCGCCGCCGAGGGCGAAGAAGTCGTCGTCGGCGCCGACCCGGTGTACGCCGAGGACCTGGGCGTAGGTGTCGGCGACCAGTTCTTCCTGCGGGGTGGCGGGGGCTCGGTATTCGCGGGCGGTGAATTCGGGTTCGGGGAGCCGGCCGCGGTCGAGTTTGCCGTGGGTGGTGAGCGGTACGTCGTCGAGGATCATGATCGCGGCGGGCACCATGTAGGTGGGGAGCGCGTCGGCGAGTGCGGCGGTCAGTGTTTCGACCGATACGTGTGTGTCCGGTGTGGGCACCACGTAGGACACCAGTCGTGCCGGTCCTCCGTCGCTGTGCGGGAGGGTGGTCGCGAAGCCGATGTCGGGGCGGGCCGTCAGGACGGCATCGATTTCGCCGAGTTCGACGCGGGAGCCGCGGACTTTCACCTGGAAGTCGTTGCGTCCCACGAATTCGAGGTCGCCGCCGGGGTTGCGGCGGACGATATCGCCGGTGCGGTACATGCGGGCACCGCCGGTGTCGAACGGGCAGGCGATGAACCGGGCGGCGGTCAGTCCGGGCCGGTCGATGTAGCCTTCGGCCAGGCCCGGTCCGAGCAGGTACAGTTCGCCGGCCACGCCCTGTGGTACGGGCCGCAGCCAGGTGTCGAGGACGGCGGTGGTGACGGGGCCGACGGGGCGGCCGATGCCGATCGGTGCGGCGGCGGTCAGTTCGCCGGCGGTGGCCCAGATGGTGGTTTCGCTGGGGCCGTAGAGATTGATCACGGTGCGGCCCGGTGCCCACCGTTCGACCAGTTCCCGGCCGACGGGTTCGCCGGCGGTGGCCAGGACCTGGAGGCCGGTGAGGTCGGCGACGGGGACGGTGGACAGGGCGGACGGGGTGATCACCACGTGGGAGATGTGTTCGCGGCGGATGAGTTCGGCCAGTTCGCGGCCGCCGTACACGTCGGGGGGTGCGATGACGAGCCGCGCACCGGACCCGTGTGCCATGAGTAGTTCGAACAGGTTGGCGTCGAAACTGGGTGAGGCGACCTGCAGGACCGTGGATTGTTCGTCGACGTGCAGTGTGCGCTGTTGCGCCGCGACGACATCGGTGAGGGCGCGGTGCCCTACCAGGACACCTTTGGGGGTGCCGGTGGAGCCGGAGGTGTAGATGACGTAGGCGCTGCGGTCGGGGTGCAGCGGGGTGCCGCGTTCGGTGTCGGTGATCGGTTCCGGTGATTCGGCGGCCACGTCGCGGTGGGTGTGGTCGTCGTCGATGATCAGCCAGTCGATTCCGGTGGGCAGGCTCGGTGCGGTGGCGGTATCGGTGACGCCGACCGGGGCCGCCGAATCCGACAGTAGGAATTCGATCCGCCCGGCGGGCAGGTTCGGGTCGATCGGGACGAACGCGGTGCCCGCTTTGGCGGCCGCCCACAGCGCTACGACACCGGCGAGGGACCGTGGGAGTGCGAGGGCGGTGATCCGGCCGGGCCGGGCGCCGCGGCGCAGCAGGATGCGGGCGAGTCGGTTGGATTGTTCGTCGAGTTCCCGGTAGGTGAGGGTCGTCGCGCCGTAGCGTGCGGCGACGGCGGCGGGTGTGGTGGCGGCGGTGGTGGTGAGGATGCCGGCGAGGGTGTCCGGGGTGTGGTGGGCGGTATCCGGGTGGGTGGTGGCCGGTGCGCCGGGTACTGCCAGTGCGCCGAGCCGGGTGGCGGGTTCGCGGGCGATGCGGGTGAGGACGTCGACGAACCGGGCGAGGATCTGGTGGGCGCGGACGCTGTCGAATTCGTCCTCCAGAAAGCGGAGGGTGATCCGCAGGCCCGGTGCGTCGTCGCCGGTGGGGGCGACGACGAGGCTCAGCGGGAACGGGGTGGCGTCGACACCACTGATTTCACCGATGCGCAGGCCTGCGGATTCGACGAGTTGTTGTAGGGCGGGGCGGTCGACGGGGAACGATTGGAAGGCGATCGCGGTGTCGAACAATTCGGTGACGCCTGCGCTGCGATGGATTTCGGGCAGCCCGATGTAGTGGTGGTCGAGCATGCGGGCGTGCTGGTCCTGGATCCGGGTCAGCAGGTCGCGCAGTGTCTGCGCCGGGTCGAGCCGGACCCGGACGGGGATGGTGTTGAGGAACATGCCGAGGGCGCGGTCCACGTCCGGCAGTTCCGGTGGCCGGCCCGAGACGGCGGACCCGAAGATCACGTCGGTGTCGCCGGTGAGGACGCGCAGGTTCAGTGCCCAGGCCGCGGCGACAGCCGTGTTGACGGTGACTGCTGTGTCGGCGGCGACCGCACGCAATGCGCTGTACAGGTCGGCGGGCAGGTCGGCGTTCACCTCGGCTGCGGTGCTCTCGGTGGAGGTTGTGCGGGCAACGTGGGTGGGGGAATCCACGTCCGCGTATTCCTGTGCCCACGCGGCTTTGGAGTCGGCGGGGTTCTGCTGTTGCAGCCAGGTCAGGTAGTCGCGGTAGGAGGGGGCGGGTCCGGTGGTGCCGATATGTTCGGGTGCGCCGTAGTTTTCGAGGAGTTCACCCAGGAGCAGCGGCATCGACCAGCCGTCGAGGATCACATGATGGTTGGTGACGAGCAGTCGGTGCACGCCGGGTTCGAGGCGGAGCAGGGTGAACCGGATCAGCGGCGGCGCGGACAGATCGAAACCGGCTGCGGCGTCGGCTGCGGCGATATCGGTGGCTGTGGGCAGTTCCTCGTGGGTCAGGTCGTATTCCTGGAATACGGTGTCGGCGTGCTGGAGGACGATCTGGTGTGGTCCGGAGGCTGTTTCGACGAATCCGGCGCGCAGGATGTCGTGGCGGTCGATCAGTGCCTGCGCGGCGCGGTGCAGGCGGCCGGTGTCGATATCGCCGGTGAATCCGATGACGGTCTGGACGGTGTAGTTGTCGGTGCTGCCGATGTCCTCGCCGGTGGTGAATGTGGAGTGGAAGTGGATACCGGATTGCATCGGTGACAGGGGCCATATTTCGGCCAGCCCGGGATATTGCTGCCGCAGCGCGGTGATTTCGGGTTTGTCGAGGGTGACGAGCGGGAACCGCGTGGCGGTGTCGGTGGTGGGAAGGTCGTGGCGGGCGGTGGCGGCGAGCGCGGCCACCGTTTTCCCTTCGAACACTTCGCGGGGAGTGAGGACGAGGCCGGCGGCTTTGGCCAGTGCGACCAGGCGCATCGAGACGATGCTGTCGCCGCCGAGGGTGAAGAAGTTGCTGTCGGCGGACACGTTGTCCAGATGCAGGACCTGTGCGAACAGGTCTGCCATGGTGTGTTCGTCGGGGGTGGAGGGGGCCCGTCCCGCGGTATCGGCTGCCGTGAATTCGTGCTGTTGCAGCGCTTTGCGGTCGATTTTGCCGGTGGCGGTGACCGGCATCGCGTCGAGTTCGATGATCGCCGCTGGGTTCATGTAGTGGGCGAGGGTGCGGTCGAGGTGGTCGTGTAGTTCCGTGGTGTCCGGGGTTGCGCCGGGTGCGGGGACGATATAGGACACCAGTATCGGTTCGCCGGTGGGTCCGGTGCGGGCGACGGTGGCGGCGCCTGCCACTGCGGGGTGGCGGCCGAGCTGGGTGTCGATCTCGCCCGGTTCGATGCGCAGGCCGTGGATCTTGACCTGTTGATCGTTGCGGCCCAGGTATTCCAGTTCGAGTCCGGTGTGTCCGTGTATCCAGCGCACGGAATCACCGGTGCGGTAGAGGCGTTCACCGCGACCCGATCGGGGGTCGGCCACGAAACGGGAGGCGGTGGTGGCGGGCCGGCCGAAATAGCCGCGCGCCAGGCCCGGCCCGCCGAGGTACAGCTCCCCCGCGACCCCGGCCGGTACCGGGCGCAGCCACATATCGAGTACCGCCACCGAGACGCCGCGGATGGGGCCGCCGATCGTCACCGGCTCCCCGGGGTGCAGGTCGGCGGATCCGGTGGCCCAGATAGTGGTTTCGGTCGGTCCGTAATGGTTCATGAGGCGCCGGCCGGGGGCCCACCGGTTCACCGTGTCCGTGCCGGTTGCTTCACCGACCACCGCTATGGAGGTGAGGGCCGGTAGCTGCGCTGGATCCAGGGTGTTCAGTACGGACGGGGTGATGATGGCGTGGGTGACCTGTCCGGTGCGCAGTAGTTCGGTCAGGTCCGCGCCTCCGTACACGTCGGGGGGCGCGATCAGCAGGCAGGCACCGTTGCCGTGGGCCAGCAGCAGTTCCGAGATGCTGGCGTCGAAACCGGGCGAGGCGGCCTGTAATACCGTGGCGGTGGAATCCGCACCGAAGGCTTCGGTCTGGGCGGCGACGAGGTCTGCCAGACCGCGGTGGGTCACCTGCACCGCTTTCGGGGTGCCGGTCGACCCCGAGGTGAAGATCAGGTAGGCGGTGGCCTCGGGTGTCGCCGGTGTCGACGGCCGGGCGGGCGCCGGGCGCGGGGTGTGGGTGGTGTCGTCGAGGGTCAGCCAGTCGACGGCGCCGGGGAGGTGCGCGGCGACGGGGGCGGTGGTGATACCCAGGCCGGCGCCCGAATCCGCCAGCATCCCGGCGATCCGTTCGCCGGGGTTGGCGGGATCGAGGGGGATGAACGCGGCACCGGTTTTCGTGACCGCCCAGATCGCGACGACCAGGTCGATCGACCGTGGCAGTGCGAGGGCGACGAAGGTTTCGGGGCGGGCACCGCGGTCGGTGAGCAGGGCGGCGAGCTCGTCGGCGCGCTGCTGTAGTGCACGGTAGGTGAGGGTGGTGTCGCCGGATCGTACGGCGGCGGCGTCCGGGTATCGGTGGGCGGTGGCGGTGAGGATGTCGTGCAGGGTGCGTTCGGGGAGGGCGGGCGCACCGGTGGCCGGTAGCGGTTCGCGGGTTTCCGGGGTGTGGCCGGGGGTGACGGCGGCGGTGCGGGTGGCGGGGGCGGTGACCAGTTGGGTCAGGATCTGTTCGAATCGTGCGAGCAGGGTGGTGGCCTGTTCGGCGTCGAACCGGTCGGTGGCGTAGCGCAGGGTGACCGTGTAGGTGCCGGCGTCGTCGCCGGTGGGACGCGGTGGGGTGACCTGCAGGCTCAGCGGGTACGGGGTGGCGTCCTGGGCGTCGAGGTCGATCAGCTGTAGTCCGGCGGCGTCGAGGTCGCGGGCCAGGCCTTCCTGGTCCAGTGGATAGGATTCCAGCACCGTGACGGTGTCGAACATATCGGCGATCCCGGTGGCGTGCTGCAGTTCCGCCAATCCGATATGGCGGTGTTCGAGCATCGCGGCTTGTTCGGATTGCACCCGGATCAGTAGGTCGGCGACGGTTTCGTGGGGGTCGAACCGGACCCGTACCGGCAGGGTGTTGATGAACAGGCCCACCATGTGTTCGACGCCGAGTAGCTGCGGCGGCCGGTGCGACACCGTGTTACCGAACACCACGTCGGATCGTCCGGTGAGGGCGGTGAGCAGCATCGCCCACGCCACCTGGACGGTGGTGCCGGCGGTGACACCGTGGGAGCGGCCCAGGTCGAGTACCGCGGCGGCGGTGCCGGTGTCGAGGTCGAGCCCGACCTCACCGCTGGGTGCGCTGCCCGTACGGTCCGGGCGGCCGGCGACTCGGGTCGGGTTGTCCACTCCGGCCAGCATCTGCTGCCAGGCGGTGGTGGTGGCGTCGTCGTCCTGGGTGTGCAGCCATTGCAGGTAGTCGCGGAACGAGCGGGGGGCCGCGAGATCGGCCGCATCACTACCGTTGGTGTACAGGACGAGTAGTT
Source organism: Nocardia speluncae NBRC 108251 (assembly GCF_001613245.1). Classification (GTDB taxonomy): domain Bacteria; phylum Actinomycetota; class Actinomycetes; order Mycobacteriales; family Mycobacteriaceae; genus Nocardia; species Nocardia speluncae. The sequence goes on along the minus strand of NZ_BDBZ01000001.1, from coordinate 368,439 downwards.
GGTGGATCAGCAGCGGCATCGACCAGCCGTCCAGTACGAGGTGATGGTCGGTGATCAGCAGCCGGTATTCGGTGGCGCCGGTGCGCAGCAGCCGGAACCGCAGCAGCGGCGGGTGGGCGGGGTCGAACGGTGCCGCCGCTTCGGTGGTGAGGCGGTGTATTTCGTGGTCGCGGTCGGTGGGGTCGTGGTTACCGAGGTCGGTTTCGCGCCAGTCGGCCCGGACATTCTGCAGGACGATCTGGCGTGGGCCGTCGGCTGTTTCGACGAAGGCGGTGCGCAGGCTGTCGTGCCGGTCGATCAGCGTCTGCGCGGCCCGCCGCATCCGCTGCGGGTCGACTTCGCCGGCGAGAGTCAGTGTCGCCTGCACGATGTAGCTGTCGTCGCCGTCGCGGTCGTAGAGGGTGTGGAACAGCAGCCCGGTTTGTAGCGCGGTCAGCGGCCACACGTCGGTCATCGCCGGGAATTCCCGGGACCAGCCGTCGATATCGGTCTGCGATACCGAGACCAGCGGGAAATCGGACGGTGTGTGCCCCCCGGCGGGTTCGGTGTGCAGATGTGCGGCCAGGCCGTGCAGGGCCCGCACCCACAGATCGGCCAGTTCCGCTATGGCGTCGGCGGCCACGATGTTCTGCGCGAACTCCCAGGTGGCGTCGAGTTCGAGGCCGTCGGGGCCGGGTTCGGCGATCGCGTTGATATCCAGTACTGCGGGTAGCGCCATCCGCGGGTCCGTGGTCGCGGTGAGTGAGGTGAATTCGGTGGTGGGTGTCCACGCCCCCGAATGATCGTGGACACCCACCCGCCCCAGATAGTTGAAACTGATCTGGGGTTCCGGCGCGTTCCCGAGTTCGGCGCTACCCACGGGATCGAGCGCACGCAGCATCCCGTAGCCGATCCCGTTGTCCGGGACCGCGCGCAACTGTTCCTTCACCTGTTTGATCACCGACCCCGCGGCGGGGCCACCGGCGAAGGCGTCGTCGAGGTCGACGCCGGACATTTCGAGCCGGACCGGGAACCGGGTGGTGAACCAGCCGGCGGTAGCGCTGAGATCCGCGCCCGGCACCGCCTGCTCTTCGCGGCCGTGACCTTCCAGTGAGATCAGTTCCGTGCCGGCGGATTCGCCGCGCCGGGCCCGCCATTGCGCCAAAGCGAGCGCGAGCGCCGCGAGCAGCGGGTCGTTGGCGCTGCCGTGGAACCGGGCCGGGAGGGTGGTGAGCACCGCTTCGGTGATATCGGCCGGGATACGCAACTCGATCCGCCCGGCGGTGGCCATGACATCTCGTTCGGGGTCCAATGGCCGTGACCCGAGTGGCCGGTCACCGTCGGCGAGCATCTCTTTCCAGCGGGACAGTTCCGCCGGACGCCGCGCGGATGCCTGTTCGGTGAGGCCGTGGACCCAGCGGCGCACCGAGGTGGTGCCGGCGCCGGGCTGTGGGTCCTCACCTGTGGAGACCTGTAGCCAGATGTGGGCGAGGTCGGCGAGCAGGATCCGCCACGATACCGCGTCGACGGCGAGGTGATGGATCACCAGCCACAGCAGGTCCGGTCCGGCGCCGGTGCCGTCCTGGATGCGGACGGCCTGCACCAGCACACCGGCGGCGGGGTCGAGGCGGTCCGCGGCCGCCTGCAGGTGCCGATCGACTTCGGTGGCGTCGCGGTCGCGCAGTGTGACGTCGGTGAGGGTGGCGGCGGCGTCGATGGATCCGGGGGCCGGGACTTCGAGCCGGTGTTCGCCGGCGGCGGTGACGTGCAGGGCGGCGCGCAGCATGTCGTGACGGTCCAGCAGTGTCTGCAAGGCGCGCGTGAGGTGGCCGGGGTCGAGGCGGTCGGGTAGTTCGACGAGAGTGGCCTGCGCGAACCGGTCGTAGTGTCCGCGGCCGAGCATGGCGTGCACGATCGGCGACAGTGGGATCGGGCCGGTGCCGCCGCCGGGTAGTTCCCGCAGTTGCGGGGCGCCACCGGCTTCGGTGGCTATGGTGGCCAGGGCCGCGACGGTTTTGTGCTCGAACACGTCCTGGGTGGAGAATCCCAGGCCCACGGCTTTGGCACGTGACACCAGCTGGATCGATAGAATGCTGTCACCGCCGAGGGCGAAGAAGCTGTCGTCGGCGCCGGCCTGCGGGACGCCCAGGATTTCCCTGAACAGGCCGGCCATCAGGATTTCGCGGGCGGTTTCCGGGGCGCGTCCGGCGGGGGCCGCCCCGAATTCCGGTTCCGGTAGCGCGGCGCGATCCAGTTTGCCGAAGGCGTTCACCGGCAGCCGGTCCAGCGGCACGATCACCGCCGGCACCATATGCGGTGGCAGGGATTCCCGGGCGAACCGTTGTAGCTGCTCCGGGTCGGCGCGGTGGTCGTCGACGGGGACGACGTAGGAGGCCAGGACGGTGGCACCGGCATTGTTGTGCACCGGGACGGTGACCGACAGGTCGACGTCCGGGTGGGCGGTGAGGGCGGCATCGATTTCGGCGGGTTCTATCCGGTAGCCGCGGATCTTGACCTGGAAATCGGTGCGGCCCAGCAGTTCCAGCGAAACCGTCGAATCGTCGGCGGTCCAGCGGGCGAGGTCGCCGGTGCGGTACATGCGCTGTCCCGGGCCGCCGTAGGGGTCGGCGACGAACCGGGCCGCCGTATCGGAGAACCGGCGGTTGTAGCCGCGGGCCAGGCCGGGCCCGGCCAGATACAGTTCTCCGGCCGTGCCGGCCGGTACCGGTTGCAGTGCCCGGTCCAGCACCATCGCCGCCACACCGCGGACAGGGCCGCCGATGGTGAGGTCCCGGTCGGGGCGGATCCGGGCGCCCGCGGCGGTCACCGTGGTTTCGGTGGGCCCGTACTCGTTGAACATCGCGCAGTGCCGCGACCACCGTTCGATCACATGTGGCGGGCATACGTCGCCCCCGACGACCACTACCCGCAGGTCGGTGAGCGGATGCGGGTCCACGGTCGCCAGCATCGCCGGTGTCAATGTCAGGTGGGTGATGTGCTCGTCGGCGAGTAGCCGGGTGAGCCGGTCGCCGCCGATCACCTCCGGCGGCACGACCACCAGTGTGGCGCCGTTGGCGAAACAGGCGAGGAACTGCTCGAAGGAGGCGTCGAAAGCCGGTGAGAGCGCATAGGACACCCGCGACTGCGGGGTCATACCGCGGGTGTCGCTGTGGTCGGCGATGAGGTTCGCGAGTCCGTGATGGGTGACCTGCACACCTTTGGGCACACCGGTGGAACCGGAGGTGTAGGTGAGGTAGGCGAGGTCGCCGGCGTGCAGCGGGCGGGTGCGGTCGGCGTCGGTGACCGGGTCGGTGCCGCTGTCCGTGCAGGCCTGCCGGGTCGCGGGGGCGTCGACGATCAGGGCCGGCGTGGCGCTCGGTAGCCGGTCCCGGAGGGCGTCGAGGGTGATCACCATCCGGGCGTCGCTGTCGGTGATCATGTGCTCGATACGTTTCGCCGGATAGTCCGGGTCGACCTGCACGATCGCGGCACCGCATTTCGCGACCGCCCACGCCGCGACGATCGTCTCGGCGGAGCGGCGGAGCACGATCGCCACCGCTGTCCCCGGCCCGCAGCCGCGGCCGATCAGGTATCGCGCGAGCTGCGATGAGCGAGTGTCGAGGTCGTGGTAGGTGAGCGTCGCGGTGGCTGCGGAGATAGCGGTCGCGGCGGGGTCGAGGCGGGCGCCGGCGGCGAGGATATCGGGGAGCAGCCGGTCGCCGACGCTTTCCGGTCCTCGTACGGGTAGCAGCGTGGCCCGTTCCGCCGGATCCAGCAGCGGCAGGGTGCTGACCGGGTGGTCCGGTCCGCCGGCCAGGAATTCGTGCAGGAACCTCAGGAACCGGGTGTGGTGGGTGGCGAGTTCGGCACTGCTGTAGGCGCTCGGGTTGCCCTGGAAATCGATCTGGGTGCTGTCGCGGCCGGCACCGGGATAGATGTTGACGAACAGGTCCGCGGTGGGCCCCGAGGTCAGCACATGCAACCGGCCGGTGGTGGTGCCGAGCACGATCTCGTTGTCCACCATCATGAGGTTGACCGCCGGCCCGAACGACGCGGTTTCGTCGCGGGCGGTACCCATATCGTGGAAGATGTCCTCCTGCCGGTATCGCTGCCGCCGCAGGGCGCTGGTCAGTTCGCCCTGCACGGCGTCGATCACGGCACCGGTGCCGCGGCCGGTGACGGGAACCCGCAACGGAACCACGTTGGCGACCATCCCGCCGGACCGGCGCAGCACCGCGGAATGGCGGCCCGATACCGGCAGGCTCAGCAATACTTCGTCGCTGCCGGTCATCCGGGCGAGATAGGCGGCGAACGCGGCGACGACCACCGGTGTGACGCTGGTTCCGCGGTCGGTGACGACCCGGTCCAGCAATTGGGCGGTGGCGTCCGGGAGGGCGGTGCTGACCAGGGCCGGGTGGATGGTGGGTTTGCCCACGTGGCCCGCGAGGCTGACAACGGGTGGGGCGCCGTTCAAGTGTTCGGTCCAATAGTTGCGGTCGTTTTCGAACCGTGTCGAACCCCGATACGACAGGTCCTGGTCCACGATCTCGCTGAGATCTTTCGCGGTGGATGCCGGGGCCTGCTCCCCTGTCACCCACGAGTTGTACAGCTCGGTGATCCGCTGGAGCATGGTGACGGCGGCGAAACCGTCGAGCACTATATGGTGTGCACGCTGGTACCACAGGTAGTGGTCCGAGCCGACCTGGAAGACAACACATTTCATGAGACGGTCGCTGCGCAGGTCCAGCGGGGCGGAATAGTCGCGGACCATCAGGTCGTGCGCGGCTGCGCACGGGTCGTCGTGTCCGCGCAGATCCAGCACCGACACCGGGGAGGGTAGTCCTTCGTCGACGATCTGATACGGCTCGCCGTCCTCTTCGACCAGTCGCACATAGGCGGAGCCGAATTCGCGGCCGGCGGTGTCACAGGCCGCGACCAGGACGTCGAGGTCGATCGGGCCGGTGATCTCGACATACTGTGCCACCGAGATCGGGGACGACCCCGCCAGATGCTGGGCGAACCAGATCCCGCGCTGCGCCGCGGACAGGCGCAACGCATCGCCGGCCTCGCGGGCCGGTCCGGCACCGTTGTGGCTGCCGTTGCCGTTGCGTGAGCGCGCGCCGTTACCGGATACCGGTCCGGCGAACTCCGCCGCGCCGCCCGGCGCGGAAACCGGCTGCTCCCGGCTGCTGTCGAGGTTGCGCTTGGACTGGGGCACCTGACCTCCATGGAGTTCGTCATTTCGAGGGCCGGTCGGCATGCCGGTATCGGCCTCGTACCGCAAAGAACGTCGATCACTCCGAAAATGCGAAGTGAATTCGATCGAAATGGCATCGGATACCGTCGGTACGGAATTCATTCGTTATTTTGCGGCTTTCGAAAATGGCCGGATATTTTGTGGTCAACCCGTGACAAATAACCTTCGAGTATTGAGACCTGACGGTTATCGATTTCGTGTAGAAGACCGTCGGGAATTAGCGGCGGCCAGGGTGCCGAGGCGCCGCGCGCGACGACTCAGCGGTCCTCGCTGCGTACGGCAATGAATCCCGCGCCGGGAAGTTTCCGGCGAACCCGATGATTCCGGGGCGGACTCCCGGCGGACCTGTGCGCACCGGCGGCGCGGTGTGCACACATTCACGACCCACGCCTGGCGGGCGGCGGGTTCGCAGGTCACGGCGGGGTCTCGCCCCCGAGTGGGGGTAGGCGAGCAGGAAGCGGACCGTAGTGGAATTCATTGGCTGCACTGGATCGCCTTCTCGGAAGTGGCGTGCCTATGTACCAGTTTGTTCCAGCAGAATTCGGCGACCGCACTGTCGTCGAATTCGCGCTATGGATTCCCCGCAACCCCGACAATTGGAGGATTCATCTGTATCGCCCGACCGGTCGGTGACGATCTCCGGTCCGGCAGTCGCCGGAGCGCGCTTGCGTTCTGACAACCAGCTTGTGAAGGCAATGATAAGCAAGTTTTGAGGAGAGGCGCAATGGGTATTCAGTTTCTGCGTTCTGTACAGGGGGATGTGTGTCCGCGCTGATGTGCGGCATCGGGGATGCCGGTGGTGAAAACGCTGTAGAAGAAGTGACCGGGAGTCAGTTCGTTCATATCGTGCCAGGCGCCCCACGGGTCGCGCTGGTAGTAGTCGGCCATCCCCGTTCCGTTGTCGTAGCAGACGATGCCGGTGGCGCCGAATGGGCTCCAGTAGACCGCGGCGCCGGGGCGGGGCGGGTCCAGTGGGTTGCGGAACAGGTGGTCGCACGGGGCGATCTCGGGGGCGTAGTAGGAGGGCTGCGCGGTGGCCGGGCCGGTGGCGAATGCGGGCGCGGCGAGAGCGGCGAGAACGCCCAGTGTGGCGATTGTCGTGCGGTGGGCCGGGGGACGCATTATCCTGCACTCTCCTGAGTGGGGCGGGTTCCCTGCGAGGACCGTCGGTGTTGCGCGCATAGTACCCGCCGCACAACGATTCCGGGCCTTTTCTGGATAGATACTAATACTTGATTGATTCCAGAAAGGCGGTAAGCTTCGTGCCGTGCCCACGACAGCGGAGTTCGAGAACATGCTGCGCGACGCCGCGCTGCGTGTGACCGCACCGCGACTCGCGGTACTGAACGCCGTACACCACAACCCCCATTCCGATACCGACACGATCATCGGGCAGGTACGGACCACCCTGGGCGCCGTCTCCCAGCAAGCCGTCTACGACGTGCTGCGGGCACTGACGGTCGCGGGACTACTACGCCGTATTCAGCCCACCGGTTCGGTGGCCCGCTACGAAACCCGGGTCGCCGACAACCACCACCACCTCGTCTGCCGCTCCTGCGGCGCCATCACCGATGTCGACTGCGCCACCGGCGCGGCGCCGTGCCTGACCGCCCCCGGCGACCACGGTTTCACCATCGACGAAGCCGAGGTCATCTACTGGGGCCTGTGCCCCACCTGCTCCACATCGTCCAGCCCGCAATGACTCCCGCCAACCGGAAGGAAAGCAGTGTCCGAGACCACCACAGGCCAGTGCCCGTTCGCGGCCAAACACCCCACCACGGGTGCCGGCAACCGTGACTGGTGGCCCAACCAGCTCAACCTGAAGATCCTGCGCAAGAACGCGCCCGCCTCGGATCCGATGGAACCCGATTTCGACTACGCCGCGGCATTCGCGACCCTCGACCTCGGGGAGGTCCGCAAGGACATCACCGAGGTGCTGACCACCTCGCAGGACTGGTGGCCCGCCGACTTCGGCCACTACGGCCCGCTGATGATCCGGATGGCCTGGCACTCCGCCGGCACCTACCGCACCATCGACGGCCGCGGCGGCGGTGGCGGTGGCCAGCAGCGGTTCGCGCCGCTGAACAGCTGGCCCGACAACGGCAACCTGGACAAGGCCCGCCGGCTGCTGTGGCCGGTGAAGAAGAAGTACGGCAAGAAACTGTCCTGGGCCGATCTGATGATCTTCTCCGGCAACGTCGCCCTGGAAACCATGGGCTTCACGCCGTTCGGGTTCGCCGGCGGCCGCGCCGACGTGTGGGAACCCGACGAGGACGTCTACTGGGGCCCCGAATCCACCTGGCTCGACGACGAACGCTACAGCGGTGAACGCGATCTGGAGAACCCGCTGGGCGCCGTCCAGATGGGCCTGATCTATGTCAACCCGGAAGGCCCGAACGGGAACCCGGACCCGCTGGCCGCGGCCGTGGACATCAAGGAAACCTTCGGCCGGATGGCGATGGACCTGGAGGAAACCGCCGCGCTGATCGCGGGCGGCCACACCTTCGGCAAAACCCACGGCGCCGGCGACGCCGACCTGGTCGGCGCCGAACCTGAGGCCGGAGCCATCGAACAGATGGGCCTGGGCTGGAAGAGCACCCACGCCTCCGGTAAAGCGGGCGACGCCATCACCAGCGGCCTGGAGGTCACCTGGACCACCAAACCCGCGCAGTGGACCAACGACTTCTTCGAGATCCTGTTCGGATACGAATGGGAACTCACCAAGAGCCCCGCGGGCGCCAACCAGTGGGTGGCCAAAGACGCCGAGGAGATCATCCCCGACGCCCACGACCCGGACAAGAAGAAGAAGCCGATGATGCTGACGACGGACCTGTCGTTGCGCTTCGACCCCGAGTTCGAGCCGATCTCGCGCCGCTTCAAGGACAACCCGGAGCAGTTCGCCGACGCCTTCGCCCGCGCCTGGTACAAACTGACCCACCGCGATATGGGCCCGATCGAACGCTACCTCGGCCCCGAGGTTCCCGCCGAGATCCAGATCTGGCAGGACCCCGTCCCCGCTGTCGACTTCGAGGTCGTCGACGACGCCGATATCGCGGCGCTCAAGGAACAAGTCCTGGCCGCCGGCCTGACCGTGCCGCAGCTGGTTTCCACCGCGTGGGCGTCGGCGTCGACGTTCCGCTCCAGCGATAAGCGCGGCGGCGCCAACGGTGCCCGGATCCGGCTGGAACCGCAGAAGAGCTGGGATGTGAACGAGCCCGAGCAGCTGGGCACGGTGCTGGGTGCGCTGGAGAAAATTCAGGAGTCGTTCAACGCCGCCCAGACCGGTGGTAAGAAGGTCGCGCTCGCCGATCTGATCGTGATCGCCGGCGCCGCCGGAATCGAGCAGGCCGCCAAGGAAGCCGGTGTGCAGGTCACCGTACCGGTCACCCCCGGCCGCAACGACGCCCTGCAGGAGCAGACCGATGTGGATTCGTTCGCGGTGCTCGAACCGCGGACCGACGGTTTCCGTAACTACATCGGCAAGGGCCACCGGCTGCCGCTGGAGCACCTGCTGGTCGACCGCGCGAACCTGCTCGGCGTCACCGCCCCGGAAATGACCGTCCTGGTCGGCGGCCTGCGCGTCCTGGGCGCCAACTACAAGCAGTCGAAGCAGGGCGCACTCACCGACAACGTCGGCACCCTGAGCAACGATTTCTTCGTCCACCTGCTCGATATGGGTGTGGAGTGGAAATCCACCGACGAAACCCAGGAGACCTTCGAAGCGCGCGACAGCGCGACCGGCGAGGTCACCTGGACCGGCACCCGCTACGACCTGGTGTTCGGCTCCAACTCCGAACTGCGCGCGGTGGCCGAGGTGTACGCGGCCGACGACGCCAAGGAGAAGTTCGTGCACGATTTCGTCGCCGCCTGGAACAAGGTGATGAACGCAGACCGGTTCGACCTGGCCTGATCCCGACCACCCGGCTCGCCGGGTATCGGCACAATGTGCCCCGGGTATCTACGGATGCCCGGGGCACTCGGTTGTTCAGCGACGCCAGAACAGATGGTGCACGACACCGCTCGGGCTGGGCACTTTCTCCAGATGGAACCGGTCCAGCAGGTCCTCGGAACGCTCCCACAGCCGCTCGCCTCCGCCGAGTTCGCTCGGCGCGACGACGATGTGCAGGGTGTCGATCAGGTCGGCGGCCAGGAACTCGCGGACCGTCGCCACGCCCCCGCCGATCCGCACATCCTTACCGTCCGCGGCGGCGAACGCCTGCTCCAAGGCTTTTTCCGGAGTGGCGTCGATAAAGTGGAAGGTCGTGTCGCTCAGGGTGAACGAAGGGCGCGGATGGTGTGTCAGGACGAAAACGGGGGTGTGGAACGGCGGCTCGTCACCCCACCAGCCCTGCCAGTCGTGGTTCTCCCAGGGCCCGCGCTGGGGACCGAACTTGTTGCGTCCCATGATCTCCGCGCCGATATTGTGGGCGAAATCGCGCGTGAAGTAGTCGTCGAGGCCGCGGGTGCCGCCGGGGTCGGTGCGGTTCGGCCAGCTGGCGGTGGCGCCGGCCCACGCCATCAGGGTCCGCGGATCTGCGTGGCCGAACGGCCGGTCGAGGCTCTGGCCGGTACCTGCTCCGTAGCCGTCGACGGAGACGGTGAAATTCTGCACACGCACGAGTGGGCTCATCGAAGCTCCTTCTGGTTTTATTCTGCAACCGGTTGTGAACCTACCTAGACTGGTCTTATGACGCAACCAGTTTCTCCGTCGCTGCTTCACGTAGCGCCCGGCAAATCCGGATGCCCGATCAACATGACAATGGAACTGCTCGGCGACCGATGGAGCCTCATCGTGCTCCGCGACATCATGTTCAGCGGCAATACCCACTTCCGCGAGCTACTCGGCTCCTCCGAGGAAGGGATCGCCTCCAATATGCTCGCCGCCCGGCTCGGCAAGCTGGTCACCGCCGGACTACTCACCCGCGACGACGACCCCAGCCACCGGCAGAAAGTCGAATACCACCTCACCGAAGCCGCCATCGCGCTCGTCCCCCTCATCACCGAACTCGGCGCCTGGGGCGCCCGCTGGTTACCCACCACCCCCGAACTCGCCATCCGCGCGCAGCTACTCGCCACCGGCGGCCCCGAACTCGGGCAGCGGTTCATGGACGAACTCCGCGACATCCACCTGCACCGGCACCCGGCACCCGAGAACGGCGTACTCGCCGAACTGACCGCCGCCTATCAGAAGACCACCCAGGCTTCCGAACCGGTGAACTGTCCGGCGCCCCCTACACCTCCGCGGGGCGAGGTCGTCGACGGATGAGCCGGGCCGGGCGCCGCTGCCGTTCGAACAGACACCACGGTATCTACCAAACCAACGTGAGCTCCGGGATACGGACACGGCCGAAGAACCGTTTCGCGATATCGCTGCCGTCGAAGTTGTAGCCGTTCATGATGTCGGCCAGCTCGGTCGCCAGCTCCTGCAACTGAGGACCGACCCGCTCGATACCGTCCTCCACGACCCAGCCCCATGTCCGCGGCACCTTGTCGATGGTGACATCGATACATGCGTGATGCGGCAGATCCACCAGGATCTCGATCTGCACCGGCGCGTCGCCGAGCGGGTCCCGGATCGCGGGCTCACCGACCCGCGTCTGCGGCGCGAACATGATCCGCCCGAGCGCGATATCGGCGCGGATCATCTCCGCCACAGCAGGCAGATCCGCGTGTTTACCGACCCGGTGATGACGGTCTCCGTAGGTGCGGTCACCGATAGGCGTGCCACCACTACGGGCCAGCAGCCGATCCAGCATCCGCTGCGCGGTCGCCCGCTCGCCGGCCCCGGTATTGGGGTGCTCGATAAGAGCACGCAGGCGCATGATCCGATGGCTCATATTGATCGCCATAGCAGGAAAGAGTAGCGAAACCCGCACCGATCCGGCGGTTCAGTCCGAGGCGCGTCCCCCGGAACCGCCCGCGTTCGCGATCACCGACGTCAGATGCTGCTCCGGTGTCAGCTCATCCGACTCCGGCGACCGCACCGCCAGCGGTGAACGCAAAGCCGTCCACACCTCCAGCGCACCGAACGCCGTCATACAGCAACCCGCCACCGCCGCCAGCATCTCGATACTGTCGAACGGGGCCACCGCGATCACCAAACCCGCGGCCAACGTCACCAGACCGAACAGCTCCTGTTTCCCCTGCCCGGTCACCTCGTCGTCGTCCCACACCCCCGCCACAGCATGCGCAATGCCCCGCACCGACCACGCCAACCCGAGCCACATCGCCAACAGCAGCGTCCAGTTCCCCGCCCGGAAACACAGCGTCGCCGTCACCAGCGACACCACCGCCGCCAGGAACAGCAGAGTCCGCGGAAAACGGCCAAGCTTGCTGCCCACCGCCACCGTCGCCAACGACACCGTGCCGCACAACAGCGAGAACATGAACAGGTTCCCCACCGCGCCCAGAGATTTATCGGGCCACGCCACCGTCGCGACCCCGATCACCACCGAACACACCCCCATCGACAGCATCGTCTGACGAACACCGCGACCGAACACCGGAGCGTCCCCCGCTTCCTCGTAGGTCGGCATAGCTGAATGATATGGGCCGACGGGCCGGATTGCCGGACGATTGCCCCATCCGCCTGTCGGCGACCCTCCACCGGGCCCGCGACACTGCGCAGTAAACCGCACAACCAGCCGGTCCGGGCAACTACAGTCGCAGCGAGATACGTATCGAGGGCACCAGTCAGGAGGTCGTCGTGACCGTTCCCGCACTGGTATGGGGAGGCACCCTAGCCCTGATCGCCGGACTGTTGCTGTTCGACTTCTTCTTCCACGTCCGCAGCGCACACACCCCATCACTCACCGAAGCCGCCGTCTGGTCCGCCGCCTACATCACTGTCGCGGTGGCATTCGGGTTCGCGGTGTGGGGGTTCGGCGGATCCGATATGGGCCTGGAGTACTTCGCCGGTTACATCACCGAGAAAGCGCTCTCGGTGGACAACCTGTTCGTCTTCCTCATCATCATGACCACCTTCCGGGTCCCCAGTGCCGCCCAGCAAAAGGTGCTGCTCGCCGGAATCGTGTTCTCCCTCGTGCTGCGCACCGGATTCATCTTCGTCGGCGCCACCCTCATCAACCGGTTCGCCTGGGTGTTCTACCTGTTCGGCGCCGCCCTACTCCTCACCGCCGGTAATATGCTCCGCCCCGAAGGGGAAGACAGCCACGCCGGCGACAACATCGTCCTGCGACTGGCACGGCGCTTCCTGCGCACCAGCGACACCTACGACGGCGACAAATTGTTCACCACCGTCGACGGCCGCCGCCATATGACCCCGATGGTGCTCGCCATGGTCGCCATCGGCGGCACCGACGTCCTGTTCGCCCTCGACTCCATACCCGCCATCTTCGGGCTCACCCAGAACGTGTTCATCGTCTTCACCGCCACCGCGTTCTCCCTGCTCGGCCTGCGCCAGCTGTTTTTCCTACTCGAAGGCCTGCTGGATCGCCTGATCTACCTCGGTTTCGGGCTCGCCGCAGTCCTGGCCCTCATCGGCGTCAAACTCGTCCTGCACGCCTTGCACGAGAACAACGTCCCGTTCATCAACCACGGCGAACCGGTACCGGTCACCGAGATCTCCACCGGCCTGTCGCTGGCCCTCATCGTGCTGATACTGGTGGTCACCATCGTCGCCTCCCTGCTCAGCCCCGCCGGACGCGCGCAGACCGCCGTCGGCAACGCCCGCCGCCACGCCACCCGCTACCTCGACCTCGGCTACGAAGCCGACCAGAGCCTGCGGGAACGCACCTATCACAAGATGCTGGGCGAAGAGAAGACGATCGCCGGCCTGCCCGCCAAGTACCGGCGGCATATCCGCGAAGGCGAAACCGAACTGGTCACGCTGCTCGACCGGGCGCATATCGTGCACGCCGATCGTGTCACGCGGACGGAAGCCGGACTACCACTGCGCATGTGACCCGCGGCCCGGGACGCGGGGCGATACAAAGGGGCGTGGGCGGGAACACAATGCCACGGGCTTGAGTGTGCCGCAACGGCACAGTGTTGAGTCGGAGGTGACATCGCGAGCCGAAACAGAGCGGAGTGCGTAATGACCACGACCGGAGACCCGATCGACCAGCGACCGGCACTGATCGATATCGACACCTTCTTCGCCGACCCACAGTTCGCGAACCCCTCCATCTCCCCCGACGGCACCCGTATCGCCTACCTCGCCCCACACCGCGGCCGCCGCAACGTCTGGGTTCGCGGTATCGACGCGACCCACGACGACGCGGTCCCCGTCACCCACGACACCCGTCGCGGGATCACCACCTACTACTGGACCGACGACCCCCGCTGGCTGCTCTACCAGCAGGACACCGACGGTAACGAGGACTGGCACCTGTACCGCGCCGACCTCGACAACCCAAGCGAACCCGCGGTCGACCTCACCCCGATGGACCCGGGATCACGGGTGGTAGGTGCCGAAGACTTGCCGTCGGAACCCGGCAGCGTGCTCGTCACGATGAACCGGCGCCCACTGTACTTCGACACATTCCGCATCGACATCGCCACCGGCGACACGACTCTGCATCTCGAACAGGACGATCCGACAGCGGCCATACTGCTCGACCGCGGTGGGGTGCCCGTGTTCCGGACCGCGCTCGCCGCGGACGGCGCCGTCGAGATCTCCGCGATCGACCCCGGCACCGGCGGGACGCGGCCCTTGCGCCGTCTCGGCGGCGCCGAACATCCGATGAGTATCCACCCCCAGCAGGTCACCGCCGACGGAAAAGGCCTGCTCGTCGGCTCCTACCAGGACGGCGACAATCTGCGGCTGGTCCGCATAGACCACGAGACCGGAGCGGAAACCGTTGTCGCCGCCGTCGACGGTCACGATCTCGATATCAGCGGAATGATGCTGCCAGGCGTGCTACCACCCCCGGTGCACACCAATCGGCGCACCGGCGACATCCTCGCCGCCCGCTTCGTGGCCGCCCGCCCCCATATCGAGGTCCTGGACCCGCACTTCGCCGAAATCCACGCCCAGTTGCAGAAACTGTCCGACGGTGTGCTGGGCACCCTGTCCTGCGACGACTCCGGGCAGCGCTGGATCGCGACCTTCGTCCACGACCGCGACCCCGGTGTCACCTGGTTCTACGACCACACCACCGGCGAAGCCCGGCTGCTGTTCCGGGCCTTCCCGGACCGCGACCCGGACACCATGGCCCCCATGCAACCAGTCGGTTTCCCGGCCCGCGACGGGTTGCCCCTGCACGGCTACCTCACCCTCCCGGTCGGCGTGCCACCGCGCGACCTCCCGCTGGTGCTGGTGGTACACGGTGGCCCCTGGTACCACGACTCGTGGGCGTACAGCAACGATGTCCAGTTCCTCGCCAACCGCGGATACGCGGTACTGCAAGTGAACTTCCGGGGGTCGCTCGGCCACGGAAAACGGCACGTGACCGCAGCGATCGGCGAATTCGCCCGCGCGATGCACGACGACCTGATCGACGCCGTCGACTGGGCCGTCGCCGAGGGGTACGCCGATCCCGCCCGCATCGGAATCTACGGAGGCTCCTACGGGGGATACGCCGCCCTCGTCGGCGTCACCGTCACCCCTGAACGCTTCGCCGCCGCCGTCGACTACGTCGGCATCTCCGACCTCGCGAACTTCCTGCGTACCCTGCCGCCGTTCGCCCGCGTCTTCAACGTCAACAACTGGTACCGCTACGTCGGCGACCCGGAGATCCCGGAGCAGGAAGCCGATATGCTGGCCCGCTCCCCGATCACCATGGTCGACGAAATCCGCACGCCACTTCTCGTCGCCCAGGGCGCCAACGATGTCCGCGTGGTGCGGGCCGAATCGGACAACATCGTTGCCCGGTTGCGTGAACGTGGTGTACCGGTGGAGTACCTGGTCGCCGAGGACGAGGGACACGGCTTCGACAACCCGGAGAACCAGGCCATGCTGTATCGCGCGATCGAACAGCATTTCGCCCGCCACCTCGGCGGCCGCAGCGCCGGCGAGGTGGCGGCGGCGCCCGCTACCGGCAGCTCCACCCGGTAGGACCCTCCCCGGGCTACAGATCGTCGAGGAGGTTCACCAAAGTTTTCGGCGCCACCAGCCGGTAGGCGTCGGTGACGAGCTCGGCGATCTCCGCCCAATCGACAGGGACATCCAAATACACACCGAGCCAGCCGCGATGCCCCACATACGGTGGGCGGAAGAACCGCCGCGGCTCCGCCGCCACCAGCGCCTCCTGGGCGCCCGGCGGAGCCGCACACCAGAAGCCCAGCCGATCGTCGTGATGGTGATCGGCGTAGGTGACGAACGTTTTCTTGCCGCGCACGAACCAGGTCGGTTCGCCGTGGCTGAGCCGTTCGGTGGTTTCCGGCAGCGCGGTGCACAGCCGGCGTAGGTGTGGCAGCGGGTCCTCGGCCATGGGATCACGGTAGCGTCCTGGAAGGTGGTGGCATCGGTTCGGCGCCACCACCTTTGTTCTGTCGGAAGGTTTCCGTTGATGACTCCCGTACTCGGTCGCCGGGCACTCAATCGCGCCACACTCGATCGGCAGTTGCTGCTGCATCGATGCGAGTTGCCGGTCGTCGCCGCGGTCGAGCATCTGGTCGGGTTACAAGCCCAGACACCACATACCTGGTATATCGGGTTGTGGTCACGACTGGCGGGGTTCACCCCCGAACAGGCCGCCGACCTGCTCACCGACCGCACTCTGATTCGAATCGCGCTGATGCGCTCCACGATTCACCTGGTCACCCCGCAGGATGCGGGCGCGCTGCGGCCACTGATCCAGCCTGTATTGGATCGCGACCTCTACCGCAACCACACCCACGGCAAACCCATCGAAGGCATCGACATGGCGAAACTCATCGCCGACGGTGCCGAGCTCCTCGCGGCGAAACCATTGACCAACAAGCAGCTCGGCGCGTTACTCGCCCTGCGCTGGCCCGGCCGCGCGCCGGCCTCACTGGTCTACGCCATCCGAAACCAGGTGCCACTGGTGCAGGTGCCGCCACGTGGTGTCTGGGGCCGAAGCGGGCCCATCGCGCACACCACTGCCGACGCGTGGCTCGGCGTCGGCTCGACAGGCCCCGCGTCGCTGGAACAGATGATCCTGCGGTACCTGGCCGCGTTCGGTCCGGCCGGCGTGAAGGATGTGCAGGTGTGGTCCGGCCTCACCAAGCTGCGTGAGGTCGTCGACCGGATCCGGCCGGACCTGATGGTCTTTCGGGATCAGCACGGGCAGGAACTGTTCGACCTCCCCGGCGCGGCACGCCCGGACCCCGACACCCCGGCTCCGCCCAGGTTTCTGTACGACTTCGACAACCTGTTGCTCTCCTACGCAGACCGCACCCGGGTGATCACCGACGAGTACGGCAAACAGGGGTACCGCACCCAGCGCCCCGCGCCGCAGATCCTGCTGCTCCACGGATTCACCGCAGGCGACTGGGTGATCACCCGCGACACCGGGTCCGTGACCATCACCATCCACCCCTACGCGCGGCCGTTCACGACAGAGGACGCGGCCGCGGTGACCGAAGAAGCCGACGCGTTGCTGGCATTCACCGATCCCGGCGCCCGGACCCGCAGTATCGTCTTCGGTGAGGCCCGCCGCCCTGTGTGATGACTGTGCCTCACTGCCCCGGGGTCATACGATTCTCGACGGTATTGCGGCCGGTTCGGGTTCCGCCGGGGGCTTCGCCCGTTCGGACATCAGCGTATCGAGTTGATGTTCCGCGCGTTCCGCGCGGGCCAGGGTTTGTGTCCGTGCCTGATCAAGTGCCTCGATACGCTGGGTGGTCTCCGTGCGCACCTGCTCGGCAGCCGCTGCGGCCTCGGCGCGGACCGCAGTCAGATCCGCGGCCGCAGCGCGACGGAGTTCGGCGAGGTCCTGCCGGACGGTGTCGTATTCGGCCCGCAGCCGCTGTAATTCGGCGCGAGCTTCCCGGGCTGCTTCCTCACGTTCGGTGGCCGACCGTTCTGCCCGTTCCAGTGCGCGCTCGGTATCGGCGGCCCGCTGTACGGCCAGATCCCGATCAGCGGCGGCCGCCTTTACCTTCTGAGTGTTCTCCCGGTCTGCGCGTTCTATATCGGCTTCGGCGGCGCGGCGGATGCGATCGATGTCCGCGGCGCATTCGGCCCGGACCTGCTCTCTCTCCGCGGCGGCCTCGTTCCGCGCGGCCCGAATATCTTCCTCGGCCGCGCAGCGGGCCGCGAAAACGTCGTCCGCGGCGCGGGTGGTGACGGCCTCCACTTCGTGAAGCGCTTCGTCGCGGGCGGCTTCGGCGGCCGCGGTCTGTGACCGGGCTTCGGCGATGCGGGCGTCGGCGGTATCTGCGGCTGCGACCGCGTCTTCGGCTGCTTCCTCCGCCCGGATCCGTGCCTGCTGCGCGTCGCGGCGTGCCTGTTCGGCGGCGGCCGCGGCCATTTCGGTTTCGGCGATGCGGCGCGCGGCATCGGCTTGCACGGCCTGGACCTGCGCTTCGGCTGCCGAGGGGTCGGCCAGTGTCGACATTTCGGTAACTGCCGCATTGAGGGTGGTGCCGAGTTGTTCGGCCAGGTTGCGGAATTGAGTGAGCAGTTCGTCGGCGCGTAGCCGGGCGGACGTGACCGGACCGGTTTGCGTCACAGTGACGGTATCGGGTTGGAGGTCGGCTTCCTGCTGTAGCCGTTGCCTTTCACGCCAGGCACGCCATCTGGTGTGTTCGGGGCGGTCGCAGTATTCCGAAGGCCGGCCGGGGCCGGTGGGGCGTGGGATCGGCTGGGAGCAGCCGGGATAGTTACAGGTTGTCGGCACCTGAGAATCGTAGCGTTTGTTTCGTCCGATCAAACGGTATGACACGAAACGAAACCTGAAGCGGGCGTGGCGGACTCAGTGAGACCTATATGGTTCTAGCCTCCGATAAGTGAACATTATCGGAGGCTAGGCGGGTAAGGTTGCGGGCGGAGCACTTCCGGTTAATACGTTTCGTTACGTTGCCCCCAACGAAACGTATTACGTGACGCAATTACCGACGAGGAGAACACGTAGTGACCGAACCAGCCGTGGACCTACCCGACACCGTGCGCACCGAACTCCGCCGCGGCATCACCAGCGTCCTCGTCGACACCGCCGCACTACGCAACGTCCGCGAACGCTTCGACACCGAACAAGCCACCACACTCGGCCGCTACCTCACCGCCTCCCAATCCCCCAACACACTGCGCGCCTACCGCACCGACTGGATCGCCTGGGCAGCCTGGTGCACCCGCGAAAACCGCACCGCCCTCCCCGCCGACCCCCTCGACGTCGCCGTCTACCTCGCCGCCGCCGCCGACGCCCGCCACGCGAACGGCCGCCACGCCTACAGTCCCGCCACCCTCGAACGCAAATCCGCTGCCATCGCCGCCGTCCACGCCGCCAACGGACTACCCGCACCCACCCGCAGCGACGTCGTCCGCCTCACCCTCCGCGGAATCCGCCGAACCCGCCGAACCCGGCCCCACCGCAAACGCCCGATCCTGCTGCACACCCTCGGTGAACTCCTCACCGGCCTCCCCCAACCCGGCTGGCCCGGCGAACCCGCCCGCCGCCGCGACACCCTGCTCCTACTCCTCGGCTTCGCCGGCGCCCTACGCCGCAGCGAACTCGCCGCCCTGCGCATCACCGATATCCACTTCGGCACCGACCACACCACCGGCGAACCACTCCTGCTGATCCACCTGCCCACCACCAAAACCGACCCCACCGGAATCACCGAACAACACGTCGCCCTACCCCGCGGCAGCCAAGCACGCACCTGCCCCATCTGCGCCTGCGCCGACTGGCTACAGCTACTCGCCACGCACACCGAAAACCCCCGCAACATCCGCACCTGGATCGATGAACTACCCACCGCCGAACCCCACATCCACCGCTGCCACAGCTACCGGCCCGACCCCCGCCTCACCCCCGCACAACCCCTGTTCCCCGCCGTCAACCGGCACGGCGGACTCGGCGACACCGCACTCTCCGGCCGCGCCGTCGCCGAAATCGTCAAACGCTACGCCGCCCGCGCCGGACTCGACCCCACCCTCTTCTCCGGCCACTCCCTGCGCGCCGGATTCGCCACCCAAGCCGCCCTCGGCGGCGCCGCCGACCGAGAAATCATGCGCCAGGGCCGCTGGAGCAACCCACGCACCGTCCACCGCTACATCAGAACCGCCGACCCCCTCGCCGACAATGCCGTCACCAAACTCGGACTCTGACAGGGACATGTATCCAACGCATCATGGTGGGTCAGCGAACGCCCTGCGCGCATGTCAAGGGATCTCGGGACTGCTCCCGGACCACACTGTCTGGAGCAGCGCACGTATCCGACGCGGAACACCTGCGACCATGGCTGGACTCGCCCGGCCGCGGTGTTCCGGTGGTGGAACGTCTTACGGAACAGCTCAGGATGTCGGGGTTCCGCGAAAAACAACAGATTTGACGTAGTAGGCCGGTTTTCGCGCTCAGGAAACCTCGTCAGGATGGGACCCGCTGGCTGAGGCGGTCGCGGTAGATCCGGTATGCCTTGCGGTCGGCGGCCGAGGTGCTCTGTCCGACTGTTTCGGCGGCGGCCGGCAGCGCCTGGTGGACGTGCAGCGGCGCCGTGACGTGCAGACTGTAGCCCCCTGTCCGCGGCGCACTTCCCGTACAGCTCGGACACCGTCAGCCGGTCACCGCCGCGCGCATACTGCGCGAGCTGGTGGACGCTGTCGCGGTCGAGCGCGGGGATCTTGGAGGAAGTGGCCGGGTCGGCGAACAGCCGCACGCCGGGTGCGCCGTCGACGAGCCCGGCCTCGGTGAGCAGGTGGATCTGCCGCTGGGTGCTCTGTTCGTCGGTGGACACTCGGGTGTAGACGAGTTCGGCCATGACCACGGCGCCCTTTCCTGCGACCTGAGTGCCTTCCCGTTCCCGTTCTATCTGTCGTCAGACCGGAATGGATCGCATCGGATGGGGTGCGCTGTTTCCGCCGATCCGGGCAAGCGCGAATGCGACTCGGGTCGATGTCGTCAAAGGATCGTTTGCCGACAGCGAAGGTCCGCACGGCCGCAGCTCCGCGGGCCCTCCAGCACTCGGTGCCGGCGTACGAATTCCGGCTTCGGATCAGGCTGGTCGATCGGAGGTGTAGCGGGCGAGCATGGTCTCTACAGCCTGCTCGACGGCGTAGCGGATGTCAGAGGCTGCGGGGTTCCAGTCGGTCAGCAGCATACGGGGCCACAGGACGTAGTTGGCGATCATCCCGAGGAACTGGTTGGCGGCGCTCTCGGCGTCCGGGACGTCGGCGTTACCGGCCTCGTGCTCCGACTCGAGGTAGTGCTGGACTGAGGTGAAGTAGGGCAGCTTGCCGAGCTGGAACTGCATCCGCCCCAGTTCGGGGAAGCGGGGCAGCTCGGCGATGACGATGCGGAACAGGGCTGTCATGCCGGGCCGGCCGATCAGGTCGGCGTAGCGATGGCCGATGGAGGTCAGGCCGGAACGCAGGTCTCCGGCCTGAGGCCGTGCGACAGTGCCTCCGGCGTCGCGCTGCCAGGACTCGGTGACGATGGCCTCGAAGAGGGCTGCCTTGGTGGGGAACTGCTTGAACAGGGTGGACTTCGAGACTGCCGCCCCTTCGGCAATGCGGGCGAGGGAAGTGCCGTCGTAACCGCGGTTCAGGAAGAGGTCCGTGGCTGCGGAGATGATCGCCTCACGCTTTTGCTGGGCGAGGCGGCGGTGATGGGGGGAGAGCTCTGCTGCCATGCGTGCAGTATGCCCTAGCTCCGAGGCGAGTCACTTGACTCGCCTCCTTCGGCATGCCTACAGTGCGACGGAAAGGCGAGTCAACCGACTCGCATCTGATTGCGGTGCCCGCCGTCTCTCGGGTGCCGTGCGACGAGGAGCAGTTGATGACAGTCGACAGGATCGCTTTGGTGACCGGTGCGAACCGTGGCCTGGGTCGAAGTACGGTTCTTGCCCTGGCGGCGCGCGGGGTGCGGGTCGTGGTTACCCATCGCGGTGATGCGGCCGGGGCCGAGGAGACGGCGCAGCAAGTGCACGCTGCGGGCGGGACTGCCGCTGTCGTGCGTCTCGACATCAGCGACGTCTCCTCTTTCGGAGCCTTCACTTCCGAGCTGAGCGGACTGCTCGAGCGCTGGGGGGCTTCGCGGCTCGATATCGTGGTCAACAACGCGGGGGTGGGTGTCTTCGGCCCGCTGGAAGCTGTCACGGCCGACGACTTCGACACGGTGTTCGGCACGAACGTGCGGGGCACGTTCTTCCTCATCCAGGCGCTTGTGCCGCTGCTGGCGCAGGGCGCCCGCGTCATCAACGTCTCGTCGTCGTTGACGCGCCACACCAGTCCCGCGACCTCGGTCTACTCAGCCTCGAAGGCCGCCGTCGAGGCCCTGAGCCGCACTCTGGCCGCAGAGCTCGGCCCCCGCGGCATCCGGGTCAACTCCATTGCCCCTGGGCCGACCGCCACCGACTTCAACGGCGGTGCCATGCGGGATGACGCCGAGATGCGCCAGGGTCTCGCCGGGCAGATCGCGCTCGGCCGCGTCGGCGAACCCGAGGAGATCGGCGACGCCATCGCCACGCTGGCGTCGCAGGGCCTGCGATGGATGACCGCCCAGCGCATCGAGGTCTCCGGCGGCGCCCTCCTTTGACCAACCGAGCGAGCCTGCGCCGGGTCGCGGGCAGCAGCGAGCCGGATTCATTCACGCCGGTCTCGTCTTCGTCCAGTTCCGACGCGTCCGGGTCGCGCAGCGAGCGCAGGGCGCCAGCGGATGGGACGCTCGGGGTGAAGCTGTAGCGGCCGAGAAGGTTCAGGTTGCGATCGAGCGGGGAGAGCCTGGCGACGTCCTCCTCCCGGAGCTCGTGGCCCTCGGCCTAGAACTGGACGATGGTGGCGTCGATGTAGCGAGTGGTCCAGAGCACGACGGCGTTGAGGACCAGGCCGAGCGCGCCAAACTGGTCCTCAACGCCGTCGCGGTACGCCTGATGGATGGTGCCGCGCTTGCCGTGGCACACGTCCCGGGCCAGCTTGTGGCGGGACTCTTGCACGGCCCAGCAGTCGGCAATGTCAGAACAGGGTGCCGCGCACGCGCAGAGGCCGATCCCCGGTAGGCCGAGCTGCGCCAACTCGGCATCGATATCGACCTCGATCGCTCCGAAGAAGTTGATGTTGGCGCTGTGTGCCGGGGAGATGTGGGCCAGGACCTCGTCGTCGATGCGCTGCCCGGCCCGCAACCCGGGCAACACGCACAACTCCCAGTAGTGCCGATACGCCGTCGCGCTGCCCGTCTTCCGCGCCTGGTCGAGGTAGCCGCGCCACTTCGTCGGCACGAACCCGCTCGGGGCGTCATCGAAGACCTTGCGCCGACCGGCTGCGTTCAGCTCGCGCAGCATCGCCACCGCGACCAGCAGCTCCGCCACCGCGGTCCCGCCGGCGAACCACGCCGACGAGAGCACCGCCGGGGTGAATTGGCGCAGATAGTTGTAGGAATCTCGGTGCGGGTCCTGGCCCGACGGCCGTAGCCACCGGGTCCACCCCAAGCTGCTCGGCCAGACGGGTTACCGCCACCCGCGGAGCCGTGACCAACCGGTCCGGCACGAATCCCAGCCACGGCAACGTGCACAACGCGATCGCCAATCCCAACCGGTCTGCCGGGCCACGACCACAACCCGGATCGACGAACACCAGATCCGACGCCGTCAGAGCGAAGTACCGAAACAGCTCCTCACGACTGATCTCGGAAAACCCTCGCAGACGTTCCAGTTCCTGGTCCGCGAACATCCGCGTCGCCACGAAACCCAGCCTCCACCACAGCCGACAAACATCATCATCGGCAGCAAAGCACCAACCATCCCCACACGCACACCGAGCACGAAACCGGTACCCAGCAGGCGACTACGCCATATCCGCCCGATTTCGGCGGATATGGCTACTCCCCGCCCCCGGCGCGGGAACACCGTGCGCCCGCGGGGCGGGGAGTACCTCGGCGAGAGTGACGGGGCGGACATGGACCCGAAAGCAGCTGGAGAACGAGCACGATTTTCCCCTTGACGTGGCGGCTTTCGCTCAATTCGTGTGCCGCGCAAGAATGCGCCCCAACAGCCACTCAACGCGACCGTGCACGAAGCACGTTGTTGCGCTTTCGGCCCGGACCTGTACCGCCGGTCCCAGGAGATTGTCGGCAAGCGAGGACTGCAGGACACGCAGGAGCCGGATGAGCACCTGGTTGAGCGGTTCGAGGGGACGGTCGTCTCGGCGACGCGGCACAACATCTCAACAGCCCGGCAGGTGTGCAGGATGCACACAACCTGGCCTGGAAGCTGGACCGCGGCACCCCCGACCGCGGTGGACCCCGAACGCGCTGCTCGGCTCCTACGCTGAGGAGCGCCGATCGTTGGTGCGGCGCAAGATCCTGCCGACAACCGACACTGCGGAACGGTTCCAAGACGACGATGACAACGACGCCCCGTTCCACCGCGCACTGGGGATCAGCTCTGCTCCCCAGTGCGGCCACGGACCGATAGCCGGATAGCGACGAGCGACCCATCCGAGAGCGACAAAGGCCGCGCTCGCGAATATCTCAGGACAGGCAGGCCCGAAGCTGTGGTGCGGGATGACCACGGCCCGATGGACGCAACGGCCCCCGCACTCTTCGAGCGCGGGGGTCCTGCCGCTCAAAGGCCGGGCGACCTCACCTCGAATCATCGTCATGGCCTGAGCGGCTCGCCCGCAGGATGCGGACCGGGCGCAGCGCCTCGGGTGGTTCACCCGCGAATTCCGCGGACCCGTCCAAGTACCCGGCGATGACGTCCACGGCGGGCCGGTCGTCGACGGCGGTGAAGCCGAGCGCGCGCAACTCTGCGGCGATATCGTCAGGAGCGAAATAGCTGAACCAGGGTTCGCCGACAGCAGCAGCTCGATGTGCGCGCGCCCGCAGCTGCGCACGATCCTCGCCGGTATCTGCCGCCTGCAGGTAGTCGAATATCACCTCGACCGGCTCGGAACAACCAACGACGTATTCGAGGGTCGCGCGGACCGCGTCCGGAGTCAAATAGTAGACGACACCGAGCCACACGAAAACGGCCGGATCGGCCCGGCGGAAGCCGGTGGCCTCCAACCGCGCTGCCAGTGTGTCGGTCTCGAAATCGACCGGCACAAAAGTCACCCGATCGGGCACGTCGATACCGGATTCGGCGAGGCGTTGATGCTTCCAGGCTTGCGTAGCGGGGTGATCGACCTCGAAGACACGCAGACCGGGATGAGGATTGCGGTAAGCGAAGGTGTCCAGGCCCGCGCCGAGGACAACAACCTGCCCGACACCGGCAGCGGCAGCATCGGCCACACAATCCTCGGCGAAACGGGCACGAGCAGCAAAGAACAGGCGGCGCGGCCGATCACCGACACCCAGCCGCAGAATATCCGGCCCACCGCCACCAGCACTATCCACCGGCGGCCGGCCCAACTCGGCCAGCGCGTCCACATCGACACCCAGCAGACGCGTCGCCAGTGGATCGGTCAGAATCCTCGGCCGGTCGAAAATTTGATGATAAGCACGGGCGTAGGCAGTCACGAGCGCTGTCCGACTGGGCCCCTCGATATCCATACCGACAAGCTACTGCCGATTTGCCACCGCAACCCCGCCGGCCGATTCGGGCCGACCGTATTCAGGCGAACGCCGCACAACATCCCGGTGGATAGCCTCCAGGCCCGCGTCGACCAGACAGCCGAGCGAATTCCCCCGCAGCTGGCTCGGCGAACCGGCCGCGCCGGAGGCCCCCACCGGCCGGCCGGACCGCCTTCCCATATTCGCCCGGTTCATACAGAAGCCGCACTGTGGTGACCGGATCAGCCGAAACCGCGAGCCGTCGCAGGCAACAGCAGCCGGCCGTCGTGGACCTCCACGACTTGGTCGGCCACAGCGAGATGAGCGCGATCATGGGTGACCAGGACCGTGGCACTGGACCGCTGATGGGTGAGACGGCCGATCAGATCGAGGACCGCGGCACCGCGTTCGTGATCGAGTGCACTGGTGGGCTCGTCGACCAGCAACACCGTGGGGTCGTTCATCAACGCCCGCGCAATACCGACACGCTGCCGCTGACCACCCGACAGCTGGTGCGGACGACGCCCCGCCACCTCCGCCAGACCGACCGCATCCAGCAACTCCATCGCCCGGCCGCGCGCCGCGCCCGGTTTACGACCATCGATATGGGCCATCACCTGCAACTGTTCGACAGCGGTCAGCGAGGCGATGAGATTCGGCTGCTGGAAGACGATCCCGATCGTGCTACGCCGCAGATCGGTCAGCTCACTACGGCGCAGACCCGTGGTCGACGTACCGTCGATGACCACCGTCCCGGCGTCGGGAGTGATCAAGGTAGCCGCGACAGCGAGCAGACTCGACTTACCAGAACCGGAAGGACCGACCACCGCAGTCAGACTGCCGCGGGGAACTTCCAGGCCGACCTTGTCCAAAGCCGTCAAACGGTTGTCACCGTCCGGGTAGGTAAGAGTGATATCGATCAGATTCAGGCTCATCGGGCGCTCCCCAAAGCAGTCAACGGGTCGACAGAAGTAATGCGACGGACAGATACAGCGGCGCCCACAGCGCCCACCAGAACCATCACCGCCGCCGGAACGAGGACAGTGGCCGCAGTGAGATGGAACGGAACAGCGGAGCCGGCGATGAACACTCCCAGCCCGGCCGCAAGAGCTGTGCCCAGCAATGTGCCACCCACCAGCAGCACCACAGCTTGAGCGAGCGCATCCACCAGCAGCCCGGCCGTAGTGGCACCGAGCGCTTTCAGCACCGCGATATCGCCGCTACGCTGCACTGTCCACACCGTGAAGAACGCCCCGACGACCAGAGCCGAGATTACGAACAGGAAACCCCGCATCAACTGCAAAGAGCCGTTCTCGGAGGCATAGGAACCGATCGCCGACAACGAATCGTCGACACCGACAGTCCTCGTCCCCGCCAACCGATCGATGGCCGCCACATCCGTCCCGGACGTCGCGTTCACAGCGACAACCGACGCCGCCGACTCCGCACCCGACCCCGCAGGCGGCGCGATCTCCCGCCAGAAATCCAGGCCCGCCCACACCACCGGGGTATGGCTGAAATAGGCATCGCCCTCAACAGCAGCCACCCGCAGCCGCTGCCCGGCCACAGTGACGAAATCACCTGCGCCCACACCGAGTTCGGACGCCGCCGGCGTGGACAACACCACCGACTCGGCATCGATACTGCCGCCGTCCGGGGCGAGACGGGAACCGGGAAGCACACCGAACACAGACACACCGACACTGCCGGCGCCCGTCGCGGCGCGGGTGGTGGTGATGCCCAGCGGTTCGGCGTCCTCCACACCAGGAGCACCAGCCCACTCCTGCCACTGTCGATCAGTGACCGAAGAACCGGTGTACGACACATCCTGGCCCTCGCCCGGCGCGGCAAAAACAATCAGATCCGCAGGTAGCGACGTGATCGCGGAAATATTCTGCCGGCCCAGCCCGGCCGTGAGGCCGGACAACAACCCGACCAGCAGCGTGATCAGCACGATCACAGTCCCCATCAGAGCGAAACGCCCCTTGGCGAACTTCAGATCTCTCCAGGCAACAAACACAACCTCGGCCTGTCCTCTCCGACAGTGGAAACGGTACGAGTCCACCCTCGCCGCCCGGCCCGCCCCGCACATCCCACACCGGACGGCACTTCACGAACCGGAAGACACCACCCGAATTCCAACTTTCGACAGAGGCCCCCGGACACCCGGCCTCCGTAACCTGGAAAGCACCGTGAACACCACCGCACCCGACCTGACCCCCACCACCCGGGCCCTCGCCCGGTGCCTGCACCTGCTGATCCTCGGCCTGCTCACACTCACCGCAGTCCGCGCGATCACCCAGCACCAAGCCCACGCCGCGGCGACCACCGTGACAGCCACGATCTGCGCACTCGTATACACCGCCGGCCCACTCCTGCCCCGCATCCGCCACTCCCGGCCCGCCGCCACCTGGTGGCTCACCGCCGTCGGTGCCGTATGGCTCGCACTACTGGCCCTGTCCCCGGACGCCGTATGGGTCGCCTTCCCGCTGTACTTCCTCCAACTCCACCTGCTGCCCCGCCGCGCCGGATACGTCACCGTCACCGTCACCGCCACCGCAGCCATCATCGGCTTCGCTGCCCACCAGCACTCCTTCGCCCCGGCCATGGCGATCGGGCCCGCACTCGGCGCCGCCGTCGCCGTCGCCGTCGTCCGCGGCTACCAAGCCCTGTACCGGGAAAGCGAACAACGCAGACGCCTCATCGACGAACTCACCGCCACCCGCGCCGACCTCGCCCGAGCCCAGCGCACCGCCGGAATGCTCGCCGAACGCGAACGCCTCGCCCGCGAAATCCACGACACCCTCGCCCAAGGACTGTCCAGCATCCAGTTACTGCTGCGCGCCGCCGAACGCGCCCTCCCGAGCCGGCCCGACACCGCCGCCCGCCACGTCGACCAAGCCCGCCAAGCCGCCCAGGACAATCTCGCCGAGGCACGCCGCTTCGTCGCCGCCCTCACCCCACCCGCACTGGACAACAGCACACTGGCCGACGCACTGGAACGACTCTGCGCCACCACCGGCGCCCGCCACCGCCTCGACGTGAAATTCCATCGCGTCGGCGACCCCGGCCCACTGGCCACCACAGACGAGGTCGCACTACTACGCATCGCCCAATCCGCCCTCGCCAACACTGTTCGCCACGCCGACGCCACCACCGCCGAAGTCACGCTCGGCTACCTCGACGATCACGTCACCCTCGACATCACCGACAACGGCCGCGGATTCGACCCCGCCCGCCTCCCCACCCCCGAACCCGACCGCGGCGGATTCGGGCTGGCGGCCATACGCGCCCGCGTCCACGCACTCGGCGGCTCCCTGACCGTCGAATCCGCACCCGGCCACGGCACCGCACTCGCTGCCCGGATACCCCGCACCCCACCGACCGAACCCGAGGTCCGACCGTGACCATCCGACTCCTCCTCGCCGACGACCACCCTGTAGTGCGAGCCGGGCTGCGGGCCGTCCTCGAAACCGAGCCAGGTCTCCTCGTAGTCGCCGAAACAGCCACCGCGGAGGGCGCCGTCGACCGGGCCGCCGCAGGCGATATCGACGTCGTCCTCATGGATCTGCAGTTCGGCAAGGGCATGGGTGGAGCCGAAGCCACCGCCCGGATCACCGCCCGACCCGACGCACCCCGCGTACTGATCGTCACCACCTACGACTCCGACGCCGACACGCTGCCCGCCATCGAAGCCGGCGCCACCGGATACCTCCTCAAAGACGCACCACCCGAAGACCTCGCTGCCGCCGTCCGCACCGCAGCGGCAGGCCGGACCACGCTGGCGCCCACCGTCGCCGACCGGCTGATGAACCGCCTGCGCACGCCCGGTACCGCCCTCACCCGGCGCGAAACCGAAGTACTCACCCTGGTCGCCGACGGCCTGTCCAACCACGCCATCGGCCAACGACTTCACCTCACCGAAGGCACCGTCAAATCCCATCTCGCCCGGATCTACAACAAACTCGGCGTCGACTCCCGCACTGCCGCCGTCGCCGTCGCCACCGACCTCGGCCTCATCCGCCGGTGAAGTACGCGCAGATCATGACGGTGTGATCTCGATCGGGCATCACCCCGCACCGGGGGTGCACATATTCGCCGCCGTTGCGCCCACATCACGTCCGATATCCGCGAGTGGACGTCCCACCAGCGGATATGCAGTGTGGTCCGCGTGAATCGCAGGGTTGCCACTGGGCCGTGCTGTGCGAGGATATTGAGCGCTCCACGAGTCGGTCCGTTTCAAACCCCCCTTTGGAAGGATGCTCAGATGGCGCAAGACACCAGTACCGCTGCCACCCGCACCCGCACCAGCAACGGCAGCAGCCAACAAGTCCAGAGCCTCGAAATGCTGCGCATGGGCCTGGACGAAATACGGCAGGAAGCCCAGAGTGCGCGGCAGTACGCGCAGCAGGCGCAGAACCTCGCCCGCCAGGTGCAACAGCAGGCCCGGCAGGTACAGCACCAATCCCAGATCGCGCAGAGCCAGGCCAACCAGGCCGCCCAGCAGGCGCAGCAAGCTCGTCAGCAGGCGCAGCAGGCCCAGAACCAAGCGCAGCAGGCGCAGAGCGAAGCCGACCGCTCACAGAGCCAGGCCCAGCAGGCCCAGTCCGACGCCAACCAGGCCAACCAGCGCTGTCAGTCGGCGCAGGACCAGGCCGACCAGGCCGCCAACCTCGCCCAGCAGGCCGAGGAACAGTCCACCCGGGCCCAGGACCGCGCAATGCAGTGGGAACTGCAGATGCACCAGATGCGCCAGCAGGTACGGCAGATGTAGTTCGTACACCGGGCAACCACAGGGGTGTAACCCTGTGCGCCTACGCGGGGCCCGGTGATTCTCACCGGGCCCCGCCCCGTGAGGCGACCCGATGAAACAGTGGATTCCGTTATGGGTAACCGATATAGCTCACAATTTCGATTTTGATAATTACCGCGTGTCCCGGTCGACGCCTACCGGGGTTCCGGTGTTGATCAACGGATATGGCGTACGCCTCGTGTCAGAGATGCGGCGTCGTCCGGCCGACCGGACACCGCAGGACCTGAAGGCGGGCGCAAGTTTGGTTCCCAGAGCGCGTGGTGCAGGCCATCGGTGGCGACGACGCGTTCGGCTTCTGCCACCGCCGGATTCCCTGCAGCACTCCCGGCCCCGAACCTGCAAGGCCGCTCGATGCTGGTTCTGTGGCGGTTCGATATCCGGCAATGTCTAACCCTGCGGCGGAGACTCCACGATTATCGTCCGATCCGTGGGTATCCCCTGCCGGAACTGCATTCGCGCCTCCGCCAGGATCGGATCATCCCGCGACCATACCTGCGCCTCGATGTATCGCCCGGATTGAAATGCGTCGAGATACTTCCGGTGTTCTCCATCGAAGTCGATAGACGTGTCCGCATCCACACCATGGATGATCTTCGGCTCGAACCCCTCTGGCGTATTGGATGCAGCCATCCCCGCCACCATCTGGTAGTTGAAGAAGCTGTCCTCGATCGTAAACGTCAGGCGCTCGGTGGGGATCGAGTCCGCGGGAATCCGAATGGCGACGGATCCTTCGGCGGGCGGGTACGTACCCCGCTCGCTCACAAGCTTGAAGTAAAGCGGGTTGTCGGCAATCGGCTCTCCCTTCTCCGCAGCGTATGAACGCAGCCAGGCTTCGACCTGCTTGCGGATGTCCACGTAATCGGCGTTCGCAATCCGCGTTCCCCTCTTGTGCGCGATCGCTGCCGCTTCCTCATGAGGCAGGTCCATGATCGATGTGAAAGGGTCGATCGAGTCCGCCGACACCCTTCTTTCCAACCAGAGTCCACGAAGCGGATGTGGCCGGGATGCGGAACCAGCCCCGCTCTCTCCGCTCCCGACCTCGCCGGGGTCGGCTTCGAATCGGTTCGGGTACGGTTCGCCGACCGGCACCTGCGTGCTTGCGCCGGATTCCGGGTGTCCGTCGGCGGCACCGCGGTCCGTATGTGCAGCGCGGCCGACCGTGTCGATCTTCTCGTGAGCGAGCTGCTGGTCTTCGTGCCGGAATCGTTCGAGGGAGTTCCGTATCTCGCGCGGAAAGTCATGGTGCTTCTTGCTGACCTGCGGGGCGGCTTTCCACACCAGCGCGTCGGCGATACGTTCGGCTGCCTGCAACAGTTTCGCGATGATCGCACCGTTGCCCGAACCGCCCATCAATGTAGTTCTCTTGCGACCGGGCGCTCAGGCGGCGAGGTCTAGGTGGATGGGGTCGATCACGAGAAGCTCCGGGACGAACGGCGCGGATCGGTGGGCGAAATCGAGGGTGGCGCCGCAGCTGACGCGGGCGCGTAGGTAAGGCGAGAGCGCGGTGCGCTCGATCAACGTCACCTACGAACCTCCCCGACCACACCGGAACAGGGCCACATAGTAACCGCCGACTTCGCAGGTGCCGATCCCCGGTCGGCCCGAGCTGGGCCGGCTCGGCATAGATGCGCCGAAGAGAAGTCGATGCTCTCGATGTGCGCCGGCGGCCCTCACCGCTTCTGCTGCCCCCTCAGAGATCCAGTGACGCACAAGCCCTTGGCTGCAATGCTGGCCAAACCAGCGGCGAGCTGTTAGACAGCTGTATAGATCGATGTCCGACGCGGTGGGTGGGTGACGCCCGGCCGCGCACCGATACGGAGGGACCGTCATGAGCACACCCGGGCAGATCGCGATCGTGATCGGCGGCGCCTCCGGAATCGGCTGGGCCACCGCCCAACTGCTCTCCGCCCGCGGTGACACCGTGATCATCGCCGACCTCGACGGCATCGCTGCGGAAACCCAGGCCACCGAACTCGGCGGGAACACGACCGGGCACCGGGTCGAGGTCACCGACGAACAAGCAATGCGCACCCTGTTCGACACCGTCGCCGCCGACCA
The DNA here is from genome assembly GCF_001613245.1 of Nocardia speluncae NBRC 108251. GTDB lineage: Bacteria > Actinomycetota > Actinomycetes > Mycobacteriales > Mycobacteriaceae > Nocardia > Nocardia speluncae. The sequence continues at coordinate 336,758 of NZ_BDBZ01000001.1, read as the reverse complement.
CGGACCGATCGGTACCGTCGTCGACTGCGCCGGAATCTCCCGTCCCGGAACAATCGCCGACCTCTCCCTTGCCGACTGGAAAGCCACCGTCGACGTCTGCCTCACCGGAGCGTTCCTCACCGTCAAAAATGCCACCCATTCCATGCGCGACGGCGGATCCATCGTGCTTGTTGCCTCGCTCAACGGCCGGCAACCGGGCGTAGGAATGGGCGCATACTGCGCGGCGAAGGCCGGGGTACTCATGCTCACCCAAGTTGCCGCCATGGAACTGGCACCACGCGGCATTCGCGTGAACGCGGTCAATCCCGGCTTCGTCCACACACCCCTCACCTACGGCGCGACGCTTGTTCCCGGACTGGTCGACGAATACATCGAGAACACCCCGTTGGGCCGCGCCGGCACGCCGGAAGATGTAGCCCGCACAATCGCCTTCCTCACCTCCGGCGACACCGGCTGGATGACCGGCTCGGCAATCGACCTCAACGGCGGTGCGCACACGATGCGATACCCGAACATCGTCGAACGAGTCGCCGAGATGGTTGCTACGAACTCGGACACCGAGTGAGGCAGGAAGCCCCTCTCTTTGTGTAGTTGGAGTTGAATCCGGATCGCCACAGATTATGGTGGAATTATCATTAGTAGATGCGCATATCCACGTAGCACTCTATATCAGCCGAAGGTCTCGGCTCGTGGACACTCAGTGGACAGGGCCATTATCGGTCAGTGCTTGCGCAACGGTGAGGCTGTCTTCGTAGACGTGGTAGCGGGTGATCACACCATCTTCGATGGTGAGGCGTAGTGCACAGCGAGCGCTGTACGTCCTGCCGGTCGCCTTCACCGTCTGGCGAATATCGCCGAGCACCACAGCATCCGGGCCGTCGACCAGGACCGTGGGCGTCGCCCCTCCCCTCTTCTCGGGGATGTGAAACTCGTTCAGCGCCCGGAAGTGGTCGGCGACGTCGGTGCGCGTCGATCGCTGTCGGATCCAGGGCACGGCGGGATGCCCCGCAGCGGGCCAGTCGAGCTGCCAGTCGACAGTATCGGCGAACAGGTCGGCGATACTGTCCGGATCGCCTTCGGTCAAGCGGCGGAGGAACTCGGCCACGACGGCACGGGTGCCCGCGTCCTTGCCGGTGAACTGGTAGTCGTGCTGGATTCGTCCGTCCTGGTCGAGAAGCATGAAGACGGCGCCGCTCCAGACGGGAACGCCGCCCGCCGCGGGAACCATGTGGGTAGAGAACGTGACTGCGTTGTGGTGGGTCACGGAGTCCCCCGCAGGGACGAAGACGAATCCTCCTGTCGTGACGAACTGCTCGTACGCGCTGGTGACTCGGGCTTCGATGGCGTCATGCCCTCGGTACTCGCCGACTTCGCTGTACTCCACTCCGTCCTCGGTCCACAGCTCGGCGATGGCCTTGCGCCGCCGAGTATGGTCCGGCTCGTTCCACACGGCTGTATAGCGGCTGGTCAGGGAGCCGATATCCGTTGTAAAGGTCATGGTCGAGACACTAACCAAGCTTCCCTGACATCTTCTGTCAGTGAACTTTGGCAGTCTTGTGGGCATGCGCGCGGCTCGTCTGGTGTCCCTGCTGTTACTGCTGCAATCCCGAGACCGGATGACCGCCCAGGAGCTGGCGGACATCCTGGAGGTATCGGTGCGGACGATCTACCGGGATGTGGAATCGCTCAGTACCGCGGGCGTGCCGGTGTACGGAGAGCCTGGGCACGAGGGCGGCTACCGACTACTCGGCGGTTACCGGACCCGGCTGACCGGTCTCACCACGGCCGAGGCCGAGGCGCTTTTCCTGGCCGGGCTGCCGACGGCTGCCGCCCAACTGGGCCTGACTGCCGCAGTGACCACCGCGCAGCTCAAACTAGAGGCCGCGTTGCCTGCCGAACTGCGCGACCGCGCCAGCCACATTGCCGATCGATTCCACCTCGACTCCCCACCCTGGTACGGCGACACGGAGCACACACCCCATCTGGCCTCGATCGCCGACGCCACCTGGAACCAGCACGCGGCGCGGATCCGCTACCTGCGCTGGGCAGAGCCTCACGAGATCACCCGAACCGTCGAGCCGCACGGCCTCGTCCTCAAGGCCGGAAACTGGTACCTCGTGGCTCGCAGCCAGGGACAGCTGCGTACCTACCGGATCTCCCGCATCCTCGACGTGGATGTGCTTCCCCAACCGTTCGACCGCTCCGAAGGCTTTGATCTGGGCGCCCACTGGAACAGCTACCTCAACAATTTCGACCAGCGCCGCCACCGGGGCACAGCAATTCTGCGGCTCTCTCGCCGCGGCATCGACCGACTGCCCAGCCTGCTGGAGCCGGCCACGGTTGTCGCTGCCCGGCAAACAGCGGCCGGACCGGACCCAGCAGGCTGGACCGAGGTCGTGGTCCCCATCGAGTCGGTCGAAGCGGCCGTACCCGAACTCCTCAAACTCGGCGCCGACGTCGAAATCGTCGCACCAGAAAAGCTCCGGAAGGAACTCATCCAAACCCTGCAAGCAATGAATCGTATCTATAGTGGGCGCGCGAACGACGTTCACCGGCAGGCAGAACTTACTCCACACCCCGATTCCGGGGCCGGATCAGGATGCTGAGGGTCATGGTCGAGATACCGGAAAAGGTCGCTCGCTTCGGTGCCTTTCGTGTGTCAGACGGCGGTCTTCTCGGGCAGAAGGGCCAGCAGTTGCCGAGTGTGGTTGGGGATCTCGATATCGGCCAGGCCCTTGAACAGTCCGCGCAGCGGCACGACGGCATCGGTGAGCAGAGCGCCCGCGGAGAGCCCGAGGAGCGGGACGGGGCTGTCGAGTTCGGGATCGGACAGGGCAGGTCCGCCGAAGCCGCAGAGGATCTCGACCTGACGGCGCAGCCGCGCACGCAGGCCGGGGGACCCGCCTGCCTGTTCGACCACACGGTCGATGGTCCAGGTGTCGAGGGCGTGGCGATTGTCGTAGGTGGTGTGTTCGCCCGCCGCGACCGCCGCCACCGCGGCGATGGTGCCCGCAGTGACGAGACAGACGTGGGCCAGGATCCGATCGGCATTCCATTCACCCGGCCGTGGTGTCCGAAGGTGGGCCGAATCTGCCACGGTGACAGCGGCTTCCAGGAGCGAGTCGTAGGCATCGTGCAATGCTGTGGTGTCCAACATCACGCATGCACCTCCGAGTCCATTTCCCACGGGGCCTGCGGAAGGACCTTGCCGGTTTCCAGCAGAGACTTGAGGTTGGCGATCACCGAGGGCCAACCTCGCGAAATACCCTGAAGCATTTCCTCGTTCAGCAGATTCTCGTGGGTGACGGTGAGCCGGACGATGTCCTGGTGGGACTCGACGAGGAAGGTCACCACAGACGGCGGGCGGTCCTCGGGGGAATCTTCGAAGGTGAGGACCAGCTTCGTCGGCGGTTCGGACTCGAGCACCTTGCCGACGACGTCTATTTTGCCGGAGCCGTCGGCGCGGCGGTGCTCCCAGGGTGAACCGGGCTCCCAATCGGACACATTCTCGTGAAACCAGTACTGGGCGGTCAATTCGGCGTCGGTCAGCGCCTTCCACACCTGTTCGGCGCCGGCGTGAATATAGGTGACGTAGACGTAGCTCGGCACGGTGGCGGTCATGGCGTTCTCCTCTGCCTGGTTCTTGATGGCGCGCAGGACATCCAGCCGGGGGCGGTCGAAGATGGAGATCCAGCGTTGTTCGATGTCGTGAATCGGTGTCGGATTGATGTAGTGCACCCGCGCGCGCCCACGCCGCAGCACAGTCACCAGGCCGGCCCGCTCGAGAATGTCGAGATGCTGGGTCAACGACTGCCGGGCCATATCGACCCGCTCGCAGAGCTCCTGCAGCGTCTGGCCGTTACGCTCCCGCAGCCGGTCCAGCAGCCGTCGGCGGGTGCCGTCGGCGAGTGCCTTGAAAACCGCGTCCATGTCAGGTTCGGATTGCACGCTCAAACTATGCAGGCATTTACCTGCATATGTCAACAGGTAGCACTTCGGCACCGCGACTGTCAGATGCCGGTCGCCCGGTGCCGGATTCCGGCGAGCATCATGTCCAGTAACCGGTCGAACTCTTGCACGGATCCGAAGTCCGTCATCCGGGGCGCGAGAGTGGCCATCGTGGGATACACCTCGGGGTCGAATGCGGGAACGGTTGCGGGGCTGCCGGGTTCACCGCCGAGGAGCGCCAGCAGATAGCCGTTCAGGAAGCCGAACAGCATCAGAGGCGCGTCTGCGATGACGTCATCGGGGACGCCCCCCGTGCGCATCGCGGAAACCAATTGCTCCAACGCAGCGAGGGCCACGGGGGAATTCTGTGGCCGGGTGGCAAGCAGTGGGACCACATGGGGGTGCCGGCACGCGGTCCGCCGATAGTGGTGCGCTGTTCGGCGCGCGATCTCTTCCCAGGTATCGGACTCCGCAGCAATTCCGGTCGACATTTCGGTCAGTACGGCCTCGGATATCGCGTCCAACAGCGCCGCTTTGCCCTTGATGTGGTTGTAGATCGACATCGGGTCGACTCCGAGCTCATCGGCGAGCCGCCGGACACCGAACCGCTCCAAGCCGTCGCGGTCGACGAGCGCGACGGCGGCGGCCGCGATCCGGTCACGTGTGAGGCCCGCCGATCTGCCTTGCGTACGCCTGGCCACGGCCACTCCCTTCCCTTGCCAAACCTACGCCGTAGGCTATACCGTGCATTTGAAACCTACACCGTAGGTTTATGGGAAAGAACCCTATGGGGACCGCAGGTGAGATAAGCCCTCGGCTTCCGTATCCAGCGGCCGACCACTCGGTTGCCTATCACGAACCGGCGCCGGGAAAGGACGCACGCCTTGAACCGCAGGACAGTCATTCGCGCCATGGCCGCGACTTCAGCATTCGCAATGCTGGGCAGCACCGGATGCGGCGCCGGTGACATCACCGGATCGGTCGTGGAGACACGATCCGGGCGAGTGCGCGGGAGCGCGACCGACGGCGTACACGCATTCAAGGGGGTGCCCTATGCCGCGCCGCCACAAGGGGTGGCGCGCTACCTGCCACCGCGGCCGGTCCGTGCGTGGACCGGAGTCCGCGATGCAGTGCCCCTCGGCCCCACTCCCCCACAGCCGCCGACACCGCCGCCACTGGACTTCTTCGCGCCGGCGATTCCCGGCGCGGACTACCTCAACCTGAACATTTGGACACCCGAACCCGGATCCACGCGCCTACCGGTGATGGTGTGGATATTCGGCGGCGGTTTCGACACCGGCAGTAACGGCCTCTATGACGGCCATGCTTTTGCCCGCGACGGCGTGGTGTTCGTTGCGCTCAACTACCGGCTCGGTGCCGAGGGCTTCCTGTTCCTCGACGACGGCATTGCGAATATCGCGCTCCTCGATCAAATCGCGGCACTGGAATGGGTGCGCGACAACATCTCCCACTTCGGCGGCGACCCCGGCAATGTCACCGTCTTCGGACAATCCGCCGGCGCAATGGCCGTCGGCACGCTGCTGGCGATGCCACGGGCCGAGGGACTGTTCCGGCGCGCGATCATGCAGAGCGGTGCGGGCAATTTGTGCTACTCCACCGATACCGCGAATGAGATCGGGCACCGCCTCGCCGCGAAGCTCGGCGTGCCACCGACACGTGAGGACGTTGCCGCGGCCGGGGTCGAGCGGGTCCTCGCCGCCCAGACCTCGGTCATGAGCGATCTGGCGCGGCGGCCGGACCCGCAACGCTGGGGCGGCGAGCCCGGGTGCCGGGTCAATATGTGGCGCCCCACCATCGACGGCGCCACCCTTCCTTCGGCACCTGTCGACGCCATCACTGCCGGTGCCGGCAGCGATGTGGATGTGCTGATCGGCCACAACAGCGAAGAAGGGCGGCTGTCGCTGGTGCCGTTCGGTAGCCTCGAGTCGGTCACCGACGAGGAACTGTTCACGGCAATGCGCCTGTACCGGCTACCGGTCGACCGGGCACTGCCCGCCTACCGCGCCGCCTACCCGGGCGCCGGCCCCGGTGCGCTACTGGCCATCCTGCAGGCGGACTGGTTCTACACCATCCCGGGCCTGCGGCTCGCCGACGCGCGCACCAGCGCACCAGGTGCCACCTACCTGTACGAATTCGCCTGGCGGTCCCCGCAGTTCGACGGGCAACTCGGAGCATGCCACTTCCTCGAGGTCCCGTTCGTCTTCGATCGGCTGCACGACCGGCGTATGCAATGGATCACCGGCCCGAACCCACCCCAGCAGCTGGCCGACCTGATGCATCGCACCTGGGTGCAGTTCGCCCACACTGGCCGGGCGAACTGGGCACCGTACGAAACCACTCGCAGAACCACCATGCGGATGGACCTCCGGCCAGCTGCCGTCGACGACCCGTACCCGAACCGCCACCTATGGGACGGAATCGACTTGCACTGAGGCCGCCCTGGACAAGGCGGCGGAAGGCTGTGTCGCGATGCAGGCCCGGCCGACACCGAATCACGTCGAGGGCACGACTGAAGGGCTCGGACGCACGGTAGCCAGCTTTGTGCCCGCACAGTGAGAGGCCCCTCCCCCTGCCTCGGTGTGAGCTCGACGCGCAAGCACTTCTAGCCAGGCGGTCGGCGGATGAACAATACATGGTTAGATGCGCATATCGTCGTATCTAGGTTTATTACCTGAGTTCGGTTGGCGGAACACCGGATCGGTTCGGCTCCGGCCGTTAGGCTGTTGCGTCGAGGCCGGAGCGTACGCGGCCGGGTACAGACGAGGAGGGCCGTCGGATGGATCCATGGAACCGTCGTCGTTTTCTGACCACCGGTGCCCTGGCCGCCGGGGCACTGACTCTGGGCACGGGGCCGGTGGCCGCGCGGCCCGCTCCCCCACTGGAGGTCGCACCACTCGGGCCCGGATTCCTGTGGGGCGTCGCGTCGTCGGGGTTCCAGTCCGAGGGGCACGCCCCCGACAGCAACTGGACCCGGTATATCGCTGCCGGGAAAACCGAGGACCCCTACCACGATTCCGTCGATTTCTACTCGCGGTTCCGATCCGATATCGCGCTGGCGGCGCAATTGGGGGTGCGGGTGTACCGGATCGGGATCGAATGGGCCCGGGTACAACCGCGGCCGGGCGAATGGGACGAGGCCGGGTTCCAGTTCTACGACGAGGTCGTCGGCGCCATCAGTGCGGCGGGTATGCGGCCGATGCTCACCCTCGATCACTGGGTGTATCCGGGATGGCAGGCCGAGCGCGGCGGATGGCGGCGCGCCGGCATGGTCGACGACTGGCTGGCCAACGCCCGGACCGTCGTCGACCGGTATGCGGCGGCGGAACCACTGTGGATCACCTTCAACGAACCCGCGGCCTATCTCATGAACGAGGTGCGCTACGGCGGGATCGGTGTCGGCGATATCCCGGCGATGCAGGAACGAATGGCCCTCGCGCACGACGCCGCCTACGACCATATCCACCGCGTGCAACCCGGTGCGATGGTCAGCAGCAATGTCGCCTACATTCCGGCCGCCGACGACATGATCAACGGTGCGTTCGTGGACCGGATCGAGGCGCGGCTCGATTACATCGGGATCGACTACTACTACGGATTCTCACCGCACAGCGTGCTCACCCAGTTCCCGGACCCCGCGAAACTGTGGACGTTGTCGCTCCAGGCCGAGGGCATCTACTACGCGCTCGACCATTACGCGCGGCGGTTTCCCGGTAAAGCGCTCTACATTGTGGAGAACAGCATGCCGACCGAGAACGGCAGGCCCCGCGCGGACGGTTACACCCGTGCCGATCTACTCCGTGACACCGTCTACTGGCTGCAGCGTGCGGCCGCCGACGGAATGAACCTCATGGGCTACAACTACTGGAGCCTCACCGACAACTACGAGTGGGGTTCCTACACGCCGCGGTTCGGGCTCTATACCGTCGATGTTCTCGGCGATCCCGCACTCACCCGCCGCCCCACCGATGCGGTCGCCGCCTATACCGCGATCACCCGGCAAGGTGGTGTACCCGGCGACTACCGGCCGACCCGGGCTCCGGCGGCGTGCTCGATCGTGGACGGTTTGTCCAGCTGCGCCGATCAACTGACCGTGCCGCGCTGACCCGGCGTCCACCGCGCCGCCGAGGTGGTGCACTGCCCGGACCGGCGGGTCATGCGAGACTGGCCGGGTGAACGGGGAGAAAGAAATCCGCGACGACAGCACCGGCACGCCCGCCGGCACCCGGCTGGACCGGGGGGCCGTGATCGGGTCCGGGGTGCTGTGGGTGGCGAAATGGGCGTTGTGCATCGTGGCGATCGCGGCCGGGGCCTGGGTGCTCGGGTTCCTGGCCGCGAAACTGTGGGTGGTGCTGTTACCGGTGCTGCTGGCGATCGTGATCGCCACCGTGCTGTGGCCGCCGACGGGGTTGCTGGTGCGCGCCGGCCTGCCACCGGCAGCTGCCGCATCGCTGACTCTGGTGGGGTTCATCGGGGTGCTCGCGGGCGGGATCGCACTGATCGTGCCCTCGGTGGTGGATCAGATGCCCGAGCTCTCCGACAAGGCCACCGGCGGGATCAACACCGTCCGGGACTGGCTGCAAGGGCCGCCGCTGAACATCCGCGACGAACAGCTGGATTCGGCGGTCGACGCGGTCGTCGAGCGGGTGCAGTCCAGTGCCGAACAGATCGCGTCCGGGGTGTTCACCGGGGTCAGCACTGCGACCTCGGTGCTGGTCACCATCTTCCTCGTACTGGTGCTGTCGTTTTTCTTCATCAAGGACGGGCCGAAATTCTTGCCGTGGCTGCACAAGTTCCTCGGCGGTCGCAGCGGGCGGCATTTCGAGGAAGTACTGGTCCGGGTGTGGCAGGTACTCGGGGGGTTCATCCGCACGCAGGCGCTGGTCAGCTTTATCGATGCCTTCTTCATCGGCCTCGGCCTGGTGATTCTCGGAGTGCCGCTGTGGGGCGTGCTGACCGCGCTGACCTTCCTCGGCGGCTTCATCCCGATGGTGGGCGCGTTCGTCGCGGGTGCGCTCGCAGTGCTGGTGGCGCTGGTGGGCAACGGGTTCACCACGGCATTGATCGTGCTGGTGATCATCATCGCGGTGCAGCAGCTCGAGGGCAATGTGTTGCAGCCGGTACTGCAGAGCCGGACCATGAAACTGCATGCGGTCGTGGTGCTGCTGGCCGTTACCGGGGGCGGCACCCTGTACGGGATCACCGGGGCGTTCCTCGCGGTCCCGGTGGTGGCCGTGGTGGCAGTGGTTATCCGCTACATCAGCGAACAGGTCGACGTGCAGGTCGCCCGGTCCGAAGAAGGTGCCGAGACCTCCGAAGAGCCGATACCGGTCGACGATCCCGGCGTCGCCGAGAAGTCATAGGCGGTTCAGGCGCCGAGCAGCGATTCCAGCGCCGCGATATGGAGTTCGAACACCTGCCCCCGGTCGGTGAAGGTATCGCCGCCGTACATATCGAAGACGTCGAAACTCACGGCCCCGAACAAGGTGCACCAGACGGTGAGCGCGCGGGCGAGTGCCCAGTCGGGTAGGTCCATATCGAATTCGTCACGGATTCGAGTGAAATCGCGGGAGAGCGTGCTCGATACGGGTGGGTCCACGGCGGGGCGGGTCAGCAGCTGCCGGGCATGAGCCTCCGCGATGATCCGGACCAGGGTGAGGATCACCCGCGTTCCCGGTATAACGGTGCGTTCGGCCGGTGCGGTGTAGCCGGGGACGGGGGTGCCGAACAGCAGCCCGTACCACGCCGGTTCGGCCAGTGCCCAGGTGTGGACGGCGCGCGCGGTGATCCGCAGGCGTTCGACGGGATCGTCGACGGCGTCGGCGAGCGCGGCGTCGACGGCATCGCCGAGAGCGTCGTAGCCGTCGACCACGAGCAGGGTCAACAGTTCGTCGCGACTGCGGACGTAGCGGTAAACCGCCGAGGAGACCACTCCGAGATCACGGGCCACGGCGCGCAAGGACAGTGCCGAGGCCCCGCCGGTGGCAAGATGTTCGCGCGCGATGCGCAGGATATCCGACATGGTCTGGGCGCGGGCCCGGGCACGAGGCGTGGTCACCCGCACCAGCCTGACCATTCAAGAGAGCAGTGTCAACAAAAGTGATCGGCGCTCCCCATTCATTATGTTAATGTTACCGCCAGTCACCGATGATTTTCCGAAGCGAGGAGTAGTCCATGTCCGAGGCGATCACGGATTTCGATGTACTCGTCGTCGGGTCCGGCTTCGGTGGCAGTGTCACCGCGCTGCGCCTGGTGGAAAAGGGCTACACCGTCGGCGTACTCGAGGCGGGCCGCCGTTATCCCGATGACGAGCTACCGAAAACCAGCTGGGACCTGCGCAAGTTCCTGTGGGCACCGAAACTGGGCTGCTACGGCATCCAGCGGATCCATCCGCTGCGCAATGTGCTCATCCTCGGCGGGGCCGGGGTCGGTGGGGGCTCTCTGAACTATGCCAACACGCTCTATGTTCCGCCGGAGCCGTTCTTCCAGGATGCGCAGTGGCGCGATATCACCGACTGGCGCGCCGAGCTCACGCCCTACTACGAGCAGGCCAAACGAATGCTCGGCGTGGTGCAGAATCCGCATATGACCCCGGCAGACGAAGTGTTCCGCCAGGTCGCCGAGGATATGGGCGTCGGTGACACCTTCGTACAGACACCGGTCGGGGTGTTCTTCGGCGAACCGGGTGAAACTGTCGACGATCCCTACTTCGGTGGCGTCGGACCGGCCCGCACAGGCTGTGTCGAATGCGGCGACTGCATGGTCGGCTGCAAATACGGCGCAAAGAACACGCTGGTCAAGAACTATCTGTACCTCGCCGAACAGGCCGGGGCGCGGGTCGTACCGATGACCACGGTGACCGAATTGCGGCCGCAGGCCGACGGAAGCTGGGCCGTCACAGCGGAACGCACAGGCGCGTGGATCCGCAGACAGCGCAGCACCTACACCGCGCGGCAGGTCGTCGTCGCTGCCGGCACCCTGGGAACCCAGCGGCTGCTGCACGATATGCGCGACCGCCGGATCCTGCCCGAAATCTCGGACCGCCTCGGGTTGCTCACCCGCACCAACTCGGAATCCATCGTCGGCGCCGCCACCAAGAAACTTGCGCCCGGCCAGGACTTCACCCGGGGCGTCGCGATCACCTCGTCGATCCACCCGACCCCCGATACTCATATCGAACCCGTGCGCTACGGGAAGGGGTCGAACGCGATGGGGCTGTTGCAGACCCTGATGGTCGACGGCGGCGGCCGTGTCCCGCGGTGGTTGCGGTTCCTGGGAATCGCGCTGCGGCACCCACTGCTGCTGGTCAGTTTCCTCAGCGTACGCAACTGGAGTGAACGCACCATCATTTCGCTGGTGATGCAGCATCTGGACAACTCCATAACCACTTACACCAAGCGCGGCCTGTTCGGGCGGAAATTGACCAGCCGGCAGGGGCACGGGCAACCCAACCCCACCTGGATTCCCGCGGGCAACGAGGCGACCCGGCGGGTGGCCGAGCAGATCGGCGGAACCGCGGGCGGCACCTGGGGCGAGGTGTTCAATATCCCGCTCACCGCGCATTTCCTCGGCGGAGCTGCCATCGGCGCAGACCGGGAGACCGGGGTCATCGACGCCTATCACCGGGTTTTCGGATATCCGACGCTGAGTGTGGTCGACGGCGCCGCGGTATCGGCGAACCTGGGTGTGAACCCGTCGCTGACCATCACCGCACAGGCCGAGCGCGCCGCGGCGTACTGGCCGAACAAGGGCGAGCAGGACAGCCGGCCGTCGCAGGGCGACGGGTATCGACGGATCGCGCCGGTGGCACCACTTGCCCCGGTCGTTCCGGAATCGGCGCCGGGCGCGCTGCGGTTGCCGATCGTTTCCGTCACCGATCCTGCGGCGGGCTGAACCAACCGGAGCGGTTCAGCCCGGGCAGCGGGCTCAGCCCTTGAAGTACACCAGCTGGTGGCTGGTGGCCAGCAACGTACCGTCGTGACCCCACAGGTGGGCGTTCTGATCGAAATGGCCGTGCGCGAAACGGTGGGCGCGGGCACTGCCCAGCAGGTATTCCGTGCCCTGGGCAGCCAGTTCGGCGGAGGTTGCGTGGTAGTAGACGGTGAGCGAGATCGTTCCGGCGGGAACGTACTGGCCCCGGCGTAGGAAGACCCGCGGGTAGAACGCATCCGACATCGCGGTGAGTGCGGCAAAATCGAGCGGGCGGGCCGGCCGATCGCGCAGCCAGAGGGTGCTCACCGAATCCGGGCTTGCGGGCTGCGCTTCGGTCGGAGCAGGGTCGGGAACGGCGCCGGTGAGGAACCGCAGATCGTAGTTGCGGCCCCAGGCGATGAACTCCGGGAACTCCTGCGGTTCGGCCTGGTCGGGGCCCGGCACCGAGGGCATGGCGAGTTCGAGATCCGACCAGGTGTCGCGACGGATGCCGAATACCGCGGTCGCGGTGGTGGTGATCGCGCCGTCCTGGGAGAGCTCGAGCTGCCAGTGCTGATTCGTGCGGTTGGTGCGAACCGGACGCGCGGTGATCTCGAACGGGCCGTCGGCGATCGGACCCGCGTAGTTGACCGTCAGCGCCAGCGGGTCCCCCAGCCGGTCGGGGTGTCCTTCGATGGCGCGCAGCAGCGCCGCCGCGGTGACACCGCCGAACGGGCCGACCATGTTCGCGTAGTCGGGGCAGGTCCGGCCGGCGATACGGTGCCCGCCGAGGTACTCGGTGGCGATCGCGGTATCGAAGGGGTGGGGTGGCGCATCGATACCCGTCACGGGGTCCTCCTGGGGATTAGTGGTGGTATTCGGGTGGTGGGACGAATATAAGTATGACAACATACATAGGAATGGGAGGCAACAGGGAGCGGTGTGATGCCACGACGTAAGGATCCGGACGGGCCCCGCGCGGCGATGATCCGCAGCGCGATCTCACTCATCCGGCGGCGCGGTGTCGCGGCGGTATCGTTCGCCGATGTCCTGAACGCCAGCGGCGCTCCCCGCGGATCGGTCTATCACCACTTCCCCGGTGGGAAGACGCAATTGATCACGGAGGCGACCAGAGCCGCCGGGGCGCGGGTCACCAGCGAACTCACCCGGGTACTGGATACACCGGAGACTGCGGCCGCGCTGCGGGAACTCGCCGATACCCTCGCGCGCGGACTCGACCGCGGCGACTACGCCGTCGGCTGCCCGATCGCCGCGGCCGCATTGGGCAATGAGCCGGATGCGGTGGCCGCCGCAGGGGCCACATTCGATATCTGGCGCGACCTGATCGCCGGGAAACTCGTCCGCGACGGCGCGGCGCCGCAACGCGCTCGGTCGGTCGCCGTGCTGGTGGTCAGCGCTTTGGAAGGCGCCCTCATCGTTGCCCGCACCGAACGTGCCCCCGCCGCGCTCGATACCGTGGTCGAGGAGCTGAATGTGCTGTGCCGGTCGGCGGTCGGCGCGAGCGCCGAGGCACCGGTCATCCAGCGGGACGGGTCTTGATCGCATCTCGCGAGATGTAGACGTCGTACTCCCCCGGCATCGCGATCACCGCGTTGCCGTAGGCAGAACGCACGAACGGCGCGGTGAACCAACGGTCTTCGGTCATCTCGCGGAAGAAGTCGCGATCACCGCCGTTGAGCAGGATATGGTCCTGGCCGGTCGCGACACCGTCGAGCCGCTGTCCGTACAGGCGGGAGACCTTGTAGCCGGAATGGAAGCCGAGCGCGTTCACCCACGGCTCCAGTTCGACGATCTGCGCCTGCAATACCCACAGATCACCTTCCACGAGGTGCCTGCTGCGTTCGGTTGTCGCCCCCTCCTCGTCGTACAGGGTCAGGTCGATCTCGAGCCGGTGCTCCGCATCGGCAACCGGGGTCACCGTCATGTGGGCGGCACGGACCTCGCCCGTCAAACCCAGATAGGTCTGCACGAGGGTCACTGTCCACAGCACCAGCGCCGCGGCCGTCAGGAGCAGCAGCCCGCACCCACCACGTAGGAGCGAGGTGCGGGTACCCTTCCCACGCAGCACTGTCAGTGCCGAAATCACCAGGGCCACACCGGCGATGATCACGACGATCGCACCGGCCTGCAGCACCCCGAGGTCCACCGGGTAACTCATGAGCCGGTTATACCCCGCGCAGGAACGTCCGGCAGCACGAATCGGCGGTATCCGGGTATACCTCACCGACCGGTGTCCGGGACACCGGCACGATCCGGCCCCACACCCGGACCGACTCTCGTATGTTTGCCCTACACGATGTCGAAAGGTGCGAAGGTGACAGAAGTCAGTGCGGACTACGTGATCGTCGGGTCGGGTTCAGCGGGCGCAGTGCTCGCCGACCGGCTCAGCGCTGATCCAGGACGGTCGGTGATCGTGCTCGAGGCCGGACCGGCCGACAAGGACAAGTTCATCAAGATCCCGGCCGGCTTCTCGAAACTCTTCCGCAGCCCCTACGACTGGGACTATCTCACCGAACCGCAACCGCAACTCGGTAACCGGCAGATCTACTGGCCGCGCGGAAAAACCTTCGGCGGATCGTCCTCGCTCAACGCCCAGATGTGGGTTCGCGGTTTCCGCGCCGACTACGACGAATGGGCCGCGGCCGCCGGCCCGGACTGGGGATTCGACAAGGCTGTCGAACAGTTCCGCACCATCGAGGATGTCGAAGGACCCCCCGGCGACGATCACGGCACGGGCGGGCCCCTGCACATCTCGCACCAGCGCAGTCCGCGCCCGTCCACCGCCGCCTATCTGCGGGCGGTCGCCGAACGCGGGTTTCCCGTCGAAACCGCGAATCTGCCCGAACCACAAGGGTTCACACAAACCATGGTTACCCAGCACCGTGGCCGGCGCTGGAGCAGCGCGGACGGCTACCTGCGGCCGGCCATGAAACGCCGCAACCTCACCGTGCTCCCGGATGCCACCGCCACGCGAGTGCTGTTCGACGGAGACCGCGCGGTGGGGGTCGAGTTCTCCCGCGCCGGGCAGGTGGAACAGGTGCGGGCCACCACGGAGGTGATTCTCTGTGGTGGGGCGATCAACAGCCCGCAGTTGCTGATGCTGTCCGGGATCGGTGATCGGGCCGAACTCGAACGGCACGGGATCGACGTCCGCCGGCACGCTCCCGAGGTAGGCGCCAACCTGCAAGACCATCTGGTCGCGGGACTCGGCTACTCCGTAACCGCCGATTCGCTGTTCGGCGCCGAAAAACCAGGACAGCTGGTCAATTACCTGATACGGCATCGCGGCATGCTCACATCGAATGTCGGCGAGGCCTACGGTTTCGTACGCAGCGACCCGAGCCTGGAGTATCCCGATCTGGAACTCGTGTACGCGCCCGCGCCCTTCTACCACGAAGGCCTGATCGATCCGACCGAGCACGGGGTCATCCTGGCCACCGTGCTGTTGCGGCCGCGCAGCCGCGGCACCCTCACCCTGGCCTCGAACGACCCCCTCGCCAAAGCTGTCATCGACCCGAAGTACCTGTCCGATCCCGACGGCGCCGACCGGGCCGCGCTGATGGCGGGTTTGCGGCACTGCGCCGAAATCGCCGGTACCGATGCCATGAAGGGTGTACTCGGGGCGCTGTGCTATCCGCCGGACTCCACCGACGGAATGGCGGAGCAAACCCGGACCGAATCACTCGAGCAATACGCGCATACGCTCTACCATCCCGCCGGCACCTGCCGGATGGGATCCGACGAAGCGAGCGTGGTAGACCCGCAACTGCGGGTGCGGGGAGTCCAGGGGCTGCGGGTGGCGGATGCCTCGATCATGCCGGTCCTGGTGCGTGGCCACACCCACGCGCCGAGCGTGTTCATCGGCGCCCAGGCTGCCGAGTTCTTGACCCGCTCCTGAGGTGGGGAACTGCCGGCGTGGACGTGGTACAGCGCCGGCGTTCCGCGGGAGAAACAGCCCCTCCCGGCGTGCCCATCGGTGACGGATGCGCGGCGGACGCCACCACCGTCCTACCGGCGTGTCACAGTTTGCCGCTGCCACCGATGAGCCACGGGTTGAAGGTGCACTGCAGCGCCGGGAACTGCACCGGGTCCAGTGATTGCAGGGCAATGGAGAGGGCACGCGGCGAATACATCATGGTCAGGTGGTCCGACAGATCTTGTTCGCAGCCGTCCTGCAGGGTGATGTTGCGGACGGGCGCCGCGGGCCCGGACTTCAGGAAGGTCAGGTCGAAGGGGGTGGTGACCTCGTCGTAGCGGGTACCGACGACGGTGTAGTCGACACCGGGCACCGTATCGCCGCCCGCGTTCAGTTCGTTGACGAAATCCGAGCCCACCGTCTGCTGGATCCCGGAGTGGCCCACGAAGATCTCGATGAATCCGAGGACATCGATACCGAAGTTGTTGACGGCCCGGCCCAGCGCGCCGATTCCGTCCAGAGTGGTGCCGTGGTGGGTCGCCCCGTAGGTGATCAGTTTCGCGACCTTGTCGGCCCCGCCTTCGAACTTGGTGTACCAGTTCGACATCGAGCCGCCCTGCGAATGCGCGATGATGTCGACCTCGGGGGCGCCGGTGGCGTCCAGCACCCGGTCCACGAAAACGGCCAGCTGCTTTGCCGAGTCCTGGATGTAGCCGGTGCCCATGGTGCCCGGTAGTACCGAACCGAGCCCGCCCCCCTGGATGAGGTTTGCTCGGCCGTAATTGAAGGTGAAGGTACAGAAACCCGCGTCCTTGATCGGCTGCCCCATGAACGCGAAACCGTTGTAGGCGTTCATCCAGGTGCCGTGGACAAGCAGCACGGGCCGCGGATGTTCGGCACTGGGTGTGCAGTTCCAGTCGTTGGCTCCCGGCGGCGCGGCATCGGCGTTGAACAGGCCGTGGGCGAAGGCCGACAGGAAGGCCGTCTGTGGGGGACCGTGGCCGACGGTATCGGAGGAGTACCCGCCCGACAGACCCGAACTGCTGCCCGATCCGCCGTAACAGTCCCCGGAGCCGTTACCCGAACCCGCTCCGCTGCCCGAGTGACAGGCCGACCCGCTGGCGCTTCCGGAATGGGCCACCGGTCCCGCGGTCCGGCCGGCCGCGATGTAGTCGGCCAGGTCCTGTTCCGTGGCAACCACCGGCGGGTCCGCATTCGCGCCCGGACCGGTGAACCCGAAAACGAGTGCGGTGGCGGCGCCCAGGACCGCGGCGCGCAGCCGGCGGGAGGTAGGTCGAATCATCAGGACCCTTTCTGCCGATAATATCGTCGTCCGATTCCGTTGCCGCGCATATATTTCGCAGCAGGGAAGTTCCGCCGACCGTATGGCCCGCGGAGCGGTTCTCCAATGATTCCGGCAGCAGTCCTGGAAAGCTCACCAAAGCGTTCGAACCGGCTTGGTCACCGTCACAGACGATTCGGAAGCGAATTCACGGAAGCTGTCGATGGACGCTGTTGCGCGCCCTGAAAAACGCGACCTCATTCCGTGAATTATCCAATAACATCATAATTCACTAATCGATCACGTCCAGGCGCCAGAAAATGTAGTCTCACATTCCGATACACGTCGATTCGGTCCCCAAATTTTCGGAAGTCCCGATTCCCGCTGCGCGCCGACCGCCCCACCCACTAGAGATACCGCCGCTCTTCAGGGGCGTCCGGAAATCTCCAAGGCACGAGAGAGGGTGGGCCAGCTCCGATGCAATTGGACCTCGAAATCAGGCCAGGAATGCATACCTTCCGGCAATAGATCGACGACTGCGGGAATACCGAGTTCGCCCAAGCGGGCGGCCAGACGTTCAGTGCACAGGCGCGCGCCCTGTTCCAGCAATGAGCCGCCTCCCAGCAATACCGCCAAGATCTCCGGGCTGTCCCCGATCGACATCTTGGCCGCACCACTCGGCGTTCCGTTGGCCACCGAAAGATAGATCTCGGTACCCCGCAGCTTCTCCGCGCCGAGCAGACTGTCGTGGGCACGCCATTCCGGCGAGGCCGGCGGACCGAACAGGTTCTCCGGATTACCGCCGCGGGAGGCCACCGTCATCACCGTGACCGCACGTCCGAGTTGGTCGGCGGTGGAATAGCAGCCGCTCAACCCGGCAACGCCCCGGTAGAATCCTTGATGCCGCTGTGTCAGCATCATCGCCGCCTGCGCGCCCATGGATACCCCGGCGATCGCGCGGACACCGTTGGACCCCAGATACTTCTCGACGATCGGCGGTAGCTCCTCGGTAAGGAAGGTCTCCCACCGATTCAGGCCCAGGGCGGCGTCCACCCGGATCCAGTCCGCATACAGACTCGCGGTACCGCCGGTGGTCAGCACG
Source organism: Nocardia speluncae NBRC 108251 (assembly GCF_001613245.1). GTDB lineage: Bacteria > Actinomycetota > Actinomycetes > Mycobacteriales > Mycobacteriaceae > Nocardia > Nocardia speluncae. The sequence continues at coordinate 318,560 of NZ_BDBZ01000001.1, read as the reverse complement.
ACATCGACCGGTTTGTCGGCGAAGAATTCCGCGGCGCCGCCTTCGTTCAGCCAACCCGAGGTAGGGCCGCCGTCCACCCCGTCCAGCAGGTACAGCGTGGGCCGCGGCGCCGGGCCGGTGCCGACCAAGGTGTCGATCGCGATCTCCCGGCGCATGGCCACAGAGCGGATATGCAAGCGGATCCGGCGATCGCTCAGCACCTCGACCCGCAGCAACTGCGGCCTCGACTGCTCGGACTCGGCGGCGGGGCCCGGCGGCGCGCCGGGCGACTCCACCCGCGGGATTCCGACCGCGGAGGGAGCGGTGGCAGCGACACTCAGTACGGCCAGTGCGGCCAGAACCGTCAACCGGGATCTCATCTCACACCTCGCGATACCACTTATCATCCAGCCCCCCGGTCACGCCGCCCCCGGTTTGCCTCGCCCGACAGGCGCACCGGATATGACGTGCGACAGCCGGCGCACCTGCCGCGCGTTCACCACTGAATCCGGCTCCACGGGCCTGCCTTCCGCGATCCGGTACAGGCCGGGTGGCCGCCCTCCGGCGCGCAACCGGTCCAATACTTCATGGGCGCGACCGGCCAGTTCCGGGATCTGCTCGGTGGAACCGGCGGCCACGGTCGCGGTCGGTAGGGTCTCCGCGGCTTCGGCGACCAGCTGCAACACGTCGGCGCTCATCACTGCTGCTGTCATCGGACCGGCACCGGTGTCGTGCGCTGCTTCCAGGGGAATCAGCACGGTGCCCCCGTCGGCATGCAGCAGCGGCAGGGAACGTGAACCCAGCGGTGCCCCCAGGGCCGCCTGTACCCGGCGGAGCTTGCGGCGGCCCGCCGAGGCCGCGCCGGGCCCGCCGGCCCGCTCCTCGGCGTTCGGCGGGATCGCCAGGGCCACCACCTGATACGCGGGCGCGACGCGTAGACCCGACCTTCTCGCCAGCGCGCTCACCCCGTGGCCGGCAAGCAGGGCCGCCACCATCGTCTGCGCCGAGGTCTGGTGCTCGCGGGCCACGATCCGGTGTTCGTCCAGGTATGCGGTGGCGGCCGCGGTGGTCACCACCTCGACGGCCCGCACCAGCAGACGGGCGGTATCGGCCATGGGCTGCCCGCCCGCGGCGTCCGCCATTCGCGCCGCAAGGAATTCGAAGCCGCTGCGCGCGCAGTCGTGGCAGGTCGTGAGCACGGCTTCCAGGGCCACCCCTTCCCGGGCCCAGCGCGTGGCCGCGGCGGTGATAGTTGCTGCCGCGGCGGGCCGTGCACAGAGGTCGTGAGCCGCCGCCAGACAGTGCCGGATGGTGGTGACCATATCGGCCGCGTCCATTTCCGGTTCGGCACAACGGAAATGCGCTACGAGTTCGGCTTCCAGGTCTGCGTTTCCGGAGCCGGCTGCCTTACTGCCCACCATAACTACTGGACAGTAACCAGCAGCCGGGGCGCCAGGGGCCCATCCGGCGTCAGTCCGGATAGTTCATCAGGGATGCGACCGCGAATTGGGTTCGGTCACAAATAGGTAACGACAGGGAAACTACGGAGTGCGGGGCGACACTTGCCCGCACCGGTGGCAGGCCGATTCCCCGGATTCAGATTTCCCGGCGCACCGGCTGGTCCAGGACCCGCGGCTGCCGACGCCGCAGGGCCGCCAGTAACCCGGGGGTGTGCTCCGGAGGTGCGGCATGCACCGACAACTGGTTGGCGACCGACCGGTAGGCATCCAGATCGGCCTGCTTGTCCAGGTACAACGCGCCGGTGAGCTGCTGTAGGTACACGATATCGGGAAGATCGGCCTCCGCGAACCGCAGATAGGTGAACGCGCCGTCGGTCATGGCCGGGCCGCCGACATGGTCGGCCAGAACCTGCACGGTGACATGTGGCTGTTTGGCGGCGGCCAGTAATCGGTCGATCTGGGCCGACCAGATCCGGGACCCGCCGATCCGGCGGATCAGCGCCGCCTCTTCGACGATCAACCAGAGATGCGGCGGATGCGGCCGGTTCAGAATATGCTGCCGTCGCATCCGCAAGGCCACCCGCCGCTCGATGGCTTCGGCTGCCTCCCCCGGGTGCGCCAGCGTGAGCAGGGCCCGCGCGTATTCCGGGGTCTGCAGCAGTTCGGGCACCGCACGCGGTTCGTAACACCGGATCACCTGAGCCGCCTGCTCCAGGCCCAGATACATATCGAACCATTTCGGGAGCCAGTCGTTGTCGCGGTGCCACCAGCCCGAGGTATTCGCCTGGCGGGCCAGTTCCTGGAACGCCGCCAGTTCCTCGGCGTCGATGATCCCGTAGAGCTGGAGCAGATCCACCAGATCACGCTCGCGGATACTGGTCCGGCCCAGCTCGAGCCGGCTGATCTTGGAATCCGACCCGCGAATGTGATCACCGGCCTGCTCCCGGGATAGACCGCTGGCTTCACGCAGCCGCCGCAACCGGCCCCCGAGCACCATGCGTAGCACCGTGGGTCCACCGTCCACCGCGGCCCGCGCCGTGGCCCCCGCCCCGGTCGAGGCAGCCGTCTCCAACGCCGATCGCATCCCAGAAGCACCCATTATTCGAGTTTCGCATGGGAGCGGCACGGGAGACCAAACGAAACTCCCGTGGCGTGAACGACATTCACCGATCACGGGCGTCACCCGGCCGCCGAAACGTTGCCGACCGGGCCGCGGCGCTTCGTGACCTCGCCCGAGTGGGACCGAAACACGCTGTGAATCGCCCAGAACCGATTCTGGAACATGTTCTCACCCATGGCCAGGACTTATGGTTACACACAACGGCGTCGATGGTGACGCTGCCCGGAAGGAGGCGTGAATCGTGGACGCCACAGCACCGGCCACGGCCGAACGCGACAACCACAGTCGCGACAACCTCACCCGCCGGGTAACCGTCTACTTCGACGGCCCGGTACCCGACAATGCCCTCGTGCTGGAGTACGCAGCAACCAACACCGAGGCCTGGGAGTTCACCTCCGCCGCCGTCTATTCGGGACTCACGGTCACCGTGGACAGCAAGATCCGGCCCGGACTGCGCCGGCTACCGTGTCACACCCTGTGGCGCTGACCTACTTCGAACCGACTCCCCCGCACATCCGGAAACCCACGGCACGCTCGGCGTGCGTCCCCCCATGATCACGGCCCCGACCTCTAAGCTCGGAAGTACCGGCGCGGCGAACCGCCGGAACCGACCGCAGGAGCGTAGATGCCGACCGACCCCACACCCCGGGTGGCCGGTTCGTTCGCTCTCCTGTGCGCGGCGCTGCTCACCGGCTGCGGTTCTCCCGGCCCACCGGAGCCGGTGGACGTCGCAGCGGCCGAAACCACCACCGCGCTCCCGGCGACCGTGCGTCCGACCGGCTCAGCGGTGTCGACCGTCGCCCGCAGTTCCACCCCCGTCGTCGATCCTTACGCCGGGATGCCGTTGATCGACCGGCTGGAATGGACCTCGAACATCGACGGTCCACGTCTCATGGTCCACCCGACCGGCGCGGGCCGCGCCACCACCTTCCCCGGCGCCGCGCAACGCGCCTGGCAGGAAATCAACCTACTCGACCCGGACGCGGACACTCCCGGAATGTGGGACCAATTCCGCTGCCATTGGGAGTGGGCGCGGCTCGTCGCGCCCGATAAACCCACTTGGAATCTGGAGCCCTGGCGGCCGCCGGTGGGCTACGACGAGACCGTCGGCGCCGCCTGCAACCCCGGCGGACCCGAACGCTGAGATATGAGAGGAGTCCGGTATGCGTATCGTCATCGCAGGTGGACACGGCAAGATCGCTCTACTGCTCGCTGAACGGCTCACCGGCCGCGGACACAGCGCGATAGCGCTGATCCGCAATCCGGCACACGCCTCCGACGTCTACGCTACCGGCGCCGAACCGGTGGTGCTGGATATCGAACAAGCGGTGGTGACCGATCTCGCCGCGACCCTGCAGGGAGCCGACGCGGCAGTGTTCGCCGCCGGCGCCGGGCCGGGCAGCGGCACGGCCCGCAAGTACACCGTGGACCGGGACGGCTCGGTTCTTCTCGCAGAGGCCGCCGAACGAGTGGGCACCCGACGGTTCGTGCAGATCTCGGCCATGGGAACCGGTCTTGCGCCGGCACCTGGAACCGACGACGTCTGGGCCGCCTATATCGAGGCGAAAACACAGGCCGAGGACGACCTGCGCAGCCGCGACCTGGATTGGACCATTCTGCGTCCGGGCCGCCTCACCGACGAACCCGGCACGGGGTCGGTCACTCTCGCGCCACCGCGAATCGGCCGCGGCGACATTCCGCGCGCCGATGTCGCCGATGTCGTGGCCGCACTGCTCGATGCCGGGCATACGGCCGGTCATACGCTGGAACTGGTCTCCGGTGACACCCCGATCGAGGCGGCGGTGGCCGCCCTGGCGGACTGACAAGATCATCCGAAAACCGTTACGACACAATGAATCGATCGTGCAGATGTACTTGCATTTGAAAGCACTACCGACCTAGACTCATCCCACACCGCTATACAGGGGAAAACAAGGGGAGGCCGCGTGAGTGAGCCGACGACAACATTCGCCAGTGATTTACTGCCACAGCTGCGGGACAGCCCAGCGGGTCCGAACCGATTCGGTAGTAGCACTACCCGAATGGATCCTGCCCCGATCGGCAAGCCGGCGAACGGTATTGATATGAATACATTCAGCGTCCGCGACGGTGGTCTCCGCACCGGTTCGTCCCGCGAGACGGCCGTCGAGTTCGTGATCGACGCAGTCGAATCCACCGGCGCAGCAACACGTGACGATTTCGATATCGACCAGATCGTCACCACGGTTCACGCGCTGTCCGACGACTGGGATTTCCGGTCGTTGCAGCCGGATACCTTCTGGCGCGTGGCGTCGACGTTCATCCGGGCCTGACGGACGCGGTTGATCCACCGTCTCGGCGACTCGGCGCCGGGGCGGTGCTGAATTCTCCCGCCCGCCGCTTATTTGCCTGTAATTACAGGCCTTTCGTGTATTCGGCGATTATCGACCGGGATTTCTCCGGCGTCGCGGCCTGCACACTCAACCGGTCCATCACCGACAGGTACAGTGCCAAATCCTCGCGGCGGTCCAGATAGAGCGCGCTCGTCAACTGCTCCAGATACACGATATCCGGCAGATCCGGCTCGGCGAAACGCAGAATGGTGAAAGAGCTTCCCGCCGCGGGATGTTCGCCAGCGGAGAACGGGACGACCTGAATGGTGACATTCGGCAAACGGGTCAGGTCCAGCAGATGCTCCATCTGCGACCGGTGTACCTCGGGACCGCCGACGGGACGATGCAGTGCCGCCTCGTCGATCACCGCCCAGACGACCGGCGGATCGTTGCGGTGCAAAATCTCCTGTCGGCGCTGCCGGAAAGCCACCCGCCGATCGGTATCGGCGTCCTCGTAACCGAGCGTCACCACCGCACGCGCATAATCCGGAGTTTGCAAAAGGCCCGGTACCAAATGCGATTCGTAGGTGCGGATTTTGCTCGCGGCGTGTTCCAGACCCAGGTATTGCCCAAACCAGGACGGCAGCAGATCGCCGTAGCGATGCCACCATCCAGGCTCATTGGCTTTGCGCGCGAGATCGAGAAAGCTCTCACGTTCTTCGGGATCGGTGATGCCGTACAGCGTCAGCAGGTCCCGGATATCGCGTTCCTTGAAGCTCGACCGGCCCAGTTCGAGCCGGCTGATCTTGGCATGAGAGCCGCGAATGGCATCACCCGCGGCCTCGCGGGTGATCCTCTTGCTCTCACGCAATTTCCGTAGCTGGCCGCCCAGAGCTATACGTAGGACCGTGGGGCCACGCTCCGCCTCAACGGGTTGCTTGCCACCACGGTTCTCGGGCTCTGCGATCATGGAGTCGTCTCCGCTTTCGGGTTAACCCACGGTGCGCCACAATGCAATCCGCGACGCACCACGCCGACGGCCCATGCTACCTCTCATACAGCCAGATCGTCGAACTCTCCGGCTTTCGCGCCCTGGAGGAACGCCTCGATCTCCGGGCGGGTATAGAAGAGCACACCGCCGTCGGGAAAACGCGAATTACGCACGGCCACCAGGTCGCCGGCCGCTTCGGCAAACTCGACACAGTTCCCGCTCGGATTGCTGAAGGTGCTCTTGCGCCAAGCTCCGACCACCCGATTGGCTACTTCCGACATAGGACCTACTCCTTGCTCATGGTTGCTGACACCACTCGTCGCATACCGCCGGTCCTTACAGATGCACTCGCAAGTGTTCTTGCATCTGCACCGACATCAGGACGATAGCACGAAGTTCGCCGACGCGCCCCCACGTGCTTCCGGGAGGGCTCCGGCGCCCACCGCCCGACTCTCCCGACGCCGGAGAACCGGCCGCACAGCAACCGAGCACCACACGATCCGGCAAGGCCGCGCGCCTGCCGAGGGCCCACCGACGGGCCTTGTACTGTCGCAAACCGACACCGGTTCCACCAGCCCGAGAGCCGGCCGTGGCGCATCCTCCGGCACGCATCCGGCCGTACCGCCGAGGAGTCCGCCATGTCCGACGAGCACCAGCGCACCATCCGAACCGATATCCCGCACCCTGCCCGGATCTGGAACTACTGGATGGGCGGCGGCGACTACTACGAGGTCGACCGAATCGCCGCGGATGCGGGCAGCGCCGTCTATCCCGAAATTTCGACGCTGGCGAAGGAGTCACGCCGGTTCCTCTTCCGTGCCGTGCGATACCTGGCCGCCGAGAAGGGGATTCGTCAGTTCCTCGATATCGGCACCGGACTACCCACCGTGCAGAACACCCACGAGGTCGCCCAGAGTGTGGCACCGGAATCCAGGATCGTGTACGTGGACAACGACCCGGTCGTGCTGGCTCACGCCCGCACCCTGCTGACCAGCACCACCGACGAAGGGGTCGCCACCTATATCGACACCGACTACCACCACCCCGAGATCGTCGTAGCCGACGCCCGCCACATCCTGAACTTCACCCGGCCGGTAGCGGTGATGTTCATGGGCGTCCTCGGCCACGCTCAGAGGGTCGCGGAGAGGCGCCGCATCGTGCACACCGTGCTCGAATCGACCACCGCCGGCAGCTACCTCGTACTCTGGGACGGCACCGATGACGATGCCGGCTATGTGCGACTGTGCGCCGAGTCCGCCGATATCGGTGGCGAGTCCTACCGGCCGCGGCCACAGTCCGAGATCCGTGCGCTGTTCGACGGCCTCGAGCCGGTCGATCCCGGATTCACCTCGGTGGCACAGTGGTATCCGGAGGAACCGGCACCCCGCAGCGACCGACCGATTCCGGCGTACGGGGGCGTGGCCCGCAAACCGTAACCCGGCCCGCGACCGGCGAGAAGCGCAGTGCCGCTGGGCCGATGGCATGCAGAAGGCCGGTCATCGCGCCGAATGAAATTTCGAATGTTGTTTGCAGATGTACTTGCATTTGTAAGTGACGGCGACATAGACTCGCACCACCACGAGGGGCGATACGCACCATCTTCCGGTCGCTTCGCCGAGCCGGAACGTCGCCCCCGCACCATCGCACGTGAGGGGCAACCGAATGATCCAGCCATTCCGAAGTCCCCACCGGAACGCCGTCGGAAGCGTTCCCGGTACCCATACCCTGGGGCACAAACCGGAACCCTTGCACCACTTCGCGCCCGAGGCGGGCGCCGACTGCAGCGCCGAACCACCGGTACTCACCTACCGCCAGGCCCGCGCCATCCTGCACATCCACGATGTCCACGGCCCCCAATGCCGACAGTGGCTGGCCGCCGCGGCCTACCTGTCCGCCGGACTCGACGACGAATAACCCCACTGGACTGCTGTTTCTTTCCCAGCCGATACGACGGCGTCCGGTCGATGCCGATTCGTGCTGGTATTCCTCCCCCGGCCGCGGGATTCTGAAATCCCGCGCTCATGTGGATGGTGACCATGCGTATCGCCGAAATCCTCAACACCAAGGGCAGCACCGTTGCGACTGTCCGGCCCGAAACGGATATCCGCGCGTTACTCGCACTGCTGGACGAACAGAATATCGGTGCCGCCGTCGTCTCCCCGGACGGCAATCGTATCGCCGGAATCGTCTCCGAGCGCGATGTCGTACGCGGCCTGCACCGGCACGGCGCGGCGCTCCTGGACTTCCCGGTCACCCGGATCATGACCACCGAGGTTCGGACCTGCAGCCCCGGCGACCGGGTCGACGGGCTCCGGGGGATCATGACCGATCACCGGGTGCGCCATCTTCCTGTGGTCGACCAGGGCCGCCTCACCGGCATCGTCAGTATCGGCGATGTCGTCAAGAGCGCGCTGTCCGAACTCACGACGGAGCGTGAACAGCTCGTCGGCTACCTACAGGGCGGGTACTGAACCCGTTCAGCCCAGATCCGCCGAAAGCCAGCGCTCCGGCCGCATCCGGACTGTCACGTGCTCCCCCAGTTCGGCCGCGGCAAAGGCCAGGTAGCCCTCCACCTGGTCCGGCGGAAGGTAACGCGCCACCATCTCGCGGTGGCGGGCATCCGGCAGCGGCTCCACCGCAGTGACCGGCCCCTCCACGCTCACATAACGGACCGTCGGCTGCACCCGCTGCGCCATCAGGCTGAACCGGCCCGCGGCGCGGATCCGCCGCATCTTTGCCGATTCCCGGCCGGTGATGACCCACAGATCTTCGCCCGGCGTGTACTGGTACCAGATCGGGAGCGTCAGCGGCCCGCGGTCCGGGCCGGCGGAAACCGACAGGGCACCGATATGCGGTTCGGCCAGGAAGGACTGTCGTTCTTCGGGGTTCAGGGACATACGCGCACCCTAACGTGCACCCCCGACAAAACCGGGGACGCGGCGGCAGAGCTCCTGCCGGCCACCCCAAACTGATTGCCTGCCAAAGATACTGGGCGTGTTTACCGCTGATCGGTATCGTTGTTGCAGTCCGGCGGATCGGCGGAGGGAGCGAGCACGATGCCATGCCCCCTGCCCGGCCGGGATCACTCGGCGCAAGCCCGCCCCACCACTGCCGACGCACTGTTCTCACCACAAGTACGGGAATCGTTCCCCGCCCTCGCCGAGGCCGGCGAGGTGTATCTCGACAGTGCGGCCACAACGCAGAAGCCGCGCGCAGTCATCGAGACGGTACGGAAGTATCACGCGTCCGCGACGGCCAACGCCGCCCGTGGAACCTATCCATGGGCGACCGCGCTCACCCAGCAGATCGCCGCGGTGCGGGCACATACCGCCCGGTTCGTCGGCGCCGCCCACTCCGATGAGATCGTCTTCACCGGCGGCGCGACTGCGGCCCTGAACGCCGTCGCGCTCTGCTGGGGGCTCACTGCCCTCCGCGACGGAGACGAGATCCTCTACAGCCCGCGCGACCACGCCGCCAACGTCCACCCCTGGTATCTCCTGCGCGACACTCTTGCCCGATTCGGTCGGCGGATCGATCTCGTGCCCTACCGGGTGACCGAAACGGGGGCCGCCGACCTCACCGATATCGTCGCGAAGGCCGGCCCGCGCACCCGGCTGCTCACCGTCACCCATCTGCACCATGTTTTCGGTAGCGCGACCGTCCTGGACGATATCCGTTCGCTACTACCCGAGCAGGTGCTCCTGTGCTACGACTGCAGCCAGAGCGGCGGTCATATCCCGGTCGAGGTGACCGCGCTGGCCGCCGATTTCGCGGTGTTCGCGGCGCACAAGATGTTTGCCGCGCCCGGCACCGGCATTTTGTACTGCCACCGCCGGGTCCACCCGGAACTGCGTCCGTTCCTGCCCGGTGGGACGACAGATGTACGGTTCACCGCCACCGGAATCGAACCCGGTGGGATGCCCGGGCTGCTCGAGGGTGGCACCCCCAACATTCCGGGCATCCTCGCCCTCGGCACCGCCCTCGAGCTCCTCGAGTCGTACGGGATGTCCGCGGTCGCGGCGCACAACACCGCGTTGACGCACCGATTGCTGGCCGGACTACGTGAAATCGGCGGAGTGGATTTCCTGCCCGGCCCAGCATACGGCGGGCCCGATACCGGCCATGGCATCGTCTCGTTCACCCTCGACGGCATCTCCGCGGCCGATCTGGGTTTCGTGCTCGCCGAATACGGCTTCCTGGTCCGCACCGGTGCGCATTGCGTGCCGGGTGGCGCCGCCGGTGACGCCGTCCGGGTCAGTACCCAGATCTACACCGGCACCGACGATATCGACCGCTTCACCGACCGTGTCCGCGCCCTGGCCGAGGAGATTTCATGACCATCGAGACCGGCATATCCACCGGAAGTACCGAGACGGCGGCCCGTTACCACCGACGTACCGCCGCGCAGATTCTGGCCGAGCTGGCCCGGCCCGGACTTTTCCGTCCCACCGCGGCGCGTCCCACACGGCGTTTCGAGTACATCGCGACCGAACTGCTGCCCGAGCCCGGCACTCACCTCACCTTCTCGCAGCGGCTGTACCTGGAACGGTTCATGCGGCCGTGCACGGCCGGCGAGGTCACCTCCGCGACCCACCGGATGACCTGGACCGACAGTGCAGGCATACCCAACACCGGGTTCTACCGCGACGACGGGTTCGGGCCGCAGATCCCCATCGCGACCCGCGAGGCGGTGCTGGTGCTCTGGGAACAGATCGATGCCGAGGGTGCGCTGGCCGAGCGTATCGCCGCGCTCGGGCCCGCGGCGCGCGAGGTCCTTGCGGCGACCACCACCGACCACGAGCCGATCGATATCTTCCGGGTCGGGGTCGAATCCGCTGGGCGCGCGCTCGCCCAGCATGCCCTGCTGGCGGGCCGGACCTCATACCCGTCCGCGGCCGAATTCGCGCGCGGACTCTTCGATTCCGGAATCTTTACCGCAGTCGCGACCCGGTGGTTCTGGGAACTCCAGGCTTCGACCTACCGGCGCGGCATGATCCCGGTGGATCTACGGGTCACCGCCGACGGCACCGTCCGCTATCCGGAGCAGACGGTCGCGACCCTGCGGGCGATGAAAGAGGAGACCATCGCCGACGCCCACCACGTGATGCATCGGGCCACCACCGACGAGGGCTTGTCCGCCGCCGGGGCCATCGCTCGCTATCACGACGACCTCGACCTCATCTCCCGCCAGTACGCGCTGCTACCGGTGGACGAACATCCGGTGTGCCTGGCGGCGGTCACCCATCGCGCCGACGGGGAGAACTACAGCCTGCTTCCGCTCGTCGCCCAGCATTTCGTCGAGGTGTTCGGCGACCTCGTGGCCCGATGCGAACCGGTGGCGGCGCGGGCGGCCGCCGACGCGCCCGAAGATCTACCCGTGGCCACCGAGGACCGGACCTTCTACGTACCCGATATGACCTGTAAACACTGTGTGCGAACCATCCGCGGCGTATTGGAATCCATGGACATCCGGGTCGTGGATATCGACCTCGACAGTAAACAGGTGATCGCGGAATTCCGCAGCCCGCGAAACCGGGCCCGGGCATTCGAGGCGCTACGCGACGGCGGATACAACCCGGCCGACCGGCAGACCGGCACGACACCGGCGGCGCCCGGACGATGACCGTGCGACGCATCACCCCAGAACCCGATACCCGGTCCGCGCCGGATACTGCCCTACTGCCCGCGTTACCGGCACGCTGGGATCCGCTGGTACAAGATTTCCTGGCCGACCGGGCAGCGCTCGACCGGGTGGCCGACCGGTTCGGAACTCCCCTGCACCTGCTCTTCCCACAGGTGTTCACCGACAACCTCACCCGCTTGGCCGCGGTATTCGACACGACGCGGGTGAGGTACCGGATCTGCTACGCCCACAAGGTGAATCGATCCGCCGCGCTGGTGCGCACTGCTTCGGCGCTGGGCACATCCGTGGACGTGGCCTCGGCCGGAGAGCTGGAATCGGCTCGGCAGGCGGGGTTCACACCGGATCGGATAGAGGTCACCGGCCCGAAGGGCGAGGAGTTCCTGCGGGCTCTCGCGGACAGCGGGGTCACGGTCAATGTCGACAATCAATGGGAGCTCGAGACCCTGGCCGGGCTCGCCCGGCCGGCGGCGCCCATCCCGGTGCTGCTGCGGATCAGCGGATTCCCCGATTCCCGGCCGAGCCGGTTCGGCATACCGGTGAGTTCCGTGGAGCCCGCACTGGATATCCTCACGAGCAGTCGTGATCGGCTCGATTTCCGCGGGCTCGCCTTCCATCTCGACACCGGCGATATCGCGGAACGGCTCCGGGCCGCACAGACTTGTTTCGACCTGCTGGAACGGGCATGTGCACGGGGCCTGCTGCCATCGGTATTGAATATCGGCGGCGGCCTGCGTCAGGTTTTCACGGCCGACGCGCGCCGGTTCGACGAGTATGTGCACCGGCTGCGCGACGGTCTTAACGGTCGCGGTCCCCGGATGAGCTGGGGTGCCACTACGTTCGGATACCAGGTGGACGGCACCTCGGTGCGTGGCACACCGGTCTTTCACAAATATGCCAATACCGTGGCAGCCGACGACATGCTCACCGAGGTGTTGACCGCGCCGCTCGAACGGCACGGTGGGCGCGGAATCGGCCGGGTTGCGGACGACAACCTGCTGGAGATCTGGCTCGAACCGGGGAAAGCCCTCGCCGATCTCGCCGGAATCACACTGGCCCGAGTCGAATTCGTGAAGGAGGCTGCCGACGGCAGTGTGCTCGTCCATCTGGACCTCAGCCGTGATTCGGTGACACCGGCGGATCAGGAGGTGATGGCCGATCCGCTGCTGTTGCCGGGACGTCCGCCCGCGCCGCCCGCAGCCCCGGTGGGTGTCTATCTCGCGGGCCGGCTGTGCCTGGAGCGCGACCTCATCACAGCACACAAGATATGGCTGCCGTGGCTTCCCCGGCCCGGCGATCTCGTCGTATTCCCCAATACGGCTGCTTACCATTCCGATCTGTCGGCCGCGGCGGCCGCCATGCACCCACCGGCGCACAAGGTCGCGATCGAGTGGCGCGACGGTACTTTCCGGGCCACCCCGGACGCCGAGTTCCGCCCGGTGCCGTCCGGCGGCGAATCACTATCCCCCGAGGTCTCGTGACGATCTATCAGCACATCACCGATCTGATCGGTGACACTCCGTTGCTCCACCTCGACCCGGCCGTACACGGGCTCGACGGCGTCGACCTGTACGCGAAACTGGAATCGCACAATCCGTTCGGTTCGGTAAAAGACCGGGTCGCCTGGGCGATGCTGCGCGACGAATTCGATACCGTACGCGCCGAGGGCCGGACCCTCATCGAGGCGTCCAGCGGAAACACCGCCAAGGCACTGCGTGTCCTGGGAGCAATGCACGGTATCGGGCTGCGAGCCATGACCAACCGGATCAAAGTCGGCGAGGTACGGGACCTGCTGCGACTACTGGGCACCGATATCGTCGAACTGCCCGGACTGTCCGAATGCCCGGACCCCACCACCCCCGACGACGTCTATTCCGCAATCGAGAACGCCATGGCGGCGGAACCGGAGCGATTCCGGCACCTGTCGCAGTACACGAGCGAAAAGAACATCGCCGCGCATCACGACGGTACCGGCCGCGAAATTCACGAGGATCTCGCTGCGGCCGGTATCGATCGCGTCGACTACCTCATCGGTGGCCTGGGCACCACCGGCTCGAGCCGTGGCGCGGGAAGCTACCTGCGCAAATTCCATCCCGAGCTGCGAACGGTGGCCGTGGTGTCCGACCGTGGCGATTTCATCCCCGGTATCCGGTCGGAGCGGGAGATGTGGGAGGTGGGACTGTTCCAGCCCGATTTCTACAACGAGATCGTCACCGTCGAATCCGGCCCCGCCATCGAAGGCACCCTGGAACTCGCCACCGGCTACGGGATCCTGGCCGGACCCACCAGTGGCGCGGCCTACGCCGCCGCCCGGGAGGTGCTGGCGCGACCCGTCCGCGGCGGGGCCGTGGTCGCCGTGGTCATCGTGTGCGATCGGCTGGAACCATACCTTTCCTATATCCGGCAGCGGCGCCCGGAACTGTTCGGCCGCGATACCGGACGCCGGACCCCAGGTCCCGCGGAGCTCGCCGAGGCGGCGGTACTCGGCCCGGCCGAGCTCGCCGAGACGATCCGCACGCAGCACACCGTGGTGGTCGATACCCGCGGTGCGATGGCCTACCGCATCGCCCATATACCGGGTGCGATCAATATCCCCGACGACCGGCTCACCGATCTGTTCACGCACGGCACACCGTTCTCCCGGGCGCATCCGGTGGTGTTCACCTGCCCCACCGGTGATATTTCCCGGCAGTTCGCCGCCACCGCGCAGCAGACCGGGCATCTCGCCTACAGCCTCGACGGTGGGATCGCGGGCTGGCGGGCGGCCGGCCTCGAGCTGGAACGAGGGTAGCCGGGGTTCAGCCCGCAATACCGGTGGCGGATGCCGCCTCGGCACCTGGACGGGACACAGTGAGCTCCGCGGCAACGGTGTCGGGGCGCGCGGATCGGCCGGCACGACGGTGCATCAGCACACCCAGCAGCACCAGCAGCCCACCGAGCGACCAGCCGGCCAGGACATCGGTCGCCCAGTGCACACCGAGATAGACCCGGGACAAGCCGACCAGGCCCACGAATACCGCGGCGAGCAGCACCGTGATCCGCACTGCGACCCGATGCCGGAACCGCAGCCAACACAGCACGGACAGCACGCCGATCACCGCTGCCGCACCGGCGCTGTGCCCGGAAGGGAAAGCCGGGCTGTCGATCGTGACCAGCCGGTCGTCGAGTGGTGGGCGAACCCTGCCGATCAGGTCCTTGAATACCGGCACCGCGACGGCTGCCACCGCGCCCACGCCCGCGACGAGCGCCGCATCCGCTCGACGGCCACGCCACAGCAACCCTCCGCAGGCCACCAGCGCCAGCATCCACATGGCCACTGTCCCGCCCGCGTGCGTGATCACCACCGCGCCGGTGGTCAGGGATTCGTCCCGAAAACCGAGGAACCACTCGTGTATCGCCGTATCGAACCCGGCCACGGCCCCGAGGTGCACCGCCCCGGTCAGCGCGGCGAACGCGGCGAACAGCAGCACAGCGAACAAGACCATGCATTTCACGATAGCTGCTTGATATTTGCCCCAAACCGGACACGGTCCACATCGCCGGGCCCGATCCGCCTCGGTCGCCGACCATCACCTCGAACGCCCCGGCCGGCACGACCTACCGCGACAGGGCGGGGAAGACGGCGCTGCACCTGTCCGTGCCCGGTCGGCGACGCCGACGAGTCGTCCGCACATAGCCCGCGACGCCGTGCTCCTGCTCTCCACGCTTCACCCGCCGGTCCGGTGGCCGACTAGGGTGCACTCGTGGAACTCCTCTTCCTCGGCGCCCCGGGTTTCATGATGCTGCTGGCTGCGGCGGCAGCGATCCGCTGGGTCTACACCCGGTTCCCGAAGACCGGGCACGCTCCGGGCGGGGATACCTCCACCCGGCTCGCTGCGGCAGGGGTCGAGGAGATCACCGCCTTCTGGTACGGCACCAAACGCCGCGAACTGGACCAGCGGGCGGCGCAGTCCATGCTTCGCGAGGACCACAGCGACGGCGCTCCGCCGCGGGATCGGATCGACCTCGACCGGGGTCACGCCGTACTGATCGCCCGGCCGCCGGGGCCTGCCGCTGATACCTGACCGGCCGCCCGCGGGCCGGTTGCCGACGACCACCCGGCCGGGCGGCCTGCGGCGGCAGATTAGTGTGGACGGGTGCATGCAGACCAGCGATCGGACGACAGCGGGCCCCGGATCTGGGGCGGCACCACGCTTTCGGAGCGCCGGCAGGCACGGCGCAGTGCGCTGCTGGAGGCGGCGCTCGATCTGATCGGTGAGGCGGGCGCCGGTGGGGTCACGATGCGGGCGGTCTGCCGCCGGGCCAACCTCACCGACCGATACTTCTACGAAAGTTTCGCCAGCCGCGACGAATTGCTCGATGTGCTCTACCGCCAGACAGCAGAGGACTTCCTGGAACCGATGACCGTGTTCGCCGTGGCCGACGGTTCCTCCCGCGATCGGGCGCTGTCGGAGGCACTGGTGGACAAAGTGCTCGCCGACCCACGGAAATCCCGCCTGCTCCTGGTCGAACCCTATTCGAGCACCGGGCTCGGCCAGACCACCATCTCGGTGATGCCCGCCTTCACCCGGCTCATCCAGGACCATCTCTTCGCCCGAATCGACGATCCCGTACGGCGCCGGCTCGCAGCCGTCACCATGGCCAGCGGGAACGCCGGGATGTTGTCGGCCTGGTTGAACGGTTCGCTGCGGGCGACACGCGAGGAGATCGTCGATCATCTGGTCGCGATGCTCGGCGCCTACCGCACGCTCTACCAGTAACCTCACGGAGGCGGAAACCGCCACACGGCTTGGAGGTTCGGGAAATTGCACGACGAAGTCATCGGGTCGACGGGTAAGCTGATCTCGCCGATCCGAGGCCCCGGGATGCTGGGTGAGGTCCTGGTCGCCGTTCGAGGGGGAACCGAAGGCTACATCGCACGGGCAACCGAAGCCATTGCGGCCGGGAGCACCGTGCTGGTCATCGCGGTCGATTCCGGCCGTATCGCCGATGTGGTGCCCTGGATACCCCTCGCCCCGGACCCGGCGTCCGAATAGACGAACGCGAGGAGTCATTCCGTGCTGGGTTATCACGTCCCGGATCCCGACGAGGCGATGCTGGTCAGCGGCGCCAAGAGCAGCGATGCGGCACCGTTCCGGGTGATCATCGGCCGCGGTTCCTGGGTCATGCCGTTCTTTCGCAAGGTCCGGTATCTGTCGCTGGCCATGTTCGAGGCGGAGATCTCCGAACGCTGCGTCACCCAACAGGCCATTCAACTGCAGGTGCGGGCGGTGATCGCCTTCAAAGTCGCCAACGACACCGCCTCGATCGTCAATGCCGCGCAACGTTTCCTCTCCGAACAGGAACAGGAGATGTCGGTGCTCACCGGGCGGATCTTCTCCGGCCATCTGCGGTCGATCGTCGGCTCGATGACGGTCGAGGAGATCATTCGCGAACGTCAGCGCCTGGCCGACGAGGTGCTGGTGGCCTCCAAGGTGGAGATGAGCAATATCGGTCTGTGGGTCGATTCGTTCCAGATCCAGTCCATCGACGACGGCGACCTCGGCTATATCTCCGCCCTGGCCGCCCCGCACAACGCCGCTGTGCACCGCGACGCCCAGATCGCCAAATCGCAGGCGGCCCAGCGGTCGGCCGAAGCCGAACAGGAATCGCTGCGCAAACAGGCCGAATACTCGCGTGAGACCTCGATCCTCAAGGCGAGCTACCAGCGCGATATCGACAAGGCCGAGGCAGAAGCGGCCGCTGCCGGACCGTTGGCCGCGGCGCTGGCCCAGCAGGAGGTGCTCAGCGCCCAGGCCGCCCAGGCCCGCAAGGAAGCCGACCTGCGCGAACAGCAACTGCAGGCCGAAGTGGTCAAACCCGCACAGGCCGAGGCCGACCGGGTCGGGATCCTGGCCGAGGCCGAGGCGAACCGGACCCGGATCCAGGCCGAGGCCGCGGCGTCGAACAACCGGATCGCGCTCGACCAGATGCTGATCGAGCAGCTGCCGCTGATCGTGGAACAGGCCGCGCGCGGCCTGTCGAATGCGAACCTGACCGTGCTCAACGGGCCCGACGGGGTCGGCGAACTGCTCAATGGCATGGTCGGGCAGGGTCTGACCGTGTTCAACTCCCTGCAAAAGGCGCTTATTGCCGACGATGCGGAAAAGCGGGATATAGAGTGACCGCGTAACTGCGGCGAGGAGTGTGTGGTGGCCAGCGGGAAATTGGTGTCGTTCGACGGATCGCGGGGATTCGGTTTCATCCGGCCCGAGGACGGTGGACCCGATGTATTCGTCCACGTCAACGATATCGGCCTCGGCGAGGACGAACTGCGTCAGGGACGGATCTTCGAGTTCGAGGTCACCGAGGGGGACCGCGGGCCGAAAGCGGTCAATCTCCGGTCACCTCGAGTGTCCGGATCCCTCCCCGAACCGGGAGCCGGCGGCGGCGGTTCCCGGCTCACCGCCGCCGAATACACCCGGCTCGTCACCGAACTACTGCTCGATGCCTCCCCGGCACTCACCGCCGGGGAGATCGTCGTGATCCGCGAACGGCTCACCGATTTCGCCGGAGTTCAGGGCTGGATCACGGACTGACGCGTGGATCCGCCGAGTTGTCGGTAGGAACTCCTATGCTCGGGGGCGGTGAATCGACGTCGGCTGCGACGTCGATTCGGGTGAGGATCCGACCCGAGGAGGACCGCGTGGATCTACCGGTGATGCCGCCCGTGCGGCCCATGCTCGCCAAAACTGCGCCCGAGATCCCGCCCGGCCCCGGGCTCAGCTATGAACCCAAATGGGACGGGTTCCGCTGCGTGGTTTTCCGCGACGGCGATGAGATCGAGCTCGGATCGCGCAACGACCGGCCACTGACGAGATACTTTCCCGAGGTCGCGGAACTGCTGAAGGCAGCGTTGCCGCAGCAGTGCGTGGTGGACGGGGAAATCGTCGTCGTGACCGAGCACGGGCTCGATTTCGATGTTCTGCAGCAGCGCCTGCATCCGGCGGCGTCGCGGGTCGCCAAACTCGCTGCCGAAACACCTGCGAGTTTCGTCGCGTTCGACCTGCTCGCACTCGGCGACCGTGACCTCACCACCGCGCCGTTCAGCGAACGCCGTGGTCTGCTGCAATCGATCCTGGATACTGCGCCGGGCCGGGTTCACCTCACCCCGCTCACCGGTGATCCGGCCCTGGCCCGGGACTGGTTCACCCGGTTCGAGGGCGCCGGTTTCGACGGGGTGATGGTGAAGGCGGACGACCAGCCGTATCAGCAGAACAAACGGGTGATGCTCAAGGTCAAGCACGAGCGCACGGCCGACTGTGTGGTAGCCGGCTTCCGCTGGCACAAGGACGGCGCGGGAGTGGGATCGCTGCTGCTCGGTCTCTTCGACGACCAGGGCGGTCTCCATCACGTCGGGGTCGCCAGCAGTTTCACCGCCGCCCGCCGTAAAGAATTGGTCGACGAGCTCGAGCCCTACCGGGAGCGCGCGCTCGACAACCACCCGTGGCGCGATTGGGCCGATTCCGCGGCGCAGGCCGCATCCGGTGGTTCGATGCCCGGCGGGATCAGCCGGTGGAGTGCCGGTAAAGACCTGTCCTGGGAGCCACTGCGTACCGAACTCGTGGCCGAGGTCCGGTACGAACATGTGCAGTCCGGCCGTTTCCGGCACGGCGGCCGGCTGGTCCGTTTCCGCGCCGACCGCACCCCCGAATCGTGCACCTATGCTCAGCTCGAGGAAGTCGCGCCGGCCGAACTGCACGAGATCTTCGGGGCCGCGGTGGCGAAATGAGCGAATCCGTCGATATCGAGGTCGCGGGGCGGGTGTTGACCATCAGCAACCCCGGCAAGGTGTATTTTTCCCGCCGCGGCGAGACGAAATTCGATCTGGTGCGCTACTACCAGAGCGTCGCCGAGGCATTCCTGCACGTGAACGGTGGGCGGCCGCTGCTGCTGGAACGCTACCCCGACGGGGCGTCGGGAAAATCGTGGTTCCAGAAGCGGGTGCCGAAATCGGCGCCGGACTGGCTGCACACCGTTGAGGTGTCCACCCCGAACGGCACTACCAGCGATGCGCTGGTGGCACACGATATGGCGCATGTGCTGTGGGCCGTGAACCAGGGCTGCCTGGGCTTCCACGTGTGGCCCAACCATGCCGCGGAGTTACGGATCGCCGACGAGCTCCGGATCGATCTCGACCCCTCACCCGGGATCGGGTTCGACGAACTGCGCTCCGCGGCGCTGCGTACCCGCGAATTGTGTACCGAACTGGGTATCGAGACGTGGGTGAAAACCTCGGGTTCCCGCGGACTGCACCTGTATATCGCGCTGCAACCGCGTTGGGACGGTTACCAGGTGCGCGCCGCCGCTGTGGCGCTGGCGCGGGAATTGGAGCGCCGGTATCCGGACGAGATCACCGCCCATTGGTGGAAAGAGGAACGCGGCCGGCGGGTTTTCGTGGACTACAACCAGAACGCTCCACACAAAACCGTTTTCGGGGCGTGGTGTGTGCGGCCGAAGGTCGGCGCGCAGGTATCGACCCCGCTGTGCTGGTCCGAGCTGGATACCGTCGTGCCCGAGGAGCTGACGATCGCGACCGTTCCGGCGCGGCTCGCCGAAACCGGCGATCCGTGGGCGGATCGCCCTCCGCAATCCATCGAACCGCTGTTGGAGTGGTCCGAGCGCGATCTGGCGGCCGGGCTCATGGACGCGCCGTGGCCGCCGCAATACCCCAAGATGCCGAACGAGCCGCCCCGAGTCCAGCCCAGCCGCGCCCGCAAGCCGGATCCGGCCGGCTGAGCCCACGGAGGTCCCGGGCATGTTCCGTGATCACGGTGGTCGTTTGCGGTCCGGGGCGGGCCGGGGCGCGTGCCGACAGCGACTGTTGTCGGTTCACGAGACCCACAACGCCCAGATTCCGTCCTCGCAGACCAGTGCCCGGCCGCCGGCGCTGCGGGCGGTGGCGCCCGCACCGGCAGTGCAGTCTCCGCCTTCGTCACGTACCGCCGCGGCGATCCGGTGCGGCCCGGACCATTGAGGGCCGGTGACGGACTCGGCGCCGGCCAGGCACAGCAGGGTGGTGCCGTCTGTGGCCGCCCCGATCAGAGCCGGCTCCGGGCAGGCAGTGCCCTGTTCGGCGACGACCGGTGCCTCGGGCTCGGCGCGGCCGACCGGCGGCCGCGTATGCGGCGTCGCGCTGGGTGGGACGGAGACGGCGGTGGCGCTTTCCACTGGGCCCTCGGCGGGAACACCGGCCGCGGTCGCGGAGGCGGTGGTCACCCCTAGCGCGTCGCCGACCCGGGAGTACGCATCCGATACCCGATCACGAGGCAGCACGACGAACGCCACCAGCAATGCCGCCTCCAGCGCGCCGAGCAGGAATGCCGCGAAGGCCATGAACCGGCCGCGCGGATAGGTGAACGCGACCAGTCCGAAAACGAGGGCGACCGGGAAGAGCAGCACCAGAGCCGCCACCAGCGCAACGACGGCGTACGGGTTGACAACGGGCCGCTCGGTGTCGAAAGCCGGATCCTCGGAGTAGTCGAGATCCTCGGGTTCCTCATGCGGTTCCGGCCGGCGCCGCGCCCGCGGAGGTGGGCCCGCCTCGTGCTCCTGCGGTACCTCCGGCCAGCGCTGCGAATATGCCATGCGCGATCCCTTCGAACTGCGGCCGGGGGACCCCGAGGAGTCGACCTGTCCGGCGTTGCGCCAAGAATAAGCGGGATCGGACCGGCCGTTGCGGGAACCCGGAGTTGCGCGGATCACAGATGTCCATCCGACACGCCGTGATTTTCCATAACGAGACCCATGACGGCCGGTTAGTTCTCCCCGTTCACTCGCGGAAGGGATTCGGTGACAAGTGTGGTGAGGACATCGACCAGCAGTGCGTGCACCTGGGCGCGGGTCATCGTGCCGCGGGTGAGCCATTCGCGGCCCGCGACTTTCACCAGCCCGCCGTAGGCCCGGACCATCGCCCGGCGCGGCTCTGCTGCCTCCGCACCGGACAGGCCGATCATCAGCAGCAGCCGCTGGGCCGCCGCATCGTCGGCGGCGTCCAGGATCTGCTGCACCTCGGGATCGTCGCCGACCCCTTCGTGACTGGTCACCTTCACCCAGGTGCTGCCGTGCTCGGAAATCGTATCGAGCAGCCAGCGGACACTGGCGTCGATCCGTTCCCGGGCGGTGCCCTCGGGAACGCGTAGATCGTCGGGCCGGGGCAGGGTCACCATCCGGCGCACCACCGCGAGGTAGAGGTCGCGTTTGTTGCCGAAGTAGTGGTTGATCAGTCCCCGGGCCACACCGGCGCGCTGCGCGAGTTCAGCCGTGGATACCGCGGCGTAGGGCCGCTCACCGAACATATCGATCGCCTTGGCCAGGATCTGGGCCCGGCGCTCGTCGGGTTCGAGGCGGCGCCGCCGTACCGGCGCCCCGGCCCCGTTCCCGACCGGGTCGGCTTCGAGGTCAGAGCCCACGGGCGATGAGATCCTTCATCACCTCGTTGCTGCCCGCGAGGATCCGTAGAACCCGGGCACCGGTGTAGAGCTGCGAGATCGGGTATTCGGTCATGTACCCGTAGCCGCCGAACAGCTGCAAGCATCGGTCCACGACGATGCCGAGCTGATCGGTGGACCAGTACTTGGACATGGCCGCGGTCTGGATATCGAGTTCACCCTTCAGATGCCGGGTGAGGCAGTCGTCGAGGAAAACCCGGTTCGTGCGGGCGATGGTCGCGCATTCGGCCAGTTCGAATCGGGTGTTCTGCATGGCGAACAGCGGCTTACCGAACGCTTCGCGGCCCTTCGTGTACTCGACGGTCAGTTCGACCGCGCGTTCCATCATCGCTACCGCCATGATCGCGGTGACGAGCCGCTCCTGGGCCAGCAACTGCATCATCTGGTAGAAGCCTTGCCCCTCGACCCCGCCGAGCAGATTCGCCGCCGGAACGCGCAGGCCGTCGAAGAACAGCTCCGCGGTGTCCTGCCCCTTCCCGCCGATCTTGGACAGGATCCGGCCCCGGGTGAACCCCGGAGTATCGTCGCTCACCTCGGCGAACAGCAGCGACACCCCGGCCGCACCCTTCTCGGGGTCGGTTTTGGCGGCGATGATGATGCCGTCGCACAGCCAGCCGTTGGAGATGAAGATCTTCGAACCGGTGATCACGTATTCGTCGCCCTCGCGCACCGCACGGGTTGTGATCGCCTGTAGGTCCGAACCGGTACCCGGTTCGGTCATCCCGATGGACAGGACCATATCGCCGCTACAGGCCTTGGGCAGGACGCGCTTCTTCAGCTCGTCGGAACCGAATTCGGCCAGATACGGCGCGATGATCGAACTGTGCACCGGGATGCCGAGAGCACCGTCGCCCGCGCGCACCTGCTCTTCGATGATGGCCGCCTCATGGGCGAAGGTGCCGCCACCGCCACCGAATTCCTCGGCTACCGCGGGGCAGAGCAGGCCCAGTTCACCGGCCCGCCGGTACAGCTCTCTGTCCGGGTGGCCCTGTTCGATGAACCGCTCCTCGTGCGGCACCACTTCCTTTTCGAAGTAGGTGCGGGCGAGTTCCCGTACCGCCTCGACCTCGTCGTCGCTCCACGCGGGGCGTGCCATATCCGCATCCTTCGGTTCGTGATCATCAGCTCGGCACCCTGGGTGCCGGACCGTTCGGGAACGACTGTCCCGCACTATTGGCGCGATGTCAACGAAGCGGTCGCGATGACCTTCGTGCCCGGTCGCAGGCCTGCTCCCCCGCCTTGCCACAATGGTGGGCACGCTTTCCCAGCTCACGAATGGACATCCCCGCACCGATGGCCGCGACCAGCATCGATCCGAACGACCTCACCACCTGTCTGCGAGTACTCGAACAAGCGGGCCGGCTGGACCCCGGCCACCCGGACTCGATCACGGTCCAGCGCGCCGTCGGCGGCATGTTCAAGCAGCTCAAACGGCAGCGCCGCATCGCCGCCAGGCAGGCCGAACTCACCGCCGATCGCGCGGTAGTGGCCGCCACCGCCACCGGGTCGCCGAATCGGATCGACGACGAAACGGCCGGGATCCCGATCAGCTCGGCCACCACCGGCGCGTCGGCCGGAACCCTGCTGCGGGCGCGGGGCTGTTACATCTGCAAGGAGAAGTACACCCGCGTCGACGCCTTCTACCACCAATTGTGCCCCGACTGCGCCGCGACAAGCCACGACCGCCGCGACGCCCGCACGGATCTGTCGGGCCGCCGCGCCCTCTTGACCGGTGGCCGCGCGAAAATCGGTATGTACATCGCGCTGCGGCTACTGCGCGACGGCGCACACACCACCGTCACCACCCGGTTCCCCAACGATGCGATCCGCCGCTTCGCGGCCCAGCCCGACAGCGCCGACTGGCTGCACCGGCTCCGGATCGTCGGCATCGACCTGCGTGATCCTGCCCAGGTCGTCGCGCTCGCCGATGATGTGGCGGCCCAGGGGCCGCTCGATATTCTCATCAACAACGCCGCACAGACCGTCCGCCGCTCCCCTGGCGCCTACAGTGCCCTGGCCGCCGCCGAATCCGATCCGCTTCCCGCCGGTGCACTCCCCGAAACGATGACCTTCGGCCAGACCACCCGCGCGCATCCGACCGCCCTCACCGCCTCGCTCACCCCCGGCCTCACCGGCGCCGATGTGGCCGAACTGGCACTGGTGGCCGGTTCGGCCACGCCGGACCGGATCGCCCGCGGGGTCGCCATCGACGCCGGCGGCCTGGTCCCCGATCTGGCCCACACCAACAGCTGGGTGCATACGGTCGGCGAGGTCGACCCCACCGAACTACTCGAAGTGCAGCTGTGCAATTCGGTGGCCCCGTTCATCCTCGTGTCCCGGCTGCGCCCGGCGCTCGCCGCGGCGGCGGCTCGCCGCAAGTATGTGGTGAACGTTTCGGCCATGGAGGGCCAGTTCTCCCGCGGCTACAAGGGGCCGGGGCACCCGCACACCAATATGGCCAAGGCGGCGCTGAACATGCTGACCCGCACCAGCGCCGGTGAGATGTTCGAATCCGAACGTATCCTGATGACCGCGGTGGACACCGGCTGGATCACCGATGAACGGCCGCACTACACCAAGGTCCGGCTGGCCGACGAGGGCTTCCATGCCCCACTGGACCTGGTGGACGGCGCGGCCCGGGTGTACGACCCGATCGTGCGCGGCGAAGCCGGTGAAGACCTCTACGGCTGCTTCCTGAAGGACTACCGGCCCTCACCCTGGTGAATCCGGCGCGGCCATCGCGATCAGGACATACCCTGGAAGGGTGTGGTACCGGCTGCTCGCCGATCTGACCGCCGCCGTGCATGTGCTGTTCATCGGCTACGTGGTGGTGGGAGGTTTCGTTGCCTGGCGACTGCCGCGCACGATCTGGTTGCACGGCGCGGCAGCAGCCTGGGGTTTCGGCACGGTCCTGATCGGCTACGACTGCCCGCTGACCTATGCCGAGAACTGGGCACGTGAACGCGCGGGGGTCCAGGGACTGCCACCGGAGGGGTTCATCGACTACTACCTGACCGGCGTCATCTATCCGGAGAGCATGCTGGCCGAGGTACGCATACTGGTCGCGATCTGTGTGCTGGTGTCGTGGGCCGGCTGGTGGTGGCGGATCCGGGCGGGTCACCGGGCGCACCCTCGTCTGAACTCTGCGCACCCCGGGTGACGGTGTGATGAAAATCGCTGTGCCAACCGGTAACCCGAGGATCGCCCGCGCCGCACGCCAGTACGCTCGGAGCAGTGGACGTGGGAGCACGGCTGGTTCGTGATTACGAGGACGGTGCGGGCGTTGCCGCGTCGGAGCCGGTGGAACGGCCCGACCCCGGGCGCTATCTCGCCGCCACCCTGCCGGTGTGTGGATTGGCCGCCGGATCCGTCCAGGCATTCATCGCGGCGGCCGACCGCTATCGCGAGGCCGCGGGAACGGCACCGATCAGGCATCGCCTCGACCCGGAACGGATCGCGGCATCGTTCACCAGTGACCGGCTGCTGCGGATCGACGGCGCCCCCGTGGCCGGTTTTGCCGATCTGTCCGGTTTCTTCCCCACCTTCGACGGTTGGGTGCGTACGCACGCGAATTATCCGCATCACCGCGCCCGCCTGCTGGCCGCGCTCGAGTTACCCGCGGATGCCCCCGTGGAGCAGGCCGAGTCCCAGATCGCCGTGATCCGCGCCGCGGACCTCGAGGAGCTGGCCGCGGCCCGCGGCGCGATAGCGGTGCGGGTACGCGACGAGGCCCAGTGGCGAGCCCATCCACAAGCGGGTTCGGCCGCCGCCGGCCCGCTGGTCGCTGTCGTGGAGCGGTCGGACCGGCGGCGCTGTACGCTGCCGGTGTCCGGCACGCCGTATCAGCCGTTGCAGGGTGTGCGGGTGCTCGACCTGACCCGGGTGATCGCCGGGCCCGTGGCCACCCGCGCGCTGGCGCTACTCGGGGCCGAAGTCCTACGGGTGGACCCGCCCGGACTGCCGGAGATCCCATGGCAGTTCGCCGATACCGGGCAAGGAAAATCTTCGGCCCTATTGGATCTGCGGACGCCGAATACGCACTGGGAGTGCCTGTTGGACGCCGCGGATGTCCTGGTGACGGGGTACCGGCCCGGCGCGCTCGAGCGGCTGGGTCTGGCCGGCCGGCCAGGGCTGGTACACGCCCGGGTGAGCGCCTGGGGGTTCGCCGGTCCCTGGGCGGGCCGACGCGGCTTCGACAGCATCGTGCAGGCTGCAACCGGTATCGCGGTGATCGAGGGCGCCTCCGCGCTCCCCGGAGCCTTGCCCGCCCAGGCCCTCGACCATGCTTCAGGTTATCTACTCGCCGCCGGTGTCGTCGACGCGCTCGCCGCCCGGACCGGGGACGGTTTCGGCCGGGACGTCCGGGCCTCACTGGCCCGGACCGCCACCTGGCTGCTGTCCGAACGTGGCCGGAACCCCGACCATCCCGCACCCGCGGTGCCCGGCCCGCGCAATACGGTGACGCACGGACAGACCGTCACCGCCGCACCCGCGCTGGCCGAATTCCCCGATTACCCCTTCCCGGCCCCCGATTACGGTCGCGCCGAACCGCGCTGGGCCGAGACACCGGTCCGCGCGCCGAGATGATCCCACCCGGGAGGCACCGCGGTGGGATCGGCACGCACACCGGTACCGGGGGCGCCGAGGTCAGAGACCGGTGGACAACTGCACCACGACCGTCTCCTGGGTGATCTCACGGACCGACAGGTCCAGGCCCTGCGCGGATTCGGTCGAGCCCATCGGCACTGTCACCTCCTGGCCGGCAACCTTCAGTGTCACCACATTGCCCTCCACGGCGGCGAGTTCGGCGTCCACGCCGAGAACGCTGATCTTCGCGTCCACGCCGCGATCGAAGGTCACCGTGCACCCTTGGACATCGCATTGGCTGGTAGCACCCGCGCCGGTGGCGGTGCAGGCAGAAACTCCCAGAGACAGTGTGGCCACGAACCCGGCTACGGCGAACAGCCGTCGAACATACATGCGGTCAGTGTAGGGAGGAATTGCGGCGCCGCCACCGCAATCGCCGTCCGGGCCTCACAGGCCACTGTGCGCCCGGATCTGCGCCGGTGACAGCCCCCGCCGCCGGCGGATGAGCGCACGCAGGGCGCTGGCGTTCACATAGCCGATTTCCCGAGCCACCCCTTCGACCGTGAGGCCGGTCGTCCGCAGAAGCCGGGTCGCCCGGTCGAGCCGGATATCGTCGGCGAAATCCTTGGGCGACATCCCGAGCGCCGCGCGGGTGGCGCGCTGCAGGCTGCGTTCGGTGACGCCCAGTTCACGCGCCGCGCCCGAGATCAGGAACTGCTCAGAGATATGCTCGCGCACCCAGCGTTCGTACGCGACGATCAGCGGGTTGCCCCGGGCGACCACCTCGGGGATGACGTACGGCACCTGGCTGGCGCGGCCGTCGAACGCGAGATACCGCCGTGCCTGTTCCGCCAGTTCCGGACTGGTGCGGTACACGAGAGACAGGGCCATATCCATGTGGGACAGCGAGGCGCCGGCCGTGGTGATGCCGTCGCCGTGGCAGACGATGCTGCGCTCGTCCAGATCCACTCTCGGGTAACGCGCGCGGAAGCTCGTCCCGAGCCACCAGCTGGTCGTCGCCGGCGATCCGTCGAGGACACCGGCTTCCGCCAGGAAGAACGTCCCGGTACAGGCGGCAGCGAGATGTACACCCTGCTCACGTGCGCTGCGTAGCCGATCGAGGAGCCACGCGTTACCGGGGGCCGAGACGAGCGCGACCAGCGGATCGGGCTCCAGAACGCTCACCGCCGCCACCACCAGCGCATCGAACGACGTCGAGACCTCGCCCAGCGGGATGGTCTGCACGGTGTTTCCGCTACCCGACCGCACCGACCTACCGAGTGACACCGTGTGCACGTTCCACGCGGCCGGTGGATGGTCGAGTTCACTGCGCAGGACGTTCGCAGTACTGAACGCCCCGTAAAGGGCGCCCAAGCCGAGTTCACCTACGCCGTCCACAACGAAAATACCCACATCCACGCTGGCAGGATACGGATCGTAAAACGTCCTATGAAAACCGATCGGTCTTTTACATCGGCGTGGCGCGATATACCGGCCTGCCGGGCCTGTCGCAAATGGATCGCATCCTGTCGCTTCCGCCCCTCCGATCGGGCTGTCCCACACAGTAACCTCAGAGATCAACGGTGCTGTCGCGTCCGGCGACCGCACCGTTGTTCGTATGAGCACGCGAGATCGGGGTGAACCGCCGGATATGAGCACTGCGCGACCCGCGGCCCGGGCGCGTGAACGAGGTCTACGGCGCATCCGCCTCCACACCGCACACTTTTCCGAGCAACCGGCCGGATATCGCGGCCGGCGAACCGCCCTCGAAATCTCGTGCGCGCTGCAGACGACCCCGCCATGAATCTTTCAGCGTGGCCGGTGTGTACGAAAGTATGGTTGCGGCGCTGCGGGGTGCGCCGCAACTTTACCTTCGTACACACCCGGCCGAAGAACTCCGGCCCATCGGAAATGGGTGGGGCAGTGCCCGATCCATCACCCGGCATCAACCCGCCGTGCGCAGCCTCGACGCCGACATATCGTGCGCCAACGGGATATCAGGACGCCGCACACCACGTCTTCGTCGCACGGACGGGGTTGCTGCCACCCACGGCAAGCGCGACCGGTGTCATCAGGCCCGAACGATCCGCGGCCGAAACCCGATCGATGCGGGTCTCCGCCGGAATCTCACAGATTGACGTCGAGCGCGAGTTGGTTAGGATTGCCTTTCAACGGGTTCAAAGCAGCCGACGACGGTGATGCTTACTCGGCCACCGAATAGTAGAAGCAGGTCTGGAACGCGATAGATGCACAGCAACGCGCTCCAAAGGGATTCTTCCGAAGTTCTCCGGTTCGAGTTCGCCCCCGTCCCGGTTCCTTCATCGCACCTATCCCGAATCCGCTCGACATCGGATATGTCGCCGGTTCCACCGGACCCTCGGTTCCATCGGCCGAAGGCATCCCGCCACCAATGATCCATTCCGATACCAGCGATCGCCCAGCGGCGGTTTCGTCATCGCCCCGCGCCGCCCGGACCGTCAGCAGGCGGCGCGCATTCACGGTCGCGGCAGGGCTGGCGGCGACCGGGCTCGTGAACGGATGCGCCGAACCGAGCACCCTGCTACGCATGGGCACTGCCCAACCCGGCGGGCAATTCCATGAATTCGCCTCGGCACTCGCGACGGCGGCAGCGAAATTCAGTACGATCCGCATCGAACCGGTTGTCACGGAAGGCTCGGTGAGCAACCTCCGGCTGTTGGCGCGGGGGGAGATAGATACCGCACTCGCACTGGGAGATTCCGTGCAATTGCCGACCGCGGCCGCCGCGATCGGACGCGTGCACGAATGCTATATCCAGGTAGCGGTTCGTCCCGACAGCACAGTCCGCGAACTCGGCGACCTCCGCGGTAGAAGCATCGATCTGGGACTGTCCGGTTCGGGGTCCGCCCGAACCGGACAGCGATTATTACAGGCAGCGGGTCTCGCCGCCGGTTCCGATGTCACCGTCGAGCACAGAATGCTGCCGGCAGCGGTTCGTGCCCTGCAACAGGGGAACGTGGAGGCCATTCTCTGGGGCGACGAGGTCCCTACTCCTACATTCGAGTTCCCCGTCGAATTGCGTCTGCTCGATCTCGCCGAATGGGTGACGCCGCTGTCCGGTTTGGTCGATTACCCGTACGACACGGTCAGCGTGCCCGGAAATATCTACCCGGGTTCCGCCACGGTGGACACGCTCGGTGTGCCGACAATTCTGCTGGCGGCGCCGAACCTGAGTGACCACACCGTCAGCGCCATCGCAGAGCTTCTGCTCACTCGAGGCGACCTCTTGGTGCCCGCACAGACCATCGGTTTCCAGTTCCTGGACCGGCGATGGCTGGTGGGCACCGGACAAGTTCCATTGCATCCGGCAGCGTCCACCTACTATCGGGCACAGCACGGGTAATCAGCGCTCAGTGGGCGAGGCTCCGGACGGGAGACAAAACAAGAACCCGCATACCCTGCAACTGGTCCCCTTCGAGGAATCGTGTCGGAAGATACCCCGCCCTCGTGACGGATCGGTCATTCGCATCGACCACGAGGATCGGTGCCATTCGGTTGCGCATCCATACCTGCCCACGCTCACGAACTCCATCGGTACCCGAACCCTCGGATAGTGGTGATCAGCCCCGGCCGTCCCAATTTCCCTCGCAGCGTGGAGATGTGCACATCGAGCGATCGGGAAACCGCCAGGAACGCGTCACCCCATACCCGGTCCATCAACACCTCCCGGCTGACGGCACAGCCCGGGCGAGCGACCAGCACCTCCACCAGTTCGAACTCCTTCTGGGTGAGTTCGATCCGTGATCCACCGACCGTCAACTCTCGAGCACCCCGGTCCACCCGCACATCACCGGTAACCACAACCTGGTCCGCCGACATCTGGCCCGGTGGGGTAGCTCGCCGCACCACCGCTTCGATCCGCGCGATCAGCTCGGCGACCCGGGGTGGCTTTACCAGGTAATCATCCGCCCCGATCCGCAGTCCACGGACCACGGACCGTTCGTCGTCCCTGGCAGTGAGTACGACCACCGGAACCGAACTCACCTCACGCAGGTTGCGTAATACCTCCAGCCCGTCGCCGTCGGGCAAGCCGAGGTCGAGGATCACGGCATCGTAGTTTCGATGTCCGAGTAGTAGATCCGCACCGCGAGTCTTGCGCTCCGCCTGGTACCCGTATTCCCTGAGGAACTCGACCAACGCATCACCGACATCGTCATCGTCCTCGACGACCCCCAGTCGAATCTGCCGGACCGGCGCGGTGTCGAGGCCGGGTGTATTCTCACTGCTCGGCCTGCCTTCGGCGTTTCCGCTCACGAACACATACTCCTTTACACTGGGAATACTCACCGATGGACTGCTGAATGCGCCGGCACAAGCCGTTCCAGCACCGACCGCGCCCGGCCGTCCTTCGCTGCCGCGAACTCGTCCGCAGTAATTCCCACCACCTGTAAGAACTGCGCTTCCCCGTTCGGCGTATCGATGGCCCCGAGCTCGGGGTCTTCGATAAAAGTGAGGCCGCCAATGGCGCTTTCCGGGCGCTGCGGGTCGATTCCGGCACTGACCTTCATCGTATGTCCAGGTGCGAACCATTTGCCCGACTCGAAGACATAGCGTCCGAGCCGCTGTAGCAGCAGAACTGGCCACATCGGTGGCTGTCCTCGCACGTCCCAACCTTGCGAATCACTCACTGGCAGTATGATACTCGGCTACCGATCCCATTTCGGAAACCAAAACCTCAGCCCGGCGTAAATATCGATTCTGCACCGGAACCGGACAGCGTCCTGACTTCATAGTCAGCTATCGAATTCTGCTGCGCGCTCGGGCTCACCACAGTACGACGATGCCCGGGTGAATGACAGTGGTACGTTGTCCACGCGCCTGTTGCCCGGATTTCTCGGCAATCAATAGGCAACCCGACCCTACTGCGCTAACCTCGGACTGTTCGTCCCACGGACTGCCCCACGTCATCTGGCGGCGGACCGATTCGGCTCGATATCGAGGAGCGCAGCGATCAATGTTCGGCAGCGCTGCCCGCATGGCCATTGTCAGTCGACGAAGTACGCTACATCTGGCCGGAGCGGCCATCGCTCTCGCTGTGGCGGCATGCGGAGACTCCGCGCCGGCCCGGGTCCGCCTCGGCTCCGGGCTCGCCGGCGGATTGTTTCATCAATTCGGCAACACACTGGCAGCAGCCGCCGACCGTACTTCCCGCGTGCGGATCGCCCCCGTTGCCACCCCCGGTTCGGCGTCCAATATCGAACTACTCGAAAGCGGTGCCATCGACGCGGCACTCGCCCTCGGTGACACTACCGTCGCCCTCGCCGGCCGAGGGTTGGCGATCGGACGCCTCTACGAGAGCTACATCCATCTGGCGGTCCGCACTGACAGCTCGGTGCGAAAACTCGCCGATCTCCAGGGCACCCGAGTGGATATCGGGGTAATGGGGTCCGGCGCCGCGCTCACCGCAGAACGCCTGTTGCGCACTGCCGACCTCCAGCCCGGAACCGATATCACTCTCTTCAACCGGGAATTGTCCGAAGCGCTCGCAGCGCTACGATCAGGTTCGGTGGACGCTATCATCTGGGGTGGCGGGCTGCCGACTCCCGGCCTGGCGATTCCCACCCCCGTTCGCCTGCTCGATCTCGGCATCTGGGTGCAGCCGATGTCGGAACGGTTCGGCTACTCCTATGATCGTGTTCAGATCCCGGCGAACACCTATCCGGGCACATCCGGGTTCGAGACCATCGGAGTGCCGGTACTTCTTCTCGTCGCACCCGATATGACCGACAGCACGGTGGTCGCACTTGCCGAACTACTTCTACACGGCAGCAGTATGCTCGTCCCCGACCGTGCGCGCGGTTTCCAGTTCTTCGACCGTCGCTGGCTGGTGGGCACCGGCGATATTGCGCTTCATCCCGCGGCAGCTGCCTACTACCGCAGCCAGCACCGCTGACACGGGTGGCCGATGGTGGCTTCGGTGGGTTATCCGGCCTTTACATTGCCAGAAGGTGCCGCACACGTGGAGCCGTTTCATAATTGGACGCGCGACCACAGAAAGTCGACTCCGCAATCTTTCCGAGGAGAACCCGGTGACACCGGTCCGAAAGATCCGGCATCTGCAGCACCATAACTCATGCCGAGAACCCGGGTATCCCGCAGCACAAGGATTGACGCGGGCGCCGGCAAATCCCACCTGGCCGGCCGGTGTCCCCGGGGCGAGGCCGGCCAGGTGATCACCTCGACGGTGAAACCGTGACGAACGAATTCACAGCAACGACCGACGGAAGTATCATGAGGATAGCTACGGCAACAGCACTGACAGCCAGCGGATTAGCAGTCGGTCGACTGTGGGCGGGCTATCGCCGGCAGCACGATGCGCCAACCGGCTACCACGCTCCGCCACTGTATCTCGAAGGTTTGGATTCCGTCCCGCTCGTCGGGTATGTCTCACGCATACTCGACTTCGTCGTCAGGCCGGTGGCGATGATCGACAGAGCTCTCCGCCGCCACGGCGAAGTGGTGAGTATCCGAGTCCCGGGCCGGTATGATTTCATCTTCCTCAATTCGGCGAAAGCCTACTCGACTGTTCTGTCGTTACCGGCCGAACACGGCTCGGCGGGCCCGATCCTCGGGCTGGTGCCCACCGTCGGATTGTGGTTTCCGCGGAGGTCCCACGATCACGACACGCTCGAGAGCCTCGTGTTGGCCGGGAAGAAAATTCTGGCCGGCCTACTCACCCCGGACCGTGCCGCCCAGGTAACCGCGATGATCGGGCCTGTGCTCGACACTCATCAACAAGAGTGGCCCGTGGTAGCCGATCTATCCGAACGTTTGGTCCCCGCTGTGTACGAGATCGCCGGTCGATTCTTCGCGGGCGACGCCTTCTGGGATCGGTTCGGTGAGGAGCTCGTGCCGCTGTTGCGGACGATCGCCGATGGTATCGATGTTCCTCGGGCCACCGTCGCGACAACACCCCTGCATCGGATGTTGCCGGAGTATCGCGCAAACGGCGAACTGGTCCGGGTAATAGACCGCTGCATACGTGAGATGCCGGATTCTCCGCTGGTCGAGACGATCCGTGAGGCGGGCACCGACGAACGCGACGTGCGCTGGATGTTGATGTATATCCTGTGGAATGCCGTGACCTACCCCGGGAGCTACACCCTGTGGACACTGGTAGATATACTTTCCGATCCACGTGTGCACCACAGCGTCCACAACTCGCCCGATCGCGGTGAGTATCTCGGTTGGTGTCTGTGGGAGACAATACGCCTCAACCCGGTTTCGACCTTGGCCCGGTGGCTGAAAAAGCCACTGACCTACACCGCTTCGGACGGAACACACTACTATCTTGCGGCCGATAACGTGGTCGGAGTATTCCCGGCAATGCTCAACAAGGACCCGGATCGCTGGCCGGAACCGGAACTGTATCGACCGGAGCGATTTGGAGACAGCCCGTCGCCGCGAACGAGTCTCTTCGGTACAGGACCATTCGGCTGTATTGCCGGGGAGTTCTCCCGCCTGCTCATCAGCGGAGTCTGTGACCACCTCCTCACTCAGAACTCCCTCGAACTGGTCGGCCCGGTTCCGGAGCGCAGATGTCGGGTCCATCTGACATACCCCTCCGGCCCCGTGTTCGTCCGTGTCACGGCGGCGCAGAACGACCATATCGTCGGAACCGGGCCCGCGTGCCACCGATAGCATGAGCACAGACAGCTGGTCTCAGAAATTCGCAAGATCTTCGAGCCGCCACGCCGACACCGACGGCATCCTCGGATAGGGTGGTGGCGCGGCCCGAAATTCACGTGCCGCATACCGGCTTGAATCCGAGATAGTTGCGCGGTCTTCGTGCTCGTCGGCAGATGCCGAGAGGTCACCGGCCAGGATTGTTTCTCGAGCCATCTTTCGCATGAAGTATCCTCGAATTCGAGCGCACTCGCGACTATTTCATTCGGGCTTTCGCTGTCTTCCCAACCCTACATCCGGAAGTACACTCAACATATTGTCAATTCACCTGTGCCTCGCCCGCCCCGGTGGTCCGGGCACTCGGAGCATGCCGAGACTCGGCTGGTGCGGCCGGGTCGGCGCGGCCCGGGCGCGATAGATCGACGCCGCGGTCGCTATTGAACCAGGGGAAGGCGGACCGCGACCCGCAGCCCGCGTGGTTGAACGGATTCGATTGCCAGTTCACCCCCGTACCGGTTGGCGAGTGCCACCGCGATGGGCAGGCCGAGGCCGGTACCCCCCGCAGTCGCGGACGCACCGCGGAAGAATCGGTTCACCAGCTGATCCAATTCCTTCGGCGCGACGCCTGCCCCGTCGTCGGCCACCGCTACCCGCACAGTGGTGGCCGAGGGTTCCACGGTAACCCGGCTGTGTGCACCCGGCCCCGCATAACGGGAGGAATTACTCAGAAGCACATCCATGATCTGTTCCAGCGCCTGGGCCGGTATCGCGACCGCCGTCAGATCCGGAGTCGCGGACGAATCGAGGTCCAGCGTCATCTCGGCAGCCTCGAACGCCGGACGCCACTCCTCCACTCGATCCTTCACCACCGGGCACACACCACATTCGCTGGGCCAGTCCGCGTCGGGGTGGGCGGCGGCGAACCCGGTGGGGGTTTCGGCGACCGCCAATCGGAGCAGTCCGTCGAGGACCGCAGCGAGCCGATCCACTTGATATTTGGCGCGCTGATACGCGGCAGTGCCTTCTCCGGGAATGAATCTCTCGAGAGATTCGAGTCGAATTGCCAGGGCCGCCAAGGGGTTCCGGATCGCGTGTGCGGTATCGGCAACCAGCTGCCGTTGGGCATCGACCGATTCCGTCACCGCGCGAGCCATCGTATCGAACGACCGCGCGAGGGCCCGGACTTCGGGCGGTCCACGGTAGTGCCGCTGCATGACGGTGGGTACCGTGCCCGCCACCGGTCTGGGTAGCGAGCCGGTGAGGTCGCGCAGCGAACGCGACAGCCGCCACAGCGGGCCCAGTATCCATCGGCTCACCAGTACAGCAACCAGGGCGAACACTGCCATGGCGGTGAAGGACAACAGAGCAATTACGGTATAGCTGTCTCGGATGTCGCGTTGGGCCGTTTTCGTGGAAGCCTCGATGAGCACCGCACCGTCCACCCGAATACCGCTGCCCACGGGGAGCGAGACAAGCATCGCCGACGGCCCATACAGATGCAACCGCTCCGGAGGCTGCCGGGGGTGCCGGTTGCGCCGTGCCTCCGTGAGGCTCGCGACAACAGCGGGATCATCTGTCGCAACACCGGTATTGGCTACTTCCCGGCCCGCGGCGTCGACCACGATCACGCGATCGCCATACAGATCACTGTAGCGCTGCATGGCCAGCATCAGACTGCTCTGATCTCCGGTGGTTATCGCTCGCGCTGCAAGGTCACCGAACCACTCAGCGTCGACATACCGGCTGAACCACAGTTCCTGAGTACGTGCGGTGGCCGAGGAGACACCCCATGGGACGGCAAGACCTGACACAGTCAGCGCCGCCATCACAACCAATATCGCGACAAGTCGATTACGCATCCGGGCCCACGTTCACGGACCCCAGCGGTAGCCGAATCCACGGATGGTGGTGATCAATCCAGGCCGCCCGAGCTTGTTCCGCAAGGTCGAGATGTGCACATCGAGCGAACGTGATACCGCCAGAAACGCATCACCCCATACCCTGTCCATCAGCACTTCCCGGCTCACCGCGCACCCCGGTCTGCCGACGAGGACTTCGACCAGCTCGAATTCCTTGTGAGTGAGATCCACCCGGGTTCCGCCGGTGGTGACCGTCCGCGCAGTGAGATCCACCCGGACGTCACCGGTGACAACCAGCGCGCCCGGCCCCCCCTGCTCCACGGGAGACGCCCGGCGCACCACGGCCTCGATCCGTGCCATCAACTCGGCGACACGTGGTGGTTTCACCAGATAGTCGTCCGCGCCGATCCGCAGGCCGCGGACCACACTGCGTTCATCGTTGCGCGCTGTCAGGATGACGACCGGGACCGTACTCACTTCACGAAGTTTGCGTAGTACGTCCAGCCCATCACCGTCCGGAAGTCCGAGATCCAGGATCACCGCGTCGTAGCTTCGATGCCCCAGCAGCAGATCGGCGCCTCGCGTCTTGCGCTCCGCCCGGTACCCGTACTCGCCCAGGATCTCGACCAGTGCGGCGCCGACCTCGTCGTCGTCCTCGAACACCCCGATGCGGATCCGCCGGTCGGGCATCGACACCCCGAGGCCAGGACCGCCTGTCGTCTCTCTGGTCACGAACACATCCCCCTTCGCACCGGTCTGGGGCGTCCGCAGAGCCCGACCGTTATTCCGACGTCCATCAAGTCCAACCTTCCTGGTCTCGACGTATCGCCACCCATGCCATCGAACTATGATCAGGGACCTCATTTCAAGGTGTCACCGAAAGTTGTCCGCTACTTGATGTCCCCCGACCTGCCGCCGCGATCAGTGGCCGCTGGGCGCTTCCGGCAACGAGCAGCCCGAAATGTCGGCTGTCTGTACCGGCAGCGGATTGTCCACGAACCGCATGCGTCCACAAAGAACCTGGTTGTTCGGCTTCGAGGGATCCTGAGAACTGCAAACTCGTGGGTAATCATTGGCTACCGCGGATTGCTGCGCTAGTCTTTCTTCTGATACACCCACTGCCAGTTCCACGGTGGCAGTGGTTCGATGGATTTCGAGGAGCGCAACGATCGATGTTCGGCAGCGCTGCTCGTGCGCCGATAATCACTCGGCGGCAGGTTCTCGGCTACTCAGCGGCAACGATTGCCTACCCCCTGGCAGGTTTCGAAGTTTCCGAGCCACCCAGTATCCGCTTGGGTTCCGGGCTGCCGGGCGACCTGTTCCACGACTTCGGAGCTGCGCTGGCTGCTGAATCACGCCGTTTCCCGGCCATTCGGATCCGCGATGTTTCGACCACCGGGTCCGTGACAAATCTCGAACTGCTCGAGTGCGGTGCCCTCGACGCCGCACTGAGCCTCGCCGATACCGCGGCAGCCTTCGATACCAGGGCACTCGCGATCGGCCGGCTCTACGAGAGCTATATCCACCTGGCCGTGCACGCCGACAGCGGCATTCAGAAGATAGTCGACCTTCGAGGGGCCAGGGTGAATGTCGGCGTGTCCGGTTCGGGCGCCGCGGTGACCGCAGAGCGAATGCTTCGCAGCGCCGGCCTCGAAGCGGGCATCGATTTCGGCGTGGACCGGCGTGCGCTCGTAGAGACACTTCCGGCGATCCGGTCGAGAACGGTCGATGCTCTCATCTGGGGCGACGGCATACCCACTTCGGGTATCGCGTCGACACCACACTTGCGAATGCTGGATCTCGGTGATCAGGTGCAACCGATGCGTGATCGATTCGGCTACTCTTACGATCGGATCCCCGTGCCTGAGAACGTCTATCCCGGAAACTCGGGATTCGAGACGATCGGCGCACCGGTTCTGCTGCTCGTCGGACGCCATGTCAGCGATCGCACGGTGCTCGCTCTCGCCGAACTCCTCTTGCACGACAGCGACACACTCGTCCCGGAACATGTGCGCGGCGTCCAGTTTTTCGATCGGCGCTGGCTGGTGAACACCGGCGCCATTCCACTTCATCCTGCCGCAGCCGCCTACTACCGAAGCCAGCACGGCTGAACCCCGATATCGCGGAGCCGTTGCATGATCGGGTTTCACCGCACGCTCGAAACGCGCCACCCGGGCGGTATCGTCGGCGGCGACAGAAATATGGCCCATAACGGCCATCAGGGTGGGCAGCAGCTGGTCGAACAGCGGAACCATCCGATCCCGCTCGATGTCCGGGCAGGCGTCACAGAGTTCGATCGCGCTATCGAGCAGATCCGCAGCGATCAGATCCGTACCCCACTACACCATCCTCGCGGTCGGTCGATTGCCTGCACGAGACCGAGCGCGCCGATCGCCGTCATCGGCCGTCCGGCCACACCGCTCGAGTCAGCCCGGGATCGGCCGGGCTTGACCTGCCACGCCATCCGCGCCCGGCGCAAGAGCCCCATAGGCCCCCGCGTACATCACTGTCGACGGCGGCCCGGAGCGAGGCGAGCGCGCCCATGGCGGTGGTTTGCTGACTCCATGCCACCAGCGGATACCACGGTTTGCGGGTCAGCATCCGGGTGATCGCACCCATGTTGTCCGCAAAACCGCTCCGGGCCGACCCGGGATGCACGGCCACCGCGATCGCAGGTGCACCGAGGCATAGCAGGTGCGTTGAGGATGTCAACGGATCCCAAATTCTCCTCTGCCCGCCTGCGCACCGACACCCCCGGTTCTAGCCTGCAACCCGTGGTATACATACTCCGCCGACCGCGGGACAGACCCTTTCCGGTTCGAAAGGTGATCGACTTAGCTACTCGGCCTGCCGAATTCATCGCTACTCGGCAAAGCGACTCCGAAAGTTCCGCTACCGCAGTGCGGTAGTGACGCCGACCGGCTGTGGCGGTGTGCCCGGTCGACCTCGCGCAAGAAGTTCTGAGCAATAAGGATTGAATA
The DNA here is from genome assembly GCF_001613245.1 of Nocardia speluncae NBRC 108251. Taxonomy (GTDB): domain Bacteria; phylum Actinomycetota; class Actinomycetes; order Mycobacteriales; family Mycobacteriaceae; genus Nocardia; species Nocardia speluncae. Next base: position 279,475 of record NZ_BDBZ01000001.1, on the reverse strand, counting down.
TTCATGTATCACAGCGTGCCGTTCACCGAACCGGGAGCATACGAGCCCTCGGTACTCGCCAGCTACTACGACAGCCTGCACTTCTCGGACCTCTCGACCATCCTCGACAAGAGGACCGGTATGCACGCGGTATGGCGTTACGACGATGTCGAAAAGATTCTCAACGGCACCGATCCGGCCGTGTCCAGCCGGAATACCCTCGATCCCCTGACCCCGTTTCCGAAGTTCGCTACCCACCTGAAGGCGATCCCGCACATCGCCCACCTGGCCACCGTGCCCAAGGCCATCAACAACGCCGCAAAGGCCACTCACACAACCGTCATGAAGGCGATGTTCGCTCGCCCCCGCGGGCTCACCCTGCGTCCGGACTCAACACGTACGAACTTCGGCGCGATGATCAACCGGCGGGCCGAAGCCGCCGCCGACGCCCTCGCGGCCGCCGCCGCCGGCACCAGTGGCGCGGTCGATTTCGAGAGCGTTGTCGCCCGCCCGTTGGCGTCGGGTTCGATCAGTGAGTTACTCGGATTCCCAGCGGAGGAAGAAGGTCGGATCAAGGCATGGAGCGACGCCCATGTCGCCCTGCTGGCTCGCATCATCGGACGTCGCGACCGAGTCGCCAACATCCGAGGGCTGGCCGACCTCTCCCGTGGCTGTCGCCGGCTCGTGGCCGCCCGCGCGAAGGAACCCGCCGAGGACCTCGCCAGCCATCTTCTGGCGCAGGGCCTGGCACCCAAGATGGCCGCGTCCGCCCTGATGACCGTCATGGTCGCCGGTTATTCATCAAGCTTCGGCGGACTACTCAACAGCACCCGGTACCTGCTGTCCGATGAAGGCCGCGAGCATTGGGATATGCTCCGCGAACCCGAACGGGTGCCGGGTATGGTGGACGATATCCTCCGCAAGGAGACCGGCGTGGTCGCGTGGCGGCGCTATGCCGAACACGACGTCACCCTCGCCGCGGGTTCGGTGGTCCCGAAGGGTAGCTCGATCTTCGTCATGATCGGTGCAGCCAACCGCGATCCGCAACGATTCCCGGATCCACATGCTGTGCTGCCCGAACGCCGGGAAAACAACGGCACCAAACCTGTCACCTTCAGCGCCGGACCACACCAGTGCGCGGGGCGCGAGTTCGCCAAGCTCGCGATCACCACTGCATTGACCACACTTCGCGATCGGTTCCCCGATATGCGCCTGGTATTGCCGGACAACGGCATCGGCTACGCCCCCGACTACATGCTGCGCACCCCCCAATCCCTGCCGGTGGTGGTCTGACCCCGAGCAGCACGAACGCCGCGGTGCCGCGAACAGCTCCCCGGAGGTGGCAATGGGCACTCGATCACGCGCGGAAGCACTCCCGGCTACCGCGGCCCCGACCGCAATTCTGTCTGCCGAACGCCGTCCCGGAGCTGTCCTGCACGCAGGGTCGGGTGCCGCGAATCGTCCGAGAAACTTCCGGTGCGCCGTTGCCGGAGAACGGAAATCGATCCCGATCGCCGGATACCGGCTGTACAGGAAATCGCACCGGATACAAAAATCGAAACCTGCATGTCCTGAATTGTATGGAAGATGTCGCATCAGGTCGTACCGCACCAGAAAGCACTCCGTTAGATTGAGTTTCTCAATCGGCGGAATGCGTTCTGCAGTGATCGGAAACTTCGAGGAATCCGCCGGGATCACCGCCCCTCTGGGACATACCTGATGACGACAAATTGTGATGGAATCTCTGCCACCACGACCGACCGAACGTCCGCAAGAGATACAGCAGATCATTCTGCCGTCAGCTCAGTAGTAACGGACGAGCCCGCGGACAAGGCCGTGCGGCACGCCGAGTCTGCTGCGGCTCGAACCCGGCAAAATCACGGCGCGACCGTCCCCGATTCATCCACCGGGCGACGAGAAGCCGCAACAGAAGGAATCGGCTTCCTTCGCGATCACTCCGCTGCGCTACCCAGCGCCAGCGCACTGATCTGCGCATTGGCCGGGCAATACGTCAGCGGATCGGTCTGTCTCCGCGCCCATGAACTTGTCGAGATCCACCATCGAACGCGAGTGGATACCGCTGCACCGGAACAACTTCGCTCACGTCGCACCGAACTGATCCGCTTACTCGATCGCTGGGCACAACGGCTTCCGGCTGCGTCACCCGGTGTCGGCGCACATCCACAAAGCCTCGGCTGCCTCATCGACCGGATGGCCGAGGCGGCTGCCCACGCCTTCCATCTGCTGAGAACCGACGAAATCGGCGGCGACCGTATGCACGCCGCATGGACCCGGCTCGCGGAACTCGAACTCGAGTATGCCGATCTGGTGCGGGATATCGCAGCCGGAAGCCGCTACCTCCCAACCGAGACACGCAGACAGTGATCCATGGCCGGGGAAAGCCCGCGCGCCAGGAACTATTCACTGTCTCGGATCACGCTTCCCGGCCGGCGCGTTGTCGTTCCGGCAGCAGCACGCCGCGGCTTGCGCCACATTCACCCGCCCGCCCCGAGGCCCGATACCTACCGGCGACGAGCCGTCGACCAAGTTTCCGGAACCTGATGCCGATTCCCACTCAGGCGCCGAGTGGCTGAACCCATCCTGCTCCGCGAACACGATCTATCAAGGCCCGCAGAGAGTCCGGAACCGCAGAGCCGTGCCAGGCGACGTACTGGTCGGGCCGAATGAGAAGCAGCGAGCTACGGTAGCGTTCGACCGCCAGTGACGACAGCAGTTCGAGAACTTGCAACGGCAACCCACAAGTAGTCGCCGCGCGTACGATCGGCTCCGGATCCGGCGCCTGATCACCGATACGCAGCAACGTGAAATCGCGTCCCAGCCGATCGTAGATCGGGATGCCGTCCTCCAGGACGAGATGCGGGAGCCGCGCACCCGCGGTAATGGACGGTTGATATTCCGCGACGGTGAACTCGGGGGGACGCCGATCGGCGGCGATCAGCGGCGATCCGTAGTAGTGATAGCCGAAACTGAGACCCGCCGGGGTGAACTGGCCGCTGTCCGCGGCCGCCACCTCGCGGCCGAGCCGCTGCCGCGAGGCGATCCCGGCGGCATTGTCTTCCTCGTTCACTTCGGCACTCACCAGGTGGAGCAGGCCCTTGCCGATTCCGGTGGCGAAACCGGAAACAGCTTCGGCGACCGGCCGTCGCTCGGCATCGTATGCCGCGAGCAGGTCCGGCCCGGCCCAGCCCTCGTGGACCGCGGCGAGCATCCAAGCCAGATGCATCGCCTCGTCGATGCCGATGTTCATTCCCATACCCGCCATCGGCACCCACAGGTGCGCCGAGTCGCCGGCCAGGAATACCCGTTCGCTGCAGTATCGTTCGGCGACGAGGCGTCGCCCGGTCCACCGCTCGACCCCCAGCACCTCATGGGGTGTCCGATGCCCGATCGCCTGCGTCAGCAATGATCCGGGGTCGATCCCGGTCGTATCGGTTCCGGCGGGGTAGAACGCATGGATGAGCCAACGATCGTTTCCGTCGACGGCGACGGTCACGCACAGTACGTCCCCGTTGACCGACCATGTCATCCAGGCAGGTGGACTCACCAGGTCCGCGAGTTCCGGCGCACGGTAGTACGCGGTGACGGCCTGCAGCACCGTTTCGTCGCCGGTCAATGCGATTCCCAGCGATTTACGCACGGTGCTACCGCTACCGTCGCAACCGACGAGACGATCGGCGGAGACGGTCCAGGTTTTTCCGGTGGTCGTCGAGCGCACGAACGCGCGAACACCGCGGTCGGTCTCCTCGAATCCGTCCAGTCGACTGCCGCGTTCGATGCGCACATGCGGAAAGTCCGCGCTGCGCTCCAACAGAATGGGTTCGACGTAGAGCTGCGAAATCCGATGCTGCGGCTCGGCGGTCGGTCCGCCGTGGCCGGATCCGGCCGCGGCAAGTATCCGGGCCGACGACGGCAGAGCGATGCGATGTAGTTCCGGGCCGCAGATGCGGGTGCGATAGCTGACGTCGGTCGGATAGTCCGCGGGCAGCCCCGTGGATCGAATCCGACCGGCAATGCCCAGCTTCCGGAAATGCTCCATCGACCGCGCGCTGAACGAACTCGCCCGCGGAACCGCCGGCGACCGATCGGTCTCCTCGAGCAGTAGGCATGGCACATTCCGACGCCCCAGCTCCAGAGCGAGAGTCATCCCCACCGGACCGCCGCCGGCGATCACTACCGGTACGTCGTTCACCGACCGGCCTCCGCACTCGCTGCGCTGCGATCGCGCGCCGCGATCTCCATGATCGCCATGGAACTGTAGGAAGCCGTCGTCCGCATCCAGACGAGCGTGAGATCCGCGGCGTCGAACAATTGCTCGAACTCGTCGCGGGTGCGTTCCCGGCCGGTGAGGGCCGCAAGCATCATGAGATCCAGTGACCACACATAATGTGGCGTATTTGGCGGAGGGGCGATACTTTCTGCGACCAGTAGCCGGCTTCCGGGCGACATTGCCTCACGGCATCGGCGCAGGATGCGGATACATTCGTCATCGTTCCAGTCGTGGAGGATATGTTTGAGGACGTAGAGGTCGCCGTCAGCAGGAACGGATTCGAAGAAATCCCCCGCCTCTATGGTCCAACGACCCGCCAGCTCCGGGGTATCCAGTAGGTGGGCGCCGAGCACGGGCGCACGGTCGTACAGCACGCCCGTGGCCCGAGGATTACGGGACAGCAGCAGTGACAGCAGGCCGCCCCGGCCACCGCCGACATCGATGATCCGGCGGAACTCGGATCCGTCGAAGGTGTCGGCGATCGCGGAATCCTGTGGCGCGGAGTAACTCACCATTCCCGCGTCGAAGATCGCGGCAACATCGGGATGCGCGGCCAGATGTTCCCACAGCGGGACTCCGAAGATCTCGTCGAGGCTGGAGCTGCCGCGCTGGAGGCTCGCACCGAAATTGCCGGCCGCCTGCCAGAACATCGGCTCGGTCAGAAAGACCACGGCGTCGCGTAACGATCGTGGCGCTCCGGTGAGCAGTCGTTCGGCAGCCGCGGTGAGATGGAACCGCCCGCCGCCGTCCTCGTAGAATATCCCGGAGCCGGCCAGGAATCGCAGGGTCCGCTGCAGACCGGTGGCGTCGACACCGGTGAGGTCCGCCAGTTCCGCTGCCGTCCGGGGTTGCTGTGCGATGTGGTCGGCAATATCGAGCCGCACTACGGCACCGATGGCAGCGCTTGCCAGGAATCCCATGGTCAGGGAGAGAACCGTGCGGTCAGGGGCGGGATCGTGGGATCCGATATCCATGATGATCGTCTTTCGCAGTGGATCTGCCGGACGCGCTTCGATCGATCTCGCCCACTCCGTCGCCGGTCGGTCGAGCGGTGGGACCGACAACCGGACGCTTGGAAGTCACCCCGCCCGCACGGTTGCCGTCCGATCGCCCGGCCGGCAACCGTGCCGCTCTGCGGAGCGATTCCGATAATTCCGTCTGCCAACTATTTTCGCACGCCGAGCATTCAGACTTTACAATTGCTTCGGGTTGGGGGGGTGCACGGCCCGCCGGGTTCGGGGTGGGTCGCAAACGTCCGGCGGTGCGCACCACCATCACGTAATCGGCAGGGAAAACACTGCGGAGAATCCGTAATCAATTGGCATTCAATCTGTTCCGATACGTGGCGATGAATTACGGAGTCGATCCCCGCATTTCGAGGGTGACCACATTCATCACCACAACAGATGATCTCACCCGGGAATTATCGGAAATTAATCAACGGATTGTTAAATCCACTCGGTGCAAATGCACAAGGCGTCCGGTATGGATACTATGTCACCGCAGCCACCACCGCCCGGAGCCGGGGGTTCTTCGGGAGGTGGTGGTTCTCTCCCCCCAGATACCTTGCCCGGACTACATCGGCCTCGTCCGGGGTGAGTTCGTCCAGCGCGCGGGCGAACCGCTCCGCATCGGGACGCGCCTTCGCCACCGACTCGCGTAACGCCGACTCTTCGTTTTCCGGAACGGCGGCAGTACTCGTCCGCTCTTACTCCGCGGCCTCGGTAACGTGATTCGGCGACTCCTGCATCCGGCTCGCCAGTTCTCCAGGCGTAGGCCGGCCGGCTGCCAGGTATTTCGGCCGCAGCAACTTCTGCTCCGTGGGTCTCTCGATCGCCCCCCGTCAACCGCAGCACGTATGGTCTCGTCGGAAGCCCGTAGCAGCGCTTCAGGATCGAAATCTTGTGGTACTCGCCCCGCGGGTAAATCCATCAGCGCTTCCATACATCTGGCGACCCAGCGGATTCGTCTCGAGCGTGCTGGAGCCGGTTGCCGGTGGGCCGGCAGTTCCGCCTGGGCACGTTCCAGCTCACGTACCCGCTGCTCATAATCCAGCAGGCGGAGCCAGGCACCCGTCACCGTGTCATAGACGTACACCTGCCCGCCGACATTCTTCAATGCCAGGGCATGCGCGCCCAAACCGTTGCTTGTCGTCTCGAACTCCTCGACACCCAGCGCGTACCCGCTGAGCAGGACCTGAGCGGCCAGTGCGCGGAGCGTCCCCACGCCGTCAGGTCCCGGATACTCCTGGAACTTCGGGCCTTTCAGCGCCCACTCCGCCTGCGGTTGGGTATATCCCGGCAGTCCCGTTCCGTCTTTGCGCAGGGCCTCCCGGTCGACCACCTCGTCGGGCAGTACCTCCACAGACTCTTCGAGGCACATACCCATCCGCCCCGGCGCACCGGCACCCCGGCACCACAGCGGACGACGCCGAACCGGCGACATCCCCTGTCACGCCGGGTCTCCGAGCCGGATCCGTCATGCCATCGCTACCGGGCGGAACCGAAATCGGTGTCCCGGTGGTGTCCCTTGTGACCGTGCCGATCACCGGGTCCGCCGGTGCCGTCGAAGACGGGCGGATTCGGCAATCAGTCCGCGGATTCCCGGCCGGATCCGCCCTCCACGGTGAATCGCCCCTCCGGATCATCCGCCGGCTCGAGGTCCGCGCTGCTCGACGGAACTGGCTCGCGAACCGCAGAATCACCCGTACCAGCCGATGGAAGATGAACAATCCAATCCCACGGCTGGAACTCCAGGTTGTCCCGGAAGATTCCGAGATGCCGCACATCCAACGGGCCACCGGCATCGAAGACGGCAACAGACATTTCCCGGTCCGTCAGCAGCTGCCAGTCCTTCGCCCACTGGTGCAGATGCGGAAACTCCGAACGGACGAGTTCCTTGTTGAGGTAGCCGTGGTCCTTCGTCAGCGGACCGGCATACCGCTTCGGATCCCATCTCGTGACAGCCCGGGCGAACATTTCTCCGGAGGAGATATTCATATCGAAGTCACTGGGTTCTTCCACCCCGAGCCTGTGCATCGTGTCGAATGGCCGCCTCCTGGGCCGTTGCGGATCGTCACCCAGCCATGCGCTCAACCGCTCGACGGCCCCGGGGTTCCCGGCCAGTTCCTCCGCTGTCGGCAGCGTCTTGACTTCACTGGAGAAGAAATTCACTCCCGAACCATGCAATCGGATATCCACCTGATCCAGAGTGACCCCGTCACGCACCAGAGCCTCCAGCAGCGCGACCCGCCAGGCGCGATACATCTGCGGCCACATACCGGGCGCCGCGCTCCGAGACATCCACCATTGGACCTGTTCGTGAGTCAACCCGAGAAATTCGAGGTCACGTTGCTGAATCTCGTAGCCGGACGCAGGATCCACCGGCCACGGGCGGGGTAGATTCTGCGGTGGCTCGGCAAACCGAAGCGCCTGGTCGCGCGGAGAATCTGTGGGAGCCAGTGGCCCGGGCCGGCCGGTGCGGCCGTCGTACGGTGAGCGGTACTCGAACACGAGGTGGTCGGTCCGGTCACCATCGATACGCTCGGTGCGGAACGAGTCATCGGCCATGACCTTGACGAACGGCAGATCCCAGTCGCTGTGGCGGCGCAGCGGCGAGTGCTTCAATATCGCGTAGACATCGACCTGCGCGTGCGGCGTGACGGCATCGACATGAATCACGAACCGTACGCTCGCGCCCGGCCGCGACCGATCCAGCGCGTACTGCAGCGCTTGCTGCACCATGATCTTCACCTGGTTGCGTTGCGTCGGCGACCACTCTCTGGTGAGGACATTCACCGCGACACAGGCCAATTCCACATCACCGGCGCTCGCGACAATCACCCCGGCGGCCCGCGCCGCCATCAGCTTCCGAAGACCCTCCCGCTCGAGGCCCGTCCAATCGGTGACCTCAACAACCTCGGGGTTGGTACCCCGGTGACCCGAATCCACCGGAACGGCAGGATGGTTCGCCGCCTCGAACAACACGCTCACCCGGCGCAGAGCCGGTTCGGCTGCGGCGATCAAGTGGTCCGGAATCTCCTCCCCCGCGTCGACCCGAAGGAACAACCGCCCGATGGCGCCACGGGAGCGCACGTCGAGTTCGCCGAGAGCCCACGACCATTCCAGCGCAGTCGAATGGCCCAGGGGCGCCGCCCACAGCCCGTAGTGTTCCGAGGCCCAGCGCCCGAACTCCGATATCCAATGATCGGATATCCCGTCGAGTGCTGCCGCGAAATCGACCTCATCTCCCGCCGGCACTGCCGCGGCCGCATCCGCCAGGATGGCGGCGACCCGCTGCCGCGCCCGCTCGTAAACCCGTTCCGCCGAATCGGTGACTCCCTCGGCGGCGTCGTGGGTCGGATCCGAGACACCGAGGGCATCCCGGATCAGTCGCGGAACGTCGCGAACGAATACATCCGGGAACACTGCGCACAGGCGTTCGAAGGCGGCGCGCACCGAAGGCGGGATGTCCTGATCGGCGATATCTCCAGAGCGCGAAAGTTCGATGAGACCCTTCAACTCGGTCAGGATGGGCACGACAACGTCGTTCGTGCGTGTCGGGCGCGCGGGATCGGGGCGCAGTCCGTCCCGTAGGTACACCTCGACGGGCACATCCACCGTGACCACGGCAATCGCGCCGATCTCGTCCGGCGCGTACTTCCTGAGGTAGGCCACGATGCGCCGGGCATGATGCGGCGTGCAGGAAAGAACTATGGGGATCTTGTCGTCGCCGGGCAATATCCCTTGTTCATGCAGGATCTGCACAAAGTTCCGGATATTCTCCCGCGTGTTACCGGCCGAGGGATCCTCGACGAGCCGTATTGCATGCACTCCTGCCTGATCCAGGCGCGCGCGGATGGCGGTCGACTCCGCTACCCCGTAGGCCGACCGTCCGTCCGGGGAGCCGTCGGGTGGCGCTTCGTAACCGGACGGGACCAGTAGCACCAGACTGTCGCGCAGTTCGGGATGCTCGCCGAGGAAGTTCGCAAAACCCGCCGCTGTGTCGATATCACGGTTACCGGGGGAAAGCCCAACGATATACCGCACCCCCGGGTCGTAACTCCATTCCTCGCCGCCGGCCGGAGCCCGGTTACTCTGTTTGTTCCGCAGGTAATCCCATGCGACCGCCAGATCGGACAGCACCATGCCGATATCGGCACGCCGTGCGAGCTCGTCGAGCCACTCCCGCCATTCGCGACTGCCCCGGTCGGCATCGATATCGTCCCGGGGCCCGTTCGTCCGCGCCCCATCCTCGATCGGGCCGGGCGAACCGTCCTCGTTGCGGGTGCCGGTGAAGCGCGCCGGCACCGACAGGGACACACCTGCGAGCGCGGCCTCGTACACCGAGATCGCGTCGGCGGCCTTGCGGGATGCCCATGACGGTGCCGAGTAATCGCCCAGAATCCTGCGGGCTTCAGCCAGCAGATCCGGGAAGGCCAAGTCCGCCGGGTTTCGGACCGAGCCGGTAAGTGCGTAAATGAACATCGGCCGGCACTGCTGCTCGGGGTCAGCCGGAATGTTCACGGCGTCCCGCTGTCCGCGGGCAGCTTCCTCGGTGATCCGCCTTCCGCGGATTTCGGCCAGCTTCGTGAGTCCCCTGGCCTCGAAGTCGCGGACCATCCAGCGGGAGATCCGGCCGCCGAGCCGTTTCGACAGCAGCGACCTGGTCTGTCCCACGGTGAGACCGTTGAGATGCCGTGCGGTAACAGCCTGCCGCAGGAGCGGAGGCAGGTGCCGCACATCGGCTTCTATCGCCGACCGGGTGAGTTCTCCCGGCAACAATCCGGCAGCGCGGCGCTGGACATTTCGCTGCGAACTCTTCACCGCAACGCGCAGATCGTACTGATTCAATACTTCGGCAGTCGATTCCAGCAATGCCATTGCGGAGTCCACCGGGGCGGCGGTCAAGTCGACCACCAGTTTCCCGGGCAGACCGCCGCAGGATCCCAGCACATCCCTCAACGGCCTCGCGACACCGGCAGCCACTGCGTCCGGCGCAGTCAACGGCGGAATTCGCGCCACGAGGTCCGAGCCGGTGGGCACGGCGACAAGCCGGCCGTCGGACGTATACGCCACCTGCACAGTGGTAATGGCCGTATCACGGGTTTCGCGCTGCTGCCGGAACACATAGCCTCGACCGACGGTCACCTCACCGTCGAGTACGCGTATCTCGTCGACCGCCGCCGCCAGGTGGGGCGACAGTATTGCATGGCTCACGGCCTGGCCCGTCGTGTCGTTGAGGCGGACCTCGAACGCCCCGTCCTTACCGGTTACGGTCACCACACCGCGCCGACCGGCCCCGACGATTGCGGCAGCAAACGACCTCGCGACGGCCACTGCGTCCGCCACCTGTCCGTCCGGCAGACCCAGCAGCACGGTCCGCAACCGGTCCTCGACCGAGTCCAGCTCGGCCGGGTCGGTGGAGGTGAACTCGAACCCCAGGGGTTCGGCCGTCTGACCGATCCGGACATCTCCCAGGTCGACTGTGCGGCCCGGCGGCCCTTCGGCGTAGGGAGGGGAGGGGACGCGTGCCTCGGGGCCTGTCGTCCGGTGCAGCACGGTCCGATCCGGGGCGACGCCGGATTCCCGTGCCGGCAGTATGGTGCCGACGGTCCGCACGGCCCTCGGCCCCATGCGGCGACGCTCCGCATCCCGGTGGACGAACAGATCCCAGTCGATCCATTGCTCCGCGACGGTGTCGTAGACCCGCACTTCACTCGGGCTGACCCGCTCGATGACATAGGCGTGGGCACCGACCCCGTTGATCTTCCCGGAGTACACGTCGACAGCCAACGCGCGGCCGCCCACCGGGATCCGCGCGGCGAGCGCCGCGCGTGTTCCGGGACCGTCCGCGGCGTCGGCGTATTCCATGAGTGGCCGGCCGCCCATCCCGGACTCGACCTGCCCCTGGTTGTACCCCGGCAGATCCGATTGCTGCGCGCGCAGGACATCACCGTCGATACCCCAGTCCTCGAACTGGTCCAACGACCGTGGCGCGCATTCATTCGCAACGCTCGCACCGGTCGGACGTACATAGGACGAGGTTGCCGGGTCAGGATTCGCCGTAGCGGCCGGTGTCGTGGGGGTGGGGGCTGGTGCTTTCGGGGCCTGCCCCTTCCCCACATATTTTTCCGTCGGTTCGGACTTCTGCGCGGCAGCGGCCTGGCGCTTCTTGTACGCGGCATCGTGATGGGCTCGTTCACCCAGTACCGGACTGACATGCCGTTTCCGGTACATCGCGGCGAGTTTCTCGAGGTCGCGCACGATCTCCCACAAAACCTTGCTGACACGCTCGAATTCTTTGGCGATTCCGAAGCGCAGGCCGGCCAGCATTTCCGGCACAGTTGCCCGGGTTTCGTCTACCTCGAATGCCACCCCGTTGTAGTACAGACCCAGTGCTTGCGCGCCGACGCCGACTGCCAGCATCTGCTCGCGCATGTACTCGCGCAGGAACACCGCGGTGAAAATATCCGAGTTGCGCATGAATGCCAGCGCATCGCGGAGGTAGGCGCCGAGATCCAGCGCCTCACACGTCCCGGTTCCGTCTTCCTCGGTGAGGCGCACATCCACCCCGTTGATGCGCGCATACCGGCACAAGTTCTTGCCGCAGCTCTCGCCGCTGTCGTCGGGTGCACCGCAATGATCCTGCGCGTCGAGATGCCGGTTCTCGTGGTCGCGGCAGGCCCAGTACAGTTCCACACCGCTGTCCGGATCCTCTGCGGCGCGCTCCAACCTCGCGAGGAGCCCCTCGATGGGAATATTGCCCTCGTCCAGCTGACGCAGATGCTGCGGTGCCACACCGTGCGCATCGGTCTTGAAGAGATGCCACAACAGCGAGTACGACTTGGCTTCGTCGGTGTAGGTGACGACACCATCCGATTCGCCGGCGATGAGCGGAATCTTCAATTCGGCGGCCAGCGCCGGATTTTGTTTCTTCAGCTCCTCGTATTGCTTTTCCATTTCGGTGCGGCCGGGCTGCTCGTGCAGATAGTCGACCAGCATGATGACGTGAACTTTTTCGCCACGCAGCATCTCGTAGATCGTGGCCGCGATCGTCGCGCCGAGAATCTCGTCGAGGGGAGCATTCTTGAGCGTTATCGTAATGCTGCCGTCCTCGTTCAGCTCCATGGCCTTACAGCCGTAGGGTCCGGCGCCTTCGACCTCGACCAGCAGCCCGTTCAGATAGCTGAAGGCGATCTCCAGAACAGGGTCGTCGCCGACTACTGGAATCACCGGCTCGATACCGTGTTCGGCATTCCACGCGACCCCGTCGAAGGAACTGTCACCGCGGCAGACCCGGCGCATGGTGTATTCGTGGCAGGCGATGACTTTCTCGATCCACGGGGTCCACTTCTCGAGTCGTTCGATCAAGTGGTCTTGCCGGCGTGCTGCCTCGTCCCGCGACCAGATTTCGATCAGCTCACTGATATCTGTGTGTGGAATAGCCTCCCTGCATGCCTTGTGCACCCTGTCGATCGACCCATCGATCCACCTGTCGACCACACCGGGCTGCTCGAGCAGGTCCGACAACTTCTTCTCGGGATTCCGGAACTCCCGGGGCGTATTCACCAGGTCTTCTCGAATATGGCGAGCACAGCGGTCGACGAATGCTGCCCTGACAAATCCGGTGAGCGGCCCGTCCGTACGAGTCAGCTCCTGTGCCAGTTCCTTTCTTTCTTGGCGTTCGTTCGTCTCCCAGTCCCTCTTGGCTTCGTCGTATTTTTTCTTCTCCGGCTGCCTCTGTTTCTTGGAGAACGACTTCCCATCGAACGGCGGGTAGGCGAGTGCGCCGTCGCCCTTGCCGTCGCGATCGGTGAACCACCGCTTCATGAAGGTCGAGGCATGCAGGCGTCGATCGAGCACCACCAGCCGATCGTCGCGCCACGCCGGATCGTTATCGATTTCCTGCACCGCCCGGAGGATTTCGGCGCGCATATCCTCATCGGCAAGCGCCGCCTTCAGCTGCTCGAACAGTTCCTCTCGCCCGTCGATCGCGGGATCCTCGTCCTTCTTGGCTGTGAAGAGATCGTCACAGATCTGCTTGGCTTTTGCCCGCATCCCCACGGGACCGGTCGCTGCGCTCAGCACTTCGAGCATGGGTTGATACTGGTGCGGCAGGTTCTCCTGCGTCTCCATCAGATACTGGAAGGTGACGTCGAGTGCCTGAGGATCGATGCCGTCGGTGCGGTAATGTGGCCTGCCGTTTTCCCACGACACCGTGGCACGCACCCGATCGATCGTTTCGGCCACGAGGTCGGGCATACCCATATCCGCGGGTTTTGCCGGTTTCGGTAGTTCATCCGACAAGTCCGGTTTGAAGATTCCGAGCTGCGGATCCCACACCGGTGGCAGATCCCCCAGGAACGGGTGTATCTCGAGCATGCGCAGTTCGTCGCGCAACCGCTGCACTTCGGCGACGGCCTCGGTATACTTCTTGTCCGCCGCCGCGCCGAAGTTCCTGTCGTAGACCTGATCGCGCTTGCGCTCCGCGATGCGCAGCTCATCGTGCACCAATTCGACCATTGTTGCCGGGGCAGCCAGATAGGTGCCGGCGGGTCCGATATTCGTGGCCACGTTCACGCCGAGCCGGCTCTGCTGCGGAATCCCGCTCAGATCCGCCTGTACCGTCTGGAGCTGTTCCACACCCGGCATCAATACCGATGCGTCCGCGAGCGTCTTGTCGTAGTTGTCGAGTTCGACAATTTTCTCGCCGTGGCTCCATACCTGCAGCAGCTGGGTCCGCACGATCTCGGCGAAGCCGCCCCGCGTTTCGGAACTCATATTCCGCCGATCCCAGCAGCATGTCACCCGGCCGTCGAACGAACCCGATGGTCGGACGGCGGAAATGGACAGCCAGTGGTACGGCTTGTCGTGCCCCCCCTCATCCCGCCGCTGATACAGCGCGATATCCACGGAGTTGTCCGGCCGGGTGATCACCTCGATTCGAGAACCAGAAGCCATTCCGGCGGTCAGCCACTCGGCCAACCACGGCATCGACACGCCCGGAACAGCATTCACCAGTGATCCGGCCAGCGCGGACAATGCCGCAGGTGTGGTGTCGTCGGATACCTCCCCGACGAATTTCGCGGTATCCGGGGACAACTCGATCCACCGGGTCGGATCGTCGGTACGGGACCCGCGGTAGGCAATCATCCCGGGTGGTTCCGTCCCCCCCACCGTGAGCTGCAACGGGTCCGAGCCATCGGTGGATTCCGCCAAGACACTCATCCACGCACCGGTGGCCGCCGGCCGGCCGACGGGCAGGCAGCCGACCGCGGCATCGAGAATCCGGTCCCGTTCGTCGACCGTCAGGTCCGCACCCACCTCGATATCGAGCCACTTCCCCGAGCACTGCGCCCGCTCGGCGATCGCGACGCGGGTGGTCCAGCCTTCTGTTTCCGCCACTGTCACGAGAATCGTCGAGTCGTCCGAAATTTCGGTGGTTACCCGCCCGGGCCGGTCGCAGCGCAGGGCAGCATCCACCACCCGATAGGTTTCGGCCAGCAGAGCATCGGAACCATCCGGTTCGCTTTCGGCTGCCCACCGTCCCAGGCGGCGTACCCGGCCACGATCCTCGCTGTGTTCGGCGTGGGGCGGATCCACCTCCGCCGACACCGGCGGTGGTGCCGCCGACCGACGGACGATCCGGGGATCACCGTCCCGGCCGGCGATATCCAGTGTCACCTGTCGCTGCCCGGACTCGTCGTAGCACTCCACAAGCAGGTACGCGTCGTCGGCCGTCGACCATATCGATGCAGTGAGTGAGCCGTCTGGGTGCTCCGCCACGAGCGCGGCCACCTCGGCGGTGCACGCACCGAATCCCCGGCTGCTCAGCCAGTCCGCGATACCCGGTGTGGTCGCGGAGTCCCTGGACCCACCGACGGTGATTCGGTGATCCGGACGCGGTCCGGGGTTCACCGTAGTGTCCGGCTCCGGCCGCTGATCGCCCCGTTCGGTGGCAATGGCCACCAGAAGCTGACGACCGGCGGTACGGTCGGCCGCCGATCCCGCTGTCGGTACCTCGTTTCTCAGAATCGTGCCGCGCGTCGAAAAGACGGTGAAATCCCACTTCCCGGGTGTGGTGTCCATATTCGTCCCCAGATGCCACTGCGGCTCGCTACCCCAGCGCCGGCTGCGAAGTTCTTGCCGCACCTGCCGGCGCATCCGCTGTGCCATCGCGATCCGTCGTTCGGGTGGCACACCACGCAGATCGTCCTCGATACTGCGCTCGGCCATACCGGCCGCTATCTCGTCGACCGGCGACAGCTTGCTGTGGATGTGCAGCGAACCGTTCGCTTCCGACACCCGCAGTCCGAACCACGGGGTGCCCTCATGGACGAGATACAGCGATATCGAGTTCCGCCCTGGTCGAACCCAGCATTCGCGCACCTCCTGGCCCGCATCGCCGGCCGACCGCAGGGCCGCGACCAGCCTTTCCCACACCGGGTCGATCCACTCGCTGGGGAAATCCGAACCTCGCACGGCGTCGTAGAGGCAACCGTCCAGCCAGGCTTTCTCTCGTTCGGTACCGTACGCAACGGTGAGGGCGATCAACGGTTCCACATCGCGCGGCGAGAACGGGTCGCGCACAGTACCCGCGGTATCAGCTGCCCACTGTGGGAATGTCGTCGATTCCGTACGCGGGAACCCCGACCAGTTCCCGGCGGGCCCGGTCGCGGTCAGTCCGAATTCCGTCCAGTACACTCCCTGGTCGAAGGTATCGACAATGCCGCCATTCGCACCGTGCCAGCGACCATCGGTTTCCTGTACATAGATATCCCCGCCGTCGATCGTCACCGGCCACCCACTCGGCCGGGCATCGGCGCCTCGCCGGTATTCCACCATGGCGAACCGTTCGCCGTGCAGCGCGGACAACAGCTGCTGCCGCGCGCCGTTGTCACGCCACAGCGCAGCCGCCACGTCTCGCGCTGTGACCGGTAGCTCGGGCAGTTCGGGATCCGGTGCGTCGACACACACCTGGACGGGGTCGCCGCCCACATCCAGCTGCTCGGCTGCCTGGTACACCGGTGGCATCGTGTGTTCGAAGTTTGTACTGCTGCTCACCGTGCCGTGCAGGCCCCGCCACTTCGGTCCGGTGTCCAGTGTCAAGGTCACCCTGATCGGCGCCGACCCGATCTGTCCCCAGCGCTGCTGGGCTGGTCCAGAGCGTCCTCCCGCGTCCGGCAGCGCCTGCCACAGCAGATCGAACGGATCCGAATGCTGCACGCCGAGCAATGCCGACAGCTGCGCAATATGGGTGCGCAGCACCTCGATTCCCGCCGAATCACCTGGCACCAGGGTAGCGGTGTACTGCACTTCTCGACGGGTCAAGACCAGCTCGTACCCGAGCCTGGTATCCACCTCCACGGCCGGATTCCCCCGTTGGTCCGTACCCACCCGCAGGTCCATGAGAGTGTCGGCACCGCCACTGGATTCGACGATCGCACCCACGGCACAGATAACGTCGTCGGCGACATATGTACGCCACCTGGGGTTGTCGGTCGAGGCCAGGGCTCGGCGTATCGCCGCGATGCCGAAGCTGCCGTGGGCCAGATCGTTGTCGTCGCCCGTGCGGGCGATATTGTGCTCCAGCGCGCCCCCCGGACCGCCGCTCCCGGTGCGAGCGATCTCCTTATCCAACACGAATTCCGGAGCGTCCTCCGGCACCGGCACCGCTCTGCCCCCGACATAGGTGGCGATACCGGTCTTCTCAGCGCCGTCGTACTCCCCGTCCTCGTACGGACGCCACCCGCCGTACTCGGGAGGCCCGGGGTTCTCCGGGTCGAATACCCACACCTCGCCGTGCGGACGTCCTGTGCCATCCGGGTACTTTTCCGCGAGCGCATGATCCAGATTGTTCGTGAACAAGACTTCGTGGGCGAGATCGCCGCCGTTGTCGATAACGGTCTTGACATACGCGACCTCATCCCGCGTTCTCAACGATTCGACGACAGCGTGCGAACCGGGAGCCCACTGCAACCGGCAGTCTCCCGCCTCTTGGTCATCGGCCAGCAAGGTGCCGCCGAGCGGGGTGGTGGGCGGAAGCTTGATCCGCGGATTACCCGTCACCCGCTGCAGTTCCTGGTGCACGCGCACCGAGCAATTGTTCACAGTCGTGCTCGGATTCGGGGCAACATAATCCGCAGCGCCATCCATCGCTTCCGACTCCGGAGGCTGGAACCCGGCGGTACCGGCCTGCCTTCCGTTCGGGCCGCCGGTCCCGTTCCCCACCGAACCACCCGGTGCCTTCCAGGTCGACGGTTCGCCCTCCGATACCGTCCCCACACGGTCCATGGCCGTGCCATCGTAGAATGCACTCGAACGCATATCCTCCGGCAGGCCCGTCCGTACCCCGGCCGGGGCCTCTTCGCCGCCGAGAAACCGGGAACCGGGCGGCATCGAATGTGGTGAAAGTGCATGCCCCGCACCGAGCACATCGTCGACCCACATCCGGAACAGCAGGTGCTCGGCGGGCGTCGCGTCGGCACCTTTGGTACGGACCGCCCCGCGCGCGTCGGCCCGCGCCTCCGTGAGCTTCAACACCACACGGGCATCGGCGTCAGCGCCCGCGGAGTTCTCACCGCCCTGTCCCGTCGATCGCCCGGATTCATAGGTCAGGCTGTAGGAGGAGAGCTCGTCGTCCATCCACTGGTCGAATGTCCGGCTCCCGTCCGGGTCCCGCCGGCGATACTCGAGGAACAACGCCAGATAGGCGGAATACCGCGCGTCGAGATGTTTCCGCAGTCGCGCCCGGTCTTCGGAATCGGAATCATCGCTACCGGCGCGCAATCTGAGCCGCGCCAGCCGCGCGTAGAACTGTGTCAATTCGACGACCGGATCCAGCAGGTGCGCAATCTCGTGTTCGACCGTGAACCGTATCCCCTTCGGCATCAGTCCGGGGTTGATTGCGTAACGCTCGTTGAACTCCAATCGCATCGAGCCGTCGGCCGAAGTCCGCACGCGGGCGAATGTCGTGTACGGGAGAAATGCTGTGATGCCGAACTCGGCAAGGTTCGCGCTGGACAATTCGGCCCGGTTTTCCCGGAACACTGCCAACATATCCGCTACGAACTCCGGGTCTATATCCGGGATGTCGAAGCCGAAAGCTTTCGTCCCCAGTTCGGCGGCCAGGGCGTCCGCCTCGCGTCGATGGGGGTTCTGCGGGTCCCGCTCCGGGGCGCGACCACGCCACCGCTGAGCTTCGCTCCGCAGGATGCCGTGCAATCGATGAGATAAGTCCGATGCCGCCGACGGGGCCGATTCGACCATCTCGAACGCGGAGATCAGTACCTCGTCCGGATCCATCCACCACCTATCCGGAATGACGACCCCCGCGGGCGAACTCTCCAGGGCCGGCCGCACCTGAGGTTCCGCACGCCATCGTCCGGTACAGAGAAGTGCCTTGCCGAATTCCCGGATGACCGCGTTGCGCAGATCGCCCGGGCCGGCGGCGGAGCTGATGTGCAATTTCGCGAACATCACGCCGTCGTCGTCGACCTCGATATCGCACCGCGCCGGAGAATCGGCAGGAAGATTTCCGTCCAGGCCGACCCACCGGATATCGACCGCATCTCCGTACCGCCGCATGAGATCGGCGACAACGTCGGCCACGTCATCGACCAGATCGTGCAACGCAGGCGCCGTCTCGTATCCGAACGAGAATTCGGTCTCGGGGAATTCGGCCATCAAACGGTAAGCAGCGCGTACCGGGCCGGCAGCCCGGAACGGCGGCTCCTCGCCCCCCTCGCCATAGCTGTCCCCAGCAACATCCGTCTCGAATGAATCCGACCATTCCTGGGTCAGCTCACCATCGAAGAAATCCAGATAGTCGGGTGGGCTCCCCATCGATTCGAACGGATCGTCGTCGGTAAAACTGTCGCCCTCGGTCCCGGCCGCGGCCCGGATGGACAAGTTGACATGGTTCAGCGGATGCCGTGCTGCCACCGCATTCGAATCCGGCGGGGAATCCGGATCGAAACTCGACTGCGCGACGAGGTATGGCTGACCATTCTCGCTGCCGCCCCCACATAACACCACCGCTTCCACAGGTTCCCCGACCGGAATATCCGCGAACCGCCCCAAGAGCTCGAACGGATACTCGTAGACATGGGGGATCGCCACTCGGTGATGATCCGGAAGTGGGATCTGGGCCTCGTTCTCGTTCCATTCATGCACCCCCACCCTCCGATCGCCCGTAAACCGTGGGGGCATGACGAAAAGCGACAGGACACGACCATCCGGCATGAACAGATGCACTACATCACCAGTGGCCTCCACATACGCTGCCGCGTCCTGCGCCGACCGGAAACGTTCATCACCTTGCCGGAACCGCGCCTCCAGCACGTACTGCACCGCGGTCAGGTCGTCGAAGTCCCCGGGTACCCAGGCACCCCACTTCATTCCCTCGAGGTTCCTGCTGTCACTGAACCGATAGCACTCCGGAACAGGACCCGCCGCCCAGCGCCGCTCATACATTGCCGGCGTCGGCCGCGCAAAACTGCCTTCACCGTTCGCGGTAGTGGCCGGATTCGCCGAGTCGGCATCGACGGTCGCGGCGGAGTCCGCCGTGACCGCGGAAGCCGACTCGGTGGCGGCCGGCTTGACACCCGAGGACAGGTCCTGATTGTCTTCCGTACCCATGGTGACGACGACGCCACCGTCCAACGGATCCGCGGGCTCGGAAGACCGCCGCTGCAGGTCGTCGGCAACCTTTCCGAAGGCACGAGCCCGAATATCCTGGATCCTTCCCTCATCGACGCCGAGTTCCATCGCGATCCTGCTGCGGCGCATCGGCTCCACCGACAGAACCGAACGCAGCAGGTAACCGTGCTCAGCGTCCGAGAGCTTGCCGCGCTCAACAAGGCCGTTGATCACCGATCGCAGCAATACTGGTGTATCGCGACCCGCGGCCTCGACCATTCCCGAGCACGTTGCGGTCATCGAGCTCAACTGAGGTGGCGTCGGCGGGGGACCGCCGTTCTGCTCGGCAACCTCCGGCTGCTCGCTCGCGAGTTCGTCACCTGGGGGCTCGACACCCCTGAGTAATCCCGGGATCTCGTCGCCGGCCAGAACTCTGAGCCCGGGAATCGCGGTTGTCGGATGGTTGTCACCGGTGTGACGAACCAGCGGACGTCCGTCGCTTTCGAAGATCAGGGCATCGACATCCTCCTGGGTGTCGAGCAGGTTGCCGAGTGGACGGCTGTGCCGGTCGAACAGTTCTCGGTACGCCCGTTCCGGATCGGAATGGCCTGCCACAAAATCGATGTCGGTTCCGGGTAGGTCCGCGGGATCGAGCACCCGGATTTCACCACCGACGTTCCGCAGGAAAATGGTGTGCCCGTCCATCGCGACAGCCGCGAACCTGTTCTCCATCCGGTTCATCCAGTGCACGAGATCCCTACCACGGGAGATACTCACCCACGCCGAGTGCACCTCGTCGGCCAGGACGACTCCGGCCAGTTGCGTGTCGAACCGATGCGGTTCCGGCGCCTGGACGCCGAGATTGCCGATCTGCTGCGAGAACCCGGACACCGCGCCCCATACCACCAGCGCGCAGCGCTGCGGCGTGAACATCACCGTTTCCAGGAAGCGGCGTTCTTCCTCCGTCGACGACAGTCCATCAGCAGGCGGACGGAATTCACCGGCTCCTGATTCCAGCAGTCCGGATGCATCTACGACCTGCTGTATTTCACCACTGCCGATCCAGAATTCGGCAGGATGGGCGTCGCTTCGGAAATTCGTGATTCCCGCGGCCGCGGCTGCCGCAGCAAGCCCATGTTCTCCTACCGCCTCACCCGAGTCCGGCGCCGGCGCCGGCGCCGAGCAGCATTCGCGGGTCGCGACAATTTCTGCGATGTTCTCATCGGCGCGCTCAGCGATCGGCGAATCGGGATTACCGATACCGAAACCGACCTGAACAACGGACACCCGCCGTGGCGTCCCCTGCGCCGATCGCTCCATATGCCGCGCTGCCGCAATGGCCAACGTGGGGGAGATGTCCAGCACCGATGCCTCGGCCCGGTAGTTGTCGATCTCGTCGGCGGTCTCCGCATTGCCCAGCCGGAATTGGGCGAGCCTCGAGTCGGGATCCAGTCGATCCAGGTATACCGGCACATTCGCCCGAGCCCCCCATTCGCAGAGATCCACCCATGATTGCAGAACCGACTGCCACCACAGCAGCCGATCTTCTATTTCCAGCTGCCGACTCAGCGCCTCCTCCGGTGGGATCAATCCCAACTGCAGAGCACCGTGGGCTAGTTCGGCGCTCTGCTCCAGTGCTCGGATTTCACGCAAGGTTCGGTATCGGTTCGCCAGGTCCGTCCACGCGCCGGTGATCCCGGGCAGAGCTGCCACCTCGTCCGGGGCCGCCCATGTCCACCGCCATTTGGCACGCCAATCCAATTCCTGCCATGCCTCGACGCGGTCCTGGATACTCGGCTGTTCAGCCCCGGACAGCCGCAACCTGCGGGAAAGGATCTCCTCGTATCGAGCTCTGGCAAGCACGGCGTTGCTGCGGTCCACTGGGGTGATATCCCGCAGAGACCGACCGGTCCACCGATGCGCCCAGGTGCCCGGCTCCGAAATGTCACAGCCGGTGTGCGCCGCCCAGATGGCGGCGGGATTCAGGCCCGCCCAGGTGAGATGCCTGCGGTAGTAGTCGGTGTCCGGTGGCTCGTGCAGATCCTCCAGCGGATCCGGCTCGGCGGGACTCTCGGAATAGAAGATTGCGAGGGAAAGTCCGTAGGCATCCCGAGGATCGTGATCGTAAAGTCTTCTCACCGACGCGGACTCGCCCAGTGCATCCCGCAACTCCCCGCCGATCCGGTCCAGGCGCAGCGGCCCGGGACGCTCCGGGCTACCGTGTTGTATCTGGATCGACAGTGGATCACCGAGTGTCTGCCCGCTGGAGACGACCATTCGGAAAGTGCCGTCGGTGGTGCGGTCGAGGAAGTGACGCACACCGCGCTTGGCGCGCTCATCGTGACCCACTCCGGCGCGGGTCTCCATGACGGCGACACAATGGTGTGCCGCGTTCAGCCAGCCCCCATTTGCGCTACCGTTCACGACAATGTCGATCTCGACCTCGCCGTCCTGCACACGAGCGATCACCTCCAGCTGATTGCCCTGGGCGTCCACAACATCGACAGCCAACTCGCCCTCGCCGTCGATGTCCGGATCCGGATTCCATCGTGAACTGAATCGCGGCAAGTTCCCCGCCTCGACAGCGGGCACTATCATGTCCACAACATCGGCGAGTACCGCGTGGATGTCGTACTGCCGCAGCTGCGCCTCCAAGAGGCGCAGCGCAGTATCCGCGTCCGCGGCGTCGAGATCAACCATGGGTCCGGGCTCCGGCGGCGGTTCCGACGGGCGCAGATCCACGCCTGCATCGGAATCGGAGCCCCCGATCCCGTCGATCAATCGACCCAACTTGCCCTCGACGGTGTTGGGGTCCTGGTCCGGATCCGGCATTGCCTGCTGCCAGGCGGCGGGATTCCCCACGGCGTCGTCTGTGGCGAAATCATCCACAGCCGACAGCTCCGTACCATCCTCGGAGCTGAGGTCACTGTCGACTCCAGCTGGTTCGATCGGTCGATCGGAATCTGCCTCGGTCGCCTGGATACGATCGCGGGCACCGTCCGGCGCCGCGCCCACAGCGGGCTCGATGCGATCGCGATACAAAAAGCGGGTGCGCCGTAGATCATCGAGGTCGGCGTCGACCAGGGCCTCGGCCCGCCGCGAGCCGGAACTTCGATAAACGATCGCGATTCCTGGCCCCGGCGAGACCGACGAGTCGAGTGGCTCCTTGATCACGGTCACCGACTCGTCGGGCACCGTATCCGGGTCACTGTGCGCGACGCCGACAACCCCGGCGGCGGTATCCATTCGAAGCAGAAACACCGGGCGATTCCGCTCTGCAGCGACATCCTGTCCCTGGCCATCAGGTGGCGGCTCCAGCAGATCGAGTACAGATACGAGAAGCCGCCCCTCCTGGACATCGGTCTCGGTCAGCTCCTCCAGCACAGCTTTGTCACACAGCCCCTGCAACCGGTGCACGAGTTGCCACCGGTTGGCGTAGTCGCGCCAGAACGTGGGAATCCCGTCCTGGCCGGTCACCTCACCGACACCGGGTACACCGCCGGCCCACGCCGCCCACGCCGCCCGTTCCAGATCCGTGAGCTCCATGAACGCCAGCGCGGACGACGAGTGCACATCGATACCTTCGGTGACGAAGACCTCGCGTCGGGCTGTGAACCTGTATGCGGCAGAAACGGCTTCTTCACTCGATTCGGCGACCGGTGCGACACGTCGGGCACGTGCCAGGAACTTCTCGAGGGTGTGCCGGTTGATCTCCGTTGCTACGCGTGGTGGTTCATCGCGCAGAGTGGTTAGTGCGAGCTCCGCTGCTGCGCCGGTCTCGAACGACGACATCGCCGTCACCGAACCCACCAGGCTGCCCAGTTCACCACCCGCCTGTTCCGCGAGTGCCGGACTGTCGTGCAGGACCAGGTGATTCACCCGGCTCATCGGCTCGCCGACCACCGCATCGACCGACCAGGACCCGCACTGCATAGCCAGGTTCCGTTTCAGCCCGGCGAGACCGGATCGATGATCGAAATGCAGCTCCACCGAGACCGGCACACCACCGGATCGCACCCACAACTCTTCGTAATGCGCGGCCACCAGCGGCAATGCCGTCTCCAGGTCCTTCCAGGTCCGCACGACGTGCACCGCACGCACCGTCGCTGCATCCTTGTCGCCGAAGGTGAATCGCGCCGAATCCGGCCCCATCAAGGTCCGGAGACCGTCGAATCCGACGTACTGGTTCGTGCCGCTGAACGACGCGCGCATCGACGTGGACGGTTCGATCGCTTTCGCGAGCCGATAGGCCTGCTCCCTCAGCGCGGAAGGCGCATCATCGTACGGTCGGCCCTGTCGTGACCGCTCGCGATCGGCTTCGTTCCGTGCCTCGTCCGGAATTCCGGGCAAGTGCAGGAATTCCACCACATCCGGCTTCCGGGAAGACTGCAACTCGATCTGTTGCCTCGAGCTCAGCTCGTTGTTCCACCATTTCCTGACTCGCGCGGCCCACCGCTTCAATGCCTGGAGATCGGTGGTGTCGGAGCGATGCGCGGCCCACTCCGGGGCGTTCATCTTCAGATCGCGCAGCGCCTGCTCACCTGTGATCCCTTCTCCCCCCGACGCCGACTCGCCGGACTCCGAAGAACCATCCAAGTCCGCACCGATAGTCACCCCAGCAGCCGGACCACGCCCCGCGATCGGCTCCCCACCCGGCTCGACAGGCTCGGTGTAGCCGAGCGAAATTGCGTGCACCGGAGCATCAGCGAACGCATCGAACCGGCCGTCATAACGCTTGAACCACCTCGGATCCAGCTCCACCGACTCCCCCGCCGTCAACGCTGCTGCAGCCGCAGGATCGATATCCCTCGGATCCAGCATCCACACCCCACCATCACCGTCATTCAGCAGCATCACCACATGTCCCAGACCCGTTGCCGGGTCCGTCACACATATCACTGCCACCCGATGCCCATCACCCTCCGGCTCCGACTCAGCAACCCACCCGAAAGCCGCGCCCAGCGACGGGAACGGCTCCGCATTCCAGTTCAACCCCATCGCCTTCACGAACGTGGCCGGATCCACACCACCCGCAAGATCAGCAATCCCCAACAACCGCGCCGCACAGTCCAAGGGATCCGCCGGATCGGAAGAGCGACGCCGCAGCTCCCCAGCCACTGCGGATTCGCCCGAACCGGCGACAGCCGAGAACTCCTTCGCCCACCCCGTGGCTGTGGTCGGCGAAGCGTCTGCCTGCGCCTCGGCCCGATCGATGGGCGGGTGGCCGGTCGAAGGCGCCGGGGATTCCGGCAGATCGTGGTCGTCGGCCAGAGACTCGGGGGCACGAGGATTGACGATCTCAGTACCGGTTCGGTCGTACCAGCGCTGGTCGGCACCCTGCACCACCACCTCGCCATCCACGATGTGGACGTTGCCGTGGCCGCTGCTCACCTGGTCGGGTGAACCTGCCGATACTCGCAGGAAATCGACAACCAGGCCGCCCACCACCACCGCAGACCTCAATTCTCGGCTCGAATCCACAGCAGAGGCCAGCGCGCGACAGAGAACCGCGTCGGGCTCGAACTGTGTTCCGACAACGACCACTCGACTCTCTGGCACATACCCGACGCCCGCGGTTATCAACTCGGATTCGGTAGCCGCCAACACGTCGAGACCTGCGAGCCGATCGGCAAGTGATTTGACCTCGGCTTCGAGCCGGCGTAGACGCAACTCCACCGCGCGACGAGCAGCGATCAATTCGATCGGTGATCTTGCCCCCGGACCGGGCTCTCCCAGAGCATCGACCGAATCCGGACTCCACAAGTGTACGGCGGCGACGAGCGCCGGAAGTTTCACACCGGAGTCGAGTGCCGCCCGAACCTTCTCGTCGATGCCGGCAACCAAGGTTGCTCGCCGCTCAGCGGCCTCCCGGCCGGATACCGAGCGGAGTTCTTCGGTGTACCAAGCCAGTTCGATGATCGTTTCCAGAGCCGTTTCATTTCGTTCATCGACCTGGGAATTCAGCTCGTCTTCGATGGCGCGAAGGCGCACTGATTCGCCCCGCGCCTCGGCCAGGCGCCGCTCCCAGCGATCTCGCAATTCGGACGGATCGACATCCGCCGAAGCAATCTCGTCCAACCTGATCGGGGGTGAGGCCCGCCCCTCTCCCTCGAATATGCGGACACCCGGCTCTCCGTGCATTGCGGCCACTAGAAAATCCCGGGTAACGCCTGATGTGTCACTGAATTCGTCAGGCGAATCTACCGCTGTGAGCGCGGATCCATGCGGATCATACGTCGTAGGAGATACTGCCACCAGTCTCTCACTCAGCACGCGCAGAATGGCGTCGACCCGGTTGGCATCCCCCCCTGGATCGACAAGCGAAATACGCGTGTTTCCACCTTCGGCGGTGTTCTCGATATCGATTACCGCAGTTCCTGAATCACCTCGCACAGGATTGAGCCTGATTGTGATAGAAACGCCATTAGGTGCCGGTTCCGCGCCGGTGACATCCACCCAGAAATCGGTACCGAAGCCGGAAAAGGTCCTCATCGCAATATCCCGCCCGCCATCGATGAGCTCATCGACCGATGGGAGTTGAGCACCACCTTTCCACACCAGGCCTTGGAACTCCGCAGTGGTTTCGATGAGCAGGTCGATGTCTGTCAAATCGATCCCGAGCCTGGACAATTCGAACAACAGCTGCGCTACATATTTCGGATCAGTGTCGTCTGCACTGAACGCACCGGCGATCGGGGATATCCTTGCGAGCCGACCACGTATTACAGTCCAGTACCCAAAGCCGCCGACACCTTCACCCTCCGAAACAAGTGCAGAATAGAGGTTTATATGTTCAGCACCGGAGTTCGCCGATACGAATACACCCGGTGTGTTCCCCATGACGAAGGAAACACCTTCCGACGTACTGTAGAGTTCGCCATCGAATGTCCGGATAAAACCGTCCGCGCCCACATAAACCGGGAATTGCGTGGATGGCACCGGCGGTAAACCGAGCTCACCCGGGTGAACCTGCTCGTACTTGCCCTTGGATACTTGCCGACCAGTCTCTTCCGCGGTCACAAACGTCGAGACCTTGGACACAGCTTCGGTCCGAGGGGGCAACGGCTCCGGCGATCGACGCCCCGTTATCGGCGCCAACGCCGTCTGCGGGGCCACATCGAAGGCGAGTTCCCGGCCGACCATCGATGCGGTGATCAGGCATCCGCCGCCTTCCGGAAGTTCGATCGGTCCAGCACCTGGAGCACCTATGGTGCGTACGATCTCATCGAGCCGGTCCGGGGCAACGGTTTTCCGCACCCGCCACGACAAGAGCTGTCTACGCGCAACATCCAATACAGACTCGCCGCCATATGGAACTGTCCACTGCGCATACCACAAATCGGCATCCCGGATCGTCAATGCAAGACCATGCCCTGAAAGGTCGGTGACCTCGATCCGCACACCATTGTCGACAATGGAGGCCCATGCCCGCACGTCTCCGCCGAGACCATTCCAGGGATCGGCCGCTTCCGCGAGCACATCCTGCATCATCGCCACAGCTCGCGTATCAATGCCGTGAACTCCCGCCCATTCCCCCAGCCAGCGCACCGCATGCTCGACAGGCTCTCCATCGAAAGGCGCCCGGCCGGCGCGTACGCCAGTAGCACTGTTTTCGGTCACGATGCAAGCAAAACTGTCATCACCCGCCGCCTTTGCCAACCAGGACGAAATCCCGGCCCGAGCCGAAGCTTGCTCGCCCCTGCGCGGTGCACGATCAGACAGAAGGTCGAGAATATTGGCGGCATGCCCGTAGCCACTCGCGGGTCGGCCATGACCGTCCAGCGGGCCACCTGCTCCATCATCAGCGGAGGGTGTGCCGGACTCCCGATGCCCCTTCGGCTGGTTCAGCGGTCCCCGGAAAAGCTCCGGATCCTGCCCCTCAACCAGGGCATAAACCGGGAGTAAATCCGCGTCGTACGGAATGGCGGTCACCCACT
The DNA here is from genome assembly GCF_001613245.1 of Nocardia speluncae NBRC 108251. Classification (GTDB taxonomy): domain Bacteria; phylum Actinomycetota; class Actinomycetes; order Mycobacteriales; family Mycobacteriaceae; genus Nocardia; species Nocardia speluncae. Next base: position 251,630 of record NZ_BDBZ01000001.1, on the reverse strand, counting down.
GCACTCCAGCGACCGGCGGATAGTCGTCGATGTCCAGCTCGTACTCGGACAGGTCGACGTATTCCCCGTCGCGGATCCGAGCCCGCACGGCCTCGTCGATCCGGGGATCCAACGGATCGATCACAACCAGGCGTTCTTTTCCGTCGGGCCCGGGGCCGATATTGCGTACCTCGACCATATGCGAGAAACCGCCCGCGCCGAGTGATTCGTCGACCCCGTCGACGGCCACTTCGAGCCGAGCACCCGGGCGCCCGTACAACGTCGCGGCGGCAGCCTTCAGGGAGGGATAAACATTCGGGTCCCAGTCGCCCCGGCTTTGCTTCGCATAATGCCAACCCCACGAACCGACCGCCTCTGCGGCATCCGGAACCGCATCAGCTCGGCACAGCAGGTCGGCGCGCACCGCGGGGTCGGTGGCATCGGCGGCCGCCTTTCCGAGGCGCATACGCCGGAGATCGTGCATCCAGGCGGCGCACTTGCCCAGCACATCTCCCATTCGAGACGTGGTGAAGCGCGCCTCCCACGAATCGGTCTCCGGTCCGGCAGCTGCCTCGTTCGTCCGGTCCAGCCGAAAATCCAGCAGGTCAGCGGGTTCCACAACCGCACCGTCGCGGTCGCTCCACAGTCCGTTCTGTGCACGCTGTTGATCGCCCGCGTCCGTCCTCCGCTCGGCGATGGACATCGTAAGTGCGACTTCCCCCACCTTCTGTCGAACCTTGCCCACCGGCCGGCCGGGCACACCCCCCCGCTGCTCGTCGAGTTGTCGTCGAACAGCCCGAAGACGTTCCGTCTGTTCGACGTCCCCATAACCCGCGGTGATCAACCGATCGACCTGGCGGTGCGAGAACCCTGTCGGATGTCCGGTCTCATCTGCCATTACCGACCAGGCGACCCGAATATTTCTCACATTCGCGTCGTCTGTGACCTCGATACTCACCCGTTCGCCGGAATGCCTGGTCGCCAGGCTGATCCGCAGCGAGCCCGCAGCCACGTCGTGGTACGCGATCGCGTATCCGAATGTCGCGAAACTGTTCGGCCCGTCGCGCAGCTCCTGATCGCCGTCCAGCACAGTCTCCTGCAACAACGAAGCGATATCACCGAATCCCCACTCGCGGAGCGTCTGTTCGAACGCCCCGTTCGGCAACAGATCATGCGCCAATGCAGTCAGCTGAGAAGCGCTGCCGTCGGGCGCGTGGATGACGCCGCGCGGAGATCTCGGTTCACCACCGACCTCGGCCTCCGGCAGCGCTTCGTCCAGGATATTCGCCAGACCTCGCAGGGCGGGTTCCGCATCCTCACCGAAGTGATATTCGGCAGCCGTGGCCTCGGGAAATGCCTCGCGATACCGCACTCGCTCGGATCCATCAGCCGCGGGCGCCAAACAGTACCCCGGTACACTGCTATTCCTCCACGACAGGAACTCTTCCTGATCGATATCGTCGTCCAGGGCCAGGCCGTGCGCCTTGCGGAACTCGGCTGCCATCACCGATTTCAGTCTGCCCTTCACTAATTCGTGAACGACAAACTCGTGAGAGTGACCCAACTCGTGCACGAGAAAATTGGTGATGTCCTTGTCCGGTCCGACTACCATCCATCCAGTTGCCGCAAACATCTCGAGAGTCCGTTTGACCAGATCGGGATCGCGCACAAAGGTCTCGTCGAGCACGATCGCGGTCCACGTGCCTCCGGAGCCTTCGTACGGGACCGTCCAGGCGATCCCATCGAGAGTCATGCGTCCTACGGTGATCTCGCGCGGAAGCGGTCGGCTCGGATATCTTGTGTGCCAGCGATTGAGATGAGCCTCGATCGCTTCCATCTGTTCCGGTGAAATCGCCGGGTTCGTGTCGAAACCGATCAGGTCGACGTGCAATTCGTCGCGGACCCGCGTGACGATACCTGTTTTCGCTTGATCAGCAGAGGGATCAGGGATGATCGTGACCGGATTCAGAACCTCCTCGGCACGGTGCATCAGCACGTCGTGGCAAAGACGCACGCCGCTCCCGGGAGGCGCGGTGTCGCCGTGCGCTGTGACGACTGCCGCGAACGACCTGGCGAAGGCCGCGGACATGTCCGGTTCGCCTCCTCCGACGGAGGCGAGTTCGCCCGCACGCCACAATTCGAATCCCGAACCATCCCCTTCGACGAAGGTCCGCGGATCACGATCCGGAAAATCCGATTGCCTATACAATTCGAACAATTCGACACGGGCATAGGGTCGCGCGTGATAGCCGAATTTTTCTGCAAGAGCCGTACCCACGATATGCGCCGCCATGAACCGTGCAGCTTCCGCTGGAGGAACGCCCAGTAGATGCGCCTCAGCTTCCAGCCGATCCCGATGGAAAGCGATGTCCTCATTGATCAGTATGTCCATTACCACTCGGCCGGACTCGGCGACGCATACGGTCGTTGCCAGCGGAGCGCTCCTTCTCGGACGGCCTTCGACATAGCGAATATCCAGCCATGGAATTGTTGCGGATAATTCCGAGAACACTGCCATGAACTCGGCGCCCACGGAATCTGCGTTTTCCCTGGGCGGAACTTCACCCTGTACTTCGGGAACCTCATCGCCCCGGGCTATGGCTGTCGTTGTCGGATCCTCTGCAGGTTCCTGTCCATCTATAGGCCCGCGGTCGCCGAAACCCTCGATCGGATTCGCCGGACCGTACACGAAATCCGAGGACTCGAGCTGTGACTGCGCCGAACCCGAATCCTGTCCGGGCCGCAGCACCGTGACCCGCTGTACCCCCCGCCACTTCCCGGTCGCCGCACCGAGCTTCTGCCACGCCCCCTCCAGGAACCCCGTATCCCCGGACAACAACGCCGCCACCTGATCCGCGGTGAAATCCGCGGTATCGATGTACTCGACGTCCGGCTCATCAACCGTCCCCAGATTCCGGGTGACCACCAGATGCGACGTACCACGCAGCCCGCCGGTCAACGGGTGGTAACCATCACGCGCGTAATCACCCTCGGGATCCTCCGCGGGCTTGTCCAACCCCAGCACCGACAATGATCCCGGCTCGCCGGCCGACCCCTCGACGGTGGCTGCCTCCATCTGCGCGAGCGGATCCTGCTCATCCGCAACGAGATAGCCGTTGGGATCACCCTCCCCGCAGGACAACCAATGCCACCCTGAACGTTCGGCGAACTCACCCCCCGTGCTCCCCCGCCGCCACATCGGGTCCTCCCCCGCCGCCGACATCCCGGGCTCATTTACAGTGGACTTCCCACTTGGGCCGGCGGACTCCAACGCCTTCATCACATGCAACGTCAGCCCGGCGCACCACCCCCGCCCGGACGACGACGGCAAGCGCCCTGCTGCAGCGGTCTCAGTGCTTTGCGCTCGGTCCGAAGGGTTGTCTGTTTCGCTCGTCGCGTCACCGGCGGGGGCGGTATCGGACTCGGGGAGCGTGCGCGCCGCGCTCAGCTGAGCCAGGCGCTTGTCGTACGCTGCCCGTCGCCGCTCATGCTCGGCGAGCACAGCGGCGCGCAGATCAGGAATCTGCTGCCGCAACTCGAAGACATCAGCAGCCCACTCCAGCTGATCCTGGTCAGGGATTTTCGCGCCCTGCTGTTCGTGCCGAGCCAGGCGAGCGCGTGCCGGACCGAGAACAGCTTCTAGTTCGGCGTCGAGACCGGCCGCGAGCCCGTCGATTTCCCGTTCGATCTCCTCAGCGGCCTTGCCGAGGACTTCATCGCCGGATTTCAGTGCCCGGAACACAGGCTCCCCCGGGGGCAGCGACAGCGCCTGCTGGACAAGGATCTCCTGGAGCGTGCGCACCGCGTATTTCTGCAGAATTCCGGCTGCCACACGATCCCTGAGCCCGGAGGTGTCCGGCTGCGTGGTGACGAATTCGCTGTTCGCCCACTTCCGCAGGATCGGGGCACCGGACCCGTCTACCTCCACCTGCCACCGCTCGACCGGAACGCCACGACTGTCGGCCGCGTGCCGCACCCACACGTCCAGCACCGGATCCTCGACGCCGGTGGGGACCACCTGGACGAGTTTCCCGTCGACCACCGTGCCCCAGGGACCCACCGCGCTGCCGCCGAAACCGCACAGCATTACCCGGGCCTCGTAGGCCGCGAGGGCCTGAATCAGCGGTCGGCGCCGGGTGTCCGGCAGTCCCGTATCGCACGCGATTTCCCGGGAACGTTCGAGAAGATCGTCGGGACCGTCCGGGGCCGGTTCTCCGGTGACCTCGGCAAGCATCCGAGCTATGGTTGTGAGCTCTGCTGCGGTGGCCGCGTGAAGTTCGGTCCGGCGCCGGGCGGCAGCCTCGGCCACCTCCCGAGCGGCTGCCTCCTCCTCGGCCGCCGCCACTGCCGCTGTCTCCTCCGCGCCCTGCAGTATCAGCTGATATCGGGAGGTGATCGACTCCACCCGTGCCAGCCGCTGGAAGTCGCTCGGCGCCGGACCCGAGTTGCCACCGATGGACTCGGCACCGTCACCGCCAGGGAACAGCTGGTCCAGCAAGGCAAGTAATCCGGTGCGATCGTCTTCGGTCAGAGTGCGGCGGGTGGTCTCCACACGCATGTGCTCGACCAGCTTGTCGGTTTCCCAGCGCGCGTCCTCCGCGAGCCCGGTGCGCAGACTGTCGAGATCGCTGCCACACGCACGGACATCGCGCAGCACACGCAGCGAGGCCATCCGGCTCGCGTCCCATTCAGTGCCGTCACTCGCGGCATCCGGGAGCAGCACACCCGCATGAACGAGGTACTCGGCGAGATCGCCCCGGCGGAGGTCTGCCTCGTCCTGCCTGATTCGCAACCCTTCTCGTTCCACCGACAGCCGGGCCTGCCGGACCAGCAGCGTCCCGATCTCGGCTTGCAGGTCGGTGAAGCGCGAATCTCCTGGATCCACCCACTGCCGCTGCACCCCGGGTATCGATGCGAGCCGATCGCTCTCCGCCCCGAGAGCGGCGAGTTCGGCAGCGACATCGGCGAGTTCGTTGTCGATCTTCGGGGTCCGGTCCGCGAGGACCGCCAACTCGGTGTCGAGTGCCGCCAGCTCGTCCGCGGCTTCGACCGTGGTGACCGCCGATCGCGCCGCCCGTTCCGCGTCCGGCGATCCCGGCTGTTCGTCGAACACCTCCACGACCAGCACATCTTGGATCTTTTGCACGGTTTCGCGCCGATGGGCCAGCCGCGCGTCCTCGGCAGCCAGGCGCGATGCCGTGGTCGCGCCCGCCGGCGAACGCTCACCAGCGACCTGTCGGGGCGGCACCGGCACCCAGCCGCCGTTGTGGAACCATGCCCTCGAGACCGTGCCGTCGGCCGCCAGCGTGCGCTGTTCGACCAGCACGCTCACGGCCTGCAGGGCCCGCAGCTCATCCGGTTCGAACACCGGAGGTGCGGTGTCGGTGGTGACGATAACCAGCCCGTCCCCTTCGACCCGGCCCCACGACCCGATAGCTGTTCCAGACACGTTCTCGAATTCGGCGCGCGCGGCTTCCTCGCGGTTCTGCTGCAGTTGCGCAACCTCGCCCTGATAGGCGCTCGATACCTGGGACAGTTCCCGCCACCCCGGATCTTTCAGATCCGCGTCGGGGCCGTCGAGCTCGGTGCGCGCCGCATCTGCCAGTTCCGCGGCCGACGACCCGTCGGGCACAGCGACGCCGACCGCCGCGAAACCGGTACGGAATCTGGCAGCGAACGCTTCGGCATCGGGGATCGGTGGGCTGATGCCGCCGTGCACAGCACGGGATTTCGCGGCGACACCGTATGCGGTCATCCGCTGGTAACCGGCCTCGAGGACCTGCAGACGTTCGATTTCCGCACGCGCCCCGACCCCCGGCACCGTGTTCGCGGCAATCGTCGTGTTGACGAAGACCTTGCGAATCGGATCGTATTCCTCGCCCGTACGGTGCGATTTCTGCTCGGCGGCATACCGATTGGCCCGCCGGCGTGTCTCGCCGTGGTGCTCCCGCGCAGCGGCGGCCAGGTCGTCCATCCCGCGACCGGCGGCCGCACACAATGGCTGAAGAGTCCACAGCCGCGGTATATGGCGCACCAACTCGTCCTCGGTGCAACCCAGCCGTTCGGCCAGTTCGCCGCGCCGGCTGATCAGCCACCGGCGTTCTGCCGCCGTTCGCTCGCGGTCGCTCTCCCGCTGCCCGCGTTCGGCTTCCAGCCGTTCGCGTTCGGCACGCCGCCGTTCACCTTCCGCCTTGGCCGCACGGCCGGCTCGCCGGCCCCCCTCGGTCCGCGGTACTACCGGGCCCAGGTTGTCCAATGCGGCCAGCGCACCATCGACCCGCTCGATTTCCACGGCGAGCCGGGCAATGTCCTTATCGAGCCGGTCGATGAGTTCCGGATCGCCATCGGTATCGGTGAATCCGGCCACCGTCTCCACCACGGGGTCGGACGCGTCCGGCGAGCGGCCGAGCTCATACCCGATCAGCACTTCCGCTACCGACCGCGCCGCATATTCCTGCAGGAGCACTTCCCCGGCGGTTTCCGGTTCCGCCAGTGTGCCGCCGGCAGGCATGTCCCGCACCCATGCACGACCGTTGTGCCGCTCGAACACTGGGGAACCAGCGTGATCGACGCTGACCCTCCACTGCTCGACGGCAATACCACGCGCGGCCAATTCCTCCTGGACCTGCGGATCGAAGACCGGATCGCTCGCCCCGACCGGGGCGATGATCACCAGCTTGTCCCCCCTCACCCGCGCCCACGGACCGGCCGCCGGTCCCGGGTAGGGCGCCGGGGCAGCCTGGCATGCCGCTTCCGCTGTCCGCGCAACCAGAGCTTCGAACTCGGCAGCCAGATCACCCAGCTTCTGGTGCTCCTTGTCCGCTTCCTCGTTCTCGGCATCGAAAGCGAAGCCGGCCGCCGCGGCGGCCAGGCGGTCGGTGGTCCACAGCGCGGTCAGCGACTCCGGATCACTGTTCGCCGCTGCCACTGCGGTGAGCAGCCGCCCACGTAGTCCTTGGAATTCGGTGGCGATACCGGAGGGCGGCGCGTCACCGGGCATCCCCGGCCGGCCCCGCGCGCCCGACCTGTCTACTTCGGCATGGTATTCGGCCAGCGCCGCCACCACCGTTGCCGCGGCGGGGTCGATTTCGCCGGAACGCGACGTGTGCCGCTCCACGAACTTGCGTCCCGTGTTCAGGAGTTCGGTACCGGTCATGGCATCGATGGCGTCGGCCGCGCCGGGATCGGCTCGATCCTGGTGCTCGCGCAACGATTTCCGGATCGACTCCAGAAGCCGCTCGTGAACCCGGCGGGCCTCTACGGCCGCCGTGGCCATCGTGTGTACCGCCACCAGGCCGGGCTCGGTCTGTTCCCAGCGCGCCACGAAACCGTCCATCGACTCGCCCAGGCGGTCGGGCTGGAGGGTCCCGGCTACGTTCAGGTCGTCGGCCAGCCCATCGCACTGTTCGGCGAGTTTCCGTCTCTTGTCGAGCCACTGCCGCCGATCGGCCCACCGCTGTTCGGGAGACCCCTCGGCGCCCTCGCGGATCTCGCTGTCGAGCCGTGCGATCGCGGCATCGGCGGCGGCGATCTCCTCCTGCAGCTGCTGAACCACCGCAGGTAGCCGGTGCGGCAGCGGCGAGTGTGTATGTTCGCCGAACTCCGGTGGGTCCAGGTCCAGCTCGCCGGCGCATGCGTACCACGCCGCGCGAGCGGCGGCTCGCGCGCGACGCAACGTATCCCGCTGCGTCCGGAGTTCGTCCAGGCGGGACCCACCAGCATCCGGCGGCCTGGCGCTACCTTGCTGTTCGAGCTCCGCGATCCGCTGGTCGAGCACGCCGAGATCCGCATCGCAGCGGTCCACCGTTTCGGCCGCGACCTGCAACCCCTGTACGGACGCCACACTTGCTCGCGCGCGAGGTCCGGAGGTCACCTCGAAATGCTGTTCCGCCAGAGCTTGTGCCACCGCGTCTGCAGCCCGCATTCGCTGCCGCACAGTCATGCCCACTGTGCGCCCCGGCGAGCCGGCGAGATCGGCCGCGTCGAGCGGCCGCCACCGGCCGTCTTCGTTTCGCTCGACCACCGGTTCCTCGTTCTCGTCCAACCCGACCTGCAGGCGGGCGATGGTGACGCTGCGTGCCGCAGACGCTTCGAGCGCCTCCAGAACGTGTGCGGCGAACAGCGGATCCTCCACACCCGCCGGGGTAACGATGAACACAGTGCCGTCGACGAGAACCGCGTGCTCACCGACCGGCACACCGCCCAGTACTTGCCGCACCTCCTGCGCCGTGCTCGCCAGGGCCTCGTCGTAGCCGGCCATCGCCGCCGCTACCGGAGCCTTCTGGTCGTCCGGCACCTCCGGATCCGCCAGCACGGTGCGCGCTGCCGAGAACAACTGCTCGGTCGTCCGGAGTTTCCGTGCCCCCGGCACCACAGGGCGCAGCGCACGTTGCAGAGCGGCAGCGAGCCGCGGTGGCCCGTTGGACCGGATGGCGGCCGCCGCGACCCGGGCGCGCCCCATCGCCAGATCGATGAGTTCCGAGTTCTGCCGGCTGCGCATGGTCCGGTACTCGGCCAGCGCCCCGGCAACAGCGGAACGCAGGTAATTCGGCGCCTTGCGGGCCCCACTCTCGATGGCCTCGGCTGCCTCGATCAATGTGTCGAACCGCTGCTTCTGCTCCTTCTCGAGGAGATATCCGCCCGCCGTGATCAGCTGGCCCATGATCCGCTGCAGCTCGAAGGATTGGAAGGCTCGCCGACGCTCCTGCTCAGCGATAGCGAGGTCGAAGTTGGCCAGGACGCTCGCCACCGCTTTCGGATTCGCGTCCGGTTCCTGCCCCGGGTTCGCCAGGTAGTTCCGGGCCACGTCTACCAATTCGGCCAGCGTCATGGACTCCGGGTCGTCGAGGATATCGCCGAGCACCTTTCGGAACTGGCCGGCGAAGAGCTGGCCGGCGACCCCCGATTCATCCGGTTCGGGATCGCCCACTCGATCGTTCACGGCGGCGGGACCCGGATCAGCGGTGCTCTCGGAGTCGGGCGCCGCACTACTCCCGGTACCGGGGTCGGCATCGTGGTCACTGCCCGGGTCGATCTCCGCACTGTCCCCGGTTCGAATGTCGGTAACTGCCGTAGCAGGATTGCCTTCGAGTTCGGCGCTGAAATCGACAAGATCGCCGCCGGAACGGTCCGAATCGCCACCGGATTCGCCGGCTGCCGGTGTCGAGCCGCCGGAACCCGGGCCGCCGCCACCCGCCGTGTTCGCGGGTGCGGTACCCGGCGAACTTCCGGCGGAGACCGGTGCGCCGCTCGTTTCCTGCGTTATCCCCGGTGCGGGGGCAGCACTGTTCGTCACCGCCATACCGGTACTGCCGCCTTCCACGGCCTCGACGGCGCCGGCCATGGCCGTCACCAACGGAGGTTCCGCCGGGGATGCCTCATCGGCGTTGTTCTCTCCGTCGTCGCCGAAGACAGCCGGTTTCGACGAAACGCCTTCGAATGCGCCGTCACTGAATCCATCCGGATTCTGATCTGTGAACTCCGGCAGCGCGGCCGGCTTCGCCGAAATGCCACGCGATGTCTCTCCGCCGGTCCCTTTCTTGGACGTGGACGAACCAGCGGGTGCACCGGAATCCGGCTCGGCCGATATCTCTACTACAGCCAACGCCGGCTGCCCGGGGTCCGCGTTGATCTCGAAAATGTCGAACCGCAGCTTTTCGGCTGCCTCACCGGCAGGGTCGGTGATCACGCGCGCTTCGACACGAACCGGACCACCACACGCGGACTGCGCCGCACGCACCGCATCCGTGAACGCGTCGACCACTTCGCCCTGGCGGGCAGGTTGCCAGTCGGAGGTCATGGCGCCCAGCGCTTCACCTGCCAGGGTCAGATCCCGCAGACCCGATTTATTCACCGTCAGTGAGATACCCGTCCGGTGCGCACCGACATTCTCGAGATCGCTGTCGCCTCGAACCTCGTACAGCGAGCCTGTTTCGACCACCGGGGTGCCGGTATGGGCCGGTTTGTCGGCCGCAGTCGACTCGGAACCCGCGGATTTCGCCGGAGTGAACGGCGCCGTCATCCCGAGCAGCTCGGGCAGGGTCTGGGATTGTCCCGGCGCCCTTTCGGCAGCCGGGTCGGATTCCGAAACGTCCACCTCGGATGAAACGGGCATATCCGGTGTCGGCGTGGCCGACATCTCGAACGACAACCGATTCTGCCATGGATCGCCGGCGTCACACGGTTCGCTACGCCAGGATTCGGCGTAGTGGTCGACCTCCCGCGGTGCCTCCCCTTCACTACCCCCTACGGAGTCCCCGATGGACAACACATCGACCCACAGCTGCTCGTCCCCGTCGGCACCCGCCGGATCGGAAACCATCCGAGCCTCGACCCGTACCGGGCCGCCCGCGCCGCCCCGTTTCGAGCGCACAGCCGCGATCAACGTATCGAGCATCTGCTGCTGCCGTGGCGCGGGCCAGTCGGACGTCAGGGCGCACAGGGCGGCCCCGGCCGTCGCCAGGTCGCCGTCGGGATTCGCACCGCTCATTGTGACGCCGACCCCGGTCACGTTGCCCGCCACTCCGTCGAGGTCGCTACCCTCCCGGACCTCGTACAGGTCCGAATCGGACGATTCGTTCGCGGACGCCATGTGCTGCGATTCGACCTCGGCAGTCCGACCTATCGGGTTCATCACGGTGTCGCCGATCCGGATGTCGAGCGGAGCCGGGTCCACCGGGGCTACACCCAGTGCCGCAGTAACCGCAGTCTCCGCATCGGGATACGAGATCGGCGCCGCGGAGCCGGTAACTCCCGCCACCAGTGGTCCGACAGCCGGAGCATTCAGGCCGAGACCCGCCCGCACGCCATCCGCCGCCGTGTACGCATCAGCGCCACCATCCGGCGCGACCGTGGCGTCCGCCGTCCGACCGGCATCGATGAGATCGGCCACCATCGCGTTGCCGTTCGCCGCCTGTATATCGCACGCGAACCACAACTGGTGCCGCAGTTCGTCTCCCAGCTGAGTGAAACCCATTTCCCACAGATCGGCGTTCTCCCGCACCGTCGGCACCGCGCGCCCGTCGTACTCGGTGCCCGGCAGCAGGCCGTGGTCGGTCGCACCGTCGAGCACCGAGATCTGGACAACACCGTTGTCCAGCACCGTGACCTCCACCTCCGCCCCGCCACCCGCGCGAGTCACGGAGTCGCGCACCGCTTCGGTGGTCATCTCGGCCAGCCGTGCCATCCGGCCGTCACGCACCCACTGCGGAATCGAGGTGTTCACCGGGGCACTGCCGGCTGCCGCCAGCACGGCGGCCACGGCCGGTCCGATGTTCTGGCCGGCCCCGAACTGCCCGCCACCCGGTACGACTATCCGCTTCTGCGCGAGCACCGCAGGCTTGCGCCGGGGATTACTGGTTCCCGCTGGTTCGGTGCCTCCCTCCGACTGCGGCAGCCCGGCCCTCGGCACACCTGCCCCGGAGCGCTTCTCAGCGGATGGCTCCTCGTCCGGATTCGGCGGCCGGGACCACAGCTGTATCAAATCCGGCAGGTTCCGGTGTACCGACTGCAACCACACAACGCGCTCCGCGCTGTTCGGCGCACCATCGGGCTCGGCCAGCAACTGCTCCAGAATCATCCGCGCGCGGGCCCCGGCCTCAGTGTCCGCGCCGAAGCCACCGGCACGCTGCCTGAGCTGCTCGGTCAGCTGGTCGGCCTTGGTGCCCAGCTCCGCCGGGGTCAACGGTGTGGTGGTCTGCAACAGCGTCGCCAGGTTCTGATCGGCTTGCCGCAGCTGTGCCAGGTATTGGAGGTCGCTGCTGTCCGGCGCGCCGATACCGAGCAGGATTGTTTGCAACCGTTCGGCGGCCTCCGCCGGGCTCATCCCCGGCGGAGCCGCTTCCGCCGCTCGCTCCGCCATCAGCTGGGACATTTGGCCGGCCCGGGCCCGGGCCTCGTCGACCGGCACCTCCGGGGTCACGGTGGCCGTGGTGTCGCCTGCCTCGACGCGGCGGGCGAAATCTCCCAGCTCGGACCGGATCTGCTCCAGGCTTGTCAACCGCTGATGCTGATTGACGGTGACCAGGCCGTCTTCGTCCCGGCTGTAGGCGCCTGCCTCCGCTACCGCCACAGCCTCGGTCACCGCGGCGTGCGCGCGGGCGCGGTCCGCAGCCGAAGCGTCCACCAACATCTTTTCGATGTCTTTGTGCATCTGTGCGATCTGCACATCGGAGCGCGCTTGGGCCTCTTCCGGACTCATCCACGGTTTCATGCCCGTGAGCTCTTCGATGGGCATCCCGGAGTAGGGCGACATCCCTTTCGCGCCGTAGATCATGCTGGGGCCCATACCGGACACGACGTTCCCGATGATCATCCGGGAGTCGATCTGCCATTCGCCAGTGTAGAACCTGGTGGCCAGCACCGCTCCCAGCAGTCCCGACCCACCCGCGACGGCGCCGATCAGGCCGCCCCGTGCGGCACCACCCAGCTGCGACACCGGGAGTTTCATCTGGTACACCCAGCGGAAGGCCAGATTCCCGCCGAGACCACCCGCCACGCCGGCCCACGCGGAGATCTTCAGGTTCTGGCGCACGGACTCCCAGTTGATTCCCTCGGCATGCCCGGCCTCGATAGCGATCATCTGGCCGCCGACATCTTCGGTGAAACCCTGCGCGGTCTCCTGGATGCCTTCCTCTATGCCCTCGTTGAGGAGTCCGGCAAGTACGGCCTCGAATACTTTGAAACGGCCCCGGCCCAACTTCGAGATCAGGAATCGGATCAGCGCAAGCGTCTTCGCACTGAGAAACCTGAAAAAGGCCCGGGCCACCGCGAGCGCCTTCTGCTGCTGTACCCACCCGGCAAAAGCGCCCGCACCTGTCGCGTAGGCGATCGCAGCCGTGAGCAATTCGAGCGCCAGCCAGGCAAGGGCGATATAGCCGCTGACTTTCGCCGAGAAAATCGTGTGACCGAATTCTATGGCGCTCTGCCCCATCTGGCCCACCGCCTCCGCGAGGTCCAGCTGGGAGTCGAGCAGAGCTTGCAGGAAATCCGTGATTGCCTCGGCGCCCTCGCCCGACACGTAACCAGCGGCTATGGCGGCTTTCGCGTCCTCGAGGACATCGACGAGGTCTACCCCGACAAGGCTCTCTGCGATTTCTTGCAGGGCCTCGCCCATCTGCACCGAGAGGGTCTCGTCGCCGTCCGGAATATCTGCGCCGGCAGCGATCTCCAGCTCTTCGGTGATGAAACCAGGCTTTTCGAGCCCCACTGAATACTATCCCCAGCCCGAGTCGGCGACCTGCGAATCGCTTGTCGGTCCCTCCACAGCGCCGAGCTCTTCCACATCGGAGAACTGCAGTTCCAGCGGCGCTTCATCCTGGTCCGCCGCAACTACAGAACGCGCATCGCCGATCATGCCGGACGGTTCGTCCAGCACATCCGGATCAGGTACCTGGCTCAATACCGGCGGCGGCGCGGGTATTTCAGCTTGCAAATCGGGCATTCCGCCGACAAGCTCGTGCAAGTTCGGCATCTGTGCCTGATGCTGCCGAAGTGGGGCGATCAGTTCTTCGGCCTGACGCGCGACATCCGCTGCCGCGGCCTTTGTCGCGGCAACCACCGCCGTGGCAATCTCCCCATAGTCGAGAGAGTCGATCTTCGAGGAGAAGCGGAGGTCGATGAGGTGCCCCTCGGCGTTCACTGTCACAGTGACACGCTTATCGTGCATCGTCGCTGTGGCAGTGAACTGGGCCCGCCGCTGCTCGAGATCGGCAAGCGTCCCCATTTCTTTGCGCAAACCTTCCAGGATTCCGGCCACGTCACCCAATTCACGTCCGCCGACCATCACCTCACCTCTCCGAAAATCCACCAGCGAAGGGAACACCCACACCCACCGGCACCGATCATCAGCCGAACCGTCGCGTCGAGTTTTCTTCTACTTGACGAACCACCGCGACGACTTCGTCGAGCGACGTGCCACCGGTGTCCATTCCGTGGTTGAGGGCATCCTGGCCTGCGACCACACTGTCGGAGAAGTCTTCGAACCCACCCGAACCATCCGGACCATGGGCGAATTCCGCACCGAATTCGTCAGCACCCCAGGCGGCCGAACCGGGCGAGACAGCCTGCAGGATCCGGGCAACGACAGTGAGGCCGACGTCATGACCGTCGCCCAGAAGATGGCGACCCCGTTCCACTTCGTCGGGGTCGATCTCGAACTTCTCAGTCATACTGGTGAAACCTCTTCTTCTTGCACTGTCCCACTCCGCGACCCGACGGCTTCCGACGTCGTGCCGGACCCGAAACCGCCGGCCAGCCGGGGCTCATTTCCATGATTCCAACAGACCCCGCCGGACTCCACCCAAGGGAATGTAAAACGATACAATCCGAAAACCGTCGCCGATCTCGGCTGAAGCACACTGCCGCCCGTCTCACAGACCGTCGAGCAAGCCGGCCAGCCGGAATTGGTAAACGGCAGCGGCGATATCGTCGGAGATGCCACCGAACGCCAGTGCCACGCGATGACTCGTCACTCGCGCCTGGTGTGCCGCTGCGATCAGGTCGACGACCGGCTGTCGCTGCCGGTTGCCCGGTTTTGCCGCCAGCACCTGGATCACTCGTTCGGCGACCGCCGCCGAACTCCACACACTCGGTAGCGCGGCGGCGCACTCGGAAACAGGTGGCGACCGACCCCGATACCAGCGACCGCGCTCCCACCAATAACAGAAGGAGAGCAGACCCACGCCAGCGCGTGGGTTGACCACCGGGTCCGCCACCCATTCCGGCGCTCCCGCATACAGATCCGGTAGCGGATGATTCCCGTTGTAGGCGAGATCCAAGGCCGGCGCCACAGACCGGTGCCGCCCGCCGTAGACTTCGTATCTGGCGCCTGTCATGTCCGAGATAGGCTGCGAGCCACACCGGTAGCCGCTGTCTCGGATATATCGCGAGATCGGCCCGATACGCCTCCGCCGCCGGCAGTCGCCCGGCCGGGAACGGCCGCTCACCGTGGTCATATCCGAAGTCGATCGAGTCGGGCGTACCGTGCAGCATTATCCGCCACCACGGCTCGGGACGCGTTGCCGCCTCGATCCCTCGATGCGCACGGACCAACCGCAGCACTGATTCCGGCACGGCGACAGCGACTTCGAGGTCGCCGATCCAGTATCTGAACCGGGCACGCCCGGCGCCGGCGGCGACGCTGAACTCCGCCGAGAACCGCCGCCGACCAGCAGGACCCAGATCCTGTAATGCGGAAGTGATCAGCGCCAGGCCCGGCGCGTCCGCGGGCGCGGGTATCGGACTCCCTTCGGTACTTGTTCCTTCCAGCCTGTTCGCGTGGGCAAGGACGGCCTCGACAGTGGCTCCAGGGCCTTGTTCTCCTCGATAGACAGCTTGAAGCGCACATCCGGCACTGCCACGTCAACCTGTCCGCTGGATGTATGCCCCGCCCGAGGTGCTCATGATCACCCCCACACCTCTGATTGCTCAACGCGTCTCATTCCCGAGGATGTAGCTGCACCCTCCTTGTTCGGGTCACCACGTCACTGTTCCTACCTGGTGAACGCCGTCGCAGGTTCACGCTCTGGCTCGCTGGTCCTTGATCGCGACGATAATTCGAGCAACCGCCGAGTTGATTGCCTCCACCAGCTGTACAGAATCGACGCCGGTAGCGACCCGAGTCCTTTCCGGCCAGACCACATAGCGCCCGTCCCCCGCCAAATCGAACACCCAGAAGCCTTGGCTTGCACGGTATTTGGGGCCGAGCGGCGCGACCCCCTGCCGGACCTCGATCGCGCCCACCAAATTCCGGGGGGCCGTGCTGAATTCCGCGGCGGCTGCTCGCGACGGGTCTTCGTGCGGCTCTCGTACCAGCGACTGCCCGTGCCCCTCGCTTTCGCGGCCGCCGGGAAGTACGACGTCGGTGAGCCGGCCCGCCGACTGTCGGGGTAGCCGGTCCACTATCGACCCGGCCACCGCGAGATACCCGCATTCGGTGATGATGAATCCACCGCTGTGCTGAAGAGTCGCTCCCGGTAACTGCTCGAGCAGGAAGGTGCGGTCGGACCGACGGGCGATGTGCAGTCGAATATGAGCGTGCGGGTCCTCTGGGTATCGAGGGTCCCAGGCATGCAGGATGATCTGCAAATCAGGTCTGGCAATGATTTCCAGGGCATCTCCCAACCCGTAGTTGTCCACGGCACGAAGGTGCGCACGCGTCCGCTGTTGCTGTCGTTCCCCTTCTGCGTACGACCCCATATTCGAACGGTAGGTGAACGGCGTCGGTAGCAGTACCTCGCGCTGTTCCTCCCAGAGGACAACGAACTCCAGATCGCTCAACGTCCACTGGCGGTACATCAGCCCCGCTCCGCCTGTGGAACGATCACCGGCTGTTCCGGCACTACCGAACGGACCGGCTCGCGCGAGGGTGGCGCCGGACGTACCGGCGGCGCAGGCTGCTGGACGAACTCCGCAGCGGCGCCGCGCGGCGCCGTCTCACCGACCACCGACCGCGTCATCTCCACCGGATCACCCAATGCCTCGTCGAGATTGTCGACCCTGTCGAGGTACTTCGCCCGCTCATGTTTATCGTCGTTCTGACCACCCCGACCACCTGGGGCGCCGGCACCCGGGCTGCCGCCCATAGGACTACCCATCGGACTACCAGCGGCCTGCGGACCAGCCGACCCGACCGCGGGCGAACTACCGCCCGTAAGTCCCGCACGTGGGAAGAGTTTCGCAGGGTCCATCGACGGCTTCGTGACACCGGAGCCCAAGCCACCGGCAACGTTTCCACCGGGGCCCAAGCCACCCGCAACATTTCCACCGGGGCCGCCTCCTTGGAGCACGGGTAGGCCCGGAACCAGAGCAGAATCGGCCCCCAGGGGCGGCCCGTCGGTAGGCAGCCCGCCGGGGAGGCCCGAATTCGCCAAACTCTCCTCGACCGCGCCGAGTCCCGCGTTCATGGCCTGTTCCGCCATGCCCAATCCCTGCTGTAATGCTTGCGAACCCTGCTCGAGCGCCGCCGACACGGGGTCGGAACCGGCGGCCGGATAGGTGGGGGTGCCCAGGAGATCCTCCTCGACGACCCCGGCTCTCAACGAAGCGACATTCTCGCCACCGAGGTCGGGATACAAACCTCCGCCATCAGTTGGAGCCGGGTACGTGTTGCTGTCATAGTTTTGATCGTCTTCGGTCATTTCGGTCGTTTCGTCTGTTACCTCCACGGGATCGATTCCCGCAGAGAACGCCGGAAACATCGGGAACATGGCATTGGACTCGTTGAAACCTTCGACGTATGTGTTGCGGTACGATTGCCGGTACACCCCGGTCGGATCGTCGACAATCAACACATGGCCCATATCCTGACGCCACGTATACTCGTCGTCCAGCGCAAATTGATTGGGGCGTGACTCGTCGAACCTCTCATAGGTTCCCGCCCAATTGTGCTTCTCCGGAGGCATGGCCTCCTCCGTCGTTTCGAGCCAGTAAGCGGCGAGCCGGTAAGAATCACCGACGCGGAACATGGCCTCCACCAGCGCTAGATGCTGATTATTGAAGTGGCTCGATGCCGCTATCGCCCCTTCTCTGCCCTCGCCTGTCCAAGCATCGGCCGTAGATCCGACGAGCTTGTTCATGAAATCTGTGGAGGCCCCGAGGATGGTGTCCCCCATTTGGTACCACTGCGTTCCCTTCTCCTGATAGCTCGTGACCATACCTTGCGACCTGATATAGTTCCCCAGTTCGTACAGCTGCTCGAAGGACAGATCACTGGGCCAATCCGGCATCAGAGGATAAGGATCGATCAGCTCCATGGCTTCCAGCCGACCTCGCAGAAATTCCTCGTCGAGAAGAGAGCCCGAATGCGGTGATCGCTCGACGAACGCTCCCGTAGCCGAATCCTGATCCACACTGTCGAGATCGAACTCAGCCGCAGAGGAACTGTCTGTCTCCTGATAGGATTTTCCAGCTGCCTTGAAGGCGGCGAGCATATTATCCAGGCCATCGAGGTGAGTACCCTCTTTACCTGGATAGCCGATCAGTTCATACAACTTCGTGCCCATTCCGGCGAGCTTCTTGTCGTATTCATCGAGAGAAACAATCGGCGGCTCGGCATAATAGGCAGCCGGAAAGGCTCCGAGAAGCTTGCCATCCAGTTTGATGGCATCCAGTACACCCATGAGGTACGCGCAGCGTGCCGCACACTCGAACGCTATACCGTCCTCGACTACCAGCTTCCCGTCCGTTGCCAGATCAGTAAGCGTGGACCACAGCGGCGCTTCGGGTTCAGCAGCAACTTCCTCCGTACCCTCGGCACTGTCCGAGCCTTCGGTTGCCTCCTCGCCCTCGGTACCTTCCTCACCTTCCGTGGCCATATCACGAACTCCTCACGGGTTGGGGGCTGTCATTCTTCCCGCCTCCACGGGTCGATCGCAGCTCGAACCGCTTCGCGAATTCAGCGATGAACCTCGCCGGCGGAACCGACGACGACGACGGTTCCAGCACGCCGTCGTCCGCGATATAGAAGATCGCCCGGCCGATCGCGAGTTCACCACGGGGCACCGGGACGTACACCATCCACCCGCAGTCCAGCCGGTCGGCCACCAGCTCGTCCAGTGGATACCCTGTGGTGTCGAGTCCGCGTCCGCTCACATACTGCCGGATCCTGGTGAGCGCCAGCTGTTCCGGCATTGCCGTCGGAACCTCGGACATCAGCCCGGCCAGCCGGAACTGGAACAGCGCACCGTCCATATCGACCGCGCCACCGCCGAACGCATCGGTTACCACGTCCTCGGTGACCGCTCCGGATTCCGCCGCGGCCACCAACGTCGCGATCGCCGGCCGCGCCTCCGGCTGTCCGGTCCGGGAGACGACACGTGTGACGATATCGACCACCGTTTCACCGGTCCACACGCCGGGGACGGCGGGCGCACAGTCCTCGGCGTCGGGTGATTCGCCCCGATACCACCGGCCGCCCTCCCACCAGTAGCAGAACGACAGAAGTCCGGAGGCAGCACGGGGATTCAGCACCGGGTCGGCAACCCACTCGGGGGCTCCTGTATAGAACTTCGGCATCGGGCCGCCGCCGTTGTAGCTCCGATCGAGTGTGGGAGCGTTCCACACGCCGCCCGACAGCACCGCCCGGTCATTGGGCAGCGTGCACAGTGTCGCGCCACTGCGGCGCGCACTTTCGAACCAGCCCTGCCCTGGCAGTATGCGCGGTCCCCATTCCGAACCACTGACGGCAAAGGCAGCCGCGAGGGTCGTCCAGCGCGCCCACATCACCGGAAAAGCCGGGAATTCGTTCTCGGCGAGTTCCGACCACACCGCTGCCGCGCGATCGGTGCGGGCGGCCGCTGCCGCTCGTTGCGGGCTGCGGGACTGCCGCCCGGCGTGGCCGATGTAGGCGGCGAGCCATACCGGGAGCCGTTCACGGGGATAGGCTTCCACATCGGCTCGATAGGCTTCCGGAGCGAAAAGTTGTCCCTCTGGGAACGGATCGTTGCCGTAGTCGTAGTCGACTTCGATAACCCGGTCGGCGGTGACGTGGATCATCAACCGCCACCAGGGACCGCGCTCGGGTTCGTGTGCCGTGGCCCGATACTCCCGCACCAGATCGATGACCGGCGCCGGTATCTCGGCCACGGATTCGGCTGCGTCTGTGGAGAAGATCGCCTGCGCGAAGTCTGTGGAAACAGTCAGCGCGAACTCGGCATATAACCTGTCCCAGCGCTCGGGAGCGACGGGCAAGATCGCGTCGATGATCCGCTCGATGGGATCGGCACCGGTTGTCACTCGGGATTCCGGCGGCACCGAGTCCGCGGTCGCGTCGTCGCCCACGACGCTCCCGCCTCCGGGGCCCGGGTCGGCTTCACTCCCTCCATCGCGCACGCCCTCATCCGGTTCCGTGGCAGAGACCGGTCCGGAAGGGGCCTCGGGTGGATCAGGCGGAGCGATGTGGTCGCCGATTGCCGAATCGGCACCCAGGTCCAGGGTGAATGCAACATCCGGAGCGTCGTCCGCCTCGTTCTCGCCCTGACCTGCCATATCCTGGAACCTCTCCGAGTCTTTCCGATCGGACCGCCGCACGCGGCCGGCCGAGGCGCCCCCGGCCGAATTCATCGCTGGTTCAAGTTCAGTCAGTCGACCGCAAGGCTGTCAACCGCCCCCTTCTCCGCCGGATGCTTGCTTACATTCCCTTGACTCACTCTGCCTGTGATCCGATCCCCCTCGGTAGCCTCCGCACCCCCACCATTCCGGGGCGTCGCACAGTTTCAGCACCGAAATCCCACGCTCGGGAAGCGGACTGCATCGTGCCCCAATTTCGAATGAGAAAGAATTCCCAGCACGGAGAATGTCAAGGGAATGTAAGTACCGGCAGCGATCGGCGGTCGAGTATCTCAATTCTTAACCGTCATTTGAGCATGAATAACTCCGAAAAGCGCGCGGAATTCGGTACTTTCAAGTTTCGGCACACGAGAGCTTCGGGGGTACACAAATGCACCACTTACAGGCCGCACCCACAGCAATCCGCGGCTACGGCGATTCCGCCGCGATCACGGCAGCCGAGGTTGCCGCCGCCGGCGCCACGAACCAGGCGGCGGTCATCGCGGCAGCGGTCCCGGTCTTCGGGCTCATCGGCCAGGACTTCCTTCTCGCCTTCGCGGTGGCGCAGGCGAACAACATGATGTCGGTGAACGAGATCGCCGCGGTCCACGCGGCCACCGCCGTCACCGCCCACCAGGGCGCCGACACTTATCAAGCCACCGAACAGCACTCGGCCGTCGACTTCAGCGCGGTCAGAGTTCTCTGATGAGCCCACCGCTCGACCCCACCATCACCGAGGCACTGCGAGCCGGTCCGGTCGGTCAGACCATGGACAAGCCGATCGACCAGGTACTCCGGGACATGGGCCTGCCACCACTACCGGAAATCCCGGCACTGCCGGAATTCCCGCTGCCCGTCCTCGACCTGACGGCGCTGGCACGGCCGCTGACCGATCTGGCAAGCAGTTTCGGAACCGGGCAGTTCCCTGCGGCACCCGACGTCGATCCGATACAGGTGCTCTCCCAGGTGTCCTCGGTCGTCCAGACCGCGGTACAGGTCGGTTCGTCGGCCCTGCAAATGGCGTCCGGCCTGTGGCAGGGACAGGCCGCCGCGGCCGCCGCGGCCAAACAAGCCCAGGTGAGTGCCGACAGTACCGCGGTCGCGACACAGAGCACGCAGACCTCGCTGGGTGTGGCGGCGGCCGCGGGCTCGGTATCGCGGGGTGGACTGACTTTGGCGGCCATCATCGCGAAATACCTCACCACGGTCACCATGGCCGCGCCGTTTCTCGCCACAGGCGCCGGACAGGTGTTCCTGACGGCCACCACGGTCGAGACCATGCTCGAGGCCTTGGCCGTGGTGGCTCAGACTCGCGCAGAACTGACCGTGCACAGCGCCGAGATGACCGCGACAGGTACCAAGATCCCGGTCACCGACCCGCCGAATGCCGATGCCATGCAGATCCTGTCGCAGGTCATGCAGGTCCTGCCGACCGTCGTGAACGCGGCCACCACCGGAGCCCGAGCGCTCGCCGAGAACAACACGGCACTGCATTCGCGAACACCGGCGGATACAGCTCTGACACAGACGGCTTCGGGCGTAAAACCGCATGACATCCCCGAGGGAGGCGGACCGGGTGGCGGAGCCCCGATGATGCGCGGCGGCGGCAGTCCCGCTCCCGCGGCCCGGCCGTTGGCCCCCTGGTCCGGTGCCCCGGCTGCCGGAAACACCGGATCCAGCCCTGCCTCGACTGCCTCCACATCCACAACTGCGAGCTCGCCCGCGGGATCGCAGTCACCCGGACGCGGGACCGGGCCGGCATTCATGCCGGGCGGTGGAGCGGGCGGCGCCATGGCCCGCGGTGGCGCGGAATCGACGACCGGCAACCTGCAAGGAGCGCTGGTGACCGAGCAGCACGGCAGCGAAATGGTCGGCGATATCGACGACGCCACGCCACCAGTCATCGGCGTCACCGAACGGATCACCGGCACTGCACCGGACGGGCCGCCGCCGGACAAAGCACTCACCTTGTGACCCCGGGGAGGAACCCATGGAATACGATCCCGACCGCGCACGTGGCGCGGCCCTCGATCTCGATGCGCTCGCCGACCGGCTGGACGCGACACTGCGCACGGAATGGCCTCTGCTGAACGCTCCACCCGCGGGCAGCGACGAGGTTTCCGTCGAAGCCGCACAAACGCTACGCCGAGTCGGTGAGTCGTACAGCGTCTCCGGCGATCTCGCAGTCGTCGAACTACGCAAACTCGCCGCTACAGTGCGCGCACAAGCAGACGGGGTCCTCGCGATGGAACTCAGCAACGCCGACGGGTTCACCGCACCCGTCAGAACTGGGTGAGTGCCGGTGATCGAACCACCGGCACACGGATTCACCGGCGTGGTCTGGGAAGCCCGGCCCGCAGAGAAACTGGCGACAGACCTCATCACAGGCGGTGGCACCATGCGACTGGCCGATGCGGTCGCTGCCTGGACGCGGCTCGGAACACAATTCGGCACCGCGGCACTCGACTACGACCGGATCGTGGCCGAGCTACGGCAGGCCTGGCGGTCCGAGAGCAGCGCCATCCCGCTCGAGCGTCTCGCGGTCGTCCGGGACTGGCTACTGGACGCGGCGGGCGCGGCGGCAGCCAACGCCACCCGTGTCGCCGAGCACATCGCGACCTACGAACTCGCGAGGGCTGCCATGCCCCACCCCGAGGAAGTAGCCGCATTGGCGGCGGCGCAAGAAACGATCGCCCAGGTCAGCGCGATCCTCGGGGCACCGCTGACCGCTATCGCCGACGATACCGAATTTCAGCAGGATGCCGCGAAATCGTCGGCCGCCCGAGTAATGCGTACCTACGAGGCGGCCAGTGATGCACTGGCCACACCGTGGCAGCATGCGCCACCGCCGGTCGTCGTATCGGACAGCGCATTACGTGCCGAGGAGAAAGCTCGTGCCGAGCCTCGGTCCACAGTCACACCGGTCACTCACGCA
The DNA here is from genome assembly GCF_001613245.1 of Nocardia speluncae NBRC 108251. Taxonomy (GTDB): domain Bacteria; phylum Actinomycetota; class Actinomycetes; order Mycobacteriales; family Mycobacteriaceae; genus Nocardia; species Nocardia speluncae. The sequence goes on along the minus strand of NZ_BDBZ01000001.1, from coordinate 228,670 downwards.
CCACGCGGCGTGGGGCCCGGTTTCCCACGGGTTCCCTCGATTCCACTACATCGTGAGCCGGGTGCCTATCGTGCAGTGTCCATAGTGCAAGCCACGACGGCGCCGACCACACCGGCGGCCACGACAACAACAGCAGCCAGCGATCCGGGATCGAACGGGCCGATGCCGGGCGCGGCAGGACCCGGTGCCGCGGCGGCCTCTACTGACGACCGCGGCAGCCGCGCCGGCGATGCCGCGCCGTATCGCGCGGACCCGACCGATCTCGCCGAGGCGATTCAGGCTGCACCGGCCGTGCTGGGGGCAACGGCCCCGGCCAACGCGGCGCATGATGCCGCCGTACCCGCACAACAGAGGGGGACCCCATGACCGGCCTACGCTCCGATACCTGTCGCCGGCGCGGAAGGCACAGATGAGATCACTGTCCAACGACGCACTACTCCTGGCTGCCGAACGGCTGGGCGTTCAGACGCTACCGCGTGTACTTGCCGCCGGGCCCCAGCAGGATTCGTACACGGCATGGGCGGCAGCGCGAGACCAGGCGCTGATCGCCTTGCAGGCCGACGGTGTTCTCGACGACCACGGTGAAGTCGACTCCGAACTCGCCAGTGCCCTCTTCACACTGGCGCATCCGGAGCGGGAACTGGTGGCGCGGATCTACCCGGGAACCACAGTCACCCGGGTGAGCATTGCGCAGAGCGCCGGGCATCACGCAGTGGCAACCCGTATCGGCGACCGCTACGAGATCGGCCTCCTCTGGAGTGACGGAACGCCGGACGCCCTTGCCACACCGCTGCTGACCGCGCTCGGCGCGTGCGACCCGGCCGATGTGCCCGCATTCAGCGCATCCGCCGGCGAACTCGCAGCACGCCTCAGCGCCGCCGAAGACACCAGTGGCTACGTCGATGCACTGCACGCCCTCGGACTTCGTGGCCGCGACGCCACGCAACTGGGTTCGGCATTGGGTTCCTGCCATGGTTTCGCGGAAATCGTGGCATACGCGCACACCGACGGCGTTACCGTCCGCGCACCGGGAACAGTCGCGGTCTACGACACCCGGCGCGGTCGAATCGTCTCCGCACCTATGGTTTCGCCGGATCAGCAAGTCTGGACCACGCTGACCGCGGGCAGTGACCACCGAGTGACGCAAGCACTCGCCGCGCTGTTCGAGGGCCTCCCCGGGGGGAGGTGGCTCACTTCGTCGCACGGCGCTTGATACCCCCGTTGTTCACCCGGCCGCCGGACCACGGCGCCCACTCTACCAATGAAAGGTCAACACCATGGCTCTCACCAATCTCTCGGGGTCCGTCGGCGCGGATCAGGCCGCAGTCGCCAGCGTCGCAACCCGTATGAACGACGCGATCGAAACGCTTCGCACGACGTTCAATCTCATCAACAAGGAAGTTCAGGACGTCAAGCGGGGCTGGAAAGGCGAGGCGAATACGTCGTTCGAACGCAAACTCGAAGAATGGGACCTGGAGGCGAAGAATTTGAACATCAAGTTGCAGGATCTCCAGGAAGCCGTCAACAACAGCGGCAAGCAGGTCGGTGATGCCGATTCGGCGAACGCTTGATAGGTACCTTCTTCGCCGATCACACAGTTATTCAAGATTTGGAATGGAGAGCATAGAATGACCGCTGACATCATCGAGTACAATAAAGGTCAGATCGAAGAAATGGTACATGCGATCAACACACATGCAGGCACCATGGATGATCAGATCGAGGAGCTGAACAATGCCGCTGTCGCTTTCGGCGAGAGCCTCGCCGGCGATCAGGCTCAGGCCGGATTCATCTCAACGCACAGTGTGCTGAAGTCAGAGCTCGAAGACACGACACAGATTCTTCGTGATTTGAACGCGGACGCCGACTATGCGATGCAGAACATGCTCGCAGTCGATCACAAGATCGGCCAGGGCTTCGATATCGTGTGATCGCTACGCACCGACGTCGGCTGGATCCGCTTCAGCCGACGTCGGCTGCTTTGGCTGCCAACGGTTTTGCGCACGGAACTTACTCACTGTGCTCTCATGATCACCTCTGAGTCGAGCCTCGGGTCCAGGCGGCGAGCAAGCTGCTCGATACAGATCGTCACTCCGAATGGGCAGCGTTCACCTGTACCGCGATCCGGCCACGTTCGCCGGCAGCTCGGATCACAACCACGGTGACATCGTTCAGTTCCCCGTCACCGTTCTGCGCCCGACAATGGGTCTGGGCGTTCATGCGAATTTCCAATGCCTTCGGGCATTCGACCGCAAATACCTGGACCTCCCCCTGTTGTCGGAGCAGATACTCGACCGTAAGCTCTAATTCGACACGTTCGAAGTAATTTTCCGCACTCAGCAGCGGATTTGCGCAGGCACCTAGCAACAGCACTGCACCGGCGGCCGGCGCTGATATCAGTGCGGCGATTCGCACAGGAAACTCCTTCGCGGGAATCCGGTTCCCGCAAGATCCACCTCGAAGCCGGGTCGCGGAAACGTTACACCCAGCAGAATGGCCTCCGGATCTTGTATCCGTCTTATCGAATCCTTTGCGCCACAACTACTTACACCCTTGGTGCGAGTATTCGTCCACCAAGGGTGAGTGAGGACGACACCAAGGGTGGATTGTGCTGAAAGCCCCTGTCCACCACATCATTTTCCGGCAGGTGTAATCGGCGAGACCCCCCGTCAGCGAATACCCCAGGCGGCGCCCTGCAATGGAACAGGATCGGCGTGTTCCGGAAACCGACTCCACCGTTATCGGCCGTTCGACGGCCCAAAATCCGGCCGAGACGAAAACAGCCCCGGCCGTGCGGAATCATTCCGCACGGCCGGGGCCTTACGAGCTGTTGTCGAGACCGGGTCAGAAACCCGGAGTGTCGACCTCGATATCGGGATCGAGGATCCCACATACCTTCCAGCTACCGTCTTCCTCGACCAGATCGTAGGTCGAGGTCGAGGTTGTCTCGTCGCCGAGGAGCTCCATCGTCATTTCCATGGTGAACGTTCCCTTATCGCTCCCCGAGGGCACGTCCACGCTTTTCAGCTTCGTCTCCGGCTTCGGCATATTCGAGGGCATACCGGTGGGCTGGACGGGATTGTCCTGCTCGAACTGCGCGACCTCGTCCAGATCCGCCTGGCAGACCAAATCTTCGGGGTCGCCGTCCTGGTCCACCCACGCCTGCGCCACGTCGCGCGGGTCGTCGTAGCCGCCGCCCATCACCGAGCCACCGCCGCTGAAAGCGAAATACCCGCCGACGCCGACCGCGATGAGTACCACGGCGACACCGCCGATGATGAGCGCGATCTTGCCGCCACTACCCCCCGACGGACGTGGCGGCTGACCGTAGCCCCCCGGCGCGCCGTACGGCGGCTGCCCCGGCGGCGGAAACTGCTGCCCGTACTGCGGCTGCCCCGGGTACGGTTGGCCCGGATACGGCTGACCAGGCATCGGCTGTCCTGGATAGGGTTGGCCGGGTGGCATGGGCTGACCCGGCTGCTGTTGGTACGGATTGGGTTGTTGCGGGTGACCCATTCGGAAGTCCTGTATCCCTTGCTGTCCTGCACGGAGCCCGTTCGGCGCCGCGTCCTCACACTAATTTCCCCACGGCACCGTGGTGTTAACACACTTGGCGGCACTCACTCTACGCACGATTGAACCAGTCGGGCAGCGAGGGGATTAACGGCCCATATTCCCATCCCTGAGGAACTGTCCGGAGGCCTCGTGCTAACCGAAAATCCCCGGAATCAGGCCAGAACCGAGGAATCGGTGGAGCGACCGGAGCCGGCCATACTGCTCGCGATGCTCTCCGCGTTGGCGATACGCTGCCCGCGCGCTTCGCCGGAGCTTCGTTCGTAGTACTCGTCGAAGACAGCCGCCGCCTGCCCCGCCGATGTGGTGTCCTTCAGCCTACGCATGGCACCCGATTCGCTGCCTTCCAGTTCGTGCACCATGAAATCGATCTGTGTTCTCCAGTCCGTCACGTCGGCACCGCGTTTCGCCGCGAAGGCTTCCAGGTTCTCCCGCCGACCACCCAACCACTGCGCCAGGCCGATCGCGCCTTCGCCCGGGTTGTACGCGCCGGTGTCGAAACCCGACTCCACCTGCAGGTTCCCGAGAATTCCGGCCGCTTGCGCGGGTGTGAAGCCCTTCTCGAGCAGATACTGATAGATCTCCTCGACCCGCGCCTTCTCACCTTCACCGATCGGCTGAGGTGAGTCATTGCTGTAAGCGCTGCCGGTGTCCGTGACACCGGGGACGTACGGCGCGGCCCCGCCGTTACTCGACCAATCCTGTGCGGGCACATCAGTGGATTTGCCCTCCAGCTTCGCATATGCGCGCAGGACCGCCTCGTATGCGACACCGACCGCGTTGTCCAGCGCGTTCACGGCATCGATCTGGCGGATCGGGGTGGGATCGTCCGGGACCTCGGCCGAGATCTCGACGGCCGCATCGCGCAGATCCTCGAACTCCTGGCTCACAGTATTGGCGTCCGCGGCTGCAAAGGAAGCAATGAAGCCGATTTGATCATCGAGGGCATACCAGTCGTTCTGGTAGCTCTGAATCTGCTCGGTGTTGAGGCCGTACTGCTCTTGCAGTGCGCTGTCACCGATGCGCTCGGGCTGTTCCTGGACCAGTTCCGCCGGGGTCAGCGTTTGCGCATTCTTGTCTCCCAGCCCGTCCTCCAGTGCCTTCAGCACGCTCTCGATGTAGTCGACGTAGGGATTGAGGATCGCAGCGTTCACCGGACGATGGAGCGTCCATTCCTCCGTGCGAGCCACGTCCACCTTCCTCACCCGGGACCGTCACCTGCTTATCAGAATTCCATTCCGTGGCCCCCTTGCGGTACTCCCGCTGATGAGAATGCCCGTTGGACCGAAATCGCAGGATACCGACGAGAAATCCCATAGTGTCACGTCTATACCGGCCCCGGCCCCCGCCACCGACGACCTGATCGCGGGTCTTTCTACCGGGAGGCGACCGCCGGGCCGCTCCGCTACTTCCGCGGCAGGCCCATTACCAGGGTTGCGATGGTGTTCAGTTGGATCTCGAGGGTGCCGCCGCCGATCACCCAGGTCGGGATATCGAGTTCGTGATGCACGGGTTCGGATAGCGCTTCACCGAGCGCGGCCGCCGGGCCGATCAAGTTCAGCGCCGCGGCCGCGGCATCGGTGTGCAGAATCGACGCGGCCGCTTTGGCCACACTGGTGGCCGGGCCGATGGCGTGACCGTCCAGTCGCCGGATCGTCTCCCGCAGATTCATTGCGGAGATGGCTGCGCCCCGGGCGCTGATCCGACCGAGGGTGCGCACCGCATCGTCACGGGTGCCGGCGTATTCACCGCGTTCGATGATGCCCCTGATGCGCTCGTTGTGTCCTGGATCGCGGACACCGCCGATGAACAGGCGTTCCTGTGCCAGAGTTTCCAGGGTCAGCGCCCATCCCTGGCCGGGTTCGCCCAGGACCATCTCGTCCGGCACGAATGCGTCGTCGAAGAACACCTCGTTGAATTCGGCATCGCCGCTGGCCTGCACGATCGGGCGCACGTCGACCCCTTCGGCGTGCATATCCACCAGGAGCATGGTGAGCCCCTGATGACGGCCCGCCTCGGGGTCGGTACGGGCCAGCAGCAGACCCCAGTCGGCGCGATGGGCGAGGGTGGTCCAGATCTTCTGTCCCTGGAGTCGCCATCCGCCGTCGACCCGGGAGGCACGCAGGCTCAGCGACGCCACATCGGAGCCGGCCTCGGGTTCACTGAACAGCTGGCACCAGATCTCCTCGCCGCGCAGCGCCGGGCCGGCCAGCCGGGCGAGCTGCTCGGGAGTGCCGCGATGCAGCACGATCGGCACCACCCACTGCCCGATCCCCATGGAGGGCTGGGCGATACCGTGCCTGTCGTATTCGTCCTGCAGGATCAGCTGTTCCAGCGGACTCGCTTCGATACCGAAGGGCTTGGCCATCGGCGGCGACACCAGGCCACTGTCCGCCAGCAGGGTGCGGCGGGCGCCGGTGTTCACCGCATCGTGGTCGCCGACCTTCGACGGGTTCGGATTGTCCAGTTGCGTCGCACGGTCCAGGATCTGCGATACCCATTCGCGGAAAGTCGAATCCGTCTCCGGCAGTGGAACGGCGAAGGTGCGTGGCCCCTGCAGAGCGGCGTCACCGAGGCGCAGTTCCCACGATTCCACCGGCCCGGCCAGACCGGCCAGCGCCATAGCGCGCCGCCAGTACAGGTGCAGATCGTGTTCCCAGGTGAAGCCGATCGCACCGTGCAGGCCGAGACATTCCACCGCGGCGTGCACCGCGTTACCGAGCGTGGTCAGGACCGAGCCCGCGACGGCGTGGGTCCGCTGCCCGGGCTCATCGCCGAGACCTCGTACGGCGTCCCAGGCAGCGGCCGTGGCGAGTTCACTCGTGATCAGCAACCGGGCGGTGCGGTGCTGCACCGCCTGGAAAGCACCGATCGGCCGGCCGAACTGGACCCGGGATTTGACGTACTCGGTGGCGGTATCGCTGCACCAGCGGATGACCCCGGCCGCCTCCACGGCGAAGAATGCGGTGGCGAGGGCTTCGGCCCGATCGGTGTCCAGCTCGATCGGCGCGGCCACGGCCACCTCGCGGAACCGGACGATGCCGAGGTCGCGGCCCAGATCGACGCCGTCTTTCGCCTCTACCTCGATTCCAGCGGCGTTGCGTTCGACCAGGTACCACCGGGTTTCGGTCCCGGCGAGGGCCGCCACGACGAACAGTTCCGCGGACGCGGCGCCCAGGACTATGCCGGTTTCACCGGTGAGCAGTGTTGCGGCGCCGCCGGTTTCCGCGGTGCACGCGACCCGGTGTTCCGGACCGATCACCGCGCCGGGCGCGCCTTCGGCGATCCGCCGCAACGCCTCGTCGGCGCAACCACCGGCGGACGCGAGTACGGCACCGGCGACCGCCGTGGGCAGCAGTGGGCCGGGCAGCAGTGCCCGGCCCGATTCGGCGAGCACGACAGCGAGATCGTCGAGCGTTCCGCCTTGGCCGCCGACCGTTTCCGGAAGGTGCACGCCGGTGAGTCCCAGCGCGACCAGTTCCGGCCAGAATTCGGGCAGGTTCCCCTGTTTCAGGCGATCGGTGTGCTTACGCGTGTATTCGCGGGCGGCATACCGGTCCGCGAATCCGGCGACGGTTTCGGCCAGCGCCGCTTGGTCGGCGGTCAGGGCAACGGGCACGGCTATCACTCCGGTCGTGGGTGTCGGCAACGGTCCCGGCTCGGTACGGGATACTGAGATTAGAACACGTTCTACTTAGCCCGTGGCAAATCCGGTGGAACGCCGCGCTGCGCGCCGGCCACCGGCTCGGCCGGCAGCCGTCAGATCGTGGTGCCCACATCCTGCGCTACCAGGTTGTCCATCGCCCGTTCGGCCACCGCGGCGATGGTCATCGACGGATTGCAGGCGGCGGCGTTACCGGGCAGCAACGCACCGTCCAGGACGTAGAGCCCCCGCTGGCCTATGACCCGCCCGTCGAGATCGCAGACCGAACCCATACAGGCGCCACCGAGCGGATGCCAGGTCGACGGGAAGGCTCGATTGGTATCGCCCAGCACCGACGCCGGACCCGCGATCGCCCGCACGGTTTTCTCGATATGCCCGTATTGGATCGCCGCGTCGCCGTCCGAAGGCCAGGACAGACGGGCACTGTCGGCGGCCGGATCGTAGCGGAAGCGGCCGCGGGCATCGCTCACGCCGTATCCGACGAGCATGGTGGTGTGGGCGTCCGTACCGAGCGGCGGGATCGACGCCTGGATCACGGTATGCGCGGTGGCGGGGTCGTCCCAGTTCAGACTCCCGTAGACGACCGGCCCGCCCTGATCCGCGCCGAAATCCTCGGCCGGGCCGGTCCAGGTGTAGATCCGGTCCGCATTCGTTCCCCAGCCGGTGCCGAGCGCGTCGGGCAAGTCCGGGATCAGCCCCTTTCCACCTGCTCGCATGAGCAGGTCGGTGGTGTTGAGACTGCCCGCGGCCATGATGAGCGTCTTGGTGGTGAGCACCTTTTTCGCCAGTACCCGCGCGTTCTCGTCGGTCTGGTCGACGTGCACGATCCAGCGACCGTCCGCACCCCGTTCCACATCGGTGACGTTGTGCATCACCTGGACGTCGACCGACCCGGTAGCTTCGGCCGCGGCCACATAGGTGACGTCGACGGTATGTTTACCCCCGTTGTTCACACCGAACGCCCCTGCACCGTTGGTGTAGGAGGCCGTCATCTCACCGCGCGTTTCGGCCAGCGCGTAGTTCCAGTCGATGGGCATCGGGATCTTCGACACCGGCAGCCCGGCCGCCTCGGCATTACGCGCGAATATCCGCGCGGCGTTGTAGTTCGGATGCGCGATCAGCTCGTCCGGGGCCACAGCCAGTTGCAGCATGGCGGCGACCCGCGGATAGTGCACCCGGTCCATCAGCCGCCAGTCGAGTTCCTGCGGGAAATGGGTGTTGAACACCGCCTCCGCCGGTTGCAGCGACATACCTTGGTAGAGCAGGGAACCGCCGCCGAGGCCGGCGGCGCACAGCGCGGTCATATTCTCGCCGGGGACGGCATCGAGGAGGCCGGCGTAGGGCTCGAAGGCGACCGGCCTGCCGAACAACTGCGGATCGGAACCGTGCCACAGTAGTCGTTTGTCGGGATTCAGCGGGTTACCGAAAGTATCCGCGTTCGGGCCGGTGGGCCAGCGTTTTCCGCGTTCGAGCAGCAGGACCGGGACACCGGCCTGCGCCAGCCGCAGGGCCGCGATACCACCGCCGAATCCGGAGCCCACCACGATCGCCCGGTGGTCCTCGCGAACCACCGGGGTCCGGCGCCGCGGGACGCGCAGAGCATTGTCCGCCGACGCGACTGCCGCGGCGGCGACCGTTGTTCCGGCCGCCGCCGCGGCGCCTCCCAGGAATGCGCGCCGAGACATTGCGAACAAGAGCGACCTCCGAACAGCTGTGCTACGACTCCCTGCAACAGCGGCCGCCGCGGCAACGTCGGCGCGCGGGCGGCCGAACTGCCGACAAGCGGAGCGCCCGAGGCGCTTTCCGCGGGCGAGTTCGAAAGTAGATAGCTGTCACATCGAGTGTCAAGAACCTATCGGTCGATTGCCCAGCAGTGTCATGACGATCTCGATCGGCCTTATCACACCAGTTCAGAGGCCATATAGACAACCCCCCGAACAGGAATATGGACATATGTCCAGCGCAGGTAGCGGCCCTCGCCGACTCAGCCGGCGGCCTCGAGCTCTGCTTTCAATCGATCCAGAGTGCGGCGAATGTTGCCCTTCTGGAATTCAGCGAAACCCCGCTTGCCGGTGGCCACCCGGTCGAACCACAGGGCGGGGGTATCCGGCCAGTGGGTGCGGTCGTCGTACCAGATCTCGGTGACCCGGACCCCCTCGGCGACGGCGTCGAACCGGTACTCCCAAGTCGCTACGGCCACCGGCAGCATCGGCCTCCACAACCCCCACCGGCACACCCGGAAGGCGAACCGGCTCGGCCGCTCGGCCACGGTCACAGTGCATTCGGTATGCCACCGCATCGGCCCGCGCCGGTTCGCACCCACAAAAGTCATTCCCGGGTACGCCGCCCGGCCCGGTTCGGCGACCGCCGCGCCCGTGTTCTCCGGACTCCACCGGCCCATCTGCGTCACATCACTCACCGCGTCGTAGGCGGTACCGGGGTCGGTGCAGACCACGATGCTGCCGGATACCTCGGTGATCCGGTTTATTTTCACCACGGCGTCAACTCCTTGTCGGGCCTCGTCGTCGTCGATCCTAGGTATCCGAAACACGCAGCGCGCGTGTCCTCGACAGGTACCGGGCGCTTCACTTCGATCCGGCCGTGCGCTCCGGCCCCGATGCCCCCTCGACGGCGGCGTCACCCCCGGAACGGATGCCGTACTTCATCAACGGCACGATGGTGGTCCGGATGAAGGCCCGCGCCGCCTGCTCATCGTCGAAATCGACCCCCGCGGTGGGAGTGAGCATCAGCGAATGCGCCATCCGGGCAACGAGTTCGGCCACCGGCCGCGGGTCGTACGGGGCCAGCACCCCCTGCTCCTGTCCGGCCGCCAGTACACCGGCGATGTACTCGATACCCTGGGAGACCATTTCCTCGCCGCGCACGGTGTAGAAGCCCAGCGCTTCCTCGGGCGCCACCGCCAGCAGTTGGGTAACCAGCGGGTGAGTCCGGGTCAGGCGGAGCACGAAAAGAACCGTCTCCTCGATCTGGGCGGCGGTGCCCTCGGTCGTCGAGGCGATCGCCGTCGCCTCGGCGAGTACCCGCGCGATCTCGCGGGACAGCGCCGCCTCGATCAGGGCATCCTTACCGGAGAATCGGCGATAGAGGGTGATCCGGTTCAGCCCGCAGCGGCGGGCGATATCGTCCAGACTGCTGCGCCGGATGCCGACCTGCAGAATCCGGCCGAGGGTTGCGTCCAGAATCCGCTCGTCGACTTCGTCATAGGTACGGAACATGTAGCGGAATTATAGACCGCGTTGCATTGTGTCCCAGCCCTCGCGCGAGGCATGGACGGGCAGCGCCCACTCTGCGCGGCGCTCTCCATCGTGGCCGACCAGTCGGCGCGAGTCCCATCCCCGGGCGGCGATCCCCGGCGCCGGCCGATCCCACAGGACCGTACGAGCCTTCGCCGCCATACCGACACGCTCGAACCATTGTTCGGTAGCGATATCGGCCGACCCACCCCCGATCACGACGGATCGGCGGGAATCGTTCATGCTGCTCCGCCTCACCGTAGACCCCACCATTGACACAATGTAACGGACTCAATACATTCGTTTCATGGGATTTGCAGACACGGGTACCGAGATCCCCACCCGGCACCCCGCCGGTCCGGTCGCCGTGCCCGGGTTGAAACCGTTCGCCATGCTGATGGGCATCGGCGCACCGGACTCGCGGCGCTGGGCGGCCATGGGCGAATCGCTGCTGATCGGCGACGAACCGATGGACAACCTGGTCGACTGGATGATCGGCACCGGGATGGCCGACACCCGGCCGCTGTTCGAACAGGCCGTGGCCGGCGGAATCGATTCGGTCACCGAGGCACCGCAGCCGCTGCGCGAGTTCTTCACCGCCGTCGAAACACTGCCGGAATGGCTGGACGAGAAGATGCTGCGCCGCGGCGAACAAGTGCTGCGCCGCGGCGGCTACGACGGGCTGTACCTGGCGCGCGACGTATCCTTCCTCGGCGGATACCTGGCGTCCGGATTCAACAAGACGCTGCTGCGCACCGGCGCGCTCGAGAAGGGGCCCGCCCAGCGGTTCGCCGAGACGATGCAGTGGGCGCTCGACGTCCAGAACGGTATGGGCAAGTTCGAACCCGGCTATCGCTCCACCCTGCATGTACGGTTCGTCCATTCGCTGGTTCGCCGGCACGTCGGCGCCATGCCCGACTGGGATCAACGCGCGTGGGGCCTGCCGATCAACCAGACGGATATGGCCGCGACACTGGTGGGTGCGCTCATCGCGCCGTTCGTCGGCGGTCTGGTGATGGGGATCGTGCCGTCCCGCGAGGACCGGGAGGCTGCGGCCCACCTCGCCCGCTACGTGGGCCGGCTGATGGGTGTTGCGGATGAGTGGCTGCCGACCGGATTCCGCGACAGTGTCCGGATTCTCTACCACACCATGACGGCCATCACGAATCCTGACGAGACCACCCGCCAGCTCGCCCTGCCGATGGCCAACGACCCACTGACCTGGAACTATCCGAACCTGCCGTGGCTACGCGGCCGGATCGCGCGCGCCCAGCATCTGTCGATCTCCAGCATGTACCTGGGGCCGGGTGCCATGCGCAAACTCGGCCTGTGGCCGTATATGCCGCCGTGGTATCCCGCGCTGCGCGTACCGGTCAACCTCGCACGCAGTGCGGCCACCCGGGTCAGCCCGGCCGCTCGGCAACGTGCCGAGGAACGCGGACTGCGGGAACAAGCGGCGTTCAAGAGGATGCTGGTGGGTTCCGGTCCGGCAGATGTGGGGATGTCGGCACACCACCTGCAGGCCACGGCATAACGAGCATTCTGCGGAGCCGGGCAGCCGACGATCTGGTGACCTGTTTCCACTACGGCGACCGGGCCCGTGCCGCGGCGAGATACCCGCTCGACACCGCATCTGCCGGCTGAGCGATTGATCAGCGCTTTCACCGATAGTTCTACGAACCACTTGGGTGTGGGCTCCCCGGACGGATATAACGTAACCGGCCCCATCGGCGATCGATGGGCTGTGCCGTACACCGAGAAGGACAGAAATTATGGAGATCCAGGGAGCACGTGCAGTCGTCGTCGGAGGCGCCTCCGGAATGGGCCGGGCCAGCGCCGAACTGCTCGCCGCCCGCGGAGCGAAGGTCGTCGTTGTCGACCGCACTGCCAGTGAGGGCAGCAAGATCGCTGCCGAGCTCGGCGGTTCCTTCTTCGAAGCCGACGTCACCGATCACACCGGTGTCGAATCGGTACTGGCCGAAGCGGTGGAACAGCTCGGCGGGCTCGATATCGCGGTCAACACCGCCGGTGGCGGTATCGCCAAGCGCACGCTGTCCAAGACCGGGCCGCACGATCTGGAATCGTTCCAGCAGATCATCAATTTGAACCTGATCTCCACCTTCAACCTGAACCGTTTGCAGGCCTGGCATATGAGCCAGGGTGAGCCGAACGCCGACGGCGAACGCGGCGTTATTGTCAATACCGCCTCCATCGCGGCGTTCGAGGGCCAGATCGGGCAGGTCGCCTACACGGCGGCCAAGGCCGGTATCGCGGGAATGGCCCTGACCATGGCTCGCGATCTGGGTTCGGTCGGGGTCCGCGTGCTGGCCATCGCGCCGTCCCTGTTCGATACCGGCATCCTGGCCGGTGTACCGGAAGAGATGGTGACGCCGCTGGTCGCGGGCAACGCCTTCCCGAAGCGGATGGGCCGGCCGGAGGAATACGCGAAGCTGGCCTGCTCCATCATCGACAATGCGATGCTCAACGGCCAGTGCCTGCGCTTGGACGCCGGAATGCGGTTCGCGCCCAAATGAATCGATGACCGGCCGGGCACTGCGCGCCGGAGAAAGACCGCGAACCACACTGTTTCCCGGCGCGCTGTGCGGCGCCGGGAGCGCCCCGGTCGCAGTGCGCACGCCGGACCGGAATGTGGGACGACGGCACGACCACACCCGCTCGAACACCGCGGCACCCGGCCGCACACCGCACCACTGGAGGTGGCCATGAGCCTGGAAGCTGTGCGACCCGCGGAATCGGTGGCCGACCGCCTCACCCTCCGACGTCTCGGCGAGTACCGGTTCCGGGGACGCACCCATGGCGGGCCTTCCCGGCGCAGCTACGGCGGTGAAGTCGCGGGTCAGGCAGTATTGGCCGCAGGCCACACCGCTCCCGCGGATCGGCCGATCCATTCCGCGCAGACGTATTTCCTGCTACCCGGTGACACCACCGTTCCCACCGAATTCGTGGTCGAGCCGGTGCGCGACGGTGGTTCGTTCTCCACCCGGCGGGTCGAGGCACTCCAGAACGACCGGGTGATCTTCACGATGCTCGCTTCCTTCCACCGCACAGAGGAAGGTCTGCAACACCAGGTTGCCACTCTCGACGCCCCCGGACCCGATGAGTTACCCGATATCGCCTCGGCTTTCGCCGGCTATCCCGAGGCCCTGAAGTGGACCTCGACCTTCCTCGACGCGCTCGGTATCGAGGCCCGCTTCCCGGAACCGCCGGCCCGCGCGCAAGCCATGCGCGGCGAAGTGTCCCCGGCCCGGCAGCGCGTGTGGTTGCGTACGCGGGCACCGCTTCCCGACGGGCGGCTCGAGCAAGCCGCCTGCCTGATGTATCTGAGCGATCTGCTGTTGCTCTCGGCGACCATCGGCCCGCACGGCGAAGAACTGGGCGACCACGGTCTCCAGGTGGCGACGGTCAACCACTCCATCTGGTTCCATGCGCCACTGCGGGCCGACGACTGGTTCCTGCACGACCAGTACGGTCGATGGGCCGGCGGCGGCCGCGGGCTCGCCCATGGCGAAATCCTGGACCGGTCCGGGCGGTTGTGCGCAACCACCATGCAGGAAGGCCTGATTCGCCGGCGTTGACGAGTCCGCGACGGACCCCGATCCGGCTACCGGCCTCGTTCCAGCGCCGCGCCTTCGTCTGCCGCTTCCTTCGAGGGCGGCGCGATAGGCCGGGCCGTCCGGGCATCGTCCGAAATCGCCGGATCCGTTGTCGCCGCGTCCGTTGTGCCGATGGAGAATTCCACGCCGGTCAGTTCTTCGGCCACCGCCCACAGCCGCCGGCCGGTTTCGGGGTCGTGGGCCGACGGCGCGGCGGGCACGGCGATCGGGGGGCCGACCAGTCCCCAGCGGTTCGCCGGGCCGAAGAAACCGCCCCCCTGCACCGCGGGGTCGAGCGCGGCTCGCAGAATCGGCAGTGCGCCCTGCTCCGGGGTCTGGGTGAACAGGCGGGCCAGGGTCATCACCACACCGCTGTAGGCGATCCGGGCAACGAGACTCTGTTCCCGCAGAATGGTCGACCGCACCCCGCCGGGATGGGCTCCGACCGACAGGGCCGGCACACGGGCGGTCGCGAGCCGGCGCTGCAACTCCACCATGAACGTCGTGGCGGCCATCTTCGACCGCGAATAGGTGAGGAGGCGGCCGAAACTGTGCTCGGATTGCAGATCGTCGAAATCCAGTTCGGCGTTGCCGCGACCGTGGCTGAGACTGCCGACGCCGACCACCCGTCCGGCGGGCGCGGCAGTGAGCAGATCGATCAGTTGCGCGGTGAGCGCGAAATGGCCGAGAAAGTTGATCCCGAAATCGCTTTCGAAACCGTCGGCGGTCAGCGTCCGTGTACCGGTGACGACACCGGCGTTGTTGATCAGTAGGTCGAGCCGGGGCAGTTCGGCGTGCAGGCGCCGCGCGCAGTCGGCGATGGAGGCAAGGCTGCCGATATCGACGTGGGTCGTGCGGATATCGGCCCCCGGAGCCGAATCCTCGATATCCCGCTTGGCGTGCGCGGCCGCGGTGTCGTTGCGGCAGGCGAGGATCACCCGCGCGCCACGGCGGGCCAGCCCGCGCGCCACCTCCAGGCCGATACCGGTGTTCGATCCGGTCACCATTGCGGTACGGCCCGACTGATCGGGCGCCTCGGCCACTGTCCACGGTTGGTTCGACGAGCTCACGGTATCTATCCAGTTCCGGCGGGTGTTGTGCCGTCCGGGGTCGTGCTCTGTCGCACACCACCGGGCAGCCGGTCCCGCGGAAGTATAATCCAATTCTCTCTTTCAGAGAATACCATTACCAAACCGAGGGCGCGGCACCTACAGCAACGGCACGAGCCCACACTTACGACCCACTCCGCCCAGGATCAAACGCTCTTCGGCGGTCCCCGGCGGATGCACCGGCCCCGAAGGCCACCACTCGTCGAGCGGCACTACGCCCGGATCGATCAATTCCAGCCCCGTGAAATACGATTCGATCTCCGCTCGGGTCCGGTACCAGCCCGAGCCCACGGCATTTTCCACGAAACGCCGCTCCACTTCACGCGCGAGCTGGTGGTCCGGGGAATCCTCACCCGGATCCCAGAAGTGCGTGATCGCCACATACGACCCCGGGCTCAGTGCCTCCACCACCCGGGCCACGATGCTCGCGGGATCCGCGGAATCCGACAGGTGATGCAGTACGGAACCCAGTATCACCGCGACCGGCCGGTCCTGGTCCAGGTACCGCCAGACCGACGAATCCACCGCAAGCACATCCGGATCGGTGAGATCTCCGTGGAGATAGACGGTGTCCTCGTTGGTTTCCAGCAATGCCCGGCCCTGCGCGCTGACCATCGGATCATTGTCCAGGTAGACGACCCGCGCCCAGGGGTTCACCAGCTGGGCGATTTCATGCGTATTGCTCACGGTGGGCAACCCTGCACCGGCATCCAGGAATTGCTCCACACCGACGACCCCGGCCAGGTACCGCAGTACGCGGCGCAACCAGGCCCGGTTCCGACGCGAGACCGCGCACATACCGGGCGCGACTTCCAGGACCGCGGCGAGCGCCTGACGGTCGGCCTCGAAATTGTCCTTGCCGCCGAGGCTGGCATCGTAGACGCGAGCGATACCGGCCCGGGAGGTATCGACCCCGGCCGGGGCGCGGCCGGGCCCCAGCGAGCTGAACGACGAATCTGGCATCGAGTTTTTCTCTCTATCCGGTTGTGGTGTGGTGCGACGTCGACAAATAGGGCTCGACAGTGGTGACGGAAGCACCGCCGCGAATTCATCGCCGGCCGGGAAAACACCCGAATAATATTTCCGCCGCACTCATTCGCGCAGGTAGCTGCCGAAAAATCTTTGGCCGCACAGCGTCCGGTCCATCGCGATCACTTCGGGACAAGCACTCGAAGCAGGTGATTTCGCGCGCCGAGCACGGCCATCGGGCGGAATATGAGGGGACCGGGGGTGGCGAGGCCGCCGGACGCATCCGGATTCGCCGGAAGCCGCCGCCCGGGAGGGGGTGGCGATCTAGAGTATTTCTACGACTCGCGCGCACTCAGCCTGTCTCGCCTGTTCCGCGCGCGCACCATGGATCACCGAGCTCGGAGTCGCTCATGAGCCCTATCGACAGCGCGCCCGCCGCATCGCGCCACTACCACCGGCTCGATATTTCCCAGCCCGCGTTCTGGGCCCGGGATTTCCGCGCCCGCGACGAAGTGTTCGCGCAGCTGCGCACCGAACCCGGACTCACTTGGCACGCACCGCCACCCGCGCTGTTCCCGCATACCGAACCCGGCTACTGGGCGGTGACCCGGCACGACGATATCGCCTTCGTCAGCCGGCATCCCGAGCTGTTCACTTCGACACTGGGCATCAGTATGGACCCGATGCCCATAGAGCTGCAGCGGCCCACCACGTTCTTCCTCACCATGGACCCCCCGGAGCACACCCGCTATCGGCGCCTGATCAGTTCGGCGTTCACACCGAAACAGGTGCGGCGTATCGAATCCCAGATCCGGGCCAATGCCACCGAGATCGTCGGCGAGTTCCTTGCGGACCTGTCTTCCGGTGCGCCGGTCGATTTCGTCGACAGCGTGTCGCGCAAACTTCCCATGCGCACGATTTCGGACATGATCGGAATCGATCCGGCGCAACGCGATTCGGTCGCCCAGGCCGCCGAGGCCATGTTCGGCTCCAGCGACGAGGAATACGCTGCCCTCGCCGAACGCGCGGAGTTCTTCATGGCGCAGTTCGGAATTCTGCACTGCGCCGGGACCGATCTGGCCCGGTTACGGCGCGCGGAACCCCGCGACGATCTGATGTCCGCCATCGTCGCCGCCGAGGTCGACGGCCATAGCCTCACCGACGAGGAAATCGGGGCGTTCATGGTGCTACTGGCCTCGGCCGGTAACGACACCACCAAACAGACCACCTCCCATGCATTCGAGGCGCTGGTGGACCGGCCCGCCCAGCGGGAATGGCTGCTGGAAGATTTCGATGCACGAATCGGCGGCGCGGTGGAGGAATTCATCCGCTGGTCGACACCGGTGCTGCATTTCGCTCGCCACGCGGTGGCCGATACCGAAGTCGCCGGCACCCGGATCCTGGCCGGCGACAAGCTCGTGCTGTTCTACTGTTCGGCCAATCGCGACGAGACCGCGCTCGACGATCCGCATATCTTCGACATCACCCGAACCCGGAATACACACTCCGGGTTCGGGGGCGGCGGCGCCCATTTCTGTCTCGGCGCCTGGCTGGCCAGGATGCAGTTGCGGCTACTGTTCCACGAGCTGCTGACCCGCGTCCCCGAGGTGACACTCGGGAAACCGGAGTATGTGCACAGCGACTTCATCCACGGCATCAAACGGATGCCGGTACACCGGGCCTGATCGGTCGTCATCGCGGCGCCCCGGCTACTACGCTGAGCGGCGTTGCTTCCCCACGATGAAAGGGCAACCGATGAAAACCCAGCTGAACTGCCCCTGCGGTGAACACCTGACCGGCGCAGACGAGGACGAACTGGTCGACAACGTGCGCAAGCACCTGACCGAGAACCATCCCGGCCACGACTACACCCGGGATCAGATCCTGTTCATGGCCTTCTGACGGAGGCTCGTCGCGCCCGTACCGGCCGCCGGCCCCGGCCGGACACGGGCCGCACCGCCACCGGCCCTACCGCGACCGCGCGGCGAGAGCGCCGGACGTAGGCGTGTTAGATGGATCCGGACGGCAACGCCCGCCAGGAAGGATCCCCATGGACGACCACACTCTCGCCGCAACCTTGGCCGAAGAGGCCGGCGAATTGCTCCTGTCGATCCGCGAACTCGGCGGCCGGGTCGGTGACGAGCGATCCAACCGGCTACTGCTGGACCGATTGGCCGAGCTTCGACCGGCGGATGCCGTACTTTCCGAAGAGTCCCCCGACGACCCGGCTCGCACGCACCATTCCCGCGTATGGATCGTCGATCCCCTCGACGGCACCAGGGAATTCGGGGAACCGGGGCGGCCGGACTGGGCGGTGCACGTGGCGCTGGCGGTGGACGGCGAGCCCGTGGCCGGCGCTGTCGCACTCCCGGCCATGGGCTCGGTCCTGCACACCGGACGGCCTCCGGTGCTCACTGCCCCACCGCCCCCGGGCACCGTACGGGTCGCACTGTCGCGCAGCCGCCCCTCCGTCGAGGTCCGGCAGCTCGTCGCCCGGCTGTCGGCCACCGAGGTACCGATGGGATCGGCCGGGGCCAAGGCAATGGCGGTGGTGCGCGGGGAGGCCGATATCTACGCCCATTCGGGCGGCCAGTACGAATGGGATTCCTGCGCCCCGGTCGCCGTCGCGGCCGCGGCCGGGCTTCATGTGTCCCGGCTCGACGGGTCCCCGCTGCGCTACAACCGGCCCGATCCGTACCTGCCCGATCTGATCATCTGCCGGCCCGAGCTGGCCGAGATCGCTCTGAAAGCGTTGTCGGAGTAGCCGGTCCGGGACGGCACCGCTGATCGCGGCGCCGCTGCGTGCCGCTTTCGGCGCTACCGGGGAACCCCGGCCTGTGCGCGTGGAACACCCGTCGGCCCACAATGGTCGGACGTTTCCCATAACGACAGGAGCAAAAGTGAGCGGTCGACTATCCGGCAAAGTAGCTTTCGTCACCGGGGCGGCGCGTGGCCAGGGCCGTGCGCATGCGCAGCGACTGGCAGCCGAGGGCGCCGATATCATCGCTGTCGACCTGTGCGCCCCCTTGCCGCCCACAGTGCCCTACGATTCGGCGACTCCGGACGATCTCGACGAAACCGTGCGCCTGGTGGAGGGTGCCGGTGGCAAGATCTTCGCCACCGCCGCCGATACCCGGGATCTCGCGGCGATGCGCGCAGTTGTGGACGAGGGGGTAGCGCGGTTCGGCCGCCTCGATGTGATCGTGGCCAATGCCGGGATCTGCATCCCCGAGCCCTGGGACACCATCACCCCGGAATCGTTCCGGGCGGTGATCGACACCAATGTCACCGGAACCTGGAACACCGTGATGGCCGGCGCGCAGCACATCATCGACGGCGGGCGCGGTGGGTCGATCGTTCTCATCAGTTCGGCATCCGGGGTGGCCATGCAGCCGTTCATGGTTCATTACACCTCGAGTAAGCACGCCGTCACCGGGATGGCGCGAGCATTCGCCGCCGAACTCGGTAAGCATTCGATCCGGGTCAACAGCGTCGCCCCCGGCCCGGTGGCCACACCGATGGGTTCCGGCGATATGGTCGGCGCCCTCACCCGGGCGGCCGAAACCAACGGACGGCTGGGCGGGATGAACACTCCACTGCTGCCGGAGGGGATCGCGATGCCGGAGGATATCGCGGACGCGGTGTGCTGGCTGGCGAGCGATGAATCCCGGTTCGTCACCGCCGGCAGCATCTCGGTGGACCTCGGTTCCGCGCAGTACTGACAGCGTCGCGCCGCGGTCGCGTGCGGCGCCGCGGCGGGCTCTCGTGCGGGTCGTGCAAGAAACCGGCAGGAAAATTCGATATAACACTTTCCGAGAATGGCATTATCAGGCAATCTGGGTACTGCCGCGGACCACGTGCACGACCGTCACGACAGTTAGGGAAGCCGATGAAATCCAAGGGTGCTTTGATCTGGGATTACGCGCAGCCGTGGTCGGTCGAGGAAATCGAGATCGGCGATCCCCAGCACGGTGAGGTGAAGGTTCGCGTCGAAACCGCCGGCCTGTGCCAGTTCGATCAGCGGCTGGCCAGCGGTGACGTCCCCACCGCCGAGTTCCCGATCCTCGGCGGGCACGAGGGCGCCGGCGTGATCGTCGAGGTGGGTGCGGGAGTCGACCGGTTCGCAGTGGGCGACCATGTGGTTTTCTCGTTCATCCCGGCCTGTGGGCTGTGCCAATCCTGCCTATCGGGCCATCACAACCTGTGCGACCGCGGCCAGGAACTACTCACCCGGGGTGCCGTCTCCGACGGCACCTTCCGCATCCGGGCCCGCGACCACGATGTACACCCCACCTCGCTGATCGGCGCCTTCGCCCCCTACGCGGTGGTGCACAAGAGTTCGGTGGTCAAGATCGACCCCACCATCCCGTTCGATATCGCCTGCCTCGCCAGTTGCAGCGTCACCACCGGATACGGCGCCGTGGTCAACACCGCCGCAGTGCGGCCCGGCGAAGATATCGCCGTAATCGGCGTCGGCGCGGTGGGCACGGCAGCGGTACAGGCCGCCGTGATATCCGGGGCGCGGCGGATCTTCGCGGTGGACCCGGTCGAGGCGAAATGCACGCAGGCCGCGAAGTTCGGCGCCACCCACACCTACTCCGATATCGACAGTGCGATCGGCGCGATCGAAGAAATCACCGGCGGACAGATGTGCCGCACGGTGATCGTGGCGGTCGGCCGGTGCGACGGCCACGATCTGGCCAAATGGATGCGGATCACCGCGAAGGCCGGAAGCTGCGTCCTCGCCGCCACCGGCGATGCCGCGGAAACCAATCCCCGGATGAACCTGTCGGCACTGACCTTCCAGCAGAAGAGCCTGTGCGGCACCCTGTTCGGCGGCGGGAACCCCCAGCTGCTGATCCCGGAGGTCCTGGCACTCTACAAGCTGGGCGACCTCGGTCTCGGCGATATGATCACCCGCGAGTACTCGCTCGAGCAGATCAACGAAGGGGTCACCGATATGCTCGAAGGCCGCAATATCCGCGGGATCATCCGGTTCACCGACGCCGATCGCTGACCGGCGCCGGACTCCACCGGATCAGAACACGACCCGGCTCACCGCCTCCGCGATCAGCGCGGGTTTGCTGCCACCGTCGGTCTCCACAGTGTGCTGTACCACCAGTTGCAACGCACCACCGGACACCTCGGTGGCATCGGCCAGCACAGCGGTGGAACGGACCTTGGCACCCACCGGCACCGGGCTCGGGAACCGGACCTTGTTGGAACCGTAGTTGATACCCAGTTTCGCATTCTCGAACGCGAAGATCTGCGAACCGAGCAACGGCAGCATCGACAGGGTCAGATAGCCGTGCGCGATGGGGCCACCGAACGGACTCTCCCGCTTCGCCCGTTCCGGGTCGACATGGATCCACTGGTGATCTCCGGTCGCTTCGGCGAACTGATCGACCATCTGCTGGGTAACCTCCACCCAGTCGCTGGTGCCGAGAGTCTCCCCCACTGCTGCGAGGACGTCGTCCTTGCCGGTGAATGTGCGCACAGATGTCTCCTTCGATCCCGTGCCGCGTACTGCCGCGACAGCCCAACTCCGCTAATAGGTATTGCGCACTTCGTCCCGGAGTTCAACCCGAACCGACACATCTCCCCCTGAGTCGCAAATTTCTCCCACGACAGCGAACCGCGTCAGGCAGCGGGGTCCAGGACAATCTTGATCGCGCCGTTGTCCTTGGCCTGGAACATGCGATACGCCTCGGGTGCCGCGGAAAGGGGCAGGTGGTGGGTCGCGAAGGTTTCCACACCGAGCGGATCGCTGTCGTCGAGCAGCGGCAGGATATCGTCGCACCAGCGCTTCACATTCGCCTGGCCCATGCGCAATTGGACCTGTTTGTCGAACAGCACCCGCATCGGCAGCGGATCGGCCATCCCGCCGTACACGCCGATGATCGAGATCGTTCCGCCGCGCCGGACGATATCGATCGCTGCATGCAACGCGGCGAGCCGGTCCAGGCCCGCGGTGTTCATCGCCGGCGCGGCCACCACGGCCGGCAGGTACGAGATGGCCCGCTGTGCCGCGGCCGCCACCGGCGACCCGTGCGCCTCCATACCGACCGCCTCGATCACCGCATCGCTGCCCCGGCCGTCGGTGCAGTCGCGAACCGCGTCCGCGAGACCACCACCCACAGCCCCCAGGTCGATGGTGTCGATACCGTGCGCGGCAGCCCGATCCAGCCGCTCGGCGACCAGGTCCACGCCGATCACCCGCAATCCGCGATGGTGCGCGATCCGCGCAGCCATCTCGCCGATCGGGCCGAGCCCGAGCACGGTCACCGATCCGCCGTCCGGCACGGCGGCGTATTCGACGGCTTGCCAGGCGGTCGGCAGGACATCCGACAGGAATAGGTATCGGGTATCGGCGGGACCGTCGGGCACCGGGATATGGGTGAAATCGGCATGCGGTACCCGCAGGTATTCGGCCTGCCCACCCGGCACCTGACCGTAGAGCTTGGAGTAGCCGAACAGCGCCGCGCCGCAGCCCTGATCCCGCACCTGCGTCGTCTCGCATTGCGTCATCAGCCCCTGCCTGCACATCACGCAACCACCGCAGCTGATCTGGAAGGGCACCACCACGCGGTCCCCTTTCGAGAGGTTCGTGACCTCGGAACCGGCTTCCTCCACCACCCCGATCACCTCGTGCCCCAGCACATCGCCCGCGGACATGAACGGGCCCAGTAGTTCGTACAGGTGCAGATCGGATCCGCAGATCGCGGTGGAGGTCACCCGGACGACGGCATCACCCGGCTCCTGGATCCGCGGTTCGGGCACATCGGCTACCTGAACATTGCGTTTGCCCTGCCATGTCACAGCCTTCATATCCGCTCCCTCGGCCGACGGCTTCCGGCGCTGTTCCGGCAGGGAAACGATGCGGATCGAACAGCCACACCGGCTGCCGGGCCGGTCCGGTAGGCGGCTACCCCGGACCGATGGCGGCAAACGCCGTACCTGCGGGCGGGGATTCGGCCGGTCACGCCCAGGGCGGGCGAGCATGCCGTGCAGACCGATATTCGACACCGGTACCCCGCGCGAGATGATCGATACCGCCGAGTGGAGGCATCAGCACACAGCGGCGTTATCGCCGCGGGGGCGGGCCGAGGAAGTCCTGTAGCCGGGATATCTCCGCGTCCAAGGCGGTCGCGAACGCTTTACTCCCGGGGGCACCATCGACGAACCCCACATCGACTTCGCTGCCCGCACCCGCGCAGAGGGCCCAGCCGATCACCCGGTCGCGCCACAGCATCGGCATCGCGTAGTAGCCGCGGACCCGCTTCGCGACGGGTGTGTAGGCCTCGAACCGGTAATCCCACCCCCAGATCGCGCCGAACCGTTTCCGGTCCCACACCAGTGGGTCGAACGGCGCCAGGAAACGCACCCGCGCCGGCGCCGGGCGGTCGGTGGGAACCAGATCGGCCGGCCACACATAGCGCACGCCGTCGACGGTGCGCGCGGCCAGTTCACCGGTGGCGAGCAATTCCCGGATCGTGGCCGAGCCGGTGGCGCCGCCGATCGAGCGGACGGCCCGGTTGACCGTCGCGGTGAGTGTCGGTTCCGCCGCCGGGGCGAGGGTGCGGGCAATACGCAGCGCCAGCGCCCGGCGCCGCGCCGCCGGATCCAATGCCGGTTCCACGGAGGCCGGGGCCTCCTCGTAGCGCCGGATACCGGAGACCCGGTCGGCCACTCGCAGCAGCCCGTAACGGTGTAGCTCCTCGAGTAACACGGTGGTGGCCGAGGAGATACCGCCCCAGGCGTTCGCCACCCCGCGATGGCCGAAATGCTCTTGCAGTTCGCGCGGGTGCACTACCCCGCGGTGCCTGACGAATTCCAGTACCTCGGCCGACCGGGTGTCGTGCGGGTAGGCACCGTTCGTCGCCCGCGGGTGGTGGCGGGGGTGCAGGAGCCGACGCAGCCGGGGCACGGTGTAGCCGTAGGCGTACACCATGTCTTCGTCGATACCGAGCTCGCGATAGCGACGGTCGAGATCCCCGGCCCGGTAACCACGGACACGCTGACGCAGAATCAGATCTTGGGCGCGCGCCGGCGCACGGATCGGATCGGCCTGGACGAACTCCATATCGGCCAGGGCGCCGGCGAGCGTACCGGAGGTACGGGGCAGGGACCAGGACACCGCGTTCGCGCGCAACCATGCCGAAGACATGCGGTGAGACTATCGATGCCCTCCGACATACGGCGAGCCGTTCGGAGCGGTTTGCGGCCGCGCCCGCGGGGTAGCGCCCCGGTATGTCCCCGACTGTGCGCTCACTCCTGTCTCCCCGGCTGATCACCGCACCGGTCGCCACGGTGACCGAAGCAATGCGTTCAGGGGCCCAGCGGGCGGTCGACACCGGACTCCAGGTGGCGGAAACCCCTGTCCGGACCGCAGAGAAGATGGCCACGACGGTGGCCACCGGAATCGCGCCGCTGCTGCCCGGCCGGAACAGCGAGTTACGCGCCGACCTGACGGCGCTGCTCGACCCCCGGGACCGGCGCGCGCAACGCCGGGTCGCGATCTCGCAAGACAGGGCCACCATCGAGGTCCAAGGCTTGGACGACACCCACCGGTCCGCGGTCACCGGGGCATTGGAACAGCATCTGGGCCGGTTGCGCGGGGTGCAGTGGTGGCGGGTCAACGCGGTCACCGGGCGGATCGTGACGGCGCTGTCCAGCGGCGCCGACCTCGACCGGTTACTCGCGGAGATCGAGGAGGTCGAACGCGAATCACAGGTCGCCGACGCGGGCTGGAGCCGCGCCGTGGAGTTCCCCGCGGACCGCGAACCGGTGATCGCGGCCGCGATCGAGGTAGCCGGCGATATCTGCGCGATCGCGATCTCCGCGGCCGGCACCGTCCCCCCGCTGCGCGGGGTCATGCGCGGTGTGCGCTCGGTCGCGGCGTTCACCGACGCTCAGCCCCGGCTGCGCCGGCACCTCGAGGAACGGCTCGGCAGTACCCGCACCGATCTACTGCTGGCGGTGGCCAATGCCGCGGGCTCGGCGCTCGGCGAGGGCGCGGCCGGCGGCGTGACGAACCTGGTGGCCGATACCGTCCAGCGTGGTTTCGCCCTCACCGAAGCCGTGGCTCGGCACGCGCAGTGGCGCGAATGGGAGGCCGATATCGTCGATGCCGAGCATTTCGGGGTCGACAAACCGCTACCGCGTTTCACCCGGCCCACCGACCTACCGCACGGACCCGTCGAGCGGGTCGCCGACGAAACCTCCGCCGCCGCGCTCGCCGGTGCCACCACCCTCGCCGGGCTCGGCCGGGCGGGCGATATCGCCGACGCCCTCCTTCTCGGCGCCCCGAAAGCGGCGCGGGCCGGGCGGGAGGTCTACTCGGCCACTGTATCCACCACTCTGTCAGCGGCCGGTGTCCTCACTCTGCATCCGGCCGCGTGGCGGCGCTTCGACAGGCTGACGGCGGTGGTCGTCGATGCCGAATCCCTGGCCACCACCCGCCGGGTGGTGCTCGAGGCCGAGAGTTCTGATCCGCAGTGGCCGGATGCGCGGGTCTGGAGCACCGCGCAACGGTTGCTGTGGTCACCGGAGGACAACGCCGGCACCGACGGCCATCCGACGCGGCTGGTGCACCCACACTCCGGAACTCGCGACCGCGGGCCCACCAGCCGCCCGGTCGAACGGGAACTGCGTTTCGGCGACCGGGTCGTCGGACGGGTACTGATCGGCCGAGAACTGGATCCGCGCGCACACAGTGTGCTCAACGCCGCCCGCCGCGCAGGTTTGCGCACAGTGCTGGCCGGTCACCGCGACGCTGCCGAACTACGCGGGGTCGCGGACGAATTCGTGTCCGCGCGCGGGTCGCTCAGCGCGCACGTGGAACGCCTGCAGCAGGACGGTCACGCAGTGGCGGTGCTGAGCACCCGGGCGCACAAGGCACTCGACCACGCCGATGTCGCGATCGGTCTCATCGGCTGCGAAGGCGGCGGTATCCATGTGCCGTGGTCGGCGGACCTGCTGTGCCGCAACCTGGAGCAGGTGCGGCGCACGCTGGCGGCGGTCGGGCCCGCGCGGCAGGTCAGCGAACGCGGTCGCACCCTGGCGTTGTCGGCCTGTAGCCTCACCGGGCTGATCCTGGCCGCGGCACCGGACGCCCGGTCCCGTACCGCGCCGATGATCGCGGCGAACTTCGCGGGCCTGTTCAACGGCGCGGTGACCGGTCTGCGGGCGGCCCGGCCGGATGCCGTGGGCGCGCCCGCACCACTGTTGCCTTGGCATGCCCTCGAACCGGGCGAGGTGCTGTCCCGGTTGCCGGAGCCGGCGAACCCGGCGCAACGGCACACCGGCGAGCCCGCCGGGCGCAGCGCGATACCTACCGCGTTCGCGCCGGTCACGGGCTACCTCGGCCATATGCGGCGCGAGCTGGCCGACCCACTGACCCCGGTGCTCGGCGTGGGTGCGGTGGCGACCGCGATTCTGGGCTCCCCGTCCGATGCCGTGCTGCTGTCCTCGGTGCTCGCCGTGAACGCCATGATCTCCGCCCGTCAGCGGCAGGCGGCGGAAAACGAATTGCAGGAACTACTCGAGGGGGAGCGACTGAACGGCAAGGTGATCGACCGGGCCGAGATCGACGCCGCGGAACCGGCGAGCACCGAGGTGCCCGCCGAGTGCCTGGAGATCGGGGACGTATTCGTCGTCCACGCGGGCGAGGTGGTTCCCGCCGACGCGCGACTGCTGCGCACCGAGGACCTGGAAATGGACGAATCCGGGCTGACCGGTGAATCGGTGACGGTTCCCAAGACAGTGGAGGCCACTCCAGGCGCCGCTGTAGGCGACCGCGCCTGCCTCGTTTTCGAAGGCACCACCGTGGTCAGCGGTTCCGCGGTGGCAGTGGTCGTCGCGGTCGGCGCCGATACGCAGGCCGGCCGCGCTACGGCAGGGGCGGTACCACCGGACAAGGGT
Organism: Nocardia speluncae NBRC 108251; assembly: GCF_001613245.1. Classification (GTDB taxonomy): domain Bacteria; phylum Actinomycetota; class Actinomycetes; order Mycobacteriales; family Mycobacteriaceae; genus Nocardia; species Nocardia speluncae. The sequence goes on along the minus strand of NZ_BDBZ01000001.1, from coordinate 201,564 downwards.
GGTGTGCAGGCGCAGTTGCGCTCACTCACCGATCGCGCGCTGCCGCTGACGCTGACCGGCGGCGCGATCGTCACCGCACTCGGCGGCCTCCGCGGGCGCACCCTGCGCGCGGCGATCTCCGACGGTGTCGGGGTGGCGGTGGCCGCGGTGCCCGAGGGGTTGCCGCTGGTGGCGACGGTGGCGCAGCTCGCGGCGGCGCGGCGGTTGTCCCGTTACGGAGTGCTGGTCCGCGCCAACCGTGCGGTGGAGGCACTGGGCCGGGTCGACGAATTGTGCTTCGACAAAACCGGCACCCTCACCGAGGGCCGGTTGCGGCTCACCGCACTCGCCGATCTCGACGAACAATGGCGACCCGGCAGCGATTCCGCCACGGCGCAGCGATTGTTGCGGGCCGCCGCCCGGGCCTGCCCCGAACCCGACGACGGGCCGGTGCTGCATGCCACCGACCGCGCCGTCCTCGACGCCGCCGCCGAAACGCTCGAATCCGACGCCCACCGCTGGGATCCCCTCGACGAGATACCGTTCGAATCCAACCGCGGATACGCCGCGGCAGTCGGCCGGACTGCGAACAAACTCCGGCTCGTGGTCAAAGGCGCACCGGAGGTTGTATTGCCGCGCTGCACGCGGGTAGGCACCGGTACGAAACCGGATCCGTCCCTGACCGACGAGCTGCGCGAACACGCCGATGCCAAGGTACGAGATCTTGCCGAACAGGGCCTGCGGGTCCTCGTGGTGGCCCGCCGTGACCTGCCGGAGCATCCGCAGGATATGGAGACCGCCGTGGACGAACTCACGTTGCTCGGGTTCCTGGGGATCGCCGATAGACCGCGCCCGCAGACCCCGTATCTCGTGCGCGCGCTACAGGACAACGGGGTCGGGGTTCGCATGATCACCGGCGACCACCCGGTCACCGCGGCCGCGGTCGCCCGGCAGCTCGGCATCACCGTGGGCACGGTGACCACGGGTGCGGACCTCGACGAACTCGACGAAACCGAGCGACGGGAGCTGATCGAGCGCAGCACCGTTTTCGCCCGGATAGACCCGGAGCAGAAAGTCGGGATCGTCACGGCGCTGCGCCGCAACGGCCATGTCGTGGGAATGACCGGTGACGGCAGCAACGATGCCGCCGCCATCCGCACCGCCGATATCGGGATCGGTATCGCCGCGCACGGTTCGGCGGCCGCCCGCAATGCCGCCGATCTCGTGCTCACCGAACCCGACCCGCGGGCACTGCTGCACGCGCTGGTCGAAGGCCGCAGTATGTGGCAGCGAGTGGCCGATTCGGTCGCGGTGCTGGTCGGCGGCAACGCCGGCGAGATCGCATTCACTCTGTTCGGGACCGCGGTCGGCGGCCGGGCACCGCTGGGGACCCGCCAGTTCCTGCTGGTCAACCTGCTCACCGATATGTTCCCGGCCCTGGCGCTCGCCCTGGCCGGTGGTCAGGAAGGTGTCGAAACACAGGACGACTCGGACTGGGTGGAGGAGCGGGCACGCCAGCTCGCCGCGATCCCACCGGCCAGCCTCGGCTCCGACCTGATCCGGACGATCGCCGTCCGCGGTGTCGCCACCGCCACCGGCGCGTCGGCCGCGTGGCTGGTCGGCCGATACACCGGCACCCAGCGGCGTGCGGACACCATCGGTCTGGTCGCACTGATCGGCACCCAGCTGGGCCAGACGCTGGTCGCCGGCTATCGCAGCCCGCTGGTGTGGGTCACCACCGCCGCCAGCGGTGCGGTTCTGGGGGTCGTCGTCATGACGCCGGGGCTTGGTGCCTACTTCGGTTGCACCCCCCTCGGTCCCATCGGGTGGTCCATCGCGACCACCGCGGCGGCGGGTGCCACCGCGGGCTCCGCGCTGCTGCCACGGCTGCTTCCCGCCGCGGGAACAGGTCGCCCCGATACCCCGGCCCTGCCCGGAGGTGAACGGGAGTCCCTCACCGAAGCGGAAACCGCCGAACAGGCCGAGGTCGGACAGGACGCGTAACCGGTATCGCCGCCCACCGGAGTGCGCCGAAGCGCGCCGGGCGGCGACCCGCTGTGGTCGGTGCGGACCGGACCTCATTTCGGCCGGACAGCCGGAACTGCCGTCGACAGCCACTGACCGGGGAGCGGTCCGGGCCGTTGCAGAGCTGACCAGCCGCGACGTGCACCGGGCGATGTGGCGTCCCGCTGCGCGGCATCCGTGCGATCCGCCGGCTCAGGATGCCGAGCAATCCGGGAGCTCACAGGGCGAGCATGGCGGCCGCGACCTCGTCTGCCGCGGCATGGCGCAGGGCGGTACCCATATCGTCGAGGACAAGTAGTTGCGCCCCGGGGATTTCGGCGGCAAGGACCTCGCCGTTGCCGACCGGGAAGAACGGATCGGCGCGACCATGTACCACGAGCGTGGGCATATCGAGCTCACCGAGCCGCTCCCGCCAGCGTGGGGCGCAGTCGATCCGGGAGAACACCATCCCGAGCTGGTTCGCCTGGTGCACCGCGGGATCGCCCGACGGTGTCCGGTCCCAGATCCGCGCCGCCGTCGCCTGCGCCTGCTGCGGATCGTTGCCCATCGGCTCCGCCCCCTCGGCGGCGAACGCCGCGACAGCGTTCCGGTCGGTCCAGTCGGGCTGTGGGCGGGCGAACATCGCGCCCATCACCGCGCCGTCGTGGTCGGGCAGGTCATCGTCGACCGGGCCCGGCGCTACCGGCCGGGTGCCGACGAGGGTCAGTGCCGAGAACATATCCGGGTGGTCCAACACGGCGACCTGAGCGACCATCCCGCCGACGCCGATCCCGCCGAGATGGGCAGTCCCGGCACCGAGCGTCTCGACCAGCGCGACCGCGTCGGCAGCGAGATCCCGCAGGTCATATGCCGGGTTCTCCGGGTCGAGGGTCGTCGATGCGCCGGAGTCTCGCAGGTCGTAGCGGACCACGCGCCGCCCGCCCGAGGCGAGCCGCTCGCACAACACGCCGGGCCACGACAGCATGGTTGTGCCGCCGATCAGCAGAACCAGCGGATCGTCCTCGCGGCCGAAGCTCTCGATGCCGAGAACGAGGCCGTGTGCCCGCACTGTGGTCGTGCCCGTTCGAAAAGGTCCTGTCATACCTGGACTCCTGTCTGCCGGTCTATCCGGAAGTATCGACGACAGGTTCATCCGAAAGTCATCGGTGCAATCGAGCGCGCGGCCACCAGACGGGATATCTCCGCTTATCCGCAACGGCGGCCGATGAATGCCGAGGAGGCGGGTTCCCGACGAAACGGGATCCCGGGCTCCTCACCCGGGATCCCGTGGCGTGCAGGATTCAGCGACGGTCGTCGCGATCGGTTCCTTCGGTCTCGATCCGTTCCTTACGGACGGTATCGGAGACGGTTTGATCCTCCTCGACCTCGTCGACCGCGAGGCGGACCCGTTCGACGGGCACGGATTCCTTGTGCACGGTCACCCGCTCTTCGTGCAGTGTGACCTCCCGTTCTTCGTCACCGAGGTCCGCGTTCACCGTACTGGGGTCGGTGATGGGTTCCCGTTCGACGCGCACCTCCTCGTGGCGGGTGGGCACGGTGACCGATTGTTCTTCGGTGACCACGTATTTACGCATCCGGGCCCGGCCGGACTCCCGCTCTTCGGTGCCGACGTCGAGCTGTTCTTCCGAACGCACCATGGATTCCCGGTCCGCAGGCGGTGCGGTGGTGCCGCCCATACCGGCGGCGGTGCCCATGCCCGCGGCGGTGCCCATACCGGCCGCCGTACCCGTGGTATCGCCGCCGGGCCGCTCGGCGTGCCGCCCGTAGTCGTCCCAGCCGGAGCGACCCGGGTCGATTCCGTAGTGGACGAACAATTCGTCCTCCGATTCGCGGCTGATCAGGCCGTCGTGTTCCAGATGCGGCGCGGATTTCACCGCTTCCTTGTGCACCCGGACCTGCAGTTCCCCAGTGTCCTGCCGCAGCTGAGCTCCGGCCAGCGGCACCAGGGAATCGTCGCTGAAAAGTCCGGTGCTCACCGACGCCCAGGTCGGGGCGCCGGAAGAATTGTCGACGTAGACCCGCTTCACCTTGCCGATCTTGTCGCCGTCCAGATCGTAGACGGCGTCTCCGATCAGTTCTTCCACCTGTTGAGCCATGGCTGCTCCTCCTAGCTTCTCGTCCGATACGTGATCGGCGAACCGAGTCGCGTCACGCGGACCGTTCCCGGGGCCGGGCGCTCGAGGACGGCTGCCCCCGGATCCGGGTGCCGGTAGCCGCCGCGATTCGGCGTGCTCGCCGCTCCCGGTGTTCGGTTCCGCATCGGGCGCGGCTTCGGCTGTTTCGGGTAACCGCCGGGCACTCACTCGGTGCGGAGTGTCGATCGGCTACCTCCCCGGCAACTACCCGGGACAATTCCCGGCAAACAGGGCAGCCGGAAAATTCTCGAAATCCCAGCCCCTGGTGAACGGTGTCATTCGAGTTCGGTAGACGAGATTCCATGCAGTTCACAGCCCTGTGACCCGGAGGAATCCGGTGAACGGCAATTCCCCGAGCCGCTGTCACGCCGGAAAACACTGCACGATCGGCGCCATCGGCAACCATCGGCGATCTGCCGGCAATCCGGATCCGGCGGGGATGCTCAGGGCAGCCGCCGGTAGATGATCGGCTGAGCGGCGATACCGTTCGCGGCGAAGTTCGCGAGGACGAACGAACGGAATGTCGGGCGAAAAAGGAGCCCGGGGAGAAAGGTGCGCAGCGCCGGCCAGGACGCGTGGTTGATCAGCGTGTAGTCGGCGAGTTCCCCCGGCAGCGGGCGTAGGGGCACCGAGTTCGGCAGCGCCGTCTTCCGCTGGAACCAACCCGCGGTGTACTCCCAGATATCGTGCACGGTCCTAGGGTCGTCGCCATAGAAGTAGTTGAACAGGAACCAGTGGTCGGGACCGTGGTCCACATCGCCGATCCGGGCGGGACTGCTCGCCGCAACGAGATGAGTGCGGCGCGCCGACTCTCCCAGCAGGCCGGCCAGCTCTCGCCAGGCCGGATCGGTGCGGATGGCAGCGAGTGCGGCCACGGATTCCGTCCTGACGAGTACGACGACATCGAAACGGGCGGGACGCACACCCGCGCCACGCAGGATCTGCGCGCCCTCACCAGGTGGGCGCAGCGCGGCGCGGAAGACCGTCGCCTCGAGGACATCGGGCCGTTCGGCCAGCCGCTCACTCAGCGGGCCGATCCGTGCCAGTATCCGGCGGCGTGGCGCCGAGGGCCGCGGCAGGGGCCCGAACTGGTCACCTACCTCGGCCGCGAGCAGCAGGAACCCATTACCGGTGGGGTCGGCCAGGCGGGCCTTGCTTGCATGGTGTTCGTTGACGACGCGCATGGCGGTCTCCTCGAGTGGTTCGGTTCCGGTTCAGCGGCGGTCGAGCCCGGACAACCGGTGAGCGAGCCGCCGCCGGACGATCGGCGAGGCACCGGCGATACGCAGCCCGATATTGCGCAACGGCCGAGCGGCGGCCGGTATTGTGGCGGCATCGGTGAGCCTTCCGGCGGTCGACATCACCGAGCGGGCTGTGGTGCGTCGTGCCGCCGCGTGCTCGTCGAGCAGCGTCGTGCTCTCTCCGAGCAGCACCCGGGACAGCATCCGGCCGGTGGTTACGGCGTCTTCGATACCGAGGTTCATCCCCTGTCCGCCGGCGGGTGAATGGACATGGGCGGCGTCGCCGGCAAGCAGGATGCGCCCGCGCCGATAGGTGTCGGCGAGGCGGTGGTGGACGCGGAAGCGCGAACCCCACACCACCTCGGTGACCACCGCCGGAACTGCTTGCGGGCCGCGGTCGTCCAGCAGCCGCTGCACGAAGCCGGTATCCGGATCACGCGGTGCGTCGTCGGCGACAGCGACGACCCGGTACATATCGTCGGGTAGCGGCGCCACCACTGCCAGGCCCGCCGGCGAGAAATAGAGGATGACCTCGTCGCAGGGGATGCCGCCGGTCAACCGGATATCGGCCAGGCCGAACGATTCCACGTAGCTGCCGCCGGTGAATCCGATCCCCGCCTCCTCACGCACCGTGCTGTGCATCCCGTCCGCGCCGATCAGATAGCGGGCGGATATCCGCTCGCCGTCGGACAGCGTCGCGGTCACCGAGTCGTCGTCCTGGACGATCGCCGCCACGGTGACCGGTCGGTCCACGACGACGCCCAGTTCGGCCGCCCGCTCGAGCAGGAATTTCTCCGTATCGGCCTGGGAGATCATCAGCGTGTAGGGGTAGGCGGTGGGCAGTCCGGCGAAAGGCACCGATACCAGCACCTGGTCCCGGTCGCGAATGGTGAAGCGCGGAATGGGCACTCCGCGACCGGCCAATGCCGGGACAACGCCGTAGGGGTCGAGGAGTTCGAGGGTGCGCGAATGCACCACGGCGGCACGGGAGGTGTTCGCCCCGGCGGCCTGGTCGTCGACGATCCGCACCCGGTGCCCGAGCTGAGTAAGCACGATCGCGGTGGTGAGGCCGACCGGCCCCGCGCCCACGACGATAACGTCGATTTCGGGTGTGGACATGTCTCCCACCTGCGCCTTTCTGAAGTCAACAACTGTTGGCAACAACGATAAAGCGACCGCGAACGCTATGTCAACACTTGTTGGCCTACACTTGTTGACATGAAGCGATCGGCAGCAGAAACGACAGAGACGATCCTCGCGGCGGCGCGTGAGCGTTTCGCCGCCGACGGGTACGAACGCGCGACCATCCGCGCGATCGCCGCGGACGCCTCGATCGATCCGGCCATGGTCATGCGCTACTTCGGCAACAAGGAGCGGCTCTTCGCCGCCGCCGCCGAATTCGATCTGGAGCTACCGGATCTGTCGGCCGTCCCGCGCGACCGTATGGGCGCCGCGCTCGTCGCGCATTTCCTGGAGCGCTGGGAACGCGACGAGGCCTTGCTCATCCTGCTGCGCGCCGGCGTCACCAACGAGGCCGTCGCCCAACGGATGCGCGCAATCTTCGCCGGCCAGCTCGGCCCTGTGATCACGGCAGCGCACGACGACCCACACGAGGCCGCGACCCGCGCCGGCCTGGCCGCCACGCAGATCCTCGGCATGGCCCTGTGCCGGTTCGTTCTGTGCTTTCCCCCGCTGGTCACCATGACTCGGGACGAGGTGATCGCCTGGCTGGGTCCCACGGTGCAGCGCTACCTCACCGGTACCGCGGAGTCGGAGGTCACTGTGGCGGCGTCACCGAACTCGCGGCCGTGATCTGCGTCCGGTAACGCTCCACGAAGGGCAGCACTTGCCGGCCGATCACCTTGTTGTACTCGGCCGGATGCTGCCGCGGATCGGCATGCTCGGTGCCACGCGGCTTCACCACCAGCAGATTGCCGTCCACACCACCGACCTCGTCGATCAGCACCTGATGGGTGTGCGCGACGTCGACCACGCGGTCGCGGGTGGCGTCGTGTGGCCGGATGAAGACGATCGCCGGACGTGGTTTGCCGCGCGCCGCACCGGACAGGTGCCGGAGGTCGTCGGTGGCACCGCCGGCGACAATGGCCAGGAACTGGGATTCGATGAGCCCGTTGCTGGCGGCGTCGGCGTTGAAGATCTTGTCCCGCAATACTTGTTCGACCGCGGCGCCGAACTGGTCGACCCGGATTCCCGGAACGCCCGTGTAGTCGAGGAACCGTTCACGCCGGGCATAGGTTTCCACCGCGATCCGCAGGCCGCGACTCTCCCGGGCGCCGGGAAGCCAGCCCATCCACCGGACCATATCCTCACCGAGGCCCCGGCTTTCGGGTCGCACGGAATCGAGGTCCAGGGGTGTGCAATCCAGCAGTACCGCCAGTAGCCGCCGGTCGCTACCGGTGTGGATATGCCGCGCGACCTCCAGCGCGATCACTCCGCCCATGCTGTGGCCCGCCAGCACGATATTGTGCACACCTGACATCACGGCGGCGCGGATGACCAATTCGGCGATCACTTCGGTGTCGATACCGTCATTGTCGTAGCGGATCGCCCAGACCGACCCCATCGTGCGCAGCGTGGGCAGGGCTGCCGCGGTATCGCTGGCGTTGAGTCCGCCGAGCCCGACGAAATCGACGACTGCGGTATCCCGCAGGCCGGGCTCGGCCGGTCCGGCGACCGGGAGCAGCGCGGGTTCGGTGCGGGCCAGCCGCTGCCGTTCCGGCGCCACATCGTGTTCCCAGTACTGTGCGAAGGCGAGCAGCGCGATCATCAGTAGTACGGCAACCCGCAGCAACGCCGGTCTGGTGCGCGACAATGCCTTCCACCGATATCCCGGACGCGTTTCGCGCAACCGGGCCCGGCGGCGTTCATCGCTCCAGTCTGCGACGGTGGACGGATGCCATTCGTCCATCGGCGACATGGACTCCACTGTAGGCGCCCGCCGGATCCGCGCCCGGTGCGCCGATCGGCCGCGGAGCGCCGGTCACCCCGCGGCGACCCCGTCGATCAGCAGCCGGCGGATTGCCTGGTTCAACTCCGCGATGGCCTGTTCGTCCGGGTCACGGAGGCCGTGGACGACCCCGGCGAGCAGCATGCCGGTCACCGCACGGGCCGTGCTACGGGTGTCCAGGTCGGCGCGCAGATAGCCCAGCTCCACCCCGTGGTCGAGGTATCCGGCCGTGAGCGCGTCGGCGGTGTCGAGCAGGCCGTACAGGCGCCGCGTCAGCTCGTCGTCGATCCCGGGCGCGTGGAACAGCAGCAGCTGCGCCACCCGGCGATCGGCGAGCAGGATACCGGTGAGCGCATCCCCGATCCGCTCGATCTGGCGCCGGTATTCGTCCAGCGTGTTTGCTGCGTCCGGGGCGTTGTCGGTCCCCAGCGCTTCGACGATACGGGCGGCCAGATCGTCGATCACATGGTCGATGATGTCGCGCTTGTTGCTGAAGTACCGGTAGAAGGTGCCGTGCCCGATACCCAGGTCGGCAGCGATATCGGCGATACCGGTGGCGTGATAGCCCTTCTCCGCGAAGCAGACGAAGGCGGTATCGATGATGTCGCGCCGAAGTTCGGCCTTGCGGCGTTCGGCCCGCGTCTGTGGCTTCGTCACGCCCCTGATGATACGGTCATCACAAACGGAATGATGCGTCATTCCGTGACGTATGGTTCAGTTCGCTGGGAGGTTCGACGTGGCACCTCGGTACGACGCCGTCGTGATCGGTGCGGGATTCGGTGGTATGGGTGCGGGTATCGAGCTCGACCGGCTCGGCCTCGGCAATTTCGTGATACTCGAACGCGAATCCGATCTCGGCGGCACCTGGTTCGTCAACCACTACCCCGGTCTCGCCGTCGATATCGCCTCGGTGACCTACTCGTACTCCTTCGAACCCAACCCGTTCTGGTCGAGACTGTTCGCCCCCGGTGCCGAACTGAAGAAATACGCCGACCACGTCGCCGACAAATACCGGCTCCGTCAACGGATGCGCTTCGACACCACGGTCGAGCGCGCTCACTGGGACGCCGCGGAGCAGTACTGGGTGGTTACCGTGGCCGGCGGGGAAACGCTCACCGCCCGCTATCTGCTGACTGCGACCGGTTTCCTCTCCCAGCCCTACACCCCGCCCTTCCCGGGAATCGACACCTTCGCCGGCAAGATCATCCACACCACCGCCTGGGACGATTCCTACGACCTCACCGATCGGCGGGTCGCGATCATCGGCACGGGCGCCACGAGTGTGCAGCTGGTACCCGAGGTGGCCGCCCGCGCCCGCGAACTCACTGTTTTCCAGCGCACCCCCATCTGGGTTGTGCCCAAGATCGATACGGCCATCCCCGACGCGGTGCAGCGGCTCTTCGCGCGGCTCCCCGCGACACAGAAGGCGGCCCGAATGGTCAATACGACCATGCTGGAGGCCTTGATGGTGGTCGGTGTCCTGCACTACAAACAGGCCCGGCCGCTGAACAAGGCCGCGGCACTACTGGCCAGGGCCCATCTGCGCGCCCAGGTCCGCGACGAACGGCTCCGCGAGCAACTGACACCCCACTACGACTTCGGGTGTAAACGACCGACGTTCTCCAACCACTATTTCACCACGTTCAACAAACCCCACGTCCAGCTGGAAACGAACCCCATCGAACGGGTGGAGCCGGACGCAATCGTCACCGCCGACGGCGCCCGGACCACCATCGATACCTTGATCCTGGCCACCGGTTTCAACCTGTGGGACGTCAACTTCCCGGCCTTCGAGATCGCCGGCCGCGACGGGGTGGATCTCGGAAAATTCTGGCGCGAGAACCGCTTCCAGGCCTACGAGGGGATCACGGTGCCGAAATTCCCGAACTTCCTCAGCCTGAACAGTCCGTATTCCTACAGCGGACTATCGTATTTCACGACCATCGAAGCGCAGATGAAGCATATGGGCCGGCTCCTCGGCGAGCTGCGCCGCCGCGGCGAGACGACCTTCGAGGTCACCGAACGCGCCAACACCGAGTTCCTGGAACGGGTGACCGAAAAACTCGACTCCTCGGTGTTCTACGGCGGCGACTGCGCCACCGCCCGCAGCTACTACTTCAATCAGCACGGCGAAGCCGCGCTGCTGCGCCCCACCAGTACCGTCAACGCCCACCGCGAGGCGGTGCGGTTCCCGCTGGACGACTACGTTTACGGCGCCACTGCCTGATCGGCCCACTTCGTATCGGCGCTGCGCGGCGGCGACCCGGAACCGCGGAGGTGGATCCGGACCCGATCACGCCGGCGGTTACGCATCGAAGCCGTGATCGGCAAGCATCGGACAGGTACCCGCCACCCGGCGCGGCGCCGTACCGGACTCCGTCGGCCGCTGATCTTGGGACCGGTGAACAAGAGCTCGCCGGTTCCTTGTGAGCTCACGCAGAATCTGGCGTATACGCGGGCAGAGCCGACCGCTACGATCGGTGCGCGTCGTAAAGTAACCGCCACGCGCGGAACTGGGGCCACGGCCACAAGCCAACGGAGACAGTTCGTTCGAGTGATCACCGCGCTCGCTGCCTCCGGGCCGCCGCGGCGGCAGTTTCGCGGCGAGGGCAGCCGCCCGTGTATCTCGCCTATCCCTCGGCGACGGGCCGAACGGCACCACGAGTGCCCAGCCCGTCGCAGAGTCGTTTCCTGCTGCCCGAAGGAAGATCGTGTTCAGAGTTTCGACCCGAATCCTGATCCTGTTGCTGACCCTCGCCTCGGTGGGGTTGTTCGGCGTCGAGGCGAGAGCCGAACCGCTGTATCCCCAGCCCGATCCGGACCCCTTCTACACCGAACCCGAGAACCTGGGCGATCTCCAGCCCGGCGACGTCGTCCGGACCCGAACCATCGATACCGGCCCCTATCTGGGCACCGAGGGCCATCAGATCGCCTTCCGGTCCACCAATTCCCGCAATCAGCCCATCATGGGTGTCACCACCGTGCTCATGCCCGTCGGCGTCGACAATCCACCTCTGGTCTCCTATCAGGCGCTGATCAATTCGCTCGGCACCCGCTGCAATCCGTCGCGGTCGCTGTTCAACGGCGAACTCCAGGATGCGGTCGGGGCCATGCTCCCGATCGGCCGCGGCTGGGCTGTCTCCGTACCCGACTACCTCGGGCCCACCGTCGCCTACGCGGCAGGCCGGCTCAGCGGCATGATCACCCTCGACAGTGTCCGCGCCGTACAGCAGGTCGCCGAGCTCGGTCTGGCGGATGCCCCGGTCGCCGTCGCAGGCTATTCCGGGGGCGGGCTCGCCACCGGCTGGGCTGCGGCCCTGCAACCGTCCTATGCACCGGAGCTGAAGATCGATGCTGCCGTGGCCGGCGGGATCCCGGCCGATCTGGAACAGATGGCGCTGGGGCTCGGTTTCGCCCCGCATCCCGGTTTCGGTCTGGCTTTCGCCGCGGCCATGGGTCTGGAACGCGAATACCCGCACCGGCTGCCGATATCGGATCAGCTCAATGAGAACGGCCTGTGGTTCCGTGAGTTCACTCATGACGCCTGCCGACGATTCCTGCTGTTCCACGGGGCGTTCCGCAGTGCGGAACAGATGGCAGCTACGAAGAGCTTGATGGACAGTCCCGAGGCGCGGGAGGTGCTGCACGAGAACAGCCTGCGCTATTTCGACGGTGTCCCGGCGATACCCACCTACCTGTGGCACGGCCGTTTCGACACTCTCACCCCGTACGACGGGGTGGCCGAATACGCCGACCGCGCCTGCCGGGCCGGGGCCCCGGTAAAACTGACCACCTACGATATCGCCGAGCATATGACGGCCGCGGCCGCGGGATTCGCCGACGCCTGGAGTTTCGTCGAGGCCCGCTTCCGCGGTGAGGATGTCCCCATGGGCTGCTGACCGCGCAGGCCGGCGCTCCGATCACCCCTGGTCGCCTGCGCCGGCCTCGTCGAGGCAGGCGATGGCCAGATCGACGGCCTGGCCGGGGCTGCGGGTGCCGTACAGGACCGTGCCGGGTTCTCCCGGTTCGAGCGGTTCCAGTGCGGCGAGCTGGGAATCGAGCAGCGCGGCGGGCATGAAATGCTCGCCGCGCTGCGCTATCCGCTCCAGTAGTTCGTCGCGGTCCGCGGTCAGGAGCAGGAAGAATATTCGCGGCGCGGCGGCCCGCAGGCTGTCGCGGTAGCGCCGTTTCAGTGCCGAACAGGCGACCACTCCCCCATTTCCGTCCACCGCACGATCACGCAACCAGTGACCGACGTTCGCCAGCCACGGTTCGCGGTCGGTGTCGTCGAGCGGGAGGCCCGACCGCATCTTGGCGATATTGGCGCGCGGATGCATATCGTCGGCGTCGGCGAACGGAACGCCCAGGCGCAGGGCGAGCAACCGGGCCGTCGAACTCTTTCCGCTGCCCGAAACGCCCATCACGACTACACACGGCAGCGGCGAACGCGCCGCAGGGTCCACCGGCCTCATCGGTCCCGGTCGATATCGCCGGGTCCACCCGACCCCGCGGCATAGTCCTCCAGTGGCGCGAGGTCGCGCGCCCAGCCCGCGAGCACCGGGGCCACCACCCGCCACGCCTGCTCCGCCTCGTCGGCACGGATCGACAATGCGGGATCGCCGAGCAGGACATTCAGCAGCAGCGTCCCGTAGGCGGGGAGCTCGGGCGGCGCGATCGGTGCCGTCATGGTCAACGGCTCCAGGGTGTCCGCGCTGGTACCGGCGGCGGTGAGGGCCAGCGTCAGGCATTCCGGGTCCAGCCCGAATCGCAGGACATTCGGCCGGGCGGCCCCGTCGCGGCCGAACGGCAGGGAAGGGACAGGCCGGAAGTGGACCGCGACCTCCTTGCGATCCTCGGCCAGTGCCTTACCGGTACGCAGGACGAAGGTAGTGCCCGACCAACGCCAGTTGTCCAGGCTCAGTTCGATTTCGGCGAAGGTTTCCACATCCCGCTCCGGGTCGACGCCCTGCTCGTCGATATAGGACGGGACCTCTCGGGTACCGATCGTGCCCGCGCGATAGCGGCCGCGGCGGGTCCGGTGGGGTATATCGGCTTCCGAGAGCGGCCGCACCGTGCGCAGCACATCCACCTTGCGGTCCCGCAGATCACGCTCGGACAACGAGATCGGTGGTTCCATCGCCACCAGGCACATCAACTGCAGCAGATGGTTCTGCACCATATCCTTGAGCGCCCCCACACTGTCGTAGTAGCCGGCCCGGTCCTCGAGGGTGAGGGTCTCATCCCAGACGATCTCGATCCTGGAGATATGCGCGCTGTTCCAGATCGATTCGAGCACCCGGTTCGCCAGCCGGCTGCCGAGCAGATTCTGCACGGTCGTCATGGCCAGGAAATGGTCTACCCGGAACACCGCCCGTTCGGGCAACAGATCCACGAGCAGGCGGTTGAGATTCTGCGCTGTGGCGAGGTCCTCGCCGAACGGCTTCTCCAGCACGATCCGGCTACCCGCCGGCATCTTCGCAGCATGCAAGGTGCGGATCGCCACGGGGAACAGGTTCGGCGCCAGCGCGAGATACACCACGACGGGCCCAGCACCGGCGACCAGTGCGGCCACTTCGACGGCGTTGCGGATATCGGAACGCCGGTACCGGGCGGTCGCCACCAGCGCCCGCCGCGCCTCGATCGGTATCCCGGCCGCGTGCCGGTCGAGCTGGTCCAGCGCCCATGCCTCGAAGCGCGAGTCGTCCCATTCCTTCAGGTCCACACAGACAAGTTCGAAATCGTCGTCCACGTAGCCGGCGGCGCGCAGCGCGGCCAGCCCGGGCAGCAGATAACGCCCGGCGAGATCACCGGTCCCGCCGAACACCACCAGCCTGGTGATCATCGTGGTTTCCGAGCTGCGCATCCACCTGCCTCCTCTGCACGCTCGCGGTGCCGGAAATCGACAGAAAGCAGCCCCAAACTAACAGCCGGGGCAGGATCGAGTGAACGTCTGTTGCCAAGACGAGACGTGGTTCGACCCGATCCCGATCGCCACCGAGACCACGGAAAATCGGGCACGTCGACGGAGCTCGAACACTCGACCGGATCAGGTGTGCCCGCGCTGCCCCGGGACGCAAAGTTCCCTCGCGAACCCACTGTGAATTCCCCCTCTCCGGATGATCCACCGGCACCGCGTCCGTGGAGGGATTGCCTTCGTAAATCATTGCCGGAAAAGGGCCTCCGCGAGGGTCGGTCGAATGGAAGCACACCCTTCTGCGGAAATCCATTGCACCCCGGCCGAACGAGAACGACTGCACAATGGTTCAATTCTCGCAGCAAGCGCTCGGAGTGCAGGAGGTAGAGGATGGCAGTGCGTTACTCGAAAAGGGAACAGACCAAACTCGTCAATCGGGTGAAAAAACTTATCGCTGAGGGCAAAACGGTCAATGCCGCGTGCACTTCGGTTTCCGAACGTGAAGGTGGCCAGCCCGCCGCCAACACACTCGCGAATTGGATCAAGGCGGCGGGGCTCCCCGAAGCCGAGCCCACCCAGGAGGCGCCCGAAGCCGAGCCCACCCGGGAGAAGGCCACACCGGCCGCACCGAAGAAACGCCGCCGGACCGCCACCCGGAAACCGGCGCCCGCCGCCGTGACCCCGGTGCCGGTTTCCGAGCCGAAAGCTCCGGAACCCGAGCAGAATACGGAACAGGAAACACCCGCCGAACAGTCCGAGATTCCGGTTGCCGCGAGCGTCACGGTTCCAGCGGTCGAGACCACGGCCGAAGCCGGTGCGCAGGCCGAGGCAGTGACGGAATCCCCGACGGCCTCCATTGCCGAACTCGTGCATATCCGCACCGCCGACAGGACCGCGGACACCACGGGCGATCTCGACGATCTCCTCGACGAGAATCTCCGTTTGCGTACCGCATTGAACGAGGCGAATCGCGAAATCCGCGCTATGCGAGATCTTCTCGTCGTCTACGCGAGCCGCTGAACGGTATCGGCCGCACCACACGCGGCCGGTACCGCCGTGGCAGAATGTGCGCCGGCCGGATTCGGCCGGCGCACATTTCTGTCATGGCCTCATCCGTAGCCCACGTCGGCGACGTCGTGTCGCCGCCGTCCGCAGCACCCGGCCGAACGCACGACGGCGCGTGAGCCAAGGCCGGACGAGCAGAATTGTCGGCTGCCCCCATCGCCGTCCACCGCCCCGGAGGCCGGTACCGAGGCCGGTGAATTCACCCGGCCCATTTCGTGCCGCGGCGGCGGAATACCGGCCACGATCTCAGTGGGCGGGATACCCGCGGGTGATCAGCGGCACGATATGCCGGTGGGCGAATTCCGTGAGCCGGGCTTCGGATTCGAGATCGACTGCACCGACCGGCTGCAGAATGAACGAGTGCACGATCCGGGCAGCGATCTCGATACGGGTCGCGAGATCGGGAATATCCGGCAGCCGCAACCGGCGCAGCGCATCACCCACCACGGTGGTGGCCGTGGTGATCGCCATCGCGAAGAATGCGCCGCCCTCGGTGGTGAGCTGCGGCAGCAACCGGCCGGGCTCCACCGCGAGCACCCGGTTGACCATGGGGTGGCTGCGCCATCGGTTGATCACGGTGACGAAGAGGTCGGCGACGACAGCGTCGACCGTCGTGTGCCGCGCGGAAATCCCGTGTAGTTCGTCGAGCAGGACGCGGACCTCCCGTGTGGTGACCGCCCGAACCAGCTCGTCGCGTGAGCCGATGCGCCGGTAGACCGTGCCGCGGTCGACGGCAGCCGCCCGGGCGATATCTCCGATCGTTGTCTTTTTCACGCCGAGTCGTTCGAACTGCCGTCGCGCCGCGTCGAGGATACGTTCTTCGAGATCGTCCGGAAGGGGGTCTTTCGAGGTGGGAGCGGGAGCGGGCACGCCGGACACGCTAGCAGTGCGACCCCGATCGGCAACAATCCGGAGAATTTTGTTGCGTCCACATTGCAAGGGAATATGTTGCATTGTACGGTTCAGGGCATGGCTGATGACAGCGCACCGCCGCGCACCTATCGCGAGGAAGTCCACGCGATCCACGCGCGGGACGTGCACTTCGACTTCTCCGGCGTCCCGATGCACTACATCCCCGGCGAAGTGCTGGCGACCCATGTCACGAATGTGATGCACCTGGTCCTGCCCGAGGGCGAACGCGCCATGGCGGCCTGCTTGGCCGAAGCACTACCGCATATCGACGACGAACGACTCCGCGAGGAGGTCACCGGGTTCATCGGCCAGGAGTCGATGCACGCGGGCAGCCACGAGAGCGCACGTAACCACCTCCAGTCGATCGGTCTGGATGTCGAATCCTACGTCTCCAAGGTCGCCTGGCTCGTCGACCGGATGCTCGGCGACCACGGGCTCACCGGCCGCGCCGAACAGGAGTGGCTCAAGGAACGAATGGGCCTGTTCGCGGGGATGGAGCATTTCACCGCGGTGATCGGCGAATGGCTACTCGAATCGAAGGTGCTCGAGGAACTCGGGATGGACCCGACGATGCTGGACCTGGTGCGCTGGCACGGCGCCGAAGAAGTCGAGCACCGCAGCGTGGTGTTCGACGCCTATATGCACGTCGACGGCGGCTATGCGCGCCGGCTGCGCACCGGCCTGCTGGCCAGCGGGTTGCTGTTGCCGTTGTTCGTGGTGTCCACGGCCTACCTCTACCGCAAGGACCCGAGTCCGGCGAAAGGACGCTTCTGGGGGCAGCAGTTCCTCAGCGCGACAGTGCGCGGAGTCATTCCCAGTTTCACGACTTTCTTCACCGAGATGCCGCGCTATCTGCGGCCGGGCTTCCACCCCTCGCAACTGGGTTCGATGGACAACGCATTGCGCTATCTGGCGCACTCCCCCGCGGCCCGCGGATGAACACCGCCGGACCGGCGCCGTCGCTGAGCCTGCAGGCCCTGGGCGTTGTCTTGGACGTCTACAAGAAGGTGTTCACCACACCCGCACTCTCCCCACCGAACCCGCTGCGGCGCACCGGTTTCGATATCGACGTGCGGGTGGAAGCAGTACACACCGAGGCACAGGGCGTGGTGTCGCTGACCCTGCGGCGACCGAACGGGCAAAGGCTGCCCGCCTGGCGTCCCGGTTCCCATCTGGATGTATTCCTGCCCTCGGGGCGGCAACGCCAGTACTCCCTGTGCGGCGATCCGCGGGACCTCTCCCGATATCGCATTGCCGTGCGCCGGCTGTCCGGTGGTGACGGCGGGTCGATGGAGGCACACACCCTCGTGCCCGGTGACGCACTGCGGGTCCGCGGTCCACGTAATGCGTTCACCTTCGTGGAGACCGCCGCCGCCTACCTGTTCGTCGCCGCCGGTATCGGCATCACCCCGATCCTGCCCATGGTGCATGCGGCGGGTGATCGCGGGCGGCTGGTGTACATGGGCCGTTCCCGCGACACCATGCCTTTCCTGGGCGAACTCCCCGCCGGTAGCGAAATCCGGACCGACGACGAATTCGGCATTCCCGATATCCCGGCGACCCTGGCGGCCGCACCGCCGGGGGCCGCGGTTTACGTGTGCGGCCCGCCGCCCGTTCTCGAAGCCGCCCAGCGCAGCTTCTTCACGCTGAACCCGACCGGTTCGCTGCATACCGAACGGTTCTCGGCGCCACCGATCCCCGACGGGAGGGAATTCGATCTCACCCTCGCAGCCTCCGGCCGGCAGGTGCGAGTGGGTGCCACGGAATCCGCACTCGACGCCATCCGCCGGGTACACCCCGACGCCGTTTTCTCCTGCCGCCAAGGGTTCTGCGGCACCTGCAAGACGAAGGTCCTCGCGGGCGATATCGACCACCGCGACCGCACCCTCACCGACGCCGAGCGCCCCGGCCACATGCTCCCGTGTGTCTCCCGGTCCGCGGGCGGGCCGTTGGTTCTCGATATCTGACAGCGAAAGGCCCACCAGCACAATGTCTCCCAGCTTCCCGCTCGATCCGGCGGACGACACCTTCCTGAACACCGCGGACCGGCGCTATACCCATATCGTCGATATCCCCGCCTCACGGGCGCAGGTCTGGGACACCCTGACCGCCGACGACGCGCTCGTGTCGTGGTCGCCGGTGATCACGTCCGCCCACTGGACCTCGCCGCGCCCGTTCGGCGCCGGCACCACCCGGCAGGTGACCCTCGGGGGCGCACTGCGCCTCGATGAGCGTTTTTACCGCTGGGAGGAGCAGAAACGGATGACCTTCACCCTCGATTCCGCGTCCGTACCGGGGCTGCGCCGTTTCGCCGAGGACCTCACCCTCCTGTCACTGGGCACCGCGACCCGGCTGGTCTGGACCTTCGCGCTCGAAGGCAATCCGCTGCTGCGACCTGTACTGGCCGCGACCAGCCCGGTGAACCGCCTGGTCACCAAATCCATCGCCGAAGGCATCACCGGCCGGGTCCGGCGCGAATCGGTAGGGGCGCGGCGATGAACCCGGCGGATTCCGGCGTGTTGTCCGGCCATCACAGCATCGTCGTACTCGGCGCCGGTTTCGGCGGTATCGGATTGGCAATCGCGCTGCGGCAGGCGGGTTTCGACGATGTAGTGCTATTGGAGCGCGCCCCCGATCTCGGCGGCACCTGGCAGGCCAACACCTATCCGGGTTGCGCCTGCGATGTCCCGTCCCAGCTGTACAGCTATTCCTTCGCCCCGAATCCGGACTGGTCGCGGACCTACGGCCGGCAGCCCGAGATCCTCGGCTACCTGCGCCGCGTCGCCACCGAACACGATGTGGTGCGCAATATCCGCTTGAACACCGAACTGACCGGCGCACGCTGGGACGAGGCGAGCGCCCTGTGGCGGATCGACACGTCCCGCGGATCGCTCACCGCGGACTATTTCCTGTCCGCCGCCGGTATTTTCGCGGAAGCGAAGTACCCGGATCTGCCGGGCCTGGACAGCTTCACGGGTACCACGTTTCATTCTCTGCACTGGGATCACGACCACGATCTGACCGGGGAGCGGGTCGCGGTGATCGGCACCGGGGCGTCCGCGGTGCAGTTCATTCCGGAGATCCAGCCGCGGGTGGCCGCGATGACAGTGTTCCAGCGCTCGGCGCCGTGGATCGTACCGCGGATGGATCGGCCCACCCTCGGTCTGGAACGCCGCCTGCTGCGCCGTCTGCCATTGGCGCAGAAGGCCGTGCGCGGTACCTGGTACGGACTGATCGAGAGTTTCGGGCTGGTCGGCTTCGTCGACAACCGGTTCCGTCACCCCTTCGAGGTACTCGGCCGCCTCCAGTTGCTGCGCCAGATCCGGGATCCGCGGCTGCGCCGCAAGGCCACCCCCGATTACGTCATCGGCTGTAAGCGCGCCATCTTCTCCGATGCCTATCTGCCGGCGCTGGACAAGGGCAACGTGGAGGTGGTCACCGACGGTATCGCGGAGGTGCGTCCGCGGTCGATCGTCACCCGCGAAGGCGACGAGATCGAGGTCGATACGATCATCTACGGCACCGGGTTCACCCCCATCCCGACCGCCTTCGAACGGATCACCGGCCGCGACGGCCGCTCCATCGCCGACCTCTACTACGAGGAACCGCAAACCTACCTGGGGACGGCCATGGCGGGATTCCCGAACTTCTTCTGCACCCTGGGCCCGTTCGGCGCGGCCGGAAACCAGTCCGCCCTCTTCATGCTGGAATCACAGATCGCCTACATCGTCGACGCGCTGAGCACCCTGCGCGACCGCGGCGCCCGCCGGGTGGAGGTGCGCCGGGAAACCCAGGACGCCTTCGTCGGGGAAATGGAACGGCGCAGCGCAGACACGGTGTGGCTGACCGGAGGCTGCCAGACGTACTACACCACTGCCGACGGCCGCAATGCCGGGCTGTACCCGAGCTGGAGTTTCGAATACCGCCGCCGCACCAAACAGTTCGATGCCGAATCGTATGAGGTGAGTTCATGAAGCCGCTACCCGCCCCGCTGGACCGGCTCACCGGGCCCGTATTCGATGTCCGGGGCAAAGTCGTGCTGGTCACGGGCGCAGGACAGGGTATCGGCCGGGAACTCGTGGGTATTCTGCACCGGCGTGGTGCCGTGATCGCGGCGGTCGATATCGACGAGACCGCCGCGCAGCGCGCCGCCGGACAACTGGGTTCACGGGCATACGGCTTCGGAGCCGATGTCACCGACCGGGACCGGATGGAACAGGTGATCGGCGAGGTGGCCGACCGGTTCGGCCGGCTCGATATCGTCGTCGCCAACGCCGGGGTCACACCGGTGCCGGCGACCTTGCGCACCATGGAACCCGGCGATTTCGACCGGGTGCTGAACATCAACCTCACCGGGGTGTTCAATACCGTGCATCCGGCACTCGACGAGATCATCCGCAGCGGCGGGCATGTGGTTGTGGTGTCGTCGTGTGCGGCGTTCGCGCCGGGTATGGGTGGTTCGCCGTACATGATCAGCAAGGCCGCGGTCGAACAGCTCGGCCGGGCGCTGCGGGTGGAACTGGCCGCGTCCGGCGCCACCGCCGGAATCGCCTATTTCGGTCTGGTGGAAACACCGATGACCCACGCCATGCTCGACGCGGACGAGCTCGGCCGCCGGATCAACGATCTGCTGCCGTGGCCGCTGAGCGTGCGGATCACTGCCGAACAAGCCGCACGCACCATCGCCGACGGAATCTCCCGGCGCGCGCCACGCACCATCGCCCCCAGCGGATGGCAGCCCTACGCGCTGCTGCGCGGGGTGATCAACACCGTGCTCGACGGCCGGCTCGCCGCCGATTCTTCGGTGCACGACATCGTGCGCGCGATCGAGAAACGGCGATGACCGCACCACTGGTCCGCGGTTCGTGGCAGGCCCGCACCGTGCGGCAGGTATCGGCGCTCACCGCGCGCCGGCTCGCCGCGGCCGCACCGGTGAACGCCTGCACGCTCCCGCTCGCGCGGATGCTGATCGATCAGGCGTTGCGCACTGTCGCGCCGCCGCTGTCCGGCACCACGGTCGAACAGGTTCGCGACGGCCGGATCACCGGGGAATGGGTGCGTGGACCGCGAACCGGACGAACCGATGCCGCCGTGCTGTATGTGCACGGCGGCGGCTTCGTCGCCGGATCCGCCGCCGGGTATCGCGGGGTGGCCGCGCGGCTGTCCACCGCGACCGGGCTGCCGGTTTTCGCCGTGGACTACCGGCTCGCCCCCGAACACCCGTATCCGGCGGCGCCGCAGGATATCGATCACGCATTCCGGTGGCTGACCGGCCGCGGGCACGCCCCCGGCCGGATCCTCGTCGCGGGAGATTCCGCGGGTGGGTTCCTGGCCGCCGATTTCGTCATCACCCGCGCCCGCACCGGCCTGCCCGCACCCGGCGGAGTGGTGTTGTTCTCGCCCATGGCGGATCTGAGCCTGGAAGTGGCCACCGGATACGAGGGGGCGCGGGCGTGTGGCCTGCTGTCGGCCGGCCTGTCGCGTCGCGCGGTCACCCATTTCACCCCTGACCCCTACCAGTTGCTGCCGGCCCGCGGTCTACAGCTGCCGCCGGCGCTCATCCACGCCGGTGATACCGAATTTTTCGGCGGTGACGCCGTCGCCCTCGCCGAACGGTGGACCGCGACCGGAGCGGTCTGCGACCTACAGGTGTGGCCGGACCAGATCCATGCCTTCCCGGTGCTGCCCCTTCTGATTCCGGAATCGCGGCTCGCCTACCGGTCGGCGGCCCGGTTCGCCGCCGCCGTTCTCACTCCCACCGCAGCCGCGGTCTGATCCGAAAGGCTCCCCGTGAGCACAGTTCGTTTCGACACACTGCCCGCCGCATTCCAGCACGTCGCCGCCGTGGCCCCGGCCGCCGTCGCGCTCCGCACGCCCGGTGATACCCGGACACTGACCTGGGGTGAGTACGCGCAACAGGTCCGCGATTTCGCCGCCGGGCTCGCCGCGGTCGGGGTCCGCCGCGGTGACACGGTGGCGCTGATGATGGGTAACCGTCCGGACTTCTATCCCCTCGAGGTGGCCGCCCAGCACCTCGGCGCGACGTCGTTCTCGGTGTACAACACCCTGCCGCCCGATCAGCTCGGGTACGTTCTCGGCAATGCCGGTGCCCGCGTGGTGATCTGCGAACCACAATATGTTCCGCGGTTACGCGACTGCGGGGTCGCCTTCGAGCAGCTGATCTGTCTCGACGACGCCCCGGCCGGCACTCTGCCGGTGGCCGGGTTGCGCACCGCGGGTGCGGCGAATTTCGATTTCGAATCGGCCTGGCGCGCCGTACGTCCCGGCGATGTGGCGACACTGATCTACACCTCCGGCACCACCGGCGCCCCGAAGGGCGTGGAGACCACCCACGCCAACCTGCTGTTCCAGGTCTACGGGGTCGCGGAGGTGCTGGGTATCGAATTCGGCGACACCATCACCTCGTACATGCCTTCGGCGCATATCGCCGACCGGCTCACCGCGCTGTACGCGAACGAGGTACTCGGCGTCCAGGTGACGTGTGTCCCCGACCCGTCGGGGATCGCGGCAGCGCTGGCCGATCTGCACCCGACCATCTGGGGCGCAGTGCCCCGCGTCTGGGAGAAGATCCGGGCCGCTGTCGAATTCAAAGCCGCCGCGGAGCCCGACGCCGAACGGCGCGCCGCCCTGAAATGGGCGCTGTCGGTGGCCGCCGCCCGCGGCGATTACGCCCTGTCGGGCCGCGAGGTCCCCGCCGATCTGGCCGCCGATTGGCAGCGCGCCGACGAACTGGTCCTGCGGGGACTACGGGCGGCACTCGGCTTCGACCGGATGCGCTGGGCGATGTCGGGTGCCGCGCCGATTCCGCCGGGAACACTGGGGTTCTTCGCCGGGCTCGGAGTGCCGATCACCGAGATCTGGGGGATGTCGGAACTGTCCTGTATCTGCACCGTCAGCCATCCCCGCGATGTCCGGCCGGGTACGGTCGGAACGCTGCTACCGGGTATGGAGGCCCGGACCGCGTCCGACGGTGAACTCCAGATCCGCGGGCCGCTGGTGATGAAGGGGTACCGCGGGCTGCCGGACAAAACCGCGGAGGCGATCGATGCCGACGGCTGGCTGGCCACCGGCGATATCGTGACCGTCGACGCTGACGGCTACTTCACCGTCGTCGACCGCAAGAAAGAAATCATCATCAACGCGTCCGGGAAGAACATGTCACCGACGCATATCGAGAACACCGTCAAGGCAGCCACACCACTTATCGGCGCCATGGCGGTGATCGGCGACGGACGCCCCTACAACACCGCGCTCGTCGTCCTCGACGCCGAAACCACCGGCCCCTACGCCGCGCAGCACGCGCTCCCCGATGCTTCGCCCGCCGCACTCGCCGCCGACCCCACGGTCCTGGCGGCGATCTCGGCCGGTATCGCCGCCGGAAACGCGCGGCTGGCCCGCGTCGAACAGATCAAACGCTTCCTCGTCTTGCCGGTCTTCTGGGAAGCCGGCGGCGACGAGGTGACGCTCACCATGAAACTGAAACGCGCGGCGGTGGCCGAGAAATACGCCGGCCGGATCGCCGATCTCTACCGCACCGAACCACCCGCCGACGTCATCGAACCCTCGGCCCAGGCAGTGCCGGCGGGCCGGTAGAACCCACGTGCCGGATCACGGGAGCGCACCACGACCCGGCGCCGGATCACACCTCGAGGTCTTCTTCGATACCGCGCAGCTTGTGCCGGGCCATGGCCAGATTGGCGCGGCCGCGGTCGAGCGCGAGGTAGAGAAACAAGCCTTTCGACTTCCGGCCGGTCATCGGGCGGATCAGATGATACTGGGAGCTCAGTGTGATCAGGACGTCTTCGATATCCTCCTGCAGGCCGAGCTGTTCGATGGTCCGCAGTTTCGCGCGGACCACCTCGGTGTTACCGGCGGCGGCGATGTGGAGGTCGAGCGCCTTCGAGCTGCCGAGCATCCCCAGCGCCATACCGCTGTTGTAGTCGACGACGGCCGCGCCGACGGCACCCTCGATCGACATCATGTCTTTCAGCGCCAAGTCCATATCGGACACAGGTGTTTCCTTTCGATGGGTTATCCGGGTCTTCCGTTGGTTCGACGGGCTTCGTGGGTGGTGGCGCCCGCCAGATGTTCGGCGATACTCCGCGCCACCGGACGCGATTCGAGATGCAACCGGCCGATGTTCACGGCCGGTTCCGCGAGCACGGTGAGCGATGCCCAGCCCGCCGCATAGATGACGACGTGCCCGCGCGACCCATCCACGACGACTTCCTGGAACCCGCCGCCGTGCGCGACATTCGCCAGCCGATCCGACAACGACAGTTGCGCGGCGGCGAGGGCGGCCATTCCGGTGGGTTCGATATGGCTGGGTAGGTCGTGGGTGACCAGCAGGCCGTCGCTGGAGGCCACCAGCGCCCCGATCAGCCGGGGCACCCGGGCCCGTAGCCGCACGAGCTCCGCATGCACCGCCGGGTCCGGTTCAGGCATAGGCACTTTCGTCGACCTTCCCATCAGATCGCCGAGTAATTTCCTGCGTGCCGTCACGCGAGATCTTCCAGTGCCGAGCGGAGCCGCAGGAGCAGTTCCTGATCCACCGGCTCCCACTCGCCATCGTCGGGAACCGGCACCGCCGGCCGTACCCGCCGGCGCAGAGCCGGCTCCGCGGCGTGCCGCGGTGCGGCCTGCGCACGCCCGTCCTCCGGCGGTTCGATCAATCCCGCCGCGGTGAGGTCGCGGACCGCCTCCAGACAGCCGTACGCAGTGCGCCCGAGGTCGCGGGCGATTACGGTGACAGTGCGGTGGGTGCCCGCTGCGGCAAGCACTTCGGCTTGACCTCCGGTGAGCACGACACGATTTCGGCGTACCCGGCGAACCGGCACCACCGGCGCCAGATCGACCAGCTGCGCGGGCCACGGCCCGGAATGCGGGTCCCCGCGCCGTTCGCATTCGCGCACCAATACCCGCGGCCGGATGCGGCAGACCGGGGCCAGCCAATGCGGCGGCGCGGGCCGGAATTCGGCGGGGACCGGATCGGACAGCAGAAAGTAGGCGGCGTCGAAAACCGAGAGCAGTGCCAAGGTCTCGAACAATGGGCTACCGATCATCGGCCCGGGGTCACCCACGGCGGCGCTCTGCCAATCGTCGGCACCGGTCACCCCGGCTTCCGCGGCCAGCCGATCCAGCCCGGTGGTGCGGGCGCATTCAGCGGAGGCTATGGCGCCGTCCGTCAGATGGAAAACCCCGTCGCCCGTGTGCAGCACGCCGGTGCTTCCCTCGTCTTCCAGGCGCTGTAGCTCATCCGCGAGCTCAATTCCCATAACCGCCCTCGGCCGGCTCCACCCCACGACCGGCCGGGGCGGGTTCCGCCTCGTGACCGTCCCCGGCCAGGTCCGCGAGGATGTCGCGTAACCGGAATCGGGCCATCGCGAGGTTGCCCGAATCCTCGTCGAACAGCGCATGGACGAACAGGCGGCCCTCGAAATCGCCGCGGACCAGGTCGATCAGATGGTATCCCCCGTCGCCGCAGACGATGATCTCGGTGATATCTTCCGCGCCAGTCGCCAGCGCGGGGCAGTCGAGTACGGCGCGCACGACATCGGTGGTGGTGGCCGCGTCCTCATGCTGGTCGACCAGCTCATGGCGCCCGGCCCCGGCCACTGCCAGCCCGCTCGCCCCGTCGACCAAGGTCACACTGCGCGCCCCCGGGATGTCCATGATTCGTTCCAGACATCCATCGATACCGATCACTGCACCTCTATCTTGTTCACATATGTTTCAGATTTCAGAAACACTACACAGAATTGCGAACTATGCTGTGCAAACGCAGTCATGCGTCCCGAGTGCGCCATCGCGGGCCGGTCTCGGGCGGCGACGGGGCAGCCCAA
Organism: Nocardia speluncae NBRC 108251; assembly: GCF_001613245.1. Classification (GTDB taxonomy): domain Bacteria; phylum Actinomycetota; class Actinomycetes; order Mycobacteriales; family Mycobacteriaceae; genus Nocardia; species Nocardia speluncae. The sequence continues at coordinate 175,462 of NZ_BDBZ01000001.1, read as the reverse complement.
GCGCCACGAAAAGTAGCGCTCAACGGCCCGAGACACTGCCGAATCGAGAATTTCGACTGCTGCCGGGCGGATCGAACCTCACGTGCGGAAATGTCCGCATCGGTCAGTCGCCGATTCGAGCCGCCAGGATCGGCACGCCCGGACCGGCGAGTTCACCGGTGATACCGTGCCGCCCGGCCATCGCCATGAGAAGCGATTCGGCCGGTCCGGAAATCTCGGCGCCGCGGCCGTGGCACCAATCGAGATCGGTTGCCGACAAACGCAGCCCGCGAATCCGCCGGTACGCGCCGAGCCGAGGGTTACCGGGTGTCCGCTCCAGCACATAACGCAACCGGTCCTCGGGAACGGTGCGCGGCAGACCGAGCGGCCGCCGGATGTCCTGATGGTGGATCAGGCCGTCGACCAGCGCGATCATCCCACCGAAGCCGGCGGTCAGTCCCCGCGGCTGCCGATGGCGGACAAAGAACTCCAGTAGTTCGCCGATGCTGTACCCACGGAACTCGTCGACGCCCACCTCATTGGCATGCACGAAACGGCCTTTGACGAACCGCCCGGCCAAACCTCGCGCATCCAGGTGGTCGTAGCTCACCATATGCGCGACCACATCGCGTACGCGCCAGCCCGCACACAGAGTCGGCGCCTCCCATCGGCGCGGTGCCAGGGTCGCCAGCAGGGCGGCGATATCGTCCCGTTCGGCGCGCGCCGCAGACATGACATCCATCGCAATCCTCCTTCCGTCTGTCACGCGTGATTTCGGTGCAGGCGCTGTTCCAGCAAGGCCTGTTCGGCCGGATTCCGGGTGAGTTCCAGCGCCTGCCGGTCGGCCGCCACGGCTTCGTCCTCGCGACCGAGTTCGCGCAGCAACTCGGCCCTGGTGGCGTGCAGCAAGTGGTACCCCGCGAGTTGTCCGGCGAGCTCGTCCACGGTCGCCAATGCCGCTTCCGGACCCTCCAGCTGGGCACGAGCTATCGCCTGGTGCAACAGGATCACCGGCGAGGGCGCCATCGCCGACAACAGCTCGTAGAGGACCACGATCTGCGGCCAGTCCGTGGCGGCCCAGTCCGGCGCCTCGGCATGGCAGGCCACGATCGCCGCCTGCACCTGGTACGGACCCGGCCGTCGTAGCCGACCGGCGGCGAGAAGCAGGTCGATCGCCCGTCCGATGGCGGCGTGATCCCAGCGGCTGCGGTCCTGGTCGCGCAGCAGCACGATACGGTCCGCGCCGTCGAAGCGCGCCGCGGCGCGCGCGCGATGCAGTCCGATGAGCGCCAGCAAACCCATCACCTCCGGTTCGCCGGGCAGCAACCGGTCGAGCAAAGCTGCCAGCCATTCGGCATCGGCGGCCAGACCGGGGTCGCCGGCGGCTTCGGTTGCCAGGTATCCCTCGTTGAACAGTAGGTAGATGACTGCCAGTACCTCGGTGAGGCGTTCGGCGAGCTCGGCGTCCGAGGGAGTGCGGAAGGCGATACCGGCCTGCGCTATCTTGCGCTTGGCACGTGTGATCCGCTGGGCGACAGCGCTTTCCGACACCACGAACGCCCTCGCCAGTTGGCGGGTGTCCAGTCCGCACACCATCCGCAGGGTCAGCGCCACCTGGGCTTCGCGCGCAAGCGCAGGATGGCAGCAGATGAACATCAGCCGCAACCGGTCGTCGGCCTCTGCCCGCACCGGCCACCGCAACTGCCGTAGTTTGTCGCGATAGTTGGCTTCCCGGCGCAGGATGTCGAGGCCGCGGCGGCGCGCGACGGTGAACAACCATGCCTGCGGGTCATCCGGGACACCGTCGACCGGCCAGGTGCGCAACGCCTTCTCGACCGCGTCGGACACCAGGTCCTCGGCGGCCGCGAAATCACCGAGCAAGGTGACCAGCGAAGCAGCCAGCCGGCTGCCGTGCTCGCGCAGCACTGCGGCGAGGACCCGGCCGGGGTCGGCGCCGGTCACATCAGAACCGGCCGTATCTCCACCAGAGGGCAGCCCGGCCAGGTCCGGGCCATACCCAGCGCTTCGTCCAGGTCGGCGACCTCCACCTCCACATACCCGCTGACGATCTCCTTGCCCTCGACGAACGGACCGTCGGTGACGAGGGGCCCGCCGGTCGCATCCAGCCGGACGGTGGTCGCGGTATCGCCGCCACTGAGTTTCCGGTTGTGCAGGATCTTGTCACCGTACTCCGCCAGCCATGCCTGGACCCGAGCGAATCCCTGCTCACGCGCGGTATCGTCCATGGCCTCCCAGTGTGTCTCCCACTGCTCGGTCTCGCAGAACATCAGCACGTATTTCATGCTCGAACACCTCCTTCACCCATTAGACGATCGGCACGACCCGAAATCCGACAGGCCGCAGGATTCCGCGCGGCCGGACGGCCGGGCGCTCTCCGTGCCACGGCCCTAGCGGCCGTGGTGGCGGACGCGCTGCGATCCCGACGGAATTCCGGCCGCGGATCCCGCTGTCACCTGCGGGCAGGAACGTTCCCGAGGCCGAGTTGTCCGGTGAGTTCGACAGCCGCCGAACGACCGGCCCGGTTCGCGCCGATGGTGCTGGCGGATGGGCCGTAGCCGATCAAATGGATCCGCGGGTCCGCCGCGACCCGGGTGGCCGAGCGGCCGGTCATAGCGATTCCGCCGCCGGGGCCCCGCAGTGCGAGCGGGGCCAGATGGTCGAGGGCGCTGCGGAACCCGGTGGCCCACAGGATCACCTGCGCCGGTTGGAAAGTCCCATCGGACCAGCGCACACCATCCGGCTCGATGTGCTCGAACATCGGCAGCCGGTGCAGGACGCCGCGGTCCCGCGTGGCGCGCAGGCGTTCGGTCATCGGTAGCCCGGTCACCGAGACCACCGAACCCGGTGGCAGCCCGCGGCGCACCCGGTCTTCGACCATGGCCACGGCACGGCGGCCCGCGTCCTGGCCGAACGGGGTTTCGCGGAAGACCGGTACGGAACGTGTCACCCAGGTGGTGGTGGTGACCCGGGAGATCTCGTCGAGCAACTGGACTGCGGAGATACCACCCCCGACGACCACGACGTGCTGCCCGGCGAACTCCTCGGGTTCGCGATAGTCACGAGTGTGCAGCTGGCGGCCGGCGAAGACTTCCGCACCGCGATAGTGCGGTATGAACGGGCGCTCCCAGGTGCCGGTGCCGTTGATCAGGCCCCGGACGCGCAGGGTGCCGGCATTATCGGTTTCGGCGTGCAGCAGGCCGTCGCGTTCACTGCGATCGCAGACCACGCGGACGGTGACCGGCCGGTGTACGCGCAGCCCGAAATGTTGCTCGTAGCGCCGGTAGTAGTACGGGACGGCTGTCGCGGCCGGTACGTCGGCGGTGACGGTGGCGCCGGGCGGCAGGTTCGCCGCGAACGACATCCCCGGTAGATCATGCACGCCGTTGACAGTGCTCAGGGTGAGCGACGGCCAGCGGAACTGCCAGGCACCGCCGGGGCCCGGCGCGTGGTCCACGATGAGGAAATCGCGGCCGGGGACCAGGCCGCGCCGCTGCAAGTGGTAACCGGCCGACAAACCGGACTGACCGGCCCCGATCACGAGGATCTGGAAATCCGGCCCGGCCGGGCCCGCTGCGTCGGTCACCATGACCACCGATGCTAGCCCGGACCGGTGAGGCCGCTATCTGCGTTCAGCGCGGCGCGCTCCCCCATACGGCAGAGACGGAATACCGGCGACGCGGCCCTTGTCGACGGCGAGCGGGCGGCCCGGAGGCCGCGGCCGCGCCCGACGCGTTCTATACGCGGCCGGGACAACTTCCGGCCACACCGGGCTCCGTCGTCAACACCCAGCCCATGTGTGCCTCCGATCCTGCCCGGCACCACCATTGCGAACCATTTCGGTCCGGAGATGATCGATGGCTTCGGCCCGGACAATGCCGTCACCTATCTACTCGATCGGCTGGCCGGCAAACCCCTCGCCGGCTGCACTTTCACCTGACATGGGCCGGAAGGGCCGGGGCATCCCGTCGCCACCGGAACCCGGACCACAAGGTCACGACCAGCACGCTATGCCCCGCGGGGCGAATAGTCCGAAATGTCCACACCTGCTCAGGCGCAGGCTGTTTCACTTCCGTCCGGGAAATCATCCACACCATCACCGGCAGACCTGCAACTACGCCGTCGTCACAGTCTCGCACCACCCCCGACCCCCGGCACGCCCAGGCCGGACACTACCCTGACTTTTCCGGAGATTCATTCGCCCGAGTGTTGCGCGGCGACCGTTCCGGCATCTCCACTGCTGACAACGCCACACCTCGGCGCACGCGTTCAACGGTCCAGTTAGTTGATTAGCGAAAGCAACTGCTCTAAAGTTGATTAGCGAAAGCAACTATTCCCCTATTGGAGTCCGAGTGCCCATCTCATCCGAAACTGCTCAACACCTCCTCGGTGAGATGTTCCATATCGGCCGCGCCCTCCGCAGCGCCCTGTTCCTCACCGAAGCAGGTCAGCTACCACCCGGCGGGCTCGCCGTCCTCACCACTCTCGACGCTTCCGGCCCCTGCCGGCAGGTCGACCTCGCCGCCGATATGCGCATCACCCAATCGGCCCTGAGCCGGCATATCACCGAACTGGTCGCCGCCGGATATATCGTCCGCCGGGCCGACCCCAGCGACGGCCGCGCCGCGCTGGTTCAGCTCACCGGCGAGGGTGTGGATCTCCTGAACCGGGCACGGCAAGCCCATACCCGGCACCTCCAGGAAACCCTGGACGACTGGTCCGAGGACGACGCCGAACAGACATATCTGGCCGTACGACGACTCCGTAATTCCCTCAACGCCCGTTCTCGCTGCGCCTCGACGAGCGAGAACCCGCAGGTTCCGAAAGAGAGAACTGATGTCTGACACCGAGGCACCGCCATCTCGCGATCCGCTCGCCATGAGCCATCGGCAGATCCTCGAAGCGATGACCGGACTGCTGGCCGCATTGTTCACGGCGCTGCTCAGCACCACCATCGTCGCCAACGCACTACCCACCATCATCGGTGATCTGCAGGGATCACAGACTGCTTACGCCTGGGTCATCACCACCGCGCTGCTCACCAACGCCGCCTCCACTCCCATTTGGGGCAAACTCGCCGATCTGTTCAACAAGAAGACGCTGGTGCAGTCCGCCATCGTCATCTTCGTCATCGGCTCGGTGATCGCCGGCCTCAGTCACAATGTCGCCCTGCTGCTGGTCGCCCGCGCGCTGCAAGGTATCGGCATGGGCGGGCTCACCGCTCTCGTGCAGGCGATCATCGGCAGCATCATCCCGCCCCGCGAACGCGGCCGCTATTCCGGCTATATGGGGGCGGTGATGGCCGTATCGATGACCGGCGGACCGATCCTCGGCGGCGTCATCGTCGACAGCCCGCTGGGCTGGCGCTGGTGCTTCTACATCTGTGTTCCGCTGGCGTTGATCGCCCTGTTCCTGCTACAGCGAACGCTGAAGCTGCCGACCAGCCGCAAAGAGAACGTCTCCATCGACTGGCTGGGGGCGACGCTGCTCACTGCCGGCGTCTCGATCCTGCTGATCTGGGTATCGTTCGCCGGTAAGGCCGGCTACTACGACTGGTGGTCCACCGAATCGGCGCTGTACGTCGGCGGCGGTGTACTGCTGCTGGTCGCCACCGTGCTGGTCGAGGCCAAGGTCAAAGACCCGGTCATCCCGCTGAAGATCGTCACCGAACGCACCACCGCCCTGGCCATCCTGGCCTCGATCGCCGTGGGTGTCGGCATGTTCGGCGCCACCACTTTCCTGGGCCAGTACCTCCAGACCGCCCGCGGCTACTCCCCCACCGCCGCCGGTCTGCTCTCCTCGCCGATGGTCGCCGGAATGCTGGTCGCCTCGGTCACTTCCGGTCTGCTGATCACCCGCTTCGGCAAGTGGAAGCCGTTCGTCGTTTCCGGCGCCGCTCTGCTGGTCATCGGTTTCTCCCTGCTGTCGACCGTCGACCATGCCACCAACATCTGGTTGATCGGCGCCTTCATCACCGTGACCGGCATGGGTGTCGGCATGATGATGCAGAACCTGGTGCTGGCCGTGCAGAACACCGTCAGTGTGCAGAACATCGGCGCCGCCTCCAGTAGCGTCGCGTTCTTCCGCACCTTCGGTGGCGCGATCGGCGTCTCGGTCCTCGGCTCGGTGCTGGCCAGCCGCGTCGGCGAGCTGTCCAGCGCCCGCTTCGCCGAACTCGGCATCCACGCCGATTCGTCCGGTGGCAGCAATCTCGATCTCGGTGCGCTGCCGGCGCCGATCGCCGAGATCGTGCGTTTCGCCTATGGCGACGCCACCGGCCGAATCTTCCTGATCGCGGCCTTCGCGACCGCCGTGGCGCTGCTGGCGGCCATCCTGCTGCCGAACCGTCCGCTGCGCCGCACGATCGATATCGAGCCGGCCGTCGATCCCGCCACCGCCACCGATATGACGGCGAAAACGGAAATCCCGGACGATCTCGCCGAGCTCGATACCACGGCGTACGCCGTGGCCGAGCCCGCCGCCCGCGATACCGGCTACGCGGAAGACGAGGCGCCGCGGACCGACCGGGTGCCGGTCGCTGTCGGCGCACCGGCCGCACCCGGCCCGGTCGACCAGAACGGGCACGGCGGCTACTCGGCCGCCGGCCTGGCGAAGACGCTGCCCGTCGCCGGCTTCTCCGAAGGCGGATCCGGCCGGCCGGCGGTCCAAGGACGGATCCTGCGCGAGGACGGCCGGCCGGTGCCGGGTGTCGCACTCACCCTCATCGACCAGCGCGGCCAGCAGGTCGCCCGGGCTATCGGGACCTCCGACGGCGGCTATTCGATCGACGCACCCGGCCCCGGGAACTATGTGCTGATCGCCTCTGCCACCGGACACGGGCCCGTCGCGGTCAATGTGGCCGTCACCGACCGCACGGTCCGTACCGATCTCACGCTCACCGGGCTCGGCGAACTGTCGGGTACCGTCCGCCGCGCGCCCGCCGGAGAAACACTGGCCGGCGCGACCGTGACAGTGACCGATCAGCGCGGTGAGGTCGTGGCCGCGGCCACCTCCGACAGCACCGGTTCCTACCGCTGCCACGGTGTCGTCCCGGGGACCTATACCCTGGTCGCCGTCGCGGAACATATGCGACCCAGCGCTACCGCCCTGACCGTGCCGGACAGCGGCCTGCTGCGCCACGATATCGAGCTCTCGCCGATGGCCGTGCTCACCGGATCGGCACGCTCGGGCAGCGGCCGGTCGCTGGAGGATATCCAGATCACGGTGCTCGACGCTGCGGGTGAGGTGAACGCCACCGTGCGGACCGACGAAAACGGCCGCTACGTCGTGACCGATCTGCCCGAAGGGCAGTACACGGTCGTCGCCCGCGGTTACCCGCCGATCACCGGCCAGGTTTCGGTGACCGGCGCGCAAGCGGACTTCGACGTGCGGCTCGGCTACGACACCGAGGAGCACTCATGACCGGACTGACCGCTCGCATTCGCAATGCCGAGAACTGGCCGGTACCGGAGGCGGTACTGACCGTCACCGACAGCACCGGCCGCCAGATCGGCCGGGCGGTTGCCGACGACACCGGTGCCGTCACCACCGCATCGCTGCCGCCGGGGCTGCACACCGCCGTGCTCACCGCGCCCGGCTACCAGCCGGTGGCCCGTACCGCCCAGATCTCGTCCACCGGTACGGGGACGCTCGGCGATATCGCACTGGTGGCCGTAGCGGAAACGGTGGCGCTGCCGCTGTCGGGTCCGTGGACGATCGACCCGGTGCATTCGACGGTGATCGCGACCGCCCGCCATCTCGGTATCTCGAGTATCAAAGCGCGGTTCGCCGAGGTCAGCGGACGACTCGATATCGGTGAGCCGTTCGAGCGGTCCACCGGCTACGCCGAGATCAAGGCGTCGTGCATCGACACCGGTATCGCCATGCGCGACGATCACCTGCGGTCGGCCGATTTCCTCGATGTCGAACGTTTCCCGCTGATCTCGTTCACCGGCAACGGTCTTCGGCGCACGGGCAGCGACACCTGGATCATGCCGGGGGAACTGATCCTGCACGGTCAGCGCCGGACCGTCGATCTCGATATCACCTACGGTGGCTTCGGGCCGGACCCCTGGGGCGGTGTCCGGGCCGCATTCCACGCCGAAACGGTATTGCGCCGCGACGATTTCGCGATCGACTACAACGCGATGGTGCGGGCCGGTGTGGCGGCCGTGGGAACCACTGTCAAGCTCGACCTGGACATCCAGGTGGTGCAGGGCGACCGGTTGCCACAGATGTAGCGCCGGGCGGGTGCCGGTGCGGTCCGGCGCCCGCTCAGTCGCGGGTGCGGTCGAGTGTGCGGATCACCCGCGCCGGGTTACCCACCGCGACCACATCGGCAGGCAGGTCGCGGGTGACCACGGCACCCGCGCCCACCACGGTGTTCTCCCCGATCGATACCCCGCCCAGCACGATGGCACCGCCGCCGAGCCAGACATTGTCGCCGATCGTGATCGGTTGGGCAGCTTCCCATTTCGCGCGCCGTAGGCCCGGATCCAACGGGTGCGTGGGCGTCAGCAATTGGACGTTGGGCCCGATCTGCACATCGTCGCCGAGAGTGATGGCCGCGACGTCGAGGGCGATGAGCCCGAAATTGGCGAAACACCCCGCTCCGATGATGATGTTGCTGCCGTAGTCCACCCGCAGCGGCGGGCGGATCTCGGTGTCCTGCCCTACCGACCCGAGCAGTTCGGTCAGCACCTTGCGCTGCCGCGCCGTATCGCGGGCCGGGGTGCTGTTGTAGGCCTCCATCAGCTCCATCGCCCGCAGGCTCTGTTCCCTGAGCTCGGGATCGTCGGCCAGGTACAGCTCACCGGCGAGCATGCGCTCCCGCATCGACTTCTCGTCACCCATCTGTCGAGGGTATCCGGTACAAATGAGCGGCCGAGCCCGTCCGGCGGGCGAATGTCGGCGACGACTCGGCGGATACAGCGTGGCAGCAGGCGGGACGGTATGTGGGAGCATCGAAAAACTCGATGACCCCGTCCGCGAGGAGCAGCCCCGTGCCGATGATCGAATTTCCCGCCCCGCGCGGCCCGCTGCCCGGGTATCTCGCCGTTCCCGAGTCCGCTGGGCCGTGGCCGGCGGTGGTGGTTGTGCACGATGCGCTGGGGCTCAGCGGCGATATCCGGCGTATCACCGATCGTTTCGCGGGCCACGGCTTTCTGACGCTCGCGCCCGCACTGTTCCGGCGCGGTAACCGGGTCGGCTGTGTGGTGCGTACATTCCGGGCGCTGGCGGCGGGGGACGGTGACGCCGTCGACGATATTGTTGCCGCCCGTGACCATCTGGCCGCCGACCGGCGGTGTACCGGCCGGGTGGCTTCTGCCGGGTTCTGTATGGGCGGCGGGTTCTGCCTGCTGCTGGCGCCTCGCGGGGTATTCGACGCGACGGCACCCAATTACGGTGTCGCACCCCAGGGCGTGGACGCATTACGCGACGCGTGCCCGACCGTGGCCAGTTACGGGGCGCGCGACCGGATGCTGCCCGGCGCCGCGGCGAAGCTGGAGAAGGTACTCACCGCAGGCGATGTACCGCACGATGTGCACGAATACCCGGGTGTGGGCCACTCGTTCATGAACAATTGGCCCACACCGGCGCCGTTACGCGTGGTGGAACGTGTGGCGGGGCTGGCCTACTCCGAGCCCGAATCCGAGGACGCCTGGCACCGCATCACCGCTTTCTTCGACGCGCATCTGCGCGACCCCGGGACAGACGACTGAATATGCACCCTCGCGGCAGACCTGCGGTGCCCGCTACATCAGCATCATGGCGCCGAACATCAACATCATGAAACCCAGGAATCGGTTTCCCATCGCGATCTCCTCTCGCTGTCCACGGAGCGCCGCATCCTGCGGGCTTTTATGCCGCCACTTAACGGTACGTTGTTTACCGACACAAACTCTCGGCCGGCTTCCCTGCGGCGGTAAACTCTGCCCTGCCAAACCACCCAGGCCGCCCGCCACACGGCAATTTCCGGTGCTCCGACGCCGAGCAGGTTCACGTCGCCCTGCACACCGGCATCACAAGCGCAAGCGATCGCCGTGGACCCTTTCGAACTGCTTGTATCCAGTGGAGCCCACGACGAAGGACCCCGTATCCGAGTTGTCGGATACGGGGTCCCTGCTATGCCGCTGATTTCACCGGCTCATGTTCGAGGGCTATCGCGAGACAGGTACCTGGGGTCAGTCGTGTTCGGCAGTCCCGACGACAGCACCGGTGTTCGCGTCGACCGATACCTCGTACTCCACCCCGTCCGGTGTCACGACCTCCACCTCCCACACGGTGATATGCCGCTCGGAATCGAGTTCCGCCGAAACTGCCCTGCTGCCGGGAACCTCGGCGACCGCGGTGTCCATAGCCGTCTGCCGATCAATACCCGGGGCGGCCACCAGCGACCATGGCGCACCGTCCTCGTAGGCGCCGGGACCGGTGGCGACCGCGACGACGCCGAGGCAGGCACCGACCGCCACCCCCGCCACCACCGCGCCGACCAGTAACCAGCGCATGGCCGAAGCCGCGTGGCGGAAAAATGTTCCCATGGTGCAAACCTCCTGTGTGAGCGAATGTTCCACCACTGTGGCAACTGGATGCTGAAACCCGCCTGAAGCCACCTGAAGATCGTTTCAGCAATGATCTGACACTCTTGACGAATGCGTCTGCTGATCGTGGAGGACGAGAAGCGTCTGGCCCACACACTGGCAAAGGGACTGTGCGCCGAGGGGTTCGCCGTGGATGTGGCCCACGACGGTGTCACCGGCCTGCACCGGGCCACCAGTACCGACTACGACCTGATCGTCCTCGACATCATGCTGCCGGGGATGAACGGCTACCGGGTCTGCGAAACACTGCGCGCGGCGGGGCACGAGACGCCCGTGCTGATGCTCACCGCCAAGGACGGCGAATACGACGAGGCCGAGGGTCTCGATACCGGCGCGGACGACTATCTGCGCAAACCCTTCTCCTATGTGGTGCTGGTGGCCCGTATCCGTGCGCTGCTGCGCCGCCGGACCCGCGGCGGCGCCCAGGTGTTGCGCGTGGGTGATCTGCTGGTGGATCCCGGCAGTCACACCTGCCGCCGCGGTGACCGCGACATCACGCTCACCGCCAAGGAATTCGCGGTACTCGAGCACCTCGCGGTGCGAGCGGGCGACGTGGTCTCCAAGGCCGATATCCTCTGTCACGTCTGGGATTTCGCCTACGACGGCGACCCGAATATCGTGGAGGTCTACATCAGCGCCCTGCGCCGCAAGATCGACGCCCCCTTCGGGTGCCGCACCATTCATACCGTCCGTGGCGCGGGATACCGGTTGGCGGGCGACCGTGGCTGAACGCACCCAGCGCCGCCGGTGGTGGAGTTCGGTGCGGGCCCGCACCACCACCGCCGCTACAGCTGTCGTGGCTGTGGCATTGGTGGCGGCGGGCCTGATCGTACTCGTGGTGCTGCGCGACAATCTCGTCGAGAGCGCGAGCACCCAGGCCGAACACACCGCCCGCGATATCGCCGACCGGATCGGCCGCGGAACCGATCTCGCGACCTTGCGGTTCCCCGATCCGGATGACGAACCGGTGCAGATCGTCGCACCGGACGGCCGGGTGCTAGCCGCCGACGACGAACTGCGCGGCCGGCGGCCGATGGCCGATTTCGGTCCGTACGGGGCGGACGAATCCGAGGCGGAGGACGACGAGGACGACGACGAGGAGGACGAGGACGACGATTCGGACGAGGAATCCGACGAGGAATCCGACGGCGACGCCATCGCGGCCCCGGACGCCGCTACCGGCGCAGGTATCCATGCCTCGACGGGAAGGGCTGTCGCCGCGGCGCCGTCGACCACCGAAGCCGTCCTGGGCGAGGCATACCTGCGGGTAGGCGATGCTTCGACCCCCGACCACTTCCGGGTCGCCGCGCTCGCCGCGACCACCGCCGACGGGCAAGCGGTCACCGTCTATGCGGGCGCCGCGCTCGATACCGCCGACAGTGCGGTCGCCGACGCCCGGCGGGCCATGCTTCTCGGCCTGCTCCCGGTGCTGGCGGTGGTGTCCGTAGTCACCTGGTTCGTCACCCGGCGCGCGTTACGCCCGGTGGAAGCCATCCGCCGCGAACTCGCCGAGATCATGCACGGCGATCTCTCCCGGCGTGTACCCGAACCACCGGCGCGGGACGAGATCGCCCGACTGGCGGAGACGACCAACGACACTCTGGCGGCGTTGGAGCAATCCGCCGACCGGCAGCGCCGGTTCATCGCCGATGCGGCGCACGAATTGCGTAGCCCGATCGCCAGTCTGCGGGTTCAGCTCGAGGTGGCGCAGGCGCATCCGAATCTGCTCGAGCTCGACGGCCTGCTCGGCGATACCGTGCGCCTGGAACATTTGGCGACGGATCTGCTACTGCTCGCCCGCCTCGACGCCGGGGAACGGCCGCGACCCGGCCAGGTGGATATGGTGGCGCTCGTCGCCGACGAATTGTCGCGGCGTAGCGGCGACCGCGTCCCGGTGCAGACCACGCTGCCGGACGAGCCGGTCGTGCTCACCGGTAGCGGCACTCAGCTGTCCCGCGTACTGGGCAACCTGGTCGACAATGCGCAGCGGCATACCGCGACTCTGATCCGGGTCTCGCTGGAATGCGTGGACGGGGCCGTGGTGCTTGTGGTCGCCGACGACGGGGCCGGGGTGCCCGAAGCGGATCGGGAACGGATATTCCAGCGTTTCGTCCGGCTCGACGAAGCCCGCAGCCGCGACGACGGCGGAGCCGGTCTGGGATTGGCGATCGTCCGCGATGTGGTCGAGCGTCACGGCGGGTCGATCCGGGTCGAGAACGGGGTACCCGTCGGGGCTCGTTTCGTGGTCACGATCCCGCTGCCGGGATAGCCGCCGGTCGCTTTCGCTCAGGCGGCCATCGAGCCGGCGGTTCCCGGTTCCGCGAGAGCCTGTTCTCGCAGATTTTTCAGGGTTTTGGTAAGAATCCGGGAGACCTGCATCTGCGAAATCCCCAGCCGCTGGGCGATCTGGTTCTGCGTCATACTGCCGAAGTAGCGCCAGACGAGGATTTGGCGTTCGCGGCGCGGCAGCTGCTCGATGAGCGGACGTACCGCCATGGCGTCCTCGAGCAGTCCGTAGCAGGGTTCTTCGGTGCCCAGCCTGGTGAGCACGGCCGGGGGCGGCGTTTCGTCGTCGTGCTCACGAACCGCGGCGTCGAGGGAGTTGCTGGTGTGCCCGTTACCGGCAATCAGGGCCTGGGTGACCTCGGTCAGTTCCGCCCCGAGTTCCGCGGCGAGATCGCGGGCGGTCGGCGGGCGGCCGAGCCGCTGGAACAGTGCTTCGGAGGCCGGGCCGATACGCAGATGCAGTTCCTTGGTCCCGCGGGGTACCCGCACGGCCCAGGTGTGGTCGCGGAAATGGCGGCGTACCTCGCCCATGATGGTGGGCACGGCGAACGACAGGAACGAACTGCCCCGGCTCGTATCGAAGCGGTCCACGGCCTGCACCAGGCCCATCCGGGCGATCTGGAGCAGATCGTCGAACGCTTCGCCGCGACCGCTGAACCGCCGGGCGATGTGGTCGGCCAGCGGAAGGCCCCGGTGCACGATTTCGGTACGGATCTCCGGTCGGCGCGGGTCGTCGTGGTCCAGGCGCGCCAATTCGTCGAAGCAGGGTTCGAGATTGTCATAGCTGTCCCCGCCGGGTGCCCGCCCGGGTCGGGCGGTGCGCCTCGCGGCGGCGGGTGTGTCGATGGTGGCTGCGGTCGGTTCGTTCATCGGGGGCTCCTCGGGTGTTCCCAATCGGCTCGACTTCCTTCAGAACTACCCGTTTCGGCGTGATCGAAACGTGACCTACCGACCGGTACCCGCCACCGGGCTCCCGCACCCCGGCCCACGAGGTCGCGAAATGCAGTGTACGCAGCAATGATTCACGGACGATCAGACACCCCGACGCTTCATACGGCTGCGGCGGGTAGCGGGCCGATGCGATGCCTGCCCCGGTTCCCTACCATCCGTCGATGTGCACGATCCGGTCCAGATCGGTCCGCGCAGCGGGTTTGAAATCCGTGCCCGATGTGTAAGCCACCGGCAGCAGCGCCCCCTGGGACACCTTGTCATAGGGAATACCGAGAATTTCGGCCGCTTCCCGCTCGTATCGCAAATGCAGTGTGGTCCAGGATGTTCCGAGCCCACGTGAACGCGCCGCCAGGCAGAAGCTCCAGGCTGCGGGAAACAGCGAACCCCAATACGACGCACTGTCCGCACTCGACGCGTTGTCCAGCCGGCCGGATTGGCACGGGATCACCAGAACCGGTACCTCCCCCATCTTCTCGGCCAGATAGCGCGCGGAATCTGCGACGCGCTGCCGGGCCGCGTCCGCTGCGGTATCACCGCTGATCTGGTTACCGGGAAAATACCGGGAGGACGCGTATTCCTCGAACGCCTTGCGGTAGAGCTCTCCCAGGGCTCGCCGCGGCGCGGGATCGGTGACGACGACCCAGTGCCAGCCCTGCCGGTTCGACCCGCTCGGCGCCTGCACCGCCAGTTCGATACATTCCCGGACCACCTCGAGGGGGACCTCACGCTCGAGGTCGAGCCGTTTACGTACCGCTCGCGTGGTCGTCAGCAGTTCGTCCGTGGTCAGGTCCAGTTCCCTCGGCACAGTAAGCTCCTTCGTTCCGGTGCGGTACGGCCGGCCGGAGCGCATGGCGCGAGTTCCGGCCCTCTCCCGGCGAACATACTCCGGGGCGCGTTCGGGCGGCGCAGCCGTCGGAACCGAAGTCCGGCCGAAGGTAGGTACCGGCCCGGACCCGCCGAAGCGACGATTCCACTATGGAAGACGAGAAGGAAACCCCGTCGACGCCGGGCGATCCGGCACAGCCGAGCCGCTCCCGCCGGACGTTCATGGGCCTGGCCGCGGCGGCGACGGGCGCGGCGGCCGTCACGGCGGGCACGACCGTACCGGCCTATCTACGCACCCCGCCCACCGCGCCGCTGCCTGCCACCGCACCGAGCGGACGCTTCGGCGGACAGGTCGTATTGGTCACCGGTGGAACGTCGGGCATCGGCGAGGCGGCCGTCCGGGCGTTCGCCGCGGAAGGCGCATCCGTGGTGTTCTGCGGCCGCCGTGAACACCTGGGACGCGATATCGCACGATCGCTCGGCCGCGACGTCCGCTACGTCCGCGCCGACGTCCGCGTGCCGTCGGATGTGGCAGGTCTGGTCGCCGAGGTCGACCGGGCTTTCGGCCGTCTCGATATCGCGGTGAACAATGCGGGAGTCTCGCGCACCGCACCCGCGCACGAGATGGCCCTCGACCAGTTCGACGAAGTACTCGACACCAATGTGCGCGGTGTCTTCCTTTCCATCAAGCACGAGGTACCCCTGCTGCTACGGTCCGGCGGCGGCGTGATCCTGTGCACCTCCTCCGAATCACGGCGCCCGGGTGGTGTGGCGTACAGCGCGAGCAAACAGGCCATCCAGGGCATCGTGGATGCCGTCGCGCTGGACTACGGGTCGCGCGGCATCCGGGTGAATGCCATCGCGCCCGGCACCACCGATACTGCACTGGTGCGGCCGCCCGGACTCCCCGACGCGATGTGGGAGGCATTCCGCAATGCGTGGGGTCCGCTGAATGTCCCGGCCCTCGCCCGGATGGCGACCCCCGACGAGATCGCACGTGCCATCCTCGCATTGTGCTCCGACGATTTCGGCTATATGACCGGTTCCACCGTTCTGGTGGGTGGGTCGCCGCTCAGTGGCGGCAAGATGACGATGCCGCCGGGCTTCCCCGATCAGGGGTGACCGTGCTCTGGCGGATGGCCGCTGTACCGATCGCGGTCGGGTATGTGCTGGCGCGGGGCGGGGGTGTGGACGCGGCGGCGGTGGCGGCCTTGTCCGGCGGACTGCTGCTCGCCGCCGCCCGGTGGCCGGGGGTGTCTCTGTGGGCACAAGCGGTATTGCTGGTGGCGGCACACGGGTTCGCTCCGGACGCAGGTATCGCAGTCAAAGCGGGGGCAGCCGTGGCGCTGTTCGAGCTCGCGTTGCGCGGCCGCGGCCGCGATCTGGCCCTGGGCAGCACGGTGCTGACGATCGCCTACGTAATACTCGAGATCTGGTATCGCACACCGGGTTCGGTGCCGCTGTTCTATCGCCTGCTCCTTCTGGTCGCCTTGCCGGCACTACTGGGCGGCTATCTCGCGAACCTGCGGCGGCGCGTGGCGGTCGCCGAACGAAACGCTGTCCTGTCCGCGCAGGCGGCCCGCCGGGCCGAACGGGTACAGATCGCGCGGGATCTGCACGATATCGTCGCCCACCACGTATCGGCCATCCTGGTGCGCGTGGGTATGGCCCGCCACCTGCCCGAACTCGGAAGCGCGCAGACAACGGAGCTGCTCACCGATATCCACGGCACCGCCGATTCCGCGCTGCGCGACCTGCACGATCTGATGAATGTGCTGCGGGAGGACGGCTCGCCGGAGAGCAGCGGAGCGACGC
The DNA here is from genome assembly GCF_001613245.1 of Nocardia speluncae NBRC 108251. Lineage (GTDB taxonomy): Bacteria > Actinomycetota > Actinomycetes > Mycobacteriales > Mycobacteriaceae > Nocardia > Nocardia speluncae. The sequence goes on along the minus strand of NZ_BDBZ01000001.1, from coordinate 158,987 downwards.
TCGCCGGGGACCGGCCGCTGCCCGAGCTGATCGAGACGATGGTGGAACAGGCCCGCCGGGCCGGTCTGCACGCGGAGTGCGAGATCGATGCGGCGCTCGCCGGACTGGACGGAGTGCGCCGGCTTGTCCTGCACCGGACGGTCCAGGAAGGTATCACCAACGCCGTCAAACATGCCGGTCCGGGTGCGACGGTGACGGTGCTGGCGCGGGTCACGGGAAACGGGGCGGTACAAGTGCGCATCGACAACAACACCCGAGCCACCCATCCGGCGGGTGGCGGCGGTTTCGGCTTGACGGGTATGCGCGAACGACTGAGTACCGTGGGCGGCGACCTGCACTACGGGCCGCTCGGCACGGGCTGGCGGTTGTCCGCGTCGATCGCGCCGAGGCCGGCCACATGATCTCCGTGCTGATCGTGGACGACCAAGCCCTGGTACGTGCCGGCCTACGCATGCTCTGCGACAGCGCCGACGGTCTCGAGGTGGCGGCGGAAGCCGATACGGGCGAATCCGCCGTCCGGCTGGCCGGTGCCCTGTTGCCGGATGTGGTCCTGATGGACCTGCATATGCCCGGCGTGGACGGTATCGAAGCAACCGCCCGGATCACCGCGTCGGTGCCGGTGGCGCGGGTCGTCGTCCTCACCACCTTCGATGACGACGATCACCTCTATCCGGCCCTGCAGGCGGGCGCTTGCGGATTCCTGGCCAAGAACGCCGGCCCCGACCGAGTTCTCGCCGCGATCCGCGCGGCCGCCGACGACGAACGCCCGTTCAGCCCCGAGGTACTCGCCCGTCTCGTCGGCCGGGCCGTCGCCCACAGTGCCGCGCCGGCGCATACCCCGCTCACCCCGCGGGAACGCGATGTGGCCGGGCTGGTCGGCGCCGGGTACACCAACCAAGAGATCGCCGGTGCTCTGCATCTCGGGATCACCACGGTCAAGTCGTACCTGTCCACTGCGATGGACAAGACCGCCACCAGGAACCGGGTTCAACTGGCCGTCTACGCCCTCCGCCGCGGACTGGTGCCGTAACCGTTACCGATGATGTTCGCCGTGCCTGATCTCGTCACGCGGCGCAGCGAAGCGGACGGTCTCCCAGACGATCAGCAACAGCAGGACCGCACACAGGATCGCCAGGGCGGCGAGCGCGGGTAGAGCGGCCGCTGGTGGGATCAGGGCGAGCAGCACCACGATCGCGACAACGCGGGATCGGGTGACTTCCCCGGTTGCGTAGGCCTTACCACCGACGAGCCCGATCAGGAACAGTGCGACACCGCCGTAGAGCGCGAACAACGGTATCCCGTAAAGCGCGTCGGTGAGCCGGTGATGCGAGCTGTCTCCGACGTAGTACAGCACCTTCTTCAGGCCCAGCGACAATGCGATCACGCCGACGATCATCGGGAAATGCCAATATGTGTAGCAGTTTCGGGCGATCTTGATCCGCCGTTCCCCATCCGCCGCGGCCAGCGCGTGCGCCACCGACAGCGCGGCGACATCGAAGTACGCCCACCACAGCAGGCCGGAGATCGCCAGGCCCAGTAGCGAGCCCACGGTGATCGGCCACGAGATGGGTAGCGCGGCCACCCCGATTCCGATCGAGACGATGGATTCGCCCAGCGCCACGATGACGATCAACCCGTAGCGTTCGGAGAAATGCTCGGCCGAGTTGACCCGCCAGCCGTTGCCGGCGAACAGGGTCCAGGCCATATCGCCCACCACTGCGGCGATCCACAACCCGATCTGGGTGGCACCCGTGGTGGTTTCCGCGACGACCAGGAGTGCGGTGCCGATGGTGATCGACCCCAGCCCCCAGCGCACCACCTGCGCACGCAGTTGCGGGTCGTGCGTGCTGGCCAGCCAGAACATACCCAGATGGACGAGCCGGGCCACCAGATAGGCCAGCGCGAACACCAGTGGTCCCGACCAGCCGCCGGGGAGGTCGTGAAATGCCTCGGGAATGGTCAGTGCGGCGATGAACGCGGCACCCATGGCCGTGAACATGGCCACCCGGGCCAGACCTTCGTCGGCGCGCACCACATTGCCCAGCCAGCTGTAGGCGATCCACACCCACCACATCACGGCCAGAACCAGCAACGCCCGCAGCATGTTCACGGCCGAGGTGTCCTCGGCGGCCAGATCGGTGACCTTGGTGAGCGCGAAGACCACCACCAGATCGAAGAACAGTTCGAGTTGGGTGACCGCGGCTCCCTGGGCAACCGGCTGCAACCCCATTCGCTTGGATCGACTCATACGGCAGATACTCGCACCGGGCGGCGGCGGTCGCGGGTACCCGGACGCCGGCTTCGGCATGTTTCGATCGCCGGATATCGGACACGGGGCCGGTGGAGAATGCCGGAGCGGACCACGCGGCGGATTGCACCGATTCCGGACCCGGTGCGCGACCTCGTGCGATACCCGGAGTCATGACCGACCGACCGGTCCGCGACCACCCTGTGCGCCCGGATATGATCTCGAGCGGGTCGGGGGCGGCGAGTAGTGCGCAGATCATGGTGCCTCGTCGAACGATTCATGAGTTCTCCCCCTATCCACTTGTGCGATCGATTTCGATGGAGGAATTGTCATGTCCAGACGCGCGCCCGTATTCGGGGTCCGGAACCTGCTCGCCGGGTTCGTCGTGGCCGGTTGCGCCGTACTCGCGCTATCGGGTTGTTCCGGCGCGGACTCATCGGGATCCGCGAGCCCGGCCCCCACGACCACCGTTGCGGGACAGCACGGGACCGACGAAGGCGGCGACGTCTCGTTCGACGCCGAGATCGGCCAGTGTGTGACCCTGTCCGGAACCATGATGGACGCCGAGATCGACCACGCCGAATGCGGTAGTGAGAAGTCGAACTACAAGGTCGTCGCCAAGGCGCCGACCCAGGACGATTGTGCCGCCGACGTCGACCAGACCTATTACGTCACCCTCGGCGGCGAGGAACAGGGCGCCCTGTGCCTCGATATCGACTGGGTCGTCGGCCAGTGCATGACCATCCCGGCCGGTATGGACAGTCCCGCGCACAGCCCGTGTACCGCGGGTAAGCCCGATACGGTCCGGGTGCTCGCGATCCTGCCCGGCACCACCGATGCGGCCGGTTGCCCCGAAGAAGCCACCAGCTACTACACCTACGACGAACGCAAACTCGTCACCTGCGTCGCCGAGGTCTGACCACCCGAGCGCCGAGTGTGGTCTCGGCCCACGGTCGAGGCCACACGAGCTCCCGACGGTCCGGGCCGGCCGAGCCCCCGCCCGGAATACCGCAGGACGCAGTCGATTCCGTCCACACGATCGGTTCGGCACAACCCGCCCATTTCGATGCCGTACTCGGCGATGGTTGCCTACGCTTTGTACGGTGAGCGCCTCGCCGGTGGGCATAGGATCACCCTCGACGGCGGCCGACCGGTATCGAAATGCCCCGACACCGAACCTGCGTCCGCACTACCGTCTGGAGTCCGCATGAGTTCATCCACCGTCGCCGTCACGGTGCTGGGCGCCGGCCTGCTCGCCCGGCCGATCGCGGACCGTATCGGGGCACGGGCCGATCTGGAGCTCACCGCGCGAGTCACGGAGGTACAGGTACCGCCCGCAGGCACCGGATGCATCGTCTACGTACCCTCTTTCGCCGAGATAGCCGCGGACGCACCGGCCGCGATACTGCCGCGCCTGCTGCGCGAGGGATACGACGTGATCTCGACGGCGCCGCAGAACAGCCACGGTCCCGAATCCGCACTCGCCGATGCCTGCCACGCCGGGAATTCGGCCTTCCATGCGACAGGCGCATTCCAGACCACCGTCGCGGCCCGCCTCATCCGGTCGATCACCGAAGTCACCCGCGATATCCGCCGGGTGGAGCTCGTGGAGGAGCTGGACTTCACCGGCACCGGCGTCTACCCGTGGGGTGCACCGGGTGAGGTCGGGATCGGCGCCGTCGATACCGCCGTTGCGACGCGGGCCGTGACCCTGGTGGACGGTTATTACACGGCCGGGCTCCATGTTCTGGACGAGGCGGTTTTCGGCAGCACGGCCGGCGCCACCGAAACACCCGCCGGCACGGTGGACCTCGTCACCGACGATACGGGCGTGGTCGAAAAGGTGATCGTGCACCGTGATCTCGGGCCGGCGCTCAGTTACCGCTCCATCTGGTCGGCGGCCACCGCGGACCGGTCACCGCTGCGCTATCGGCTCACCACGACTACCGATACCGCGAAGGGAACGGCGAATGTCCGCTTCAAATGTATGGCGGGCGTCCATCCCGCCGACCATCTCACCTGTGCCGATGCCGTGGAAGCCATCCGCCCGGTCCACGAACGGACCTTCGGCGCGGTTCTGCGGGACCTGGCCACCCACCAAGCCCCGGGCGGCGACTGAGATCGCGTGCCGATACAGCCCGGCCGTGGATTCAAGCGTCGAAGAGCAATCGAGCCCGGTGAAGGTGTAACCGGGGCCACCGGCGCCACGCCCGCGGATACCGCCGCCATCCGGACTCTGTCACCGCCGCAGAGGCACCGGGACCGGACGGTAGCCGATCCCGGTGCGCCGCCGACGGCCGATCAGTCGCGGAAGGCGTCCTTCACCTTCTCGCCGGCATCCTTCAGATTCGATTTGACCTGGTCGGCCTTGCCTTCGTTCTTCTTGTCCTCGTCACCGGTGGCCTCGCCGTACTTCTCCTTGGCCTGACCGGCGAGCTCCTCGGCCTTGTTGCTGACCTTGTCGGTTCCGCTCACAGCCGGACTCCTCTCGTCGGGGCGACCGGCCTGCCCGATCCAGCCGGTCTGCGGCGCGGGTAACCAGCGACCGGCTACGTAAACCGGAAAGGTGGTGGCGGCCGGCCCGGTGACGGAAACGGCCGATTCCACCGGCCCGCACCGATGGAATCAGGCCGGATGGCCCGGTTCCAGATCGGTGACGTCGTGATAACGCAGTGCCCCCGGCTCAGACCGCAGCGACTCCCCCACCTCCGGTGCCAGGAACAGCCCCACATGGTCGCCGAAATCGTGACGGTCCAGAACACGACCACAGAACCAGGCCGCGGCGTCGTCCAGCACAGGCACCTCGTGCGGACCGGGCTGCCACGAGCAGTGCGCAAATTTGTCGATCTCGTCGCCGGTCTCCCCACCGAAGAGCATCGCAAGGGAAGCATGGTCGCGGCCGATGAGATGCACACCCACGAATTCGGCGTGCTGCGCGAGACGATAGGTGTGGTTCACCTTGGACAGGCACACCAGGAACCGCTTCGGCTCGATCGCTACCTGCGTAGCGAACCCCACCAGGCACCCGGCCCGCCGCCCGCCGGCGGCAAGAGTCACCACGAACACCGGCGGGTCGGCCGCGGCGATCAGAGCGTCGAAGAAGTTCTCCGGCATCCGCTGTGTATAGCAGGCCGCCGAGCTGGAGGCCGCACGGCTCGCGCCGGTGACCACGCATCCCCGGATCCGGCCTGTAGCCCTTGCGGGGAATGTCATGAATGCACCCGGAGCACCGAAGTTCGGTGTTGTGGCACTCGCACCCACCGTCTACTATCGTCTGTAGTAGATGGCTACACGGGAGGGTACGTCATGCACACCACCACAGTGGAGCGGACCATCGCGGCACCTATCGGCGAGGTCTTCGACTGGTTCGCCGATTCGCGAAACTACGCCCGCTCACCGGCCGTGCTGCGCAACCGCTGGGGTCGGCTGGGGGACGAATCCCCGTACGGCGTCGGCGCGGTTCGGATTCACCTCTGGGTGATCGGATGGTTCCGCGAACGCATCACCGCGTACAACGCACCGCACGGCTTCGATTACTTCGTCGAGCGCAGCTTTCCGCCCGCACACCACGAAGGCGGAAGTATGACTTTCACCGAAGTGCCGGGTGGCACACGAGTCATCTGGAGTACGACCTCCGAACTACCACTCCCCTTCCCCACACTGAGGACCGCAGCGATGCGGGTCGCCGGTCCAGTAATCGCCAAGGTATTCGACACAATCCTCGAGGCCGCCGAAGCCGCCCTCACGGAACCACCCGGCTCCGGGAATTGACTGTTACACAGTCGAGTTCGGACGCCGTTCGGCGGTGTATTTCGGCGCAGTCAGGACCGGCAACGAACGAGCGCTTTCGACCAGCTTCCGCATTGCGCAGTGTCGCAGGCCTGATGTCCAAGTCCATGACACCCAACCTACGTGCCACGCAACCCACCGGCCGCGACATGCGCCCTGGGAACTCGCCATCGAGCGATTGCTTGTCGCTATTGTTCATGGCGAGGGTGGGGCTGGTTCGACTCGACGCACAGTTCATGATTCCGGCAGTCATCATGCGCAATCTTCCAGTGGTGGCCGCCGGCCGGGCCGCATCGATCATGAATCGAGAAGCGCCGCGTTCCTGTCGGAGCCAGCGTGACCAGCGTTGGGCGACGAACACGAAGAAAGGCGCCACGATGACCACGAACACCGGCATGAAGAACGCGGACGGCTTTTCCGAGGACGAACGTGCGGCCATCAAAGAACGCGCCGCGGAATTGAAGAAGCAGGCGAGCCACGGTCGTGGCAACAAGGCAGCCACCGAAGAGCTCGACGTGCTGTCGAAAATCGCCGATATGGCAGCACCGGACCGCGCGGTGGCCGAACGCATCCACGCCATCGTCACCACCCGCGCCCCCGAGCTGTCACCGAAGCTGTGGTACGGACAGCCGGCCTACGCCAGGAAAGGGAAGGTCGTGTGCTTCTTCCGCAGCGGGCACGCCGACAAAGAGCGCTACTCGACCTTCGGCTTCACCACCGAAGCACACCTCGACGCCGACAGCGGTCTGTGGCCGACCTCGTACGCCGTAACCGAGTTGAGCGCCGAAGCGGAAGCGGCGATCGCCGCCCTCGTCGAGAAGTCCGTGCCCTGACCGGCGCAGGAGAAGAATCGATCCCTGCCGAATCCGATCCCGAGGAGCTGCTGGTACCCGCGGTGCTGGGGCGAGCGCATGAACAGGCCGAGGAGCTGGCCGAGCTCGCCGGTCGAGCCGGACTACAGGTGGCGGTCGCGGAATCGCTGACCGCCGGGCAGCTGGCAGCTGCGCTCGGCGCGGCGAGCGATTCGGGTGAATGGTTCCGAGGGGCCGTCGTCGCCTACAGCAGAGCCGTCAAACATCATGTGCTGGGCGTGCCGGACGGCCCGGTGGTATGTGCTGCGGCAGCGGCTGCGATGGCCGAGGGGGTGCGCACGCTGTTCGAAGCGTCCTTGGCGGTGGGCGTGACGGGAGCCGGTGGACCCGATCCGCAGGACGGGCACGAGCCGGGGTCGGTGTGGTTCGCCGTATCCGTGGACGGTTCGGTGCGCACACACCATCGGCACTTCGCCGGCGAACCCTCCGAAATCCTCGGTCAGGTCGTCGTTCACGCGGTAGAACTCCTGCTCGACGCCGCCCGGGAACAGTGGGCCTGAGCCCATCCCCCGATCCGTTCGGTCACGGGCTCACAAACTCCGCAGCATACGGCCCGCTGCCTCGACGGCCGGGCCGGAACTACCGGCATCCGCGACGAAGACCGCAAAGGCCAGGTCGCCGCGGATACCCACGAACCAGCCGTGCGCATTCGTATTGTCACCGTATTCGGCGGTACCGGTCTTGCCGAGCAGGCCGGGGATATCGGCCAGCTGGGTGGCAGTACCGGCGGTCACTGTCTCGCGCATCATGGTTTTCAGCTGGTCGGTCACGGTCGCGGGCAGCGGTGGCGGGGTGCGGTCCGGTGTGCCCGGTTGCCCGGCCACCATCACCGGTGCGGGGGTGGCACCGTCGGCGATCGAGGCGGCGACAAGTGCCATCCCGAACGGGGACGCCGTTACCGCGCCCTGGCCGATACTGGTCTCCACCCGTTCCGCCGAATTCGCCGGGACCGGCACACTACCGGTCACCGTGGTCAGCCCCGGTGTCACATAGTCGACGCCGAGGCCGAGGCGTTCGGCGGTGGTGGTGAGCGCTTCCGGCGGCAACTGGACCGCCAGCCCGGCCATGGTCGTGTTGCAGGAGTGCGCGAATGCGGTGTGCAGTGGCACCTGGCCCAGATCGAAACTGTCGTCGTTGGGGATCCGGCGGCCCTCGATATCGGCGACTCCGGGGCACGGCAGCACGGTATCGGGTGTCGCGGTCCCGGCGTCCAGAACGGCGGCGGTGGTCACCGTTTTGAAGGTGGAACCCGGCGGGTACAGGCCGGTGAACGTGATGGGCCCTTCGGCGTCGGCGGCGTCGTTCTGGCCGGCGGCCACGACCTCACCGGTGGAGGGCCGGATCGCCACCATGGCCGCCGCCTGGCCGATCGGGTCCAGCGCAGTTTCCGTGGCGCGTTGCAGACCCGCGTCGATGGTGGTGTGGATATCGGTGGTCTGCCCGGGTTCCCGGCCGGCGACCCGGACCGCGCCTTCCGAGGTGCGGGCCTGTACCACCCAGCCGGCCGCCGCGTCGGCCTGTTCCTGCCAAAGTTCGGCCGGACCGGACAGGGTTTGCGCGGACAGGGCCCGGTCGGTCGTCAGCAACCGGGTCTGCGGGGCGAGGGTGACACCGGGGGCGGCGGTCAGCGCCTCACGGATCGGCGCGATATCGGATTCGCGCAGACTGATCGCCGTCACGGAGCCACCGTGGGCTGCGGCCAGGTCCGCAGCCAGTGAGGCCGCGGTGATCCCCGGCGCCATCGGCGATACCAGATTCGCCACGGCCACGGTATCGGCGCCGGGTGCGAGCCGGACCAGGGTCACCACCTGTTCGGACAGCAGTTCCCCGCCCGACGAATCGAGGACGCGCGCCGGTTCCGGATACACCGGCGCATAGGTCAGTTCCCCCTGGTCGAGCCCGGGTGCGAGCACGGCGGGGTTCCAGCGGATGCGGTGGCCCGCATCGGTCTCCACGGCGGTGCCGGTGGTGGTGTACTGCCACTCGGCGCCCTGTTTTCCCAGCTTCCAGGTCGCCTCGAGGGTGAACGTATCGTCTTCGGTCCCCGCGACCGTGTAGGTCACCTCCTTGCCCAGACCGTCGTACAGCGCGCCGGCGGTCTGCTCCGCGCGGGCGGGGTCGTCGGTGAGCTGCGCTGCCGCGGCGATATCGTCGCGGTTGAGCGCGTCGGCGAAACTGCCGGCCGTGGTTTCGGGCTCGGGTGGCCCGGAGGAGCAACCGGCCAGGGCCAGACCGAGGACCGTCAGCAGTACGAGGACTTTCCGATCGATAGGCATCACCTGCGACTGTATCGACCGCACCCCGGCAGTACGCCCCATCCCTGCCGAACGGCGCGTACCCGGTCGGGCCGGGCCACGCAGCGCCGGGCCCGCCATCGGTATGCACGGCGCTCCCCAGCACCCGAACCGCCGTCTACCCTCGTCTCATGCCTGCCCTGCCTCCCACTGTCACCAGGTTGCGGCCGTTCGCGGCCACCATCTTCGCCGAGATGACCGAACTCGCCGTCCGGCACGAGGCGGTCAATCTCGGGCAGGGTTTCCCGGACAGCGACGGCCCCGCGGCCATGCTGGAGGTCGCCCGCGAGGCCATCGCCGGCGGCGGTAACCAGTACCCGCCGGGCCGGGGTGTTCCGGTGCTGCGGCGCGCGATCGCCGCGGACCGGGCCCGGCGCTACGGCACACGGTACGACCCCGATTCCGAAGTGCTGGTGACCGTCGGCGCGACCGAAGCGGTGACCGCGGCGGTGCTCGGGCTGGTCGAGCCGGGTGCCGAGGTCGTACTGATCGAGCCGTACTACGACTCCTATCCCGCGGCAATAGCCCTGGCCGGGACCCGCCGGCGTACTGCCCGGCTCACCGCCGACGGCGACCGGTTCGTTCTCGACCACGACAGCCTGCGTGCCGCGATCACCCCGGCCACCCGGATGCTGATCTTGAATTCGCCGCACAATCCCACCGGCACCGTCCTGGACCGCACGGATCTCACCGCGATCGCCGAGATCGCCTGCGAACACGATCTGCTGGTGCTGGCCGACGAGGTGTACGAGCATCTGGTCTACGACGGCGCCGAACACCTCAGTATCGCCACTCTGCCGGGGATGGCGGAGCGGACGCTGGTTGTCTCCAGTGCGGCGAAAACGTTCAGCGTCACCGGCTGGAAAATCGGCTGGATCTGCGGACCGGCCGCGTTGATCGACGGCGTCTTGGCCGCCAAACAATTCCTCACCTTCGTCGGTGGTGGCCCGTTCCAGCCGGCGGTCGCCCATGCCCTCACCCACGAACTCGAGTGGGTGGCCGCGCTCCGGGATTCGCTGGCCGAACGCCGGTTGCGGTTGTCCGCGGCGTTGGCCGATACCGGGTTCCGCGTGCATCCGAGTGCCGGTAGCTATTTCGTCTGCGCCGATATCCGCCCGCTCGGCGCGGACGACGGTATCCGGTTCTGCCGTGAACTACCCGAACGGCTCGGCGTCGCCGCGGTGCCGGTCAGTGTTTTCACCGATGATCCCGGGACGTGGCGCCACCTCGTCCGGTTCACCTTCTGCAAGCGCCCGCAAACCCTGGACGAAGCGGTGCGCCGGCTCCGGCTCGCATCCGCCGGCTGAGCCGGCGCGTCAGCTTCCGTTCTCGGGGTACACGGGTACATCGTCGTCCCACGGCTGGCGGACAACCATATCGGCGACCCGCACGTGCCCACGTTCGAATTCACCGGTCGCGGCGTCGACGAGGCGGTAGTTCTGCTGCTGCCGCTGGATCGGCTGGGCGTCCAGCAGCACGATTCGTACCTCACCCGGTTCGAAATCGCAGCGTTGCGCCAGGGCGGCGATCAGCTGCTCGTTGTGCAGATGACCGTCGCCGAAGTTCCAGCCCAAGGCGGTTGAACAGATACGTTCCCCGTCGGTGAGGACGTAGTCCTTCTCGTCGTGCCCGGCCATTGCCCGATGCGCGAGGGTGAACAGCGCCTTCCCATGAGTGTTGAACGCGCGGAACGCGTATCCCAGATACAGCGGGATCTGCGCCGCCTCCCGGCTGCCGTAGTAGCGCTCGAGCTGCGCGGCCGGCATGGCGGCCACGGCGGTGATTCCGGCGCGGATCTTGGCATCGGCCGACGGCTTGATGCACCACAGGGTCGTATCCCAGTTACCTGCGTAGTACCGCATCCCGGGCAGGAAGGAGACCTTGCGCGGGAATATGTTCCCGACCGCAACCGTCCCCGCGAGAACCACGAACAGGAGCACCACCGGCGCAGGATTACCCAGATCGGCCGGACCGATATCCGCGTGCGCGACGAACAGCGTCAGCACCCCGAAGATCATGAAAACGTTCCACTCGAGCGGCACCCCCATCGGGATCGAGGTGAGGATCACCAGGTGGAAGCAGATGAGCGCGATCGCGGCCACTGTGGTCGGCAGACCACCGTCGCTGAAGAACAACACCAGCGGGGCGAGCATCTCGATCGCCGTGCCGCCGTGGGCGAACAGCCGCGACAGCCGCCCCGGCCGCAGATCGTCCGGGAAACGCTCGAAGAACAGGCGTTTGAGCGCCCGCGGCCGGACCACCGGACTGTTGGACATCATCGTCGACACCACGAACGGGAAATGCTTGTTCAGCTTCGATACCGCCGCGCCGACCCAGATGACGACGAACACCACCTTGGCGGCGACGATCGCATCCGCACCACCGAACAGGAAGGTGACCGCAAGGGCCCCGTACACCTCACCGCGCGCCGCCAGGAAGATCACCTTGTCACGCAGCCCGAGCACCGCCAGCAGGACAAGAACCGCCGCGATCTCCCAGCCCGGCAGCAGACCCACCGACGAACCGATTTCGGGTACCGGCCCGGTCCCGTCCGAGAACAGGCCGACCAGCAGCATGATCAGCAGCGCCGCGTACAGCGCCGCATCGAACGGGGTCCGGGTCGTGCCCCGGGTCAGCGGCACGCGGCCCGGCCACGGTGGCAGCCGGATCGTGCCGGGCCGCAGCCAGTACAGGAACGACCCCATCGGCGGGAAGAAGCGGTTGTTCAACGGCCCGAAACCGCAGCCCAGGCCGACGACTTCGAACAGCATCGTGAACAGCACGATCTTCTGGAACACGATCGGTTCCGACCACCACGACCCGACCGCACCGAATCCGTCGATTCCGGTCGTGGTCAGTGCGAACAGCATGCCGCCCACGATGTAGAGGGCGATTTTCACTACATAGAACAGGCGCAGTGGTGGCGGGGTGCCGAATCCGACCTCGGCCCAGTGCCGCGCCATCGGACGGATCTTCTCCGCCCGGGTGCCGCGGCTCCATTCGTCCAGATCCACTACCGGAAGCTCCGGCCGGAGCATGCCGAACAACCGATCCGTTGTACCCACTGGCACCCGATCCCTCTTCGTTCAATCAGTTGATTGAACGTACTACGAACAGTCCCGTCGCGACCGGCGTTTCGTGCGAACGATTCAGAACCGGCCACCCGGTCACGATCACCGGGCGATAGTTCGCGCGACACCTGTGAACAGCGCCGTCAACTGCTCGACCAATTCGGAGCGGTCCACCGTCAATTCACCGGCGGAAAACGCCCACAGGGCGTCGGACCAGCCGCCGACCAGCAGGAATCCCGCGGTATCGAGCATTCGCGGATCCGCCCGACCGAATTCCGCGGCCGCCGCCACGAGGAAAGGTCTCAGGGCGGCGACCGAGCGGAGCAGCAACGCCTCTCGCCGCCGGGCCAGCGCCGGATCTCCCGCGGTGTGCAGGATTCGCAGAAGCCTGGGATCGTCGATGAACGCCGACACCATCACAGCAATGGCGTCGTCGGCGGGTGAGGGTTCACCCGACGCCAGTATTTCGGCAACCCGCCGGCCGATGCTCTGCTCCAGCCGATCCACCACCGCGTCCAGCAGGGCGTCGAGATCGGCGAAGTTCTCGTAGAAGTAGCGATTGTTCAGCCCGGCCTCCCGGCATACACCCCGGACGGTCACGCCGGGCGCGCCCGCGGTGTCCAGGAGATGCAGTGCGGCGTCCAGCAACCGTTCACGCCGGGAGCGCTGCCGATCAGAGAAGGGAACGCCACCGTAGGACTGGCCGGATATCTCGGGACCGGTCATCTCGCGGACCTCCTCGTTTCTTTGCGCACGGACCACCATTGCCGAGCCCCACCCCGGCAGCTACTCTGGCAACACCTGTTACCAGAGTAGCGAGGGAGGCCGCGATGGCCCCGCACACCCCGACCACCGCCGCCGGAACGCCGATGGTTCCCGGCATGCCGTTGCGCGAGTTCGAGACGCTCGCGACCGAGCACGACTATCTGCTCACCGATGAATCCGGCACCTTGCCGGCCGATCTGCGCGGAACCCTGTATCGCAACGGAATGGGTGCCTGGGAATCGGGCGGCTCACCGGTCGGGCATATCTTCGACGGCGACGGCATGCTGTCGGTATTCACCTTCGATGGGGAGCACGTTCGATTCCGCAACCGCTACGTCCGGACCACCCACTTCCTGCGCGGGCAGCACACCCGCGGCCCGGCCGGCCGCGGCACGGGCACCCTGCGCCGTGACGGCGGCTTACGCGCGAATGCCTTCCGCTGGCCGCTGTCGAATCAGGCGAATACGAACGTCGTCTGGCACGCCGGTGAGCTCCTGGCGCTGTGGGAAGGCGGCAAACCCCACGCCGTCGACCCGGATACCCTGGAAACCAAGGGTGTTCACGATTTCGCGGGCGGCCTGCGGGGTTTCGGATCCTTCTCCGCCCACCCGAAGATCGACGCACGCACCGGCGAACTGTTCAATTTCGGCACCACCTTCCTGCCGTTTCCCGGTATCGCCGCATACCGGGTCGATACCGCGGGCGCCTTGCACACTCTCGCACGCTGGCGCACCCCGGTGCCGCGCCTCAACCACGATATCGGGCTCACCGACCGGTATCTGGTCTTCGTCATACCTCCCATGACTGTCTCGCCCGTCGGTATGCTGCCCGTTTTCCTGGGCCTGCGGCCGCTCGGCAGCGCCCTCGGCTTCCGCCCCGATATCGGCACCGAGATCGTGCTGATCCCCCGCGACGGCGGCCGCCGGATACATCTGCACACCGAGGCACTGCTGCATTTCCACCTCACCAACTGCTACGACGACGGAACCGATACGGTGATCGAACTGGTCCGCTACACAGCGGATTTCGATACGCTCTGGGGACACTTCCAGCACAGGTTCCGCACCGCACCCGAAAAGCCTGCCTTCGGCGGACCGCTCACCAGATTGCGGGTCACCCGGACAGGCCGCATCACCCGCGAGGATCTCACCGACCGGATCTCGGAGTTCCCGCAGATCGACGCCCGGACAACCGGGCGCCCGCACCGATACTCCTATTCCATCGATGTCGCCCACCACCGTAAGCCCCCCGGCGACAGTGACCAGGACGCAGGCTACGAGGTGGTCCCCAGCGGCGTCACGGTCCTCGACCACGCGCGCGGCACCGAATCCACCTACGAGATACCGAATTACGGTTCTGTCTGCGAGGCAGTGTTCGCGCCGCGGTCCCCCGGCGCTCCGGAAGGAGAGGGCTGGCTGCTCACCGTCGAGTACCTGCGCGACGAACACCGCTCCCGGCTGCTGGTGCTGGATGCGCGATATCCCGACCGGGGCCCGGTCTACGTGGGCGGTTTACGCCATCATCTGCCCCTGGGACTACACGGATCTTTCACCACGCGGATCTCGGGGTGAATACCGCCGCCCCACGGAAACCGCCGCGGGTCCGGAGACACGGTACCGGGTCCGCGTGCCGGGCTATTCGACGAGCCCCTCGCTCTTCAGCCAGTCGTAGGCGACGTCGGCCGGGTCCTCACCGTCGATATCGACGCGGGCGTTGAGGTCCTGCATAAGGTCGTCGGTGAGGCGTTCGGAGATCGTGCCCAGCAGTGTGCGCACCGGTGGATATCGTTCGATGATCTCGCCGCGCACCACTGCCGTGCCGCTGTAGGGCAGGAAGAAGTTCCGGTCGTCTTCGAGGACCACCAGATTCAGGTTCTTCACGCGACCGTCGGTGGTGTACACCATGCCGAAGTTGCAGGGGGCGCTCTGGGCCGTCGCTGTATAGACGACACCGGCGTCCATCCTGGTGACATTCGCGGCAGGCACGCCGTTCGGATCGTTGTACGGGATCCCGTACTTCTCCAGCATCGGCAGGAACCCGTCGGAGCGGCTGAAGAATTCGTCATCGACGCAGAAGGTGCGGTCGGCGACCGGTTTCGCGGCCACATCGGACAGAGAGCGCACGCCCAGACGTTCGGCTGTCGGCGTCGACGCAGCGAATGCGTAGGTGTTGTTGAAGTTGGCCGGCGGCAACCATTCCAGCCCGTATTCGCTCTTCTCGATATCGTGGACGGCCTGCCACAGTTGCTGTGGGTCGGGGATGATCTCGGTCTGGTTGTGGTAGTTCACCCAGCCGGTGCCGGTGTACTCCCAGAGCACATCGGCGTCACCGTTCAACTGGGCCTGCCGCGACGACGCCGAGCCCGGCGCACCGGTGAGGTCGGTGACCTCGGCACCCGCCGCAGCCAGATAGGTGGCGGTGATCTTGCCCAGCAGTACCCCTTCGGTGAAGCTCTTGGAGGTGACGGTGAGCCGTGCTCCGTCCAGCGGGCGAGCACCGCCGGGCAGGGCCGCATCGTGGAAGGTCCCCGACGAGCTCACCAGTCCGCAACCGGTGAGCAGCAGCGCCAGCGCGGCAACCAGGGCGGCGAGCCGGGTGCGTGGCGCTGTCATGAGATACCCCGCGGAGTCGCGGCCAGTTCGACGAGCCGCCCCAGCCAATCGATGATCAGTGCCAGCAGCGCGACCAGGATCGCACCGGAGACCAGCAGTTTCGGCAGGAACAGGGTGACGCCGGTGGTGATCAGCGTGCCGAGGCTGGTGGCGCCGATGAAGGTACTCAGCGTCGCGGTGCCGACCAGGATCACCAGTGCGGTGCGTACACCGTTGAGGATCACCGGCACCGCCAGCGGTAGTTCCACCTGCAACAGGGTGCGGGTGCCCGAGAAACCGATCCCGCGCGACGCCTCGATCGTGCGCTGATCCACCTGCCGCAGACCCACGATCGTGTTCTGCAGAATCGGCAGCACCGCGTACACGACCAGGCCCACGATCGCCGTCCGGAATCCGGTGCCCAGCCAGAACGTGAACAGCACCAGCAGGCCGACCGCCGGCGCGGCCTGGCCGATATTCGCGATATTGACGGCGAGGGGTTCGAATCGTTTCAGTGTGGGCCGGGTGAGCGCGATACCCAGCGGTATCGCCACCACGACCACGATCACGGTGGCCACCACAGTCAGTTTGATGTGCTCGAGGATGGTGGTCTGCAGGTTCGCCCAGCTCAGCGACGCCTGCTCGGTCGGGGTGAAAGTCGTCGATCGGTACCACAGGAGGTAACCGGCGCCGATGACCACGATGATGAGCGGCTCGAACCAGACGTCCAACGGCACGCGACGCAGCCGATTCATAACGGCCCGGCCGAATCGGTGTCGCCGCCATCGGATTCCGCGGTACCGCCCCGCGCGGTCGACTCGGGACGTGCAGAGCCGGCTGTCTCGGGCGCAGCGCCGGTCGCCGGGGGCTGCGCGCTGGTTCCGGGCGCGGAGCGTTCGCCACCGGGTGCGGCGGCGAATTCGTCGTCGGCCGCGACCACGGGGGTCGGCGCCGGATCCGTTCCGTCCACGTACGTGGTGTAGGAGACCTCGGTTTCCTCCTCCCGCACCTCGGCGAGTTTGTCCCGGATCAGCTCGGTCACCGAACCGATACTCAGCGAGCCGACCACCGCCCCGCGGCCGTCGGTGACCAGCGCGGCGCCCTGGCTGGTCGCGAGCATGGCGTCCAGCGCATCGTTGAGCGTCGAGGACCGGGCGACCACCGGCAGCCGCCGGTCCAGAAAATCGGAGACTTCCGGTTTGGTCGCCATTTCCGTGAGCGTCGGCCAAGATCGCGGCCGGCCGGCGCTGTCGACCACCACAGCCCAGGTGTGCCCGGCGGCTTTCGCGCGTTCGATCACGGCAGGCGCCGATTCACCGACGCGGGCGGTGATCACCTCGTCGGTTTCGACGTCGCGGACCCTGGATACGGTCAGGTACGCGAGTTTCGCGCCGGAGCCGACGAATTCCTCCACGAACGGGGTCGCGGGGTCGGTGAGGATTTCCTCCGGGGTCGCGTATTGCTCGATATGACCGCCCTCGGACAGGATCAGCACCCGGTCGCCGAGCTTGGTCGCCTCCTCGAAATCGTGGGTGACGACCACGATGGTTTTCCCGAGTTCGTGCTGGATGGCCAGCAGGCTGTCCTGCAGGCGGGCCCGGGTGATCGGGTCTACCGCGCCGAACGGTTCGTCCATCAGCAGCACCGGCGGATCGGCTGCCAGTGCACGCGCCACCCCGACGCGCTGTTGCTGGCCGCCGGACATATCCTTCGGCAGGCGGCCGGCGAATTCCGCCGGGTCGAGCCCGACCAGGTCGAGCAGGTATTCGGTGCGTTCCGCGATCCGCTGCTTGTCCCAGCCCAGTACCCGGGGAATCGCGCCGACGTTTTTGGCGACCGTCCAGTGCGGAAAGAGTCCACCGGACTGGATGACATAGCCGATGGACTGCCGGAGTTTGTCCGGGTCCTCCCGGGTCACATCGCGGTCGCCGATGAGGATCCGGCCCTCGGTCGGCTCGATCAGCCGGTTGATCATCTTCAACGTGGTCGTCTTACCGCAGCCCGACGGCCCGACGAACGCGACGATCTCCCCCGCCGCGATCTCCAGGTCCAGGCAGGCCACTGCGGGAGTCTCCTGGCCCTTGTAGCGTTTGACGACCGAATCCAGGGTGATCGAGGCGCCGGTCACCGCCCGTTCCGGTGTCGCCGGCGCGGGCCGGCCCGTGACAGCCTCGGTCATGACAATCCCTTTGCGATAGTGAAACGCCCGAGCGCAACAAGCAGTGCGTCGAAAGCCAGCGCGATGGCGACGATGAGGAGGGTGCCGGTCAACGCCATCTCCAGCGCGTTCGCACCGCCGAGCCGGGACAGGCCGTTGAAGATCAGCGAGCCCAGCCCGGGCCCGAGCACGTAGGCGACGATGGCGGCGACTCCGACGATCATCTGCGTGGACACCCGGATACCGGTGAGAATCACCGGCCATGCGATGGGCAGTTCGACGGTGAGCAGGATCCGCCATCGGGAAAAGCCGATACCCCGGGCAGATTCGACGACCGAAGCCGGTACCGAACGTAATCCCACGATCGCATTGCCGATCACCGGCAGTGCCGCGAAGAACGCGAGCATCAGGAAAGAAGGAACCACACCGAGTCCGAACGGCACCAGCAGCAGAGCCAGCAGGGCCAGCGAGGGAATGGTCAGCGCGACCCGGCTCGAGGTCAGCGACAGCGCCGACAGCAGCGGCAGCCGGTAGACCGCCACTGCGAGCAGGACCGCGACGATGCTGCCGGCCAGCACCGTCTGGAATGCCAGCGACGCATGCTGATAGGTGAGGAACGCGAGCGTCTCACCTCGCCCCTGTACATAACTCCACAGATGCACACGGATTCCCCTCGTCGACGGCGGACCGGCCCGGCACCGGCCCGCGCGAACTCACAGACGCGTGAGTCGCCACACTAACCGAATTCCGGACATCTGACCGGGTTCGGCGCGCGGCGACCCGGCTCGAGAATCCCGGGCCGCGGCCGGGTACACGGGGCGTACCAGCAGCGTTCCCGTAACTCATGGCGCCGCCACCTGTTGCGATCGCAGTGATTCCATACCCGCGCAGCCACACCGGCCCGTCGCCTCCGGCTGGCTCGCGCCGAACCTTCCTCATCACCCTGTGCATATGTCTCCCGGGGACGGGTTTTCAGCACCTTGCCGCTGGAGTTGCGTGAGGGCTGGGCGACCACGCGCGGTGGGATACGGGACACCGATGACCGCGGTACCGTTGATCGCGTCGTCACCGCGCAGGGTGCCGGGCATGGGGCTGCATTCGGTCTGCCCGAATGCCGGCGTCTGCGGGAACGTCTCGATCATGGTGCGCAACAGCGTGGTCGAGGCGGGTGCCGCGCGCCGGGAGATCTGCCGCAGCGCGGGCGGATCGCGTGTTCCGATGTCCGGCAGAACACCTGCCACTGTGCCGGGACGAAGACCCCGCTGGAAACACGTTCCCGCGCCAAGAGTTCCACCGATGCCGCGAGATCGACCCCGTGTCGCACTCCCGATCCGGGTCGATCGATTCCGAAGCCTACGCCCGGCCCATATCGCTTGGTGCCTATTCGGCATTCTCCGAGGACAGCAACTGCCGGCCGGTGTCTCCGCCGGATTCAGGCGCGTACGGCGGGCTGATCGACGGTGATCGGCACGGTTTCCCAGCCGCGCATCGTCGATGTGGACGACAGTTCCAGCGCGTCCCGGTCGACCTCCCAGACAGGGAAACGTTTCAGGAACTCTTCCAGCGCTACTCGCGCCTCCAGCCGGGCCAGCGAGGCCCCGAGGCAGTAATGGGTGCCGAAGCCGAAGGTCCGCAGATTACTGATCCGGCGGTGCATATCGAAGGTGTCAGGATCGTCCCAGCGGTCGGGGTCGCGGTTGGCGGAGGCGACCAGCAGCATCATCGCACTACCGGCCGGCACCGTGGTGCCGTGCAGTTCGATATCGGTGGTGACGTATCGGGCGATGGCGTGGCCGGTGGGCTCGAAGCGCAGGGTTTCCTCGATTGCCTTCGGGATCAGCCGCGGATCCTCGACCAGTTCGGCCCGCTGCTCCGGGTGGCGGGCCAGTAGCGTTCCCAGCCAGCCGAGCAGCCGGGCCGTGGTCTCGTTACCGGCACCGGCGACCACCGTGATGTAGGTCAGGATTTCCTGCCTGGTCAGTGTGCGCGTCACGCCTTCGGTGTCTTCGAATTGTGCGTTCAGTAGCTCCGTCATCAGATCATCGGAAGGATGCTCGGCACGCCAGTCGATGTATTCGGCGAAGGTGTCGGTGTGCGGGATGGCCTGATCCGATACCTGCATCTGCTGTCCGGGTTCGGTGCGCAGATTCGCGTCCGCGCGATCGCGGACACCCTGCTGGTCGGATTCCGGGATGCCGAGCAGCATCCCGATCACCCGCATCGGGACCTCGTTGGCGAACGAGGTCATGAGTTCGAAACGCCCCACGCCGGCGAGGCGGTCCAGCGACCGCGTGCACAGGTCACGGATCTGCGGTTCCAGCGAGAGCACCCGGCGCGGCGTGAACACCCGCGCAAGCAGCGCACGGTGGATATCGTGCGCCGGCGGGTCCTCCATCAACAGGGTGCCGGGCGGGATCTCGACGCCCGCCTTGATGATCTCCAGGATCGGGCCGCGTGACGACGAGAAGGTCTGCCAGTCCAACAGGGCGCGGTCGATGTCGTCGTAGCGGCTCAGCACGTAGAAATCGTGCTCGTCGTTGTAGTAGAGCGGCGCTTCGGCGCGTAACCGGCGGTAGATCGGATAGGGGTCGCGGGCGATGTCACGGTCGAAGGGGTCCCAATAGATCCGGTCCGTACGGGCCACGGCGAACTCCTTCGATCGCTGCGGGGTCCACCGGAGCGAACCTCCAGGCGGAAGTAGCACTGCCGGTTACAAGAACCCTATTTACACAATTCGGGAATTACATTACCGATTTCGCGGTTCCGGAGCGGCGTATTGCGACAGTTACCTTCCACCCTCTCGCCCCGGACACCGGGCCACCGCCACCGCTCCGACAACTACGGAGACACCGCGCGACCAGCGCCACGACAGTCGGCAGACCCTGGCGACAACGCGGGCGTTACGGAAGAAACCGGCCCGAACGGAAATAGTTCCGTTTCAAGTCCAGATTTTCGGGGACCATTCCGACCACGACATCCCTGATCCGGAATCGGCCCTGCTCACACGGCCGCGGGAGACCACGCCCACAGTGGATGTTTTGCCCGACTTCGCCGGTAACGAATGCGTCACGTTACCATCGCCCCCCGTGACCGACACCATGGTGAGGGCGGACCTGACGCCCGCGGAGCAATCTCGGGCCTCCCGGCCCGCACGCGGACAATGGGCAAGGCCGGTGGCGTTGATCGCCGGCCTCCTCGCCACCCTGTTCGCCCTCGCGGTCCCGCTCCTCCCGGTCCAAGTGGACAAGACCACCCTCACATGGCCGCAGCAGGGCTCCACGGACAGCATCGCAGCCCCGCTGATCTCCTACGCACCGGTCTCCTTCGATGCCGGCATCCCCGGCTCGGCACTACAGCAACTGACCGAACGCGGAGGCCTGGCGGCAGCGACCATGCCCGCCGAGGCGCCCGATCTGGAGAAATACGGATTCGTTGCGCGGGTCCAGCCCGCGGCGGACGGCTCGCCCGCCCGCCTCGAGGTGGTGCTGCGCAGCCAATCGATATTCAGTGTCCCGGTCGCCGACCTCGATGACGCGACCCTCACCGTGCGCTCCGACAATTCCGGGACCACCGCGGAGCTCACCGGAACAGACACCGAGCCGGTGTTCCTCGCGGGCGATTTCCGGCCACAACTGGTGGGTATCTTCAGCGATCTGACCGATTCGGCGGGGACGACGGTGACCGCGGAAGTGGACAGCCGCTTCTCGGTCGTCCCGAGCTTCGCGAAACGGACCGCCGGGGTACTGGCGGTGCTGTGTGCGCTGGCCTCCCTCGTGGCACTGTTCCGGCTGGACCATTCGGCAGGCCGGCGGATACGCCGCCTTCTACCGCAGCGCTGGCTGACCTTCACCCGGGTCGACGCCACCGTGCTCACGACCCTGGTCGTCTGGCATTTCATCGGATCCACGACCTCCGACGACGGTTACCAGTTCGGCATGGCCCGCACCTCGCTGGCATCCGGATATATGGCCAACTATTTCCGTTTCTTCGGCGTACCCGAGAACCCGGTCGGCACGCCACCCTACGACGTGATCGCCCAGATGACCGAGCTCAGCATCGCCAGCCCCTGGGTGCGGTTGCCGACATTGCTCGCGGGGTTCCTCGCCTGGCTGGCCCTGAGCCGGGAGGTGATCCCCCGGCTCGGGGTCGTCCTGCGGCACGACAAGGTCGTCGTATGGACCGGTGCGCTGGGATTCCTGGCGGTGTGGCTGCCCTACAACAACGGGTTGCGCCCGGAACCGGTGATCGCGGTTGCGGTGCTGCTCACCTGGTGCTTCGTCGAGCGCGCCATCGCGACCAGGCAGCTGCTGCCCTATGCGATCGCCATACTGATCGCCGCATTCAGCCTGACCGCGGCGCCCTCGGGCGTGATCTGTTTCGCGCCGCTGGCGGCCGGAGCGCGGTCGGTCGTCCGATTCGGCATCGCCCGGGCGCGGCGGATGTCGGATCCCGGCGCGGCCGCCACGACCGTGCCGCCCTGGTCGTCTCGGATCCTCGCCTACGGCGCACTGTTGGCGCCGCTGGCTGCCGCCGGAACCCTCGTCCTGGTCTTCGCCTTCGCCGTCCAGCCCCTGTCCGCGATGCTCGAGATGACCCGCGTGCACAACGAGGTAGGCCCCTCCATTCCCTGGTACGACGACTATGTCGCCTACCAGCGGCTGTTCACCCCCACCGCCGACGGTTCGATCGGACGCCGGTTCGGGATGGTCGCGATGTGGCTGGGACTGCTGGTGTGCGCGTTCGTGATGCTGCGTAAAGGCGGCCGGATCCCGTTCGTCGCGCCCGGCCCGGCAAAACGGCTTCTCGGGATCACCTTCGGCGCGATGTTGCTGATGGCGACCGTCCCGACGAAGTTCACCCACCACAACGGTGTTTTCGCCGGACTCGCCGGAGCCGTCGCCGTCGTCACTGCGGTGGCGGTGGGGCCCAAGGTAATGCGGGCTCCGCGCTACCGTGCCTTGTTCGCCGCCGTAGTCGCGGTGGCGATGGCGCAGATCTTCACCGGCGTCAACAAATGGTTCTACGCCTCCGACCACGGCATCCCGTGGTGGAACGAACCGCCCTCGATCGCCGGTCTCGGGATGAGCGAGATCTTCCTGACGGTGGCCGTAGTGTGCCTCGTACTCGCCGGCTGGTGGCATCTGCGGGCCCCGGAACCGGGAACACCGCATCGCGTTTCGCGCCGTGCCTGGCGGCTGGCGAAAATCCCACCGCTGATGGTGGCGGCAGCGGTGATCGTCGTGTTCCAGGTGGGCTCGTTCGCGACCGCCGCCGCCACGCAGTACCCGGCTTTCTCGCTGGCCCGGTCCAATATCGATGCGGTCAGCGGCGAACCGTGCGGGATGGCCAACGATGTACTGGTCGAAACCGATCCGAATGCCGCGATGCTCAGCCCGCTGTCCGGCGATACCGAGAGCACCTTCGCCGGTGACGGCGCCGGTTTCGTACCGAACGGCGTCGCGAACGTGACCTCCGACGACGATCAGTCGAAGGACGACGAGAGCAGTATCGCCGACGCTCTGGAAGACGAGGGCTCCGATGGCAGTTCCCGGACCCAGACCGGCGGCGCTCCCCTGCCCTTCGGCCTGTCCGCCACCACTCCGGTACTCGGAACCGCCGGGCAGCAGGAGGCGGCCGAGCTGACCACCGGCTGGTACCGGCTGCCCGAACCGCAGGACCGTGACGGAATCATGGCGATCACCGCGGCGGGCCGCTTCCGGGCGACCACCCAGGACGGTTCGGTGATGCCAGGCCAGCCGATCGATATCGAATACGGCACCGCGGAAACGGCGACCAGCGCCCGGCCCCTCGGCCAGGTGATGCCCATCGATATCGGCCCGACCCCGTCCTGGCGTAATCTGCGGGTGCCGCTGGAGCAGGTGCCGGAGCAGGCCGATGTGGTCCGCATCAAGGCCAAGGACCTGTCCGTCGACGCCCAGGAATGGATGGCACTCACACCGCCACGTATTCCCCGCACACAAACCATCAACGAACTGATCGGATCGCAGCAGCCGGTCCTACTGGACTGGGCGGTGGGCCTGCAATTCCCGTGCCAGCGCCCCTACGACCACAAGGACGGTATCGCCCAGACGCCCGGCTGGCGCATCCTGCCCAATCGCCCCGCCTCGCACACCACCTCACTGTGGCAGAGCCATGACGGCGGCGGCCCGCTGGGCTGGACTCGCCAGCTGCTGCGTTCACAAACCTTGGCCACCTATCTGAAGGACGACTGGAGCCACGATTGGGGTCAACTGCAACGGTTCACGCCGATCGACCCCGCGGCACGTCCGGCGCTGCCTGCGGTCATCCAGGAAACGCACGGCGGCCTGTGGTCACCCGGGCCGATCAACGTCAAGTGGTAGTGCACGACGCACGAACGGTTTCCGCACGGTCGTGATCCGCCGCGCTGCCGGATCCGCCGGTCCACTCGTGAATCGGCGGTATCGCAGCCACAACGGCAGCGGTGATAATCCGATGGGCAACAGAGTTTCCCGGCAGCACGACCTTCGTCACATTCGTCACCGGGAGCTCGACCCACCGTGGTGAACAATGGTTCACTGGTTCGGGGTGAACACTCGTTCACCCCGAACGAAAGGGTTCTTGTGTGAGCGCTCGAAACCGCGTCACGACTTCCGAAGGCTCACGGAGCCGGACAGTGATGGCGACCCTGGCACTCACCGGCACCGTCGTCTCCCTCCAGCAAACGCTCGTCCTTCCCCTGCTTCCCGAACTTCCCGACCTCCTGAACACGACCGCCGACAACGCGTCCTGGCTGGTAACCGCGACCCTGCTCTTCGGCGCGGTCTCGATTCCCACCGTCACCAGGCTCGCCGATATGTTCGGAAAGAAGCGGATGATGATGGTCGCATTGGCCATCATGGTGCTCGGCTCCGTCCTCGGCGCTGTCAGCACCGAGCTCATGCTCATCATCATCGCCCGCGCGCTACAGGGTGTCGGACTATCCCTCATACCAGTAGGTATAGCCATACTCCGGGACGAGCTGCCGCGCGACCGGATGCCGCTCGGAGTAGCACTGATGAGCGCCAGCCTGGCGATCGGTTCCGGCGCGGGGCTCCCCTTGTCCGGTCTGATCGCAGCGCATCTGGACTGGCATGCCATCTTCTGGGTAACCGGAGTAGTGGGCGTTGTCGTCCTGGTCGCTGTCTGGCGAGTGATCCGCGAATCTCCGGTCAAGACCGGCGGGTCGTTCGACTACCGGGGCGCGATCATCGGATCGGTCGCCCTGACAGCAGTGATGCTCGCGTTGTCCAAAGGCGCGCATTGGGGATGGACCTCGGGTACCACCCTGGCCATTGCCGGCGCAGGCGCAGCTCTGTTGATCGCTTGGGTACCGCTCGAACTCCGAGTCAGAAATCCGCTCGTGAATGTCCGGATCGCGACTCGCCCGGCTGTCTTGCTCGCGAACGCGGCCTCGCTGCTACTGGGCTTCGCCATGTTCGCGAATATGCTCGTCACCACCCAGTTGCTGCAACTGCCGGTGAGTTCGGGGTTCGGGCTCGGTTACGACATCCTGCACACCGGACTGTGGATGGCGCCCATCGCGTTGGTCTTCGGCGCGATGGCGCCGGTGTCCGCGAAGATCATCCGCCGGTACGGCCCAGCGGCGACATTGCTTACCGGAACGCTGGTCATGGCGAGTTCTTATGTAGGTCGCGTGTTCCTCAGCCACAACCTCTGGCAGATAGTCATCGGCTCGGTGCTGGTGGCCGCCGGAACCTCGATGACCTACGCTGCCCTTCCCACGCTGATCATGCGCGCCGTGCCGCTGACGGAATCGGCGTCCGCGAACGGACTGAACACCCTGCTGCGATACATCGGCACCTCCCTGTCCAGCTCGGTGATGGCCGCGGTGGCCACCATGAGCACGATCCGCGTCGCCGACCAGGTGTTTCCCTCATTCGAAGCCTTCACCGTGCTGTTCTGGATTTCCGCCGGGGCCTGCTTCATCACCGCGATCATCGCGTTGGCAATGACCAAACTCCGGGAAACACCGGACGAGAACATCGAAGACCTCGACACCTCCGAGCATTCGCACGGGGCGGTGGCCGGCGGGAAAGTGCTCAACCGCTCCGGACGGCCGATCGGTCACGCGGTCGTCACAGTATTCACCCCCTCCGCGGACCACGTCGATTGGAGTCAGGTGGACTCCACGGGCCACTTCTCGGTCGCCGTTCCCGGCCCGGGCCGCTACCTGCTGGTCACCGCAGCCGACGGATGGACACCGGACTCCCGCCTGGTAGACATCGACACCGGTGGCAGAATCGAGGCGATAGTGCTGAAGGAACGGTTGATGATGGGCGGCACAGTGGCCGATGCGAGCGGGCCGGTACCGGGTGCCAATGTGGTACTCACCCGGCAAACAGGAGAAGCCGTCGGGGCGACCGAGACCGGCGTGATCGGAGATTACCAATTGCCGCTTCCGCAGAACGGGAGATATATCCTCACCGCCTTCACGGGCACCTCGTCCACCGCACAGGCAATCACGATCTGGGGCTCCGCTCGTCACTTCGATATCGAGCTCGGGGAACCCGCCACGCGAATGCCGGCGACACCACACTCGGACAGGGTTGCTGCGCGGTGACGCGAGCCCGGGATGCCGCACTGGCGGCGGCCTCGAAACTGTTCGCGGAACGCGGTTACCGCCACGTAACCATCCGCGATATCGCCCTGGCCGCGGACCTGTCACCCGCAATGGTGATGAAAGTGGGGGGAAGCAAAGAGAAAATCTTTCACGAGGTCGCCGAGGTCCAGCCACTCGAACTGACCGGAATACCGGACGAAGAACTCGGCCGAGCCTTGGTCCGGAACATCATAGAACGTATGCAGGCGAATGCGGTGGAGCCGCTGGGACGCGCAATCATGCTGCGACTCACCGCCCCCGAGCCCGCCACGATCCAAGCAAAGTTCACCGATGGTTACTTCGATGCGCTGGCCGAACGGCTCGGGGGCGATGACGACGCCGGGTTGCGGGCAGAAATGGCAGTGAGTGCGTTGATGGGCCTCGGCGCTGCTCTGCGAATCTTCGAAGCCCCCAACTCCCGCGCACATTCCGATCAAGTGCTGCTACGTTTCGGCGATATCGTCCAGCAGCTGCTGGACGGAGACCACCGAGGTAGCGCATCAGTGGATACGAATATCGAGGATGGCCGCGTCCCCGGTAGTGCGTGATCACCCGAACCCCACCGCGGCCGCCGCAAACTCGGCAGCGCCGGGCGGGAGGATCGATGCCGCCCGGCCGAGTTCCAGCGCGGCCGTGTCCGTCGCACCGCTATACCTGGGCGGCGCCTCCCGGTAGTTGTAGGCTCGTGCTTCAATCGCGCGAGAATGCCTCGGCTGCCGCCATTTCCAGGTCGTGGTACGGCTTGCCCGTCACATCCTCGATGACCTGGTGCACGGTTCCTCCGGTGAACGGGAACGGCGACCGATACCGTCCGCTGACCGATTGCCCACTGTCACGGCCCACGCGGATCCCCTCTCCCACACCGGAGAATACAGTGGGCTGGATCCGCATATCGTCGAGTGAACCCACCGGATCCTCGTCGATGTAGAGCGTGGCTGCACCGGCCGGCGTGAAACTGTCGGATCGGGTTCCGCGTCGTTCGTATCGGAGCCCGAAGATGTGATCGCCGGACGGCACCGGCCGGTCGGACACAATTGTCTGTTCCTCCTCGCCGAGAAAGTTGTAGACATACTGCAGGTGGCCGTCCTGAACGAACAGGGTATGCCCGCCGAGGCGCCCGCCGTGGGCGAACAGCACGCCCTGCGCATCGGCGCCGTCGACGGTCGCCTCCGCGAGCAGCGCGAACGAACGGCCCCTGACCTCGAGCGCCGCGCCCGGCCCCACCTCCGCGAGACCGGGATAATAGACGGCGTGGTCCCGGCTCTTGGCGAACGAGGGGCGGTCGCGCATCATTGTGGCGACTATGTCGAGATCGTTGAGTGGCATTCCGCTGTACTTTCGAGCCTCCGAAAACCACAGCGCTTTCAGCTCTTCCAGCTTCTCGGGGTGAACCCGGGCCAGATCGTGTATCTGGCTGCGATCCTCCTCGATATGGAACAACTCCCAGCGGTCGGTGTCGAAATGTCCCCAACCGGAGGGGCATGCCGCATGCACCGCATCGGCGAACCACCCACGATGCCAGATACCACGCGTACCGAGCATCGAATAGAACTGGGTGTGCTTACCGACATCGGCCTCGGCGTTCTCGAACACCCCCCGGAAACTGATCCCCTCCAAAGGACGCTGCACCACATTCTTCACCGCGCCCGGGGGCGTTATGCCTGCCAGATCGTAGACGGTGGGCGTAATATCGCAGACATTGACATATTGGTGGCGTAACTCGCCGCGGGCCGCTATCCCGGCAGGCCAGGATATAAGGCACGGGTCGGCGATCCCGCCTTCGTGCGAAGCATATCGCTTGTACAGCTTGTACGGAGTATTGAACGCCATTGCCCACCCGATGCTGTAATGGTTGTAGGTGGTCGGCGAACCCAACTCTTCCAATTGGGCGG
The DNA here is from genome assembly GCF_001613245.1 of Nocardia speluncae NBRC 108251. GTDB lineage: Bacteria > Actinomycetota > Actinomycetes > Mycobacteriales > Mycobacteriaceae > Nocardia > Nocardia speluncae. The sequence continues at coordinate 130,666 of NZ_BDBZ01000001.1, read as the reverse complement.
AGCTGTCCTCTATCGTGTCGATATAGCCGTTGAAGAATTTCATCTCGTTGACGGACCCGTTCGGGCCTCCCTCACCACTGGCGCCGTTGTCCGAGAGCGCGACAACGATCGTGTTGTCCAGCTGACCACTGTCCTCTAGATAGTCGAGCAGCCGGCCGATCTGCGCATCGGTATAGGACAGGAACCCCGCGAACACTTCCGCCTGCCGGCCGAACAGGCGCTTCGCGTCCTCCGACAGCGAATCCCATTCCCGCACCGTGTCCTGCGCGGGCCACGGTGTGCCCTGCGCACCGGTCTCCGCCGAATACGGGTTCATGGGCGACAGCTCGGTGTTCTCCGGGACCAAGCCCATGCGTTTCTGATTCGCCAGCACGATTTCGCGATACTCCTCGTAACCCATATCGAATCGGCCGCGATACTTGTCGGCCCATTCCCGCGCCACATGATGCGGCGCGTGACCGGCACCCGGACACAAATAGGTGAACCAAGGTTTATCGGGCGCGATAACTTTCGCGTCGCGAATGAATTCGATCGCCCTGTCGGCCAGATCCGCCGACAGGTGATACCCGTCCTCCGGGATACAGGGCGGCGAGATCGGGTGATTGTCGTAGACCAGATTCGGATACCACTGATCGGCCTCGCCACCGAGGAAACCGTAGAACCGCTCGAACCCGCGCCCCAGCGGCCAATGCCGTTTCGACGCCGCGAGGTTTCCTTCCTCGAGCGGGGTCATATGCCATTTCCCGACCGCATAGGTATTCCACCCGCATTCGGTCAGGACCTCCGAGCACAACGCGGTATCGTCCGGTATCCGGCCACACATACTCGGGAATCCGTCGGTGAATTCTTCGATGGTCGCCATACCGACCGAGGTGGCGTTCCGCCCGGTCAGTAGCGAGGCACGGGTGGGGGAACACAGCGCGGTGGTGTGGAACTGCGTGAACTGGACGCCGCGGTCGGCGATACGTTTCATATTCGGCATCTCGACCAGGCCGCCGTAGCAGTCCCAGGTGCCGATCCCGATATCGTCCCACACGACATACAAAATGTTCGGTGCGTCCGGCGGCGCCTCGGGCGCGATGAAGGGCGCCCAATCGGCAACCGAATCACGGATATCCAGCGCGATACGCCCGTCGAACTTTTTCGTCATGATCAACCTCCGAAACGGAGTGCTGTTGTTTCGCCGTACTCCCCAGGCCACACCCTGCTCTCCGCACACCCGACTGGACGCCGCCGGCTGGGCACCGAAACCTGGTCGGAGGCGCCCGGCTCCGGCGACACCGCCGAGAGCGAGGCTTACCCGAGACGCGTAACCGCGCCTCCTCCCGGACACGACATCCGGATACTCGCTGATCAAATACCTTTCTATATCAATGAAAGCGCACCGACCCGGCAGGATTCAAGTGGTGGGCCCGCAGATGATCTCGGCCGGCCGATCCCCCACGGACTCGCGCGCTACTTCGACATCCCCACGCGAGTGACCAAACCCGACCAGCGACTACACCGCATTATTTAGGTTAGGTTTACTTGTGTTAGCGTTCGCCTGCTTCCTCGGTACAGGTGGTGGTTTTCGGCCGCACAGTGATCGCGCGGGGCGCCACCCTATTCGATGAGCAGAAAGCCGTGACGAACGTGAAGATTTCCATGGGCCGGATCGGCCTCGTGGCCGTCACCGCTGTGCTGGCGAGCACACTTGTCGCCTGCGGGCAATCCGAGCAGGTCGGCGACCGCGGCCCCGTAGCCGCCGGAGAAGGCAGTACTGCCTACCCCCTCACCCTCGACAACTGCGGGGAAACGGTCACCGTCGACGCCACACCGAAGCGAGTCGCCTCGCTGGATCAGGGTTCGACCGAGATCCTGCTGTCGCTCGGTCTCGGCGACCGCATAGTGGGAACCGCCTCGTGGACCGATCCCATTCGCCAGAATCTGGCAGCCGCACACGCCTCGGTACCCCGCCTCGCGGAGAACGCACCAACCTACGAGGTCGTCCTGGGCGCCGATCCCGACTTCGTCACCGCGTCGTTCGGACGGCATTTCGAACAAGGTGGTGTCGCCGAGCGAAGCCGGTTCGAGGAGACCGGGATAGAGTCGTACCTGTCGCCGACCGACTGCGATAACGGTGTGAGCGTCAACGGTGGCGGCAAGCGCTCGGCACCACTGACGATGGACGCGTTGTATCAGGAGATCCGTGAACTCGCCGCCGTCTTCGATGTGAACGACCGGGGCGCGCAACTCGTCGACGAGCTGCAGAGCCGTGAGACTGCCGCCCTCGCCGATATCGAGAAGTCGAACGTGTCGATGGCGTTCTGGTTTGCCGATACCAAGAGCCCCTATGTGGCCGGGGGCCTCGGCTCGGCGAACCTGCTCGCCACGTCGGTCGGTGCCACCAATGTGTTCGCGGAGTTGACCGACGATTGGCCCGCTGTCGGCTGGGAGACCGTAGTCGAACGCAACCCGGATGTCCTCGTCCTCGGCGACCTACTGCGCGCCCGCTTCCCCGGAGACCTCCTGGCGGACAAAATCGCCTTCCTCGAATCCGACCCGGTGACGCGCAACCTCGACGCCGTGCGCAACCAGCGATACATTGCCCTGCACGGTGCCGAGATGAACCCGTCGATCCGGGCCGTCGACGGCCTCGAGAAGATCGCCGCCGGCCTTCGCGATATGCAGGTCCCCCGCTGACCGCCACCCGCGACCGCAGCGATCTTGTCGCCCCCGAACCGATTCAGGGGCGAAGATGGGTCCTCGGATCGCTGATCACAATCGGCGGAGCCCTCGCGCTCGCGCTGTCGGTACTCGTCGCCATCACTCTGGGCCCGGCGAATATCTCCTTGGTGAACGTCCGTGATGTCCTGCTCAATCACCTCGGTCTCGCCGATATTCCGGTGCGGACGGCGAAGAACGCGATCGTCTGGGAGGAGCGGCTCCCACGGGCGCTGGTGGCTGCTGCGTGCGGCGCCGGGCTCGGGATCTGCGGCGTGATCATGCAGTCGCTCCTGCGCAACCCGCTCGCGGACCCGTTCGTCCTGGGCATCTCGTCCGGCGCGTCGACAGGTGCCGTGATCGTGGGGGTTCTCGGTGTCGGCAGCGCCGCGATCGGCTTGTCCGGCGGCGCGTTCCTCGGAGCGCTGGTCGCGTTCGGGCTGGTACTGCTGCTCGCCCACCTTTCCGGCGGTAGCAACGACCGCGTCATCCTCGCGGGTGTCGCCAGTACGCAGCTGTTCTCGGCGCTGACCTCATTCGTCATCTTCGCGTTCGCGGACTCCGACGAGACTCGGGGGGTGATGTTCTGGCTGCTCGGATCGCTCGAAGGCGTCCGCTGGGATGATGTCAGGCTCTGCGCGCTGGTGGTGCTCCTCGGGACCGCGGTGTGCCTGTACTACGCGCACGTCCTCGATGCTTTTTCGTTCGGTGACGAGGTCGCGGCATCGCTCGGAATCTCCGTCGCGAAGTTCCGGCTGGTGCTCCTGGTCGTCACGGCGGTCATCACTGCGACCCTGGTCAGCGTCGCCGGCGCGATCGGGTTCGTCGGACTCGTGCTCCCACACGCGGCGCGGTTCCTGCTCGGGCCGCGGCACGGCCTGTTGGTTCCTGCGACAGCGATGCTGGGTGCGGTCTTCATGGTGTGGGTGGATGCCGTCTCCCGCGTCGCCTTCGCGCCCACCCCGCTGCCGGTGGGTGTGGGTACCGCGCTGGTCGGTGTTCCGGCGTTCATCATCATCCTGTCGCGCCGGAGGAGAGTCCGGTGACCCTGCACGCGGATACCGTCACCTGGAACCGTGGCGGTGCGCTCGTTGTCGACGGAGTCACGGTGGCACCGGCACCGGGCGAGACTGTCGGACTGCTGGGGCCGAACGGGTCCGGGAAGTCGTCGCTACTACATCTGCTCAACGGTGTCGTGCGCCCGACAGCAGGTGTTGTGACCCTCGATGGCAACGATCTGTCCACCCTGCGGCGCAAAGAGATCGCGCGCGCGGTCGCCGTCGTGAACCAGCACGCCGATACCGACCTCGACATCACGGTCGGCGACGTCGTCCGCCTCGGGCGTATCCCGCACCGGACAGCCTTCGGCGGAAACCCCACCACCGACAATGCGGCAGTGACGGCCGCGCTCGAGCACACCGGGCTCACCTCGAAAGTGAACCGGCTCTGGCACCGGCTCTCCGGCGGGGAGAGGCAACGTGTCCAGATCGCCCGCGCCCTGGCTCAGGAACCCCGTGAGCTCCTGCTGGACGAGCCGACCAATCATCTGGATATCCACCATCAACTGGAGTTGCTGGCACTTGTCGCCCGGCTACCCGTCACCAGTGTGATCGCCCTGCACGACCTCAACCTCGCCGCCATGTTCTGCGATACGGTGATCGTCTTGAAGGAGGGCCGGGTCGTGGCCGGCGGAAAACCTGTCGCGGTGTTGACCTCCGAACTGATCGCCCAGGTATACAACGTCCGCGCCGAGGTTCTGGTCGACGAGTCGACGGGGCGGTTGTCGATCCTGTTCGAACCAGGTCCCGTTGCCGTCGCCGCACGCTGACGACCGGCCGGCCGCGCCGACGTCGGATTCGGCGCCCACCGGTCGACTGTTCGGCCGCCGGTGGTCTCTGCTGACCGGTCTACGTTCCGCGACGCCGATCGTCCGGCTCCTCGTTCTCACGCAACTCGCGTTCAACGCCGGCTTCTTCATGGTGCTGCCGTATCTGTCTGTGCACCTGACGGAGGATCTCGGCCTGCGGGCGGCGTTCGTCGGCCTGATCCTCGGGCTCCGCACGTTCTCCCAGCAGGGTTTGTTCTTCATCGGAGGCTCACTCGCGGACCGGTGGGGTGTGAAGCCGGTGGTCGCCGCCGGTTGCGTGTGCCGGATCCTCGGCTTCACCGGGTTGGCCTTCGCCGGGTCGGTGCCCGCAATCGTGGTGGCCACCCTCCTGACGGGGTTCGCCGGCGCGCTGTTCTCCCCGGCTGTCGAGTCCGCCCTCGCTACCGCGGCGGGAAGCGCCGAGCACGGCGGCCGGTCCCGAAAGGATGCCTTCGCACTCTTCGCCGTATGCGGTCAGGTCGGCTCGTTCACCGGACCGTTGCTCGGATCCTTGCTGCTGGTGGCGGATTTCTCCGTCGCCTGCCTGGTTGCGGCGGGTATTTTCGTCGTCCTGCTGGTCGTCCATCTGCGCTTGCTCCCCGCGCGGCGCGGTCCCCACGCCACTGACGGATGGCTCGACGGATGGCGGGAAGTGGTCGCGAACAGAACCTTTCTACTCTTCGCGGTCGCGATGAGCTCCCAGCTGCTGGGATACAACCAGCTGTATCTTTTGTTGCCGTTGGAGCTCGAGCGCGCCTGGGGGTCGCAGGCCCCGCTGGGCTGGTATTTCGCCCTGGCGTCGGCGTTCTTCGTCATCGCCCAACTGCCGATCACCCGCCGGGTGCGCACGATCACGGCCCTGCCCGTGGGACTGACCGTCACGGCCACGGCATTCGTGGTGATGGCTCTGCTCTCGCCGAGGCAACTCCATGGCGTGCCCGCACTGATCCCGCCCGCCGCATTCGTACTTCTCCTGGCACTCGGACAGATGATCACGGTTCCCATTGCCCGAGATCTGGTGCCGCGCATCGCCGCCGAGCGGCGCCTCGGGGCATACTACGGTCTTCTCTCCTCTATCGGCGGACTCGTCGTACTGGTCGGATCCGCGCTCACCGGGTTCCTGATAGATCTGCTGCCGGCCGGCACCCGATGGGGGCTCGCCACACCGTGGTGTGCGGTCGCGCTCGCCCTGTTCGCGAGCGCTCTGGTGTTGAGCAGGCAACTGCGTTCCTACGGTTCGGCGCCCGTGGGCTGAATCCTCGGCCGAACACCGTAGAAATGCTGGGTTCAGCGGCTGGACCAGCCGCGCAGCGCATGCTCCGCGGTCGAACACAGTTCGTCGATCACCTGGCCCACCGGTGCGCTCTCGGTCACCATCCCCACACCTTGGCCCGCGTCGACCGGGGCCACCGCGGGATCGTCGGCTGCCGACGCCGCGGCCAACTCGTCGCGGGCCACCGTGTTCCCGGTCAGGGCGTCTTCGCTGTGCTCCCACCGCCCGGTGAAATCGTTGCGCAGTACCCGCGAGGGGAAACGCGCCGGCCAGGGCAGCTGCTGCGCAATATCGAAGACGCGCGTTGTCACGGTATCGGTCGCCCCCGCATGCACCAGCGCAGCGCGTGCACGGTCCGGGGTGAGCGCCTCGGTGCATACCGACAGCCTGGTTCCGAGCCAGGCCCCCGAGGCACCGGCGGCGAGCACCGCGGCCAGCGTCCGCCCGGAGCAGAGCCCGCCGGCCGCCAGGACCGGCACATCCACCACGTCCAGCACGGTATCGAGCAACGGCAGGATACCGAGCAGCGGCGCCCCATGACCGCCGCCTTCGGCGCCCCGGGCGACCAGCACATCCACGCCGGCGCCGGCAGCGCGACGGGCCTGTTCCGCGTCGTAGACCTGGGTCACCGCAACGACACCGTGCCGGTGCAGCCGCGGCACCCAGGCGAAATCGTCGGTGAAGCCGATCGAGATCACCGTCGGCCGCGCGGCGAGAGCGGTTTCGAGCAGCCCTGGTTCCCGCGCCAGCACCCAATCGACCAGACCGATGCCGAACGGACCCGACAGCGCACCGAGCAATTCCAGTTCATCGGACAACCGGGCAACCGACCCGGCACTGCCCATCCCGATCATCCCCAGACCACCAGCGGCGGTCACTGCCGCCGCGAGCCGGCCGCCGGCCACACCCCCCATGGGGGCGTTGACTATCGGGGCCCGCAAACCCATCTCCCGCGACCACGGCGTCGACAGCACTACAGTCCACCTCGCTCGTCTGTGCGCCGGCATCGGGATGCCGGGACCGCTTCTCCCCCGCGACCGTACCCGCCGTCCCGGCCACCTCCGGCAGCTACTTCACCGTACCGTGGTCCGCGCATTGCCGTGGCCGCGTGGCGAGCTACTTCGAGGTGCCCCGCTCGGCGATCACGTCGACCCGGAGGAATTCCGGTGCTTTGATCACCCGGCGCAGCATGAACCGGATGAACGGCGGCATATCGCCGGCGGACTCGTCCCGGTATACGCGCGGCGAGCCGACCGCGTAGCGCCGTCGTCGCGACTCGAGTTCACCACCACCTGCGGTGAGAACATTACGCACCCAGTCGGATTCGGCGCCGTAGGTCAAGGCGATCACAAATCCGTCGTCCCGGCGGAAGGCCCACAGCGGGGTCCGGAATATCCGGCCGGAGCGGCGCCCGCGGTGAACGACAACCGCCCAGCCCGGCGCCCACGGTGCGATGAATTTCGTGATCCGGTTCAGGCCGGCCTTGTTTGCGCGAGCGATCCATCGGGGAGCGGGCATCCGCAACACCTCATTTCACTCGGGTCCGCCGGTCCCCTGCACTGCGAACCGGCGGTGGAGGCAGCGCGGTACGCGGCGATATCCGCGTATGTATTCGATCCAGTCTCGCAGGCCGGCGCCCCGTTGTCCGGGCGACAGCCCGGGGCGGATGAACACGTAGAACCGCGGCTACTGCCCTTGCTGACGGTCGAGAACATCGGCGAGCGCGACGGGCGTGAGCCGATGAGCATCTGCCACCGGTTCGCTGGTAATGCCACCGGCACAGGTGTTGAGACCTTTGGCGAGCACCGGATCGGCGCGTAGCGCTGCGCGCCAGCCTTTGTTCGCGAGGGCCACCACATAGGGAAGGGTCGAGTTGGTGAGGGCGTAGGTCGAGGTGTTCGGTACGGCACCGGGCATATTCGCCACACAGTAGAAGGTCGAATTATGCACCGGGAAGGTGGGCTCGGAATGCGTGGTGGGCCGTGAATCCTCGAAGCATCCGCCCTGATCTATGGCGATATCGACGAGTACGGAGCCCGGTTTCATCCGCGCGACCAGGTCGTTGCCGACAAGTTTGGGCGCCGTCCCTCCCGGAATCAACACCGCGCCGATCACCAGATCCGCCTGCTCGACCTGCTGTTCGATGGCCAGGCGGGAGGACGCGAGCCCGTGAACCCGGTTGTGATAGCGCCAGAACGACATCCGCAGCTTGCCGAGATCGGTATCGAGCAGCGTGACATCGGCGCCCATCCCCAGGGCAATATTAGCGGCGTTCTGACCGGCGACCCCGGCGCCGAGTATCACCACACGGGCAGTGGCCACGCCCCCGACCCCACCCATCAGCACCCCGCGCCCGCGTTGCGCCTTCAACAGCGAGTGGGCGCCGACCTGGGGGGCAAGGCAGCCCGCGACCTCCGACATCGGGTAGAGCAGCGGCAGAATGCCCGACGGCAGCTGGACCGTTTCGTAGGCGATAGCGGTGACACCTCGGTCGAGGAGTGCGTCGGTCAGCGGGCGGTCGGCGGCGAGGTGGAGGTAAGTGAACAGCACCAGGCCCTCCCGTAGCAGCGGGTACTCGGCCGCGATCGGCTCCTTCACTTTGAGCACCAGATCGGCCCGGCCCCAGATATCTTCGGCGCGGTCGACGATCCGCGCGCCGGCGGCGGCGTATTCGTCGTCGGTGACGGAGGAGCCGAGTCCGGCGTTTTTCTCGATATCGACCCGATGCCCTTGGCTGGTCAGTTCGTGCACACCGATCGGGGTGATGGCAACTCGGTACTCGTGGTCCTTGAGTTCCCTGGGCACACCGATACGCATGACTCCTCCTACGCGAACATGTCAGCAGGGCTTGCGGATACCGATCCGACACGAGACTTCGAAGCGGCGCGGAATCGCCGGTTCACGGGGAGTAGCCGGCGCCCGCACACTCACCCGCCGGCGACCGACGGGATGATCATGATCTCGGTTTCGGCATCGACCGGTGTGTCCTGGCCGGCGAGTGTGCGGCATTCGTCGTCGCCGACGTAGAAGTTCACATAGCGACGTAGCTGCCCGCTCTCGTCGCGCAGCCGGCGTTCGAGCCCGGCGGACCGTTCACGCAATCCGTCGAGCACCGTGCGCAGGGTCGCGCCGTCCAGCTCGATCACCTTGTCGCCGCCTACGTAGGTGCGCAGCATCGACGGCAGATGGACGCGGGCCACGGCGTTATCCCACGACCGCGGCGCGGACGCACAGGACGTCGGGCAGTTTGTCGGCGACGAGCTTCCAGTGATCCCCCTCGTCGGCGCTGCAATAGACCTCGCCGTTGCGGGTCCCGAAGTAGATACCGGCCGGGTCGGCGTTGTCCGCACTCATGGCATCACGCATGACCGCCGCCCAGAACGGCTCCTCCGGGAGCCCATCCGTCTGCGCGGACCAGGTATCGCCGCCGTCCTCGCTGCGGTACACCGCGCAGCGGGCATCCGGCGGGAATCGGAAGCGCTCCATCTCCGCGTCCAGCGGGAAGGTGTAGATCACACCGGGGCGGCGCGGATGCGCGACGATGGGGAAACCGAAGTTGGCGGGCGGTAAACCGCCGGCGATCGACTGCCAGCTCACGCCGTCGTCGGTGCTGCGGAAAACACCACCGTGGTTCTGCAGGTACAGGGTGCTCGGCGTATCCGCGTCCAGTGCGACCTTGTGCACGCACTGTCCCCATTCCGGCAGTTCACCGGGCATGAAATCGGCGGTGACCCCCTTGTTCGCCGGCTTCCACGAGGCCCCGCCGTCGGTGGTCCGATAGACGCCGCCGGTGGAGATGGCGACGGCCATCCGCTGCGTATCCGCCGGATGCGGCAGGATCGTATGCAATGCGAGGCCACCGCCGCCCGGCATCCACTCCGGCCGGTGCGGATGCTCCCACAGGCCACGAACCAGCTCGAATGTCCGGCCGCCGTCGGTGGAGCGGAACAGCGCAGCCGGTTCGGCGCCCGCGTACACCACATCCGGTTCCGCCGCGGTGGCGGGCGCGATCTGCCAGACACCCTGCAGTGCCGCCCCGGTGTCCTCCGGGAAGGCCAGCGGCGCATCGTCCGGCTCGCTCCAGGTGACACCGAAGTCGTCACTGACCACCATGGTCGGGCCGAAATGGCTGTCCAGCACGCCTGCGAGCAGGCGCGGCGTGGACCGCCGGGTATCGATCGCGAAGGCCTTCACATCGGCGACGGCGAACTGGGGTTCACCGACCTCCCAGTTCGACCGACCGTCCTTGCTACGCGCCAGGAACAACCCCTTGCGCGTCCCGATTCCGAGCAGTACGTCCATCACACGTACCTCCATGTCGTCACCGCCACGCCGGCGCGTGTGAGCGTACTCCGCGGGACCGACAGGTTCCGGCAGAACAAGGCACAAAGGCGTGCCGCGGAACGCGCCGGGTGGCGATCACCGCCCGGGTGATCGCCACGGTGGTCCGGCGCGACCGGACCTGCGACAGCAGGCACCCTGTTCAGGGGATGACGACCGGGCCGGAAACAGCGGACGGCGCCGGTTCGTCGGCCAGGCGGTGGCCCGCCTCGCGCGGCGTGACCCCCTCCTCGGCCCACGCGGCCAGCAACTGCGCGACCTTGCTGTGCATGGTGGTGCGCAGCCGGTCGAAGGAGGTGTCCGGATTGTCGTCGACCTCGCCGAGAAGCAGCCACCATGCCCAGGCCACGGCCCCCGCGTTCGCGACGAAATCCGGAAGAACCGGGACGCCGCGGGCGGCGAGCATGGCCTCCGCTTCCGGGGTCGTCGCCGCATTCGCCGCCTCCACGATGACACGGGCCCGGATATCGAACGAATTGTCCGGAGTGATCGCGTAGGAGATCGCCGCCGGAACGAGGATATCCACCTCGGCGGAGAGCACCGCGGCGCGCGGTAATTGTTCGACACCTGCGGGCAGCCGTGTCCGGTCGACCTCGCCGAAGCCGTCGCGCAGATCCAGCAGCGCCGGGATATCCAACCCGTCCGGGCAGTACAGCGCGCCGGCGGCGTCGGCCACCACGGTGACCTTCATACCGGCTTCGTGCAGGTAGTAGGCCGCAGCACCGCCCATGGTGCCGATGCCCTGGATCGCGACCGTCGTCTCGGCAGGAGCCCGGCCTCGCCATACCGCGGCGGCGAGGCAGGCATGCGCAACCCCGTAGCCACCGATCACATCGCCCAGCAGGAACCCGCCCTCCACTGCCGCGTTCAGCCCGCTGCGGACCCGCTCCAGAGTCGCGGCCGGGTAGGCGGCGCGGCTGATCGCGGCATGGTAGCTCTGGCCGAGCCCGAGCTTCTCGAACACCTCGTCGATCAGATGCTGCGGAACCCCCAGGTCCTCCGCCGTCACCCAATGCATGTCCAGCCAGGGGCGCATGGCCTCGCAGAATCGCTCGAGCACGCCGATCGCCCGTGGATCCTTCGGGTCGAAATCGATACCGCCCTTGGCCCCGCCGACCGGGAGATCGAAGGTGGCGGTCTTATCGGCCATCCCGCGTGCCAGATCCTCGACCTCCCGCAAGGAGCATCCGGCCCGCATCCGCGTGCCGCCGGTGGCCAGGCCCGCCCGCAGGGTGTGCACCACCAGGTAGCCGACCGCGCCCGTCAGCGAATCCGTCCATTGCAGGCGCATATACGGTTCGGTCCGGCGCACCGGCGGCGCCGCGGCCGGTGCCGCGGAAATATCCGGAAAGGTTTGCGCGGTCATGTGCGGGGTACCCCCCATAGGGTTGTCGATCGCCGTCACGATGAACCACCTCCTCCTCGTGCTGGGCCGTTACCACCGCATGCGGCAGCCCGGCGCGCAAATGTTCCGTCCGGACTTCGTCGTCCCTGGCCACGATGTGTGCCCGATACCATAACTGTGCGGTCGCACCTGCTCGCGCGTCTATTTACGGTTGGTTCACGGCAGTGTTCAGCGTTGCTGCACAACGCTTAGGCTCGTCGTATGGACTTGTCGATCCCTCGCCTGCGAATGTTGCGCGAGCTGCATCGGCGCGGCACGGTTACCGCGGCCGCGACGGCATTGCATTACACTGCGTCGGCGGTATCGCAGCAGCTCGCACAGCTCGAACGCGATGTCGGTACGCGCTTGTTCGAACGGCGTGGACGCCGCGTGCAGCTGACCGATCTCGGCGTCCTGCTTGCCGAGCACGCCGAGGAGATCCTGGCCTCGGTCGAACGCGCGACCCAGGCACTCGAGGACGCCGGTGAATCGGTGTCGGCAACGCTGACGGCCGGTGTGTGGGCTTCGGTGGCCTCCGGTCTGATGCCCGACGCGCTCACCTCCCTCGCCCTGACTCACCCGGGGATCAGGGTGCGGACGCGGGAACTCGCCCCGGAGGCAACCGCCGCGGCAGTGCGTGACGGCGCACTGGATTTGTCCTTCGTCCTCGACTACTCGAATTACCCCATGCCCTGGGACCGCGGGCTGCAGCGCGCGGTGATCGCGGTCGAGCGGATCCATGCCGCTGTCCCGTCCGGGGCGGTGCCGGGGGCCAGTGTGACACTCGCCGAGCTGGCCGAACATCCCTGGATACTCGCCCCCGCCCGCTCTCATTTCGGGCAGGCGGCGCGGCTGGCGTTCCAATCGGCCGGAGTCGCGCCGCGGATCGACCACGAGGTGGAGGAGCAGGCGACCGCGATGGCGATGGTCGCGGCGGGCCTGGGAGTGACATTGGTGTCGGATCTGGGCCTGGCTCTGCGACCGCCGGGTGTGGACATCATCGCGCTCGGTGACATCCTCACCCGGACCGTGTCCCTGGCCTACCGCACCAATTCGGCCCGCCGGGCCGCGTTGCTGCTCGTGGTGGACGCGATCCGTACCGCCGCCGCGGAGAAGGGCCTAGGCGCCGATACCGCGCTCCCGGCCCCGCCCACTTCCGAGTCGCCGGCGTCGCCCTCACACGAGGTGAACAGCCCGAGCCTCGGACTCGGTTGACCCCGATCAGCGGATCTCCCGCACCGCGCCGGGGCCGAGGGCACGGCGAACACCGGACGCCCGGTGCAGTCAGGAGCACTGCCCTGGCGGCCCGATGACTGCGGCAGACTGGTCTGATGGCTCGTTCCGCTGCGTACCGTCCCACACCGGCCGATCTGGCGGCCGCGGCGGGCACCACCATCCCCGATGTCCTGGCACCCGGCCTGCGGGTGCTGTTCTGCGGAATCAATCCCGGGTTGTGGTCGGGCGCGACCGGCTTTCACTTCGCCCGGCCCGGTAACCGGTTCTGGCCTGCGCTGTTCCACTCGGGATTCACACCGCGGCAGTTCCGTCCCGACGAGGAGGACCAGCTGCTCGAGCTCGGGCTGGGAATCACCAACGTCGTCGCGCGCACCACGGCGAAGGCCGACGAACTGACCGGGCAGGAGTTACGCGACGGTGGCCGCATTCTCGACGAACGGGTGCAGCGCTATCGCCCACGGATCCTCGCTGTCCTGGGCCTGGGCGCCTATCGCACGGCGTTCGGCCGCCCACGCACCACGGTCGGGCGGCAACCCGACGTGCTCGGCGATACCGCCATTTGGGTCCTGCCCAATCCGAGCGGTCTCAACGCCCACTACACAGTGGATGCGCTGGCCGACGAATTCCGTACCCTCCGTAGGGAGGCGGAGCGGCTTTCCGGCCGGTGACAAGCCGCAAACCCAGCTCACAAACGATCACACCGGCCTTCCCGCCGGGGGGCATTCAACCGAATACCACCAGATGATCCGACGCCGTGAGAAACTTATTTCCATGAAGGGGAATACTGTTTCCGCCAGGCCGGGGCCGACCGTGAAACCCGGATGCGCCCGGCCCGGCCGCTCGGTTCGTGCACTCGGGATCGCCGCCGCGATCGTCGCCGCACTCCTCCCGTCCGGCCTGATCGCCGGTGTCGCGAACGCCGACGGCGCCGCGACCCCTTCGCCGGGATGCACCGCCACACCGATAGCGCCGGGCAACAGTGTCGAGCGGTTCGCGGCCGCAGGGCGGTCCGGCACCTATATCCAGGATGTCCCGGCTGACGCGGCCGGACCCCGCCCCGTTGTGCTCGACCTGCACGGTTATCTGGAACCCGCCTGGATTGCACACGCGAGCAGCGGGTTCGGCGAGTACGGCGCCACTCACGGATTCGTCACCGTCACACCACAACTCGACGATCCCGGCCCTCCCCGCTGGAACTTCCAGCCGGGCAGTGCCGATATCGACTGGATCGACCGGCTGATCGACCACGTCGAATCGACCCTGTGTGTCGACACCCGCCGCGTCTTCGTCACCGGTCTTTCGATGGGCGCCTTCACCACGTCGGCACTGGCCTGCCGGCTCTCCGACCGGGTAGCCGCTATCGCACCGGTCGCGGGAGTACAGGATTTCCCCTGGTGCAACACGTCCCGTCCCGTCCCGGTCATCGCATTCCACGGCACCGCGGATCCGATCGTCGCCTATACCGGTGGCACCGGACCCAACGCTCGGTTGCTGCCCTCCCCCGACGGCACCGGGTCCTCCGTGGGCACCGGGCGCGACGGACCCGCGGTCGACGGACCGGGGCCCGCGAGCGTTCCGGAGGCCGTCGCCGGATGGGCGCGGCGCAACGGTTGCGGCACGGTCCCGGACCGGCAGCAGATAGCACCCGACGTCTACCGCGAAAGTTATCCCTGCTCCGCGGATGCCGGCGTCGAGTTGTACTCGATCCAGGGCGGCGGACACGTCTGGCCCGGAAACACCGCGGTCCCGTTTCCGGAGATCTTCGTCGGCGGCAACACCACCTCCATCAACGCCACACAGCTGATCTGGGATTTCTTCGAATCCCACCCACTGCCGGAGTAATCCGGCACCGAGACCGGCTCGGCTCAGAACTTGCCGGTGTGGTGTTCGATGCGGTGCCCGAGCCGAATCGCGAGTTCGGTGACGAATGCCGTCAACTGCTGACCACCGGCCCCGGCGCGGCCGGAGCGGGACGCGACTCCTCGGTCAGTACGTCGAGGAGTTCCTGTTCCAGGGCGGCGAACTCGGGAGCAGTGATCATGGACAACGTGCGCGGTCGCGGGAGATCGATACGCACCTCGCGGCGCACCGTAGCCGGCCGAGCGGACAGGACGACGACACGGTCCGACAGGTACACCGCCTCGCGGATATCGTGGGTGATCATCAGCACCATCCACCGATACCGCTGCCAGACGCCTTGTAACCAGGCCTGCATCTCGGTGCGGGTGAGCGAGTCGAGCGCACCGAAAGGCTCGTCCAGCAGCAGTAGTTCGCGTTCCTGGACGACGGTGCGCAGCAGTGCGGCACGTTGGCGCATACCGCCGGACAGCTGGGACGGGCGGGCGTCCTCGAATCCGGACAGTCCGAAGGCATCGAACAATTCGACGGCGCGGCGCCGGGCTTCGACTTTCGGAACACCGTGCACCAGCAGGCCGAGGATGGTGTTGTCGAGGACGGTGCGCCACGGGAACAACAGATCCTTTTGCGGCATGTAGGCGCAGTGGGCCGATACCGGCCGGGTGTCGCCGCCGAAGCGGACGCTGCCCGCGTCGGGAGTTTCCAGACCGGCCAGCATATTGAACAGGGTGCTCTTACCGCATCCGCTGGGGCCGATGACGGACACGAACTCACCGGGCTGCGCAGTGAACGACAGGCCGCCCAGTACTTCCCGGCTCGGCCGTCCCCGGCCGGGTCGCGGAAAAGATTTGCTGAGGGCGTCGACAACGAGGCGGTTGCCGTTCGGATCAGTCACGGCCACTCCGGTTCTCCGCGCGCGACCAGGGGGCGACGATCCGCTCGACCACGAAGGTCAGTAGGTACAGCGCGATGCTGATGAGCGCTGTCACGAACACGGCCGCCAGCACCAAGTCGGTGCGGAACGAGTTCTTCTGCAGACTCATGTAGATGCCGAGCCCCTCGCGGGCGCCTACGTATTCGGCGAATACGGCGCCGACTACGGCGTAGGTGATCCCGATGCGCAGCGCCGTGAAGAACCGGGGTATCGCCGACGGCAGGCGTACATAGCGGAAAACCTGAACGCGTGTTGCACCCATACTGCGCAACAGGGCGCCCGCTTCCCGGTCGGCCGCGGCGAAGCCCTCGATCAGGCCGATGGCCATGGGGAAGAAAGTGACCAGTGCGACGACGAGGACCTTCGGTAGCAGGCCGAAACCGAACCAGATCACCATCAGTGGCGCGATCGCGATGATCGGCACAGTCTGGGAGGCCACGAACAGTGGGACGAACGCGCGGCGCAGCCAGGGCGAGAAGTCGACCACGACGGCCAGTAGCCAGGCCAGGCTCAGCGACAGCGCGAAACCGGTTGCTGTCACTTGCAGGGTGGCGGCGGCGTGGACGGCGATCTCGTCGCGGTGCGCCCACCCCTGTTCCAGTACACGCATCGGTGACGGAAGGATTTGCGGACGGATTCCGCTGATCTGCACGTAGACCTGCCAGCAGACGACCAGAACCCCCAGGGTGACGAGTGCCGGCATCAGGCGGCCGATCGTCGACAACCCGCTGCCGCCCGCCGGGGGTGGGTCGGTGGGCGGCGGATTGCCGCGCGCCGCGGTGCTACGGGGAAGCGAGATATTCATCGGTGAAATACGCCGACCAGTCGGGTTCCTCGGCCAAGGGCGCACCGTCCGGACCGGTGAGCAGGCCCTTGTCGAACAGGAAACCGGAATTCGCCGCCCACTGCTCCCGGGTCTGGGTGCCCACCCGGCCCTCAGCGTCTTTCATGAACTGCTCGGCCAGCATGCGCTGGCTCTCGAACACCAGCGATTCATCGGGGAACGCGCCGGGATTCGCGTCGAGCAGATCCTGGGCGGCGGCCGCCGGTTCGTCGGCGGCGAACTGGTACCCACGCTGCAGTACCTGGATGAATTTCGCTGCGCGATCCGGGTTCGCTGTCAACCAGTCCTGGTTGGCGTCGATCACGATGGCGTAGGCATCGGGGAAACCGAAATCGGTGTAGCGGAAATACTTCATGGGTGTGCCGTGATGTTCGGCTTCGATTCCCTCCCAGGCGAGGTAGGAGACGGTGAAATCCGCCTGCCCGGAGTAGACCGCCTCGTACGCCGAGGTCCCCAGGGTGACCGATTCGAATTCGCCGGTACCGCCGTCGTTGCGAATCACCTGTTGCAGCGCTTCCACTTCGCCGGGGTCACCGAAGCCGGCGTAGGTCTTGCCGTCCAAATCCTCAGGGGATCTGATATCGGCGCGGTCCGCCTTGACCCCGATCCCGGTCGCCCAGCGTTGCAGTGGCGCGAGCACCGAGATCGTATGCCCGCCGGACGCGCGGGAGAAGGTCGACGAATTATGGGTACTGATACCGAATTCGGCATTGCCGGCGTCGATGACCGTATCGACGGCGGTGTTGTTGTACGGCAGGATCTCCACCTCGAGGCCGGCCTCGGCGAACCAGCCGCGCTGCTGTGCCACGAACAGCCCGGTGTGGTTGGTGTTCGGCGTCCAGTCCAGCGCGAAGCGGATGGTTTCGTCGTCGCCGGTTCCCGCGGAGCAGGCGCTGAGCGCGGACAGTGCCACCACCGTGGCGGCGGCCGTCGCCAGGACCCGGCGTAGGCGGCCGCTCACGGGGCGGGCCACGGCTGCGGATGCAGGGCGGTATCCCAGAACATCAGCTCGTACCGAGTGGCGATGGTGAACGACGTCAGCATGGCCGCGCGCTCCCGCTCACTCGCGACCTCCGCCGCGGCGTCGACCATTGTCCGGGCTGCGGCCGCCGATTCCTGGAATTCCGCGTCGCCGTAGGTGGCCACCCACCGCGCATAGGGGTGATCGGGGTCGGCGGCGAGAACCGCGGCCGCACGGTCGGCCAGATCCCGCCCGACCTCGGCGTATATCCAGAAACACGGTAGTGCCGCCGCCGCGCCCACGGCGTAGGACTCGGTGGCGGCGGTCGCGATCAGATAGGAGACGTAGCCCAGGCAGGCGGCCGAATGCTCCGGCTCCCCCTCGCGTGCGGGCAGTTTTCCGCCGCCGAGCAGTTCATCGTGCAAGGCGGATTCGACAGATACCGCCGAGGCGGCCGAATTCGCCCAGAACCGTGCGGCCTCGGCATCGGGCGCCTTGGCCGAGAGGAGGGCCAGCACCTTCGAATATCCGGTCAGGTACAGCGAATCCTGCTCGATATAGGTGCGGAAGACCTCGGGCGCCAAGGTGCCGGCACCGAGCAACCCGAGGAATTCGAGATCGTCGATGGCGCCGCGCAGTGCCTTCGTGCGGTCCCAGAGGTGATCGGTGAAACGGCCGGTTTCCGTGGTGTGCGCGGACAACGCCAAGACATCCCTTCGTCAGCATTACCTGGACAGGTTCCCGGGTGTGATCTCAGCCCCGCATCTGCGGAGCACCCCGTGTCAGAACGAATCCGACCATACCAGTGGCGCGTCGCATGACAAGAGGCCCGGGGCCCCGGATAATGCGCCCTGCCGATCGTCGCCCGTGGCGAGCGGCGCTTGCGGCACCCGCCGGGCCGTGGCGGATTCAGGCCGAAACGACCGACGCCGCCATCCCCTGACCTCCGCCGATACACATCGTGAGCAGCGCGCGACCGCCGCCGCGCCGGTCGAGTTCGTGCAGCGCCGTGGTCAGCATGCGCACACCGGTGGCGCCGATGGGGTGACCGAGCGAAATCCCGGAACCGTTGACATTCAACCTGTCCCGGTCGTCCCAGCCCCACCCGCGGAGCACGCCCAGAACCTGGCAGGCGAAGGCTTCGTTGAGTTCGATCAGGTCGTAGTCGGCAAAGCCGCGCCCCGTGCGGGCAAACAGTTTGTCCACGGCGGCGACGGGGCCGAGACCCATCAGGGCGGGATCGCAGCCGGCCGCAGTCCAGCCTTCGAGGAATCCGATCGGCTCGAGACCGAGTTCGTCGAGACGGTCTTCGGCGACGACGAGTACCGCCGCGGCGGCGTCGTTCTGCTGGCTCGCGTTACCCGCGGTCACCACGCCGCCGGGCTGGATCGACCGTAGTCCCCCGAGTGAATCGGCGCTGGTCTCGGGCCGGATACCCTCGTCCCGGGCGAACACCGTCACGGCGCCCTTGCGATCGGTGACCTCGACCGGCGCCACCTCGGTGTCGAAGCGCCCGGCTTCCCAGGCCGCGTGGGCGCGATGGTGGCTCTCCGCGGCGAGCCGATCGGATTGCGCGCGGGTGATCCCGTATTTCGCCGCGACGTTCTCGGCGGTTTCGATCATTCCGCTGATCCGGCCGAATCGCCATTCCGGCTGCGAGCGTTCACGACCGCGGTCGAGCCGGTCGAACAGGTGCAGCCCACCGGACTTGGCGCCCCAGCGCGCGCCGGTCGTGTAGTGCTCGATCGTGCTCATCGATTCGACGCCCCCGGCCAGTACGACCTCCGCGGCGCCGGTCTGCACCATCATGGCGGCGGTCACCAATGCCTGGAGGCCGGTGCCGCAGCGCCGGTCGGTCTGTAATCCGGCGACCGAGATCGGCAGTCCGGCGTCGAGGGCGGCCCAGCGGCCGATACACGGGGCTTCCGAGTTCGCGTACGACTGCCCCAGGGCGACATCGTCGATACGTTCGGGATCGATTCCGGATCGCGCGACCGTTTCTTTGATGACGGTGGTCGCCAAGGTCACGGCCGGCACATCTTTCAGCGCTCCGCCGAAGCGGCCCACGGGAGTACGGACGGGCGCCACCAATGCTGCGCGTGTCATGGGGAATTCGCTCCTCAGCCGACCAGGACGCGGATGGTCTCGGCGACCAGCGCCGGACGCTGCGCGCCGTCGATCTCGATGGTGTAAGTGGTGATCAGGTTCGCGCCCTTGGACGTTCGTTCGAGCGATTCCAGCCGGGCCCCGCAGCGGATCTTCGATCCGACCGGCACGGGCGCGGGGAAGCGGACCTTGTTCATGCCGTAATTGATCTTCATCCGGACCCCGTCGATATCGAAGATCGTGGCGCCCAGTGCGGGCAGCAGTGACAGCGTCAGATACCCGTGCGCGATCGTGCTGCCGTAGGGGCCCGCGGCCGCCCGTTCCGGGTCCACGTGGATCCACTGGTGGTCGCCGGTCGCGCCGGCGAAGGCGTCGATCCGGGCCTGGGTCACCTCGACCCAGTCGCTGTAGCCGAGGTGCGTGCCGACCGCGGCCGCCACCTCATCGATTCCCTGGAAAACCCGCACGGTTCACAGACCTCCGCGGGCGACGAGCTGGGCCGCGATCACATTGCGCTGGATCTCGTTGGTGCCCTCGCCCACGATCATCAGCGGGGCGTCCCGGAAGTAACGTTCGACGTCGTACTCGGTGGAGTAGCCGTACCCGCCGTGGATGCGGACCGCGTTGAGGGCGATTTCCATCGCGACCTCGGAGGCATACAGCTTGGCCATCCCGGCCTCCATATCGCAGCGTTCCCCGCGGTCGTACATTTCGGCCGCGTGCCGGGTGAGCTGGCGGGCAGCGGTGAGTTTGGTGGCCATATCGGCCAGATAGTTACCGACCGACTGATGTTTCCAGATCGGCTCGCCGAAGCTCTCTCGCTGTTGCGCGTATGCCAGCGAATCCTCGAGGGCGGCGACGGCGACACCCAGCGCCCGGGACGCCACCTGGATCCGGCCGGTTTCGAGCCCCTTCATCATCTGCCCGAAGCCTTTTCCGGGCACACCGCCGAGGATCGCGTTCGCGGTGATGCGGTAGCCGTCGAACGACAGTTCACAGCTCTCGACGCCTTTGTAGCCGAGTTTGGGCAGGTCCCGGGAGACCGTGAGCCCGGGGCCGTGTTCGACGAGCACGATCGACATACCCCGGTGCCGCGGTGTCGCCGCCGGGTCGGTCTTACAGAGCAGGGCGATAACCCCCGCCCGCCGGGCGTTGGTGATCCAGGTCTTGGCCCCGTTGATCACCAGATCGTCGCCGTCGCGTTCGGCGCGGGTGGTCATGGCCTGCAGGTCCGAGCCGCCGCCGGGCTCGGTCAGCGCCATGGTCGCCCGGATCTCGCCCGTGGCCAGCCGCGGCAGGTACTGCTTTTTCTGTTCCTCGGTGCCGAACAGGCCGATCAGTTTCGCGACGACCGTATGACCGCCCATCGCGCCGGACAGCGACATCCAGCCGCGGGCCAGTTCCTCGGTGATCTGTACATAGCACGGCATCGAAACCGGCGTACCGCCGAATTCTTCCGGTACGGCCAGCCCGTAGATACCGATCTGCTTCATCTGGTCGATCCACGCCTCCGGGTACTGGTTGGCGTGCTCGACCTCCTGCACCGACGGTTTCACCTCACGATCGATGAACTCGCGCACCGTCCGTACCAGTAGCGCTTCTTCGTCGTTCAGGTAGTAGCTCACGCGCGATGTCCTCACCGTGTGGCGGGCCCGGCGAGCCCGCGGATATCTGTACGGCCATAGTCGACCTGCTGAAAGAAACTGTCAATCATGATAAGCATATGCATGGTCTTCGTTTGCGGGCCGCCCTACCGTTCGCTCGGGCCGGCGCAACCCGCCCTCGCGAATCTCCATGCAGGCAGCGCACGATCGAGAAGGAACCGCCCGTGAGAATCATCCGCCGACGAGCAGCCCTCGTCGCCCCAGGCTCCGACGAGAAGAAAGCACGGAAAGCGCTGACCGGCAGCGCGGACGAAGTAATCCTCGATCTCGAGGACGCCGTCACCCCCGCCTCGAAGGCCGACGCCCGGTCCCTCGTCTCGGAACTGGTCCGGGAGCACGGACGGACCCGGCCGGTCTCGATCCGCGTGAACGGCCGGGCGACCAGCTGGTTCGCCGAGGATCTCGCGGCCTGCGCCGCGCTCGGTGACTCCCTCACCTCGATCGTGATCCCGAAGGTGGAGAGTCGTGCGGACCTGTCCGCCGCCGATTCCCTGCTGGGCGCCGGGACCGGTGTGCCGGTACAGGCGCTGATCGAAACACCCGCCGGAATCGGCGCCGTCGACGATATCGCGACCGGACCACGCCTGACGGCGGTCGTGATCGGGTACGCCGACCTCGGGGCCGCCCTCGGCCGGGCTCGCACGGTGAGCCCACAGCAGTGGCTGTTCGTGCAGGACCGGGTACTGCACGCCGCCCGGGCGGCCGGTATCCAGGCCATCGATGGGCCGTTCCTCGGTGTCGCCGACGACGAACCCTTCCGGGAGGCAACGCGCTGGATCGCCGACCTCGGATTCGATGGAAAGTGGGTTATCCACCCCGCCCAGACCGCAACGGTGCGCGATACGTTCACCCCGACCACCGAACAGGCCGATCAGGCGCGGCGTGTGCTGTCCACACTCGCGCAGGCAGCGGCCCGCGGTGCGGGAGCCGCCCAGCTCGACGGCCAGATGCTGGACGAGGCCGTCGCGGTGGCCGCTCGCCGCACCCTCTCGATGGCCGGAGCCGGCGATGAGCAGTAATACCGTGCGCGCTGTAGGCGGCCCGTACTTCGACGAACTGGTGGTCGGCCAGATCTTCGATACCGCCCCCGCGGTCACACTCACCGACGGGCTCGCCGCCGTTCACCAGAGCATCCTCGGCGATCGGCTGCGCCTTCCCTTGGACGGGCATCTCACCACCGCCGTCGCCGGCGCCCCTGTGGCACATCCCGGCCTCGTGGCCGATCTGTCGATCGGACAGTCCACGCTGGTCACCCACCACGTCAAGGCCAATCTGTTCTACCGGGGACTGCGGTTCCACCGGCTGCCGCGAATCGGCGACACCTTGCATACCACCACGGAAGTGGCCGGACTGAAGCATAATTCGGCAAAGCCGGGGCGTCGGCCGACCGGTCTGGCCGCGCTACGCATCACCACGACCGATCAGTACGGCGCGACCGTGCTCGACTTCCACCGCTGTGCCATGCTGCCACTGCGCGAGGACCCTGCCCCGGGCACACCGCTGCACTCCGACGACCTCTCCGCTCTCGGACCGGACCCGGCACCACTGCGCAGCGCCCCGGCCGAGCTGGATCTGGCGGTCTATCGCGCGCGCGTGCCCGGCGTCCATTTCGATCCGACCCTGGTCGGCACGACCTTCACCTCCAGCGGTGACGTCGTCACCGGCGCACCCGAGCTTGCCCGCCTCACGCTCAATATCGCCGCCACCCATCACGACGAGCGGGCCGGCACCGCCGGACGCCTCGTCTACGGCGGTCATACGATCGGTCTCGCGCTTGCCCAGGCCTGTCGTGCACTACCCGATATGGTCACCGTCCTGGGCTGGCAATCCTGCGACCACACCGGCCCCGTTCACGAAGGTGACACCCTCACCAGTTCACTGCTCGTCGAGGCCGCCGAAGCGCTACCCGGCGGCGGTGGCACACTCGACCTCCGGTCGTGCGTATCCGCCCATCGCGGCGACGCCGCCCCCGCACCGGTGCTGGACTGGCGCTTCACCGCCCTGTTCGCCTGATCCCCCTACTCACGAGAGGTTTCACCATGAGTACGACCGGACGTCTGGCCGGCAAGATCGCCCTCGTCACCGGCGCGGGTTCGGGTCTCGGCCGCGCCTCGGCGCTACGCTTCGCCACCGAAGGCGCGGCGGTCGCCGTTGTCGACCTCGATCCCGCGGCCGCCGAATCCGTCGCCACGGAGATCAGCACAACGGGCGGGCACGCGCTGCCGGTGAGCGCGAACGTCACCTCCGACGCCGATTCCCGCCGCATGATCGCCGAAACACTCGCCGAGTTCGACAGGCTGGATATCGTATTCGCCAATGCCGGTATCAACGGCGCGGGTAACGCCGCCGATACGACCGAGGACGAGTGGGATCGGGTCATCGCGATCAACCTCAAGGGTGTCTGGCTCACCTCGAAGTACGCGCTCCCCCACATGATCGAACGCCGGACCGGATCGATCATCAATCAGGCCAGCATGGGCGGTCTCATCGGCCTGCCCGGAATCTTTCCGTATACCGCCGCCAAAGGCGGAGTCATCGCCATGACCAAGCAGATGGCGGTCACCTACGGACCCGACAACGTGCGGGTCAACGCGATCTGCCCCGGCACCATCCCGACTCCGCTGGTCTATCGGTCGCGGGTGGACCGGGGCGCGGCCGCGCCGGACGCCGACCAGGCCGCGCTCGATGCCGACGCCGCCGCGCGCTTCCCGCTACGCCGGCTCGGCACCCCGGATGATCTGGCCGCGACAGCGCTGTTCCTCGCCGGCGACGAGGCCAATTGGATCACCGGCGGGATCTACACCGTCGACGGTGGCCGCAGCGCTTTCTGATCGAACACCGAAGGCCCGGGAGGCCGGAATTCCGTCCTCCCGGGCTTCCTCGTCGGAGCCGCTGCTCTCAGGCAGGCCGCCGGTCGAGAAGGACTTCCTCGAAGACCCGCTGAACGTAGGGGTCGATATCGACCTTCCCGGGGGCGAACCATTCGCCGAAACCGTTGTAGTCGGTGTCGTTCTCGTAGCCGAGATCGGCGATGATATCGCTCCATTTCCGGGTTTTCTCCCGGACCGCGGGCGCGAATGCCGCGCCGTCCAGAGCCGAGTTCTCGGCGATACCGTCGACAATCTTGTCGTTGGCCTCGGTCAGGCGCGCACGGGCGTCGCCGGCGAACGGGACCACCGCTCCACCGTACTGTTCGATCTCCTGGACGACGTTCGCCGTCACCGGCCAGATCTTGTCCTCGATGGATGCGGAGAGGAAGACGTCGAGCCGGTCCCACAGCAGCTGTCGGGCAGCGAGGGGCAGGTTGGCCCAGAGGTCGGCGTTGAACACCATATTGCCCGTGGGGACGGCCAGACCGGCCGCGGGATCGATGACGGTATGGGGTGCGACCTCGATCAGTCCGCCGATCTGCGCGGCCGACGGGCTGACCATCGCGCAGTCGATGACTCCACGCTGCAGCGCCTCGTAGGCCTCGGTGTAGGCGACCGACGTGGAGGTACCGCCGAGGGCCTCCACCTGTTCGCCGGCGACCGTACTGCCCACCGAGATACTCTTGCCCGCGAAATCGGACAAGGTGGTGGTGGGCTGCGCGCAGAAGAGCGCGTTCACGCCGGCGTTGTATGCCGGCATCATCAAGTGGAGGCCCTTGTCCTCGAACTCGGCGATGATCTCGGGCGTCGAGTAGGCCACTTCGGCCGGCCACGCGTTGGATTGCATGGTGCCGGTGACCACCCCCTGATCCGACAGCACCCCGGCGTCGAGCAGGGCGGCCGACGCGGGGAACTCCTTGGGTTCGTACACCGTGAGGACCTGTCCCATATCGAGACGGCCGTCGCCGATCGCGTTGTCGATCTCGGTGGATTTGGCGATGGCATCCGAGTACGCAACCTCGAAGTCGATCTTGCCGCCGGACCATTCCTCCACGGCGGCGACGTACTTCTCCACGAACGACCCGGCAACCGACCCCTTGGCGCCCGGGGACTGCGTATGCAGCAGGATCGTATCCATATCCGCGAAGGCCGCCTGGTACTCGGCCTTGGTGGCGCCGTAGGCGACGCTCGTACCGCCGCCGTGTGCACCGCCGAGGCTCGATTCGGCGCATCCGGCGAGCACGAGCGCACCGGCGGCGGCGAGAGCACCGACACGACCGGCGGTGCCCGCGCGGGTGAAGAACTTCGACACTGAGTCTCCCTCGAATGGAACTGACGGCTGGAACACGATGTGTGCGGGTTGGTTCGTGCACACAACCCTCGCAATGGGAGTGAGCCGCCTCACTGTGATGATGCTAATCATGCGTCTGAATTTCGGCCGTGTCAATATCTATGCGCCTCAATTATTCCTGCGCATGATTATTAGTATGATGTAGCATCGGACGGTGTCCGAGGCGGCGGTAGAAAACTCACACCGAGTGCGCGACTGGCTGGACAGCGGTATACCGGCACTCACCGGACACCCCGACGGCCCGCCACTCATTCCCCCGGGATCGGCGGCGTCGATTGCCCGGCGACATACCGACGGTATCGCCGCGATCACCGAAGGCCGGGTCCGCCTGGACGGTGCGCGATTGCTGTCCGAACGCGCCGCCTTCACCGGCTCCCGCCGCGGCGGCCCGATATCGGCCGGCCGGCACTGCCGGCTGCTCCCCACCGCCGACGGCTGGGCCGCTGTCAGCTGTGCCCGTCCGGACGACCCCGTCCTGCTCGGTGCCCTCGTATGCGCCGATATCGGCGACGATCCGTGGCCCGCGGTGACGGACTGGTTACGGACGCATACCGGCGCCGAACTCGCCGAACGCGCCGAGTTACTGGGGATTGCGGCCGGTCCGGTCGGCACCGCCGCCGCCACGGTCCCGGAGCCGCTCGCCGCGCGCCCGGTCGCCGGACTGCGCGTCGTCGACTTCAGCGCACTGTGGGCGGGCCCGCTGTGCGCCCATCTACTCGGGCTGGCCGGTGCCCGCATCATGAAGGTCGAGACTCCGGTACGGCCCGACGGCGCCCGCCGTGGCGATCCCGAGTTCTACAGGTTGCTGCACGGCGGCCACGAATCCGTGGTCCTGGACCCCGGTGACGACAACCAGCGTCGCGCCCTCTGCGACCTCGTCGAATCCGCCGATATCGTGATCGAGGCCTCGCGGCCGCGCGCGCTCGCCGGCTTCGGCCTGAACGCGCAGGAATTCGTCGATTCCGGGGGCACGTGGGTTTCGATCACCGCGCACGGAAGGGCATCGAACGGGATCGGGTTCGGTGACGATATCGCCGCGACCGCGGGCCTGGTGGCGCACGCCGGTGGAAACACACCGCTGTTCGTGGGCGATGCGATCGCCGATCCGCTGACAGGGCTGGCAGCGGCGACCCTCGCAATGTCGGCGCCCGCCGACGGTTCCGGCCATCTGTGGGATATCGCCATGTCGGCGGTGGTCGCCGCGACCCTCGATACCGGCTCGGCCACCGTGCCGGCCGACGAATCGGCGGTTCTCGCGCCGCGCCGGCGCGAACCGATGGGGTTAGCAGCCGAGAGTGGCCGGGACACCGCCGCCGTTCTCGCGGAGCTCGGAGTACGGCCCGGATGACGGATCTATTGATCCGGGGCGCCGAGATATCCGCAGGCAACCGTGCCGACGTCCTGATCCGCGACGGCACCGTCGCCGCGGTCGGACCCGGTCTACCGGCAACCGGCCTCGCGACCATCGAGGCCGGCGGCGGGGCACTGCTACCGGGACTGCACGACCACCACCTGCATCTCCACGCCCTGGCAGCGGATACGAACTCGGTGCGCTGCGGGCCCCCGCAGGTGTACAACACCGGCGACCTCACCCGTGCGCTCGCCACCGCACCGGGCGACGGATGGATCCGCGGAGTCGGCTATGTCGAAACGGTTGCCGGTCTACTCGATTCGGCCGGACTCGACGCCTTGTGCCGTGACCGCCCGGTCCGCATGCAGCATCGCAGCGGCGCGATGTGGACGCTCAATTCCACCGCCGCCCGCCTCGTGGCGCTCGATACGGCGACCGATCCCGGAGTGGAACGCGATGAGTCCGGACGTGCCACGGGGCGGGTCTGGCGCGCGGATACCTGGCTGCGGTCGCGGCTGCCCGATACCGGCCCGCCCGATCTCACGGATGTCGGCGCCCGGCTCGCCCGTTACGGAATCACCGGAATCACCGATGCGACACCTGATCTCCCGCAGGACTCCCTGGCCGGCCTGATAGCCGCGAGGCGAACCGGCGCGCTCCCCCAACGGCTGAATATCCTCGGGGTTCCACTGGGTCGCACCGGCGGGCCCGAAGTCACCACCGGCGCGTACAAGATCGTGCTGGCGGATTCCGGGTTACCCGCTATCGACACCCTCGTGGACACCATCGCACGCGCACACGCACTCGGCCGCCCCGTCGCCGTGCACTGTGTGAGCCGCGAGGCGCTGCTCATCCTGCTCGCCGCATTCGACGAAGCCGGTGCATTTCCGGGCGACCGGATCGAACACGGGGCGTTGATCCCGGCGGAATCCATTCGCACCCTCCACCGCCTCGGGGTCACCGTGGTGACCCAGCCGGGCTTCCTCGCCGATCGGGGCGACGACTACCGGCACCGACTCGAGCCCGATGATCTCCCCGACCTCTATCGCTGCCGCAGCCTGACAGAAAGTGGTGTAGGGCTGGCGCTTTCCAGTG
This sequence comes from Nocardia speluncae NBRC 108251, assembly GCF_001613245.1. Classification (GTDB taxonomy): domain Bacteria; phylum Actinomycetota; class Actinomycetes; order Mycobacteriales; family Mycobacteriaceae; genus Nocardia; species Nocardia speluncae. Next base: position 102,829 of record NZ_BDBZ01000001.1, on the reverse strand, counting down.
ACGCCCCGTACGGACCGCTCGACCCGTGGCAGGTTGTCGCCGCCGCCGTAGCGCGCCGCGCGCCCGACGGCGCCGTGGTGGGTGCGGCCGAAACACTCGCGGCGGCCACGGCTCTCGGGCGGTATCTCGCGCCGCTGCACGACCCCGGTGGTCCGGCTCGCACCGTGGCGGCGGATTCACCGGCCGACCTCGTGCTGCTGGACCGACCGATCGAGCGCATTCTTCTGGACCCTACCGCCGACGCGGTCCGCGCTACCTTCGTCCAGGGCGAGCCGGTTTTTGCGCGATAGCTGTCCGGCGGCCCGCGTTGCACTCCGGATCGTGCGGTGCGGGACTGCGCCGGATCTGCCGATGCCGGAGATTGCGGGCGTTGGCAGGGCTCCGGATCAGATACCGACGAGGTCGGCGAGCAGGTCGGTGTGGTGGGCGTGGTCGCCGAACAGAGGTTCGGTGGCCTTGGCCCGCCGGAAGTACAGATGCGGATCGGCCTCCCAGGTGAACCCGATGCCGCCGTGGATCTGGATGTTCTGCGACGCGCACAGGGACAAGCATTCCGCCGCCTGAGATTTCGCCATGACCGCGACACGGGGGAATTCCTCGTTGTCTTCTTCGGCACACATCGACGCGTACATCACCGTCGCCTGCGCCGCGTCGATCGCGATGGCCATATCGGCGCATTTGTGCTTGATCGCCTGGAACGAGCCGATCGGGCGGTTGAACTGGACGCGTTGTTTGGCGTACGCCACCGCCATCTCCAGCACGGCCTCGGCCGCGCCGAGTGCCTCGTTCGCGAGCAGTGTGCGCACCAGATCGACGACACGGCCGATCGATTCCGGATCCGACCCCAGCAGGGCGGCACGGGTATCGGTCAACTCGACGGTCGCCACGGGGCGGGTCGAGTCCAGTGAAGGTTGCGCCGTAACACACACACCGGCTGCCCCCGTTTCGACGACATACAGAGCCACCTTATCCCCGGCAGGCATCAGCGCGGGCACCACCAGCAGGTCGGCCACATGCCCGAAAGCGACGTAGTCGAGCCGGCCGGTGAGCAGCGGGGCGGAAGCCTCACCGGTGGCACGGACCTGCGCGGCACCGGGTGTGGTGTCCTGCGCTCCGCTGAGAGCGAGAGCGCCGATCGCGCTGCCGTCGACGAGTTTCGGCAACAGAGCCCGACACTGTTCGGCACTGCCGAGCCGTAGGACGGCTTCGATGGCGCCGGTGGTGGTGAGCATCGGCACCGGGGTGAGCGCACGGCCCAGCTCCTGGGCGACGATCGCGGTTTCGAGGACACTGAATCCGCCGCCGCCGAACTCCTCGGCGATATGCAGGCCCGGAATCCCCATGTTCGAGGTCAGCAGCTGCCAGGTCTCGGCGTCGTAGGTGCCGTGTTCGGCGAGCTCGCGCACGCGGGTCATCGGGGCACGTTCGGACAGGAGACGGCGCAGCGAGCTCCGGAACTCCTCCTGGTCGGAGTCGAAAGCGAAGTACACGGTGTAACTTTCCGTTCTTCCGTTCCGCCACGGTGATGGCGGAAAGCAGCGAATCAGGCGCTCTGACGGCGTCCGATGTCCTGGAAGGGCCCGCCGTCGAGACGGGGCTCCTTCGGCAACCCGAGCAGTTGTTCGCCGATGATGTTGCGCTGGATTTGCGAACTGCCGCCGTAGATGGTGGCGGCGCGGGCGTAGAGCGCGATATCGGTCCAGCAGCGCGACGAATTGTCGGCGCCCGGATTGGGGGTCACCAGCATGCCGTCGTTGCCGCCGCCGGTCGGGGTGAGTACTTCGAGGCCGAGGATCTGCATCCCGACCTCGGTGAGCCGCTGGAAGAATTCGCTCCAGATCACCTTGGAGAACGAACCGTCCACACCGTAGGAACCGCCGTTGAGCAGTTTGGTGAGCGCGCGGTAGCCGCGGAAACGCATGGTCTGCACCCGCGACCAGCACCAGGCCAGTTCGGCGCGGATCCGGGGATCGGCGGTGAGACCGCGCTCGCGGGCCAGTTCGATGAGTCGTTCGACCTCGCGGCCGAAGCGAACGGCATCGGTGGTGGCCCGCACCCCGCGCTCGAAGCCGAGCAACGTGTTGGCCGTGTTCCACCCGCCGTTCTCACCGCCGAGGACATAGGAAGCGGGTGTCCGCGCGTCGGTGAAGAACACCTCACTGAACGCGACATAACCGGCCGCGTTGACGATCGGCCGCACCTCGACACCCGGCTGGTCCATCGGCACCAGCAGGAACGACAAGCCTTTGTGTTTGGCCACCGTCTGATCGGTCCGGGCGATCACGAAGATCCAATTGGCCTTGTGTCCCTGGGAAGTCCAGGTCTTCTGGCCGTTGATCACCCATTCGTCACCCTCGAGGACCGCGCGGGTGCGCATTCCGGCCAGGTCCGAGCCGGCTTCGGGCTCCGAATAGCCCTGGCACCACACATGTTCACCGGACAGCATCCGGGGCAGGAAGTACTGTTTCTGTTCCTCGGTGCCGAGTACGGTCATCGTGTTGCCGAGCAGTTTGATACCCAGGGTGTCGTTCTCGGTGCCGTCCGGTACGCCGAGCCGCATGAGCTCCTCGTTCAGCACCACCTGTTCGATACTCGACAGGCCGGCACCGCCGTACTCTTCCGGCCAGGAAACGGCGAGCAGATCATTGTCCGAGAGAACTTTGCGCCAGCTGTCGAGGAAATCTTGCTGCTCGGATTCCGACAGCGCGCCGATACCGCGCCACTCCTGCGGCAGTTTCGATTCGAGCAGCGCACGGATTCTTCCGCGGTACGCCTCTGCTTCGGCGGGATAGGTGATATCCATGGTTCAGGATTCCTTTGCCGCGGCCGTGGGCGGCTTGCACACGGTCGCCATCAGTGCGGTGATCTCGTCGGCGGAGTAGCCGATTTCGCCCAGGATCTCGGCCGAATGCTCGCCCAGCCGGGGGCTGCCGCCCTTGAACCGGCCGGGCGTATCGGACAGGTGGATCACCATGCCGACCTCGCGCGACCAGCCGTATTCCGGGTGGTGGTATTCGACAACGCGCTGCGATTCGAGTGCCCATTCCTCCCACAGCAGTTCGGGCATGATCGGATAGTCGAGGGGGATCTCGGCGGCCACTTTGTTGCCGTCCAGCACCGCGAACGCCTCGGCGCTCGTGAGTTCCGCGAACCGGTCCGTGAGCCGCTGTGCCAGCGCGTTCGCGTGCGCAGCCCGGTCGGCGGTGGTCGTGAAGCGCGGGTCGGCGGCCGGCTCGCCCAGGTTCAGGGCACTGGTGAGCCGGCCGAAGGCCGCGTCACCGAAGACCGCGATCGCGATCCAGCCGTCGGCCGTGCGATACAGCCGGTAGAGCGGCGACAGACCCATCTGCTCGGCGTCGAGCTGGTGAGCGGGTACGGCGGCGCCGTCCACGGTCGCGCAGTGTTCGCTGATCACGAACAGGCTGGAATGCAACTGCGGGCTCTCGACGTACTGTCCCGCACCGGTATTGGCCCGGTGGTGCAGGGCCAGCAGCACGGTGACGGCACCGAGGAATCCGTTGTAGAGGTCCTCGTTGCCGATCACCCGGCGGATCGGCGGATTACCCGCACCGGCGCCCTCGAAGTTCAGCCCGACCAGGCCGGAGACGAGCGGCGCAAACGATTTCAGCGTGGATTTCGGTCCCGCAGAACCGAATCCGGGCAGGTAGGCATAGATCAGGTCGGGATTGATCGCCTTCAGCTGCGCGTAACCGAGGCCGATCTTCTCGGCCTTTCCGGGACGGTAGTTCTGCATCACCACGTCGGCGTCGGCGACGAGGCGGTGCGCGATCTCCTGTCCTTCGGCGGAGCGCAGGTCGAGCGCGATGGTGCGCTTACCGCGGTTGGCGCCTTCGAACAGGTCGCCGAGGGGGCGCATCTGGTCGCCGATCAGCGGTTCGATCTTGATCACCTCGGCGCCGAGGTCCGACAGCAGCCGCGCCCCGAAGCCGGTGGCGAAATAGGAACTGAAGTCCAGAATGCGCACACCCTGAAGCGGTGCGGCCACCGGGTCGCCGGCCGGCGAGGGTGCCCACTGCGGCGAGCGGGTGATCTCGTCGGTCCGGTCGTTGTGCGCGCCGGGCCGCGGCGCGGGATCCGGCGTGCCCGGCGCGGATTTCTCGAATCGGATCACTGGGCCGATCTGGCGGAGTGTGCCGTGGTCGGGGTCCGGGATATCGACCGCGATCTCGGCGAACCGCACCTGATCGTCGGCGAAGGTCTCCTCGGGATGCAGTACCGGCAGCGCCGCGATATCGGCGGCGTGGAACAGTTCGAGCCATTCGTCGCGCGGCCGGGACCGGAACGCCTCCGGCACCTTGTTCCGGGCGATATCGAGTTCCACCTCATCGAGCGGTACCGCCATCTCCGGTCCGGCGATGGTCTGGGTCTGCTCACCGAATCCCAGTAGATCCATCATTCGCTTGTAGGAACCCGGACCGCCGGTGTGCGGAATCAGCCATTTGCCGTCCGCGCACTGGAACGGGTCGGTGATGAGTCGTTTACTGCCGAAACCCTTCTGGTTTCCGCTGCGGGCGAGATAGGAGATGTCCTGCTCGTTCCACCACCAGTTCATCGACGAGATCGCCAACATGCCGTCGAGCAGCGAGGTATCGACCTTCTGCCCGGCGCCGTTGATCTTGCGGGCCCGCAGCGCCGCGAGGATGCCGATCGTGGTGATGAATGCTGTCCCGTAGGACACCGTCGGATGCCCCATGAAGACCGGTCCGTCGCGATGCCCCTGCTGTTCGGCCATCTGGCCGAGGCGCGCGTTGAGCAGCGCCTCGTAACCGGGACGGTCGGCGAGTGGCCCGTCGGTGCCGTATCCGGTGACCGAGCAATACACCAGTTCCGGGAATTTCTCGTGCCACGCGTCGTAGCCGATGCCGAGCGCATCGGCCCGGCCCGCGCCGAAGGATTCGACGAAAACGTCCGCGCCGGCCACGAGCCGCTCGGCGATCGCGCGGCCTTCGGGAGTGCTGAGGTCGGCCTCGACGCTCCACTTCCCGCGATCGGTCGATTTACGTAGGACGGAGTCCGCATCGGCCGGTCCGCCGGGACGTTCGAGTTTGACGACCCGGGCGCCGTAGTCGGCGAGCAGCATCGTCGAGATGGCCGCGGGCATTCCCCAGCTCGCGTCGATCACGACGAGTCCGTCGAGTGGACCAGCCATCAGAGACTCCTTCTGTTGCACAATTTGCCGCACCGCCCGCCCGTGGCGCGCGATAACGCGGCACCTGACTTCCGAGTGGTGCCGCGGTCCTCAGTCGGACGAGGGCAGCGGTTTGGCGGTGAGCAGTTCCATCGGCGCACCGTGGCAGGTGAAGCTGCCTTCACCCTTCTTGACGCAGATGACCTGGGTCGAACATGTGGCGCAGGTGTAGCGCTTACCGGTTTCGTTCATCGGGCTTCTCCTCGGTCTGATGCGGTCAGCGACCGGCGAAAGTGATCTCGAGTGCGACGCCGCAGCAGGTCAGCGCGGAACCGCCGGCGGTTGTGACGATTGCTTCCGAGCCGCATTCGTTGCAGCGCAACCGGCTGCCGTTGCCGGCCTCGGTGCCTGCGGTGTTGTCGGACATCTTCACTCCTTCGCTGTGGATTGCACCGGTGGTACGGGGCTGTTCCCACGCCTACCGGGATGCGAATTATTCGCCAGTTCACCATAATCATAGTCATGAATTATGGCAAGGTTTCAACCCCTGACTCGCCGGTCGCACAGCGACCCCGGCACCGGTCACATCAGCCGGCCACCGGTCACCTCGAGCACCGTGCCCGTCATATAGCTCGACAGATCGCTGGCCAGGAACAACACCACCGAGGCGACTTCACTCGGCCGGCCGGCACGCCCCAGCGGGATCTCCGCCATCTTCTGCTCCCAGATCCGCTCGGGCATGGCCTCGGTCATGGCGGTCTGGATCAGCCCGGGTTGCACGGCATTGACCCGCACATTCTTGAACGCGACCTCCTTGGCCGCAGCCTTGGTGAGACCCACGATCCCGGCCTTGGCGGCCGAGTAGTTGGTCTGCCCGACCAGACCCACCTTGCCGGACAGCGACGAGATGTTCACGATCGCGCCCGCCCCGTGCTCACGCATCCGGTTCGCGGCCGCGCGAGTACCGTTCCAGGCGCCCTTCAAGTGGACCGCGACCACATCGTCGAAATCCTCTTCGCGCATCCGGCGCATGGTCGCGTCCCGGGTCATCCCCGCGTTGTTCACGAACACGCCGAGCGGACCGAACGTGTCCTCAGCGGTATTCACCAAGTCCGACACCGCGGCGCCGTCGCGCACATCGCAATGCACGTACGCGGCGTTGTCCGCCCCACCCAGCTCGGCCACCGCCCGCGCGCCGGCCTCGTCGTCGATATCGGCCACCACGACCTCGGCACCCGCACGAACGAAGGTGTGCGCGATCTCCAGGCCGATCCCCTGCGCGGCCCCCGTGACGACGGCGACCTTTCCTGCCAGCAGTCCCATTGCCGCTCCAATCCGTTGATCTGTGAATACGAGGCGCGAGCGCGCTACTGCACGATTCCGGCCGAACGCAGTTCCGCGATCCTCGTTGCGTCCACACCGATTTCGGCCAGCACCGCATCGGTCTGCTCCCCCAGGGCCGGCACCGCGCCCATCCGCAGCTCGATATCGCGGAAGGTCATGGGCGGCAGGACGGCACGGATCGGGCCCGCCTCGGTCTGCACCTCACGCCACCGGTCCCGCGCCGACAACTGGGGATGGGCGATCAGATCTTTCATATCGCCCAGCTGCGCGGCCGGGATACCCGCTTTAGCGAGGCGGTCGTCGAGGTCGGCGGTATCGAATCCCGCGGTGAGCTCGCCGACCACCGCATCGACCTCCGACCGGTGCCGCACCCGTTCGATATTGGTCGCGAACCGCGGATCACCGGCGAGATCCGGGCGCTCGAACACCTCGGTGACCAGCGTGCGCCAGCCGCGGTCGTTCTGTACGCCGACGAGTATCTGCCCGTCCCTGGTCGGGTAGGCATCGTAGGGAGCGATCGAGGCGTGTGACAGTCCCATCCGTTTGATCTGGATGTCCTGGTACATCTGCATGTACATGGAATGCCCGAGCCATTCGACGGTCGCGTCGAACATCGCGATATCGATGGTGGCGCCTGTCCCGGTCCGTTCCCGGCGGAGCAGCGCCGCCTGGATCGCCGACAGTGCGTACATCCCGGCCGCGATATCGGAGGTCGGGATACCCGTCTTGGTGGCCGTCTCGGGGGTTCCGGTGATCGATACGAGCCCGGTCTCGGCCTGGACGAGCATGTCGTAGGCCTTGCGATCCACGAAGGGGCCCGAGGTTCCGTACCCGGACATATTGACCGCGATCAGTTCGGGGTGATCAGCGCGCAGTTCGTCCGCGCCCAGCCCCAGCCGCTCGGCCGCCCCGGGCGCGGAGTTCTGCACGAATACATCCGCCCCGGCGATCAGCGCACGTACCGCGGCAAGTCCCGCGTCGGCCTTGAGGTCGACGCACAGCGATTCCTTACCCCGGTTCAACCACACGAAATGCGAGGCGAGCCCGTGCACGGCGGCGTCGTAGTTGCGGGCGAAATCGCCTTCACCGATCCGTTCGACCTTGATCACCCGCGCGCCCAGATCGGCGAGGTGCCGAGTCGCGATCGGGGCCGCGACGGCCTGTTCGAGACTGACAACGGTGAACCCGGCGAGCGGCAGGCCGGCATCGGCGGTTACTGCGTCGGACGGCATATCAGCGCCCTCCGGCCGTGGCCGACTTCTTGGCGGCGTTCACCAGACCGCCACCGATGATGAGACGCTGGATCTCACTGGTCCCCTCGTACAACCGCAGCAACCGCACATCGCGGTAGATCCGTTCGACAGCGACTTCCCGCAGGTAACCGGACCCGCCGTGGATCTGGACCGCGAGATCGGCTGCCTTACCGACCATTTCGGTGCAGAAGAGTTTCGCGGCCGACGGGCCGGTCCGCCGGTCCGCACCGGAGACGTAGCGGGCGGCGACTTCCCGCACCATTGCGCGGCCCGCCAGGACTCCGGTGGCGATATCGGCGATCATTGCCTGCACCAGCTGGAAATCACCGATCGGCGTCCCACCTTGGGTGGCCGTCGCGGCGTAGGCGACGGATTCGTCGAGCGCGCGCTGGGCCGCGCCGACAGCCAAGGCGGCGATATGCACGCGTCCCCGAGCCAGGGAGGTCATCGCGGCCCGGTATCCGACATCCTCGCTGCCACCGACCAGCGCCGCGTGCGGTACCCGGACATCGGTGAAATGGACATCGGCCGTCCAGGCTCCCTCCTGACCCATTTTGCGGTCCTTCGGCGCGACCTCCACACCCGGCGTCGTCGCGGGGACGAGGAACACCGCGATCCCGGTGCCGTTCTCGTCGGCAGGCCTGGTGCGCGCGAAGACGATGAACAGATCGGCCAGTGGGGCGTTGGTGATGAAACGCTTCTCGCCGTTGATCACCCAGTCGTCGGCCTCCCGGACTGCCTTGGTGCGCAGTCCGGCCGGGTTCGATCCCGCGCCGGGTTCGGTGAGGGCGAAGGAGGCGACGACCTCTCCGGACGCGATATCGGCGAGCCAGCGCGATTTCTGCTCCTCGGTACCGAAACCCACCAGCACCTGGCCGGCGATGCCGTTGTTGGTGCCGAACATCGACCGCAGCGATAATGACGTGTAGCCGAATTCCATTGCCAGTTCGACATCTTGGGTCAGGTCCAGCCCCAGACCGCCCCACTCCTGGGGGATCGCGTAGCCGAAAAGGCCCATTGCCGCGGCGTTCGTGCGGATATCGTCGGGAATGCGGTCGGTATCCGCGATCTCCTGCTCACGCGGCAGCACTTCCTTGCGAATGAACGCACGGGTCTGCGCCAGGATGTCAGCGAAATCTTCCGGACCGACTGCCGAAATGGTGGCCATGCAGGCAGTATCGCTGCCGGTAAAGATGCGTGTCAATACTATGGTGTGATTTATTATCATTAATTATGATCCGCCCAGCTCAGCGGCACTCACAAACGAAGGACTACCGGCATGACAGCACCCGAACACAGTTCCGACCGCCCACTCGCCGGACTCCGGATCGTCGAGATCTCGAGTTTCGTCGCCTCCCCCCTGTGCGGGCTCACGCTGTGCCAGCTCGGCGCCGAGGTCATCCGGATCGACCCGCTCGGCGGAGCCGCCGATACCGGCCGCTGGCCGCTCACCGGCACCGGAGCATCGATCTACTGGACCGGCCTCAACCGGGGTAAGCGGTCGATCGGCCTCGATCTGCGCAGCGAATCCGGCCAGGACATCGTCCGGCGCCTGGTCACCGCACCCGGGCCGGGCAACGGAATCCTGGTGACCAACACGGGCGGCCGGGCCTGGATGAGCCACGACACGCTCTGCGCATTGCGCTCGGACGTCATCACATTGGAACTCCTCGGCCGCCGCGACGGCCGGCCCGCCGTGGACTACACCGTCAACGCCGCACTCGGCTTCCCACAGATCACCGGCCCCAGCGACCATGACGGTGTGGTGAACCATGTACTGCCCGCATGGGATATCGCCGCCGGACTGCACGCCGCCCTCGCGATCACGGCGGCAGTCCACCGCCGCGCCACCACCGGGGCCGGGTCGCACATCGTGCTCCCCCTCGAAGACGTCGCCCTCGCGACCGCCGGAACGCTCGGCTACCTCACCGAGGTACAGGTCAACGGCACCGGCCGACCGGCCACCGGTAACGATGTCTACGGCACCTACGGCACCGACTTCGTCACCGCCGACGGCGTCCGATTCATGGTGGTTGCGCTGACTTCCCGGCATTTCCGCGATCTCACCGCCCTCACCGGAACCCAGGAGACCGTCGCCGCACTGGAAACCGCCCTAGGCGCCGATTTCGGGCGCGAGAGCGACCGCTTCGAACATCGGGACCTGCTCACCGCCCTGTTCGCGCGCTGGTTCCGGTCACATGACGCCGACGAAGCCGGCCGGGCGCTCGCCGGTTCCTCGGTGCTGCACGAGCGGTACCGCACCTTCGAACAGGTCGTCCGGTCCGGCGACCTCGAGCGCAATCCGCTGTTCGCCACACTGTCCCAGCCGCGGATCGGCGAGTACCTGGCCGCCGCTATGCCGGCGTCCTTCGACGGTGTCCATCTACGGACCGGTCCGGCCGCCGATCTGGGTTCCGACGGCCGCGAAGTCCTGCGGGAGGTTCTCGCGCTGGACGACGCCGAGATCGCCGCGCTCACCGATACCGGTGTTCTTGCCGAACCACCCCGGTCCTGACAGCAGTTCGGCCGGAGCGGACCCGCTCCGGCCGAACTGCGCGATACTGCCCGGGAAGACCGGTATCAGCCCGCGCTCGAGCTGTCCGGCAGGAATGTCGAGATCTCCGGGAAGAAGATCAGCAGCAACACCACCGCGATCGCCATGGGCAGGAACCACAGTGCGGCGACGAAAACGTCCTTCAGCGGGATGTTGCGGCCGAGGTTCACCTCCGGATCCTTGGCGATCGAGTGGATGACCATCGACAGCACACCGACAGGTGGCGAAAGAATCGCCAGTTCACCCATGAACACCGTGAACGCGCCGAACCACAGCAGCGAGATATCCAGGTTCTCCAGAGTCGGGATCAGAATCGGGACGGTCAGCACCATCATCGGCAGCGGGTCCATGAACGCGCCGAGCACCAGATAGACCACGACCATCAGCAGCAGGAACTCGATGCGGCCGAGTTCCCATCCCGCGATCAGATCCGCGAAGCCGTTGCTGATACCGCTCAGGGTCATCATCCGCGACAGCGCCTCGACGCCGAGCAGTAGCAGGAACACCGCGCCCACGGTCGACACCGTGGCGACGGCGCCGTCGGCGAGCGCCCGCAGCGCACCGCCGGTCTTACGCTTCCACAGCAACAGCACGCCCACGGAGCACAGCGCTGCTGCGGCACCCGCCTCCGTCGCGGTGAAGATGCCCGAGAGCATCCCGCCCACGATCACGAGAATCAGCACAGGAATGGGCCACACCTGCCCCAGTCCGGTGACCTTCTCTTTCCAGGGCACCTTTTCGGTGCTGCGGCCCCGGTCCGGCCCCGCCAGATCCTTGCCGAAGACCGCGTACAAAACGATCGCAACGGTGAACAGGATCGCTACCAGGATGCCCGGACCGATCCCCGCGAGCAGCTGCTTACCCACCGGGACCTCGGCGATCCCCGCGTACAGCACGAGCAGGATACTGGGCGGAATCAGCTGACCGGGCAGGCCCGCCACCATCACCGCGCCGACTGCGAGCCGGCGATCGTAACCGGCCTTGAGCATTTCCGGGATACCGATCCGGCCGAGCGCATACGCCGTCCCGGTGGTGGAACCACTGACGGTCGCCAGGCCCGCACCGGCCACATTCGTGCCCACCGCCAGACCGCCGGGTAGCCATCCGAGCCAGTGCCGCGCCACCGTGTAGAGGTTGGCGGTCAGACCGGACCGCCACATCAGCAAACCCATCAGGACGAACATGGGGACCACGCTGAGGGTCCAGTTGGCCACCTGATGGTAGGGCAGCGACGACAACGCACTGGCCACGGTTTTCTCGCCACGAAGTGCGTAGAGACCCGCGAACGACGGAATGATCATCGTCAGGGCGACCGGTAGCCGCAGCAGCAGCAAGGTCACCATCATCACCAGGGCCGCACAGCCGATCGCCTGTGGCTTCAACGGCATGAACATCGCCGCAACCGTGCCCAGGAGCACTGCGACGAGGACACCGAAGACGGTCCACGAACGGAGCTGGTGAGTACGGCTCGGCCCGACCGGCGGCGGGGTGAGTGGTCGGGTGCCCGCATTCTCCGCGGGCGCAGCGGCGGTGGTCATTTCTTCTCCGAATCCGATGTCGTGCCGGCCGGGGCCGTACTGCTGTCGCCGTCGAGTTCGCCGGTCACGGTGGCGTCCTCGTTCTCGTCCACATCCTCGGCGCCGCGCAACGCTCGCACGGCGGCGATGCCGAACTGGACAGTGAGTACGCCGAAGACAATCGGAACGAGGAACAGCACCGGCCACGACACCACGGTCGATACCCCCGCCGTCTGGCCGATATCCCGGGCGTGCAGGGCTTCTTCCAGACCGAACCAGGCGAAACCGGCGGTCACGATCAGGGCCGCGGTGTACCCGGTGAACAGAACTCCCCGGCGGGCCGGACGCGGGAAGTGGTGCGTGACCAGGTCCGCGACGATGTGCTCGCCACGCGCCTGGGCCGCGATGAACCCGAGCAGGGCGATGATCGGCAGGTAGATGTACTGCGTGATCTCGAGGGTGTTCTGGATGGGGCTCGAGGCGAACGCCCGAAGCAGGGCGTTGGCGGTCACATGGAGCATCATGACGAAGAGCACGATGACTGCCGGGACCTCGATCAGGAGCCGCAGCCGGTTGGGCCGCACGCCCGAAGCGCGCGCTGATGCGCTCATGTGAACTCCGCAGGATTGAGGGATGGAACGCGGTGGCGAGTGGGAGTAACCACACGGCGCGACCGCAGGTACTTCGGTCGTGATCCACGTCACCGAAGATGTGAATATCATTCGCCTGAATTAGCGTGAAGTCAAGCTTTCATGCGAATCATTTGCCTCAACTAGATCGGGACCGCTCCGCCGCCCCGTTACCCACCGGCCCGCGATCGTGCCGAGCGACGCAGTGACCGGGGCTCACGTAGCGGTCGTCGACCGAGTACCCCGGCACCCGAGGCTCGTCGACAGCCCCCTTGCTACTACCGACGACAGCACCGGCCGCAGTACGGTCATCGGTAACTGGGTGGTGCCGAGGCAGGGGTACTCGGCCGTGGTAAACGCAAGAAGACCTATTCCTCCAGGCCGCTGAGTTCCGCCGCGAACTTCTCCCGGGCCTGCACCTGGAGCGCCGGCACGTGATAGCTGGGGAACAGGCCGTCGTACGGTGTGGCATCGCGCAGCAGCTGACGGGCGAGCCCGATCTTGTGGATTTCGGTGGCGCCGTCCGCGAGACCCATGTGATACGCCTCGAACAGCCATTTCCCCAGCGGAAGCTCCTTGGAAACACCCAGCGAACCGTGCAACTGGACGGCCCGGGAGGTCACATCCAGCAGTACCTTGGGCATCGCGGCCTTGACCGCCGCGATGTCCTTGATGACCTTGCGGTAGTCGTTCTCCTCGTCGATCCGCCACGCGGTGCGCAACACCAGCAGCCGGAACTGTTCGAGCTGCAGCCACGAATCGGCGATCATCTCCTGAACCAGCTGTTTATCGCCGAGCCGGCTACCGCGCGTAGTCCTCGAGACGGCCCGTTCCAGCATCATGTCCAGCGAACGCCGCACCAGACCGACCGTACGCATCGCGTGGTGGATCCGGCCACCGCCCAGCCGGGTCTGCGCCACCTCGAACCCCTGCCCCACTCCACCGAGGATGTGGTCCTTGGGAATCCGCACATCGCTCCACCGGGTGTAGGCGTGGGTGCCGACCTCGTAATCGTGACCCCACACGCCGGTATTGCGGACGATCTCGAGCCCCGGGGTCTCGGCGGGGACGATGAACTGCGACAGCCGCCGATGCGGTTCGGCCTCGGGATCGGTGACGGCCATGACGATGAAGAACGAGGCGAACCGCGCGTTCGAACCGAACCATTTCTCGCCGCTGATCACCCATTCGCCACCGTCGAGAACGGCGGTGGTCTCGAATTCGACCGGATTGGAGCCGCCCTGCGGTTCGGTCATGGCATAACAGGAAACGATCTTGTTCTCGATGAGCGGCGCGAGATACCGCTCCTTGAGCTCGGGAGTGCCGTAGTGCGCGAGGATCTCGGTATTGCCGGAATCGGGGGCTTGGCAGCCGAAGACGATCGGCCCGGAATGGGTGCGTCCGACGATCTCGTTGAGCAAGGCCAGTTTCAGCTGGCCGTAACCCTGTCCGCCCAGTTCGGGCCCGAGATGAGTCGCCCACAGCCCCTTCTCGCGGACCTCGTCCTGCAGCGGCGGGATCAGCTTCCGGCGCAACGGATCCTGCAGATCCCATGCATGGGTGATGACCTGGTCGATCGGCTCGACCTCCCGGGTGACGAATTCGTCGGCCCAGTCGAGCACCTTTTGGTACTCGGGGTCGGTCTCGAATCCCCAGCTCATATCCTGGTTCCTTTCTGAAAAAGAGGTCTGCGGGCGCTGTCAGCGCATCGCGGTGCGGCCGCCGTCGACCGGGATGATCGCACCGGAGGTGTAGGTGGAGGCGGGCCCCGCAAGGTAGAGCGCGGCGCCCACGATTTCGCCGGGTTCACCCGCGCGGCCCAGCGGTAGCGCCTTCAGTTTCTCGGTGACCGCGTCCATATCCCAGGCCTTGCTGATATCGGTGAGGAACGGGCCGGCCATGATCGCGTTGACCCGCACCGCCGGCCCGTAGGCCTGCGCGAACCCCTTGGTCAGGATGTTCAGCCCGGCCTTGGCGGCCGCGTACGGCAGGTCGTCGGGGGTGGGGCGCTCCGAGGCGATGGAACTGATATTGATGATCGAGCCGCCCCCGGCGGCTGCCATCCGCGGCGCGATCAGGGTTGTCAGGCGGAACGCACCTTTGAGGTTGACGTCGAAGACCTTGTCGAACAGCGCCTCCGAGATCTCCTCGAGACTCGAGTACAACGGCGACATCCCGGCATTGTTGACCAGAACATCGACCTTGCCGAACTCTTCGTAGACGCGGCTGACCAGCTGGTCCTGCGCATCCCAGTCGCCGACGTGGCAGGCGACGGGCAACGCCCGGCGGCCGGTGACCGCCGTGACTTCCGCGGCCAGTTTCTCGCAACTGTCGATCTTGCGGCTGACGATGACCGTATCGGCGCCGGCGTGCGCGAATGCGAGCACCATTTCGCGGCCGAGCCCGCGACTGCCGCCGGTGACCAGCGCGACCTTGCCTTCCAGCGGAAGTACCGGAGCCGTCATGGTTGTTCCTCCTTGTGGGGCGCGGGCGTAGCCATCAGCGCGGTGCCATCCGGATGGCACCGTCCAACCGGACGACCTCACCGTTGAGCATGGGGTTGGACAGGATATGCGCGGCCAAGGAGGCGAATTCCCGCGGATCGCCCAGGCGGCCCGGATGTGGGGTCTGGGCACCCAGCGAGGCCTTCGCCTCGTCGTTCAGGCCCGCAAGCAGCGGGGTGTCGAACAGTCCGGGCGCGATGGAGACGACCCGGATTGCCAGCGAGGCCAGATCCCGGGCCAGCGGCAGCGTCATCCCGGCGACACCGGCCTTGGACGCAGCGTACGCGGCTTGGCCGATCTGGCCCTCGAATGCGGCGACCGAGGCTGTCGTCACGATGACACCGCGTTCCTCACCCTCGAGGCCCAGCCGCGACATCCGTTCGGCGGCCAGGCGTACCACGTTGAACGTACCGATCAGGTTGATCGTGACGACACGGGTGAACACGTCGAGCGGGAAAACCCCCTGCCTGCCGACGACGCGCAGGGACCGGCCGGTTCCGGCGCAGCTGACGACCGCCCGCAGTTCGCCGAACTCCTCGGCCGCGTCGAGTGCGGCCACCACCGCGGATTCGTCGGTGATATCGGCGGGCGTGAAAAGGGCATCCGGCCCGAGTTCCGCAGCGACTTCCACCCCGTTCGAGGTCGGCAGATCGAGCAGGACGACTTTGGCGCCCTGAGCAAGCACCTGCCGGGCGGTCGCCAGGCCGAGCCCGGACGCGCCCCCGGTGACGAGGGTGACCTTGCCGTTGATGTCCACGTAATGCCTTTCGGTCAGAGACGTTCGATGAGCAGGGCGTTGGCCATACCGCCGTGTTCGCACATGGTCTGCAGGCCGTAGCGGCCGCCGGTACGTTCCAGTTCGCCCACCATGGTGGCCAGCAGGCGGACACCCGAGGCGCCGATCGCGTGGCCGAGTGAGATGGCGCCGCCGGCGGGGTTGAGCCGGGCGGGGTCGGCATCGAATTCCCGCGCCCACGCCAGTGGTACGGACGCGAAGGCCTCATTGACCTCGTAGATATCGATCTGGTCGAGTGTGCGGCCGGTGCGGTCGAGCAGGGTGCGGGTCGCGGGGATCGGTGCGGTCAGCATGTACAACGGGTCGTCACCGGCGACGGTGAAGTCGACGAAGCGGGCGCGCGGAGTGAGCCCGAGTTGCGCCGCTTTCTCCTCCGACATGATCAGGGTCGCGGCCGCCGCATCGGTGAGCGGTGAGGAGTTACCCGGTGTGATCACCCAGCCCAAACCGGGGAAACGCCGATCCGATTCCTCGGAGTGGAACGATGCCCGCAGCTTGGCCAGGCTTTCGCGCGTGGTCGCCGCACGGATCGTTTCATCGGTTCCATGCGCACCGCCCGGCACCGGCACCGGCACGATCTCACGGTCGTAATGCCCGGCTGCGGCTGCGGCCGCGGCCCGCCGGTGCGATTCCTGCGCGTACCGGTCGACATCGTCGCGATTCAGCCCGTACTTCTTTGCCACGAGTTCGGCGGCAACCCCTTGGCTGATCCAGCCCTCGGGGTACCGCTGGGCGAGCCCGGCGCCGACCAGGTCCCGGCCCATCGGTGCGGTGCCCATCGGGACGCGGCTCATCGATTCCACACCGCAGGCGATCGCCACATCGTAGGAGCCCGCCAGCACTCCCTGGGCCGCGAAGTGCACCGCCTGCTGGCTCGAACCGCAGGCGCGGGTCACCGTGGTGGCCGGGGTGGATTCGGGTAGTCCCGCCGCCAGGGCGGCGGAGCGGGTGATATTGCCGGCCTGTTCCGCGGCCTGGCCGACACAGCCGCCGATGACATCGTCGACGAGCACGGGATCTATATCGTTACGCGCCACCAGGGACCGCAGCACCTCGGCCAGCAGATCGATCGGGTGGATTTCGGACAGGGCGCCACCGGCCTTGCCCTTGCCCGACGCCGAACGGACGACGTCGACGAGCACAGCACTACGCATGAATCCTCCAGGTGGAACAGGTGGTGAGAAACAGTCAGTTCGCAGCGGTGACCTGGGCGACGAGATCGCGGCGCACCAGTTTCCCGGTGGGTGTCTTGGGCAGTTCGTCCACGAAGACGACCTCGTCGGGCGTTCGCGAGCCCCGCAGGCGTTCGCGGCACCAGGTCCGGATGGCCGCCGTATCGGCGTGTTCGGGCCCGGCCGGCACGACCACCGCACAGATCCGTTCGCCCCATTCGTCGTCCGGTACGCCGATCACGGCGACCTCGCGCACATCGTCGTGATGGACCAGCACATCCTCGATTTCGGCCGGGGCGATGTTCTCGCCGCCGCGGATGATGGTGTCGTCGGCGCGGCCACCGATATAGAGGTAACCGTCCTCGATCCGGGCACGGTCGCGGGTCGGGAACCAGCCGTCGGCGTCCAGCGCCGACCCTTTGCCCATGTATTCGCCGCTGACCTGCGCACCCCGCACCCACAGCAGGCCTGTTCCGCCCGCGGCCAGCACGGTGCCGTCCTCGTCCCGGATCTCGGCCTCCATCCCCGGAACCACCCGGCCCACCGACGACAGCCGCCCGCGCAGCAAGGGATCCGCCATCGCCGCACGGTGATCGTCAGGGCCCAGCACCGCGATGGTCGAACTGGTTTCGGTCAGCCCGTACGCATTGACGAATCCGGTCTCGGGGAAGGCACGGAGCGCGCGCTCGAGAACGGGTTGCGGCATCCGGGCACCGCCGTAGGCCAGTGACGTCAGGTCCGATGCGTTGCCCGGTGCACCGTTCAGGTGCTCGACGACGCGGGCGAGCATGGTCGGCACCACCATGGCACTGGTGATCCGCTCGCCGCGGACGATATCGAGCCAGCTCTGCGGAGTGAAGTCGGGCAGATGCACCATGCGGCGGCCCGCGTAGATATTGCTGAGCACGGCGCCCATACCGGCGATGTGGTAGGGCGGCGTGCTGACCAGGGTCGCGTCGTCCTCGGCGGCGGACCCGAATTCCACGGTATTGAGCAGATACGACAGCAGATGCTGGTGGCGTAGCAGCACGCCTTTGGGCGCGGAGGTGGTACCGCTGGTGAACAACACGATGGCGGTGGCGTCGTCGGGGGCGGGGTCGGTGGTACGGGGTTCGGCCGTCCGGGCCCGTTCGAGAAACTCCGCACTGGTCAGCACGGTCTCGGCGGCGCCGTCCAGTTGGTCACGGTATGCGGGGTCGGCGACGATCAGCGGTCGTTCGAGCTGCCCGACCAGGTCGCGCAGCTGGTCTGTGGCCAGCCGGTAGTTCATCGGCGCCAGCGGAATCCCGGAGCGGGCCGCGGCGAAGGTCAGCACCGGTAGCACCGGGCCGTTCACGCCCACGAATACGAGATGCGCGGCATCGTGCCGGGCCAGGACCGCGGCGCCGCCCGAGGACACGTCGCTCAGCTCCTGATAGGTCATACCCGCATCGCGCCGCCCGAGAGCGAGCCGATCGGGATGGACCGATGCGGCCATGTCCAGAACCATTTCGATACCCATTGCACCACCTGGTGAGAACGCTTGGATTGTTGATGTGCACCCGAGGTGCCGAGCCACGCGGCAGGAGACATTCGGGCCCGTCGCGGCTAACGATAACAACTATGCGCCGGAATATGAAAGAAATCATGACAATGGTTCGTAGGAATGTGTAGGCTCCGGTAAGTGGGTGCCTCCGATCGCTGCGTGCGACGGCACCACCAGTCACACGTCACACAGGGAAGGCATGAGGTGGATCGATGAGGGATCAGGACCCGGTGGACGTCACCGCACTGACGTCATGGCTCGACCGCAACGAGGTGGGCACCGGGCCCGTCACCGATATCGTCCCGTTGACCGGAGGCACCCAGAACATCCTGGTGAAATTCACTCGGGACGGCACCGACTACGTGTTCCGCCGCCCACCCCTGCACAAGCGCGGCAACAGCGACGAAACGATGCGCCGGGAGGCCCGCCTCCTCGCTGCACTCGCAGGTAGCGAGGTACCCCACCCCCGCCTCGTCGCCGCCTGCGACGACCTCGACGTCATGGGGTGCGTTTTCTTCGTCATGGCGGCGGTCGAAGGATTCACCGCCACGACCGAGGTCCCCGAACCGTATGCCTCATCCGCCGAGAGGCAGCATGCGATGGGCCTGTCCATGGTCGACAGTGTGGCCGCGCTCGGGTCCGTCGATCCATCCGTCCTCGGTGCAGCCCAACTCACCCGGGCCAACGGCTGGCTCGACCGGCAGGTCGGCCGCTGGCGGCGCCAGCTCGACTCCTATCACGAGCTCGACGGCCGGTCCGGTCCCGAACTCGACGGGGTCGACGAGATCGGCCGCTGGCTCGACGCGCACCGGCCCGCGGCCTGGCGCAAGGGGATCATTCACGGCGACTATCACTTCGGCAATGTCATGTTCCGGCGCGACCGGCCGGCCGTGGCCGCCGTTGTCGACTGGGAACTGGGCACCGTCGGCGATCCCCTACTCGACCTCGGCCACCTCCTCGCGACCTGGCCCGACCCCACCGAAACCCGCACCGTGGGGCTGGCCCGGCAGCTGGACGGACTCCCCGGGCGCGACGAGCTCATCGCCCGCTACGCCGCCGTCAGCGGCCGGGATATGTCCGATTTCGACTGGTATCAGGTCCTGGCCTGCTACCGGCTCGCCATCATCCTCGAAGGCACCCATGCGCGCGCCCGCGCCGGAAAGGCCGATATCGCGCTCGGCCACCGCTTCCACGGTGTCGCGCAGGCACTTCTCGATCAAGCCCGCGGGCTGATCCGGATGCCGTCCGGATCCGCCTGACCAGAAAAGGATTCACCATGACCGACGCATTGCTCGATCCTGCCACCCCCGTGGACTACCGCTACCTGCGTTACGAAACGCACGACGACGGCACGATCGTGCGAATCGTGTTGAACCGCCCGAAATATCGCAACGCCCAGAACCGCGGCCTGCTCGTGGAGCTCACCCACGCCTTCCTGCGGGCCGAGGCCGACGATACGGTGCGCGTGGTGATTCTCGCGGGCGACGGACCCGTATTCTCCTCGGGCCACGACCTGGGCAGCTCCGACTACCGGGCCGAACGCGAGCCCGGACCCGATCAGCACTGGTCGTTCACCTGCACCGGAGCCACCCACGATGCCGTCGAATCCCGCTTCCACCAGGAGTGGCACTACTTCTACGAGAACACCCGGCGGTGGCGCAAGCTCCGCAAGATCACCATCGCACAGGTGCACGGAAACGTCTTCTCCGCCGCCCTCATGCTGGCCTGGGCCTGCGATCTCATCGTCGCGGCGCGCGACACTCGGTTCGCCGATGTCGTCGCCACCCGGCTGGGCGTGTGCGGTGTCGAATATTTCGGCCACCCTTGGGAATTCGGCCCCCGCAAGGCCAAGGAGCTACTACTCACCGGTGACAGCCTCGATGCCGAGGACGCCCTCGCACTGGGCATGGTGAACAAGATCTTCCCGGCCGGCGAGCTCGGCGAGAACACCCTGGAGTTCGCCCGCCGGATCGCGCGGGTGCCCAGTATGGCGGCCCTGCTGGTGAAGGATTCGGTGAATCAGAGTCAGGACGCGATGGGCTTCACCACTGCACTCGATGCCTGCTTCTCCATCCACCAGCTCAACCACGCGCAGTGGACGCATCTGTCGGGCGGTAAATCCCCGGTCGGCACCCCGGAATACGGCCTGCCCGATTGGAAGACGGCGCCGCCGGTGGAGCGGGCCGACCCCTACCGACCCTGACCGGATCGGGTTCCTGCGCCTACCGGCAACTACCGGTAGGCGCAGGAGAACCGTCCGGGTCGGCGCTACGGAGCACCGGTTCCGTTGTACCGCAATCCGATAGGCACGCCACAAGGTGAAGACAAGCCGATCGGCTCCTTCGCCTGCGCGGGGCCGGGCCACCGGCCTCGCCGGTGGATCAGCCGCGTGACCCCCACGCGATCGGAGTATCGAGGACCTCGGGGTAATTCTTCTCCTCGTACCGCCAGATCGCGTCGATATGCTCCTCCATCGCGGCCAGCGCCGCACCGGCATCCCCAGCGGCTACCGCGTCGTAGATCTTCTCGTGGATATCGCAGGTTGCGACGCGGTGGCGTTCCGGGTACTCCATCCCCACCGCGGAGCCGTCGAGCATATCCAGCAGCGCGTGGATCAGATAGCCGAACAGTGCATTCCCGGACCCCTGCGCGATGGTGTCGTGGAAGACCCGGCTCATCTCGACGAAGATCTCCTCGTCGTCGATGTGCTCGCGCATATGGTCCACCGAATGTTTCAGGGTGGCGAGTTGCTCGTCGCTGATCCGGTCGGCGGCGAGCCGGGCCATCATCGGCTCGAGCGCTGTGCGGGCCTCCACGATGGTCCGGAAAGGCGCGTTCTCGAACTGCAGCAGCAGCGTGATCGCGGTCTGCAGACCCATACCGTCGGGTTGCTGCACGATCGGGCCGCCACCGGGGCCCGGTTTGAGGGCGATAACGCCCTGGAGTTCGAGGAACCGCAGCGATTCCCGCAGCGTTCCCCGGCCGATCTCGTACTCCTCGAGCATCAGCCGTTCCGGTGGCAGTTTGTCACCGACCTTGTTGCCGCGTTTGTTGATTCCCTCGACAATGCGCTGTGCGACCAACATCGCGGTCTTCTGCGGACGAAGCCCTGGCTGTCCCACTACACATACCTCCATACGTTCAGGCCGCTCCCCCGCACCCACTGGAGTTCAAGCCCCGACAATCTATGATTATGTTTACCTTATTTTGGTGCCGAATACCATCCCGAATCGCCTCGTGTCCACTAGGCTCCCCGAGTCCCGTCGGCAGCACCCGGGTCCGGTGACTGTGACGACGCGGTCCCGGCTAGTTCGGGTGCGCACCTACGATCTCGTCGACGAGCCCCCACTCGAGTGCCCGCTGCGGACCCAGCGCGACACCGGTGACGAACAAGTGCAGCGACCGCCATCGACCGATCCGCCGGGGCACGCTCACCGTGCCGCCCGCACCCGGAATCAACCCCATCGCCACCTCGGGCAATCGGATGACGGTATCCGGGGCGGCGGCGACATGTCCGGCGAACGCGGAGATCTCGATCCCGGCGCCCACACAATGACCGTGCAATCGGACCTCGGTGCGCTCCCCCAGCCGGGCCATCAACCGCGCCGCTCCGCCTCGGGTCCGGATCTGATGAGCGGTTGCGGTATCGGGGGTGTGGCCGAATTCGTCGAGATCCCCGCCGGAGCAGAATGCCGCACCGGCACCGTCGAGCACGATACTTCCGAACGCGCCGGCGAGCAGCGCCGTGCGCAAAGCGTCGACCAGGGCGTCACGCAGAGCGGTGCCGTAAGCGTTACGCCGCTCCGGGCGGTTCAACGTGATGCGGAGGGTATCGCCGGCGGTGGCGAGCAGCACCGGGTCGGCTCCGGGGGGAGGCGGTAGCGGACGGCCCAGCGCGCGGCGCTCCGCGAGCCAGCGGCCGAATTCCGGGCCGCCCTGGAGTGTGGAGTAAGCGAAGGACTCGACGTCGATGGCCGCGGGCACCGGAAGCCCCTCCGACGCGCGCACCACCTGCGCCGCGAAACTCGACGCCTGCGGATACCGCCGCACACAGTCGGCGAACTCGGCAACGGCGCGTTCGGGATCACCGGTGACGACAACCGCCCGGTCCGCCGGATCCGCCGCCTCCGCGTAGGTCAGGTCCAGGGCAGCGGTCAACGGCGCGAGTTCGGCAGCGATACCGCCGGAACAGAATCCCACCACCGGTCCACCCAGCGCGGGTATCCGCGCCGCGGCGGCCGCTGCGGTCGCCGCATCGATGCCGCCGAGATCGACCAGCAGCAACGGTTCGAGCAAAGTGGTCGCGTCCAGGCCGAATGCGTCGGCACCGTCCGCCAACTCGGCCGCGCCGAGGGTGCGCACCTCGATCCCCAAGCCCATCCTCCTGATTGCGTATTCCGCGCCGATATTCCCCTGTGTGAACTTATCGGATGCGCTCCGGCCACCCACCGCCTGCGGGGATCACGGTCCCGTTTCCTGCCATTGGCGGCCCCCTGGCGTAGCCGTCGCGCGGGCGAACGAGCGATCCCGATCCCGCAGTGTCCGGCCGACGACGATTCCGCGATCCACCTGCCCCCGGCGCACCTGGTGAGAAATACCCGCGCTCCCGACGATCGGCTGTCGATCACCTTCTGCACCGGCGGCCTACGGTCCTATCGGGCCGCGAACCTGCTGCTCGAGTACGGCTTCGAAGCCGAGAACCGGTCGGGCGAACCGACCGGTCGCCGCGGCATCGAAGCCGGGCCGATGACGTCACCGATAACGCTTCCGGACGGGGCCGCTGCGGGCAGCCCGTGCCGACGTAGTGTCGTGCATGCCAGATTGATGTGACGTCACCCGACCGAGGACAGAACGGACGTACCAGCAATGCCGAAGATCGTGCTGTTCGGAGCCACCGGCTATACCGGCCGTCTGATCGCGCAGGCGCTGACCGCCCGCGGCGCCGCACCCGTGCTCGCCGGCCGCAACGCCGATTCCCTCGCGAAACTGGCCACCGAGGTCGGCGGCGCGGAGACTGCGGTAGCCGATGTGACCGACCCCGGCTCGGTCCGTACATTACTGGGCCGAGGCGACGTGCTGATCACAACGGTGGGGCCCTTCCTGCGCTATGGAAAGCCCGCGCTGGCAGCCGCGCTCTCGGCGGGCGCGCACTATTTCGACTCCACCGGAGAAGGCCCGTTCATCCGCACGGTATTCGACCACCACGACGAGGCCCGCCGCGCCGGCGTCGCATTGCTCACCGCGTTCGGATTCGATTATGTGCCAGGCAATCTTGCCGCCGCGCTCGCACTGGGCGAGGCACCGGACGCCGTCCGCGCCGATATCGGCTATTTCATCGCCGATCCCGGTACCAGCGGCGGCACCCGCGCGTCCATGGCGGGCATGCTGTTCGAGGACGGCTTCGCTTTGCGTGGCGGCCGGATCGTATCGCAGCGAACCGCCGCGCGGGTCCGCGATTTCGAGGTCGCGGACCGCACCCGGGCCGGGGCGTCGGTGCCGGGTTCGGAGCATTTCGCCCTGACCCGCTCGTATCCGCAGCTCCGCGAAGCCGATGTCTACCTCGGCCTGCCCGGGCCCGCCGCCCAAGGTCTGCGGGCGACCTCGCTGATCACCGCCACGATCGCGGGTGTGGCGCCGGTGAAGCGGCTGGCGGAATCAGCGCTGACCCGCGTCGTCAAAGGTTCGAACGGCGGTCCGTCCTCCGCTGCCCGGGCGCGCACCCGCACCTGGGCGGTCGCGGACGTATCCGATGCCGCCGGACGCAACCGGGCCTCCGTAACGCTCGCCGGCGTAGACCCCTACGACTTCACTGCGGCAATCCTCGCCTGGGGCGCCCGGACGGCTCTCGACGGCGGCCTGCTCGGGACCGGCGCTCTCGGCCCCGTCGAGGCATTCGGCCTGGACGAACTCACCGCCGGCGCCGCGGAGTGCGGCCTCGCCCGCTGACCAGGTATCAACCCCGCCACACCGGCCGTGGCCGCTCGGATGATGATGCCCAGCAGACCCCATGCCAAGCTCAGGGCCGCTCCGCCGACCGCCGAGCCTCTCTGCCGCGACGAAACACTCGAATTGTTCTCCGGCCGAGAAAACGATCGAAACAACGAGGGCCGCCGGCACTTCGGGCCGAAATATTCGGAACACCGCTGCCGAGCCGTCCCGCCGTTCTCGCGTGACATGGGAGGCCGGCGGGCCCAGAACGGGCCGTGTCCACACCCGGCCGCGTGGTGGACAGTGGTAGATCGGCAACCATTAGTTGTCCGGCCCGCGGTAAACAACGAGCGGCCCCCGAGCCCGGTGCAGCAGGTTCTGCGTCGTGGAGCCGAGCAGCGCACCGCGCAGACGCCCGCCGCCTTTGCGGCCGACGATCAGCATCTGCCCCTCGTCGAGCGCCCGCAGCAATTCACGGACAGCCGAACCACGCCGAGACCGCTCCTCCACGGTGACGCCGGGGAACTTGTCCCGGTACGGCGCGACGATCGTCGACAGTACCCCGGCCTCCGCGCGAGCGATGGTCTCCCAATCGACGGTCATCGCCGTGGGCCCGAACACCTGAATCGCCGTGGGTACGGAATCCCCGACGGCCGCGCTGTCGGTCCACGTTCGCACGGGTACGACGGGGACGGAGAACAGCTGCGCCCAGGCGAAGGCGAGTTCGGTCGCCCCGGCCGACAGCGGACTGCCGTCGCACCCCACCACGATGGGCCGATCGCCCGGGGACGGCTGCGCAGGGTCGCCGCGCCACACCGCCACCGGGCACTGCGCCCGATCGACCACACGCAGTGCGGTCGATCCGAGAATCCACCGTTCGACCGCCCCGGCGCCGGTCGCCCCGATAACGATCATCGCGGCGCCCCGGGCCGCTTTCAGCAGCCCCACGGCAGGTGGCTCGCTGTCCGCGATCGAGGCCGTCTCGATACCGGGTGCCCACCGGCGCACGGCGTTTTCGGTGGCGGTCAGCAATTCCGAGCGATACGCACGAAACCGCTCGGCCAGTTCGTCCGGGGTCATCGCGATCTCGGGCATCGGACCGGGAGCCGGGGAGGAATGCACCAGGTGCAGCGGCAGGGCGAGCTTGCTCGCGAACGCGGCCGCCCATTCGGCCGCGGCCAGGGAGGTCTCGGATCCGTCGACGCCGACCACGATGTGGTTACCGGCGGGGATTGGCTGCATCCGTCCTACCTTCCGTTCAGCGTGGCGCGAGCACTCCCCGATGGGCGATTCCCGGTCCCAGGATAGGAGCCACCGGGTCCCCGCCGGCCGGCCGACACGCGGCGCGCGGATCACCCGAACTCACCGGCTCGATCCAGGCCGCCCTACTCCCGGTGCCCGGCGAGGCAACGGGTTGCGGGCACGCTCGGCGAAATCAGCCCACTGACTGGGACCTCACCCCACGCCGCACGCCGACCGGCGTCACCATCGGGCTGAGACACACAACTCTGGTGGGAACATGGAGGTTCCGATGCGGGCTCACGTACCGAACGGGCAAACCCAGCACGACGACGAGGAATTCCGGCAGATCGAAGCGGCCGCGGCTCCGACCCGGTTCGCCCGCGGCTGGCACTGCCTCGGCCTGGCGAAATCGTTCCGGGACGGCCGACCGCATGAGGTCAAGGCCTTCGGCACCACACTGGTGGTGTTCCGGTCCGAATCCGATGACACATTGCATGTGATCGACGCGTACTGCCGCCATATGGGCGGAAATCTCGCGCAAGGCACGGTCAAAGGCGACTCCATCGCCTGCCCTTTCCACGACTGGCGCTGGGGCGGCAACGGCAAATGCACCGGGATCCCGTATGCGCGCCGGGTTCCGCCGCTGGCGAAGACCCGGGCCTGGCCGACGCTGGAACGTAATGGCCAGCTCTTCGTCTGGAACGATCCACAGGGCAGCAAGCCCACCGATGACGTGACGATTCCGCAGATCGACGGTTACGGCACAGCCGAGTGGACCGATTGGACCTGGAACACCCTGCTGGTGGAGGGGTCCCACTGCCGCGAGATCGTGGACAACGTAGTGGATATGGCCCACTTCTTCTACGTCCACTATTCGTTCCCTCGCTACTTCAAGAACGTTTTCGAGGGTCATGTGGCTACGCAGTACATGCGGTCCACACCGCGCGGCGACATCAATGTCGGCACCAACTACGACGATCCGAACTCCTCCCTGCGTTCGGACGCTTCCTATTTCGGCCCCTCTTACATGATCGACTGGCTGTGGAACAATGCCGGCGGCAGGACGATCGAAACAGTGCTGATCAACTGCCACTATCCGGTCAGCTCGAACTCCTTCGTCCTGCAGTACGGCGCCATGGTGAAGAAGCCCGAGGGAATGTCGGACGCCGATGCCGATGCAATGGCGGGGAAGTTCGCCCGCGGTGTCGAGGTGGGTTTCGAACAGGACGTCGAGATCTGGAAGAACAAGGCACCTATCGACAACCCGCTGTTGTCGGAGGAGGACGGTCCCGTCTACCAGCTGCGCCGCTGGTACCAGCAGTTCTACGTCGATGTCGAGGACATCACCGAGGATATGACCAAACGGTTCGAGTTCGAGATCGATACCGAACGCGCGGTCACCAGCTGGGAAGCCGAGGTCGCGGACAATATCGCCCGCGGCGCCGTCGTCGATACCACCACCCGGTAACCGATACCGCTGGGCACCGTATGCGGCCCTCCGGGTCGAGCATTTCGCTCGACCCGGAGGGCCGTTCGTCATTTTCGGCCATCTTCCGGGATTTGTGTGACAGCGAGCACAGCAGGATGTTACATATAGGTATATTCCTATTCGGCATATTCCGTTGGGCATCAGCTCGCAGACCCCGATGGAGGGCTCCATGACCATTCCCGCCGACACCGCGACCCCGAGCGCCGTGATCGACCGGATTTCTCTGGTCCTCGACGCGTTCGAAGGGCACGGCCGCCTGACGCATGCGCAGGTCGTCCGGCGCACCGGACTGCCCCGGTCCTCGGTACACCGCATCCTCGAACAACTGGTGCGCCTGCGCTGGCTACGCCGCAACGGGCGCGACTACGAACTCGGACTTCGACTGATGGAACTCGGCTCCCTCGCGGTACATCAGGACCGGTTGCACCGCGCCGCCGTACCTTTCCTGCACGAACTGCACCGCAGTACCGGGTACGTCGTACACCTGGCCGTACTCGACGGGACGGACGTGGTCTACCTGGACAAGGTCGGTGGCCGGCTCGGTAACGCGGTCCCCACCCGTGTCGGGGGCCGCCAGCCCGCCCACTGCACGGCCGTAGGCAAGGCGATCCTGGCCGATACCGAAGCCGCCGATTTCTTCGGCGGCGGCGCCGTTCGGACGAAAACGCGCTACTCCATCACCACTGCGGCACAGTTGCGGGCCGAGCTGGCCAAGGTCCGGGCGTACGGCGCCGCCTTCGAACGGGAAGAGTCGGTGCCGGGGTTCGGCTGTGTGGCGGCGCCGATCGGCGAGATCGGCCGGGCGGTCGCGGCAGTATCGATCTGCGGGCCGATCCGGCGGATATCCCTCGACCACCGGCTGGCGGCACCGCTACGGATGACCGCCCTCGGGATATGGCGCAATGTCGAGGACGGCGAGGTACGGGTGCATCCCACATTGCAACAGCCCCGCCCCTCGAGGCCGGCGCCGAAACTCCGGCCGGGGGTCCACGCCGAGCCGGCACTCACCTGACCGGGCCACCGCCCCCTGGCGGTCCGCTACCCGACCGAACCTGTCCGGCCGGAGCCGCCCCGCCCCGGCCGGTGCGGACCGTCATAGCCCGCGCTCGCCACGTCGACCGGCGCGATATCGCTACCGGCATGCCGTCAGCGCCGTTCGGGATCCTCCCGCCGGACCCGCTGCTCGACCTCACGCCAACGCCCCGGGAGGGGATGCGGATAGTCGGACGTTTCATCGTGTTCGGCTGTCACCAGCGCGGATTCGGCCGCATCGATATCGTCGATCAGCTGCCGGGCGAGATCGCGTTCGCTGGCGTAGTAGCGCTGCGCCCATTGCAGCACGATCTGCGAGTACGCCCATCCGGGTTCCGATTTCGCAGCTGCGGAATCGACGGCGGCGCTGTGTTCCAGATGCTCGACATCGGCGATATGGTCGCGCAGGATTTCCTTGAGCCGGTCCGGGGAACTGAGGTGCCCGAACATGACCCGCAACATCACATGATGCTTCAGCATCGGCGGGTCGACGGGTGCGTTGTTGCTCCACGCGGTGACAGCGGTCCGGCCGGCCGGCGTGATGCGGTAGAGCCGGCGACCGCGCATAGCATTGTCGCTGTCCACCCGGGACCGTGCGAATCCGTGCCGTTCGAGCTTCTTCAGCTCCGAGTAGATCTGACTGTAGGACGGGCTCCAGTAGAAGTACCGGATACTCCAGTCAGCCCATTTCTTCAGATCGTAACCGGAGATCTCCTCCTCGTAGGAGAGCATGGCGAGCACCGCCCAGCTGGTCGGCGGCAGGTTCACCTGCGCCGGATCGGGTTCGCTCGTCGTCACCGCCGAATGCTATCAACGCCGATATACCGGTCCGGTACACCACTACACGACGAGGCGGATGCCGAACCCGGTGTCCCGGTCACCGGGAAGGCGGCCCCGCGCCGCCCGGCGGCCGATCTAGCGTCGGCCTCGGCACAATCCGGGAGCGCGAAAAGGCGGTAGAGCAGTGGTGAACTTCGACGACGAAGTCGATGTGCTGGTGGCAGGTTCCGGCGGAGGCCTCGCCGGTGCCTATACCGCGGCCCGGGAGGGGTTGTCGGTCGCGGTGGTGGAGGCGACCGACAAGTTCGGTGGCACCACCGCGTATTCCGGTGGCGGCGGCGTCTGGTTCCCGTGCAATCCGGTGCTGGAGCGGGCCGGTACCGACGACACCCTCGACGACGCGCTTACTTATTATCGGGCTGTCGTCGGTGACCGGACCCCGCGCGAACTACAGGAAACCTATGTACGCCGCGGCCGCGATCTCATCGAGTACCTGGAAGCCGACGACCGTTTCGCGTTCCAGATGCTGCCATGGCCCGACTACTTCGGTGCGGCGCCGAAGGCCCGTCTGGACGGGCAGCGCCACATCATGCCGGTCCCGCTGCCGGCCGCCGAACTCGGGGAACTGCGTGCGCATCTACGCGGGCCGCTGGACACCGACCGGCTGGGCGCGCCGCTGCCGGATGTGCTGATCGGCGGACAGGCCCTGATCGGGCGTTTCCTGCGGGCGCTGGCCACCTACCCAGCGGTCCGCCTACACCGCAACGCCGCTCTGACCGAACTCGTCGTCGAGGACGGTGCGGTCGTCGGCGCGCTGATCGAACGGCCCAGCGGAACCATGGCGATCCGGGCCAGGCACGGCGTGATCCTGGCCGCCGGCGGCTTCGAGGGCAACGACGAGCTGCGCCGGCGCTACGGTGTGCCCGGCAGCGCACGGGACACGATGGGTCCACCCGGAAACCAGGGCCGGGCGCACGAGGCCGGGATCGCGGCCGGCGCCGATACCGATCTCATGGATCAGGCCTGGTGGTCGCCGGGGCTCACCCACCCGGACGGCCGATCGGCCTTCGCGCTGTGGTTCACCGGCGGTATCTTCGTCGACCAGGACGGGCGGCGATTCGTGAACGAGTCCGCACCGTACGACCGGCTCGGGCGCGCCGCCATCGACCGTATGCGCGCAGGCGAGCTCACCCTCCCCTACTGGATGATCTACGACGACCGCGACGGTGTCACTCCTCCGGTGCAGGCCCCCAATGTGTCGTTCGACGCGACCGAGAAATACGTGGCAGCCGGACTGTGGCGGACCGCCGACACCCTCGAGGAGCTGGCCGAGGTGATCGGTGTGCCCGCCGCCGGCCTGGTGGCGACCGTCGAACGCTTCAATGCGATGGCCGCGGCCGGCGCCGATACCGATTTCGGCCGCGGCGACGAGGCCTATGATCGCGCGTTCTCCCAGGGCGAATCGCCCCTGGTGCCGATCGATCGGCCGCCCTTCCACGCGGCGGCGTTCGGACTGTCCGATCTGGGCACCAAGGGCGGTCTGCGCACCGATACCGGCGCCCGGGTCCTCGATGGTGACGGCACCGCGATTCCGGGGCTCTACGCCGCGGGCAACACCATGGCCGCCGTCAGCGGCACCGTCTATCCCGGCGGCGGTAATCCGATCGGCGCCTCGATGCTGTTCAGCCACCTCGCCGTCCGCGACATGCTCGGCCGCTGACCTACCCGACCAGAACAGGATGTACATCATGCCGGAACCGGACCGGATCCGTGCGGCCGTGCGCCGCTACCTCGACACCGTCGCCACCGGGACCGCGGCCGAGATAGCCGCGCTCTACCACCCGGACGCCACACTGGAGGACCCTGTCGGCTCGCCGGCGCACACGGGCCGCGCGGCCATCGAGAAGTTCTACAGCCCCCTCGAATCGGCGCGCCGGCGCACCGAACTGCTGAGCCTGCGCGTGAGCGGCGACAACGCCGCGTTTTCCTTCCGGGTTGTCACCGAAACCGGAGGAAAAACGATCACGGTCGAGCCTATCGATGTCATGACCTTCGACGAGGACGCGCGGATCACCGGTATGCGCGCCTTCTGGTCGGCCGAAGACGTCGATTTCGGCTGATCCCTGGATCGGACACCTCGGCCGTGCCAGGGTGGACGGCTGTATCGGCGCGCGGCGCGCGCCCGGCGGACAAAGGAGTGACCGTGCGAAATATTCAGTGCGCCAACTGCGGAAACCGCGTTCTGGTGGAGAAGTACAGCCCCAGCCACACGAGCGTGCAATGGCTCGACGATGCCGAATCCGCCTGCCCCGAGTTCGCCCGCCGGGCGGCCCTGGGCGAGCCCAGCAACTGGATCCCGACCTGTCCGGCACTGCGCGATTCGATCGAACGGGCCGTCGCCGAGGGTGAGCTACGCACCGACGAATACCGCACCGAACCCGTCCCGGGGCGGCTCGGCTGATCAGTCCGACCGTGCCCCGGGACCCGGCAGGAGGAAGTAACCGGACCTGCGACGCATTCGGCTTTCCCTGACAGCTGAGCAGTCCGGCCGCCGCCGGGCCCGGTTGCAGCACAACTGCTCACCGGCGGGTGGGCGGCCGTCGCCTCGCCTCCGGGCGAACGCCGGGCCCGATACCGGCCGAGGCGATCGCGAAGGTTCGGAGAGCGGTTCTACCCCCGCGGTGTCCACCGCCGAACTCGCGCAGCGCGTGTAGCCCCGGACCGATCGGACCGTGCGGGGAAGCACGGCAGCTTCCCCGCATCGTCTCCTAGCGCTGGGTGCTGCCGGCGTCCACCGGCAGCGTCACCGCGGTGATGTAGCGGGCCTCCTCGGAGGCCAGAAACAGTGCCGCATTGGCAATATCGATCGGTTCGACCCACGGAATCGCCAGCATGTTCATGGTTCTCGCGGCCTCGGCGAACTCTTCGCGGGTGGGATGCTCGCGGTCCGGCCGGAAGGATCCGCGGACCATATCGTTCTGGATCATCGGTGTATCCACATTGGTGGGATGCACCGTGTTCACCCTGATCCCGTGCGGCGCGAGTTCCTGTGCCAGCGAACGCATCAACCCGACTACTCCGTGTTTGGCGGCCGTGTAATGGGCCACGCCCACCAACCCGCGCAGGCCCGCGATCGAGCTGGTCAGGATCATCGATCCGCTGCCGCGGGCGATGAGATGCGGGGCGGCTGCCCAGCAGGTCTGCCATACACCGGTCAGATTGACGTCCACCATGGTCTGCCACCCGTCAGGTTGACATCGAGCGCCCGCTGCCACGATTCGTCGGTCAGCTCCCAGGCCGGCGCATTATCCGCGTAGACACCGGCATTGGCGACGACCACGTCGAGGCGGCCGAGCTGGGCCACGCCCGTGTGCACTGCTTCCTCGACGGCCGGTAGGTCGCATACATCGGCGAATCCGGTGATACACCGGCGGCCGGTGCGCTCGACCTCCGCGGCCGTGGCGGCCAGACCGTCCGCGTTCTCGGCGAGATCGATGGCAATGATATCGGCACCCTCTTCGGACAGCCGGCGGCAGTGGGCGCGACCCACCCCGCCGGCCGCGCCCGTCACCACCGCCACTCGTTCCGGTAGGCGCGTCATCGGGCACCTCCGGTGAATTCTGCACTCATCCGGGCGACGCTAGGTCCACCGGATTCCCGGCGAGCTCGGTCTTCCCATTGACCGGGTGATCAGGCGCCCGGTTCCCGGTGAGCGGAAACCACGGGGCCGGTGTGATCGTTCATCGCCGGATCCCGATGGCACCGCATACCGGCGCGAGCCACCGCAGCGACCTGGACCATCCGATGTGCTAACTCGGGCTATCCTGCGGTTTTGCCGTTGTCCGCGAGGTAGACGGCACCGTGGACCGCGGAGGCGTCGTCACTGGCCAGGAACGCGATCACCGAGGCGACCTCCTCCGGCTGGTTCATACCCCGCGGGGACGCGACCCGCATCACCAGGTTCGGGTCGGCACCGTCGGGCAGGGTGAATCCGGTGACCTGCGGGGTCAGCATGCCGCCGGGGCAGACCGCGTTCACGCGGAGGCGGTCTGCGGTGAACTCGACCGCGAGGGCGCGGGTCAGGCCGACCAGACCGTGTTTGGCGGCGCAGTAACCTGCCGAATACGCCTGGCCTTCGACTCCGGCGATGGAGGCGACGTTCACGATATTGCCGCCGGTCTCCAACAGGTGCCCGAGCGCGGCACGGCAGAGGTAGAACGGGCCGTTGAGGTTCACCGCGAGGTCGTGCTCCCAGTCGTCGTCGGTGACTTCCCCGGTGTGGCGCATCCGGTGCGTGCCCGCGACATTGACCAGGATGTCCAGGCGCCCGAACGCGCCGACACAGTCCTCGACCACCGACCGGCACGTCTGCGCGGTGGCGATATCACCAATGGTGAATCGGCCACCGGGCACCTCCGCGAACACCTCGGCCAACCGGGTTTCGTCCCGCGCCACGCCGAATACCTGCGCCCCGCGACCGGCGAACAGTCGCGCGACCGCCGCCCCGAGCCCGGACGAGGCGCCGGTCACCAGCGCCACTTTCCCCGCCAAACTACTCATTTCGACTTCCTCGGCTCGATTTTCGGCGCTCACTGGGTGCGGGCGATGACATGTTCGGCGAAACGGGACAGGTTCGCGATCTTGGTGTCCAGGCTCTCGGTGTCCTGCTCGCGACCGTAGGGGTCGCGGAAGCCGACGATCACATCGGTGACGCCCTTGTCCTCGAGGCGTTTCACACCGTCGACAGTGAAGCCGTCCAGCGAGATGACATGGATTTCGAAATCCTCGCGGGTACCGTATTCGGCGCGCAGGGTGGTGAGTTCGGCGAGCAGGCGGTCGAGATCGGCCGGATCGCCGCCGGCGTGCATCCAGCCGTCACCGCGCTGGGCGGCGCGGCGCAGCGCCGGACGGCTGTGTCCGCCGATGAGCAGCGGGATCGGTTCGGTGGGCACGGGTGAGATCTTGATCGGTGGCAGATCGTAGAACTCGCCGTGGAATTCGAAGTAGCCGCCTATGGTGAGGCCGCGGACGATATCGAGGCATTCGTCCATCCGCTTACCACGCTTCTCGAACGGCACATCGAAGATCTCGAAATCGTCGGGCCACGGACTGATTCCGACGCCCAGGCCGAGGCGGTTACCACTGAGCGCAGCCACCGATGCCGCTTGTTTGGCGACCAGCACCGGCGGCCGGATCGGCAGCTTCAGCACAAAGGGGGTGAACCGCAGGGTGGTGGTCGCCGCAGCCAGCGCGGCGGCGAGGACGAAGGTTTCGACGAACGGTTTGTCCTCCAGGAACTCCCGGCTGCCGTCCGGGGTGTAGGGATAGGTGGAATCGGAGTCGCGGGGGTAGGCGATGCTGTCGGCGAGGACCATCGAGGTGTACCCGGCGGCCTCGGCCGCCTGTGCCAGCGGCACGTAGTAGGTGGGGTCGGTCATGGTCTCGGCGTAGGTGAACCTCATAGGTCGGCCTTTCTGCATTCGGCTTCGGGTGGCCGTTTCGTCTCGGCAAAATTAGAACACGTGCTACTTTTTCGCCATGGCGAAACTGATCCTCGCCCTGCACGGCGCAGGTGTCGGCGACCGGCTCCGCGCACCGGAATTCCGGGAAGCGCTGGCCACCACCGGCGCGAACGCGGTGCAGGTGAACCTCGACGATGCCGACGTCGCGCCCACATCGATGCGATTCGGCCCCGGTGAACCGATCACCGCGCTCGTCTCGGTATGGACCGGCGGCGACCCCGCCACGATCGTCGCCGCGGTGGCCGATACCACCGGAGAACAGGCACTCCACGCCTATCGCGTGCACGAGAACATCCGCCTCGATCCGACGCCTGTTCCGGACGGTACCCGCTGCGACGCCCTGGCGAATATCGCCTTACTGCGCAGACCCACGTCTATGCCCCGAGCGGAATACCTGCAGTACTGGCAGGTGCAGCACACCCCGATCGCCATCCGCACCCAGAACACCGTCGCCTACATCCAGAACACCGTCGAGGAAAGACTCACCCCCGCGGCACCGGATATCGCGGCCATCGCCGAGGAACATTTCCCCATGGGCGCGATGACCGACCCGCACACGTTCTACGGCAGCCGCGGTGACAAAGCCGAACTCCGGCGCCGGATCACCGAACTCATGGACAGCGTGGCACGATTCGGCGCCGATAAAGATTTGGACCTGGTACCCACCAGCCGATACCAGTGGTCTCTCCGGAGCTGACCCGGGCGCCGGCTACGTCACCCCAGAGCTGCCTGCATGGCGACACCGTCGACGTAGGAATGCTTCTCCTTGACCGCGCCGTCCTCGACCAGCACGAAATCCGCGAGGTCGACGCATACGTCGCGGCCGGTGGCGGAGGTACCGGTCAACTGCCACCGCACCACCCAGAAATCCTCGCCGACGCGGAGTGAGAGCTCACGGAAGGTCAGGTCCGGGACCAGGGCGAAGGTCCCCGCCGCCGCCCCGCGGATGGCGGCCCGGCCCCGGGCGGGTTCCTGGCCCGAATGCAGGTGGAACACGGAATCGGCGGTGTGGAGTGCGACGATCCGATCGGGATCGCGGTCGGCCCAGCAGGCGTGGTAACGCTCGAACAGTTCGCGGGTTGCTGTGGTCACGGCGGTAACTCCGATCGGTCGGTGGCCGCGGTGGCAGCGGCACTGGATGCCCAGTATCGGGGGATACCGGTCGGTGCGGCGAGGGGCGCCAGCCCCCACTTCGACCGGCTCCGTTGTGCACACGCACTGCCGGCACTACCTTGAGAAGTAGTGAGCCAGGACACACAGTTCGAGAAGTCGCGCCTCCTGCGTGATCTCCACGCCGATTCGACGGCGATCACCCAGCGGGTGACCGCCCGGATCGAGCACGACGATATCGACTACGGCACCCCCGTACTCGGCCACGACGAGCTGGTCGCGTTGGTCGCCGACTGTTGCGCGGCATGGCTGGACGCGCTTGCGGAGGTCCCGTATTCCCGCGAGCCCGCTCGGCGAGCCGGGCGGCTCAAGGCCGAGCGCGGTATTCCGCTGGAAAGCCTGCTGCACGCTTTCCGTGTCGCCGGGTTGGTGTTCTGGGAGATCATCGTCGAATCCGCCGGGGACGGCGATCGTGCGACACTCCCCCGGCTGTCCACCCTGGTATGGGCCACCGTCGACAACTATTCGGTGGCGGCCGCCGACGCCTACCGGCGCGTGGTCGCGGCCGGGACCGCACAACCGGGCCAGGGCATGCTGCGGGCGCTGCTCGACCCCGGTCTACCACCGGGACAGCGCGCCGAACTCGGCCGCCGGATGGGTCTGTCCACCCGAGCCGTTTCGGTGGTCCTGGTCGGCGATGTTCACCTCGACGCGACCGGAGTCGTCACCGCGTCGACCGTATTCGGCGATGAACTGGTCACTCTGGTCGCCGCCGGCTCACCGGCCACACTCGAGCGAGCGCTCCGGACAGTGCGGGCGCGAGCCGGGGCCAGCCGGCCCTTCACCGACCTCGCCGACGCGCCCACCGCACTCGACGAGGCCCGTTTCGCACTCCGATGCGCAGGTCCGGCCGAGACCGGAGTCCACACCTACGCCTCCGCGCCGGAACGCGCCCTGATCGCCGCGAACCCGGAGCTGGCGGCGGATGTATTCGCTGAGTTGCTCGCCGCCTTCGATCGACTCGATCGCGAGGACTCCCGGCTGCTCATCGACACCGCCCTGGCCTGGTACGACCTCGGCGGCTCCAGCACCGCGGTGGGAAAGCGTCTGCATCTGCACCGCAATACAGTCCGGCACCGTCTCGAGCGAATAGAACGACTCACCGGAAAAACATTCGCCTCGCCCGCGGACGCGGCGCTGCTGTATCTGGCGCTGCACACTCGGTTACTCCGGGCACCGTGCAGCCGATCGGATCCGGTCTCGGCACCACCACGAGGCGGAAGTCGTGTGGACTGATTCCGGCCGCGCGCTCATCCCCGGCCCGCGAGGATGTCACGGTGGTCGTCGATCATCGACCGGATCGCGGCCACTACCGCGGCGACTTCCGGGCGGCGCAGGGTCTCGGCTCGGGCGACCAGCCAGTAGCCGAGGGTTACCGCCACCGAATCCGGTAGGACGCGCACCAGGTCCGGGTGGCGGTCGGCCATGAAACAGGGCAGCAGGCCCAGGCCGGCCGCGGCGCGGGTCGCTTCGACGTGCACGAAAACGTTGGTGGAGGTGACGGATTCGCGCATGGCGGGAACGACACCGGAGGCCAGGTCCAGGTCGTCGACCTGGAGCATGGAATCTATGAAGTACACCAGCGGGTGCAGGGCCAGATCGTCGATCGTCGCGGGAGCCGGGTTGTCGCGAAGGTATTCGCGGGAGCCGTAGAGGCCCAGCCGGTAGTCGGCAAGGTGGGTAGCGGTGGCGCGGCGCACCTGCGGTTCCCCCACGACGATTTCGAGGTCCACCCCGGAACGCCGGCGCGACGCCCGCCGGGTGGTCGCGACGATCTCGACCGCGATATCCGGATGATGGCGCCGCACCCGGGCAGCGGCGGGCGCGGCGATATAGGCGCTGAAACCGTCGGTCGCCGACATCCGGACCACCCCTTCGAGCACCCGGTTCCCGTCCGCACCAGCGGCCAGTGATTTCACCGCAGATTCCACCGCCTCGGCCGCGGCCAGCGCCTCGCGACCGAGTTCGGTCAGTTCCCAGCCGCCGGTAACGCGAGTGAGTACCCGGCCGCCCAGCGTCTGCTCCAGCGCTGCGATACGCCGGGAGATGGTGGTGTGGTTGATGCCCAGTTCGTCCGCCGCGGTCACGAATCGACCGGTACGGCCGACCGCGAGCAATACGAGAAGGTCGTCGGCGCTGGGGCGGCCGGAGACGGACATGCCCATATCTGCACTCTTGCACAACGGTGCTGCATAAATGGTCATTGCGAGACAAATCGTCTGCACCAATACTCAGTGCAGCCGAATACTGTGGGGGCCGTCACATCGAGTGAGGGTGCGGCCTCCGGCGCGAAGGAGCACTGCCATGCGGGAGCACAGCCCCGGACCCGACGCGGTCGACGCGAAGAACACCGATCCCGGCGGCCTGCGGCGCGTGGTTGCCGCGTCGATGGCGGGCACGGTCGTGGAGTGGTACGAGTTCTTCCTCTACGGCACTGCCGCCACGCTGGTGTTCAGCAAGGTGTTCTTCGCCGAGAGCACCAGCGATCTGGACGCGATCCTCGCCGCGTTCGTCACCTACGCCGTCGGGTTCGTGGCGCGCCCGCTCGGCGGTGTGGTCTTCGGGCACTACGGCGACAAGTACGGTCGCAAAAAGCTACTCCAGTTCAGCCTCGTCCTCGTCGGCGCCGCGACCTTCCTGATGGGCTGCCTGCCGACCTTCGGGCAGATCGGTTACTGGGCACCGGCCCTGCTGGTGACCCTGCGATTCATCCAAGGTTTCGCGGTGGGCGGCGAATGGGGCGGTGCGGTACTGCTGGTCGCCGAGCACAGCCCCAGCCGCAGCCGCGGATTCTGGGCGAGCTGGCCGCAGGCGGGCGTGCCCGCGGGCAATCTGCTGGCCACGGTGGTGCTGCTGGTGCTGACGACAACACTGTCCGACGAGGCGTTCCTCGGCTGGGGCTGGCGGGTCGCGTTCTGGTTGTCGGCGGTGGTCGTACTGATCGGCTACTACATCCGCACCAAGATCACCGACGCGCCGATCTTCCTCGCGGCACAGCAGGAGGCCGAGGAAATCGCGGCCGGATCGCTCAGCGTCGTCGAGGTGCTGCGCCGATACCCGCGCGGCGTGTTCACCGCCATGGGCCTGCGGTTCGGCGAGAACATCATGTACTACCTGGTGGTCACGTTCACCATCACCTATTTGAAGGTGGAAGTGGGAGCCGATACGTCGGTGATCCTGTGGTGGCTACTCGCCGCGCACGCGGTGCATTTCGTGGTGATTCCGCTGGTGGGCAATCTGTCCGACCGCTACGGCCGGCGACCGGTCTATCTGGTCGGCGCGGTGACGGCGGGCACCTGGGGGTTCTTCGCCTTCCCGATGATGGACAGTGGAAACAACCTGATCATCCTCTCCGCCATCATCATCGGCCTGGTCTTCCATGCCCTCATGTATGCCGGGCAGCCCGCGCTCATGGCCGAGATGTTCCCGACCCGCATGCGCTATTCCGGTGTGTCCCTGGGGTATCAGGTCACGTCGATCGTGGCCGGGTCGCTGGCGCCGATCATCGCCGTCCGGCTGCTGGACGTCTACGGATCCGCGGTGCCGATCGCCTGGTATCTGGCGGGTGCGGCTGCGGTCAGCGCGATCGCGGCCCTGGCCGCGCGGGAAACGAAGGGGCTGGCCCTGGAGAGCCTCGATCGCGCCGATGCCGAAAGCCTGGCCCCGGCCGAAATTCCTGCGCGATGAGTGATCTCACAGGACGGAATGCCCTGGTCACCGGCGCCGCGAGCGGAATCGGTGCGGCCTGCGCCCGGGCGCTCGCGGCGCGCGGCGCCACAGTCACCGTGGCCGATATCGATACCGCCGGGGCGGCCGCCGTCGCCACGGAACTCCGCGGCACGGCGTGGGCAGTGAACCTGCTCGACGTCACAGCCTTGGAAGACCTCACCCTCGATACCGACATCCTGGTGAACAATGCCGGGGTGCAGCACATCAGCCCGATCCAGGACTTCGCACCACAGCGCTTCCGGGATCTGCTCACACTGATGGTCGAGGCGCCGTTCCTGCTCGTGCGTGCGGCACTACCGCATATGTACGAGCAGGGCTGGGGCCGAATCGTCAACATCTCCTCGGTCCACGGTCTGCGCGCCTCGCCGTACAAGGCCGCGTACGTAACGGCCAAACACGGGCTGGAGGGGTTGTCGAAGGTCACCGCTCTCGAGAGCGGCCCGCACGGCGTGACGAGCAACTGCGTGAACCCGGGTTACGTACGAACCCCTTTGGTGGACAAGCAGATCACGGACCAGGCAGCGGCGCATGGTGTGCCCGAACAGGAGGTGCTGGACAAGATTCTACTCACCGAAAGCGCTGTGAAACGCCTTGTGGAACCTGACGAGGTCGCCGCACTGGTGTGCTGGCTGGCATCGCCGGAGGCAGGCATGGTCACCGGCGCCGCCTACACGATGGACGGCGGGTGGAGCGCGCGATGAGGGCGCGCTCCGGTCTGCGACCATGGCCGCATGGACGAAGAAGTCATTCCGATTCTCCACGTCGATGATGCTGCCGCGGCAGTCGAGTGGTACGAGCGACTCGGTTTCGCCGCGGTGTGGGAGCACCGCTTCGCACCGGAGCTTCCGGCGTTCGTCGAGATCGCACGGGGCAGCGTGCGGTTGTTCCTCTCGGAGCACACGGGTGACGCCCGCCCCGATACACTGGTCTACCTCCGGGTTCGCGA
Organism: Nocardia speluncae NBRC 108251; assembly: GCF_001613245.1. Taxonomy (GTDB): domain Bacteria; phylum Actinomycetota; class Actinomycetes; order Mycobacteriales; family Mycobacteriaceae; genus Nocardia; species Nocardia speluncae. The sequence continues at coordinate 62,548 of NZ_BDBZ01000001.1, read as the reverse complement.
TATCGATACCATCGCGACGGAGTTCGGCATCCGAGCCGAAGAGGCGCCGTGGGCACGGGAAATCGAGCTGTGCGACCCCGATGGAAACCGGATCCGCGTCGGCACACCCACGGTGTGAATCCGGGCAGCGGCGGTCCGGTCAGCCGGCGAGGTGGCGGCTGATGACCAGGCGCTGGATCTGGTTGGTGCCCTCGAAGATCTGGGTAATCTTGGCTTCCCTCATATAGCGCTCGACCCGGAAATCGCGGGTGTAGCCGTAGCCGCCGAGTACCTGCACGGCGTCGGTGGTGACCTTCATCGCGGCGTCGGTGGCGACCAGTTTGGCCACCGACGCGTTGCGGGAGTACGGCAATCCCGCGTCCCGTCGCCGCGCGGCGTCGATATAGGTGGCGCGGGCCGAATCCACCGCGGCGGCCATATCGGCCAGCAGGAAACCCAGCCCTTGATGGTCGATGATCTTGCGACCGAATGCCGTCCGTTCCTGCGCGTACGCCACGGCCTCGTCGAGCGCCGATTGCGCCAGCCCGACCGCGACCGCGGCGATTCCGAGGCGGCCGGAATCCAAGGCGCTGAACGCGATCTGCAACCCCTGGCCTTCGGTGCCGATACGGCGTTCGTCCGGGACGAAGGCATCGTCGTAGTGGGCGGAGGTGGTGGGCACGGCGTGCAGGCCCATCTTCTCCTCGGGCTTACCGAAGCTCAACCCCGCAGTGTTCTTCGGCACCAGGAAACACGAGATTCCCTTGGATCCCTCCCCCGTGCGCGCGAACAGATTGTAGAAATCGGCGATACCGCCGTGGGTGATCCATGCCTTCGAACCGTTGACCCGGTATCCGCCGCCGATTGCGGCCGCCTTGCAGGCGAGCGCCGCGGCATCCGATCCGGCCTGCGGTTCGGACAGACTGTAGGCACCGACAGTGGCGCCGCCGAGCATCTCCGGCAACCAGCGCCGCTTCTGCTCCTCGGTGCCGAACGCCATCAGTGGGTGGCAGGACAGGCTGTGCACACTCACCGCCACCGCGACCGCGGCCCAGCGCGCGGCGATCTCCTCGAGCACTTGCAGGTACACCTCGTAGGGTTGTCCGCCGCCACCCCATTCCTCCGGGTAGGGCAGGCTCAGCAGACCTGCTTCGCCGAGCGTGGCGAATACACCCTCGGGATAGGTCTCCGCCTTTTCGTGCTCGTCGACGATCGGCGCCAGTACCTTGTCGGCCACGTCGCGGGTCAGCGCGATGAGATCCCGAGCCTCGTCGGTGGGCAGGAGTCGATCGACAGCCACAGAAATCTCCTCGCGGCGATACACAGGACAGTACTCGGACATCGGCCACAGTACTGTCCACCGACCAGTACTGCAAGACGTTCCCCAGTACTATTCCCGGTATGGAGCAGCCTGCAACCTTCGCGACCACCCGCCGTACCGAACTGTTCGACGCACTTGTCGCACTGTTTCTCGCCGACGGCTTCGCACACCTGACCCTCGACACCATCGCCGCCAGGCTCAGATGCTCCAAATCCACCCTCTACACCCTCGCCGGCAGTAAAGAGCAACTGGTCACGGCCGCGACCGTGCATTTCTTCAAACGCGCCACCGCTACCGTAGAGGCTCAGGTCGCCGCGGCGGGCGGGGCGCGCGAGCGCATCACCACCTACCTCACCGCAGTCGGGAAAGCGCTGGCTGTGGCCTCGGACCGGTTCATGACCGACCTCGACCATTTCACTCCGGCGCGCGAGGTCTACGAACGAAACACCCGTATTGCCGCACGCCGAGTCCAGGAACTCATCGACGAGGGCGTCGCCGCCGGCGAGTTCCGCGGCGTCCACGCAGCCTTCGCCGCAGATCTCGCCGCAACCATGATGGTCCGCATCCAGCAGGGCGGCGTCCGCGCCCGCACCGGGTTGGACGACGGCGCCGCCTACCGCGAACTCGCGGCGGTCCTCACCCACGGCATCAGCGTGTAATCCGCTGGCGCCCAGGTCAGTTCCAGCGCTCCAGCAGCTGGTTGGCGGTGTCGGTGAGTGCCCGCTGCAGAAACGGGCCGAAGCTGACCCGCGCGACCCCCGCTTCGGCGAACACGCTGGGGCCGCCGTCGCCGGGGAGTGCCACGGCGTTGACCGGAAGCGGCAATTCGGCACAGAGACGGCGCAACGTTGCGGGGTCGTGGAATCCGACCGGGTACAGCACATCGGCACCGGCTTCGGCAGCCATCCGCAATCGGTCTACGGCACGATCGAAGCGATCGGCCTCGTCGCCGATACTGCGCAGGAACAGATCGGTGCGCGCGTTCACCACCACCGGCACCCCGGCGCCGTCCGCGGCCTGCCGCAGTGCGGCGACGACATCGGCATGCTCCCGGGCTTCGCGCAGACGGCCGCCTTCACTGTGCACGGTGTCCTCGATATTGAGGCCGACCACTCCCGCCTCGATCAGTCCATCGATCAGTTGCGCCGGTTCCAGGCCGTAGCCGGACTCGATATCCAGCGACACCGGAATATCCACCGACGCAGTGATTTCCCGTACGCGACCCAGCACTTCGCCGAACGACATGCCCTCACCGTCGGCCCGGCCCAGCGAATCGGCCAGCGGATGACTGCCCACCGTCAGCCCCTGGAAGCCGGCCTGCTGAACCAACTGCGCCGACCAGGCGTCCCAGACCGTCGGCAAGATCACGGGATCACCGGGCCGGTGGAGTGTGCGGAATGCGGCGGCCTTTTCGGACAGTGACGTCATGACAGTGGGCCCATTTCTCGGGAGGCGAAGATCCGGCCCGGCCAGACTACTGCTCGGTGCCGCCGCGCGGCACGCCCCGTCGTCGCCGGTGTTGCGACCACGGCTGCGCAGCGACGACGAAAACGCGACGGGACCGGTCGACCGATAATGTTCTTACTCCACGGCCAACTCCGGCCGACCCCACGCAGGGGGCCGGCAGGAGCCGCACAGCCCGAAGTCCAAGCCTTCCTCAGCGAGTATCCACGCGCCGAGGCCCCTGGTGCGTCAATTGAATTAGCGCCGGCCGCACCTCATGGGCACGATCGCTTGATCTCGCTCGCCAGAACTCTCGCTGGTTCCAAGTTAGCGACCTGGCCGGTCGTCGCGGCAGCGGGTATCCCACGCGGCGGCCAGGTCATCGGCGAGCACCGGCGCGCCGAGAACGTCATCGTCGAATTCGAAAGCGGCCAGCAGTGCAGGCAGATGGCCGGCGAGTTCGTCGATGGCCTCGTAGAGCAGTCCGTTGCGTAGCTGCTGTTTGACCGCCTTCACCGCATCCAGGTCGAGTAGCCCGTGGGTGAGGTACCAGGCAGAGTGCTGGTGAATCTGGTCCAGGGCGAAAAGGTCACGTACCGCGGCGATCTCGGCATGTTCGCCGGCGTGCTCTTCAAGTGCCTGCAGGGCTTGTTCGGCGGAGTATGCCTCGGCGAGCGCCAGGGCGTCCGGAATGACCTCGAGTCGCGCTTCCAGTGCGTGGTTACCCAGGTGCGGCTGCACTTCCTGTGCAATCGTCAGTGTCCGGGCGCTGAGCAGGCGGGCGCGGGCGGCGGGGTCGGCGGGGTCGTGGAGGACAGGTGCAGGCGGCGGTGTGCCCGCCAGCTGTTTGGCCAGTACTCGACCGGCGACCGAGCCCATGACGGCGACGTCGCCCTCACCTGTCATCGCGGCGTGACAGACTCCGAGGTAGCCGGCGACCCGGTTGGCACTGAACATGCCCTGGGCGGCCATTTTCACGCGGCAGTCGGTCACCGTCTCCAAAGCGTGCCGCTGAATGAAGTCCTTGGCGAGCATCACCGCCACCACGGGCTCGCGAGCGGTCAGATCCGCGCCCACAAGCGAGGTTTTCACCGCGTTGCCATAGAGGGTGCGGGCGACGGTACCGGCCAGGTCGGTGAGCAGCGTGTCACGCACATGGGGAATGTCCAGCATGAGCGGCCGGTCGACCGGAGTCATCGGCACCACCCGCTTGCTCGCGTAGTTCAGGGCGATGTAGAGCGATGCGCGGGCTTCGGCGTTCAGACAGGAGGAAAGCGCCAGGCGCCCGACAGTGAGCTGGCTACTCGCCGAAGCGAAGGCGCGTTTGCGGCTCGCCTCGTCACGCCAGGTGAGTACACCGTCGTCGTCGATGGTGGCGAGGTCGTTACTCAGCCAGGCGTCGCGTTCGACCCGCAGGTTGTCGAAGCTGATGACCGAGTTGTCCATGATCACCAAAGGCTGATGGCCGAGTTGGGTGATCGTCACTCCGGGAGCGGAGGCGCCGTCTGCGTCGCGCAGGCGCGCGGTGAACAAGTGGACCCCTTGGTCGACACCCGCCGAGTCGACGAGCCGGGCGCCTACGATACATACCCGGGAAACCGGAATCCCAACACTGGGCATAAATTTTCGTGCTTTCGGGTCCGGGGTGTTGAGCACGAACCCGTCACCGTCCCATGTCGCAGTGGTCCGCATGAACTGGATATTCGAGCCGCACTCGTACTCGGTCAGCAGGATCACACCGACGGCGCTGGCGTCATCCAGATCCATCAGGTATGGCGCGGCCGAGTCGGAATCGGTGAGCGTGGCCAAGCTGCCCGTTGCCAGGTTGTAGTGGCCGGATATCAAGGGAATCAGATCGGTCGCCAGCACGGCGCATTGATCGAACACCGCGAAAAGTTTCGGTAGGTCGGTCGCGACAGCGCGGGTGCCGATCTCCTGCACCAGGTCGGCCAGCTGGTCGTAGGCGTTCAGGCGCCGCTGCTCCTGGTTCTGCTGCTCCGTGACAGCATAGTCCGGGTTACTCAGGATCTTCTGCAGCTGCTGATGGAACTCCGGACTGCCGTGCCGAATGATCTCGGCCAGCGAAGTCTGTTCCATGTACGCGTCGGTAGCCATAACCGCCTCCTATTGTTTTCCGGTCCCCAGCGGTAACTCGTTCACCGTTGGGGTGCAGGGCCAGCACCTCCGAACCTCGACGCAAAGGAACCAAGCGGGAACCGCGCTGTCACGCGGACGCCGCCGGGACCGGAGCGCACGAGAGCCGGACGGATCACCTGTCAAAAGATCAATTCACCACGCACCCTTGCTGTGGGTACTCGTGCTGCGAGCCAGCCGAAAGGAGTTGAGCATCGCGACCCGATATTGGCGCGTGCGAAATCCGGCCGACCGCGATGGCACGGTAAGACAACGGAAAGCCCGGACGGCCGCCGCGGGTACTCCATCCGGGTGGTTGGTGCGATGGGCAATCGGTCCGAATCGGCCGAGCGGTAGCGTGGCCGTGCCGCCGAGCCGATCCTGCGGTCGCTTCGAACTGCAACATTATCGTTGCCGCATAGTTGCTATTGATCGACCGAGGCACGAAACATATTGTCTCACAATCGTTCTTCGAGCTCACTGGTATCACTCACAGCGTTTGGTCTAGGCCGATGATCTGGGGTTTCATGGATAGTCGGCTGACCAGGCGGTACTCGGATGCCGCAAGCGGTTCGCCTGTCTGTATATTTGCCAGAAATATTAGTCGACGTAACGGTCGGTATTGTTCATGGATTTCAGTGGTCGATCCGTGCGTAGACGATTTGGGCGATCTACTCGACTCCCGCCCGGCCGCTCATGCCGCGGGTCACGCGCTGATCACCGCAGATGAGCGAGGAATCCAGCGAGACCGCACGATCGAGCCAGCCGATCGCTTCGGCGATCATCCTCGCTCGTTGCACGAACATCGCCAGAACCGGTTTGCTGCGCCCGGGCCCGAATACGTTGCCCCTGGTTCGAACCATGCGCGTTGGGCGTGAGATCGAAACTCGCCCCCAGGCTTCAGGACACTCTGCTGCCACGACCGAACTGAAGGTGGTGGGCCGGTCGTACAACCGCTCGTCGAGAGCACGCGCTGCTGGTGACGAATCTCGGAGGTTCGAGGCCGAGTTCACTCGGCGCACCGGAGCAGCTTCAACGCTCAGCGCATATCGCCGGCGCACCACTGAACGTTCGGCGCATTACGGATCGGTTGTGGACCCCCCGATTGATTGCCGATTCGGGCGCTGCCCATGGGCCCAGACAGGGTGAAGCCCAAATCCGTGATCGACTTCCCGAACAGGCTTGGAGCGCGCACCTGGCGCCGCGAAAGGCTGCAAGCCTTCAGAGCACCGGGGACGCCAGTGAGCCAGCGAACCTGTGGACCACACGTTCGACCGACTTCGTCCCGACCGCCGCCCGCGAGGCTGGCATCACCAAAGCACCTGGTAACCGACCTGGATCAGTTGTGAATTCTCCTAAGCGGACAACACGAACGATAGTTGTGGCACAATATTTTTCGTGTTTCGGTCAAGTCACGGCAACTCGGCGGCAACGGTGACGTCACCCGTCGAAGCTGTCCGCGGGATGACCGAACAGATCTGGCGGTTGGAGTTGGAGAGTTGCAGGACATGGTCGATGGTCCCCTAACAGCCATCTTCGGTGCCCCGATCGCGGGAACATCATGGTCAGCAAGTTCCGGGCAGGTGACGGACACGCAACGTGCCACAGATGGCCAGCACGCTCAGGAACCTCGTCTATCCAACGGCCGGTCCCTCTTCTCCCGCACGCGGCTGCCGGAAGGCCGCCCAGATCCCGCCCCCTCGGCCGCAGGGAGCCCGGACACGCCTGCTGATACTGCCCCTGGAGGGGTGTGGTACGCGGCGCTTTGAACCCTGATCGGTGATCGTTCGGTATTCGCGTATGCGGAGATGCTCATCCACGAGGCAGCGCTCGCGGATGAGCCGACCGAGCGCCCGGATACCGGGAGACGATTACCGCGTAATGCCTGCAGCGGAACATCTGCCACTGCAGGGTTCGAATTTGAGTAGGAGGCAGTAATGGTTTCCCAGGGGTATTCAGACGACCTGTCGAACGTCTTGTTCGCCGGTCGGCGGGAAGCGGCTCAACGGTACACAGATGTGTTCAGCGAGTCGGCATTCGATCAGGATTGGTGGGCCGCTACGAAAGACCCCGGAAAACGAGCCTACGAGCGGTACCTGCAACTGCTTCCGCGTCTGGATGCCGTCGATACGATTTCTGATCTGCGCGCCCTCGTGGCACTGCACGAACAAGCTACCGTGGTCGATCCACACCTCGGTGCCCTGCTCACGGTGCAGGTGAATCTCGTTCTGGGCACACTACTGGAGCAGCATTCCCGAACCGGTGAGGTCGAGGCGGTTCTGACCGAGCTTCTCGAGGGACGTGCGGTAGGCGCGTACGTATTGACCGAGGTAGGCCACGGTAGCGACCTGCCGAATCTCGAAACCACAGCGACATACGACCCGGCAGATGGCGGCAGTTTCGTACTCGATACACCCACGGACGCAGCTGTCAAATTCATGCCGACGACTGCCCCGCCGCCAGTGAATGGCGTATCGCGGTTCGGCATCGTATTCGCGCGGTTGCTGATCGATGGGGCGAACTGCGGAAACTACCCGTTCCTGGTGCGACTGGTAGACACCGACGGGACGGTCCGGCCGGGGATCACCATTCGCGCGCTTCCCGAGAAGCCCGGCCTGGGAATGGACAACTCCATCACTCGCTTCGACCACGTCCGGCTGCCTCGCGAATGCCTGCTGTCCCATACCGGCACCTTCATCGACGACAACGGCCAACTCATCTCGCCCATCCCGGCAGACAATCAGGTCTGGCGTGCGATCAGTCGAGTGCGGGCCGGCCGGCTGGCGATTTCGGCGATGTCCGCCGCAGTGTGTCGAGCGTCCCTGGCCATCGCCCTAAAACACGCTGAACAGCGCGATATCGCAAGCATGGACCGCGGCGCCGACCGCATTGCGCTGTTGGATGTGCCTGCTCATCGCGACCGGCTGATCGATGCCATCGCCGAGACCTACATGGCCGGTATGTCCGTGGAGGTGGCGATCGAGGCATTCTCGGCAGCGATCGAGAAGGGCGCCGACGAGCAAGCTCCGGAATTGACCGATCTGGTATCGCTGACAAAGAATTTCACCACCTCGGTGGCACTGCGAGTCACCGCCGAGGTCCGTGACCGGCTCGGGGCCCAGGGGGTTTTCGCGCACAACCAGATCATGGTGTATCGAGCACTGCGTGACGCTGCGGCCACTGCGGAGGGCGACAGCTACGTTATCGGCTTGCAGGCAGCGTACCGCCGGATCGCCCTTCCAGGGGAGTGGAAGCAATCCGGTTGGAATGACCAGCTCTTCGATATCGACACCCACGGCCAGTGGTTGAGCTGGCTCGACGACCGGGCCCGTTTCCTGCATCACCGGACGCTCGAGGCGTATGCGAACACAAGCGGAAGCCGTCAAGAACGGTGGGATGCGATTTACCATCTTTCGATGGCAGCCGCCGAAGCCCATACCGCCCACCAATCCGCCCAGGCGTTGGCAGACCGGATAGGCGGGATTCCGACCGAGCTGCGGGAGGTGTTGGAAAGGCTCATCGTGCTCTATGCCGTCGGCCAATGCCTGAGGCACGGAACGGAGATGCTGCCGGACGGGCCACTACCGAAGACAGCGCAGCCGCTCATGGAAATGCGTCGTCAGCTGCACGAATTTCTCGCCCCGCATCTACGCGATCTAGTCGACGCGTTCGAACTTCCGAGCGGGCTCCTGCGCACAGCGTTCACGCCCGGAACATATGTCGAAGAGTATGCGAGCGCCATCTCGGCCGCTAGTACGGACTGACCGAACAGCCTGATCGCGAGTAGGGCACGGCCTCGGGGATGGAGACCACCCCGAGGCCGGCCACTCGGAGATCAGAAGGGGCCGGACTGCGGAAACTCCACCGGCAGCGCCGCCAATGACCGATGGAACCCGCCCGGGCGCCACACCAATTCATCCGGCCGGCAGGACAGCATCATCTCGGGCAGCGCATCGAAAAGCTGATCGATGGCATTCTGCGCGACGGAGTACGCGACGGACTTCGCCGGGCACGTGTGCGGACCGGTGCCCCACGCAAGATGAGATCGGTTGTCGGTATAGGCGCCGACGATGGCCGGGTCGTTGTTGCAGGCTCCCATACTTGTGACAACCGGCTGGTCGGCAGGTAACCAGACCTCGTCCACCAAGATCGGCTGCCGCGGGTACGTGATGAGGAAGTTTGCCAGCGGCGGGTCCTTGAACAACAGCTCGTTCAACGCATCCTGGGTCGTCAAAGCGGCCTCGCCCTGAAACCGGCTGTCGCTGAGCATCAGCAGGAGAGTGTTGGCGATCAGGTTGGTCAACGGCTCGATACCCGCGCCGTAGATGGTCACGAGTTGCTGGACGAGTTCGCTATCGGTGAGGCCGGCCGGGTGGGCAATCAGTCGAGACGTCAGGTCCTCACCGGGCACGGTTCGCTTGAGTGAAACCAGCCGAGCCAGCGCACCCTCGAACAGCGCGTTCCCCTCAGCGGCGTTGGCGCCTTCGAACATCTGCGCCATGCCTTGTGCGACATCCTGGCCGATCTGAGGGGGGCATCCAACCATCTGGTTCAGGTACGCGAAGGTCAACGGAAAGGCATACTGACCTAACAGATCGGCTTGCCCGAGCCTGCAGAATTCGTTGATCTGCGGTATCGCGATGCTTTCGATCTCCGAGTTAAGATTGAACAGGTTGATCTCGTCGATGCCGTCTACGCTTGCTTTCCGGAAACGCCGGTGCTCATCACCGGCACTGCGTAGCGCATTGGGGCGATGCGCCATCATGGGTTTCACCGGGCAGTCGTCGGGCACCCTCTCCTGCCAGGTGCGCGGGTCCGCGGGAAAATGGGCGTCATCGTTGTTGATCCGGATGGCAGTGAAGTACCCGATCACCAAGGTGGCCGGGACGCCTGGCGCCAGCTCTACCGACGCCAAGGTCTTGTGCTGGCAGCGCATCTGATCATAGACCTCGTGCGGGGCGGCCGCGAATTCCTCGGTATACGTCGGAAACCGTTGCGGACCGGTCAGAGGCGGTGGCTCGCCGAATCCGCGCCAAGCGGACCGTTGTGGTTGGGGTTCGTGCTGTGTCGTCAAAGAGTTAACTCCAGGTATGGAATGGGAACACGGCTACCTTCAGGAGCGCTGGGCGAGCATCCAGTCCGGTTCGAATCCTTGCCGTAGCTGGCACCGGCGAGGCTTGTGGGTGGAATCCGTTGCGATGCTCGACAATCTGCCGGATGCCGCGACCCAGACGAGGGGCTGTTCGATCATCCGATGCTCCGCACAGACCGTGACGGGTGCTGCACGGGTGCGTTCGCGTACCGCCGGGTGGTCACGCCGGACCACAGCGACTGATACAAGACAAGCTCCACGCCGCCAGATCATACTCACCTGCCGGGCTGTCCAGCATCCGATACGGCACCGCCGGGAACCATGGGGGGCAACCGATCCCGAGCGGCCGGCGAAGTTCCAGGCCGCAGGCCGGTGGGGAAACTCCTTGCACAACAACATGACTCCGATACAGAGAACGGAGAACATGCCTTGCAGGTATGTGGTTCGTTGCTCCTACGCTCCATTGTGACCGGAGTGGTTGCCGGCCACAATGCCCTCGACTGTGGTAGATGCGCCTTGCCGCCGCGACCTCACTTGACCATCGTCCCGCTCACCGAGCGGGACATCCACTTCCTGACGGCCGGTTCCAGGCATTGCCGCAGGCCCGGGCAGAATATGCCTGGTGAGCGCAACATTGCAGGCCAGCGGCCTTTCGGCCGGGCACGCCGAACGCACCTTGTTCGCCGACCTCGATCTGACTCTCGCTCCCGGCGATGTGGTCGGGCTGGTCGGCGTCAACGGCGCGGGTAAATCGACACTGCTGCGCATGCTCGCCGGCGGCGACCCGGGCGAAGGCAGGATCACCCTCAGCCCGCCCGATGCCACCGTCGGCTATCTGGCCCAGGAACCCGAGCGCACGGCCGGCGAGACCGTGCTCGAATTCCTGGCCCGCCGGACCGCCGTCGCCTGGGCCCAGCGGGTCATGGATGCGGCCGCCGAGCGACTCGCCGACGGTGGCGACGACGACTACTCCCCTGCCCTCGAGCATTGGCTCGCCCTCGGCGGCGCCGATTTCGAACAGCGCGCCGCGGAGGTCGCTGCCGATCTCGGGCTCACCGCCGGCCTCGCGGGCGGATTGGACACCCCGATGACGGGGCTGTCCGGTGGGCAGGCCGCCCGCGCCGGTCTTGCGGCGGTTCTGTTGTCACGCTTCGATATCCTGCTGCTCGACGAGCCCACCAATGACCTCGACCTCGACGGGCTCGACCGCCTCGAACGTTTCGTCACCGGTGTCCGGGTGCCGCTGATGATCATCAGCCACGATCGCGAATTCCTGACCCGAACGGTGACCGCCGTTCTCGAACTGGACCTCGCCCAGCAGCAGGTCAACTTCTACGACGGCGGCTACGACTCCTATCTGGCCGAACGCGAGATCGCGCGCCGGCACGCGCGCGAAGCGTACGACGAATTCGCCGATACCAAATCCGCCCTGGAGGCGCGGGCGCGGATGCAGCGCAACTGGCTGGAGCACGGTGTGCGCAATGCGCGCCGCAAGGGGAAGAGCGATTCCGACAAGATCACCCGGAAGACCCGTGCCGAATCCACCGAGAAGCAGGCCGCCAAGGCCCGGCAGACGCAGCGCCGCATCGAACGGCTCGATGAGGTGGTGGAACCGCGTAAGGAGTGGGATCTGCGGATGGAGATCGCGGTGGCGCCACGCAGCGGTTCCGTCGTGGCGACGGCCGGCAATGCCACCGTCACTCGGGGTGATTTCGTCCTCGGACCGATCAGCACGCAGATCGACTGGGCTGACCGGATCGTCCTGACCGGGGCAAACGGTTCCGGTAAATCGACCCTGCTCGCGCTGCTACTCGGCAAGCTGGCGCCCGGTTCCGGCACCGTGACGCTCGGCTCCGGGGTGCAGATCGGGGAGGTCGACCAGGCCCGCGGCCTGTTCCGTGGTGCCGGGCCCCTGGCCACGACCTTCGGGGCGGCCGTCCCCGACTGGCCGGATGCCGACGTGCGGACCTTGCTGGCCAAGTTCGGGCTACGCGGACCGCACGTCATCCGCCCCTGCGACACACTTTCGCCAGGCGAACGCACCCGCGCTGCGCTGGCCCTGTTGCAGGCCCGCGGCGTGAACCTGCTCGTTCTCGACGAGCCGACCAACCACCTCGACCTGCCGGCTATCGAACAGCTCGAGCAGGCCGTCGACTCCTTCACCGGCACCCTCGTGCTGGTGACGCACGACCGCCGGATGCTGAATTCCGTGCACGCGACTCGCCGCTGGCATTTGGCGGCGGGCCGGCTCACGGAGGAATAGGGCCGGTCCTGGAGGCGTGCGACTACCGGCTACCTCCGCACCGGGCCTACCCCGCATCGCGTGCGGCGTGGGAAAACGGCCGGATCGGAAGCCGGGTCCGCACCGGAGGTACACCCCCCTCGACAAACCGGCAGCACGTATGGCACACTTGTCCACCGAGACTGTGCTAATCAAAGTGATCTGCGCGGCTCATCTACAGGAATGAAGTATTAAAGCATGGCGCAAGGCAGTGTGAAATGGTTCAACGGCGAAAAGGGCTTCGGCTTCATCGCCCAAGACGGAGGCGGCCCTGACGTCTTCGTGCATTACTCGGCCATCGGGGGCTCGGGTTTCAAAACCCTCGAAGAGGGTCAGCGGGTTGAGTTCGAGATCGGCCAGGGCCAGAAGGGTCCGCAGGCTCAGGACGTCCGCGCGATCTGATTTCGTGTGACTTGAAGGCTCCGCACCTACGGGTGCGGGGCCTTTCTCGTCGGTTCACCCGGTAGACCGGCAGTCGTTGTTCCTATGTTTCGCACACCCAGGAACATGAACACCCGTATCGGCAAGTATCGGGAGAAACGCCGCAGATGGCAGAGGATGCGGAAGATCGCATCCAAGAAAGGACGACCGCCATGCGCGTTCGTATACGCCATCTCATCCTCGGGCTGACCGCATCGGTCGCTCTCGCCTGCACGGCGCCCGCCCCGGCCGAGCCGCCCGAGCATTATGTAATCCCCGGCGACCGGGCCTTCCCCACCGGTCTCGCCTACGACCCCGGGACCGGGCATTATTTCGTCGGCAGCGCCGCGGACGGCGCGCTGTATCGCGGACACCTCGACCGGCCCGAAGCGGAGCTGTGGTCACCGCACGGGACCGACGGACGAACACTCACCTCCGGAATGACCATCGACGCCGCGGGGCGGTTGTTCGTCAACGGTGCCGACAGCAACGTCACCCGGGTCTACGATCCCGGCAGCGGTGAACTGCTCACCGAGCTTCGCGGGCTGCCCGGCGGTTTCGTGAACGAAGTGTCCGTCGCGGACGACGGCACGGCATACGTCACCGATTCCTTCCTGCCGGCGATCTACCGGATCACCGAACGCGACGGCCGCTGGCAGATGCAACCGTGGCTCGATATCGAAAATACGGCCATCGATTGGGTACACGGGGAACACAATCTCAACGGCATCCTCGCAGTCGGCCGGTATCTGCTGTCGGTGCAGAGCAACACCGGCCGGCTCTGGCGGATCGACCGGTTCACCGGCGACGTCCGGGAGGTGGACCTCGGCGCAGATTTGCTGCCCAGTGGCGACGCCTTGATCTCCGAAGACGGACGACGGGTCTATGTGACACAGGGGAATCTCTACGCCGACACCGACCAGGAGCCCCGGGTGGCCGTGCTGGAACTGAGCGAGGACCTCACCAGCGCCCGGATCGTCGACAGTCTCGTCCCGCCGGGCGGATTTCTGCATCCCAGCCAGGCGGCACTGACCGAGAACGGGCGCCTGCTGGTCGTCAACAGTCAGTACAACCGGCTGGTGGCAGGGTCGGACCCGGACTCGCTGCCGTTCACGGTCTCCAGCATGCCCGTGCCCGCCGGCACCGGACCCGCCGCATAGCCGGGAAACCCCGCCTAATCTGAGGAGGTGGACCGAAGAGACGAACTCCGCGAATTCCTCACCTCCAGGCGAGCCCGGTTGTCACCCGCCGATGTCGGCCTGCCACCGGCCGGGCTGCGCCGTACCCCGGGGCTGCGCAGGGAAGAGGTCGCGGTGCTCGCCGGGGTCGGGGTGTCCTGGTACACGTGGCTCGAACAGGGACGCGATATCCGGGTGTCGGCACAAGTGCTGGACGCTGTTGCCGGCGCACTGCGCCTGAACACCCACGAACAGGCCTATCTGTACCGGCTGGCGGGTCTCGAGCCGCCCCGCGCCGGCACCGGCGCGGCCGATCCGGCACAACCGGTCACGCCGGAGTGGCACCGCATTCTGGACGCCTGGCTGCCCCGCCCGGCCTACATCATCGACCGGCACTGGGGGTTCGCGGCGGTGAACAGTACGGCGTGCGAAGTATTCGGTCTCACCGATGACGACGACAACTGCCTGGTGGCGTTTTTCACCAGCAGCCGCTACCGCGCCGCCTTCACCCACTGGGTGGAGGCGGCGCCCGATATCGTCGCGCGGTTCCGTGCCGACGCGGCGCGGCATCCGCAGGACCGGGGCTTTCACCGGATTGCGGCCGAACTCGGTACGGCCAGTCCAGAATTCGCTCGGCTGTGGGCCAGGCACGATGTCACCGAATCAGCGAACGGCACCAAGGCCATCACCCATCCGTACGGCGGTGACCTACATTTCGAGTACACCCGGCTTCCGCTGCCGGACCATCCCGGTCACCACCTGGTTCTGCACAATCCGACACCCGGCACCGGCACGCTGGAATGGCTGGAATCCCTCGCCGAGGAGTCCCGCCTGATCAGCTGAGCCCGTGACACGGACGCAATGCCTGGTGGTACCACACCCAGCATCAGCTCGGTCTGTTCACCTGCCGTTCGAACACCCAGTCTTTCCCTATGACTCGTTACTTCGACAAGACCGTACTGGTCACCGGCGGTACCAGCGGAATAGGGTTCGCCACGGCGAGACGTCTCATCGGCGAGGGCGCGACGGTGGTCGTCACCGGACGCGACGCCGCCCGGCTGGATGCGGCCGTGACGGACCTCGGCGGCCGGGCACACGGTTTCCTCGCGGACGTCGCCGACCTCACCGCCCTCGATGCGCTGATGCAGGACATCCGGGACCGGTATCACCGGCTCGATATGGTCTTCGCAAATGCCGGGGTCGGAATCTTCGCGCCCATCCGGGAGATCACCGAGGATGATTTCGACCGCTCCGTGGCGGTCAACTTCAAAGGGGTTTTCTTCACCGTCCAGAAGGCACTGCCGCTCATCCCCGACGGCGGGGCGGTCGTCGTCAACGCCTCGTGGACCCTGCATCGGGGTGTCGATGTGCTGGGGCTCTATTCCGCCACCAAGGCCGCCGTACACAATCTGGCCCGGACTCTCGCCGCGGATCTCGCTCCGCGCGGTATCCGCGTCAACTCCGTCAGCCCCGGCTATATCGATACCCCCATGTACCCCGAGGCCGATCTCCCGGCGCGGGTTGCCGCCGCCAGCCGGAGCCGAGTCCCGGCCGGCCGGTTCGGCCACCCCGGCGAGGTCGCCGACGCAGTGGCTTTTCTGGGCTCGCCCGATGCCTCCTACATCAACAGCCAGGACCTGATCGTCGATGGAGGGCTCGTCGGCACCATGTCCCCGACCGCCTGACCGCCCTGGATCAACGGGCGCCGCCGGTCGGGCCGCCACCGTCCACAGGGTCCGGTTCGGAACCGTCGTCCACCGGCATCGTATGCAGAACCCACTGCGCTTTTCCACGGTTCTTGGCGCGGTACAGTCCGGTATCGGCGGCGTCCAGCAGAGCCTCCGCCTGGCCGCCCTCGACCGTTGTCACCACCGCGCCGATACTGGCCGAGACGTCGAGCTGGTTCCCACCGGTCAGAATCGGCTCCGATAATGCGCCGAGCAACCGTTCGGCCACCTCGGCCATCCGCTCATTGTCGACGGGCGGCGGGACGAGTGTCACGAATTCGTCGCCGCCGATCCGCGCAACCAGGCAATCCAACCCCGCCACACTGTTGTTCAACCGGCTCGCGACAGCGGTGAGGACCTTGTCGCCCGTGCCGTGACCGTAACGATCGTTGATGTACTTGAACCGGTCCAGGTCCACGAAGCACAACCCGATCCGGTCCCGCGGGCCGGCGTCGCGGATCGCCGCATCCAGCCATTCGAGTAGCTGCCGCCGGTTCGGCAGCCCGGTCAGCAGGTCGTGGCGCGCCTGCCGGTGCAGTTCCTCGCGCATCCGGTGCTGTTCGGTGACATCCTCGCCCACTGCCAGCAGATAGTCGGGATGGCCCACCTGGCCCTGCACGAAGGTGATCGAGAACGCCGCCCACCCGTAGCTGCCGTCGGCCCGTCCGATCTGCTGTTCCAGTTTCACCGTGCCCTGTTTATGCGGCACCAAACGCTCGTAGACAAGCCTGCGGATGCGGTCCCGGTCCTCGGGGTGGGCGAATTCGTAGACCGAGATACCGAGTAGGTCGTCGGCAGGGACCCCGATCATATCCGCGAGGGCCTGGTTGGCGTTGAGCAGAACGCCGTTGGTATCACCGATGGCGATGGCCACCGCCGCATTGTCGAAAACCACCCGGAAGCGTTCGTCCATCCGTTGCGCTGCCGCGCCCGGAGAGTCGGGCGGGGCGAACATCATCTGCCGCCGGATACCGAAACCTTCGCCGAGTTTTGCCAGCAGTAACGACATTCTCCGGACCGTTTCGGGATCGTCGCCCGGCCCCGTGAGCGCCCACAGCACCGGAACCGACGTGGCCACCACGTCGGTTACCGGCAGATCCGTGGCCGCCAGGGCGGCGCCCGCCCTGGCGCCCGCATCGACATCGAACGGCGTGGTGGTGAGCGCATGCGCGAGGTCGTGCACCAGCCAGCTCAGCAGATGCTCGTTAATCGGATCGGAGGGTGCAGAGCCACTGGTCGCCTGGAGGGCCGCAGACCAGGTTCGAACCAGTTCGCTGTGCTCCGACTCCATCGCTCCCCTTCGCCGCTGTGCCCGCCACCGCCCGCTTGCAGCCATGGAACATCGCCTACCGACAGGTGGGGTGGCTACCCTTGATGATCACCATCATTGCTCATCGACCGCGCTCCGGCCGGATGGGGGTGGTTCTCCGAGAAGATACTCATCCCTTTGTACCGGGTCGTGATCAGTTGCCAGACCCAGCTCGCCTGGACACAACCCGCAAGGTCGGCGAGATGTACACGCAGTTGCGCGGCGAGTTCGGTATCGGCAAGACCTGGTTCGCGGCAGCGGTCCGCAAGCGCATCGTGACGTCGGCGGAACTCGGTGACACGGTCGCGCACCAAGGTGCCGGCATCGCGTACCGCGTCCGCGAGGTTCGAATCGGGCGTGTTCAGCAGGCAGACCGGGACCAGGTTGAAATCCGACCGGTCCGCAATGCATTCCTTCTCGAAGGAGAACATATCGTTCATCAACGCACCGATTTCCGCCGTGAGCACGCGTAATCGGCGTAGGTCTGTGGCCAGGCCCATCCGCGCCAGCTGATCACCGGCCAGGTAACTGTCGCGGCCGAACTCGCACAGGGCGATGGCCGGGTACATACCCGATACCTGCGCGCGCAGATCGATGTACTCCGCGACCGACAGCAGATCACCACGTGCCCGAGCGTTCTGGTCCCGGATCGCGGTGCGCAGATGTTCCACCGTCGAAGCGAGGAATTCGTCGCGCCACCGAGCGTCCGACAGTTCGTCGACCTGCGACAGGAAAACGACCGTCGCCTCCTCGACCGGAGACGGGTCAGCGGGAGGTTTCCGAGTTTCCAGCAGGTGACAGAGGCGCTCCAGTTCGCCATGTGCCTTGCGCTGTTCGGATTCCGATAGGTGACCGTACTTTTCCCGGCCCACAGTATCGTTGAGCCAGAACAGGATTGCGTTGAACAATCCGATCACGGTCAGTCGCCGTGCACTGACAGGACCCGGGTGCAGATACGGTGTCATGCTGTTGTAATGCGCGCCACCGGGTTCCAGCCAGATACCCTGCGCCCGGCAGTAGCGCTCCACATCGTCACATGCCTGCGGGCCGAATTCGCTGGGGCGGAACTCTGTGCAGTACTCTGCGATATCGCAGTCCGGTGTACTGAACAGTTCCCGCAACGACCACAGCTCGCCGGTGTTCACCCAGTCCTCGTATTGTGTTCGCATACCGACGATCTCACGCTCGACCGCCGCTGTGTACCGAGAAGCCATAGCGACTCTCCTCCCGCGTATTCCAAACCCTCTCAGTGTGGTGCACCGGCGAGTCACTGTCACCCTGTTCGGGCGCATCCCAGGTAGCGTCCTCGCGCCATCACCCGGTTCGGCCCGCAACCGGTTCTGCTGGTGGCGGCGATCGAGCTGTCGCTGACGTTCGCGCGCCGCGTGCCGTTCATCCGGGAGCCGTGACAGATGCCGGTGGGAACCGTCGTTGCCGGAATCGGCCTGTCCCTCACCATCGCCGCCGTCGCGAACCTGATCATGACCTCGGTGCCGATCACACAATCGGCTTCGGCCACCAGCATCAGCGCGCTACTCGGTGGGCACCTCCACGGCCAGCGCCACCATGGCAGCGGCGGGCAGCAGCTGGACCATGACGATCGGCGCCGGCCATTACCCCGCAGCGACGGCCTTCACAACAATGTTCTGGATCGCGTCCGGCACGGCAGGAGCCGCGGCGGCACTCGCCGGCCGGTTACCAGTCCTGCCAGGGAATGATGGTCCGCAGTGGGCCGTCGAACAGCGTTTCCCCGACAACCGGACGCGGTCCGCCGGCACCCCTGGAGTTCAGATCCTGTTCCAGCTCCACCACCGCGCGGGTTACTTCGGCGGGGTCGGCATCGAGATACAACATCCGGATCCGGACCGCCCCCGGCGCGAATTCCCGATTACCGGCGCCGAGAGGCAGGCTGGGATGTTTCTGCATCGAATGCAACGAGAAGGTCCACGCCCCCGCCACTCCCGGGCATTCGAGTAGCGCGGGAATGCCGATGCGGTCGTCCCAGCGGAACTGTTCGTGAACGTCGGCGCCGTGCGGATCCGCGAAATGCGTGACGGTGAGATGTAGCCCGCGGTTGGGCCGGAAGGGCAGCGCCTCGGCCGATACCCCGATACGCGGTGCCGCGTAGCCCTTGACCGGTGTGAAGAACCCGAGCAGCGGTCGTTTCACTCCGGGCAGTTGCGGGCCCCTGCCCCATTGGAAAGAATCCTCGCCCAGTTTCGACCACTCCGCGACGCTCTGCTCATAGGGCGGGCGGAACCAGTACATCGCCACATAGTCGACATCGGTGAGTTCCTGTGCCGAGGACCGGTCCAGTGCGGAATACTCGGCCGGCCTGGCCCATCGATCCCCCCAGGCGACACCCGGCAGCAGCAGGTTCTCCGGCCGGTGGTCCAGCTGATGCCATTCGTTGTATTCGCGATGCACGCTGGGATCGGTGAGGTCGATGAAGGAGAAGAACGCGTGTTCCGAGAACATTTAGCCTGCCGATCCGATTCGATGAACAATTCCAGACGGTTTCCGGCGTCGGCCCGGCCGGCGCCGGAGGCAGCGCTTGTGGGTCGCCGGTACTTCGGCGGCGCACTGGGCGATACCTCACCGTCGTCGATCATGACGCGGGCACAGCCGTGCGGCCGATGCACTTTCCACTGGATGGGCACCGGATGACTTCGGTACGTCCCCGCGCAGGGCTCGGGCGCGCCGCATCCCCGAGGTCCTCAGGTCACCCGACGAGCGGCGCGGTATCCGGCGACCATGCCGCGCCGACGGGCCGTGACGCCCGTGTGAACGGTGCGGCCGGCCGGGCCTCGGTAGCCCGGATACGCAGCGGGGGCATTCCGGACGCCTGGCGCCACACGGCCACGGCCGCGCGCCGGACATCCGAGACCACCACCTCGGTCCGGACGGATTTGGTCGGACCACACAGCGACAGAGCGAAGTGTCCCCCCTCGCCGGTGGCGATCGGCGCCGCCACAACGGTCACCCCGAGCGCGCACCCTTGCGCGTCGACCGCCACCCCGCCGCGATCCCGAATTCTGGCCAGATCGCGGTCGAGTTGGACGGCCGAACGCACGGAATAGCAGGTAGGAACGGCGCCGAAAACGATCTCGGGCCATTCTTCGGCAGGGACGGCCGCCAACAGTGCCCGGCCCGGAGCGGTGCGGACGACCGGTTGCCGCGCGCCCACACCCCATTCGCCGGCGTCTCCCGGCCAGACGCCGACGCGTTCGAGATGCAGGATTTCCGTGCCGGTCAGCATGCTCAGATGGGCGGTGAGGCCGGTTCTGCGATGCAGTTCGGTCATCACCGGCAACGCTGCCCGGTGAACGCTGCGCTGCCGGGTGAACTGCGTGCCCAGTTCGAACATGCGGTGCCCCAGCGCGTATTTGAACTCGTTGCGCTCCACCCATCCGAGCTCGACCAGACGTTGCAGGATGCGATGCGCCGACGATCGCGGCAGACCCGAGCAGCGCGCCACCTCCGCCAGCGTCAGGGGCCGCTTCCCGACGAAGGATTCGAGTATCGACGCCACCCGGTCGATCATCGTCGTGGGGGTTTCGCCGATCCGCGCCGTTGCCATGCACACCTCCAGCTGACGAGGTCAGCTTCTGTCTACCTGTCAGATTATGACAGGTGTGAGTGTAACCACAGCGCAACGGGGATGTAAAGCAGCTCACCGCGCGGATGCTCGCGGGCCTGCGCCGTTCACCCGCCGTCGATGACGAAGTCCCGGCCGATCTCGTATTCCACTGACCAGGAAAGAACACGGACGCCCCGGAATTCGCCGTTCAGGATGAGGCCCTGATCACTTCCGAGGAAGGACCTTTCATGAGTTCGGCACCCGGTCCGGAATCCGTTTCCGCAGATCCCGCACAGCTGCGCAGGGTCGCGGCATCCAGCCTGCTCGGTACCGCCATCGAGTACTACGACTTTCTGCTCTACAGCACCATGACCGCACTGGTGTTCAACAAGGTGTTCTTCCCGGACTCCGACCCGGCCCTGGGCACAATCGCCGCCTTCGGCACATTGGCCGCCGGCTATGTCGCCCGGCCGATCGGTGGCATCGTGTTCGGGCATTTCGGCGACCGAATCGGTCGTAAGAAGATGCTCGTGCTGACCATGGCGATGATGGGCTTGGCAAGCTTCCTTATCGGTGTCCTGCCCACCTACCAAGCCGTCGGTGTGATCGCGCCCTTGCTGCTGGTACTGCTGCGCGTCGTCCAGGGCATCGCGATCGGCGGCGAATGGGGCGGGGCCACCCTCATGGTGACCGAGCACGCCGAACCCGGCAGACGTGGTTTCTGGAACGGCGTCATGCAGATGGGCTCCCCCATCGGCTCGTTGCTTTCCACCGCGGTCGTGGCCGTGGTGGCCATGCTTCCCGAGGAAGACCTCCTGTCGTGGGGCTGGCGAATTCCGTTCCTGGCCAGCATCGTCCTGCTGGCGGCAGGCCTGTACATCCGGATCGGTGTCACCGAGAGCCCGGTGTTCCGCGAGGCCGAGGACACCGTCGAGAAAGCGCAGATCCCGTTGCTGTCGGTCCTGCGCCGGCCGGGGAACCTGCTGCTGGCCTGCGGGGTCGGTATCGGCCCGTTCGCACTCACCGCATTGATCAGTACGTACATGATCAGCTACGCCACCTCGATCGGCTACGACCGGTCCAGCGCCGTCACCGGCCTGCTGTTCGTGTCGAGCACCGCGCTCATCGCCATTCCGCTGTTCTCCGCGCTGTCCGATCGTGTCGGTCGCCGGCCCGTCGTGCTGACCGGTGCGGTCGCCATCGTGGTACTGGCCTGGCCGATGTATGCAATGGTCGACACCGGTTCGGTGCCGCTGCTGATCCTGGCCATGATGCTGGGCCAATTGATCCAGGCGGCGATGTTCGCTCCGCTGGGCGCGCTGCTGTCGGAGATGTTCGGTACCGCGGTGCGTTACACCGGCGCATCCATGGGATACCAGCTGGCAGCACTGATCGGCGGCGGTTTCACGCCGCTCATCGCGAGCACGCTACTGGCCGGCGGGCCGACCAGCGTCCCGCTGATCATCCTCGCGATGAGCTGCGGACTTGTCACGATCGTTGCCATCTACCGCATCAAGGAGACCAGCGGCCAGGATCTGCGCGACGCGGCCGCTGCCGTACCCGCACGCTGAGCAGTTCGAGAAGACGCCTCCCGGTTCGCGGTTTCTCCCCTCCCACGGAGGTTCGAGTTCCCGGTATCACCGATTTCGGTGTTCCGCCTCGTGGACATCTTGGTTGCCGCCCGTCATACCCGGCAATACGTTCAACCCGTCAGGCGGTCACCGACGGATCGCCCCGGTACCGGTTTCCGGACGGGGTCCGCAAGAGTCGGCCCGCCGGCGCAGAACCCAACTATTGCCGCATACGAGTTCGAGCCCTGCACCGGCATTGCGGCGAGGCGAAACCCTCGACGATCTTCCCGCAAGTTGTGGGCCGGACTATTTTTCACGCTAGGAGTAGTGATCGTGGTCGCACACCATGCCGTCGTCACCGGCGGAGCCAGCGGTATCGGCGCCGCAGTCGTCGAACGATTGCTCGCGCGAGGTCTGAAGGTGAGCGTCTTCGATCTCGGCGAGCCCCGAGCTGCCCGCGAGGGCGTGGACTACTACCGAGTGGACGTGACCGATCGCCAGGCGGTCGAGTCGGCGCTCGCACAGGCATCCGTCCCCTCGTCTGCCCCCGATGTGCTGGTGACCAGCCACGGAATCCGTGGATCTTTCGTTCCGGCACTGGAACTCGACCCCGAACAGCTCCGGCGCCTCTTCGATGTCCATGTCCTCGGGACGTTTCTGGTGGCTTCCGCGTTCGCGCGGCCACTGCTCGCGGCGGGCGACTCCGGATCGATCGTGACGATCTCGTCGACCACCGCGTACGGCGGCTGGCATCGGCAGGCCGACTACGGCACCGCCAAAGCCGCGGTGCGCCAGCTCACCGCCAACCTCGCCGTCGAGTGGGCGCCACTGATCCGCGTCACCAGCGTCGCGCCCGGCCATACCCGGACCCCGATGGTCCAGGACATGATCGACAACGGCTACGACATCTCGGCCACGGAAGCACGGACACCGCTCGGTCGCCTGTGCACTCCGGACGAAATGGCCCGATCGATCGAACATCTCGCGCTCGATGCGACCTTCGTGACCGGTGTCTGCCTCCCGGTCGACGGTGGCTGGACGACGGTCGGCAAATGAGCGGGGCCTCGGTGCCGACCCGGAAACTGGGTGATCTCACGGTTGCGGCGATCGGCTTCGGTGCGATGACCATCACCCAGCTGGCAGGCTACGACGTCGACCGCGGGCGACGGACTGTCCACGCGGCCCTCGATGCCGGTGTACGACTGTTCGATACCGCGGATGTCTACGGCCCCGCGGGGGCCGGGGACGGCGTCAACGAACTGGCGCTCATGGACGCGCTCCGCACCTGGTCCGGCCCCGCCGACGATATCGTCGTGGCCACGAAAGGTGGCCACCTCCGCTATCCCGAGACCGATACCTGGTGGACGAACGGCAGTTACGCACACCTCCGCCGCGCCTGCACGGCATCCATCCGGCGACTCGGGCTCGATCCCATCCCGCTGTACCACCACCATCGGCCCGATCCGCAACTGCCCTACGAGGAGTCCGTATCCGCCCTGCGGGCACTGCACGACGAAGGTCTCATCGCGCGGGTCGGGATCTCCAATGTCGATGCCGATCGGATCGGTATCGCGCAGTCCATCCTCGGCGACGCACTGGTGTCGGTGCAGAACGAATACTCACCCGGCGTGCGGACGGCGGAGAAGGAGATCCGTGCATGCGAGGAACGCGGTATCGCGTTCCTGTCGTGGGGGCCGTTCGGCGGGATGCGGGAGGCCAAGAGTCTCGGTGCCGGCGGATCGCCCTTTGCCGAGGTCGCTCACGCCCACGGGGTGAGCATCCATCAGATCGCGCTCGCCTGGCAGCTGCACCGATCCCCCGTCGTCATTCCGATTCCCGGAGCGTCACGGCCCGAATCGGTCCTGGATTCCGTTGCCGCCGCTGCCCTGACACTCACGGCCGAAGAACTCACCCTGCTCGACACTCCAGCGGAGTCCGGCTCCTGACCAGGAGACGGGCCGCCGAATTCATTCCCCAGAACATGCGAGCGCCGCATTCTCGCCGGCGGACCGCAATCGCAGGAAGGTCACCGATCCCATGAGCAGACTCATGCACTTGGCTGTATTCGCACAAGGGGTGGGGGTCGGGCAGTCGGTCTGGCGGTCACCACGCACCGTCCCGGAACGGATGCACAGCTTCGACCACTGGGCCCATCTCGCCCGGGCCGCCGAACGCGGCTGCTTCGACGCCTTCTTCATCGCGGACGCACTGAATCTGTCGACCGCGATCGAAACCGACGCCACCGATCGTCCCGATCCGCTGCCGATCCTCTCCGCGCTGTCGGTGGTCACCGACCGCATCGGGTTGATCGGCACCAGTTCGACCACCTACAACGATCCCTTCACGGTCGCGCGGCAGTTCGCGACACTGGATCATCTCAGCGACGGCCGCGCCGGCTGGAATGTGGTGACCACCGCGATTCCGGCCGCCGCCGAAAACTACGGTTCGGCCGGGCTGCCCGAACACACGGACCGCTATGTGCGCGGCGAGGAATTCGTCGACGTCGTCCGGGCACTCTGGGAGGGCTGGGACCTGGACGCGATCGTCGCCGACCGGGAAGCCGGGATCTGGGCCGACCGGGCGAAACTTCACCGCATCGACCATCACGGCCGGTACTTCGACGTCGCAGGGCCACTGACGATCCCGCGTTCCCCGCAGGGCCGGATCCCGCTCGCGCAGGCCGGCTCCTCGCCGACCGGAATGGCGCTCGGCGCCCGGGTGGCGGATCTGGTGTTCGCGACCCAGCATTCGATCGAGTCCGCGCGCGAGTTCGCCGAGGGCATGCGCGCGCTCACCGAAGCCGCGGGCCGGGACCGCTCGGCGGTCAAGGTGCTGCCCGGCGTCACCCCGATCATCGGCCGGACCGACGCCCAAGCCCGCGATCTGGCGATCGAACTGGGGTCGCTGATCAGCGAACAGACCACCCTGAAGTTCCTGAACCAGACCTTCGGCGGTATCGATCTGTCCCGGTTCGACCTCGACGAACCCTTTCCGGATCTACGGGATTCGTTGCCCAGCAATGCCAGTGTGGGCAGGCCTACCCTGCTGACCGAGGTCGCGCTGCAAGAGAAACTGACCGTTCGGCAGCTCGCACAGCGAGTGGGGCTCGGTATCGGCCACCGCACGCTCGTCGGTTCCCCCGACACCGTCGCCGACGACCTCCAGCGGTGGTTCGAGGCCGGGGCCGCAGACGGATTCATCGTGCTACCCGCCGACCTGCCCCTCGGGCTCGACGAGTTCGTGGACGAGGTGGTGCCCCGGCTGCAGGACCGCGGGCTGCTGCGCAAGAAGTACCGCGGCAACACCCTGCGTGATCATCTCGCGGACGGATGAGCACGAGCCACGGGATGACCGCCGAATAACTCGATCTCGTCATCGCCGTCCACGAGTTCGCCCGCCGCCAGGCGACGTCCGCCGACCGATCCGGGTGGCGCCCGGGGCCGGTCCCGTGGCGCTGCTCGCCCGACTGCATCGGGTCGGGTGAGTAGCACCGCCAGTAACCGCGGCTCACGAATGACGGGCTTGGTCACAAGTGACGGGCTTGCCACCGCCGGCACCGGCCGTGGCAAGCCCTTCCGTATGTTGTGTGGTCGCCGGGCGGCCTGGTGAGGAGGACCCGGCGAGCAGAGACCGGGTCAGCCCCCGCGCGAAGTATCCGCGCCGGACGCCCCGGCAGCCACCGGTTCCGATGCCAGTTCACGGAACGACGACCGGTAGAACAGCAGCGGGGCGGTTTCCCGGATCGGTCCGACCGCGGTGACCCGCGCGATCACGATGGTGTGATCGCCACCGGACAGCTCCTCCACGAGCGTGCACTCCAGTGATACCAGCGAACCGGCCAAGGATGGCGCTCCGTTACCACCCGGCGCCCATTCGACGCCGGCGAACTTGTCGGTGCCGCTGCGGGCGAAGGCACGGCAGACCTCGTCCTGATCGGCGGCGAGCACGTTCACGCACAACCGGCCGGCCGCCCGGATCCGGGGCCAGGAGGTCGAGGTCACCGCCGGGCAGAAACTGACGTACGGCGGTTCCAGCGACAGCGAGGTGAACGACTGGCAGCTGAACCCGACCGGACCGTCGTCACCTGTCGCCGTCACAATGGTGACCCCCGAACAGAACCGGCTCAGCGCTGATGTGAACTCGCCGGGCGTGGGTTCGGACCGTGGCACCGCGGGCGCTCCCGGCATTCCGGTCGTGGCTGCCATATCGAGCGCGGCCAGGTGCGCGAAGACCATCGATGCGCCGATCGGGTTTCCGCCGCCCGGATAGCTGGTGCCGCTCACCGCCGCCATCGAGTTACCCGCCGCGTACAGGCCGGGGATGACTGCGCCCACCGAGTCCAGAACTCGGGCGGCGGTATCGGTGCGCAGGCCGCCCTTTGTACCGAGGTCCGACAGCCCGAATGCCGCGGCACAATAGGGACCACCCTCGATCCGCACCAAGGGGTTCGGGGTGCCCGGTACCGACCGGTCGTAGGGTTCGCCGCCCCGGTCGAAGTCCGGGTCCGAGCCCGAGTCCACCGCGGAGTTGAAACGCTGCACCGTTGCGGTCAGCGCCTGCGCCGGGACTCCGATGAGTCCGGCCAGCTCGGCGAGGGTGTCGGCGCGATGCCACAATCCGGCGGCGCGATATGCCTCGTGATCGTCCAGCGGTATACCGGCGAACAGTACCGGCGGCGCGAGATCCGGTGTGCCGCTGTAGATCATCCAGTAGGGAAGTTCGATGCGGCCCGAATCCATGGCCGCGAGAACATCCCGGGCGACCCGATCGTAGGGCGCGTATTCGTTGGTGAACCGGCGGCCCTCGTTGTCGACCAGAATGCCACCGGTGAACCACATCGAGAAGGTCGAGCTGCCGTCGGGATGGGTCAGGCCCGGTGCCCACCATGCCTCGTTCATCAGATCCACGTCGGCCCCGACGCTCATCGCGGCTTCCATTGCCGCACCCGTATTACCGGACGGGGCCATCGAATCACGGGCGAAATTGGGAACCCCGAAGGTGGCACGCATCCGGCTGTTGCGCTCGAACCCGCCCGCCGCGATGAGCACACCGTGCGTGGCCCGGATCCGCCGCAACCCCTGAGGTGTGGATACCGACGCGCCTACCACCCGGCCGTCCAGCCGGATCAGTTCCCGGCACGCCGCGCGCCGTCTCAACTCGACGGTCGGCAGCGCCCGCAAAGCCAGCAGCAGGCGGCCGATCAGGGCGCGGCCACCTTCCAGTTGTTCGGGGAGCGGAGCCGAGCGGCGATCGGTGGCCAGCGGCGCCCGCACCTCCGCCGCCAATTCCCCCAGCGCGTCACCGTGCAGCGGAACCGGGATGATATGGCGGCCCGAGGGCCTCGCGTGCCGGACTTTGCCGAAGTAGTCGGGCCAGGGCAGCACCTGGAACCGCAGCGCCGGATCCTGTTCGAGGTACTCCACGAGAGGCGCGCCACCGGTCACGAAAGCCCGCTGGAGCTCCGCGGGAGTTCGATCACCGACTACAGCCTCGAAATACTCCAGCGCATTCTCCGGCGTATCGTCGTCGCCCGCTCGCCGCAGCACCGGGTTGTTCGGCAACCACATTCCGCCACCGGAATACGCTGTGGTGCCACCGAATCTGTCCGTGGCCTCGGCGACGATCACGTGTAGTCCTTCGCGCCCGGCGGTGTAGGCCCCGGTCAGCCCGCCACCACCGGACCCCAGGACCAGCACCTCGCATCGTTCGTCCCATTCGACGGCCGAATCCACCCAGTTCATGGGGATAACCCTTTCTCACCGCAATCGACGAGCCCGTCACCGCCGGGTGGCCGCCCATGCCGCGCGGCGGTGAATCCGTGATTGCTCGTTTCCGGACCGAACGAATGGTCGCAGGGCCACAGGGCGCGGCGAGCCCATGTTCCGTTCACCGAGATAACCCGCCGAACCAACCGTCCAGTCAGTGAAATGTGACCCCGTTCACCGTTCCCGGGGTTGCTACAACCGAGGTGTCGCGGAAGCCACCGTTTCGCCGGTGCCCCAGCCCGCTTCCGCACCATTGCTCGAGGAGAGTCGATATGACAACGACGCAACCGGATCAGGATGTTCGCCGGATAGAAGCCGGGGCCGCGCCCACGCGGTTCGCTCGCGGCTGGCACTGCCTGGGCCTGCTCCGCAATTTCCCCGCCGGGAAACCGCACGCGATACAGGCATTCGGGACCAAACTCGTGATATTCCGCGGTGCGGACGGTGCGCTCAACGTGCTGGACGCGTACTGCCGGCATATGGGCGGCGATCTCAGCCAGGGCGAGGTCAAGGGCGAGGAGGTCGCGTGCCCGTTCCACGATTGGCGCTGGGGCGGCGACGGCCGCTGTAAGCAGATCCCCTACGCCCGCCGGGTGCCCCCGCTGGCGCGCACCCGGGCATGGACCACGCTCGAACAGGACGGCATGCTGTTCGTCTGGAACGATCCGGAGGGCAAGCCGCCGACCGAGGACGTCACGATTCCGCGTATCGAAGGCGCGGGCAGCGAGGGCTGGACCGACTGGCATTGGTACACCACCGTGGTGAATACGAATTGCCGCGAAATCATCGACAACGTGGTCGATATGGCCCATTTCTTCTATATCCACGGGTCGCTGCCGACATATTTCAAGAACGTTTTCGAAGGCCCGATCGCCACCCAGTACTTCAAGAGCGGTGCGCGGGCGGATTTCCCGGCGCCCGAGGGACAGCCGAAGATGCTCGGCACCTCGTCGGTGGCGTCGTACTACGGCCCCTCGTTCATGATCGACGATCTCACCTACCACTACGAGCAGGGCGACCAGCGGACCGTACTGCTCAACTGCCATTACCCGATCGACTCCGAATCGTTCGTGCTGCAGTACGGCATCATCGTCGAGAAATCCGCGGGGCTGCCCGAGGACGAGGCGATGCGCACCGCCGTCGCACTCGGTGACTGGGTGAAACTCGGCTTCGAACAGGATGTGGAGATCTGGAAGAACAAGGCGCGGATCGACAATCCGCTGCTGTGCGAAGAAGACGGGCCCGTCTACCAGCTGCGGCGCTGGTACGAGCAGTTCTACGTCGATACCGCCGCTATCGAACCCGCAATGGTGGACCGGTTCGAATTCGAACTCGACACCACCCGCCCGCTGGAAGCCTGGAATCGTGAGATCCAGGAGAATCTGGCACGGCAGGCCGATGCGGCAGGTTCGGCGACATGACGGCCACCCGCACCGACAACCGCCTGCTCGATACGCCCATGCAGCCGCTGCGCTGCCGGGCGTGCGCTGCCGAGCTGCTGGTGCGTAAGAGCAGCTGGCAGCAGACCAGCGTGCAGTGGAACGCCGAGGCGTCGGCGACGTGCCGGGAACTCGGAGCAGCGCCGCTGCCGGGGCCGTCCCTCGCGGGTTGCTCGCAGCTGCGGGAAACCATCCGGGACGCCGCGACCGCGGGCGATCTGCCGGTGGTGGAGCACCCGACCGCCTGATGCGAGGGGCGCCGCCGAACTCGCGGCGAGAGGTCGCCCGGGAGCAGGCTCGCGCGGCGCGCACCCCGGCCGCGCCACCGGGCCGACGAATTCCCTGCCCGCTGAGCGGAACCACCTTGTCGAACGCGAAGCTGCCTGTGCCAATCTCGGCAGTCCGGGCGGCGCCGCCAGTGAGTTCCGCCCCCGAGTACAGGAGCAAACCGATATGGGCGTTCTCCAGCGGTACACCGGCCGGCGGGTCTTGATCACCGGTGGCGGGTCGGGCATCGGCCAGGCCTGCGTGCTACGCATCCTGGAGGAAGGCGGCCAGGTGGTCGCGGCGGATATCAGCGACGCCGGCCTGCGGGATACCGCCGAAAAGGCCAACTCCGCCGCACTGAGCACCCTGACGATGGATATCTCCGACGAAGACTCGGTGCGCTCCGGAATCGCCGAGACGGTGCGGCGGCTCGGCGGCCTGGACACCCTCGTCAACGCGGCCGGCGTTCTCCGATCGGCTCATTTCGAGCAGACCACCCTCGCCGAGTTCGAACAAGTGGTCCGTATCAACCTCATCGGCACCTTCCTGGTGACCCGGGAATCCATCGCCGCGTTACGAGACGGCGTGGGACCGGCCGTGGTCAACTTCAGCTCGACATCGGCGGCTTTCGCCCATCCCTATATGTCGGCCTATGCCGCCTCCAAGGGTGGTATCCAGGCGATGACCCATGCGCTGGCCATGGAATTCAGTAAACAGGGCATCCGGTTCAATGCCGTTCAGCCCGGCTCGATCTCCTCCGGGATGACCGACGGCACCGGCGAGGCCAAACAGAGCGCGGGTCCCGGACTTCCCGCGGACGTGGACCTCGCAATGTTCGCCAAGGCCGCGCCCGCGCTACCGCTCGACGGCGGCGCGATCTTCGCCGGTCCGGACGCGGTGGCGGCGGTGGTGGCCATGCTGGGTTCGCCGGACGCCTATTTCGTCACCGGTACCGAGGTCCGGGTCGACGGCGGCTCGCATATGTGACGCGCGGGACCAGCACTGCTTACGAGTGGCCCGGATGCACACGCATCCGGGCCACTCCGCTGAGAGTCCCCCGGCAGCCGAACCGGCGGGCTACCGTCCGGGCGCGCTCGGTGCGCGACCCATGTCGAGCCGGCCGCGCACCGCCGCATCGGCAGACCGGCCGGTGGGCAACCCGAGACCGGCCCTGCGGAGGTCGCCTCGCATCCCGACCCGGCAGTCGGCCGAGCGAGGCACGAGTGCACGCAATCTGCGGCGGAAGCCGATTGGCATATCGCACCGCACCGAATCCGATGTGGCATGTACGCCGCGCGCCCCGACCCACGCGGGCGGTTCGAACGGTCGGTGTACCACCGGTCGACGCGACGACCGGCGCCTATTCGCCGGATGCGGGCACCCCGGATTCGGTTGCGCCACTTGCGGCGTGCCGGGCGGCAATGTAGCCGTAGACGAGTCCCTGGCCGATCGTGGCGCCGGCGCCGGGGTAGGACGCGCCGAAGGCGTTGCCGGCGGTATTGCCGATGGCGTACAGACCCTCGATGAGGCTTCCGTCCTCCCGGCGGACCCGGGCGTGCTCGTCGGCGACGACGCCGCCGCAGGTGCCGAGGTCGCTGAGGACCATCTTCACCGCGTAGTAGGGTGCTGTGCCCAGTGTGGACAGGTTCGGGTTCGGATTCACCGTGGGATCACCGTAGTAGCGGTCGTATGCACTTTCGCCGCGCTGGAAATCCGGGTCCGCACCCGCCTGGGCGTAGTCGTTGAACTGGGCGAAGGTGGCGGCGAACGTGTCCACCGGCAGGCCCATGGCCTGGGCCAGCGCGGCCGGGTCGTCGGCGCGGTGCGCGATGCCTGCCTCGTACCAGGACTTCGGGATCGGCTGCCGGGGGAAGATACCGCCCGCCATGATGTAGCTGTTGCGGTAGCGCTGGTCGAAGACCAGCCACATCTCGGTGATCGGGTCTCCG
Organism: Nocardia speluncae NBRC 108251; assembly: GCF_001613245.1. GTDB lineage: Bacteria > Actinomycetota > Actinomycetes > Mycobacteriales > Mycobacteriaceae > Nocardia > Nocardia speluncae. The sequence continues at coordinate 31,094 of NZ_BDBZ01000001.1, read as the reverse complement.
GCCCGTTCGCGGGCGAGCACCTGCTGGCCGTAGGTCATGTAGTCGGTGGATTCGTTGATGAATCGCCGGCCGGTCTGGTCGACCACGAACGAACCCGGCAGCGAACGTTCGGCCAGCATCACGGCGGGTGCACCGCCGGGCAGGGGCGCGAAGGCGGGGAACCACCAGGCCTGGTCCATCGAGACCGTACCGGCGCCGAGTTCCTGCGCCGCTTCGATGGCGTCCCCGGTGTTTCCTTCGGAGCCGAGGCTGGCGTGCGGGATCAGCGCCGGGGACTGGTACTTGTGCCGGGCGGCGATATCGTGGTCGAAACCGCCGGCCGCCAGCACGACACCGCGGCGGGCCCGCACGGTGACCTCGCGTTCCCCCTGTCGCAGCACGGCGCCGGAGACCCGGCCCGCGTCGTGCACGAGCCGCACCAGGCTCGTCTCCGTCCACACCGGGACTCCCGCCCGCAGCACACCCGCGAACAGGCCCGCCGCGAGCGCTTGCCCGCCGGCCAGGTATTCCCGTCCGATGAGCATGCCGCCGATACCGAGCGCCGCCCGCCGCATGATGCGTGGCAGGGCCTTCAGCGGTTTGCGTGCGACCAGGTTCATCCACTTGTAGTCCGCGCCCGTGACGGGCATGGGCATCGGGGATTCCATCACGCCCGACCGCAGTCTGGGCCGCTGTTCGCCCAGGACCGAGGCGTTGAACGGACGGCATTCACAGGTGCGGCCAACGGCCCGGCCGCCGGGTTTCTCGGGGTGGTAATCGGAATAGCCTTCGGCCCAGAAGAACCGCATCGGTGTCGTCCGTTCCAGCATCTCGACGGTTTCTGCGCCGTGGTCCAGGAAGGCGGCACCGCGTTCGGACGGGGCCGAATCACCGACCACGGCACGCAGGTAGGTTGCGGCTTCGGTAACCCCCTTCTCGTGCGGCTCCGGCAGGATCGAACTTCCCGGGATCCAGAAGGCGCCACCCGAACGTGCGGTCGAACCGCCGACATAGGCCGTCTTCTCGGCGATCAGCACCGACAGTCCTAGTTCGTGCGCGGCGAGCGCGGCCGACATTCCTGTACCGGAACCGATCACGAGCAGATCGACGATCGTGTCGTGGGCAGGTACGAGCGGGGGCATCTTCTTCACCATCTGGCCGGGCTCCACATTCCGATCGGGACGACAAGTGGAGGTAAACGTAGGCCGCCCGAGCCGGTGCCCCGGCCCACGTTTCCATTGAGCGGGAACCCGCCCTGACCTCCCCTCTTGGTGATCTGCTTCACATACCGCCGGGTCTATGGCACTATTTCTATTAGAAATAGCCATGTCAGAGCGATGGCGCAGGTAGGCAAGGGAGCCAAGCATGACGATCACCACCCAGGAGATGCACACCGGTACGGCCGCGACCCCCAGCGCCATCCTCGACCGCATCTCGCTCGTACTGGACGCCTTCGACGGGCGCGAGAGCCTCGGATTGGCGGAGGTCGTCCTCCGCACCGGCCTGCCCCGCTCCTCCGCCCACCGAATGCTGGACCGGCTCGTCCAGTTGCGCTGGCTACGACGCGAAGGCCGCAGTTACAGTCTGGGAATCAGATTGGTCGAACTGGGATCGCTTGCGGTGCACCAGGATCGGATACATGCTGCCTCCGGCGAACACCTGCACCATCTGTACCGAACCACCGGCATGGTCGTGCACCTCGCTGTTCTCGACGGCAACGATGTCGTCTATCTCGACAAGATCGGTGGCCGGCTCGTCGCGCATGTGCCGACCCGGGTGGGCGGGCGGCTGCGGGCGTCGCAGACGGCGCTCGGTAAGGCACTGCTCGCCTTCAGCGGCGGCACCGGGCCCGAGGACACCCGCATCCGTGATCTCGGCTACGCCGTCGAGCGCAACGCCTCGGTGCACGGCTTCGGATGTATCGCCGCACCGATCGGGCCGATCGGCGAGGCGACCACCGCGGTATCCATCTGCGGCCCGTTGACCAAAATGGTCTTCGACAGCCGGATGATCAGCCCCGTCCAGCTGACCGCTCACGCCATCTGGCGCAGCGTCTCCGTGGGTGTGCGAGTCATGCCGACGCTGCAGCGCCGCAACATATTGCGTGCCCTGCCCACCGCCCCGAGCGTCCTCGCCGAGGGCTGACCGGCCGGCGCGCGGTCGTCACGAGCCGTCGGTGGGATCCTCGCCGACCGTGCGCCACCTACCGGGCTGGCGCGGGATCGGCATATCGTTCTCGTCGCGCACCGCCGATTCGCGATATCGGGTGGCTGCCTCGTCGATCTCGGCGAGCAACTCCTCGGCCAGTGCTATCTCCGCCGCGAAATACCGTTGCGACCAGCGCAGACTCATCTGCGTGAACGCCCAGCCCGGTTCCGGCTCGGAGTGGTCGGCGTGTAGCTGCGCCTGCTGGGCCCGTTCACGCAGATTCTCGATATGCCTGCGGACAAGCTCTTTCAGATGATCGGGATCGTGCAGATGCCCCATGTAGAGACGAAGCATCACACCGTGTTTGAGCATCGGCATATCGACCTCGGAATCGCGCGACCAATTCCTCAGCGCGCGCAGGCCGGTCTCGGTGATGCCGTAGAGCCGACGGCCGCGCACCCCCTCGTCGGTGACCACCCGGGAACGTACCAGCGCCAGGTCCTCCAGCTTCTCCAAAGCACCGTAGACCTGGCTCACCGACGGGCTCCAATAGAAGAAGCCGATGCTCCAGTCCGCCCATTTCTTCAGGTCGTTGCCGGTCAGCTCCTCACCGAAGGACAACATGCCCAGAACGGCCCAGCTGGTCGCGGGCAGGTTGGGGTAGGAATCGGGGGCGGCCATGATCGTGCAGCCTACAAGGCATTCGACCGTCCGGGCTCCCGGCCACCGGGAGGTACGGGCACCGGCCCAGACGGTAGCGCTTACGTTCAGAACATGGACGACCGCACCATCTACATCATCGATCGGATCGTGCTCACGCCCGGTAGCGCACGCGCCTTCATCGACGCGTATCTCAGCGGCTACGCGCCGCAGGCGCGCGAACGGGGGCTGACGCTCGATCGGATTCTGGTGAGCCCGCCGGCCTGGATCGACGGTGAGACGAACACCGTCACCGCCACCTGGACAGTGCCCGGCCCGAGAACCTGGTGGGCGGCGGCGATCGGTGCCCGGCACGACCCCGAACCGGCCCGGTGGTGGGAATCGATGGCGCCGATGATCGTCGAACGAACCCGTTCCATGGCGAGCTGCGCCGAGGATGTGGAAGGACTGTGCGATGTATAAGGTGACGCGTCTGCTACACCTAGCCGATCCCGCCGACGCCATGACCACGGCGATGACCGTCAAACGCATCACCGCGGCCGCGGAAGCAGTGGGCGTACGAGCGCCGCTGGTGGCCCCGACTCTGCCGGAAGTGCGCAACGGCGGCGACCTACTCGCCCATTTCCGGTTCGCGTCGAAATCCGAATGGCTGTCCCACCGCGAAACCGTCGACGAGGCCATGGGCGGCCCGGCGATCGAACATATCGACTCCGCCGAGTATCCCGGCGGTTACGCCGGCGACGGCCGATCCGGCCGCCGCGGCGACGCGGGCCCGTCGACGGTCTACCGCACCTTGTTCTTGCGCGTCGACGATGCGGCCGCACCGGCCGAAATTGCCCGGTTCGAACACGCAACCCTGCAGATGCCCCGGCTGATCCCGGCAATCCGGGCCTGGCAGTTCAGCCGCGTCGACCGCGCCGCGGGCACCTCGCCATGGACTCATGTCTGGGAACAGGAATACGCCGATATCGACGGGTTGCTCGGCCCGTATATGAACCATCCGGTGCACTGGGCCCTGGTGGACCAGTGGTTCGATCCGGAGAGCCCGAACCAGATCGTCAAAGACCGTATCTGCCACAGCTTCTGCGCGATTCCGGCGCCGGTGATCCACCCGGCGCCGGAACTCACCTCGACAACGGAAGAAGCTCCCCGGGTCAGCGGCGCAGGAAGGCCAGGACCGTAGCCTCCCAGGCTTGCTTCTGCTCGATCATCACCCAGTGTCCGCAGTTGGGGAAGATGTGCACCTCTCCGTTACGCAGAGTGCGCATCGGGAGCAGCGCCATATCGACAGGACTGACCCGGTCGTCACGACCCCAGGTGACGAGAGTCGGCACCGCGAGCCCGCCCAGTTTCGCCCAGTTAGGTGTGGTATCCACACTGCGCGCGGCGGCCGCCATCCGCGCCAGCGCCGCACTGCTGTACATGCGGCGCGAGTTCTCCAGCGTCGCCGGATCGGTCGCCTGCTCCCACCGCTGTTCGATCAGCTCCTCGGTCACCAGCGACTGGTCGAACACCATCGAACGCAACCACGCCACGAGCGCTTCACGGGTGGGGTTGTCGACGAACTCGCTGAGCCGGATGATTCCCTCCCCCGGCTGCGGGGTGAGCACCGGCGTACCGATACCGCCGATGGTCACCAGCCGCTCGACCCGGTCGGGCGATGCGAGCGCGAAATCGGTGGCCACGAAGCCACCCATCGAGTTACCGATGATCCGGACCCGGTCGAGTCCGAGCCCGTCGAGGAAGGCGGTGACCGCCTGCTGGGCGGACATCATGGGGTGCACAGCACCGAAATCGTCACTGACGCCGAAGCCGGGCAGTTCCAGGACCAGTGTCCGATAGTGCTCGGCGAAGGTGGCGAAGTTACCGCCGAAGTTGCGCCACCCGGTGACACCGGGCCCGGATCCGTGCAGCAGGAGCAGGGGCGGGCCGTCGCCGGCCTCGCGGTAGCGCAGCACACCGTGCTCGGTCGGCAGTTCACGCAATTCGGGAACGGTTCGGGTATCGGCTGGGGTACTCATGGCACCGAGCCTGCCATCGGCGCGGGGGCCTGTCGGCGCATACTCCCGGTGAGCGGCACAGCGTGTCCCGGACGGCCCGTACCGGCTCCCCCACCGGCGGGGCCGACGCATCCCGATGACCGGGACGCCGGTCGGTCCCACGCCGGCACCCACCCGGTTAGTTCGCCGCCACCTTGGGTGTGGCCAGTGGGCAATGCGTGCCGTAAAAGATCGTCGGCATGCATTTGTTGCAGTGGATACACAGCGATTTCGCCGCGTGGTCTGCCGTGATCCGGTTGATCAGGTCCGGTTCGCGCAGCAATGCCCGAGCCATGGCCACGAACTCGAACCCCTCGGCCATCGCGGTGTCCATGGCGGCCTTGCCGGTTATTCCGCCGAGCAGGACCAGCGGCATATTCACACTCGCCCGGATCTGGCGGGCCGCCTCGAGCATGAACAGGTCCTCGTACGGGTAGCTGTGCAGGAAGTACTTCCCGGCCAGCTTCACCCCGAACCGCATCAGCGGCGGCATCACCGCGCCGAACTCGGCCAGCGGCGCATCCCCCTTGAACAGGTACATCGGATTGAGCAGCGAACTGCCGATGGTCAGTTCGATGGCGTCGAGGTTGCCGTCTTCTTCGAGCCACTGCGCAACCTGGATCGCCTCGTCGAGCCAGAATCCGCCGGGCACTCCGTCGTCCATATTGAGTTTCGCGAGCACCGCGATCCGGTCACCCGCCGCGGCGCGGACCTCGGCGGCGGTTTCGCGTACCACACGCGCCCGGTTGCGCAGCGAACCACCGTGGGAATCGGTGCGCTTGTTGAGCAGCGGGCTCAGGAAGGAGCTCGCGAAATAGTTGTGGCCGAAATGGATTTCGACCGCATCGAAACCCGATTCGATGGCGTGACGGGTGGCATTACCGTGCGCTTCCCGGATTCTGGCGATATCGGCCAGGGTGGCGGCATGGGTGATGCGCGGGCCCATCGGGGTGACCCGCCGGGAGGCGCTCAGCGCGGGCAACCCGTTCGATTTCCCGTTCGCGACCGGCCCGGCATGCCCGATCTGCGCGGAGACGGCACCACCGTGCTCGTGGACGGCATCGGTGAGCCGCCGCAGCCCGGGGACGGCCTCGTCCCGCATCCAGAGCTGGTCGGCTTCTGTCCGGCCCTCCGGAGCGACCGCGCAGTAGGCGACGGTCGTCAGCCCGACTCCGCCGACAGCCAGGCTGCGATGGAAATCGATGAGGTCCTCGCTGACGAGCGCACCCGGGGCCATGTGTTCGAAGGTCGCGGATTTGATGACCCGGTTCCGGAGGGTCACCGGGCCGAGGCGGGCGGGGGCGAGGACGTCGGGTATCTGCCGGTCGGTCATTTTCCGGCCTTTCCGTTCGAGAGGAACGTGAAATCCTCGGGCCGGGGTTCACGCATCAGGGTCCAGTAGTCGACCAGCCGCCACGGGCAGGGCACGACGGCCCGGCCCGAATTGTTGCGGTAGTACCCGTTGGTCTCCGCGCCGGGATGCACCCACACTGTGTCGTCGAGTGCCTCGTCGACCCGGCGGTTGTATTCATCCTGCGCCGATTGCGCGACATCCATGGCGGCGTGCTCGTTCTCGAGCAGGTATTGCAGGCATTCGATGAGGTAGTGGACCTGCTCCTCGCCGGTGATGTTGTGGCCGGCGCCGTGGTTGGGGGCCGAGTTCGGTCCCGCGGTGATGAACAGGTTCGGGAATCCCGACACCTGTACGCCCCGATACGCCCGGGGGTCTTCGCCGCCCTTCCAGGTATCGGCCAGACTGCGGCCGTCCCGGCCGGTGATATCGATGGCGGTGGTGAACTGGAGCCGGAATCCGGTGGCGAGCACGATCACGTCGGCCGGGATGAATGTCCCGTCCGTCGTCACCACACCGTCCGGGGTGATCTCGCGGAAGGACGCCCGGTGCAGGTTCACATGCTCCCGGTTCAGTGCCGCGAAGAATCCGGGATCCTTCACGATTCGTTTCGAGTACGGCCGGAAATCCGGGGTGAGTTTCTCGATCATGTCCGGGCGGTCCGGAAAACTCTTCTGCAGGTACTCCAGCGCCGTATTCAGCACCATATCGTTGGCGGGTGACGCCGACAGGTGGGTAGCCGCCCACTCCTTGTCGATCCGGGGCAGCACATAGAGGTTGTCCGAGGCGAACCAGTATGTGCGGAGCCGGAACCACCGGTCGTAGAAGGGCAGGTTGGCCATCGCCCATTTCTCGCCCTCGGGCACTTCACCGCCCACGGACTTCTCCGGAACCAGCCAGTGCGGGCTGCGGACGACGACGTCCAGGGAATCGACCTCGTCGACGATATTCGCCACCACCTGCACCGAGGTGCAGCCGGTCCCGAGCACCACGACCCGCTTACCCCGCAGGTCGAGATCAGTATCCCATTCGGCAGTGTGGGTGATCGTGCCGGCGAACGTATCCATACCCGGCACATCGGGGATATTCGGGGCGTTGAGCATGCCCAGAGCGGTGACGACCGCACGCGCCCGGTGCCGGCGCACGGTGCCAGCACGGTCTTCGGTCACCACGTCCCACCGGTTCTCCTCGGTGAGCCAGGTCGCCGACTGCACGCGCGTGCCGAACTGGATGTGCTCGCGCAACCGGTACTTCTCGACCACATCGAGCAGGTAGTTCTGGTACTCGACACCGGTCGGGTAGTACTTCGACCAGTTCGGATTCAGTTCGAACGAGTAGGAGTAGTAGTGGCTGGGCGTGTCGACGGCCGCACCGGGATAGGTGTTGCGATGCCAGGTGCCGCCGATATCGTCGCGTTCCTCGAAGATCGTGAACGGGAAACCGGCCTTACCGAGTTTGATTCCGGCATTGATGCCGACCATCCCGGCGCCGATCACGATGACCGCGAAATCGGCAGGCGGGGCGGTGGTCACCGGCACATGGCGCCGGTCCTCGGTGAAACCCGCCTGTTCCAGCAGCAGCGGAAGGAACTCGTCGGCCACTCGTTCCGAGGTGCACACGGAGGCCATCCGGGCGAACAGTTCGTCATCGGGTACGCCCACCTTCGGTTCGAGTCCGGGAGTCAGGAGCGCGCGGGCACGGGCACGGATATCGGCGACGACATCGTCGGGGTAGGTGCCGGGCGGAGCGGCCGGGCGGGTGCCGGTGCGGTAGTGGTTACCGGGCTCGGTGATCGTGAGCCGCGCGCCGAATTCCTCCAGCAGACCGGTGTCACCGGTCGCGTGCACCATCGCCATCAGCAGCGGTGCCGGGTCGGCTTCCGCAATCGCGGTGTGCAGCAAGGTCTCCGGATCGGCCGTGGTGACGATCCCGGTGTCGATGATGTCTGTCATGAGCTGCCTTCCGGAAGCGGCACGCCCATCCGGGCGAGCATATCGCGTGGGTTGGAGGGCGGGTCCCGGTCGAGAAGTTGGCGGCCGCGCCGCGTCGCCGCGGCGGTGCACAGCTCGTCGTCGGAGAAGACCCAGAAATCGCCTCGGGCGATCTGTTCGAGCATATGGGCGGCCGCGTCCAACGGATCGAGCCCTTTGTCGACGTTGTCCCGCTGCATGGCCGCGAAAACGGCATTGGCGGTGGGGTTCGTGCTGGGCGCGTCGCGCTGGGCCGCGAGAAAGATCTCGCTGCGAATGGAATTCGGCACGACAGCGCTCACCTGGATCGGCGCGCCCACGATGGACAGGTCCTGATGCAGGCATTCGGTCATCGCCTGCACCGCGAACTTGCTGACGATATACGGCGATTGCACCGCGACGGTGTTGAGTCCGCCGACCGAGGAGAGGTTGGCAATGCAGGCAGGTGCACCGGCGTCGATCATGCGCGGCACAAACGATTTCAGGCAGTAGAAGACGCCGTCCACGTTGATCTGCATCACCCGCTGCCACCGCCGCGGGTCGATCTCCCACAGCAGCCCCGACGATTCGACACCGGCATTGTTGATCAGTAGTTCCACGCTGTCGTAGCGTTCGAAAACAGTCTCCGCCAGCGCTTCGACCTGCGCTGCGTCGGCCACATCGACGCCGACCCCTTCGGCGCGGCCGCCGCGTTCGACGATTCCCGCCGCGGTCTCGGTGGCACGCCCGGTATCGATATCCGCGACCACAACGAACATCCCGTACTCGCCGAGCCGCTGCGCCAGCCCCTTACCGATCCCCGCCGCGGCTCCGGTGACCACGGCGGTCCCCCGCGCGAACCGTTCCTTCGCGAGGGTGGCCATCAGATCCCTTCCGGCCGGATGTTCGGGTTCGCCCACGCCGGCGGCTCACGCCGTGGCAGTTCGGTGCGTCCATCCAGTGACATGACGGGTGTGTTCGTCGCGTACGGGTAGTGCAGGCTGAAGGACACCAGACCGGTGCGCTCGGCGGCCGGCACCGTCGACATCTCCAGCACCGTCTGCGCCAGGTACTCGACCGGCTCGGTCTCGTATCCGTCCGGCAGCAGCGCCGCCGCGCCGGGCGTCATGATGGCCGTCGACGGCCCCACCACGTTGACCGCGATGCCGTCGTCGAGCACTTCGGCCGCCAGACCTTGGGTGAACCGGTGCAGGCCGGCCTTCGCCGAGCCGTAAAGGACATCACCGGAGGTCTTGTTGTACGCACGGAACGGCCGGATGGGATCCAGTCCGGTCGAGGACCCGATATTCACGATCCAGCCGGCCCCACGCTCACGCATATACGGGATCGCCGCGCGACTCAGTATGAACGGGACCTTCAGATAATGCTCGATCGTACGGTCGAAGGTGGCATCGCTCATCTCGGCGATCGAGCTGTAATCGGCGAACCCCGCGTTGTTCACCAGAATATCGATGCCACCTGCTGCCTCGGCGACCTGCTCGATCAGTCCGGCACGCTGTTCGGCGTCTTCGAGATCGGCCGGGATCGCGATCGCTTTACCACCGGCGCTCTCGATCGCTTGCACCGTCTCGCCCAGCGAACCGGACAGCAGATGGGTCTCACCGTCGCGCATCGACGGTGTCGGTCCCGACGCCGACCGGGCCGTCACCACGACGGTCGCCCCCTCGGCGGCCAGCCGCTGCGCGATGGCGCGGCCTATTCCACGGCTGCTGCCGGTTACCAGAGCGGTCCGGCCTGCCAGTCGCTGCGTCATATTCTTCTCCGTGCTCACTGGTTTCGCGTCCGATCCGATTCCTCTCGCCGCGCGGCCCTCATGCGCCGCCCACCTCGGCGGACGGCGAGTTCTCGGACGCCGCGAGCGCATCCCGCATCATCTGCCACAGCTTTTCGCGGGCTTGCCCGGTGAGCGACAGCGCCGGGAAGGTCAGGAAACCGTGGAAGAGCCCGTCGAATCGGTGCGCGGTAACCGGGACTCCGGCAGCCGCGAGCTGCCGGGCGTAGTCGTCTCCGGACGAGCACGGCGGGTCGAGTTCGGCGGTCACGACGATCGCGCGGGGCAGTCCGGCCAATGATTCGGCCCGGGTCGGGACCAGATACGGACTGTCGGTGCCGTGCGGAGCGTACTGCTGCCAATACCAGCGCATCGCCTTGGTGGTGTTGTAGTAGTTCTCGCCGTAGAGCCGATAGGACTCGGTGGTGAAATCGTCGTCGATCACCGGGTAGAGCAGGACCTGCGCCGCGATCGCCGGGCCACCGCGGTCGCGGGCGGCCAGGCTCACCGTCGCCGCCAGATTGCCACCGGCGCTGTCACCGGCCACCACCAAACGTTCCGGGTCGCCGCCGAACTCGACGGCGTGTTCGGCGGTCCACCGCACAGCGGCATACATATCCTCCAGCGCCGCCGGCCCCGGATGTTCCGGGGCCCGCCGGTAGTCGACCGAGACGACCACGACATCCACCGCCGCGGCCATCGACCGGCAGAATTCGTCGTGACTGTCCAGATCGCAGAAGACGAAACCACCGCCGTGAGCGAACACCACCACCGGCCGGGCACCGGTGGTGCCGTGCGGTACAAAGAGACGAACGGCCAGTTCGCCGCCCGGACCATCGATTGTGCGGTCCTGCGCGATCCGCATCTGCGGCTCCCGTGCCAACGGTGCGCGGCGCGACGCAATGATCTCGCGCAACTCCGCCGCCGTGTGCTGGGTGACATCCGGGAACGCTTCCAGCGCCGTCAGCATCGCCTCGACATCCGGATGCAGGTCCGACCTTCGTTGTCCACCCATCTCGACCACGTCCTCACATTTCGTCGTAGGGAATAAGGCGCCCGCGCCGGGGCGTTCGTACCGTCGTTCAGCTGCCGGCCGTTGCGGCCCTGCCGTCGAGCGCGAAACCCTTGTATCCGGCCGCCGCCACCTCGGCGCAGATGGTGTTGTAATTGCCGAAACCACCGATATAGGGCATGAATACGCGCGGTTTACCGGGGATGTTCGCGCCCAGGTACCAGGAATTCGCGGTCGGAAACAGCGTTCCCGCGGCTTTCGCATTGCATTCGGCCACCCACTCGTCGGCCGCTTCCCGATTCGCCTCGATCGTGGCGATATCGTGCGCATCCAGGTGATCCAGGCAGTTCGCGATCCAGTCGACATGCTGCTCGGCCATCAGCACCATATTCGCGAGCACGCTCGGGCTGCCGGGACCGGAGATGACGAACATATTCGGGAAACCGTCGACGGCCAGCCCGAGATAGGTCCGTGGTCCGGCCGACCATTCGGCGCTCAGTTCCCGCCCGGCCCGGCCGCGGATATCGATCCGCGACAACGACCCGGTCATCGCGTCGAAACCGGTCGCGAATATGAGAATATCCAGGTCGTAGGCGGCTTCGCCGGTCCGCACACCGGACCCGGTGATCTCGGTGATCGGCGAGCGCCGCAAGTTGACCAGCGTGACGTTATCGCGATTGTATGTCTGGAAATATCCCGTATCGGTGACGATCCGTTTGGTCCCGATCGGGTGATCGGTGGGGATCAGCTGATCGGCGATCGCCGGATCCTCCACCATTTCCCGGATCTTCGCCTCGACGTATTCGCGCGCGGTGTCGTTGGCTGCCTTGCTCACCATTTGATCCGGGAACGCTTTGGTGAACAGATATCCGCCGCGCTGCCACCATTCGTCGTAGATCCGGGTCCGCTCGGCCTCGTCGACCTCCATCGCCCCCTTGGGGTGCGGGCTGTTCGGTGTGCCGCCACCGCTGATCCGGGACAGCCGGCGCCGCTCGGCGTAATCGGCCTTCACCTGGGCAAGGACATCGTCGGTCAACCGCCGATTGCCCGCGGGGATCGAATAATTGGGACTGCGCTGGAAGACGACGACCCGGTCGGCTTCTTCGGCGATAATCGGAATGGCCTGGATACCGGACGATCCCGTGCCGATGACGCCCACCCGTTTGCCGGTGAAATCGACGGGCTCGTGTGGCCATTCACCGGTGTGATAGGTCTCGCCCGCAAAGGTGTCGCGGCCGGGGATATCCGGTTTGTTGGTGGCCGACAGCACGCCGGTCGCCAGAATGCAGAAACGGGCGGTAACGGTTTTCCCCGTATCAGTGGTGATCGTCCACCGTCCCGTCGCTTCGTCGTAGACGGCCGAGGTCACGCGGGTCAGGAAATCGTAGGCCGACCGTAGTTCATGGCGATCGGCCACGTGGTCGAGATAGCGCAGGATCTCCGCTTGGGTGGCGAACCGTTCGGTCCAGGTCCATTCCTGCTGTAACTCCTCGTCGAACGAGTACGAGTAGTCGATACTCTCGACATCGCACCGCGCCCCCGGGTACCGATTGTGATACCAGGTGCCACCGACGCCCTCGGCGGATTCGAAGCCGTGCACGCGCATACCGCGCCGACGAAACTTGTACACCGCGTACAGGCCGGAGATCCCGGCACCGACGACGACGGCATCGAAATCGCTGTCCTGGCTTGTCACAACATTCACTTCCCTCGCAGAGGTATCTGTCTTCGAAGTCAAATTAAGGGCCCCGCAGCCCGGGTCGACCGTGTGTTCCCACCCAGCGGACCTCCAATTCGAGTCCCACCACCGACGTGAGCGGTGGACCACTCGCGCGGCTCGGCTCGGGAGGCCGGGCGGTAGCCCTCGACCAGGTCCTCGTCGGTGCGGATCTCGCCGGCCCGAGGTTCACCTGCCCCTCGGGCGGCAGCACCTCGAGCTCGTCTCCGGCCGAAACCGGTCGCGCCGATCACCCCTGCCAGCCGGATACGGCGTGCGGGCGAATCCGGCGCGGCAGCGGGGACGTTATGCGCTCTTTCGGGCAAGGCTCGGCGAGGGGATCACCCGCCAAGCGATCGCGGCAGCGATCGCAAGGATCAATGCGGCGACGAGCGAGGTCGTCTGCACTGCCGTGGTGAATGCGGCCTTGGCCTGTTCTGCCACTGCAGTGTCTTCGGTACCTGCCAATATGACAGCGAGGGAGTCGTTTGCGGCCGCGGCGTCGCGGAGGCCGGTGCCATCGGGTAGATCGAGACTTGTCCGGTATACCGCCAGATTGAGTGAGCCGAGAATTGCGATACCGAGTGCGCCACCCAGTTCATAGGCTGTCTGGGCGATAGCGGAAGCGGCACCTGCACGTTCCGTAGGAACCGACGAGACCACGGCATCGGTCGACAGCGGCATCGATATTCCGACACCCAGACCGAAAACGGCCAAGAAGATGCCGATTCCCAGAAAATGCTGTTGGGTGGCGGTGACCCCGAGACCGGCGAGGCCGACCGCAGCGGTGGCCAGGCCCGCACTGATCGAACGGCCCGCGCCGAGCCGTGCCGCCAGGATTCCGATACACGCGATTGCGACAGCCGAACCGACGGATGACGGCAGTTCGGCAATGCCGGCGAGTAGCGGTCCGTACCCACGGACGAGTTGGAGGTATTGGGAGAAGAAGAACAACATTCCGAGGACCGCGAATATCGACAGCGCCTTGGTAGCCACCGCGCCGGCGAATGAAGGCATCCGAAACAGTGATAGATCCAAGAGAGGACTGGGATGCAGTAGCTGTCGGCGCAGGAATATCCAGCCGGCGAGCAGGCCGAAGATGCCTGCGGCCAGAACACTCCATTCCAAACCATTTCCGACGAGATGCTTTACCGCGTAGGCGATGGCGATAATCGACAGGATGGACAGCGCCGCCGAGACAAGGTCGATTGCATGCGTCTTATCGCCGTAGGACTCGGGAATCAGAAATAGGCCGGCAACCAGCACCGACACCATGATCGGCACATTGATCAAGAAGACCGAACCCCACCAGAAATTCGTCAACAACACACCGCCCACAAGCGGTCCGAGCGCGGCACCGACGGCTGCACCGGCGGCCCAGAGCGCTACCGCCTTCCTGCGCTGCTTCGCGTCCGAGAACATCGCTCTAATGATCGACAATGTCGACGGCAGCAAAGTCGCACCGGCAGCACCCAACAACGTGCGCCCGATAATGAGCATCTCGGCGTTCGGAGCGAACGCCGCCAGCACCGACGCCAGGCAGAAGGCGGCGGCACCGATAAGCAGCAAACGTTTTCGGCCGATACGATCCGAAAGGTTTCCCATGGTGATCAGCAGACCCGCCAGCACGAAAGCGTAGATATCACCGATCCACAACAACTGCGTTGCACTCGGATCGATATCGGCGGACAGCGCGGGCACCGCCATGTACAGAACTGTGCCGTCTATCGATATCAGCACCGCGACCAACACGAGCACGGCGAGCGCCCACCATTCCCGATACCCGGCATGCTCGGCGGTACTGATTTCCGTCACATCACGTCCCTCGTCAGACCTGCAACGCCCTGCCGAACTATTGCCGCACACCACCACTGCCGCTTCCAGAACCGGCCGCCTCCGGTTGGCGGGCCGACACCGTGGAGTGCCGGCCCGCCACCTTCGGCAGGCACAACCGGACGGGCGGGCTCACCCTCCGGCTCAGCGGTCCCTGCACCGGAATCGGCGGGAGCTCAGGCTCGCGCCGGTTCTGCTTCGCCGGCTTCCGCAGCCCGCTGCGCTTCCTTCATCTCTCGGGCCCACATCCATTCGTGGCCCCAGTAGCTGTCGGCGGTGATCTCTTCGGCCGTGTAATAGGTTTCGTCGACGAGCTTGGCGCCGGTGCCGTATTCGATATCCCAGCCACCGGGTACCCGCACGTAGAACGAGATCATCTTGTCGTTGGTGTGCCGGCCCAGGGTCGAGGACACCGGGAAACCGCGGGCCGCTACCTGGTCGTAGGCGCGGCCGACCGCGTCGAGTTCGTCCACCTCGACCATGACGTGGATCAGGCCCGGATCGCGACCCTCCATGCTGGGCATGATCGCCAGGCTGTGGTGACGCTGATTGACTCCCATGAACCGGATCCGCAACGGACCCGCCTCCGGTGGCGCAGGCATCCGGAAAGCGCCCCGGGACAGAAACCCCAGGGTTTCGGTGTAGAAGGCGAACGATTCGTCGAAGTTGGTCGTCGGCATCACCACATGGCCCAGGCCCTGATCGCCGGTGACGAATTTCTGGCCGAACTTGGTGATCACCGGGCTGTGTTCGAGCACCGGTCCGTAGAAGAATTCCAGCGGGGTGCCGCCGGGATCCTTCAGGCAGATACCGGCCTCGACTTTGCGCCTGTCGGCCAGCTCCTGGCTCATGGGCGTATACGCGACACCGGCCCCGTCCAGGGTGGCGGTCAGCCGGCGTAGCGCGGGCGCGTCCCGGACCTCCCAGCCGACCGCGGTCACCCGGTCGACGTCACCGTGCTCGACGGTGATGCGTGATGCTCGCTCGTCCATCCGGAAGTGCAGGGCGTCGGTTTCGTCACCGAAACCGGGTGCGAAGCCCAGTACCTCGAACCCGAGCTCACGCCAGCGTTCCATATCGGTGGCCTGAACCCGTACGTAGCCGAGTGCTCTGATTTCCGTCATCGTGTGTCCGTAATTCCTTTCCGGGGCTCTCAGATCATCACGCGCAGCGGTCCCTCGGGGACCTCCACACCGAGTGACGACATGGCGGCCGCGTGATACGTGGTGCTGGTGACATGGATGGCGTGGTGCAGACCGGCATGCGCGTCACGCCAGAATCGCTGGAGCGGATTGTCCATCCGCAGCGCGTTACCGCCCGCTCGGTCGAAGATCTCGTCGGCGGCGCGGACCGCCCGCCAGGCGGCACGGGCCTGATCGCGGCGCACCGCGGCCCGCGCTTCGAAGTCGATCTCCTCGCCGCGGTCGACCTTGTCCCAGATACGGTCGACATTGGCCAGCAGTTGCTGCCGGGCCGCATCGATCTCCGATGCCGCCTCACCGAGCGCGTGCAGAACGTAGGGATCGTCCTTGACGAGCGTGCCTGTCGCACCGACCCGGTTGCGCTGATAGTCGACCCCCGCCGCGAGCACGCCTTCGCAGATGCCGATGGTCGCGGCGGTGATGCCCAGCGGGAACATGGTGGACCAGGGCATCTTGTAGAGCGTTTCCGTGACGCCGTACTCTTTCGCCGCGGTACCGTCGATCACCTTCCCCCCGTCCATCACCCGGTAGTTCGGAATGAAGGCATTCTTGACGATGATGTCCTTGCTTCCGGTGCCGCGCAGTCCGACCACATCCCAGGAATCCGCGACGATCTCATAGTCCGACCGGGGCAGAATCACGTGCAGGCTCTGTGGCGGCATCAACGGTTTACCGTCGGCACCACCTACCATGGCGCCGAGGAAAATCCAGTCACAATGATCGGTGCCGGAGGAGAATTGCCAGCGGCCGTTCATCACATAACCATCGCCTGTCGGCACGGCGACACCGCCGGGCATGTACGGCGAGGCCTGCCAGGTATCGGTGTCTTCGCCGAGGATTTCCTCCTGCACCTTGGGATCGGCGAAAGCGAGCTGCCAGGGGTGCACACCCACGATGCCGCCGACCCAACCGGCGGAACCGTAGAAACTCGCGGTCTTCATCACGGTTTCGGCGAACTCGCGCGGATGCGCCTCGTAGCCGTTGTACTTCTTGCGCTGCAGCAGCCGGATGATTCCGGCATCCTTCAGGCCTTTGGCCATATCGTCGGGCAGACGGCCGAGGGAATCCCCCTCCTCGGCGCCGGCGCGGATCTCGTCGGCGATGGCGACGATCTTGTCGAGTACTTCGTAGGACATCGGAGCTCCTGGTCCGGGAAACGGGAATGTTTCGGGGTGAGAGTGGTCAGGAGGATGCGGAGGCTGCCCGACGCTGCGCCGGGATGGCGCTACGACCGGCGGCCAGATTCGCATCGACCTCGTCCTGCCAATTCTGCAGGGCGCGTTCGGTATCGATCTCGAATTCGAACCGGTTGACCATCTCCGGCTCGATGTCCTCGACGTCGACGTAGAACTGTTCGTACCAACGGCGCAGCTGATATACCGGGCCGTCTTCCTCGCACAGCAGCGGATTGTCGATCCGCGATTTGTTCTTCCAGATCTCCACGTCCTGTTCGAAACCGATCGCGACGCCCTGCGCCACAGCGGTAGCGACCTGCTCGGCCGCGGCATCGTCCATGCCGGTCGGCTTCTCCACCATCACGCCGTACTGCAGCCGGAACGAGGTCGGACTGATCGGGTAATGGCAGTTGATCAGGTAGATACGCGGCTCACCGGCCCCGGCCTGGCCGCCGCTCCAGAGCTTGTCGATCATGTACGAAGGACCGTAATACGTGGCGTCCGATTGACCTTCGTCGTTGTAATTCGTGCTGGTGCTGACTCCGGTCGCATCGGCACGTGGCAGCGACCGCATGACCTGGGTCGCGGTATGGCCCTCGAAGACATTCCGGAAATAGGTCGGCATGGCGTAGTGGACGTAGAAGAAATGCGCCATATCGACGACGTTGTCGACGATTTCGCGGCAGTGCGAGCCCTCGACCACGATCGAATTCCACACCCAGTCCGTCCACCCCGGATCCCCGTAGGTCGGGATCGCCGGAATCTCCAGCCCGGCGGGCGGCTTGCTGCCCTGCGGGTCGTTCCAGACGAACAGCTGCCCACTGATCTCCCTGGTCGGCCACGCTTTGGTCCGGGCCAGCGGCGGAACCCGCCGGGCGTACGGGATGGATGCACATTTCCCGTCCCCACGCCACCGCCAGTCGTGGAAGGGGCAGGCGATATCGTTGCCCTTCACGGTGCCTCGGGCCAGATTCCCACCCATATGCGGGCAGAACGCGTTGAGGACGTTCACCTTCCCGTCCTCGCCGCGGAAGACGACGAGCTCGGTACCGAACGCGGCGATCTGGTGCGGGCGGCCGTCGGCGAAGTCACGCAGCAGACCGAGGCAGTGCCAGCCCCGCGCATAACGCGCAGGCGGCGCACCGGTGTCGATGACACGGACTTCATTGCCGGTCTCGATCGTGGGACTCACGATACCTCCTGGTCAGATGATTGCGACCGCGGAACTCGTCGCAATGTGTCCACCTTCGCAGCCGCGACCCCGGTGTGACCCGAATCTCCTGCTGAGTGGGAGCCTTTTCCGACCCGGCCGGCGTCTCGCTGACCGGGAGGACCACTCGGCCGTGGCGGTGGCTGGATGCGATCGTCGGAGACGATGCTCGTCACGGTGCGTTGAGCTGCCCCGCATGTAGTAGTACCGTGACTCACGTCACAGAGCTGTGATGCGTGCTGGAGGTCGGATGAGAACATCAAGTCCCGCTGGAGTACCGGTCTCGGTCGTCGAGCGGATATCCCTCGTTCTGGAGACGTTCAACGGGGCCGGTCCTTTCACCCTCGCGCAGGTCACCTCCCGCACCGGCCTGCCGCGCTCCTCGGTCCATCGCCTGCTGGAACAGCTCACGAACACGGGCTGGCTCGCGCGTTCGCCCGAACAGACCTACGAACTCGGCGTCAAGGCCTATGAGATGGGCCAGGCGGCGCTCAATCAGAACCGCCTGCTGCGCGGCGCCCGGCCGATCATGCAGGCGTTCGCGCACCGCACCGGACTCACCATCCAGCTCGCCGTTGTCAGCCGCGGCGACACCGTCTATCTGGCGAAGGTCAACGGCCGCGCCTCCGGCCCCACGCCCACGGCCGTCGGTCAGCGGATACCCGCCCACCTCACAGCGGTGGGTAAGGCACAGCTGGCTTTCGCCGGGGAGTCCGGCCACCGGCCGATCTCCGGCGAACTCCGCCGCTCGGGCGGCGGCGCACCGGTCCGGCGCACACCGCAGAGTATGACGACCGAAGCCCAGCTCGCGGACGATCTCGCCGCCGTCCGTGATCGTGGCGCGGCGTTCGATCGCGGGGAAGCGTTCACCGGCCTCGGCTGTGTGGGCGTCTCACTCGGGCCGCCCGACCATATCTACGGCAACCTGGCCGGGATCTCGGTGTGCGCGCCGGTCACCTCGCTCGACTACCGCACGCTGGTGGGTCCGGTGCGGGTAGCGGCGCGCGAGATCTGGGATCGGTGCGTCGCGGCGGATCTCGCGTCCCATTAGCCGGGATTTTTCTGCGCCGCGTCCGGTCGGCCGCAGTGGTGGAGTCCACGCTCACCGCCGGGTCGATCTCATCTGCGGCGGCGTCGCCATATCCCGCTCATCGGGTCTGCGACCCACCGTTGAAGTCCAGGGTCTGGCCGGTCATCCCCCCGGACTCGTTCGAGGCCAGATACGCGCAGAAAGCCCCGACCTCGATCGGATCGCCGAGACGGCCGATCGGGATGGTCGTAATGATCTTGTCGATCATCTCCGGCGTCATCTTCTCCGCCAGGTTGGCCTGCTGGCCGAGTGCGACAATATTCGCCGTAACGCCATACTGCCCGGTCTCCGCCGCCAGATGCCGGATGAAACCCTCGATACCGCTCTTGCCGGTGGCATACATCGAGTAGTTGATGTTCTGCCCCGTTCGCGCCGAGCCCGACGAGATCTGCACGATCCGGCCCCAACCGGAGTCACACATCCCGTCCAGCACGGCTTTGACGCAGTTCATCGCGCCGTAGATGTTGAGATCGATCGACGGCGGCCACTGGTCGGGAGTGAGCTCGCGGAACGGCTTGATGACTCGCGTCTGCGCGACCCCGGCATTGTTCACCAGGATGTTCACTTGCCCGCCCAGTTCGGCCTCGGCCGCACGGACGGCGGCGACGGTTGCCTCGTAATCGGTGACATCGAACGCCTTCGCGATCGCCGTGTTGCCCTCGGCGACGATCTGCGCGGCCACCCGCTCGGCTCGCTCGCCGAAGAGGTCGTTGACGATCACCGCGGCACCCTGCCGCGCGAGCACCGTCGCGATGCCTTCGCCCACGCTCTGACCTGCTCCGGATACCAGGGCGATCCGCCCGGTCAACTCGAACACGAGTACTCCTCTCTGCCCGCCACTCGGTCGAATCCGGTTGGCGTTCTTCACTGTTGCCACTCTCCGGGCGCACACCACAGATTGTCAATCAATAATGGATCTTATTTTGGATCCAATCTGCTACGGTCTGGTTCATGACGCCAGACGATTCGGCCGGCGCACCGCCAGAAGCCTCGGTTCTGACCGAGTTCACCGGCGGCGTCGCGCAGTTGACCCTCGACAATCCCCGCCGCAAGAACGCCATCACCCTCGAAATGGCCGCGCTCATCGGCGAATTCTGCGATCAGGTCGAGAACGACCCCACTATCGGCGCGGTCGTCGTACGCTCCGCCGGCGCATACTTCTGCAGTGGTGCGGACACCCGCGATCTCGCGGCCTCCTCTGCGGATCCGGCCTCTCCCGAAGCCGTGCGCCGCACTTCAGCGGTCTACAGCGCTTTCGTGCGCGTCGGTTCCCTGCCGGTTCCCACGATCGCCCGAGTCGTCGGCGGCGCCGTGGGCGCCGGACTCAACCTGGCCCTGGCCGCCGACATCATGGTGCTGACGCCGGATTCGGTGCTCGACAGCGGGTTCCTGGCCCGCAACATCCACCCGGGCGGCGGTCACCTCGCGCTGCTCGGTCGCGCGGCCGGCTGGTCCCGAACCGTAGCCCTCGCCGCATGCGGACGCTCGATGACCGGAACCGAGGCAGCCGCCTGCGGGCTCGCCTACGCCGCCGTCCCCGAAACCGATCTCGATCCGCTCATCGCCGAGCTCACCACCACGCCGGCCGCCGACCCGGAGCTGAGCCGGCGGATCATGACCAGCGCCCGCCTCGAGCTCGGGCCACCGGCAGTCAGCTGGTCATCGGCACTCGAGATCGAACGCGGCGTGCAGATGTGGTCGATGTCGCGTAAGGGGCAGGCATCCTGGTCGTCGCGAGGGCCGGGGCGATGACCACCGGAGCCGGTTCGCCGGTAGCCGAGAGCCCGGAACTGCATGCGCTGCGCACCGAGGTACGCACCTTCCTGAACGAGCAACTCGCGGCGCTCACATTCGTTCCGGCCGTGGACAATTGGATGAGCGGATTCGATCCCGAGTTCAGCGCCCGGCTCGGGCAGCAGGGCTGGCTGGGGATGACCCTGCCGGCTGCCTACGGCGGCCACGACAGGTCTCCGGTCGAACGTTTCGTCGTAACCGAGGAGCTGCTCGCCCACGGCGCACCGGTCGCCGCGCACTGGATCGCCGACCGCCAGATGGCGCCGGGCATCCTCGCCAACGGCACCGAAGAACAGAAACAGCGTTATCTGCCCGGAATCGCCGCCGGAACACTGTTCTTCGCGATCGGCATGAGCGAACCAGAGGCAGGCTCCGATCTCGCTGCCGTCCGCACCCGTGCCCTCCCCCACGACGATGGATCCTGGACCCTCAATGGGACGAAGGTGTGGACCACCGGCGCCCATCTGGCGCATGCCATGGTGCTGCTCGCCCGCAGTGACGGCGACGCAGGTGATCGACAGACCGGACTATCCCAATTCCTCGTAGACCTGTCACACCCCGATATCGAGGTGCGCCCGCTGCGCAGTATCGACGGCGAGGCCCATTTCAACGAGGTGATCTTCCATGACGCGCGTGTCGGTCCGGAGGCCCTGTTGGGCCGGCGCGGTGAAGGTTGGACGCAGGTGATGCGCGAGCTCGCCTTCGAACGCTCCGGTCCCGAACGCTATCTGTCCACGATGCCGCTGTTGCGGGCCTGGGCCGCCGAGTTGCGCCGCTCCGGCGCCACGGAGGAACAACGCATCACGCTGGGAACACTCACGGCGCAGGCCTGGGCCCTGCGCCGGATGTCGTTGTCGGTAGCCGCCGAACTGGCCGGAGGGCGCCGGCCCGATGTGCGGGCGGCGATGGTGAAGGACCTCGGGTCGGCATTCGAAGGCGATCTGGTGGAGGCAGTGCGGGCCGCATGCGCTACCGATCCCCGCCGCACCGGCGACGATCCGTTCGCCCGCATGCTGGCCGACAGCATGCTGCATATTCCGGCGTTCACACTACGTGGCGGGACGAACGAGATCCTTCGCGGAATCGTCGCTCGCGGAATGGGATTGCGATGACAGGCCCGAACGCCGAACTACTCGCGACCGTCCGCGCGATGATCGAACGGGCGGGTGTCGACACCACCACTCCCGCCGCCGGTATGGACAGCGCCGTCTGGTCGGTACTCGCCGACGCCGGATTCACCGGAATCGGTATCCCCGAAGACCGCGGCGGCAGCGGCGGCACCCTCGCCGAGGCGCTCACCGTGGTCTCGGCCGCGGTCACCGGCGGTGCCCTCACCATGCTCATCGAGCACACTGTGCTCGCCGGCTGGCTGGCGGCACGCTGTGATATCTCCCTGGGCGCGCACACCGCTACGATTGCCCACGCGCGTCCCG
The DNA here is from genome assembly GCF_001613245.1 of Nocardia speluncae NBRC 108251. Classification (GTDB taxonomy): domain Bacteria; phylum Actinomycetota; class Actinomycetes; order Mycobacteriales; family Mycobacteriaceae; genus Nocardia; species Nocardia speluncae. Next base: position 8,710 of record NZ_BDBZ01000001.1, on the reverse strand, counting down.
GCACTGCGGTCCGCGAAGCCGGTGCCGGCGGACCGGTTCTGGACGGCTCGGTACGGGCGGTGGTGCACGGAGCCGACGCCGATCGGCTGGTGATACTGCTCGACCCGGTCGTCGCGGATCGCGGGCCTGCGGTGGCGTTCCTTTCCGCCACCGGCTCCGGCGTCACGGCGACGCCCGGTACCGATCTCATCGGTGCCGCCGTCACCGATTACGACTTCGACGCCGTCGCGGTCGAATCGTATGCCGAATCCCCGGTCGGCGAACCCGAACTCACCGAACGTGGTGCGCTCGCCTACGCCGTCGCGCTCGCCGCCGCGGCGCGCGCTGTCTGCGACCGGACCGTCGAATACGCGGGACAGCGCACCCAGTTCGGCCGCCCGCTGAGCAAATTCCAGGCCGTGCAGCAGCGGCTGGCCGGTATGGCCGCGCTCACCACGCTCATGGAAACGGCCATCGAAGCGGCCGTAGCCGAGGACGCCGGCTCCGATCCGAACCGGGCGCGAACCGCCATCGCCGCCGCGAAAGTGGTGACCTCGTCCTCGGCCCGGGAAATCGCCGCCGCGGGCCACCAACTCCACGGCGCGATCGGGTTCACCGCCGAATATCCGCTCGGCCGATCCACCACGGCCCTGCTGGCCTGGCGAGAACGGTACGGGTCGGAACGCTACTGGGCCGGCATCCTCGCCGACCGGATCCTCGAAGGCGGCGCCGACGTCTGGGACCTCGTCACCGGATCCGGCGACGTGGGCACCCGCGCGGCGACAGAAGGGAACAATCGATGACCGTCACCACACCCGCCGAGAACCCTGCCGCCATGCCCGCCATCGACGGCCGTGCCGCATGGCGTTCGGCGGACACCGCCACCGGTAACGGTGTGCTCACCGGGGTGCGGGTGCTCGACCTGAGCCGGGTACTCGCCGGCCCCTACACCGCCCAGATCCTGGCCGACCACGGCGCCGAAGTCATCAAAGTAGAAGCGCCCACCGGCGACGAGACCCGCAGCTGGGGACCCCCCTTTCTGGAATCCGGGGCGAGCAGCGCCTACTACGCGAGCCTCAACCACAGCAAGGACAACGTCGTCCTCGATCTGCGCACCGACGCGGGCCGGGAGATTCTCGGGCATCTGCTCGCGGGCGCCGATATCGTGGTCGAGAACTTCAAGGCGGGCACCTTGGCGCGCTGGGGGTTCGACTACGAGTCCGTGCTCAGCGCACGCCATCCGCAGATGATCTACTGCCGGATCACCGGTTTCGGTGTGGACGGGCCGATGGGCGGGCTGCCCGGCTACGATGCCGTTCTGCAGTCCTTCGGTGGCCTGATGAGCATCAACGGCTATCCCGACGGCAACCCACTACGCGTCGGCATTCCGATCGTCGATATCGTCGCCGCCAATATGGCGGTGAGCGGCATCCTGCTGGCGATGCTCGAACGCGGGCGCAGCGGGCAGGGCCAGCTGGTCGATATCACGCTGCTGGACTCCGTCCTCTCCCTCCTGCACCCCCACGCGGCCAACTGGATGGCAGGCGGCACGGTGCCGCAGCGGACGGGGGATTTCCATCCCACAGTGGCGCCGTATCAGGTGTTCCGGGCCGCGGACGGTGATTTCTTCGTCAGCGCGGCCAACAACCGCCAATTCCGTGCGCTCACCGAAACTCTCGGCCTGCCCGGACTCGCCGGCGATCCGCGCTTCACCTCCAACGGCGACCGCTACGCCCACCGGGATGAACTCGTCGCGCTGCTCGGCGAACGTATCGCGCAGTGTTCGCGCGAAGATCTTGGCCGGCGACTCGAAGAGGCCGGCGTACCCGCGAGCCCGGTGCACACGGTCGATGAAGCGCTGCAATCCGAACAGGCCCGGCATCGCGGCCTGTACATCGATGACGACGACTACCGCGGTATCGGTGTCCCGATCGCCCTGGGCCGGTCCGGTCACCGCCGTCCGCGTCCCGCCGTGCCACTCGGCGCCGACACCACCGCTGTGCTCACCGCGATGGGATACGGCACCGATCGTATCGACGAACTCCGTGCGGCTGGTATCTTCGGAAACCCGTGAGCAGACCCAGCGGAGAAACCCCGCCCGCAGACCGCGGGCGCGACGGCGAACGGGCGGCGGCACGGGTCGTCGAAGACATCGAACGACTCATCGTCACCGGCGAACTGCTACCCGGGCAGCCGATCCGCCAGGTGCTGATGGCCGAACGCCTCGGCGTCAGCCGGCTCCCCATCCGGGAGGCATTGCGCCAGCTCGCGGCCGCCGGCCTGGTCGACCACGAACACAACGTGGGATATACGGTCGCGCGGCTGCAGCAATCGGATTTCGACCAGATCTACCTGATGCGCGCCGCACTCGAGCGGGAGATCATCGCGACCCTGCCCCGGTTCACCGATAAGGCGCTCACCGAGGTCCGCCGCCTCGGCGAACTGGTCGTCGACGCCGCCGAACACGGTGACCTCCTGGCGATGCGATTGCACAACCATGCCTTCCACTTCGCCATCTTCGAACAGTCCCCGCTGAACCTGGTCGTCGCCGAGGTACGCCGGCTGTGGACGCTGGCCATGCCCTACCACGCCGCCTACCTGTACGACCCCGCCGCCCGCGCCCGGGTGATCGCCGAACACGACCAGATGATCGAGGCGCTCGCCGCCCACGACAACGACCGCCTCGACGAGTTGATGAACCTGCACCGCCGAGGCGGCGAAACCAGTACCGGGGTCATGCTCCGCACCACGGTGCGTCGCCCACCCGACCCCGCGGACGACGAGGAATAACCAGTGCACGCACCGTCCGACAACTCCCCTGCTCAGCCGACCCCGGCGGCACGGTTCCGGTAAACGGTCAGCGGATCACCGCTCGCGACCGGCTGCCGGGATCGCCCGTTTCCGGACCGAACTCCCCCAGGGTCCGCCGAACTGTTAGTTCAGCCCTCGTAGTGTGAACCCACTTGCACCACAACAATTTCGGTATCTGTCACGAGGTAGACCAAACGATGCTCCTGCGTGATCCGCCGCGACCAGCAACCAGCGAGTTGGTGACGCAGCGGTTCGGGTTTGCCGATACCCGCGAACGGATCACGCAGAACCGCGTCGATCATCTTGTTCGCGCCTTTCAGCACGGATCGGTCGGTGGCAAGCCAGCTTGTGTAGGACTTCCAGCCCTGCGCGGTGAACGTGAGCTTCCGCTCGGCGGCGGTCACCCGGCATCCGGATCGATGAGCGCATGCGCTTCGGCGCGTCCCGCACGAGCGTCTTCGGCGGATTGCAGCAGCCGGGCACCACCGTGGGTGCGTAACACGTACAGGGTCTCCATCAGCGAGTTGTAATCGCTTTCCGCCATGAGCACGGCGTTCTCACCACTCTTGGACACGACAGTGACAGTGTCGTGGTCGTCGTTGACCTGCTGCACCAGTCCGAAGAGGTTCTGACGCACGGTCGATATGGGTAAGGCTTTGGACATCGCGCCGTCCTGTCGAAGTTGTACGGCTTATTGTACGACATGGGAGCCCGCTCCGCTCACGACGGCCACCAGATCGCAGCTACGATCACCAGCAGCGGTAGAGCGATCGCGATCACGAAGCCCACGACGACCGGGGCGCTCACGGCGACACCTTTCCATATACCCAGCGTGCGAAACTGAGGCGCGGCAGGACAGTCTCCACATCGGCGACATCCATGACCCGATTCAACTCCAGCGGACCGAGGTGATCGGGGGCAGGAAGAATCACCACATCTGCCCCGGAATTGCGCACTTGGTCGGCCACGGACAGCACCGAGCGTTCATCCGGCCATACGAGGTCGTAGCCAAGTCGGTTCGCGAGGCGAAGCACCTGCACCCGGTCCCATGAGGGCGCACTGCTGGCGTCATCATCGATCCATCCCAATGCAATCGGGCCGATCATCGCACTACCGCGTTTCCGGCGACGCCGAAGAAGGCTCGTCTACGAGGAGTCCCGACCCGGAGATCAGCGAGCGGCACAAGTCCCTCACGGTGGACGTGTTCAAGCTCGGGCATTTGTGTTCCTTTGGTGTCACGATCGGATCAGTTGGCCCAGTTCATCGCTCAGCGCAGCGGTAGACAAGGCGCGCGGAGACGGCAGGTGTGCGCAGAGGGGGTGTGCAGAAGAGCACGTCGTCGTCACCGGAGCGAAGTTCGTGCCACACTTCGGTAATGGGACGTCGCCCCAAGCAGCCGAACCATCAACTGGGCGAGCTGCTCTACGAAACTCGTGCGAGCCGGAAAGGGTTCGCGCGGCGAATAGTCGAACGTGGCCGGGGTATCGGGATAGAACTCCGCTACGACCACACGTCTGTAGGCCGATGGCTGGCTGGGGAGCAACCGACGTCACCCGGGCCGAACTTGATCGCTGAGGTTCTGACGGAGCTGTGTGGTCGCCGCATCACACCGTCCGATTGCGGGATGGCGGTCGATCGATCGGCGAAGTCGGGGCTGGAATTTTCGCTGACCCTCGCGGGGGCGACCGCCTCCGTCACCGAGTTGTGGAGCAGTGATGTGGAACGTCGCCGGTTCCTGGAAGGCACTGCGTACGCGGTCGCGGTCTACCCGGCCGCGAGCATGCGCTGGCTGACCCTCCCCGGCCGCGAGCACCCGGCCTCGACTACAGGGCTCCGCCGTATCGGAGTATCCGATATCGACGCTTTGCGCACCATGACCACCGCGTTTCGCGATCTGGACAATCAAGTCGGAGGCGGTAAGGTCCGCTCCACGGTTGTGCACTACTTACACACGTCGGTCGCTCCGCTGCTGCGCGCCAGCTATACCGAAGAAGTCGGCCGTCGCCTTTTCGCAGTCACCGCCGAGCTCACGAAGCTGGCGGGCTGGGCCGCCTACGACCTCGAAGAACACGGCCTCGCGCAGAGGTATCTCATCCAGGCACTCAGGATGGCTCGCGCCGCCGGGGATACGGCACTGGGAGCCGAGATCCTGGCAGCCATGAGTCACCAGGCGACATATGTCGGACGGCCGGGTGACGCGGTAGATCTGGCACGGGCCGCACAGATCGCTGCCCGTTCGGCTGGACTGCCCGCGCTGGAAGCCGGGTGCTACATGGTAGAAGCCCACGGGCACGCGGCCCGATCCGATGCCCGATCCTGCGCGAATTCGTTGAACGCGGCCGAGGGCGCATTCGATCGCGACGGCTCGAATCGTCCTCCATGGCTGTCCTATCTCGACACCGCGTACATGGCAGCGAAGGCTGCTCAGTGCTTCCGTGACCTCGGCGACAACGATCGTGCCGCAGTGCTCGCGCGGCGATCTCTCAATATGAGCGACGGTTATCAACGAGGCAAGGTATTCAATCTGTGCCTCCTGGCGTCGAGCCTCGTTGCTGCCGATCCGCAGGAGGCGGTCCGGATCGGCACCACCGCGCTCGAACTGGCCGGCACTGTAGAGTCGCGCCGAACATATGCCTACCTCCGGGACGTGCGGGCACGGCTTGCCCCATACTGTGAGATTCCGGCAGTAGAGGAGTTTCGTCGGCAGGTGACGAGCGCTAGATCAGAGTGAGCGCCCGGTACACACCCACTACGGTCGCTGCGCCGACGATCTCGCCGCGGTCGATCATTTCCACTGCCTCGCCGAGTGGTACCCACCGAATCGTCTCGGCCTCGTTGATATCCGGTCGGGTAGCGGTGAGATCGGCACCATGGGCAATATAGATTTCCTGGGGATGGTCGAGGGTGCCGATTGCTGGCTGGTAGGTCACGAGATGCTGCATCGTGCGCGGCCGCCATCCGGTCTCCTCTTCGACCTCACGGGCTGCCGCGGCGGCGACATCTTCGGCGTGGTCGACGTATCCGCCGGGCAGTTCCCATATCCACCGGTCGATGATCCAACGGTGCCGGTACATCAGCAGTACCTCGCGAGCGCCGTTGAGCACCAAGGTCATCGCGCATCGTGGCATACGGGCGACGTACTGGGTGAACTCTACTCCGTCAGGAAGTCGAATATCCGCCGTCGACAAACGGATATGCCGGTTCTCGTCGACCAGTCGCTCACCGAGAATCGTCCACTGGGTATCGCTCACAGTCTCGACCGTAGTAGATAGGGCAGAGACTCGGCCGCGTTGTCACGCGAACGTCCCCGAGCAGTGTGGACGGCGGTATCAGCGGGGCCGATCTGACGGGCGTGGCTACAAGGTCTTTCAAAGCATGTTTCATGAGCCCGATGGTGTGGGGCTGAACCCGTTGAAGCGGGTGTGCGGAGTGGTCTTGTTCGGTGTGTGTGGGCGGTCGATGCGTGGCAGGCTGGTGTCTCGATTCGAAGGTCGGGAGTGTGGGTGGACGGCGGGCGTGCGTTGCTGGTGGGGATCGGGCGGTTCGATGCGAATCCGTCGGGAGGTGAGGTTCCGGTTGGCACGGTGGAGTTTTCGAACCTGCCGTTCATCGACGAGGTCGTGCCGCCGGTCGCCGAGGCCCTGAGCCGGTTGGGGTACGTCACCGATGTGCACCGCGACATCGGGGCAAAGGCGTTGCGGGCGGTCGTGACCGAGGCTACCGGCGGGTCCGCGCGGCTCATTTATGTGGCTTCCCATGGACAGCCGAGCCCTAATCCGCATCGTGTGGATGTGGTGCCCGCAGATGCCCAGGTCGGGCCCGGCACGGACGCCGCGCAGTGGGTAAACGACGCACAGCAGTCTGGGGTGCCGACGTTGTTCCTGTTCGACCTGTGCCGGTCCGGGCGTGCGGCGAGGCTTCCGCATCTGGTGTACGGGTCCCACACGCCGGTAAATGCGTGGGTGATCGCCGCGTCCGGAACGGACGAGGACGCCTACGACGGGCGGTTCAGCATAGCTTTGGCCGAGGTGTTGAAGGCCGTCGCCGAGACCGGGTTGGATACCGACCGATCGTGGTCGCACGTACCGTTCAAGACGGTGGCGCGGCAGATCCAGCTACGGGTCGAAAAAATGTCGGGGATTTCGCAGAGCGTGCACAGTACCCTGATGGATCCGGCTGCGGGGGAGCCGGATTTGCCGTTCTTCCCGAACGGCGCCTTCGACCCGACTGTGGCGAGCGTCGCGGATGTGGACCCGGCGCTGCGGGAATTCCTCGACCGGGACGCGCCCCACTTCGCCGAGAAGGCCGGAACCCAGTTCGTCGGTCGGCGTTCGCAGCTGCGGGCGCTCGCGCCGTGGCTCGACGACGTCGAGGCGGGTGGTCTTCAAGTGGTTACGGGTAATCCCGGGGTGGGCAAGTCGGCGTTGCTGGGGGCGTTGGCGTGTGCGGCACATCCAGAACTGGTTGAGATGCGCTCGGCCTCGCACGTTCGCGCACGGTTGGAGCGTGATCCGCTGGGGTGTCCCTCGATCAACCCACGGCTGGCTGCGGTCCACGCCCGCGGCCGGGATGTGGGCGAGGTCCTCGCTTCCATCGCCCGCCAACTCGATCTCGACTTCGCGGCGGAAGCCGCCGTCGATGCGTCCGTGCTCGCGGGCCTGCTTGCTGACATGGGTGAGGTGCCGGCGGTGATCGTGGACGCCCTGGACGAGACGGTTGACCCGGTTACGGTCTGCGCGGAGCTGGTCGGTTTGGCGGGTGCCGTGCGCAGCGATGGCCGGCCGGTGGTGCGCATGGTGGTGGGCACACGCCCGTGGCCGCAGTTCTCCGCACTGCTGGATTCCGCACGGGCCGCACACGGCCTCATCGATTTGGATGACGCTGACTCCGAGGAGGTCCGCCTCGACCTGGTAGACCACCTCACCGGCTTCCTCGCGAGGATGCCCGCCTATAAATCGCCCCACATGCGCGCGATCCGTGACCGCCTCGCCCGCGCCGTCGCCGACCGTCTCACCCCGTCCCCCGGGCATCGGGCAGAGTGGGGCTCGTTCCTGGTGGCCGGGATCTTCACCCGTTACCTAAGACGCGTTGCCGCCGCCGACAGTGTCGAAGCTGCCACGGAGCTGGGTCACTCGGCGCCCACGACGCTTCCCGGGGTGCTCGACCTGGAACTGGACAGCCACTCCGAGGGCCGCCACATCCGCGCCGTCCTCGCGGCGATCGCCCACGCTCAGGGTGAGGGCATGCCACTGGAAGTCGCCCTGCCGCTCGCGGGGGTGTTCACCGACCTCGACGCCGCACACGCCCGTGCCCTCCTGCCCGATGCCCTGTTCTACCTGCGTACCACCCCCGACCGGGACGGCACCCTGCTCTACCGCCTGTTCCACCAAGGGCTGGTCGATCACCTCACCCAACCCACGACCGACACCACCACGCCCACACCAGACGACATTCTGGCCCACCTCCTCGCCACCCACACCACCACCGACGGCCCCCTCCGTAGCTGGGACACCGCACCCCCCTACTTGCTGCGCCACGCCCCGGCGTATGCGGAAGCCGCCGGCCGCCTGGATGAACTCCTCGTCGACACCGAGTTCCTGGTTCATGGCGACCCGGCCGCACTCGTCACAGAGTTCCCCCGCGCCCACACCGACGACGCGCTGCTGACCCGCGCCATCTACCGCACCTCCATCGCCTACCACCGCGACACCGACCCCGCCACCCGGCGCCGCATCCTCGCACTGGACGCGGCACGCCACGGCACCAAAACCCTCACGTCGGCCTTCACGGAAAGATCCGAGGAGTCCACCTGGATGCCCGTCGCTGCAACAGGCGGAGGCATCACCCCCGCCTGCCGCGACACCCTCACCGGACACACCGGCTCGGTGAATGCGGTGGCGTGCACGGTCCTGGACGGGCG